>NZ_CP126170.1:520000-2920000 GCF_033170385.1 Xanthomonas rydalmerensis | reverse complement strand
GGCAGAGCTGTCACTGCAGCGGTCGCGCGTCGCAGGCCCTAAAATGCGCCGATGATCGCCAACACCGCTGCCTATCACTTCGTCGCCATTGCCGACCCCGACGCGCTCGCCGCGCAATTGCACGCCTGGGCGCAGGACGGCGACCTGCGCGGCACGATCCTGGTGGCGGGCGAGGGCATCAACCTGTTCCTGGCCGGCGCGGCAGAGGCGATCGACGCCTTTTACGCGCAACTGCGCGCCGACCCGCGCTTCGCCGATCTGCGGATCAAGACCAGCCCCAGCGCCCAGCAGCCGTTCGCGCGGCTGAAGGTCAAGGTCAAGCCGGAGATCATCAGCTTCCGCCGCGCCGCCGCCTCGCCACTGGACGCGGCGCGCGCGCCGGCGGTGGCGCCGGCCACGCTGCAGCGCTGGCTGCGCCAGGGTCACGACGACGCCGGCCGGCGCGTGGTGCTGCTGGACACGCGCAACACGCAGGAAGTGGTCCACGGCACCTTCGCCGGTGCGCTGACCTTGCCGATCGTCAAGTTCACCGACCTGCCGGAAGCGCTGGCCCCGCATCGTGAGGCGTTGGCCGACGCCACCGTGGTCAGCTTCTGCACCGGCGGCATTCGCTGCGAAAAAGCAGCGCTGTGGATGCGCGCCGATGGCATGGACAACGTGCTGCAACTGGACGGCGGCATCCTCGGCTACTTCGAGGAGGTGGGCGGCGAAGGCTATGACGGCCGCTGCTTCGTCTTCGACGAGCGCGTGGCGCTGGATCCGCAGTTGCGGCCGCTGGTGGGCGGCTGATTGCCGCGGGATTGGGGAGTCGGGATTGGGGATTGGCAAAGGCGGGCTGCCCCGCGACCGCCCGAACACTCGCGCTCTGCGCGTTGGGTTTCGGCTCGCTGCATGCCGCCGCGTCCCCTCGGAGCTTCAAAGGAATCCGCTCCAGCGAATCCCCAATCCCGACTCCCCAATCCCAGCGCTTTAGCGACTCCCCAATCCCCACGCCGTCAGGCGTACTGCATCTTCCGCATCATCCCACCATCGACCACGAACTCCTGGCCGGTGATGAAGCCGGCCTGTGCCGACAGCAGATAGACCGCCAGCGCGCCGATGTCCGGCGGCGTGCCGACCCGCCCGGCCGGGTGTTGCGCATGATCCTGCCGCGACAGTTTGGGCGTGCGTCGCGCGTTCGGCTTGCGCCAGGCGTCGGTGGCGATCCAGCCGGGGCTGATGCAGTTGACCCGTACTGCCGGCCCGGCGCTGATCGCCAGTGCGTGGGTGAAGGCCACCAGTCCGCCCTTGGACGCGGCGTAGGCCTCGGTGTCCGGTTCGGACTGCTGCGCGCGGGTGGAGGCGATGTTGACGATGGCGCCGCCGCCGGGGCTGTCGCGCAGCGCCGGCAGGGCATGCTTGCTGCACAGGAACGCGCCGCCCAGGCTCGCCCCGAGCCGCCGGTTCCAGTCGCGCAGCGACAGCCGCTCCAGCGGTCCGGTGTGCGGATCGGCGATGCCGGCATTGTTGACCAGCCCGTCGATGCGACCGAACCGGGCCAACGCGGCATCGATGAAGCGGCGCACGCTGGCTTCGGCGGCCACGTCGACGCGGCGGAACAGCAGGCGTTCGCCGGCATCCAGTTCGGCCACACAGGCGCGCCCGGCATCGGCGTCGAGATCGCCGAACACGACCTTGCCGCCAGCGCCCAGCACTGCCTGCACCACGCCGCGGCCGATGCCCTGGGCGCCGCCGGTGACCAGCACCACACGGTCGCGCAAGGGCAAAGCGGGGACAGGGGCGGGCGGCGGAATCAGCGACATAGCAGCGACCAGGCGAGGGCGGGGTCGCCAGCGTAGCCAGCGCGCCGTGCAACCCGTGTGGTAGCGCGGTAATGCAAGCAGCCAACGCCCCTCTCCCGCCGGGAGAGGGACTGGGGTGAGGGTGCGGAGCGCGTAGCGTCCGAGCGGATCTGACAATGCGAGGCTTCGCCCGTACCCTCATCCGCCCCTGCGGGGCACCTTCTCCCGAGGGGAGAAGGGAAGAGCCAAAGCCCCTCTCCCCCCGGGAGAGGGGTTGGGGTGAGGGTACGGCGCGCGCAGCGCTCGAGCGGGTCTGGCGATGCGAGGCTTCGCCCGTACCCTCATCCGCCCCTGCGGGGCACCTTCTCCCGAGGGGAGAAGGGAGAAGCCAAAGCCCCTCTCCCCTCGGGAGAGGGGGTGGGGTGAGGGTGCGGGGCGCGCAGCGCTCGAGCGGGTCTGGCGATGCGAGGCTTCGCCCATACCCTCATCCGCCCCTGCGGGGCACCTTCCCCCGAAAAGGGGGCCATGGTCCCGAGGGGAGAAGGGAGACGCCAAAGCCCCTCTCCCCCCGGGAGAGGGGTTGGGGCGAGGGTGCGGGGCGCGCAGCGCTCGAGCGGGTCTGGCGATGCGAGGCTTCGCCCATACCCTCATCCGCCCCTGCGGGGCACCTTCCCCCGAAAAGGGGGCCATGGTCCCGAGGGGAGAAGGGAGACGCCAAAGCCCCTCTCCCCTCGGGAGAGGGGTTGGGGGTGAGGGTGCGGCCGCCAGCCAAGCATCCTTCCCCATCCACACACCCACACCCAGCGCAAATCAGCGTTCCGGTCGCGACCGCTGCAATCGGCGGCCGGCGTCCCCACTACGATCACATCGCCTGCAGGAAACCGCCTCACCATGATGCCGATCTCCATCCTCGACCTGGCCCCGGTCTGCGAAGGCAGCGACACCGCCGGCGCCTTCGCCAACATGCTGGACCTGGCCCAGCACGCCGAACGCTGGGGCTACCACCGGTACTGGCTGGCCGAGCATCACAACATGCCCGGCATCGCCAGCGCCGCCACCGCGGTGCTGATCGGACATGTGGCCGGCGGCACCAAGCGCATCCGCGTCGGCGCCGGCGGCATCATGCTGCCCAACCACGCGCCGCTGCAGGTGGCCGAACAGTTCGGCACCCTGGCCTCGCTGTATCCCGGCCGCATCGACCTGGGCCTGGGCCGCGCGCCCGGTACCGACCAGGCAACCGCGCGCGCGTTGCGCCGTTACTTCGACAGCGCCGATCAGTTCCCGCATGACGTGGCCGAACTGCTGCGCTACTTCGAGCCGGCGGTGGACGGGCAACTGGTGCGTGCCGTGCCGGGCGCCGGCATCGAGGTGCCGGTGTGGCTGCTCGGCTCCAGCCTGTTCAGCGCGCGCCTGGCCGCGGCGATGGGGCTGCCGTTCGCCTTCGCCTCGCATTTCGCCCCGGACGCGATGGACGAGGCGCTGGCGGTGTATCGCCGCGAGTTCCGTGCCTCGGCGCGGCTGCAGGCACCGTATGCGGTGCTGGCCTTGAACGTGGTGGCCGCCGCGTCCACGGCCGAGGCGCGGCGCCTGTTCACCACCCAGCAGCAGAGCTTCGTCAACCTGCGCCGCGGCCGCCCCGGATTGATTCCGCCGCCGATCGACGACATCGAGGCGTTCTGGGCACCGCACGAGAAGGCGGGCGTGGAACGCGCGCTGGCCTGCACCGTGCTCGGCGATGCCGATACGGTCGCGCAGGGCCTGTCCGACTTCGTCGCGCGGCACCGTCCGGACGAGTTGCTGTTGACCGCGAACATCCACGATCACGCCGCGCGCTTGCGCTCGTTCCAATTGGCGGCGGACGCATGGACGCAGGTCGCTGCGGCCGCCTGATGCGCGCGTCTGCGCGCGTGTCTACGAGCGCAGACGCACTCTCGCGAGGAGTGCTGGATTTGCATTGATATGCATCACATCATGTGCGGGTTTCACGAGCTCTTGATTTTCCCGGGTATGTCATCGCTCCACGTCGCGCATCAGCGTGGCGCTCGGCCCGAAAACATGGCCGGACAACGACGTAGAACAGGGGGCAGTAATGAACGCACAGCATCCGAAGGCGCCGGTGCATGAGTGCGGGCTGGAAGCAGCCTTGCAACAGATGAGCAAGTATCTGGAGCGCGCGCGCAGCCGCGCGACCGAGCGTACGACGCAGGCCACATCGCCGCGTCCGTCGCATATGCGCAACGTGTTCGCCAGCGATGCAGAACTGTCGCTGGTGAGGTGAGGCAGGCAAGCGGACCATCGCCGCTGCCGTCGCGCGATCAGCGCAGCTTCTGCATCCACTCCCGGCCCAGGTCGACCATCTGGTCCGAGGCCAATCCCAGACTCAGCGCCACGGCGATGCTGCCCAGCCACGAAAGCAGCATCAACCCACCGTCGCGCTCCAGCAACGCCAGCGCGAACAGCAGCAGCATCGCGCCGAAGGCGTAGTTGGTGAACGGGATCGGCAGCGACAGCAGGATTCCCAGCACGATCAGCAACAGCCCGCTGAAGGCGCGCGCCGGCAGCGTGTCGACCAGCACCGACAGGCGTGGCTTGAGCAGCCGGTCCAGGCGTCGCAGCCACGGCGCGATGCGGCCCACGAAGCGCTGCATGGTGCGGCGGCGCGGCCCGCGCTCGCCGATGAAGCGTGGCAGCCACGGCTTGCGCAGCCCGATCAACATCTGAAGGCCGATCAGCGTCACCAGCGGCCCGCTGATGCCGCCGGCCAGACCCGGCACCGGCAGGAACGCCGGCAGGATCGCCACGAACAGGAACACGCCGAACGCGCTCTGCTGCAGGTCGGCGAGGATCAGCCGCAGCCGCAGGTGCTCCTCGGGATCGCCGAGGACGAAGGTGTCGAGCAGGGTGCGGATGCCCTCGGCGCTGTAGCCGTGGTCGCGCTCGTGCGGCTCGCCACCGGGTACGTCACCCGGTGATGTCATCGCTGTTCTCGTCCTGCAGCTTGCGCAGCAGCAGCTTGTCCACGCGCGCGCCGTCCAGGTCGACGATCTCGATGCGCCAGCCGGCCCAGTCGAAGAACTCGCCGGCGTGCGGGATGCGCCCGAAGTAGTAGATGCACAGGCCGGCCAGGGTGTTGTAGTCGCCTTCCTCGGCGCTGGGCAGTTCGGCGCCGCCTAGCAGTTCGCGCAGGTCCTCGATGGCCAGCGAGCCGTCGATCAGCAGCGAGCCGTCGGCGCGGGTCACCACCAGCGCGTCCTCGTCGGCGTTGTCGGCCGACTGCAGGCGGCCGACCACCGCGCCCATCAGGTCGCTGATCGTCACCAGGCCCTGGATCTCGCCGTATTCGTCCACCACTAGCGCCATCGACTGCTGCTCCTCGCGGAAGATCTCCAGCAGCTTCATCGCGTGGGTGGATTCGGACACGAACAAGGTGTCGCGCAGGCTCTGGAACAGCTGGGTGGCGTCGCCGTCCATGCGCGTGACCAGGGATTTCACCTCCAGCACGCCGGCGATGTCCTGGTCGCTGCCGCGGTACACCGGGTAGCGCGAGAACTCGTGCTCGCGCATGGTCTGGAAGTTGCGCTGCGGCTCGGCGTTGGCGTCGAGCCAGGCGATGCGGTTGCGCGGGGTCATCAGGCTGTCGGCGGTACGGTCGCCCAGGCGCATGACCCGGTTCATCATGTCGCGCTCGTGCGCGTCGATCACGCCGGCCTCGTGGCTCTCGGCCACCATCATGCGGATCTCCTCTTCGGTCACCGAGGCCGATTGCTCCTTGCCCAGGCCGAACAGGCGCAGCACCAGCCGGGTCGAGCGCGACAGCACCCACACGAACGGCGCGGCGATCCAGGCCAGCCAGCCCATCGGCACCGCGACGAAGCTGGCGATGGTTTCCGAACGGGTCAGCGCCAGGCGTTTTGGTACCAGTTCGCCGAAGATCAGCGTCATGAAGGTGATCAGCACGATCGCCAGGGTCTTGCCGATCAGCGCCGACCAGGGCTGCGGATCGCCGAACAGGGTGAAGTTGGCTGCCAGCGCCGGGAACAGCGCCTGCAACTTGGTCGCGATCGCCACGCCGATGGCCTCGCCGCCGAACACACCGGTCAGGATGCCGATCGCGGTGATGCCGATCTGCACGGTGGACAGGAAGTGCTCGGGGTTCTCGGCCAGCGCCAGCGCCTTGGCCGCACGCGTGCTGGACTGGGCCATCTGCTTCAGCCGGCTCTTGCGCGAGGTCATCAGCGACATCTCGGACATCGCGAAGAAACCGTTCAGCAGCACCAGGGCTGCCACGATCAATAGTTCAAGCATGCGCGCGCTCCTTGGCGCCAAGGAAAGCGGGGACATGGGCGCCGTTGCGGCGCGGGGGAGGGGGGCTAGGGTGGTCGTCCATAGGGTGCGCCCACGAAGGGCGCGGCTGGGATGGTAACAAACCCCGCAGGGCGCCGCTTCCACGCCGCGCCCACGCCCGCAGCCCCTGTAACCGGCCGCGACTACCCGCAGGTGTCAGCAAACAGTCATAATTCCGCCCCAGTGCCGTCCTTCCCGCGACGGCGGGAAGCGCGTTGCATGTTTTCGTTGCAGACCATCTTCGGTTCCGGCAAGCAGTTCTACACCCTGCTCGACGAGGCGGCGCAGGCCGCCTACGACAGCACCAAGGCCCTGCACGCGATGATGCGCGAGTCCGACCGGCAGCCGGCGCTGGACGGCTTCAAGCTGGCGCGCCTGCGCGAGCGTGCGGCCTCCGACAAGATCGGCCAGGCGCTGGTGGACAGCTTCATGACCCCGATCGAGCGCGAGGACATCGAGGCGCTGGGCTCGGCGCTGTACAAGATTCCCAAGCAGGTGGAGAAGTTCGCCGATCGCTACTCGCTGGCGATCCAGCACCTGGAGCACATCGACTTCGCACCGCGTGCGGCGATGCTGGAGCAGGCCGCGGCGGTGGTGGTGGACATGGTCCACGACCTGCGCAACATGAATCTTGACCGGATGAGCGCGCTCAACGACAAGCTGCGCTCGCTGGAGAACGAGGCCGACCGGCTGATGCTGGAGCTGTACCGCGACATCTACTCCGGGCGCCTGGACAACCTGCAGATGTTCCTGCTCAAGGAGTTCTTCGAAATCCTGGAGAAGGCCATCGACCGCTGCCGCGAGGCCGGCGTGGTGGTCTACCAGATCGTACTGAAGAACTCCTGATGGACGCGTTGCGGAGTTGCTGCCTGCGCGGCCGCGGCGCCCTGCGCGCGCCGGCTGTCGCCGTCCCGTGCGCGGAGGCGCGCCGATGCTGACCCTGGTCCTGATCGTGATCCTGGCGGCATTGGTGTTCGAGTTCATCAACGGCTTCCACGACACCGCCAACTCGATCGCCACGGTGGTCGCCACCAAGGTCCTCAGCCCCGGCTGGGCGGTGATGCTGGCCGCGGCGATGAACCTGGTCGGCGCGCTGACCGGCACCGCGGTGGCGATGACCATCGCCTCCGGCCTGCTCAACACCGACGTGGTCGCGGTGACTCCGCAGGTGGTGCTGTGCGCGCTGCTCGGCGGCATCGTCTGGAACCTGATCACCTGGTGGAAGGGCCTGCCTTCCTCGTCCTCGCACGCGCTGATCGGCGGGCTGTGTGGCGCCGGCCTGGCCGCCGCGCACAACAACTGGGGCGCGCTGATCTGGTCGCAGAACGTCGGCGACTGGGCCAAGAACAAGGGCCTGCTGTGGAAGGTGTTCGTGCCGATGGTGACCTCGCCGATCGCCGGCTTCCTGCTCGGCATCGCGGTGATGCTGTTGCTGTGGGCGGCGATCGCCGGCCTGGCGAAGCTGGGCGGCCGACTCGGGCGGCTGGCGCGGCCGCGCTGGGTCAACGCCTTCTTCGGCAAGGCGCAGATCGCCTCGGCCGCATACATGGGCTACGCGCACGGCCACAACGACGCGCAAAAGACCATGGGCATCATCGCCATGACCCTGGTCGGCGCGCAGAGCACCGGCGCCCTGGACGAACTGCCGTCGTGGCTGGGGTTCCTGCATCCGAGCGCCAGTCAGGGGCAGGGCATCGCCACCTGGATCGTGCTGACCTGCGCGGTGGTGATGGCCGCCGGCACCGCCTCCGGCGGCTGGAAGATCATCAAGACCCTGGGCCACAAGATGGTCAAGCTGCACCCGATCCACGGTTTCGCCGCGGAGACCAGCTCGGCCACGATCCTGACCCTGGCCGCGCACTTCGGCATGCCGGTGTCCACCACCCACAGCATCTCCACTGCGATCATGGGCGTGGGCTTCGCCAAGAACCCGCGCTCGCTGCGCTTCGGCGTCATCGAACGCATCGTCTGGGCCTGGATCCTGACCATTCCGGCCGCTGCCGGCGTGGCGTACCTGATTTTCCGGGGATTTGCGCTGTTCGGCTGGACGTGAGGGATTGGGGAGTCGGGATTAGGGATTCGTAGAAGCAGGTCCGGCGCGCGCCGGAAGCCCGCTCTTGCCAATCCCGAATCCCTAATTGCCAATCCCCGCTAGTTGGCCCGATACATCGCCATCACGTCCTGGCGCAGCGCGCGCTGGCTGTCGGCGCGGTTGTAGAACATGTGGCCGCCGGGGTAGTTCTTGACCTGCACGCGGGTCGGGTCGTTGCCCATCACCGGCATCTGGTCCACGGTCAGCACCGAGCCCATGAACGGGCACGACAGGTCGTTCCAGCCGTGCACGATCAGCACCCGCAGTTTCGGGTCGATCGCCACCGACTGGCGCAGTTCGGTCACCGAGCCCTTGCGCAGTTCGTCGTCCCAGTCCCACAGCCGGTTCACGTCGTAGTTCAGCGCCTGGTAGCGGGCGTCGACCTTCCAGCCGACCACGCGGGTCACGAAATCGACCATCGCGGTGGTGGTGGGGGCGATGATGCTGTCCAGCAGCGGGTCGTTGGCGCGCTGCTCGGGGGCGTTGGGGAACGGGTCGAAGGCGGTGACGTTGGAGTCGTAGCGGCTGCCCAGTTCGCCCTTGTCGCGGAACACTTCGCGCAGATAGGCCTGGGTCTCCAGGCGGCCGCCGGCGCGGCGCACGAAGGCAGGATCCAGGCCGGTCATCGCGGTCACCTGCTGGATCATGCGGGTGGTGCCGGCCGGGTCGGAACGCCCGCGCAGCAGCGCGGTGACGTAATCGCCGCGGGTGTAGTCGATCACCTGGCGCATCGCCTCCGGGGTCAGCTTGCCCTCGCGCTCCAGGCGCGCGGCCGCGATCGAGGGCAGGGTCAGCATCCACGGCAGCGGCGAGACGTCGCCATTGTCGTCCAGGGTCGGGTTCAGATACGGCGAGACCAGCACCACGCCGTTCATCGCCACGCCCAGCTTGGTCTGCAGGTAGTGGGTGATGCGCGGGCCGCGGAAGCCGCCGTAGCTTTCGCCGACCAGGTACTTGCGCGATTGCAGGCGCTGGTTCTTCAGCAGCCAGTCGTAGATGGTGCGCGAGAGGTACTCGATGTCGGCCTGCGGATTGTAGAACTGCTTCTTGGCCTGCTCGTCGGGCACGCGCGAGCGGCTGAAGCCGGTCCCGACCGGATCGATGAACACCAGGTCAGTGAAGTCCAGCCAGGTACCGGGGTTGTCGCGCAGTTGCGCCGGCGCCGAGGCGCTGTCGCCCTCGCTGCCGAACGCCACCACCTTCGGCCCGATCGCGCCCAGGTTGAGGTACACCGAGGCCGCGCCGGGGCCGCCGTTGAGCGCAAAGGTGACCGGGCGGTCCTTGCCGTCCATGGTGTAGGCGGTATAGACCACGTCGGCGACGACCTTGCCCTGTTTGTCCTTCACCGGCAGCGTGCCGACCTTGACCGTGTAGCGCAGCGTGCGGCCGTCGAGCTGGGTGGATTGGCTGGTCTGCGCGTCGGCCGGCAGCGGCGCCAGTTCGGTGGCGGCGGGCTTGTCGGCCTTGTCGGCGTTCGCCGCATCGGCATCGGCGGCAAGCGCCGCGGTCATCGGCGTCGCGGCCAGCAGCACGGCCAGCAGCACAGAGGGGAAGGTCGGCACGGGCGGTCGCTCGCAGGGAGGGAGCCGGCATGCTAGGCCGCGGCGCGGCGTGCGCGGATGTGCACAAAGGCATGGTCGGCGGCGGCGCGGACGCGCCATGCCGGTTCATCGGCGCTGGCTACAATCGCCGGTTCGTCCCGTGTCCGGTCCGCTGCGCATGCCTGTCCTTCGTTCACGCCTGCCGCTGTGCCTGTTCCTGGCGGCGTTGCTGGCCGGCTGCGCCAGCGTGCCATCGCCGCCGCCCGTGGCCGATTCGCCAGCGGCGCACGATCCGCATGCCCACGATCGCCAGCGCCTGTGGCGGCTGCTGAGCACGCGCTGCCTGCCGCAGGCGCGCGCCGGCGCCGATCCGGCGCCATGCAGCGAGGTGCATGCCGACCCCGGTCAGCGCTACGCCCTGATGAAGGATCTGCACGGCGCCTACCAGTACCTGCTGATCCCGACCGTGCCGGTCAGCGGGATCGAGGATCCGCGCGCGCGTTCCGCCGCTGCGCCGAACTGGCTGGGCCTGGCCTGGCAGGCGCGGAGCCGGGTCGCCGATGCGCTGGGCCGGCCGCTGCCGCGCGACCTGGCCAGCCTGACGATCAATCCGCCGTCGGCGCGCTCGCAGGACCAGTTGCACATCCACATCGACTGCCTGGCGCCGCAGGTGCGCGATCAGCTGCAGGCAATGCGGGCCTCGATCGGCCCGGCGTGGGCGCCGCTGCCGCGGCCGCTGCACGGCCACGCCTATCGCGCGATGCGCGTGGAGGGCGAGGAACTGGATACGAATCCGCTGACGCTGCTGGCGCGTAGCCTGCCGCCGCAGCAGCGCATGGCGCAGCAGACCCTGGCGGTGGTCGGGGCGGATTTCGATGGCCGCCCCGGCTTTGTGCTGCTCGCGGCCACTGCACGTCCCGGCGACGGGGTCGGTGCGGAGCAGTTGCAGGATCACGACTGCACGGGCGTGGTGCCGGCGGTGCCTGCGCACGGCTGAGCCCGGGGTGGCGGTCGATCGCCGGTTGCCTGACTAACAGGCGTGCTGGTGCGAAAGCCTAGCCTCCGCCGCCGCCTGTCGTAGGAGCGGCTTCAGCCGCGACCCGGCGTTGTCGGGAAAGCCCTGTCGCGGCTGAAGCCGCTCCTACGACGGAGGCGAGCGGTGGCGCCTGCAGCCGCTCAGACCTCCAGCGACGCCAGGTCGCCCTTGGTCTCCAGCCACTGCTTGCGGTCGCCGGCGCGCTTCTTGGCCAGCAGCATGTCCATCAGCGAGCTGGTCTGGTCGCCGTCGTCCACGGTCAGTTGCACCAGGCGCCGGGTGTCCGGGTGGATGGTGGATTCGCGCAGCTGCTGCGGATTCATCTCGCCCAGGCCCTTGAAGCGGGTCACGCTGACCTGGCCCTTGATCTTCTCGCGCTGGATCTTGTCCAGCAGCGAGCGCTTCTCTTCCTCGTCCAGCGCATAGAACACCTGCTTGCCCACGTCCACGCGGAACAGTGGCGGCATCGCCACGAACACGTGGCCGGCGCGCACCAGGGCGGGGAAGTGGCGCAGGAACAGCGCGGTCAGCAGGGTCGCGATGTGCAGGCCGTCGGAGTCGGCGTCGGCCAGGATCACCACCTTGCCGTAGCGCAGGCCGTCGATCTCCTCCTTGCCTGGGTCGCAGCCGATCGCGATCGCCAGGTTGTGCACTTCCTCCGAGGCCAGCACGCTGCCGGAGGCCACTTCCCAGGTATTGAGGATCTTGCCGCGCAGCGGCAGGATCGCCTGGAAATCCTTGTCGCGGGCCTGCTTGGCGCTGCCGCCTGCCGAGTCGCCCTCGACCAGGAACAGTTCGGTACGCGACAGGTCCTGGCTGATGCAGTCGGCCAGCTTGCCCGGCAGCGCCGGACCCTGGGTGACCTTCTTGCGCACGATCTGCTTCTCGGTCTTCAGCCGCGCGCTGGCGCGATCGATGGCGATCTGCGCGATGCGCGTACCGGTCTCCACGTTCTGGTTCAGCCACAGGCTGAAGGCATCGTGCGCGGCGCCTTCGATGAAGCCGGCGGCCTGGCGGGAGGACAGGCGTTCCTTGGTCTGGCCGCTGAACTGCGGGTCGGTCATCTTCAGCGACAGCACGAACGCGACGCGGTCCCACACGTCTTCCGGCGCCAGCTTCACGCCGCGCGGCAGCAGATTGCGGAAATCGCAGAACTCGCGCAGCGCGTCGGTGAGGCCGCTGCGCAGGCCGTTGACGTGGGTGCCGTGCTGCGCGGTGGGGATCAGGTTGACGTAGCTTTCCTGCACCAGCTCGCCTTCCACCACCCAGGCCACCGCCCAGTCGACGATCTCGCGGTCCTTCTTCAGGCTGCCGACGAACAGCTCGGCCGGCAGCAGTTCGCGCTCGGCGAGTTCGCCGCGCAGGTAGTCGCGCAGGCCGTCCTCGAAGTACCAGGTGTCCTGCTCGCCGGTGGCTTCGTCGTGCAGCTTGACCGTCAGCCCGGGGCATAGCACCGCCTTGGCGCGCAGCAGGTGGCGCAGCGCGCGCACCGCGAACTTCGGCGTGTCGAAATACTTCGGGTCCGGCCAGAAGCGCAGCCGGGTGCCGGTGTTCTTCTTGCCGACGCTGCCGACGATCTCCAGCTTGGAGGCGGGGTGGCCATCGGCGAAGGCCATGCGGTACTCGTTGCCTTCGCGCTTGATGAACAGTTCCACCCGATTGGACAGCGCATTGACCACGCTGACGCCGACGCCGTGCAGACCGCCGCTGAAGGTGTAGTTGCGGTCGCTGAACTTGCCGCCGGCGTGCAGCCGGGTCAGGATCAGTTCGACGCCGGAGATCTTCTCTTCCGGATGGATGTCCACCGGCATGCCGCGGCCGTCGTCGGACACCTCGCAACTGCCGTCCTTGTACAGCGTCACCTCGATGTGCCGGGCGTGGCCGGCCAGCGCCTCGTCCACGGCGTTGTCGATGACTTCCTGCGCCAGATGGTTTGGCCGTGCGGTGTCGGTGTACATGCCGGGCCGGCGCTTGACCGGGTCCAGGCCAGAGAGAACTTCGATGTCGGCGGCGTTGTAGCGGGTATTCATGCGTCTCAGCAGGTGGCGCGAAGCAGATCCGGAAGTGTGCGGTCTGCGGCCGTTTTTTGCACGTCGCCGGTGTTCAGGGCAGGTGCGGCGGCGCCGCGCTACGCTGACCCTGGAAAAACCGCGACGTCGCCCACATCTTCGTCGCACGTCCCAAAGGAGTCCGCCATGAACGTTCGCAAGCTGTTGACCCTGGCCGCCCTGGTCGCCGCCGCGGTGGCCGTGCCGGTCGTGATGGCCCAGGCGCAGAGCGCCGATCCGGCCGCCTCCGGTGCCGCCGCCTACGAGGCGCAGGTCGCCAAGGAAAAGGCCGAGGCCGACGCCAAGGCCAAGCGCCGCGCCGCCGCGGCCGCCGAGCACAAGGCCGGCAAGGATGCGGCCGCGCCGAAGAAGGAAGAGGAAGAGGAAGCGCGCAAGCCCTGAGCCTGCGCACGGTTTCCTGCACACGACGCCCCGGTCGCCCGGGGCGTCGCTTTTTGTGGGGCGGCTGTTGCGCGAAAGCGCTTGGGCAAATCCGCTTCACCCGTTAAACTATGGCTTTCCGGGAGGCCTTTGAGCCATGACCCCCCTGATCTTCGTTACCGGCGGCGTAGTGTCCTCGCTTGGCAAGGGCATCGCGGCCGCTTCGCTTGCGTCCATTCTCGAAGCACGTGGCCTGTCGGTCACGATGATGAAGCTGGACCCCTACATCAACGTCGACCCGGGCACGATGAGCCCGTTCCAGCACGGCGAGGTGTACGTCACCGACGACGGCGCCGAAACCGATCTGGACCTGGGGCATTACGAGCGCTTCGTGCGCACGCGGTTGTCGCGCAAGAATTCGGTCACCACCGGGCGCATCTACGAGAACGTGATCCGCAAGGAGCGCCGCGGCGACTACCTCGGCGCCACCGTGCAGGTGATTCCGCACATCACCGACGAGATCCGTCGCTGCGTGGATGAAGCCACCGCCGGCTACGACGTGGCCCTGGTCGAGATCGGCGGCACCGTCGGCGATATCGAGTCGCTGCCGTTCCTGGAGGCGATCCGTCAGGTGCGTACCGAGCGCGGCGCCGAGAAGGCCATGTTCATGCACCTGACCCTGGTGCCGTACATCGCCGCGGCCGGCGAGTTGAAGACCAAGCCGACCCAGCATTCGGTCAAGGAACTGCGCTCGATCGGCATCCAGCCGGACGTGCTGCTGTGCCGCTCGGAGCAGGCGATCCCGGATTCGGAGCGGCGCAAGATCGCGTTGTTCACCAACGTCTCCGAGCGCGCGGTGATCAGCGCCGCCGACATCGACGTGCTCTACGGCATGCCGCTGGAACTGCACCGGCAGGGCCTGGACGAGATCGTCATCGAGCAGTTCAAGCTGCGCGACAAGGTCGGCGCGGCCAACCTGTCGGAGTGGGAAGCGGTGGTCGACGCGATCAAGCATCCGCTCGACGAGGTCACCATCGCCGTGGTCGGCAAGTACGTGGACCATCAGGATGCCTACAAGTCGGTTGGCGAGGCGCTCAAGCACGGCGGCCTGCGCCAGCGCACCAAGGTCAACCTGAAGTGGCTGGAAGCGCAGGACCTGGAAGGCAGCGACATGGCGGCGCTGGCCGACGTGGACGGCATTCTGGTGCCGGGCGGCTTCGGCGACCGCGGCTTCGAAGGCAAGGTGCTGACCTCGCGCTACGCGCGCCAGCACGGCGTGCCGTACTTCGGCATTTGCTACGGCATGCAGGCCGCGGTGGTCGACTACGCGCGGCATGTGGCCGGTCTGGATGCGGCCAACAGCACCGAGAACGACCGGCAGTCGCCTTACCCGGTGATCGGCCTGATCACCGAATGGCGTACTGCCAGCGGCGATGTCGAGAAACGCGACGAGAAGTCCGACCTCGGTGGCACCATGCGCCTGGGCCTGCAGGAGCAGCGGCTCAAGCCGGGCACCTTGGCGCGCGAGTTGTATGGCAAGGACGTGGTGGCCGAGCGCCATCGCCACCGCTACGAGTTCAACAACCGCTACCGCACCCAGCTGGAGGACGCCGGCCTGGTGATCGCCGCCAAGTCGATGGACGACACCCTGGTGGAGATGGTGGAGCTGCCGCGCGAGACGCACCCGTGGTTCCTGGCCTGCCAGGCGCACCCGGAGTTCCTTTCCACGCCGCGCGATGGCCACCCGCTGTTCATCGGCTTCGTGCGGGCTGCGCGCGAGCGCAAGGCTGGCGGCAAGCTGTTGAAGGAAGCGCGCGCGTAACTTCCTTCTCCCTTCGGGAGAAGGTGGCGCGCAGCGCCGGATGAGGGTGCGGGCGAAGCCTTGTGCAGTTTGAGTTCCCTAGGCTTCGCCCGCACCCTCACCCCAACCCCTCTCCCGGCGGGAGAGGGGCTTGATTCCAGGGGCTTCGTCCGGACTCTCACCCCGACCCCCGCCGATGGCAGAGGGGAGTAATCTCGCCCCAATCTCGCGCCCGACTGGGCGTCGCTCAACCGATAGGTGATCCAATGAAACTGTGTGGCTTCGACGTTGGCCTGGACCAGCCGTTGTTCCTGATCGCCGGCCCGTGCGTGATCGAGTCGATGCAGCTGCAGCTCGACGTCGCCGGCAGGCTCAAGGAGATCACCGGCCGGCTGGGCATCAACTTCATCTTCAAGTCCAGCTTCGACAAGGCCAACCGCACCTCCGGCACCAGCTTCCGCGGCCCGGGCCTGGAAGAAGGGCTGAAGGTGCTGGAGGCGGTGAAGACGCAGATCGGCGTGCCGGTGCTGACCGACGTGCACGAGTACACGCCGATGCACGAGGTGGCGGCGGTGGTGGACGTGCTGCAGACTCCGGCGTTTCTGGTGCGACAGACCGATTTCATCAAGAACGTGTGCGCCGCCGGCAAGCCGGTCAACATCAAGAAGGGCCAGTTCCTGTCGCCTTGGGACATGAAGCCGGTGGTGGACAAGGCCAAATCCACCGGCAACGAGCAGATCATGGTCTGCGAGCGCGGCGCCAGCTTCGGCTACAACAACCTGGTCAGCGACATGCGCTCGCTGAGCGTGATGCGCGAGACCGGCTGCCCGGTGGTGTTCGACGCGACCCATTCGGTGCAGTTGCCGGGCGGGCAGGGCGGCAGTTCCGGTGGCCAGCGCGAGTTCGTGCCGGTGCTGGCGCGCGCGGCGGTGGCCGTGGGCGTGGCCGGTCTGTTCGCCGAGACCCACCCGGATCCGTCCAAGGCGCTGTCCGATGGCCCCAACGCATGGCCGCTGGACCAGATGGAAGCGCTGCTGGAAACGCTGATGGAATTGGACGCGGTCACCAAGAAGCACGGGTTCTCGCGCTTCGCGTGAGACCCCGGTTGTGCAGCCGCGGCATCCGTGCGACGCCTGGCGGGAAATGTCCTGCCGGACGCGTTCTGGCGCAGTGGGATGCAGGTGAGCCCGCGCGGCCAGATCCGCTCCCGCTCCTGGGGGCTGTGTGCGCTGTTGCTGTCGCTGCTGGCCTGGGCGGCATTGGGCGTGGTGCTGTTCGCGTTCAGGCGCGCGATCGGTGCGCCCGGCGACGGCGATTACGGCATCCTGGCCATGCAGCCCTGGATCGTCGGCGGCCTGCTGGTGCTGGCGGTCGCCGCGCTCGGCACCCTGATCGCCGCCGCACTGGGCTGGGCGCTGCGGCGCGGCCGCGTCCTGGCCGGCATCGCCGCCGGCCTGCTGCTGGCGATGCTGGTCCTGATCCTGCTGTTCCTCGGCGGGATCCCGCTGGGCGCGGTGCGCCTCGGCTGAGGCGGCATTTGGCAAGCAACGGGCGGCCGGGGATAATCAGTCGGCATTCGTTTCCCCCCTCTTCCTACAGGTAACCGGCCCGCCCATGAGTACGATCCGCAGCATCCACGCCCGTGAAATCCTCGACAGCCGCGGCAATCCCACGCTGGAAGCCGATGTCATCCTGGAGGACGGTTCGTTCGGTCGTGCCGCGGTGCCCTCGGGCGCGTCCACCGGCACCAAGGAAGCGGTCGAGCTGCGCGACGGCGACAAGACCCGTTACCTGGGCAAGGGCGTGCGCAAGGCGGTGGAGAACGTCAACACCACCATCGCCGGCGCGCTGAAAGGCTTCGACGCCGCCGACCAGCAGGGCCTGGACCGCCGCCTGATCGACCTGGACGGCACCGAGAACAAGGGCCGCCTCGGCGCCAACGCGCTGCTCGGCGTCTCGCTGGCCAATGCACACGCGCTCGCCGCCTCGCGCAAGCAGCCGCTGTGGCAGTCGCTGGCCGCGGGCAACACCGCCAACCTGGCGCTGCCGGTGCCGATGATGAACATCATCAACGGCGGTGCGCATGCCGACAACAACGTCGATTTCCAGGAATTCATGGTGCTGCCGGTCGGCGCCGCCTCGTTCTCCGAGGCGCTGCGCGCCGGCACCGAGATCTTCCACGCGCTGAAGTCGGTGCTGAAGGGCCACGGCCTGTCCACTGCGGTCGGCGACGAAGGCGGCTTCGCCCCGGACTTCCGCAGCAACGTCGAAGCGCTGGATACCATCCTGGAAGCGATCGGCAAGGCCGGCTACACCGCCGGTGAGGACGTGCTGCTGGGTCTGGACGTGGCCTCCAGCGAGTTCTACGACAACGGCAAGTACCACCTGGTGGGCGAGGGCAAGCGCCTGACCAGCGAGCAGTTCGTCGACTTCCTCGCCGACTGGGCCGCGCAGTACCCGATCGTCAGCATCGAGGACGGCCTGGCCGAGGACGACTGGGCCGGCTGGAAGCTGCTCACCGACCGGATCGGCAGCAAGGTGCAACTGGTCGGCGACGACCTGTTCGTGACCAACCCGAAGATCTTCAAGCAGGGCATCGAGTCCGGCACCGCCAACGCGATCCTGATCAAGGTCAACCAGATCGGCACCCTGACCGAGACCCTGGAAGCCATCGCCATGGCCGACAAGGCCGGCTACGCGGCCATCGTCTCGCATCGTTCCGGCGAGACCGAGGACACCACCATCGCCGACATCGCCGTGGCCACCACCGCCACCCAGATCAAGACCGGCTCGCTGTGCCGCAGCGATCGCGTGGCCAAGTACAATCAGCTGCTGCGCATCGAGGAAGCGCTCGGCAGCGCCGCGCGCTACGCGGGGCGTGACGCTTTCGTCTCGCTCAAGCGATAAGCCGTGCGCAACTGGCGCTGGCTGCTGCTGGTGCTGGCGGGACTGCTGGCGTGGCTGCAGTACCGCTTCTGGCTCGGTCCGGGGAATTCCGGCGAAGTGCTGGTGCTCGAAAGTCAGGTCGAGCACCAGAAGCGCGACAACGAAGGACTGCAGCAACGCAACGCCGCGCTCGCCGCCGAGGTCAAGGATCTCAAGGACGGCGAGGCGGCGATCGAGGAGCGCGCGCGTAGCGAACTGGGCATGATCAAACCGGGCGAAAAGTTCTACCGCGTGGTCGAAAACGCGCCGGTGCCTCCGGCCTCGGCCGGCACCGTGCCGGGCGAGCAGGCGACGCCCCCCGCGCCGAGCGAGCAACCCTGATGGCCACGGTCTGGGCCGTGGTCCCAGCGGCTGGCCGCGGCACCCGTTTCGGCAGCCCCACGCCCAAGCAGTACCTGCAGGCGGGCGGGCGCACGTTGTTGGCGCATGCATTGGAAGCGCTGCTGGCGCATCCGGCGGTGGCCGGGGCGATGGTCGCGCTGAGCGTGGACGATGCGCAGTGGCCGGGCTGGACCGAACTGGCCGGCAAGCCGGTGCTGACCTGCCTGGGCGCCGGCAGCCGTGCCGGCTCGGTGCTGGCTGCGCTGCACGCCTTGCCGGAGTCGGTGAAGGCGGACGATTTCGTGCTGGTGCACGATGCGGCGCGGCCGAATCTGGCGCTGTCCGACCTGGACCGGCTGCTGGAGGCGGGGCGCGGCGATCCGGTCGGTGCGATCCTGGCCGCGCCGGTACGCGACACGCTCAAGCGCGCCGGCGACGACGGCGGCATCGACCGCACCGAACCACGCGAGCGCCTGTGGCGCGCGCTGACCCCGCAACTGTTCCGGCGCATGCAGCTGAGTCGCGCGTTGGAGCAGGCTGCCGCGGCCGGCGTCGAGGTCACCGACGACGCGATGGCGATGGAGTTGCTGGGACTGCGCCCGCTGCTGGTCGAGGGCGCCGAGGACAATTTCAAGGTCACCACGCCGGCCGACCTGGCGCGGTTCGAGTTCGAACTGTTCCAGCGGCAGAGCGGCTGATGCGGTTCGAAGATGCGGTGGGACAGGCCTGGCTGCAGCAGGCCGCGGACGTTGCGATCGCGATCGATGGCGACGACATCCAGCACGAGGCCCAGGCCAACCTGTGGGCGTTCTCGCCACGCGACGCTCGATCCGCGGGGATCGACGTGGCGAGCGTGGCGCGGTTCGTGGAGGCGGTCGCCGAGCATCGCCAGGCTACGCTGCGCATGCAGGCGGCGCCGGCGATGACCTTCTACTGCTGGCACGACGGGCAGGCGCGGCAGCTGCGCTTCAGCCTGGTGTCGTCGGCGCACGGCCGCCTGCCGTTCCGTGTGCCGATCCGGCAGATGCCGTTGCCTGCGATCGCCGAGCGCATCGTCCAGGCCGACTGGCTCAACCCGCAGTGGGGCGCAACGGACGCGGAAGACGACGCGCTGCCGGCGTCCGAGGCCCTGCCGGTTTACCTGCGCACGCTGCACCCTGGCGTCTGACCGCCAGACGGCGTCGGCGCTCCACGAACAGGATTCCCATGTCACACGATTCCCTTTCTGCTCCTCCCTTCCGCATCGGCCAGGGCTACGACGTCCATGCCTTCGGCGAGGGCGACCACATCATGCTCGGCGGCGTCCGCGTGGCGCATGAGCGCGGCGTGCTCGCCCACAGCGATGGCGACGTGGTGATCCACGCCCTCTGCGATGCCTTGCTCGGCGCGCTGGCGTTGGGCGACATCGGCCAGCATTTCCCGCCGTCCGATCCGCGCTGGAAGGGCGCCGACAGCGCGCAGTTCCTCGATCACTGCGTGAGCCTGCTGCATGCGCGCGGCTGGCGCCTGGGCAATGCCGACGTCACCGTGATCTGCGAACGGCCCAAGGTCGGCCCGCACGCGCAGGCGATGCGCGAACGCCTGGCGGCGCTGCTGCAGGTCGAACTGGACTGCGTCAGCGTCAAGGCAACGACCAGCGAGAGGCTCGGCTTCACCGGCCGCGGCGAAGGCATCGCGGCGCAGGCCGTGGCCCTGTTGGTGGCACTGTGAGCGAGTTGCCGCGCGCGTACGGCGCCGCGCCGTTGCAGGCGCGCATGCGTAGCAGCGCGGAGGATTTCCAGGTCGACGAGCTGCCCGCGTTCGCGCCCAGCGGCGAGGGCGAGCACCTGTTGCTGACGGTGCGCAAGCGCGGCATGAACACCGCCTTCGCCGCGCGCCGCCTGGCGCAGTGGGCCGGAGTCGCGGAACTGGCGATCGGCTATGCAGGCATGAAGGACCGCCATGCGGTCACTACCCAGCGCTTCTCGGTGCATCTGCCCAAGCGCGTGGCGCCAGCACTGGAGAGCCTGCAGGACGCGGATCTGCAGGTGCTGGAGTCGCACTGGCACAACCGCAAGCTGCCGCGTGGCGCACTGGCCGGCAACGGCTTCGTGCTGGTGCTGCGCGAGGTGCGCGGCGAGCGCGAGGCGATCGATGCGCGACTGGCGCAGATCGCCGCACGCGGGATTCCAAACTGGTTCGGTGAGCAGCGCTTCGGCCGCGACGGCGGCAACGTCGGCGCCGCGCTGGCGATGTTCGGTGGCCGCCGGGTGCGCCGCGAGCAACGCTCGCTGCTGTTGTCCGCGGCCCGTTCGGAGCTGTTCAACCGGGTGCTGGCCGCGCGCGTGGCTGCCGGCAACTGGGACAGCGCGCTGGACGGCGAAGTGTGGATGCTCGATGGCAGCCGCAGCGTGTTCGGTCCGGAGCCGTGGTCGGAGGCGCTGGCCGAACGTCTGCAGCGCTTCGACATCCATCCGTCCGCGCCGCTGTGGGGCGCCGGCGAACTGCGCAGCGCCGAGGCGGCGCGTGCACTGGAACTGGCAGCGCTGGACGAGGCGGTCGCGCTGCGCCTGCGTGACGGTCTGGAGCGCGAAGGGCTGAAACAGGAGCGGCGGGCGACGCGCCTGCGTGTGGCGGACCTGCAGTGGCGCTGGCTCGACGGGCAGGGCGACGCGCTGGAGCTGCGCTTCGCGTTGCCGCCGGGCAGCTACGCCACGGCGCTGCTGCACGAACTCGGCCAGGTCGAGGAGGCGCCGCAGGCGTCCACCGAGGCCTGAGCGCGGCACGCAAGTCCTGCGATGCGCGCTAGAACCGGTAGGCGCCGCTCAGGAGCAGGCTGCGGCCATCCGCTAGCGGCACGAAGGTCTCGTCGAACTCGTCGGCATACAGTCGCCGGTCGAAGACGTTGCGCATGCCCACGGTCACGCCCCAGGTCTCGGTGTGGTAGGACACGTTCGCGTCCACGCTGGCCTGCCCTGGGATCTTGAAGTAGCCGCCGGCCAGGCGTCGGCCGAGGGTGTGATCGCGCGCCAGGATGCCGCCGGCCACGCCCCAGCCGCTCCAGCGGCTGTCCTGGAACTGATAACTGCTCCATAGGGTGAAGCGCGTGCGCGGAACGCCGGTGGTGGGCGTGCCGTCGCGCCGGCCGATGCGGGCTAGCGCCAGGCTGCTGCTCAATTCCAGGCCGGGGGCGAGCGCGCCGACGAAATCCAGGTCGAGCCCGTGGTTGCTTTGGCTGTCGATCGGCTTGGCGAAATACGACGGATGCGCAAGCACCAGATCGAAGCTGCGGTCGACGGTGATCTGGTAATACGCGACGTTGAGCCGGGCGCGGTGGTCGAACAGATCGACCTTCGCCCCCACCTCCACCTGTCGCGACAACGCGGGCGGCAGCGGCCGGCCGTTCCTGCCGAGCACCGCGCTCGGCGCGAAGCCGTTCATGGTGCTGGCGTACAGCGACGCCTCCGGGCTCAGCTTGTAGACCACGCCGACGTTGGGCACCCAGCGGCGCCGGCGCAACTGGCGCAGCTTGCCCTTGGCGTCGTAGTTGGAAATCTCGTACGCGGAGCGGCGCAGTGCCAGCAACACGTCCCAGCGTTCGCCCGCGCTGATCTGGTCCTGCAGCAGCAGGCCGCTGCGGCTCGACCAGGGGCTGCCGGGGTAATGCAGGATCCCGCGTTGCGAATGCGGCCAGTGCACCGGCCCTAGCCGCTCGTTGCCGAAGACGTCGTAGCGGTTGCGGTGCATCCGGATGAAGTAATCGCTGCTGCCCAGGCGTGCGCGCGTGTAGTCCACGCCCAGGGTCACGGTCTGCCGCAGCGGCCCGTCGCCGAAGCTACCGACCAGGTCGTTCTGCACGGTGTAATACGCCGTTTCGTTGCGATAGACCTCGGCATAGGCACGGACCAGGCCGGTCGGCGAAGGCGACAACATGCCCCAGTTGCGCGCGTCGACCGCCTGGTGCACGTACTGCCCGCGGCTGCGCAGTTGCCAGCGGTCGCTGAGCCGCTGGTCGAACAGGTAGTAGGCGCGCTGGGTGCGGTAGGCGGTGTGGTCCTGCGGATTGCCCAGGCGCAAGGTCCGGGGCGTCATCGCCGAGACGCGGTTGCGCAGCAGCAGTGCGTGGTCGGCGGCCGGCTCGCGGTCGGTCACGCGCTGCATGCCGAGCACCAGACGGTTGCTGTCGCCCTGCCAGGCGATCGACGGCGCCAGGTAGGCGGCGTTGCGCGGACCGTAGCCCTGCGCCGTGGCATCGGCGTGCTGGCCGGAGACGACGAGCCGGTAGCTCAGCGGCGTGGCGCCGATCGGCCCGGTCGCATCGAGTCCGGCCTGCACGTCGCCGCGGTCGCCGAGGACATAGCTCAGTTCGCGCTGCGGCCTGCGCAGCGGCTGCTTGGTGACGACGTTGATCAGTCCGCTCATGTCGCCGCCGTTGCTGTCGCCGAGGATCGATTCCGGGCCCTTGAGCACTTCGACCCGCTCCACGCCGATCATCGGAGGATAGCCGCCGATCCCGACGAAGCTGTTCGGCATCCCGTCGGTCATGCCGTTGCCGGTGTAGATGCCGCGGATCTTGAACAGCGGCGCGCGCAACGGGTTTTCGATCTGCTGCACGCTGGCCACGTTGCGCAGGGCGTCGGCGACGGTGCGCACCTGTTGCGAGGCCAACAGATGCGGGGCGACCACGTTCACCGACTGCGGCACCGCGATGGAGTCGGCGGCATAGCGCAGCGCGTCGCTGGCGTACGCGGGCACGTCGCCCATGGCGCGCTCGCTCAGCGCCGCGGCATCGACCTGTTCCAGCAGCTTGGGCGGCGTGCCGGCGCGATGCGCATCGGCGGTATCGGCAGGGTCGGCCGGCGCCGGCGCGGCGGGCGTGATGGCCACGGTGTTCGCATCGAGCACGCGGTAGGCGAGGCCGCTCGACTGCAGCAGGTGCTGCAGCGCCGCGTCCGGGGTGAAGACGCCTTGCAGCCCGTCGCTGCGCAGCCCGGCCAGGGTCGGGCTGGCGGTGAGCACCTGCACGTTGGCCTGCTTGCCGTACGCGATCAGCGCCGTGGACAGCGCCTGCGGCGGGATCGAGAAGGCGATCTGCCGTGCCTCGGACGCCGGGGCGGCGAGGGCACGGTTCCAGGGTACGAGCTGCAGTGCCAGGCTGCCGCAGATGATCAGTCGCCTCAGCCCACGCACTGCCCGTCGCCCCCCAGCGGAAGCGCGGATTATGCCACGCGTGGCATCGCCGACGCGGTGCCGGACCGACGCGGCCGCCGCCTCGGCGGGACCGCGGTGGCGACCGGCATCGCCTAGCGGCGGCTCAGCACGATCTCGTCCTTGTCCTGGCGCACCTGCAGCGGGAAGACCTGCGGCAAGGCCTCGATCCACTGTGCGGTCGCCCGGGTGTCGACGGTGCCGGTGAAGCTCAGCCGCGCAAGCGCCGGGTCGGCCAGGCGCAGCGGGCGGTCGCTGTAGCGGTTGACCCGGGCGATCACCGTGTCCAGCGGCGTATCGACGAATTCCAGCCGGTGATCGCGCCAGGCGGTGGCCTGCTCCACGTCGATCCGGCTGACCTGCAGGGCCGGCTTGGCCGGATCGTAGGACACCCGCTGGCCGGCCACCGCTTCCAGCCCGCCGCTGCCGTCGGCCGGCACCTGGCCGGCGCCGTAGATGCGAACCCGTCCTTCGGTGACCGCGACCTCGACGCGGTTGCCGTCGCGGCTGACATCGAAGGCGGTGCCCACGTCCAGGATCGACACGCCGCCGGCGTCGACCACGAACGGACGCCCGGCGTGATGCGCCACGTCGAAGAAGGCCTCGCCGGCGATCAGGTCCACGTGGCGCTGCGCGGCGCTGAACCGGGTGCTCAGCCGCGACGCACCGCCGAGCGCGATCTTCGAGCCGTCCGCCAGCACGATGTCCCGGTGGCGGTTGGTCGCGCTGCTGTAGACCTGGGTGACCGGCGGCGTGCTCAGCTGCCGCCAGGCCAGGGCACCGCCGAGCGCGAGCACGCCCACGCAGGCCGCCACCTGCAGCGGCCGCCAGCGCGAGCGCGGCGGCGCGAACTGGCGTACCACCTGGTCCCGCGCGGCTGCGTCCAGCGTTGCCAGGTCGCCGCCTAGCGCGTTGATCCGTTCGAATGCCTGCAGATGCCGCGGGTCGGCCGCGGTCCAGTCCAGCCAGCGCGCGATAGTGTCCTCGTTGCCGTCGGGTTCGCGCAGCAGGGTCCACCAGCGCGCGGCGTCCTCGAGGATGTGTTGGTCGATGCCGCTGTCCATTACGGAATCTCCGCTTCGTCGAAGCGTTTGCGGCAATGCGCGAGCGCGTTGGCCACATGGTAGCGGACCATCCGTTCGCTCACGTTCATCGCCTTGGCGATCATGCTGAAGTCCTTGCCTTCGATCACGTGCAGCACGAAGGCGCGGCTGGTCTTGGTGGGAAGTTCCTTCAGTGCCTGGGTCAGCTCGCGCAACTGCTCGCTGGCCGTGGCGTGCCGCTCCGGAATCGGCGGTAGCGGCAGGTCGTGCTCCGGCAGCTCCACGGCCGCATGCTCGCGAACCTTGCGCATGCGCAGCCGGTCCACCGCCAGGTTGGAGGCGACATGGAACAGGTAGGCGCGCGGCGATGCCAGCGCGTCCTGGCGCTCAAGCGTCATGATGCGCATGTACGCCTCTTGCGCCACGTCCTGCGCGTCCGCCATCGAGCCGAGCTTGCAGTGCAGGAAGGCGAGCAGGGCGCGGTGATGTTCCTTGAACAACGCGTCGACGTGGTGCGCAGGCGCCTGCTCCGGCGACGGCGCGCCCTCGGTGTGCTCGGCCCGGCTCACGACTGCTGGTGTTCCTGGAAGGAAGCGGCCGCGGCAGTATAGCCAGGCTCACTGGCCGTCACGCGACGCCGCACCGCAGGTGGCCGGCAGCGCCGCGGCCAGCAGACCTTCCGCATGCGCCCGCAACGCCTCGCGGCGGCGAAACGCCGAGCGGTGCTGGCTGGGTACGTCCGCCACGCTCTTGCGTGGTGGTGTCGGCGGCAGCTCGAACCAGCCGTCGGCGCCGGGTGCGGCGCCCTGTTCGGTCCAGAACGCGTCGTAGTCGGCCAGGAACACCTGCCGCTTGCGCTGCAGTGGATGCGCCGCATTGCCGATGGCGCGGATACCGCGCGCACCGATGCGCTCGGCGAAGGCATAGGCCAGCGCCAGCATCAGTTGCTTGGGGCGCAGCCCATGCATCTGCTTGGTGAGTGTCCGCACCACGTCCCGGGCATCGCCGCCGCTGGGGCCTTGCAGGCAGCCGATCAGCACAGTCGGATGGGCGTCGTCACTGGTCACGGTCAGCACCAGGCGATACAGCGGGCGCCGCGCCGTGTCGCTGAGCTGCAGCCACAGTTCGCCCTCGCAACTCATCGGCGCCGGCGGCAGCAGGGACAACGTCAGCGCGCTGCCATCTTGCAATGGCAGCGTCCCCAGGTCCGCCTGGCCTTGCCGGTAGATGGCATCGAACAACGCGGCGGGCAGGCGATCGAGCATCAGTCGATAGTGCTGCCGGAGGTGGCGCAACCGCTCCGCGCTGCTCCAGCGGGTGTTGACGAAACGGTGCAGGTGGCGCTCGAGCAGGCGCGGATCGCGCTCGGCGTAGCCGCGCATCCGCGGGTCGCGGCGCAGTGCGTCGAGGAAACGGCCGTGCTCGGTCGGCATGCTCAATGCACGCAGCAGGTACTTGGCCGCCTTGATCCCGCGCTGCAGGCGGTTGCCGTGCCAGTCGGTCCGCCCCTGAAACGACGCCAGGAACAGCGGCCACCAGCGGGGCGGTGCGGTCGTGCCGCTCGACCGGGACGGCGACGGCGCCGGCCGGGCCAGGGGAGTCGACATCGTTTCGAACGCGGCGGCACCCGCCGAAACGTCCACCAGATCAGTGGGTTGCAGGAAGAAGTCGGTGGTTGCTTCGGTCACGTTCGGCTCGCAGAGGGGCGGTACTCTCTGACAAGACGTTTCAGCGCGCGAAAATTGAAATGCACCCGTATGGGAAGTGGTCGGTCGTGCAACCAGCGTCCTGGCCCGACCGGGCCGGGGTCGGGCGGGGCGTGGGTGCGCGTGACATCACGTGCATGCGCTGACGTAGGAGCGGCTTCAGCCGCGACGGGGCTTTCCCGTTCACGCCGGTCGCGGCTGAAGCCGCTCCTACACGGGCCTTACAGGTCAGTGCGCGGTGCAGGATTCGCGTAGAGACGATCCGGCGCCCGCGATCTTGGCCGGTGCGCAGTTTGCTTCCCCGGGCCGAGCGCCTTTATGCCCGGGACTGCGTGCCGCTCAGCGCCGCGCCAGCAGCACCAGCATCGCGCCGGTGCCGCCTTGCGCGGTCGGCGCCGAATGGAAGGCCAGCACGTCGTTGCGCTGGCGCAGCAGGCGGTCCACCAGGTTCTTCAGCAACGGCACGCCGCCCGATTGCAGGCCCTTGCCGTGCACGATACGCACGCAGCCGAACTCGTGCGCGTGCGCCTCGGCCAGGAACTGGCGCAGCAGCGCCTCGGCCTGCGCCGCAGTGGCGCCGTGCAGGTCCAGTTCGTCCTGGGCCGAGAACTGGCCCTTGCGCAGGCGCTGGAACACCCGTGCCGGCAGGTGCTCGCGCCGGTAGCTGGCGACATCGCCGGCTTCCAGCGGTGCGGCATCGCGCAGCAGGCGCTGGAATTCGCCCTGCGCCTCGGCGTCGTCGCGCTCGGCCATGCGCGCGCGCGGCTTGGGGCGCGGCTTGGCATTGGCTGGCGGCGTCGCGTTGAGCGGGGCCACCTTGCCGATGGCCGCGCGGAACAGCGCGGCGGGGTCTTCGTCGTCGGAATGCGCCATGCGCACAGCTTAGAACGTGCCGCGCGGTTTGAGGTGAGTGCGGCGTCGCCGCCAGCACCTGCACGTCGGGCGCCGCAGCCTTGCCTGCGCGCAGCAGTCGCGTCGGGATCGCCAAGCGCTACGCCTGCAGCGTCCCACGCGAAGGTCAACGCCGCGAGCGCCGGTCCGCCGTCAGCGACCTGACCGGACGCATCCGGTATCATGCACCGGTTTTCGAGGAGCACCATGCGCGTATTAGTGAGCAACGACGACGGCGTCGACGCCCCCGGCATTCGCATGCTGGCCGAGCAGTTGCGCGGCGCCGGCCACGAAGTGACGGTGGTCGCACCCGACCGCGACCGGTCCGGCGCCAGCAATTCGCTGACCCTGGATCTGCCGATCCGGCTCAAGCGCATCGACCACTACACCTGCAGCGTCGCCGGCACGCCCACCGATTGCGTGCATCTGGCGCTCACCGGCATGCTGGAGTTCGATCCGGACATCGTGGTCTCCGGCATCAACAATTCCGCCAATCTCGGCGACGACGTGATCTACTCCGGCACCGTCTCGGCGGCGATGGAAGGCCGCTTCCTCGGCCTGCCTGCGGTGGCGGTGTCGCTGGTCACCCACAACCACGAACCCAAGCATTTCCAGACCGCCGCGCGCGCGGCGGTGGAGATCGTGGCGCAGCTCAAGGCCGATCCGCTGCCCGCCGACACCATCCTCAACGTCAACGTGCCCGACCTGCCGTGGCAGGAGATCAAGGGCTTCGAGGTCACCCGGCTGGGCAATCGCCACCGCTCCGAACCCTGCCTGCCGCAGACCGACCCGCGCGGCGGCACCGTGTACTGGATCGGCCCGGCCGGGCGCGAACAGGACGCCGGTCCCGGCACCGACTTCCACGCGGTGCGCACCGGTTTCATCTCGATTACTCCGATCCAGGTCGATCTGACCCGCTACCAGGCATTGGAAAAGGTCGCCAGTTGGGTCGGCGGCCTGACTGCCGCGCTGGACCGCCCGGCATGACCCCGCGGTTGCGCCTGCAGCCGGAGGCCATCGGCATCGGCATGACCTCGCAGCGCGTGCGCGACCGCCTGGTCGAGCGCCTGCGCGAGGCCGGCATCCGCGACGAGAGCGTGCTCAACGCCGTGCGCACCGTGCCGCGGCATCTGTTCATCGACGAGGCGCTGGCCTCGCGCGCCTACGAGGACACCGCGCTGCCGATCGGCCATGGCCAGACCATCTCGCAACCGTGGGTGGTGGCGCGCATGACCGAAACGGTGCTGGAAGCGGCGCCGAAAAAGGTGCTGGAAGTCGGCACCGGCTCCGGCTACCAGGCGGCGATCCTGGCCGCGCTGGGACTGGAAGTGCATACCGTCGAACGCATCGGCGACCTGCTGCGGCAGGCGCGCAAGCGCTTCCGCCAGCTCGGCATGAACGTGCGCAGCAAGCACGACGACGGCCGCATCGGCTGGCCCGAGCACGGCCCCTTCGATGCGATCGTGGTCACCGCCGCGGCGCCGGCGCTGGTCGATGCCCTGGTCGAGCAGCTGGCCCCGGGTGGCTGCCTGGTGGCGCCGGTCGGCGGTCCGTCCGCGCAATCGCTGATCCGCCTGCGCCGCGCGGCCGATGGCCAGATCGAACAAGACGTCCTGGCGCCGGTGACCTTCGTCCCGTTGCTGTCGGGCATGCTGGATTGACCTCTCGGAGCTGCACTGGATGAAGATTTTCGGGCCGTTGTACGAACGTGCCATCAGCTGGTCGCGGCATCGCCGCGCGCCGGCCCTGCTGACCGGGCTCAGTTTCGCCGAGGCCATCGTGTTCCCGGTGCCGCCGGAGGTGATGCTGGCACCGATGTCGCTGGCGCAGCCGCGCCGCGCGCTGTGGTTCGCCACACTGAGCCTGGCCGGCTCGCTGGCCGGCGCGGTGATCGGCTACCTGCTCGGTCATTTCGCCTTCGCCGCGGTGCAGCCGCTGATCGAATGGCTGGGCTGGACGCAGAAGATCGATGCGCAGGTGAACCACCTGCGCGAGGTCATCGCCGAGTCGCCGTGGCGCGCCTTCTGGCTGCTGGTGCTGGCCGGTTTCACCCCGATCCCGCTGAAGATATTCACCTGGGCCTCAGGCATCGTGGGAGTGCCGCTGCTACCGTTCCTGGCGAGCATGCTGGTGGGGCGCGGCAAGCGCGTGTACCTGGTGGCCGGGGCGATCCGCCTCGGCGGGCCGCGCGCGGAAGCCGCGTTGCGCCGCTGGATCGAGCCGCTCGGCTGGGTCGCCTCGGCGATCCTGGCGTTGCTGGTGGTGTGGGTCATATGGAGAGCGAAGGTCGGATGAGCGTCGATCGGGTGGTGCGGAACGGCCTGCGTTGCGGCCTGGGTATGCTGGTCGCAGTGGCGCTCGGCGCCTGCAGCAGCGCCACGGTGGTACGCACGCCCGGCGGTACTCCCGTGCGCGGCAGCGCTGCAGCTTCGGCGCCGCGGGTCTCCGTGCCCAAGCCCGGCGTCAGCGCCACCGTGCGCCGCGGCGACACGCTGTACGCGATCGCCCGCGCCAACAACATCACGCCGCAGGACCTGGCGGGCTGGAACGGCCTGCAGCCGCCATACACCATCTATCCGGGGCAGTCGCTGAAGCTGTATCCGCCGGGTGGGGCAGTGGCCGCGCGACCGGGTAGCGGTCCGGTGACGCCGCCGCCGACATCCGGCGCTGGTGCTGGCGCCGCGGCCCGGCCGCCGGCTGTGCCGGCCCCGGCGCCGGTCAGCAGCGGCTTCTCATGGCGTTGGCCGGCCGATGGCGTGGTGGTCAGCCGCTTCGTCGGCGGCGAGGCGACCAAGCAAGGCATCGACATCGGCGGCAGCAACGGCGAAGCGGTGCGCGCCGCGGCCGACGGCGTGGTGGTCTATTCCGGCGCCGGCCTGGTCGGCTATGGCGAACTGATCATCGTCAAGCACAACGAACAGTGGCTGTCGGCCTATGGCCACAACCGCAAGCGCTTGGTCAACGAGGGCCAGAACGTCAAGGCCGGCCAGCAGATCGCCGAGATGGGCCACAGCGGCGCGGCCCGCGACATGTTGCACTTCGAGATTCGCTACAACGGCAAGCCGGTCGACCCGCTGCTGTACTTGCCGCCGAAGTAACGGGTCGCATCGTTACTTGGGTGGATCCCCGGCCCGGCGCAGCGCGCGTACGCAATCTGTGGTGCGTTTGTAGGAGCGGCTTCAGCCGCGACCGGAGGCGCCGAGGAATGTCCGGTCGCGGCTGAAGCCGCTCCTACCCAAGCGAATGTCGGCTGAGGGCTTCGATCACGCATGCGCCACGACGGCGACACCGGGCGAGCAGGACATTCAACCGCGGCGCGTCAATCTTGTCCTTGTAGGAGCGACCGCACCGTCGGCGACGTCCGCTTGCGGCTCAAGCAGCCCAGATGAAAGGACGGCAGCGGACTGCGTGGGCCGCAGTCCACAGGCATGCTCCGCCTCAACCTTCGAGCAGGAACCCGACCGCCACGCGCCGGCCTTCGGCGGCCAGGACGTTGTAGGTGCGCGCCGCGGCGGCGTTGTTCATCACCTCGATGCCGATGCCGCGGGTCAGGAACAGCGCCATCACCGCCGCGGCCGGAAACACCTGGCGTTCGCCGGTGCCGAGGATCACCAGGGCCGGGTTGAGTTCCAGCAGCGGTTGCAGATGCTGCGGCTGCAGGTCGCCGGCCGGTAGTGCCTGCCAGTCCTCGACCAGGGTATCCGGTGCAAGGATGAAGCTGCGCGTCAGCAGCCGGTCGTTCACCTTGGCCTGGCGGCCGTCGGCCATGCGCAGGGCGTAGGCGTAGTCGGGCAGGTCCTGGGTCAGTTGCATGGGGTCACCGGAGGCGCGCTCAGGCGCGCGGCAGCACGATCTGCCGGTCTTCCTTGGCCGGGCGATACAGGATCGCGGTGTGGCCGATCCGCTGCACCAGCGCGCTGTGCGACTGCTCCACCAGGCTGCCGATGGCGGCGTCGCGGGCCTCGCGGTCGTCGCCGCCGACCTTCACCTTGACCAGTTCGTGGCGCTCCAGCACCTCGTCCAGTTCGGCCAGGAAGGCCGGGGTGACGCCCTTGCTGCCGATCTGCAACAGGGGTTTGAGGTCGTGGGCCAGGCCGCGCAGGAAGCGGTTCTGGGCCGAGGTCAGGCTGATCGACATGCAGGTGGGAGCAGGGTTGGCAAGGGCGATCAGGGTATCATGGCTGCCCCTTCCGACCGTGCGTCCATGGCCACCCGCAGCAAAAGCAGCCAACGCTGGCTCCGCGAACATTTCGCCGATCCCTTCGTGAAGAAGGCCCAGGCCGAAGGCATGCGCTCGCGCGCGGCTTACAAGCTGGAGGAGCTGCTGCAGCGCGACAGGCTGCTGAAGCCGGACATGGTGGTGGTCGATCTGGGCGCCGCCCCGGGCGGCTGGTCGCAGCAGGTGCGCAAGTCGATGGGCGACCGCGGCCGGGTGCTGGCCCTGGACATCCTGGAGATGCCGCCGCTGGCCGGCGTGGAGTTCCTTCACGGTGACTTCAGGGAGGACGCGGTGCTATCGCAGTTCGAGGCCATGCTGGGCGACACCCCGGTAGACCTTGTGCTGTCGGATATGGCCCCCAATAAGAGCGGAATGGATGCGGTCGACCAGCCGCGGATGATGCATCTGGCGGAATTGGCGATGGCGTTCGCCGACAGCCACCTGAAGCCGAATGGCGCGTTCCTGATCAAGCTGTTCCAGGGCGTGGGGTTCGACGACTACATCCGCGACATGCGCCGCCGCTATGAGAAGGTGACCATTCGCAAGCCGGCCGCGTCGCGCAAGCGCTCGCCGGAGGTCTACGCCCTCGGACAGGGCAAGCGCGCCCAGATCAAGTAAGCTGAACGCAAGGCTGAACCCGCAATGCCACGCATCGAGACAGAGTTGAAGGGACACCGGAGCCAATGAGGATGAACGACTTGACCAAGAATCTGCTGTTGTGGGTAGTCGTCGCCGTCGTGCTGATGGTGGTGTTCCAGAGCTTCTCGCCGCGTCTCGCGGGCGGCCCGGGCAGCGACACCGTGACCTACACGCAGTTCCTGAAGGACGTGGACGCCGGGCGGGTGAAGTCGGTCGACTTCACCGACGACACCGGGCAGTCGGTCACCGCGATCCGCTTCAAGCGCACCGACAACAGCGAAGGCACGGTCTACGGGCCGCGCGACGACAAGCTGGTCGACGTGCTGTACAGCAAGAACGTGGAGATGACCCGGCAGAAGCCGGCCAACGGCCCGGGCTTCTGGTCGCTGGTGCTGAACTTCCTGCCGGTCATCCTGATCATCGGCTTCTGGCTGTTCATCATGCGCCAGATGCAGGGCGGTGGCGGCGGTGCCAAGGGCGCGATGTCCTTCGGCAAGTCGCGCGCCAAGCTGCAGGGCGAAGACCAGATCAAGATCACCTTCGCCGACGTCGCTGGTTGCGACGAGGCCAAGGAAGAGGTCGGCGAACTGGTCGACTTCCTGCGCGATCCGACCAAGTTCACCAAGCTCGGCGGCAAGATCCCGCGCGGCGTGCTGATGGTCGGCCCGCCGGGTACCGGCAAGACCCTGCTGGCCAAGGCCATCGCCGGCGAGGCGAAGGTGCCGTTCTTCAGCATCTCCGGTTCGGATTTCGTGGAAATGTTCGTCGGCGTCGGCGCCAGCCGCGTGCGCGACATGTTCGAACAGGCCAAGAAGCACGCGCCGTGCATCATCTTCATCGACGAAATCGATGCGGTCGGCCGTCACCGCGGCGCCGGCCTGGGCGGCGGCCATGACGAGCGTGAGCAGACCCTCAACCAGCTGCTGGTGGAGATGGACGGCTTCGAAGGCGGCGAGGGCGTGATCGTGATCGCCGCGACCAACCGTCCGGACGTGCTGGATCCTGCGCTGTTGCGCCCGGGCCGTTTCGACCGTCAGGTCGTGGTGGGCCTGCCGGACGTGCGCGGCCGCGAGCAGATCCTCAAGGTGCACATGCGCAAGCTGCCGCTGGCCGACGACATCGAGCCGATGGTGATCGCGCGCGGCACGCCGGGCTTCTCCGGCGCCGACCTGGCCAACCTGTGCAACGAGGCGGCCCTGTTCGCCGCGCGCGAGTCGGTCAAGGAAGTGCGCATGGACCACTTCGACCGCGCCCGCGACAAGATCCTGATGGGCGCCGAGCGCCGCTCGATGGCGATGAGCGAGGACGAGAAGACGCTCACCGCCTATCACGAGGCAGGCCACGCCATCGTCGGCCGGCTGGTGCCCGAGCACGACCCGGTCTACAAGGTCACGATCATCCCGCGCGGCCGCGCGCTGGGCGTGACCATGTACCTGCCGGAAGGCGACAAGTACTCGATGAACCGCGTGGCGATCGAGTCGCAGCTGTGCTCGCTGTACGGCGGCCGCGTCGCCGAAGAGCTGATCTTCGGCACCGACAAGGTCACCACCGGCGCGTCCAACGACATCGAGCGTGCGACCAAGATGGCGCGCAACATGGTCACCAAGTGGGGCCTGTCCGACGAGCTTGGCCCGATCGCCTATGGCGAGGAGGACGACGAGGTGTTCCTGGGCCGTTCGGTGACCCAGCACAAGAGCGTCTCCGACGACACCGCGCGTCGCATCGATGAAGTGGTGCGGTCGATCCTCGACAAGGCGTATGCGAAGACCACGCAGATCCTCACCGAGAATCTGGACAAGCTGCACACCATGTCGCAGTTGCTGCTGCAGTACGAGACCATCGACGCGCCGCAGATCGAGGCGATCATGGAAGGCCGCGATCCGCCGCCGCCGATGGGCTGGAACAGATCCGGCAAGGACGGCGGCAATAACGACAAGGGCAATTCGCGTCCGCTGCCGCCGATCGCCGGGCCTGCCGAACAGGTGTAAACGCGTCGGTCTTTCAGGCACCGAAAAAGCCAGGGAGCGATCCCTGGCTTTTTTGTTGGCAGCGGTGCGGGGCCGATCGCATCGTCCCATGCCGACTCGCCGCCTGCGCGCGCGTGGGCGACAATGGCGCTGCGCTGGCCGCGGTTCGTCGCGTCGATGCGATGTGCGTGCCGCGGAAATGCCGTCGCACGCGGCCGCCGCCCTGCGTGTGCGGCGGATGCGGCATGGCGCTGCCAGCGCCGTCCCGCCGCCTGCCACGGCCACCACCAGGAGACCCACCGATGTTCGACACCTCGCCCAGCCTGCAGTGCGGCGCCCACCGGCTCGTGCTCGATCGCCCACGGGTGATGGGCATCGTCAATGTCACCCCGGATTCGTTCTCCGACGGCGGCGCGCATGCCAGCGTGGACGCGGCGGTGGCGCACGGCCTGCGCCTGGCCGCGGAGGGTGCCGACCTGCTGGACATCGGCGGCGAGTCGACCCGCCCGGGCGCGACGCCGGTGCAGGTGGAAGAGGAACTGCGGCGGGTGATTCCGGTGATCGAGCGGCTGGCCGCGCAGACCGCGTTGCCGCTGAGCGTGGATACCTTCAAGCCGGAGGTGATGCGCGCCGCGGTCGCCGCCGGCGCCGGCATGATCAACGACGTGCAGGCGCTGCGGCAGCCCGGCGCGCTGGACGTTGCCGCGGAACTCGGGGTACCGGTTGTGCTGATGCACATGCCCGCCGATGCTTACGCCGCCGGCAGCGCGCCCGGCTACGACGACGTGGTCGGCGAGGTGCACCGGTTCCTGGCCGAGCGCATCTTCGCTGCGGAGATGGCCGGCATCGACAAGCGGCGTCTTGTGGTCGATCCGGGCTTCGGCTTCGGCAAGAGCACCGCCGACAACCTGCAGCTACTGGCGCAGTTGGCGCGGCTGGTCGAGCTGGGCGTGCCGGTGCTGGCCGGCCTGTCGCGCAAGCGCAGCATCGGCGAGCTGACCGGGCGCGAGGCGCCGGAGCAGCGGGTGGCCGGCTCGGTCGCCGCGCATCTGCTGGCCGCGCAACGCGGCGCCATGCTGCTGCGCGTGCACGACGTCGCCGCCACCGTCGACGCGCTGAAGGTCTGGCAGGCGCTGCAGGCGGTGCCGTTGCCGCGTGCGGCCACGTCGTCCCCGGCGACGATCCGCTGGCCGGACGAGGACTGATGGCGGCCGACCGGCGCCCGCGCGCGATCGCATTGATGGGCCCGACCGCCTCGGGCAAGACCGCCGCGGCGATCGTCCTGGCCGAACGCTGCGGCGGCGAGATCGTCAGCGTCGATTCGGCGCTGGTCTACCGCGGCCTGGACATCGGCGCGGCCAAGCCCGATGCGGCCGAGCGCGCGCGGGTGCCGCACCATCTGCTGGACCTGCGCGATCCCTGGCAGGCCTATTCGGCGGCCGAGTTCGCCGCCGACGCGCGCGCTGCGCTGGAGGCGATCGTCGCCCGCGGCCGCCTGCCGATCCTGGCCGGCGGCACCGGCCTGTACTTCCAGGCGCTGCTGGAGGGGCTGGCGCCGATGCCGGCGGCCGACCCGCAGGTGCGTGCGGCGTTGGTTGCGCAGGCCCAGGCCGAAGGCTGGGCGGCGCTGCACGCGGAACTGCAGCGGATCGACCCGCTGGCCGCGCAGCGGATCCGTCCTGGCGACGCCCAGCGCATCCAGCGTGCGCTGGAGGTGTACCGGCTCAGCGGCCGGCCGATCAGTGCATGGCAGGCAGATCCGGGCCCGCCGCGGCTGCCGCTGCGGGTGCTGAAACTGGTGCTGGCGCCGGCCGATCGCGCCGTGCTGCATGGACGCATCGAAGCCCGCTTCGACGCGATGCTGGGGCAGGGCTTCCTCGACGAAGTGCGCGCCTTGCGTACGCTGCCCGGGATGCAGGCGGTGGCGCAGCCGCTGGAATTGCCGGCGGTGCGCGCGGTCGGCTACCGCCAGGCCTGGGAGTACCTGGACGGCGTTGGCGATGCGGCCGACTTCCGCGCCCGCGCCATCGCCGCCACCCGGCAGCTGGCCAAGCGTCAGCTCACCTGGCTGCGCGGCGAGCAGGACGCGCGCTGGTTCGACCCCGCTCGCGACGCCGGGCACCTGCGGGCCGCGCTGGACGACTTCCTCGGCTGATCGGCGCCGCTGGCGCCCGCGGTTGTGTACCATCGACGTTCCGGACCACGGCAGGGGAGCTGCAGTGCCGTCCCGGACCATAAAAACAATAATTTGGGAGTCAAGCATGTCCAAGGGGCAATCCTTGCAGGATCCTTTCCTCAACGCGTTGCGTCGCGAACGGGTCCCTGTCTCGGTGTATCTGGTCAACGGCATCAAGCTGCAGGGCACGATCGAGTCGTTCGATCAGTTCGTGGTCCTGCTGCGCAATACCGTCAGCCAGATGGTCTACAAACACGCCATTTCCACCGTGGTGCCGGCGCGCAACGTGCGCGTGGGGCCCGGCGGCGGTTATGTGCAGCAGAACGAAGGTGGCAGTGCGGGTGATGATGAAGTCGAGTAGTTCGGTAGCCAAGCGCGGAGCCGCGGGTGTTTGATCGGTCACGCCGCGGCGAACACGCACTGCTGATCCAGCCCTACGCGGGCGGACCATTGGAAGACGATGTGCTGGAGGAGTTCGCCGATCTGGCGCGCTCGGCCGGTGCCAGCATCGCCGCCACCGTGACCGCGCGCATCGACAAGCCGAGTCCGGCGACGCTGATCGGCAGCGGCAAGCTGGAGGAGGTCAAGGCCGCCGCCGACGCCAGCGGCGCGGATCTGGTGCTGGTCAACCACGCGCTCAGTCCCGGCCAGGAGCGCAACCTGGAGAAGCTCCTGGAGCGGCGCGTGCTCGATCGCACCGGGCTGATCCTGGACATCTTCGCCCAGCGCGCGCGCAGCCACGAAGGCAAGCTGCAGGTCGAACTGGCCCAGTTGCGGCACATGGCCACGCGCCTGGTGCGCGGCTGGACCCACCTGGAGCGCCAGCGCGGCGGCTCGATCGGCCTGCGCGGCCCCGGCGAAACCCAGCTGGAAACCGACCGCCGCCTGCTGCAGAAGCGGGTGGAGCAACTGCAGAAGCGGCTGGAGAAGGTTGAGGTACAGCACACCCAGATGCGCCGTGCACGCGTGCGCAGCGAACTGCCGCGGATCGCGGTGGTGGGCTATACCAACGCCGGCAAGTCGACCCTGTTCAATGCGCTGACCGGCGCCGAGGCCTACGCCGCCGACCAGTTGTTCGCGACCCTGGACCCGACCGTGCGGCGCATCGCGCTGCCCGGCGGCAATGCGATGCTGGCCGACACCGTCGGCTTCGTGCGCAACCTGCCGCACGAACTGGTGGCGGCGTTCCGCTCGACCCTGTCCGAGGCGCGCGAGGCCGATCTGCTGCTGCATGTGGTCGACGCGGCCGACCCGCTGCGCGAGGAGCGCATCGCCCAGGTCGACGAGGTGCTGCACGCGGTCGGTGCCGGCGAATTGCCGCAGTTGCTGGTGTTCAACAAGATCGACCGCATCGACGGCGCCGAAGTGCGCCACGACGCGCAGGACGGCGTGCCGGACACGGCGCGGCGCGAGCGGGTGTGGATCTCCGCGCGCGACGGGCGCGGCCTGGACCTGCTGCAGCACGTGCTCGGCCAGCGTCTGGGCCTGCGCCACGTGCAGGGCAGCCTGCGCCTGCCGCCCAGCGCCGGACGCCTGCGCTCGCAGTTGCACCAGTTGCAGGTGATCCGCAGCGAGCAGGCCGACGAGGATGGCTGGCTGCTGCAGGTGGACATTCCGATCACCGAGGCCGAGCGCCTGGCCGCCGCCGACGACGGCGCGCCGATCCGCGCGCTGCTGCCTCCGCGCGAGCAGGAGGAGTGGCAACGGCGCTGAGTGTCGCGTCGGCGTCGCCACGGTCGACGCGGGCGGGCCGGCGCGGCCGCGGCCCATGCGCCGCGTTGGCTGACGGCCGGCCATCCGCCGGCGCGCACAGGCGCGACAGCCACGGCGAATTGGGCTACAAAGCGCACTGGTTTCCCGAGCTGTGCCATGACGCTTCCCACCGATTCGGAGTTGTTGCAACAGGCCACCGCGCTCAGCGACCGCTTGCGCACCGCGCGCGAGCGCCTGGTCACCGCCGAAAGCTGCAGCGGCGGCTGGATCGCCAAGGTGATGACCGACGTCGCCGGGTCCTCGGCCTGGTTCGACTGCGGCATCGTCGCCTACAGCTACGAGGCCAAGCAGGCGTTGCTGGGCGTGCGCCCGCAGACGCTGGAGCATCACGGCGCGGTCAGCCGCGAGACGGTGATCGAGATGGTCTCCGGGGCGCTGGTCAATTCAGGCGCCAGCGTCGCGGTCGCGGTGACCGGCATCGCCGGCCCTGGCGGCGGTTCGCCGGACAAGCCGGTCGGCAGCGTGTGGCTGGGCTGGAAGCGCCGCGGCGGCTACGCCAGCGCGCAGTTGTTCCATTTCCCGGGCGACCGCGACGCGGTGCGCCGGCAGACCGTGGCCGCGGCCCTGCGCGGTCTGGACGCGCTGTTGTGATCGTGGCCGCGCGCCTTCCCCGAGGATGAGCGCGATGTGGGAGGCATTGAGCACCGTCCGCGACCTGGGACGCCTGCAGGAAATCGCCTCGGTGCTGATCCGCTACGGGTTCGGCGACGTGGTCCGGCGCATCGGCATGGCCGACGTGCTGGAACGCGCCGGCCGCCTGCTGCACTGGCACAACGCCGAGGAGATGTTGCGCATGTCGGCGCCGCAGCGGGTGCGGCGCGCGCTGCAGGACCTCGGCCCGACCTTCGTCAAGCTCGGCCAGGTGCTGGCCACGCGCGTGGACCTGCTGCCGCCGGAGTGGATCGACGAACTGGGCGAACTGCAGAACGCCGCGCCGGCGCTGGACTATCCGCAGATCCTGCCGCAGTTGATCGAGGCGCTCGGCGAGGAGCCGACGGCGATCTTCGCCAGGCTCGAGGAAACTCCGCTGGCCGCCGCCTCGCTGGCGCAGACCCACCGGGCGTGGCTGCACGACGGCACCGCGGTGGTGATCAAGGTGCGCCGCCCCGGTATCCGCGAGGTGATCGAGGCCGACCTGCGGCTGCTGGCGCGGCTGGCCGAGATCGTCGAAGCGCGCGCGCCGGACCTGAAGCGCTACCACCCGGCCGCGGTGGTGCACCAGTTCACCCTGTCGCTGCGCCGCGAGCTGGATTTCGCCGGCGAATGCCGCAATGCCGAGCGCATCGCCGCCAACTTCCAGGGACACGACGAGATCGTGATCCCGCGGGTGCACTGGCAGTGGACCTGCGAGACGTTGAACGTGCAGGACTTCGTCGCCGGCATCGGCGGCCGCGACCTGGCCGGAGTCGAAGCCGCCGGCTTGGACCGGCGGCAACTGGCGCGCACCGGCGCCGAGATCGTGCTGAAGATGGTGCTGGAGGACGGCTGTTTCCACGCCGATCCGCATCCGGGCAACATCTTCTATCTGCCGGGCGAGCGCATCGCGGTGATCGACTTCGGCATGGTCGGGCGCATTTCCGAGCAGCGCCGCTACCAGGTGGTGCAACTGCTGCACGGCCTGGTCACGCAGGACGCCGAGGCGGTCGCCGACATCCTGCTGGAGTGGACCGACGGCGAGGTCGAGGTCGACGAGGCGCGCCTGCAACTGGAGATCGCCGCCTTCGTCGACCAGTACCGCGGCGTGCCGCTGAAGGACCTGCGGGTCGGCGCCATGCTCGGCGACGTCACCGCGCTGCTGCGCCAGCACGCGCTGGCGCTGCCGGCCGACCTGGCGCTGATGATCAAGACCTTCCTGACCCTGGAAGGGGTGGGGCGCCAGCTCGATCCGGACTTCGACATGGCCGGCGCCGCCGCCCCGTACCTGGAGCGGGTGATGCTGCAGCGGTTCGCGCCGCGGGCGATGGCCCGGCGCGGCCGCCGCACCGTGCTGGGCGCGCTGGAACTGCTCGGCGACCTGCCGCGCGATACGCGCCGGCTGCTGCAGGCGGCGCGACGCGGACGCCTGCAGTTGAACGTGGAGACCGGCTCGCTGAAGGGCTTCGGCGACCAGGTCAACCGCGCCGCCAACCGTCTGACCATGGGTATCGTCACCGCCGCGCTGATCATCGGTTCGTCGATCGTGATGAACAGCGTCGGCGGCATTTCCAGCCGCTGGCTGCTGGCCATCGGCGTCTGCGGCTTCGTCGGCGCAGCGCTGTCGGGGGTGTGGATCCTGTTTTCGATCTGGCGCAGCGGGCGCTGAGCGCCGCGAGCCTTCGAGCGCGGTCCGCCGCAGGCGTCGAGACTGCTGGCCAAGCATCGCGCCGCTTCCAATCGAACCGCTTCCACAGGAGTGCCGGCGCGCGCGTCCCCCCTGTGGGAGGGGCTTCAGCCCCGACACGATGTAACCAAGTCGCTCGGCACACATCGCTCCGACACTCTGTAACGACCTGGAAGAACGCGAGAGGCCGCGACGCATCTGCCAATGATGGGCTGCCATCGCAGACTGTCGCGCCGCCCAGCCGCAGCGGCCGGCGACGCTGTCCGCCGGCACCCCGGACCCACACGCCAGTTGCTCGCCAGTCGATTTAGTAGTATTACTACTAACCATGGACCTCACCGAAACCCAGCAGGCGATCCTCGACCTGATCGCCGAGCGCATCGAACACGATGGCGTGCCGCCATCGCAGACCGAGATCGCCCGTGCCTTCGGCTTCAAAGGCGTGCGCGCGGCCCAATACCACCTGGAAGCGCTGGAACAGGCCGGGGCGATCCGCCGCGTGCCCGGGCAGGCGCGCGGTATTCGCCTGATCGGTGGGGCCGCCGCGCCGGCACCGGCGCCGCAGGTGGACAGCGCCGACGTGCTGCGCCTGCCGGTGCTCGGGCGCGTCGCGGCCGGCCTGCCGATCGGCGCGGACATCGGTTCGGACGACTTCGTGGTGCTGGACCGGGTGTTCTTCTCGCCGGCGCCGGACTACCTGCTGAAGGTGCAGGGCGACTCCATGCGCGACGAAGGCATCTTCGACGGCGACCTGATCGGCGTGCATCGCACCCGCGATGCCCGTTCCGGGCAGATCGTGGTGGCGCGCATCGACGAGGAGATCACGGTCAAGCTGCTGAAGATCGGCAAGGACCGCATCCGCCTGCTGCCGCGCAATCCGGACTACGCGCCGATCGAGGTGTTGCCGGACCAGGAGTTCGCCATCGAAGGCCTGTACTGCGGCCTGCTGCGTCCCAACCGCTGATGCCGTACCGGGAGCAGGGCATGCACTACAGTGCCGGCCGGACTTTTCCGACCCCAGACATCGCCATTCGCCGCTGCCGCAGCCCGGTCCGGACGAATTATTTTCATCTCGCCACGCACTGTCTCAGTCCGTGCGATACCAGGCCTTTACATTGACCTCACTCCGCAAATCCTCCTCACCTTCCAAGGACACCACAATGGACGAGAACAAGAAGCGCGCGCTCGCTGCCGCCCTGAGCCAGATCGAGAAGCAGTTCGGCAAGGGCTCGGTGATGCGGATGGGCGATCGCGTCATCGAAGCAGTGGAAGTGATTCCGACCGGCTCGCTGATGCTGGACATCGCGCTGGGCATCGGCGGCCTGCCGAAGGGCCGCGTGGTCGAGATCTACGGTCCTGAATCTTCGGGCAAGACCACCCTGACCCTGCAGGCCATCGCCCAGTGTCAGAAGAACGGCGGCACTGCCGCGTTCATCGACGCCGAGCACGCGCTTGATCCGATCTACGCCGCCAAGCTTGGCGTCAACGTCGACGAGCTGCTGCTGTCGCAGCCGGACACCGGCGAGCAGGCGCTGGAAATCGCCGACATGCTGGTGCGCTCGGGATCGGTAGACATCGTGGTGGTCGACTCGGTCGCCGCGCTGACCCCCAAGGCCGAAATCGAAGGCGAGATGGGCGATCAGTTGCCGGGCCTGCAGGCACGCCTGATGAGCCAGGCGCTGCGCAAGCTCACCGGCAACATCAAGCGCTCCAACACTCTGGTGGTGTTCATCAACCAGTTGCGCATGAAGATCGGCGTGATGATGCCGGGCCAGAGCCCGGAAGTGACCACCGGCGGCAACGCGCTCAAGTTCTACGCCTCGGTGCGCCTGGATATCCGCCGCATCGGCGCGATCAAGAAGGGCGACGAGATCATCGGCAACCAGACCAAGATCAAGGTGGTCAAGAACAAGCTGGCGCCGCCGTTCAAGCAGGTCATCACCGAGATCCTGTACGGCGAGGGCATCAGCCGCGAAGGCGAACTGATCGACATGGGCGTGGAAGCCAAGCTGGTCGAGAAAGCGGGTGCCTGGTACAGCTACGGCAGCGAGCGCATCGGCCAGGGCAAGGACAATTCTCGCCAGTACCTGCGCGACAACCCGCAGGTGGCGGCGAAGCTGGAAAGCGAGCTGCGCGAGAAGTTCCAGCCCGCGGAAATCGCGCCGAGCGAGGCCGAGGCGGAAGACGCCGACGCGTAATGGTTTTCTGCCGGGGGAGCGGTGGAGTCAGTGCCGCTTGTCTCCCTCGGCAGTCTTGAGCAAACCAGGAGGGCGCGCGCCAGGGACGGCGCATTTGAATGGGGTGGCATGGCCCATGAGCGACGAACAGGGACAAGAAGCACCACGCCGGCGTCGCCGGCAACCGGAGCAGACTCCGTTGCAGAAGGCGCTGGGCCTGCTGGTGCGGCGCGAGCATTCGCGCAAGGAACTGACCCGTAAACTGCGTTCGCGTGGGGTGGAAGCCGACGCCGCCGCCGAAGCGGTGGAGCGCTTGACCGGCGAGGGCTGGCAGGACGACGGCCGTTTCGCCGAACTGCTGGTGCGCAGCCGCGCCGGGGCAGGTTACGGCCCGCTGCATATCCGTGCCGAGCTTGGCACCCACGGCCTGGACAGCGAGGCCATCGCCACCGCGATGGGCGCCTTCGAGGGCGACTGGACCGAAAACGCCCGCGATCTGGTCCGGCGCCGCTTCGGTGCTGCCGGGGCGATGGATCTGCCGCAGCAGCGTAAGGCCGCCGATCTGCTGGCGCGGCGCGGTTTCGATGGGGATAGCATCCGCGCCGCCGTGCGCGACGCTGCGGAGGACTGAGCGGGCCGGGCCTGCTACCCTTGGCGAGTTGTCTTGTCCGGTTTCCGGGGCGCCCTCATCTAAGAGGGATGCCAGGAAGCCCGTCCGCTCGTCTATAGCCAGCCCATGAACGCACCCGCCAAATTCTCCACCTCCCAGATCCGCAGCGACTTCCTCGACTTCTTCAGGGGCAAGGGCCATACCATCGTGCCGTCCGCACCGCTGGTGCCCGGCAACGATCCGACGCTGCTGTTCACCAATTCCGGCATGGTGCAGTTCAAGGACGTGTTCCTGGGCGCCGAGAAGCGAAGCTACGTGCGCGCGGCGGACGTGCAGCGCTGCCTGCGCGCCGGCGGCAAGCACAACGACCTCGATTCGGTCGGCTACACCGCGCGCCATCACACCTTCTTCGAAATGCTCGGCAACTGGTCGTTCGGCGACTACTTCAAGAAGGACGCCATCGCCTGGGCCTGGGAGCTGCTGACCCAGGTCTGGAAGCTGCCGGCCGAGCGCCTGCTGGTCACCGTCTACCACACCGACGACGAGGCCTACGGCCTGTGGCGCGACATGATCGGCGTGCCTGCCGAGCGCATCGTGCGCATCGGCGACAACAAGGGTGCGCCCTACGCCTCGGACAACTTCTGGCAGATGGCCGACACCGGTCCCTGCGGCCCGTGCACCGAGATCTTCTACGACCACGGCGCGCACATCGCCGGCGGTCCGCCGGGATCGCCCGACGAGGATGGCGACCGCTTCATCGAGATCTGGAATCTGGTGTTCATGCAGTTCGATCGCCAGCCCGACGGCACGTTGGTGCCGCTGCCGGCACCCTGCGTGGACACCGGCATGGGTCTGGAGCGCCTGGCGGCGATCCTGCAGCACGTGCACACCAACTACGAGATCGACCTGTTCCAGACGCTGATCCGCAAGGCGTCCGAGCTGACCGGCACCGCCGACCTCGAGAACAAGTCGCTGCGCGTGATCGCCGATCACATCCGCGCCTGCGCGTTCCTGATCGTCGACGGCGTGCTGCCGTCCAACGAAGGCCGCGGCTACGTGCTGCGCCGGATCATCCGCCGCGCCCTGCGCCATGGCTGGATGCTCGGCGTGCGCCAGCCGTTCTTCAGCAAGCTGGTGCCGACCCTGGTGGAGCTGATGGGCGAGGCCTATCCGGAACTGGCCGCGGCCCAGGACACCGTGCTGCGTGCGCTGCAGGCCGAGGAGGAGCGCTTTGCCGAAACCCTCGACGCCGGCATGAAGATCTTCGAGGACGTCGCCGCCAAGGCGCAGGATGGGGTGATCGCCGGCGAGGATGCTTTCCGCCTGTACGACACCTATGGCTTCCCGCTGGACCTGACCCAGGACATCGCCCGCGAGCGCGACCTGCGCGTGGACGAGCAGGGTTTCGAGACCGCGATGGACGAGCAGCGCCGGCGCGCGCGTGAAGCCGGCAAGTTCGGTGGCGGCGTGCAGCTGCCGGCGGATCTGGTGGCGACCCTGGCCCCGACCGTGTTCCTGGGTTACGACAGCCTGCAGGCCGATGGCCTGCGCGTGGTCGCCCTGCTCAAGGACGGTCGCCCGGTGCAGTCGGCTGAGGCCGGCGACGCGGTGATCGTGCTGACCGACAAGACCCCGTTCTATGCCGAATCCGGTGGCCAGGTCGGCGATCTCGGCACATTGACCGCCGCCGGTACCCGCCTGACGGTCACCGACACACAGAAATTCGCCGGCCAGTTCCATGGCCACGTCGGCACGCTGGAAGAAGGCAGCCTGAAGCTCGGCGACGTGCTCGCCGGGCAGGTCGATGCCGAGCGCCGTGGCGCCACCATCCTCAATCACTCGGCGACGCACCTGCTGCATGCCGCCCTGCGCGAAGTGCTGGGCACCCATGTCCAGCAGAAGGGCTCGCTGGTGGCGCCGGACCGCCTGCGCTTCGACTTCTCGCACTTCCAGCCGATCGGAGCCGAGGAACTGGCGCTGATCGAGCGTAAGGTCAATCAGCAGGTCCGCGCCAACAACGCTGTCGAAGTCCATCAGATGGGCATGCAGGAAGCGCTGGATTTCGGCGCGATGGCGCTGTTCGGCGAAAAGTACGGCGAGCGCGTGCGCGTGCTCAAGATGGGCGACTACTCCACCGAACTGTGCGGCGGCACGCATGTCGGGCGGACTGGCGACATCGGCCTGTTCAAGATCACCAGCGAAGGCGGCGTCTCCGCCGGCGTGCGCCGCATCGAGGCGGTGACCGGGCAGGGCGCGCTGGACTATGTGGCGGCCGAGGAGGCCCGGCTGCGCGAGGCGGCCGACCTGGTCGGCGGCAACAGCCACGACGTGGTCGACAAGATCCGTCAGCTCGGCGATCGGTACAAGCGCATGGAGCGCGAGTTGGAGGCGCTGAAGTCCAAGCTGGCGTCCGGTGCCACCGCCGACCTGGCCGGATCGGCGGTCGACGTCGCCGGCGTGAAGGTCATGGCGGTGCGGCTGGAAGGCTTTGATGCCAAGGCCCTGCGCGAGGCAATGGACCGCCTGAAGCAGCAGTTGGGCGACAGCGTGATCGTGTTGGCCGGCGCCAGCGAGGGCAAGGTCGCCCTGGTCGCCGGCGTGAACGGCAGCCCAATGGGACGGGTCAAGGCGGGGGAACTGTTGAGCCACATCGCCGGTCAGATCTCGGGCAAGGGCGGCGGCCGCCCGGACCTCGCCCAGGGTGGTGGCGAGGACGGGCCCGCCCTTGCCCCTGCACTCGCCGGCGTCCCCGCCTGGGTCAAGCAACATCTCCCCTGAACATACGCGCGGCGCGCCTTGCTGGCAGGGCGCGGCTTCCCGTAACATCACCCCTCTTTTCACTTTCATTATGGGGCGTGCCGCAGCGCGGGCGCCGTGCCGGTGAAGCCCACCGGTTCCCTGGAGAATTCTAAAAATGTTGATCCTGACTCGCCGGGTAGGCGAAACCTTGATGATCGGCGATTCGGTCACCGTGACGGTGCTTGGGGTCAAGGGCAATCAAGTGCGTATCGGCATCACCGCGCCGAAGGACGTGGCGGTGCATCGCGAAGAGATCTACCAGCGCATCCAGCGCGGCGACGAGCCGAACTCGCACGGTGGCGGTCACGGCGGCGATCAATCTGCCGATTGATGCGTCGAAAGGGTTTACCTGAGACCCCACAACCCGGTATTCTTCGCGCCCGGTCGCGGAAATATCCGCAGCGCAGAAATCCGGAGTGATGCCCGAGTGGCTGAAGGGGCTCCCCTGCTAAGGGAGTATAGGGTCAAAAGCTCTATCGAGGGTTCGAATCCCTCTCACTCCGCCAGTGTCAAAGAAACGCCCGCAAATCAACGATTTGTGGGCGTTTTTCTTTTTCGCCACCTTGGACACTCGCTTGGACACTTCCATGCGAGTCGCGCACTACCTCACCCGCGGCGAGACCGGCCGCTACTACGTTCGTTTGCGCGTTCCTGCTGACTTGCAGGCACGCTTTGGACGCAAGGTCATCAAACGCAGCGCAGGCACGACGTGCGATCGCGCCGCGCTTGGCTACGCGTTGCTGTTGCAGCAACGCTATGCTCGGGCCTTCGCAGCCATCAGGAACGGCAGCATGGGGAAGGAGCTGGAAGAGCTCTTGAGCAGCCTGGAGGGCAAGTCGTCGCTTGAGCTGATCCTCAAGGACGTAAAGCTGCCGGGCGGGGCTTCGTTCGGGCAGGTGGAGATCAACGACCAGAACGACTTGGCGTTGTTCCAGAAGCTGGCGGCGGAGCACGCGGTGCCGGCGCCGGCGCCGTTGTCTACGCCGTTCCCGCCGCGCCGGGTCGTCAAACCCATCGGTGACGCTCGCCCCGTTGGCCTGACCCTCGCCGCTGCGCGCGACAAGTATCTGGTCAGCATCCAGGGCAAGAACACCGCCAAGACCATCGTCCAGAAGACCCGCGCCCTGAAGGACCTGGAAGCCTTCTTGGCGAGCCAGCGCAAGGGCAAGGGCAAGGGCAAGCAGCCGGTGATGCTGAAGGAACTGACGCGGACCGACTTCTCGGAGTGGTTCTTGTACGAGACCGCGCAGAAGCGGGTCATCACTTACATCACCAACCGGTTCTCGGCCTGCGCAGACTTCATCAAGTGGGCGCAGACGGCCGGGCACTACCCGCAAGGCGACAACCCGGCCTCCGGGCACGCCTCCGTGCCCAAGCAGTTGAAGAAGCAGCGGGCGAAGAGCCACGGCTCGCAGGCGTTCACCCCGGACCAGGTCAAGCGCATCTTCGACCCGGAGAACTTCAAGCAGCTCAAGGGCGATGCGGCGCGGTGGCTCCCGCTCATCCTGCTCTACACCGGCGCGCGCTCCAACGAGGTGGCCAGGCTGGAGCTGGAGGATTGCCGGGAGGAGGACGGGCTCCCGATCTTCCACTTCACCTGGATGGGCGAGGACAAGAGCCTCAAGACCGATGCCAGCGATCGAAAGACCCCGGTGCACCCGGACCTCATCAAGATGGGCCTCTGGGAGCGTGTGGCGCGCCTTAAGGCCGCCGGCGAGACGAAGCTTTTCCCGGAGCTCAGCTTCGATGCCAAGAACGGCCCCGCGGGCCGGACCCAGCATGCGTTCTCACGCTATCTGGTGAAGCTGGGCATCAAGGCGCGCGGCGGCGGCAGGGTGGGGCACCATAGTTTCCGGGATACGGTCATTGGCGCGCTGAAGGCGGCTAGGGTCCACCGGGAGATGCGAGAGGAATACACGGGGCATGAGCTGTCGGACCGGCAGGAGCATGCCCATGCGTATGAGACGGAGTTCAGTCCGCGGGCGTTGGCTGAGGCATGCCACCCCGCTTTGACTTGGGCTATCGATTTAGCACTAAAGGTGAGCTGACCAAGATGATCGCTAAAGCGGCGGAGTGAGGCGCGGGACGGATCTGCTCCGACTTTAACCCTCGGCCCCTGAAGGAGATCGCAAGCCGGATATGGAGAATTGCTGAAGTGAATGAGAACAAGAAAAATGTGCCGAATACCGGAACTGAAATCGACGTGGAGCACAAAGCAACTGCCGTTAAGGATGGCGATAGCGAATCTGAGAAGGATTTAAAGCCCGCTGGGTTCGCTCGATGGCAGTGCTGGCCGAAAGATGCGCGAGATGGATGGCGTCTCCTGGTAGCCTTGGCTGTCATTGTTATTGCGGCGTTCGCGGGACTGGTCCCCGTGCCTGGCAAGGTGGATCCTTATTCCCGTGTGAACCTCATTGTACTAGGTCTTGTCGTCGCGTCATGGATCGTGGGGCTGTGCTCAAGCGTGTCGCCGCGGATGTGGGCGTCTGTCTTCGGCGTTTCGGGGCTGGCTATATGGTTTGCCGGGATCTATTTTTCGGCAGATGGCGTAGCTAAAGCTCTGCTTGATATGGTTACCTTCTGGTAAGTCGCATGGCCGGATTGCGTGAGCAAAATGAACACCACGAGGGTGCCATAAGCAACGGCTAAGGCCGAAGCCCATACGTTCAGAATCCGATCCTCTTTCTTTGAATGCATTTGTTTCATGGTAGTAGGTGGCCCATTTGTGGGGGGAAGCTAACTCCTATTTTCTGATAGTCAAGGGCCAATCCATCAGGGGTTATTGAAAGCCTGATACTCGTAAATATATCTTCGGCGGCTAAGAGATCTGCTTTAGGCGGCGCTTTTCGCTCAGCCATACTTTGTTTGCCACGCTAGCGCACATAGAGCGCAAATAGCATCATTGGCAGCCATGCTCAGCATGGTGAAGGCCCAAGTGTGCATAACAGTTTAGTCATGTCATGACCCACGGCTCCGACCAAGAGAGCCCAACGTCCTTGGTCTTAGCAACGTGAGCATCCTCAGAGTAGAGCCGAGCCGCCTTTCGGCTTGCGGGTCAGTTCACAAGCCGCCAAACAGGGGAGTTAGAAAGGTATAAGCGGCGGCCAGCGCTCCTGCTTCGGGTGCATAGCGGCAGCCGCATCCGGAAAGCAAGATGTGGATGGCGAGTGGGGGTAGATAGCTTGGCGTAGTCCTCTGCTCCCGCTGAATGCCGTCATTGACGGGGTTGCTCGGTCTAACGGCGACTATGACTTTGAGCCCTCGATTGAACTTTCTTGGTTGGCCGCATGTGGTGGGAGCATGAGCCAATCTATAGATGCGGTATTGTTGAGTCTTCCTTGAGGATTGCTATGCAATGAGTAAGAAAATGTTGGAATCGATCACCTCTGCCAAGGCCAAGATCGAAGAGGAGCTCCGCAAGCTTGAAGAGCAGGAAGCCGCTCTCCGGCAAGAACAGGCTGCCGCCGCTCTTAGGGAGATCACGAGCCTGCTGAGTCAGTACGGCGAGCACTTCACCCCGAAGCAGAAGGCCGAGCTGGCCGTCGCCATCGGGGCCAGCAGCCCAGGCCGTGGCCGCAAGGCTGGTCCAGCCCAGGCCAAGAAGGAAGTGGCCCCCAAATACTGGCTTCCGCACACTCAGGAAACCTGGTCGGGTCGCGGTCGCACTCCCCTGGCGTTCAAGGCGTGGGAGGGCACGGCGGCCTACAAGCAGTGGAAGGCCAGCCACCCCGATGAGAAGTTCCCGAAGTATCCGGGGTAGCCGTCTCGGACGTTCGTTGAAAAGAAGCCCTGGATCGCCAGGGCTTCTTGCTTTGGGAAGCCGAGAAAATTCCCAAGCACTGTCTCAATCTGTGCGACCCCTCTCCTGTCTACTCATGCCCTGGCGCGCATCGAATCTGGGGTGCTGGCCGCAAGGGCTGAAAAATCAACCAGCGAGGGAGAGAATAACTATGAGTGACCTGCACTTGGATGTGAACAGCGTTTTCAACGGAATCGTCGCTGCTTTGCTGCTCGGAGGAGGTGGTTGGGCGTTGGGTTGGGCAAGGATGCGGCTAGGTCTGATGAACGACAGGATCACCCTTAAAATCCATCGCGCTGAACTAAACAAGGTGTTGAGCCTTCAGCGAGATCCGGCAAAAGTTGCGGCGTTTCTTCTCACTCAACTCCTCTTCTGCTTCGCCATCTTGGGCGTGGCAATGGCGTATTCGACGATCGCTTTTATGGATGGAGGAGCGAAATGGATGGCGCCAGCTGTGTCGATCCTTGGATTAGCCATCTACACGTGTGCCGTCTATGCGATCGGCATCATCATTCGGGTGAAGAAGGGGGCCAAGTATGTGCAGCGTCAGGAAGCGAAAATTGCGGCGCTTGAGGAGGGACTTGAGCGACGGAATGCCGTAAAGCAAAAAGCACGTGAGTAGTGCTGTAGTTCGCGCTCCGGCTCGCGTAAGAGTTTTCTGATGCTGCCGTCAGCCTTCAACTGATCGCACGACCGCGATCTTGGTGGCAACCTGTATCTGTCGTCCAGGCCACTTCACCCGCCATGGCCGGGGGACGGAGCCCAGAACCTCCACTTAAGCGCCGACGATCAAAGGCCCCGCATGCGGGGCCTTTGCTTTTTCGCTTGGCTGGGTTGCAGCTTGAGATCAGCCAAGCGGGGAGGGGGCCACGGCTCGACTTCACGGATGCATTTGTCCAATCCCGTAGACGGTTTTTCCCAGCCTCTGGACTGCGCTTGCGACCCCTTCGGCCCAGCAGTAGCGTCTACCAGGCCGCATCCTCAAGGAACGAACGATGAAATCCTTCTCAGCGATAGTGATTGGGGTGGCCATGATGGCCGCCGGGTTGTCCCCGCTCGCCAAGGCAGCGGAGCCGTCGGCATTGAACCCGGCCGACGTCATCGAGGGCATGGGTGAGCGCATTCCCCCTGGCAAAGAAAACGTCAGCCTGTCGCCGCTGTTCAAGGCATACGTCTTCGAGAAAGCGGGGTTGAAATTTGTCCAGATCAACTCGTTGAAGGACGAAGTCATCACCGTCATCGTCGTCACGCCTGGCGCCGAATCCCGCTTGCCGATTGGATCCGCTGCGGGCCAGCCGCTGGCCGTGCTGAAGGGCGACGCAGCCAGTTGATTGAACCTCTCGGATTGAGAGGTTTCTCGTTGTAGCTGTCCATCGCAAGCAAAGAGAAAGCCCCAGGTGGTGACCCAGGGCTTTCGTGAACGCGTTGCGAAGCCGGCGCGTGATCAGCTCAGGTCGCAGTTGCTCGGCAGCTTCCACGTCGTCGCCGGCAGCATGTTCTTCACCGCGGACGACGCGGTGATGCCAACGTTGCTGGCGCCGATGAGCTCTTCCAGGTCAGCGATCGACACGATGTAGTCGTCCAGGCTGCCCAGGCCGGTCTGATTCGGGATGATCCAACTGATGGCCTTCTCGGCCCCGGTGCTCGGGTCGGTGGTGATGATGGTCTTCCAGAAGTATTCCGGTGTCCGGATGCCGTGGCTGGACAGGAAGTAGTCGTTCGACGTGTCGCCGAAAACCACACCGCCGTAGACCTTGACCGGACGGATATCGCGATAGCACTCAGCGACGTTTTCCGATTCCACCCAAATGCCTTGGTTGAAGCCTGACACCTGCGGCACGATGTTGGACATCAGGTTGGCGCGCACGATGTAGGTCGCGTTGTAGTCCATGTGGTTGGACGTGACCAGGTGGCCGCGATCGTAGCCGGAGCGCACGCTCGCGTAGGACTTGGTCGAGGTCTGGCCGCCACATCCGCTCGGCAGCGTGGTGTCGAGCTTGAAGTCAGAGGGGCGAGCCGCGGAGCCGGTGTCCGCGTTGAGCGAGTATTCGTAGCGCGTGGCGGTGTGCTCGGTGCAGTCGTAGGTCAGGATAAAGCCGCCCTTGTTGAGCGTAACGACCTGGGCCTGCGCTGCAGCGCTGGCGGTGGTGAACAGGAAGACGGCGAGGAAGATCCGGAATCGCATAGTGCACTTCTCCATGTGTTTAGGCAGGCCGCACGAACCCAGCACGCACGGACAATGGCCATGCCTGTTGAGAGACGCGCGAGTTGAACAGAGGTGGAGCAGACAGCCGAGACCGGCTTGATGCCGGTGTGGTGGGAGAGACGACAACCGCGCCCCTTTGCCACGACGTGGCACGCGGTTGCGACATGTATCTAACAGCGAGCTGAGCGGGTCAACTGCGGATTGGCCAAGGTGTGACTTGGTCGGAAGACTTCGTCGCTGTAAAACAGCTTCCACCACAATGCAATGCGGGCGAGGTATGGAGCAAAAAGAAAGCCCGGATGGCCGGGCTTTTTCGATGCGGTTGCTCTATTCGAATCAATGGTTCAACTGCACATCACGATCAGCGCCATCGGCAACCACTTCAGCACGGCCATGGCGGCCATGCCCATCGTCAGGACCAGCGGCGTCATCACCCACCACTGGGCCCAGGTGAAGCCCTGGTCGCGCTGCCGAGCCATGTAGGCGGCGCCCGGGTAGAGGCGCTCTGCTTTCCGTAGGCCTCGCCGGGCCATCAGAGGCCCGACGAGGAAGCCGAACGGGCCCAGGAAGAGCAGGCTGAGCGAGAACCACCAGAAGAAGCGGTTGTGGGGCGTCAGCACTTTCTTGGGCGCAGCACGCGGCGCATTGGCGCCGGGAAGCGGGTGGACCACGCCCATCGACGCAGGGGCCATCGGATCAGGATGGGTCGTCATTTGGCGTAGGCCCTCCAGCTGCCGTCAGCTTTGGCATAGCGCAAGTTCTTGTTGACCGGCACGGGGACCTGCCTGCCGGCGATGTCCAGGACCACTTGGCCGCGGGTATCGCAGCGGTAGCCGTCGGCATCCTCTGCCTTGGTGCAGCCGGTCAACTCGAAGTCGCGAATGTCGCTCACTCGCCCGGCGCCGCTCTGCTGGAGCAGGGCGGCCAACGCCTGCTTGGCGTTGTCGCTCGATGGCTTGCCGCTGCAGGCGGTCAGGCCCAGGGCCATGGTCGATGCGACCAGGCCGATCCATGCATTTTTCATGTCGTTCCTTGCTGAGGGATGGTGATGGGGAAGCGGGAGAGGTCAGGGACTACTGCTTGTCGCGGTTGCCGTCCGGCTTGAACCCCGCGATCCAGAGTCGGCTGTCCTTGAACGGCGTCAGCAGGCCGCTGGCCCCCGGATGGAGATCCGCGGTCTGGAGGAAGCCCGAGACCCAGGCCACGCGCAGGGCGACGTCGACCGCGCGATCGGCAACGCCGGGCCGGCTCACGTTGACCACGAAGGGCTGGGCCGGCGGGTTGGGGCCGGTGGAGCGCTGGGCACCGGTGTTCGCTTTGCTGGGCGGCACCCGGACACCGTTGAGCGTGTCGCGTCCCTTCCAGAGAGCAGAGGTGTTGAGCTCGGCCGTCTCGCCCAGGTCATCGGTGTCGGTCAGCGGGGCGTCGGCGCAGGCGCGGAAGGTCTCCGTGCTCGAGGTCGCGGGGCCGGTCCAGATACGCGCTTCCACCGTCCAGCAAGGCAGGGAAACGCCCCACTCGGTGAACGTCAGCGCGACTCGAGGCCACTCCAAGCGGCCGGCCTGGGCAGCCTGATGGTTGTCGCCATTGAAGAGCCCAGGAAGCTTCCCGGCGCCGCTGAGGGGCGTGTAGAGGGCACCGGAGCCGCCGGCCTGCGCGGTGGACTTGCCCCCCGTGTTTGGCTTGATGCCGACCATCTGCTTGCCGGCGTCCTTGAGGCTCCCGCCGAGCTGACGGAAGAAGCCCGGCTTGGGGTCGGAGCCGTCCTGAGCGGGGGCGGAGGTGGGAGCGACCAGCATCAATGCCAGGAGCGCAGCGAACGCTCCTTGTCCTGCGTGCTTCATAGGAAAAGCCCCTGTAGACCGCCGGCCTGGCGGCATTTACGATAATCGCAGATGAGAAGCCAGCATCCAAGCGGCACACTGAGGGAATTCAGCTTTCGTGCAATCTTCTCGATGCCCAAACCCAAGACACCGGCCACGGTCTACGGCACGCGCCTGCGGAGTGCGCGGATGGCCATGGGCTGGACCCAGGCAGAACTCGCCGAGCGCATTGGGATGGTGGACAGCGTCTCAGGGGCGACGCGCGTGAGCCGTTACGAGACGGGGCAACATGACCCCGATCCTGCGACCGCGGAGGCTTTGGCGAAGGCGCTGGATTTGCCCGTCGCTTACTTCCACGCCACTTCAGACCTTCTCGCGGAGGTCATTCTTATCGTGTCCAAGTTGCCAGTGCCCAAGCAAAAAGAGGCGTTGAAGCGCCTCAAGGATATGGTGGGCAAAGCGGAGACAGAGCGTTGAAAAAGGTGATATGGAAGCTTGCGATCTTCTTTGCGTCAGTTGGCTCTCTCCTCTCCGGATTTTTTTGGTTCATGTCAGCAAAGATGCAGCGTGAACTGCTGTATGCTCCTGGCGCTCCAGAGCACGTTTCTAAAACTATGCTGATCCTTTCGGCTGACATGAATTATTGGGCCGCCTTGGGCGCTTTTTGCACCGGAGCGGCTTTGGTACTTTCAGCCCTTTTCGAAGACTGATGTGGACACGGAGATGCCAACAAGCGAGTCTGTGCTTGGTAAGGCGCATCGAGTTCATTTAGGCAATGGTGACCACCTCGTCCTCGCTGAACCAAGCGTTTTCCAGTATAAATCTCTTTACCCGCATGACGTCTTCTGTATAAGCTACGAGTGCAAGGCTTTTCATGGCCCGGCTGGCCGTTACGTAGAAAAGTCGTCTAGTTGCTTCTAAGGTCTTCCCTTCTGTTTTTCGTCCAAAAAGATCTTCATATTTGAACATGAAGCCTCGCGCCTCTTGGTCATCCATAATGACCATGACGCGTTCGAATTCCAATCCTTTTACCCCTTGGTGGGTATCAAAGCGAGCTTTTCTGGAAAGATAGCTCGCCAGTGGAGCGATTTGTGAAAAGGGAGTTGCGAGCAATTCATCAATGCGCTTCTGGCGTTCTCCGTCTTCGCTGGCCTCTTCCTCATGATTCTGTTCGTCTGAGACAGCAGTCCGGGCTGCAAGGCGTTCCGGAACTTCCAGTAGGCGTAACTCGGCAATAAGTATGAGCACGTCCTGCAAGGACGGGTCTTGACCATCTGCCCAGAGGCTGGCTAGCGCATCTACGGCTGACTTTGCAATCTTCAACTGTGACTGGCCTGACGTCCCTTTGAGCTTGTCGGCGGTCAGCAGTGGGGAGAATTCCTTCAGCAGCCGCATCACGGAAAATCTATCGTCGTTTTGATGTGCTTTGATCAACGGCAAGACTTGTTCAGTGAAAAAAGTAGCCAGCTGCAGAGTGCCATTTAAAAGACTGGTTGAGTCAATCTCATAGAGTGCCGCGAATACATCTAAACATCCTAGTCTGGCCGCCGCCATTCGGTGTTCAAGAGTAAGAGTCTTAACAGCCTCTTGCACTCTCCAGTTGTCGTCCCCTGTTAGATCCGCCATTACTCCTGCGATCCGGTCTTCCAGGTCTATTTTTCCTTCGACAGATGACGGGACAATAAAGAGCCTAACTACTCCTTCGATTGCGTCGGTCCTCGCTCTTTGCTGATGCGAATCTACTGAGGCGCGCACCTTATTCAAGAGATCTACGACTCGCTTCGGACACCGATGATTCATTTGCTTACCAGGCGTTTTCCATGAAGTAGGTAAATTTTTCCCCAAGTCCTCCTTTCCATCAGCGTAGATCTGTTGCATAGTGTCGCCTATCAGGCCGAGTGAGAACGCTCCGCTCTGCTTGGATTCAACTTCAAAAAGGGCGTCAATTAGGTTTTTATTTGTGTCTTGACTTTCGTCTACAAGGAGGATTGGATAACGACCAACAAAGATGCTCTGCATCCGATCTTTTGTTTGCAGAAAGTGAGCTGCAATGCGAATTACTTCAGAATGATTTAATGCGTCTTTTGTGCGATTAGTTCCTGTCGGGCTATAGATAAAGGTCTTTATTTTTGGAAGGACTTCGAGGCGTTTGGTGCCGGCTGCAATTTTAAACTTGCGTTCATCTGATGCCTTGCCTGCACGGCCCTTTGCCTCCTTTGCTCGTAGCTCAGCGAGGTCTTCAGCTATCTTGACCTTCAGCCATTCTCGGATGTCGTGATTTAGTCCCTCAATCAGGGACCATGCAAAGCTGTGGATCGTGCGGACGTCAAAAAGAGCATCAAACTGAATTCTTCGCTTGATCTCGTCTGATGCCGCATTTGTAAAGGTGATTACGCCCACTCGCTTTCCTTGACGGCGAAGTCCTTCACCCCAGTTTTTTTGAACATGCTCCAGCGCCGTCACTAAGGATCTTGTTTTTCCAGACCCCGCTCCCGCAAAAAGGAAGAAGCTTCTTGGGCTCTCAGGATTCAGGCATTGAGAAATCACTGCATCAGCCGTCTTGTCGATATCGTTCTCGTCGAACTGGAGTGGATTCTTCACGGCGTCACCTCGCTCGCAGCCGTTACGGCATCCTTGTGCAGCGGCGTAGGGATCAGTGGAATTTTTCCAGCAACATCGTCTTCTTTACGTTTTAGCTGAGCGATAAGCCATAAGAGGCCATTATGGATGTATTCTGGAAGGCTGACTTGATCAAGTTTGCTACTTTCGAGCAGGGTCATTGAGAATTCCGCCTTATCTCCAGTCTTCAATGCGGCTTGTATGCTGCTAGAGAGTTCAGAGGCACTCTTCGAATTTTCAATTGACTCCCGAATCTTCTTGGCCAATCCAGCGCCCTGTAACGATCTGAAGAAATCGAGGTTCTGATATACAAGTGCGTCCTCGAATGTGTTTGCAATCGCCTCGACGCCTTTACTTCCTCCAAAATCAATTTTTACAGGCTGTTGATAGGCCACCCGAAAGCCAAATCCACTTGTATGTGCTTCGGTCAGGGATGCCTCCGGCATGTCGAGCAATAGGTCAATGGAATCCTCCATGGGAACCCATGTCTTTATTGTTTGATTTCTCGACAACTGGCCCTCGGATCGTGCAGGAATTACTTTAGAACCATCGGCGATCTTTGCGTCTAGGTCCGTCACAATTAGCGTATTGAGGCCGAGTTTGGTAAGAAGAGGGCGAAGGCGGTGAGCGTGGCTACCTCCGATTTCCAACCACGTGAGGTATCGATGCCTGAGATAGATGTAAGACTCACGGCAGTGCACCATGTGCGGAACCACTATTCGCTCAGCAGGTCCCTCAACGAGAATCGCTCCATCGGCGAAAAATAGATCGCAATGTGTGATCTTTAGGTAGCGCTTCACAAAGCGAGTCGTGTCGTCATCAGTGCCAAAGATCTTTGAAAGATTGACAACCTGAGAGATGGGGACGGAGCCCTTTACAGGCTTGACCGGCATGCGGCGGAAATAGCGTAAAGAGGTGAACTCAGCTTCATGCGCCAGATGGCTGGAGTGGGTGCTCACAACCATTTGAGTATGAAATTCGGTGGAATTGCCCAAGCTTTCATGCTTTCGGAGCACTGCGTAGGCATGGGCGATGAAAACCTGTTGAACCTGAGCGTGGAGATGGGCCTCTGGCTCCTCTACCAAGACCAAGTGGAGCGGGGGAATGTTGTCCTCTGCCGACCAAGCTTGTTTCGACGCCTTCCCGACTCGCATCCACCTGTCGCGGAAGCTCATCAGCGCGAATACCATCGAAACAAGGTTCTGGTAGCCCAGTCCGTTCGAGTCCTCAGGCAATCGGTTGGAGAAACCTACCTCGGCCAAGTGTGTGGGGACCTCGTAGTGCAAAGCCGAACCATGGTTCAGGGCATCGAGGGGGCGAAGGTCAGCAGCGAGCCGAAGTTTTGGATCAGTCAAGCCCGGATAGCCCACGTTCTCAAGTTCCTCAAGAGCTGACTTGAACGATTCCGAAAGCTGCTTGCCAAAGTCAACCCTGGCCTGGTGTAGGGCCTGAAGTGCCTTTAGATCCTTTTCTTCAGGTTGGTCAGAGGGGTCCAGATGTTGCGAATAGTAATTGCGGAGCTGAGTAGAAAGCTTCTTTCCAAAGCGAGAAATTTCAGCATCCATGTTGTCGCCGCTTGTGCTGCTGGATGCGGCAAATCCGAGTCCACGTTGCGCGCTAATCTCGTCGATTCTTATCAGTCCCTTGAACGGGTCTCCTTTGAGCGGCTCACTGTCTGCGTGTAGGATCTGCGGGTTGGCGCATCCGTCTTCTGGCTCCTCCAGTAGCGCTGGATCCAGAAGATAGGCTTTAACTTCAAAGGTAAAACGAAGCCTTCGTGATAGGAACTCAATCATCGACTTTGGCCACAGCGAAAAGGGCTCATCATTACTGTCGTCCGAGCCGGCGGCCGCTGCCATCACACTCTTGGTGGCGGACCTTGCGTTGAGGTATTCGCGCTTAAGATCTTCAGCGTTCTTTGGCTCGTATCGGAGTCTGACGCCGATAGCGCTGCCGTCCCAATCCAATGTGGGCAGGAGCCCTTGGACGTAATGTAGTTGGTTGTCAGGAACTTGAAGCCAAACATCCAATGATGGCGAGATCGCACCCCAGTCGAACTCTATGGCTTCGTCATTCTCAGATTCTGCTTCCCAAGCGTTACCTAACTCATTTATGGTCGGCCAATGACTCAATGTGAAGTCATTAATGTTGAAGTCGCGTTGGTTCACAAGGAAGTGCCTCATAGCAACCATCGCTGATGTCTTTCCGCTGTTATTAGCTCCCACAAAGACCGTTGATTCCTTAGCAATATCGATCCTTGTGGCAAGCAGCTTCCGAAAGTTCGCTACTTCTATAAAGTCGATGCGCATCGTCCCCCTCCTTCCTGAAGGCAAAGCGTTATGGTGGCCTTGTGACGCCAAACCCATAGGCGCAAGGCCTTTGGGCCCTGCGGATATTCGTATGGACTTTACTGGGCATCGCTCCCCCAGGGAAGTGCCGCCCAATACCAACTCTAAGTAGCGAGACTCTAAAAGAGCCCATGCGATTTGGACAGCTTGCAGCAAGCTAGGGGTAAAACTTGCTCTGGTCGGCCAAGCACGAAGCGAACTGTCCCCGCTGGTAGCGCGGCAACTCCACGTTGGGCTGATACAGCTCCAGAGCGCTGATCTGCTTGCTGCGCGTCACCTGCGGCTTCTTGTGGAGGTAGTGCTTGCGCAGCACTTGAACCCGGTCGCGGTGATCGGTGCTGTGGCCCGTGACCAGAGCAATCTCCTTTTCTGGAACGTCGTTGGCATCGAGTTCGGTGGCCAGGGTGTGGCGAAAGGCATGGAATCCGATGCCCTTGGGAAACCCCAGTCCCTTCAGGTAGCGGCCAAAGTCCACGACGAACTGCTGGCTATAACGTGCATTCGTTTCCCCGGTCTTCCGGTTCACGCCGGCAGAGAGTAGGGGGAACAGTCGGGCATGGCCGGTGGCCTTCATGTCCTCCACGAACTCCAGGAAGCCCGCCTCCAAGAGCGGCTTGGCGATAGGGATGATGCGCATGCATCCACTGCCCTTCATGCTTTGTCGGCTGCGTCGCGTCTTCTTCGGATCGGCAGCCAAGTCCTTGTCCACCGTCTTCTGAAAGGCGATGCACCAGATGCCGCGTTCCTGGATGATGTCGGTCAACTTCAACTGACAGACCTCGTTGACTCGCGCGCCTGTGTAGAGGCCGATCATTGGTGCCCACCAATACTGCGGCTTCTTCGCCCAACGCACGAAGGTGGTGGGGTCAAAGATGGTTTGAAGATCCTCATCTTCGAACAACCGGATGGCCTTGTCTGGATCGATGGTGTTGTCATCCTTGGGCTTCCGGAATGCTTTCATGGGCGAAGAGACGATGGCTTGCCCGTTGACCAGGTGGTTGAAGAACGCGACCAGGAACCGGCGGTGGCGCTCTTCGGTGGCCGGGGCCAGCGGCTGCACGTCTTGCTCTTTGCCCATGGCGATGGCTTCGTCAAAGGTGAGATTCTTCAGCAGCGGATCCGACACCAAGTTCCTTGGAGCCCAGCGCAGCAGTGTCCAGAGCGCTTGGATGTGGTGGTAGTCCACCCGAGCCGCGGAAATGTTGCCGCAGGTCAATAGCAGTAGCTTCAACGTGCGCTCGGTGGCCAAGACCGTCTTCGGGTCGAGCTGGCGGCGACGCATGTCTTCCAGGTGGTCTTCGATCTCTTTGGCCAAAGGGCGCGACGGCGTGCGCATGGGCAACGCGGGATAGCGCGTGCCGTTTTCCAGGTCGCTTTTTCGACCGGTTTCGTCGAGCGCCGAAAGGATGCATTCTTGCAAGTTGATGGCCGCTTCCCGGCCTCGGATGATGGCGAGGTCGATGCGGAACCGACCGATGTGGATGCCTTCCAAATGCAGGAAGCCGAATGGCGAATCAATGTAATCGTTGAGTGCTGCGGAGGGTAGAGCGGTCATGGGTCACTTCCATCGGTAAGATGGAAGTAGGGATAAAACACGGCGCGAATTCGTCAATGGGGGCGACGCAAAAATTTGCAGTGTCGATTAAAATCTCAGGCATTGGGATCTCCCGATGGGCGATTAGCTGGTTCGCCGGTCCTCACCTGTTGAATAACCTTGTAATCAAATGGTTTCAAGAAAATGTTGGTCGGTCCCTCGCAGTCAATTCCGTACTGTTAGTGATAAATAAGCTAACTAAATCGGCTAAAATTGAGTGACTGAAGCTTAATATAAGATAAATGTTAGCTATTTTAAAGTTAGTTTATTTTGCTTTGTTTTGATTATTTTTGGAAAAATCTATCCTTCGAATAACGGCAAAAGCAGTTGCGAACATGGATCACTTTGAAGGCGTGGTGCTCGACTACCTGAGGGCGGATCGAGCGTTGTTCGTTAACAGCCAGTGCTGCATCCAGCTCAACGAGGGCGCCAACCCGGACACCAGCGGCCCGCATTGGTATTGCGACGCGGTGGCTGTGAGCTTCAAGGAGCGGGCCGGCTACCTTTGCGAGATCACCTACGCAGCCCGGGCGCCTTCGCTCTTGGCTCGGTTGAAGTCGTGGAACGAACACTGGCCTGGAGTTAGGGCGGCACTGGCTCGCGATAGCGGCGTGCCGCTGGACTGGATAGTCAGGCCCTGGCTCTTTGTCCCTGAGGCTCAGGCCGAGAGGCTGCGCGCCAGCCTGGCAGGGTTCGGCAACCTTCCAAGTCCCCGCATCACCTTCCTTGAAGACGTCGTGCCCTGGCGCTATCGCTCTTGGGATCGAGGGGCTTACCAAGACCCAGCCGAGCAATGAGGAGCCAGGCATCTCCTGGGCCTAACGGCCGCCCTGAAATTTGAAGGTGAAGCGAGCTGCGGACGCGGCGGTCTCCCCACTGATGGGCACGGGCGTGGCGTCGACCAGCGTCAACATGCCATCGGCAACTGGCACCGGGACGCCCAGCGTGACGTCAACCTCTTTGGACCAGCCGCCACCGAATACGGTTGCCCTAACGACCAGCCGGCCCGCCTGGATGCATTGAATGTCGGCTGGGCAACGGCTGTCCTCGATGACGCGGTCGGCGCGCACCCTGGGGCCATCAACCGCCGCAATCTCTCCCAGGCGAACAGGGCCTTCAACGGGATGGCTCGCGACCTGATTACTTGCCGCGCACCCTGCAAGTGAGGCGGCCGTCAGCGCTGCAAATAGCTTCACTCTCATCCAAGAGGCCGGGACAGCTTTTCGTTGGTGGATTCGCATGGAGATGGTGCCTCTGAAGATGGCCCGAGTGTCCCACAGCTATGCAATCCACGGTTGAGATGCGCACCAGAGACTATCGAACTTGAATGCTGTGGGCATGAGCACTCTCAGTGAGCGGTCGCTCACGGCAACAGCAAGCCAGCAGTCGCCAACGTGTGCGAGGACGGTGGGCAAAAGTTGCACGCGCGCAGCACTCAAGTCCCCTTGGCTTTTCAATCGCGGGCAGGGGAGCCGCACATCATTGCTATCCACCAGCGCTGGGCCTCTCGAAGGGAATCCTAGCTTCGCTGTCCCGACCGCAAGGGCGAGCCTCCTCCTCGGCGCTGGCGCTCTGTTGCGGCCCTCCGCTGCGCGCCTAACGGTGCTCACTCCCGGGTGCTGTCGAGCCTAACGCTTCGCCTGCCGGTTCCCACGAGGCGCACAACGCGCTGGTGGAGAAGAACCGATGAAGCGCAGCACCAAGGACCGCACGGCCCAATACCAACTCCAGATGGACGAGGAGGGCATCTTGCTCGCCGCCGCTAGCATCTTGGAGCGTCGCCTCCAGCGGCAAGGCCGGATCCACAACCCCATCCACGCCGGCAGCTACCTCGTCGCCCGCTACGCCCACCTGCCTCACGAAGTCTTCGGCGTCATCTTCCTCGACACCAAACATCACATCTTGGCCGTCGAACACCTGTTCACTGGAACCGTCGACGGATGCGAAGTCCACAACCGAGTCGTCGCCAAGCGCGCTTTGGACCTCAACGCTGCCGCGGTCATTCTCTTCCACAATCATCCGAGCGGAAACCCGGAGCCCAGCGACGCTGACCGCCAGGTCACCGAGCGCCTGAAGCAAGCGCTTCGCCTCTTCGACATCCGAGTCCTCGACCACCTGATCATCGGCGGCCACCAGCACACCAGCCTGGCAAGCAGGGGGTGGGCATAGCCCGCCCCTTCACCTATGCGGTCTGCCGAAGCTAGACTGCCAAGGCAGATGCACATCCATGGAGCAGGAATGAAAGCGTTTCACGTGCGAGGGATTGTCTGGGAGACCGATGGCAAGCGTCCTGCGTTGCCGGCCGAAGCCACAGTCGAATGCGAGAGCGAAGAGGGGATCGCCGATGCGCTCAGCGAGCATACGGCTGGCTGGTGAGCAACTTCGTTGTCGTAGATGAGACCGAAGGCGACCACGCCAGGAACGTAAGTCGGGATTGAAGAACTGGCGAGTTGGCCGGCGCCCGTTCCCCGCTTCCGCTAAAGTGTCTGGCCCTGTTTAAACTGGCGCTCGCCACCAGAGCGTGCGCGTAGAGGAAGTCGTTGTTGATGGCGTTGAAGGGTTTGTTGGTTCTGTCTTTGTTTTTTGCTTCGATTCCTGGCGTGGCAGCAGAGTTGGTCGGTCGCGCGACGGTCACGGACGGGGACACCCTCACGGTGGAGAAGCAGCGCATCCGCCTGTGGGGCATCGATGCCCCGGAAAGCACCCAGCAATGCACCACCAAGGACGGACGCTCCTGGCCCTGTGGCCGGCGGGCCGCCGCCGCGCTGGACAGCTACGTACTGGACAAGACCGTTCGATGCCAACCCAAGGACACGGACCGCTATGGCCGGGTGGTCGCGGAGTGCTTCGTCCAAGGGCAGTCCGTCAACGGCTGGATGGTGCGCTCAGGCTGGGCGGTCGCATATCGCCAATACGCCACGGCGTTCATCGCGGACGAAGCCGACGCGCGCCAGCACCAGCGGAACCTCTGGCAAGGACCTTTCCAGATGCCCGCCGACTACCGGCGCGCGAAGCGCGATCAGGCCGCCCGCCAAGCCCAGGTGGCCACGCCACCCATGCCCAGCGGATGCCGCATCAAGGGCAACATCTCCCGTCAGGGCAAGAAGATCTACCACGTGCCAGGCCAGCGGGACTACGAGCGCACCAGCATCGATCTGAGCCGTGGCGAGCGCATGTTCTGCCGCCCCGAGGAGGCCGCACGGGCAGGGTGGCAGCCGGCACAGCGCTGAGCTCTTGGACGCAGCCGGGCGGCCACAGCAGAGGCGGGGCCCTTCCCATTTGTCTGCCCAAGTTGCGGACGATGGCGCTAGACTCCGATCACAGTAATCGATAGACGTGAGCCTATGGACGGGGTGCAACGCATGGAAACCAAGATGGCAAATCAGCCTAAGAAGGGCGAGTTCTTCCAGCTGCAGCCGGATGCTCGGCGTGGAGGCAAAGGCCACGGAGTGGTCTTTGAAAATGAGAGTGTGCTGCGAACGCCGCCGCGCCTCATCGTGAAGCCAACGGAAGGTGGGTTCCCGCCATTGCGCGAAACCCCGCGCCTGGTTTACCACCCTAGCGAGGGCGCGCTGCCTGAAGATCTAGAGGGCGGCTTCAGCGGCTATTGGTTGGTTTCCGACCGACTGCGTCGCGTGATGGAGTCAGTGGATGCGGAGGCCTTCGCTTTTGCTGAGGTCGACTATCGTTTGGCCGATGGATCCAAGGGGCCGACTGTCTTCCTCTGCGACGTCGTCAGCACATTGGATGCCTTGGATGAAGAGGCTTCCCAGCTCAACATTGAAATCAGTGACGAATTTGAGACCGGGAAATACTACGACCTCACCGGCGACATCCGTCTGGCCTTCAGGCGGGATGTGTTGGGTTCGGCGCATGTTTTTAGGTTGGCTTTCCATGGTGGTGTCTTCTGCGATAGAGCGTTCAAGGAGGCCGTTGAAGCGGCGGGTATTGTTACGCCCAGCAAGTCCAATGGGCTTTGGTTTTACGACGTTGTGAACTGCTGATTGCGAACACGGGCAGCAAGGAAGGAGCCTGATCCATGGCGAACTATCGGACGCTTTTCCAAGACCATCACAACATCGAACAGCAGACGCTGAAGAACAGCGAGCTGTTGGCGAAGTTGCAAGAGGTCGGGAAGTTTCATATCCATGCCCCTGAGAACCGTTTGTTCCTGCCAGCCAGTCCTCAACTGGCTGACGCGCTTGGGGTGACCCCACACAGTGGCGGTCCCTTGGCGGAATACCAGAAGGGCATGCTTGAACGGTTGAACCGCATCCAATCGACGCGGGATGGTCAAGCTGCTTTGATGGGTGACCCTGGTGCGATGGATCGGGTCGCCAAACGTGTGGAGCAACTGCGCGATACGGTCAAGGTCGGGCTGATCAATGGCGACTTGAACACCAACACGCCAGTAGGCGAACTTCCGACGCAGACGAGCCAGAGAGTCCGTCAGTTCTTCAAAGACATCCCCGCCTACTATCAGACCCACTCTCAGCAGGTCGAGGCCTTGAAGGGCTTCACGGGGGTGGACCACGGCTGGGGTGCCGTCGCGCATTCCGAGTCGCGCATCGTCACCACGCTCAACCAAATCCAGGTCAGCAACGCCGCGATCGTTCGAGGCGGGGATATCCAGCTTCAACGCAGCGGGTTGTCGCTCGCCATCGCCAATGCCCATCACGATGGGCGTGTGGTCTTGTCCGAGCAGGGCATTCTCAAGGTCGAGCAGGTGCTGGGTCCGGAAGCCGCCCAGAACATTCGCGTGCCGCGCGGACAGCGTGGCGAAGTCGCCATGGAGCTGTTGATGGGCGAGGCGTCCGCCCGCGGCCTTACGCGTGCCGGCGGACTCCTGGCCACGGGCGCGGATGCGGTCATGACCGCCCGCACGGCGTCTGCGCTGATGGAGCAGGGCAACCTCACCGCTGCGCAGTCGGAGGTCAATCGCGCCGTTGCGCGCAACGTGGGCGGCTGGGCCGGCGGCGCGTCCACGGCGGCCGCGCTGGGTAGCAGCGGCGGCTTTGTGCCCGCGGCCCTGGTGGTGGGCGATGCTGTCTTGATGAGCAAGGCCTTCGACAAGGCCGTCGACCTCAAAGAGAACCGCGACATCTTCCACCAGACCGATCGGTCCGGCGTGGACTGGCAATTCAACGGCCGCAACTGGGAGCGCCAAGGCCAGCTCCAAGAAGGGCAGGGCAAGGCGGTCGAGCAAGACGTGGTCGCCAGCTATGCCAAGTCCCAGGAACTGGGCGCGATGGCCAATGCCAAAGCTGTCGAGTTCGCGCTGGGGAAGGTGCCCCGGCCGCAGGATCCGTTCGACCTGCCGGCCCAGCCCGGCGATCGGATTGGGTTGGACAATCAGAACTGGCACCGCAATCCGGACACGGAGAAGTGGGAGCGCCAGGTCAAGACCGGTGTGGACGGCGCCAACGACCGGGGTGTCTACGAGCCCCAGTTCGCGAGCGCAGAGCAGACGCAGCGCCTGAACCAGGAAGCCCTGGCGCGCATCGAAAACAACATCGCCAACGGTCGCGAGGCCATCGCCCAGGCCTACCTGGAGAGCCATGCGGCCCAGCGCGGGCAGGACTATGGGGTGGGCGTTCCTGCCGCCGTGGAAAGTGCTCGTGCCAAGCAAGACCGGGTGCAAGGCCACGACGGCCAGACCTACCAGCGCAACGAGGCCGGGCAGTGGCTCGGCAAGGACGGGGCGGCTGCCGGCAACCTGGCGGCGGAGCTGGAGCTCACGAACCAGATGCGCCAGCCCTCGCTGGAGCGTGCTCAGGAGACGCTGGCGGCCATTGAGGCTCGCCCAGCGCCCACGGCGGCGCAGATGGAGCACAACGAGCTCCTGCATCGGTATCGAGCCGCTGGCGTCGACCTCAACGCGCAGGAGCACAACCTGCAGGCAGTGGAACTCGCCACGCAGCGGACCAAGGAGGCCGAAGGCCTCACCGGTCCGACGATTCAGAAGTTGAAGCCCAACGAGCAAGGCCAATATGGCTACGACAGCCCAATAGCGCATTACAAGGTCGGCCAGGACGGGGTGGCCCATCAGGTCGCGGTTACCACTTCTGAGGAATTGCGCCAAGCCAAGGCCGAGCTGGGCCAGCCGGCCATGGCGCACGTGCCGACGCTGGCGACGGTCTCGGTGACCGCGCCGAGCCGAAGCAAAGAGCCGGAGGCCGAACCGGCTCAGGAGAAGGGGGCGCAGGGGCCGATGCTGGCCGACAACCCTGCGCACCCGGACCACTCCACCTACCAGACGATCCATTCCTGGGTCAGCGGGACGAGGAACTGGAACGAAGAGGAAAGCCGGAACGTTACCGCGGCGCTTTACAAGCAGCAGGCCGAGGACCCATTGGTGAAGCGAGTGGACCGGGTGACCGGAGCGCTGGGCAAGGACGGGGCCGAGAACGTGCTGGCGGTCTACGCGCCTTTTGGCGACAAGGCGCCGTTTTTTCATGCGCGGGTGGATGGGCGGGAAGCGGCCCAGCAGCCTGCAGAGCAGAACCTCCAGCAGGCGGAGGTCATCAAGCAGGATCAGGTGCGCCAGCAGGCATTGGAGCAGACCCAGCAGCAGACCCATCGTCAGGAACAAGGGTCAAGGATGACGCTGTAGATACCGTGGTTTTGTTTCGTTTTCTGAGATTGGAAAATTTCAGTCTAATCAGTCACATGTAGTTGATGGCTTTGCGCGGGCGTTGGCCTTGCGGCGCCCCTGGCCGATACTTAGCACTTGTTCGAAGGGATGTCTTAGATGCCGCTGCTCAACTGGTCCAACCGTGATGAGGACCTGACCCGTTCCGCCTTGACGCCTTACCGGCTTCTTGAGCCGGTTTCCAGCTTGTCCTATGGGGAGGTCGACTCCCCCAATATGCTGATCGAGGGCGATAACCTTGATGCCTTAAAGGCATTGCTTCCCTACTATGCCGGCTCGGTCAAGTGTGTTTATGCCGATCCCCCTTTCAATACCGGGCAGGCATTGAGTGACTATGACGACAACCTCGAACACTCCATCTGGCTGTCAATGATGTATCCCGCGTTGGATCTGATTCGCCAGCTAATGGCGGAGGACGCAACTTTATTTGTTCATATTGACGATAACGAACTCGGTTACCTAATTGCCATCCTTGACGAGATCATGGGCCGGAAAAATCGAGTTGCTGTGGTTTCATTTAAGCAGGGGGCGCCAACGGGGCACAAGGCGATTAATCCTGGTATGGTGAGCACAACAAACTTCATTCTTGTTTATGCCAAAAACAAGGCGAAGTGGAGGCCTAACCGTGTATTCACCGGGCGCGAGAGAGATAAGCGTTATGGTAAGTTTTTAGTCAATCCCCATGAGCATTTCAGCAAATGGAAGTTTGTCACTCTCACTGTTGCCGTTTCCGAATTTTCAGGGAAAAAAGCTTCTGACCTCAAGAAAGAGTATGGTGATGGTCTAGAAAGTTTTCTCAATGATTTTGTTATAGAGAACGCAAGTCGGGTTGCCCAGTTTGTTCGGCCCGACTACAACGCAGTGAGCAAGGAAGCTCAGCGCGTGATTGATGAGTCTTTGAAGAAGCCAGATGAAATCATGCATTTGGGGCGTGAAGGGCACGCGGACATGTATTTCATTGGCGGGCAGAGAATCATATTCTATTCGGGGAAGTTGAAGGAAGTTGATGGAGTCCTCGTAGCCGGTGAACCGCTTACTACGCTGTGGGACGACCTCCTGTCGAACAATCTGCATAAGGAAGGTGGTGTTGAGTTTCCGAAGAGCAAGAAGCCCGAGGCATTGGTCAAACGCTGCCTTGAACTTGCAACAAATGAAGGTGACTTGGTGCTCGACTCTTATCTTGGTTCCGGAACCACTGCTGCAGTAGCACACAAAATGAAGCGACACTGGATCGGTATCGAGCGTGGCGAACACGCTGAAACAAAGTGCCAGCCGCGCTTGAAAGCTGTGGTGGATGGCGAGCAATCGGGAATCTCCAAATCTGTGGATTGGAAGGGCGGCAGTGGCTTTCGCTTTTACAAGCTTGGTGTGCCGGTTTTTGATGAGTTCGGCCATATCCGTGAAGGGATCAGATTCGAGCACCTAGCCGCCCACGTTTGGTTCGCTGAAACCGGCATCGCTCGCTCAACCCGTGCCCCCAAACAGCCGTTCTTGGGCGAGCACCACGGGACCGGCTACTATCTGCTGTTCAACGGCATCCTGGGCGACGAAAGCAAGACAGGTGGCAACGTGCTGACCAAGCGGGTGTTGAAAGGCCTGCAGCCCTTTGAGGGGCCCAAGGTGATCTACGGGGAATCCTGCGACTTGCCCAAGGAGCGGCTGGAAGAACTTCAGATCACCTTCAAGCAGACCCCCTACGACATCAAGGCACGCTAAGCATGGCTCTTTCCCTCAAGGTGTATCAGCAGCGGGCCTTGTCGAGCCTGGCCCAGTTTCTCGAAGACACACGCCTCACCGGTCCCGCACCCGCGTTTGAGAAGAACGTAGACGCGGGCTTAGACACCCGCTACAAGCCCATGCCCCACCTGGAGGCCTCACCCTATGTCTGCCTGCGCATTCCCACGGGCGGCGGCAAGACGGTCATGGGCGCGCACATCATCCAGGCTGCAGGCGACGCCTACCTGGAGCGCGAGTTCCCGCTGGTCATGTGGATGGTGCCCACCACTCAGATCAAGGCTCAGACGTTGGAAGCTTTTAAGAACCCCCGCCACGCCTACCGCCAGGAGCTGGACGAGGCGTTCGGGGGCAAGGTCGCCGTTTTTGACGTGGAGGACTTCTCCCACATCCGCCCCGCCGATCTGGGCACCAAGGTGTGCGTGGTCATCTCGACCATGGCCGCGCTGCGCGTGGAGAACCAGGAAGGCCGGAAGGTCTACGAGCACCACGAGGAGTTGGAAGCGCACTTCGCCGGCAGCGTGTCCGATTTGGCCTACCTGGAGCAGAACAAGGCGGGCAAGGCCATCGCGTCCTTTGCCAACCTGCTCAAGCTCCACGGCCCGTTGGTCATCACCGACGAAGCGCACAACGCCAACACGCCGCTCTCCTACCAGGTCTACGAGCGTCTGGGCGCCAAGGTGGTGGTGGAGCTCACGGCCACGCCGGAAGCTAGCAAAAGCAATGTGCTGGTGAGTGTCAGCGCGTTTGAGCTGAAGAACGCGAACATGATCAAGTTCCCGGTCGTGCTCAAGGAGCACGTCGGGCAGTGGGAGGTGGCCGTTGGCAGCGCAGTGGCCCGCCGAAACGAGTTGGGCAAGACCGCGCTCGGGGAGCCGGACTACATCCGGCCGATCCTGCTGATCCAGGCCGAGAGCGCCAAAGGCACGGCCACGGTCGAGGAGGTCAAAAAGCACCTTATCGACAACGAGAAAGTGCCTGAAAAGGCCATCGCCATTGCTACGGGCGATCAGCGCGAAATCGACGGCGTGGACCTGTTCGCCAAGGACTGCCCCATCGAGGTCATCATCACCAAGCAAGCGCTCAAGGAAGGGTGGGACTGCTCGTTTGCCTACGTTTTCTGCTCGGTGGCCCAGGTTAAGAGCGACAAGGACATCCAGCAGTTGCTGGGCCGCGTGTTGCGCATGCCCTATGCCACCCGTCGCAAGCAGGAGGCTATGAACAAGGCCTACGCCCACGTCACCACCACGGCCTTCAACCTGGCCGCGGCCGAGCTGACCAAATCCCTCATCGACATCGGATTCAACCCGCTGGAAGCCGTGGGCGCGGTGCTTCCGGATCTCACCCCAGGCCCTGGCCTGCAGCTTCAAGGCGGTAATGCCAATCCGGCGCCTGTTACGCCGAAGACCACGATTGCCGTGAGCAAGCAGCCGGACCTGGCCGGTATCCCGGCGCGGGACCAAGCCAATGTCGTATTTACCCTGAACGAAGAAGGTAAGGGCGGGTCGGTGGAGATCACGGGCGAGTTGGACGACTCGACCGTGGAGGTGATCACGCAGGCAGTGCCGGCCAAGGAGCGTGAGGAAGCCACTGCCACCATCGAACGGCACCAGATTGCCTCCAAGGTGCTGAAAGCACCCAGCCAGAACGGAGTGGTTTTCAGTGTGCCCCGGCTTGGCGTCATGGAACAGGGCGAGCTGGAGTTCGTGGAGAGCGGCGCCACGCCCCCGGGCTTCGCCTGGGACCTGCTGGCCTACCCCCCGGATCTTTCCAGCCTTAAGTTCAACGCGGACAGCCAGACGTTCGAGGTGGACCTGGTCGATTCGAAGGTCAGTTACACCAAGATCGACGACGATGTGAACACCTACCTGCCAGGCTTCGCGAAAGACCGCACTCAGGCGGACCTAGTGGGCTGGTTGGACCAGAAGATCCGAGACCCGGGCGTCAAGCAGCCGGTTCTGCGCGAGTGGTTGCGCCGGGCCATCAGCGGCCTGGAGGACGACCGCGGCTTCTCGCTGTCCCAGTTGCTCAATGGTCAGTTCGTCCTGCGCCGAAAACTGGGCGAGCAGCTCCAGATAGCCAAGGCTGAGGCGCTGAAGGACGGCTTTCAGCAAGCGTTGTTCGGAGCCGACGCCGACATCGTGGTCAGCGACGAGCCCGATGCCATGTTCACCTACCCAGCGGACTTCAGGCAGTATCCAGGGCATTCCTATTACGAACAGCAAGGCGGGACTTACCGCTTCCGCAAGCACTATTATCCCTGGGTGGGCGATCTGAAGTGGAAGACGGCCGGGGGCAAGCTGGGGGAAGAGTTCCTCTGCGCCCAAGCCATTGACCAACTGGACGAGGTGGAGCACTGGGTCCGCAACTTGGTGGACAAGAGCCAGTTCTGGATGCCCACGTCCAAGCAGCGCACCTACCCGGATTTCGTCGCGCGGCTAAAGGATGGGCGCCTTCTGGTTGTTGAATACAAGGGCGGCGACCGATATACGGCCGACTCCGAGAAGGAGAAGCGCATGATCGGGGAGCTGTGGGCCACCAAGAGTAAGGGCAGAGGGGTCTACCTCATGGCCCAGCTGAAAGACGAGAAGGGCAACAGCGTGACCGAGCAGCTGAAGGCAGCCATCGAAAGATAGAGGGATAAGCATGCAGGACGCGAGCAAGGTGCAGAGGATTGTCAGGAAGGCAGCCAGCAGCGGGAAGCTGGACTATGCGCCTCCCGTCGTCTTGAACGAGACAACGAAGAGCAAGCTTCAGGCGCTTGCGTGGTTCATTCCGCATAGCGACCGCACCGAGTTCTCACTCAAGCTTGAGGGCTTCGTTAAGTCGAAAAATCAGCCATGGGTCGAGGACAAGGCGAAGACGCTCACATTGACGGAGGCCTCTTCTCTACAGCTTCTGAAATACCTTCAAACCCACCTCCCTGTTGCAGCACAATCGGGAACGGGGGAGTTCATCCTCATCAAGGTCTCCAACGGCGAGGCCAATCTCTCCGATCACAAGCCGGAGGAGTTGGTGGGGGCGCTGACCAAGGTGCTTTCTCAACCGGAGCTCGTCCAACATCTTTCGACTGCCGAACTTACGCACGAGTTGAGCGCCGCGCTTCGTGGTTCTATTCGTTTAAGTGAGATGCGTTCGGCTGTCGCAGAACTACGCTCGAACCTGGGACGTGAAGTGGGCGAACAGGTGTATCAGGCTTGGTGCGAAAAGCATTGCTGGGCGTTCGGGAATGCCTACGTCATCCGGGATGAGGTGCGAAACATTTCATCGGGCGACAGCCTCGACTTGCTATTGCCCAGCGTCATCGCCGGCTACAGAGACATCGTTGAGCTGAAGCGGCCCGACAAAGACGTGTTGGTCTATGACTCGGCGCATCGGAACTACTACTTCTCTGCTGATGTTTCCAAGGCCATTGGGCAGTGCCATCGCTATTTGGACATCCTGCATGAGCAGGCGAAGCACGGCTTGCTGGATCACAAGGAAGTCGTCGCTTATCACCCGCGAGCGACCATCGTTATTGGGCGCTCGAATGAATGGGATGAGGAGCAGCAGCGGTCACTGCATGGCTTGAATCGCCGCCTGCATGGTATTTCGGTAATGACCTACGACCATTTGCTGGCCCAAGGCGAGCGGCTGATCGAGATGATGTCACCTTCGGTAAGTGAAGCGCTTGTTCCGGCAGCGATTGACGACGGCATCCCTTGGTAGGGCGTCACTGCCCCCGGACAAGTTGCTTTCATCGAGTCGTATAAGCCTCTGACACCGCTGCCTGGTTCACCGCCCAGATCCGGCGGCGCTGCTGACCACCGCGCCGCCGCAATGGGCGACGAGGCGAACGCCATAAGCCCTCGGCTAAACCTGGCGTTGGACCGCAAAAGCATCAGATTGGCACCGCCAAACCGACTTGCGGTTAACACGCCCGCTTAGCCGTGAGTCAGCTCTTTTGACTCAGTTTCGCGGCTGTCTTGCTTGTGCTGCCGCTTGAATCGTCTGCTGCGAGAACACCGACGGCAATAGGTTCTGATGAGCAATCTGCGGAAGCTCATTGGCTGGCAGGTGCTTCAGGGAGACTACTTCATCGCCCTTGATCTGCACCAGGATCCGGGTCGGCTGCTCGATGTCTTTGAGCAGTTCAGCGCCTTGGTCCACCAGCTTTCGTTCTGCCTCAAAGTCAGCCCAAAGGTCCTTTTTGAGGTCTTCAAACTCATTCGAGACCTTCATGCGAAGGTTCGATAGCGCTTCCGCACTCCAAACACGAGCGTGGATGCGAGACGTCATGACATGGATGTTTTTGGAGAACGCGCCCATGGGGCCACTGGGGTCCATCATGGTGACCAGATCGTTCACAATGCCGTTGTAGCGCTTGGGCTTGAGAACCTCATCGCCCGGCATGACTGCAAGAAGCGACCATGCCTGGAAGCGGGCGCGCGAGCAAAGCAGCCATTCTCGGAACAGTGTCGCGATGACAGCCATTTCTGTTCGGATGAGGTCTGCGTAACCGTCTGCGTTGATAGCGTCCGGGTCCTTGATGTTGAGTAGGGCGTTGATCCGCGCCTTCAACAAGTCCGCGATCTCATGCTTGGCCTTGAGCATCTGCTCCGCATGATCTTCCAGCTTGAAGCGAAAGTGAGGCGAGTAGTCGCCTGCCAGGATGGAGTCCGAGATCTCTTTCAGATATTCGATGACGCCCTTGAGCTCGCTGCGGCGCTTGGCATCCATCTTGGACTCGACCCGCTCCAATCCCGTTTCGATTCCCTCAAGACGCTGGCTGATGTCTCCCAAATGCTTCTGGGCCACAACAATCGAAGCGATCTGCCAGAACGCGGTGGCACCCATCAAGGCATTGACGCTCTCCGGCTTGGTGAGCAGGGCGTGTTCCTTGAAGTGGTGACCCTTCGTTCCATGCGTCATCGCTCGGAAGGCGCCCTTGATGGGTTCCTTATTTTCGTCAAGCGCACGAAGAAGGGGGCCGTTGATCGCGACCTCCCACACGTTCGCAGGGGTGCCCTGGGCTGCGTTGACAAGGGTAGGTGCGCCTTGAAACAGCGCATTCAAGCGCGAAAGCTTCTTGCTCGGCTTCCCTTGCGCTGGTGCGTCGATTTGGTCAAACAGTTCCGTAGGAAGCTGAGTGACAGCCAATGCGTTTGAGCCCGTGCGATCTTGAATGACCAAGGAGCTCGAGGACGCGGGAACAAGTGCCAAGCCACCTGCCGGAGCAGCTCGCTCTGTGGTGGCCACAACCTTGTAGCCAGGCCTCCTCTGACGCACCAGAAATGCTCCGATGGCCGCGCCCAGAACTGCCGACCCGACGATCGACATCAGCAATACTGAATCCATTCTTGCCCCCTTTGGCATTTGTTGCTGAAGTTTACTGTTTGAGTTGGCTCATCGCACCCGGACGAGTTGATCCCACCGAGTCGTGTAAGCCGGAGACAGCGCCGCCTGGTTCATTGCCCAGACCTGCTTGCGCCGCTCTCCACCACGCGCCCGCTTTGCCGATGAAGCAAGCGCCGTCGAGCCGCGGCGAAACTTGGTGTTCGCCCCTTATATGACTTCCATGAGGGCTTTCGAACGGGGACCCACCTGGGCGAACAAGTCGCCTTGGTGGATGTCGCTCGCCGTCAGGTCCAGCAAGCCAATGCCCGCCTTTTTATAGCGGTTACCCGGTCGCCACATCGCTTTGGTCAGCCCTTGAACCACCATGAGCATCTCTCGGGTGTCAATGGTTGGGGTCACGAAGTTGAAGGCCTTGCTGAAGTGGTATTGCGCCGCCCCGGGCTCGAAAGGATTGGTGTGCAAGAAGACCAAGACCCCGCCGGCCTGAAGCGAACGCGCGAGGAGCTTCTCGCAGGCGCGCTGGGCAAATGTTGCCACCGCTCGCTGCGGATCCTCCAGCGCCACCACCACTTTTCCGAACGAACGCGACACGACGATCTGCTGTCGGTCCGGCTCCACCTCTTCCAGACTGGAGCAAGCAATGCTCTGCGGCTCCCGCAGGGTGCGGGCCAGGGTGACGCCACACCGCGCCCTCAGGGTTTCGGAGTCAGCCCGGGCCAGGCCCGCGGCGGTCAAGATCCCCTCCACGTCGGGCTTGGCCCGTGTGCGATGGCTTACGCCCCACACATCATCGACCTCGAACCGTCCCAGCAACGGGGAGCTGGGCAGGGCGGTCATGACCCCGTGCGGGGCTTTTTTGCTGCCTTGTTGCCCAGCTTGGCGAGCGTCCTGATGGGCCCGATGCCGACGCGGCAGGGAATCCCGGTACACATCAGGATTCGCGCTCGGGCCTCGGCAGCGACGCGCTCGTATTCGGCTTCCGGGATGCCGTCGAAGGACACGAAAAACTCATCGGTGGAGTAGACCTCGATCTGGGGGGAACAGGTCCCGCAGGATCGACACCACGCGCCCGATAGTCGCCGTAGAGCCCGAAGTTGGCTGCTAGGACTTTGAGCTGCCGGCGCACCTCTGGCGGGACTTCGTGGATGGGCTGGCCCATGCCTACGCCCAGGTCCCTGGCTTCCTGCGACCGCGCGATGGCGCAGCCGTCGTTGTTGGACAGCACGACGACCGGGCGACCGCGCAGCGAGGGGTTGAACACTCTCTCGCAACTGGCGTAGAAGTTGTTTCCGTCAACGAGGCCAAGCATAGAGGCTGGATATGTGTTGGGAGTGCAGGGGAACTGGGTGGTTTGTGCAGGACACGCAGGAGGCAATGGACTACTTCAAAAAGCTGCGTGAGGCGGGTCTATCTGAAAGCGAGCGCAACTCCAGATATCACGACTACCAAATGGAGGTTGCAAGGAACTGTAGGAGGGAGCGAAACGAGCGTTTGATCAAGGACGCGGATATCCAGCAGCACCTTGATGACCCTAATCGGAGGGAGTCAACGCGACTTCCGCTGAACAGGCGACCCTAGGTCATCGGTCAGCGCCTAAGCTGCTTCCTAAAGCTCCAGGTCACCACGCCCCAGACGTCAAGCCCCACGTCATCGGGAACGAAAATGGGAGAGTTGACTGGTTTGCCGGAATGAAGCTCCAGGCGCCCACCGCGGCGGCGGAGCGGCTTGACCATGTAGCCACCATCCTAGAGGACCATTATCCGTGGACCATTTTGAAGGCGTGGTGTTGGATTATCTGCGCGCAGATCGCGCGCTGTTCGTCAACAGCCAGTGCTGCATCCAACTCAACGAAGGCGCCAACCCCGATACGAGCGGACCGCATTGGTATTGCGACGCGGTGGCGGTCAGCTTCAAGGAGCAGGCGGCTTACCTCTGCGAAATCACCTACGCTGCACGTGCGCCGTCGCTCCGGGCGCGTTTGAGGGCGTGGGACGAGCATTGGCCTGGTGTCAGGGCCGCGTTGGCCCGGGACAGCGGCGTGCCGCTGGATTGCAGTGCGCGGCCCTGGCTCTTCGTATCGGAGGCTAACGCCAAGGGCATCCAATGCGCCATCGGCGGTTTGAAGAACCTCCCCGGCCCCCGCATCACGTTCCTAGAGGAGGTGTTGCCTTGGCGCTACCGCTCCTGGGATCGCGGTGCATACGTGGACGAGTCCCCATGACCGAACTCAACATCAACGCCACCAGCTACGCCCTGCTCCAAGGCGAGACCACCTGCTGGAAGTGCTCGGCGTCTATCCCTGTGACCGCCATTTGGGTGCCTGGCTTCATCGACAACGAGGACGAGGAATACCCCGAGGAGGGCGGCCCATCCTTGCTGAAATACGTCAGCGAACTGGACGTGGGCACGATGGCCCGGGTCAAGGCCGCGGCCCCCTGGCTAAAGCCCAACTACTCGCAGACGGCCAACCAGAGCTACCTGGCCAACCACTGTGAGGCCTGCGGCGCGCTGCAGGGAGACCACTACGTCTTCAGCCCAGATGGGCCGTTCTTCCCACAAGACCAGGACGGCGTGGACCAGCTGAAGGTCATCCCGGGGTACGGGCCCTTGATGGCGAGCGCTTCCACGGCGCAGTCCGGCTGGATGGAACTTGTCAGGCTTCCAGCATCCGCCTGACAGCCAAGTCAGAAGCGCAGACGGGATTTTGGCCAAGGGTCTCAATCACTGCGAATCGGGATAGGCATACTCCTGACCATCCCTTGTTCCTCGAGACCCTTCAGCCGGCTCACCCCCGGGCTATTTTTTGCCCGGGTCAGTTGCGGTTGTAGCCGTAGGCTCGGCTCATCAAGATGTTCTTCCAATGGATCTCTCGCTCATCGATCTCCTGATCGCCGGTCTGGATGTCTGCGATTTCTAGGAGCGAGAACTTCAGATCGTTCTGGCGGTCGCTCGCTTTCAGGCCGAGCTCTTGGACAAGAGCCCGGTTGCCACCGTGTCCAGTGCTGGCGTAGTGACCCCAGCGTCCCCAGATGCCTTCCTCACCGTCGGCTTTGCCCACGTAGAGCTTGCCAGTTTTGGTGTCAGTGATGAGGTAGATGCCTTTGACAGAAGACAGGGCCGTTCGCCATGCGCTGTTGTTTGTGCGCATCAGCAGATCAAGGGTGCCCTTGTCGATGTCCACCTTCTTGAAGCCTGGAAAGGCTCCGATGCCCAACTTCTCAGGAAGCAGTTCGTAGACTTCCATGTCGCCAATGAGGCTGTCTGCACCTGGGTAGGACTGTTGGCCGGTATATTTTCCGGTGAGGAACAAGCGGCCTTCCAAGGCTTCGGTGCTGGGGATGCGTTCGAGGTTGTAAACGTAGTGGAGCTTGTTCACCTCGTTTTTCCACTCCTCGTATCCATGCGAGCGGAACAGGCCGGCAAACATCCACCGATACGTCTTGGGCACCTGGATCAGCGATACAACTAGGTCGAGTTTGAAGTTCCTGCGGGTCTGGGTGCGTTGCCAGTTATCGAAGTCACCAGCCAGCCATTCGTTGATGGGGTGACTGATCTGGTTGTGTCGTGCCAAATGAATCTTGGCCTTCGACGTCTCGAACGAGGGTTCGTGAAGCTTGATGAGGTCAAAAAGAAGCACGCGCAATCCCTGGCGGTAGTGACGGCCACCATTTTCCCACTGCGAGCCGCCTCTGAACCAGTGCCCGGAATGCGTCGGGATGGAGGGGCGGCCCAGACCTTTTGTGGCGTCTTTGGTTACAGCGGGCATGCGCGGCCACCACGTTATCGGCCACGTCCTTGCCACCGTCTTGGCGAGCCTGGAGATGCTCGGCCGTGCATTGGTAGGCGCGGGACGATCGGGGGCGCAAGCCTAGCTCGTCAGGCGAGGAGAGCCACATGGGGAGGCCGCAATAGAAACAGCGGCCGGCTTGGGCGTGGAAGGCGTAGGCACGAAGGGTTTTGAGGCGTCTGTTGCTCATGGGAGGCTCCGGAATCAAAAGACGATTCCCGCGCCCCCATTGGGTGGACCTCGGGCACCCGGAGCCGTTTGGCATGCGGGCACAACACCGACGCTCAGCGACCGGCAAACATGTTTTAGCTCAACTCTAAGACCGCCGCAACTCGAAGGTAGCGAGCAAGTGCAGAGCCAGGTCAGTGCTTGGCATGGCTTTCTTCGGCGCTTGCCATTGTCAGCCGCAAGGTCCCGCGTGAGCGTGCTTGGTTGCGGACATCATGGTCATTGCGGCTTTCTACATAGCTCAACAGCGCGCCGACCAACTCAGCATCCTCCAGCGTTTCGACGCCGGCCAAGAACACAAGCTCTGCGACCCGCGTGCGTCGCTTGGCCTCTTCGCGGCGCTGTGTTTCCTTCGCTTTCACTGCCTGGCGCTGGCTCGCTAAAAGCTCGCGCGCTTGAAGCTGCGCCAGTCGTTCGGTAGCTCGATGGATTCGGTCGTGGTAGTGGTTTGTCGCGCTCATCTGATTTCTCCTCTGCTTGCTTACGAGTCAACCAAAGAAATGGCTCGCGTCAAGTTCGCGCCGGCTTGAAAATTTGTGCTCCCTCGAAATTGAAAAGATCTGAAAAACAAGGCTTAAAAGAAAGAAGCAAGAGCGCACCTAGACGTTCCTGCGGAACGTGTGCGCAAAGGGCTCCGCCCCTTGAACCCCAAGCGCCGACGGCGCTTGCGCAAATCAAAAGCCAAGGCATAAACGAAGCAACCCCACTGCTTCGGAGCACATACCTCATGGCCATCTACCATGCCAACGTAAAGACCTTCAGCCGCGCCAAGGGACATTCGTCCATCGCGGCGGCTGCCTACCGCGCTGGCCTGCTTCTCGAAGACGAGAAGACCGGGCAGCGCCACGACTACCGCCGTCGGGACGGCGTGGTCGAAACCCGCTGCGTCGCTCCCGAGGACGCGCCCGACTGGGCACTTGTCCCCGCCGCACTCTGGCCGGCGGCGGAGGCGGCTGAGCGGCGCAAGGACGCCACGATCGCACGCGAGTTCGAATTCGCACTGCCGCACGAACTCGATGATGAACAGCGATCCGAGCTGGCCCTGGAGGTCACCCGTGCGCTGGTCAGTCGCTACCGGTTCGCAGCCCAAGCGAGCATCCATAGCCCAGGCAGCAAAGACGGCTTGAACTGGCACGTTCACGTCTTGGCAACGACGCGGCGCGTGGGGCCGGAAGGTTTCACGGAAAAAACCAAGGAACTGGACGGTGGGCCGTTGGGCAGGGCAGAGGTGCACTGGGTGCGCGAACTGATCGCTACCACCGTCAATGCCTACCTCGAGGCGGCTGGCCTAGGGATTCAGGTGGACCATCGCCGTTTGGAAGCACAGGCCAATGACGCCTTGGCCCGCGGCGACCTGGTGGCTGCTGCCGTGCTCTCGCGTGAGCCCACCAAACACGTGGGCAAGAACGCAACCGCCATGGCCCGACGGGGCCAGGCCTCTGAGCGCGTGGAGGCAAACCGCCGGATTGAAGAGCGCAACGAAGAGGCCTTCCAAGAACTCGCCGCCAGCTTCGAGAGCGAGGGGCGAGCGTTGGAAGTGCCCGACGGCCACAGCCACGAACAGGCCAAACGGGAGAGACTACGTCTTGGAGCCCTGCTGCGACTGTCGCTGGCCCGCGGGGAAGGGGACATCGAGGTCCGTCGCAACATCGAGATCAACGCCCAACGGCTGGGGTTGCTGGAGGAGAGCGCTCCCGGGGCGCCGCCCCCGGAGTCGCTGTCCATCCCGGTGCTCGTCGCAGAGCTGAGCCAGGAGTGGGCAGCGCTGCGCCACGAGGGCGTGGCGCGGGCGCTCCATGCCACCCGCCAACTCTTGGCTTGGGCGGCCGAGCGCGCCGCGGCATTCGTCGAGCACACCCGGTTCGACGCTGACGTGTTGGAGCTCGCCTGGCGGTTGCGCGGATTCAAAGCCAGCCTGACGAGGTTTGCACGACACCTGCGGGCCGAGCGACGCGCCTCCAAGCTCCTTCATCTCGCGGAGCGGTATTGGGAGAACTTCACCTTCAGCAATCCCAAGCCTGGCACCCCTTGGACGGAGCAGCACTGGAAGCAGCGCCGGGCATGGCGCTTGAGCATCGTAGAGAAGCGGAGGGCCGAGCTAGCTAAAGCGCGGGCACGGGTCACGCCGGAGCAAAAAGCCATCTGCGAGAAGGCGGCAGCAGAGCGTGCCCACCACCTGGAGGCCTGGAGCCAGGAGATGCTCAGGCGCTATCCCCTCGAGCTCGACCGACCGCTGGTCCTTGGCTCCCAGGACGCTCAACCGACTGCGCTCTACGACCCGCCGGCCCCGGATCTTGCGCCGAGCGGCCCCCGTCCACCGCGCCCACGCTTCCACTGAAACAACGGTGCCCCGCAAGCGGGGCACTTTGTTGTCGGGGCGTTGGTGCGTGTCAGTGCAATGTCGGCTTCGGCCTCTTCGTGTTCGCCATCGGATCCGGATGCAGGGCGACTTTGCGCCGGCGGTTCTTTCGCCACTCTTCAACGGACGGAATCTCGCGCACCACGATGGCCTGCTGAGTTCGGGTCTCTTGTGGGCGCGGCACTTGCGGCTGGGACAGCGATGCTGGTGGTGGCAGCGTCGGCCCAGGCTTGGGCGGGGCGTAGTCGTACACCGGAGGAGCGGAAGAGCCGCCGCGGTATTGGCGCATCATTTCCCCGGCCACCTCCAGAGCGTGCCGGATGTCGTTGACGCGGTCGGGGAGGCGGCAGTGCCGCTCATGGCAAAGAAGGCCGCTGACGAGACGGCTGGCGATTTGAAGCGTGAGTGGTTCGGATTGCATGGATGCTCCTTTGAGCGATTGAGGAGCTTTCATCCAAGCACCGAGTCGCCATTGCGCAAGTGCAAATTTCAGAGAAATTTCACAAATATAAATACGCGCTTCGAGGTCGGTTTTTTGCTGTCCTGAGACGCCTAGAAGGAGTTGATCGACGGTCAAGGTTCGGCGTCGACGGCGCGCCCCGGGACGTGAGCCGCGTTGTTCCTATCAGCGTCCTGACGAGTGGCGCATCGGTTCATCGCACAGGGAGAGGGACTGGCCGTATGGGGGGATCAACATTGCATGCCGCCTCGGCTACGATCCCGGCGGTAGGACCATCCCTTGGGCACAATTTGCGGGTGTCCAGGTGGCAAAAGACGATTGGCATCAATGGGTTAGAGGGCTCTGCATGGTGTCCCTCTCACTCCGCCAGTGTCAAGGAAACGCCCGCAAATCAAAGGCTTGCGGGCGTTTTTCTTTTTCGCCACCTTGGACACTCGCTTGGACACTTCCATGCGAGTCGCGCACTACCTCACCCGCGGCGAGACTGGCCGCTACTACGTTCGTTTGCGCGTTCCTGCTGACCTGCAGGCACGCCTCGGGCGCAAGCGCACCCAGCGAGAAGATCAGCACGATCTGCGATCACGCCTTCCTTGGCGATGCGTTGCTGCTTTGACGCTGCTGGACGGTGCTTCGTCCGGGTGGCCACAGAGCACGACAAGCACCTGTCGCTCCTTCAGCAATTGGCCGGACGGCACTCGGTGCGTCGTGCGCATGTTGGAGCTCAGGGCCATCGAGCCGATCAGCGAAGCTCGCATGTGCTTTTATGTCGTGTGCACCCGGCGAAGCGGAAAAGGCGCTTAGTGTGAATGCCCGTTTGGCAAGCCGCGTGCGACATCCAGCACGGCATTGGCCAGGCGCAGTCGCGCTTCCATGGAGATGTTTCGATTGATCAGCAGGACGATGCCGATCCTGTCCGACGGATTGAAGGCAATGTATGCGCCAAAGCCCCGGGTCGAGCCGGTTTTGTTGATCAGCACATTCTGCTGTGGCTGCAATGGTGGCGTTAGCGTGTCCACAGCATTGCTCTCGTAGATGACCTTCTGGGAACTGTTCGTCAACAGCCCGTTCTGGTTGGTGGGGTAGGGAATCTGTTCCCAGACCAGGTCCTGGGTCATGTCACCGAGCTTGAAGTAGCCGGTGTGGGTGTCTTTGATGGCTTGCCTCAGCGCAGGCTGCACTTCGATCAGGTCGAGATTGATTTCGACAAAGCGCAGCAGATCCTCGGCTGTGGTTTTTATGCCGTATGTCGGTTCCCATAGAGCGCCTGGCTTCATGCGTACCGGGGCATTGTTCTCGTCGTAGCCCTGCGCGTACAGCGCCTGTTTTCCGGGCGGAACGTAGAGGTAGGTGTTGGGCAACGCAAGCCTGGGAAGCAGGATGCCTTCCATCGCCTTGCGAAACGGGACATGCATGCTTTTTGCCGTGATCAGCCCCAACATGCCAATGCTCGGGTTTGCGTAAGTGCGCTTCGTGCCTGCGGGGTACTGAGGCTTCCATGCCTGAAAATAGGCAGTTACCTGAGCGTCGCTTTTGACATCCTCAGGCATCTGCATCGGGAAGCCGCCTGCTGTATGCGTCGCGAGATTGAGCAGCGTGACCTTGTCGAAGTCGTGACCCTTCATCTCCGGCAGATATTTGCTGGGGTGATCCATTAGGGACAGCTTGTGGTTGACCTGCGCATAGGCGGCTAAGGTGGCGGTGAAAGTCTTGCTGATCGAGCCGATTTCGAACAAGGTGTCCTTGCTGATCTTCGCCTGCGTCGTTCGCGAGGACACGCCGTAGGTGGCGTAGTAGTCCGTTCCATCGACCGTTATGGCAATGGCCACGCCGGGCACGTCGTACTGCTGCATGAAAGTCTGCACGGTGTGCTGTAGCTGCTTCTGCGCATCTGCCCGCGAAGTGGGCACGTCCTTCGCGCTGCCGATGGCGGCAACGAAAAGCAAACAGAAGGCCAAAAGCCTCTTCATCGTCTATACCCTGCCTTTTCCTACCTGCTTGAGATTGTGGCGATCACGTCCACTGCGTGGACCGTGCCGCTTTCGCGTTCTACAGGATGGACAAAAAGGCAGCGGGAGGGAAGCGGCCCATTTGCGCTAGCCGCCCGGTGCCGGCTAAACGACCGCCGATCGGCGCCTCGATGACGGTTTGCGCATGAGCGCAGCCAAGCATTCCACCAGATAGTCGATGTCCGAACAGGTGTTGTAGACATGAGGAGATAGCCGAAGCAGTGCCACGTCCTGGCGCTCGATGACGGAAACCTCGAGATGGAACCGGTCCCAAAGCGCGCCTTGCAGTTGTGCCGGCGTTGCCGCCGAAGGTAGCTCGAAGGCGATCATTGGCCCACTCAACGAAGGGTCGGTGGGCGTCGCAGCGATCAGGCCCAGCGTTGCGAGGCGTTCCCGCGCATACTCGGCCAGCATGCGCATATGGGCGATGGCCTGGTCTGGCTTGAAAGAGCGGTGGAAGGCGATGGCCTCCGGCAGGGCGAGCCATGGGCAGATGTCGCGTGTTCCCTCGCATTCAAGCCGACGCAGCCGAGGCGTGCTCCCGAATCGATCACGTTCGTCTGGCGCCGATGCGGCCTGTGCGCTGTGGTGCCCCCAACTGATCGTCAGTGGTTGCAGTCGCTCTTCCCGCTCGCGTCCCAGATAGAGAAAACTGGCACCGCTCGGCGCAAGCAGCCACTTGTGGCAACTGCCGACGTAGAAATCGCAGGGGATCTGTTGCAGCCGCAGTGCGCTGGCCGCCACAGCATGCGCGCCGTCGACCACGCTGATGATGCCGCGCTTTTGCGCTTCTTCGCAGATCCGCCGGGCGGGCAGTACCAGCCCGGTTGCCGAGGCGATATGACTGAAGAAGAGCAGGCGAGTACGCGGTCCCATGGCGTGAACGGCCGCTTGCACGATCTCCTCGGGGTCCGACGGCATGGGCGGAGCCTGGAAAGTGCGAAGCGCCAGGCCGTGCCGGTCCGCAATGCGTTCCCAGCACCATCGCATGGTCAGGTATTCCTGGTCGCTGAGCAGGATTTCGCCGGGAGTGGCAAGCGCCAGCGAGGATGCCACCAGGCTTGTCGCGGCACTGACGCTCGCGGTGAAAACAAGGCGGTTGGGGGCGCAATCCAGGAATTCGGCCAACTGCTCGCGTGCGCGCCAGAGCAGGTCGGGCACCTGGCGCAACAGGAAGTCAGTTGGTTCCTGTGCAAGCCGGTGCCGAAGCGCCGCGGCTGTGTCGAATACGGCGCGCGGAAGTGGGCCGAATGAGCCAGCGTTCAGATAGACGACGGAGGGCGGTAACAGCATGCGCTCACGCACGCGCGTCGCGTCGATGTGCGAAATCATGAACGGGCACTCCCGGTGGGATGACGGCGCGCTGGCGGGCACTGATAGCGTGGCCATGCCGGATGTACTAAGGTTGAGGCGACATGACGTGCATCTCCATGTAATTGGCGCCGCACCACTCTCCGAACGTGGCACGCTCGCCGCTCAGGTCGTCGCCCATGCCGAGCGCCTTGGCTAGCGGCACCGAGAAGGTGAATTCCGAACGCGGCCGCAGGAAGAGCACGCTCGATGTGCGATTGCTGCCGATCCGTTGCGTCCTGCTCGGTGATACTACCCGGTGCTGCGGTGCCTTGATCTTCCCATCGGAAACCAGGGGCGCGATGGACCCGCAGAAAACCACTACGCACCCTGGACGTGGCGCCAGCTCGACGAAGTGCCCGTCGAGTTCCACCTGCAGGCTGACGAATCCGTTTGGGCATGGGGTCTGCAGGATCAGTGAGACGATCGACAGATCGTAGTGAGGCGCCATGCGGTTGGGCTGCTGTTCGGCGCAACGGTCTTCGGGGACATCGGGGAAGTAGCGGAATCGCAGTACCGGATCGCAATCGAGCAGGGTGTCGATATCGGTGTGGAGATGGACATCCATGCTCCGCAGCACGGCTTTCGCCGTCTGCTGCGAAATCGCGTAGTAGATGTCGAAGTAATTGCTCCACAGCCGTTGGAAGTCCTGCGTGGGAAACAGGTTGCCGGAGATTCCCATCGAGTAGACCATCGCGTAATCGGAGTACTCGCCGGTATTGGTGCAGCGCGCAGTGCTTTCGGAGCCCAGCGGAGAAAAGCCACGGCGCATGTTCGGTCTACTGTTGGTGACAGCCTGCTTTGCAGCGTCGTCGGCATTGGCGAAGAACGTCATCGCGGCGTTTCCGGCCTGGATGTGCGCATCGTTCAGTGGGCCGTTCACCTCGAGATAGAAGACGCCTTGCTCGCTCGCGCAACGTCGCAGTTCTTCCATCTGCTCGCCACGCATGATGTTTTCCAGCGCGAAAGTCGGAACGGTCCGTTCGTTCATGCGTTTGCACTCCTTCTGTGATGGGTCGCTTCAACGGTCAAGCGAGGGCTGGGGCAAGCGAACCGCTGGCCGCGGAGCGGAGATTGACGTAGTTGCCGCCGATCCATTCGCCGAACGTGGCGGTGTCGCCGGTGAAATCGACGTCCAGGCCGGCGGCCTTGGCAAGCGCGACCGAGAATCGAAAATCTGGCTTCGGACGCAGGAAAAACACGCTGGAAGTTCGCGCGCTGCCGCTGCGCTGGCTGATCGACGGCGAAGCGACCTGATGCCGCGGTGCCTTGATCCTTCCATTCGATACGAGCGGAGCGACTGCGCCGCAGAACACCACCATGCAACCAGGCAGCGGTGGAAGATCGACGTAGCGGCCGTCCACGGCGCACTGCAGGCTGACGAAGCCGTTGGCGCAGGGCGTCTGCTGGATGGTGGTAATGATGGAGAGATCGTAGTGCGGCGCCATGCGGCGTGGCTCCTGTTCCGCGCATCGGTCTTCAGGCACTTCGGGGAAGTAGCGGAAACGCAGCAATGGATCGCATTCCAGGAACGCATCCAGCCCCTCGTCGGGATCCACGTCGGCGGCCTGCAGGGCGCACCGTGCGATGTCCTTGGTAACGCCGTAAAAACGATCGAAGTAAGCGGTCCAGACGTCCTCGAAGGGCTTGGAGGGGAACAGGTTTTGCGAAAGGCCGATCGAGTAGACCATCGAGTAGTCCGTGTATTGGCCGCCTTTGGTGATTTTTGCGGTACTTTCTGCCTCGAGGTCGGAGAGTCCCCGTCGGATGTTGGGGGTGAGATTGCGCAGCGCGTTCTTTTGTTCCGCGCTGCCGTTCTCGAACAGGTCCATGACGGCCTCCATCGCCCTCCGATGCTGTAGTTTCAGGTCGTCGTCCTCCCTGATGTAGAAAACGCCGGTCTCGAACAGAGACTTGCGTAAAGAATCGGTGCGAATGCGCTGCTTGAGCTCATCCAGTTCAAAGACATGGATCCCGGTGTCGGTCATGTGTGTCGCCTCGGCGCTGGTGATATGCAGATGTCGTGTGCGGCTCAGGTTACGTGGGTCAGGTCTGGCCATTGGCCTTGATCAGGTCGAGAAGCCCGTGCTGCAGATAGTCGCCGTAGGAGAGCGCCCTGTTGGTGTAGGCGGGACGATGTTGCGCAGGGGCGAACGGTGTGATGGTGCTTCTGTAGGAGAGGTTGGCAAAGAAGGGTATGGAAAGCCGCTCGGCATTGATGAACTTGACCCGATGCATCGGCGCTGGGTAGTAGTCGTGCGTGATATGCGCCATGTAGGTCCCGCAATTGACCAGGAAGTGCTCTTCGGATGCGGGGATGTCCACATAGCCTTCTGCGGTCTCGACCTGAAGGTTGGGAACGGCGGTCTGATAGAGGACGGTGATCAGCGAGACGTCTTGGTGATGCTCGAAGCTGAGTTTCGTTCCATCGGCTGCGATTTTGACTGGCGGATAGTCTTCAAGGTACGGGTAGCGGATCAGTGACACCGCCGACAAGGTGTCTTGCGCGGTGAAGTGGGGCTCAAAGAACGTTTCATCCTTGCCCAGAGCGATGGCGAAACCGCGCAGGACCAAGGATGCGACGTCGAACACGTCCGTGTAGTAGCGCTCGTAGAATGGGCGAAAGCCGGGATGCTTTTCCTCGTCGGGCCAGATGTTGACTTCGTGGGAAGGCAGTCCTTCCCTGATCGATGCGTGCTCCGCGTCGAATGATGGGTTCAGATAGCAGAACGACTCGTTGGCCTTCCTGCCCTGAACTGCCATGTAGTAGCCGTTGCGGTTCCTCGGATTGGTCGGGTTGTAGGCATTGATCGCCAAGGCCCATTTCTCTGCCTCGGACATGGCCATGTGCCAGTCCGTGGTTACCTTCTGCAGCGCTGCCAGATCGACGCCGTGATTGGCTGCATAGAAGAATCCGGAACTGCGGCAAGCGCGGTCTATTTCGTCGGCGGCAGCGCGCTTGGCGGCCGGGTCGCTGCCGGCGAGTCTGGAAATGTCGATCACCGGTACGTCTGCATGGCTGTTCATGGTCATCTCTGTCGCTAAGGGAAGTTGTCGATGCGTCAGGCGGATGTCGTGTTGCGCTCGGGTCTAGATGGTCGCCCTTTCCTGGATCAGGGATGCCGTCGTCGAACACACCTTGCCTACGGTCGCTTTCTCGTGGATCCAGGAGAAATGGCTGTTGTCTCCGAGGGTCTGCAGTGTGAAGGACGACGGCGGCAGCAACGTATCGAGATTGTTGAAGGGCGAACTCGCGTAGTACTCGAACACCTTGCGCTGCTCGTCGCTGCGATGGTCGGCAATGGGCTCAACGGCCTTGAAGAGCACGATGTTGTCGGCGGTTTCCGCTAGCGTTGCCAGCGCCTTTTGATTTGGTCTGTAGCGGTGATTGATCGGATCGAGCGAGTTTGCATGTTTAGGCAGGCATAGATCGTCCACCGCCTTCTCGACGTTGAAGAACGAATCGACCATGAGCAGATTCGAAACCGCTTCACCCTCGCGCAGCAGTTGCAGCGACATCTCCAGGGAGACCACGCCGCCGAAGCTCCATCCGAAGAAGTTGTAGGCGCCGCTTGGTTGCAGCTGGCGTACGTGGTGCATGTAGTACTTGGCGATTTCCTCGAAGGACTGCATGGGGCTGTGCAGGTGCACGTTGTTGAACAGCACCAGGCGCAGGGTCGGGAGCTGTTTCGCCAGGTTGTTGAGGTAGCTTTCCGCGCCGCCTTCGCCGGGCGGAAGGACGAACAGCGTGGGGCCGGCCGCGGCTTCGTTGATGACGAAGTAGGGCTCGAAATCCACGGTGCGGGGACGCACGGGGGAGGGCTTTGCGGGTTCGGCGCGTTGCGTCGCGTGCTTGCCCACATACGCGCAGAACGTTTGCAGCGCCGCTTCCAGCGACCTGGAAAATTGCCTGGCCTGTTCGGCAGCCAAGCGACTGTCCACATCCACTACCATCCGCGTCCCGATGCAGCGTGCGGTGATATCTATTACGCAGTCGCTCGCGTGTTGATCGCTGCCGGACGTGCTGATGCCGCACATCGCCGGGTCCAGTCGCCAGCGCGCGGTGCCATCGTGCGCATCGCCTGCGTCGGCGGTGCCAGGATCGGCGAAGCTACCCAGGTAGTTGAAGCTGATCTCGGGAAGTGGAGCAGCGTCGCTGCCGTAGACACCGCGGAGCGCGCCGTAGCCGACGCCATTGGAGGGAACGCAATCTCGGTTCGCACGTGTCGCCGCCAGGCTTTGCCCCATGTCGTCCTCGCCGACGATGGCGAGTGGATACATGGCGGTGAACCACCCTAGGACGTCCTGTACGTCCGGGGCATCGTGCAGTATTTCCCGGCCATGGCTTTCCATGGTAACGAAATGACGGGTCCGGCCGGTAACGCCGCGCAGCGCTCGAGCCAGCGCGGCAAGCATCAGGTCGAGCGTGTGCGCCTCACCGGCTCTGCGCCCGCGGCCGATCAACACCGCCGTGTCTTCGTCGCTGAGCGCGAAGCGCGTGCGATGGCCGGCGGCTGTGGACGGGTCCGCGCGTAGCACCGGCCGGTCCGCCGTGACCTGTTGCGCGATCTGCTGCCAATGCTGCACTTCTCCGGCTGCCGGGACATACGCTTGCAACGCCTGGGCCCAGCGGAGGATGTCGCCCGCCGGCGGATCCAGTTCTGCGCCATGGTAGAGGGCTTCCAGATCGCGACACAGGATTTCCCAGCTCACCGAATCCACGATCAGGTGATGCAAGGACATCCAGATGCGCGCCGAACCGTCGGCGAATCCATGTACCACGGCAGCCCTGCACAGCGGCCCGCGCTCGAGGTCGAAGCCGCCCTGTAGTGCAGCCAGTTGCCACGCCAATGTGTCTTCGCCGGAGACGCGCAGATCGATAGCGTGGAGCGGAATGTCGCTGTCCTGAGCGTAGAACTGGGTGATGCCCGTGCGGGCGATCGTCGCGGTTCTATACCTGAGGCGGAATGCATCGTGGTGTCGCGACAGCTTGCCGAGCGCGATGCGCAGCCGGTCGGTGTCCAGCGCAGGAGTGCGGATGGTCAGGTACTGGTTCCAGTGCCCGCGGTCGTGCAAGTCCTTGGCGAAGAACCATGCCTGGATGGGCAGCAGCGGACATTCGCCGGCAGGTGCCGTATGGGCCTGCGCAGGCAACCTGTCTGCCGGATCCTTCAGGACATGTTCGGCGAACGCGGAGACAGTGGGAAAGTCGAAGATGTGCTTCACGCTGACCTTATGGCCGAACTTTCTGCGGATCTGGCTGGTCAGGTGCAGAGCGGCGATGCTGTCGCCGCCGATCTGGAAGAAATTATCGTGGATCCCAACCGCCCGGCCATGCAGAACGTCGCTCCAGATGCGGCAAAGGCGCGATTCGATCCGTTGCGAGGGCGCCGCATAGATTGCGCCGGGTTCCTCTGGGCACAGGCGCGCCAACGCGCCGGTGTCGAGCTTGCCGTTCACGGTAAGTGGTAGAGCATGCTCCACCCTGACCAGGCTCGAGGGCATCATCGCCCCTGGCAGCTTCGAACGCAGATGGCGGGACAGGGCATGTTCGTCGAGCGCTGGTTCGGCGACGTAGTAGCAGACAAGCCTGTCGCCTCCTTCGTCGTCGCAGCGGGCGATCACGGCGCATTGCATCATGCCCGGGAAGGACGCGGCTACCTCCTCGACCTCGCCGGTTTCGATGCGAATGCCGTTGATCTTCACCTGCCGGTCGTTGCGGCCGAAGAACTCCAGTTCGCCGCTGTGGCGGCGCCGGGCCAGGTCGCCGGTCTTGTACAGGATGCCGTTGCGCCCTTGGCCGTTGCGCCCTTGTTGTCGATCCTCTGCGCTCTGGAAGGGATTGGCGATGAAGCGTTCGCGCGTCAGTTCGTCGCGGTGGAGATAACCTGCGCCGACGCAATCGCCCCCCAAGTGAATCTCACCAAGGCCACCCGTCGGCAGTTCGCGCAGTGTGTCGTCAAGGATGAGCAGCGCGCTGTTCGGGATGGCTTGGCCAATGTCGTTGCGGTATGGCGCGTCGGGCGCGAAGTACCTGATGGTGTTGTAGACGCTGGTTTCGGTGGTTCCGTAGGCGTTGTACAAGGGCCCTCGATACTCCTGACGGATCTTCTCGAAGTGATGGCGCCGAAATGTTTCTCCCGCGACAAGCACTGCGCATAGGTGATCGAATCGGGACAGGTCGAACAGTTGCAGGTGGGTCGGGGTGCCACTGATGTAGCTCAGACGTTCCTGGTTCATGCGTCGATAGAATGCGTCGTCGAACACCAGTGCGGACTCGGGAATGATCAAGGTATTGCCGCTCAGGATCGACAACACCAGCTGCTCCACCGAGAAATCGAACACGTAGTTGGCGAGGAAGAGGACACCCTGGCGCGGCGATCCGGCCTCGGCATCGCCGAAGTAGCGACGTGCCAGGCCATCGCGGAAGCTCAGCACATTGCGGTGCCTCACCAGGACGGCCTTGGGCCTGCCGGTGGTGCCCGACGTGTAGATCGCGTAGGCGCGGTGGCCGCCGTCGGCAGTCGTCGCCGGGTTCGGCAACGTTGCGTCCTGCAGTGGCAGCGTCTGCACGTTCACGACTGGTATGTCGTGATGGCGTGCCAGTTGCTGGACGCGCTGTTCGTGGGCGGCTTCCGTCACCACGATCCGTGCGCGCGTGTCTTCCAGCATGAACGCGATGCGTTCGTCCGGGTAGCCGGGGTCGATGGGCACATAGGCAGCGCCGGCCTTCCATGCGGCGAGAATGGCGACCACGGACCACTCTGTCTTGTCCAGCACCAGCGCGACGAAATCGTCGGGTTCGAGCGATATGCGGTTCAGCAGGACATGCGCCAGTTGGTTGGCACGTGCGTTGAGGTCGGCATATGTCAGGCGCATGTCGCCATGCACCAGGGCGACATCGTGCGGCATGTCTGCGGCGATCCGCTCGAAGGCGGCGTGCAAGGTCTCGGCCGGTCGCGGTACGGCCAGGGGCGCCGCCGGCAGTGCACGCAGGTCCGTGCCGACATAGCGGATGTCGGACAACGCAGCGGACTCGGCCATCGGCGCGAGACGGCAGAACTCCTGAAGGATATGCCGATAGGTGGCGATGATGCCGTCGATGCTCGCGGCATCGAACAGCGACGCGGCATAAGTGAAGTTGACCCCAAGCCCGTCGGCCTTTTCGGAAACGGTCACGGATAGGTCGAACTTGGCCGTGGTTCTGCCTTCGTCCTCTGGCACGTGCACATGGATCGCCGACCAACCAGTCTCCACCGACTCCCTGTTCAGCAGGCTGAAGACCGCCTGGACGATAGGATGGCGGCTGGTGTCCTTGGCGACTTCCAGGCGCTTGACCAGTTGTTCGAACGGTAGGTCCTCGTGCAGTTGCGCCTGCAGCACGACGCCGCCGACGTCTCGCAGGTAGTCCAGCAGTCGGCCACTGCCGTCGATGCTGGTCCTCAGCACCAGCAGGTTGACGAAGAACCCCACCACGCCATCGAAATCGGCGTGCCTGCGGTTGGCCGATGGGGTGCCGACGATCAGATCGTGTTGCCCGCTGTAGACCTTGAGCGTGAGGTAGTAGGCGGCGAGCAGTACGCTGAAGAAACTGGTGCGCGTGGTCTGCGCCAGGACCTTCAGTTGGTCGGAGGTGCCGACGTCGATGTCGAAGACGATCTCCCGGCCGAGATAGTCGAATTGCGCTGGGCGCGGATGGTCGATCGGCAGGTTGAGCGGCTGCCAGCCGGCGAGCGAACGTTCCCAGTAGTGGAACAACGCGTCCATGCGCTGCTCGGTGAGCTGTTGCTGCTGCCAGAGAGCGAAGTCCGCGTAGGTCGCCTTCAGTGGTGGCAGTGCGTCGTATGCTGTTCCTTGCAGCAGTGCCTGCAGTTCCTCGCGGAAAATCCGCCACGACCAGCCGTCGAAGCAACTGTGGTGGAAAACCAGGCTGGCCACGATGCGATGGGGCATGCCGCCGACGGTAAGAAGGTGGGCGCGAAGCGGGAGTTCTTCGTTCAGTCTGAACACATGGCCGGCTTCGGCCACGAGCAGCGTATCCAGCGCATTGCGGTCGGATACATCGGAACATCGCAGTTCGAACCGCAGCAAGGCTTGCTCTGCCGGGAGAATGCGCTGGATGCGGCGGCCCTCATCCGTGCCTTGCAGGAGGGTGCGTAGCGCCGCATGGCGTCGCAGCAGGGCGCGAAGCGCTGCTGCGACGTCGTCCTGTGCGGTGGGGCGGTCCAGGTCGATCGCCAAGGCGAAGGGGATATTGTAGGCGGCGGTGCCATCGACCAGGTCGTCGATGAACAACAGTCGTTCCTGCGCCAGGGAAGCCGGCGTCATCGCGCCGGACGCCTCGGCCAGGCCGGCGGGCGAGGCACGATCGGTGCCGGTGGCATGTGCGTTGGCTTTGAGGAAGCGGGCCTGCGCGGCGATGTTCGGATGTGCGAACACCGCGGCGACATTGAGGTTCTGCGCGAAATGTTGGGTGATGGCCTGCGCCAGCTTGATGGCGCGGAGGCTGTCGCCGCCGACGCCGAAGAAATCGTCGCGGCTGCCAATCCGGTCCGGGGCAAGACCGATGACATGTGACCAGAGCCGGCAGAGTTCCCGCTCCACCTCGTTTGCAGGAGGGGCGTAGTCGGTGTCGCTGCCAATCGCGAACTCCGTGGGCGGCAGGCGCTTGACATCCAGCTTGCCGCTGCCGGTCACCGGAATCTCGGGAATCCGGATGATGCGTACAGGAACGATGGCCTGTGGCAACCTGGCCCTCATCCACTGCAGAAGTTCGGTCTCCTGCAACTGGCCGGCGCTGAGGTAGAAGGCGACCAGATACTTCTGCGAAGCGCCGCCGGCGGCGGAATCCGCGTACTCGCGAGCCAGCACGATCGCACGTGCGATGCCCGGATAGGACGACAGGGTCGCCTCGATCTCGCCCAGCTCCACGCGCTGGCCGCGGATCTTCACCTGCATGTCGTTGCGGCCGAGATACTCGAGTTCGCCGTTGGGCAGCCAACGCACCAGGTCACCGGTCTTGTACAGGCGTGCATTGACGCCCTGCGTCATCTCTTCAGCCGTCTGGAACGGATTGGAGACGAAGCGCTCCGCGGTCAACTCGGGGCGATTCAGGTACCCCCGCGCCACGCCGATGCCACCGATGTAGAGTTCGCCCACGCCGCCGACCGGCACGCGCTGCATGCCCAGGTTCAGGACGTAGCAGGCGGTATTGGCGACCGGATGGCCGATACTCTTGTCCAGGCGCGGTACGTGCCTGGGGTATAGGCGCTTGTGGCTGGTGATGGAGATCTCGGTCGGTCCGTAGCCATTGATGATCAGGCCATCGAAGGTGGAACGGATCTTGTCGAAGACCGGTGTGGTGAAGTCCTCGCCGATGGCATCGATTCGCTTCAACGAGGGAATGCTGCCGTATTCGTACAGGGACAGCACCGATGGCGTTCCGGACAGGTAGGTGACCCCGTGCAGGTTCATGTAGGCATACAGCCGTGACGTGTCGCTGCGCATCGCGTCGTCGAGCATCACCAGGGTCTGCCCGGACAGCAGGGCATCGGTCATCTGCTCGACGAAATGGTCGAAGACATAGTTGGAGAAGGACAGAATGGCTTCGTCGCCTTGGTCCTTGCGCAGCCCGAACAACTGCTCGAGCGACGCATGCAGGTTTACTACGCCCCGGTGCTCGATGAGCACGGCCTTCGGCCGGCCGGTGGTGCCGGACGTGTAGATGGCATAGGCCAGATCGGTGCTGGCGGCGAAGCTCTCCAGGTTGTCCGCCGCATGGCGTTCCAGAGGCAGGTCCTGGAGGCCAAGCACCTGGCAGTGAAGGTCGTCCACGAGCTGGTCCAGACGCCCTGCGTGGGCAACGTCGGCCAGGACCAGTTGCGCCTGGGTGTCTTCGAGGACGAAGCGGATCCGCTCGTCCGGGTAGGACGGGTCGATCGGGACGTATGCCGCGCCGGTCTTCCACACGGCGAGGATCGCCGCGATCATCCACTCGCTCTTGTCGACCACCAAGCCGACCAGATCGTCGGGCCTCAGCGCGACGTATGCGAGCAACAGGCGTGCGAGCTGATTTGCGCGCAGGTTCAGTTCGCGGTAGCTCAGCCGCTGCTCGCCCGCCACCACCGCGATCACGTCCGGCCAGCGCTCCGCCGCGATTTCGAATGCCGCGTGCAAGGTGCGCTCGGCGGGAAAATCGGTCCAAGTCCGGTTCCAGGCCTCGAATCGGCGGCGATCGCCGTCACTGATCAGCTCCAGCGCCTGTACCGGGCGTTCGAAGTCGTGCGGAATCTGCTGGAACACGGCGTCCAGCGTTCCCAGCAAGTTGTCGATCGTGTCGTCATCGAACAGTTCGCCGGCATACCACAGATCGACTTCGAGCGCGTCGCCATGTTCCCGTGCAACCACGGCGATCGGATAATCGACTTTGTCTGCGTCGTAAGACTTTTCGAAGTGCAGGTACTCGTGGTGCAGCGCGGCTTCGTCTTCTCCGAGCAGCCGTGGATAGTTTTCCAGCACCAGCAAGGTTTCGAACAGGCGCCGCTTGCTGCCTGTGGTCTGGACCATGAACAGCTCTACCGCACTGCGGCTGTTCATCCGGTTGATGGTTTCCTGGATGTCGATCAGTGCTGCGGCGATCGTCTTGCCTGCCTGCTCGGCATGATCGACGATCGCGGGTAGGGTATTGATGTAGAGGCCGACCGAATCCTCGATGCCATCGACCGGCAAGCCGCGACCGGAGACGACCGTGCCCACTGCGGTGATGGGGTGGCCGCCGAGTGCGAACAGTACCTTGTGCCACGCGAACTGCAGCACCGAATGCATGGTCACCCGGTTCTGCGCGCACCAGCGCTTGATCGCGGCCACACAGCGCGCATCCACGGACAAGGTCCTGGTACGGTGTTCGAGAATCCTGTCGTAGTCGCCGAAATCGGCCTTGTAGCGGAGCTGCGCGTTGACGATGCCGGCGAAATCGCCTCTGTCGCTCAGACGTTCGAACTGTTCCTGCCAGTACTGCAGGTGCTCGTGCCGATGCGATTCCAGGTAGCGCTGTGCGGCGACGTAGGTGGTGTCCTCCTGCAGTTCGATCGACTCGCCGCGCCGCAGCTGGATGTAGAACCGGTGTACGGTGTCGTGCAGCAGCGGAAGGCTCCAGCCATCCAGGATGATGTGGTGGCAACTGAACAGAAGCGAGTAAAGCTGCTCTTCCTGCTTGATCAGGTAGACCCGGAACAGTTGGCCTTGATCGAGTTCGTAGGGTTCCATCCGGTCGTGTCGCTGCAGCGCCGCCAGGTAGGCGTCGCGCTCGCCGCGGTCGTGCATCTGGCTCAGGTCGATGTAGCGCCACGCCAGTGAGCGATTGTTGCGTTCGATCCGCTGCAGGGCCTCTTCTCGCCACTCGAAGCGCAGGGACAAGCTCGGATACTTGCGTTGCGCAAGACTCCATGCCTGGCGCATGGCATCGGCATCGATGGCGCGGTGGTAGTGGTGAAGCGACTGCATGACGTAGGCGTCATTGGTGGCCGCGCTCTTCATCCACTGGTAGAGCATGCCTTGCTGCAGTCCGGTGGCCAGCATCGTGACGCCGTCGCTGCCGTCGCCGCCGTCCTCGCTGCGCGGGACGACCGGCGCTTCGGCCTCCTGCGCCACTTTGAGGGTCAGGTGATGGGACAACTGGCCGAACGTCTTCAGCCGATATACGTCCTCGACGCTGACTGCGATGCGGATCCGCTGCCATATCCGCATGATCAGCTGCAGGCAACTGATGCTCTGGCCGCCCTGGCGGAAGAAATCGTCGTCCTCGCCGATCTCGCCGGCGCGGATGCCGAGCACTTCGCCCCACTCAGCCTTCAACACGCCAACGACGCCTTCCTCCGCCAACGCGGCGCTGTCCTGGTCCAGGAGCGACGTGGGCAGGGCATGCAGCCCGACGTCAGGCAGGGCATGACGGTCGACCTTGCCATTGACGTTCACCGGCAGGATGTCCATGCGTACCATGCGTGCGGGGACCATCACTCGGATCAGGCGCGATTCGAGGAAGGCCAGCAGGTCGGCTTCGGAGACCGGCTGATCGGTGTCGGCGACGTAGTAGCCGATCAGGCGCCAGTTTCCGGTTTCGATCGAGTCGCCGCGCGCTACCACCACGCATTGGCGAACGCCGGGAAATTCCAGTGCCCGCGCCTCGATTTCGCCAGGTTCGACGCGAACGCCATTGAGCTTGAGCTGGAAATCGCTGCGCCCCATGAATTCGATCTGGCCATCGGGCAGGAACTTCGCCAGATCGCCGGTCTTGTAGATGCGGGCGTTGCGGCCCGCAAGCCGCTCCTGCTCGGTCTGGAAAGGATTGGCCAGGAAGCGCTCGGCGGTCAGCTCCGGGCGGTTCAGATACCCGCTCGCCACACCGGCACCGCCGATGTACAACTCGCCGATGGCGCCGATCGGCACCTGTTTCATGTTCTGGCTGAGGATGTAGCACTTCACGTTGCGCAGCGGCCGGCCGATGCTGCGGTCGTTGCGGGTGGCGTCTCCCGGCGGGTACTCCTTGATGGCGGTGACGAATGCGGTTTCGGTGAACGCGTATTCGTTGACGATCCTGCCCTGGAACTTCTCGCGCAGGGTCCGCAGACCCGATGGCGTCAGTTCCTCTCCCACCAGCAGCAGACGTTTCAGCGAGCTGCAGTGGCTGAGGTCGAAATGCTGGAGTACAGAACGCGTCCCGTTGAGGTAGCTGATCTGGTGGTCGGCGACGAAACGGGGAAAGCGCAGCGGATCCAGCCTCACGTCGTCCGGAACCACGACCAGGGTGTGCGAGTTGATCAGGGCGATCAAGGTCTGCCGCATGAATGGCTCGAACACCAGTGCAGCGAACAGGGCGACGTGCTCGATGCCCGCATGACGCATCCGGTAGCGCTCGGAGAGGTCGGTAATGCTGTTGACGACGCTGCGATGGAGCTTGGCCACCCCTTTGGGAACGCCGGTGGTCCCGGAGGTATAGGTGACATAGGCGACCTGGTCGGACCCGAGGCCCAGGTTCGGATTCGTGGCGGCGACATTGTCGTCCTGCAATGCCTGCTCGATGTCGACGAGTTCGACGTCGAGGCCGGCGTCGGACAGCATCTCCCGAAGCCGATCGAAATAGTGGCGATGGGTCAGGATGCGCCGCGAACCGGTGTCCTGCATGGTGAACTGGATGCGCTCGGGCGGGTAACTCGGATCGAATGGGGTATAGGCCGCGCCCGCCTTCCACAGCGCCAGTGTCGCGACGACGATCCTGTAGCTCTTGTCGAGATACAGCCCGACGATCTCGCCGGGCTTCACGCCCTCCCGCAGCAGCCAATGCGCCATGCGGTTGCATCGCCCGTTCAGCTCGCTATAGGAAAGCCGATCCTGGCCGCAGACAACGGCGCAGCGCTCGGGCGATGCGCCGGCCGCTTGCTCGAACAACTCGTCCAGGCGCGAAGCTTCCGGGAAGTCGCCGTCGGTGGCGTTCCATTGCTGCAGCTGTTGCTTCTGGTCTTCGGAGATCAATTCCAGATCGATCATCGTGCCGTGCGGTCGTGCCACGATCTGGTGCAGCACTTCCACGACGATGTCGAGAACGCCGCGCATGGTCTGGTCTTCGAACAGATCGGGCGCGTAGCTCATGCGCAATTGCAGGCGGCGGTCGGCACGGTCGTCGTGCACGAGCAGCGCCAGCGGCAAGGCCGTCGCCGAGGATGGCAGGCGATCGGCAGCGTCGAGCACGACGGCGTCGAAGCAGCCCTGACCGAGCAGCGCGTCCGCGAGGACAAACGCGTCATCCTGGCGCAGGTCGCGTTCGATTTCCTGGGTCGCCTGCAGACAGCTCAGGGACGATTGCAGCCGATGATCGATGATGGATGGTTGCAGCCTCTGTGGCGCGTCGCCGCTTGCGTCGCGGCTGCTACGGATATAACCAACCACCGTCTGCGCACCGTTGCCATAGGCCTCCAGCACCCTATGCAGGCTCACCAGCGCCATCGCCGCTATCGAGGTGTCCGGATTGCCAGCGATGAAATCCATCAGGCTGGCATATCCGGCGTGCTCTATCACCGCCGACACGGTATGCGCCGAACCGAAGTCGCGGCCGTCGTCCCTGACGACGATCTTGTGGCGCCATGTATCCTTCAGAAGGATGTCGAGATCGCAGCGATCATTCCGTGCGGCATCGATGCGCTGGCGCCAGTCGGCGACGCTTGAAAGGAGTAGTGAGTTGCTCATGTCGTAATAAGCTCCCTGCTGTTGCGGCAATGGGGTGGCATTGCCGCTGATACGAGACGTGGCGCCGGATGGCTGACGCAGGCTTTTCATGCCGAGCGGGTTGCTTCCGCCGGCGGTACGCGCGAGGCGCGTAATGCCGGCGCCAGTACCGCGCCCTGGCCGAGCAGCAGCAGTACGACCATGCCCACGAGGATGTAGAGCGGAGAGAGCCTGGTCAGTTCGAACGAGCTCATCAGCCAGACGTTCAGTCCGATCGCGAGTACGCTGCCAAGCGCCACGCCGATCATGCCGATCAGCAGGTTTTCGGTTAGGAAGTAGTTGACGATGTCGCGCTGGGTCGCGCCCAGGGCGCGGCGCACGCCGATTTGCTTTCGTCGCTGGCCGACCCAGAAGCTGGTCAGCCCGACGATCCCCGCCGCGGTGACGCCGAGCAGCACCAGGGAGATGGCCCCCATCAAGTAGGCCGTTCCGCGGTCGCTTTTATAGACCTGTTCGCGCACCGTCGTGAAGGTGCGAACGCCTCGCTCGGCCGGGAAAACGCGCATGCGATCGAGCTTGACCAAGGTCGCTGGCGCCGAGCGCATTACCGCGTCCAGCTGCCCCGGCTTGGCACGCACCAGGTAGGTGCTGTCGCTGCGCGTGAGCCGCATCGGTAGCAGCGTGACGTTGTCCATGTAGCCATAGCTGTCGGCGCCGGACCACGAGGCCTGTAGATGATCGACGATGCCGATCACGGTGCTCGGCGTTGGATCAGTGTTCCCCAGGTAAATTGCCTTGCCCAGCGCACCGCCGTCCGGAAAGACCTTGTCCGCGAGCGCCTTGGTAATGATCACCTGGCCCGGCCAGGCGAAGTCGTGCTCGTCGCCGGTCTGGATTTCGCTCGGATGGAAGTTGCGTCCGGCGATCAGCCTGGCGCCCATCGTGGAGAGACCATGGTCGTCGACGAAGTACAGCTCGGTGCGGGCCATTCGTTCCCGTGCATTCGGATCCAGACGGACGCCCTCTGGCCAGCTGTCTCCGCCCAGCGGGAACGAATTGCTTTCGGTGGCGTCCTCCACACCCGGCAAGCGGCGCAACGCCATCAGATCAGCGTCGATCAGCGGCGGCATGTCCTTGGGCGCAACGCCAACACGGTCGCTCTGGATCGTCAGCAGCTCGTGTTCCGCCAGGCCGGTGGGTCGGTAGATACGTTCGATGCGGTGCTGGATGATGCACAGCGCATTGCAGACGACTGCCAGCGTGAGTGCGATCTGCAATGCGATCAGGATGGTGCCGGCCTTGTGTTTCTTGAGCGCGGCAAGAATGGGAGCAAGTTGTCGCATGGTTGTCGCCTCAGTTCGCTTTCAGTTGCCAGGCCGGCTGCACCTGTGCCGCGCGCCAAATCGGGTAGAGCGCCGCGATGACGGTGGCCAGCGTCGCCACCACCAGGGTCAGTGCCGCCAAAGACACGTTCAGCTCGGCCAGGCGCGCGATTTCCGGCTCGAACACCAGGTCGGTGCCGAGCATTCCCAGGCCGGTCAGCAGCAAACCGAGCACGCCGCCGGCCAGGCCGACGGTGCCGGCTTCCACGAGGAACTGCATGTAGATGGCGCTGCGCGGCGCGCCCAGCGCACGACGGATGCCGATCTCCGCTGCGCGGCGCATGAACTTGGCCAGCAACAGGCCGATGGTGTTGACCAGGCAGATCAACAGGAAGCCCAGGCCCAGCAGCGCCGATATCTTCGATTCCGGCGGCACGATCTTCAGGTAGTCGAGCCATTGCGCCACGTCGCGCAGGCGCGCGTTGGGCGGCCAGTTGAAGCGTCCGGACTGCTGCTGTTGTGCCGAATAGTTGCGCAGGTAGTTCAGATAGGATTCCGCGCTCGCCTTGTCGGGCAGTTCGACCCAATAGGCGATCCATGCGCATTCGGACTGCAGCCATGCCTCCCATCCCGCGCCGGGCGTCTTGTAGCAGCTGCGGGTGCCATTGGTCGGCAATTGCAGGCTGATGGCATGGGTGAACGGGATGAACAGCTGCGCGGGTTTGTCGAATCCTCCGGTATTGGCCGCGTCGTAGAACAGCGGCTGAGGATTCCAGCGATCCATCACCCCGCGGATGCGGTAGCTCCTGCCATCGATATTGATTTCCTTGCCGACGCTGTTCGCACCCTTGAAGAGGCTGTCGTTGAGCGAGCGGCTGATCACCGCCACAGCCGCGCGTGACTCGTCCTCGGCCGCCGACCATCCCCCGCCGTAGAGGAAAGGAACGCCGAACATCGGGAAGGCATCCGAGTAGGTCGCGTAGCTGCTCACCTGAAACGGTAGCAGCGCCATGTCGGCGGGCACGATCGATGCCTTGATCGGGTAGAGCGCTGTCTGCCGCATCGCGCGATGGTCGCGCATCAGGGCGATGGTGTCCTTGTAGCTCAAGGCACGTGGTGGCTCGCCACCGTTCTCGATGTTTTCGGTGGGTCCCCAGTTGTCGATCTGCGCCACGAACAGCTGTGCGGACTTTTCCGGAATCGGGTTGCTCGAGGTGGCGCGGAATACGGCGTAGGTTGTCATCGATGCGGCTACGCCGACGGCGATCGACAGCACCATCAAGCCGGTTAACACGGGATTGCGCATCAGGCTGCGCAAGCCAAGGTGGAAGTAGTAGCCAAACATCGTCGCTCCTTCATCAATCGCCGACCAAGGCACCGTTCGCGGGCGCCAGGAATTCGTCCCGTGGTTCCTATGCCTCTGTCGCCAGCCGGGTCTCGTGCCGCAACGTATTGGCGTCGAGGAATCTGCAGATGTCCGGCGCGTAGCTTTCCAGGGCTTCGCTGGTCAGCAGGATGTTGTGGTGATATGGCACCTTCAGCTCGGTCACGTCCCCGCGGATGTACTTCTTGAAGAATTCGTATTTCTCCGGGCGATCGGAGTCCTTGGCGATGATCATCAGTACGTTTCCATGGAAGGGGGATGGATCGCGGTAGTAGGCCAGGCGGATGTTGTTGCTCTGGATGGCGCTCATCCGCGCGATCATGGTTTGCTTCAGGTCCTCCGACGCCGTCTGGTAGTCCCTGTAGCTGGAAAGGCGCGATTCGAGGTCCAGGCGGTGCTCTTCGACGGCCTGCTGCGGCCACTCCTCGTCGTAGAGCGGTGCGCCGTCGATCATGATCAGCTTGGCCACCGCCAGGCCGCGTTTCTGCATTTCGGCCGACATGGCGTGGGCGACGATGGCGCCGAACGACCAGCCGAGCAGGTGATAGGGGCCCATGGGCTGGATGACCTGGATCTGCTCGATATAGTCGGCGCACATGTCGGTGATCGTCTCCGGCAACGTGTCGTCGTCGTTCAGTCCGCGCGCCTCCAGCGCATAGACCGGCAGATCCGTGGGAAGGTGCCGCAGCAGCGCCATGTACGGGCGCCCGAATCCGCTGCCAGGGTGGATGCAGAACAAGGGGGGACGTTCACCGCTGCGCTTGAGCGCTAGTGGCTTGCCCTGCGGCGGGCGCTTGGTGAGATCGTCGATCTTTAACGCGATGCGCTCGATGGTCTCCTCCTCGAAGACGATGCGGATCGGTAGGTTCACGTTAAACGCCTTATTGACGCGGGCTACCAGCAGCGTGGCGAGCAGCGAGTCACCGCCCAGGTCGAAGAATGCGTCGCGCACCCCGATGTCCTGGATGCCCAGTAGTTGCTGCCATATCTCCAGGAGCTGGAACTCGATGGTGGTGCTCGGCGCGACGCAGGCGGTGCCGCCGCCACGGACATAGAGCTGCATGCCCGCCGCGTCCTGGGGCGACTTGTCGATCCACTTCTCCATGCGCGCCTGCAGATCCACGGTCGAATGGACGAGTTGCGGCACATCCGACCATGACAGGGCGTATGCAAGCGCTTGCGCGCCTTCGCGGCCATCGACGCCATGGGCGTTTTCCTTGGCGGGCTCGCCGGCGAAGTGCCAGCCGTCCCAGTTGATGCTGAGCCATGCCTCGTCTCCTTGCGCATGCCGCGCGGTGGCAAAGGCGTCCATGTAGGCGTTCGCGGCGGCGTATGCCGAAAAGCCCAGGCCGCCCAGCACGCTCGACAGCGATGACATCAGGACGCAAAAGTCCACGCGCCGGTGTTTCAGCACGCGCTGCAGCACCATCGTCCCCTTGACCTTGGGAAGGAACTGGGCGCGGTTGCGCTCGAGCGTCGTGTCGGCCAGGGAGTGCATCGAATCGCGGACCTGGCCCGCGCAATGGATCACGCCGTCGATGTCGCCGAAACGGATTTCGGCCTGCTCGAAGGCATCGATCATCTGTGCCTCGTCGGTAACGTCGGCCTGGCAGACGAGGACCTGCGCGCCCCTGGACTCGAGCGCGAGCAGCCGTCCCAGCTTCGGAACCACAGGGTCGCTCGGGCTGCGCTCGGCGATCCAGTTGGCCCATAGCGAACGCGGCGGCAGTTCGTCGCGCACGATCAGCACCAACTTGGCGGACATCGCTGACAGGTGTTCGGCGAGCGCGTATCCGACCTTGCCCAGACCGCCGGTGATCACGTAGACGCCGCCGCGTTTGATGCGTGGCTGCAGGCGCTCGTCCGGCACCTTGCGGGGCTCGTAGGTTTGCGTCCAGCGCGCTCCGTTGCGAAAGGCGACGACGCTGTCGTTGCGTTCGGTCATCAGTTCGCCGAAGAGGCTGGCGCTTGCCGCGGACAGGGCGCCCTCGCTGCGGTCTTCCGTGTACGGGTCACTGAGATCGATAAGTCGCGAGCGCAGGTTCGGATGTTCTTGCGGTGCAACCTTGCACAGGCCGAGGATCGGTGCATGGTGCGGCGCGAGCAGTTCCGCGCCGGTCACACGAAACAGGTCGTGCGTCACCACGTGCATCGCCGCGTCGTCGGCCTGCAGCCGCGCCATCAGGATGGCGATGGCGAACGCCAGGCTGCAGTAGCCGTTGCGCTGCTGCGCCAGGAACAGGTCGAAGCCGCGCAGTTCGCTCTGCGCCTGGCAGCGCTCCAACGACCAGAGGTGCACCAGGCGGTCGATGCGCAGACCGTCGCGTTCCAGGTGGTCGGCAAGTTCACCATAGTGGCGCGGGTCGTCGGCAACGATCGCGTAGTCGTCCGGACCGAGACGGGCGAATAGATCGCCATTGCACACCGTGATCGTCCGCTGCCCCGCGTGACGCAGTTGCTGCACGAGGCGCTCGCCGATTCCACCGCGATCGGCCATCACCACCCAGGTCAGCGGATGCGTGGCGTGAGCGCTGCCCGGCCTGGCCTTGCTGCCGCGCAACCGCCACAACGGAGCGTAGAACCAGTCTTGCTGATGCGGACGGCGCGCGTCGGCAGACGGTGCTGCTTGCGCAACATGACGGGGGGCATCCACCCAGAACCGACGGCGCTGGAACGGATAGGTCGGCAGCGGCACGCGTCGCCTGCGTGCGGGGGCGTGATAGGCGGCCCAGTCGATGACGCCGGCGCCATGCACCCAGATCTGGCCGATGCAACGCTGCAGTGATCGGGCGTCATGATCCGATGTGGTGGCGTGGCCGAGGGCCGGGACCACGGTATGTGCGCTTGCATGCACGCGCTGCCGGGCGAAGCCGCTCAGCGCCTGCCCGGGGCCCACCTCGACGAAGACGCATCGGCTCCTCAGTGGCGAGGTCGGCGACAGCAGGACGTCCATGCCTTCGGCGAAGCGGACCGTGCCGCGCAGGTGCCGCACCCAGTATTCCACGTCGGTCGCTTCCTCGGCGGAAATGAAGCCGCCGCTGAGGTTCGACACGTAGGCGAGGCGGGGCGCATGCATCGACACGGTGCTCAGCGTCTTGCGCCATGCAGCGAGCATCGGCTCCATCATCGCCGAATGGAAGGCGTGCGATGTTTCCAGATCCCGGCAGTCGATGCCCTCGGCGACCAACTTTTCACGTAGTGCAGCGATGGCGGCGGGGGCGCCGGACACCGTGCATTTGCCCTTGGCGTTGACTGCGGCGATGTCCACAGCGCAGTCGGACAGCCTCGCCCGCAGGCGTTCCTCGTCCTCGCGCACGGACAGCATCCGCCCCGGTGCCATTGCCTGCATCAGGCGGCCGCGCGTTGCGACCAGCCTCAATCCATCCTGCAGGGAAAATACGCCCGCCAGGCAAGCGGCGACGTATTCGCCCAGGCTGTGGCCGATCATCGCATCCGGAGTGAGTCCGTAGGACTGCAGCAGCCGGGCCATGCTGTACTCCACGGCGAACAGCGCCGGCTGTGCGAGCCAGGTCTGGACCAATTGCCGGTTGGCATCCTCGCGTGCCTCGTGCGGTGGATACAGCAACTCGCGCAGGTCCAGGCCAAGCGCGGTACGCAATCCTTCCGCACAGACGTCCAGTTGTTCGCGGAACACCGGTTCGGTCTTGTACAACTCGCCGGCCATCCCTGCGTGCTGCGCTCCCTGTCCGGGGAACATCCAGATCAGCGAAGCATGCGGGTCCGACGTGTTGGTCGCCTCGGCCGGGGCCGAGGTCAGCGCTGTGGCGGCGTCCGCGGCCGTCGTGCAGACCACCGCGCGGCGCCAGGCGTGCGCCGTGCGGCCGGTTTGCAGCGTGTAGGCAACATCTGCCAGCGGCGCCGCCTGGTCGCTACGCAGATAGTCCGCAAGCCGCGTACTTGCCGCCTGCAAGGCCTCCGCGCTGCGTGCCGACAGTAGCAGCAACTGCGCCGGCCGCGTTGCCGAGTCGCTCGCCGCCGGCGGCGCTTCCTCCAGTACGACGTGCGCGTTGGTGCCGCCGATACCGAACGCGCTGACGCCGGCGCGGCGCGGCCCGTCCTGCGTGGGCCAGGGGCGCAGTTGGGTATTCACGTAGAACGGACTGGCGGCGAAGTCGATCTCGGGGTTGGGCTGGAGGTAGTTGATGCTCGGCGGCAACTGCCCGTGCTTGAGTGCCTCCACCGTCTTGATCAGGCCGGCCATGCCGGCCGCGGTATCCAGGTGACCGATGTTGGGTTTGACCGATCCGATGGCGCAGCGTTGCGCAGGCTCGCCAGCGAAGGCGTGGCTGAGTGCGCGCATTTCGATCGGATCGCCCAGCACGGTGCCGGTGCCATGCGCTTCCACGTAGCCGATGCTCGCCGGCGATACGTCCGCGTTGCGCTGAGCCTGCTGGATGACCCGCGCCTGTCCGATCACGCTCGGGGCGGTGTAGCCGACCTTGTCGGCGCCATCGTTGTTGACCGCCGATCCTTTGATCACGGCGTGAATGGTGTCGTTATCGGCCAGAGCATGGTCCAGCCGCTTGAGCAGTACCACGCCCGCCCCGTTGCCGGCCCGCGTTCCCCGCGCGTCACGGTCGAAGGCACGGCAATGGCCGTCCGGCGAGTTGATGTTGCCTTCCTCGTATCGATAGCCGCCTGGACCGAATTCGGCGATGCCGGCCGCACCGGCAAGCGCCATCCGGCTCTCGCCTTGCGCAACGCTGCGGCAGGCAAGGTGCACGGCCACCAGTGAGGTGGAACAGGCGGTGTTGACGTTGACGGCCGGGCCCGACAGGTTCAGCTTGTAAGAGATGCGCGTGGCGGCGAAGTCCTTGCTGTTGGCGTGCACGATGCTGGTGCCCAGCGCCGAAAAGGCGTCCAGCTGCGGCAGCAGGTGTTGCAGCACGTATTGGTTTTCGCCAACGCCGACGAAGACGCCGACCGGCCGTTCGCTTCGGGCATCGCCGTAGCCTGCGGTCTCCAACGCCTCATGCGCGCATTCCAGCAGGATGCGCTGCTGCGGATCGGTCACTTCCGCCTCGCGCGGGGTGAAGCCGAAATAGTCGGCGTCGAAGTCGGTCACGTTGTCCAGCAGGCTTCGCACCGGCACGAACCCGGGATGGTCGAGCAGGGCCGGTTCCACTGCGGCATCCAGCAGCTCTTCCCGGCTGAAGCGGCGCAGCGATTCCACGCCGTTGGCGATGTTGGCCCACAAGGTCGCGACGTCGCTGGCGCCGGGAAAACGGCCGGCCATGCCGATCACCGCGATCGCGCATCCCGGATCGGAGGCGGCGGACTGCTCCGGCGTCGGGCCGACCGCCGCCGGTTGCTGTATGCCGACCGATATGTGCTCAGACAGTCTGGCGATGGTCGGGTGCGCGAACAGGTCGGTGATGGAGATGTCGACACCGATGTTGTCGTGGATCTTCTGCCGCAGCGCGATGATGTGCAGCGAGGTGCCGCCCACATCGAAGAAGTTGTCGTGCATGCCGACGCGATCGAGCGCGAGAAGTTCCTGCCAGATGCCGGCCAGCAGCGTTTCGGCCTGGCTTCGGGGTGGGACGTAGTCGTGGCGCGCGAAGGCGCCATCGTCGGGCGCCGGCAACGCGTTGCGGTCGAGTTTGCCGCCTGGGGTCAGCGGCAATGTGTGCAGGATGACGAACGCGGCTGGCACCATGTAGTCGGGCAGGCCGGCGGCCAGGTGCGCGCGTAGTCGCGCGATCAGTTCAGAGGTGCCGTCGTTGCTGCCCGGTTCGCTGTGCGCACGGGGGACGACATAGGCGACCAGGCGCCTGTCTGTGCCCTCGCCACGCGCGAGCACGACGTTGTCGCGCACGTTGGGGTGCGCGGCCAGACGGGCCTCGATCTCGCCCAGTTCGATGCGGAAGCCGCGCAGCTTGACCTGGTGGTCGTTGCGACCGAGAAATTCGATGCTGCCGTCAGGCAGGTGGCGCGCCAGGTCGCCGGAGCGGTACAGGCGGGCGTCGGGATCGGCGACGAACGGGTCCTGCAGGAAGCGTTCGGCGCTGAGCGCCGGACGGTTCAGGTAGCCGCGGGCAACGCCGACGCCGCCGATGCACAGTTCCCCCACCGCGCCGGGTGGCACCAGCTGACCGTGCGCGTCGAGGATGTAGACGCGGGTATTGGCGACGGGGCGGCCGATGAGCGTTGCCGGGTCTTGCGCACGTACCACCTGGCTGGTGGCGTTGACGGTCGTCTCGGTCGGGCCGTAGCAGTTGAACAGCGTCGGCCTGACGCCCCCGTCACCGAACCAGGCCTGCAGCGCGTGCCGGCTGGTCGCTTCGCCACCGATGACGATGTGGCGCAGCGTCCGCGGTGCACGTGCTTCGCTCCATGCGTCGGCCCACTGCGACCAGAGCGAGGTGGGCAGGCTGAGCGCGGTGATGCCGTGGGCGGTGCAAAGCTCGTTGAACGTGGACGCGGAGGCTAGCCAGGCATCGGTCCGCAGCACCAACGTGGCGCCGCTGCAAAGCGCGCCGAAGATTTCCTCCACCGAGACGTCGAAGCATGGCGACGAGAACTGCAGGAGGCGATCGTGCGCAGTCAGCCCGTAGAGGCTTTTCAGTGCCCAGATCTGATTGCAGACCGAGCCATGTTCGATCATTACGCCCTTGGGAGTTCCGGTGGACCCAGAGGTATAGATGACGTAGGCCAGATGACGGGCGTGCAGGCCGAGGGCGTGCGGATCCGGATCGGTCTGCGGCTGCTGGTGCCAGGCCGGATGCGGGTGGTCCAGGTCCAGCACGTGGCGGCCCGGCAGCGCCCCGTCGCCGAGGGCGATGCGGCCGGCGGCATCGACCAGCAGCAGGGCCGGATCGGCATCGTCGAGGATCTGCTGCAGGCGTGCGGCGGGATAGTCCGGATCCAGCGGCACGTAGGCGCCGCCAGCCTTGAGGATGGCGAGCAGGCCCACGACCATGGCGAAGGAGCGCTGCACGCACAGGGCGACCAGGCCATCGGGGCGCAGGCCCTGGGCGATGAGGTGGTGCGCGAGCTGGTTGGCCTGTGCGTTGAGCGCGGCGTAGCTGAGCGTGTGCGTGTCCAGGACCAGGGCCGTGGCATGCGGGCTGCGCTGCACCTGCTCCTCGAACAGTTGGTGGAGGCAGCGATCGTCGGGATAGGGCGCCGTGGTCTGGTTCCAGGTCTCCAGCAACAGCTGGCGCTCCTGCGGTGCCAGCAGGTCGATGCGGGACAGCGGCTGGTCGTCGGCCTGGACCATGGCCGCAAGCTGGGTCATCAGGTAGCCGGCCTGGCGCGCGATGGTGGCCGCATCGAACAGGTCGGTGGCGTAGTGGAGGTGGCCCTGGATGACGTCGCCGACCTCGCCCAGGCTGAGCTCCAGGTCGAACTTGATCCGGTCGAAGGGCGTGGCCAGCGGTTCGGCCAGCAGGCCGGGCAGGTCGAGCGTGCCGGGATCGTTGTTCTGCCAGTCGAACAGGACCTGGAACAGCGGGGCGTGCTCCAGCTGTCGTGGCGGATTGATCCGCTCGACGATCTGCTCGAAGGGAACGTCCTGGTGGTCCTGGGCACCCAGGGCGGCGGCGCGCACGCGTTCGAGCAGGCCACCGACGGTCGGCTCGCCGGACAGGTCGATGCGCAGCGGCAAGGTGTTGACGAAGAAGCCGACCAGCGGCTCGATCTCCTGCCGGCTGCGGTTGGCCGACGGGGTGCCGATGACCACGTCGTGCTGGCCGGCCAGACGCGCCAGCACGGCGGCCCAGGCGGCGGCCAGGGTCATGAACAGGGTGGTCTGGTGCTGTTGGCCGAGGCGTTTGAGTGCGCGGGTCAGCGTGGCATCGAGCGCGATCGGCACGCTGGCGCCGGCATGGGACGGCGTGGCCGGGCGTGGCCGGTCGGTCGGCAGGGTGAGCAGGACCGGCGCATCGGCCAGGCAGCGGCTCCAGTAGTCCAGTTGCTTGCCCAGGCGCTCGGCGGTGAACCAGCGCCGCTGCCAGGCGGCGTAGTCCGGGTACTGCACGGCCAACGGCGGCAGCGGATCGGGCTGGCCGGCGACCATGGCCCGGTAGAGCGCACCGAGTTCGTTGATCAGGATGCCCAGCGACCAGCCATCGGAGACGATGTGGTGCTGGGTGATCAGCAGCACGTGGTCGGCCTGTCCCAGGCGCAACAGGCGACCGCGGATGAGCGGGCCGCGCGCCAGGTCGAAGGGAGCGAGGACTTCGTCGAGGGCGAGCCTGGCGATGGCCGCGGCCTGGTCGGGCTGGAGGCCGAGGTCGTGCTCGACCAGGGGGAAGGCCTGTCCGGCGGGCAGCAGGTGCGCCAGCGGTTGACCATCGGCACTGGTGGCGAAGACGGTGCGCAAGGCGGCATGCCGCTGGAGCAGGGCGTCCAGGGCACGGCGCAGGGCGAGCGGGTCGAGGTCGCCGCGCAGGCGCAGGGCGCCGGGCATGTGGTAGGCGGTGCCGGTGCCTTCGAGCTGGGCCAGGAACCACAGGCGCTGCTGGGCGAAGGACAGCGGCAGGGTGTCGCCGTGGTGGACCGGGACGATGGCCGGCAACGACGCCGTGGCGGCGCCGCTCTGGTGGCGGGTGACGGCGTGTGCCAGTTCGCGCAGCGTCGGGTGGGCGAAGACCTCGGCCAGCGACAGGCGGACGCCGCAGGCTGCCTCGATGCGGCTAAGCAGGCGCACGGCGAGCAGGGAGTTGCCGCCGAGGGCGAAGAACTGGTCGTGGCGGCCGATCCGTTCGCGCCCCAGCAACCGGCACCAGGCCTCGGCGAGGATGGCCTCGGTGCCCGGGTGCGGCGGCGCGTAGGCATGCCGGGCGAAGGCGTCGTCCTGCGGCGCGGGCAAGGCCTTGCGGTCGAGCTTGCCGTTGGCGCTCAGCGGCAGGGCAGGCAGGCACACGAACGCGGCCGGCACCATGTAGTCGGGCAGGGTGCGGGCCAGGAACGTACGCAAGGTGGTGACCAGCGCATCGCTGGGCGCATCGCTGGGCGCATCGGCGGGCGTCTCGCGCGGGACGACATAGGCGACCAGGCGCATGTGCGCTGCCTCGCCCAGGGCCAGCACAACGGTGCTGTGCACGGCTGGATGTTCGGCAATGCGCGCCTCGATCTCGCCCAGTTCGATGCGGAAGCCGCGCAGCTTGACCTGGTGGTCGATGCGGCCGAGGAACTCGATGGCGCCATCGGCGCGGTAGCGCGCCAGATCGCCGGTCCGGTACAGACGTGCCTCAGGATCGGCGGCGAAGGGATCGGGGAGGAAGCGCTCGGTGGTGAGCTGGGGGCGGTTCAAATACCCTCTGGCCACGCCGACGCCGCCGATATGCAGTTCGCCGACGGCGCCGAGCGGCACCGGTTGGCCGTTGCCGTCGAGCAGGTAGATCGTGGTGTTGGCGATGGGACGGCCGATGGGCACGCTCTCCCCGGCGAAGGCGGGCGGGCAGGTCCAGGCGGTCACATCGATCGCCGCTTCGGTGGGGCCGTAGAGGTTGTGGAGGGCGGTCCAGGGCAGGCGCCGTTGGGCCAGGCGCACGCTGCTGGCGGGCAGGGCCTCGCCGCTGCAGACCAGGTGGCGCAGCGTGGTGCAGCGTTCCACGCCGGGGGTCTGCAGGAACAGGGCCAGCATGGAGGGCACGAAATGCGCGGTGGTAACGCCGTGGTGCACGAACAGTGCGGCCAGGGCATCGGGATCCTTGTGCGCCCCCGGCGGCGCCAGGGCCAGGGTAGCCCCGTTCAGCAGTGGCCAGAAGAACTCCCAGACCGATACGTCGAAGCCGAAGGGAGTCTTCTGCACGACGACGTCGCGGGCGTCGAGGCGATAGGCCTGCTGCATCCAGACCAGGCGGTTGACGAGGGCGCGGTGCTCGTTCTGGGCGCCCTTGGGGGTTCCGGTGGACCCGGAGGTGTAGATGACGTAGGCCAGGTGGCGGGCGTGCAGGCCGAGGGCGTGCGGATCCGGATCGGTCTGCGGCTGTTGGTGCCAGGCCGGATGCGGATGGTCCAGGTCCAGCACGTGGCGGCCCGGCAGCGCCCCGTCGCCGAGGGCGATGCGGCCGGCGGCATCGACCAGCAGCAGGGCCGGATCGGCATCGTCGAGGATCTGCTGCAGGCGTGCGGCGGGATAGTCCGGATCCAGCGGCACGTAGGCGCCGCCGGCCTTGAGGATGGCGAGCAGGCCCACGACCATGGCGAAGGAGCGCTGCACGCACAGGGCGACCAGGCCATCGGGGCGCAGGCCCTGGGCGATGAGGTGGTGCGCGAGCTGGTTGGCCTGTGCGTTGAGCGCGGCGTAGCTGAGCGTGTGCGTGTCCAGGACCAGGGCCGTGGCGTGCGGGCTGCGTTGCACCTGCTCCTCGAACAGCTGGTGGAGGCAGCGATCGTCGGGATAGGGGGCCGCGGTCTGGTTCCAGGTCTCCAGCAACAGCTGGCGCTCCTGCGGTGCCAGCAGGTCGATGCGGGACAGCGGCTGGTCGTCGGCCTGGACCATGGCCGCGAGCAGGGTCATCAGGTAGCCGGCCTGGCGCGCGATGGTGGCCGCATCGAACAGGTCGGTGGCGTAGTGGAGGTGGCCCTGGATGACGTCGCCGACCTCGCCCAGGCTGAGCTCCAGGTCGAACTTGATCCGGTCGAAGGGCGTGGCCAGCGGTTCGGCCAGCAGGCCGGGCAGGTCGAGCGTGCCGGGATCGTTGTTCTGCCAGTCGAACAGGACCTGGAACAGCGGGGCGTGCTCCAGCTGTCGTGGCGGATTGATCCGCTCGACGATCTGCTCGAAGGGAACGTCCTGGTGGTCCTGGGCACCCAGGGCGGCGGCGCGCACGCGTTCGAGCAGGCCACCGACGGTCGGCTCGCCGGACAGGTCGATGCGCAGCGGCAAGGTGTTGACGAAGAAGCCGACCAACGGCTCGATCTCCTGCCGGCTGCGGTTGGCCGACGGGGTGCCGATGACCACGTCGTGCTGGCCGGCCAAGCGCGCCAGCACGGCGGCCCAGGCGGCGGCCAGGGTCATGAACAGGGTGGTCTGATGCTGTTGGCCGAGGCGTTTGAGTGCGCGGGTCAGCGTGGCATCGAGCGCGATCGGCACGCTGGCGCCGGCATGGGACGGCGTGGCCGGGCGTGGCCGGTCGGTCGGCAGGGTGAGCAGGACCGGCGCATCGGCCAGGCAGCGGCTCCAGTAGTCCAGTTGCTTGCCCAGGCGCTCGGCGGTGAACCAGCGCCGCTGCCAGGCGGCGTAGTCCGGGTACTGCACGGCCAACGGCGGCAGCGGATCGGGCTGGCCGGCGACCATGGCCCGGTAGAGCGCACCGAGTTCGTTGATCAGGATGCCCAGCGACCAGCCATCGGAGACGATGTGGTGCTGGGTGATCAGCAGCACGTGGTCGGCCTGTCCCAGGCGCAACAGGCGACCGCGGATGAGCGGGCCGCGCGCCAGGTCGAAGGGAGCGAGGACTTCGTCGAGGGCGAGCCTGGCGATGGCCGCGGCCTGGTCGGGCTGGAGGCCGAGGTCGTGCTCGACCAGGGGGAAGGCCTGTCCGGCGGGCAGCAGGTGCGCCAGCGGTTGACCATCGGCACTGGTGGCGAAGACGGTGCGCAAGGCGGCATGCCGCTGGAGCAGGGCGTCCAGGGCACGGCGCAGGGCGAGCGGGTCGAGGTCGCCGCGCAGGCGCAGGGCGCCGGGCATGTGGTAGGCGGTGCCGGTGCCTTCGAGCTGGGCCAGGAACCACAGGCGCTGCTGGGCGAAGGACAGCGGCAGGGTGTCGCCGTGGTGGACCGGGACGATGGCCGGCAACGACGCCGTGGCGGCGCCGCTCTGGTGGCGGGTGACGGCGTGTGCCAGTTCGCGCAGCGTCGGGTGGGCGAAGACCTCGGCCAGCGACAGGCGGACGCCGCAGGCTGCCTCGATGCGGCTAAGCAGGCGCACGGCGAGCAGGGAGTTGCCGCCGAGGGCGAAGAACTGGTCGTGGCGGCCGATCCGTTCGCGCCCCAGCAACCGGCACCAGGCCTCGGCGAGGATGGCCTCGGTGCCCGGGTGCGGCGGCGCGTAGGCATGCCGGGCGAAGGCGTCGTCCTGCGGCGCGGGCAAGGCCTTGCGGTCGAGCTTGCCGTTGGCGCTCAGCGGCAGGGCAGGCAGGCACACGAACGCGGCCGGCACCATGTAGTCGGGCAGAGTGCGGGCCAGGAACGTACGCAAGGTGGTGACCAGCGCATCGGCGGGCGTCTCGCGCGGGACGACATAGGCGACCAGGCGCATGTGCGCCGCCTCGCCCAGGGCCAGCACGACGGTGCTGTGCACGGCTGGATGTTCGGCAATGCGCGCCTCGATCTCGCCCAGTTCGATGCGGAAGCCGCGCAGCTTGACCTGGTGGTCGATGCGGCCGAGGAACTCGATGGCGCCATCGGCGCGGTAGCGCGCCAGATCGCCGGTCCGGTACAGACGTGCCTCAGGATCGGCGGCGAAGGGATCGGGGAGGAAGCGCTCGGTGGTGAGCTGGGGGCGGTTCAAATACCCTCTGGCCACGCCGACGCCGCCGATATGCAGTTCGCCGACGGCGCCGAGCGGCACCGGTTGGCCGTTGCCGTCGAGCAGGTAGATCGTGGTGTTGGCGATGGGACGGCCGATGGGCACGCTCTCCCCGGCGAAGGCGGGCGGGCAGGTCCAGGCGGTCACATCGATCGCCGCTTCGGTGGGGCCGTAGAGGTTGTGGAGGGCGGTCCAGGGCAGGCGCCGTTGGGCCAGGCGCACGCTGCTGGCGGGCAGGGCCTCGCCGCTGCAGACCAGGTGGCGCAGCGTGGTGCAGCGTTCCACGCCGGGGGTCTGCAGGAACAGGGCCAGCATGGAGGGCACGAAATGCGCAGTGGTAACGCCGTGGTGCACGAACAGTGCGGCCAGGGCATCGGGATCCTTGTGCGCCCCCGGCGGCGCCAGGGCCAGGGTAGCCCCGTTCAGCAGTGGCCAGAAGAACTCCCAGACCGATACGTCGAAGCCGAAGGGAGTCTTCTGCACGACGACGTCGCGGGCGTCGAGGCGATAGGCCTGCTGCATCCAGACCAGGCGGTTGACGAGGGCGCGGTGCTCGTTCTGGGCGCCCTTGGGGGTTCCGGTGGACCCGGAGGTGTAGATGACGTAGGCCAGGTGGCGGGCGTGCAGGCCGAGGGCGTGCGGATCCGGATCGGTCTGCGGCTGTTGGTGCCAGGCCGGATGCGGATGGTCCAGGTCCAGCACGTGGCGGCCCGGCAGCGCCCCGTCGCCGAGGGCGATGCGGCCGGCGGCATCGACCAGCAGCAGGGCCGGATCGGCATCGTCGAGGATCTGCTGCAGGCGTGCGGCGGGATAGTCCGGATCCAGCGGCACGTAGGCGCCGCCGGCCTTGAGGATGGCGAGCAGGCCCACGACCATGGCGAAGGAGCGCTGCACGCACAGGGCGACCAGGCCATCGGGACGCAGGCCCTGGGCGATGAGGTGGTGCGCGAGCTGGTTGGCCTGTGCGTTGAGCGCGGCGTAGCTGAGCGTGTGCGTGTCCAGGACCAGGGCCGTGGCATGCGGGCTGCGCTGCACCTGCTCCTCGAACAGCTGGTGGAGGCAGCGATCGTCGGGATAGGGGGCCGTGGTCTGGTTCCAGGTCTCCAGCAATAGCTGGCGTTCCTGCGGCGCCAGCAGGTCGATGCGGGACAGGGGCTGGTCTGGTGCATGTACGCTTGCCTCGAGCACGCGGACCAGCGCGTCTGCCATGCGCTCCATCGAGGCATCCTCGAAGAGGCTGCGGTTGAAGCGCCAATCCACGATCAATCCCGCATCCGACGCAACGGCGTCCACCTGCAGGTCGAACTTCACCGGAGCGCCGGGGTTGTCCAGTGCCTCGACGTCGATGCCAGGCAGGCGCAACCCGGCGCGCTCCTGTGTTTGCAGCGCCAGGAAAATTTGCACCAACGGCGTGTAGGCGGGGCTGCGCCCCGAGCACAAGGTGTCGACCAGGGTGTCGAAGGGCACGTCACGATGCTGCAGCGCTTCGATCACGGCCTCCCGGCTGAGCGCCAGGGCATCGGCGAACGTCATGTCGCCGCGCATTGGCACGCGTAGTACCAGCGTGTTGACGAACAAGCCGACGACCGTTTCCAGTTCCTTGCGTTGCCTGCCACTGACGGGGAAACCAAGAGTGATGTCGTCCTCGTTGCTGTAAGCAGACAGGACAGTGGTCAGTGCCGCATGCAGATACATGAAAAGCGTGGCGTTGCTGGCCTGGCATAGCGTCTGCGCGGCTTGCAGCCAGCGTTGCGGCAGAATCCGGCGGACGGTGCCGCCGTCGTAGACCTGGACTGCAGGCCGCGGTTTGTCCAGCGGCAGGCTGTGCAGCGCCGGCAAACCAGCCAGCTTTGCTTTCCAATAGTCGAGCTGCGCCAACTGTTCGGAACCCTCGGCCTGCTGGTTGCTCCATGCTGCGTAGTCGATGTAGTGGAGGGTCGGTGCCAGCAGCGCCGGCGGCGTGCCGGCGGAAAGCGCCGTATAGAGCGCGCTGATCTCGTGCTCCAGAATGCCGATGGACCACTCGTCGCCGGCGATGTGGTGGATATTCAGCAGCAGCATCCAGTTGCCGTTGCCGAGGTCGCTGCAGGTGGCGCGGAGCAATGGTCCGGCGGCAAGGTCGAAACGCCACCGGTTCTCGCGCTGCAGCAAGCGCTGCAGGGAATGCTCGGCCTCATCGGAGGTGGCCATGGAGAGATCGAGGTGCTCGAATGCCACGCGCCCTGTGGGCTGCACGCATTGCCGCACCTCGCCATCTTCCTCGGCAAAGACGGTCCTCAAGGCCTCGTGGCGCGCCACCAGCGTATCCAGCGCGGCCTGCATGTGCGCGGCATCGAAACTGCCGCGCACGCGATAGACGCCGACCATGTTGTATGCGCCATTCGCCTCCTCCAGCATGTGGAGCAGCCACATGCGGCGTTGCGCCGTGGATGCCGGAGCCGATGTCCTCGTCTCCGGGGCCAGTGCCGGGATGCCCGCGACATGCCGCGTCTCCGACTTGGCTAGTTGTTGCAGGATGTCCTGCTTGTGCCGGCGCAAAAGATCGAGCAGTGCGCGATCCGGGGTGGGACCATCGAAGTGGACGCGCAGATCGCCGTTGTTCTCGGCCAGACGGATGCCGCTGCGAACGCATTCGTTCAGGAGATCGTGAATGTTCATGTGCGCGCAGACGTCCGTTCCAAGGTGAAAGGGTTCATGGCGGGCTGGCGGCTGCCTGGGGGGCTGTCGCGTTCCACGCAACAGGCATCGCTCGGAGTGTTTTGGGTGGTGGACGCGATCACGCCGTTGTCGAACTTCAGCACCTTGTCGGCGAGATGGAAGTAACGCTCGTCGTGACTGACCACGATCGAGGTCTTGCCCAGCTTCTTCAGCCCGGGCAGGAAGGTGCCGTAGAAGAACTCGCGAAACTCCACATCCTGGTCCGCGGCCCACTCGTCGAAGACGTAGATCTCCGACTGCTCGAAGTAGGCAATCAGCAGGGCCAGGCGCTTACGCTGGCCATAGGACAGCCTGGTGGTGGACAGGCGTCCGTGCTCGACGCTGACCTTGTCGGAAAGATGCAGCCTGTCCAGCCAGTCTCGCACCTGCTCGGGCTCAATCTCCTTGCCGTGCTTCGCCACCAGCGTTTCGAACAGGTAATAATCCTGGAAAATCGCAGAAAAATACTGGAAGTGCGCCCGCTGGTCTGCCAACTGCACGCCATTGATCAGCACTTCGCCGGCATGGCGCTCGTACAATCCGGTCAGCAGCTTCGCCGCGGTGGTCTTGCCGCTTCCGTTGCCGCCGACGAAATAGACGATCTCGCCACGCGCGATGTCCAGGTCCAGCGGGCCGACATTGAACCCGGGACATTCTCCGTCCGGATTGTCATGGCGGAAAAACAGTCCTTTCGCCGACAGCGACTGAAACGGCTCCATCGCCAAAGGTGAGGAGGAGGCGGTATCCGTGGCATCGAGTCTGAGCGCATGCAGGTGCGCGATGGCCGCCTTGGCGGCATGCACGGTGCGGAACGAATTGATGAGGACCGTGAGCGGGCCGACGATATAGAAAATGGTCAGCACGAAGGTCACCACCGGTTCGCGGTTCGGCACGCCGATGTGCGAGGACAGGAACAGAAGCGTGCCGACCCCGATGAAGATGATCGCGGTCGCCCAGCTGTTGGAGATGTTGAGAAACAACTCCGCGGTCTTGGTGGCGTCCTTGTATTTTTGGGCGAATCCCTCCAGTTCATCCCGGATCAACCAGCCCTCCCGGTCCGGGTTCAGCTTGAGTTCCTTGCTGCCGTCGATGACCGCTTCGTAGCACTTGAACAGATCGTTCTCCACCTTGCGGCGCAACTGGAAGCGCGCCTCCGCCCGGTCGGCGATGACGACCTTGGCCACGTAGAGGCCGATGAGGAGGAGTACGAAGAAGACCAGGAACAGGCGGGATGAGATGACGGCGAGATAGACCAGGCACGCCAGCACCACGGTGATGTTGAACACGTAGTTGGGCAGCGCGACGAGGAAGTCGTGCAACGCAGGGACGTCGCGGGTGAGCGCGGCGTACAGCCGGTGGCGCCCGATGGCCTCGATTCTGCGAACCGATAGGTGGCTGATGGCCTGCACCAGCTTGTGACGGAGGCCATGCAGCATGTTGGCGCTGAGTCGCGACAGCGCCACCTGAGAAACCAGGCCGAACCCGACCATCAATACCAATGCGCCGGCAAATTCTGCGATTGCGTCCGGCGCGGCGACGGCGGCGCGCATGTCGCGGCCAACCAGGGCCAACAGCCAGATGTTGGCTGCGCCGGCAGCGATGCTGATCGCGCTGGCGAGCGCGATTTGCGGCTTGCTTTGCTTGACGACGTCCAACACCATGGCTTGATAGTCCGTTCTGCGCTCAAAGATCGATGAAGGTGTCCGATGACGCTTCCCGCAGATCGCATGTCGCGTGGCGCACGCGCTCCAGTTCCAGTTGCTGGATCAGCAAGCGGCCTTGTGCGGCGATCGTGGTGTTGGAGAACAGCAGCGGCAGGTCGACGCGCAGCGCGAATTCGCGTTCGATGGACGAGGCAAGCTTGAGCAGCAGCAAGGAGTCGCCGCCTCTCGAAAGAAAGTTCTCGTGAATGCCGATGCCTTGTTGCTGCAGCGTCTCCTGCCACAGCATGGTCAGACGGTGTTCGGTGTCATTGCGGGGTGACGCGTCGGCAGCCGCGCCGCGTGGTGCGGAGCCTGGCGCAGGCAATGCCTTGCGGTCCACCTTGCCGTTGGGGGTCAACGGCAGCGCGGAGAGCGGAATGAAGCGCGATGGCAGCATATGTGCCGGCAGGCGCATGGTCAGGAACCTGGCGAGATCGTCCAGCATCTCGGGCATGGCGGGATCTGCTTTGTCCTCGCCTGCCGGCGCCACGACGACATAGGCCAGCAGGATCCGGCCTTCGGCGACCCCCGCCGTGCCGTGGCCGACCACGGCGCATTCGGTGACCGCGGGGTGCTCCAGCAGGCATGCCTCGACTTCCCCTGGCTCGACCCGATAGCCGCGGATCTTCTCCTGATTGTCCTTGCGTCCTCTGTACTGCAGGCGGCCATCGCTGGTCCAGCGCGCCAGGTCGCCGGTCCGATAGACCCGAGTTTGCGCGTGGGGGTTGAACACGAACCGCTCCGCGGTGGGCGCGGGTTGGTTCAGATAGCCCCTGGCCAGACCGGCACCGGCGATATGGAGTTCGCCGACCATGCCGGTCGGAAGCGGATCGCCTGCCTCGTCCAGGACGTAGACCTGGGTGTTGTGGATAGGCCTTCCAATGGAGGCGTCCCCGCCTTTGCTGCGCAGGCAGACGGTGGAATAGGTCGTGCTTTCGGAGGGGCCGTAGAGGTCGTAGACCTTCACTGCCGCAAGCTGCATATAAAGCGCGTCCACCAACTCCTGCTGCAACAGTTCCCCGGCCAGGTTGAGGCAGCGCACAGAGGTGGGAATGGCTGCGGCATCGAGCAGTGCTCGGATCGCCGATGGAACCGTATTGATCAGCGAGACGCCGTCGAACTTCTGGTCCCTGAGCGCCAGCACGTTTTCTGCCAGGACGACGCGGCCGCCGATGGCGAGCGGCACGAAGAGTTCGAATACCGACAGGTCGAAGCAGATCGATGTTGCAGCGAGCACCGCGGACAACTCGCTGGCCGAATAGTGCGCGAGCGCCCATTGGATGAACGCGGCGGCGTTGCGATGCTCGATCAGGACGCCCTTGGGTCGCCCTGTCGAGCCGGAGGTGTAAATGACGTAGGCGACTTCCCGCGCGGACAGCCCGGTTGTCGCGCGCGCCGGATTCACCGCTGCACGCTCATCCTGTGCGGCCTTGGCGCAAGGGAGGTCCGTACGGATGGCTGACCCACCGACATCACCCAGGGCTTGGGCACCCACCGCGTCGGCGAGCAGGATCGCTGGGCGCGCATCGTCGAGAATGTGGCGTATCCGCGATGGTGGATAGGCAGGGTCGATCGGGACATAGGCAGAGCCGGACTTCAGCACGGCGAGCAACGCGACCACCAGTTCCAGCGATCTGCCATGGCACACACCCACCATGTGCCTAGGGCCGGCGCCTTGCTCGATCAGCCGGGCGGCCAGCAGGTTGGCCCTGCGGTTGAGTTCGGCATAAGTGAGCGTGGAATAGCCACGCGCCACGGCGACGGCGTCGGGTGTACGCCCGGCCTGCTCTTCGAAGAAATCGTGGATGCACGCGTCCGGGCGCAACGCGACGTCGGCGCCTTGCCAGACGCTGAACTGATCCTGCGATTCCTCCGCGAGCAGGAGCCGGTACGCAGCGACCTGCTGTCTGCCATCGGCAGCGACCTGGTGCAGGACGTGCACGAGCCTGTCGAGCACGGCCTGCGCGTCGGTCTCGCCGAAATGGCCGAGCGCATAGTCCAGATGCAGCCGCACGTCCTGGTTTCCATAGTCGCAAAGCACGAAGGTCAGTGGGACACGCTCCTGCGAGTGCGACAGGTAATGCGTTTCCACCGGCTCGCCATGGATCTGGAAATCGAAATCCAACTTCTGATAGTTGAAGGCGATTTCGTATGGGAGATCGTCGCTGGTGCCGTGCTTTTCGCGAAGTGCCCTGACCAGGTCGCCGAGCGGGAAGCGGCCATGGCGATAGTCCTGCCGCAGCACCGAGGCCACGTATTCGACCAGCTGGATGAAGGAGATGCAGGGTTGCGCGGCGAACCGATGCATGTTGACGTTGACGATGGAGCCGATGGTGTCCTTGTCATCCGCATTGCGTCGGTTGTGCACAGGCGAGCCGATGACGAGATCGGTGCGCTGGTACGACCTGGAAAAATAGAGGTACAGCGCTGCATGCATCACCGCGACCAGATCGGCCTTCGCGTCGGCGGCCAGTTGCCGCAGCGAGGTGAGCAAGGCCGCATCCAGGACTGCACTGACACGCTTGCTGCCAATTGCTGCCGGCGCATGCAAAAGCGGGAACAGCGCATCCCTTGTGCCAGTGTGGCGCGACAGCCAATGTTCGCGGCTGCGCAGATACTGCGGGCTGCCGCGATAGCCGGATTGGCGCCGCATGTGATCGACGAAGGAGCAGGGTGGGCGGCCGAGCGCCACCTCAGGAGCGGTCTCGCCCAGGTCTGCGTACATCCCAAGAAAGCGGCGCATCTGCAGGGCGAATCCCCAGCCATCCATGATGAGATGATGGGCTTTGGAGAAATACCAGTGCTCGCCGGATGCCAGCCGCAGCAGCGCATCTTCGAATACGTTCGATGCGATGTCGCCGAATGCCGTCGCCATGCGTTCCTCGATCCAGGCCAGCGCCGCCGCCGCGGTGGCAACATCCACGATGCGCAGTTCGGTCTGGCACACGTCGCTGAGAAACGGCGTGCAACGGCCCCCGACTTCGCGGAAACGCAGGCGATAGGCATCGTTTTCCTGCAACAGACGAGTGCGTGCCTGCCGAAAACGGCCAAGATCCAGCTCGCCGCGATAGACCTGATAGCCCCCGATGTTGTTCACCACCTTCCCGAAGAGCTGCCCCTCCAGATAGATGTCCTGCTGTGCCGGTGTCAATTCGAGAACCATGTGCTTCATCCAATCGCTTCCATCGCCATACGGTGATGCCGGACGTGCGACGCGGCTTACGCCGCCGCCGTGCTCTTGCCTTGCTGCTGGTGCCAGGTATGGATCGGGAGCGCCTCTTTCGGGTCAGAGCGTGATGTCGCTGATGACGACGCTTTGGTCGCCGTCCTGGTAAGGCACGGCGCTGCTGTCCCTGGCCTTCGCCAGCGCGCCAGCCTGCTTGGCCAGGGGTGAGAATGACTTAACCAGCACGGTGGCCGGGCCCTTGTTGGCCATCGCGAGGGTGAGCTGCATGCCGTTGCATGACCTGCCTCGACAATTGAGGACCTTGTAGTGCCCGTAGCTGGAGCGGCTGCCCGCATAGTCCATCCGCTGGTCTGCGGTTTCGATCGAGTGCAATCCCATTGCCTCCGGGAAAAACAGGCCTACACGCCGGATCGAGGCATCCGCATCGATGCGAATGGTCGAGGTCCTTCCGGTGGCGGTTTGCTCCGTTCTCAGAACGGTCACGTTTGCCGGGCTCAGCGACGCGGATGCCACAGGCACGGCGAGATAGGTCTCACCGGACTCGGGGAAGACGGGTTTCATGGACGCCCTGGCTCCCATTGCACGGGCCACAGCGAGAGGCGGCGTCGCGGTTGACGAGACGAGATGGGCCTCGCCGCCGGCGCCCTGTACGTAGAGGATGTTCACCGCCTGCGGCTGCTCTGCGTCGTAGGCGGGGGCGTGCATCGAAAAGAAGGCGCTGCCGGCAACGACCAGCAACATCGCGGCGCCGCCGTAGCGCAGGGTCCTGGAGGGCGCGCCGGTCGGCATCAATGGCGCAAAGAACGAGGCGGCCAGGCCGATGAGCACGCCCATGCCGACAGCGCCGATTGCCTCATTGAATCCGAGCAGCATTTCGAAGAGGAATGCCGCGTTCAGCAAGGTCGCGAACGCCACAGATGCCGGCAGCAACAGAACAAGCGGCAAGGCCTTGCGCAATGGCGGGGCAGCCAGGAGCAGCAGTGCCGCGGCCGACAGTGCCATGGAGGGAAGGATGAACAGGTAACTGATGCCGGGCAGGAGCAGGGCCGTCACCACGCCAGCCAACAGCCACGCATAACCCACGCCGATCCAGCTTCCTTCGGGACTGCTCCAGCGCCTGAGTGCGCGTTGCGTGGCCAATGTCGCCAGCAGCACGCACGTCCATAACAGCAACCGGTTGGCCGCGGTGGCGCTGTGCCATGACGGATCGCCCCCATTTGCCATGGACAGGGCGGCCGTCAGCAAGTAGCCGACCAGGCCGCCCAGCACGGCGCAGGCGACGACCAGCAAGAACCCGGTCAGGATGCTGACCCCGGCAATGGGCTGCCGCTGTCCGCGGCGCCAGTGGCACAACGCGAAGATGCCAAGCAGTGCGACGGCCAGACCGGTGCCGGCGCTTGCCGGCCATCGAACCACGCCCACTCCCATGATGTCGGTGTACACCCGGCGGCCCATCGCCTCCGGTGCAGGAATGTCGCGATCCAGCAGCGAGACAAGCAGGCCGTAGACGTGATCGCCTTGTTGCTGAAGGCTACCGCGGTTCAGCGACTGCAGATTGTCGCGTGGCGTGTGGTAGTAGGCCATGTGATCGCCATAGGCGAAGTTGACGCCCTGCATGCCGTGCGATTTGAAGATCGTCAGGTCGGTGTCGTTGGGCAGCAGCGCATATGCTGTGTCGAGCAGGGAATGGGCCAGCGGCCGTGCGGAGCTGGCGGCGAAGGCGTCGACCAGCCAGCCGCTGGTGCTGCCGGTTTCGAACAACGCACTTTGTCCGGACGTGCCGCGTGCCTCGATGTTGATCGCCAATGCGAGACCGGCGGCGAGCGGGGACTGGGTGGCGAATGCGTGGGCACCCAGCAGTCCGGCTTCTTCGCCGTCCGTGAACAGGAAGCGAACGCTGTTCCTGCCTGCGGGACGTTGCGCAAGCATCCGCGCCGTCTCAAGCAGGATCGACACGCCCGCACCGTCGTCGCTTGCACCGGGGCCTGCATCGACCGAGTCGTAGTGCGCAGACAACAGCAACGTCTTGCCGTCTGCCGATCCCTCGCGCAGCGCGGTGATGTTCTCCACCTTGGCGCAGACGTAGACCCTAAGCTTGCGGCAGGACATGGCTTGTTGGACGTCCGGCTGATAGCCGTACGCGCGCAGTGTGGCGAGAATCCGCTGCCGTACTTTGTCGTTTTCTTCGCTGTCAACAGGATGTGGCAGCTGCTGCGGCAGGAGGTGCGTCAATACGTCGAAGGCCCGATCGGCGGAAAAACGGTCCGCGTCGGTTGCCGTGGCCGGATGAACCGGCTCAAGACGCCACTTCGTGAGCGCCGCAAAGATAATGAATAGGCTGACGGAAACAATGAATGAAATATTCGCTACTTTCCCAATCCATTTGGGGTCTGCCTGAACATTCGGTCGCGTCAAGGCCGTACTCCATGTAATTCAGCATAATGCAGCGTGCTGCAGGAATTGCAGTTCTCTGTGCGTCATCCTGGTTGCGTTGCAGCATGTCGCAAGTGAACTTGATCCTGGCGATGGTGCAGCGAAGGGATCGTTGCGACAGGCGCGAACTCTATGCATTTCCACGTTTTTTTTGGTAGACAATTCCAGCTCTGTTCGATTTCCAGATGGCGTTCCGTGTGGTTGCGCACTGTTTGCAAGTGGACAGGAAATCGCAGTCGAATGGTCACATTTTCCGTTTAGAACTGTCTTCGTAAATTTGTGCCGGATTGCGCGGCGTATCGCAGAATCTTCGTTGACAGTGCGAATCTCCCGAGAGTAGGATCGGTTCCTCGCTGAGGGGCTAGTGCCTGATTTTTCAGCAGTGCATATTCGACGCATTCGCGCTGCTGCCGCAATCGCGGCGGCTTACCAGCAGAGATCGCCGCTTAATCTGAGCGTTTCTGTCCCGACGTCAACGGCCATTGATAGGCGGTGAGAAGAATGGAAAGTGCACCTACGACGTTGTATTACTCCGCTCCGCTCACCCCAGGAGGTCGGGTGGACAACTGGCAATGCGACGCGGCCACGCGTCCGCCGGAGGTCATCTGCAACTTCCTGACAGTCGGGATCGAGCTAGGCGTAAACGATCTGCGAACCGCACCCGATCTGAGTCCGACGCTGGATGGCTGGGGATTCCAGAAATTCGACGCCCCCACTGCAGTGGACCAGAAGGATTTTCTCGAGTACGGAAATGCGTCGATCGAGTCTTACATCGAGGAAACCAAGGACCTGCTGAAGAACGTGCTTGGCGCGGACGATGTCGTGCATTTCGATACATGCATCCGCCAGAAAGATACGGAATCCGCCGTCAAGCTGGTCAACAATCCGTTCGTCGGGCCGTACCAGCGCGTGCACGTTGACCAGAATCCAACCAGTGCGCAGGCGCGGCTCGATCATCATGCCAGCCACGCGCGGCATGTCAGCCGGTTTCAGATCATCAACGTCTGGCGTGCGTTCGTCGAGCCGGTCAAGAACTTTCCACTCGCGTTGCTCGACTACCGCACGGTGGATCCGGTAGAGGATCTGGTGGTCACGCGCAGGATCCTTCCGGAATGGATGCATGAGCGCTGGGTGCAGGACCGTGAAGGATTTTCGCTCAAGCACAGCGACGCGCATCGCTGGTATCACTGGAGTGGGCTGAGGCCGGAAGAAGTCATCCTGTTCAAATGCCACGACAGCGCCAGTAATAGTCTGCTCACCTCGCATGGCAGTCTCTCGTCGGGAACCGACACCGGCTTGCGCGATGTCGCGGGGGTGTGTGCGCATACCGCCTTCTTCAATGCGCAGGGACCGGCCACGGGTCACCTACGCAGTTCGGCCGACCTGCGGTTTCTGGTGCTTTACAACTAGGGTCTCAGGTTGGCCATGTCGCTAGACGACCACCGCTTTCCATGTCCGAGTCACTGATCATGGTTTTCAAGGAGATTGGCAATGACGAACGAAGAAGAGCAGGTTGAATCGGTGGCAAAGCTGTACGCGAAAGCGACCGAAAACGATTGGCGCACGGTGCAGTCTGCTGCGCAGCACGCGCAAGCCGATCGCCCGGTGGCTGCAGGTGAAGAGCCGGTCGGCGGGCAGGCGTCTACCGAAGCGTCATCGTCGGCGAGTCCGATGACGACGGCCGAGACGGTCAAGCTGATGAATGTCGCCCGCTCGATTCTCGTGAACGAGAATGGCAGCGTCGGCTAGACATGGATGCGCTATCGGCGTCGTAGTGCCGCCCCGGCCTTCAGGGCGGTTTTTTTTGCAGGAGGAGTCGCAGGGTGTACTTCGTACACGAGAACCCGGTGCGCTCGTCCTTTCCGGATTTTCAGATGGCGCCAGGGAAAGGAGGCGTCCAGTTCATGCGGCACGACAGCGATCTGCTTGAGGCATCGCAGTCTGGCTCGATCCAGGCCTTGCACGCATTTCACGGTGCGCTTCTTCCCGGAACGATCGCTAACGCGCTCGATACCCCTTTTTATCGCGCGCATTGGTCAGGATGCTCGCTGCGGCATGTCGGCCTGGATGGCCTGGCAGAGTTGCCACCGGTCGAGAAGGATCACATCCGCGCGGCCGGCGATGCGGCGAGGAATCGCGCAGGCGTCATCTGCGACGATGTCTTCACCACGGGGACGACGGGAAATCCGCTGATCACGGTGCGCAGCGACCGTGAGCAGGCGTTCATCGCCAATTTCTTCGCGAGAGTGCTGCGCGACCGCCCACCGGGGCCACTGTTGCGCGGGCTGGAGTTCAAGAACCCGTATCACGGCCACCTGGTCCGGGTGCCCGGGGCTGCCCATTATCATCGTGTCAGCGTATTCGACGCGAGCAGTTTCGAGTACGGGCGGACCACTCTCCTGCGCAGCCACAACGACGCCAACGTGGATGCACGCTGCTCGGTGCTGATGGGGCTGGAGCGCTGCTTGCGCGCGTTTACCCTGGACACGTTGCGAACCTATCCGGATGGCTTCCCAGCCACGGCGCTTCGCCTGGTGGTTTCTTACTCGCAGTATCTGACGCAGGCCTGGCGCCGTAGGCTGCAGGAGACCTGGGGGGCGCCGGTCGTCGACCGGTTCGGCGTCAGTGAGGTGTTCGGCGGCGCCAGCCAGTGCCTGGCCTGTGGCTGGTACCACTTCGAGCCGTTCGTCATCGCAGAAGTGATTGGTGCCAAAAGCGGAAACCCCATTTCCACGGGACAGGGTCTGCTCGCCTTGACCGCGCTGTCTCCCTTCCAGCAGGCGCAGCCTCTGATCAGATACTTGACTGGAGACCTCGTCGAGGTGACGCACACCTCCTCGTGCCGTCCGGGCACGACGGCGATAAAGCCGCTGGGTCGCGCGCGATACGGCGTGCCGAAGCCTGGCGGTGATCGTTGGCTGGTCACTCCGGCGTCCGTGCTTGAGGCAGTGGACGAAGTGCCTGAGATCGAGCGTACGGCACGCTTCGCCGGCATCGAGCAGGTGCGCGATCCTCATGCGGTCGGTAACCCGAAATTCCGGACCCGCTGGTCGCAGCAAGGGGGCGTCGTCGCTGTCAAGGTGGAGGTGGCGCTTTGCGATGGCCTGTCCGAACGCCGCCGCTTCGATATCCTTGCCGAACTCCGGGACGAGGTCTTGCGTCGCAACAACGCGTTGGCGGATGCGCTTCAAGACAACGCTGCGACGCTCGACGTCGACGCCTGCGACGGTATCGAGGAGGGTGATCTGATTGCGCAGGCGCATTCGGGTGGGGTATGGAGCGCGGCATGATGCTGGTCGAGCCGTACGACGTCAGGGTGTGCGGTGCGGCGTGTCCGCAGCATTCCGGCAATGAGCGAAGAGGGTCCGATGCGAGAGGATGAAGGTGAGTCCTTGTGTCTGCGTGGAGTACGGACATGGCACGAACAGTGCGTCCAGGGAGTTTTCGGGGACGTGTTGGGCAGGCCGGTCGACCGGATAGATTTCGACAGCAGCTTCTTCACCCTGGGGGGGACTTCTACGCAAGCGGCGCAGTTGGCCAGTCGGATCGGGGAAGCGTTCGACATCGCCGTTCCTGTGCAAGCGGTTTTCGAGCAGTCGACCGTGCGGGACCTGGGGCAGTGGCTCGAAGAACGCACCAAGCGTCTACCGCAAGGTGCGCCATTGGCGCTGAGTCCAGAAGGTCGCAATCGCACGCTGGTATGTATTCATCCTTCCAGCGGATTCGGTCGACCTTACAGGGTGTTGCTGCCGCATATGGCAGCCGATATGTCGGTCTACGCCCTGGAGGCGCGCGGCCTGCGCGACGGGGAAGCCTTGCCCGCAACGCTTGATGAGATGTGCGCCGACTACATAGGGCAGATCCAGCGACTTCAGGCGCGTGGTCCTTATCACTTGCTCGGTTGGTCTTTCGGAGCGATCCCGGCCCATGCCATCGCGACCGCTATGCAGGCGCGTGGGCTGGAGGTGGACAGTCTTGTCCTGATCGACGGGTTTCCCTTCGATGGCGAACCGTGGATCGAACAAATGGTGTCAAGCCATCGTGCGCATTGGAGCCAGGAAATATTGAGCTTCCGGGAAGTGCGTGATGCCTGTCCCGAGCGGCAGGCCGCCATGCTGGATCGTCTCTGTGCGATCAAGAGAAACAACGTGCGCCTGCAGGCATATAAGAATCGCGCTGTCTTCATGGGAGACGCGCTTCTCGTCAATTGCGGGGCGCATCCGTTCTCGTGGAACGCGTATGTGTCCGGAACGCTGCAGGAAGTGAGTGTTCCGTTTGGACACAATGTGCTGATGATGGAGGAAGCTGCTGCGTTCTACGGCCCCAAGATCGCCGATTACCTAGGCCGATGCATACGGGGTGGCGCGCCGCGAGGCGCTTGATCCAGCGTTTTTCGCAACAAAGGCGCGTCGCGCGAGCGGCCTAACGCACGTTCCGGCGGTCGTGGTGCCGCCGGAATGCGCGATCCAGTCGGGATCTGTCAGGGCCGGGTCCGCACTACTGGGGCGACTGCAGCATCTTTCCAGCGGGGCGGACGACGTACTCCCCATCAGGATGGAACTTCACGGCCTTGAGGAAGCGGATTCCCTGATATGCCTCTCTACGATGGACAAGCTGCATGTTGTCGTAGAGCAGCACGTCTCCCTGCTTCCATGGGTGTGAGTAGATGTTTTCTGGCTTCAGAATCTTCTCGAGAAGATACGCGGTCTTCTTGTCGCTATCTGCGATGCTTTCACCGTCGGGTCCAATGAACTGGCGAGTGTTTTCGCTGATGTAGATGAACTCGTTTCCAGTGAACGGGTTGGTTTCAACCACCGGATGTGCCACGATGCTTGCGGCTTGCCGTGTCGACCAGAGTTTGCGTAGTTCTGACAGTTCGCTTGCGTCGATATCGAGATTGTCCACTGCGGTCGTCGCAAAACTTGTGGCGCCCTCGTTGTCGGTGGGAATCAGGCAATACAGCATGGCGATCGATGCGGGAGCTTCCCTGAATTCCTGGTCGGAGTGCCACACGTCGGTGGAGTCCGCTGCGAATCCGAGTGCAGAACCGTCGGGTTTCTTCAGGTTGGTAAGGTAGGCGATACTATCGGAAGGGCTGTTGAACGCCTTGGGAGGCGCTTCGATCTTGCCCGACCCAAGGCGTCGCGAAAAATGGATCAGATGGTGATCTTCGAGAACCTGATCGCGGAAGATGAGCAGGCCGTGCACCGCAAGCAACTTCCGTATCTCGACGATGTCCTGGTCGGACGCCGACTTTATGTTGTAGTGCTGCAGTTCCTTGCCGTAGCGCGCCTGTCCCGGCAACGAGTCGCCTTGATGGCCAAGCGCTTGGCGGCGCGAGATCTCTTCTACGGAGATATCAGAAAGCATTTGCAACCCTCCCTAGCTGGTGTTGGGATACTGCCTGTTGTTGATCGGTTCTCGCCTGCGTCGAGTCGAACGCTGTCCAACATGTGTTGGATCTGCATAGTGTCTTGGGAACGTCAGGAAAAAGCGCCTCCCCGGAAGCATCTCGATACTAGAGGATGGCGTCTGGGCAATCGTTAAATCGCTGCAGATGTCTACGATCGCATGCCCGGCAAGTTAATCGTGGCTAGAAGCTATCGCGATGGCGAGGCACGCCGTCAAGTGCTTCATGCCGCTGCCGTACGCGTCGCAAGTGAATGCCGCGACCATGTTTGCTGGTTCGCAGGAGCCAGTTCACTGTGCCGTTATCAGCAGTAGAGGTCGGTACGCTGGGTCGCAACGCAGAAGCGGTGTCGCATCGTGCGGGAGCAGCCTGAAGCGGACAAACGTCCTGCGATGATCGATGTTGAAGCTCAGCAGTTCGAAGTCGTTGCGGTAGGTATGAAGCAGGGTGTTCCTACCATTGACTTCGTGGGGGCGTATAGCCATCGCCATAGCTTCCTGGCAACCGAGCCTCGCTGGCGTGGTTCTTCTTTGCCAATGGGTAGTGTGGAGGACGCGTCCAAGAACAGTCCTGCACTAACAATCCTGCAGAAGTGGGTGCGAATCTTTGTTTCTCTTTCCCATTACGGGATGTGCCGGTGCCCGTCAACATCGGACTGCCCCTGCCGGCAGGGGCATGCGACCGAAGTGCCATTGGCGGGCGATCATAGTCTGCTTCCGGCACCTGGCATCAAAGAACGGCGGTCTCAGCAAGTCTTGAATGCCACTGTCGCGGCAACTCGAAAAATCCGCATGCGTTGGGCCGCGGCGTTTCGTTCTTGCGTTTATATAGAGGTGATGTCACACAGATCGGCTTCGTCATCACCTCGGTGCTGTGCCTTTGCCTGACAGGGCCAGCATCATCGCCTTCCGAGCAGCCAACAGCAGTGCTGACATCTCTGCTGGAAGTAGATAGGACAGTCGAGAAGCTTGATGACGAAAAAAGGTGTCTTCAGAACGTCAACTTCTCCGTTGCGGAGCCGGTACTGCATTCGAAGATTTTAGTGTAGCCCCTGAGGCGATCTGTGTGGTCGCATCAATGCTGGATCGCTGTTCACGTCACCTTCGACATATGGACGGCATTCGGTAAAGATGAGGGTTTGCTTCGACGATCAAAGCCTCGGCACGCCAGAGCGGCGCTCCAGGCGTGGCCCAGAATGACTAGCTCGGCGTCGTGATCGGACTGATCGATTTGACCCTGCATGACGTATCAAGCAGGATTGTTCAACTATCCGTGTTGAGCGTCATCATGATATGGATGATTCTTTCATGTTCAAGTTGAAAGGAGATGCGCTTATTGCCCGCTTCATAATATAGCCAATGCTGACTGTTGCTGTCATCTGCCGTACCTTGGCCATACTTGCTGAGCAGCACGTTCTCCGTATCGCCGATCGTGATGCCTCTTGCTGTTTTGACCGCGGATGTGTTGATGGTTATCTGCGCGATCAGATAGCTATCGATGTCGCGCCGCTCTTCTTGCCAGAATAGGTTGGCCGTGTAGATTTCAAATCCGTCATATTGATGTCGGTAGTACTTGTAACTGATATCTCCGGCAGGCACATCGCCCACGAAATCTTCGCTGATTTGAGTGCCTGCCTGTTTTTTGGCCTGGTCACTCCATTTTTCTCCCAGGAAAAAAGAACGGTTGTTGATTTTAACGCTAAAATCAGCTTCTGTTATTTTGGCGGGCGCTGCGAGAGTTGTTGCTGCAATGGCCATATTGGCCTGGGCGGCAGGAAGCAATAGGGCAAGCAGAAGTGATGCTATTCTGGGAGAGTTAATAATGTTGATAAATGTTTTATTTAAATTCATGAGGTGGCAAGAAGACTCGCAGTGGAAGGCGCTCTAACATTATCGGCTGTCGAGTCGTGCCAAGCAACGCGTAGCGGCGTCCATCGTGAAGGCGCTTGCCATGGGCTACCGTCTTCGCAGCTGCGTCACGCCAGCGGCAAACCCTGCTCAATGGCATAACGATTGGTGCATCGTAGTCGACACCCGTGTCTGGAATGCATCGCGGCGATTGGCAGCCTGCATCGACATCGCGTCACTGCCCAAGCCGCGTGCTGCTTGGAGAGCGAAGGACTGCACCTGGGTATGGTCGCGGCGCTGCGCAGCCCAGCAATGACGTGGAAGGCGAGCCGGTGACACGTGTCGCTCAACGCCGCCAAGGCGATTCGGGGCATGGGCCGTTGCCAGCTTTCCGCAGTGCATGGCGAATTGGTAACCGATGCGGATAAATGCACGCCGCCAGCGTAAGCGGGGCTTTGACAGCGTGGAGTGGCTCCGCTTCGCTTGGGCTGAATTGCGGCAGTTGCAGCGCAAGCCACACCGTCTCCGCCAAAACGGCGCCTGTTAGTCCGAGAGTACGACGTACTTCTTCCGAGCACAGTGACCTACGCTGCGCAGTACTCGCATGGTTATCGATGTGCTCCAAGAGCTCCGCAGCGCCAATCAGCTTCAGGGCCTGCTGGTGTGTGATCGACATGCGTGCCGTTGAGCGGAGGTGGCGACACGCCTGATGAACGCGGCAACGTATTTCGATACTGAGTTCGACTCGCGGGCCATGCTAGTGGGCTATACGAATCCGGAGAGTCGAAGGCATCGGATGAGTTCGCAGATCAGCGAGGCGGCATGTAGGCCGCTCCCAGAAGCTCCCCAGCCTTGCAAGGCAGGGGAGCAAGAACGCCTGGAACTCAGCTGCGCGCGTTGTCGCGCGCCTTGCCCACTTCGCTCTGCACCTTGCCGGCGTTCTTCTGCACCTTGCCTTCGACTTCCTTCATCTTGTTGCCGGTCACCTTGCCGGCGACCTCCTTGACGGTGCCCTTGATCTGGTTCTTGGCGCCTTCGGTACGATTCTTGTCCATCGTTGACTCCGCAGTAGGGATGCCCTCAAGTGGGCATCGCCAAACTGCGCGCCGGCCGGTGGCGCTCGAGTGAAAATCGGGCGGGCGCGCAGGCATCGTTTAGGCGGCGGAAGGGTTGCGCCCCATGCCTGCGCTATTCATCTAGCTTGTCATTGCGAACTCCCTGCGCTGGCGTGCTCCAGCGCCTTGTAATGGGGGCACGAGCACAGTGACGCGATCTTTCGTTTCCCGCTAGAAGCGAAGCCATCCGTCAGCATCGGCAGGCCGATCGATGGCCTGCGCCAGCGCTGTGCACTCAATACCAGCCGAGATACAGCGTGGTCACGCCCCAGGTGTCGATCAGGCCGTGCGCGAGGATCATTGCCCACAGGTTGCGCCTGGAACGCAGATAGGCGTACCCGAACAGCAGGCCGACCACGCCTGTCAGCAGGATGCCGGAAGCGCCCTGGGCGGCGTGCATCAAGCCGAACACCACGCCGCCGGCCAGCGCGGCAATCCAGCGGCCGCCGCGTATCCGCCCCAGCAGGGCATCGAGTTGATGCATGAGGAAGGCGCGGAACACCAGCTCTTCGCCGAGCGCTGCGCTCAGCCATGCCGCGCCGATCAGATGGGTCGTGGCCTGGACGTTGCCTTTCAGCGCGCCGTAGGCACTGTAGTCGGTCTTGTTTCCGGTGATGGTGTCGATCAGCGGTTGCAGCACCGGCGTGATGACGCCGACGGTCAGCAACACCAGTAGCGCGGTCCAGCCGATCACGGACACCAGGCGAGGGCGCGCCACGCCGCAGGCCATGCGCGAGCGCGTTTCGATCCATACCAGCGCGAGGCCGAGCAGGCCGACCACCGGCATTCGCCACGGGAACGACAGCCACGGGTAGGACGCCAAGGAGAGGACTGCGAAGCTCAGTGCGATGCGCAGCAGCGGGTGGCGCATGAAGGCCATGCTGGAAGCAGGGTGGAGAGTGCGTTGGGTCGAGTCGTGCATGCCGGATGCGGAAGCGAGTGAGCGCTCAGCGTAGCGAGCCGGCGTCATCGAATACCGTGCCAAAGGCCATGCAGGCCAGTTGCACCTGCATGACGACGTCACCGGCGTAGCGTGATGCAAGCTCGCATCTCATCGGTACCGGGACGTTGTCACGGCTGGCACTTGCGCAAGCACAGATAGAAGTGAGAGGCGGATCGTGCTTCTCCAGCAGTTCCGTAAGGGCCGCAGCAGGTGACCGTCGCGGTTTGCGATACGCCTTCAGATCAGAAGGATCGCCACCTACCGGGTCCGCAAGCAGCCGCCGCAACAGCGCAGTGGCGCTGTGAGGCGCTGCGGCCTCATCGAAGTGGTCGACGTCTCTATTGCATGCGTGAGGCAGGCACGGCGATCAGGCAAGGTATTCACGCGCTGCCAGCAATTCGCACGCGTGCAGAACGTCTCTACGCTTCACTTGCCTTGCGTCTACCGACGGCGAGCGTAAGCATGTGGTGTGCGCGCAGGTCGCAGCGTGAGGCCGGATGCGCTGCCGGGCCGAGCTTGCCTTACGCTTCTCGCCGCCAGCATCGCATCCTGGCGGCGAGAAGTGACACGGGAACGGCTCGCTCAGCGGCCTGCAATCACGCAGACGCTGACGTCTGGCACTCGAACACGCTCACACTGCGCGGCGGCGCCAGGAACTCGCTGGCGCCGGCCGGCATGCTGTCGACCTGCAGCGCGTCGTCGGTGGACAGCACCAGCTTCCAGTGCAGTTCCTCTTCCGACGAGGGCAGCACGAAGCTCACGCCCTCGTGGTAGGCATTGATGACGATCAGCAGGGTGTCGTCGTTGGCCAGCTCCTTGACGCCCGAGGTCTGGGCCTTGCCCTCCAGCAGCAGGCCGACCGAGCGCGCGCCGGCGTCGGTCCAGTGCGCCTCGTCCATTTCGGTGCCGCCGGGGTTGAGCCAGGTCAGGTCGCGCACGCCCGCATCTTCGTTGTACTGGCCGTTGAGGAAGCGGCCGCGGGTCAGGATGCGATAGCGCCGCCGCAACGCACTCACTGCCTTGACGAACTCTGTCAGGCGTCCTTCGGTCGGGTCGCGCTCCCAGTCGATCCAGGTGATCTCGTTGTCCTGGCAGTAGGTGTTGTTGTTGCCGCCCTGGGTCTGCGCGCGCTCGTCGCCGGCCAGCAGCATCGGCGTGCCCTGTGCCAGCAGCAGCGTCGCCAGCAGGTTCTTCATCTGCCGCTCGCGCAACTGCAGGATGTCGGCATCGTCGGTCTCGCCTTCGGCACCATAGTTGCAGGAGCTGTCATGGTCGGAGCCGTCGCGGTTGTCCTCGCCGTTGGCCGCGTTGTGCTTCTCGTTGTAGCTGACCAGGTCGTGCAGGGTGAAGCCGTCGTGCGCGGTGATGAAGTTCACCGAGGCCCAGGGCCGGCGCCCGCGGCGATCGAACAGATCGGCCGAGCCGGTGAAGCGGGTGGCGAATTCGGCGAGCTTGCCCTCGTCGCCTTTCCAGAAGGCGCGTGCGTTGTCGCGGAACTTGTCGTTCCATTCCGACCAGCCCGGCGGGAAGTGGCCGACCTGGTAGCCGCCCGGGCCGCAGTCCCAGGGCTCGGCGATGAGCTTGACCTGCGACAGCAGTGGGTCCTGGTTGCAGGCGTCGAGGAAACCGCCGCGCTGGTCGAAGCCGGTGGGTTCGCGGCCGAGGATGGTGGCCAGGTCGAAGCGGAAGCCGTCCACGTGCATCTCGCCGGCCCAGTAGCGCAGCGAGTCGTTGACGAACTGGATCACCCGCGAGTTGCTCAGGTTGAGCGTGTTGCCGGTGCCGGTGTCGTTGATGTAGTAGCGCTTGTCCTCGGCCAGCCGGTAGTAGCTGGCGTTGTCGATGCCACGGAAGGACAGGGTGGGGCCCAGTTCGCTGCCTTCGGCGGTGTGGTTGTAGACCACGTCGAGGATCACTTCCAGGCCCTGGCGGTGCAGTGCCTTGACCATGTCGCGGAACTCGTCGCGGTGGCCGCTGGCCAGGTAGCGCGACTTGATCGCGAAGAAGCCCAGCGTGTTGTAGCCCCAGTAGTTGCGCAGGTCCTTGTCGAGCAGGTGCTGATCGTCGAGGTAGGCGTGCACCGGCAGCAGTTCCACTGCGCTGACGCCCAGTTCCTTGATGTAGCGCAGCACCGGTTCCTGTGCCAGTCCCGCGCAGGTGCCGCGCAGCGCTTCCGGTACCTGCGGGTGGCGCATGGTGTAGCCGCGCACGTGGGTCTCGTAGACCAGGGTCTCGTTCCACGGCGTCAGCAGGCGCTCGTCGTCCTCCCAGTCGTAGGTATCTTCCACGACCACGCACTTGGGCATGAACGGCGCGCTGTCGCGCTCGTCGAAGCTGAGGTCGCCGTCCGCATGGCCGACGGTGTAGCCGTACAGTTCGTCGGCCCAGATCAGGTCGCCCTCGAGCTCGCGCGCGTACGGGTCGAGCAGCAGCTTGTTGGGGTTGAAGCGGTGGCCTTCGCTGGGCGCATAGGGGCCGTGCACGCGATAGCCGTAGCGTTGGCCGGGCTTCACGTCGGGCAGGTAGCCATGCCAGATTTCGTTGGTGTATTCGGGCAGGTCCAGGCGCGTCTCGGCGCCGGCATCGTCGAACAGGCACAGCTCCACGCGGGTGGCGTGCGCCGAGAACAAGGCGAAGTTGGTGCCCTGACCGTCGAACACGGCGCCGCGGGGGAAGGGACGCCCCTCGCGGATGCGCGAGGGAGTGGCATAGGCGGCGCTGGTGGGGTGGCGCATCGGGCAGGCTCTCGGCCGGAACGCCGGCAGTAGGGGAGGGAGAGCGGAAGCATGGCCGCGAAGGCCGTGCAGGACGCGTTACGGGGCGCCGAGGGTGGCGTGAGGACATGGGCGGCACGAGGTGCAGCCGATGCAGGAATGACCCAGCGACGCCATGGCGCAGCTGGGCAGGCAGACAGCGCGAGACCATCGCGGCCCGGTCCGGTATGGCCCCGGGCGCGACCTGGCCTGGCGCGCTTAGCGCGGCAGGTCGAACAGCAGGAACTCGCTGTCCTTGGCATCGGCGAACTGCAGGCTCGCCTCGTCGATCGCCTGGAGCGCGTCGCCGGCCTGCAGGGTCTGGCCGTTGACGCTCAGCGTGCCGCGCACCACCTGTACGTAGGCGCCGCGCCCGGCCGCCAGCGGGTAATCCAGGCGCGCATCGCCGTCGAGGATCGAGGCATAGATGCGCGCGTCCTGGTGGATGCGCACCGCGCCGTCCTCGCCCTGCGGAGCGGCGATCAGGCGCAGCTGGCCGCGCTTGCTGTCCGGCGCGAAGTGCTTTTCCTCGTAGCCCGGATCGATCCCGGCGCGCTCGGGCATCACCCAGATCTGCAGGAAGTGCACCGGTTCACTGGCGGAGTGGTTGAACTCGCTGTGGGTGACCCCGGAGCCGGCGCTCATGCGCTGCACGTCGCCGTAGCGCAGCACCGAGCCGTTGCCCATGCTGTCCTTGTGCTCCAGCGCGCCCTCGACCACGTAGGACAGGATCTCCATGTCGCGATGGGCGTGGGTGCCGAAGCCCTGACCCGGCTGCACGCGGTCTTCGTTGATCACCCGCAGCGGCCCGAAGCCCATGTGGCGCGGGTCGTGGTAGTGGCCGAAGGAGAAGGTGTGGCGCGAGGACAGCCAGCCGTGTTCGGCGCGGCCACGGGTGTTGGCGGGGCGGATCTGCAGCATGGGAGGCTCCTTGGTGGCGTTGATATGCAAGTGGATCGAAAGGGCTGAATTGGCTCGATTTGGCGTGCGCTTCGGCTTGGAAACAAGTATCCGCGCTGTCGCCGGGTTTGAAAAACGGATAGATTCGGCATCCATCATCGAAAAATTCGAATGCTCAAGCTCAGCCTCGACGCCCTGCAGATCCTCGACGCCATCGACCGCCGCGGCTCGTTCTCGGCCGCCGGCAAGGCCCTGCACAAGGTGCCGTCGACCATCTCCTACACGGTCGCCAAGCTCGAGGAGGACCTGGGCGTGCAACTGTTCGAGCGCCTGGGGCCGAAGGCGGTGCCGACCGCCGCGGGCGCCGAACTGCTGCGCGAAGGCCGCCACCTGCTGCGCGCGGCCGGCGATCTGGAATTGCGCGTGCGCCGCGTCGCCTCCGGCTGGGAGACCGAGTTCGCGCTGGGTCTGGATGCGGTGTTCGCGCCGGAATGCCTGGCGCAGGACATGGCGGCGTTCTACGCAGTCGCCGACCAGACCCGGCTGAGGGTGGTGCAGGAATCGCTGTCCGGCACCTGGGAGGCGCTGCTGGACCGGCGGGTGGATCTGCTGGTCGGTGCGGCCGGCGAAGGCCCCAGCGGCGGCGGTTACGTGGCCGAGCCCCTGGGCACGCTGCCGTTCGTGTTCGCGGTCGCGCCCGGGCACCCGCTGGCGCAGGCCCCGGAGCCGCTCAGCCGCAGCCAGTTGAGCGCGCATCGCGCGATCGCGGTGGCGGATTCGGCGCGGCGCCTGTTGCCGCGCACGGTCGGGCTGCTGTTCGGCCAGGACGCGCTGACCGTGCCGGACATGCGCAGCAAGTATCGGCTGCAGCTGGCCGGGCTCGGCTTCGGCTTCCTGCCCGAGCCCTACGCGCGTGCGGCGCTGGCGCGCGGCACGCTGGTGCGCAAGGCGGTGGAGGAGCCGAAGCCGGACGAGGTGTTCCAGCTGGCCTGGCGCAGCGGCGAGGAGGGCGCGGCGCTGGCCTGGTGGCGCGCGCGCATGCGCCAACCGGGCGTGTTCGCGGCGTGGCTGGCGCAGATGGCGGCGCGGCTGGACGAGGGCGTGTGAGCTTCGTCGGCCTGCACGCGGCGGCTCGGTAACGCGTTGAGACTGCGTTGCGTGCCGTGCTCCGGCGGTCCAGCCTGAGCGCGGTGTCTGCCTTGTCTCAATGCCGCGGGCGCTTTCTCTGCGTTCGGTGTCCGTCGCTCCGCAGGCGCCGCGCACTCGGGTTGGCGCCGGCCAAGGCGGCGCCTCGTAATCCCGCCAGCGCGGACGGCCAGCGCCTCTGGCCTCATGCGTGGCGCACGCTCCATCGCGGCGATGGATGGGTCTGTTCCGCCGGTGACGCCGTGGCGCCCGCGCACCTGGCGGATGCCGGGAGGATAATGCGCGGCATCCTCCTCTCTCCACCCGGCAAGCCATGCAGGAATTGATTGCGCGCTATGGTCTGGGGCTGGTCTTCGTCAACGTCCTGGCCCTGTCGCTGGGCCTGCCGGTGCCGGCGCTGCCAACGCTGATCCTGGTCGGTGCGACCTATGCGCTGCTCGACGGGTCGGCGATGTGGACTGCGCTGCTGGGCGCCTTGTCGGTGTCGATCGCGGCCAGCCTGCTTGGCGACCTGCTGTGGTTCGGCGCCGGCCGCCGCTACGGCAACCGCACGCTGCAGTCGCTGTGCCGGCTGTCGCTGTCGCGCGACACCTGCATGAAGCGTACCGAGCGCTTCTATGCGCGCTGGGGCGTGCGCGTGCTGGCGGTGGCCAAGTTCGTGCCCGGCCTGTCGATGGTGTCGGTGCCGATGGCCGGCGCGATGCGTGTGCGCGCCGGGGCCTTCCTGCGCTACGACGCGCTGGGCGCGGCGCTGTGGGCGGGCGGCGGCTTGTTGCTGGGCCTGTGCTTCGCCGACCAGGTGCAGGACCTGCTGGATTGGCTGAGCCTGCTCGGCAGGCGCGCGGCGCTGCTGCTGGTCGGCCTGCTGGCGCTGTACGTCGGCTATCGCGCCTGGCGCCGGCACACGCTGCACAAGGCGATGGAGACCCTGCGCATCGACGTCGACGAACTGCATGCGCTGCTGCAGGGCGAGACGCCGCCACTGCTGCTGGACATTCGCGCCCCGGGCTACCGCACGCTGGAGCCGTATGCCATTCCCGGCGCGCAGGAAGTGGACGATCGCCAGGTCGATGCGCTCGTCGCACGCTTGCCGCGCGATCGACGGATCGTCATCTACTGCGCCTGTCCCAACGAGGTGTCGGCCGCGGTGCTGGCCAAGCGCCTGCGCCAGCACGACTTCGAGGACGTGCTGCCGCTGCGCGGTGGCCTGGATGCGTGGCGTGCGGCGGGTCATCCGGTGATCGTGCTGGACGCTGCTGGGGCTGCAGTGGCGCCGCCGTCGAAGGGCACTACGATCGCGGCGTGAGTCGGCGTGCCGGGAATGTCATGCGTGCCGATGGCGTCTACGACGCACAGGTCGCGCGTGCGCCCTGGCTAATGCGAACGAGTGCGTTCTCTGCAGGCGCGCGCGGGCGGCTGGGCAGGGCCGGGCAAGCGATGCGGTCACGCGCTCGATCCTTTTGCCGGTGTCGCCTGCACCTCGCTGATGCGGCAACCCGCTGCAACGCGCGAGGTTCACATCGCTGCGTTCACGTGTCGTTCCTTGCCTTGCGATTGGATGCGCACATGATGCAGTCGACGGAACAGCCGGCGCGGTCGGCGTGTGTCGGTGGCGCTCCCGCAGCGTGGGGCGCCGAAGCGGATCCTCATCCTCATCTTCGTGCATGGAGACAGTCATGAACATCGATCTATCCGGTAAAACCGCCCTCGTCACCGGCTCGACCGCCGGCATCGGCTTCGGGATCGCCAAGGGCTTGGCCGCGGCGGGTGCCGAGGTCGCGCTGAACGGTCGCGACCAGGCCCGCACCGAGGCCGCGGTTGCTGCCCTCAAGCGCGACGTCGCCAATGCCCGCGTGCGTGCCGTGGTGGGCGACGTGGCCACTGCGGCCGGCTGCGACGCGATCGTCGCGGCGCTTCCTGCCGTCGATATCCTGGTCAACAACGCCGGCATTTTCGGGATGCAGGACTTCTTCGAGACGCCCGACGCGGAATGGGAGCGCTTCCTCGCCGTCAACGTGATGTCCGGCGTGCGTCTTTCCCGGGCGTATCTGCCGGGGATGGCCGACAAGGGCTGGGGGCGCGTGCTCTTCGTCTCGTCGGAGTCCGGACTCAACATCCCGGTCGAGATGATTCACTACGGGGTGACCAAGACCGCCGATCTCGCCCTGTCGCGTGGGCTGGCCAAGCGCATGGCCGGCACTGGCGTTACCGTGAATGCCATCCTGCCGGGGCCGACGCTGACCGAAGGCGTCGCCGCCATGTTGTCCGACCAGGTGCAACAGTCCGGCAAGCCGCTGGACGAGGTCGCCGCCGACTTCGTCAAGGCGCACCGCGCCAGCTCGATCATCCGCCGCGCCGCCACGGTGGAGGAGGTTGCCAATCTCTGCGTCTACGTCGCTTCGCCGCAGGCGTCTGCGACCACCGGTGCGGCGCTGCGCGTCGATGGCGGCGTGGTGGACACCATCGCCTGAGTCGGCCGGTGCCTCGGCGCTCGTGCGGGCGAGGCCGAGGCGACGCGGGTCCGCCTCGTAGCTCCGGTTGATCGTCTGTAATACGAATGTCTGTACGCGAAGCAGGTGCCGTGATCGGCGCATCGTCATGATGCGGATGCGCCCCTCGTCCTGGTGACATGTGTGCAATCGCCAACGCGCAGGCAAAAAAAACGACAAGCGCTGGCTTGTCGTTTTTGATCTGACTGGTGCGCCCGGAGAGATTCGAACTCCCGACCGCCTGGTTCGTAGCCAGGTACTCTATCCAACTGAGCTACGGGCGCGTTGTCAGGCGCGGGATTATTCACGACTTGCGGCGATTCGTCTACACCTGCGTGTCGTCGGCATGACGGTCGTGGGCGAGTGCGCCGCTGTGGGCTGCTTCGATGCGACCGGATCGCCGCGGCAGGGCAAAAAAAAACGACAAGCGGTGGCTTGTCGTTTTTCATCTGACTGGTGCGCCCGGAGAGATTCGAACTCCCGACCGCCTGGTTCGTAGCCAGGTACTCTATCCAACTGAGCTACGGGCGCGTCGTCAGGAGCGGAATTATGCGGGAGTCGATCTGGCCCGTCAATGCTCTTTCCGAAAAATTTCACTGATCGGCCAGCAGCGCCGCGGCCACGGCGGCGGGGCGCTTCATCCAGGCGAAATGATCGGCGGCCGCGCCCAGCTGCGCGGCGTCCAGGCAGTGGATCTGCGCGGCCGGCGTGGCCAGCTTGTCCAGCAAGCCGCGCAGCGAGGATTGCGGCGCCAGCCAGTCGTCCTGCAGCACGACGCCACGCACCGGCAGCGTCAGTTGCGCCAACTGCGCTTCCAGGTCGGTGGCCAGGCCGGCCGCGGCGTAGCGGCCACTGCGGCCCACGCGCGCCCAGTCGGCGATCAGGCCGCGCGCTTCGGTGCCGCCGAAGCCCAGACGGCGGCCGTGCAGCACGCCTTGGCGCTGCGCCAGCCACGGCAGCAGGCGGTAGGCCAGCGGCAGCAGATAGCCGCGCGGTGCGGGAAAACGACGCCAGTACGGCGTGCCGCTGGCGACCAGCCACAACGCAGCGAACGCCTGCGGCTGCAGGCTGGCGTAACAGCAGGCGAGCTGTCCGCCGAGGCTGTGGCCGCCGACGACCAGCGGCGCCGCGATCCCGCACCCGGCGATCGCCGCCTGGCTGGCGGGCAGATCCAGTTGCAGCAGGGCGCGATAGCCCCAGTCGCAGTGCCGCGACGGCCGCAGCGTGCTGCTGCCGTTGCCGCGCCATTCGTGCAGGAACACCGCGACCCCGTGTGCGGCCAGCGCTTCGGCGAACGGCAGGTAGTGACGCGCGGCCACACCCAGCGCCGGCAGCCAAAGCAGCGCCTGCCGCGGCGCATCGGGAATGCGCGCCAGCAAGGTCCAGCGATGGCCGTCGGCCGCGGCGACGGGCAGGGCGTGCTCGGCGACCGCAGCACCAATGGGGGCGGCGCTCATCATGGGCCGCGCGCCGCGCCGAAATGGTCCAGCACCGCCACGTCGCTGCGGCCGGGCCGGTAGCTGCCACGCAGCGCGCGCGCCACGTAGTCGATCGCCGCTTCGCAGGCGGCCGGCAGGGCCAGGCCCTGGCACAGCTGTGCGGCGATCGCTGCGGCGAGGGTGCAGCCGGTGCCGTGTGCGTCCAGCGCCAGTCGCGCATGGCTGAATTCGCTGCGGCTGACGCCGTCGTCGTAGCGGTCGATCACCCGCTGGCCTTCCTGCAGGTGGCCGCCCTTGAGCAGCACCGCTTGCGCGCCGGCTTCGAGCAGCGCCGCGGTGGCGTGCTCGGCGTCGTCGGCGTTGTCGATCGGGCGGCCGAGCAGCAACTGCGCTTCCGGCACGTTCGGCGTCACCAGCGTCGCCAGCGGCAACAGGCGGCCGCGCAGCGCGTCCAGGGCGTCGTCCTGCAGCAGCTTGGCGCCGCTGGTGGCCACCATCACCGGGTCCAGCACCACCCAGGGCGGGCGATATTCTTCCAGCGCGTCGGCGACCAGGTGGATCACCTCGGCGTTGGCGAGCATGCCGAGCTTGACCGCGGCGATATCGAAGTCGGCGAAGCAGGCGTCGATCTGCGCGCGCAGGAACGACAGTGGCGGCACGTGCACCGCGGTGACGCCGCGGGTGTGCTGGGCGGTCAGCGCGGCCGCCGCCGTCAGCCCGTGCACACGGTGTGCGGCGAAGGTCTTGAGATCGGCCTGGAGGCCGGCGCCGCCGCCGGAATCGGTGCCGGCGATGCTCAGTGCGGAGACGACGGTGGGTACGCTCATGCGCCGATTGTGCAGGGCTGGCGTGGGTTATGCACTCAGCCGCGCCCTCAGCGCTCGCGTCTACGGTAATGCGCCTGCAGCGCATACAAGGTGCCGACCGTGCCGGTCAGCAGGGCAGGGCCGAGCAGTGCGTCGAAGCCGACATGGCGGTAGGCCCAGGCGCCGAGCACGCCGCCGCACAGGAAGCCGCCGATGATCAGCAGGCTCAGGCGGATGCGCCGGCGCGGCAGCGGCAGGCCGCGCAGCGCCTGGCCCAGGCCGATGCCCAGGTCGGTGAACATGCCGGTAAGGTGGGTGGTGCGCACCACCGCGCCGCTGTAGATGGTGGTGGTGGCGTTCTGCAGGCCGCAGGCGATCGCGGCGAGCACGGCGCCGGCGAGTTGCTGCTGCTTGAACGCCTGCATCGCCGCCAGCAGCAGCAGCGCCTCCAGCGCCAACGCCACGCCGTAGCGGCGGCCAAGGCGCAGGCGGCTGTCCTGCACGATGAAGCCGCCGAGCAGTGATCCGCCAAGGAAGGCCAGCACCACGCCGGCCAGTTGCGCGATCGCGCGTGCGTCGCCGTCGGCCAGCGCCGCGCCGAGCAGGGTGGTGGTGCCGGTGAGGTGGGTGACCGCCTGATGTTCGAAGCCCAGATAGCCGACCACGTTGACCATGCCGGCGACGGCGGCCAGCGCCCCAGCGAAGGCCCAGGCCCAGCGTGGCAGTTCCAGGTTCATGCCGCGCGCAGGGCAGCCGCGGCGCGGCGGCCGCGGGATGCGCACGCTCCAGCGTGCCGCCCGCACTGGCGCCTGCCTGCAGCCACCTCAGCGTGCGCCGTTGAGCGCGATCTCGGAAAAGCGTTCGCTGGCCGGGTCGTAGACCGCGCCCCAGAAACGGCTGCCGCCGCCGCAGGCCTTTACCGCGTCGACCGTGGGGTCGCGCTCGCTGTTGTCGTCCGGCGCGAAGGCGTTGACGTAGATCGCCTGCTTGCCGCGGTACAGGATGCCGACGTATTGGCGATCGGACGCGGTGGGGTCGGCGATCTGCGGCTGCAGTTGCGCCAGGTGCGCCTCCAGTTGCGCGATCTGCTCCGGGGTCGGGATCCAGTAGCCGGCGACGTCGCCGTCGTGGCGCGCCGGGCTGTCACGCGAGCAGGTGTCGAGCACCTGCGCCGCGGTGCTGTTGCGGGTGACGATCCACGACTGCCCGGCCTTGACCGCGGTCGGCACCGTGGCCGGCCCGCGGGCGGTGGCGCAGGCGCCGAGCAGGGCCATGGCCAGCGTCGCGCCGGCCAGGCGCGCGCCGGCCGCCGCGTTCACAGCACCTCCGAGGCGTAGTCGGCCAGGCGCGAACGCTCGCCGCGGCGCAGGGTGATGTGCGCGCTGTGCGGCCAGGCCTTGAAGCGGTCCACCGCGTAGGTCAGGCCGGAGGTGGTCTCGGTCAGGTAGGGCGTGTCGATCTGTTCGACGTTGCCCAGGCAGACGATCTTGGTGCCGGGGCCGGCACGGGTGATCAGCGTCTTCATCTGCTTCGGGGTCAGGTTCTGCGCTTCGTCCAGGATCAGGTAGCGCGACAGGAAAGTGCGCCCGCGCATGAAGTTCATCGAGCGGATCTTGATGCGGCTGGCGAGCAGATCGTTGGTGGCCTGGCGGCCCCAGGTGCCGCCTTCCTGGGTGTGGGTGAGCACTTCCAGGTTGTCGGTGAGCGCGCCCATCCACGGCGTCATCTTCTCTTCCTCGGTGCCGGGCAGGAAGCCGATGTCCTCGCCGACGCTGACCGTGGCGCGGGTCATGATGATCTCGCGGTAGCGCTGCTGGTCCATGGTCTGCGCCAGGCCCGCGGCCAGCGCCAGCAGGGTCTTGCCGGTGCCGGCGGTGCCGAGCAGGGTGACGAAGTCGATTTCCGGGTCCATCAGCGCGTTGAGCGCGAAGTTCTGCTCGCGGTTGCGCGCGGCGATGCCCCACACCGCGTGCTGGCCGCTGCGGAAGTCGTCGACCAGCGCCAGCGTCGCCTTGCGCTCGGCGCTGACCTTGACCACGCGCAGTTCCACTTCGTCCTCGCCGGGCAGGTACAGGTACTGGTTGGGGTACCAGTCCTCGTCGGCGGCCAGGGCGATCTCGTAGCAGGTGCGGCCCTTGTCGCTCCAGCTGCGCAGGTCCTGGTTGTGCTTCTGCCAGAAATCCTCCGGCAGCTCGATCGCGCCGGTGTAGAGCAGGCTGAAATCGTCGAGCGCGCGGTCGTTCTCGTAATCCTCGGCGACCAGGCCGCTGATCGCCGCCTTGATCCGCAGGTTGATGTCCTTGGACACCAGGATCACCGGAATTTCCGGCTGTTCCTCGCGCAGCGCCAGCACCGCGGCCAGGATCTTGTTGTCCGGGGCGACGCTGCCGAAGCTGCGCCCGGGCTCGACCGGACGGATCTGGAAATACAGCCGGCCGATGCTGCCGGTGCTCTTGAGCTGGATGCCCTGCGGATGGCTGAGCGGAATGCCGGATTCGATCTGCTCGGCGCCGGCGCCCTCGATCAGTTCGTTGAGGAAACGGCTGACCTGGCGCGCGTTGCGGCTGACTTCGGACATGCCCTTCTTGGCATTGTCCAGTTCCTCGATCACCTGCATTGGCAGGAACACGTCGTGTTCCTCGAACTTGAACAGCGCGGTCGGATCGTGCATCAGCACGTTGGTATCCAGCACGTAGATGCGCTTGCCTCGGGTCATCTTGGATTCCTGAAAGAGGAGCAGGGACGAACCATCGCTGCCTGCGGGGCAGGGCGATGCGGGGTGCGGGAAACGGCAGTGATCACTGCTTGGCGGCGGCCTGCAGCGCGTCGAGCACGGCCTGGGCGTGGCCGGGAACCTTGACCTTGCGCCAGCTGCGGACCAGTTGGCCGGTCGGCGAAAGCAGGAAGGTGCTGCGCTCGATGCCCAGCACCTGGCGGCCGTACATGTTCTTTTCCTTGATCACGTCGAAGGCGCGGCACAGCGCCTCGTCGGCATCGCTGATCAGCGGGAAGCGGAAGCCCTGCTTGGCGCAGAAATTGTCGTGCGACTTCACCGAGTCGCGCGACACGCCCAGCACGGTGGCGCCGGCCTGTTCGAACTGCGGCAGCAGCGCGTTGAACTCGATGCCCTCGGTGGTGCAGCCGGGCGTGCTGTCCTTCGGATAGAAATACAGCACCAGCCAGCGGCCGGCGTAATCGCCGAGCGTGGCGCTGGCGCCGCCGGACAGCGCCAGCGGCAAGGCCAGCGTGCTGCGGTCCAGGGTGTCGCCGTCCTTCATGGGGTGTCCTCCGCGTGCATCGCCATCATCTGCGTTCGATTGCGTCGGTGTCCAGCGTGGCTCAGAACTTCATCGGGTCCATGATCGCGTCCAGGTTGAGGTGGTCGCAGAACTCGAGGAAGTCGTCGCGGAGCGCGGCGATGTGCATGTTCGCCGGCACCCCGATCGTCACCTGCGCCGAGAACATCTCCGCGCCGGTCTGCATGGCGCGGTAGCGCGTGCTCTGCAGGTTCTCGATGGTGATGCCCTGGCGGTCGAAGAAATCGGCCAGCTGGAACAGGATGCCCGGTTTGTCGGCGGCGATGACTTCGACGATGTACGGCAGCAGGTTGGACTGCGCCTGCTTGGCGCCGGTGCGGTACCACACCAGCTTCATGCCTTCCTCGCGGTCGAGGCGGGTGAGCATGGCTTCCAGCTTGGCCACCGAGTCCCACGAGCCGGTCGCCAGCGCGGTCACCGACACGTCGCGGCCGACCGTGGCCAGGCGCGCATCGACGAGATTGCAGCCGCTGTCGGCGATACGGCGCGTCACCGGCAACAAGGGCGACTCCGGATGCGTCGTGTAGGCGTTGATCAGGAGGTGATTTTCGGTCGGCGCGGGCCGGGGCGTGGTGTCGGTCAAAGGGGCTTCCGGCATTGCGTAAGGCTGAACGGCATCCGGGCGGTCGCCCGGCACGGTGTGCAGCATACTTGCCCGCGCTTTCGGGCCGCAAGTAACATGCGGGGCGACCCTGCCCCGCGTGCGGGGCCGATCCGTCCGCGCAGCCTGCGCGGCCCTCATCCTCCCAGCGAGCACCCGGCATCTTGTCCCTCTCCGGCATCATCACCGCCCTGGCCACGCCCTTTGAGGGCAATGGCGATCTCGACCTCGACGCCTGGCAGCGGCTGCTCAAACGCCAGCTCGACGGCGGCGTGCAGGGGTTGGTGGTGGCCGGATCGACCGGCGAGGCGGCCACGCTGCTGGACGCCGAATACGACCGGATCCTGCGCGAGGCGGTGCAGACGATCGGCGGGCGCGTCCCGGTGCTGGCCGGGACCGGCCTGTCCGGCACCGCCAAGACCGTGGCGCTGACCCGCCGCGCCGCCGCCAACGGCGCGCAGTACGCGCTAGTGGTGACGCCGCCGTACGTGCGCCCGACCCAGGCCGGGCTGATCGCGCATTACACCGAGGTCGCCGAGCAGGGGGGCCTGCCGGTGATGCTGTACAACGTGCCCGGCCGCACCGGCTGCGATCTGCTGCCGGAGACGGTGGCGCAGCTGGCGCAGCACCCGAACATCGTCGGCATCAAGGACGCCAGCAGCGACCCGCAGCGCATCGCCGCGCTCGCGGCCCTGCGCAGCGAGCACTTCGCCGTGTTCAGCGGCGACGACGGCAGCGCCGCGCAGGCGATCCTGGCCGGGTACGACGGACTGATTTCGGTCGCCTCCAATGCCTTGCCGTGCGCCTACCGGCGCCTGTGCGACCTGGCGCGCGCCCGCCAGACCGAGCCCGCGCAGGCATGGGACGCGCGGCTGCAGCCGTTCCATGCCTTCTGCGGCATCGAATCCAACCCGATCCCGGTCAAGGCGCTGCTGCAGCGTGCCGGGATCGGCCAAGGCCTGCGGCTACCGCTGCTGCCGCTGTCCGCGGCGCACCACGCCACGGCCGACCGACTTGCCGCCGACGCTGTCGCGTTGGAAGACCTATCCAGCCGCGAAACGCTCGCGGCCTGACTCCAGGAGATTGATTGATGCGTGCTTCCGTTCCCTACGTCCGCGTGCTGTCGGCCGCCGTGCTGGCGACCACCCTGGTCGCGGCCACCAGCGGTTGCAGCTGGTTCCACAAGGGCAAGCCGCGCGGCGACTACGCGCTGGCGCCCGACATGCGCCCGCTGGAAGTGCCGCCGGATCTGACCTCGCCCGATACCTCGGCGGCGATGAAGGTGCCGGCGCTGGCCTCGGCGCAGCGTCCAGCGGCCCCGGCCGGCCAGGCCCCGGCGGCGTCGAACAGCGGCTTCGTGGTGCCGGGCGCGCGCGACCAGGTGTTCGGCCAGGTCGGCGACGCGCTGGGCGGCATCGAAGGCGTCACCATCGCCAGCCGCGCGCAGCTGCTGGGTTCCTACGACGTGGCCTACGAAGGCAGCAACTTCCTGGTCCGCGTGGTAGCGGTGGATGCCGGCGTGTACGTCTCGGCGGTAGACCCGCGCGGCCTGCCGGCCACCGGCGAAGCGCCGGTCAAGCTGATCGCGGCGCTGAAGGCCAAGCTGGGTCACTGAGCCGGTACGGGTCCGGCGCGTGCGCCGGATCTGTTGCAGAACGCGAAACGGGCGCCGCAGTGCGCCCGTTTTCGTTCGGCGAGAACACGGCGCGGTTTCTTTGCAGATGCAAGGGGCGGCTTTAGCCGGGATGGGCTTGATCGGGATGTCCGTCGCGGCTGATCCAGAAAAGGGGACAAGCGCCATTCCTTGCTTCAGCGCGACGCTGCGCGCCGTACCCTCAACCCAACCCCTCTCCCGGAGGGAGAGGGGCTCGCGCTTCTCCCTTCTCCCTCTGGGAGAAGGTGCCCCGCAGGGGCGGATGAGGGTCGGGCGAAGCCTCGCGTCCTACGAGGGTGTAACCACCCCCGTGCCCGGTCGAGCGGCGGCAACGCGAGTTGTCAGAGGCGCCCTGAAGTCGCAGCTTGTCTCTACGGTTTTGTACGGTCTGGCGGGCGGCGCCTGGGCGGAATCCGCGGCGCGGTTACTTCTGCAGCAGCGGCAGCTTGTTCGGCTTGCCGTCCCACTCGGCAGCGTCGGGCAGCGGTTCCTGGCGCGTGGTCAGCACCGGCCAGGCCTTGGCCAGTTCCGCGTTGAGCGCGACGAAACCTTCCTGGCCGGCCGGCACATCGTCTTCGGGGTAGATGGCGTTGGCCGGGCATTCCGGCTCGCACAGGGTGCAGTCGATGCACTCGTCCGGATCGATCACCAGGAAGTTCGGGCCGGCGTGGAAGCAATCCACGGGGCACACTTCCACGCAGTCGGTGTATTTGCACTTGATGCAGTTTTCGGTGACGACGAAAGGCATGGCTCGATCCGGCGATTAACCAGGTAATTCTAATGCAAAGCGGCTGTCGCCGCCGTGTGTGGGCCGGCTGGGGGCGGCGCGCGACGTGCAGCTCAGCCGGCGAGACCGCCGTGCTGCCGCGCAAGGCGATACAGGCCGCGCGCGGCCAGATCTTCCGGATGGGTGCGCACGCTGCTGCCGAGTGCGACCAATGCATGCGCGTAGCGCTCCAGCAGGCCGCTGCCGCCGACCAGGTGCACCACCGGCGGCAAGGTGGCGTGGGCGCGCAGTTCGTGGCCGATCAGCAGCCCGGACAGGTAGGACGGTGCCGCGGCGCCGCTCAGGCGGTCGAACAGGCCCAGGCTACGCACGCCGAACAGATGGTGCAGCAGGCCGCCGGGATCGCCGCTGCGTTGCACGCCGGCATCGAACGCAGCGGAATCAAAGGCGCCGTCGTCGCTGTCCATCAATCGCGCCAGCAGGCTGTGCGTGCGCAGCAGCGCATACAGTTCGCCGGTCATCAGCGTCGCCACCGAGGCGATGCGCCCGTCCTGCAGCGTCACCCACTTGCTGTGGGTGCCGGGCAGGCAGACGTGGTGGACGTCGGCCGCATGCGGTTCCTGTGCGAGCAATGCGAGCAGGCCGATCAGTTGGGTCTCCTCGCCGCGCATCACGTCCGGCACGGCATCGGCATCGCTGGCCACGCCGGGCACGAACCACAGCGTGCGGCCGGGCAGGGCCGGGTCCTGCAGCGGCTGCATCGCCGCGGCCAGCGCGGCGGCGTCGGCCGGGCAGGGCGCGTATGGCAGTTCGATCCAACCGTTGCGGCTGCCGATCATCCCGCACAGGACGACGTCGCCGTCCCAGCCGTCGATCAAGGTGGCCAGGGTCGCGGCGAAGCGGCCCTGGCAGGCGGCGATGCCCTGGTCGCTGCGGCGCTGTTCAAGGATGCTGCCCTCGGCATCGAGCCGATAGCCGCGCAGGCTGCTGGTGCCCCAGTCGACGACGATCATGCGCTGGCGATGCGTCCTTCGGGCAGGCCGGCGATACCGACCGCAGCCACGAACACGCCGCCGGCCTGCGGCGTGCGCGCCAGTTCATCGTCGGTGTGGTCCTGCCGCGAGGTGCTCAGGAACAGGGTGCCGCCATCGGCACCGCCCAGGGCGGGGCAGGTGGGATGCTTGACCGGCAGGGCGACGCTGCGCTCGACGCTGCCGTCGGGGCGATAGCGCACCACGCGCCAGGCGCGCCATTGCGCGTTCCACAGGTGGCCTTCAGCGTCGACGATGGCGCCGTCCGGCTCGGCATCGGGGTGATCCAGTTCGGCGAATACGCGGCTGTTGGCGGTGTGCGCGGTGTCCGGGTCGTAGTCGCAGCACAGGATGCGCGGCTGCACCGAGTCGCAGTAGTACAGGGTGCGGCCGTCGGCGCTGAAACAGATCGCGTTGGGGATGGCCACGCCCGGCAGCGGCAGGCGGCGCAGGCCGTGGCGTGCCGACCATTGGTAGAAGCTGCCGACCGGCGCCTGGTCGTCGCGTTCGCTCATGGTGCCGAACACGAAGTTGCCGTGGCGGTCGGCGCGGCCGTCGTTGCTGCGGGTGTCGTCGCGCTCCGGCTCCACGTCCGCCAGATGCTGCAGCGGCAGCGCGCTGTCGGCCTCGGCGGCGGCGTCCGGATCGGCGGCGTACACGCCCTTGGCCAGCGCCAGCAGCAGGCGGCCATCATCGAACAGGCCCAGGCAGCCGGGGCGGTCGGGCAGGTCCCAATGGCGGCTGACGTTGCTGGCGGGATCGTGGCGCCACAGGCGGCGGCCGCTGATGTCGACCCAGAACAGCACGCCGCGGCGCTCGCACCACAGCATGCCTTCGCCATGCTCACAGCGGCTGTCCACCGCCAGGGTGGCGGTGTGGCGGGGCGGAATGGAAACGTTCATCGGCTCACCACTCGGCGATGCTGCCGTCGGCGTGACGCCAGATGGGGTTGTGCCAGTCGGGTGGGTTGGCGTTGGCATGGCGCAGGCGCTCCTCATCGATCTCGACGCCGAGGCCCGGTTTGGGCAGGGCGGCGATGCTGCCGCCATTGTCGCAGGCGAAGTCGTCCTTGTTGAGCACGTAGTCGAGCAGGTCGGCGCCTTCGTTGTAGTGGATGCCGATGCTCTGTTCCTGCAGCACCGCGTTGTGCGAGACGAAATCCACCTGCAGGCAGGCCGCCAGCGCCACCGGGCCGAGCGGGCAGTGCGGCGCCAGGCCGACCTCGTAGGCCTCAGCCATGCTGGCGATCTTCAGGCATTCGGTGATGCCGCCGGCGTGCGAGAGGTCCGGCTGCAGCAGCGACAGGCCGCCGGCCTGCAGCACCGGCTTGAAGTCGAAGCGCGAGAACATGCGCTCGCCGGCCGCCAGCGGGATCGGCGTGGACGCGGCCAGCCGCGGGTAGTACTCGGCCTGCTCGGGCAGCACCGGCTCCTCGACGAACAGCGGCTTGAACGGTTCCAGTTCGCGCAGCAGCACGCGTGCCATCGGTGCGGCGACGCGGCCATGGAAATCGATGCCGAAATCGATGGCGGTGCCGAAGGCCTCGCGGATCTGCGCCACCTTGGCCACCGCCGCATCCACCGCGCGCGGGCCGTCGATCAGCTTCATTTCCTCGGTGCCGTTGAACTTGAAGGTGTCGAAGCCGAGGTCGCGGTAGCCCTGGATCTGCGCGATGGTCGCCGCGGGGCGGTCGCCGCCGACCCAGCGGTAGGTCTTCATGCGGTCGCGCACGCGCCCGCCCAGCAGTTCGTACACCGGCACGCCCAACGCCTTGCCCTTGATGTCCCACAGCGCCTGGTCGATGCCGGCGATGGCGCTCATCAGGATCGGGCCGCCGCGGTAGAAGCCGCCGCGGTAGAGCATCTGCCAGATGTCGTTGATCCGCGCCGGGTCCTTGCCGATCAGGCTCTCGCCGAGTTCGCGCACCGCGGCCTCGACGCTGCGCGCGCGGCCTTCGATGACCGGCTCGCCCCAGCCGGTGATGCCTTCGTCGGTCTCGACCTTCAGGAACAGCCAGCGCGGCGCGGCGTGGTAGGTGGTGAGGCGGACGATCTTCATGCGCGGTCCAGATAGGCGTGGCGGAAGGCGGCGGCGTGCGCCTGGGTCTGGGTCAGCGGCTGGCCGGGGCGGTACAACTCGCCGCCGATGCCGGCGCCGATCGCGCCGGCGCTCAGGTAGTCGTGCAGGGTCTCGGTGTTGACGCCGCCGACCACGAACAGCGGCACCTGCGCCGGCAGCACCGCGCGCAGGGCGCGCACGTGGCCGGGGCCGTAGGTGGCGGCGGGGAATAGCTTGAGCATCTGCGCGCCGGCGTCCAACGCATCGAACGCCTCGGTGGCCGTGGCGAAGCCGGCCACCACCTGCAGGCCGCGCGCCACCGCGTGGCGGATCACCGGCGGGCGCGTGTTGGGGGTGACGATGAAGCGCGCGCCCAGATCGGCCAGCGCGTCGACGTCGCCGATCTGCAGCACGGTACCGCCGCCGATCCAGCCGCGCTGCCCGAACGTCTGCGCGGCCGGGCCGATGCTGTCGGCCCAGCGCGGCGAATTGAGCGGAATCTCAATCGCGTCGTAGCCGGCGTCGACCAGCGCCCCGACGTGCGCCAGCGCGTCCTCCGGGGTGAGGCCGCGCAGGATCGCGATCAGCGGGAGTCGGAACGGGGAAGCGGCGGACATCGGGGTACCTGGCGGAAGCGGCGTTGAAGGAGGCGCGCGGTCAGCGCGGTGCCGGGTGCGGCCTGGCGGCAAGGCCGCGGTCCGCGCACGCTGCATCGACGCTGGCGCGAACCCGGCTGAATCGGCCTGCCTGCGTTGGCATGGGCGGCGGCGACGCCAGCAGGGGCGCGATGGGCGGTAGCCTGCGCGCGTGAGCTATGCTCTGCAAATGAAATTTTAGGCATATTCTATTCCGTCGCCGAATACACGGCGTCGCCCTCAGGATGCCTGCCCACGATGAATGCTGCTGCCAATCCCTGGTTCAATGCCGCGCGCCTGAAGACCCGGCACCTGTTGCTGCTGCTGCAGTTGCACGAACACCGTTCGGTGCTGCGCGCGGCCGAGGCGGCCAGCATGACCCAGCCGGCGGCGTCCAAGCTGCTGGCGGAGATGGAGGACCTGCTGGGAGTGAAGCTGTTCGAGCGCCACGCACGCGGGGTCGAGCCGACTTGGTACGGGCAGGTGCTGATCCGCCGCGCGCGCGCGGCGATGTCGGAGATCGGCCGCGCCCAGGAAGAGATCGCCGCGCTGTGCGAAGGGCGCATGGGCCAGGTCTCGATCGGCACCGTGGTCAATCCGGGCACCAACCTGGTGCCGCAGGCGATCGCCGAGGTCAAGCGCGAGTTCCCCGGCATCCTGGTGCGGGTGGAGATGGACTACAGCCGGCCGCTGGTGGCCAAGCTGCTCGACGGCCAGCTCGACATCGTGATCGGGCGCATCCTCGGCCCTTACGGCGCCGAGGCGCTGGAGTTCGAGCCATTGGCCGACGAGCCGCATTCGGTGATCGCCCGCGCCGGCCATCCGCTGTCCACCCGCGCCGACCTGCGCCATGCCGACCTGGCCCGCTACGGCTGGGTGCTGCCGCCGGCCGACAGCGTGCTCCGTGCGCGCCTGGACGCGATGTTCCTGGAGCACGCGGTGCCGGCGCCGCAGAACGTCATCGAGACTTCCTCGCTGCCGGTGATGACCAGCCTGCTGCGCGGCAGCGACCTGCTGGCCGCGCTGCCGGCCGAGGCGGTGGCGCCGTACGTGCAGGCCAAGCTGCTGACGGTGCTGCCGATCACGCTGGGCGTGCGCATGGAATCGTTCGGCATCGTGCGCCGCCGCGACTACCTGTTGCCGCCGGGCGCCGAACGGGTGTTGCTGGCGCTGCGCAACGCCGCCAAGCGGCTGTATCCCGAGCGGGCGGCGAGCGTTTGAACGCGGCCGCAGGCACTGCCCATCGCGCGGACGATTTCGTAGACATGCCGTGGTGCGCATCCCGCTAGTCTGGAATCACATAGCTGGACGGGAATTTTTCATTTGCTTCACGCGAAGTGCATTTCTAGTCTCGGCCGATCGCGTTAGCGACCGACTTGCCACTCTGCGCAGCGGCGCCTTCCGATACGGCAACGGCTGAGACCGACGCCGTCACAACTCGCAGGACGGCGCCCTGGCGCGACCGTCGCCCGTGTCTGTGTGCATGTCTCCTGGGAGGGAAACAGCATGGCATCGCAGCATCCTCGTGGTCCGGCTCTGCCGACCGCAGCGTCACGTCGTCCCCGCGTTTTGCCGCGTTCGCTCATCGCGCTGAGCATCGGCTTGCTGCTCAGCGCACAGGCGCTGGCGCAGGAGGCGGAGCCTGCGACCGCGCAGCCTGCCGCCCGCAAGAAGGGCGACCCCGTGACCCAGCTCGATGCGGTCGAGGTCAAGGGGGTACGCGGCAGCCTGATCAAGTCGCAATCGATCAAGCACGATGCCGAGCAGATCGTCGATTCGGTCAGCGCCGAGGACATCGGCGCATTGCCGGACCGCAGCGTCACCGAGACCCTGCAGCGGGTCAGCGGCGTGACCATCGATCACTTCATGGCGCGCAACGATCCGGACCACTTCTCGGCCGAGGGCAGCGGGGTGATGATTCGCGGCATGACCCAGGTGCGCGGCGAACTCAACGGCCGCGACAGCTTCAGCGCCGCCAGCGGCCGCGGGCTCAGTTTCGAGGACGTGCCGGCCGAACTGATGGCCGGCGTGGACGTGTACAAGAATCCATCGGCGGAAATCATCGAAGGCGGCCTCGGCGGCACGGTCAATCTGCGCACGCGCATGCCGTTCGACCAGCCGGGTCGGGTGGTCGGCGCCACCGCGGACATCAACTACGGCGACATGAGCAAGACCTACAAGCCGTCCGGCTCGTTCCTGTTCAGCGATCGCTGGACCACCGGCCTCGGCGAGATGGGCCTCATGCTCGACGTGGCGCACTCGGAACTGGCCACGCGCAGCGACGGCATCCAGGTCGAGCCGTTCGTGCGCCGCACCGATCCGGCGCTGCTCGCCGGGACTACGTTCGACAAGGTGTACGTGCCGGGTGGGGTCAACTGGCGGCAGATGGATTTCGAGCGCAAGCGCAAGGGCGTGGCGGCCGCGTTCCAGTGGCGCCCCAGCGATGCCACCGAGCTCTACGTGCAGTACCTGCGCTCGTCCTACGACATGAACTGGCGCGATCGCGCCGCGTTCTTCAACGACGACACCAACGCCATCGTGCCGGCGCCAGGCACCACCTTCACCTACGATAGCGAAGGCCGTTTCGTCAGCGGCTCGCCGGTATCCAACTCGTGGCGCGGCAACGTCACCGGCAACGATGGCGTGCGCTTCTACACCGACAACCGCTATGCCCAGCAGAGCACCACCACCTCCGATCTGTCCGGCGGCTTCAGCCATCGCCTGACCGACCGGCTGACCGTGCGCGGCGACATGCAACTGGTGCGCTCGCAGAGCGACGTGCTGGATTTCACCTTGTTCAGCTCGATCTACCTGCCGGGCCTGAACGTGGACCTCGGCGGCCGCTACCCGGCGGTGACCCTGGCCGACCCCGGCTACACCGCCAACCCCTCCAACTATTTCTGGAGCGCGGCGATGGACCACCTGGCGAAGAACCGCGGCCGCGAGCTGGCCACGCGCTTCGACCTGGAATACAGCTACGACGACAACCCCTGGCTGCGCACCTTCCGCGCCGGCATCCGCGCCACCGACCGCACCCAGACCAACAAGAACTCCGGCTACAACTGGGGCGTGATCACCGACAACTGGGCCACCATCCCCGGTACGGCCACCGGCCTGGCCGACCTGGCCAACTACATGACGGCCTCGTCATCGCTGTACACCTACTCGAACCTGTTCCGCGGCAAGGTGAACGTGCCGACGCAGTTGGTCTTTCCGCGCAACAGCGCGGTCAAGGACTACGCCGGCACCTCGGCGCTGATCGAGCAGATCGTTGCGCTGCGCGGTTATGGCTGGGCACCGGACCAGTACCAGTTGCAGGACACCAACCGCCAGTTCGAGCGCACCCAGGCGGCGTACATGGTGATGTACTTCGGCAACGACGATGCGCTGGGCGTGCCGGTGGACGGCAACATCGGCGTGCGCGTGGTGCAGACCAAGACCGAGGCGGCGGGCTATGGCCAGTATCCGGACCTCTCTGCCACCTCGGCTTCGGGCGACCTCAAGTCCCGGTACTACGGGCAGTACTTCCAGAACTCCGCGCAGAATAGTTACACCGACGTGCTGCCGAGCTTCAACCTGCGCTTCAAGTTCTCCGATGCGCTGCAACTGCGCCTGGCCGCGTCCAAGGCGATGGCGCGACCCGACTACACCCAGTTGCAGCCGTATCTGCTGTTGGCTGCCACCATGAACGACGACGGATCGCCGAAGGACTGGACCGGCACCGCCGGCAATCCCAACCTCAAGCCGATGAAGGCCGACCAGTACGACGCGGCGCTTGAGTGGTACTTCGACAGCAGCGACATGATGTACCTGACGCTGTTCTACAAAAGCGTCAAGGACTACTTCTCCAACCAGACCGTCACCGAGAACTACGGCGGCCAGGACTTCCTGGTGACGCGCCCGTACAACATGGACAAGGGCCGCATCCGCGGCTTCGAGTACGGCTACACCCAGTTCTTCGATTCGCTGCCGGGCTGGATGAGCGGCTTCGGGGTCAATGCCAACTTCACCTTCGTCGACAGCAGTGGCGGCGTGAACACGGCCACCGATCCGTACACAAAGACCACCGTGACCGGCGTGGCGTTGCCGCTGGAAGGCCTGTCGCGGCGCAGCTACAACCTCGCCGGCATCTACGAGAAGGGGCCGCTGTCGGTGCGCCTGGCCTACAACTGGCGCTCGCGCTACCTGCTCACCGCCAGCGACGTGGCGACCAAGCTGCCGACCTGGTCGGACGACTATGGCCAGCTCGACGGCTCGGTGTTCTACCGCTTCACCCCACACCTGCAGTTGGGCATCCAGGCCAACAACCTCACCAATTCGGTGACCAAGGTACTGATGGGGCCGACCTCCTACAGCGACGGCGAGGTCGATCCGCGCCTGTACACGCGCAGTTGGTTCGTCAACGATCGCCGTTACTCGCTGGTGCTGCGCGCCAACTGGTAGGCGCTGCGCAGCGTCCGGCACGCGATCCGCCTGCGGCGAGGCGGGCGGCCGCTGCCGGCCTTTCCCCCATGTAGGACCCGCTCATGGCCGCACCCTTGTTCCCCACCGTTCGCCGCCTGGCGCTGCTGGCCCTGGCGCTCGCGTCATGGCCGGCGGCGGCGGAGCTGCAGTTGCCCTTGCTGTTCGACGACGGCGCGGTACTGCAACGCGATGCGCCGATCCCCATGTGGGGCTGGGCCACGCCCGGCGCACGCATCCAGGCGCGCCTGGACGGCGCCAGCGCCAGTGCGGTCGCCGGCGCCGATGGCCGCTGGCAGCTGCAGTTGCCGGCACATGCGGCCGGTGGCCCGTACGTGCTGCAGGTGCAGGGCGACGGCAGCCAGCGCCGCATCGCCGACGTGTTGATCGGCGACGTGTGGCTGGCCAGCGGCCAGTCCAACATGGAGTGGCCGCTGGCGCAGGCGCGCGATGGCGCGCGCGAAGTGGCGGCGGCGACGGATCCGCAACTGCGCAACTTCAAGGTGCCCAAGGCCTGGGCGGCGCAGCCGCAGCCGCGGCTGCCCGGCGGCAACTGGGTCGCGGCCACACCTGCTACCGCGGGCGCGTTCTCGGCGGTGGCGTATTTCTTCGCGCGCGACCTGCGCCAGCACACCGGGGTGCCGATCGGCATCATCGACAGCACTTGGCAGGGCAGCGCGATCGAGGCCTGGATGGACGCGGCCTCGCCGGGAGTGGATGCGGCGCAGGTGCGCATGCGCATCGCGCAGATGCAGGTCAAGGACGCAAAGGAGCTTGGCGAGACCAGGCGGCGCCTGGCGCGCTGGCCGCAGCCGACGGACGCGCAGGCGGACGCGGGCTGGGCGGCGGCCGACCTGGACGATCGCGACTGGGACCGTCAGCCGCTGCCGGGGCTGTGGGAGCAGCACGGCTACGTCGGCATGGACGGCGTCGCCTGGTATCGCACCACCTTTACCCTGAGCGCGGCCGAGGCCAAGACCGGCGCGGTCGTGGGGATTGGGCCGGCCGACGATGCCGACACCACCTACGTCAACGGCGTCGAGGTCGGCCACACCGAAGGGCGCTACACCGAGCCACGCCGTTACCGCGTGCCGCCGACGGCGCTGCGCGCTGGCGTCAACCACATCGCCATCCGGATCCTGGACACCGGCGGCTTCGGCGGCATTCCCGGCGATGCGGCGGCGTTCTTCGTGCAGCCCGACGGCGCCCAGCCGCGCTCGCTCGCCGGCGACTGGCAGTTCCGGCCGGGCAAGGTGACGTTGGCCGCCAACGACGACAAGAACCAGGTCCCGACGTTGCTGTATAACGCGATGATCCATCCCTTGCAGCCGTTTCCGGTCAAGGGCGTGATCTGGTACCAGGGCGAGAGCAACGCCTACCCGTACGGCGCGCTGCGCTACCGCGAGCAGTTCGCGTCGCTGATCGGGCGCTGGCGGCAGGAACGCGCACAGCCGCAACTGCCGTTCCTGTGGGTGCAACTGGCCAACTGGAAGGCCGGCAACGACCAGGGCGACCTGAGCCCGTGGGCGCAACTGCGCGAATCGCAGACCAGGACGCTGGCGCTGCCGGCGACCGGACAGGCGGTGACCATCGACATCGGCATGCCGGACAACATCCATCCCACCAACAAGCAGGACGTGGGACATCGCCTGGCGCTGGTGGCGCGGCATGTGGCCTACGGCGAAACGCTGATCTACAGCGCGCCGGTGTTCGCGCGCGCCACGTTCGCCGATGGCCAGGCGCGGGTGATGTTCGACCTGATGGGCAGTGCGCTGGCGGTGCGCGGCGGCGGCAACGTGGTGCGCGGCTTCGCCCTGGCCGGTGCCGATCGCCGCTTCCATCCGGCGCAGGCGCGCATCGAGGGCGACCAGGTCGTGGTCCACAGCGACGAGGTGCCGCAGCCGCAGGCGCTGCGCTACGCCTGGAGCGAGAACCCCGAGGACGCCAACCTGGTCAACCGCGAGCAGTTGCCGGTGGGCCCGTTCCGCACCGACAGCTGGTGAGGCAGGGCACGCGCCACGTGGGAGGCACCGGATCGCGGCTGCGCGCCACGCGCTGCGGATGGGGGCTGCAGTGCCTGCTGTCGTTGCTGCTGGCCGCCTGCCAGGCCGCGCCGGATGCACCGCCGGCCCATGCGCGCGCTGCGGCCGCCACCACTGCGCCATCGGCGCCGGCACAGGTACCGATCCCGCGCCTGGTCAGCAGCGACGGCCGTCATGCGCTGCTGGTCGACGGCGCGCCATTCCTGATCCTCGGCGCGCAGGTCAACAACTCCAGCAACTATCCTGCGGCGCTGGCGCAGGTGTGGCCGGCGATCCGCGCGCTGGGGCCGAACACCGTGCAGGTGCCGATCGCCTGGGAACAGGTGGAGCCGGAAGAGGGCCGTTTCGATTTCTCCTTCGTCGACACGCTGCTGGCGCAGGCGCGCACGCAGCGGGTGCGCCTGGTGCTGCTGTGGTTCGGCACCTGGAAGAACAACGGCCCTAACTACGCGCCGCACTGGGTCAAGACCGACGATGCGCGTTTTCCGCGCGTGGTCACGCGCGACGGGCGTCGTCTTGGCTCGCTGTCGCCGCTGGCGGCGGCCACGCTGGAGGCCGACCGCAAGGCCTTCGTCGCTTTCATGCGGCACCTGCGTCAGGTCGATCCGCAGCGCACGGTGATCATGGTGCAGGCGGAGAACGAGCCGGGCACCTACGGTAGCGCGCGCGACTTCTCGCCGATGGCGCAGCGCGTGTTCGACGGCCCGGTGCCGCCGGACCTGCTGCAGCGGCTCGGCAAGCCGCCGGGCAGCTGGGCGCAGGTGTTCGGTGCCGATGCCGACGAGATCTTCCACGCCTGGCACATCGCCCGCTTCATCGACCGCGTCGCCGAGGCCGGCAAGGCCGCATATCCCTTGCCGATCTACGTCAACGCGGCATTGCGCGGCCCATTCAATCCCGGCCAGCCCGGGCAATACGCCAGCGGGGGTCCCACCGACAACGTGCTGGACGTGTGGAAGGCGGCGGCGCCGCACATCGATCTGCTGGCGCCGGACATCTACATGCCGGAGTACCCGCTGTACACCACGGTGCTGCAGCGCTATGCGCGGGTGGACAATGCGCTGTTCGTCGCCGAGACCGGCAACCGCCAGGAGTACGCGCGTTATCTGTATCCGGCGCTGGGCCACGACGGCATCGGCTGGTCGACCTTCGGCATCGACTACAGCGGCTACTCCAACTATCCGCTCGGTGCCAAACGCGTGGATGCGCAGGCGCTGGCGCCGTTCGCGCTGGGCTACCGTGCGGTGGGCATGGGCATGCGCGTCTTCGCCAAGGCTGCGGCCGTGGGCAAGTTGCACGGAACCGCCGAGGCGCCGGGCCAGGCGGTGCAGGAACTGCCGCTCAACGCGCGCTGGAGTGCCACCATCACCTACGGCGTGCCGCAGTTCTGGTTCCAGGGCACGCCGCCCGGCAATCCCACGCCGATCGGCGCGGCGCTGATCGCCGAACTCGGGCCTGACACCTTCCTGATCACCGCCCAACACGCGCGGGTGACCCTGCATCCGGCCAGCGCGGCGACCGCGAACATGCTCTACGACCGGGTCGAGGAGGGCGTGTACGACGGTGAGCAGTGGCAGTTCCGGCGCAACTGGAACGGCGACCAGACCGATTACGGGCTCAACTTCTCCGACGTGCCGCAGTTGCTGCGCGTCACGCTGGCGACCTACTGACGACGCGGCGGCGCCCGTGGCGCCGTGCTGCGTGACCATCCAAGGGAGTGAACATGCACAACGCGAACCGTCACCTGCCGCCATCGTTGCCATGCCTGTTGCTGCTGTCGCTATCGCTTGTCACCGCGTCCGCCGCTGCGCAGCAGGTGACCCGCGAGGCCGACGGCGTCACCGTGCATCCCAGCGCCAAGGGCGCGGCGCCGGTGCGCCTGCAGGTGATCGACCGCGGCATCGTCCGGGTCAGCGCCGATCCGACCGGCGCGTTCCAGCGCACGCCCAGCCTGATGCGGGTGCCGGTGCAGGGCGACACCGGCTTTACGCTGGAGCAACACGGCGAGACGGTGCAACTCAAGACCGCCAGGCTGAGCGCGCAGGTATCCACCGTCGACGGCCATGTCGGCTTCGCCGATGCGCAGGGCGCGCCCTTGCTGGCGGAAGTGGCGGGCGGGCGCAGCTTCGCGCCGCTGCAGGTCGAAGGGCGCGACTACCTGAGCGTGCGCCAGCGCTTCGTCTCGCCGCGCGACGAGGCCTTCTACGGGTTCGGACAGCACCAGCAGGGCTGGATGAACCAGAAGGGCCACGACATTGAGCTGCTGCAGAGCAATCTCGACATGGCGGTGCCGTTCCTGGTCTCCAGCCGCAACTACGGCATCCTCTGGGACAACAATGCGATCACCCGCTTCGGCGATCCGCGCGGGCTGCAGCCGCTGCCAGCGTCGCTGCGCCTGTACGACGCGCAAGGCAAGCCCGGCGCGCTCACCGCGCACTACGCGATCGACGGCACGCCGGTGCTGGAGCGCCGCGAGCCCGATATCGACTACCAGTACATCAAGGACCTGGCGAGGTTTCCCGCCGCGGCCAAGCCCGGCGACAAGCGCCGCGTCCAGGTGCGCTGGGAAGGCCAGATCGAGGCCGAGCGCGGCGGTACGCACACTTTCTCGCTGTATGCCAGCGAATACGCCCGGCTATGGGTCGACGGCAAGCTGCTCGTCGACCGCTGGCGGCAGAATTGGAACCCCTGGCACCACGAGTTCGCGTTGCAGCTGCAGCCCGGCCAGCGGCATACCCTGAAGGTCGAGTGGGACCTGATCGACCCCAGCTACATCGCGCTGCTGCATCGCGACCCGCTCCCGGCGGCCGAGGCCGGCGACCTGTCGCTGTGGTCCGAAGCGGGGCAGATGATCGACTACTACGTCGTCGCTGGCGCCAACGCCGACCAGGTCATCGCCGGCTACCGGCAACTGACCGGCAAGGCGGTGTTGCTGCCGAAGTGGGCCTACGGCTTCTGGCAGAGCCGCGAGCGCTACAAGACCCAGGACGAATTGCTCGGTGCGCTGGCCGAGTACCGCCGGCGCCAGCTGCCGATCGACAACATCGTGCTCGACTGGTCGTACTGGCCGGAGAACGCCTGGGGCTCGCACGACTTCGACCGCAGCCGTTTCCCCGATCCGGACGGCATGGTCAAAACGGTGCACGCCAGCCATGCGCAGCTGATGATCTCGGTCTGGCCGAAGTTCTACCCGAGCACGGACCACTACAAGGAACTGGACGCGGCCGGGCACATCTACCGGCGCAACGTCGCCGTGGGCGAACTGGACTGGATCGGCAAGGGCTACACCAACGCCTTCTACGACCCGTACGCGGCCGACGCACAGGCGATCTACTGGCGGCAGATCGACGAAAAGCTCAACCGCAAGGGCATCGACGCCTGGTGGCTGGACGCCGACGAACCCGACGTGCACTCGAACCTGGATATCGCCGAGCGCAAGGCGCGCACCACGCCGACCGCGCTGGGGCCGTCCACCGAGTTCTTCAATTCCTATCCGTTGCCGCACACCCACGGCGTCTACGCCGGCGATCGCGCCGCCGATGGCAAGCGCGTGTTCATCCTGTCGCGCAAGGGCTACGCCGGCATCCAGCGCAACGCCGTGGCGGTGTGGAGCGGCGACATCGCCTCGCGCTGGGAGGACATGCGCGAGCAGATCTCCGCCGGCGTCAACGTGTCGATGTCGGGCCTGCCGAACTGGACCTTCGACATCGGCGGCTTCGCCGTGGAGAAGCGCTACGAACGCCAGGATCCGGCGCATCTGCCCGAGTGGCGCGAGCTCAACACGCGCTGGTTCCAGTTCGGCGCCTTCGTGCCGCTGTTCCGCTCGCACGGCCAGTTCCCGTACCGCGAGATCTGGAACATCGCGCCGGAAGGCACGCCGTACTACGCCAGCATGGCCTACTACAGCCGCCTGCGCTACGCGCTGCTGCCCTACATCTACACGCTCGCCGGCGACACCTACCACCACGACGGGGTGATGATGCGCGGCCTGCCGATGGACTTCCCGCACGACCCCAAGGTTGCCGACATCGACGACGAGTACCTGTTCGGACCGGCGTTCCTGGTGGCGCCGGTGACGCGCTTCGGCGCAACCTCGCGCAAGGTCTACCTGCCGGCGGGCACCGACTGGATCGACTTCAATAGCGGCACGCGCCACGCCGGCGGCCAGACCATCGACGCCGCCGCGCCGCTGCAGCGCATGCCGCTGTTCGTGCGCGCCGGCGCCATCGTGCCGATGACCTCCGTGCAGCAGTACGTCGACCAGATCCCGGATGCGCCGCTGACCGTGGTGGTCTACACCGGCGCCGACGGCCGCTTCTCGCTGTACGAGGACGATGGCACCGGCTATGGCTACGAGAAGGGCGAGTTCAGTCGCATCCCGCTGCAGTGGGACCAGGCCAGCGGCGTGCTGCGTATCGGCGCGCGCGAGGGCCGCTGGCCGGGCATGCAGGCACGGCGCAGCATCCATGTGCGCTTCGTCGATGGTCCGCGCGCGGATGCCGGTGCGCTCGAACCCAAGGCCGACGCGAGCGTGGAGTACAGCGGCCAGCCCCTGGAAGTGTCGCGCAGCGGCACCGGCCATGCCACCGCGGCGCAGGCCGGATGAGCCTGGGGCGACACACGAGGGATTGCCAAGGCCGATTGCCGCATGCCGGCAGTCGTGGCGTACGGCGTGGATCGCGATGCAGCGAAGCGCATGCTCCAACGCAAGGGCGTCGTCCTGGCGATGGCAAGGAAATAGCCGCGGCGCGTTCTAGCCCCTCTCCCCTCGGGAGAGGGGTTGGGGTGAGGGTACGGAGCGAAGCCCTGGTGCCAACAACCAGCGCAAGTCGTTACCTGACGCTGGCTACGCCCGTACCCTCATCCGCCCCTGCGGGGCACCTTCTCCCGGTGGGAGAAGGGAGGCGTGTTCGCACACGCAGATATGATCGCGACGACGGCAAAGCACTAGCCGCGGCACGCTTTAGCCCCTCTCCCCTCGGGAGAGGGGTTGGGGTGAGGGTACGGAGCGAAGCCCTGGTGCCAACAACCAGCGCAAGTCGTTACCTGACGCTGGCTACGCCCGTACCCTCATCCGCCCCTGCGGGGCACCTTCTCCCGGTGGAAGAAGGGAGACGCGTCCCGTCGTCTCCTAGACCTGACTGCATCCCAACCCCATCCGCCGCGATCTTGCAGTGCAGCACGCATCGCGCTGGCCTGACGCGATGGTGGCCGGCATCATGCGCGACGGAACCACAGGCGCCTCGCGCACTACACTCTGCCCCTGGCGCGCCATCCGCGTGCGCCGACCTTTCTTCTGGAGCGACGATGGAATTGGCGGTGCGCAAGACCTGGCGGGTGCGGCAATGAGTCTGTACATCGGCCTGGACGTGGGGACGCAGAGCGTCAAGCTGCTCGCCTACGATGCCGACAGCAGGCAGGTGGTGGCCACGCACGGCCACGCGCTGGAACTGATCAGCCGCGACGACGGCACCCGCGAGCAGCAGGCGCAGTGGTGGATCGACGGCATCGTCGCCTGCTTCGCCGCGCTGAGCGCGGAACAGCGGGCGCAGGTGCGGGCCATCGGGGTGTCCGGACAGCAGCACGGCTTCGTGCCGCTGGATGCGCAGGGCCAGGTCACCGCGCCGGTGAAGCTGTGGTGCGACACCAGCACCCAGCGCGAGTGCGAGGAGATCATGGACGCGGTCGGCGGCGCGCAGCGCTGCGTGGAACTGGCCGGCAACCCGATCCTGGCCGGCTACACCGCCTCCAAGCTGCCGTGGACGCGCAAGCATCGCCCCGACGCCTACGCGGCGATGACCTCGGTACTGCTGCCGCACGACTACATCAATTTCTGGCTCACCGGCGAGCGCTATGCCGAGGTCGGCGACGCCTCCGGCAGCGGCTGGCTGGACGTGCGCACGCGGCAGTGGTCGGAGCCACTCCTGCAGGCCATCGATCCGCAGCGCGACCTGGCCGCGGCGCTGCCGCCGCTGGTGCCGACCGAGACCAGTTTCGTCCTGTCTGCCGCCGCGGCGCAGACGCTGGGCCTGCCGCGCGAGGTGCGGGTGGCCACCGGCGGCGGCGACAACATGATGGCGGCGATCGGCACCGGCAATGTGGTGCCCGGACGCCTGAGCATGAGCCTGGGCACCTCGGGCACGCTGTTCGCCTATGCCGAGCGCCCGGTGGTGGACCCCGACGCGCGCTGGGCCGCGTTCTGCTCCTCCAGCGGCGGCTGGCTGCCGCTGATCTGCACCATGAACTGCACCGTCGCCACCGAGACCATCGCGCGCCTGTTCGGCATCAAGACCGGGCAGGGCGAGGCCTTGCTCGCCGCCACCGAGCCCGGTGCCGACGGACTGGTGCTGCTGCCGTTCTTCAACGGCGAACGCACCCCGAACCTGCCGGCCGCGCGCGGTTGCCTGACCGGCATGGATCTGCACAACAGCACGCCGGCGCATTTCTATCGCGCGGCGATGGAGGGCGCCAGCTACAGCCTGCGCAATGGCTTCGACGCCTTCGTCGATGCCGGGCTGCACTTCGATGCGATCTCTCTGACCGGCGGCGGCAGCAACAGCGCCGGCTGGCGCCAGCTCATCGCCGACCTGTTCGGGCTGCCGGTGCACGTGCCGGCGCAGGCGGAGGGCGCGGCGTTCGGCGCCGCGCTGCAGGCGCTGTGGGCCGACGGCTGGGCGCAGGGCGACCGCGCCAGCCTGGCCGAGGTGGTGCTGCAGCACCAGCAGGACGACGCCTCGCGTTCCGCGCAGCCGGATGCGCAGCGCGGCGCGCAGTATCAAGCGCACTACCAGACCTTCCAGCGGCATCTGCAGGCCATCGGCCCGCTGTACGCCGCGTGATTTCCCTTCCCCCGCAACGCACCAGGACTTCGTGATGAGCACTTCCGTCTACACCGGCGCCAAGGCGTACTTCCCGGGCATCGGCCGCATCCCGTTCGAAGGCAAGGCTTCGGACAACCCGCTGGCGTTCAAGGTCTACGACGCCGACAAGAAGATCGGCGACAAGACAATGGCCGAGCACCTGCGCTTCGCCGTGGCCTACTGGCACAGCTTCTGCGGCAACGGCGCCGATCCGTTCGGCCCGGGCACGCGCGCCTATCCCTGGGATGCCGGCAGCGATGCGCTGGGCCGGGCCGAGGCCAAGGCCGATGCGGCATTCGAGTTCTTCACCAAGCTCGGTGTGCCGTACTACTGCTTCCACGACGTCGACCTGGCGCCGGACGCCGAGGACGTGGGCCAGTATGAAAAAAACCTCAAGCACATGGTCGGTATCGCCAGGCAGCGCCAGGCCGAGACCGGGGTCAAGCTGCTGTGGGGCACCGCCAACCTGTTCTCGCACCCGCGCTATATGAACGGTGCGGCGACCAACCCGGACTTCGACGTGGTCGCGCGTGCGGCGGTGCAGGTCAAGGCCGCGCTGGAGGCGACCGTGGAGCTGGGCGGCGAGAACTACGTCTTCTGGGGCGGCCGCGAAGGCTACGCCTGCCTGCACAACACGCAGATGCGGCGCGAGCAGGAGCACCTGGCGCGGTTCCTGACCCTGGCACGCGACTACGGGCGCAGCATCGGCTTCAAGGGCAATTTCCTGATCGAGCCCAAGCCGATGGAGCCGATGAAGCACCAGTACGACTTCGACAGCGCCACCGTGGTCGGCTTCCTGCGCCAGTACGGCCTGGACAAGGACTTCAAGCTCAACATCGAGGCCAACCACGCCACGCTGTCCGGGCACAGCTTCGAGCACGACCTGCAGGTGGCCAGCGACGCCGGCCTGCTCGGCAGCATCGACGCCAACCGCGGCAATCCGCAGAACGGTTGGGACACCGACCAGTTCCCGGTCGACCTGTACGACACGGTAGGGGCGATGCTGGTGGTGCTGCGGCAGGGCGGGCTGGCCCCGGGCGGGCTCAACTTCGACGCCAAGGTGCGCCGCGAGTCGTCCGATCCGCAGGACCTGTTCATCGCCCACATCGGCGGCATGGACGCGTTCGCGCGCGGCCTGGAAGTCGCCCATGCGCTGCTGACCGCCTCGCCGCTGGAACAGTGGCGCCGCGAGCGCTACGCCAGCTTCGACAGTGGCGCCGGCGCGGCCTTCGCCGCCGGCAAGAGCACGCTGGCGGAGCTGGCCGCGCACGCCGCGCAGGCCGCGCAGGCCGGCGAGCCGACCCAGCGCAGCGGTCGCCAGGAAGCCTACGAAAACCTGATCAACCAGTACCTGCTGCGCTGAACCGGTGCGCGGCGGCGGCCCGGTGCCGCCGTCGCGCATGCTGCTTCCGCGCGCCGGCCGTCTTCCTCTTGCACGCCACCAGGTGAATCCATGTCCAGTGTTCCGATCGATCGCCACGCCGACGCCGGCGAGAACACCCGTCTCATCATCCTGATCAGCTGCGTCGCCACCATCGGCGGCTTCCTGTTCGGCTTCGACAGCGGCGTCATCAACGGCACCGTCGACGGCCTCAAGGCGGCCTTCCAGTCCAGTTCCGCCGGCACCGGCTTCGAGGTCGCCTCGATGTTGCTGGGCTGTGCGGTCGGCGCGTTCCTGGCCGGCTCGCTGGCCGACCGCTGGGGCCGACGTACGGTGCTGATCGTGTCGGCGGCGCTGTTCCTGGTGTCGGCGCTGGGCGCCGGCGCGGCGCACAACTCGGCGGTGTTCGTGCTGGCGCGGATGATGGGCGGTTTCGCGGTGGGCGCGGCCAGTGTGATGTCGCCGGCCTACATCGCCGAGGTCGCCTCGGCGCGCTACCGCGGGCGCCTGGCCACGGTGCAGCAGATCGCCATCATCGGCGGCCTGTTCTGCGCCTTCCTCAGCAATTACCTGTTGGCCAAGGCCGCCGGCGCGTCCACCGAGGCACTGTGGCTGGGCCAGCCGGCCTGGCGCTGGATGTTCTGGATGCAGGCGCTGCCGTCGGCGACGTTCCTGCTGCTGTTGCTGGCGATTCCGGAAAGCCCGCGCTTCCTGGTGGTGAAGGGCCGCCGCGAGCAGGCGCTGGCGGTGCTGACCCGTCTGTACGGTGCTGCCGCCGCGCAGACCAAGCTGATCGAGATCTCCGGGTCGCTGTCGGCCGATCAGCACAAGCCGCGCCTGTCGGACCTGGTCAGCAAGGTCACCGGCAAGGTCCGCCCGATCGTGTGGATCGGCATCGGCCTGGCCACGTTCCAGCAACTGGTCGGCATCAACGTGGTGTTCTACTACGGCGCGGTGCTGTGGCAGGCGGTGGGCTTCTCCGAGAGCGATGCGCTGTTGATCAACGTGCTGTCCGGCGCACTGAGCATCGGCGCCTGCCTGGTCACGGTGGTGCTGATCGACCGGATCGGGCGCAAGCCGCTGCTGTGGATCGGCTCGGCCGGGATGGCGGTGTCGCTGGCGCTGGTCACCATCGCCTTCGCCAGCGCCTCGCTGGATGCGGCGGGCAAGCTGGCGCTGTCGCCGGGCATGGGCCGGCTGGCGCTGATCGCCGCCAACGTCTACGTGGTCTTCTTCAACATGTCCTGGGGCCCGGTGATGTGGGTGATGCTGGGCGAGATGTTCCCCAACCAGATCCGCGGCTCCGGCCTGGCGGTGGCCGGCGCGGCGCAGTGGATGTCCAACTTCGCCATCACCGTGACCTTCCCGGTCCTGCTCGGCAGCATCGGCCTGGCCGGCGCCTACGGCATCTACACCGTGGCCGCGTTCCTGTCGGTGTTCTTCGTGCTGCGCTACGTGTACGAGACCAAGGGCAAGGAACTGGAGCAGATGCAGGGCTGAGGCGAGGCCGCGGCGCGTTGCGGGCGCCGCTGCCGGCTCAGTGCGTCTGCAGGTAGTGGCTGAAGGCATTGCCGAAGCGGCGAGGGCGCCGCGCGCTCCGTACCCTCACCCCAACCCCTCTCCCGGTGGGAGAGGGGCTTTGGTTTCTGCCTTCTCCCCTCGGGACCATGGCCCCCTTCTCGGGGGAAGGTGCTCCGCAGGGCGGATGAGGGTACGGGCAAGTCGCGCGAGCAGGTCTACGCGACCCAGCCGGACACGGCAGCCCACACCGGCCCGACGAAAGGGCCTGCACCGCTAACGGCTGAGGTGGGCCATGAGCGCTCCTCTCGGTGCGGGCTGGGTATGTTATTTTATAACAATTGTAAGCTTGGCTTCCTTACCTTTCCCTCGCCCCTTGCCGCTCCAGTCGATCCGATGAATCTGCAGACACCCTTGCCGTTGCCCGATGTCGCCGCCGACGAACCTTCGGAGATCGCCGCTCCCCTGAATTGGGTCGGCATGGACGGCATCGCGCTGCCGATCTGCCTGGAGACGGGCGAGGGCGGAAATGCGACGGCAGTGCCGGCGCAGGCCGCGCTCGCCGTCGACCTGCCGTCGGCCCAGGTCAAGGGCATCCATATGTCGCGGCTGTACCGCCTGCTCGACGAAGCCGCGGAGCAGCCGCTGTCGCCGTCGCGGCTGTCGCAGTTGCTGCGGGCGATGGTGCACAGCCATGCCGACTGCGCCTCCACCGCGGCACGGGTGTCGCTGCGCCTGGAACTGCTGCGGCGCCGTCCGGCGCTGCGCAGCCCGGGGCTGGCGGGGTGGAGGGCGTATCCGCTGCGGATCGACGCCGAACTGCGCGGCGGCGTGGTTCGCCTGGGACTGGGCGTGGAGCTGCTGTATTCCTCGACCTGCCCCTGTTCGGCGGCGCTGGCACGGCAACTGCTCAGCGAGGCCTTCGTGCAGCAGCACCTGGACCAGGCCTCGCTGTCGCGCGAAGCGGTCGCGGACTGGCTGCTCCGGCACGGCAGTCATGCCACTCCGCACAGCCAGCGCAGCGTGGCCTCGGTGCGGGTGGGCGTGTCGGCGCGCGCGGTGCGCTTCGATGCCGAGGCCCTGATCGCGCTAGCCGAGCAGGCCCTGGCCACGCCGGTGCAGGCGGCGGTGCGCCGCGCCGACGAACAGGCGTTCGCACGCCGCAACGGCGAGAACCTGATGTACGTGGAGGACGCCGCGCGGCGCCTGCAGCAGGCGCTGGGCGCGCGCTATGCCGAGGTGCAGGTGCAGGTGCGGCATCTGGAGAGCCTGCATGCGCACGATGCGGTGGCGGAGACTGCGTCGCCGCCGGTCGCCATCGCAGCCGGGCAGCCTGCGCACTGATTCGGCGCGGACCAGCCGGGCGGCGGCCTGGCCGTGGCCTGCATGCGGATCTGCGTCGACCCGATCGCGCCCAGCGCTTGAGTCAGCGCGAGGGCCTCGGGTTCTTCGAAACGCTGACCGACGTGCGCAGCCGCCTGGGGCGATGGCGCTTGGCGTCCGGCCTCCCAGGATGCGGCGTTGCCGGCCACCGCCGGTCCCCGAAACGCAAAAAACCCCGCCAGGGCGGGGTTTTTGCTGTGTCGCGCTGCAGGCGAGGCGAGGATGGCGCTCCCTAGGGGACTCGAACCCCTGTTTTAGCCTTGAGAGGGCCACGTCCTAACCACTAGACGAAGGGAGCGTTTGGTCGCGTCGATTGCAGCGCGCTAGTATATGGGTCTCGCCGCCCTTCGGCAATCCCGCAACCCGATACGGAAGCGCCATCATCAATCCGCCAGTTCCATCGTCATTCACCCTGCGCGCGATCCCGCGCGATCAGCACCCCATCTCGCGCAAGGACATCAGCCCCAACGCCCTGCGCGTGCTGTACCGGCTGCGCGAGGCCGGCTTCGGCGCGTACCTGGTCGGCGGCGCAGTCCGCGACCTGCTGGTCCAGGTGCAGCCCAAGGACTTTGACGTCGCCACCGACGCGACCCCCGAGCAGGTCAAGCAGTTGTTCCGCAACTGCCGCCTGATCGGCCGCCGCTTCCGCCTGGCGCACGTGGTCTACGGCCGCGAGATCATCGAGGTCGCCACGTTCCGCGCCAACGTCGACGACGGCAGCGGCGACCGCGAGGTGGATAACGGCCGCCTGGTCCGCGACAACGTCTACGGCAGCATCGAGGACGACGCGGTACGCCGCGACTTCACCTGCAACGCCCTGTACTACGCGATCGAGGACTTCTCGGTGCGCGACTACACCGGCGGCTTCGAGGACGTGCAGGCGCGGCTGATGAAGCTGATCGGCGATCCCGAGCAGCGCTACCGCGAGGACCCGGTGCGCATGCTGCGCGCGGTGCGCCTGGCGGCCAAGCTCGACTTCGAGATCGAGGCCGGCACCGCCGAGCCGATCCCGCGCCTGGCCGGGCTGCTGGCCGAGGCCGCGCCGGCACGGCTGTTCGAGGAAGTGCTCAAGCTGTTCCTGTCCGGCCACGGCGTGGCCAGCTTCGAGGGCCTGGAGCGGCACGGCCTGCTCGCCGCGCTGTTCCCGGAGAGTGCGGCGGCGCTGCGTTCCAACCGCAGCGGCGCGCTGCGGCGGATGCTGATCGAAGGCCTGCGCAACACCGATGCCCGCGTCGCCAACGACGAGCCGGTGTCGCCGGCGTTCCTGTTCGCCCTGTTGCTGTGGCCGGCCTACTGCCGCGCGCTGATGACCCTGCAGAAGCAGGGCATGCAGATGGAGGAGGCGCAGCGCCGCGCCGCCGACCGGGTGACCCTGCACCAGCTGAGCACCGTGGCGCTGCCGCGGCGCTTCTCGCTGCCGATGCAGGAGATCTGGCTGCTGCAGTCGCGCTTCACCTCGCGCCAGAAGAAGCGGGTGGTGCGCACGCTGTCGCATCCGCGCTTCCGCGCCGCGTTCGACTTCCTGATCGTGCGCCAGTCGGCCTCCGACGAGCATGCGGCCGACATCGCCTACTGGCGCGAACTGCAGCAGCAGCCCGGCTATGCGCCGCCGCCGCGCGGCTTCGATCCGGACGTGGACTACGCCGGTGACGAGCTGGCGTTCGCGCCGCCTGCCGACAGCGAAGAGACCCCCAAGCGCCGCCGGCGCCGGCGTCGCCGTCCGGACGCCACCGCGCCCCTCGAGTGAGCGCCGTTGTGGAGACGCCGGTCCAGGCCTGCATCGGCCTGGGCGGCAACCTCGGCGATGCCGCGGCGACCCTGCGCGCGGCCCTGGCCGCGCTCGATACCTTGCCGCAGACCCGCCTGCTGCGCGCCTCGCAGCTGTACCGCAGCCCGGCCTGGGGCCGCGAGGACCAGCCGGACTTCATCAACGCCGCGGCGCTGGTGGCCACCACGCTGCCGGCGCCGGCCTTGCTGCAGTCGCTGCTGGACCTGGAAAGCCGCCACGGCCGCCAGCGCCTGCCCGGCGAACGCTGGGGCCCGCGCACCCTGGACCTGGACCTGCTGCTGTACGCCGAGGCGGTGATCGACCTGCCCGGGCTGCAGGTGCCGCATCCGTTCCTGCACGAGCGTGCCTTCGTGCTGCTGCCGCTGGCCGAGATCGCCGCCGAGGCAATCGTTCCGGGGCATGGAACGGTGCGTGACGTCCGCGACCGCATCGAAACCGGCGGGATCGTGCCAATCGGTAGATAATGCTCGGCTCATTACCGCAGCACATGAGCTTATGAGCAGCCACGCCGACAGCAAGCCCTGGACCGTTCCCGCCCTGGCCGAGGCCAAGCGCCGCCAGCAGAAGCTGGTGATGCTGACCGCCTACGACGCCGGCTTCGCGCGTGCGTTCGACGCCAATGGCGTGGACCTGATCCTGATCGGCGATTCGCTGGGCATGGTGGTGCAGGGCCACGACTCGACCCTGCCGGTGACCGTGGACGACATCGTCTACCACACCGCCGCGGTGGCGCGGGTGCTGCAACGCGCGCTGCTGGTGGCCGACCTGCCGTTCCAGTCCGATGCCACGCCCGAGCGCGCGCTGGATGCGTCGACCCGGCTGCTGCAGGCCGGTGCGGAGATGGTCAAGCTGGAGGGCGCCGGGCACAAGCTGGACGTGATCCGTTTCCTCAGCGAACGCGACATCCCGGTGTGCTCGCACCTGGGCCTGACCCCGCAGTCGGTGCTGACTTTCGGCGGCTACAAGATCCAGGGGCGCGAAGAGGCGGCCGCGGCCAAGCTGCTCGCCGACGCCAAGGCGGTCGCCGCGGCCGGCGCCGCGCTGCTGGTGCTGGAATGCGTGCCGTCGCCGCTGGCCGCGCGGATCACCGCCGAGATCGGGATCCCCACCATCGGCATCGGCGCCGGCCCCGATTGCGACGGCCAGGTGCTGGTGATGCACGATTTCCTCGGTCTGGACAGCGGCCACCGCCGTCCGCGCTTCGTCAAGGATTTCCTGGCCGAAGGCGGTTCCATCGCCGGGGCGGTGAGCGCCTACGCCGACGCGGTGCGCGCCGGTACCTTCCCCGACGCCGAACACGCCTACGCCAAATGATCGAGACCATCACCGACCTGGCCCGGCTGCGCGCCACCGTTTCCGGCTGGAAGCGGCAGGGCCTGCGCGTGGCCTTCGTGCCGACCATGGGCAACCTGCATGCCGGACATTTCTCGCTGGTGATGCTGGCGCGGCAATACGCCGACCGCGTGGTGTCCAGCGTGTTCGTCAACCCGACCCAGTTCGGTCCGAACGAGGATTTCACCCGCTATCCGCGCACGCCCGAGGCCGACACCAGCGGCCTGGAAGGCGCCGGCTGCGACGTGCTGTGGCTGCCGACGGTGGAGAGCATGTATCCGCTGGGCGTGGAGCTGGCGTTGCGCATGCACACCCCGGGCGTCAGCGAGGTGCTGGAAGGCGCCTGCCGGCCCGGCCATTTCGATGGCGTGTGCACCGTGGTCGCGCGCCTGTTCAACCAGGTGCAGCCGGACCTGGCCGCGTTCGGCAAGAAGGACTACCAGCAGCTGGCGGTGATCCGGCAGATGGTCGCCGACCTGGCGTTCCCGATCGAGATCCTCGGCGGTGGCATCGTGCGTGAGGCCGACGGCCTGGCGATGAGTTCGCGCAACCAGTACCTGTCGGCCGAGGAGCGGCCGCGTGCCACGCACATCCACCGCACCCTGCTGGCGATGCGCGAGGCCCACCTGGCCGGGCGCCCGCGCGCGGAGGTGGAGGCGGCGGCGACCGCGCAGCTGCAGGCGGCCGGCTTCGAGGTCGACTACAGCGTGCTGCGCGCGCCCGACCTGAGCGAGCCGCAGGACGGCCGCGGTCCGCGCGTGGCGCTGATCGCCGCGCGCCTGGGCCGCACCCGGCTGATCGACAACCTGGAATTCTGAGCAAGGCAGGCCTAGGGTCGTTGTCGCAGGAGCGGCTTCAGCCGCGACAGGCTTTCCCGCGGGGGCGGTCGCGGCTGAAGCCGCTCCTACGATGGTTTGAGGCCGCGCCTCACCACCGCCAGCTAACCCCTCGGCTGCTAAACTGCGCGTCTTTCCTGACCGCAGTCCCGTGCCATGCAACTGAGCCTGTTGAAGACCAAGATCCACCGCGCCACCGTCACCCATTCCGAGCTGAACTACGAGGGCTCGATCGCCATCGACGGGCTGCTGCTGGACGCGACCGGCATCCGCGAGTTCGAGCAGGTGCACATCTGGGACGTGACCAATGGTGCGCGGTTCAGCACCTACGCGATCCGCGCCGACGAGGGCAGCGGCATCATTTCGCTCAACGGCGGCGCCGCGCGCCACGTGCAGGTCGGCGACCTGATCATCATCGCCGCCTTCGCCGGCATGAGCGAAGAGGAAGCCGCGCGCTTCCAGCCGACCCTGGTCTACGTGGACGGCAAGAACAAGATCACCCACACCAACCACAGCATCCCAAAGCAGGCCGCATGACACAGTCCACCGGTTTCGACGCACTGCATTCCCACGCCCAGCGCCTGCGCGGGGCGCGCCTTCCCGACCTGCTGGCGGCCGAACCCGGCCGTGCCGAGACGTTGGCGCTGCAGGTCGGACCGCTGTACTTCAATTTCGCGCGGCAGAAGTACGACCGCGCCGCGCTCGACGCGTTGCTGGCGCTGGCCGCCGAGCACGACCTGGCCGGTGCCTTCCAGCGCCTGTTCCGCGGCGAGACGGTCAATGTCACCGAGGGCCGCGCCGCGTTGCACACCGCGCTGCGCGGCGACCTCACCGGCGCGCCGGTGGCCAGCCAGGCCCACGCCAGCGCGCGCGAGGTGCAGCAGCGCATGCGCGGGCTGATCGATGCATTGGCGCAGACCGAGGTCACCGACATCGTCAGCGTCGGCATCGGCGGCTCCGATCTGGGCCCGCGCCTGGTCGCCGATGCGCTGCGTCCGGCCACCGGCGCGCGCTTCCGCGTGCACTTCGTCTCCAACGTGGACGGCGCGGCGATGCAGCGCACCCTGGCCACGCTGGACCCGGCGCGCACCGCCGGCGTGCTGATCTCCAAGACCTTCGGCACCCAGGAAACCCTGCTCAACGGCCAGATCCTGCGCGACTGGCTGGGCGGCAGCGAGCGCCTGTACGCGGTCAGCGCCAATCCCGAACGCGCCGCCAAGGCCTTCGACATCGCCGCCGGCCGCGTGCTGCCGATGTGGGACTGGGTCGGCGGCCGCTACTCGCTGTGGTCGGCGGTGGGCTTCCCGATCGCGCTGGCGATCGGCGCCGACGCCTTCGAACAGTTGCTGGATGGCGCCGCGCAGTTCGACGCGCACGCCCTGAACGCGCCGCTGGAGCGCAACGTGGCTGTGCTGCACGGCCTGACCACGCTGTGGAACCGCAACCTGCTCGGCTACGCGACGCAGGCGGTGATGACCTACGACCAGCGCCTGGCGCTGCTGCCGGCCTACCTGCAGCAGTTGGTGATGGAAAGCCTGGGCAAGCGCGTGCGGCTGGACGGCAGCCCGGTCGAGGCCGATACCGTGCCGGTGTGGTGGGGCGGCGCCGGCACCGACGTGCAGCACAGTTTCTTCCAGGCGCTGCACCAGGGCACCAGCATCGTGCCGGCCGACTTCATCGGCTGCATCCGCAACGACGACCCGTACACCGTCAACCACCAGGCGCTGCTGGCCAACCTGCTGGCGCAGACCGAGGCGCTGGCGAACGGGCAGGGCAGCGACGATCCGGCCCGCGACTACCCGGGCGGCCGCCCGAGCACGCTGATCCTGCTCGACGCGCTGACCCCGCAGGCGCTGGGCGCGCTGATCGCCATGTACGAGCACAGCGTGTATGTGCAGTCGGTGGTCTGGGGCATCAACGCCTTCGACCAGTTCGGCGTCGAACTGGGCAAGCAACTGGCCAGCCAGCTGCTGCCGGCGCTGCAGGGCCAGTCCACCGAGGTTGCCGATCCGGTCACGCGCGCGGTGCTGGCGCGGTTGCAGGGCTGAGCGAGAACGCATCCGATCGCGCGAGCCAAGGGCTCGCGCGATCCTTCGGGCGCCGTGCGGCGTTCTATGCGTCGTCCAGGCGCAACCCGACCGGGTCGCCGGTGAGATAGCCCACCGCCGCGCCGTAGCGGTCCTTGTAGTTGGCGCGGATCAACGGATCCAGCTGCGCCTTGACCTTGTCGTGCAGCGGGCTTTCCCAGTCGCCGGGATGCTGGAAGTTGCTCATCACGTAGGTCCAGCCGTGGATCTCGTCGACCGCGTGCAGGCCGGTGGATTCGGCGCCGGCCGGCACCGACAGCAGGCGCGACAGCTTGCCGGTGTCGACGTTGTAGGCCCACAGGAAGTTGTTCACGTGCATGGCGCTGTCCTCGCCGATGAACAGTGTGCGCAAGCGTTCCGAGAACTTGATGTTGTCCGGATTGGCGATGCGCTCCGGGTCGGCCAGATTGCCCAGTGCATCGGCTGCGGGCAGATCGCGACCGACCAGCGCGGGCGGGGCACTCATGGACACCGGCACCCACTCGCTGCGGATCGGCTGGCCGAGATGGTCGCGCTGGCCGCCGCGCAGCGGCAGCGCATAGATCGCGCCGGCGGTCGGGCCTTCCACGCGGATGTCGCCGGAACCGTCGAGCATGCTGCCCTGGATGTAGGACATCGCCGAGTAGACGATGCGGTCGCGGGTGTCGACCGTGGTGCCTTCCATCTTGGTGAAACCCAGGCTGCCGCCGACCAGCGCGGCGTAGCGGTGGGTTTCCAGGAAGGCGGCGGCCTGTTCCATGCCCGGGCGCAGCCGCACCCAGTTGAAGCCGCCGCTGTAGGGAATGCGGGTGTAGCTGGGGTCGCCCGGATCGCGCGTGGCCACGTCCATGATGTCGTCGATGCGCAGCACGTCGGCCATCGCTTCGATCTCGTCGCTGCAGGCGCTGCCCAGGCGGATCCAGTCCAGCGTGGCCGCGCCGGGGCCGCTGGCCGAGCGCTGTCGCCACTTCGCCACGTACAGGGTGCCGCTGGACAGGTCGCAGTCGCGGTCGGCAACGAACAGGAACAGGCCGCCGTTGCTGGCATCGTCGCCCATCAGCACGGTGCGCCGGTCCGGCATCACCTGCACCAATTCGTGCGAGATGCGGCCCAGACAGTAGTGCTTGCGGATGCTGCCGCTGCCGTCGGCGTGCACGGTCACTTCGGGCAGGTGCCCGTAGTGATACGGGTTGGCGCGCGTGGGATCGCCGTAGAGGTGTTCGCTGAAGCGCTGGAATTGGGTGTTGCCGGCGATGCTGGCGGCATCGGGTTCGTATTCTTCGCTGGACAGGTGCGTGTTCCAGGGCGAAAGGCTGGCGCCACAGGTGGTCCACAGGCCGTGGACCGCCGAGGTGTCGACGTTGTGGTACTTGACCAGGCGCAGGTGGCCGGTGCGCGGGTCCTGGTCCAGGGTCAGCACCGCGATCGGCGCCGGCAGCTGGCGATAGGTGCCGTTGCCGGCGAGATCGCGCGTGGTGTATTCGAACTGCACCACCGCGAACACCGTGTTGCCGCGCACGCCGGGCACCTGCGCATGCGGCAGGGTCAGCAGCGACGAGCCATCGGGACAGTCCGAGAAGAACGGGCGTTCGCTGCCGGGGATCGAGCGATCCAGGATCGGCCGGTTGTGGATGTCGTAGTAGCCGCCGGCCAGCACGGTGCCGCCCTTACCGTCGGGGACCTGGTCGCCGGTCATGAAGAACGGCCGGTAGGCCAGGGCGAAGCGTTGGCGACTGCCGTCGTGCAGGATCACCTCGACATGCGAGCGCACGCTGGTGGTGGCCATCGCCGCCGGCTCGGCCAGCGACGGAGCCGCCATGCCGTCGAAGCTGACCGCGCGCACGCGCGGCCGTGGCGGGCGGCCTGGCCGCGGCGCGGGCAGGGGCGGCAGACGCGCGGCCGCAGGATCGCTCGCCAACGCGGCGGCGGAAAGACTGCCCAGCGGCAGCAGGGAGGTGCCGGCCAGCAGGCGCAACGCTCGGCGGCGACCGGAATCGGGGAGATGCGACATCGGGGGACTCTCCAGAAAGGCGGGATACCGGTCACTCCCCTCTGTGCCGGCGCGGTCCAACCTAGGTGCGCTTGGTGACATTTGTTTGAAACCTGCGAACGCACGCGCCGTCGGCAGACGCGTCGAACACGGCTGCGCCTTGCGCAGTGCGCGCTCCACTCGATATTGCGATGCAGCAAACGCCGTCGCGGCGGATGGCACCGGGGAGCGCGGTCAATGACCCGGATGCGGCCCCGCACAAGCGAAGCCGGTATTCCATCGCTATAGCGTCAACCGATATCCCGGCGGCATCGGGGCATACCTCGCGGCGCGGTTGACAGGCTTGGGGCGATTCGGGAAGCGTAGGCGCCGGCCGCACTCGGCGTGTGCGGTCCGGCCGCGACATGGCATGCGTTCGCCGTTCCTGGGAGGGAGTCTCTTGCATACACAGCCTGTTGGCGCGACCGCGCCGCTTCGCACTGCGCTGGCCGTGGCCGCTGCGCTTGGCCTGCTGGCCCTGGTCGCGGCGGTTCCGGGCCGCTCGGTTCCCGCCACGGCGGTCCCGGCCCCTGTGCCGCCGCCGATCCACCCGGAACTGTGGCCGTCGCCGGCCTGGCCGCTGAAGGAGGATCCGGCGCTGGAGGCGCGCATCACCAAGCTGATGGCGCAGATGTCGGTGGAGCAGAAGGTCGGGCAGACCGTGCAGGGCGACATCGGCAGCATGACCCCGGACGACGTGCGCCGCTATCACATCGGCTCGGTGCTGGCCGGCGGTAATTCCGATCCCGGCGGCAAGTACGACGCCAGCCCGGCGCAATGGCTGGCGCTGGCCGATGCCTACTACGCGGCGTCCATGCAGAAAGATGGTGCCGGCCCGGCGATTCCGATCATCTTCGGCATCGACGCGGTGCACGGGCAGAGCAACATCGTCGGCGCCACGCTGTTCCCGCACAACATCGGCCTGGGCGCGACGCGCGACCCGGAATTGATGCGCAAGATCGGCGAGATCACCGCCGCCGAGACCCGCACCACCGGCATGGAGTGGACCTTCGCCCCGACCGTGGCGGTGCCGCAGGACGACCGCTGGGGCCGCACCTACGAGGGCTATTCCGAGTCGCCCGAGGTGGTGGCCAGCTACGCCGGCAAGATGGTCGAGGGCCTGCAGGGCGTGCCCGGCACGCCCGGTTTCCTCGACGGCACGCACGTGATTTCCTCGGTCAAGCACTTCCTCGGCGACGGCGGCACCACCGACGGCAAGGACCAGGGCGACACCCGGATCAGCGAACAGCAGCTGCGCGACATCCACGGCGCCGGCTATCCGCCGGCGATCGCGGCCGGCGCGCAGTCGGTGATGGCCTCGTTCAACAGCTTCAACGGGGTCAAGATGCACGGCCACAAGGCCATGCTGACCGACGTGCTGAAGGGGCAGATGCATTTCGGCGGCTTCGTGGTCGGCGACTGGAACGGCCACGGCCAGGTGCCCGGTTGCCGCAACGACGACTGCCCGGCCGCGTTCAACGCCGGCGTGGACATGCTGATGGCGCCGGACAGTTGGAAGGGCGTCTATGAGAACGCGCTGAAGGCGGTGAAGTCGGGCGAGATCCCGATGGCGCGGCTGGACGATGCGGTGCGGCGCATCCTGCGGGTGAAGCTGCGCCTGGGCCTGTTCGAGGCCGGCAAACCGTCGCAGCGCCCGCTCGGCGGCAAGTTCGCATTGCTCGGCGCGCCCGAGCACCGTGCGGTGGCGCGGCAGGCGGTGCGCGAATCGCTGGTGCTGCTGAAGAACCAGCAGCAGGTGTTGCCGCTGAAACCGCAGATCAAGCTGCTGGTCGCCGGCGATGGCGCCAACGACATGGGCAAGCAGGCCGGCGGCTGGACCCTGAACTGGCAGGGCACCGGTACCAAGCGCGCCGACTATCCCAACGGCACCACCATCTGGGAAGGCTTGCAGCAACAGGTCACTGCCGCCGGCGGCAGCGCCGAACTGGCGGTGGACGGCAAGTTCACGACCAAGCCGGACGCGGCGGTGGTGGTGTTCGGCGAGAATCCCTACGCCGAGTTCCAGGGGGACATCGCCACGCTGCTGTACAAGCCCGGCGACGACAGCGACCTGGAGTTGATCAAGTCGCTGAAGGCGCAGGGCATTCCGGTGGTGGCGGTGTTCCTGAGCGGGCGGCCGCTGTGGGTGAACCGCGAGATCAACGCCGCCGATGCCTTCGTCGCGGCCTGGTTGCCAGGCTCGGAAGGCGCCGGCATCGCCGATGTGCTGCTGCGCAAGCCCGACGGCAGCGTGCAATACGATTTCCACGGCAAGCTGAGCTTCTCCTGGCCGCGCACCGCGATGCAGTTCGCCAACAACGTCGGGCAGAAGAACTACAACCCGCAGTTCGCCTTCGGCTACGGCCTCACCTACGAGGACAAGGGCGATCTGAACCGCCTGTCCGAGGTGTCGGGCGTCTCCGGCGCGCAGGCGGTGGGCGGGGTGTACCTGGATCGCGGCAAGCCGGCGACGGGCATCAACCTGATCCTGTTCGGCGGCGCCCAGGCCAACCTGCCGGCGACGACCTTTCCGGCGGCGCTGTCCGACGGGTCGCTCAAGGTCACCGCGATCGACTACAAGGCGCAGGAGGATGCGCGCCGCTTGGTCTGGTCCGGTACCGGCAAGTCGGGGCTGGCGCTGGTGTTGCCCAAGCCGCTGGACGTCTCGCGCGAGAGCAACGGCGACCTGCAATTGATCCTGACCCTGAAGGTGGATGCGGCCCCCAGCGCCGCCACCCGCATCGGCGTGGCCTGCGGCCATGACTGCGGCGCGCGCCTGGACCTCGGCAAGGCGCTGGCCGCGTTGCCCAAGGGCGAGTGGCGCACCCTCGGCGTGCCGCTGAAGTGCTTCGCGGTGGCCGGCGCCGACGTGACCCGGCTCGAGCGCCTGCCGCTGATCGAGAGCGACGGCGCGCTGGATCTCTCGCTGTCGCGGATCGCGCTGGGCAGCAGCAACGACGCGCAGCGCGTGGTCGACTGCCCGCTGCGCTGAGTGGCGGTGCAGGCGGCCACCGCGCCGCCATGGCAAATACGAACGGCGCCGCCCGGGTGGGCGGCGTCATGGACAACGATGCGAACCGGGCTGCGGCCCGCAGGAGAAGGCAGTGGGTCTGGCGACGTTGGATGTGGCGATCGTGGTGGTGTATCTGGCGGGCATCTTCATGCTCGCGCAATGGGTCTCGCGGGAGAAGGCCGGGCACCGCAAGAGTGCCGAGGACTACTTCCTGGCCAGCAAGACCCTGCCGTGGTGGGCGATCGGCGCCTCGTTGATCGCGGCGAACATCTCCGCCGAGCAGATCATCGGCATGGCCGGCTCCGGCTACGCGATCGGCCTGGCGATCGCCTCCTACGAATGGATGGCGGCGCTGACGTTGCTGATCGTCGGCAAGTTCTTCCTGCCGATCTTCCTGCGCAACGGCATCTACACCATGCCGCAGTTCCTGGAGCAGCGCTACGGCAAGTGGATCCGCACGCTGATGGCGGTGTTCTGGCTGCTGCTGTACGTGTTCGTCAACCTGACCTCGATCCTGTGGCTCGGCTCGATCGCGGTGAGCCAGGTCACCGGCATGGACCAGACGCTGGCGCTGGCGCTGATCGGCGTGTTCGCGCTGGTCTACCAGTTGTACGGCGGCTTGAAGGCGGTGGCGCTGACCGACATCGTGCAGGTCACCCTGCTGGTGCTCGGCGGCCTGCTGGTCGCCGGCCTGACCCTGTCGCGGATCGGCGACGGTGCCGGCGTGCTCGCCGGCTTCCGGCACCTGTGGAACGCGCACCCCGAGCATTTCCACATGATCCTGTCCAAGGACAACCCGTTCTACAAGGATCTGCCGGGCCTGAGCGTGCTGATCGGCGGCTTGTGGGTGATGAACATCAGCTACTGGGGCTTCAACCAGTACATCATCCAGCGCGCGCTGGCGGCCAAGAACATCGGCGAGGCGCAGAAGGGCATGGTGTTCGCCGCGTTCCTGAAGCTGCTGATGCCGGTGGTGGTGGTGGTGCCGGGCATCGCCGCGGTGGTGCTGGCGCCGGACCTGGCCAAGCCCGACCAGGCCTATCCGACGATGATGCAACTGCTGCCCAGCGGCATCCTCGGCCTGGTGTTCGCCGCGCTGGTGGCGGCGATCGTGGCTTCGCTGGCGTCCAAGATCAATTCGGTGGCGACCATCTTCACCCTGGACTTCTACGCCAAGTTCCGCCCGCAGGCCGACCAGCCGCAGCTGGTGCGGGTCGGCCGCGTGGCCGCGGTGGCCTCGGTGCTGATCGGCATCCTCACCGCGCGGCCGCTGCTGGGCAATTTCGACCAGGGCTTCCAGTTCATCCAGGAATTCACCGGCTTCTTCACCCCGGGCGTGGTGGTGATCTTCATGCTCGGCCTGTTCTGGAAGCGCGCCAACGAGGCCGGCGCGCTGACCGCGGCGATCGGCTCGGTGCTGCTGTCGTTCGCGCTGAAGAAGCTGTGGCCGGAACTGCCGTTCATGGACCGCATCGGCCTGGTGTTCGTGCTGTCGCTGGTGGCGGCGGTGCTGGTGTCGCTGCTGACCCCGCAGGCGCCGGCGCGCGACCTGATCCGTACCGACGACGTGCGCTACGGCACCACGCTGGGCTTCAAGCTCGGCGCCGCGGCGGTGATCGCGATCCTAGTGGCGTTGTACGCGGTGTTCTGGTGAGCCACGGGCGGGCCGTGGCGCGGCGCGCTCAGGCGTCGCCGCCCTGCCACGGCTCGGCCAGCCAGGCGTCGAGCGCGTCGGCCGGCATCGGCCGCGCGATCCAGTAGCCCTGGCCTTCGTCGCAGCCCCAGTCGCGCAGCATCCGGTACACGGTTTCGCTCTCGATGCCCTCGGCCACCACCTGCTGGCCGAAGTCGTGGCCGAGATGGATCATCGACGGCACCAGCATGCCGTCGCTGCGGCTGCCGGGCAGGGCGCGGATGAACGACTGGTCGATCTTCAGCGCGCTGGCCGGGATGTTCTTGAGATAGCCAAGGTTGCTGTAGCCGGTGCCGAAGTCGTCGATGGCGATCTTCACCCCGAGCGCGCTGATCTGCTGCAATTGCTCGGCCACCCGTTGCGGGTCGCGGATCATCGCGCTCTCGGTGAACTCGATCTCCAGCGCGCCGGGCGCCAGCGCATGCTGCTGCAGCAGCGCCTGCAGCCGGGCGATGAAGTCGGCCTGTTCCAGGTCCACCGCCGACACGTTCAGCGACACACTGAAGGTATAGCCACGCTGTTGCCACAGCGCCGCCTGGGCGATGCCGGTGCGCAGCACCCAGGCGGTGATCCGGCTCATCAGCGCGGTCTTTTCCGCCAAGGGAATGAAGTCGTTCGGCGCCACCGTGCCCAGCAACGGATGCTGCCAGCGCAGCAGCGCTTCCACGCCCACGCATGCGCCACTACGCAGGCTCACCCGCGGCTGGTAATACAGGCTCAGCTGGTTCCGTGCCTCCAGCGCCTCGGGCAAGGCGGCCAGGATCCGGAAGGCATTGCGCTGGCTGGCGTCGTGGCTGCGCTCGTACAGGCTCCAGCGCTGCCCGCGCTGGCGCGCCATGTCCACCGCGGTGGTCAGCGAGCGCACCGTGTGGTTGGCGCTGAGCGCCCCGTCCAGGCGCACTGCGCCCAGCGAAGGGCTGGCCGCATGCGGAATGCCCTGGTGGTCGATCGCCGCGGCGAAGGCGTCGCAGACGTGTTCGCACCAGTACTCAAGATGCGCCGTGTCGCTGCCTTCCATGATGAACACGAAGGTGGTGGTGTCGATGCGGTACAGCGGCAGGCTACCCAGCGCCTGGCGCAGGCGATCGCGCGCGGCCAGCAGGTAGCCCTCGGCGTACTCCCAGCCCAGCGCCTTGACCATGTCGCGGAAATAGTCGATGCCGCACACGTCGATCGCCACCGCCGTGTCGTGCTGGTCGGCGGTCTGCAGCGACAGCCACATGGTCAGGTCGTCGTTGAAGCGGCTGCGATTGGGCAGGCCGGTCAACGCATCGACGAAGCCGCTGTTGCGCAGCGTGTCGATGCGGACCATCAGCAGGTCGCGCAGGTCCTGCAGGGTGCGGCGCGCGACCTCGTCGAACTCGTGGCGCGGCTCGCTGTCGATCACGCACAGCGTGCCGAGGCTGGCGCCGTCGGCCATCAGCAGCGGCGCACCGGCGTAGAAGCGGATGAACGGCGGGCCGGTGACCAGCGGATTGTCGCGGAAGCGCGGATCCTGGCGCGCATCGGGCACGAACATCAGTTCCGGGCTGTGGATCGCATGCGCGCAGAACGCTTGGCTGCGTGGCGTCTGCGCAGCCTCCAGGCCGACCCGGGACTTGAACCACTGGCGCTGTTCGTCGATCAGCGAGACCAGTGCGATCGGCACCCGCAGGTAGCGGGACGCCAGCTGCGTGACCAGATCGAAGACATGGTCGGCGGGCGTGTCCAGCAGGCACAGCTGGCGCAGGGCGCTGAGCCGTTGCGGCTCGTCCAGCAAGGCGGGTGGGGGTGATTTCAACATACCGAATTAGCGGCCCGGCACCAGGGGACTTGAGCGCCGGCCGGGCCGGTGTCTACGCTGCCGCCCGGTTCAGCGTGGCGGGTCGCGCTGTGGGCTGGGCCGCTTGGCCAGCTTGCGCTGCAGCGAGCGGCGGTGCATGCCGAGTAGCCGCGCAGCGGCGGAGACGTTGCCGCCGGTCTCGTGCATGGCCTGCTGGATGTGTTCCCACTGCAGGCGGCTGAGCGGGGTCATCGCGTCCGGCACGTCGCTGCCGTCCTCGTCTTCCTCTTCCTCGGCCTCCAGGCCGATCGCGCGCAGGATCATCGGCACGGTGGCCGGCTTGGGCAGGTAGTCGTCGGCGCCGAGCTTGATCGCCTCCACCGCGGTGGCGATGCTGGCGTAGCCGGTGACCAGCAGGATGCGCATGTCGCCCCGGATCGCGCGCAGCGGCTGGATCAGCGCCAGGCCGGATTCGTCGCCGAGCTTCAGGTCGATCAGCGCGTAGTCCGGCGGCGCCTCGGCGGCCAGCGCCAGCGCGGCGGCGGCGCTGTCGGCGGTGCGCGTCTCCAGGCCGCGGCGGGCGAGGGTGCGCTGCAGGGTGCGCAGGTACAGCGGATCGTCGTCGACCAGCAGGCCCAGCGGGGTGTCGGTGTTCATGCGGAGGTCTCCAGGGCGAGCAGCGGCAGGCGGAAGCCGACCCGGGCGCCGTGGTCCGGTGCCGGCTCGGTCCACAGCTCGCCGCCCAGGCGTTCGATGGTCGCGTGCGACAGCGCCAGGCCCACACCCATGCTCTCGGGCTTGCCGCTGCGGAACAGGGTGGCCGGCAGGCCGACCTGGTTGGCGTCGAAGCCGCCGCCGTAGTCGCGGACCTCGCCGACCAGTTCGCTGCCGGTGACGCGCACGGTCAGGTCCACCTGCGGGTGGCCGGCGCGTTCGCCGGCGTCGGCGGCGTTGTTCAGCAGCACCTGCAGCAGGTGGCCGATGGCGCTTTCCATGCGCAGTTGCAGCGGCGCGTCGTCGTTGCGGCGCAGGCGCACGGTGGGCCGTACCAACTGCCACTGATGCAGCACCTGCGTCAGCGATACGGTCTGGCCGCCGGCGCGCTGCGCGGGGGCGGCCAGCGCCAGCACCCGTTCGCGGCACTGCACCAGCAGTTCGCGCAGCGTGTCCAGGTCTTCACGCAGTTCCGGCTGCTGGCTCTGTTCGGCGATGTCGTCGGTGAGCAGGGTCATCGTCGCCAGCGGCGTGTTCAGCTCGTGCGCCACCGACGCAGCATGGGTGGCCAGGGCGACGATGCCCTCGTTGCGGGTGAAGCGCTCGCGCAGCAGTGCCAGCTCGCGCTCGCGTTCGCGCATGGCCATCGCCAGGCGGGTGGAGAACACCAGCACCACCACCGTGGACAGCAGGAAGTTGGCGGCCATGCCCCAGCGCTGCAGGTCCAGCGCCTGATAGGGGCCGTGCGGCAGAGGCAGGCCGAACAGCGCGCTGACCGCATAGCCGGCCACGCAGGCCAGCGCCACCGCCAGCGCCCAGCGCAGCGGCAGGGCCAGCACCGCCAGCGCGATCAGCACCAGGAACAGCGAGCCGAAGGCATTGCCGATGCCGCCGCTCCAGCCGACCATCCAGGTCAGCACGGTCACGTCGACCAGGATGTGGCCGAAGGCGGTGGCCGGCGCGGCCGAGTCGGCATGGCGCAGGCGCAGTTGCGCGTACAGGTTGAACAGCGCCAGCACCGCCACGCCGGCCCACAGCGGCGCCTGCGGCAGCGGCAGCTGCAGCGGCCAGGTCGCCACCAGGATCGTCGCGGCCTGGCCGGCGGTGGCCAGCCAGCGCAGGCTGCACAGGGTGCGCAGGAAGGAGGCGTCGGTGGAATCCATGCTGCGCATCGTATGCGCTGGACCGGGGGCCTGCCTGCGACAAACCGTCGCAGCGTCACCGGTCTCGCTGAATCGCCGGTGCCGGCGCGTGCGGCAGGACGTGCCGCGCAGGCTAAAATGGGCGCATGTACGACGCCGTCAGCCGCCCCACGCCCCCCGCCGATGCCGCGCCCTGGGCGCGCCGTCTCACCCAGCCGGTCCGCATCGGCGGCGTCACCATGGGCGGCGGCAAGCCGGTGGTGGTGCAGTCGATGACCAACACCGACACTGCCGACGTCGCCTCCTCGGTCAAGCAGGTGGCCGAACTGTGGCGCGCCGGCTCGGAACTGGTGCGCCTGACCGTCAACAATCCCGAGTCGGCCGCGGCGATCCCGCGCATCGTCGACAAGCTGCGGATGATGGGCATCGAGGTGCCGCTGATCGGCGACTTCCACTACAACGGCCATCAGTTGCTGGCCGCCGAGCCGGCCTGCGCCGAGGCGCTGGCCAAGTACCGGATCAATCCCGGCAACGTCGGCTTCGGCAAGAAGAAGGACACCCAGTTCGCGCAGCTGATCGAGTTCGCGCTGAAGTACGACAAACCGGTGCGCATCGGCGCGAACTGGGGTTCGCTGGACCAGGCGCTGGCCGCGCAACTGATGGACGAGAACTCGCGGCGCGAAGTGCCGTGGGACGCCGGCCGGGTGCTGCGCGAGGCGCTGATCCGTTCGGCGCTGGACTCGGCCGAGCGTGCGGTGGAACTGGGCCTGGGCCGCGACCGCATCGTGCTCAGCTGCAAGGTCAGCGGCGTGCAGGAGCTGATCGCGGTGTACCGCGACCTGGCGCAGCGCTCGGACTTCGCCCTGCACCTGGGCCTCACCGAGGCCGGCATCGGCAGCAAGGGCATCGTCGCCTCCAGCGCGGCGCTGGCGGTGCTGCTGCAGGAAGGCATCGGCGACACCATCCGCATCTCGCTGACCCCGGAGCCGGGGCAGTCGCGCACGCAGGAAGTGATCGTCGCCCAGGAACTGCTGCAGACCACTGGCCAGCGCGCCTTCACTCCGCTGGTCACAGCCTGCCCGGGCTGCGGCCGCACCACCTCCGAGTTCTTCCAGGAACTGGCCAAGGTGGTGCAGAACCACGTCCGCGCGAAGATGCCGGAGTGGAAGGTGACCCATCCCGGCGCCGAGAGCATGACTCTGGCGGTGATGGGCTGCGTGGTCAACGGGCCGGGCGAGTCGCGCCACGCCAACATCGGCATCTCGCTGCCGGGCACCGGCGAGGCACCGGCCGCGCCGGTGTTCATCGACGGCGAGAAGAAGGTGACCCTGCGCGGCGAGAACATCGCCCACGAGTTCGTCGCGCTGATCGACGACTACGTCGAACGTACCTATGTCCGCCGCACCGGGTGAGTCCGCCGCCGAGGCGGCCGGCCTGCGCCGCTGGCTGCGGTTGAACGCCTGGCGCGTGGTGCTGCTGTTCGCGGGGGTGCTGCTGCCGTTGGGCGTGTTCGTGATGCTGGCCGAGGACGTGCACGCACTCGAAGACCTCTATTTCGACGAGCCGCTGCTGTGGAGCATGCGCGGCCTGACCAGCCCCGGCTGGGACCGCTTCTTCACCGTGGTCACCGAGGCCGGTTACCAGTACGGCGTGATCCCGCTGGACACGCTGATCGTGTTGGTGCTGCTGGGCCTGCGCCGCTGGCGCGAGGCGCTGTTCGCCGCGTTGTCCTTCATCGGCTCGGCGCTGCTGAACATGGGCGCCAAGCAGTTCTTCCAGCGCGACCGGCCCAGCCTGTGGGAGTCGATCGCGCCGGAGCACCACACCTTCAGTTTTCCCAGCGGCCACGCGATGGGCTCGATGACCCTGGCAGCGGTGCTGATCGCGCTGAGCTGGCGTACCCGCTGGCGCTGGCCGGTGCTGTGGCTGGCCGGCAGTTTCACCCTATTGGTCGGTGTGTCGCGGGTGTACCTGGGCGTGCATTACCCCTCGGACATCCTCGGCGGCTGGAGCGCGGCCCTGGTCTGGGTGGTGGGGCTGTACCTGCTGCTGTTCCGCGGCGAACGCCGGCCGCGTTGGCGGGCGCGGCGCGCGCTGGCCGCCACCGACGCGCGCTGACGCCAGCGCGGGGACGTCGCCGCGCTCTACCAGCTAGAACTCGCGCCGCCGCCGCTGGAGCTGCCGCCGCCGGAGGACGAATCGCTGCTGGAGGACGAAGACGAGGAGGACGAGGACGATGACGATCCTGCGGACTCCGCCGCGGCGCGTTCCTTGGCCGCCTGGGCGGCGTGGTAGCTGGCGGTGTAGGCGAATACCCCGGGGGCGGTCTCGGCGATATGGCCCTTGCGGATCAGCGCATTGCGCTTTCGCGCCTGCGCCTGCACGAAGCGGCTGTAGCGCTGCGGCGAGCGGTAGCGCTGCGCGGCGATGGCCAGGGTCAGCACCAGGATCAGCAGTTCCAGCGCCAGGAAGATCACCGTCATCGTCATCGACTTGGCCGACAGCAGCACCACGAAGATGCCGGGGTTGGCGCTGAGGAACAGGCGGATGAACCATGCCAAGAAACCGCCACGTGCGCTGTCCTGGACCAGTTCCTCGGGCTTGGCCGACAGGCGCGGGTGCCGCCGCAGCAGGCGCCTGCGCAGATAGCCGGTCCAGGCCTGGCGCAGCGGCAGCAGCAGCCACACCAGCACCAGCAGGCCGGCCCAGGCGATGGCGCCGCGCCGCCAGTGCATGCCGTCGTCGGCCGGTTGCGCCAGTTCGGCGATGGCCTCCGGATCCTGCGCAGCGGCGCGGCCCATGAAGTCGAACGCGGCCACGATCGCATCAGCGGTGTCGCCGTGGCGCAGGCGCGGCGCCAGGTAGTCGTCCAGTGCGTGCCGCGCGACCACGTCGGGCAGCACGCCTTCCAGGCCGTAGCCGACTTCGAAGCGCGAACGCCGGTCCTGCATCGCCAGCACCAGCAGCAGGCCGTTGTCGCTGCCTTGCCGGCCGAGCCGCCAGGTGCGGAAGGCGCGTTCGGCCAGGCGCTCGATCGGTTCGTCCTGCAGCGACGGCACGATGTAGACCGCGCCCCAGAGGTGCTGGCGCTCGCGCAGGCGCTGCAGCGCCGCGTTGATCCGCTGGGTGTCCTCCGCGCTGAGCGTACCGGCGGGATCGACCACATTCGGCGTGTAGGGCGGAAGGGCGACGGCGCAGCTGCCGAGCGCCGGCCACAGCAGCAGGGCCAGGACCAGCAGGGCGCTCAGCCGGAACGGCGCCCAGCCGCGCGGAGCGCTGACGTCGTGGCGCGGGACGATGGCGGCGGCAGGTGCGGCCTGGCTGCGCATCGCTAGGCCAGGCTGTACAGGGCAGCGGCACGCGCGTGCAGCGCGGTCGTGTCGAACAGCGGCAGCGCCGCGTCGGCCGGGCCGACCAGCAATCCGATCTCGGTGCAGCCCAGGATCACTGCCTCCGCGCCTTGCGCCTGCAGCGCCGCGATCACTTCGCGGTAGCGCAGCCGCGACGGCGCCTGGACCACGCCCTGGCACAGTTCCTCGTAGATGATGCGGTGCACGTCCTCGCGCGCCGGCGCATCCGGGATCAGTACCTCGAAGCCGCGCCGTTGCAGCCGTTCGCGGTAGAACGCCTGTTCCATGGTGAAGCGCGTGCCGAGCAGGCCGACGCGGACGATGCCGGCGGCCTGCAACGCATCGGCGGTGGCATCGGCGATATGCAGCAGCGGCAACGGGACCGCGGCGGCGATCGCGTCGGCCACGCAATGCATGGTGTTGGTGCACAGCACCAGGAAATCGGCACCGCCGGCCTGCAGTGCGCGCGCCGACGCCGCCAGTGCGGTACCGGCCGCATCCCAGTCGCCGTCGCGCTGGTACTGCGCGATCTCGTGGAAGTCCACGCTGTGCAACAGGAGCTTGGCCGAATGCAGTCCGCCCAGTTGTGCGCGCACCGTCTCGTTGATGTGCCGGTAGTAGGGCAGGGTGGATTCCCAGCTCATGCCGCCGATCATGCCGATGGTCTTCATCGTGCGCCGCTTGCCGCCGTGTCGAGTGCGCGAGGATGGTAGCGGCATTGGCCGCGTGCGGCGACCGCGCGCTGCGCCTGGGTCGGCGATGGCCGCGAAGCCCGGGCGCGTCGCGGCCTCATGCGCGGCATTCAGGCGTCCAGCGTCGGTGGCGTGCCGGTGCCGACGCGCGCCGCACGCCGTGCCAGCACCGCCTCGCGGTGGGCGATGTAGGCGTTGGCGCCGAGGATCACCAGCGCGCCCAGCACGGTGCCGCCGTCCGGGGTTTCGTCGAACAGCCACCAGCCGAACAGCGCCACCAGCGGCAGCTGGGTGAAGCTGATCGGGGTCAGCGCGGAGACTTCGCCCAGGCGCAGCGCATGCGTCCACAGCAACTGCCCCAGGGTGCCGAACAGGCCGGTGGCCAGCAGCCACAGCCATTCGATGCCGTGCGGCCAGCGCCACACGAACAGCGCCGGCAGCAGCGACATCGGCACCCAGAACACGTAGGTGTAGAACACCACCGTGTTGGCGGCGTCCACGCGTGCCAGTTGCTTGATCTGGATCGCGACCAGGGCGCTCATCACCGCCGCCAGCACCGCGACCAGGGTGCCGGGGCTGAACGCGGCAGCGCCGGGGCGCACGATCAGCAGCACCCCGACGAAGCCGCACAGCACCGCCAGCCAGCGCCGCATGCGCACCGTCTCGCCCAGCCACAGCGCGGCGGCCAGGGTCGCGAACAGCGGGGTGGAATAGGACAGGGCCATGGCCTGCGACAGCGGCAGGTGGCCGATCGCCCAGAACCCGGCCAGCATCGACACCAGGCCGATCGCGGTGCGCAGCAGGTAGCGCGGCAGTTGCGCGGTGCGCGGCCACGGCCGGCCCGGCCGCAGCAGCATCGGCAGCAGGAACAGCAGGCCGAACAGGTTGCGGAAGAAGGCGATCTGCAGCGTGGACAGCTGCGCCGAGGCCAACCGGATCGCCACCACCATCAGCCCGAAGGCCATGGTGCTGGCCAGCATCAGCAGCGCCGCGCGCAGCGGCGTGGGCGCGGCTACCACTGCGCGCCGACGATGCGCGGCTCCGGCTCCAGGACCACGCCGAAGCGCTCGCCCACCGAGGCGGTAATGCGCCGTGCCAGCTCCAGCAGCTCGGCACCGCTGGCCTGGCCGTGGTTGACCAGCACCAGCGCGTGCGTGGCGGACACGCCGGCGTCGCCCTCGCGATAGCCCTTCCAGCCGCAGGCCTCGATCAGCCACGCCGCCGACAGCTTGCGCTGGCTGTCGTCGTCGCCGGGAAACACCGGCAATGCCGGGTGTTCGTGCTGCAGCGCCAGTGCCTGTTCCAGTGGCAGCAGCGGGTTCTTGAAGAAGCTGCCGGCGTTGCCGAGCACGTCCGGATCAGGCAGCTTGCGTCGGCGGATGTTGATCACCGCCTGGGCCACGTCGGGCGCGCCGGGCGTGGCGATGCCCATGGCCTGCAGCTCCTCGCCGATGCCGGCGTAGTCCAGGCGCAGCGCGTGAAGCCGCGGCAGGTTGAACTCCACCGCGGCGATCAGATAACGGTCGGGCTGGCGCTTGAACAGGCTGTCGCGGTAACCGAACTCGCAGGCGGCCGCATCCAGCCGCACGAAGCGCGCATCGGCGCGGTCGTAGGCCTCGACCACGTGCACGAACTCGCCCATCTGCACGCCGTAGGCGCCGATGTTCTGGATCGGCGCGGCGCCGACCGTGCCCGGGATCAGCGCCAGGTTCTCCAGGCCGGACAACCCTTGCGCCAGCGACCACATCACCAGTTCGTGCCAGCCCACCCCGGCACCGGCGCGGACGATGGCGTAGTCGGCACGGTGTTCGAGGGTGTCGATGCTGCGGTTGGCGAAGCACAGCACCACCCCGGGCGCATCGCCGGCGAACAGCATGTTGCTGCCACTGCCCAGCGGCAGCAGCGCGGCGCCGGCCAGCTCCGGCGCCAGCAGCGCCTCGGGCAGCGCCTCGGGCGCGAAGATCTGCAGCAGCCACGGCGCCTGTGCGGCGACGTGGAAGGTGTTGAGCGCCTGCAGCGGCGCCTGCGCGGTGAGCGACCAGGCCGTCGTGCTCATGGCGCGGCCACGGCGCCGCGGCTGGGCGCTTCACGGCGCCGACGCATCGCTTCCACGCACTCGCCGATCAGTTCCGGCCCGCGGAACACCAGCCCGCTGTAGCACTGCACCAGCGCCGCGCCGGCGGCCATCTTCGCCACCGCGTCGGCACCGGAGAGGATGCCGCCGACGCCGATCAGCGGGACGCTCTCGGGCAGCCGCGCGCGCAAGCGGCGCAGCACCAGGGTGGACTGGCCCAGCAGCGGCGCGCCGGACAGGCCGCCGCTTTCGCCCGCCAGCGGTTCGTGTTCCAGGCCGGGACGGGCGACGGTGGTGTTGGTGGCGATCACCCCGTCCACCTGCAGGTCCGACAGCACCCGCGCCGCCGCGTCGATGTCGCTGTCGCTCAGGTCCGGCGCCACCTTGACCAGCATCGGCACGCGCTTGCCGTGGCGCGCCGCCAGCGCTTCCTGCGCCTCGCGCAGGCGCGCGATCAGCTGCCGCAGCGCCTGTTCTTCCTGCAATTCGCGCAGGCCGGCGGTGTTGGGCGAGGAGATGTTGACGACGACGTAGTCGGCCAGCGCGTAGACCTTCTCCAGGCAGTGCAGATAGTCGGACGCGGCGTCCTCGTTCGGGGTGTCCTTGTTCTTGCCGATATTGATCCCGAGCAGGCCGCGCCGGCGCCGCGCGCGCTCGACGTTGCGCACCAGCGCATCCACGCCCAGGTTGTTGAAGCCCATGCGGTTGATCACCGCCTGCTGCCGCGGCAGGCGGAACATGCGCGGCTGCGGGTTGCCGGCCTGCGCGCGCGGGGTGACGGTGCCGATCTCGACGAAGCCGAAACCCAGCGCCAGCAGCGCATCGATGTGCTCACCGTTCTTGTCCAGGCCCGCGGCCAGCCCGACCGGGTTGGGGAAATCCAGGCCGAAGGCGCGCGTGGGCATCGGCGCGATCGTGCGCGCCAGCAGCGGATTGGTGCCGGTGCGGTAGGCCAGCTCGATCGCACGCAGGCCCAGGGCATGCGCACGCTCGGCGTCGAAGGCGAACAGGAACGGTCGGGCGAGGGAATACATGGCGTGGCTCAGTTCAGCGTCCCGGCGAAGGCGCGGGTGCGGTAATGGAACGCGACGACGCCGTCGCGCTGGTGCCGGTCGAACAGCGCGCGCAGCGCTTCGAGCATCGGCGCGTGGCGCGGGTGGCCGGGCAGCGGCGCGTAGGAGGACGACAGCAGGCGTCCGCGCAGCGCCTCGAAATCCATGCGCTGCTCGTTGGGGAACTGCGCGGTGCCGCGCAGGCCGTCGCCGAACCAGCGCTGCATGGTGGCATCGTCGTGGTAGCGCTCGGCCACCGCGCTGTAGTCGGTGCCGTATTCCAGCAGCAACTGCTCGTAGCCCTCCAGGAACGGCGTGGCGTCGAGCAGGCGCGAATTCCAGTACACCAGCGCCAGGCCACCGGGACGCAGCACCCGTGCCCATTCGCGGCGCACCGCCGCCAGGTCGAACCAGTGGAAGGCCTGGGCGGCGCTGATCACATCGACGCTGGCGTCGGTCAGGGTGGTGGCTTCGGCGCTGCCGTCGATGGCGCGGAAGCCCGGCAGGTCCTGCAGCAGGGCCACCGCGGCCTCGCGCATCGCTGCGTTCGGCTCCACCGCCAGGGTCGGGTGCCCGGCCTGCAGGAACAGGCGCGTGGAGATCCCGGTGCCGGCGCCGATGTCGGCGACCAGCGCGTCGCGCGCCACGCCCAGTTCGCCGTGCACCCAGTCGAGCAGGGCCGGCGGATAGCTGGGGCGGTAGCGCACGTAGTCGGCGACGCGGTCGCTGAAGCGCTCGCGTGGCGCGGCGGCGTCCCGGCTCACGACTGGGTGCTGGCGAACCACGCCAGCCCCCCGAAGAACAGCACGAAGGCCAGGACCGCCAGGACCGCCAGCACCACCGCGGTCCAGCCCAGGATCAGTCCGCCGACCGCCAGGCCATCGCCCTGGAAGCGCTGCGGCTGGCGGCGGATCTCCGCGCGGGCCAGGTGCCCGGTGATGATCGCGCCAAGGCTGCCCAGCACCGGCATCAGGGTCCAGCCGAGGATCCCGGCGACCAGGCTGACCACCGCCAGGGAATTGGTTTCGCGCACCTGACTCATCGCTGTCGCTCCTTGCAGAAGGAAAGGGGGCGGCGGCCGCAGGGTGCGACCGCCGCGCTCACCGCGTCACAGATCGAACTTGATGCCCTGCGCCAGCGGCAGCGAGTCGGAGTAGTTGATCGTGTTGGTCTGCCGGCGCATGTACACCTTCCACGCATCCGAGCCGGACTCGCGGCCGCCGCCGGTGTCCTTCTCGCCGCCGAAGGCGCCGCCGATCTCGGCGCCGGAGGTGCCGATGTTGACGTTGGCGATACCGCAGTCGCTGCCGGCCGCGGACAGGAACTTCTCCGCCGCCTTCAGGTTCTGGGTGAAGATCGACGAGGACAGGCCCTGCGGCACGCCGTTCTGCATGTCGATGGCCTCGTCCAGGGTGCTGTACTTCATCACGTACAGGATCGGCGCGAAGGTCTCGTGCTGGACGACCTCGTCGCTGTTCTTCAGGCCGGTGACGATGGCCGGCAGCACGAAGTTGCCCGGACGGTCCAGCGCGGTGCCACCGGTCTCCACGGTGCCGCCGGCGGCCTTGGCCTTGGCGATCGACTCCAGGAACTGCTCGACCGCGCCGCGGCTGTTCAGCGGGCCCATCAGGTTGGCCGGGTCGGTGGGATCGCCGATCTTGCCTTCGACCTGCTTGTAGGCCTTGACCAGCGTCGCCAGCACGGTGTCGTAGATCGATTCGTGCACGATCAGCCGGCGCGTGGTGGTGCAGCGCTGGCCGGCGGTGCCGACCGCGCCGAACACGATGCCGGGCACCGCCAGCTTCAGGTCGGCGCTCTCGTCGAGGATGATCGCGTTGTTGCCGCCCAGCTCCAGCAGGCAGCGGCCCAGGCGGCGCGCGCACTTCTCGGCGACGACACGGCCGACCTGGGTGGAGCCGGTGAAGCTGATCAGCGGGATGCGGGTGTCCTCGACCAGGCGCTCGGACAGGGCCACGCCGGCGTCGTTGATCAGGAAGAAGATGTCCGGGAAGCCGGTGTCGCGCAGCGCGTCGTTGCAGATCTTCATCGACGCGATCGCGGTCAGCGGAGTCTTGTTGGACGGTTTCCAGATGCAGATGTCGCCGCAGATCGCCGCCAGGAACGCATTCCAGCTCCACACCGCGACCGGGAAGTTGAACGCGCTGATGATGCCGACCAGGCCCAGCGGCTGGTACTGCTCGTACATGCGGTGGCCGGGGCGCTCCGAATGCAGGGTGTAGCCGTACAGCATGCGGCTCTGGCCGACCGCGAAATCGGCGATGTCGATCATCTCCTGCACTTCGCCGTCGCCTTCCGGCTTGCTCTTGCCCATTTCCAGCGCGACCAGCGAACCCAGCGCGTCCTTGTGCTTGCGCAGCGCTTCGCCGCACAACCGCACCGCCTCGCCGCGGCGCGGCGCCGGGGTGGTGCGCCAGACCTTGAACGCGGCCTGGGCGCGGGCGATCACCGTTTCGTAGTCCTGCTCGGTGGTGGCCTGGACGTCGGCGATGACGTCGTTGTTCGACGGATTGAGCGGCTGCAGCATGCCGGCGCCGGTGGCGCTGGACCACTCGCCGTTGCCGAGATAGGTGCCGGAGTTGGTGGCGGCGAGGCCGAGCGCCTTGAGCAGGTCAGCGGACATGGAATCTCCTGGGTTCGTTGCGACAGGGAAGGCGACCGCAGGCGGGGGACGCGGGACGCGCAGCCGGCAATTTTAGCAGACCGGACGCAGCCGGCCGCCGTCGCCGGCCTGGAGCGGCTGGCGAGCGCATAAATGCACAGGTATCGCGCCGCGCGGCGGCTGCGGGGCTTGCATCGGCAAGCGAGGACAAGGCCGATTGCGCCATGGCGGTCACAGCCGGCATGAACGAAATGGTGACCCCGGCGCGATTCGAACGCACGACCTGTCCCTTAGGAGGGGACCGCTCTATCCAGCTGAGCTACGGGGCCATTGGCCTGCCGGGGGATTCTACGACGCTGAATCGCGCGTTGTCGCCCCGCTTTGCAATAACGTCGTCTACACCTTGTGCCGACGCGGCCTGAGCATCGCCCTGGGTAGGCTGGGTACGTCGGCCACTGCGGCTGCGCGGCCAGTCGCGCTGCGATTCCGCGCTGTCTGCAGCGGCGACGAACGACGATGACGGAATCGCATCCGCCGCGTCTGCTACAAGCGTCCCGTTCGCGCTATCGCAGCGAGACGATCGCCGCCGCGCATCGGCGGTCCTGGTCGCCATGGCGTGACCGCCGGAGGTTCCGGCGAGCACGCGGCGATTTCCCCACCTATGCGAAGCAGGAGTGACTCATGAAGACAGCAATGAAGATGGTCCTGGTCGGTTCGATGCTGGCCGCCCTGGCGGCGTGCAAGCGCGATGGCGACCACCCGGCCACCGACCCCAACGCGGCCAATCCGCCAGCAGCGGCCGACGGCAGCCCGGCAGGCGGCAGCACCCCGCCGGCAGGCAGCACCAGCGGCGACGCCAGCGGCACCGCGACCGGGACCGACACCGGGCAGGGCACCATGCAGGGCCAGGACGCGTCGCAGGGCACGTCGCCGACCTCGCCGACCACCCCGCAGGACCCGGCCAATCCGGATCCGCAGCAGCCGACGCAGACGCCGCCGGCGGACCAGAAGCAGCAGTAAGGCTTGCGCAAGCGCGCGGCGCCAGGGGCGTCGCGCGCTTGGTCGCGGAGTCGTTTGGTCCACGTCGCGCGCGGCGTTTTTTCGCGCAGGGGCAAGTATCGCAAGCCGGCGCAACGCCGGGTTTGTCAGCGTTTGGCGATAGTCACTTTTGCAACCGTCTCGTTCGACCAGCAGGTCGATGCTGCAGGTGCACACACGGCGCTTGACAGCACCCCGACGCATGATGTCCTCTTGCGTTCATGCCTCAGGTTCTCGCCCTCACCGCCATCTCGCTTCCGCGTTCGCTTCGGCACGCGGCCGCCGTTGCCGCGGGCATTACCACCGGTATTACCACCCTCACCATTCGCCCGGTGCGGTCCGTCGTCTTCGCCTGATTGTCGAACACCACGGCCCCGCACCCGGATCAGGATGCGGGGGACTTCCTCGGCCTGATGCGAGCGGGGCCTCCACTCCGAGGTCTCCCATGTCGCCCGCCGTCGCTCCCGCTGTCGCCGCTTCGCCTGATTCCCCCGTAGATCCCGCGCTCGCCGCCGCCACCGTCGTGCACAAGTTCGGCGGCACCTCGGTGGCCGATGCCGAACGCTATCGCCATGTGGCGCAACTGCTGCTGGCGCGCCCGGAACGCCTCCAGGTCACCGTGGTCTCGGCGATGAAGGGCGTCACCGATGCCTTGATCGGCCTGGCCGAGCTGGCCGCGCACGGCCACGGCGACTGGCGCGAGCGCTGGCACGAGACCCGCGCCCGTCATCGCGCCGCGGCGGTGGCCTTGCTCGGCGAGCATGCCGGCGCCACGGTGGAATGGCTGGACGCGCGCTTCGAGCACCTGGCCGAGATCCTCGCTGCGCTGGCGGTGATCGGCGAGTTGCCGCGGGAAGTGCTGGACCGCGTGCAAGGGCTAGGCGAGGTGTATTCGGCGCAATTGCTGGGCGACCATCTGCGGGCGCTGGGCGAGGACTGCGCTGTGCTCGACGCGCGCGAGGTGCTGGTGGTCGATCGCGGCGAACTTGGCGTGGATGTGGACTGGGCCGCCAGCGCGCAGCGGTTGGCGCAGTGGCGCGCGCAGCACCCGCAGCAGCGCATCGTGGTCACCGGCTTCGTCGCCCGCGACCGCGCCGGCCGCATCACCACCCTCGGCCGCAACGGCAGCGATTATTCCGGCGCGATCTTCGCCGCGCTGTTCGACGCCGCCGAACTGCACATCTGGACCGACGTCGACGGCGTGCTCTCGGCCGACCCGCGGGTGGTGCCCGAAGCGGTGCAGCTGGAGACGCTCAGCTACGACGAAGCCTGCGAACTGGCCTATTTCGGCGCCAAGGTGGTGCACCCGCAGACGATGTCGCCGGCGATCGAGCGCGGCCTGCCGATCATCATCCGCAATACCTTCCAGCCCGAGCATCCGGGCACCCGCATCACCGCCAGCAGTGCCACCAGCGGCCCGATCAAGGGGCTGACCCTGAGCCCGGACCTGGCCGTGCTCAATCTCGAAGGCACCGGCCTGATCGGCGTGCCCGGCACTGCCGAGCGCGTGTTCGCCGCGCTGCGCAACGCGCGCGTGTCGGTGGTGATGATCTCGCAAGGCTCGTCCGAACATTCCATCTGCTGCGTGGTGCGGCAGAACGAGTCCGAGCGCGCCCGCGACGCGGTGCTCTCGGCCTTCGCCCACGAACTGGTGGTGGGCCAGGTGCAGCGCGTGCAGCTGACCACCGGCATCAGCGTGCTGGCCGCGGTCGGCGACGGCATGGCCGGGCAGCCCGGCGTGGCCGCGCGCCTGTTCGAGTCGCTGGGCCGCGCCCAGGTCAACATCCTGGCGATCGCGCAGGGCTCGTCCGAGCGCAACATCTCGGTGGCCATCGACAGCGCGCACGCGACCAAGGCGCTGCGCGCCGCGCATGCCGGCTTCTGGCTGTCGCCGCAGACCTTCTCGGTCGGCGTGATCGGGCCGGGCAACGTCGGCGCGGCGCTGCTGGACCAATTGCGCGCCGCGCAGCCGCAACTGCTGGCCAAGGCCAACCTCGACCTGCGCCTGCGCGCCATCGCCTCGCGCAGCACCATGCGGCTGGAGCCGCGTGCCTTCGCCGGCGACTGGCGGCAGGCGTTGGCCGCCGGTCAGCAGCCGACGGATCTGGACGCGTTCACCGCACACCTGCTGTCGGCGCATCTGCCGCATGCGGTGATCATCGACTGCAGCGGCAGTGCCGACGTCGCCGACCGCTACGCCGGCTGGCTGGCGGCCGGCATCCACGTGGTGACCCCGAACAAACAGGCCGGCGCCGGTCCGCTGCCGCGCTTCCACGCCATCCGCGCCGCGGCCGCCGCCAGCGGCGCGCGCTTCCGCTACGAGGCCACGGTCGGTGCCGGGCTGCCGGTGATCACCACCTTGCGCGACCTGGTCGATACCGGCGATGCCGTCACCGCCATCGAAGGCATCTTCTCCGGCACCCTGGCCTGGCTGTTCAACAAATACGACGGCAGCGTGCCGTTCGCGCAACTGGTGGCCGAGGCGCGCGGCATGGGCTACACCGAACCCGATCCGCGCGACGACCTGTCCGGCACCGACGTGGCGCGCAAACTGGTGATCCTGGCGCGCGAGGCCGGGCACGAACTGAGCCTGGAGGACGTGGCGGTGGAAAGCCTGGTGCCGGAAGCGCTGCGGCAAGCCAGCGTGAACGATTTCATGGCGCGCCTGCACGAGGTCGACGACGCCTTCGCCCAGCGCCTGCAGGCGGCCAAGGCGCGCGGCTGCGTGCTGCGCTACGTGGCGCGGCTGGCGCCGGGCCATGCGCCCAGCGTGGGCCTGGTGGAGCTGCCGGCCGACCATGCCTTCGCCAACCTGCGCCTGACCGACAACGTGGTGCAGTTCACCACCCGTCGCTACTGCGCCAATCCGCTGGTGGTGCAGGGGCCGGGCGCCGGCCCGGAAGTGACCGCCGCCGGCGTGTTCGCCGACCTGCTGCGGGTGGCGGCGGGCGAGGGCGCGCGCCTGTGAGCCGGATGCAGACGCTGCCGACAAGCGCCATGGGTACGGCCGCGCTGCCGGCGCAGGCGCGCGCGTTCGCGCCGGCCTCGGTGGCCAACGTGGCGGTGGGCTTCGATTTGCTCGGCTACGCGGTGGAAGGCGTCGGCGACACGGTGACGGTGCGCCGCATCGATGCGCCCGAGGTCCGCATCACTGCGATCCGCGGTACCACGGTCGCCTTGCCGCTGGAGGCCGCACGCAACACCGCCGGGGCCGCCCTGATGTCGCTGCGCGAGGCCTTGGCGCTGCCGTTCGGCTTCGAACTGGAAATCGACAAGGGCATTCCGCTCAGCTCCGGCATGGGCGGCTCGGCGGCGTCGTGCGTGGCCGCACTGGTGGCGGCCAATGCCTTGCTCGAGGCGCCGCTGTTGCGCGACGAACTGTATCGCTACGCGCTGGACGGCGAGGCCGTGGCCAGCGGCAGCCGCCATGGCGACAACCTCGGTCCGATGTTGCTCGGCGGGCTGGTGCTGTCGACCCTGGAGCGGCTGGTGCCGGTACCGGTGCCGACTGGCTGGCACAGCTTGCTGGTGCATCCGGACGCGACGCTGGAGACGCGCCATGCGCGCGCGGCGTTGGCCGGGGAGTACCGGCTCGGCGAGTTCGTGGCGCAGAGCGCGAACCTGGCCTTGGTGCTGGCGGGTTGTCATGCCGGCGACGAGGCGCTGGTACGCGCCGGCTTGCGCGATGTGCTGATCGAGCCACGGCGCGCGCCGTTGATCGTCGGTTTCGACGCGGCCAAGGCGGCGGCGCTGGCGGCTGGGGCGATGGGCGCGGGCATTTCCGGTGCCGGCCCGAGCGTCTTCGCCTGGTTCGCCACCCGCGCCGAGGCCGAGGCCGCGGCGCCGGCGGTCCAGGCTGCTTTCGCGGATGCCGGCTTCGGCAGCCAGCATTGGGTGTCGCCGCTGCAGTGTCCGGGCGCGACGTTGCTGTAGCCGAGCGTTGGCGCGGCGCGTTGACGCCTTTGTTGCTGCCGCTACTGCCGCTGCCGATATTGTTGCTGTTGCCGATTTTGCTTTTGCTTTTGCTTTTGCTGTCGCAGTAGCCGTTGCTGTTGCTCTGGTTATTGCTCTTGCTCTTGTTGTTGCTGTTGCCGTACCGGGTTCCCTTCCGAAGCGGCGGCCATTGCGGGGAAAAACCCGAAGGGCGGCGCACAGGGACGTGCGCCGTTCGCGGCAGGGGCAGGATGCCCCTTCCGCGAATCCCCGTGATGGACGCGGACCCGGAGCGCGTTAGCGCGGAGGGCGCGAGGCAGGGCGCGCTTTCTTTTGGTTACCTTTTCTTTGCGCGAGCAAAGAAAAGTAACTCGCCCGCAAGGGCGAAAGCTGTTGCTGTTGCTTGATTTTTGCGTGTGGCGGACGAGCGGAGCTTGTAGGAGCGGCTTCAGCCGCGACCTGGGCGATGGGCGAAGCGCCTGTCGCGGCTGAAACCGCTCCTACATGGGTCTTAAAGCAACAACAACAGCAAAAGCTTTCGCCTGGCGGCGAGTCACTTTTCTTTGCTTGTGCAAAGAAAAGTAACCAAAAGAAAGCACACCCCGCAGCGCGCCCTCCGCGCTTCGCGCTCCGGGTCCGCAGCCACGGCAGGCATTTTTCGACGGCACATCCATGTGCCGGCGAAAAACGACGCGCATCCTGCGCGTCGCCCTTCGGGTATTCGCCCGCCGTGGCTGCCGCGCCGAGGGGGCCCCGGGTGAAGCAGAACAGCAACTGCCAAAGCCAGAGCAACAGCCAAAGCAACAGCCAAAGCAACAGCAACAGCAACAGCAACAGCAACAGCAACAGCAAAGAACGACAGTGCGACCGAAATTCCCCTGCCACCGGAACCACCATGAACTTCATCTCCACCCGTAACGCCGCACCCCCCGTCTCACTCAGCCAGGCCATCGCCGCCGGCCTCGCCCCCGATGGCGGCCTGTACGTGCCCGAGCGCATGCCCGCCGCCCGCGACCTGCGCGCCGGCGCCAGCCTCGCCGAGACCGCCGCGGACCTGCTGGCGCCGTTCTTCGACGGCGACGCCCTGGCCACGGAACTGCCGGCCATCTGCGCCGAGGCCTTCGACTTCGATGCGCCGCTGCAGCCGCTGGCCACGCCCGGCGACCATGCATTGGAGCTGTTCCATGGCCCGACCGCCGCCTTCAAGGATTTCGGCGCGCGCTTCCTGGCCGCCTGCCTGACCCGGTTGCGGCGGGGGGCTGCGACGCCGCTGACCATCCTCGTCGCCACCTCCGGCGACACCGGTGCCGCGGTCGCGGCGGCGTTCCATCGCCAGCCCGGGCTGCGCGTGGTGGTGCTGTATCCGGACGGGCGCGTGTCGCCGCGCCAGGCGCACCAACTCGGCTGCTTCGGCGACAACATCCAGGCGCTGCGCGTGGCCGGCACCTTCGATGACTGTCAGGCGCTGGTCAAGCAGGCGCTGAACGACGCCGACCTGCAGGCGCAGGCGCCGTTGAGTTCGGCCAACAGCATCAGCCTGGGGCGCTTGCTGCCGCAGATGAGCTACTACGCGCACGCAGCGCTGCAGCACCACGCCGCGCATGCGCAACCGCTGAACCTGGTGGTGCCCACCGGCAATCTCGGCAATGCGCTGGCGGCGATCCTGGCGCGTGCGCTCGGCGTGCCGCTGGGCCGGATCGTGCTGGCCACCAACGCCAACCGCGTGCTGCCGGACTTCTTCGCCGGCGCCGACTACGCGCCGCAACCCAGCGTGGCGACCGTGGCCAATGCCATGGACGTGGGCGCACCGAGCAACGTCGAGCGCCTGCGCTGGCTGTACCAGGGCGACGACGCCACCCTGCGCACCCAATTCCAGGCGTACTCGGTGGACGATGCGCAGATCCGCCAGACCATCGGCGAGCGTTTCCGCCGCTACGGCGAGGTGCATTGCCCGCATACCGCCACCGCGCTGCACGTGCTGCAGCAACTGCGCGCCGAGGGTGCGGAAGCCGACGCGGGCGACTGGGCGGTGGCGGCCACCGCGCATCCGGCCAAGTTCGAAGGCGTGGTGGAGCCGTTGATCGGGAAGCCGGTGCCGGTGCCGCCGGCATTGGCGGCGCTGCTGCAGCGGCCGGCACAGGCCGAGCCGATCGCGCCGGACTACGCGGCCTTGCGCGCGCGCCTGCTCGCCGGTTGAGCATTGCGCGGGCGGTGGCGCCCGCGCGCCTGGCGGCTCAGTCGGACGGCTGCAGCCGCTGCCAGGCGGCCAGGACAATGCCGCGCACCTGCAGCCAGTCCAGGCGCGAGCGCGGGTGGTCGCGCAAGAACACGTCGCGCAGTTGCGCGACCACGTCCTCCACGCGCTGGCCGTGGTACTTGAGGTAGGCGTCGTAGGCCAGCTTCAGTGCCGGCTCGTAGTCATGGAACGTGTAACCGGGCTGATGGAAGGTGCTGTGCACGAAGTGCATCTTCCAGAACGCCAGTTCGCGCTCGCGGTCCAGCATCACGCAGGCGCGCGAGGCGTGTTGCATCTCGATGGCGACGGCCATGTTGGCCCTCCGAGTGGTCCCCCCCACCGGCACCGCGGCGACGCCGCAGGTGTGTTGCGCGCGCAGTCTATGCCGGGCGGGCCGCGACGCGGCGAAGACCATCTGAAGCGTTCAGGGGTGGCGTGGCGCTGGGGTTGCCCGCCACGGCACACAGGCCATCCGTTACCGGCCAGCCGGCGCGGATGAGGTTGTCCACACGCAGTGTGGAACGTTGCCCTGAAATCCTGTGGATAAGTGGCCGGGCGCCGCGTGGCGTCAGCGCCTGGCGCGACGTGGCGAAAAAATCGCCGCGGCGATCCGGCTCAGGCTTCGTCCGAGGCCAGCCGGTGCAGCGCGGCGAAGTCGCGGATCTCCACCACGTGCAGTTGCGGCAGCGCGATCAGGCCCTGCTGACGCAGCTTGGTGAAGGTACGGCTGACCGTTTCCATGGTCAGGCCGAGATGGTCGGCGATGTCGCCGCGGCCCATCGGCAGCACCACCTTGTTGCCGGCATCGCCCTGGCGCGCCGCGCGCGCGGCCAGCTTGAGCAGGAAGTCGGCCAGCTTCTCGGCCGGCTGCAGCCGCGCCAGCGACAGCGCCGCGTCCTGCGCCGCGTCCAGTTCCAGACAGGCGCGCTGCAGCAGCTTGCGCTCCAGGTGCGGGAACTGGGTACGCAACTGCTGCATCTGCGCCACCGACACCCGGCATACCCGGCTGTCGGCGATCGCTTCGATGTCGTGGCGGTGCCTGGCCGATTCGCTCAGGCCGACGTAGTCGCCCGGTAGGACGAAACCGGCGACCTGGCGGCGCCCGTCGGCGAGGGTGCGGACCAGGCGCAGCGCGCCGGCGGTGACGGTATAGACGGCCTGCCGCGCCTCGCCGGTGCGCGCGATGGTAGTGCCGGTGGGATAGGTCAGCGACGTGGTGACCCGTTCCAGCGCCTGCACCTCGTCGCAGGCCAGCGCCGAGCAGATCGCCAGGTGGCGGACCGCGCAATGCAGGCATTCGTTGCCGTGCGGCGCACGCGCGGCGGCCGGTTCGGCGTAGGGCAGGGCGAATCCGGAAGGAGGCCGGTTCATGGGCGTGGCAGCGGCGTCGTCACCAGGGAATGATACGCCGATGCGGCCGGGCGTGGCCGGTGCGGCTAGAATTGCTGTCCCGCTCGCCCCCGAATCGCAGGAGTTCCGCACGTGATCAAGCCCCGTACGCCGCCCGGCATCATGGAATTGCTGCCACGCGAGCAGATCGCGTTTCAGCGCATGCTGGACGTCATCCGCCGCAATTACGAGCGGTTCGGGTTCCTGCCGGTGGAGACGCCGGTGTTCGAACTGTCCGACGTGCTGCTGACCAAGTCCGGCGGCGAGACCGAGCGCCAGGTGTACTTCGTGCAGTCCACCGGTGCGCTGGCCAATGCCGCGGCCGAGGGCGGCGAGGGCGGGCTGCCTGAGCTGGCGTTGCGCTTCGACCTGACCGTGCCGCTGGCCCGCTACGTGGCCGAGCACGAGCACGAGTTGAGCTTCCCGTTCCGTCGCTACCAGATGCAGCGCGTGTACCGCGGCGAACGCGCTCAGCGCGGCCGCTTCCGCGAGTTCTACCAGTGCGACATCGACGTGATCGGCAAGGACGCGCTGAGCATCCGCTACGACGCCGAGGTGCTGGCGGTGATCCACGCGGTGTTCGCCGAACTGGGCATCGGCGATTTCGCCGTGCAGTTGAACAACCGCAAGCTGATGCGCGGCTTCTTCGAGAGCCTGGGCGTGGCTGAGGGAGAGCGCCAGCTCGCGGTGCTGCGCGAGGTCGACAAGCTGGACAAGCGCGGCGCCGACTACGTGCGCGAGACGCTGACCGGCGAGGGCTTCGGCATTCCCGCCGAGCAGGTGCAGCGCATCCTCGACTTCGTCGCGGTGCGCTCCAGCGGACATGACGATGCGCTGGCACGGCTGCAGGCACTGGAGGCCGATGCGGCGTCCAGCACGATCCTGCGCGAGGGCGTGGCCGAGCTGCGCGAGGTGCTGGCCCTGGTCAAGGCGCTTGGCGTGCCGGAAACCGCGTACTGCCTGAATTTCTCCATCGCCCGCGGCCTGGACTACTACACCGGCACCGTCTACGAGACGCTGCTGACCGACTACCCGCAGATCGGCTCGATCTGCTCGGGCGGCCGCTACGAGGACCTGGCCAGCCACTACAGCAAGTCCAAGCTGCCCGGCGTGGGGATCTCCATCGGCCTGACCCGGCTGTTCTGGCAACTGCGCGAGGCGGGCCTGATCGATGGCATCGCCTCCAGCAGCGTGCAGGCGATGGTGGCGCTGATGGACGAGACCAAGCTGGACGACGCGCTGGACATCGCGCGGCGGCTGCGCGTCGGCGGCATCAACACCGAAGTGCAGATGGAGCCGAAGAAGATCGGCAAGCAGTTCCAGTACGCGGCCCGTGCCGGCATCCGCTTCGTGGTGCTGGCCGGCGACGACGAGCTGGCGCGCGGTGTGGTCGCGGTCAAGGACCTGCTGCGCGAGCAGCAGTTCGAGATCGCCCGCGACGAACTGGCCAGTACGCTGTTGGTGGAACTGGAGCAGGCCAAGGTCATGGCCTGAGCCGGTCGCGGCGGCCGGAGACGGCCGCCGCGCCGTAAAGGATTTCGTAGGAGCGGCTTCAGCCGCGACGCATCACCGGGAACGCCTGTCGCGGCTGAAGCCGCTCCTACAGCAGGCCCGCATCCTGCAGCATCGCCTTCAGTGCTCTGCGCTGCGCGCCATCCTCCGCCGGCCACCCCTGCAATTGCGCGACGACCTTGCCGTCGCGCACCAGGAAGAACGTCGGCATGCGCCATTCGCGCGGCAGCAGCCGCCATTCCTCGACGTCGTAGAGCGGGTGCAGCGGCGTCTGCGGCTGCGCGCGGTTCCAGGCGCGCAACGCGTCCATGTCCTCGCTGCCGGGCGGTAGTGACAGCCACAGCGCGTGGTCGCGGAACACCGGCCCCAGCTCGGGATCGGCGGCGATGGCGCGTGCGGCGTCGGCCGCGAAATGGCAGCCGGCGCTGACCAGGATCCGGGTTGGCCGCAGATCGATCCGCTGCCGGCGCAGGGTGCGGCCATCGGCGTCCAGCGACCACAGCGTCGGGCCCTGCGCCGCCGCGCCCAGGCGGTCGTCGAAGCGCAGCCAGCGCGGCCAGTCGGCGCTGCCGCCATCGGCCAGCACACGTCGCGCGTCCTCCGCGCGATGCGCCAGCAGCAGCGCGTTGCCGGCGGCATCCACCTGCGTCGCACTGGCCTGGCCGCGGCGCCGCAACTGCGCCAGCACCTGCAGTTGCGCGTCCAGCCCTGCCGCGGTGGGACGCAGCGCGTAGGTGGCGACGACGGCCCGGTACAGCAGGTCCAGCGCGGTATCGTCCAGCTGTGCGATGGCGGCGCGATCGAAGATCTCGGGCAGGGCGCTGCGCAACGCGGGCCACGGATCACGCTCGCTGTGGCGCAGGCCGTCCAGGTTCCGGTGGTAGCGGTTGTAACGGCGCTCCAGGTCGCCGATCCGGGCAGCGGGATCGCTGACGCGCGGCTGCGTCGCCCAATGCGGCAAGGTTTCGGCGTAACGCTCGACGCCGAACAGCGCCAGCAATGCGCGACCCTGTTCGCGGGTCAGTTGCGGTAGGTCCTGCGTATCGAATCCACCCAGGCCATTTCGGCCGAACACCAGGCCGTCGAGGAAGCGTTCGCGGGCGCCGGGCGTGAGCGCATCCAGTGGCGTGCGCTGGCCGGCGTGGGCGCGCAGGTAGGTCTCGAGCTGGGCGCTGGAGCGGATCGGCGGTCCCGCTATGGCAACCGCGGTGTCGCCGCTTGCCGCCACTTGGGCGGGTGGTGCCGGAGGCGGCGGCTGCGCCAGTGCCTGCGTCGCCAGGCACAGCGTAAGACTGGCAAGACATGCGTAGCGCATGCGGCGCTCCTGGGGCGGTGGTCGTTGCCGATCCTAGCGGCCGCCGGTCGGTCCTTCCACATGCGGAAGGCGCCATCTTCCACAGTGCTTAGGGGCTGAGCGCGTCTGGGCAGGGCATCCAAGCATCCAGCGGGCACGCCGAAATCGCCGTTGCTGGTGATGCCGGCACCGGCGCGATGGGTGTAGTCGCTGCGGATGGTCACGGCTGAACGGCAGGCCGGCGCGACCCGCGAAAACTTGACCTTGTAATAGCGTGCTATTACATTAGCGCAATGAAACAACGTCCCGTCCCCGCAGAAGACCGCGACAGCGATGCCTCGTTCAAGGCGTTGGCGCGCACCCTGGCCCAGCTCGGCAAGCCGCAGGAAGTGGCGGCGTTCCTGCAGGACCTGTGCACGCCGGCCGAGCTGGAGGCGATGGCGGACCGCTGGCGGGTGGTGCCGCTGCTGCTCAAGGGCGTGCCGTACCGCGAGATCCACGACCTGACCCAGGTCAGCGTCACCACCATCGGCCGTGTCGCACGGACCCTGGAATACGGCGCCGGCGGCTATGCCGCGGCGCTGCGCCGGCAGACGGCGCGCCCCTCCGATTCCCACTGAGATGTCCTGATGAGTGCTTCCCTGGCAGCACCGGCCCGCGACCGGCTGCGTATCGCGATCCAGAAGAGTGGCCGCCTGGCCGAGCCGGCCCGTGCGGTGCTGGCGGCCTGCGGGTTGAGCTGGCGCGAGAGCCGCGACAAGCTGTTCTGCTACGGCGAATCGTTGCCGGTGGACCTGCTGCTGGTGCGCGATGACGACATTCCCGGCCTGATCGCCGATGGCGTGTGCGACTTCGGCATCGTCGGCCGCAACGAACTGGAAGAGCAGGCCGGCGAGCGCCGCCGCAACGGCCTGCCCGAGGCCTACCGCGCCCTGCGCGGACTCAACTTCGGGCAGTGCCGGCTGATGCTGGCGGTGCCCGAGAACTGGGAATGGAGCGGGCCGCAGCAGGTGCAGGGGCTGCGCATCGCCACCAGCTATCCGGCGGTGCTGGCCGACTGGCTGGACGCGCGTGGCATTGCCGCGCAGGTGGTGGAACTGTCGGGCTCGGTGGAGATCGCGCCGCGCCTGGGCACCGCCGACCTGATCTGCGATCTGGTTTCCAGCGGCGCCACCCTGGCCGCCAATCAGCTCAAGCCGGTGGAGACGCTGCTGGAGAGCGAGGCGGTGCTGGCCGGGCCGGTGCGCGAACCGGCCGACGCTCGCGCCGGCCTGGCGGCGATGCTGCTGCGCCGGCTCGACGGCGTGCTCAAGCTGCGCGACAGCAAACTGCTGATGTTCCGCGCCGCGCGCGAGCGCGTCGCCGACCTGGCGCGGCTGCTGCCCGATGCCGAACCGCTGGTGCAACTGCCTGGCGACGCCGATGGCCCGCTGCAGTTGCAGACCATGTGCCACGGCGCGATCACCTGGCAGCGCATGGAGGAACTGGAGCGCGCAGGCGCGCAGGGGTTGATGGTGTTGACGGTGGAGCGGTCGCTGGCATGAATCGATTGGAATGGAGCGCGCTCGACGCGCAGGAGCAGACGCTGGCGCTGACCCGGCCGGTGCAGCGCGTGGCCGAGCAGACCCGCAGCGCGGTGACGCAGGTGCTGGATGCCGTGCGCAGCCGCGGTGACGTGGCGCTGCGCGAGCTCACCGCGCGTTTCGATGGCGTGGTGCTGGAGACCTTCGAGGTCAGCGCCAGCGAGTTCGCCGCCGCCGAGGCGGCGGTGCCGGCACCGCTGCGCGCGGCGATGGCTGAGGCGGCGGCGCGGATCGACACCTTCCACCGCGCCGGCATGGCGCAGCCGTATGCGGTCGAGACCGCGCCGGGCGTGGTCTGCGAGCGCGTGGTGCGGGCGATCGGCCGGGTGGGTCTGTACGTGCCGGCCGGCAGCGCACCGCTGCCGTCCACCGCGCTGATGCTGTGCGTGCCGGCGGCGCTGGCCGGCTGTCGCGAAGTGGTGCTGTGCACGCCGCCGCGTGCCGACGGCTCGGCCGATCCGGCGGTGCTGGTCGCGGCGACGCTGTGCGGGGTGGACCGGGTGTTCAAGCTCGGCGGCGCCCAGGCGATCGCGGCCATGGGCTTCGGCACCGAGACCGTGCCGTCCTGCGACAAGTTGTTCGGCCCCGGCAACAGCTACGTCACCGAGGCCAAACAGCAGGTCGCCCAGGCCGGCGCGGCGGCGATCGACATGCCGGCTGGTCCGTCCGAGGTGCTGGTGATCGCCGACGCTGGCGCCAATGCCGCCTTCGTCGCCGCCGACCTGTTGTCGCAGGCCGAGCACGGCCCGGATTCGCAGGTGCTGTTGCTGTCCGACAGCGTCGCATTGATCGAGGCGGTCGAGAACGAACTGGAGCGGCAGCTGGCGACGCTGCCGCGTGCGGCGATTGCCCGGCAGGCGCTGGCCGCGTCGCGGCTGATCCGTGTCGACACGCTGGACGACGCGTTCGCCATCAGCAACCGCTATGCGCCGGAACACCTGATCCTGGCGCTGCGCGCGCCGCGCGACTGGCTGCAGCGGGTCGAGGCCGCCGGCTCGGTGTTCCTAGGCGACTACACCCCGGAGGCGCTGGGCGATTACTGCAGCGGCACCAACCACGTGCTGCCGACCAGCGGCGCCGCGCGCGCCTACAGCGGCGTGAGCGTGGCCAGCTTCCAGAATTTCGTCAGCGTGCAGAGCGCCAGCGCCGACGGCATCGCCACGATCGGCGGCTGCGCGGTGTTGATGGCCCGTGCCGAAGGCCTGGACGCGCATGCCAACGCGGTGGCGTTGCGCATGGAGACGGCGGCATGAGCGCGACCTCCGACACGCGCGCCGTGCTGGCGCTGGTACGCCCGGACCTGCGCGATTTCGCCGGCTACTCCTCCGCACGCAGCAGCGCGCTGCAGGGCGAGGTCTGGCTCAATGCCAACGAATCGGCCTGGGCCAACGCCGCCGATGGCGACGCCGGCAATCGCCGTTATCCGGATCCGCAACCGCCGGCGCTGCGCGCGGCGCTGGCTGCGCTGTACGCCTGCGCCCCGGAACGACTGCTGCTCGGCCGCGGCAGCGACGAGGCCATCGACCTGCTGCTGCGCGCCCTGTGCGAGCCGGGACGCGATGCCATCGTCATCACCCCACCGGTGTTCGGCATGTACGCGGTGTGCGCGCGGCTGCAGAACGCACGCGTGGTCGAGGTGCCGCTGCGCGACACGGCCGACGGTCTGCTCACCGACGTGGACGCGGTGGTGGACGCCGCATTGAGCCAGATGGCCAAGCTGGTGTTCCTGTGCTCGCCGGGCAACCCCGGCGGCGCGGCGATCGCCGTGGCCGACATCGCCCGTGCCGCCGAGCGCCTGCACGGGCGGGCGGTGCTGGTGGTGGACGAAGCCTATGGCGAGTTTTCCGACGAAGCCTCGGCGACCGGCCTGCTGGCGCGCCACCCCAATCTGGCGGTATTGCGCACGCTGTCCAAGGCGCACGCGCTGGCGGCGGCGCGGATCGGCTGCGTGATCGCCGATCCGGCGCTGATCGCGGTGCTGCGGCGCTGCCAGGCGCCGTATCCGATTCCGGCGCCGTGCACGCAGCTGGCGCTGGCTGCGTTGCAGCCCGAACCGTTGCGGCAGACCGCCGCACGGGTGCAGGAAGTACGCGCCGAACGCACGCGCATGCAGGCGGCGCTGGCGGTGTTACCGGGTGTGCGCCAGGTGTATCCGTCGCAGGGCAATTTCCTGCTGCTGCGCTTCGACGACGCCGAGGGCGCGTTCCAGGCGCTGCTGGCGGCCGGGGTGGTGGTGCGCGACCAGCGCGCCGCGCCGGGCCTGGGCGATGCGCTGCGCATCACTCTGGGCACGCCGGCGCAGAACCAGCGCGTGCTCGGCGCCTTGCAGGCGTGGAGGGCGGCGGCATGACCCCGATCCTGTTCGTGGACCGCGACGGCACCTTGATCGAGGAGCCGGCCGATTTCCAGATCGACGCCTACGAGAAGCTGCGCTTCGTGCAGGGCGTGATCCCGGCGATGCTCAAGCTGCGCGATGCCGGCTACCAGTTCGTCATCGTCACCAACCAGGATGGCCTCGGCAGCGAGGCCTATCCGCAGGCCGCCTTCGACGGCCCCAACGACCTGATGCTGCAGATCTTCGCCAGCCAGGGCATCGTGTTCCGCGAGGTGCTGGTCGACCGCAGCTGGCCGGCCGACAATGCGCCCACGCGCAAGCCCGGCATCGGCCTGATGCTGCCGTACCTGCAGGACCGCAGCATCGACTGGGCGCGCTCGGCCATGGTCGGCGACCGCGCCACCGACATCCAGTTCGCCGAGAACCTGCGCATCCGCGGTTTCCAGTTGCGCACCGCGCAGTTCGGCGGCGAGTGGGACTGGGCCGGCATCGCCCATGAACTGGCCGATGCGCCGCGCCGCGCACGGGTGCAGCGCGATACCAAGGAAACCCGCATCGCGGTCGAGATCGACCTGGACCTGGCGCGCGATCCGCACTGCGCCACCGGCCTGCCGTTCTTCGACCACATGCTCGAGCAGATCGGCAAGCACGGCGGTTTCGCCCTGGACGTGCGCGCCGAGGGCGACCTGCACATCGACGAACACCACACCATCGAGGACACCGGCCTGGCGCTGGGGCAGGCGCTGCGCCAGGCGCTGGGCGACAAGCGCGGCATCGGCCGCTACGGCTTCACCCTGCCGATGGACGAGACCCTGGCCAGCGCCGCGCTGGATTTCAGCGGGCGGCCGTACTTCGTGTTCGAAGGCGAGTTCAAGCGCGAGCGGGTCGGCGACATGCCGACCGAGCTGGTGCCGCACTTCTTCCGCTCGCTGTGCGATGCGGCCGGGCTGAACCTGCACCTGAGCGTGCGCGGCGACAACGACCACCACAAGGTCGAAGCCTGCTTCAAGGCGCTGGCGCGCGCCCTGCGCCAGGCGTTGCGCCGCGAAGGTGCGGCCTTGCCCTCCACCAAGGGCGTGCTGTGATGCGCGCGACTGCTGCAAGGAGCCTGCGATGACCGATGTCGCGCTGATCGATGCCGGCGGCGCCAACCTGGGCTCGGTGCGCTACGCGCTCGAACGCCTCGGCGTGGAAGCACGTCTGGTCCGCGATGCGGCCGGCCTGCAGGGTGCGGACCGGGTGATCCTGCCCGGCGTCGGCGCCGCGCCGCATGCGATGGCGCGGCTGCGCGAGCAAGGCCTGATCGAGCCACTCCGTGCGTTGCAAGTGCCACTGATCGGCATCTGCCTGGGCATGCAGTTGCTGTTCGAACGCTCGGAGGAGGGCGATGTCGACTGCCTGGGCCTGCTGACCGGCGTGGTCCGGCGCATGCCGCCGGCGCTGGGCATTCGCGTGCCACACATGGGCTGGAACCGGCTGCTGCCGTTGCAGCCGTCGTCGCTGCTGGCGGGCGTGCCGGACGGCGCCAGCGCCTATTTCGTGCATGGCTATGCCGCGCCGGTCACCGCCGACACCGTTGCCGCCTGCGACCATGGCGGCCTGTTCACCGCGGTGGTGCAGCATGGCCGCCGTTGCGGCGCGCAATTCCATCCCGAGCGCTCGGCCGATACCGGCGCGCGCATCCTGCGCAACTTCCTCGAGACCGATTTCCCATGAGCTTCGTCGTCTATCCCGCGCTGGACATCCGCGACGGCCGCGTGGTGCGGCTGGCGCAGGGCGACTACGCCCGCGAGACCCACTATGGCGACGATCCGCTGCGCCGCGCGCAGGCCTTCGCCGATGCCGGTGCGCAGTGGATGCACCTGGTCGACCTGGATGCGGCCCGCGCCGGCGGCTACACCCTGGCGCCGCTGCTGCAGCGGATCCGCAGCGAGACCGGGCTGCAGGTGCAGACCGGCGGCGGCGTGCGCTCGCGCGCCGATGTGCAACGCCTGCTCGATGCGGGCGCCAGCCGCGTGGTGATCGGTTCGCTGGCGGTGCGCGACCGCGAGTCGGTGCTGGAGTGGCTGGCCGAGTTCGGCCCCGACCGCATCACCGTGGCGCTGGACAGCCGCCAGGACGCGCACGGCGTGTGGCGCTTGCCGGTGCACGGCTGGACCGAGACCTCGTCGCTGAGCCTGGATGCGCTGGCCGGCGAGTACGCCGCGGCCGGCCTGATCCATCTGCTGTGCACCGACATTGCCCGCGACGGCATGCTGTCCGGGCCGAATCTGGCGCTGTACACGCACCTGCGGCAACTCGTGCCGGCGCTGGCCGTGCAGGCCTCCGGCGGCATCCGCGACGCCGCCGACGTGCGCGGCGCGCGCGAGGCCGGCTGCGCCGGCGCGGTCCTCGGCAAGGCGCTGCTGGAAGGGCGGTTGCGCCTGGACGAGGCGCTGGCATGCTGAGCCGGCGCATCATTCCGTGCCTGGACGTGCGCGAGGGGCGCGTGGTCAAGGGCGTCAAGTTCCGCGACCACGTGGACATGGGCGACATCGCCGAACTGGCGCTGCGCTACCGCGACCAGGGCGCCGACGAACTGGTGTTCTACGACATCGGCGCCAGCCCGGAAGGGCGCTCGGTGGACTACGCCTGGGTCGAGAAGGTGGCGCGGCTGCTGGACATCCCGTTCTGCGTGGCCGGCGGCATCCGCGACGTCGCCACCGCGCGCGCGGTGCTGCACGCCGGCGCCGACAAGATCTCGATCAATTCGCCGGCGCTGGAGCGGCCGGCGCTGATCGCCGAGCTGGCCGAGGCGTTCGGCGTGCAGTGCGTGGTGGTCGGCATCGATTCGATCCGCGAGGACGACGGCCAGTGGCGCGTGCGCCGCTTCACCGGCGACCCCAGCAAGACCCAGGCGCTGCGCATGCGCACCCTGGACTGGGTGGTGGAGGCGCAGCGCCTGGGCGCCGGCGAGATCGTGCTCAACTGCATGGACAGCGACGGCGTGCGCCGCGGCTACGACATCGCCCAACTGCATGAGGTGCGCGCCCTGTGCAAGGTACCGCTGGTGGCGTCCGGCGGCGCCGGCGAGATGCAGCACTTCGCCGACGTGTTCGAGCGCGCCGACGTCGATGGCGCGCTGGCCGCCAGCGTGTTCCACAGCGGCGCCATCGCCATTCCCGAACTCAAGCGCTTCCTGCGCCAACAACAGATCGAGGTGCGCGATGGCGCATGAACACTCCCACGACGCGGATGCCGCCGATGCGGCACTGGACTGGGGCAAGGGCGACGGCCTGCTGCCGGTGGTGGTGCAGGACGCCGCCACTCTGCGCGTGCTGATGCTGGGCTACATGAACCAGGAGGCGCTGGCGCAGACGCGACGCAGCGGCCAGGTCACCTTCTACAGCCGCAGCAAGCAGCGGCTGTGGACCAAGGGCGAAAGCTCCGGGCACGTCCTGGAGGTAGTGGCGATCGACACCGATTGCGATGGCGATACCTTGCTGGTCCTGGCGCATCCGCACGGTCCGACCTGCCACCTGGGCCGCGACAGCTGCTTCCCGCAGGCGCCGGGCCAGTTCCTGGGCGCGCTCGATCGCCTGGTCGCCCAGCGCGAGCGCGAACGGCCGGCGGGCAGCTACACCACGCAGCTGTTCGAGAAAGGCACGCGGCGCATTGCGCAGAAAGTGGGCGAGGAGGGCGTGGAGACCGCGCTGGCCGGCGTCGCCCAGGGCGACGACGAACTGCTCGGCGAATCCGCCGATCTGCTCTACCACCTGACCGTGTTGTTGCGCGCGCGCGGCCTGGGCCTGGCCGACGCGGTGGCGGTGCTGGAAGCGCGGCACCGCTGAGCCTGTCCGGCGCGGTCATCGCCGCGTCGGCATAGCTGGCTACAATCGGGGGCCCTCGGTTTCCCCGGATGTTCCGCATGCTGCGCACCGTCGTCCTTGCCTGCCTGTTGGCTGCCGCCGCTCCTGCCGTGGCGCAGACCGCGACGATCAGCGGCAGCGTCTATCAGGAACGCGACAACGCCCCGGGCCGCGGCCCGAGCGATGTCGGCATCGCCGGCGTGCAGGTGTCCGACGGCGTGCACATCGTCCGCACCGACGCGCAGGGCCGCTACCGACTGCAGGTGGAGCCAGGCCGCACGGTGTTCGTGATCAAGCCCGACGACTACAACTTCGCCAGCGCCGGCAACGGCCTGCCGGACTACTGGCGGCATTACGCACCGGCTGGCTCGCCCAAGCTCAAGTATCCGGGCATCGCCCCGACCAGCGGCGCCACCGACCACTGGGACTTCGCATTGCGCGCGCAGCCCAAGGCCGACAGCACCGAGGTGCTGGTGTTCGCCGATACCCAGACCGCGTCGATGACCGACGTCGGCTACTACGCCCGCGACATCGTCGCGCCCCTGCGCGGCAAGACCCATGCGCGCATCGGTACCACGCTGGGCGACGTGGTCAGCGACGACCTGTCGCTGTATCCGGCGCTGAATGCGGAAACCGCCAAGCTCGGCGTGCCGTGGTTCCACGTGCCCGGCAACCACGACCTCAACTTCGACGCGAGCGACGATGTGGATTCGCTGTCGAGCTGGCGTGCGGTCTACGGCCCCGACACCTACGCGGTGGAAGAGGGCGGGGCCAGCTTCGTGTTCCTGGACGACGTGGTCTACCAGCCGACGCAGCAGCCCAAGTATGTCGGCGGCCTGCGCGAAGACCAGTTCGCGTTCCTGCAGGCCTATTTGGCCAGCGTGCCCAAGGATCGACTGCTGGTGCTGGGGATGCATATCCATCTGTTCGATGCGGTCCCGGGCAAGGAGACCTTCCGCCACACCGATCGTGCGCGCCTGTTCGCGCTGCTGAAGGACTTCCCGCACGTGCTGGTGCTCACCGGGCACAGCCATACCCAGCGGCACGTGTACTACACCGCGGCCGACGGCTGGCATGGCGCGCAGCCGCTGCACGAGTACAACGTCGGCGCGGCCTGCGGCGCGTTCTGGTCCGGGGTCAAGGATGCCGACGGCATCCCCGCCGCGACGATGGCCGACGGCACCCCGAACGGCTACGCGCTGCTGACCGTGCGCCGCGACGGCGGCTACGCGCTGGCCTACCACGCCGCGCGTGCCGCCGACGACGCGCAGATCGGCCTGCATGCGCCGAAGGTGTTGCGCCGCGGCGCCTATCCGGCCTGGGGCGTGTACGCGAACGTGTACATGGGCGAGGACGACACGCGCGTCGAGTACCGCGTGGACGACGGCGCCTGGAAGCCGATGCAGCGGGTCGAACAGCCCGACCCGACACTGCTCGCCGAGAACGCGCGCGACGATGCCGCCGACGCGCTGCGCGGCTACGACCGTTCGCCGGAAGCGACTCCCTCGCAGCATCTGTGGCGCGGCGCCTTGCCGACCGACCTGAAAGTGGGTGCGCACCGCATCGAGGTCCGCGCATTCGACCGCTGGCGCGGCGAGCAGCGAGCCGGCGGTAGCTACCGCTTGCAGGATGCGAGCCCTTGATGAAGTGGCGGCGGTAGGCGGTGGTCGGCAGATAAGCGCGCAGTGATGCTGCATGCTCGATCACCGTCACTGCCGCGACAAGGGTTTAGGCAGCCATGTGTTCCAGGCATCGGGACTGAAGTCCCTCCCACAGTGCGTCCATCAACACCTCACAGTGTCGGACCCATGTGGGAGCGGCTTCAGCCGCGACAGGCGCGGTGAGGCGGTCGCGCCATCCACCGCCAACGCCAAGAGACGCGTGCTCGCGTTCTGCACGCACCACGCCGACCCCAGAAACAAAAAAACCTCCACGAAGGAGGCAGACGAACCGAAGGATCCTGGCTGGCGAGCGAAGGCTGGCGGGCGGTTGGATCGGAGCGCAGCTGGCTGGCGAAACGCGGGCGGGCTTGCTGCGGGAGAGATTCTAGCGATCGCGCAGGCGTCGCGATCGAACGCGAATCACTCTCATCTTTTCGGCCTGCTGCACGGGTTCGGGCGTGCAGGGTCGGGAGCAGGATGGCCGGCAAGCACGAGGGTGCGCGCACGCCCCTCGCATGCAGTCGACCTCACGCCCTGCGCGGCATCACCGCGCGGGCGTGCGCTTCGTCGGCGATGCCGGGTCCTGCGCGCGCATCACCGCGGCGGGCGCGGGCGCTGCGCCATGCGCGTGGGTCTGCTCGCCATCGGCCGCATCCGCCGCGTCGTCCGCATCGGGTTCCGGATACGGATAGGGCGGTGCCGCCGCGTTCGGCAACTGCGCGCGCCAGTGCTGCAGCCATGGGCCGATGCGCGCGCCTACGTACAGTTGCGGATACGACGGCGCCTCGCCTTCGGCCTGTTCGCGTGCGCTGATCTCGGCACTGGCCAGGCGATAGCTTTCGACGACATCGGTGGTGCGCGCCAGCGCGTCGATCAACCAGGCGCGGCCGAAATAGGTGGCGCTGGCGGTGTTGCCGCAGCCGAACGAGGGCCGGTCGCGGCGTGCGGCGGTGATCACCAGGGTGTCGGCGGTCTTCAGCGCCGGCACGAAGCCGCCGGAGTAGCAGGCCGAGATCACGATGATGCGGTTGCGGATGCCGGCGTCGTCGAGCAGGCGGCGCAGTTCCTGTGGGGTGATGGTGTCGTACTCGGCATCCTCGCCGGGGCCGAACTGCAGATACAGCTCGTGCTGGTCGGTGCCGTGGCTGGTCAGGAACAGCAGCAATGCGTCCTCACGCGGGTCCATCAGCTTGCCGACGCGGTCCAGGGTATCGGCCAGGTTGTCGTACGAGGCCTGCGGCGCGTAGGCGTGCGCGCCGAGATTGTCGCCGTGGTTGATCAGGGTGGCGATGCGACCGGCAGCGCCGAAGCGCTGCGCGAACAGCTGACGCAGGTACAGCACTTCGTTGCGGAACACGTCCTCGCTGGCGTCGCCGGCGAAGCCGACCACGTACAGGTCGGGGATGCCGGGGCGCTGCGCCTGCAGCGATCCCAGCGCCTGGCGCAGCTGCGCCTGGTCGAACGGGTCCTGCGCCGCGTCGTCCTGCGCGGTGTCGGCCGCGCCGCCCGGCATGGCACCGGCATCGGAATGGCAGGCGGGCAGCGCCAGCGCCAGCAGCGCGGCCGGCAGCAGCCGGCGTCTCAGCACGGCGAGCGGGGGCCGCAACGCCGCCAGGGCGGCGATCAAGGCAGCGATGGGCCTGCGCATGCGCGGGCTCAGAAGCCCAGGTCGGCGAAGCTCTCCGCGCGGCGGTGGCCGTTGCAGGCCTCGCCCTGGCGCGGTTGCGGGTAGTCGTCGCGGCGGTCGATCAGCACCGTGTCCAGGCCGGCGGCGCGGGCCGCATCCAGTTCGGCGACCACGTCGGACAGGAACACGATCTGCGCCGGCGCCACGCCGATCGCTTCGGCGATGCGCGCATAGCTGGGCTGCTCGCGCTTGCCGCCGATCTCGGTGTCGAACCAGCCGGAGAACAGCCCGCGCAGGTCGCCGGCGTCGCTGTGGCCGAAGAACAGCTTCTGCGCCGGCACCGAGCCGGACGAGTACACGTACAGCGCGCGGCCCTGCTCATGCCAGCGGCGCAATGCCGGCGCGGCATCGGGATAGATGTGCGCGGTGAAGTCGGCATCGCGGTAGCCGGCCTCCCAGATCATGCCCTGCAGCGCCTTCAGCGCGGTGTGCTTGCGGTCCTGGTCGATCCAGCCCTGCAAGGTCTCCACGATCACCACATCGGTGCAGATGCCGCCGCATTCGGTGGCGACCGCGTCCAGCCACTGCCGCACCTGCGGCTGCTCGCCGTGTTCGCGCACGAAGCCGGGCAGGGCGCGGCGCGCGTAGGGGAACAGCACGTCCTTGACGAAGGAGATGCTGCTGGTGGTGCCTTCGATGTCGGTGAGAACGACGCGCGGATCGGTCATCGCTCAGTGCGCCTCGCCGCGCAGCTTCGCCTCGTAGCGCGGGAAGCGCTGGGCGATATCGGTGCCGGTGAAGTGGCCGACCCAGCCATCCGGCTCGGTGAAGAAGCGGATCGCGACGAAGCGCGGCTCCGGACCCATGTCGAACCAGTGGTGGGTGCCGTCCGGCACGGCGATCAGGTCGTTCTGCACGCACTCGATCTCGTAGACCTTGCCATCCACGTGCAAGGTGAATAGGCCAGAGCCGGCGACGAAGAAGCGCACCTCGTCTTCCTTGTGGAAGTGCTCCTCGAGGAACTTCTTGCGCATCTCCTCGCGCTGCGGGTTGTCCGGGGCGATGCTGACCACGTCCACGGTCTTGAAGCCGTTGGAGGCGACCAGGCGGTCGATGTCGGTTTTGTAGGCGGCCATCACCGCTTCCGGCGAGGCACCGGGCTCGATCGGCTGGTTGGCCTGCCAGCGCTCGAAGATGACGCCGATCTTGCGCAGTTCGGCGGCGATCGCGTCGCCCTCGCGGCTGTCGAACAGCGGCGCGTCGGGAGTGGTGTCGGCGAAGATACGGAGTCGGCTCATGGCGGCGGGCGAAAGCGGCAGGGGGGACGAAAAGGGTAGCAGGTGCGCGGCCGGCGGCCGTTGCGGCGCTGGAACGCTGTCGCGCCGCGGCGGATCAGCCGGCGGCGCGCAGCTTGCGCAGCTCCAGCTCGCAGTGCAGCAGGAATTCGAAGGCTTCCAGGTGGCGGCGCGCCTCGGCCATGTCGCGGCCCCAGGCGTACAGGCCGTGGCCGTCGATCAGGTAGCCCCACAACGGCGTGCGGTCGAGCAGGGCGTCGACCTGGGCCGCCAGCACGGTCATGTCCTGGGTGTTGGCGAACACCGGCAGGTCCACCGCGGTCTCGTGGGTCTGGTTGCCGTGCAGCGCCTTCAGCAGCTCGTAGCCTTCCAGGCGGATATGGCCCTGCGGCGCGTACAGACGCGAGGCGATGGTCTGTACCGGCGAATGCGTGTGCAGGATGCAGCCGATCTCCTGGAAGCGCCGGTACAGCTGGGTGTGCAGCAGGGTCTCGGCGGACGGGCGCAGCGGCCGGCCGACGGCCTGGCCGTCGAAATCCACCACCATGATGTCGTCCTCCACCAGCCGGCCCTTGTCGCGGCCGGAGACGGTGATCGCGGCATGGCGATCGTCCAGGCGGTGCGAGAAGTTGCTGCTGGTGGCGGGGGTCCAGCCGGCCTGCGAGAGCTCGCGGATGTTGTCGATCAGCAGGTGCGCCAGCGTGCGCAGGCGCTCGGAATCGTAGGGCAGTGCGTTCATGCGGGTAGTTTAGGGCTTGATGGCTGGATTGGGATGACAGGCGGCCGCACCCTCACCCCAACCCCTCTCCCGGGGGGAGAGGGGCTAAGCCATCCAACCGAAGCCGGCGCTTCCTTCTCCCCTCGGGACCATGGCCCCCTTTTGGGGGGAAGGTGCCCCGAAGGGGCGGATGAGGGTGCGAGCGAAGCCTCGTGCAGCCGAACACCGCGCGCGCTTCGCGCCCGTACCCTCACCCCAACCCCTCTCCCGCGGGGAGAGGGGCTTTTACGGCTCAACCTTTACCGGTGCGGCGCAGCCGGCTGTGGCGGTAGCCGTAGCCGAAGTAGATCGCCAGGCCGATCACCGTCCAGCCGGCCATCAGCATCCAGTTGTGTGCGGTCATCGCCGACAGCAGCGCCAGGCAGCTGAGCACGCCGGCGATGCAGATCGGCCAGGCGAACGGGATGCGGAACGGGCGCGGCAGGTCCGGCTGGGTGCGGCGCAGGATCAGCACCCCGGCGCAGACCGCGGCGAAGGCGATCAGGGTGCCCATCGAGGTCAGTTCGCCCAGCACGTCCAACGGGAACAGCGCCGCCAGCAGGGCGATGCCGATGCCGGTGATCACGGTGTTGACGTGCGGGGTGCGGTAGGTCGGGTGGATCTTGGTGAACACCGGCGGCAGCAGGCCGTCGCGGGCGATGATCATGAAGATGCGCGGCTGGCCGATGATCATCACCAGCACCACCGAGGACAGACCGATCAGCGCGCCGATCTCGACCACCACGCGCAGCCAGGCCAGCTGCGGATGCGCCGCTACCGCGGTCACCACCGGCTCGTCGGTGCCCAATTGGGTGTACGGCAGCAGCCCGGTCATCACCGCGGCCATGGCGATGTACAGCACGGTGCAGATCACCAGCGACAGGATCATGCCGATCGGCAGGTCGCGCTGCGGCCGGTGCGATTCCTGCGCCGCCACCGAGACTGCCTCGAAGCCGATGTAGGCGAAGAACACCATCGCCGCGCCACGCAGCACGCCGTCCATGCCGTACTTGCCCGGGCCTTCGTTGGCGGGGATGAACGGATGCCAGTTGGCCGGGTCCACGTACTTCCAGCCGGCGGCGATGACGAGCACGATCAGGCCGCTCTTCAGCACCACCATCGCCATGTTCATCGCCGAGGACTTGCGGATGCCGACGTAGCACAGCCAGGTCAGCAGCAGCACGATGCCGGCGGCGGGCAGGTTGGCGATCGCCCCGGTGGGCTGCAGCTTGCCGTCCAGCGGCGCGTTGACCAGGGCCGCGGGCAGGTGGATGTTGAAGTGGTCGAGCAGGCTGAGGAAATAGCCGGTCCAGCTGACTGCCACCGCCGAGGCCGACACGCCGTACTCGAGCACCAGCATCCAGCCGATGAACCAGGCCGCCAGTTCGCCGAAGGTGGCGTAGGTGTAGGTGTAGGCGCTGCCGGAGACCGGCACCATCGCCGCGAACTCGGCATAGGCCAGCGCGCAGAACGCGCAGCACACCGCGGCCAGCACGAACGAGAGCATGATCGCCGGCCCGGCGTGGTTGGCCGCGGCCTGCCCGGTGATGACGAAGATGCCGCCGCCGATCACTGCGCCGATGCCCAGCGCGGTCAGGCCCCAGGGGCCGAGCGCACGTTGCAGGCCCAGCCCGCCGGCGTCCTCGTGGCTGGCATGGGGGTGTTTGGTGGCCAAGAGTTGTTTGAGCATGGAGCGGTTCCAGCCGAACACGGCGTGCGAGGAGAGGGGTGAACGCGAAGACCGGCGCGGACGCCGGTCTTCGGGGGAGCGGATCAGGCCTTGGTGGCCAGGCGGCTGTTGCGGATGCCGTAGAAGAAGTAGATGCACAGGCCGACCAGGGTCCAGCCGACGAACACCTTCCAGTGTTCCTGGAACGCCTGGAAGAACAGGCCGACGCAGAACAGCGCGCCCAGCGGGCACACCGCCCAGAACAGCGGCACCCGGAACGGACGCGGCAGATCGGGACGGGTGAAGCGCAACACCATCACGCCGACGCAGACCGTGGCGAAGGCCAGCAGGGTGCCCATCGACACCAGCTCACCGAGCACGTCCAGCGGGATCAAGCCGGCCAGCAGCGCGGCCAGCACGCCCACCACCACGGTGCCGACATACGGAGTGTGGAAGCGGCGATGGACCTTGCCGAACAGCTTCGGCAGCAGGCCATCGCGCGCCATGGTGTAGAAGATGCGCGGCTGCGCCATCAGCATCACCAGCACCACCGAGGACAGGCCGGCGATGGCGCCGATCTCGACGAAGGTCTTCAGCCAGGCCAGGTGCGGGTAGTGCTCCAGCGCGGTGGCCACCGGCTTGGCGGTGCCCAGTTGGGTGTAGGGCAGCAGGCCGGTCAGCACCGCGCAGACGATGATGTAGATGACGGTGCAGATGGCCAGCGACACCAGGATGCCGATCGGCATGTTCTTCTGCGGGTCCTTGGTCTCGCCGGCCGAGGTGGAGACCGCATCGAAGCCGATGTAGGAGAAGAACACGATGGAAGCGGCGCGGAAGATGCCGCTCCAGCCGAACTCGCCGGGGCCGGTGTTTTCCGGGATGAACGGATGCCAGTTGTCCGGGTTGATGTAGAAGACGCCGACGCCGACGAACAGGCAGATCACCAGCACCTTGATCGCCACCACGATGGCGTTGACGAAGGCCGACTGGGTGACGCCGACGTAGCACAGCGCGCTGACCGCGGCCACGATCAGCACCGCCGGCAGGTTGACGATGTTGCCGGAGGCGACGAAGGCGTGGCCGGTCCAGGTCAGCGGCGCGCTGGCCAGTTCCGTGGGGAAAGGCAGGCCGAGGGTGCCGGTGACGAAGCTGATCAGGTAGGCCGACCAGCCGACCGCGACGCTGGAGCCGGCGAACAGGTACTCCAGCACCAGGCACCAGCCGATGAACCAGGCCACGCCTTCGCCGAGCGTGGCGTAGGAATACGAATAGGCGCTGCCGGAGACCGGCAGCATCGCCGCGAACTCGGCGTAGCAGAGGCCGGCGAAGGCGCAGGCCAGGCCGGCGAACACGAACGACAGCATCACTGCCGGGCCGGCATGATTGGCTGCGGCCTGGCCGGTGAGCACGAAGATGCCGGCGCCGATCACCGCGCCGATGCCGAGCAGGATCAGGTGTCTGGCGGTGAGGGTGCGTTTGAGGGTGCCTTCGCCCTCCAGACTGCCTTCGAACGGTTCGCCGGCATCGACGTGACCGGCAGGTTCGATCGGCTTGACCCTCAGCAGAGACTTGAGCATTCGGTGCATCCCCAGGTGGCGGTACGGGGCAAGCGGCCCCGGCAATGGTGAAGCGCCGGGCCCTTGGTGGGCGACGCAAGCGTCGTACCATGCCAAAGCCGGCCGGCCGCCACAAGCCGCGCTGCACCGTGGACGGCGATAATGGCGGCCCCCGAACGCGAGAATGCCGATGCCGGAGTCGTCCCTACGCCAGCAGTTGCAGGCCCATGCCCGGCAGTGCCCGGACCAGGCCGAGGTCGCCGCGCAGTTCCTGGCCTTGCTGGACGATGCCGCCGATCCGTTCGTGCGCGCACGCCTGGACGGCCATTTCACCGGCTCGGCCTGGCTGGTCAGCGCCGACGGCACGCGCACCCTGCTGACCCATCACCGCAAGCTGCAGCGCTGGCTGCAACTGGGCGGGCACGCCGACGGCGACCGCGATCTGGCGCGGGTGGCGTTGAAGGAGGCCGAGGAAGAATCCGGGCTGCCTGGCCTGGCACTGGAGGATGGCGCGATCTTCGACCTGGACCGGCACTGGATTCCCGCCCGCGGCGAGGTGCCGGGACACTGGCATTACGACGCCCGCTACGTGGTTCGCGCCGGCGGCGACGAAGCCTTTGCGGTCAGCGCCGAGTCGCTGGCCCTGGCCTGGCGCCCGATCGCCGAATTGCGGGACGACGCGGACCTGGATCCGTCGCTGCGGCGCATGGCGTACAAATGGCTGCAACGCAGTGCATTAGCCCCTCTCCCCCCGGGAGAGGGGTTGGGGTGAGGGTCGGGGCGCGCAGCGCACGCCGTGTTTCAGCTGAATGAGGCTGCGCCCGGACCCTCATCCGCCCCTTCGGGGCACCTTCTCCCGGTGGGAGAAGGAAGTGCCGGCTCCGGTTGGATTGCTTGGCCCCTCTCCCCCCGGGAGAGGGGTTGGGGTGAGGGTGGGGGCGCGCAGCGCACGCGGTGTTTCAGCTGCACGAGGCTGCGCCCGGACCCTCATCCGCCCCTGCGGGGCACCTTCTCCCGGCGGGAGAAGGAAGAGCCGGCTCCGATCGGATGGCTAAGCCCCTCTCCCTCCGGGAGAGGGGTTGGGGTGAGGGTACGGGCGCGCAGCGCACCCACGAATCCCCAATCCCAAATCCCCAATCCCCGCTAGTAAAGAATGCGCGTCCGCAACGTCCCCGCCACCTGCGCCAGTTCGTCCTTCAGCACCGCGGCCAGTTCCTCGCTGGCGGCAACGTCGATCACCACGTAGCCGACCTTGGGGTCGGTGCGCAGGAACTGGCCGTCGATGTTGACGTTGTGGCGCGAGAACAGTTCGTTGATCTGCGACAGCACGCCCGGCACGTTGCGATGGATGTGCAGCAGGCGCAGGCTCTCGGCGTGCTCGGGCAGGGTCACCTCGGGGAAGTTCACCGCCGACAGGGTGCTGCCGTTGTCGCTGTAGCGCACCAGCTTGGCCGCCACTTCCACGCCGATGTTGTCCTGCGCCTCCAGCGTGCTGCCGCCGACGTGCGGGGTCAGGATCACGTTGTCGTGCGCGGCCAGCGGCGATTCGAATGCATCGCCGTTGCCCTTGGGCTCGATCGGGAACACGTCCACCGCGGCGCCGCCGATGTGGCCGCTGCGCAGCGCCGCGTCCAGCGCGTCGATGTCGATCACGGTGCCGCGCGAGGCGTTGATCAGGTGTGCGCCCGGTTTCATCTGCGCCAGTTGCGTGGCGCCGATCATGTTGCGGGTGGCCGCGGTTTCCGGCACGTGCAGGGTGACCACGTCGGCACGTGCGAGCAGGTCGTCCAGATCGGTGGCGGTGCGCGCGTTGCCCAGCGACAGCTTGGTCTCGATGTCGTGGAAGATCACCTGCATGCCCAGCGACTCGGCCAGCACGCCGACCTGGGTGCCGATGTGACCGTAGCCGACGATGCCCAGCACCTTGCCGCGGGTCTCGTGGCTGCCGGTGGCCGATTTCGACCAGCCGCCGCGGTGGCATTCGGCATTCTTCTGCGGAATGCCGCGCAACAGCAGGATGGCCTCGGCGATCACCAGCTCGGCGACGCTGCGGGTGTTGGAGTAGGGCGCATTGAATACCGGGATGCCGGCCAGTTCGGCGGCGTCCAGGTCGACCTGGTTGGTGCCGATGCAGAAGCAGCCGACCGCGATCAGGCGCTTGGCATGGGCCAGCACCTCGGCGCTGAGTTGGGTGCGCGAGCGGATGCCGACGATGTGCGCTTCGGCGATGCGCTGCTTGAGCTCGTCTTCCGGCAGCGACTTGGCATGCAGCTCGATCTGCGAGTAACCGGCCGCGCGGAACACGTCGACGGCGGTCTGGCTGACGCCTTCGAGCAGCAGCACGCGGATATCCTGCTTCGGAAACGAGGTCTTCTTGGGCGACATTGCGGTTAGATAGCGATGGCCAATGGGCCGGTCACTATGCCAGATGGCTCCGTGCTTTGGTGCGCCGCAATAGGATGGCGGGGGACCGTGGATGCAACGCCGGTGGAAGGTTTCAGGTGTATCGATCGCCGCAGCCGCGGCGCGGGATTCGAGAGTCGGGATTGGGGATTCGCAAGAGCAGCAGTGTCCTCGTCCAACTGGACGACATCGCACAACGCTGGCACGCTTGAACGCTTATCTACGCTTCGACTTCTCCGCCCATGACCGACCCGCGCCTGGATGCCCTGGCCCTTGCCGTTCCCGGCCTGCGCCTGAAGACCGATCCCGCCGACCTGGAGCACTACGGCCGCGACTGGACCCGGCGCTGGACCCCGGCGCCGCTGGCGATCGCGTTGCCGGCGACGGTGGAAGAGGTGCAGGCGGTGCTGCGCTGGGCCAACGACCATGCGGTGGCGGTGGTGCCGTCCGGCGGCCGCACCGGCCTGTCCGGCGGCGCGGTGGCCGCGCACGGCGAACTGGTGCTGAGCCTGGAGCGGATGAACAAGGCGCTGGCCTTCGACCCGGTCGACCGCACCCTCACCGTGCAGGCCGGCATGCCGCTGGAAGCGGTGCACAACGCCGCGCGCGAGCATGGCCTGCTGTACCCGGTGGACTTCGCCGCGCGCGGGTCGTGCTCGATCGGCGGCAACATCGCCACCAACGCCGGCGGCATCCGCGTGATTCGCTACGGCAACACCCGCGAGTGGATCGCGGGGCTGAAGGTGGTCACCGGCAGCGGCGAGCTGCTCGAGCTCAACCGCGGGTTGATCAAGAATTCCAGCGGCTACGATTTCCGCCAGTTGCTGATCGGCTCCGAAGGCACCCTGGGCATCGTGGTCGAGGCCACCCTGCGGCTCACCGACCCGCCGCCGCCGAGCAACGTGATGCTGCTGGCGCTGCCCTCGTTCGAGGTGCTGATGCAGGTGTTCGCCGCGTTCCGCAGCCGGCTGCAGCTGGAGGCCTTCGAGTTCTTCACCGACCGCGCGCTGCAGCACGTGCTGGCGCATGGCGCGCAGGCGCCGTTCGACACGGTGTATCCGTACTACGTGGTCACCGAGTACGCCAGCGGCAACGAGGCGCAGGAGGTCGCGGCGCTGGCCGCGTTCGAGGCCTGCATGGAGCAGGGCTGGGTGCTGGACGGGGTGATCAGCCAGAGCGAGGCGCAGGCCGCGCAGCTGTGGCGCCTGCGCGAGGGCATCACCGAGGCGGTGGCGCGCTACACCCCGTACAAGAACGACGTGTCGGTGCGGATCTCGGCGATGCCGGCGTTCCTGGCGCGGACCCAGGCGCTGCTCGGCGAGGCCTACCCGCAGTTCGAGGTGGTGTGGTTCGGCCACATCGGCGACGGCAACCTGCACATCAACGTGCTCAAGCCCGATGCCACCGCGCCGGCAGACTTCATTGCCGCCTGCGAGCAGGTCACCAAGCTGCTGGCGCAGGTGCTGGCCGAGCACGGCGGCAGCATCTCCGCCGAGCACGGCATCGGCCTGGTCAAGAAGCCGTACCTGGACAGCACCCGCAGCGCCGAAGAGATCGCGCTGATGCGCGCGGTCAAGCGCGTGTTCGATCCGTCCGGGCTGCTCAATCCCGGGAAGCTGTTCGATCCTTGAGACCGGCCGCTCCACTGCCGCGCGACCCGTTCAGGCGCTGCGCGCGACGGACCGCTAGGCTATGCGGCGCGGCGCTGGCCGTCCCCCCTTTCATGATCCTGTTTGGAACGATTGCGATGACCCGAGTGACCGCGCGCTGCGCCCTGCTGTTCGCCCTGATCCTGCCCGCGTTCGCGCAGGCGTCCAGCTTCGCCGGCAGCTCCGCCGGTTCGGCCTCGGCCGGCTCGGCCGGCAGCTCGGCGTCCTCCGACAGCAGTTCCAACAACGACAAGGTGGTGCTGCAGGCGCGCGACGACGCGGCCGGCTTCGTCGCCAGCGCCGGGCGCATCCGCGGCGTGCAACTGGAAGCGGCGCTGCGCGTGCTGCGCGAGGCCAACCCGCAGGCGCAGCAGGCCAGCGACCTGGAACTGGCGCAGGCGATCCTGGCGCTGTGATCCCGCGCCGGCCACGGCGCCCAGGCGCGCGGTGGCTGGCGTTGCTGGCCCTGGCCGGTGCGGTGCACGCAGCGGCCGCGCCACTGTCTGTCGACGAGACCGGACTGAGTCCCGCCGAACGTAGGGCCAGCGAGGCCGTGCTGGCGGCCGCGCAGGCGCGGTTGCCCGCAGCCTGGGCCGCGGCGCTGCCCGCAGGGCTGCCGCTGCAGTGGCGCGACGATTTGCCGGCGCAGGTGCACGGGCGTGCGCAGGCCAAGCGCCTGCTGTTGAACAAGCGCCTGCTGCGCGACTGGATGGCGGCGACGGGGGGCGACACCGATCCGGCCGCCGACCCGGCGCGGCGGCCGGCACTGGCTGCCTTGCTGCACGAACTGGCGCATTTCTACGATCGCTCCGCGGCAGGGCGGTTGTCGTCCGATCCGCGGCTGCTGGATCTGGCCGGCTGGCAGGTCAGCCCGATGCGCCTGGGCCTGCGCCGCGGCCAGAACCGGTTCACCGAGCGCAGTCCGGACCGCTACGAATTGCAATCGCCGGCCGAGTTCGTGGCGGTGAATCTCGAGCACTTCCTGCTCGATCCGGACTACGCCTGCCGGCGGCCGGCGCTGGCCCGCTACTTCGCCGCGCGCCTGGCATGGACGCCGCCGTCGGCCGCGTGCGCGCCCGGCCAGGTCTTCGTGCAGGACCCGCTGGCCGACGCGGCCGCCTTGCTGCAGGTGGACCCGGCGCGGGTCTACGCGGTGGACTATCTGCTGGCCGAGGGCAATGCGCAGCCGATGAGCCACTGGGGCCACAGCATGCTGCGCCTGGTGATCTGTGCACCCGGGCGGCCGCTGGGCCCGGCATGCCGGCTGGATCTGGCCGAGCACCGGGTGCTGTCGTTCCGCGCCTTCGTCGACGACGTGCAGATCTCCAACCTGCGCGGGCTGACCGGCTCGTACCCGTCACGGCTGTTCGTGCTGCCGTTGCGGCAGGTGGTGGACGACTACACCCAGGTGCAGCTGCGCGGCCTGCAGTCGCTGCCGCTGCGGCTGTCGCGCGAGGAGATCGCGGCGCTGCTGGAGCGCGCTGCGCAACTGCACTGGAGCTACGACGGCCGCTACTACTTTCTCAGCAACAACTGCGCGGTGGAGACCTACGCCTTGCTGCACGACGGCGTGCCGCGACTGGCGGCCGCGCACCTGTCCGGGATCAGCCCGACCGGATTGCGCCGGCGCCTGGTGCGTTCCGGCATCGCCGATGCGTCGGTGTTCGACGACGCCGATGTGGCGGTGCGCAATGGCTACTCCTTCCCGGCGGCGAGCGCGCATTTTGCGCAGATGTTCGCGGTGGCGCGCGGTTCCTTGGCGCTGCCGGCGCGCAATGCCGAGGCGTGGCTGGACCTGCCGGCCGCGCAGCGCGCGCCCTGGCTGCAGCGCGGCGACCTGCGCGCCAGCGCCGCCTTGCTGCTGCTGGAGAACGCCGCCCGTCGCCGCGCCGAACAGCGCGGTCGCGATGCGCTCAAGCGCCGCTATCTGGGCAAGCCGTTGACGTCCGCGGTTGACGGGGCGGGCGAGGGCAATGCGAGTGCCGACACCCGTGATGCCGCCAGTGCGGTACGTGCGGTGCTGGCCGAGCAAGGCGTGCTGAGCCAACCGGCGAGCCTGCTGCAGGGGCAGCCGGGCTATGGCCTGCCGCAGGCGCAGGAACGCGCCTGGCTGCAAGTCCAGGGACAGGCACGGATCGCGGCGTTGCATGACGACGGCGCCGCGCTGCAGACGCGCCTGCGCGGGTTGCTGCCGGCGCCGCTGCAGGCGGACCTGGCCCAGATCGACACCAACCTGGCGACGCTGGGCGAACGCCTGCGCACGCTCAATCGCGAGGGTGGTGGGCTGCAGTTGCGGTCGCCTTCGGTGTTGCAGGAGGGCGGTGCGACGCCGTAGTGCGGCGTGCGAGGTTGGTCAGGGAGGCCGAAGGGGCATCTCGCGTTTGGTTGAGGATGTCGTGGTCGCGGCTGAAGCCGCTCCTACGATGTGGCTGACGGTGCGTCCGCTGCATCGGCTGGTTGCAGGCGCAGCCTTTCTTCATGAAAGGAGGCCGATAGGTCCAGTCGTCGGGACTGAAGTCCCTCCCACAGAAGCGTCGCACCTTCCGCCCATTTTGTAGGAGCGGCTTCAGCCGCGACGAGCGAAGCGGTGAGGCGATTCGTCCAGGATAGCTACCGGGACCGAAGGTATTCCCACAGGTGCCGCACAGCGTGGTCAACACCTGTAGGAGCGGCTTCAGCCGCGACGAGCGAAGCCGCGAAACTCGTCAATATCGACTGCTCTCAGGGCTGAGGTCCGTTCCCGCAAGGGCGCGACCTTACCGGCCTGAAAGCCGCCATCAGGGCTGTTCGAGATCGGCATCCTCGCCGTAGCGGCGCAGCCAGGCGTCGCGCGGCGGATCCTGGCGGTACTGCGCGCGCAGTTTCGCCCAGGTCTGTGCATTGCCGTCGCAGTACCTGGCCATCGCCTTTTCCAGTTCGCGACGCCGCGCCGCATCGTAGGGCTCCTCGCCCGCGAAGTGGTTGCAGGTGTCCTGGCGCGCGACGAAGGCGCGGATCGGCTCGGGCAGCGCGCAGAAACCGGCGTAGTGCTCGGGATCGACCGCGTCCGGAATCGTGCACGCGGGCTTGGCCGCAGCTGTGGCGGCCGGCGTCACCGGCGCGGCGAGCGCCAGCGCCGGCAGCGCCAGCAGCAGGCCGAGGCAGGCGCGCCGTGACGCGCGCTCGGCGCTCCCTGCGCGGGAGGCGTGGTTGGCACGGTGCCCGCGCATCGGGTCAGTCGGCGCGGCCGGCGAATTCGCCGGTGGTGGTGTTGACCAGCACGCGCTCGCCGTTGCCGATGTACTCCGGCACCATGATCTCGATGCCGGTGTTGAGCTTGGCCGGCTTGGGCCGCTTGGTGGCGGTGCCGCCCTTGAGTTCCGGCGGGGTCTCGATCACTTCCAGGGTCACGCTCTGCGGCAGCTGGATCGCCACCGGCTGGTCGTCGATGACCTGCACGTAGATGCCGCTGAGGCCCTCGGTGATGTAGCCGGCATCGGTGCCGATCACATCGGCGTCCAGGGTGTACGGCGTGTAGTCCTCGTCGTCGAGGAATACGAAGGCCTCGCCATCCTTGTAGGAGAAGGTGGCCTGGCGACGCATCAGCTCGACCTCGCGCAGGTCGTCGTCGCCGTCGAAGCTGGCATCGAGCTTGTTGCCGCCCGGCACGCTGTACATCACGAAGCGGAAGCGCACGTTGCCGCCGCGGCCCTGCGGCGAGCTGCGCTCGATGTCGCGGATCTGGTACACGCCGTTGTTGTACTCGACGACGTTGCCTTTCTTGATTTCGTTGGCTTTCATGGGTGTGGGGCCGGGATTGGGGATTGGGGAGTCGGGATTGGAGAGCGCCGGGCAGGGACGAGGAACGGGGAGCGCTTACGAATCCCCAATGCCGAATCCCCAATCCCGGCTACTTGGGCGCCAACCGCACCGCGCCGTCCAGGCGAATGGTTTCGCCGTTGAGGTAGCGGTTGCGCAGCAGGAACATCACCGTGTCGGCGAATTCGTCCGGGCGGCCGAGACGCGAAGGATACGGGATCGACGCGGCCAGCGACTGCTGCACGGCCTCGGGCATGCCGTCGACCATCGGGGTCCAGAAGATGCCCGGGGCGATGGTGTTGACGCGGATGCCGAAGCGCGCCAGTTCGCGTGCCATCGGCAGGGTCATCGCCACCACGCCGCCCTTGGACGCGGCATAGGCGGCCTGGCCGATCTGGCCTTCGTAGGCGGCGACGCTGGCGGTGTTGACGATGGCCCCGCGCTCGCCGTCCTCGCCCGGGGCGTTGTGCTGCATCAGGTCGGCGGCGGCCTTGGCGACGTTGAAGCTGCCGACCAGGTTGACCATCACCGTGCCCTGGAACGTGGCCAGCGGCATTGGCGCCTCCTTGCCGAGTACGCGGCCGGCGCCGAGGATGCCGGCGCAGTTGATCGCGGCATTGAGTCCGCCGAGGAAGTCGCGCGCCGCGCCGAGTTGCGCGGCCACCTGGGCCTCGTCGCTGACGTCGGTGCGCAAGTAGCAGGCCCGGTCCGCGCCCAGGGCGGCGACCGCGGCCGCACCCTTGTCGTCGTTCAGATCGAACAGCGCCACCTTGCCGCCTTCGGCGACGATGCGTTGCGCCACCGCCAGGCCGAGGCCGGACACGCCGCCGGTGATCACCGCTTTGAGATCGGCAAGCTGCATGGATGTTCCCTCCCAGGAAAACGCCCAGTTTAGAGGGTGCTGCCCCATCGCGGCGAGATCGGCGACGGGCCGCGGCATGCAGGCCCGTCACGGGGTACGGACATGCAGTGGCTCAGGCCTCGGCGGCCAGCGCCTGGCCGACCTTGCTGCCGGTGGGCCGGCCGAGTTTCTGCGCCAGCCAGCGTCCGGTCGCGGCCAGCGCCGGTAGGTCGATGCCGGTCTCCACGCCGTTGCCGTGCAGCAGGTAGACAACATCCTCGCTGGCCACGTTGCCGCTGGCGCCCTTGGCATACGGGCAGCCGCCGGCGCCGGAGACGGCGGCATCGACCACGCGCACGCCTTCTTCCAGGCAGGCGGCGATGTTGGCCAGGGCCTGGCCGTAGGTGTCGTGGAAATGCACCGCCAGCGCCGCCATCGGTACCGCCGCGGCGACCGCGCGCAGCATCGCCCGCGCCTTGCCCGGCGTGCCCACGCCGATGGTGTCGCCCAGCGAGATCTCGTAGCAGCCCATCGCATGTAGCCGCTGCGCCACGCGCACCACGTCAGCCAGCGGGACCTCGCCCTGGTAGGGGCAGCCGAGCACGGTGGAGACGTAGCCGCGCACCTTGACCCCGTCCGCGGCCGCGCGCTCCAGCACCGGCGCGAAACGCGCCAGCGATTCGTCGATGCCGGCATTGGTATTGGTGCGGTTGAAGGCCTCCGAGGCGGCGGTGAACACCGCCACCTCGCGGACGCCGACCGCGGCGGCGCGTTCGTAGCCCTGCAGGTTCGGCACCAGCACCGGATAGTCCACGCCCGGCACCTGCGCGATGCCGGCGTAGACCTCGGCCGCATCGGCCAGTTGCGGGACCCATTTGGGGCTGACGAAGCTGGTCGCCTCGATGCTGCGCAGGCCGGTGCGCCCCAGCCGCGCGATCAGCTCGATCTTGTCTTCTGTGGCGACCCAGGCCTTCTCGTTCTGCAGGCCGTCGCGCGGGCCGACTTCGACGATGCGCACGCGGTCGCTCATGCGCGGGATTCCTGTGCGGTTGTCCGCGCACTGCGCACGAGACGAGAAGCGGCGATGGTCATGGGGATTCCTGATAGGGCAGATGGGGAAACGGCGGCAGGCACGGCCAGCGCCGTGGGCGCCAGCGTGACACCGTAGGGCGGATCAGGCCGACGCCGGGCGGTGGCAGACCGCTTCGATGTTGTGGCCGTCCGGATCCAGCAGGAACGCGCCGTAGTAGTCGGGGTGATAGTGCGGGCGCAGGCCCGGTGCGCCGTGGTCGCGGCCGCCGGCGGCCAGGCCGGCGCGATGGAACGCGTCCACCTGTGCGCGGCTGGCGGCGACGAAGGCCACGTGCACACCGTTGTCGCCGGCGTCGCGGCCGCCGTCGGCGATCCAGAAGCTGGGCTTGCCGTCGCGGCCGAAGCCGACGTGGCGCTGGCCGCCGCTCTCTTCGGCGCTCACCTGCATCACCACGTCCAGGTCCAGCGCAGCCAGGGCGGCGCGGTAGAAAGCCAGGCTGCGGTCGAGGTCGCTGCAGCGCAGGCCGAGATGGTCGATTGGGTTCATGGGCTGGCCCTCCAGGCCGGTTCGCGTTTCTCCAGGAACGCATTCAGTCCTTCCTGGCCCTCGGCCGAGACCCGTAACCGCGCGATCAATGCCGCGTTGGCCTGGTCCAGCGCATCGCGCTCGCCGCCGGCGGCGACCCGCCGCACCAGGGCCTTGGCGCCAGCGGCGGCCAGCGGACCGGCCTGGCCGAGCAGGGCGACCTGGCGCTGCACCGCCGCGTCCAGCGCGTCCGGCGCCACCGCCTGGTGGACCAGGCCGATCTGCGCCGCGGTGGCGGCGTCGAAGGTCTCGGCGCTGGCGAACCAGCGCCGCGCCTGGCGCGCGCCGATCGCGGCGATCACGTACGGCGAGATCACCGCCGGCAGTAGGCCCAGCCGGCTTTCGCTGAGCGCGAAACGCGCATCGGTGGCGGCCACGGCGATGTCGCAGCAGGCGACCAGGCCCACCGCGCCGCCGAACGCGGCGCCCTGCACCCGCACCACGGTGGGCTTGGGCAGTTCGTCGAGCAGGCGCATCAGCCGCGCCAGGGCCAGCGCATCGTCCAGGTTTTCCTGTTCGCCGGCGCCGGCCATCGAGCGCATCCATTGCAGGTCGGCGCCGGCCGAGAACGCCGCGCCGGCGCCGGCCAGGACCAGCACCTGCACCTGCGGATCGGTGCCGATCTGCAACAAGGCGTCGCTGAGCTGGGCGATCAGCGCGGCGTCGAAGGCGTTGCGGACCTCGGGTCGGTTCAACTGCAGGGTCAGGACCTTGCCGGATCGTTGCAACAACAGGGCATCGCTCATCGAACACTCTCGTACGCAGGGAAAACGGCAGCCATACGGCGATCATAGCCGGCCGTGCCGGCGCCGCCATGACGCGCCGCGGCGATGCTACAATTGATAACCATTCTTATCGACGGAACGTGCTGTGACGTTGTCCGACATGCCGTTGCGCAGCAGCGCCCTCGTGGAATCCGTGCACGACCGCCAGCCCAACGATGCCATTGCCCGGCGTCTGCGCGAGCTGGGTTTCGTCGCCGGCGAGCAGGTGCAGATGCTGGCCAGCGGGCCGATCGGCGGCGAGCCGTTGCTGGTGCAGGTGGGCTATACGCGCTTCGCGCTGCGGCGCAGCGAGGCGGCGCGGGTGCAGGTCAGCGCGCTGGACGAGGTGCGCCCGTGAGCGCGGTGGCCGCGCCGCTGCGCCTGGCCCTGGTCGGCAATCCGAACTGCGGCAAGACCGCGCTGTTCAACCAGTTGACCGGCAGCAAGCAGAAGGTCGCCAACTACGCCGGCGTCACCGTCGAGCGCAAGGAAGGCCGTTTCCGCGCGCCGTCCGGGCGCGAGTTCGCGGTGCTGGACCTGCCCGGCGCCTACAGCCTGCAGCCGGCCAGCCTGGACGAGGCGATCACCCGCGACCTGTGCCGCGGCTTCTACCCGGGTGAGCCGGCGCCGGACGTGCTGGTCTGCGTGGTCGACGCCACCAACCTGCGCCTGCACCTGCGATTCGCGCTGGAACTGCGCGAGCTGGGCAAGCCGATGGTGGTGGCCTTGAACATGGTCGACGCGGCGCAGCGCCGCGGCATCCAGATCGACCGCCAGGCGCTGGAGCAGGCGCTGGGCGTGCCGGTGATCGAGACCGTCGCGGTGCGCCGCAACGGTGCTCGTGCCCTGGTCGAGCGGCTGGACACGCTGGCGCCGGCAATGCCGCCGGCGGTGGCGCCGAGCGAGGGGCAGGGCGACTACCACCAGCAGGTGCGCGCGATCCTGGCCTCGGCGGTGTCGATGCCGACCCGCACCTCGCGCATCGACGACGCGCTGGACCGCTGGCTGCTGCACCCGGTGGCCGGGCTGCTGACCCTTGCGGTGGTGATGTTCCTGATCTTCCAGGCGGTCTACGCCTGGGCCGCGCCGTTGATGGACCTGATCGAAGGCGGCACCAAGGGGCTGGGCGCCTGGGTCGGCGCGACGCTGCCGGAGGGTCCGCTCAACAGCCTGCTGGTGGACGGCATCATCGCCGGCCTTGGCGGCGTGGTGATCTTCCTGCCGCAGATCTTGATCCTGTTCGCTTTCATCCTGGCGCTGGAGGAATCCGGCTACCTGCCGCGCGCGGCGTTCCTGCTCGACCGCATGATGGCCGCGGCTGGCCTGTCCGGGCGCTCGTTCATCCCGCTGCTGTCCAGCTTCGCCTGCGCCGTGCCCGGGATCATGTCCACCCGCAGCATCCAGGACCCGCGCGACCGCCTGGCCACCATCCTGGTCGCGCCGCTGATGACCTGTTCGGCGCGGCTGCCGGTGTATGCCTTGTTGATCGGTGCGTTCATCCCGCAGAAGCAGGTGTGGGGCGTGTTCAACCAGCAGGGGTTGGTGCTGTTCGGCCTGTACTTCGCCGCCATCGCCAGCGCGCTGGTGGTGTCGTGGACGATGAAGAAGTGGCGCCGCGACAAGGGCGAGCACCCGCTGCTGCTGGAGCTGCCGTCCTACCGCGTGCCGCACCTGCGCGACCTGGCGCTGGGCCTGTGGGAGCGCGCGGCGATCTTCCTCAAGCGCGTCGGCGGCATCATCCTGGCGCTGACCATCCTGCTGTGGTTCCTGCTGTCGTTCCCGGCGCCGCCGGCCGACGCCACCTTGCCGGCCATCGACTACAGCTTCGCCGGTCGCATCGGCCACGCCATGACCACGGTGTTTTCGCCGCTGGGCTTCAACTGGCAGATCTGCATCGCGCTGATTCCCGGCCTGGCCGCGCGCGAGGTGGCGGTGTCGTCGCTGGCGACGGTGTACGCGCTGTCGGCGGCCGACGACGATGCCGCCGCGCAGGCGCTGTCGCCGCTGATCCACGACGGCTGGTCGCTGGCCACCGCGCTGTCGCTGCTGGTCTGGTACATCTACGCACCGATGTGCATTTCCACCCTGGCCACGATCAAGCGCGAGACCAATTCCTGGAAGCAGATGAGCTTCGCCGCGTTCTACCTGTTCGCGCTGGCGTATCTGGCCTCGCTGGTCACCTACCAGGTCGCGGTGGCGCTGGGAGCCGGCTGAGATGAGTACCTCGCTGCTGCTGCAGTACCTGGTGATCGCGCTGGCGGTGCTGGTCAGCGCCTGGGTGGTACTGAAGAAGCAGTTCCCCGGCACCGCGCGCAAGCTGCGCGGCGCCATCGCCGTGCGCCTGCTCAAACCGAACCGTGCGCCGTGGCTGCAGGCCCTCGGTCGCAGCATCGCGCCGGCGCCCACCGCGGGCGCAGGCGCTTGCGGCGGTTGCGACAGTTGCGGGCCGACGCCGCCGCGGCGGCACTGAGCCGCGCCACGCGTTGCCGGCCGGCGCCCGCTTGTGCGCCGTACATGCGCGGCGTGATGGCGGCGACTATCCTATGCCGATGACCAGCCCATTCCAGTTCTCCCGCCGTGCGCAGGCGCTGACCAGTTCGGCGATCCGCGAAATCCTCAAGGTCACCGAACGTCCGGAAGTGATCTCCTTCGCCGGCGGCCTGCCGTCGCCGGATACCTTCCCGGTCGAGCGCATGCGCGAGGCCTGCGCCAAGGTACTGCGCGATGCGCCGCAGGCGGCGTTGCAGTACGGCCCGACCGAGGGCTATCTGCTGCTGCGCGAATGGGTGGCGGCGCGGCTGAGCCGCGACGGTGCCCACATCCGGCCAAGCCAGGTGCTGATCACCACCGGTTCGCAGCAGGGCCTGGACCTGCTCGGCAAGGTGTTCATCGACGAAGGCAGCAAGGTGCTGGTGGAAACGCCCAGCTATCTCGGCGCGCTGCAGGCGTTCTCGCTTTTCCAGCCTGCGTTCGCGGCGATGCAATCGGACGACGATGGCGTGGTGGTGGACGCGCTGGACGATGCGCAGCTGGCCGGCGCGCGCTTCATGTACGTGCTGCCGAACTTCCAGAATCCGACCGGGCGGCGCCTGCCGCTGCACCGGCGGCAGGCACTGGTGGCGCGTGCGGCCGAGGCCGGCGTGCCGATCGTCGAGGACGATCCCTACGGCGAGCTGTGCTACAGCGGCGACACGCTGCCGAGCCTGCTGTCGATGAACCCGGACGGCGCCATCTACATGGGCTCGTTCTCCAAGGTGTTCGCGCCCGGCCTGCGCCTGGGCTACGTGGTTGCGCCCGAAGCGGTGCACGCCAAGCTGGTACAGGCCAAGCAGGCAGCGGACCTGCACACGCCCTCGTTCAGCCAGCGCATCGTCTACGAGGCGGTGCAGGACGGTTTCCTGGATGCGCACATCCCCGGCATCCGCGCGTTGTACGCCAGCCGTTGCGAGCAGATGCTCGCCGCCCTGGCCAGGTATTTCCCCGCGCAGGTGCGCTGGAACCGCCCGGCTGGCGGCATGTTCATCTGGGTCGAACTGCCGGAGGGCATGGACGGCGGCGCGCTGCTGAGCAAGGCGATCGAGCGCAACGTGGCCTTCGTGCCGGGCGCGCCGTTCTTCGCGGTCGCGCCGCAGCGCAATACCCTGCGGCTGTCGTTCGTGACCGTGCCGGCCGAGCGCATCGAGACCGGCGTGCGCATCCTCGGCGCGCTGTTGCAGGACGAAGTCGCCGCGCATCGGCGCGCGACGGCCTGAGTCCGGGCGCGCCTCCGTCGATGACGTCGTCCGATTCCGCCGTCGCGGCGTGGACCATCGATGCGGTGCTGGTCGGCCGCGCGCAGGCGTTCACCCGCCCAGGCAGCCGCAGCGCCATCGACAAGCGGCCGCGGGCCGGGCGCCTGCGCATCGGCCTGGAGGGACTGGAACTGGACGAGCAGGGCGACCGCCGCGTGCATGGTGGCCCCGACAAGGCCTTGCACCACTATCCGCGCGACCATTACCCGGCCTGGCGCGAGGAACTGGGCGCGCATGCCTTGCTGGACGCGCCGGGTGCGTTCGGCGAGAACCTCAGCAGCTGCGGGGTGACCGAGGCCGACCTGTGCCTGGGCGACCGGTTGCGCCTGGGCACGGCCCTGGTCGAGGTGTCGCAGTCGCGGCAGCCGTGCTGGAAGCTGTCCGACCGGTTCGGCGTGCCTGCGCTGGCGCGACGTGTGCAGGACAGCGGCCGCACCGGCTGGTACTACCGCGTGCTGCAGCCCGGCGAGGTCGCCGCTGGCGATCGTTTGACCTTGCTGGAGCGCCCGTATCCGCAGTGGCCGCTGGCACGGTTGATCGGCCTGCTGTACCGGCGCGAGATCGATCCGGCGCAACTGCAGCAGGTGCTGGCGCTGCCGCTGGTACCGAACTGGCGCAGCTTGTTCGAGCGCCGCCTCGCACAGCATGCGGTGGAGGACTGGGACAAGCGCTTGTTGGGGCAGGCGGCCGAGTAGGGCTTGCTTGCTGCTGCGCTGGCGCGTTCCCGGCGTCGGGGCTGAAGCCCCTCCCACAGCTGGGGCGATCGGCTGCGATTGCGTTGTGGTGCCAGGTGCCAAGCGCCTCGCGCGCCAGCTTTTTCTGTCGCTTCCAGTGCCGCCACGCTGTTGTGGGAGCGGCTTCAGCCGCGACGAGTGAAGCATCGCCACTTCCGAGGCAGCGCGCTGGCTGCCCGTCGCGCGCTTGCGTCTCCCATGCACGCACCCTCTGTCGCACCCGCCCGCAAACCGCTAGCCTTGTGCCGATGACGACTTCTCCACTGCGTGTGTTGATCCATGGTGCGTCCGGCCGCATGGGCCAGGCGTTGTTGCGGCTGGCCGCGCAGGACCCGGCGCTGCAGGTGGTGGCCGCGGTGGTGCGGCGCGCGCCGGCGCAGCGGGTGATCGACGGCGTGCCGTACTTCGCCGCGGCCGAGTTGGGTGGGGTGCCGGCCTTCGACGTGGCGATCGATTTCAGCCTGCCGCAGGGCTTCGACCCGGTGCTGGCCTTGTGCACGGCGCGCGGCGCGGCGCTGGTGTCCGGCACCACCGGGCTGGAGGAGACGCAGCGGCAGGCACTGACTGCCGCCGCCGAACGCATTCCCTTGATCTGGGCATCGAACTTCAGCCTGGGCGTGGCGGTACTGCACGATCTGGTCGAGCGTGCCGCCGCGGCGCTGCCGGGTTGGGACTGCGACATCGTCGAATCCCACCACGTGCACAAGCAGGACGCGCCCTCCGGCACCGCGCTGACCCTCGGCGACGCCGCGCAACAGGGCGGCGCCACCCCGCGCTACGCCAGCCTGCGCGCCGGCGATATCGTCGGCGAACATCTGGTGCAGTTCGCCGGACTCGGCGAGCGGGTGGAACTGGTGCACCGCGCCAGCAACCGCGACATCTTCGCCCGCGGCGCGCTGCATGCCGCCGCGCGCCTGCCGGGGCGTGCACCCGGGCCCTACCGGCTGCGCGACCTGCTCGGCTGAACAGGCGCTTCACCCAAACGGCTGGCGCGGACCGTCCCGCGCCGGTACAATTCTCGCTCGCCTGTTACCCATCGCCACGGACCCGGAGAAGCGCCGAGTTCGCGGTTTCTTGCAGCCTGCAAGTTGGTGGGGCAGGGTTCCTCTCTCCCCAAGGCGAACCCCGTGACTCAACCCGCAATCCTTGTCCTTGAAGACGGCACCGTGTTCGAGGGCGAATCCGTAGGCGCTGCCGGCCTGTCCGTCGGCGAAGTGGTGTTCAACACCGCCATGACCGGCTACCAGGAGATCCTCACCGATCCCTCCTACGCCCGCCAACTGGTCACGCTGACGTATCCGCATATCGGCAACACCGGCTGCACCGACCAGGACGACGAGGCCGCCCAGGTCTGGTCGGCCGGCCTGATCGTGCGCGACGTGCCGCGCCGTCCCAGCAACTGGCGCAACCAGGTGGCGCTGCCGGACTGGCTGATCCAGCGCGGCGTGGTCGCCATTGCCGGCATCGACACCCGCAAGCTGACCCGTATCCTGCGCGAGAAGGGCTCGCAGAACGGCGCGCTGATGGCCGGCGAGGTCGACGTGGACACCGCGCTGGAAGCGGCGCGCAAGTTCCCCGGACTGAAGGGCATGGACTTGGCCAAGGTGGTCTCCACCGAGAAGGCCTACCCCTGGCGCGACGGCCAGCTCGACCTGGACAGCAACGCGTTCGTGCAGGCCGAACCCAAGTTCAAGGTCGTCGCCTACGACTACGGGGTCAAGCACAACATCCTGCGCATGCTCGCCGAGCGCGGCTGCGAAGTGACCGTGGTGCCGGCGCAGACGCCGGTTGCCGAGGTGCTGGCGATGAATCCGCACGGCGTGTTCCTGTCCAACGGTCCCGGCGACCCGGCGCCGTGCGACTACGCGATCGCCGCGATCAAGGAATTGCTGGCGCGCAAGATTCCGACCTTCGGTATCTGCCTGGGCCACCAACTGCTGGCGCTGGCCGCCGGCGCGCAGACCCTGAAGATGGGGCACGGCCACCACGGCGCCAACCACCCGGTGCAGGACCTGGACAGCGGCCGGGTGATGATCACCTCGCAGAACCACGGCTTCGCGGTGGACGAGGCGACCTTGCCGACCAACGTGCGCGTCACCCATCGCTCGCTGTTCGACGGCAGCAACCAGGGCATCGCGCTCACCGACGCGCCGGCCTTCAGCTTCCAGGGTCACCCGGAAGCCTCGCCGGGCCCGCGCGACGTGGCGCCGCTGTTCGATCGCTTCACCGCGCTGATGGCGGCCGCCGCCTGATGGCCGTAGCGCCGGCCATGCCGTTGCCGACCCGCCGCTGGCGGTGGCCGGCTACGGCGTTGCTGGTGCTGGCCGCGTATCCGGCCTTCGTGCTGGGCGCGGTGTACCCGCAGTGGCTCAGCGCCGGCCTGCCGGGCGGGCGCGATGGCCCTGCCGATGCGTACCGCCACAGCCTGGCCAGCGCCGTGGTCGCCTACACCCTGTCGCCACGCTGTGTGGACTGGGTCACGGCGGTCATGGAGCGCGACGGCCGCGGCTCCACGAGCCGGGCGATGGACGCCCACAACAACCGGATCGGCGCGCGCATCGGCGCCACCGCCAGCAGTTGGGCCGCGATGCAGCGCGAGGTTCGCGCCGCGGTCGACCATGGCGCGATCGATGCGCGTTCGTCCGATCAGATCACCTGGCGCGCCCCCGCGGCGTGGCAGGACCGCCTCTACTGAGAATCCCCATGCCCAAGCGCACCGACCTCCAAACCATCCTCATCATCGGCGCCGGCCCGATCGTCATCGGCCAGGCCTGCGAGTTCGACTACTCCGGCGCGCAGGCGTGCAAGGCGCTGCGCGACGAGGGCTACCGCGTGGTGCTGGTCAACAGCAACCCGGCCACGATCATGACCGACCCGAACATGGCCGACGCCGTGTACATCGAGCCGATCAACTGGCAGACGGTCGAGAAGATCATCGCCAAGGAAAAGCCCGATGCGCTGCTGCCGACCATGGGCGGGCAGACCGCGTTGAACTGTGCGCTGGACCTGGCCGACCATGGCGTGCTGGAGAAGTACGGCGTCGAACTGATCGGTGCCAAGCGCGAGGCCATCCGCATGGCCGAGGACCGCGAGCTGTTCCGCGTGGCGATGGGCGAGATCGGCCTGGAGTGCCCGAAGGCGGCGGTGGCCCACACCCTGGAAGAGGCGCTGGAGATCCAGACCACGGTCGGCTACCCGACCATCATCCGCCCCAGCTTCACCCTCGGCGGCAGCGGCGGCGGCATCGCCTACAACCGCGAAGAGCTGATCGAGATCGTCGGCCGCGGTCTGGAACTGTCGCCGACCAGCGAAGTGCTGGTCGAGGAGTCGGTGCTGGGCTGGAAGGAGTTCGAGATGGAAGTGGTCCGCGACACCGCGGACAACTGCATCATCGTCTGCTCGATCGAGAACCTGGACCCGATGGGCGTGCACACCGGCGACTCGATCACCGTCGCCCCGGCGCAAACCCTCACCGACAAGGAATACCAGCGCCTGCGCGACGCCTCGATCGCCGTGCTGCGCAAGATCGGCGTGGACACCGGCGGCTCCAACGTGCAGTTCGGCATCAATGCGCAGACCGGCCGCGTGGTGGTGATCGAGATGAACCCGCGCGTGTCGCGCTCCTCGGCGCTGGCCTCCAAGGCCACCGGCTTCCCGATCGCCAAGGTCGCGGCCAAGCTGGCGGTCGGCTACACCCTGGACGAACTGAAGAACGAAATCACCGGCGGCCTGACCCCGGCCTCGTTCGAGCCGTCGATCGACTACGTGGTCACCAAGATCCCGCGCTTCGCCTTCGAGAAGTTCCCGCAGGCCGACGCGCGCCTGACCACGCAGATGAAGTCGGTGGGCGAGGTCATGGCGATGGGCCGCACCTTCTCCGAATCGCTGCAGAAGGCGCTGCGCGGGCTGGAGACCGGCAAGATCGGGCTCGATCCGACCGGCCTGAACCTGACCAGCGAAGACGACCTGGCCGCGCTCAAGCGCGAACTGAAGGCGCCGGGTCCGGAGCGGCTGTTCTACGTCGCCGACGCCTTCCGCGCCGGCATGAGCGTGGAGCAGGTGCACGCGCTGTCGTTCATCGACCCCTGGTTCCTGGACCAGATCGAAGACCTGATGGCGCAGGAAGTGCAGGTGGCCGCCGACGGCCTCGCCGCGCTGGACGCGGCACGCCTGCGCACGCTCAAGCGCGCCGGCTTCTCCGATGCGCGCCTGGCCGAGCTGTGCGGCACCAACGAGGCCGCGGTGCGCGCGTTGCGCCGCGCACACAAGGTGCGGCCGGTGTACAAGCGGGTGGACTCGTGCGCGGCGGAATTCGCCACCGACACCGCCTACCTGTATTCGACCTACGAGGACGAGTGCGAGGCCAAGCCCAGCAACCGCGACAAGATCATGATTCTTGGCGGCGGTCCCAACCGCATCGGCCAGGGCATCGAGTTCGATTACTGCTGTGTGCACGCGGCGCTGGCGCTGCGCGAGGACGGTTACGAGACCATCATGGTCAACTGCAATCCGGAGACCGTGTCCACCGACTACGACACCTCCGATCGCCTGTACTTCGAACCGCTGACCCTGGAAGACGTGCTGGAGATCGTCGAGCTGGAGCAGCCCAAGGGCGTGATCGTGCAGTACGGCGGGCAGACCCCGCTGAAGCTGGCGCGTGCGCTGGAAGCCAACGGCGTGCCGGTGATCGGCACTTCGCCGGACTCGATCGACCTGGCCGAGGACCGCGAGCGCTTCCAGCAGCTGGTCGACAAGCTCGGCCTGAAGCAGCCGCCGAACCGCATCGCCCGCAACGCCGAGGAAGCATTGGTGCTGGCGCGCGAGATCGGCTACCCGCTGGTGGTGCGCCCGAGCTACGTGCTCGGCGGTCGCGCCATGGAAATCGTCTACGGCGAATCCGATCTGGCGCGCTACGTGCGCGACGCGGTCAAGGTCTCCAACGATTCGCCGGTGCTGCTGGACCGCTTCCTCGACAACGCGGTGGAAGTGGACGTGGACATCATCGCCGACCAGGACGGCCAGGTGCTGATCGGCGGCGTGATGGAGCACATCGAGGAAGCCGGCGTGCATTCGGGCGATTCGTCCTGCTCGCTGCCGCCATACTCGCTGTTGCCGGCCACCCAGGCCGAGCTGCGTCGCCAGGTGGTCGAACTGGCCAAGGCGCTGAACGTGGTCGGGCTGATGAATACCCAGTTCGCGGTGCAGGTGAACGATGCTGGCGACGACATCGTCTACCTGCTGGAAGTGAACCCGCGCGCCTCGCGCACCGTGCCGTTCGTGTCCAAGGCCATCGGTGTGCCGCTGGCCAAGATCGCCGCGCGCTGCATGGCCGGCAAGACCCTGGCCGAGCAGGGCGCGCTGAAGGAGATCGTGCCCGACTACTACTCGGTGAAGGAGGCGATCTTCCCGTTCGCCAAGTTCCAGGGCGTCGATCCGATCCTCGGCCCGGAGATGCGTTCCACTGGTGAGGTGATGGGCGTGGGCCGCAGCTTCGGCGCGGCGTTCGCGCGCGCGCAGGAAGCCGGCGGCATCAAGGCACCGCCGCTGGGCAAGGCCTTCGTGTCGGTGCGCGATCCGGACAAGCAGCGCGTGCTGCCGGTGGCGCAGGCGCTGGTCGAGCGCGGCTACACCCTGGTCGCCACCCGCGGCACCTGCGCCTGGCTGCAGCAGCACGGTCTGCAGTGTGAACAGGTGAACAAGGTGGCCGAAGGCCGTCCGCACATCGTCGATCTGATCAAGAATGGCGAAATCGTGTATATCGTCAACACCACCGAGGGCCGGGCGGCGATCTCCGACTCGTTCTCGATCCGTCGCGAAGCCCTGCAGCATCGCGTCACCTATTCGACCACGGTCGCCGGCGCGCGTGCGCTGGTGCATTCATTGGAATTCCGCGGCACCGGTCCGGTCTGGGCGCTGCAGGAACTGCACAAGGAGCTGGAAGCGTGAGAGCCCCGATCACCATGCAAGGCGCGCAGCGGTTGCGCGAGGAACTGGATCACCTGAAGTCGGTCAAGCGTCCCGAGGTCATTACTGCCATCGCCGAGGCGCGTGCGCACGGCGACCTCAAGGAGAACGCCGAGTATCACGCCGCGCGCGAGCAGCAGGGTTTCATCGAAGGCCGCATCAAGCAGCTGGAGAGCGAGCTGTCGCACGCCGAGGTCATCGACGTCAGCAAGCTGGCGGTCGGCAGCAAGGTGGTGTTCGGCGCCACCGTGACGCTGGCCGACGTCGAGACCGACGAAGAGAAGCGCTACCAGTTGGTCGGCGACCTGGAAGCGGACATCAAGCTCGGCCTGATCGCGATCTCCTCGCCGCTGGCGCGTGCGCTGATCGGCAAGATGGAAGGCGACAGCGTCAGCATCGATGCCCCGGCCGGTCGCCGCGAGTACGAGATCGTCAGCGTCGCCTACGTCGGCTGATCCCATGGCGGTCGCCACCTTGCTGTTGCCGGAGCGGGTCCGCCTGGCCGGCGCCGTGCTGGCCGGCGAGGTGGCGCGTGCGTTCGGCCGTGCCGACCGCACGCAGGCCACGCCGGGCGGCGAGGCACAGTTGCGCCGCCATTTCGTGCTGGCGGAAGCATCGCTGCCGGCCGCCGCGCTGACCCGGCAGCTTGACGCTGGCGATGCCGGCGATGGCCTGTGGCTGCGCGCCGATCCTGCCTACGTGGTGCCGGACATGCAGGGCGCGCGGCTGATGGCGCATGGCGACATGTTGCCGCTCGACGCGGTGGACCTGGACGCGCTGCTGCCGGCGGTGCAGGGCCTGTTCGCCGAGAGCGGGCTGACCCTGGACGCGCCCGATCCGACCCGCTGGTATCTGCGCCTGCCGGCCGACAGCGTGCTGCCGGTCTTCGCGGCGCCGGCGCAGGTGCTCGGGGCGGACCTGTTCGATCATCTGCCGCAGGGCGAGGACGCGCGCCGCTGGCGTGCGCTGCTGACCGAGGCGCAGATTGTGCTGCATCAGCATCCGTGGAACCGCGAGCGCGTCGCGCGCGGCCAGCCGGCGATCAATTCGCTGTGGTTCTGGGGCGGCGGCCGCCTGCCGGCCACGGTCGGCACCGCGCATGCGCAGGTGCGCAGTCGCGATCCGCTGTTGCGTGCCTTGGCCCAGGCCGCCGGCGTCGTCGATGCGCAGGCACCACGGGTCGATGCACTGGTCGACCTGCGCCAGCTGCGCGCGCCCGAACAGTTCGTCGGCGAGGTGGTGCAACCATTGCTGCAGGCGCTGCGCGATGGCGAGCTGCAGCAACTGCAGCTGGATTTCGAGGACGGCACCTGTTTCCGCATCGCCCCCGCGCAACGCTGGCGCCTGTGGCGGCGGCCGTTGTCGCGCCTGGACGCATGAGTTCGATCGCGCGCATCGTGCGGCGGCCCGCGGCGGCCGCGGCTGGCCCGTGGCACGAGGCCACATTGCCGCTGCTGCGGCGCATCTACGCCGCGCGCGGCGCGCACCATAGCGGACTGGCGCAGCCCAAGCTGGCGCAGTTGCTGCCGCCGGATGCGCTGAGCGGCATCGACGCCGCAGTGGCATTGCTGGCCGAGGCGATCGCCGCGGGCAAGCGCATTCTGGTGGTCGGCGATTTCGATTGCGACGGCGCCACCGCCTGCGCGGTGGCGGTGCGCGGGCTGCGCCTGCTCGGCGCCGCGCAGGTGCTGCACGCGGTGCCCAACCGCATGGTCCATGGTTACGGCCTGTCGCCGGCGCTGGTCGCGGAACTGGCGCCGTTGCAGCCGGACCTGCTGGTCACCGTGGACCACGGCATCGCCTGCCATGCCGGCGTCGCCGCGGCCAAGGCGCTCGGTTGGGAGGTACTGGTCACCGACCACCATCTGCCGGGTCCGGCGCTGCCGCCGGCCGATGCCATTGTCGATCCGAACCTGGCCGGCGACGCGTTCCCGAGCAAGATGCTGGCCGGCGTCGGCGTGATCTTCTATGTGCTGCTGGCATTGCGCCGGCACCTGCGCGCGCACGGCGCGTTCGCCGCGGCGCCGCCGGATCTGGGCGTGCTGCTGGATCTGGTCGCCGTCGGCACCGTCGCCGACCTGGTGCCGCTGGACCCGAACAACCGTGCACTGGTCTCGGCCGGCCTGCGCCGGCTGCAGCGTGGCGAGGGCTGCCTCGGCCTGCGCGCCTTGATCGAAGCCAGCGGTCGCGACCCGGCGCGGCTCAGCGCCAGCGACATCGGCTTCGCCCTGGCCCCGCGGCTCAACGCCGCCGGCCGGCTCGAGGACATGGCCCTGGGCATCGAGCTGCTGTTGTGCGAGGACCCGCAGCAGGCGCGTGCGATCGCCGCGACGCTGGAAGAGATCAACGCCGAACGCCGCGCCGTGCAGCAGCAGATGACCGACGAGGCCGAGGCGGTGGTGGCGCAGGCGCTGCTGGCCGCGCCCGAGCAGCCGCCGGTGGCGGTGTGCCTGTTCGATGCGCAGTGGCATCCCGGCGTGATCGGCCTGGTCGCCTCGAAGATGAAGGACCGCCTGCACCGGCCAGTGATTGCCTTCGCCCCGGCCGAGCCCGGCAGCACGCAGTTGCGCGGCTCGGCGCGTTCGATTCCCGGTTTCCATATCCGTGACGCGATGGCGGCGGTGGAGGCGCAGCGGCCGGGTCTGATGGAGAAGTTCGGCGGCCACGCCATGGCCGCGGGCCTGAGCCTGCCCCAGGACGCGCTGGCCGAGTTCGAACAGGTGTTCCGCGCGCATGCGCTGGCCAGCCTGGACGCGGAACTGCTGCAGGCCGAACTGCTCAGCGATGGTGCGCTGGACCCGCACGAACTCGACCATCACCATGCCGAGGCGTTGCGCCAGGGCGGGCCATGGGGGCAGGGCTTCCCCGAGCCGCTGTTCGACGGCGAATTCGAGGTGCTGCAGTGGCGCGTGCTGAAGGAGCGCCACCTCAAGCTGAGCCTGCGCTGCCCCGGCCGTGCCGAGCCCCTGAACGCGATCCATTTCAACGGCTGGCACGGCCGCGAACCTGGCCGCCGCGTACACATCGCCTATCGCCTGGTAGCCGACGATTATCGCGGCGGCAATGCGGTGCAACTGGTGGTGGAGCACTGTCTGCCATTGGGGAACTGAATATCTGGCGGTCTGCAGATGCAGATCGCGTCGCGTGTGCCGACCCTCACCCCAACCCCTCTCCCGGCGGGAGAGGGGCTTTGCTGTTCCCTTCTCCCACCGGGAGAAGGTGCCCCGAAGGGGCGGATGAGGGTAGGGCGAAGCCTCGTTTAGTTTCATCGCACCGCGCGTGCGGGTACCCTCACCCAACCCCTCTCCCGATGGGAGAGAGGCTTTTGCTTCCCTTCTCCCGCCGGGAGAAGGTGCCCCGAAGGGGCGGATGAGGGTAGGGCGAAGCCTCGTTTAGTTCATCGCACCGCGCGTGCGGGGTATCCTCACCCCAACCCCTTTCCCGGTGGGAGAGGGGCTTTGCTGTTCCCTTCTCCCACCGGGAGAAGGTGCCCCGAAGGGGCGGATGAGGGTAGGGCGAAGCCTCGTTTAGTTCATCGCACCGCGCGTGCGGGGCACCCTCACCCCGACCCCTCTCCCGGTGGGAGAGGGGCTGCTCGCTCGCGAGTTCGCGGTGCGCAGGTCTAGTCCTGGCGCGCCGGCGCGGCAATGCCGGCGCGCTACACTTTGGCGATGTCCGATCCGTCCGGCGCCAGCGCCTACTCCCGTTTCCAGCCCTGGCGCCGCAGCTTCGAGATCGGCTTCTGGGTCGCGCTCACCCTGATCAACGCCACCGCCAACAGCGTCACGGTGCTGATCGACATCCGCAACACCGGGCTGCACTTCGCCGCGTGGGAGCCGGTGGTCTGGGAGTGGTCCAGCAACCTGATGTTCCTGCTGATCGTGCCGCTGGTGGTGGTGCTGACCCGACGCTACCCGCTGCACTGGGACACGTGGCGACGCCGGTTGCCGGGTTATCTGCTGGGCAGCGTGGCGCTGTCGGTGTTGCACGTGGTGGGGATGGTCGCCCTGCGCAGCCTGGTCTACCGCCTGCAGGGCCAGCACTACGATTTCGGCCCGTGGCCGCAGGGGCTGGTCTACGAATACCTCAAGGACGTGCGCAGTCTGGCCTCGATCGCGCTGTGCGTGGAGATGTACCGGTTCCTGCTGCGGCGCTGGCAGGGCGAGGCGGCGCTGCTCGGCGCGCCCGACGCCGGCCCGCCGATGGGCTCGCTGGAGCGGCCGGAGCGCTTCCTGGTGCGCAAGCTGGGCCGCGACTTCCTGGTCGCCGCGGCCGACATCGAATGGCTGCAGGCCTCGGGTAACTACGTCAACCTGCGCGTGCGCGGCCACGACTATCCGCTGCGCAGCACCATGGCCGCGATCGAGGCAAGGCTGGACCCGGCGCGGTTCGTGCGCATCCACCGCAGCTACATCGTCAACCTGGCCAGCGTGGTCTCGATCGAGCCGCTGGAGGCGGGCGAGGCGCGGGTGCATCTGTGCGACGGCAGCCAGGTGCCGTGCAGCCGCCGCTACCGCGCCGCGCTGCGCGTGGCGGCCGGCGAGGGCGAAGCGGCGACCGTCGAGTAGGCCGGCGGCGCTGTGGCGCGGCGGCCGGAATTGCTAGAATTGCGCTCTTGTCTGCCGGAAAAAGCCGCAATGATCGAACTCAATCCGATTCGCCACCGCATCGCCGATCTGTCCGATCGGGTGCTGTCGCTACGGGGGTTTCTTTGACTACGACGCCAAGAAGGAGCGTCTAGAGGAAGTTACCCGGGAGCTGGAAAGCCCCGATGTCTGGAACGACCCCGAGCGTGCCCAGGGCCTGGGCCGCGAACGCGCCGGCCTGGAGAAGACCGTCGGCGGCATCGCCAGCGTGCTCGATGGCCTGAACGAATCGCTGGAATTCCTGGAACTGGCCGAGAGCGAGAACGACGAGGCCACCGCGCAGGCGGTGCTGGCCGATGTCGACCGCTTCCAGGCGCAGGTGGAGAAGCTGGAATTCCAGCGCATGTTCTCCGGGCAGATGGACGCCAGCAACGCCTTCGTCGACATCCAGGCCGGCGCTGGCGGCACCGAGGCCCAGGACTGGGCCGAGATCCTGCTGCGCATGTACCTGCGCTGGTGCGAATCGCGCGGCTGGAAGACCGAGCTGATGGAAGTCTCCGGCGGCGAAGTGGCCGGGATCAAGTCGGCCACGCTGCGCGTGGAAGGCGACTTCGCCTACGGCTGGCTGAAGACCGAGACCGGCGTGCACCGGCTGGTGCGCAAGTCGCCGTTCGACTCGGACAACCGCCGCCATACCAGCTTCACCTCGGTGTTCGTGTCGCCGGAAGTGGACGACAACATCGACATCGACATCAATCCGGCCGACCTCAAGACCGACGTGTACCGGTCCTCCGGCGCCGGCGGCCAGCACGTCAACAAGACCGAGTCGGCGGTGCGCATCACCCACGTGCCCACCGGCATCGTGGTGGCCTGCCAGACCGGGCGCAGCCAGCACCAGAATCGCGACAACGCGATGAAGATGCTGGCCGCCAAGCTGTACGAGCTGGAGATCCAGAAGCGCAACGCCGAACGCGATGCGGTGGAGGCGACCAAGTCCGACATCGGCTGGGGCAGCCAGATCCGCAACTACGTGCTCGACCAGAGCCGGATCAAGGACCTGCGCACCGGCGTGGAGCGCTCGGACACCCAGAAGGTGCTCGACGGCGACCTGGACGAGTTCGTCGAGGCCAGCCTCAAGTCCGGCCTGGAAGTCGGCTCCAAACGCAGCGACGCCTGAACCGGCGGCCTCCGTCCTGGCGACGGAGGCCGTATGGCGGCACACGGCCCGCCGGCTGGTGCATTCTTTCCCTTCCTCACGCATCCCCCATCCCATGACCGAGCAGACCCCCGCGCCGTCCCTTGCTGTCGACGAGAACAGCCTCATCGCCGAACGGCGTGCCAAACTCGCCGCGCTGCGCGCGCAGGGCGTGGCCTATCCGAACGATTTCCGCCGCAGCGACTTCGCCGGCGATCTGCAGGCCGAGTTCGCCGACACCGAGCGCTGGACCGCCGAGGCGCTGGAGGCCCAGGGCCGCAGCCTGCGCCTGGCCGGGCGCCTGCTGGCCAAGCGGGTGATGGGCAAGGCCAGCTTCGTGCAGTTGCAGGACGAGTCCGGGCGCATCCAGCTGTTCCTGCAGGCCAACGCCCTGGGCGAGGCCTACGACGCCTTCAAGGGCTGGGACATCGGCGACATCATCGGTGTGGAGGGCGGGCTGACCCGCACCAAGACCGGCGAGCTGTCGATCAAGGCCACCGGCCTGCGGCTGCTGACCAAGGCCCTGCGGCCGCTGCCGGACAAGTGGCACGGCCTGTCGGACGTGGAGCAGCGCTATCGCCAGCGCTACGTCGACCTGATCGTGTCGCCGGAGGCGCGCGAGGTGTTCGTCAAGCGCTCCAAGATCATCCGCGCCATGCGCGCCTGGCTGGACGCGCGCCGCTTCCTGGAAGTGGAGACGCCGATGATGCACTACATCCCCGGCGGCGCCACGGCCAAGCCGTTCACCACCCACCACAACGCGCTGGACCTGGATCTGTACCTGCGGGTGGCCCCGGAGCTGTACCTGAAGCGCCTGGTGGTCGGCGGCCTGGAACGGGTCTACGAAATCAACCGTAATTTCCGCAACGAAGGCGTCAGCACCCGGCACAATCCGGAATTCACCATGATGGAGCTGTACGAGGCCTACGCCACGTACCACGAGGTGATGGACCTGACCGAGAACGTCATTCGCGATGTCGCCCGCGAGGTGTTGGGCACTACCCAGGTGCACTGGGACGGGGCCGACATCGACCTGGCGCCGGCATTCCGCCGCTGGCGCATGGACGAGGCGGTGCGCCACCACAACCCGGAGATCAGCGCCGCCGACTGCACCGACCGCGAGGCCCTGCTGCGCCATTGCGAGCGGTTGAAGATCCGCACCAAGCCGTCCTACGGCTGGGGCAAACTGCTGCTGGAGATCTTCGAGGCCACGGTCGAGCACACCCTGATCCAGCCCACCTTCATCACCGACCACCCGGTCGAGGTCTCGCCGCTGGCCCGCTCCAGCGACACCGAGCCGGGCTATACCGACCGCTTCGAGCTGTTCATCAACGGCAAGGAAATCGCCAACGGCTTCTCCGAGCTCAACGACCCGGAAGACCAGGCGGCGCGGTTCCAGGCCCAGGTGGCGGCGAAGGAAGGCGGAGACGACGAGGCGATGCATTTCGATGCCGACTACATCCGCGCACTGGAAGTCGGGCTGCCGCCGACCGGCGGCCTGGGCATCGGCATCGACCGGCTGGTAATGTTGCTCACCGGCAGCAGCTCGATCCGTGACGTGCTGCTGTTTCCGTATATGCGTCCGGAGGCTTAACCTAGCCCCGCTGGCGCGGTTCTTGCACCAGGCGTTGCACGCAAAAGGAAGTGAGGTGGACGAGCCGGCGTGATGCGCGGCGGCGCGTTCCCGTTGTCGTCTCAGCAGCCCGCGCAGATGCGACGGGCGGAGGATTGCAGATGCATGATGCCAGCATGAGCCTCTCCGGCGCGTCCTCGAACGGGGACCGTCTCCACTGGGCCGACGGAAGCGACAATCGTTTGAACATCGTCATCGTCGACGATCAGACCTCCGCGCGGACGATGCTGCGGCATGTCATCGAGGACATCGCCCCGGAACTGACCGTGCGCGATTTCGGCGATTCGCAGGCCGCGCTGGCCTGGTGCGAGGCCGGCAAGGTCGATCTGTTGCTGCTCGACTACCGCATGCCGGGCATGGACGGGCTGGAGTTCGCGCGGCGCCTGCGCCGGCTGCCCAAGCACCGCGACATCCCGATCATCCTGATCACCGTGGTCGGCGACGAGCCGATCCGCCAGGCCGCCCTGGAGGCGGGGGTGATCGACTTCCTGGTCAAGCCGATCCGCCCGCGCGAACTGCGTGCGCGCTGCCACAACCTGCTGCAGTTGCGGCTGCAGAGCGAGAACATCAAGCAGCGCGCGATGTCGCTGGAGCAGCGCCTGCTGGCCAGCATGCGCGAGGTCGAGGAACGCGAACGCGAGACCCTGTCGCGGCTGGCGCGGGCCATCGAGTACCGCGACGTCGGCACCAGCGCCTACCTGGAGCGCATGGCCCACGTGGCCGGGCTGATCGCCGAGCAACTGGGCCTGTCCGAGGACGAGGTGCGGGTCATCGAGATGGCGGCGAGCCTGCACGACATGGGCAAGATCGCCATTCCCGATGCGGTGCTGCTCAAGCCGGGCAAGCTCAACGAGGACGAGATGGCGGTGATGCGCATGCACCCGCGCATCGGCTACGAACTGCTCAGCGGCAGCCAGAACCGCTTCATCCAGGTCGGCGCGCTGATCGCCCTGCGCCACCATGAGCGCTACGACGGCAGCGGCTACCCGGACGGCCTGGTCGGCGAGGCGATTCCGCTGGAAGCGCGGATCGTGGCGGTCGCCGACGTGTTCGACGCGCTGATCTCGCCGCGCCCTTACAAGGAAGCCTGGACCATGGATGCGACGCTGGCCTACCTCTACGCCCAGCGCGGCCGCCTGTTCGACCCGCGCTGCGTGGACGCGCTGTTCCGCGGTCGCGAGCAACTGCAGGTGATCTGCGAGAAATTCTCCACCGCCTCGGCGCGACCAGGGGTCTGACATGATCGCGGCGATCAGGTGGGTGCGGCAACGGTTCGCGGAGCGCAAGGATACCGAGCACGCGCAGGCCCTGGTGCGGATCGCCCTGATCTCTATCATCCTGAGCTATGTGCTGTTGCCGGGTCCGCGCGCGACCTTGCCCATGCGCGAGTACCTGAACGTGGTCGCCGTGGTGTCGTCCGGTCTGGTGCTATCGCTGGGCGTGCTGGCCTGGTTGCTGTGGCGGCCTGAACGTTGCGATACGCGACGGATCATCGGCATGATCGCCGACTACGGCCTGATCGCTGCGGCGATGATCGGCATGGGCGAGCCGCTGGCCTGGATGTACGTCGTGGTCCTGTGGGTGACGGTTGGCAATGGTTTGCGCTACGGCAACCGGTATCTTTATCTGGCGGTGGCCATGGGGGTGGCCAGCTTCGGCACCACCGTGCTGGTAACGTCTTACTGGCGCAACAATCTTGGACTGGGCGTTGGTCTGGTCATCGGCCTGTTGGCGGTGCCGGTTTATCTGTCAGGGCTGTTGCGGCAATTGACTCAGGCGACGAAGGAGGCGCAGCGCGCCAACGAGGCAAAGAGCCGCTTTCTGGCCAACATGAGCCACGAATTCCGTACCCCACTCAACGGCCTGTCCGGCATGACAGAGGTGCTGTCGACGACCAGGCTCGATGCCGAGCAGCGCGAGTGCGTCAGCACCATCCAGGCGTCTGCCAAGAGCCTGCTCTCGCTGGTCGAGGAAGTGCTCGACATCTCGGCGATCGAGGCCGGAAAGATCCGTATCGACAACAGTGCCTTCTCTCTGCGCGAAACCGTGGAGCAGATCGGTTTGATCCTGCAGCCGCAGGCGCGGGCCAAGGCGATCGGCTATTTCGTCGACATCGCCGCTGAAGTGCCGAATCATCTCCTCGGCGATGCAGGCCACCTGCGCCAAGTGCTGCTGAATTTGGCCGGGAACGCGATCAAGTTCACCGACTTCGGTCGAGTCGACGTGCGGGTCAAGCTGCTGCGCACCGACATGGATCGGACATGGCTGAGTTTCGATATCGTCGACACGGGCATCGGTGTGCCGGAGTCGATGCGATCGCGGCTGTTCGATGCGTTCGAGCAGGCGGATGTGGGATTGGCCCGCCGTTACGAAGGAACCGGACTGGGCACCACGATCGCCAAAGGCTTGGTGGAGTCGATGGGCGGCAGTATCGGCTATCAGGAGAACCTGCCGCGCGGAAGCCGGTTCTGGTTCGATCTGCCGTTCGAGATTCCTGTAAGCACGGTCGAGGAAGAGCCGCAGGCGGAGGCGGCTTCCGCCGAACGCCCCGAGGAGAACGGCCAGCCTGGGAACGTCATTGCCTTTTCGGATCCCTTCCTGCGTCACCGTGCGCGCATCCGCAGCATGCGCATTCTGGTGGCCGATGACCATGCCGCCAATCGCATGGTGCTACAGCGCCTGCTGCAGAAGGCGGGTCACCGTCCGATCTGCGTCGAGGGGGCCGAATCGGTGCTGGACGCCTTGGCGGAGAGCGAGTTCGATGGGGTCATTGTCGATTTGCACATGCCCGGCATGAGCGGGTTGGACATGCTGAAGCAGCTGCGGATCATGCAGGCTGGCGGCCCGCGCACCCCCGTGGTGGTGCTCAGCGCGGACGTCACACCCGACGCGATCCAGCGTTGTGAACAGGCCGGTGCGCACACGTTCCTGGCCAAGCCGGTCGTCGCCAGCCGTCTGCTAGATACGTTGGCCGACATTGCCGCGGAGGGGCGCCTGCGCGGCTCTGGCGAGGCTCAGGTCAGGCAGTTGATCGCCACCACGTCCGAAGGTGTGCTGGATTCCTCCGTGCTCGATGAATTGGCCGGGCTGGGCATGGGCGAAGGATTCGAACGCGAGTTCATTTCGCAGTGTCTCAACGATGCCGAGGGCTGCCTGGGTGGCATGCAGATCGCAGGCGACGCGGAGCATTGGGAACGTCTGCGCGAACATGCTCACGCGATCAAGGGCGTGGCGAGCAATCTGGGCCTGATCCGGCTGGCCAGCCTTGGTGGCGAGTTGATGCAGATGGCGGAGTGGCAGATGCGCAGCGAATGGCGCTCCCGGTTGATGGCACTCAACGCCAGTCTGACCGAGGGCAGGGAAGTGCTCGAGGCGCGTGCGCGCCGCAGCGCAAGTTCCGAAGAAAACGAATTGCGCTGAGGCCGACGGTAAGGCCCGGGCGTGATACCGGGCCGACCGCTGACCACTGCGTTTTCCAGCTAGGCTGCAACATCCCGCGCACGGCGGGTCTGCGCGCGCACCAGCCGATCCATCGTGCGCAGCGATTTCTCGTCCAGCGCCAACGCGGAATCGACCCAGATTTCGGTGATCGCCTGCAGTTCCTGCAGGGTCACGGGTTGCGCCAGATTGCGCACCGTGTTCATCGCCAGGTACGACTGCGGGCTGCGGCGCTGGTGGTGGATGAGCTGTTTCACGCGGTCGATGCCCTGGTTCCGCGGGACCAGTACATCGACGATGCCCATCGCGTGCATCTGCTCGCTGCTGTACAGGTCGGCACCCAGGATGATCTGTTCGGCCACATGCGGAGCGACGCGCTTGCACAGGAAGGAATAAGCGCCCATGCCGGGAATCAGTCCGAAAATCGCCTCCGGCAACCCCATCGTGACGCCTTCTTCTGCGACGATCGTGTGGCAGGCCAATGCCATCTCCAGACCTCCGCCCAGGGTATCGCCTTGCAGCAGGGCGATGGTGCGCACGTCGCCCGCCAGGCCTCGCTGCAGTTGATGGACGCCGCTCACGCAGCGATAGGCGTAGTCGAGCAGTTGCTCGCGGTCTTTGCGGCGGATGAGGTCGGAAAAGAGCGCAAGATCGCCGCCGAGATTGAAGACATTGGCATCGGAGGCGATAACCAGATGCTTCAGTGCGCCCTTCCTGAGCGTATTCGCACGCGTTGTCATCGCCTCCAGTGCTGCCAGTACGTCATCCAGCATCTGGCTATGGAAGCATGGGCGCGTGCCGAGCTGTGGATTCGCATGCATGTACAACCAATGGCTATCGTCGTCGCCGTCCGCATCGATGCGGATGCTGGAATAGGTGCGGGTACGGGGCAGCGTGTCGATCGTGCTCATGGCGGGCTCTCGGAAAGACGCCCGCGGAGATGGCGTGGCGCAGCGGGCGAGTGCGTTTCCACCCGGCGGATGCTACACCCGGGTGCCGCGGCCGGAACTCGCCCTGCCAGCGCCTGCACGGGCGCCGCGTGGGCGCCCGCTGGACCTGCTTATTGCGGCGGCGGTGCGTCGCGCAACTCGCGCCGCAGGATCTTGCCGACGTTGGTCTTGGGCAGCTCCTTGCGGAACTCGACGATGCGCGGGTGCTTGTAGCCGGTGAGGTTGGCGCGGGCGTGCGCCTTCACCTCCTCGGCGGTCAGGTTGGGGTCCTTCTTGACGATGACCACCTTGACCGCTTCGCCGGATTTTTCGTCCGGCACGCCGACCGCGGCCACTTCCAGCACGCCCGGCATCATCGCGATGACGTCCTCGACCTCGTTCGGATACACGTTGAAGCCGGACACCAGGATCATGTCTTTCTTGCGGTCGACGATATAGAAGAAGCCCTGCGGATCCATCCGCGCCATGTCGCCGGTGTGCAGCCAGCCGTCGGCATCGATGGCGCCGGCGGTGTCCTCCGGCCGGCGCCAGTAACCCTTCATCACCTGCGGCCCGCGGATGCACAGCTCACCGACCTCGCCATGGGCGAGGGTCTGGCCCTGGTCGTCCTTGACGCAGGCGTCGGTGGAGGGGATCGGCAGGCCGATCGCGCCGTTGTATTCGGTCAGGGTCAGCGGGTTGATGCAGGCCGCCGGCGAGGTCTCGGTCAGGCCGTAGGCCTCGACCAGGGTGACGCCGGTGACCTGCTTCCAGCGTTCGGCCACCGCGCGTTGCACCGCCATACCGCCGCCGAGGGTGAACTTCAGCGAGGAGAAATCCACCTTGTCGAAGCCAGGGGTGTTGAGCAGGCCGTTGAACAGGGTGTTGACGCCGGTGAAGGCGGTGAAGCGGGTCTTCTGCAGTTCCTTGACGAAGCCCGGCATGTCGCGCGGATTGCTGATCAGGTGATTGAGCCCGCCGAGCTTCATGAAGACCAGCCCGTTCGCGGTCAGCGCGAAGATGTGGTACAGCGGCAGCGCGGTGATGATGACTTCCTTGCCTTCCTCCAGCTTGCCGGTCGCCGAGATCCAGGCGCCTGCCTGCAGCATGTTGGCGACCAGGTTGCGGTGGGTCAGCATCGCGCCCTTGGCCACGCCGGTGGTGCCGCCGGTGTACTGCAGGAAGGCGATGTCGTTCGGCGCGATGTCGATCGGCGGCAGCGTGTGCAGGCGGCCGAGGGTCAGCGCGTCGCGGAAGCGGATCGCGTTGGGGAGGTCGTAGTCCGGCACCAGCTTCTTGACGTACTTCAGGACGAAGTTGACCAGCGGCCCCTTGGGGAAGCCGAGCATGTCGCCCAGGCCGGTGGTGATGACCTGCTTGATCGGCGTGTCGGCGAGCACTTCCTGCACGGTGGTGCCGAAGTTGTCGATCACCACCAGCGCGCTGGCGCCGGAGTCGATCAACTGGTGGCGCAGTTCGCGCGGGGTGTACAGCGGGTTGACGTTGACCACGGTCATGCCGGCCAGCAGCACGCCGAAGGTGGCGATGGGGTACTGCAGGCAGTTGGGCATCATCAGGGCGACGCGGTCGCCCTTCTTGAGCTGCAGTTCGCCCAGCAGGTAGCCGGCGAATTGCCGGGCCAGTTCGCCGGCCTCGCGGTAGGTCAGGGTCTTGCCGAAGTTGCAGTAGGCGGGGCGGTCGCCGAACTTGGCCACGGAGCTTTCGAAGACGGCGGCGACGGAGCGGTATTCATCGACATCGATGTCGGCGCCAACGCCGGCCGGATAACTCTGCAACCACGGACGATCCAGACTCATATTCCCCCTCCAGGAAATGTATTGATGGGCGCGCAGCGGACAGTATCCGCCGGAATCCCGTAATGGGAGCATACCGTTCCGTAGGGGAGAAAGGCGAACAGGGGCGGGGGGATGCCTTGTGGGCGAGCGTGTTTTTGTGCCGGTAGGGCAAGAGTGCCGAAGGCTATCTGTTGTTGCTGTTGCTGTTGCTGTTGCTTTTACCGGTTCCCTTCCGAAGCGGCGGCCAGCACGGGGAAAAACCCCGAAGGGGCGGCGCACAGGGACGTGCGCCGTCCGCGGCAGGGGCAGGATGCCCCTTCCGCGGATCCCCGGGCTGGACGCGGACCCGGAGCGCGCAGCGCGTAGGGCGCGAGGCAGGGTGTGCTTTCTTTTGGTTACTTTTCTTTGCACAAGCAAAGAAAAGTAACTCGCCGAAAGGCGAAAGCCTTTGCTCTCGAGTGCGCGCGCATGCAAGTGTCAATTCGCGTACCCGAGCATCGCCCCCGCGCTAGGCGCGGGGGCCAGGGTTCCGTGTGGGAAACCCGTGCGGCTGTCAGCGCGCAGCCAATTGCCGCAGCACGTACTGCAGCAGGCCGCCATGGCGGAAGTACTCCACTTCCTTCGGGGTCAGCAGCATCACCGCCACCTCGAAGGACTGCGCGCTGCCGTCGGCCTTGGTCGCCACGACCTTGGCGCGCTTGCTGGCGCCGTCCTGCAGGCCGGTGATCTCGAACACTTCCGAGCCGTCCAGGCCCAGGCTCTGCGCGTTCTGGCCGTCGAGGAACTGCAGTGGCAGCACGCCCATGCCGACCAGATTGGAGCGGTGGATGCGTTCGAAGCTTTCGGCGATCACGGCCTTGACCCCGAGCAGATTGGTGCCCTTGGCCGCCCAGTCGCGCGAGGAGCCGGTGCCGTATTCCTTGCCGCCGATCACCACCAGCGGCACGCCGTCGGCCTTGTACTTCATCGCCGCGTCGTAGATCGCCAGCTTTTCCGGCTGGCCGCCGCCGGGCGGGTGGTACAGGGTGTTGCCGCCTTCCTCGCCGCCGAACATCAGGTTCTTGATGCGGATATTGGCGAAGGTGCCGCGGACCATGACGTCGTCGTTGCCGCGGCGGCTGCCGTAGCTGTTGAAGTCGGCCGGCTGCACGCCGCGTTCCTGCAGGAAGCGGCCCGCCGGCGAGTCCTTCTTGATGTTGCCGGCCGGGGAGATGTGGTCGGTGGTGATCGAGTCGCCGAACAGGCCGAGCACGCGCGCACCGTGCACGTCGTCGATGCGGCCGACCTGCATGGTCATGCCGTCGAAGTAGGGCGGGTTCTTGATGTAGGTGGAGGCGCCGTCCCAGGCGTAAAGCTCGCCGTCGGGCGAGGCGATGGCGGCCCAGCGGCTGTCGCCCTTGAACACGTCGGCGTAGTTCTGCTTGAACATCTCCGGGCCGACCGTGGCGGCGATGGTGTCGCCGATCTCCTTGTTGCTCGGCCAGATGTCGCGCAGGTACACCGGCTGGCCGTCGCTGCCGGTGCCCAGCGGGTCGCGGGTCAGGTCGATGTCGGTGGTGCCGGCGATGGCGTAGGCGACTACCAGCGGCGGGGAGGCCAGGTAGTTCATCTTCACTTCCGGATGCACACGGCCTTCGAAGTTGCGGTTGCCCGACAGCACCGACGCCACCACCAGGTCGTCCTGGGCGATGGCCGCCGACACATCCTCCGGCAGCGGGCCGGAGTTGCCGATGCAGGTGGTGCAGCCGTAGCCGACCACGTAGAAGCCGAGCTGTTCCAGGTCGGTCATCACCCCGGCCTTCTTGAGGTAATCGGTGACCACCAGCGAGCCCGGCCCGAGCGAGGTCTTGACCCACGGCTGCGCCTTCAGGCCCTTGGCCACGGCGTTGCGCGCGAGCAGGCCGGCGCCGAGCATCACCGCCGGGTTGGAGGTGTTGGTGCAGGAGGTGATCGCCGCGATCACCACCGCGCCGTCGCGTAGCTGCCAGCCGGCGCCGCTGGCCTCGGCATCCTGCGCATGCGCCGCCTGGGCGCCGACCGCGGTGCCGCCGCCGCCTTCGTTCTTGAGCCGGTCTTCCTGTTTCGCATCGCTGTGGCGCTTGCTGCGCGCGTCGGCGAACGGCACCAGGCTGTCGCGGAAGTTGCGCTGCATGTCTTCCAGCAGCACGCGGTCCTGCGGGCGCTTGGGACCGGCCAGCGACGGCTTGACCTGGCCCATGTCCAGTTCCAGGGTGGCGCTGTACGCGGCATGCGCGCTGTCGGCGTCGTGCCACAGGCCCTGCGCCTTGGCGTAGGCCTCGACCAGCGCGATCTGCTCCTCGCTGCGCCCGGACAGGCGCAGGTAGGTCAGCGATTCGGCGTCGATCGGGAAGATGCCGCAGGTCGCGCCGTATTCGGGCGCCATGTTGCCGATGGTGGCGCGGTCGGCCAGCGGCAGGTGCTGCAGGCCGTCGCCGAAGAACTCGACGAACTTGCCGACCACGCCGTGCTTGCGCAGCATCTGCGTCACCGTCAGCACCAGGTCGGTGGCGGTGGCGCCTTCGGGCAGCTTGCCGGTGAGCTTGAAGCCCACCACCTGCGGGATCAGCATCGACGAAGGCTGGCCGAGCATCGCCGCTTCCGCCTCGATGCCGCCCACGCCCCAGCCGAGCACGCCGATGCCGTTGATCATGGTGGTGTGGCTATCGGTGCCGAACACGGTGTCCGGGTAGGCGATCGCCTCGCCGTCACGCTCGCCGGTCATCACCACCCGCGCCAGGTGCTCCAGGTTGACCTGGTGCACGATGCCGGTGTTCGGCGGCACCACCTTGAAGTTGTCGAAGGCCTTCTGGCCCCAGCGCAGGAAGCCGTAGCGCTCCTTGTTGCGCTGGAATTCGATCTTGCCGTTGAGGTCCAGCGCGTCGGGCTTGCCGAACACGTCCACCTGCACCGAATGGTCGATCACCAGTTCCGAGGGAATCAGCGGGTTGATCTGTTCCGGGCGCCCGCCGAGCTTGACCACCGCGTCGCGCATTGCGGCCAGGTCGACCACGCACGGTACGCCGGTGAAGTCCTGCAGCACCACGCGCGCCGGCATGAAGGCGATCTCGGTATCCGGCTCGGCCTTGGGATCCCACTTCGCCACTGCCTCGATGTGGTCCTTGCCCACGGTCACGCCGCCGTCTTCGTGGCGCAACAGGTTTTCCAGCAGGATCTTCAGCGAGTAGGGCAAGCGGGCGATGTCGAAGCGCTCGGCGAGCTTGGGCAGGCTGTAGTAGGCGTAGCGTTGGCCGTTGACCTCGAGCGAGGCACGGGTGGAAAAGGAATCGCTCATCACGGAACTCCTATGGCATCGCGGCTGTAGGGACTGCGGTCATTCTGACCGATTCAGTGTGTATGGCAGGTGTGACCTGCGCTGTATGTGGGCTTGAGTATGACGCTTCAAGTATGTAAAATTCGTGCATACCTTGTGGAGCCCGCCCCATGGAAGCCACTGTCGCCGAGCGCGGTCAGATCACCTTGCCCAAGGCCGTGCGCGACGCATTGGGCCTGAGCAAGGGCACCATCCTGAAAGTGGAACTTGACGGCGGCCGGATCATCCTGCGCAAGAGCGTGGACGATGCCATCTCGCGCGCTCGCGGCCGCTTCAAGCTCGACGGCTTCGCCAGTACCGACGAGGCGATGCGCGCCATCCGCGGCCGCGCCCCGGGCGATCCGTTCGAACCCGAGCCCGACGCCGGCGCATGATCGCCATCGACTCGTCCGTGCTGGTGGACCTGCTGGCCGACGGCCCGCAGGCCGACGCCGCCGAAGCCTGCCTGCGCCAGTGCCTGAGCACCGGTCCGGTGGTGGTCTGCGACATCGTCCTGGCCGAAGTGTGCAGCGCGCTGCGCGACGGCGCCGAGGCGTTGTCGGTGTTGGAGGACATGAGCATCCGCTTCAGCGCGCTGGAGGCCAAGTCGGCCCTGCGCGCCGGCGAGATGCAGCGCCGCTTCCGCGCCCGTGGCGGCAAGCGCGAGCGGGTGGTGGCCGATTTCCTGATCGGTGCGCATGCGCTGCTGCAATGCGATGGCCTGATCACCCGCGACGACCGTTTTTTCCGCGATTACTTCAAGGGCCTGAAGATCATCGTCCCCAAGCCTGCCGGCTGACGCCGCGCCGCCGCTACCGCACATTCCCACCGTATTTTTCCGGAGAACCCGCATGTTGGAAGCCTACCGCCACCACGTTGCAGAGCGCGCCGCGCTCGGAATCCCGCCGCTGCCGCTGAGCGCGCAGCAGACCGCGCAGGTCATCGAACTGCTGAAGAATCCGCCGGCCGGCGAGGAGCAGTTCCTGGTCGAACTGCTGAGCCATCGCGTGCCGGCGGGCGTCGACGACGCCGCCAAGGTCAAGGCCTCGTACCTGGCCGCGGTCGCCTTCGGCAGCGAGAAGACCCCGCTGATCTCGCCCACCCGCGCCACCGAACTGCTGGGCACCATGCTCGGCGGCTACAACATCCATCCGCTGATCGAGCTGCTGGACAACGCCGAACTCGGTGCAGTCGCCGCCGAAGGTCTGAAGCACACGCTGCTGATCTTCGACGCCTTCCACGACGTGCAGGAGAAGGCCGAGGCCGGCAACGCGCACGCCAAGGCGGTGCTGCAGAGCTGGGCCGAGGCCGAGTGGTTCACCAGCAAGCCGGAAGTGCCGCAGAGCCTGACCATCACCGTGTTCAAGGTGCCGGGCGAGACCAACACCGACGACCTGTCGCCGGCGCCGGACGCCACCACCCGTCCCGACATCCCGCTGCACGCGCTGGCGATGCTCAAGAACAAGCGCGACGGCGCCCCGTTCGAGCCGGAAGAAGACGGCAAGCGCGGCCCGATCCAGGCCATCGCCGATCTCAAGGCCAAGGGCCATCTGGTCGCCTACGTCGGCGACGTGGTCGGCACCGGTTCCTCGCGCAAGTCGGCGACCAACTCGGTGCTGTGGTGGACCGGCGAGGACATCCCGTACATCCCCAACAAGCGCTTCGGCGGCGTGTGCCTGGGCTCGAAGATCGCGCCGATCTTCTACAACACCATGGAAGACGCCGGCGCGCTGCCGATCGAGCTGGACGTGTCGCAGATGGAGCACGGCGACGTGGTCGAGCTGCGCCCGTACGAAGGCAAGGCGCTGAAGAACGGGCAGGTGATCGCCGAGTTCGCGATGAAGTCGGACGTGCTGTTCGACGAAGTGCGCGCCGGCGGCCGCATCCCGCTGATCGTCGGCCGCGGCCTGACCGCCAAGGCGCGCGAGTTCCTGGGCCTGCCGGCCTCGGACCTGTTCCGCCTGCCGATGGACCCGCCGGACACCGGCAAGGGCTTCTCGCTGGCGCAGAAGATGGTCGGCCGCGCCTGTGGCCTGCCGGAAGGCCAGGGCATGCGCCCGGGCACCTACTGTGAGCCGAAGATGACCTCGGTGGGCTCGCAGGACACCACCGGCCCGATGACCCGCGACGAGCTGAAGGATCTGGCCTGCCTGGGCTTCTCCGCCGACCTGGTGATGCAGTCGTTCTGCCACACCGCCGCGTACCCGAAGCCGGTCGACGTCAAGACCCACCACACCCTGCCGGAGTTCATCTCCACCCGCGGCGGCGTGTCGCTGCGTCCGGGCGACGGCGTGATCCACAGCTGGCTCAACCGCATGCTGCTGCCCGACACCGTCGGCACCGGCGGCGACTCGCACACCCGCTTCCCGATCGGCATCTCGTTCCCGGCCGGCTCCGGCCTGGTCGCCTTCGCCGCCGCCACCGGCGTCATGCCGCTGGACATGCCCGAGAGCGTGCTGGTGCGCTTCAAGGGGCAGATGCAGCCGGGCGTGACCCTGCGCGATCTGGTCAACGCGATCCCGCTGTACGCGATCAAGCAGGGCCTGCTGACCGTGGCCAAGCAGGGCAAGAAGAACATCTTCTCCGGCCGCATCCTCGAGATCGAAGGCCTGCCGGAACTGAAGGTGGAGCAGGCGTTCGAACTGTCCGACGCCTCCGCCGAGCGGTCGGCCGCCGGTTGCACGGTGCGCCTGAACAAGGAGCCGATCGTCGAGTACCTGACCAGCAACATCACCCTGCTGAAGTGGATGATCGCCGAAGGCTATGCCGACGCGCGTTCGCTGGCGCGGCGGATCAAGAAGATGGAGGAATGGCTGGCAGACCCGCAGCTGCTCGAGCCCGATGCCGATGCCGAATACGCGGCGGTGATCGAGATCGACCTGGCCGACATCCACGAGCCGATCGTGGCCTGCCCGAACGACCCGGACGACGTGAAGACCCTGTCCGACGTGGCCGGCGCGGCGATCGACGAAGTGTTCATCGGCTCGTGCATGACCAACATCGGCCACTTCCGTGCCGCGGCCAAGCTGCTGGAAGGCAAGCGCGACATCCCGACCCGCCTGTGGGTCGCGCCGCCGACCAAGATGGACGCCTCGGAGCTGACCAAGGAAGGCCACTACGGCACCTTCGGCGCCGCCGGCGCGCGCATGGAAATGCCGGGCTGCTCGCTGTGCATGGGCAACCAGGCGCAGGCGCGCGAGGGCGCCACGGTGTTCTCCACCTCCACCCGCAACTTCCCCAACCGCCTGGGCCGCAACACCAACGTGTACCTGGGCTCGGCGGAACTGGCGGCGATCTGCTCGCGCCTGGGCCGGATCCCGACCAAGGACGAGTACATGGCCGACGTGGGCGTGATCAAGACCAGTGGCGAGCAGATCTATCGCTACATGAACTTCGATCAGATCCAGGACTATCAGGACGTGGCCACCACGGTCGCCGCCTGATCGCCCCGGCGATGCACCGACGCGACGTGCCGCCCATGCGGCACTGTCGCAAACGAGAAGCCCGGCATTGCCGGGCTTTTTTCTTGGGGTTGCAGGCGTTTCCCGACGCGGCGGTCTTGCCGCGCTCGCGTGCGCTTACGTCGGCTGTGCGGGCGCACGCCCCTGCAGCCAGTGCTCCAGCGCCGCCGGTGTGAGCGCCGGGGCGAACAGGAAGCCCTGCAGCACGCGGCAGCCCAGCCGCGCCAGGAACGCGCGCTGCGCCTCGGTCTCCACGCCCTCGGCGACGGTATGCAGGCCGAGGGTCTCGCCAATGCGCAGCACCGAGGTGGTCAGCGCGCGCGAGGTCTGGCAGTGCTCCAGGTCGCTGACGAAGCTCATGTCCAGCTTCAGTTCGTTGACCGGCAATTGATGCAGATGGCTGAGGCTGGAATAGCCGGTGCCGAAGTCGTCCAGCGACAGCAGCACGCCGCTGGCCTGCAGTTGGCGCAGATTGGCCAGCACGGCGCCGGGGTTGGAGAGCATGACGCTCTCGGTCATCTCCAGTGCCAGGTCCGCTGGTTGCAGGCCGGCGGTGGCGAGCAGATCCTCCACCCGCGCGGGCAGCTGCGGGTCGGCGAAATTGTTGGCCGACAGGTTCACCGCCACGCGCGGCACCGGGATGCCGCGCTGGCGCCAGTCTGCCATCTGCCGGCAGGTCTCGCGCAGGACCCAATGTCCGAGCTCGTCGATCAGCCCGCATTCTTCGGCCATCGGTACGAAGCGGGCAGGGGAGATCGCGCCGAGGTTGGGATGTTCCCAGCGCAGCAGCGCTTCCACGCCGTACAGCGCATGCGGCGCCTGGCTGTGCAACTGCGGCTGGTAGTGCAGTTGCAGCTTGTTGCGATGCAGGGCGTCGCGCAGCGCGGTCTCCATCGCCACGCGTTCCTGCGCCATGCGGTTCATGTCGGAACTGAAGTAGCACACGCTGTTGCCGCCCTCGCGCTTGGCCCGGAACATCGCCAGGTCGGCATGGCGCAGCAAGGTCTCGATGTCGCCGCCGTCCTCGGGGAACATCGCCACGCCGATGCTGGCGCTGGGGTGCAGGGTCACCTGGCCGACCACCAGCGGCTCGGCCAGCGCCAGCAAAAGGCGCTCGGCGACGCCGGCGGCCTGTTCGACGCTGCAGTTCGGCAGCATCAGCACGAATTCGTCGCCGGCCTGGCGGCCGATGAGGTCGGTCACGCCCAGGGTGTCGCCGATGCGATGGGCGATGTCGCGCAACAGGCCGTCGCCGGCGGCATGGCCCTGGGTCTCGTTGACGCGCTTGAAGCGGTCGATGTCCACGAACAGGATCGCCACCGGCGCGCCCTGGTGCTCGGCGGCGGCGAGCGCCTGCTCGGCGCGGGCGCTGAACATCACCCGGTTGGGCAGGCCGGTGAGCGAGTCGTAGAAGGCGAGCTGGTGCACGCGTGCCCTGGTCTGCTCGCGTTCCAGCGCCAATGCGCACAGATGCACGCAGAGTTCGATCAGGCGCAGGTGCCAGGCCAACGGCTCGCGCACCTGCCGGTAGCACAGCGCGAAGCTGCCGAGGACGCGGCCGCTGCTGGACTTGATCGGGGTAGCCACGCAGGTGCCCAACTGCACGTACTGCACCAGCCCCATGTAGTCGGCGAACAGCGGGTCGGTGCGCGGGTCGAGCACCAGCACCTGCTTGCCGCGCCAGATCGAGGTGCCGAGGGCGCCGGCACGCGGTCCGGCGCGCATGTTGCTCATGGTCTCGCCGAACCGCGCCGGCATGCTCGGCGCAGCCAGCGGCTGCAGGCAGCCGCTGCCGTCGACGCTGACGATCGCGGCCATCAGTTCCGGCGCGATGCGCTCGACCTCATTGCAGATCAGCGTGGCGACCTCGACCAGCGGCTGTTCGCGGACCAGCGCCTCCAGCACGTTCTTGTGCAGCACCTCGTGCATCTTGCTCTGGGTGATGTCGGTGAACGAGAGGATGTAGCGCCGTTGGTCGCCGTTCTCGCCGGCGATGGGGGTGGCCACCAGGGTGGCCCACAGCGGGGTGCCGTCCTTGCGGTACGCCAGGATGTCGGCCTGGTGGCCGAAGCCGGCGCGTACGCGTTCGCGGGTCTGCTGCACGGTCTGCAGGTCGGTACCGGGGCCGGTCAGCACGTTGCTGGGCAGGTGCCCCAGCACTTCGCTCTCGGCATAGCCGAACACCTGGCTGAAGCCGGCGTTGACGTAGAGGATGTTCAATTCCGGATCGCAGACGACGATCGCGTTGTCGCTGGAGTCCAGCGCCAGCGACAGCAGCCGCATCCTGGCATCGCGGGCGCGTTCGGCGCTGATGTCGCGCACGAACAGCACCTGCAGCTGGCTGGTGTTCTCCGGCACCCGTGCCGCGCTCACCGCCAGCCAGCGTGCCCTACCGTCGGGGTCGCGCAACGTCAGTTCGTAGCTGCCGCTGCCGTCGTGGTGCAGGCAACTGGCGAGGAAGTCCGCGCGGTTCTCCGCGTCGACCAGCTCGCCGAGCGGATGGCCCAGCACCTGCGCGCGTGGCCGGTTCCACAGCGCTTCGGCGGTGTGGTTGAAGGCGACCACGCGTGCCTTCGCATCGATCACCAGCACCCCTTGCGGGGCGTAGTGCAGGCAGTGCAGCAGATCGAGTTCGGAGCAGGCCGCGGCCGCCCGCGCCGTTTCCACACTGGGGTCGCTGGAGACGCTCGAGGTGGTGGCGCGGCGGCCCGGCATGCTGTCAGCGGGCCTGCACGGACAGCGCGATCAGGCGCTCGGCGATCTTGTCCAGGGGCAGCACCTCCTGCGCCGCGCCCAGCCGGAAGGCCGTGCCGGGCATGCCCCAGACCACGCTGGTGGCCTCGTCCTGGACCAGGGTGCTGGCGCCGGCCTGCAGCATTTCCAGCAGGCCGCGCGCGCCGTCGTCGCCCATGCCGGTGAGGATCGCACCGATGGCGTTGGCGCCGGCGTTGCGCGCCACCGACTGGAACAGCACGTCCACCGCCGGCTTGTGCCGGTTGACCGGCGGGCCGTCGTCGATCTTGCAGCGCCAGCGCGCGCCGTCGCGGATCACCTGCAGGTGCTTGCCGCCGGGCGGCAGGTAGGCGTGGCCGGGCAGGATCGCTTCGCCTTCGGTCGCTTCGCGCACGGCCATCGCCGAGTGCCGGTTGAGACGGTCGGCGAAGGCCGTGCTGAAGCCCGCGGGCAGATGCTGGGTCATCACCACTGCCGGGGCATCGGCCGGCATGCCTTCCAGCACCACGCGCAGCGCTTCGGTGCCGCCGGCGGACGCACCGATCGCGATCAGCCGGTCGGTGGTGCGGAACTTCAGCGAGGACACGGCGGCGGGCGTGGCGGTGGCGCTGGCCGGTTTCGGCGTGGCCGGCCGGTCCAGAGCACGGACCTTGGCCTTGGCCGCATTCTTGACCTTGGTGATGATCTCTTCGGCGTATCCCTCCAAGCCGCGGGCCACGTCGAGCTTGGGCTTGGAGACGAAGTCGACCGCGCCCAGCGACAGCGCCTGCAGCGTGGTGTCGGCGCCGCGCTCGGTGAGCGAGGAGATCATCACCACCGGCGTGGGCCGCAGCCGCATCAGGTTTTCCAGGAACGCCAGGCCGTCCATGCGCGGCATTTCCACGTCAAGCGTGATCACGTCCGGATTCAGACGCTTGATCTTCTCGCGCGCCAGCAGCGGGTCGGCGGCCGAGCCGACCACTTCCACGCCGGGCGCGCCCGACAGGATCTCGGTGAGGATCTGCCGCACGACCGCGGAGTCGTCGACGATCAGGACACGGCAAGGGGCTTCCAGGCTCATTCGAACAACTCCACGGCGCCGGTGACAGGGGCTTTGGCCAGACGGGCGCGCACCGCCGACTCGGCCGCGGCGATCTCGGCTTCCTCGTGCGCGTGCGGCAGGCGCTGCACGACCACGCGGCCGGTGCCGGGAAAGAACCAGATCTTGCGCGGATGGATGCCGCGCAGGTCCTCGGCCACCACCGGGATCTGTTCGGCCTTGAGGTAGTTCAGCACGAAGTCGGCGTTGCGCGTGCCGACCGGGTTGTTGGTGAAGCCCTTGAGCACGTTGCCGCCGCCGAACACCTTGGCTTCCAGGCGGTTGCGGGCGGCGCCGCGCTTGAGCAGGTCGTTGATCAGCACTTCCATCGCGTAGCTGCCGTAGCGTGCCGGCGCGCCGTCGCCGCTCTGGCCGTCGGGCAGCATGAAGTGGTTCATGCCGCCGATCTTCAGCAACGGGTCGCGGATGCAGGCGGCCACGCACGAGCCCAGGATGGTGGTCAGCGCGGTGTCGTCGTCCACCACCAGGTATTGGGTCGGCAACAGCTTGGCCGCGATCGTCTGGAAGCGCGTGTCGTGATAGCGCATCACCTGGTCCAGGGCCATGGCGGCGGGGCTCATGCGCGATCCTTTTGCGCCCGACGGTACAGCGTGCGGCCACAGGGCTGGATCAGGTCGGCCGCATGCAGATAGTTCTCCGAATGGCCGGTGTAGAGCATGCCGTCGTCGTCCAGGTGCGGGATCAGCCGCGACAGGATGCCGCGCTGGGTGGGCTTGTCGAAATAGATCATCACATTGCGGCAGAACAGCGCCAGGTACGGGCCGGCGACGTCGTAGCGCGGTTCCAGCAGGTTGAGCTGGCGGAACTCGAGCAGGTCGCGCAGCGCCGGCAGCACCCGGCACTGGCCCTCGTTGGCGCCGCTGCCGCGCTGGAAGTACTTGCGCTTGAGGGCGGGGTCCAGGCTGGCGACGCGCTCCAGCGCGTACACGCCGCGCGAGGCGGTGGCCAGCACCTGGGTGTCGACGTCGGTGGCGAGGATCCGCACCGGCGGGGTCAGCGTGCCGAAGGCCTCGCAGGCGGTGATCGCCAGCGAGTAGGGCTCCTCGCCGGTGGAGGCGGCGCAGGACCAGATCTTCAGCGGCGCGGCGCTGGAGTGCTTCTGCAACTCTTCGCGCAGCCGCTCGAAATGGTGCGGCTCGCGGAAGAACGAAGTCAGGTTGGTGGTCAGCGCGTTGGTGAACGCCTCCCACTCGTCGCCGCCGTCGCGCTCCAGCCAGTCCAGGTAGTCGCGGAACGAGCGCAGGCCCAGCACGCGCAGGCGTCGCGACAGTCGGCCGTAGACCATGTCGCGCTTGGCCGGGGCCAACGCGATGCCGGCCTTCTGGTAGATGAGGTCGCAGACCCGCTTGAAATCGCGATCGCTGAAGTCGAAGTCGCGATTGTCGGAGCCGGAAGAGGGCGAAGCAGGAGTCTGGATGGCCATGGTGTGCAGCGATGCTCGGTCACTCGGGTTATCGGCCGGCACCGGCCGAAATTGACAGCCGGCGTTCAGCGACGGCCATCAGCAAGGGTGTATCGGTTCAGAACTCCTGCCACTGGGCCTCGCTGGCGGTGGAAGCGCCCGCGGCGACTGCGGCGACGGGGCGCGGCCGTGTCGCCTGCCGGGGTCTGCCGCGGGCCGGGGCGGGCGCGGCTTGCACCGTGGGCGCGTTGGCGGCGACACCGTGGTAAGTGTCCAGCTTGAACGCGGCGATGGCCGCGCCGAGTTGCCCGGCCTGGTCCTGCATCGAGCGCGCCGCGGCGGTGGCTTCCTCGACCAGGGCGGCGTTCTGCTGGGTGCTCTCGTCCATCTCCGTCACGGTCCGGTTGACCTGCTCGATGCCGGCGGACTGCTCCTGCGACGCGGCGGCGATCTCGCCCATGATGTCGGTGACGCGCCGCACCGAGGTCACGATCTCGCTCATGGTGCGGCCGGCCTGGTCGACCAGCGCCGAGCCTTCGGCGACGCGGCCGACCGACTCGTCGATCAAGCCCTTGATCTCCTTGGCGGCACTGGCCGAGCGCTGGGCGAGGGTGCGCACTTCGCTGGCGACCACGGCGAAACCGCGGCCCTGGTCGCCGGCACGGGCGGCCTCCACTGCGGCGTTGAGCGCCAGGATATTGGTCTGGAAGGCGATGCCATCGATGACGCCGATGATGTCGGCGATCTTCTTCGAGGAGGCCTCGATGCCGTTCATGGTGGTGACCACCTGGCCGACCACGTCGCCACCCTGCGAGGCGACTGCGGCGGCGCCGGCGGCGAGCTGGTTGGCCTGGCGCGCATTCTCGGCGTTCTGCTTGACGGTGGAGGTCAGCTCTTCCATCGACGCGGCGGTGCGTTCCAGGCTGGCCGCCTGCTGTTCGGTGCGACGCGACAGGTCGTCGTTGCCGGCGGCGATCTCGGTCGAGGCGACATTGATGTTGGCGGCGGCGGCCTGGATGCGGCCGACGATGGCCGCCAGTTGCGCGGCGGTGGCGTTGGCGTCGTCGCGCAGCGCGGCGAACACGCCGTGGTACTCGCCGTGCATGCGCGCGGTGAGGTCGCCGGCGGCGATCGACTGCAGCAGCGTCGACAGCTCGCCCAGGTTGCGGTCGCTGACCGCCATCATCGCGTTGAGGTCCTGCACCATGGCGCGGAAGCCGAACTGGAAGCGGTCGGCATCGCCGCGCGTGCCGAACGCGCCGGCCGCGGCCGCCTCCGCCAGTTGCTTGATCTGCTCGCTCATCGCGGTCAGGTTCTGCTTGGCCATGTCCATGGTTTCGGTGAGCACGGCCTTTTCGCCGGGCAGCCGGTCCATGTCCTCGGACAGGTCGCCGATCGCGTAGCGCTGGATGATCTGCAGCAGGCGCATCTTCACCGCGATGTGCGAGGCGACCAACTCGTTGGTGCCCTTGACCATCTGCCCGTACTCGCCGGGGAAGGCGTTCTCGTCGATGCGGTAGCTGATGGTGCCGTGCGCGTGCTGCTGCGCCATCTCGTCCTGCGCGCGGATCACCGCGTGGATGCGCGAGCGCATGACCAGCATGTCGTCCATCAGCTCGCCGATCTCGTCCTTGCCGTGCGGGTAGGTGGCGCCTTCCAGTTCGCCGCGGGCCACCGCCTGCGACAGGCGCTTGGCGGCGTGCAACTGGCGCGCGATGCCGCGCGCGATCAGCCAGGCGGTGACGCCGGCGAACAGCACGGCCAGCCCGAGCAGCGCCAGGATCAGGGTCTTGGTATTGGCCATCTGGCTGTCGGCGCGATCCATCTCCCGGTTCAGTTCGGCGACGTTGTACTGGGTCAGCGCCACGATGCGCTCGAACAGGGTCCGCCGCAGCGCACGCGACCGGGTGTCGGAGATCGTCTGCGCCGCCGCCACGTCACCGGCGCGCAAGGCGGTGCCCATGTCGGTGTTGGCCTGCAGATAGGCGTTCAGCGTTTCCTGGACACCGGCGTACATCTGGACCTGCTTGGGGTCGCGCATCATCGCCGCGATGACCTGCTGGTTCTTCGCCACCTCGGTGCGCACCTTCTGCATGCGCTTGAAGTAGTCGGCCTGGGCCTGGGCATCGTCGGCGCGCGACAGCTGCGCCAGCTCGTAGGTGCGGAACTCGCCCAGCTGCGCGCGCACCTCGGACAGGGCCTGGGTTGCCGGCACCCAGTCGTGCTCGATGTGCTTGAGTTCGGCGATCGACAGGTTGGTGCGGGAATAGGTGAACGCGCCCAGCACCAGCGTCAGCAGTGTGGTCAGGACGAAGGCGCCGATCAGCTTGTCGCGGATTTTCAGGTGCGAGAGCACGTTCATGGGCATTCCATGTGCGGTAACGGGGTGGAAAAGCGGAGCGATGGCGGCCGCGGCGTCAGCCGGCGGACGCGGGGCGGGGCGGCAGGCTGCCGGTCGAGGCCGCTCCGCGCCAGGCGCGCGTGGCGCCGCGGGGACGGCCGGCGCGGAACCGTGCGCAGGATCTGCGCGCATGCGGCGCCGCGACGCGGCGGCATGCGACTGGACGACGGTGAAGATGGACAGCAAGGCATCACGTGCTCCCTGAACGGTCGCGGTCGTGACCCGGCGATGTCATGCGCGGATCACGTGGCGTGATCCTGATATCGACTAGCGCGGCGATTGCTTGAACCGCGCCAGGGGGTAAATCGCCATGCCGTGCCTGATCGTTTCTATGGCAGCGGTACGTCCGCTCAATCGGCCTCGATGGCCGGGGCCGCCGTGCGGACCAGCCGCAGCGGGGCCGATCGCGCCGCGCTCCGTGCCGCTGCGGCAGGCGTGAGCGCCGCAGCGCCGTCCGCATGTGCCGACACCGCGTCCAGGCGGAACACCGCTGCGGCCTCGCCGAGCCGGCGGCCTTGCTCTTCCAGCGCCCGCGCCGAGGCGCTGGCCTCCTCGACCACGGCGACGTTCTGCTGGATCGCCTGGTCCATCTGTGCCACGGTGCGGCTGACCTGCTCGATGCCCATCGACTGCTCCTGCGAGGCGGCGGAAATTTCGCCCATGATGTCGGTGACGCGCTGCACCGAGGCGACGATCTCCTGCATGGTGCGGCCGGCCTGGTCGACCAGGACCGAGCCCTCGCTCACGCGGCCCACCGAGTCGTCGATCAGCGTCTTGATTTCCTTGGCGGCATTGGCCGAGCGCTGCGCCAGGGTCCGCACTTCGGTGGCGACCACGGCGAAGCCGCGGCCCTGCTCCCCTGCGCGGGCGGCTTCCACCGCGGCGTTCAAGGCCAGGATGTTGGTCTGGAAGGCGATGCCGTCGATGACGCTGATGATGTCGGCGATCTTCTTCGACGACGCCTCGATGCCGCTCATGGTCTCGACCACTCTGCCGACCACCTCGCCGCCCTGCGAGGCCACCGACGCCGCCCCAGCCGCCAGTTGGTTGGCCTGGCGCGCGTGCTCGGCGTTCTGCTTCACGGTGGAGGTCAGTTCCTCCATCGAGGCAGCGGTCTCTTCCAGGTTGGCTGCCTGCTGTTCGGTGCGGCGCGACAGGTCCTCGTTGCCGCCGGCCAGTTCGGTGGTGGCGCCGTGGATGCTGCGCGCCGCGGCCTGGATGCGGCCGACGATATCGGCGAGCTGGTCGGCGGTGGTGTTGGCATCCTCGCGCATCCGCGCGAACACGCCATGGAAGTCGCCCTGCATGCGCGCGCTCAGGTCGCCGGCGGCGATCGCCTGCAGCAGCGCCGAGAGCTTGCCCAGGTTGCGGTCGCTGACCTCCATCATCGCGTTGAGGTCCTGCACCATCAATCGGAAGTCGTGCTGGAAGCGTTCGGCGTCGCCGCGCACGCTGAAGTCGCCGGCCGCAGCAGCGGCGGCCAGACGCTTGATCTCGGTATTGATCGCCAGCAGGCTGGCCTTGGCGGCATCCATGGATTCGTGCAGCACCGCGCGGCTGCCGGGCAGGCGGCGCGCGTCGCGGCGCAGATCACCGTTGGCGTATTCGTTGAGCACGGCGATGGCGTCGACGATGGCGTCCAGGTGCTCGAACATCATGCGGTTGATGCTGGCGGCCAGTTCGCCGTACACGCCGGGGAAATCCTCCGGCATGCGGTGGGACATGTCCTTGTCGGCATGCAGCACGGCCATCCGGGCGGTCTCGCTGGAGAAGCGCTCCAGCATCCGGATCATCTCGCCGGTGGCGCGCAGCATTTCGCCGGTCTCGTCGCGGCCGGGGTTGTCGATGCGCACGCTGAGGTCGCCGCGCGACACCGCGCGGATCGCCTCCAGGCTGCGCGACACCGGCCGCAGCACCGAACTGCCGATCAGCCAGTTGATGCCGAAGGCGAGCAGCACCAGGATGCCGCCGGCCAGGGTCATCACCCCGGTGAAGATCAGCGCCTGCGCCTGCACGTCGTCCATGTAGACGCCGGTGCCGATCACCCAGTGCCAGGGCGCGAACGGGGCGTTGTAGGAAACTTTCTCCACCGGCGTCTCGTTGCCGGGCTTGGGCCACAGGTAGTCGACGTAGCCGCCGCCGGCCTCGGCCACCTTGACGAACTCGCGGAAGATCGGCTTGCCGTCGGCGCTGAGCACCTGGCCGATGTCCTTGCCGATCAGATCCTTGCGGGTGGGGTGCATCAGCATGGTCGGATGCAGGTCGTGCACGTAGAAGTAGTCCACGCCGTCGCGGGCGCGCATCGACTCCAGGGTGCGCAGGGCGGTGCGCTGCGCCTCCGCCAGCGGCATGCTGCCCTTGTCCACCTCGGCCGCATAGGCGCGTACCACGCCCAGCGCCAGCTCGATCTGGCTCTTCAGCGCCTGCTCGCGCGTGTTGCGGATGTCCAGGTACTGCATCCGCGCGGCGATCACCGCCAGCAGGACGATCCCGGCGCCCAACAACACGGTCTGCCACAGGAACTTGCGGCGCAGCGGCAGATCCGAGAGGCGGGTGAGCAACGAGCGAGACGACATCGACCTGTTCCTTGGAAAGGATCCCAGGGATTTAACGGCCCCGGGAACGATGAAATTGAGCGCGCGGCGCGATCGATTCGTAGACAATCCGCGCGCCGACGCGGCCATCAAAAAAATCCCCGGCGCGAGGCCGGGGAGAGGGATGCAGCGACAGGTCGGGCCGGTCTCAGAACTCCTGCCAGTCGGAATCGGCCAGCGCCGGTTCGACCTTGCGGGCGCGCACCGGCGCCGGCTTGGCGGAGGCGGCAGCCGCAGGCTTCTTCGCCACCGGTGCCGGACGGGGCGCGGCCACGGCTTGCGGTGCATGCACCACCGCGGCCTGGGCCGACTGCTCGACGCGGAAGATCGACACGGCCTCGGTCAGCTGACCGGCCTGTTCTTCCATCGAGCGCGCTGCGGCGGTGGCTTCTTCCACCAGGGCGGCGTTCTGCTGGGTGGTCTCGTCCATCTGGGTGACGGTCTGGTTGACCTGCTCGATGCCGGCCGACTGCTCCTGCGAGGCGGCGGCGATCTCGCCCATGATGTCGGTGACGCGCTGCACGGAGGCGACGATCTCGGTCATGGTCTGGCCGGCCTGGCGCACCAGGGTCGAGCCGTTGGTCACCTGGCCCACGGAAGCGTCGATCAGGCCCTTGATCTCCTTGGCGGCGTTGGCCGAGCGCTGGGCGAGGGTGCGCACTTCGCTGGCCACCACCGCAAAGCCGCGGCCCTGTTCGCCGGCACGCGCCGCTTCCACCGCGGCGTTGAGCGCCAGGATGTTGGTCTGGAAGGCGATGCCGTCGATCACCGAGATGATGTCGCCGATCTTCTTAGAGGACGCCTCGATGCCGCTCATGGTCTCGACCACGCGGCCGACCACGTCGCCGCCCTGCGAGGCCACCGAGGCCGCGCCTGCGGCCAGCTGGTTGGCCTGACGCGCATGTTCGGCGTTCTGGCGCACGGTGGAGGTCAGTTCCTCCATCGACGCGGCGGTCTCTTCCAGGTTGGCGGCCTGCTGCTCGGTGCGGCGCGACAGGTCGTCATTGCCGGCGGCGATCTCGCCGGCCGCGGCGTTGATCGCGTTCGCCGACTGCTGGATGCGGCCGACGATGGCCGCCAGCTGCTCGGCGGTGGCGTTGGCATCGTCGCGCATGGTCGCGAACACGCCCTGGAAGTCGCCGTGCATGCGCGCGGTGAGGTCGCCCTGCGACAGCGCGGTCAGCAGCTTGGACACTTCGCCGATGCTGTCGCCGTTGGCCTGCAGCAGGCCGTTGAGCTGCTGCGCCAGCTGCAGGAAGAAGCCGTGCTTGCCTTCCACGCCGACGCGCCCGCTGAGGTCGCCGGCGGCGGCCTCGCGCACGATCTTGGCCACTTCCTGCTCGACCTGCGCTTCCAGGGTGCGGTCGCGCGCTTCGCAGACGAAGCCGATGTGGTTGCCATGCGCATCGCGGATGGCGGTGATGGTCTGGGCGATGCGCGTGTCGGCATAGACCATCTCGCGCTCCATGACGCCGTTCTTTTCCAGCTCCGACAGGGTCTTGGGGTCGTGCTGGTTGCGGTACTCCAGTACCGTGACCGGCGAGCCCACCAGCGGCAGGCTCGAATCGAAGGCCGGCGCCACCGATTGGATCTGCTGGGCGTACTTGTCGGCCAGGCCCTGCATCGACGGGTTGGCGTAGACGATGTTGTAGTCCAGGTCGACGATGAACATGCCGGTCGAGGAATTGTCCAGCGCGGTGCGGATGCGCAGGTTCTCGGAGGCGACCGCGGCGTCGCGCTCGATGCGCCCGCGCAGGTCCTGCTGCATGCGCTTGAGCGCCTGCATCAGCTCGCCGATTTCGTCCTTGCCGTTGGCGTCGATATGTCCGTCGAGCTTGCCGCCGGCGACATCGCTGGCGACCTTGACCGCATCGCGCACGCTGTTGGCCAGCATCCGGCCGAACAGGAAGGCCATGCCGATCGCGGCGCCAAAGCCGATCAGCAGGCAGACCAGCAGGGTGGCGGCGGCCTTGCGATAGGTGCCGCTGGCGGCGTCGGCCGCGGTCTTGGCCTGGCGGTCGTTCTCGCCGATCAGGGCGATGACGTCATCCATCACCTTGTTGTGCAGGGTGCGGGTCTCGCCGGTGAAGGTGTCGATGGCATCGTCGTGCAGATCCAGCTGCAGCATTTCGTCGACGGACTGGTAGGAGGCGCTGGCCTTCTTCCAGTCGGCGACCAGGCGGTCATAGAGCGCCTTTTCCTGCGGGCTGGCGATCCTGGGGGGATACTTGGCCAGGATCGTATCCAACTGCTTCTTCAGCGCGGCCTGGCGCGCAGCCGATTCCTTCTTCAGTGCATCGCTGCTGCGGATCAGGCTCTGGTAGGCGGCATTGCGGTACTCGCCGAGGATGCCGCGCATTTCGCCGCCGGTGCGCACGCTCGGCACCACCTGCGTCGATACGTCTTTGGTCACGCCGTCGAGCGAGTTCAGGCCGCGATAGGCGGCCACGCCCTGGATCAGCATCAGCGCCAGCACGACGCCGAATGCCAGCATCAGCTTGGGCATCACCTTGAGATCTTTTATCCACTGCATGAGCGGTTCCCGTAATTCGGAGGGGGGCGACAAGGGGCAAAAACGACAAACGCCGCCGTGCCGGACCGTCTGTGCGGGTCCAGCGCGGCGGCGCAAAGGCTTACTTGATGGTCGCCAGCTTCAGGCTGGACGGCGCGCTGACCTGGATTTCGGCACGCGAGCTGTCGCGCTCGATCTTGCCGATCACGCAGACGTCCTTGCCTTCCAGTGTCTCCGGCGCGAAGCCGAACTTGCTGCGGTCGGCGCCGGCGATGCGGGCGGAGAAGGTGTGGCGCGGGAACATGCCGCCCATGTACAGGAAGGTCGGCTCGCCTTCGGAGTTCTGCGCGTACTTGGCCTTCTCGACCTTGCCGCAGACCATGCCGTCCTTGCCGACGAAGCGGGTGGCCATCTCCGGCGGGATCATCTGCTGGGACTGGGCGAAGGTGCTGGGGCTGGCGGCGAGCAGCAGGACCAGCAGCATGGGAAAGCTCGGTTTCATGGAACGACTCCTTGGGGACGGGGGCTGAAGTGAGGGCTGTGTGATGGCCAGCCACCTTTCAGCTATCGGCCTGAAACCGGTTAACTTGATTCTCACAAGTGATAAACAGTTCGCATTTCAAATAAAAAACCCGCCGTGAGGCGGGTTTCGTCTACAGCCGGGCCGGCCGTCGCCGTCAGGCGGCTTCGTCGACGTGGGCGTGCTGCTGGCCGAACTCGGCGCTGTCCAGCAGGGTCTCGATGTCCAGCAGGATCAACATCTTGTCGTCCTGGGTGCCGATGCCGGAGATGAAGCGGGTATCGACCGCGGCGCCGAACTCGGGGGTCGGGCGGATCTGCTCTTCGTTCAACGGGATCACGTCGGAGACGCTGTCCACGACGATGCCGACCACGCGGTTCTCGACGTTGAGCACGATCATCACGGTGAAGGCGTCATAGCGCGCCTCCTTCAGGCGCAGCTTCAGGCGCAGGTCGATCACCGGCACGATGGTGCCGCGCAGGTTGATCACGCCCTTGATGTACTCGGGGGCGTCCGGGACCCGGGTCACCGAGTCGTAGCCGCGGATTTCCTGCACCTTGAGGATATCCACGCCGTAGTGTTCTTCACCGAGGGTGAAGCTGAGGAATTCGCCGCCGGTGGCGCCGGAGGTGGAGGTGGTCTTGTCGTTCATCGTGTGCTCCTGGTGCGCACGGAATTGCGGTGGTGGCGGAATTGGGGAAGCGCGACTCTGATGCTAGATCGGCGCGTGGCCGCCGAACTTTAGACCTCGGCCGGTTGGCCGGGCCCGGCGTTCAGGAAAGCACGCCGCTCTTGCGGGCGCTGCGCTGGCGCTCGATGCGGAACACGTAGCGCTGGATCGCCGCGTCGGCGCCGCGCGGCAGGTCCAGGAAGCGCATGCCCACCCGCAGCGTGTCCTGGCCGTTGGCGAGCTTGGAGACATACATGTTGCAGACCTGCAGGGTCAGCCGGATGGCGTCGGCATCGGGCAACTGCAGCACGCAGTTCGGGTAGCGCTCCTGCACTTTCGGCATCGGCTGGCCGTGCACCAGCGCCACCGCCAGGCCGCCGCCGCTGATGTCCACCACGCGCAGCTTCAGTTCGACCTGGCCGGCGTCGTCCTCGATGCGCAGCACGCACAGCGGCGAGTCGGTGATGGGGGTCTCCAGGCGGAAATGCTCGCGCCGCTGCAGGTAGTACAGCGATTCCGGGAGCGGGGCGCGGAAGCCGTGCTGGCCGTCGTGTTCGACGCGCTGGGGATGTTCGATGCGGAAACGCACCCGTACCTTGTCCAGTTGGGCGAAGCACAGCAGGTACTCGGCCTGTTCGGCGGCGCGATTGGAGGCTTCGTTGACGCTCAGGTCCAGCAGCACTTCGTCCTCGTCCAGCGCCAGCAGCGCGGTCGAGAAGGCCTGGTCGCGGCCGCCCACGTGCGCGCTGACCTGCGAACGCTGCTGGATCAGCGACTGCAGCAACTGGCGGATCTGTCGCGGCTTGTCCAGCAGGAAACGGTCGTCCTCCACCTCTTCTTCCGGCGAAGACGGGACGGGGGAGTCGCTGGGAGTGCCTTCGGCCATGGTGGACAGTGCGTACGGGAAGTGGGTGGGGCCGCACCGCATCGGCACGCCCCACGCATGCTATCGGCTGAGCTGGGCTTTTTTGTAGACCGGATGCACGTTGCCGCCGCTGGCGGAGACGCCCGACGGCGAGCGCTGCTCCAGGGTGAAGGATGCCACGGCCCGGGCCAGTTCGCCCGCCTCCTGTTCCATCGAACGCGCGTTGGCGCTGGCTTCCTCGACCAGGGCGGCGTTCTGCTGGGTCGCCTCGTCCATCTGGGTGACGGTCTGGTTGACCTGCTCGATGCCGGCCGACTGTTCCTGCGAGGCCGAGGCGATGTCGCGCATGATGTCGGTGACCCGCTGTACCGAGGTCACGATCTCGCTCATGGTGCGCCCGGCCTGGTCGACCAGCGCCGAGCCTGTGGCGACGCGGCCGACCGACTCGTCGATCAGGTCCTTGATCTCCTTGGCCGCACTCGACGAGCGCTGGGCGAGGGTGCGCACCTCGCTGGCCACGACGGCGAAGCCGCGGCCCTGGTCGCCGGCGCGCGCGGCTTCCACCGCGGCGTTCAGCGCGAGGATGTTGGTCTGGAAGGCGATGCCGTCGATGACGCCGATGATGTCGGCGATCTTCTTCGAGGACGCCTCGATGCCGTTCATGGTGGTGACCACCTGGCCGACCACGTCGCCGCCCTGCGAGGCCACCGCCGCCGCGCCGACCGCCAGTTGGTTGGCCTGGCGCGCATGCTCGGCGTTCTGCTTGACGGTGGAGGTCAGCTCCTCCATCGAGGCCGCAGTTTCTTCCAGGCTCGCCGCCTGCTGTTCGGTGCGGCGCGACAGGTCGTCGTTGCCCGCGGCGATCTCGCCGGCCGCGGTGTTGATCGCATCGGAGGCGCCCTGGATCTGCCGCACGATCGTCGACAATTGCTCGGCAGTGGCGTTGGCGTCGTCCTTCATGTTCGCGTACACGCCCTGCAGGTCGGCGTCGATGCGCCGCGACAGGTCGCCCTCGGCCAGCGCGCGCAACAACTGCTGGATGTGGCCCAGGCCGGAGGCGCTGGCAGCGAGCATGGCGTTGATCTGTTCGCCCAACTGCAGCAGGAAGCCGTGCTTGCCGTCCAGGCGGATGCGCCCGCCGAGGTCGCCGGCGACTGCGCCGCGCACGATGCCGGCGATCTCTTCTTCCACCGCCACCTCCTCGGTGCGATCGGCCCATTCCACCACGAAGCCCAGGCGGTTGCCCGCCGCGTCGGTGACCGGATTGACGATCAGGCGCATGGTGTGGCCGCCCACGCGGATCTGCGCACGGTGCGTGCCCTTGAGCTCGGCGAGCATGCGCGCCTGATGTTCCGGGTGGCGGTGGAACACGTCGATGGTCTGGCCCAGCAGTGCGCTGGCATCGAACTGCGGCAGATCGCGGCGCAGATCCTCCTGCACGTCGCTGAGCATCTGCAGCAGCGGCCGGTTGACGTAGACGATGCGGCGCTCGGCGTCGGCGATCATCACGTTGGTGGTGACGTCGTCCAGCGCGCTGCGGATGCGCTGGGTCTCACGCTGGGCCTCGCTGTCCTGCTCGCGGCTGTGCAGCAGTTGCGCGTTGGCGGCGACCAGGGTGTGGGCGATGGAGCCTTCCGGCAGGGTCAGCGCGCGGATCGCGGCCGGCAGCGGCTGCTGCTGGGCGATGGCGCGTGCGGCCTGTGCCAGATCGTGCGGGTCGTGGCCCACATCCAGCAGTTGCTGGCGCATCTGTACCGCCATCGGTACCAGGATTGCCGCTTCCACCGCCACGTACAACGCGTGGATCGCCAGGATGCCGATTCCGGCCTCGGCGGTGAACACGCGCACCGGCAGGCCGCGATGCTGCAGCCAGAAGAACAACACGTGATGCACGGCGATCGCCGTGGCGGCGACCATGATCGGACGCCAGTCGCGGTAGTACAGCAACAGCGCGATCAGCAGGATGACGCCGAAGTGCACCTCGATCATGCCGCCGGCCTGCTGGATCAGCGCGGCCGCCAGCACCATCAGGCCCAGCGCCACGGTACAGCGGCTGAGCAGGCTGCCCGGATACAGCTTCACCTGCAGCGCGATGACCGCCAACGTCGGCAGGCTGACCGTCAGCCACAACGTCCACGTGCCCTGATGCCAGGCGGCGCCCAGGCTGGCGAGGGTGGCCAGCACCGCCACCACCACGAACAGGCGGTCCGCCTGGGCCGCCAGTTTCTGCAGATAGACGTAGCGCTCGTTGCCGATGAGGAAATTGCCGTGGTGAGGCGACGCGCTCATGCGAGGGATTCCTTGGAGTCGATGGGACATCCGCACGAGGCGGGCGAGATCAGCGGCGAGACGCCGCTGGTGGCGAGTAGCCGGGGGATCAGCGAGGCGGCGGCGATGGAGCTGCCGCAGCCGGCCAGTTGTGCCGGGCCGGCATAGATCAGGCGGGACTGCGCATCGAAGACGATCAGCGCATAGGGCAGGGCCGGTGGTGCCGCACGGTCGCGCAGGTCGACGCTGCGAATCCCGGGCAGTGGTGCCGTTGTGGACGCGGCGCATGCGCAGTCGGCCACGCGCAGGCGGAACGCGACGGCCTGGCCGGCAGTGATGGCGGCGGGCGCGAAGGCCAGCAGGCGCGCACGGATGGCCTCGGCGCTGTCGGCCGGGGGCGGCGTGGCAGACGCCGCCAGGTGGGCGACGGCCCAGACGCTCCAGACCGCCAGCAGCAACAGGCCCGCCGGCAATCGCAGAACGTGCCGCGATCGGTCGGCATCGGTGGGGCGTGTCTGCATGGAAGACCGGCCTGGGCGGCGCCGGCATCTACCGGCTGTTCACGTTATCGACAGCGACCATCGTTCCTTAAGGTGGTATTCATTCCATTTCACGCTGTGGTCACGATACCACTTTGGTGTGTCCGTATCGAAGCTGAATGTCTCAGGCTTGGAAACGCGATCGGCCGCGGAGACGCCCGCAGCCGATCGGTCTTTCCAGTTGTCGCGACGGTGGCAGGCGTGGCGCCGCCGGCCGGTGCCGGGCAGGCGGCAGGCTGGCTCCAGGGTGACCCGCGCGCGCAGGCTCAGGCGAGCGTGTGTGCCGGCCGGTGCGGGGACAGCACCGCTGGCGCGCGTGCCGAGGACGCGGTTTCCACCTTGAACACCGCCACCGCCTGGCGCAGCTGCCCGGCCTGATCTTCCATCGAACGTGCCGCGGCGGTGGCTTCTTCCACCAGCGCCGCGTTCTGCTGCGTGCTCTCGTCCATCTGGGTGACGGTGCCGTTGACCTGTTCGATGCCCGACGATTGTTCCTGCGAGGCGACGGCGATCTCGCCCATGATGTCGGTGACGTGCTGCACCGAGGTCACGATCTCCTGCATCGTGTTGCCGGCACGTTCGACCAGGGCCGAACCCTCGGCGACGCGCTCGACCGAATCGTCGATCAAGCCCTTGATCTCCTTGGCGGCGCCGGCCGAGCGCTGCGCGAGCGTGCGCACTTCGCTGGCGACCACGGCGAAGCCTCGACCCTGTTCGCCGGCCCGCGCGGCTTCGACCGCGGCGTTGAGCGCCAGGATATTGGTCTGGAAGGCGATACCGTCGATGACGCTGATGATGTCGCCGATCTTCTTCGACGACGCCTCGATGCCGCTCATGGTCTGCACCACCTGGCCGACCACGTCGCCGCCTTGCGAGGCCACCGAGGCCGCGCTGGCGGCCAACTGGTTGGCCTGGCGCGCGCGTTCGGCGTTCTGCTTGACCGTGGAGGTCAGCTCCTCCATCGAGGCCGCAGTTTCTTCCAGGCTCGCCGCCTGCTGTTCGGTGCGGCGCGACAGGTCGTCGTTGCCGGTGGCGATCTCGGCCGCGGCGCCGTTGATGCTGATTGCGGCGGTCTGGATGCGCGCGACGATCGTCGCCAGTTGTTCGGTGGTGCTGTTGGCGTCGTCGCGCATGGTCGCGAACACGCCCTGGAAATCGCCGTGCATGCGCGCGGTCAAATCGCCCGCGGCGATGGCGCGCAGCAGGGACGACAGCGCCTGCAGGTTGCCGTCGGACGTGGCCATCAACTGGTTGAGGCTGTCGACCATCAGCCGGAAGTCGTACTGGAAGCGCGCGGTATCGCCGCGCACGCTGAAGTCGCCAGCGGCGGCCGCGCCGGCCAGGTGCTTGATCTCCGTGTTCATCGCGGTCAGGTTGTGCTTGACCGTGTCCATCGTCTCGGTGAGGTGGGCTTTCTCGCCGGGCAGGCGATCCATGTCCTCCGACAGGTCGCCGATGGCGTAACGGCCCATGATCTGCGCCAGGCGCTCGGTCACCGCGATGTGCGATGCGGCCAGCGCATTGCTGTCGCGGACCATGCGCCCGTAGTCGCCCGGGAAGGTGCTTTCGTCCATGCGGTAACTGGTCTGGCCGGTATCGTGGCGCTTGGCCATCTCGGTCTGCGCGGCCAGCACCTCGCGCAGCTGTTGCTGCATGCGTTGCATGTCGGCCAGCAGGCGTCCACTTTCGTCGCGGCTGGGCACCACGATGCGGGCGTCCAGGCGGCCCTCGGCGATGTCGGCGGCGACGCCGGCGGCGCGGCGCACGTTGCGGGTCAGGGTGATCAGGGTATGCACGCACACCGCCGCGATCAGCAGCGTCAGCAGGCCGAGCCCGGCAGCGGCGGCCCACATCGCCTGCAGCGAGGCGTCCAGGTGCCGTTGCGATTGGCGCTGCAGCGCCTGCAAGCCGGTGGCGCTGAGGCTGTGCAAGGCGTCGTCCCAGCCATGCAGGGCCGCGTCCCAACGTTGATCGGCATCGGCGTTGCCGCCGTCCAGGGCCTGCGCCAGCTGCGGCAGCGCGCGATCGGCGACCGCCGCCTCGGCGGCGACCGCACGCGACAAGGCCGGATCCGGTTGCTCCAGCAGGCCCAGCGCCTTCTTCAGCTCATGCCGCAGGCGCGCGTGATCGCGGGCCAGTTCGGCGATCTGCGCGTGCAGCATCGGCGTCTCGGCGCCGGCCTGGGAGGGGACGTGCATCGCATCCAACCGGGTCAGCGTTTCGCTGGTGACCGGGGCGTAGATCAGGCTGCTGACCACCAGGTGGTAGCTTTCCACGTACGGCGTATAGACCAGCTGGCTGTCGTCGCGCAGGGCATCCAGCGCGTCGTCGGCCTGGTCCGCCACCGCCGCGAAATCGTTGCGCCTGGTCCGCAGGGTCTGCTGCAGCTGCGCCAGCGCCGCCGTGCTGCGGTCGAAGCCGGGCAGGGACGGCACGGTCCGCTGCAGTTCGCGCAGCGCCCGGTCCGCGGTGTCGCGCGCTTTCGCCACGTCTGCGGCGTCGCCCACCTGTTCTTCCTGCAGCGCCCCGAGCAGGACCAGCATGTCGCGCAGCGGCGCGTAGCTGCGCAGTTCGGCGCGGCTGACCTCCACGCCGTCGCTGAGCGTGCGCGTGTACAGCAGCAGCGGAATGGCCAGCCCGATCAAGGCCAGGGCGCCGATCAGGCTGAGCTTGCGCGCGATGGGAAGGTCGTGCCAGACCCGCAAACGGGAGCGGTGTTCGGAGGCGAGCGGAGCGGCGTGGTTCGCGGGATGCGACGTCATTGCGCGGGTCTCTGAGGAAGAGCGAAAGAAGGCGGGCGATCCACAGGGAACCGCGCCATGGGAATGCGGGGTGCAACCGGATGGCCGCGGAACTTCGCCTGTCCAGGCGCGCGCATGCGATGGAATCGGCGGCGCTCGACCGGGTCGGGCAGATCTTTAGCGGCCGTCGTAGACAAATGTTGAACCTGTCATCATGACCGCGTTAAGCCGCCGCCCATGCTGTGCAACCCTTGGCAGAGGGACGCATCAGGCGGGACATACGCGGCCGGGCGTGGCCCGGATGCAGCATGCGTGCGTCTTTTCGCGTGCCGTGCCCGGTGGTCGGCGCCTCTCGGCCGGGCAGCGGCGTCGGGTCAGCGTTGTTCGATGGGGCCGCCCCGGATTGCAGCGTCGGCTGCCTGCGTGGTCGGGTGGATTTGAGCGAGGCATTGCATTGCCGATGACCGCGACCGCGGAGTCGTGGCGGGCTGCACGCTTATCCGTGTGAGGGACTGTCGGTGACGTCCGAGATGAGGCTGGGATGAAGCCTCAGGCCGTCACGGCTGCAGTCAAACCGGGCAGACCGTAGCGGCATCGGCGTGAGCCTCGGGACATTGCGAGACGGCAGCCGATCGCAGTGTCGATCGGCTGCCAGGCGCGTCCTTGCGGGGGCGGTGCCAGGCGACTGGTCGCCGTGGGATCAGAACTCCTGCCACGTATCGCCATTGCTTGTCGCGGCCACGGTCGCGCGGCGCGCGGTCGGCGCTTGCGGGCCGACGCCGGCCTTCGCCACAGTCTTGATCGGCGGCTTGGCGCTCCGTGCGGCCGGCGCAGTGCGGACAGGCGCAGGCCTTGCCATCGCGGCGACATTGTCGATCTTGAACAGCGCGACCGCATCGCTCAGTTGCACGGCCTGCTCTTCCATCGAACGCGCGGCGGCAGTGGCTTCTTCCACCAGGGCGGCGTTCTGCTGGGTGGTCTCGTCCATCTGCGTCACGGTCTGGTTGACCTGCTCGATGCCCGCGGACTGCTCCTGCGAGGCGGCCGAGATCTCGCCCATGATGTCGGTGACCCGCTGCACAGAGGCGACGATCTCGTGCATGGTCTTGCCGGCCTGGTCGACCAGGGCCGAACCGGTGGCGACGCGGCCGACCGAATCGTCGATCAAGGTCTTGATTTCCTTGGCGGCACCGGCCGAGCGCTGGGCGAGGGTACGCACTTCGCTGGCGACCACGGCGAAGCCGCGGCCTTGGTCGCCGGCCCGCGCCGCCTCCACTGCGGCGTTGAGCGCCAGGATGTTGGTCTGGAAGGCGATGCCGTCGATCACGCCGATGATGTCGGCAATCTTCTTCGACGACGCTTCGATGCCGTTCATGGTCTCGACCACCTGACCGACCACGTCGCCGCCTTGCGAGGCCACCGAGGCGGCACCCGCGGCCAATTGATTGGCCTGGCGCGCGTGTTCGGCGTTCTGCTTCACGGTGGAGGTCAGTTCCTCCATCGACGCGGCGGTTTCTTCCAGGCTTGCCGCCTGCTGTTCGGTGCGGCGCGACAGGTCGTCGTTGCCGGCAGCGATCTCGGTGGCGGCGGCGTTGATGCTGACCGCCGCGGTCTGGATGCGGCCGACGATGCCGGTCAGCTGATCGGCGGTGGCGTTGGCGTCGTCGCGCATCTGCGCGAACACACCGTGGAACTCGCCGTCCATGCGCGCGGTGAGGTCGCCCGCGGCGATCGACTGCAACAAGGCCGACAGCTTGCCGAGGTTGCGATCGCTGACGTCCATCATCGCGTTGAGGTCCTGCACCATCAGTCGGAAATCGTGCTGGAAGTGCGCTGCGTCGCCGCGGGCGCTGAAGTCGCCGGCGGCCGCCGCCGCGGCCAGGCGCTTGATCTCGGTGTTGATCGCCAGCAGGCTGGCCTTGGCCGCATCCATCGATTCGTGCAGCACCGCGCGGCTGCCGGGCAGGCGACGGGCGTCGCGGCGCAGGTCGCCGTTGGCGTATTCGTTGAGTACGCCGATGGCGTCGACGATGGCATCCAGGTGCTCGAACATCATGGTGTTGATGCCCTTGCTCAGCTCGCCGTACACGCCGGGGAAGTCCTGCGGCATGCGGTGGCTCATGTCCTTGTCCGCATGCAGTTCGATCATCAATGCGGTTTCGCTGGAGAAGCGCCGCAGCTGGTTCTGCATCCGATCCATCGCGACCAGCAGGCGGCCGGGCTCGTCGCGCGCGGTGGTGCTCACGTCGTTGTCCAGGCGTCCGTCGGCGATGGCCTCGGCGGCGCGGGTGGCGCGGCTCAGCGGTCCAGTCAGGCTGCGGGTGATGGTCCAGCCCAGCAGGCCGCTGACCAACAGGACGGCCAGGCCGCCGGAGATCAGGACGATGCGCCCGCGCGCCATCGCCGCCGACGAGACCGCATAGGCCTCCTTGCTCAGGCGCCGCTGCAGATCGGCATTGGCGCGGATCGCGGCCTGCTGCTTCTCCATCGCCACCGATGCATCGCCGAGCAACAGCGCCTGCGCCTGCGCGTTCTGGTCCTTTTCGCCGAGCGCCAGCACCTGATTGTTCAGCTGCACCGATCGTGCGCGCGAGACCTCGATCGTATCCATGGCTTGGCGCTCGGCCGGGCTGGCCGGCATCGCCGACAAGGCATCGTGCGCGGTCTTGTAGCGCGCCCGGTTGCTCTTCACCATGTTGATCATCTTCTGGTTGGCCGCGTCGCCATCGACGATGGTGACGGCCATCAACCCAATCTGCACGTTGGTGTTGGCGTCGAGCATCTCGTTGGAGAGCCGCACCTTTTCCATGTTGTTGTTGACGATGCTGTCCAGCTCGCGATGCGCCCTGGCCATGGTCAACAGCCCCATGGCGACCAGCAGGCCGGACAACAGGATGAGGATGCCGAACGCCACACCCAGGCGCCGACCGACGTTGTAGCGTTGCAGAAGTGCGTTCATAACCGACCTTTGGGACAGAGGGGGAGTCGGGTCGTAAGCGCTGGCAAATCAGCAGTTGCGACGCGTCGTGGCGGTGCCTTGCCGCACCCTCAATATCGACGTGTCGGTGAGAAGTTGAGCAATTCTCACCGAATCGTTGGCGGTCGGTTAGGAAGCTGTCTGCCGGCTACATTGCACCTGGCGGGATGGGGGAAATCCGACGTTGTTCCGACATCCACTGCTGTGTAATGAGAAAGGCTGCATCTTGCCCTTGAGGCGCGCGGGTCGAACTACACCGCATGGCGCCGAGGCCGGTCGTCAGGCTGGCAGCCCGACGACCGACCGAACCGATCAGAACTCCTGCCAGTCCCCGCCGCCCGCGATGGCGACGCGCTTGGCTGGCTGCCGCAATGGACGCGCCGTCGTCTTGGCGGCATGCGCCGGCTTGGCCGCAACAATGGGTACCGATGCCGGTGCAGCGCGCACGCCGGCCACAGCGACGCCGGTGTTGTCGAGCTTGAACAACGCCACCGTGCTGGTGAGCTGGCCAGCCTGCTCCTCCATCGCGCGTGCCGCGGCGGTGGCTTCCTCGACCAGCGCGGCGTTCTGCTGGGTGGTCTCGTCCATCTGCATCACGGTCTGGTTGACCTGTTCGATGCCCGACGATTGCTCCTGCGATGCGGAGGAGATCTCGCCCATGATGTCGGTGACGCGCTGCACCGAGGCAACGATCTCGCTCATGGTCCGGCCGGCCTGGTCGACCAGCACCGAACCTTCGGCCACGCGCGTGACCGAATCGTCGATCAGGCCCTTGATTTCCTTGGCGGCGCCGGCCGAGCGCTGCGCCAGGGTACGCACTTCGGTGGCGACCACGGCGAAGCCGCGGCCCTGGTCGCCGGCACGGGCGGCTTCCACCGCTGCGTTGAGCGCGAGGATGTTGGTCTGGAAGGCGATGCCATCGATGACGCTGATGATGTCGGCGATCTTCTTCGACGAGGCCTGGATACCGCTCATGGTTTCGACCACCTGGCCGACCACGTTACCGCCTTGCGAAGCCACCGAGGCCGCACCCACCGCCAACTGGTTGGCCTGGCGGGCGTGTTCGGCGTTCTGCTTGACCGTGGAGGTCAGTTCTTCCATCGACGCGGCGGTCTCTTCCAGACTGGCGGCCTGCTGCTCGGTGCGGCGCGACAGGTCGTCGTTGCCGGCGGCGATCTCGGTGGCGGCGGCATTGATGCTCACCGCCGCGGTCTGGATGCGGCCGACGATCGTGGCCAACTGTTCGGCGGTGGTATTGGCATCGTCGCGCATTCTGGCGAACACGCCGTGGAAGTCGCCATGCATGCGTGCGGTCAGATCGCCGGCGGCGATGGATTGCAGCATCCGCGACAACGCCTGCAGGTTGCCGTCGGCGGTGGCCATCAATTGATTGAGGCTCTCGACGATGGCGCGGAAATCGTACTGGAAGTGCACCGTGTCTCCGCGCGCGGCGAAATTGCCGGCCAGGGCCGCGGCAGCGAGTTGGTTGATCTCGCCACTCATGCGCATCAAATTGCCCTTCACTGCAGCCATCGCCGTGGTGATGGTGGCCTTCTCGCCGGGCAGCTGCGGCATGTCCTGGGAAAGGTCGCCGATCGCGTAGCGTTCGATCAGGTGAACGGTCTGCATTTTCACCGCGATGTGATCGGCGACCATCTTGTTCGCGTCGTGGACCATGCGTGCGTAGTCGCCCATGAACGCGCCCTCGTCCATGCGGTAGCTGATCTCGCCGAGCTCGTGGCGGCGCGCCATCTCTTCCTGTGCCTGGAGCAAGTTACGCAATTGCGTCTGCATGGCGTGCATGGCATTCAGCAACCGCCCCGGTTCGTCGCGCATGTCGGTGGCGACGTCGTTGTCCAGGCGCCCGCTTGCGATGGCCTCGGCGGCGCGGGTGGCACGGTTCAGCGGCTGGGTCAGACTGCGGGTGATCGTCCACCCCAGCAGGCTGCTGGCGAGCAGTACCATGATGCCGCCGGCGATCAGCAGATTGCGGCCATTGGTGATGGCCTGCGTCGCCTTGGCGTAGGCGGCCTGCAATTGCTCGTTCTGCAGGTCCACGTTCTCGCGGATGTAGCCGTTCCAGGCCAGGGTGGCAGGGCGCGAGCGGTTGATCAGCAGCGCTTGCGCTTCGTCGTTGCGATCTGCCAGCGAGAGCGCAATGACCTGGTCGTTCAATGCGCGTGCTGTCGCCCGTGCCGCGTCGATCTTGGCACGCAGCACTTTGCCTTTCGCGGACGGAGGAAACTTGTCCAGCTCGGCGCGCAATTCGGTGTAGCGCTGACGGTTCTTCTTGACCTCGGCCAGTGCCTGCTGGTTGAGTGCGTCGCTGGTCACCATCGCCAGGGTACCCAGCGCGCCAAGGATCTTGTTGTTGGCGTCGAGCATGTCGTTGCTGATGCGGGTCTTCTCGACGTTCTTCTTGACGATCTGATCCAGCTCGGTCTGGGCGCGCGACATGGAGACCGTGCCGGCGGCGACCAGCAGGCAGGACAGCAGGATCAGCAGGCCGAAGGCGCCACCGAGCCGGCGTCCCACGTTGTAGCGTTGCAGAAAGGAATTCATGCCGACCTCTTCGTTGACGATGTCCCTGGGACGTCCAGGTCCTTTTCCCTACGGGTTCCGGTGGCATCTGTGCGACCGGAGTGGTGGGCGTGGCAGTCAGAAAGCGAAGAGAGGAAAAACCAGTGCCTTGCTGTACAACATGATCCGCCGTCACCCGAATGTAATATCGGCGTGACGGCGCAATACTCGATACGTCGTTGGTCGTAAGACGATTCCCGACGCTGTCTAATTCAGTTCCCTACGCGGACAGCGGCTGCCATTGCGTGCCGATCGCGTCGGCGATCGCCTGGGCATTCGCCTGCGGCGCGTGCCTGACTGTGGTCGCCGTCGCCGTCGCCGTCGCCTGTGCCGGCGCCGCTGCCGCGACGGACGCCGTCGCGGGGGCCGCGCTGCGCGTGGCCTGCTGTTCCAGCCGGAACACCGCCACCGCGTCGCTCAGTTGCGCCGCCTGGTCCTCCATCGACCGTGCCGCGGCAGTGGCTTCCTCGACCAGCGCGGCATTCTGCTGGGTACTCTCGTCCATCTGCGTCACCGTGCGGTTGACCTGCTCGATGCCGGCGGACTGCTCCTGCGAGGCGGAGGAGATCTCGCTCATGATGTCGGTCACCCGGCCCACCGAGGCCACGATCTCCTGCATGGTCTGGCCTGCGCGCTGCACCAGTTCCGCGCCGGTGGCGACCCGGTCGACCGAGTCGTCGATCAGGCCCTTGATCTCCTTGGCGGCGCTGGCCGAGCGTTGCGCCAGCACCCGCACCTCGCTGGCGACCACGGCGAAACCGCGGCCCTGTTCGCCGGCACGTGCGGCTTCCACCGCGGCGTTGAGGGCCAGGATGTTGGTCTGGAAGGCGATGCCGTCGATCACCGAGATGATGTCGGCGATCTTCTTCGAAGCCGTCTCGATGCCGCTCATGGTGTCGACCACCTGGCCGACCACCGCGCCGCCTTGCGAGGCGACCGCGGCGGCGCCGGCGGCGAGCTGGTTGGCCTGGCGCGCATGCTCGGCGTTCTGCTTGACGGTGGCGGTCAGCTCTTCCATCGAGGCGGCGGTTTCTTCCAGGCTGGCGGCCTGCTGCTCGGTGCGCTGCGACAGGTCGCTGTTGCCCTGGGCGATCTCGGTGGCGGCGCTGTGGATGTCGCCGGCGGCGCGCTGGATGCGGCCGACGATGTCGGCCAGGCGCTCGGCGGTGCCGTTGGCGTCGTCGCGCATGGTGGCGAAGATGCCGTGGAAGTCGCCGTGCATGCGCGCGCCGAGGTCGCCATCGGCCAGCGCGCTGAGCAGCCGCGAGACCTCGGCGATGCTGATCGCGTTGGCGTCGAGCAAGCCGTTGAGCTGCTGCGCCAGCATCAGGAAGAAGCCCTGCTTGCCGGTGCGGTCGATGCGCTGCGACAGGTCGCCGGCGGCGGCGCTGCGTACCACCGCGGCCACTTCCGCTTCCACCCGGGTCTCGGCGGTGCGATCGCGCCATTCGCAGACGAAGCCCATGTGGGCGCCCTCGGCGTTGCGGATGGCGGAGATCTCCTGCGCGATGCAGACCTCGCGATAGCGCACCTCGCGCTGCGCCGCGCCCTGCCGGTCCAGCCGCTGGTAGATCTCCGCGTCCTGCGCATTGCCGACTTCCAGCAACGTCACCGACTGGCCCAACAGCGACGCGGCGCGGTCGAATGCCGGCGCGCAGGCGCGGATGTCCTCGGCGTGGGTCTGCAGCAAGGTCTGCAGCGCGGTATTGGCGTAGATGATGGTCAGGTCGGGATCGGCGATGTACATGCCGGTGGACGCGTTGTCCAGCGCGGTGCGGATGCGCAGGTTCTCGGCGGCGACGCTGCGCTCGCGTTCGATGCGCTCGCGCAGTTCGCGCTGCATCCGCGCCAGCGCCGCCATCAGGCTGCGGCCGTGCTTGGCCGCGACCGGGATGGGCTGGTCCAGGCGGCCTTCGGCGATGTGCTGGGCGGCGTCCATCGCCACCCGCGGCTCGCCGCCGAGCAACTGCGCGACCGAGCGCAGGATCCAGGCCGCGGCGGCGCCCAGGCACAACACGGCGAGCAGCACCGCGCCGGTCTGCTGCCAGGTGGCGCGCTGGCTCTGCTGTTCGGCGGCGGTGCGACTCTGCTCGTTCAGCGCCAGGATGCGGTCGCTGATCGTGTCCATCTCGGTTTCCAGCCGCGCGAACTGCGCGGTGAAATCGGCATAGGCGGCGCTGCTGTCGCCCTGGGTCTCGGCCAGCGTCACCACCTTGTCGGCGGCGGCGATGTAGCGCTGCAGTGCAGGCCCGGCGGCATCCAGTTGCGCGCGTAAGGCGCCGTCCAGCGGCAGCTTCTGGTTGTCGTCCAGCGCCTTGCGGAATTCGCCGGCGTGTTCCCCCAGCGAGGCGCGCGCGGCCTTGACCCCGTCCGCATCCTGCCGTGCCGCCGCCAGCAAGGCGGCGGTGACGTCGCCCCGCAGGGCGTCGTGCATCATGTCGGCCTGCATGTGGTTGCGCAGCGCGTCCGAGGAGGTGACCTGTGCCGCGACCGAGCGCAGCAGCCCTTGCTGCGCGGTGTAGCCGACCCCGCCCAGGGCGAGCAGGGCGAGCACCGCCACCAGCACCAGGATCCCGAGCATATGCATGATTTTCATCGGTGTGGCCCGATCAGAAACGGAAGGACAGGCCCGCGCCGAGCGCGTGGTCCGGCGAACGGTCGTTGAGGCCGCGGCTGTACACCACGTCCAATTGCACGTCCTGGCTGAGCAGCCAGGCCGAGCCGACGTCGAGCAGGGCGATGGTGCCGCCGTCGTCGGCATGGGCGATCTGCGGTAGCGCCAACTCCACGAACGAGCGGCTGCGGTCGGTCCAGGCCTTGCCCAGCACCACGCCGAAGATGCCGGCGGTGTAGCGATGCCCGCCGTCGCCTTCGTCGCGGATCACGCCGGGCATCATCCCCAGCGAAACGCTGTCGCTGAGTTCCCATTCGGCCACCAGGCGGAACGAGGGGCGGGCGCCGCTGCCGCGCACGTCGCGTGCGCCGCTGGGCAGGTCCACGTGCAGCAGCCAGGCCAGCGAGGCGCCGCCGATCTCGCTGGCAAGGTGATGCTTGAGCCCGAGCGAAATGTCGGAAAAGCCGGAGACATCGTCGCCGACCGGGACGTCGACCGTCTGCCAGCCATCGGTCTCCACGCGTAGTTCCCAGGTCGGGCCGATGCCGTAGCGGAACAGGGTCGGTGTGGTGTAGCCATCGACATCGCCATCGCGTTCCCAGGCCACGCTGGTTTCCACCTGCAGGCGCCGGTCGCCGACGGTGAGGCTGGATTCGACGAAGTCGGGGCGATCGGTGGCGATCGGTTCGACCTCGGCGTGCGCCAGGCCGGCGAGGCCGCACAAGGTCAGACAACTGGCGATGACGCGTAGCTTCATGTGCGGCTCCCATTGGCGGTTCGGTCGGAACCGTGGGGCCGGGCGCAATGCGGCCGGCGCCGGGGCACGCCTGTCGCGGCGCCCATGGCATGGCAGTTCCGCTTTCTATATCGACCCTGAATACACTTTCTTTACGAGCGTGACGCGCTAAGCGCTCTGCGGCCGCCGTGACCAGGAGCCAGGCGGCCGGACCGCGAAGCGCGCAAGGCGCTCGCGGGAGTGGGTCGAGGTGCGGCTCAGAACTCCTGCCACTGCGCGTCGTCGGTCGACGCGGTCGCGCGCGGGACCGCCTGCAACGGCGTCGCGGCCGGCCGCCGCGGCGTGGCCGCCGCTGTGGCCGGCGCGGGCGACGCAGGGCGGCGCGCGGGCGCCGGCGCAGCGATCGCCACCCCGGTGCTGGTCTCGAGCTTGAACAGGGCCACGGCCTGATTGAGCTGGCCGGCCTGGTCTTCCATCGAGCGCGCCGCGGCGGTGGCTTCCTCGACCAGCGCGGCGTTCTGCTGGGTGGCCTCGTCCATCTGGGTGATGGTCTGGTTGACCTGCTCGATGCCGGCGGACTGCTCCTGCGAGGCCGCGGAAATCTCGCCCATGATGTCGGTGACGCGCTGCACCGAGGCGACGATCTCCTGCATCGTGCTGCCGGCCTGATCGACCAGCGCCACGCCTTCGGCGACGCGCTCGACCGAATCGTCGATCAGGGTCTTGATCTCCTTCGCCGCGTTCGACGAACGCTGGGCGAGGGTGCGCACTTCGCTGGCCACGACGGCGAAGCCGCGGCCCTGTTCGCCGGCGCGCGCCGCTTCCACCGCGGCGTTGAGCGCCAGGATGTTGGTCTGGAAGGCGATACCGTCTATCACCGAAATGATGTCGGCGATCCTCTTCGAGGAGGTCTCGATGCCGTGCATCTTCTCCGAGACCTCGCTGGCCAGTCTGCCGCCCTGCGAGGCGACCGAGGCCGCGCCGGTTGCGAGCTGGTTGGCCTGGCGTGCGTGCTCGGCGTTCTGCTTGACGGTGGAGGTCAGCTCCTCCATCGAGGCGGCCGTCTCTTCCAGGCTGGCCGCCTGCTGCTCGGTGCGGCGCGACAGGTCGTCGTTGCCGGCGGCGATCTCGGCCGCGGCGCCGTTGATGCTGGCCGCGGCGGTCTGGATGCGCGCGACGATCGCTGCCAGTTGCTCGGTGGTGGCATTGGCGTCGTCGCGCATGGTCGCGAACACGCCCTGGAAATCGCCGTGCATGCGCGCGGTCAGGTCGCCAGCGGCGATGGCCTTCAACAGCGTGGACAGCGCCTGCAGGTTGCCGTCGGCGGTGGCCATCAGCTGGTTGAGGCTGTCGACCATCAGGCGGAAGTCGTACTGGAAGCGTTCGGTATCGCCACGCACGCTGAAGTCGCCGGCCGCGGCGGCGCCGGCCAGGTGCTTGATCTCGCTGTTCATCGCGGTCAGGTTGCGCTTGGCCGTGTCCATCGTCTCGGTGAGCACGGCCTTCTCGCCGGGCAGGCGGTCCATGTCCTCGGACAGGTCGCCGATGGCGTAGCGGCCCATGATCTGCGCCAGGCGCAGCTTGACCGCGATGTGCGAGGCGGCCAGTGCATTGCTGTCGCGAACCATGCGCCCGTAGTCGCCGGGGAAGGCGCTCTCGTCCATGCGGTAGCTGATCTGGCCGGCATCGTGGCGCTCGGCCATTTCCTTCTGTGCGTCGAGCACCGCGCGCAGCTGCTGCTGCATGCGCTGCAGCGATCCCAGCAACTGGCCCAGTTCGTCGTTGCGCGCATACTGGATGCGGCTGTCCAGTCGCCCGGCGGCGACCGCGCTGGACACCTCCACTGCGCTGGCCAAGGGCGTGACCACCAGCCGCCGCAGCAGCAGGTAGAGGCCGCCGCTGAGCAGCAGCGCGGCGCACAGGCCGACTGCGGCGATGGTCCACAGCAGGTTGCGCGCCTGCGCCATCAGCACCGCCTTCGGCACCGCCACGCCCAGCGCGAAGCGTTCCTGGGCCTGGCCGATCTGCAGCGGCACATACACTTCCACGTCGGTGGCGCCGGTCTGCGGATCGACGCTGTCGCGGCTGACGGTCTTGCCCTGGGCGATGTCGGCCAGCAAGGCACGGGTGGCCGGATCCTGCAACTTCTTGCCGACCAGCGCTGGGTCGCGATCGGCGACGATGGCGCCGCCGGGCGAGAGCAGGCGCACGTGGCCGGCGCCAAGCGGACGCAGCTTGGCGACGCGCTGCTGCAGCGCGGCCAGGCCGAAATCGGTGGTGACCACGCCCAGGAACTTGCCGTCTTCCAGGATCGGCGTGCTGACCGTGGTCATCAGTACCTTCTGTCCGGCGATCTCGTAGTCGTAGGGTTCGGCGACGGTCGGCCGCAGCAGCTTGCGCGGATTCAGGTACCAGTCGCCGGCCCCGGCCACCTCGTAATCGTGCAGCGGATCGCGCACGAGTTTCCCATTCTGCCAGGACCAGTACACCATGTAGCGGCCGCTGGCGTCGTGGCCGGCGCTGTTGGCGTAGTCCGCGTCCTTGCCGTCCAGCGCCTGCGGTTCCCACAGCGTGCCCAGGCCGGTCCAGTCGGGGTGCTGCTGCAGTTCGCGGCGCAGGCTCTCGCTGAACAGGTCGCGCGCCTTGTCCTGGCCGCGCTGGGCGAGCAGGGCATTGGCCAGCGCCTGGTTGGAGACGGCGGATGCGCCGATGGTATTGCCGATGCGCTCGGATTCCAGGCGCGCGGTATCGGTCATGCCGACCTTGGCGGAAGCGAGCAGGGCGGAGCTGCTGCGGGCGTAGATGATGGCGGCGGTAATGCCGAAGCACAGCAGGGCGATCGCGGCCACGCCCAGCATCAGGCGGGTGGCGACACTGCTCGGGCGTGCGGAGGACGTCGTGGGCATCGCGGTCGTCTCGATGGGAGGGTGGAGAGATCGCGCGCCATCGCCTCGGAAAGCGTCTTGCGTTCAGACAAGCCAGGCAGTGAGCATGCGCGATAGTGCCGTTATCGGCACAGCGTCCCAGAAATGTAGTCGGTGCTTGTGGTCGCTCGCGTCGGGCGGTCCGCCTCCGTGCGGATGGTGCTGCCGGCTCCGGATGCGCGGTCGACCCTGGCGCATCCCGCGAACGGCGAGGGCGCCCCCGAACGGCGCACTTTCGTGTCGGCGCGGCGAAGCATGGCCGCAATAAAAAAGCCCCGGGAGCGGATCGCTCCCGGGGCCGTTGACGCGAGACGCGCGGCAGGGAATCCCGCTTAGAACTCCTGCCAGCTGTCGTCGCCGGCCGCGACCGCGACCGGCCGGGCCGCTGGCCGCGCCGTACGCGCGGCGGGCTTGACCGCCGGCTTGGCGACCGGCCGGGCGACCGTGCGGACCGGCGCGCTCGCCGCGCGGGCGACCGCCGAGTGACCGGCGTGGCTGCTGCTCGCATCGATCTTGAACACGGCCACGGCCTGGCTCAGCTGGCCGGCCTGTTCCTCCATCGAACGTGCCGCGGCGGTGGCTTCCTCGACCAGGGCGGCGTTCTGCTGGGTGGTCTCGTCCATCTGGGTGACGGTCTGGTTGACCTGCTCGATGCCCGCGGACTGCTCCTGCGAGGCGGCCGAGATCTCGCCCATGATGTCGGTGACGCGCTGCACCGAGGTCACGATCTCGGTCATGGTCTTGCCGGCCTGGTCGACCAACGCCGAGCCTTCGGTGACACGCGCGACCGAGTCGTCGATCAGGCCCTTGATCTCCTTGGCGGCGTTGGCCGAACGCTGGGCGAGGGTGCGCACTTCGCTGGCGACCACGGCGAAGCCACGGCCCTGTTCGCCGGCACGTGCGGCTTCGACTGCGGCGTTGAGCGCCAGGATATTGGTCTGGAAGGCGATGCCGTCGATGACGCTGATGATGTCGCCGATCTTCTTCGAGGAGGCTTCGATGCCGCTCATGGTCTGCACCACCTGGCCGACCACGTCGCCGCCCTGCGAGGCGACCGAGGCGGCGCCGGCAGCCAGTTGGTTGGCCTGGCGGGCGTGCTCGGCGTTCTGCTTGACGGTGGAGGTCAGCTCCTCCATCGAGGCCGCGGTTTCTTCCAGGCTGGCGGCCTGCTGCTCGGTCCGGCGCGACAGGTCGTCGTTGCCGGCGGCGATCTCGCTGGCGGCACCGTTGATGCTGACCGCGGCGGTCTGGATACGCGCGACGATCGCCGCCAACTGCTCGGCGGTGGCGTTGGCGTCGTCGCGCATGGTGGCGAACACGCCCTGGAAGTCGCCCTGCATGCGCACGGTCAGGTCGCCGGCGGCGATGGCCTGCAGCAGGTTGGACAGCGACTGCAAGTTGCCGTCGGCGGTGGCCATCAGCTGATTGAGGCTGTCGACCATCAGGCGGAAGTCGTACTGAAAGCGTTCGGTGTCGCCGCGCACGCTGAAGTCACCGGCCGCGGCCGCGCCGGCCAGGTGTTTGATCTCGGTGTTCATGGCGATCAGGTTGAGCTTGACCTTGTCCATGGTTTCGGTGAGCACGGCCTTCTCGCCGGGCAGGCGGTCCATATCCTCGGACAGGTCGCCGATGGCGTAGCGGCCCATGATCTGCATCAGGCGCATCTTGACTCCGATATGCGTAGCCACCAGCGTATTGCTGTCGTGGACCATGCGCCCGTAGTCGCCGGGGAAGGCGCCTTCGTCCATGCGGAAGCTGATCTGGCCGGCGTCGTGGCGCTTGGCCATTTCGGCCTGCGCAGCGAGCACCGACTGCAACTGGCTCTGCATCTTGTCCATGCTCAGCAGCAGCGCGCCGGCCTCGTCCTTGCTGCGCAGGTCGATCGCGTTGTCGAGCTTGCCGCGGGAGATGGCATCGGCGACGCCGATCGCGGTGCCGAGGCGCTTGAGCAGTTGCCGGCGGATCAGGATCGCCATACCGGTCGCGACCACGATCACCAGCAGGTTGCCCAGCAGGATGGCCCACTTGTTCTGGGCACGCACGGTGTCCAGAGTCGCGCTGCGCTTGGCCAGCAGGCCGCGCTCCTCGTTGGTGAACTCGCCGAGCAGGCCGCGGATCGATTGCATCGCCTTGCGGTCGCGGGCCTGCTTGAACTCGGTGGCGATTTGCGCCGCATCGTCGGACTGCTCGCGCAAGGTGGTGATCCGCTTTTCCACGCCAGCCAGATCGTCGAATGCGGCATGCAACTTCTCCAGCCGGGCCTGCTGGCGCGGATTGTCCGCGGTCAGGCGCTTGGCCTCGGCGAAGTTCTTGTCGAAACTGGCCAGGCCCGCGGTGTAGGGCTGCAGGTGGTCCTGGTTGCCAGATAGCAGATAGCCGCGCGCGCCGGTCTCGACGTTGAGCGCATCGACTTCCATCATGTCGCCGGTCGCCAGCACCTTGTAGGTGTGGTCGTTCATGTCGGCGGCGCTGTTGAGCGAGGACAGGCTGCTCAGGCTGATCGAGCCGATGATCACCGTGATCAGCACGATGACGGCAAAGCTGAGCGCGAGCCTGGCGGAAAGACTGAGATTCTTGAGCGTCATCGTCGTATTCCTGGTGGAAGTGGAGCGTTGGGGATGGCGTGCCCCTTGCCTGAGTCGATGTCCGCGGAGGCGTCGGGCGCTGCTCTATCTATTTCGGTTGTAGATCGAAAACATGAAATTGATAGTTTTTGTAAATTCGATAGATATTTGCAATTGGAACTTTTACTGCAATCTGCTCTGTCTTGCTTTAGCGGTGTTGCGGCAAAACTTGTTCAAATTTGTAGACAATTTGTGTGCGCAACATCCGTATCGGCGTGTGTGCTGCGTTCTTTAATCCCGAATCGCGTGGATTTAGATTGACTTCACGTTGACTTCACTTTGACGGGGATGGCGATCACGCTCCGGTGGGTCCACTGACCGTTGCGGTGACTCGGGCAGTGGGATTGGCCAAAAAAAACCCGGGAGCTGGCGCTCCCGGGCTTCGGTAGTCCTCTACGTAGGATGCAGGTGAAGCGCGATCAGAACTCCATCCAATCGCCGCCGCCCGCAACGGCCGCCGTGGCCGTGGCCGCGGCACTGGCCAGCGGCCGGCGTGCGACCGCCTGCGGTGCAGGCGTCTTGGCCGGTCGTTTGGCGCTGGCGGTGGCGAGCGCCGGCCGCGGAGCGTCCACGCGGCGGAGGGCCGCCGGTGCCTGCTGGTCGAGCTTGAACAGGGCCACGGCCTGGCTCAGCTGCCCAGCCTGATCCTCCATCGACCGCGCGGCGGCAGTGGCTTCTTCCACCAGTGCGGCGTTCTGCTGGGTGGTCTCGTCCATCTGCATCACGGTCTGATTCACTTGCTCGATGCCTGCGGACTGCTCCTGCGAGGCGGCGGCGATCTCGCCCATGATGTCGGTGACGCGCTGCACCGAGGTCACGATCTCGGTCATGGTGCGACCGGCCTGGTCGACCAGCGCCGAGCCCTGGGTGACGCGGCTGACCGAGTCGTCGATCAAGGTCTTGATCTCCTTGGCGGCGTTGGCCGAGCGCTGGGCGAGGGTGCGCACTTCGGTGGCGACGACGGCGAAACCGCGGCCCTGATCGCCGGCGCGCGCCGCTTCCACCGCCGCGTTGAGCGCCAGGATGTTGGTCTGGAAGGCGATGCCGTCGATCACCGAGATGATGTCGGCGATCTTGCGCGAAGAGGCCTCGATGCCGCTCATGGTGTCGACCACCTGACCGACCACCGCGCCGCCCTGCGAGGCCACGGAGGCCGCGCCCGCGGAGAGCTGATTGGCCTGGCGCGCGTGTTCGGCGTTCTGCTTGACCGTGGAGGTCAGTTCCTCCATCGAGGCGGCGGTCTCTTCCAGGCTCGCCGCCTGCTGCTCGGTGCGGCGCGACAGGTCGTCGTTGCCGGTGGCGATCTCGCTGGCGGCGGCATTGATGCTGACCGCGGCGGTCTGGATGCGCGCGACGATCGCCGCCAATTGCTCGGTGGTGGCGTTGGCATCGTCGCGCATGGTGGCGAATACGCCCTGGAAATCGCCGTGCATGCGCGCGGTCAGGTCGCCGGCGGCGATGGAGCGCAGCAGGGACGACAGCGCCTGCAGATTGCCGTCGGCGGTGGCCATCAACTGATTGAGGCTGTCGACCATCAGGCGGAAGTCGTACTGGAAGCGCTCGGTGTCGCCGCGCACGCTGAAGTCGCCGGCCGCCGCGGCGCCGGCCAGGTGCTTGATCTCGCTGTTCATGGCGGTCAGGTTGTGCTTGACCGTGTCCATCGTCTCGGTCAGCCGCGCCTTTTCGCCCGGCAGGCGGTCCATGTCCTCGGACAGGTCGCCGATGGCGTAGCGGCCCATGATCTGCGCCAGGCGCTCGGTCACGGCGATGTGCGCGGCGGCCAGCGTGTTGCTGTCGCGGACCATGCGCCCGTAGTCGCCGGGGAAGGTGCTTTCGTCCATGCGATAGCTGATTTGGCCGGCGTCGTGGCGCTGCGCCATCTCCGCCTGCGCGGCGAGCACCGCCTGCAACTGCTGCTGCATGCGGCCCATGGCGTGCAACAGGCGGCCGGTTTCGTCGCGGGCCTCCGTGCGCACGGCATTGTCCATGCGGCCATTGGCGATCGCCTCGGCGGTCCGCGTGGCCAGGCGCAGCGGCGTGGTCAGGCTGCGGGTGATGGCGAACGCCAGCAGGCCGCTCAGTGCCAGCGTCAGCAAGGCTCCGGTGATCAACAGTATTTGGCTGCTTTGCATCGACGACAAGGCGGCCTGGTAGGCCTTTGCGGCCTGATCTTTCTGGCGGTTGGCGAAGGTGCGGATCGCGTCCTGCCAGGCCAGCGTGGCAGGAGTCGCTGACGCGTTCAACAACTTCAGCGCCTTGGTGGTGGTGTCGTCGTTCGTACCCAAGGCTACGATTTGGTCGTTGATGTCCTTGGCAATAGCACGTTTTTCATCAATCTGCTTGCGTATTGCGTTGCCAGCGGCCGCCATCGACATGGTGTCGATCTTGGCGCGGGCGTTGGCGTAGTTTTCGCGCTGTGATTTGAACTGCTCCAGCGCCCGCTGCCGTACAGCCGGGTCATCAGAGGTGGTGAAAGTGCTGAGTGCAATCAGCACGGATGAGTTGGCATCCAGCATCTGGTTGCTGAACTCGATCTTCATCATTCGATCGAGCACGATCTTGTCCATCTGCTTGCGTGCATCGGACATGCCCCAGAGACCAACTAGTACCAGCAGAACGGAAAGCAGGATGAAAAGGCCGAATGCGGCCGAGAGGCGAACACCGACGTTGTAGCGTTGCAAAAAACCGATCACATCAATCTCCTCGAAAAGCGGGTGCTACGCACTGATTTGTAGCGGCGTGCGTGGGATGCCATGCAGCGCATGGAGCAACTGCGGCATCGCGGCGGCCGCGCGGGAGCGGCCGTATGAATATGGCGCGTGGCGATCAGAACTCCTGCCAGTCGCTGGCGGTGGCCTGGGCGAGCACGGCGGAACGTACCGGTGCCGGTCGCGGCTTGCGTGACGGCGCGACCGGCGCGCTGCGCGGAGCAGGGCGGGCGGTCCGCGCCGGGACGACGGTGGCGGCTTGCGTGATGGGATGGGACGTGTCCAGCTTGAACACCGCCACCGAGTCGCGCAGGTGTCCGGCCTGTTCTTCCATCGAGCGTGCGGCGGCGGTGGCTTCCTCCACCAGCGCGGCGTTCTGCTGGGTGGTCTCGTCCATCTGCATCACGGTCTGATTCACTTGCTCGATGCCGGCGGACTGCTCCTGCGAGGCGGCGGCGATCTCGCCCATGATGTCGGTGACGCGCTGTACCGAGGTCACGATCTCGGTCATGGTGCGACCGGCCTGGTCGACCAGCGCCGAGCCCTGGGTGACGCGGCTGACCGAGTCGTCGATCAAGGTCTTGATCTCCTTGGCGGCGTTGGCCGAGCGCTGGGCGAGGGTGCGCACTTCGGTGGCGACGACGGCGAAACCGCGGCCCTGATCGCCGGCGCGCGCCGCTTCCACCGCCGCGTTGAGCGCCAGGATGTTGGTCTGGAAGGCGATGCCATCGATCACCGAGATGATGTCGGCGATCTTGCGCGAGGAGGCCTCGATGCCGCTCATGGTGTCGACCACCTGGCCGACCACCGCACCGCCCTGCGAGGCCACCGAGGCCGCGCCCGCGGAGAGCTGATTGGCCTGGCGCGCGTGTTCGGCGTTCTGCTTCACGGTGGAGGTCAGTTCCTCCATCGACGCGGCGGTCTCCTCCAGGCTGGCGGCCTGCTGCTCGGTGCGTCGCGACAGGTCGTCGTTGCCGGTGGCGATCTCGCTGGCGGCCGCATTGATGCTGACCGCAGCGGTCTGGATGCGCGCGACGATGGCGGCCAACTGCTCGGTGGTGGCGTTGGCGTCGTCGCGCATGGTGGCGAACACGCCCTGGAAATCGCCGTGCATGCGCGCGGTCAGGTCGCCGGCGGCGATGGAGCGCAGCAGGGACGACAGCGCCTGCAGATTGCCGTCGGCGGTGGCCATCAACTGATTGAGGCTGTCGACCATCAGGCGGAAGTCGTACTGGAAGCGCTCGGTGTCGCCGCGCATGCTGAAGTCACCGGCCGCGGCCGCGCCGGCCAGGTGCTTGATCTCGTTATTCATCGCGGTCAGGTTGTGCTTGACCGTGTCCATCGTCTCGGTGAGATGCGCCTTTTCGCCGGGCAGTCGCTCCATGTCCTCGGACAGGTCGCCGATGGCGTAGCGGCCCATGATCTGCGCTAGCCGCTCGGTCACGGCGATGTGCGCGGCGGCCTGCGCATTGCTGTCGCGGACCATGCGTCCGTAGTCGCCGGGGAAGGTGCTTTCGTCCATGCGGTAGCTGATCTGGCCGGCGTCGTGGCGCTGCGCCATCTCCGCCTGCGCGGCGAGCACCGCCTGCAACTGCTGCTGCATGCGCCCCATGGCGTTCAACAGGCGGCCGGTTTCGTCGCGCGCCTCGGTGCGCACGGCATTGTCCATGTGGCCATTGGCGATGGCCTCGGCGGTACGCGTGGCCAGGCGCAGCGGTGTGGTCAGGCTGCGGGTGATGGTCAGCGCCAGCAAGACGCTGAGCACCAGCGCCAGCACGGTGCCGCCGATCAACAGCATGCGGCCACGGTGCATCGAATCCAGCGCAGCCTGGTAGCCGGCGGCGGCCTGCGACTTCTGCCGATCGGAGAACTCGCGGATCTTGCTCTGCCACGCCAACGTCGCCGGCAGTGCTTGCTGGTTCAGCATCTCCACCGCCTGGGCGTTCTCGCCCTTCTCGCCCAGCGCGACGATGGCGTCGTTGATCTTCTTCGCGGCGGCACGCTTGGCGTCCATGTCGGCGCGGATGGCGCGGCCTGCGGCGGTGCTGGACAGCGTGTCGATCTTCGCGCGGGCTGTGGCGTAACGTTCGCGCTGGCGGTTGAAGGTGTCCAGCGCCGCTTGGCGCATCGCGGGGTTGCTGGAGGTGGTGTAGGTGCTCAGCGCCACCAGCACGGAGGAATTGGCGTCGAGCATCTGGTTGCTGAATTCGATCTTCGCCATGCGGTCCAGCACGATCATGTCCAGGTGCTTGCGCGCCTCGGCCATGCCGGACAGCCCGATGATCACCAGGACCACCGAAAGAAGAATCAGCAGGCCGAAGGCCGCCGATAGGCGGACACCGACGTTGTAGCGTTGCAGAAAACGGGTCATTTCAATCTCCAAGGGGCAGAAAGGCAGGTCGGCGCATAGGGATGCGGCGTCGGCGGTTTACTCGGGCAGACGCGGACGGCCTGCGCTGGAGGCGGCGGCAGTCACATGGCGTGATGACTGACGACGCGCAGGCAGGTCGTGCGAAAGCGCCGCAATCGCGACGGTGGCCATGGCGTTGCCATGCCCGATCTGCACCTGGAATCGCCGATGGCGTCCATGGGTCGTCTCGGTGGATGCGTCTTGCTGTCGCGAGAGCGCATGCATGGTGGGCCCCGTGTACGAAGGAAGAAACGACGCGTCTTGCGATGCGCCGGGAATCCGGGGTGTGATGCAACCTGACGAAACGTCTGGCAAAAAAATGCAAGTCGAGTCCGCGCGCGTGCCAAGGGCATGCGCAAAAAGATCAGCCGTCAGGGCGGCGTCCTTTCCCCGTTCGTTCGACTTCAGCGACCGGCAATGTGCACCGATCGATCCCCCCTGAAGCGCCGGCCGACCTCCCCAGGCCATGCCGGCACGCACCGATGTAGACAAAAAGCGTGCGCTCAACCTGGTATCGACGGGAGCACAGGATTCTTTAGCGTCGCAGGCGCCGTAGGACGGCGTGTTCATCCTGGCACTGCCGGTAACGCCGACGCTGCTTGTTTGAAGCATCCGGCGCCTTGCCGTACTCGGCATTGAGGAAGCTGGCGCAAGTGTCATGCGCATCGGCCGCATGCGCGTCGAGCGGCCGTGCGATGCATGCACGGCCGCTCGGTGAGCACTCGGAACGCCTGCCAGCCCGGGCAAGCGCAACGGACCGCGCCGTGCCCGGTGCCGGTCATGACGTGCGCGACTACGCGGAGCGCACGCTGCGTGGGGCAGGGCGGGTTGCCGGCGCGATGGCGATCGATGCGATTTCGGGCAGTGCGTCCAACTTGAACACCGCCACTGCGTCCTGCAATTGCGTGGCCTGTTCCTCCATGGAACGCGCGACGGCGGTGGGCCTGACGCTGATGCGGACGTCGATCACTGTGCTGGAGCGATGCACGGGCGGCGCGACGAGCGCCTCGGCAGGTGGGCGTCGAGGCGATCCGTGATCCGCAGCGCCCACAACGCAAAAGCCCCGGCATCGCTGCCGGGGCTCGTCTGTGGCGTGACGCGGGAGGGTGGGGCGGTCAGGCCGCCTGCTGTACCCGCAGCGAGCGGACCAGGCCGCCGATGTCCACGATCAGGGCGACGCGGCCGTCGCCGAGGATGGTCGCGCCGGAGATGCCGCTGATGCGCCGGTAGTTGTTCTCGATGTTCTTGACCACCACCTGCTGCTGGCCGATCAACTCGTCCACTTCCAGCGCCAGCTTCTGCCCGTCGGCCTCCACCACCACCACCAGCGGTTCTTCGCTCTGCTCGATGCGGCCGAAGCCGTAGGAGTCGCTGAGCGAGAGGATCGGCAGGTATTCGCCGCGGACCCGCAGCACCCGGCCTTCGCCGGCCATGGTGCGGATGTCGTCGGCCTTCGGCTGCAGCGCTTCGATGACGTAGGCCAGCGGCAGGATCAGGGTCTCGCCGGCGACCGCCACGGTCATGCCGTCGAGGATCGCCAGGGTCAGCGGCAGGCGGATCAGCACGCGGGTGCCGCGGCCGGATTCGCTCTCCAACTGCACTTCGCCGCCCAGGCCCTGGATGTTGCGGCGGACCACGTCCATGCCGACGCCACGGCCGGACAGGTCGGTGACCGCATCGGCGGTGGAGAAGCCCGGGGCGAAGATCAGGTCCCAGACCTGCGCATCGCTCGGGTTGTCCGGCACGGCGATGCCGCGTTCGGCGGCCTTGGCCAGGATGCGGTTGCGGTTGAGGCCGGCGCCGTCGTCGCTGACTTCGATGACGATGTGGCCGCCCTGGTGCGACGCGGCCAGGGTGATGGTGCCGGTCTCGTCCTTGCCGGCGGCGCGGCGCGCCTCCGGCAGTTCCAGGCCGTGGTCGATCGAGTTACGCACCAGGTGCACCAGCGGATCGGCGATCTTCTCGATCAGGCCCTTGTCCAACTCGGTGCCCTCGCCGATCGTGCGCAGGCGCACCTGCTTGCCCAGGCGGGTGGAGAGGTCGCGGACCAGGCGCGGGAAGCGGCGGAACACCGCGTCCACCGGCAGCATGCGCACGCCGATCACAGCCTCTTGCAGGTCGCGGGTATTGCGTTCCAGCAGGTCCAGGCCGGCGAACAGGCGTTCGGCCACGGCCTGGTCCAGGCCGGTGGAGACCTGCTTGAGCATGGCCTGGGTGATGACCAGTTCGCCGACCAGGTTGATCAGCGCATCGACCTTGTCGACGCTGACGCGGATCGAGCTTTCCGCTTCGTGCGCGGCGGCGGCGTTGCCGGCCGGCGCATTCGCGGCCACGGCGGCGGCCGGCGCCGCGGTGGCGGCGGTCGGCGGCGCGGTCAGCACCGGTGCCGGCGCGGTGGCCAGGCTCGGCGGCGGCACCGGGCGGATCTCCAGTTCGCAGTCGTCGATGACCCAGGCGAAGGTGTCTTCGATCGCGCTGCGCGGAATCTTGCCGACCAGGCCCAGATCCCAGGCCAGGTAGGCCTCGAGCGGATCGAGTTCGGAGAAGCCGGGCATGCGCGTGCTGCGGCAGGCGACCTGCAGCGGGCCGAGGTGTTCGAGTTCGCGGATGATGCGCAGCGGATCGTTGCCGCTCATGAACAGCGACGGCGCGGGGGTGAAGCCGATCTGCCAGGCTTCCGGCTCAGCCGGCTGGTTCGCCGCCGGAGTGGCGGCGGCTGGCGCGGCGGGGCCGCCGTTCAACGCGTGCTGCAGGCGCTCGTGCACGGCCTTGACCGCGGCCGGATCGGCCGGGACGCCGTGTTCGGCTTCGCGCAGCAGGGCGCGCAGCACGTCCACCGAGCCGAGGATGGCATCGATCGCATGCGCCTCGACGTCGCGCTTGCCGGCGCGCAGCTCGTCGAGCAGCGTCTCCAGCACATGGGTGAGGCCGGCCATCGCTTCGAAGCCGAAGGTGGCGGCGCCGCCCTTGATCGAGTGCGCGGCGCGGAACACCGAGTTGATGGTCTCGGGGTCGCGATTGCCTTCTTCCAACGACAGCAATCCGGCTTCCATCGCATCCAGCCCTTCGCGGCTTTCCTCGAAGAAGGTGGCGTGGAAACGTTGCAGGTCCATGCTCATGGGGCGGGAATCCGGAAAAGGAGGAGAGGGATCAGCCCAGGACTTTCTGGACGGTGGCGATCAGCTGTTCGGGATTGAACGGCTTGACCAGCCAGCCGGTGGCACCGGCGGCCTTGCCCTCGGACTTCTTCTCCGCCGCCGACTCGGTGGTCAGCATCAGCATCGGGGTGAACTTGTAGTCCGGCAGCTGCCGCAGTTCGCGGATCAGGGTGATGCCGTCCATGTTCGGCATGTTGACGTCGGTGACCACCGCGTTGAAGCGCTGGCCCTTGGCGCGGCCCAGCGCGACCGCGCCGTCTTCTGCTTCTTCGACGGCAAAGCCGGCCGAGGTGAGGGCGAAGGAGACCATCTGGCGCATCGACGCCGAATCGTCCACTACCAAGATACGTGCGCTCATGCCGCGTTCTCCACAGATTTCAGATTGTCAGGGGTTGCAGGAAGGCCCAGCGATTCGCTGACCCCTAGCAGGCGTGCCGCGTCGCGAAAGGTGGCGTTGCAGGCCTCGAATTCGGTGCGCTTGCCATCCTTGCGACGGGCGTCGACGAATGCGCACAGCACCTGGACGGACGCGGTATGGATGCGGCGCACTTCGCCGGCGTCCAGACGCAGCACGTCGTCCGCCGCAAGGAACGCGGTCAGGCGTTGTTTCAGGTCGGCGCTGGTCTCGATGCCGAGATCCTCGCCAAGAGGGACTGTGCTCATCATTACTCCGCACCAATGGTTCTATGGCAGATAACGGCCGTGGCCTGAAAAGCTTTAGCGGCGGTTGGAAAGTGCGGCACCGTTCCCAGTTGCCGCCCGCCGCATCGCTCAGTGCAGCAGTTGCTCGGCGTCGAGCAGGATCATCGGCTGTTGCGCCAGACGCGCCACGCCGCGGAACAGATGGTTGGAAATGCGGCAGATGCGGGCGTTGTCCGGCGGTTCGATCTGCTGGTCGCGCAGGCTGGCCACGTCTTCCACCGCGGACACGCGCAGGCCCAGGGTCTCGCCGTTCTCTTCCAGCACCACCACCCGGGTCAGCATGTCCATCTCGATCGGCGCCGCGCCCAGGTGCAGGCCCAGGTCGATCACCGGCACCACCTGGCCGCGCAGGTTCATGATGCCCAGCATCGCCGGTGGCGTGCCACGCAGCGCCAGCAGCGGCACCGGCAGCACCACTTCCTGCACCTTCAGCAGTTCCAGTGCGTAGGCCTGCTCGCCGCAGCGCAGGCGCAGCCAGCGGGTGCTGCGCTCGGCCAAGCGCTCGGGGGCGATGGCCGAGCCGTGCGGCACGCTCGGCGCCATGAAGGCCTGCAGATTCGGCGGCAGCTTCGCTCCGGCCGCCTGTGCGCGGCTGGCTTCTGCGCGCCGTTCCGGCGGCACCGCCATCGGCGGGCGCTGGACCGCACGCGCGGCGGCGGCATCGTCTTCGGCGGCGAGATTGCGCGGCGTTGTGGCGCGTTGCCGCTCCATCGCCGCGACCACGTCCAGGTCGGCCTGGCGCTCGGCCTGCTCGGCCGGCGTGAGCGCGGCAACGGGTGCCTGCTGCGACATGATGCCGGCCAGGGCCGGATCGGAATCGGCTTCGGCCAGGACCGCGGCAGCGATCTGTTCGGGCGTCGGACCGGCCGGCGCGGGTGCGAGTGCCTGCTGGGACATGATGCCGGCCAGGGCCGGATCGGAATCGGCTTCGGCCAGGACCGCGGCGGCGATCTCTTCGGGCGTCGGACCGGCCGGCGCGGGCGCGAGTGCCTGCTGGGACATGATGCCGGCCAGGGCCGGATCGGAATCGGCTTCGGCCAGGACCGCGGCGGCGATCTCGTCGGGCGTTGGGCCGGCCGGCGCGGGCGTGAGTGCTTGCTGCGACATGATGCCGGCCAGGGCCGGATCGGAGTCGGCTTCGGCCAGGACCGCGGCGGCGATCTGTTCGGGTGTCGGGCCGGCCGGCGCGGGCGCGAGCGCCTGCTGCGACATGATGCCGGCCAGGGCCGGATCGGAGTCGGCTTCGGCCAGGACCGCGGCGGCGATCTGTTCGGGCGTCGGACCGGCGGTGGCGGGTGCCGGGATCTCGGCGTCCGCGTCCACGTCGGCGACCGGCGTGGGGTTCGCTGGCGGTGCCTTCTGCTCCTCGGCGATCACGTCGTGGAGCAGGCCTTCCAGGTAATCGTCGATGATGCCGGGGGTGCTCATGCGGCTTGCTCCATCGGCGTCGCGTCGCTGGCCAGCAGCCATTCCAGCGCGCGGCGGTAGGCGGCCAGACCGCGGCCGGGGTAGTCGCCCGCCGCGCCGGCCACGGTCAGCGCCTTGACGTTGCAGATCTTGGTGTCGACCGGGATCGCGTCTTCCCACACCCGTTCGCCGTAGCTGTCCTGCATCTGTCGCAGGGTCTCGTTGCCGGCGCGGGTGCGCTTGTCGAACAGGGTCGGCAGGATCGAGGCGGGCAGCGGCCGGCGCCGCGAGCGTTCGACCATGTCCACGGTGCGGACCATGCTGGCTAGGCCGTGCAGGGCCAGCGGCTCGGCCTGGGTCGGGATGATCACGCGGTCGGCCGCGGCCAGCGCATTGATCATCAGCAGGCCCAGGGTCGGTGGGCAGTCGAGCAGGATGTAGTCGTGCTGGCCGGCGTGGCGGGCCATGGCCTGCTGCAGCGCCAGGCCCAAACCGGGCTGGTTGGCGCTACGCCGTTCCAGCGTGGCCAGCGCGGTCTGCCCGCAGACGAAGCTCAGCCGCTCGACCGCGGTGTCGCGGGCCAGCGCGGCCAGTTCGCCCGGCGGGGTCCCGAACAGGTCCAGCACGCCCGGCGGCTGCGGTTCCTGCGGCACGTCGAAGGCCCGGGTCAGCGAGGCGTGCGGATCGAGATCGAGCATCAGCACGCGGTGCCCGAGCATGGCCAGCCCACGGCCCATGGCCAGCGTGGTGGTGGTCTTGCCCACGCCACCTTTCTGGTTGGCGATCGCCCAGATGCGCATCAGTTGACTCCTTCAATGGCAGGTACTGCGCGGGAACCGCCGGCATTGCCGGCGGCCGCCGCGGCGGGGGGGGTCGAAGTGGCCGGCGCGGCGCCGGCGCTCAAACGGTCGGGGGCCGACGGCGTCGGATCGCTGCTGTCGCCGGAATCGGCCAGGATCACCAGCACCACGCGGCGGTTGGCGTTGCGGCCGGCCGGCGTGTCGTTGCTGGCGCGCGGGCGGAACTGGCCGTAGCCGATCATCGACAGCCGCGAGGGCTGCAGGCCCTGGTCGGCGAACAGGTGGACCACGCTGGCCGCGCGCGCCGCCGACAGTTCCCAGTTCGACGGGAACTGCAAGGTGGCGATCGGGGTGTTGTCGGTGTAGCCCTCCACGCGCACCCCGTTGGGCACGCCGGCCAGCACCTGCGCCAGTTCCGCCAGGGTGGCGCGCGCGCTCTGGTCCAGCGCGGCCGAGCCAGAGCCGAACAGGATGTCGCTGTTGATCTCCACTTCGATCCACAGCCCGGCGCGGCGCACGGTGATCAGCTTCTTCTGGATCAGCGGCGCCAGCGCGGCGCCGAGACGGTCGGCGATGCTGTCGAGCTGGCGTTGCGCGCGGCGCAACTGCTGCGCGTCGCGCAGGTCGTCGCCGCGCTGCGCATTGCCGGAGGGCAGGCGGTTGGGATCGGGCAGGGTCAGCGCCGGGCTGGACTTGATCGGGGTCGGGCGCTCGCCGCCCTGGCCCTGCAAGGCCTGGTCGCCGACCTGCACCGGGCGCAGGGTCTTGGGGGTACCGCCGAACGCGGCGCTCATCGCGTCGGCCATCACCCGGTACTTGGCTTCGTTGATCGTGGACAGCGCGTACATCACCACGAAGAAGGCGAGCAGCAACGTCATCAGGTCGGCATAGGGGATGGCCCATGCCTCGTGGTTGGCGTGCTCGTCGTGGGAGTGCTTGCGGGCCATTGGCAACTCAATGCAAGAATCCGGCCAGTTTCGATTCGATGTTGCGCGGGTTCTCGCCCTGGGCGATGGCGATCAACCCTTCGATGATCATTTCGCGCTCGCCGCAACTGTGCTTGATCACGCTCTTGAGCTTGGCGGCCATGGGCAGGAACAGCAGGTTGGCCGAGGCGATGCCGTAGATGGTGGCGGTGAACGCGGCGGCGATGCCGTGGCCGAGCTTGCTCGGGTCGGCCAGGTTCTTCATCACCGCGATCAGGCCCAGCACCGCGCCGATGATGCCCAGGGTCGGCGCGTAGATGCCCATGCCCTCGAACACCTTGGCCGCGGCCAGGTCGCAGTGTTCCTGGCCTTCCAGGTCGATCTCCAGCATGTGCCGGATGGCTTCCGGCTCCACGCCGTCCACCAGCATCTGCAGGCCCTTGCGCACGAACGGATCCTGCTGCTGCGGCACCTGGTTCTCGAGGCCGAGCAGGCCCTGGCGGCGGGCGATGTTGCTCCATTCCACGATCTGCTTGAGCAGCGCCTGGCGATCGCTCGGCGGCGGCCACAGCAGCCACTTGGCGATCTGGAACGCACGCCGGAACACGGAAGGCGGGGTGTGCACCAGGATCGCGGCGACGGTGCCGACGATCACGATCACGAACGCAGCCGGCGACCACAGCGCCGAAATGCCGGCGCCCTTGAGGATGCTGCCGCCGATCAGCGACAGAATCGCCAACAGCAGGCCAATGAGACTGAGCTTGTCCATGCAGGAGGTATCGGCCAGGGGGCGGGGGACTTGATGGGTTGGGGATTCGGGATTCGGGATTGGGGAGTCGCAAGCGCGCGAGCGCGGCGGGTTGGTCGGTGTGTCGTAGGAGCGGCTTCAGCCGCGACGCGCTGACCTTGGCGCGTGCCTATGCACGATCGTTCGGATCGTGTCGGTAGGGAGTAGTGCGCCGCGCGTGCGATCGCCAAGCTCCGATCCCGGCTTCACGGCGTCGCGGCTGAAGCCGCTCCTACAAGGGAACCGATGCGGCGGCGAGCCGCTTTTGCGATTCCCCAATCCCGATTCCCGAGTCCCAGCCTCACCGCGTCGCGGCTGAAGCCGCTCCTACAAGAAGCAGAGAAGCGCCAGGGAAGCCGCTCTTACGACTCCCCAATCCCCATTCCCCAATCCCGGCCCCTCAGGCCTTCAAGCCATCCACATCCAGGATCAGCGCCAGGCGGCCGTCGCCGATGAGGGTGGCGCCGGCGTAGCCAGGCAGGCCGCGCAGGGAGCGCGGCAGCGGCTTGATCACCACTTCCTCGCGGCCGCGGACCTGGTCCACGACCAGGCCCATGCGCGATTCGCCGGCCTGCAGCACCACCACGGTCAGCAGCGGCAGTTGCGGGGCGTCGATGTTGAGCCACTGGCGCAGGTCCACCAGTGGCAGGGTATGCGACTGCCGGTCGAGCACGGCGCGGCCGTCGAACCAGCCCAGCGAGCGGCGCGGGGCGTGCAGCACTTCCACCACGCGCGCCAGCGGCAGTGCGTAGACGGTGTCGCCGGCCTGCACCAGCAGGGTCGGCAGGATCGCCAGGGTCAGCGGCACGCGGATCAGGAAGCGGCTGCCGCGACCCAGTTCCGACTGGATCTGGATCTGTCCGCTGAGTTCGCGGATGCGCGACTGCACCACGTCCATGCCGACGCCGCGGCCGGAGATATCGGTGACTTCGGCCTTGGTCGAGAAGCCGGGCAGGAACACCAGGTGCAGGCATTCCTCGGTGGTCAGGCGGGCTGCGGCCTCGGGGTCGATCAGGCCCTTCTCGCGGGCCTTGGCGCGTAGCCGTTCCGGGTCGATGCCGGCGCCGTCGTCCTGCACCTCGATGCTGACGTAGTCGCCTTCCTGCTGCGCCGACAGGCGCACGTGGCCGCCGCGCGGCTTGCCGGTGGCCTCGCGCAGCGCCGGCGCCTCGATGCCGTGGTCGATGGCGTTGCGCACCAGGTGCACCAGCGGATCGGCCAGCGCCTCGACCAGGTTGCGGTCCAGTTCGGTATCGGCGCCGATCAGTTCCAGTTCCACTTCCTTGTTGAGGGAGCGGGCGACGTCGCGCGCGACCTTGGGGAAGCGCGAGAACACCTTGCCGACCGGCTGCATGCGCGTGCGCATGACCGCCGACTGCAGGCGCGCGGTGGCGATGTCCAGGCTGCTGACCGCGCGGTCCAGTTCCTCGTCGCGCAGGCGCACGCGCAGGGTCTTGAGTCGGTTGCGCGAGAGCACCAGTTCGCCGATCAGGTTGACGATCGCGTCCAGGCGCTTGGTGTCCACACGCACGGTGTGTTCGGGTTCGGCGGCCTTGGCCGGGGCGGCCGCGGCCTTGGGCGCGGCGCTGGGCGCGCGCGGCGCCGGCTGCAGCGCCTGCGGCGTGGCCGTCGGCGGCGCATCGCCGTGCAACTGGTCCAGCAGCGCTTCGAATTCGTCGTCGCTGATCAGATCCCCCGCGGCCGCGGCGGTGGCCGCTGCGGGGGCGGGCGCCGGCGCGGCGCTCTTGGCCGGGGCCGGTGCCGGGGCGGCATCGCCGTGCGCGTCGAACTGCGCGATCAGTTCCGCTGGCGCACGCGGCGGCTCCTGGCCGCTGCCGAAGGCGTCGAGCATCGACTGCAGGTAGTCCAGCGACTGCTGCGCGGCGTCGAAGTGCCGCGCCTGCAGGGTGGCCTGGCCGGCGCGGGCCATGCCCAGGGTTTCCTCCGCGGCGTGGCACAGCTCGACCATGGCGTTGATCGCCAGGAAGCCGGCGCCGCCCTTGAGCGTGTGGAAGCCGCGGAACACGGCGTTGAGCTGGCCGCTGTCCTCGGGCGCCTGCTCCAGCGACACCAACTGCTCGCCGAGCCGGTCCAGGATCTCCTGGGCCTCGATGATGAAGTCGGCAGCGATGTCGTCGGGTACGGCGCTCATGGCATTACAGTCCCAGTCCGGACAGCAGGTCGTCGGCGTCGTTCTGCGACACGCCGTGGCGGTCCAGACCGGGCAGGGCCGGGCCGGCCAGGCTGCCGTCGGGTTTGCGTTCTTCCTTCGGCGGCAGACCCAGCGCGCCGAAGCCTTCGTGCACGCGGCGCACGATACCGGCGACGCGGCGGATGATCTGCCCGGTCAGGTCCTGGAAGCTCTGCGCCAGGGCCATTTCGGTGAGGTTGTGGCGGATCTTGTCGAGGATCTCGCCCTGGTCGCCGCTGAGGCCGCCGGCGGCGAGCTGGTTGGCCAGCGCGCGGCATTCCTCGGCCAGGTCCAGGGTGCGGTGGCTGGCCTGTTCGGTCATCTCCACCACGTGGTCCAGACGCGAGCAGGCGTCGTCCAGCTCGCCGGCCTCGCTGGGCACCACCGGCAGTTCGCCGAGCGCCTGACCCAGATCGCGCGCGAGCCGGCTCAGGCCCTGCATCATCGGCCGCGTGCGCCAGGCGGCGAGGGTGTCGATCTCCCTGCGCCAGCCGGCCTCGTCGCCGTTCTCCAGCGCGTCCAGCGCGCCTTGCAGGCGTTCGATCAGGGCGGTACGTTCGGCGGTGGCTTCCATTTAGGCGGTCGCTCCCAGGCGTTCGAAGATCTTGCCGAGCTTCTCCTGCAGCGTCTGCGCGGTGAACGGCTTGATGATGTAGCCGTTCACGCCGCACTGCGCGGCCTCGATGATCTGCTCGCGCTTGGCCTCGGCGGTGACCATCAGCACCGGCAGGTGCTTGAGCTTGTCGTCGGCGCGGATGTTGCGCAGCAGATCGATGCCGGTCATGCCGGGCATGTTCCAGTCGGTGACCACGAACTCGAACGGTGCCGAGCGCAGCGCGGCCAGGGCGCTGTTGCCGTCTTCGGCCTCGGCGGTGTTGGTGAAGCCCAGATCGCCGAGCAGATTCTTGACGATGCGCCGCATCGTCGAGAAATCGTCCACGATCAAAATCCGCATGTTCTTGTTCACCACTGACTCCTAAGGGTTCCTATTCTTCGTCTTCCAGACCGGCATCGGCGACACCGAACGCCTTCAGGCGTCCGCGCAACCGTACCGTGGCCTGGCCATGGATCTGACACACGCGCGACTCGCTGACCCCGAGTACCGCGCCGATTTCCTTGAGGTTCAATTCCTGCTCGTAGTACAGCGACAGCACCAACTGCTCGCGTTCGGGCAACTGCGCGATGGCCTTGCCCAGCTCGCGGCCGAATTCGCTGCGCTCGAGCATCTGCTGCGGATTGGGTCCGCCCTTGGCGATGGTATCCAGCTCGCCATGGTCCTCGATGCGCGACTCCAGGCTCAGCACCTGGCCGCGGGCGGCATCTTCCATCAAACGCAGGTATTCGGGAAGCGGCATGTCCATCGCCGCGGCCACTTCGTTGGCGGCGGCGGCGCGGCCGGTGCTCTGTTCGATCTTGCGGATCGCCGAGGCGGCGTCGCGGGCGCGGCGGTGCACCGAGCGCGGCACCCAGTCGCCGCGGCGGATCTCGTCGATCATCGAGCCGCGGATGCGGATCGAGGCGTAGGTCTCGAACGAGGCGCCCTGTTCGGCGTCGTAGCTGCGCGAAGCCTCGATCAGGCCGATCATGCCGGCCTGGATCAGGTCGTCGATCTCGACGCTGGCCGGCAGTCGCGCCGCCAGGTGATGGGCGATGCGCCGGACCAGGTCCGAGTGCTGGGCGATGTAGTCGTTGGCGCTGTTGCGCTGGACGGCGCGGTAGTGGGCGGCGGCGTTCATGCGGCCACCCCGCGCTGGATGATGCGTTCGACGAAGAACTCGACGTTGCCGCGTGGGGCGGTCGGCGCCTGCCAGCGCGCGGTGCGCCGGGCGATCTCGGCGATCGCCTGCGCCGACGGGCTGGACGGGTAGGCCTTGACCACCGGCTGCTGGCGCTGCACCGACAGGCGCAGCCAGTCGTCCTGCGGCACGCAGCCCAGGTAGTTCAGCGACACGTCGCCGAGGAACTTCTCGCAGACCCGGCTCAGTTTGTCGTACAGCAGGCGGCCTTCGTTGAGGTCGCGCACCATGTTGGCGACGATCTGCACCCGGTCCACGCCGCGCTCGCGCGAGAGGACCTTGATCAGGGCGTAGGCGTCGGTGATCGAGGCCGGCTCGTCGCAGACCACCACCACCGCGTCCTGCGCGGCCTGGCAGAAGGTCAGCACGCTGTCGGTGATGCCGGCGGCGGTGTCGACGATCATCACGTCCAGCTCGCGCTGCAGCTCGGAGAACACGTTGACCAGGCCCACGTGCTGGGCCGGCGGCAGCTCGGCCATGTAACGGCGGCCGGAGGCGGCGGGCACCACCATCAGCCCGTTGGGCATGTCGATCAGCACCTCTTCCAGGGTGCAGCGCCCGGCGACCAGGTCGGCCACGGTGAACTTGGGCGTCAGCCCCAGCAGCACGTCGACGTTGGCCAGGCCGAGGTCGGCGTCCAGCAGCAGGGTGCGCTTGCCCATGTCGGCCAGCGCCATGGACAGGTTGACCGAGATGTTGGTCTTGCCCACGCCGCCCTTGCCGCCGGTCACGGCGATGGTGCGCACCGGACCCAGCGGTTCGCTACGCGTCGCCGACAGGGGGAAGGCATTGGTCAGATTGACGTAGTCACGCGACGGCATGGGTCTGCTCCGGAGTACAGGGCTTATCGGCAGCGCGCCGCAAATCTTCAAGGCGCAATACCAGGCTGGCGGCGTTGGCGCGGTGCAGGTCGTCCGGCACGCGCTGTCCATCGGTCACCCAGGTGATGGGGAGGCGGTGGTCCACGACCACCGACAAGGCACTGCCGAACCGCCCGGTCTCGTCCAACTTGGTCATGATGACCCCCTGTGGGTCGGCGCCGGCGAACCGGCGCACCACCTCGTCCAGGTCGGAGAAATGGGCATTGGCAGGCAGTACCAGCAAGGATCGGACCACACGCGAGGCGCGCAGCCAGTGCAGCTGGGCGGCCAGGGCGCGGTCGCGCTGGCCCATGCCGGCGGTGTCGATCAGCACCAGCTTGTAGTCGGCCAGGCGCTCCAGCAGCTGCTGCAGCGCGGCGTCGCTGTCGGCCTCGTGCACGGCGATGCCGAGTTGGCGGCCGTAGCTGTGCAGCTGCTCGCGGCCGCCGACGCGGACCGTGTCGGTGGTCACCAGGGCCACGTCGCGGGCGGCATGGCGCTCCAGGAAGCGCGAGGCCAGCTTGGCGATGGTGGTGGTCTTGCCGGCACCGGTGGGGCCGATCAGGGCGATCACGCCGCCTTCCTCGATCGGGTCCAGCGGGGCGATCGGCAGGCGCTTGGACAGCAGGCCCAGCATCAGCCCGCGGCCGCGGTGCAGCTCCAGGTCGGCGGGGATCTGCATGACCACGTCGCGGGTGATGCCGCTGTCGAAGCCATAGTCGTCCATCAATTCCAGGGCCTGGGCGCGGACCGGCGAGCCGCGCAGGCGTTCGTCGGTGAGGCGGTTCATCTCGCGCTCGATCATCTGCCGCATCAGCGCCAGTTCGTCGCGCAGCTGCGTCAATTGTTCGTCGTTCTGCGGGGCCGGGAAGGTCGGCACCGCCGCCAGCGTCGCGGCCGCCGGGATTCCGGCAGTGGCCGGCGCGTCCGGCTTGGCCGCGCTCGGCGCAGGCACGGCCGGGGCCGGGCTCGCCACCGGGGTCAGCGCCACCGCGGCGACGTCGTCGCGCCAGGCCGGCATGGCCTCGGCGGCCGGCGCCGGGGCGGCGGCGAACGGGCTGGGCATGGGCACGCTGATCGGGGCGTTGCGGAACACGTCCTCGGGGATGCTGAAGTCGGCGCGGCCCGTGGCCGGTGCCGGGGCCTTGGCCGCTGCGGCCGGGCGCGCTGCGGCAGCCGGGGCGGCCGCAGCAGGCATGGCCGAGGCGGCCAGCGCCGCCGGCTGGGTCAGCGGCCGGGCTGCGGCAGCGGCCGGGGCGGTCGCCGCGGCGCCACCACGGCGCTCGCTGATCGCGGCCATCATCGCCATCGCCGGGCTGGCCGCGGCCTTATCGCTGCGGGCGGCGCGCGGCGCGGCAGCGGCCGGTGCCTGCGCCGCGGCGGCGCGTGGCGCCTCGTCCGGGCGCACCGAATCCAGCGCCCGCTGCACCAGGGCCTCGTCGTAATTGCTGGCGGCGACGATCTCGATGCCCTCGTCGGTACGCCGGTTGGACAGGATCACCGCATCCGGCCCGTGCTCGTCGCGCACCATCCGGAAGGCGGTGCGCATGTCGGGGGCGACAAAGCGTTTGATCTTCATGGGTGAGTGCCGGGATTCGGGATTGGGGAGTGGGGATTGGTTGCGGAGGCCGCCATGGCATGGCTGCTATCCGGTCGCCTTGCTCTGGTTGTGTTCGTTCGTGTCATTGCTGTCTCTCTCCGCGTGCCGGGCCCGCTGTTGCGACTCCCGAATCCCAAATCACCAATCCCCGCCAATCAGCTGATCGTGCCGACCAACTTCAGCCGCTTGTCCTCCGGCACTTCGCTGTAGGACAGGACCGACAGCGCGGGGACGCTGTGGCGGACCAGGCGGGCGAGGGCGGCGCGGACCTGCGCCGGCACCAGCACCACTGCCGGTTCGTTGCGCGCCTCCTGCTTGCTCACGCAGTCCGCCAGACTTTGGTGCAAGCGTTCGGCCAGTCCGGGTTCCAGCGCCGCGCCGTTGCCCTGGGTAGAGTCCTGCAAGACACGTTCCAATTGCGGGGCCAGGGTGAACACCGGCAGTTCCGGGGCCATGCCGGCGATCTCCTGGACGATGAACCGGCCCAGGGCGTTGCGTACGGCGGCGGTGAGCGCGCCGGGTTCCTGACTCTGCGGCGCGTGCTCGACCAGGGCCTCGACGATCTTGCGCAGCTGCCGCACCGGGATCTTCTCGATCAGCAGGTTCTGCAGCACCCGCACCACCACCGACAGCGGCAGCGCCTTGGGGGTGAGGTCCTCGACCAGCTTGGGCGCGCTCTTGGCCAGGGTCGCCAGCAGTTGCTGCACTTCCTCGTGGCCGAGCAGTTCCGGGGCATGTTCGCGGATCAGGTGCGAAAGGTGCGTGGCGATCACCGTGGCCGGGTCGACCACGGTGTAGCCCATGGTCTCGGCCTGGGCGCGCAGGTGCGGCTGGATCCAGGTCGCATCCAGGCCGAACGCCGGATCCTTGCCGGCGATGCCGTCGATCTTGCCGAGCGCGCCGCCCGGGTCCAGCGCCAGTTCGCGGTCCGGGTGGATGTCGGCGGTGGCCACCGGCACCCCGTGCACCAGCAGGCGGTAGGCGTTGGCGGGCAGTTCCAGGTTGTCGCGGATGTGTACCGGCGGCACCAGGAAGCCGATGTCCTGGGTCAGCTTGCGGCGTACGCCCTTGATGCGTGCCATCAGCTCGCCGCCCTGGGCCTTGTCCACCAGCGGGATCAGCCGGTAGCCGACCTCCAGGCCCAGCGGGTCGATCGGACGCAGTTCGTCCCAGCCCAGTTCGGCATTGGCCTGGGCCGCGGCCGCCGCCTGCGGCGCCGCCTCGGCGGCGGCCGGGGTCGGCTGCAGGCTGCGCTTCCACATCTTCCAGGCCAGCAGGCCCAGGATCAGCGCCAGCGTCAAGAAAGCGACGTTGGGCATGCCCGGGATCAGGCCGACCAGGCCCATGATCGCCGCGGCCACCGCCAGCGCCTTATGCTGGCCGAACACCTGGCCCATCATCGACGCGCCCATGTCCTGCGAGCGCGAGGCGCGGGTGACCAGCATCGCCACCGCCGAGGACACCAGCAGCGCCGGCAACTGCGCGACCAGGCCGTCGCCGATCGACAGCAGGGTGTAGGTGGAGGCGGCCTGTCCCACCGGCATGCCATGCTGCAGCACGCCGACCGCCATGCCGCCGATCAGGTTGATGAACAGGATCAGGATGCCGGCGATGGCGTCGCCGCGGATGAACTTGCTGGCGCCGTCCATCGAGCCGTAGAAGTCCGCTTCCTCGCGCACTTCCTCGCGGCGGGCCTTGGCTTCCTCGCGGGTCAGCAGGCCGGCGTTGAGGTCGGCGTCGATCGCCATCTGCTTGCCGGGCATGGCGTCGAGGATGAAGCGCGCGGTCACTTCCGACACGCGCCCGGCGCCCTTGGTGATGACCACGAAGTTGATGATGGTCAGGATCGCGAACACCACGATGCCGACCGCATAGTTGCCGCCGATCACGAATTCGCCGAAGGCCTCGATCACCTTGCCGGCGGCGCCGTGGCCGTCCTGGCCGTTGATCAGGATCACGCGGGTGGAGGCCACGTTCAGCGCCAGGCGCAGCATCGTGGTCATCAGCAGCACGATCGGGAAGATGCTGAACTCCAGCGGCCGCTTTACGTACACCACCGCCAGCAGCACCATCAGCGAGATGGCGATGTTGAAGGTGAACAGGGCGTCCAGCACCGGGGCGGCCAGCGGCACCACCACCATCGCCAGCATCAGCAACACGATCACCGGGGCGCCGAGCCCGTGCTTGATCATGTCCATGACTTTGCGCGTATTCATCTGCGCGGCGGGCTGACTCATGGCTGGCTCCCCGGGGCGAATTCATCCACTTCCAACGGCGGCAACGGCGGCATCGGCCCAGTGCGCCAGGCGCGCAACTGGTAGACGTACGAGAGGACCTGCGCCACCGCGGAATACAGTCTCACGGGAATTTCCTTGCCGAGTTCGCCTTCCCTATACAAGGCGCGTGCCAAAGGCGGCGCCGAGATCACCGCCACCCGATGCTGCTCGCCGACCTCGCGGATGCGGAAGGCGATTTCGTCCACGCCCTTGGCCACCACGGTGGGGGCGCGCATGCGCCCGCTCTCGTACTTCAGCGCCACCGCATAGTGGGTGGGGTTGACCACCACCACGTCGGCCTTGGGGATGGCTTCCATCATCCGCCGCTGCGACATCTGCATCTGCATCTGGCGGATGCGGCCCTTGACCTCGGGGCTGCCGTCGCTTTCCTTCATTTCCCGGCGCACTTCCTCGCGGGTCATCTTCAATTTGCGGATGTAATTCCACTTCTGATAGGGCGCGTCGATCGCGGCCAGCAGCGCCAGCGCGCCGGCGGTGTACAACAGCAGCCGCAGGGTGAAGCCCAGGCCGTGGCCGACGGCCTGTTCCAGCGGCTGCAGCAGCAGCCCGCGCAGGAAATCGACGCTGCCCCACAGGCACAGCATCGCGGCGCCGCCGACGAAGGCCATGCGCAGGATCGATTTCAGCAGTTCGGCGATGGTCTCGGCGCCGTACATGCGGCTCAGCCCGGCCATCGGGTTGAGCCGGTCGAACTTGGGGATCAGCGCTTGGCCGGAGAAGCGCAGGGTGCCCATCAGCACCGGCGCGGCGAAACTGGCGGCAAGGCAGATGCCGACCAGCGGCAACACCACCCAGAGCAGGTTCAGCAGCAGTTCGCCGAAATGGCCGAACATCGCCTCCGGATGGGCGCGCATCGACAGGTCCGGGCGCAGCGCCTGCTTCAGCCAGGACACGACGCCGGCGGTCAGCGAGGTGGACAGGCCCATCAGCGCGAAGACCCCGGCGCTGAACACCGCCGCCGTCGCCAGCTCGCGCGAATGCGGGATGTTGCCCTGTTCGCGGGCTTCGCGCAGGCGTTTGTCTGTTGGCTGTTCTGTGCGCTCTGCGCCTTCTTCGCTCTCGGACATCGGGGGATGCGCTCGGCCAGGATCGACCCTGCGCACTGCAAGGACCGTGCCGGTCCTGGCCCGACTCTCCGAGACTGCCGCGGCGGGGCCTTCCGGCCGCGGTCAGGCGGGCTGCAGTTCCACCCGGTCGCGGCCCAGGCGCTTGGCCTGGTACAGCGCCGCATCGGCACGCGCCAGCAACTGCTGCAGGGATTCGCCGGGCCGGTACCAGGCCACGCCGATCGAGGCGGTGATCGCCAACTGCCGCTCGCCGATGCGCAGCGGTTGCCCGGCGATGGTGGCGCGCAGGGCCTGCAGCCGCTCGCCGCAGCTCGGCGGCAAGCCGGGCAGCATCGCCAGCAGTTCCTCGCCGCCGTAGCGGCCGACCAGGTCGGCGTCGCGCAGATTGGCGCCCAGGCGCCGCGCCACCTCGATCAGCACCGCATCGCCGACCAGATGGCCGTGCTCGTCGTTGATCCGCTTGAAATGGTCCAGGTCGATCATCGCCACCGCCAGCGCGGTCTGTTCGGCCTCGCTGCGGCGCATCTGCGCGGCCAGCGCCTCGAGGATGCCGGCGCGGTTGAGCAGGCCGGTGAGGGCGTCGTGCGAGGCTTTCACCGCCAGCGCGGCGCGGGCGATCTCCAGTTCGCGCTTGTCGTGTTCCAGTTCCTCGGTGCGTCGCGCCACCAGGTCGGCCAGTTCGCGCTGGCGCTGGTGCAGGCGGCGCTCGCGCCAATGCAGTACCGCCACCATCAGGCCGCCGCCGAGCAGCAGGTACAGCGCCAGCATCGGCTGGCTGCGCCACCACACCGGGGCCACCGAGAACCCCACCCGCAGCGGTGCCGAGGCGCTACGCCGGTAGGCGTCCAGCAACTGGATTTCCAGCACGTAGCGGCCCGGCGCCAGCGGCGGTTGCTCGAACTCGAAGTTGGGCGTATGCAGCCAGCGGGTGTGTGCGCCCTCGAAGCGATAGCGGAAGCTGATGCGGTTGCGCTCGTCGTACAGGTCCGGCGAGCCGACCGCGATGTGCAACGGATCCTCGCTCCAGGGCAGGCGTGCGCCCGCGGCGATGGCCACGCCGCTGCGACTGAACTCCTTGAGCGCCAGCCGCGGCGCCTGCGCCGGGAACAGCCGCGTCGGATCCTGCAGGTGGGTGACGCCGCGGCTGCTGCCGATCCACACCGAGCCGTCGCCGTCCTCCAGGAAGGCCGATTCGGAAATATCGTTCCAGAGCAGGCCCTGCGCCTGGGTCAGCCGCGACCAGGCGCGACCGTTGAACACGTCCACGCCCTGGTTGTGGCAGATCCAGATCCAGCCATTGCGGGTGCCGCGAAGGGTGTAGATCTGCAGGTCGCGCAATTGCGCATCGGCAGGCTGCAAACGCAGGGTGTCGCCGTCGAGCCGGCCGTGCCAGGCGCCGGGACCGTACAGGCTGGCCCAGGCCTGGCCGTCGTCCTGGACCAGCAGCTTGCTGAGCACCGCCTGCGATGGCCTGCCGTCCACGACCAACCGGATCGGGGTCCAGGTGTCGCCGCGCAGGCGGAACAGCCCGGCGACGCCGGTCACCAGCACGCTGCCGTCCTGCCGCTGCTGGATATCCGAATACTCGCCGCCGGGCAGCGTCGACAGCCGTTGCGGCTCCGCGTCTGCATTCGCCTGCGCAAGCAGGTACACGCCGTCGTCGCTGAGGATCCAGACCCGGCCGGTCGCATCCACGAGCAGTTGCTTGGCGATCACCAGTCGCTGTCGGCCGCTGCTGCGCAGCGGCGGATAGACGCGCAGCAATCGACCCTGCGCGTCGTAGTGGCGCAGCACGCCTACCGAGCCGATGCTCCACAGGGTGCCGTCGGCGGCACGCTGCAGCCCGATCATCTGTGTGCCGTTGGCGCTGGCCCAGCGCTGGAAGCGCCCGTCTTCGCGCAGCCGATCGATGCCGCCCTCGTTGCCGGCCAGCAGATCGCCCTGCTGGGTGCGCTGGATGCTCCAGGTCGGTGCGCGGCTGATGCCCTGCGACACGTCCCAGTTCTCGATCCAGCCATAGCCGGTCCAGCGCAAGACGCCTTCGCCGTCCATGCTCAGCCACAGGTCGCCGGCCTGGTCGAAGCGCATGGCGACGATATTGCCCTCGGGCAGGCCATTGCGGCGGTCGAAGCTGTGCCAGCGGCCGTGCTCCCAGCGCGCCAGGCCTCTGTCGGTGCGCACCAGCACGCGGCCCTGCGGGTCGAGCAGGATCTGCGTGCGCCGCGTCAGCAGGCCCGGTCCGTCCAGTCCAGGCGGCGTCTGTTCCTGGAAGCGCGAGGCGCCGGCGGGCAGCCGCATCACCTGGCGCTCGCCGAGCACCCACAGGGTGCCGGCGCGGTCACGCACCGCGCTGCGCCAGACCTCGCGCTGCAAGCCCTGGGCTTGGTCGTAGCGGGTCGCGTGGCCGTCGGCATCGACCCGGCACAAGGCCTTGCCGCAGCCCAGCCACAGCACGCCATCGGCGACGAACAGGTCGTGGACCTCGGCCAAGTCCGGTTGCCGCGCCAGCGTCGCCGCGTCGAACAGCGGGTGCAGTTCCCAGCCGATGCCATCGGCCTTGCGCGCGGCGCGCAGCAGGCGGCGCCCGTCCAGGACCACCGTGCCCCAGCCCGGCGCGGCCAGGCGCGGGCGATTCAGTTGGTGGTGCGACGGCAGGCGGTCATGCTCCAGCGGCATCCAGCCCGCCGGCGTGCCGTCGTCGACGTAGATCGCATCGTAGGTGGCCATCCACAGCCGTCGCTGGGCGTCCTCGACGGCATCGGAGATGTAGTGGCCGCCGCGGCCCTGCAGCGGCACCTGCTGGAACTGGTTGCCGTCGAAGGCGTACAGGCCGCTCTCGCTGCAGACCAGCAGGCTGCCGTCGCGGCGCTGCAGCAGGCAGGTGCCGGCGAGGCCGAGCAGACCCTGGTCCTGCGCGTAGTGCCGCAACGGGATGACCTGGGCCTGCGCGGCTCCGGCGCAGCCCAGTGCCGACAGCAGCAGCCATCGCAGGCATCGATCCATGACCCTGCGCATGCGGCGCTCAGCCGCCGCTGTGCCGCCGTGCGAGACGGCGAGGGCAGACACGAGCGAACGCGGACGAGCAATGGGGCATGGCGGGGGCGGTATCGGCAAAAGAAAGGGCGGGCGGCGGCGACCGGCAGTGTAAGGACGGGCGGCAGCGCCATCGCTCATCCAGGCGTCACACCAATGGCCTTCTGCCGGTATCGGCCGCAGTACGGCGCAGCTTGAGTGCCGGCTAGGCGGTGATCGCGCGCGCCGCGTCGAAGGCGGCGTCGAACAGACGCTGCACCGGCGGCCCCATCTCGCCGACCAGTACTGCCAGCAGCGCCAGACCGAGCACCACTGCCACCGGCAGGCCGAGCTGGATCGGGTTCAGCGAGGGCGCGGCCTTGGCCAACGCGCCGAAGGCCAGGTTCACCGCCATCATCGCCACCATCACCGGCAGCGCCAGGGTCACAGCACCGCGCATGATGCTCATGAAGAAGTTCGGTGCCACCGACGCCATCGCCTGGGCGTCGGGAAGGGCGGTGCCGATCGGCAGCGCCTTGTAGCTGTCCACCAGCAGCGACACCACCGCCAGATGCCCGTTGGTGGTGAAGAACATCAGCCCGAAGACCAGGTAGAACCACTGGCCGATCACCGGCGAGTTGACCCCGCGCAACGGGTCGGCCATCTGCGCAAAACCGAGGCCAGTGCTCTGCGAGACCAGTTCGCCGGCCATCGCCCCGGCCTCGAAGATCATCCGCAGCATGAACCCCATACTGGCCCCCACCGCCAGCTCCCGGGCCACGCTCAGCACCACTGCGGCATTGAACCCATCCCAGTCCGGCACCGGCGGCAGGATCGGCGCCAGCGCGATGGCCAACGTCCCCGACAGGATCACCCGCACCCGTCCCGGCACCGCCTTGGTGCCGACCAACGGCATCACCGTGAACATCGCCCCGATCCGCAGCATCGTCCAAAGCACGGCCCCGATCATCGCGAACGCCCGCGACCCATCGACGACCATTTGCGTGGCGGCATCCATCAGCCCGAGGCCCCGGCAGACATCACGAAGGAACGGCCAGCACTAACTGCGAGACGCGGGCGCCTTGCAGCCGAAGACAGACCGGCGAACCCCCAAACAACCAGGGGCACAGCACGACCGACAATGGAGCCAAAGCCAAAGCGGCTATAGCCGTAGCCGTAGCCGTAGCCGTAGCGGTCGCTTTTGCGGTTGCCGTCGTTTTTGCTGTTGTTTCGCTCTTGATCCACCGGGTCCCCTCCGCAGCGGCGGAGCTGGCGGGCAAAACCCCCCGCAGGGGGGCGGCGCACAGGGATGTGCGCCGTTTTCGGCCGGGGCAGGGCTCGCCGGGAAAAGGCGAAGCACTGCTTCGCCCCGGCGGGCGGGCTGGCGCCGCGAGGCGACTGCCCCGGACTTGGCTGCGAAGCAGACAAGCCCCGTCCGAAAATCCCGTCAGCGGAGCGGACCCGCGTAGCGGGCGCGAAGGCGGGGTGTGCTTTCTTTTGGTTACTTTTCTTTGCACAAGCAAAGAAAAGTGACTCGCCGCAAGGCGAAAGCTCTTGCTGTTCAGAAGGCTCGCCGCAAGGCGAAAGCTCTTGCTGTTCAGAAGGCTCGCCGCAAGGCGAAAGCTCTTGCTGTTCAGAAGGCTCGCCGCAAGGCGAAAGCTCTTGCTGTTCAGAAGGCTCGCCGCAAGGCGAAAGCTCTTGCTGTTCAGAAGGCTCGCCGCAAGGCGAAAGCTCTTGCTGTTCAGAAGGCTCGCCGCAAGGCGAAAGCTCTTGCTGTTCAGAAGGCTCGCCACAAGGCGAAAGCTCTTGCCGGTTCCCAGCCAAAAGCGATGCAGCAGCAAGAAGCGCAGCGTCAGACGCAGCCATCCCAGCTACCCAATCAAATGCGGAATACGCTGGAACAGCATCGTCGTGTACTCCACCAGATGCGCCAGCAACATACTCCCCGTCGCGAACAACATCGCCGTCAACGCCACCACCTTCGCGATGAACGCGATCGTCGGCTCATTGAGCTGCGTCGCCGCCTGGAACACACCGATCACCACACCAACCGCCAACATCGCCAGCAACAACGGCCCCGCCACCCACAACACCGTGATCAGCCCGCCACGCAACTCGGTCAACGCCAGTTCCGGACTCATCGCCTCAGACCCCGTTGAAACTGGCGGCCAGCGTGCCGACCGTCAGCACCCAGCCATCGACCAGCACGAACAGCAGGATCTTGAACGGCGCCGAGATCAGCATCGGCGACATCATCATCATGCCCATCGACATCAGCACGCTGGCCACCACCAGATCGATGATCACGAACGGAATGAAGATCAGGAAACCGATCTCGAACGCCGTCTTCAGCTCGCTGGTGACGAACGAGGCCACCAGCACCTGGAACGGCACCGCGTCCGGGCCGCTGTAGGTGCCGTTGCCGGCCATGCCGGCGAAGGTCATCAGGTCGGTCTCGCGCACCTGCGCCAGCATGAAGGCGCGCAGCGGCTGCGTGGTCAGCGTCCACGCGGTCTGGAAGTCGATCTGGCCGTTGAGATACGGGCTCATGCCCTGGCCCCAGGCCTTTTCCCAGACCGGCATCATCACCAGCGCGGTCAGGAACAGCGCCAGGCCCATCAGCACCTGGTTGGACGGCGTCTGCCCGGTGCCCAGCGCCTGCCGCAGCAGGCCGAGCACGATGGTGATGCGGGTGAAGGCGGTCAGCACCAGCAGCAGCGACGGCAGCAAGGTGATGGCCGTCATCAGCAGCAGGGTCTGCAGCGGCAGGCTCACCGGCTGCGCGCCGATCTTGCCGACGTTGACCTCCGGTAGCGAGGGCAGGGTGGGCGCGGCGTTCTGCGGGTTCTGCGCGGTCGGCGTGGTGGCCGGCGCCGGATTGGCCTGCGCCCAGGCGAACGCGGGCAGCAGGCTCAGGGCCAGCAGGATCAGCAGCAGGCGCAGGCGGCGAGCGTTGCGGTTCCAGAAAAACGGCATGGTCATTTGTCCTTGCGCAGCTTCTGCGCCAGAAGCTGAGCGAAATCGGGAAGCTGCTTGAACTGCTTGAGCGAAGGCAGGGTCGGCGCGGGGGCCTGCGGCAGCGGCTCGGGCAACTGATGCAAGGTGCGTACCCCGCCGGGCGACACGCCGAGCAACAGCTGTTCGCCATTGACCTCGACCACCACCACCCGCTCCTTGGCGCCGACCGCCAGGCTGGCGACCACGCGCAGGCCCTGGGCCGGGCGGAAGCCGCTGCCGGGCAGGCGCTTGAGCACCCAGGCCATGGCCAGGATCAGGCCCAGCACCAGCAGCAGCGCGAACACCGCACCGAGCAGGCTGGGCGCCGACGGCGCCGCGTTGCCGACGCCCGCACCGTGCTTTGCGGTCTGCGTGGCGATGGCGAGCAGCAAGCTCACCGCAGTCTCCGGATGCGCTCGCTGGGGCTGACCACGTCGGTCAGGCGCACGCCGAAACGGTCGTTGATGGTCACCACTTCGCCGTGCGCGATCAGGGTGCCGTTGACGTACACGTCCAGCGGCTCGCCGGCGCCGCGCTCCAGTTCCACCACCGAACCCTGGTTGAGCTGCAGCAGGTTGCGGATCGGAATGCGGCTGCGGCCCACTTCCAGCGACAGCGTCACCGGCACATCCAGGATCACGTCCAGGTTCAGGTCGTTGGACTCGGCCGTGGCATCCGGCTGCAGGCTGTCGAACTGGGCCGGCGCCGGCTGGGTGGGATCGGTCTGGGTCATGGCAGGTCTTCCTGGAGAGCGGGACGACGGCGCAGCGCGCCGGGGGGATGGGTGGCGGTGATCTTCACCGCGTTCTGGCCGCGCGAGATGCCGAACTCGCCGGTGAACACCGGGATGTTCTCCACGCACAGCGGCACCTGCTTGGGCAGGTCGATCGGGAGCACGTCGCCGATCTTCAACCGGGTCAGCTCGCGCAGGCTCATCTGCTTCTGCGCCAGCACGCTGGAAATGGTGACCTCCGAGCCGAACAGCTGCTCGCGCAGCATGATGTTCCAGCTTTCGTCGCGGTCGACGCGGTCGCTCTGGATGCCGGCGTCGAGCAGTTCGCGGATCGGCTCCAGCATCGAGTACGGCAGGGTCACGTGGATCTCGCCGCCGCCGCCTTCCAGCTCCACGTGGAAGCGGCTGACCACCACGTACTCGCGCGGGGTGACGATGTTGGCGAAGTGCGGGTTGACCTCGGAATTGATGTACTCGAAGTCCACCTCCATCACCGGCGCCCAGGCTTCGGCCAGGTCGGCGAAGGTCTGCTTGAGCATCAGCTGGATCACCCGCATCTCGGTCGGGGTGAATTCGCGGCCTTCGATGCGGGTGGGGTAGCGGCCGTCGCCGCCGAAGAAGTTGTCGACCACGGTGAACACCAGGGTCGGCTCGAACACGATCAGGCCGGTGCCGCGCAACGGCTTGAACTTGATCAGGTTCAGGTTGCTCGGCACGTACAGCGAGTGCATGTAGTCGTTGAACTTGATCAGGTCGATGCCGCGCACCGACAGGTCGGCCGAGCGCCGGATCAGGTTGAACAGGCCGATCCGCCACAGGCGTGCGAAGCGCTCGTTGACCATCTCCAGGGTCGGCATGCGCCCCCGGATGATCCGGTCCTGGCTGGAGAAGTCGTAGTTGCGCGCTTCACCCGGCTCGGCCGCCGCCGGCTCGGTATCCACCACGCCGGCATCGACGCCATGCAACAGGGCATCGATCTCGTCTTGGGAAAGCAGGTCGGTCATCGCGGCATCGCCTTACTGGGTGACGAAGCTGGTGAACAGCAGTTCTTCCACGCACTTCTTGCCGGTCTCGGCGGTCATCAGCTTCTGCGCATCGGCCAGCGCCGCGGCCTGCAGCTTCTTGCGCCCGTCGATGTTGGCGATGTCCGTTGCCTGCACCTGCGAGAACAGCATCAGCAGATGCGCGCGGATCGCCGGGGCGTTCTCGGTGATCAGCTTCAGCTCTTCCGGATCGCGGGTCATCAGCTGCACTTCCAGCTGCAGGTAGTGCGGGCCGTCTTCGGCGCCGCCGTTGAGGTTGACCACGAACGCCGGGTCCATCGCGAAGTACTGCGCGGGCTTGGGAACCTCGGCAGTCTTCTCCTCGGCCTTGGCGTGGCCGCCCTCGGGCTTCTTCAGGAAGAAGAACGCGCCGGCACCGCCGCCGCCCAGCACCAGCACCGCCGCGATGACGATGATCAGCAGCTTTTTCTTCGACTTGCCGCCTTCCGGGGCGTCCTTGGCGTCTTTCTTGGATTTGTCGGGGGCTGACACAGTGCGGCGTCCTGAAGGGGGTCTGCCCCTGAGGATGCAATCGCCGTGCCGAAACCGGGCGCCGGGCGCGCCGGGTGTTTGACGGTGCCGCCGCGTGCCGCGCAGGCGTGGGCCGAGACCGTTGTGGGAGAAGGGATCCGGAGTGGGAAGGGGTTCAGCCACGACGCTTTTCGGAGGAAAGCGTCGGGGCTGAACCCCTTCCCACAAAAGGCCTTACCCCGATCCGGCTGGCGGCAGTGCCGCCCGGATCAGGCGTAGGCGTCGAGCAGCCCGCGCTGGCGCAGCACCATCGCCGGAATCCCGACGCTGCCGGACAGGTCGTCGGCAAGCTCGCCGCCGCTGCGGCTGCCGCCCTGCGGAGTGCTCTGCGCATTGGCCTGCTGTTGCTGCGGCTGCTGCTGGCCGACGTCGGCCTGGCCGAGCTGGAAGCCATGCTGGCCGAGCATCTCGCGCAGGCGTGGCAGGCTGTTCTCCAGGGCCTGGCGCACGTCGGCCTGGTTGCTGCTGAAGCTGGCGTTGACCTGGTCGCCGGTCATGTGCAGGCGCACCTCGACCGGGCCCAGTTCGGCCGGATTCAGCTTGATGTGGGCGTGGCCGATCTTCTGGTCGGCCAGCCAGCTGATGCGCGCGCCCAGCTCCTCGTCGAACTGGTTGCCGTGCAGGTTCGGGGTCGGCGTGGGCGAGCCGCTGAACGGCTGCGCATCGGCCAGCCGCGTGGTGGCGTGCAGCGGCGTGGCCGCCGCGGTCGGCGCGATCGCGCTGGGATCGGCGGCGGGCACCGCGTCGCCGCCTTCGCCGGTCTTGCCGCTGGCCGCGGCGGCGATGGCCGCCAGTGCCGCCAGCGGGGCCGCGGTCTCGGCGCCACCGGCCTTGTCGGCCGATCCGCCCTGCGCCAACAGCATCGCGCCGAAGCCGCCGGCGGCCGAGGCCGGGGCGGTGGTGCTGGCCGTCGCGCTGGCGGTGCCGGCGGTGGCCGCATTCGGATCGGTGGCGCCCGCCGCGGTCTGCGGCAGCGCGTCGCCGCCGCCGAGCAGGGCGGCCGCGCCGCTGGCCACGGCGCCGGCGACGCCGACGGCCAGCCCGGCCGCCGCGCCCAGCGGGGTCGCCGAGGCGGCCGGCAGCACCGCCGCGCCGATCGCCGGCAACAGGCCCAGGCCGATCCCGGCCAGCCCGGCCGGCGGCCAGGCGGCCTCGTCGGGCTTGGCGTCGTCGCGCTTGTCCTCGGCCTTGCCCTTGTCCTTGCCCGAGACCTTGGTCTCGGTGCTGCTCTTCTCGGTGTCCTGGGCGACCTTGTCGCCGGCCTGCGCGGTGCGCGCGGGATCGCTGGCGGTGTCGTCGGCGGCCGCCGGGCGCTTGTCCGCCTGGTCCTTGTCGGCCGGTTGCGCCGGCTTGGCCGTCTCGCGGGCGGCGGGCTTGGGCGCGGTGGTGCGCGCCGAGCCGCCGCTGCTGCCGCCGAGCAGCTTGGCGAAGTCCTTGTCCTTGCCGCCGCTGCGGTCCAGGCCCGGGGTGTCGTTGCCGCCGCCGATCTGGCTGGCGCGGCCGCTGCCGCCCAGCGCGGAAAGCGCGTTGTTCATCGTCCGTCTCCGTTCTCGTGTTCGTCGGCGGTGGCCGCCAGGCGCGCGCGGCGCGCGCCGAGGTCGTCCATCTCGCGCTGGCTGCGGCGGTCGTCGACCTTGCGTTCCTGCGCGCGGTAGCTGGCCGCGAGCTGTTCCAGCACCTGCTTGTCGCGACTGGCCAGCAGCAGCCGGCTGCGCTCCATCTCGACCTTCTCGCGATTGCGGTCCACGGTCTGGCACTGCTGCTGCACCGCGCTCTCCAGCCGGTCCAGGAAGGCGCGGCGGTTGGCCAACTGCGCCAGACTGGTCGCCGCCATCTGGCTGTTGGCGTACTCGTCGGCGTAGCGGCGCAGTTCTTCCAGCCGCGACTCGTGGGTGGCCAGGGCGCGCTGGCGCTCGGCGAGATCGCGGGCGACCTCGTCTTCGTGCTGCTGAGCCCGGCGGAGCAGGGGATCGAGACGTTGCGATTGCATCATGGCTTAGTTCTCGCGGTCGACCAGCCGTTTCAGGGCGGCCTGGCTGTGGGGCAGATCTGCGGCTTTGGCGACGTCCTGTCCGAGGAATTCCATGATCTCCGGCCAGCGCTCCAGCGCTTCGTCCACCGCCGGGTCGTTGCCGCGCTGGTAGGCGCCGATGGTGATCAGGTCGCGGTTGGCCGAGTAGGCCGACACCAACCGCTTCAGCGAGCGGATGCGCAGGCGCCACGGCTCGTCGGCGATGTCCTGGACCACGCGGCTGACCGAGGACTCGACGTCGATGGCCGGGTACAGGCCGCTGTCGGCGACGCGCCGCGACAGCAGGATGTGGCCGTCGAGGATGGCGCGGGCGGCATCGGCGATCGGGTCCTGCGGGTCGTCGCCTTCGGTCAGCACGGTGTAGAAGGCGGTGATCGAGCCGCGGCCCTTGGCGCCGTTGCCGGCGCGCTCGACCAGGGCCGGCAGCTTGGCGAACACCGACGGCGGATAGCCGCGGGTGGTCGGCGGCTCGCCCACCGACAGGCCGATCTCGCGCTGGGCCTGGGCGAAGCGGGTCAGCGAGTCCATCAGCAGCAGCACGTTTAGGCCCTGGTCGCGGAACCACTCGGCGATGGCGGTGGCGCGGTAGGCGCCGTGCAGGCGCGCCAGCGGCGGGCGGTCGGCCGGGGCGGCGACGACCACGGCGCGGCGCAGGCCTTCCTCGCCCAGGGTGGTCTCGACGAAATCGCGCACTTCGCGGCCGCGTTCGCCGATCAGCCCGACCACGATCACGTCGGCGGCGGTGTAGCGGGTCATCATGCCCAGCAGGGTGGACTTGCCGACGCCGGAGCCGGCGAACAGCCCCACGCGCTGGCCGCGGCCGATCGGCAGCAGCGCGTTGATCGCGCGCACGCCCACGTCCAGCGGGGTGGTGATCGGTTCGCGCGCCAACGGGTTGATCGACACGCCGGCCATGCCCACCGAGCCTTCGGCGCGGATCGGGCCCTTGCCGTCCAGCGGCACGCCGTCCGAGTCGATGACGCGGCCGAGCAGGCCTTCGCCCACTTCCACGCCGCCGCGGCGGTGCAGCGGCACCACCCGCGCGTTGGGCAGCAGGCCGTGGGTTTCGGCGCTGGGCATCAGCGAGGTGCGGTCGCCGGAGAAGCCGACCACTTCGGCATCGACCCAGCCGCCGTCGACCTCGACCCTGCAGGTGGCGCCCATCGGCGCCTCGCAGCCGACCGCTTCCAGGGTCAGGCCGACCGCGCGGCGCAGGATGCCCTCGCGGATCAGGCCGCGGCCGGCGGCCGCGTCCAGGTCGAGCCTGCCGAGACGGCCGGCCAGGCGCAGGTTGCGCGCATCCAGCCAGTCGGCGGGGTGGGTGCCCGACAGCGCGCTCACAGGCCGGCTCCGGACTTGCGCATCACCGTCTCCAGGGCCGCGCGCAGGCGCGCTTCGAGGGTGCCGTCGATGCGCACCGATTCGGCGTGCACGCGCAGGTCGCCACGGCTCAGGCTCAGGTCCGGCACCAGCCGGATGCCCTGGTCCATCATCGTCAGCAACGGGGTCAGCGCGGCGATGTCGTCCGGGTGCAGGCGCACCTCGACGTCGCGGCGCGCGCCGCCGACCGCGTCCAGCGCCTCGGCCACCAGTTCCGACAGCAGCACCGGGTCGGCCTGGTAGGCGCGGCCGACCAGGCTGCCGGCGATGCGCACGGCCAGTTCGCCGAGTGCGCCGACCACTTCGTTCTCCAGCCGCGCCAGCGGCCGCGAGAAGTTGTCCAGGATGCCGTCGATCTGCGCGGTCAGCCGGCGGATCTCGGCCTGGCCCTGGGCCAGGCCCTCGGCGTGGCCGCGTTCGAAGCCTTCGTGCTGGGCCGCGGCCTCGATCGCCTGGATCTCCTCCAGGCTCGGCGGGCGCAGCACCGGCTCGTCCGGCAGCACGTCTTCGTACGGCTGCGCCGCCGACAACGGCGGGGCATCGAGTTCCGGCGCCAGCCAGCGCACCACGTTGCCGTTCATACCATGGCCTCCGCACCACCGCCGCCGAGGCTGATCACGCCCTCATCGGCCAGACGCCGCACGATCGCCAGGATCTCCTTCTGCGCGGCCTCCACGTCGGCCAGGCGCACCGGGCCGCGCGCTTCCATGTCTTCGAGCAGGATCTCGGCGGCGCGCTGGGACATGTTCTTGGTGATCTTGTCGCGCACCTTGATGTCGGCGCCGCGCAGGGCCAGGCCGAGGCGGTCGCCGCTGACCTCGCGCAGCATGGTCTGCAGCCCGCGGTCGTCCAGCTCCACCAGGTTGTCGAACACGAACATCAGGTCCTGGATGCGGCTGCCCAGGTCGGCGTCGATCTTGCTGATCGCCGCCAGCACACCCTGGTCGGCGCCGCTGTCCAGGAAGTTGAGGATGTTCGCCGCGACCTTGACCCCGCCCACGTTCGAGGACTTCAGGTTCTGGTTGCCGGAGAACTGCCGCTCCATGATCTCGTTGAGTTCGTTGAGCGCGTGCGGCGGGATGCCGTCGAGGGTGGCGATGCGCATCAGCACGTCGGCGCGGGTGCGCTCGGGCAGCAGCTTCAGCGCCTCGGCGGCCTGGTCGTTGTCCAGGTGCGCCATCACGATAGCGATGATCTGCGGATGCTCGTTGCGCACCAGGTCGGCGATCGCGCGCGGATCCATCCACTTCAGCGTGTCCAGGCCGGTGGTGTTGCGGCCCAGCAGGATGCGGTCGATCAGGCTGCCGGCCTTGTCGGCGCCCAGCGCCTGCACCAGCACGTTGCGGATGTAGTCGTCGGCGCCCACGCCCAGCGAGGTCTTGCTGCCCAGCTCGGCGTTGAACTCTTCCATGACCTTGTCGACCTGGTCGCGCGAGATGCCGCTCAGCGTCGCCATGGCGATGCCGATCTTCTGCACCTCCTTGGGGTCCATGTGCTTGAGCACCTCGGCCGCGTCGGCCTCGCCGAGCGACAGCAGCAGCACGGCGGCGCGCTGGGTCCCGTTCATTGCATTCGCATCAGGCTTCACTGGCGACCCATCCCTTCACGACCTGCGCCACGCGCTTGGAATCTTGTTTGACCGCTTCGCGGGCCTGGCGCAACCGTTCCTCGTAGGCGTCGGGCAGGGCGATGGCGGGGTTGCCGCCGCTGCCGCCGCTGAGGCTGGCGGTGTCCTCGCCCAGCGACGGCAGCAGCGGGTTGTCGTCGTCGAGCATCGACAGCTTGGCATCGCGCGGTTCGTTGCCGTCGCGGTCGTGGCCGACCGCCGCGGCCGGCGCGGGACCGGCGATCTGGCGCAGCGCCGGGCGCAGCACGCCGAACAGCAGCGCCAGCACCACCGCCGCACCCAGCACCAGGCGCAGGCCGTTCATCACCCGCGGATCTTCCCACCAACCGGGCTTGTCTTCCGCTTCCGGCGCCGTGCGCACGAACGGTGCGTTCATCACCGAGACGGTGTCGCCACGTTCGGCGTTGAAGCCCACCGCCTGCTTGACCAGGCCTTCGATGCGGGTCAGCTCGGCGGCGCTGAGCGCCTGCTCGGTCATCTTGCCCTTGGCGCCGGGACGCATCACGTGGTCCACCAGCACCGCCACCGAGACGCGCTTGATGCGCCCGGCCGGCTGCCGGGTGTGCTGCAGGGTACGGTCCAGTTCGTAGTTGCGGGTGGCGCTCTTGGAGCTCTCGGTCGGCGTCGCGGCGGCGGCTTGTTGGGTGCCGGCCGTGCCCGGTGCAGGCGGAGCGCCAGTGGCGCCCGGCTGGCCCGGCGCGCTGCCCGGCGAGTTGCTGGTCGCGCCCGGCGCGCCCTGCGGGCCGCCGGTCTGGGTGCTGCTGTCGCTGACCTGCTCGCTGCGCAGCTTCGGCGGGTCGCCGTTGTACAGCTCGCGCGCTTCCTCGACCACCGAGAAGTCCATGTCCACGTTCACTTCCGGGTTGACCCGGCCCGGGCCGGTCATCGGCTCCAGCAGTTCGCGGATGCGCTGGTTGTAGGCGCTTTCCTGGCGGCGCACCTGATCGAACTGGGCGGCGTTGAGCGCGGCGTCGCTGTTGGGGTCGGCGATGGTCAGCATGCGCCCGCTCTGGTCGACCACGGTGACGCGATCCGGTGCCAGGTCGGGGATGCTGGAGGCGACCATGTTGACGATCGCATCGACCTGGTTGCGTTCCAGGGTGGTGCCGCCACGCAGTTCCAGCACCACCGAGGCGCTGGCGGCCTCGCGCTGGCGGGTGAACGCGCTCGGCTTGGGAATGGCCAGGTGCACCCGCGCCTCGCGCACCGGGCGCAGGCTGGAGATGGTGCGGGCCAGTTCGGTTTCCAGGGCGTGCTGGTAGCGCGCGTTCTCCACGAACTGGCTGACCCCGAAGCCGGGATCCTTCTCCATCACCTCGAAACCCATGTTGCCGTTGTCGGTCAGGCCGGAGCCGGCCAGCTTCAGCCGCGCGTCGTACAGCTTGTCCTCCGGCACGGTGATCGCGCCGGTGGCCTGGTCGAGCTTGAACGGGATCTGCGCGGTGCGCAGCAGGTCGGTGGCCTCGGCCGTGCCTTTCTCGTCCAGGCCGGTGTACAGCGGGGTGTAGGCCGGCTTCTGCGACCAGAAGAACACGAACAGGCCGGCCGCCACCGCCACCGCGATCATCGCCATCAGGCCGATGCGGCGGGTGAGCTGCAGGCTCTGCAGGCGGTCGAACCAGGCGCCCGCCTTTTCGCTGCTGAAAGTGTCTTTGCTGATCGCAAGCGCCATCGTCTTCTACCCTTACAGCGGCATGTTCATCACGTCCTGATACGCCTGGACGAGTCGGTTGCGGACTTCCACGGTAGCGCGAAACGCCACCTGGGACTGTTGTGCGGCCAGCATCACCTTGGCCAGATCCGCGCTGGGGTCGCCCAGTTCGAAGGCCTTGGCGAGGTCGCCGGACTTCTGCTGGGCCTCGTTCACGCCGCCGATCGCGTTACGCAGGGTCTCGGTGAAGCTCGGGCCCTGCACGCCCTGGTTGCCGGTCAGGCCTTCGATCGCATTGCTGCGGCCGACATCGCCCACCCGCGTCTGCGCTGCCTGGCCGACCTGGCCCTGATAGCTGCGGATCTGCGAAAGGATGGAGCTGATGGAGTCGCTCATACGGTGAAGTCCCTGCCGGGAGACGGCTTGCCCGTATGCAATGCAAGCGGTGTGCCGAAACGGCGTTCACGTGCCGCGCGGCCTCCAAGCGGGCACGGGCGGGGGACACCGGCGGCAGGTGACGGGTTCCCGGCGCCTGCCGCGTCGCCGGCGCGGGTGGGCGCAGGCGACGTGTCGGCGGGTTGACGCTGTGCGCGTCGTCACGTTCGGACGCGGGCGCTGCGCGCCGACCTCAAGGTGGGCTGGGGGGCGACTCAGTCCGGCAGCCAGGCCGCCCGCCACTCCTGCAGATTGGCGCCTTGCAGCAGCCAGTCGCGCTGCACCGCCGCGCGCAGGGCAGCGCCGGCCGCGGCCCGGGCGTCGGCATCGGCCAGGTGTGCGCGGATCGCATTGACCCAGTCGCGGAAGCGGTTCTTGACCAGGGTCACCGGCAGCCCGCCGTCGCGGTAGGGCGGCAGGTCGCTGGCCACCACCGGATAGCCGCAGGCGCCGTACTCGAGCAGGCGCAGGTTGCTCTTGCAGCGGTTGAACAGGTTGTCTTCCAGCGGCGCCAGCGCCAGGTCCAGGCCCAGCGCGGCCAGCGCCTGCGGATAGCGGGCGAAGTCCACACCCGCGTGCACCTCGTGCACGTGCCGGCGCAGCCGCTCCGGGCACATCCCCATGAACACCCAATGGACCTCGCCGGCCAGCGCCTGCACCACGTCGGCGATCAGTTCCAGGTCGCCGGTGTGGCTGAGTCCGCCGGCCCAGCCGACCCGCGGCTTGGCCGAGTCGGACGCCGCCGGCGTCGCCAGCGCGCCCCACAGCTGCGGCTCCAGCCGGTTGCGGACCACGCGGATGTCGCCGTGCAGGCCGGCCAGCGCCTCGGCCAGGTCCGGCGTGGAGACGGTGACGCGGTCTACCAGCGTGGCGGCACGCCGCAGCGAACGCAGTACGTCCTTGGGCATCTGCTCGCGATGCGCGCTCTTCAGCGGCAGATTGGGCAGGTAGTCGTCCAGTTCGTAGACCATGAAGGCACCGCAGAAACGGCGCATGCGCTCCATCCGCACCAGTTCCGCATCGCCGACGCGGCGCTGCAGCACTACCGCGTCGGCGCCGATGCGCTGCAGTTCCACCGGGTCGAGCAGGCGCGCGTAGTACAGGCCGTCGATCTGCGCCGCCGCGGCCAGCGCCTGCAACGGCTGGATGACCCGGTACTGACCACTGCCGAAGGTGTCGCCCGGATGGGCGAGGATCCGCGGCAGCGGCTTCCACGACAGCGGCTGCCAGGAGAACTCGGATTCGCCCAACTGGAAGCCGCCGGGCTGCTCCAGGCCCAGGCTGGGCGAATAGGCCGGATCGTGCGCCAGCGCCGGCAGCCAGCGCTGCAGCAGGGCCTCGTCGGCCGCCTCGCTGCGCGTGGCCGGGGCCGGCTGCAACAGCAGCGCCTGTGGCGTCCACACCGTCCAGGCGCCCGCCGCCGCGGCGCGCAAGCACAGGTCCACGTCGGCGCCGCCCTCGGCGAAGCCGGCCGCGTCGAATCCGGACAGGTGTTCGAACAGCGCCCGCCGCACCAGCAGGCAATGCGCCGACACCGCGCTGTAGCGATGCGCCACCTGCAGCCGGCCCATGTAGCCGGGCTGTGCCATCGCTTCGCCGGCAAAGGCGTGGCCGGCGCCGGCAAGCACGCCCGGCAGCACACCGGCATGGGTGATCCGGCCGTCGGAGGACACACCCTTGGCGCCGACGATGCCGACTTCGGGCCGCTGCGCGTGGTTCATCAGCGCATGCAGCCAGCCGTCCTGTACCGCGGCGCTGTCGGCGTCCAGGAACAACAGGTACTCGCCCTGCGCCTGGGTGGCGGCGAGGTTATGCGCCTCGGCCTGCGAGACCCGCTGTTCCAGCGCGAACACGCGGATGCGGCCGTTGCCCAGCTCAGCCACCGCCTGCATCCACGCGGTGATCTCCGGCGCCTGGCTGGCGTTGTCCACCAGCAGCAGTTCGTAGGCGGGGTAGGCGGTCTGTTCGAGCAGGCTGACCACCGCGCGCTGCAGCGCCGGCAGGTTGTCCTGTGCCAGCAGCACGATCGAGACCGGCGGCTGCGCGGGGTGGCCGTAGTCGATACGGAACAGGCCGCCCGCCAGCGGTTCGACCGCGGCCTGTGGATAGCCGCGGGCCTGCAGATGCGCGGCGATCGCGCGCTGGCGCGCCGGGCCGCCGGCCTCGGCGCTGGCCGGCGCAGCGACCAGCAGCGGCTCGGGCAGGTGCACGATGCCGTCGCCGCCGTCGCGCAGGAACAGGCGCAGGATCAGCTCGAATTCGCTGGCGCCGTCGTAGGCCGGGTCGAAGCCGCCCAGCGCCTGCACCGCGGCGCGGCGGAACACCCAGTGGCCGGCCATTGCCAGCGGATTGCCCAGCAGCAGGTCCAGGTCCGGGTCCGGCCGCAGCAGCGGCGCCAGGGTGTCCGCATCCACCGCCAGCCATTCGTCCGCGTACAGCGCGTTGCACTGCGGCTGTTGCGCCAGTTCCAGCAGCAACCGCAGCAGCCCGCCGGCATAGAAACGGCTGCCCGCGGCCACGCGCAGGCACCAGTCGCTGGCCGGTGATGCATCCAGCGCGGCGGACAGCGCCGCCGCATCGGCCTCGGCCGGCAGCGGCGGCAGGCTCCGGACCCGCGGATCCGGCCACGCTGCGACGGGCGCATCGCCCAGCACCAGCGCCTGCACCTGTGCGAACGCCTTGCCCTCCAGCAACAGGCTGTCCAGGGTCGCCGCCAGTGCGGCGTGGTCGGCGCCGCGTGCGTCGACCAGGATGGCCAGCCGCGGCGCGCCGCCCAGGACGGCCAGCCGCGGCGCGCCGCCCAGGGCGACCAGGCGCGCGTCGAGCAGGTCGCGTTGCGCCGGCGTCACCGTCCGCCGCGCCTGCCAGTCGCGCAGGGCGCTTTGCACGCAGACGCGCGCGTAGGCGTCCTGGATCGCCTGTAGCAGGTCCACCGGCGTACTCGGACCACCGGCCAGCGGCGTCACCGTGACCTGGCGAACGTCGCCATCGCCGCGGTACCAGCCCATCGCGCGCACGCCCTGGCGGAAGTTGGCATGGCCCTGATCGCCGATGCCGGGCTGGTCGCGGCCGACCTGGCTGTATTGCTCCTCCGACACCCGGAAGCGGGTCAGCGGCCGCGCCAGCAGTGCCAGATGGCCGCGATGCAGCAGCTTGGCGTACAGCGCCAGGTCGCCAACCCAGTTGATCACCTTGCCGGCCAGCGTCATCAACTCGTCGCCGATCTCCAGCAGGTCGCTGCGCCGGCACAGCACGCAGCTGGGCTCGCCGACGAAGTTGATGGTGTGGTCGGCCAGGAACGACAGCAGCTCCGGCCCGTCCAGCAGCACGTCGCCCGCGAACGGAAAGGCAGTGGCGGGGATGTCCTCCAGCGGCGCGCCGTGGCTGTCGATCCGCTGCCGGCGCGAGGACGCCAGCAGGACGTCGGGCGCGGACTGCATCGCCGCGACCAGCGCGGCCACGCAATCCGGCGCCAACACGTCGTCGTCGTGCAGGAACTTCACGTACTCGCCCTGGGCTAAGGCGATTCCCCTCGCGGTGCTGCCGAGTTCGCCGTAGCGCTCCGGATTGCGTTGGTAGCGGATCGGGAACGGGGCACCGGCCGCACGGCGTTCCACCACCTCGGCGATCGCCTCGGTGGGGTTGTCGTCGCAGATGACCAGTTCCAGCGCCGGATAGGTCTGGGCCAGCACGCTGTCGAGCGCCTGCTCGAAGTAACGGAGCTTGTAGGCCGGCATGACTACGCTGACCAGGGACGGGTGAGGCATGAACGATGGACCGTGTCGGGAATGGGAGCGGAGCGCACGCTGCGCCCGATCCATCTCAGATGCAACAAGCATGCCGGTCCTGACCGTGCCGTCGCCTGCGAGCAGGCGGCGCTTTAGGAGCGAAGTTGGGTCTGGAGGCGAAGAAGAAGGTGGCGCAGCAGGCGCGGCTGCGCCTCACTCCACGTAGAGCACGCTGTCGAAGTAGTACATGGCGTAGTGGCGCAGTCGTAGTTTGGCACCCGGCATGATGCGGTCGAGTTCGGCGACGATGTCTAGCAGGTCGAGCGCATGGTGGTAGCAGGTGATGGCCATGCGCGGCCGGCAGCGCCCGATCAGCGCCGCGCCGCCCCGCAGCACCTTGGCTTCGGCGCCTTCCACATCCATCTTCAAGACGCTGACGTGCTCGATCAGGTCGTCCAGTCGCACGCAGTCCACGCGTGCTGAGCCACTGCCATCGAGTCGGCTGCCCATGGTGCCTTGGGCATCGAACGCCAGGGTGCTGGCTACGTCGGCGACTGCGGCGTTGTACAGCGTCGTGCGGCCGTCATCGTCTGCCAGCCCTTGCTGCAGGGCGGCGAAGTTCTCCGGATCCGGCTCGAAGGCATGGATGGTGGCATAGCGGTGGCGCGATGCCGCGCGGAACTTCTTGACCGTGTCGCCGCGATAGGCGCCAATGTCCACATAGTGTTCGTCTGCGCCGATCCGCAGCGGATGCTCCAGCGCCGAATACACCGAGTAATACTCCTGCTCCATCGGGCACAGGACATCCAGCAGCGGCCGCCTGTCGCCGTCCATGCGCATCTGCAGTAGCGCGTCCAGGGTACGCATGCTCAATGCGTCGGCGAAGCGGCCACGCACGGCATCGAACTGCGCGGCGTGCGCAAGCGTCTGTTCCCGTGTCACCTGTCCGCTCTGATACACCAGTGGAATATCCAGCGCGTACATCAACTGCGGCAGATCGACGCGGCGACCGCTGCCCAGCCGCTGCAGTTGATCGAAGTGCAGCCACGCGGTTGGCATGTACGCACAGTTGATCGTGGGTAACCCGGCCAGATCCGGATCGCGCAAGAAGGTCGCTGTCGGACGCACGTCGTCGAAGCCCGCATCGGTGATGCGGCGTTCGTAAAACACATCGTCCAGCGCAACGACGCGGATGCCGGGGACGCGCTCGACCAACAGAGCGGCGGCGCGGGCCGCGTAGAGCCCGCCGAGACTGGAACTGGGCGCCAGGAAGATTGCGCCGCCGGCGCGCTTGCAAGCATCAATCAGGTCCGCTTCGCGCTGAAGCGCGGCCAGAGGGTCGGTCATGGATTCACTCGAAAGGAGCGCGCCCTGCGGGCACGGGTGTTGGAAAATAGGCTTGGCTGCGCGTCGCTTTATAGCGCGATCGGGTCGCGCCGCGAACACAGCAGATGCCCGATCCTAGCGGAGCGGGGGATGCTTACACCCGTGCATGCATCCCAGCTTGTGCAGAGGCGTTTGGGTTTGAGCCGTGCTGAATCGGACTAGCGAAGTGCTGCCACACCGTTGGTGCGATGCGGCATGAATCGGATCGTGATACGTGTCGTCGCGTGCTGCGCGGCGTTGGGATCAACGCAGGATGCGGGCGCCGCCAGGCATCAGGGCGTCGTAGAAACAGCGGTCGGCCAGCACGTCCGGCACGGTGCCGGGCAGCAGCCATTCGCAGTGTCGGCCGATCTTCGCGCCGCTGCGGGTCATGCTGCCGCCGCCCAGCGTGCTGCCCTGACCGATCTGCGTGCCGCGGCCGAGGTGCACGCCGGCATGCAGGGTGACGCAGGCACCGACGCGCACGTCGTGTTCGACGATCACTTGGCGGTCCAGCCAGCCGCCGGCGCCGATGCTGCTGCCAGCGGCCAGGTTGCAACCGGGGCCGACATGCACGTTGCCGAGCAGGCGCACGCCGTCATCGATGTGCGATTGCGGCCACACAAGATCGATGCTGCCATAGCCGGCCAGGCGCACGTCGGCCAGCAGCTTGTGCCGCGACTGGTTGACCGCGCGTTCGTCCATGGCGACGAACACGTCGGTCGCGGCCGGCGGATGGCTGGCGTGCAGGGCGCCCAGGTCGAAGTTGTAGCGGTCCGGCGATTCCAGGGCGATGCCCACGTACGCCAGGCCGCAGGCTTGCGCGGTACGTTGTGCCTGCTCCAGCGCGTGGCCCTGGCCGATCAGCACCAGCGTCTTCATGCCGGTTGCTCCAGCACGTTGGCGCGGTACCACAGGTGCTGGCGCACCAGCTCGGTCTCGTAGTCGCCGTGCATGAAGGCACGCGAGTGCGGACCGAAGCCGGCCTGCAGGCGTTCCAGCACGGCCGTGTCCTCGGCGATCACCTGGTGCTCGATGCGCATCAGCGTACTCAGCAGGGCGGTGAAATCGGTCCGCTCGCTTCGGCGCCGGGCGGTCGCCACCCACAGGTGGTAGTCGGTCTCGTGCGGCGAGACCGGATCGTACTGCTGCAGTACGAAGGAGTCGCCACGCACGCTGTAGAAGTTCACGTTCGGATACAGGAACCAGTTGTAGAACGCCGAGTCCTCACCGTAGCGCTCGCAAAGCGGTCGGTACCAGTGATCCTGCACCGCGATCTCGGCCTTGGCCGGGAAGCTCAGCGCGTCCAGTGGAACGGGCTCGCCGCCTTGCAGCAGTTGTTCCACCGCCGAGGGTACCTCGACGGACCGCTCGACATGCGCCGAGGGCTTGGGCGCTGCCGTCATCAGCGGGTTGAAGGTCTTGGGATGGATGAACGGAATATGGTTGTAATCCTTCACGTTCTCCATGTTGAGCTTCCAGTTGTAGCGCACGCGGTGGCAGCTGTAGATCAACTGCGAATCCACGTGCGATGCCGCCGCGCGCAGATCCTCCAGGAACGCTGGCGCAAACTGCTGCTCCAGCGGCAGCGGCTGCTCGGCCATGTTCACGAATAGCAGCTCGCCCACCTGCTGCAGATGCAGCTTTGTCAGGCAGATGTTGGCCTTCTCCTCGGCCGTAAACTGGTACAGGCCGGAGTTGGGCAGCCCACGCAACTCGCCTTCGGCGCCGAACGACCACGCGTGGTATGGGCACACCAGCGGCCGCTTGCCGTGCGCTTCGGTCTGGATCGCCGACTGCCGGTGCGGACACTGGTTGAGGAAAGCGCGGATGCCGGCCTCAGTGCGCTGCACCAGCACCGGCACCCCGGCCACCTGGCGCGCGAAGAACTGGTTGCGCTCGCGTACCATGGAGGCGAAGCCGACGAAGATCCACAATTTGCCGAACAGCCTCTGCTGTTCCAGGCGCAGGCTGTGCGGGCTGATGTAGTGCTCGGCGTCGAGGGCGTGGCGGGTCATGCGGAACGGCGTCCTGGGTGCGGGGTCAACGGCTGAAGATGGTACGCGCCGGGTTCCCGGCGACGGTGACGTTGGGCGGCACGTCCTTGACCACCACGCTGCCGGCGCCGATCACCGCGCCGTCGCCGATCGCGACGCCGGGCAGCACGGTGGCGTGCGGATGGATGACCACGTCATGGCCGATGCGCGCGCCGCCGCCGACGAACACGAAGTTGCCGATCTGCACGTAGTCGCCGATCACCACGTCGTGGCCGACGATGGTGGTGGCGAGGATGGTGACGAACTCGCCGATGCGGCTGTCGGCACCGATCGACACGCCGACCTCGAACAGGCTGCCACGCCCGATCAGCGTCTCCGAGGCCTCGCGCAGGCGTGGACGCAGCACCATGAAGTCGGCGCCGCGCGCCAGCAGTGGCTGGCTGTAGCGGCGGCGTGCGGCCGGGTCGCCGAGCGCGCAGACGAACAGGTCGCCGGGCACCGGCTGGTAGGTGTCCGGGTCGCCCAGCAGCGGCCAGCGCAGGCCGGACGCCAATGCGCTGCGGCTGTCCAGGAAGCCCTTGATGTCCCAGGCCTGGCCGTAACCCGGATCGTCGTTGTACGCCATCGCCGCGATGCCGCGACCGAAGCCGCCGGCCCCGACGATCAGCACGTGTTGCGGGGGCGCATCGCTCATGCGAACTCCACGCCGCCGTCCATGCTGAAGGCCTGGCCGGTGACTTTACTGCTGGCGTCGGAGAGGAAGTACAGGCAGGCCATGGCCACGTCCTCGGGGTCGCCGATGCCCAGCGGGTAGCGCTTGCGGCTCTCCTCGAACCAGGCCTTGTCTTCGTTGATCAGGGTGGTCTCGACCAGGCCCGGGCACAGCGCGTTGGCGCGGATCTGGCGCCTCGCCAGTTCCAGCGCCAGCGGCCGCAGCATGCCGATCAGCGCTGCCTTGGAGCCGGCGTAAGGCCCGACGCCGACGGTGCCGGTCAGCGCGGCGATCGAAGCGAGGAAGACGATGGAGCCGCCGGGGCGCAGCGCCTGGCGCGCGAGCAGGTGGCGGGTCAGCATCGTCGGCGCGACGTAGTTGATCGTCATCACCTCGGTGAGGAAACGCTCGCTGACCAGTTTCATCGGCGACAGGCCGCGGATGCCTGCGCTGTGCACCACGCCGTCCAGTGGCCCGCTTTCGGTGGCCAGGCGTTGCACGGTGGCGGCATCGGACAGGTCGCCGGCGAACAGACGATGGCCGTCGCCCGGCAAGGCGTCGAGCAAGGCCTGCAGCCGCGGCAGGTCGCGGCCGGCGACGAGCAGGCGCGCACCGGCGCCGGCACAGGCCTTGGCCACCGCCTCGCCGATGCCCTTGGAGGCGCCGGTCACCAGAATCGTCTTGCCATGCACGCCGTACAACGTTTGCGACAGAGCGGCCGGCGTTTCCGCAACGGACATGGGGGTCTCCAGGCTCATAGGCGGATCGGCAGGGAGAGCCCACCGTCGATGGTCAGGGTGCTGCGAGTGATCCAGCGGCTGGCGTCGGACAGCAGGTAGGCGGCGCCATTGGCGACATCGGCCGGGTCGATGCGGCCCAGCGGGGTCAGGGCGATCTTGTCGTCCATGTCCGCGGTGCTGCCCAGCCTACTCAGCATCGGCGTGTCGACGTAGCCGGGGGCGATGCAATTGGCGCGGATACGGTGCCGGGCCTGTTCCAGCGCGAAGGAGCGCACCGCGGCCTCCAGTGCCGCCTTGGACCCGGCGTAGCCGGCGCTGGCCTGCGGCGCGGCACGCGCGGTCAGCGCCGAGACGTAGACCAGCGAGGCGCCCTCGTGCAGCCGGCGCTTGGCCAGCAACTGCTGGGTGAGGATGACCGGTGCCAGGTAGTTCACCGACAGCATCTGCTGCAGGTGCTTCTCGGCGGCCATCCGGAACGGCACCAGCGCGGCGATGCCGGCGCACGAGGCCAGGCCGTGGTAGCGCTCGGCCGCCTCGAGTAGGGCCGTGCGGGTTGCTTCTTCGGTAAGGTCGCCGATGACGCTGCGGTGGCCTTCGCCAGAGAGCGTTTCGGCGACCGCCTGCAAGCGTTCCGCATCGCGCCCGTTGAGCACCAGCGTCGCGCCCAGGCGCGCGCACAGCGCGGCCACGGCCGCACCAATGCCCGAGGAGGCACCGGTCACCAGGATGGTCTTGCCCTGCAGCCCGAAGGCATCGGTCGTTGCAGAGAACGCCATCGTCAGGACTCGATCAGGTCGGGGAACACCGCGCCGTCGATGTCGACCAGGCAGGTGCCCCAGGACAGGCCGATACCGAAGCCGCACAGCAGCACGCGCTTGCGGCCTTCTTCCAGTTGCTTGTTGATCCGCGCGGTCATGGTGACCGGTAGCGAGGCGCCGCTGGTGTTGCCGAAATCGTGCAGGGTGGAGGGCACCTTTTCCGGCGGCAGGCCGAGCTTCTTGCGGATGGTCTCGTTGATCATCCGGTTGGCCTGGTGGAACACGAAGTAGTCGATCTCGTCCTTGGACACGCCGCTGTAGTCGAGCAGCTTCTGCACCGCCGGCGGCACCCGCTGGGTGGAGAAGCTCAGCACCGCCACACCGTCCAGTTGCAGGTCCACGCCGCGGTGCCAGTGGTCGTTCTCGTCGGCGCGGTAGGGGATCAGGTGCTGCACCCCGACCGGTTCGCGGTGGCCGCCGACCGGCAGGATGATCGCGCGGTAGCCGCTGCCGTCGCTGTTGAGGTCGAAGTGCATCGGCGCGGCGTCGGCGCTGAATTCCAGCGCGGTGGCGGTGCCGGAATCGGAGAAGATCGGGTCGTCGAAGGTGGCGCTGCGGTCGCCCACCAGCAGCAGGCCCTTCTTGACGCCGCCAGCGGCGATCATCGAGCCGAGCAGGTTGATGCCGAACGGGTAGGCCGAGCAGCCCAGGTTGACGTCGAAGGCCACCGTGGCGTGCGACAGCCCGAGGCGGTCCTGCAGGATGATCGCGGTCGCCGGGATCGGGTAGTCCGGCGACTGGGTGACCACGATCAATGCATCGACCTCCTCGCGCTGCCATTGCAGGCGTTCCAGCAGCACCTGCGCCGCGTCGAAGGCCAGGTCGGAAAAGCACTGCCAGTCCGCGGCCATGCGCCGGGTATGGATGCCGATATTGCGCACCAGCCGCTCGCGCTCGGAGCGGATCTGCGGCCGGCAATCGGTGAGGTTGGAGACGACGCGCCTGGGCACGCAGGTCGCCATGCCGGCAAAGCGTACGTTGCGCAGCGTGGAGGTCGGCATGTTACGCCCCGGTCAGCTTGTAGAGGTCGCCCAGGGTGACCACGGCGGCCAGGTGCTCGCCGGTGATGGTCTTGCCGTACTCCATGTCGAACATCACGATCACGCCCAGCGCGGCCAGCGAATCCCACTCGGGCAGTTCGCGCAGCACCGTGTCCATGGTCACCTCGACCGGATTCTGGAAATCCGTGGCCGACAGGAAATTCTCGATAAACGTCTCTTGGCTCATGTTGCTGGTTCCACGGGTTGGGCGAAGGAGGGAGGAGCGAGGGTGCTGGAGGAATCGGACCCGGACATGACGCCGCCGGCAGCGGCGATCAGGTCGACGATGGCGTCCACCTGGTCGGCCGCCAGTCCAGGGAAGATCGGCAGGCACAGCACGCGGTCGGCCATCTGCCGGGCCACCGGCAGGCCGGCCGGGGCGGACGAGGGCAGGCCGCGGTACATCGGGAAATCGCTGATCAGCGGGTAGAAGTAGCGGCGCACCAGGATGTCGTGGCTGCGCAGCAGCCGGTGCAGTTCATCGCGCGCCAGCGGGAAGGCGTCCTCGACCAGGATCGGGAACGAGGCGTAATTGGACAGCCCCGGCGACCGCGGCGCCAGGCAACGGATCCCCGGCACCTGCGCCAGGCGTTGCCGGTACTGCGCGTCGATCGCCCCACGCTGCGCCAGCGCGTCATCGATGTGCTGGAGTTGCAGCAGCCCGAACGCGGCGTTGATCTCGCTCATCTTGCCGTTGATGCCGGTCGCCACCACCGTGGTCTCGTCGACGAAGCCGAAGTTCTTCAGGCGGCTGATGCGCTGGTAGGTCTTGGCGTCCGGGCAGACGATGGCGCCGCCCTCGAAGGTGTTGAACACCTTGGTGGCGTGGAAGCTGAGCACGCTGAGGTCGCCGTGGCGCAGGATCGAGCCGCCCTCGTCCTTGACCCCGAACGCGTGCGCGGCGTCGTAGATGACCTTGAGGTTGTAGGTGTCGGCGATGCGCTCGATCGCCGCGGTGTCGCAGGGGGTGCCGTAGCAGTGCACCGGCATGATCGCGGTGGTGTGCGGGGTGATCGCCGCTTCAATCTTGAGCGGATCCAGGTTCATGCTCAGCGGATCGATGTCCACGAACACCGGCTTGATGCCGCGCCACAGCAGCGAATGCGCGGTGGCGACGAACGAGTACGGCGTGGTGATGACCTCGCCGGTGATGCGCAGCGCCTGCAGCGCGGTCAGCAGCGCCAGGGTGCCGTTGGTCAGCAGCGCCAGGTGGTTCACCCCCAGGTACTCGGCCAGCGCCTTCTCCAGCGCACGGTGCATGTCGCCGCCGTTGGTCAGGATGCGGCTGCGCCAGATCTGCTCCAGGTACGGGACGAACGCCTCCAGGGGCGGCAGCAGCGGACTGGTGACGGGGATGGACATGGGACCTGCCTGGCGACGGGTGAAAGTCCCCGGTGCGGAACGCGCCGCCCGGTGCTGTGAAACGTGAAGCAAGCCACATGCCAAAGAGGCTGTCTACTCCCGTCATGCCGACCGGGATGCGGCGATGGCAAGGCAAAGCGCCGCGTGGCTAGCCGTGACCGCGCGATGCGCACGTCGACGCCCACGTTGCGCCGGTCGTGCCGCCGCGGGGAAACGATGAAAGGGGAAGGGAGTGCGCCGCGCTGGCGGCGGGCGCGCCGGGTGCGGCCGCACCCGGCGCCGTGCGCCGGCTCAACTGGCCAGTTCGGTCTGGTCGCGGTCGATGCCGTACTTGCGCAGCTTCTCGACCAAGGTGGTGCGCCGCAGGCCCAGCAGCTGCGCCGCATGTGCGACCACGCCCTGGGTGCGCTCCAACGCCTCGTTGATCAGCGCCAGTTCGATGTTGGCCATGTGCCCGCGCAGGTCCAGGCCGCTTTCCGGCAGTGTCGCCGCGGCCGCAGCCGGCGTATCGGCATCCGCGCCGCCCGGCTTGCCGCCGGCGTGCAGGTCCACCACGTTCGGGACCCGCCGCGGATCGGCGACGACGGGCGCCGGTGGTGCCGACACGTCGATGGACGAGGCGAAGTCGCCACGGTAGCGTGCCGGCAGGTCCTGCACCCGCACCAGTCCGCCCGGATGCAGCACCGCCAGGCGTTCGACCAGGTTGGTCAGCTCGCGCACGTTGCCCGGCCACTCGTAGCTGCGCAGCGCCTGCAAGGCCTCCTCGGAGAAGCGCACTTCACCGCGCCCGGTCCGCGCCAGTTGCGCGGCGATGGTGTGCACCAGCGCCGGCAGGTCGTCGCTGCGTTCGCGCAGCGCCGGCATCTCGATCGGGAACACGTTGAGCCGGTAGAACAGGTCCTCGCGGAACTGGTTGCCGGCGATGCGCTCTTCGAGGTTGCGGTGGGTCGCCGCGATCACCCGCACGTTGCAGCGGATGGTAACGTTGCCGCCGACCCGCTCGAAGCTGCGCTCCTGCAGCACGCGCAGCAGCTTGACCTGCATCGGCAGGCTCATGTCGCCGATTTCGTCGAGCAGCAGCGTGCCGCCCTCGGCCATCTCGAAGCGGCCCTTGCGTGCGCTCAGCGCGCCGGTGAACGAGCCTTTCTCATGGCCGAACAGTTCGCTTTCGAGCAGGTCCGGCGGGATCGCGCCGCAGTTGATCGCCACGAACGGGCCGTCGCGGCGCGGCGATTGCTGATGGATCGCGCGCGCCACCACTTCCTTGCCGGTGCCGGATTCGCCCAGCACCAGCACGGTGGTGTCGAACGCGGCAACCTGATCGATCAGCCGGCGCAGGCGGGTCACCGCCGCGCTGGTGCCGGTCGGGCCGTTGTCCTGCGCGGCACCGGCCTGGTGTTCGGCGTCCAGCCGCTTGAGGCTGGCGCGGCGCAGCAAGGTTTCCAGTTGCGCGTGGCGCAGCGGGGCTTCCAGTTGCCACACGTTGGCCTCGTGCAGGCCATGGCGCTGGGCGAAGGCCTGCGCGTCGCCGTTGAGCAGCAGCACCGGCGGCGGCAGCGAACTGCGCGCCACCCAGCCGAAGAAGGCATCGGCCTGCTCCTGGTCGTCGAGCCCGCCGACCAGGATCGCCATCCATTCGGTCTGCCGGTGACGGCCGGGCTGGACGTCGGCCACGTCGGTGACCCAGCGCGGGTTGAGGTCCATGAATTCGAGCAGGCTGACGGTCCGCTCGGCGCGCACCGCATCGTCATCGATCACCAGGATCCGCGATTCGCTCATGCCGGCACTCCCTCGGTGCGAAGTCCCTCCAGGATCGGCATCACTTCCTGGATGTAGGACAGCTTGCTGACGAAGTTGTCGGCGCCGGCGCGCATGGCGTGTTCGCGGTGCTCGGCGTCGTCGAAATGGCTGGCGATCACGATGTACGGCGCCTGGTCCTGGGTCTTGATCAGGCGCGTGGCCTGCAGGCCGCCCATCTCGGGCATGGCCAGGTCCATCAACACCACCTGCGGGCGCAACGACTCGGACCGCTCGATGGCTTCCAGGCCATTGGCGGCGCTGCCGATCACTTCCATCCACTCGAGCTTGCGGAAGTGGCGCATGGCGGCGTTGATGAAACCTTCGTGGTCGTCGACCAGAAGCACGGACAATTTGTTCATATGCGTCGTTTTTCCTTAGCCCACACGGGCCAGCAGCGGTTTGCTGCCGCGGCGGCGTTCGCGTGCGGGAGCGATGTCCAATTGTTCACGATACTTGGCGACAGTGCGCCTTGCCACGTTTACGCCCTGTCGCGACAGCAGCCCGGCGATGGCCTCGTCGGCCAGCGGCCGCCCAGCCGGCTCGGATTCGATCAGGCGCCGGACCATGGCGCGCACCGCCTGCCCGGAGACCGCGGCGCCTTCCAGGCGCACGGCGAAGAAATGCTTCAGCTCGAAGGTGCCGCGCGGAGTCTGCAGGTACTTGCCGGTGGTGATGCGCGAGATGGTCGATTCGTGCATGCCGATCGCCTCGGCCACTTCCTTCAGGGTCAGCGGCGCCATCGCTTCCTCGCCCTTGACCAGGAACGCCGACTGGCGCTCGACGATGGCGCGGGTGGTGCGCAACAGGGTCTCGTAGCGCATCGACAGGCCGCGGGTCAGCCAGCGCGCCTCCTGCAGCATCTCGCGCAGCGGCTGCGCGGCGTCGCCGGCCTCGGCCAGGGCGCGTTCGTGCATCGGGTTGACGGTGACGCGGTGGGTGGTGGCCGGGTTCAGCGCCACCCGCCAGGTGCCGTCGGCATGCCAGGCGACCACGTCCGGGAGCACATGGCCGGCGTCCTGCGGCTGCAGGCTGTCGCCGGGCCGCGGCTGCAGCGACAGGATCAGCCGCACCGCCTCGCGCACGTCGTCGGTCTCGGCATCGAGCTGGCGCCCGAGCAGGGCGTAGTCGTGGCTGGCGAGCAGGTTGAGGTCGCCTTCGAGAATGCGCGCGGCCAGGTGGCGGCCGGGCACGCGGCCGGGCAGGTCGCTCAGCTGCGCCTGCAGGCACTCGCGCAGGTCGCAGGCGCACAGGCCGGCCGGATCGCCGTGCAGCAGGCGCTGGCGCACCGCTTCGGCCTGCGCCACGGTCAGGCCCAGGCGTGCGCTGGCCAGCTGCTGCAGGGTCTCGAGCGCGCCGTCCAGGTAGCCGGCATCGTCGCAGTGTTCCAGCCAGAACGCGGCCGCTTCCAGTTCCAGCGCCGGCAGTTCCAGGGCCAGCCGCTGCAGCACGCGCAGGTGCGGGTCGCTGGACTCGCCGGCGGCGATGCGTTGCATGCGATCGTCTTCGCCGTCGTTCCAGCCGGCGGCCGGGATGTCCCACATCGAGGATTCGGGCAGTTCGTCGAACGCTGCGGTTTCCAGCCCCGCATCCTCGTGCTTGACCACCGGCTCGATCACGCCCTCTGACTCTTCCAGTTCGAGCAGCGGATTGGTCTCCAGCGCGCGGCGGATTTCCAGTTCCAGTTGCATGCCGTCGAGCTGCAGCAGTCGGATCGACTGCAGCAGTTGCGGGGTCAGATGCAGTTGCTGGCCCAGTTGGGCGGAAACGGTCGGCTTCATGCGGACTTCCTCGGTTTGGCGCCAACCCTCTGGCGCCCGTGGAACGCATACTGCTTGTCGCCCGACGGTAACAGAATCGGGGGGTTCCTGAGTAGGGTAGTAAAATTCCCGACAGGGTGTCAGGAATTTCCCGACATTCGGGTCCTGGGCGCCGGACAGTCGACGGCGTAATGCCTTATCTGGCGGGCCTCGGCTGGATCGTCGCAGCCTGCTGACCGGTTAAGGCAAACGCCATGCCAATGTTCCGTGTCGGGATGTCGTCCCCAGTTCAGCTCAGTTCGCTCTGATGGCGCGCGGCCAGCAGGACCAGATCGTTGGCGCGCCGACAGCCCAGCGATTCCATCATGCGCGCGCGGTGGGTCTCCACCGTCTTGACGCTGATGCCCAGATCCGAGGCGATTTCCTTGTTGCTCTGGCCGCGGCCGATCTGACGCAGGATCTCGCGCTGCCGCGGCGACAGGGCGGCGACGCCCACCGGGCGCTCGCGGCCGAGCATCGGCGCGATCATCTTGGATGAGATCTGCGGGCTCAGGAACACCTGGTTGGCGCTGGCCGCGCGCAGTGCCAGTTCCAGCTCCAGCGGGGCGGCATCCTTGACCACGAAGCCGGTGGCGCCGCGGTCCAGCGCATCGCGCACGTGCACCGGGTCGTCGTGCATCGACATCATCACCACCCGGGTCTTGGGCGAGCTGTGCAGCACGTCGGTGAGTGCGTCCAGGCCGCTGCGCCCGGGCAGGGACAGGTCCATCAGCACCAGGTCGGGGCGGTGCAGGGTGGCCAGGTCCACGGCTTGCTGCGCGTTGCTGGCCTCGGCGACCACGTCGACGTCCGCAAACGTCTGCAGCAGCCGGCTCAGGCCGGCGCGTACCAGGGTGTGATCGTCGACGATGATGACTCGCACGGTGCAGGTCCTTCTATTCAGATCGGCACCTTAGCCGAGCCGCTCGCCGCCGCCAACCTCGGCGCCACGCTGGCGGACCGAGGTGCCGGCTCAGCGCGCCCGGCGGCTGTCGGCGATTTGCCGGCGGTGCAGCCGGAACAGGTGGCGTTCCAGGGCCTCTTCCAGGCCCGGTGGCTGTGTCTCGAACCGTAGCCAAAGTTGCACGACGCCGGCGGTGGTGGCCTCGGCCAGCACCCGCACCGGCAATTCCAGGTGGTCCGGCAGCCAGTCCGAGGGTTGCAGGCGCAGCAGGCCGGCGGCGCCGGCGGCGGCGCCGGAGCGCGCACCGAGCTCAAGTCGCACGCCGCGCCGCGACCAGCACAGCGGCCGCAGCGGCAGGGCGTCTTCATGCTGGCGGGCCAGCCGGCCCAGCAGGACAAGCATCAGGTCGAGCTTGGCCTCCATCCGCTGGGTCTGCGCGGTGGCCTCGCTGCGATCGTCGCTGCCGTCCTCGCCACGCAGATCCTCGATCTGCGCCAGGCTACGCAACAGCGCCTCGCCGGCGGCGAGCCGGCCGGCGCCGTTGCCCAGGCGGAAATCCGCCGGCAGCGCCAGTTCGCAGCTGAGGGTGTCGTGAAACAGTTCGGCGTCGGCCGGGTGGTGCGCGGCGCCGTCCGAGCCGGTGTTCATCCCAGCAGTCCGGCCTGCGAATACAGCCGCGCGGCGTGAGTGGACTGGCGGCTGGTGCGCAGCCAGGCCGCAGCATGGTCGCGCTCCATGCGCATCTGCGCGGTCACCGCCTGCTGCAGGGCGAGCAACGGCTTCAACGCCTCGCGCGAGCGGTCGGCATCGTCCTGCTGCAGATAGGCCTGCAGGCGCCGCTCGTGATCGGCGATCATGGCCTGGGCCAGTGCGTAGTCGTCGCCACGCAGGACCTCGCGCAACTCGTGCAGGTCGTTGTGCAGGTCGGCGAGTTGGATACTCACGATGCGTTCGCCGTGGCCAGTTCGCGCTGCTGCGCGGGGATGGCGGCCCAGGCCGCGTCGATCTCGCTGAGCAGTTCCAGCGCTTCGGTCAGCGCGGCGTCGTCGTTGTGCAGGTTGGCTTCGGTCAGCCGGTGCATGACGTAGTCGTAGAGCGCCGACAGATTGCCGGCGATCTCGCCGCCGGCCTCATGGTCGAGCGAGCCATTGAGATGGCCGACGATGGCGCAGGCTTCGCCGATCGCCTTGCCCTTGCGCGCCTGGTCGCCCTGCGCAAGGCAGGCCTGGGCCTGGCGGATGCGCTGGCAGGCACCGGCGAACAGCATGGCGACCAACTTGTGCGGGTCGGCATCCGTGACGCTGGTGGAAATGCCCATCTTGCGATATTGCTCAGCGTACTGGCGGCTGGAACCGTACATGGAAAACTCCCTCGGTGGATTGGCAGCGCGGGCCGCCGTGCTCTCCGGCAAGGGTGCCGGGGCGGTGGTTGCGGCCAATCCGCAATGACTGTCGATACTCTTCATATCGGCCACGACGCACTTGGACTTGAGCGGCGGCCGTGTGCGCGTCAGCTGAACTGCTTGGTGAGGCTATCGCTCACGCCCTGCATCTGCGTCACCAGCGTTTCCATCGCCGTGAAGCGCGCGGTGTACTGGTCGGTCAGCGTCTGCATGCGCGCGTCCAGATCGTTGAGCTGGTCGGTCAGGTCGGAAATGTGCTTGTTGAGCGCGTCGGTCCGCTGGGTCAGCGTACCGTTGGTGGTGTCCAGGTTGCTCTTCAGCAGCGTGCTCATCCCGGCGCCGAAGTTGCCGGCGCTGCCGAGCATGGTCTTGGCCGCCGAGGGATCGGCGGCCACGGCGGTATCGAACTTGCTGCTGTCCATGCTCATCACCCCGTCCTTGTCGATGGTGACGCCCAGCGCCATCAACCCGCTGACGTTGTCGCTGACCAGCCGCCGCAGCGACTGCTGCAGGCCGCGCACCATCGCATCGCCGGTCATCGGCGAGGCCTTCTTGTTGGTGGCGTCGTAGGCGCTGGAGGACTTCAGGACGCTGTTGGCCGAGTTGTAGGCGCTGACCAGCGCGGTCAGGTTCGCTTTCAGCGGGCTGGTGTCGCTGGTGATGTTCAGATTGTAGGTGGTGCCTGCAACCGCCTTGGTCAGATTGATGGCGACCCCGGGGACGATGTCGGCGATGGTGTTGCTGCTGGACGTACGCTGGAAGCCGTCCACCTTCACCACCGCGTCGTCCGCAGCGATGGTCTGGGTCAGGCCGCCACTGCTGCCAGGCGGGTAGGTGAGCTTGGCCAGGCCGCCGTCGCCGCCGGAGGTGGTGATGGTCAGCGCGCCCTTGGTGCCGGAGTTGACCGCGTTGAGCACCAGGTGGTCGCCATCGTCAGCGGTGACCACGCTGGCGGTCACGCCGGCGCCGTTGGCGGCCTTGTTGATGAAGGCGGCCACGTCGCTGAGCTTGCTGCCTGCATCGACGTTGACGTTGAGCGTGGTGCTGCCGTAAGCGATCGTCAGGGTGCCGCCACCGACGACGCCGCCGCTGGCGTAGGCCGACGAGGTCAGCTTCTGCGACTGCGCCAGCTTCACGACCTCGATGCCGTACCTGCCGGCGCTGGCGCTCGAGGTGACCGTGGCGGTATAGCCCGCACCGTCGTCGATGTTCGCCTTGAAGGCGCCCTTGTCGGCGCTGTCGGAGACGGTACTCATCGCCGTCTGCAGGTTGGACAGCGCGCTCTTGATCGTGCTCAACGACGACAGCTGCGCGGTGGAGGCGGTGCCGTCGCGGTTGATCCGGTCTTCCTGCGGTTGGCGTTCCTTCGATACCAGCTTGGCGACGAAGGTCGGAATGTCCAGGCCTGAGCCGATTCCCGTGGTGGACATGATCGCGTTCCTTGAGGTGGCCGGCGCGCGGCGCGCCAGCGGCTGAGGGGAGTATCGGCGTGCGGGGGCGCTTCTTGAGCGCCGCCCGCGCGTCGCGGCGGTTCTCCGTTGCGATGCAAATCCTGTGCCGCAGTGTCAGCGTCAAAAAAAAGGCCCCTCCTTGCGGAGGGGCCCGGTGTCAAGTTGCGGCGTGTCGCGCTTAGCCCTGGAGCAGGCTCAGCACGCTCTGCGGCGCCTGCTTGGCCTGGGCCAGCATCGCGGTGCCGGCCTGCTGCAGGATCTGCGTGCGGGTCAGCTCGGCGGTTTCCTTGGCGTAGTCGGTATCGCGGATGCGGCTGCGCGAGGCCGACAGGTTCTCCGAGGTGGAGCTCAGGTTGGCGATGGTGGAGGTGAAGCGGTTCTGGATCGCACCCATGTCGGCACGCGAGGAGTTCACCGCGGTCAGCGCGTTGTCGACGATGCTCAGCGCCTTCTGCGCGCCCTGGAAGGTGGAGATATCCAGGTCCTGCAGGTAGTTGGTGGTACCGGCGGTGGCAGTGGCGCTGGCGGCGATGCCGGCGTTGCTGAAGGTGATGCCGGTGGCACCGGTGGCCGAGCCGGCGGTGAACGAGAAGTCCTGGCCGCCCTTGACCGATTCCAGCTTCAGCGCGCTGCTGGTCGGGTCGATCGAGGCGTACACGCCGGTCTGCGCCAGCTGGTCGTTGATCGCCGAGGCGATCTTCTTGGCCACGTCGGCACCGGCATCGCCGGCGGCCACCGAGACCGAGGCGATGGTGACGCCGTTGACGACCATGCCGGAGAAGCTGCCGCTGGCGGTCGCGGTGCCGGAGGCCAGGGCGGCCGAGCCGGTCTGCGTGGCGGCGAAGCCGGCCTTGCCCAGGGCCGAGGCGCTGGCGTTGACGATGCTGTTGATGCCGATGGTCTGGCCGGCGTCGGCGCCGACCTGGAACAGCGCGCCGGAGAACGAACCGTCCAGCAGCTTGGTGCCGTTGAAGTTGGTCTGCTTGGAGACGCGGTCGATTTCCGCGGTCAGCTGCTTGACTTCCGAGTTCAGCGCACCACGGTCGGTGGTGGAGTTGGTGGCGTTGGCCGACTGTACCGACAGTTCGCGGATACGCTGCAGGTTGTTGCCGATTTCGACCATCGCGCCTTCGGCGGTCTGCGCCAGCGAGATGCCGTCGTTGGCGTTGCGCGAGGCCACATCCAGGCCACGGATCTGGGTGGTGAAGCGCTCCGAGATCGCCAGGCCGGCCGCATCGTCCTTGGCGCTGTTGATGCGCAGGCCCGAGGACAGACGCTGGATCGTCGTCGCCAGGCTGGCGCTGGTGGTGTTGAGGTTGCGCTGAGCGTTCAGCGACATTACGTTGGTATTGATGACCTGTGCCACGTTGATATCTCCTGTAAGCGATTTGTCCGGCAACTTTTGTTGCCTGGAGTCTCCGCAGGGGGCCATCAATTGGCCAGTGCCGCTGCTGATACAAGTAACGGCGGCAAGCCCGCAACCTTTAGTGATTTGCTGCGCAAAAATATGGCGGCGCGATGATTTGCAAGCCACCCAAAACGCGGCGAAGAGCTTGTTTCGGCCGCGCTTTGGCAAACTTTAGGTCCAGCATGCAAGTCCGGGACACGGCGGCGTGGATCGATGCGGAAGACGTCGATGCCATCGCGGGCGCCATAGAAGATGCTGGATGACCTCGCCAACATGCGGCCGCGTCCACCGCTAACGCCTGACCCCTGTCCGCACTCCAGTCCGCCGGTCCGAGACCGGGTTCCTGCGCGTTAGGAAGTCGATGGCGCTGGCCATCTTCGGTCGCCCCAATGGCAATGGCAGCGTGCACCGGGGGCCCTGCGTACCGCCTTGCCCACGCCATCGTCCAACGGCCGCATGGCCTGGCAATGCCGGCCGAGACCGTCCAGCCGCTCCAGCCAGTGGGCCGTAGGTCGGGCACGCCAACCGCGGGTGCGGCACATGCGGGTTCAACGCAGCATCGAGTAACGGCGGTGACGCCGTGTTGTCCGACATGCACTCCCGCCGCGTCGGAACCGAATAAAAAAAGGCCCCTCCTTGCGGAGGGGCCCGGTGTCACGCTGCGGCGTGTCGCGCTTAGCCCTGGAGCAGGCTCAGCACGCTCTGCGGCGCCTGCTTGGCCTGGGCCAGCATCGCGGTGCCGGCCTGCTGCAGGATCTGCGTGCGGGTCAACTCGGCGGTTTCCTTGGCGTAGTCGGTATCGCGGATGCGGCTGCGCGAGGCCGACAGGTTCTCCGAGGTGGAGCTCAGGTTGGCGATGGTGGAGGTGAAGCGGTTCTGGATCGCACCCATGTCGGCACGCGAGGAGTTCACCGCGGTCAGCGCGTTGTCGACGATGCTCAGCGCCTTCTGCGCGCCCTGGAAGGTGGAGATATCCAGGTCCTGCAGGTAGTTGGTGGTACCGGCGGTGGCAGTGGCGCTGGCGGCGATGCCGGCGTTGCTGAAGGTGATGCCGGTGGCACCGGTGGCCGAGCCGGCGGTGAACGAGAAGTCCTGGCCGCCCTTGACCGATTCCAGCTTCAGCGCGCTGCTGGTCGGGTCGATCGAGGCGTACACGCCGGTCTGCGCCAGCTGGTCGTTGATCGCCGAGGCGATCTTCTTGGCCACGTCGGCACCGGCATCGCCGGCGGCCACCGAGACCGAGGCGATGGTGACGCCGTTGACGACCATGCCGGAGAAGCTGCCGCTGGCGGTCGCGGTGCCGGAGGCCAGGGCGGCCGAACCGGTCTGGGTGGCGGCGAAGCCGGCCTTGCCCAGCGAGGCGGCGCTGGCGTTGACGATGGTGTTGATGCCGATGGTCTGGCCGGCGTCGGCGCCGACCTGGAACAGCGCGCCGGAGAACGAACCGTCCAGCAGCTTGGTGCCGTTGAAGTTGGTCTGCTTGGAGACACGGTCGATTTCCGCAGTCAGCTGCTTGACTTCCGAGTTCAGCGCACCACGGTCGGTGCTGGAGTTGGTGGCATTGGCCGACTGCACCGACAGTTCGCGGATACGCTGCAGGTTGTTGCCGATTTCGACCATCGCGCCTTCGGCGGTCTGCGCCAGCGAGATGCCGTCGTTGGCGTTGCGCGAGGCCACGTCCAGACCGCGGATCTGGGTGGTGAAGCGCTCGGAGATCGCCAGGCCGGCCGCGTCGTCCTTGGCGCTGTTGATGCGCAGGCCGGAAGACAGGCGCTGGATCGTCGTCGCCAGGCTGGTGCTGGTGGTGTTGAGGTTGCGCTGAGCGTTCAGCGACATTACGTTGGTATTGATGACCTGTGCCATTTTGATATCTCCTCTTAGCGATTTGTCCGGCGACCGGTTGGTGCCTGGAGTCTCCGCAGGGGGCCATCAATTGGCCAGTGCGGCTGGTGATATAAGTAACGGCGACAGGTGCGCAACCTTTAGCGGTTTACTGCAGAAAATTTGCCGTTCCGACAATGCGCAAAAGACCCGGGCCACGGCGAAGAGCCTGATTCGACCGCGCTCCGGCAAACTTTAGGGCTTCTTTCGCCTTGTCTACCGCGCCGTCGGCGATGGCGGTCTTTTGTATAAAGCGAAAGGCCCGGAGGCGTCGCCGCGCTCCGGGCCTTTCGGTATATCCGGTTTATCGCTTGACGATCAGAGCCGGTCGAACAGCGACATCTTCTGCATCTGGGTAAAGATGGTCTGTGCCGCTTTCAGCGCCGACTGTTCCAGCTGGTATTGGGAAATCGCTTGCGCGTAGTCGAGGTCGCGCAGCGAAGACAGGGTGGTCTTCAGGGTCACGTCGTTGGCGGCGCGCAGGTCGGTGGCGTTATCGATCGCCGCCAGTTGGGCGCCGCCGGCGGCGCGCGCGTCGATCATCTTCGACGAGGCCTGGGTGATGTCGCGCATCGACGATTGCAGGCCGTTCTGCAGCGCGGCCTTGGCGGTGGGGGTGATGGGATCGGTGTTGAGCAGGTCGACCAGGTTGCTGATCGTGGAGAACACGTCCTTCGTGGTCGACGGCCCGATCTGGAAGCTGTCGCCGGCGGCGGGTGCGCCGTCCACGCGCATCTTCAGGCCGGGCAGGCCGATGCTCTCGCCGGCGGCATAGGTCCCGGTGTTGACCACGGTGCCGCTGCTGTCGCGCACCTCGTAGGTGGTGGCGGCGGTGAACACGACGTTGTAGCTGTCGCCGTTCCAGGCGGTCGCGCTCGAGCCGTCGCGGCTGAAGTCCAGCAACAGGCCGGTGCCGGTGTTGGCGGCGGCCGCGTGCGCGTCCACGGTGCCGTCGCCGGTCGGTACGCGCATGAAGATCTCGCTGCCGGGCAGGGTGTCGGAGACCTTGGTATCCGGGGCCACCTCCACGCTGCGCTGGGTCTGGTTGCCGCTGTAGACCACGTTGCCGGAGACCACGGCGAAGGGTGCGGCGTCGTCGGCCGTGCCGCCGAACAGGTAGCGGCCGGAGCCGTCGGTGCTGTTGGACAGGCTGAGCAGGCTGTCGTGCAGGGTCTTCAGTTCCGCGGCGATGGCCTTGCGGTCGGGGGTGGTCAGCGCCGAACTATTGGCTTCCACCGTCAGATCCTTGACCCGGGCCATCAGGTCCCCGGCCTGCGACAGCGAGTTCTCCTGCAGGTTGAGCCGGTTCTGCACGTTGTTGGCGTTGTCGCCGAAGCGGGCCAGCGCGGCCACCGTGCGATCCAGGCTGACCGCGGTGCCCGCGGCGACCGGGTCGTCGGCCGCGCTGACGATGCGCTGGCCGGTGGAGAGCTGCTGCTGCAGGTGCGAGATCGTCGCCTGCTTGCCGAGCATGGTGTTGAGCGACTGATTGAAGATCATGCCGCTGGAGATGCGATTGCTCATCGGACCGCGCTCAGGATGGACTGGAACAGGGTGTCGGCGGTGGAGATCAGGCGCGAGGCCGCCTGATAGGCCTGCTGCAGCCGCAGCATGTCCGCCGCTTCCTCGTCGAGGTTGACGCCGGATAGCGAGTCGCGCGCATCCTGGGCGCTGCTCTGGATCACGTCCTGCGCGTCGGCGGCGTACTTGGCCTGGCGCGCCGCCGAGCCGACCGTGGTGGTCAGGCCGGCCACCGCGCCGTTGAGGGTGATGGTGCCGCCGTTGAAGGCCTTGGAGTCGTCGAGATTGGACAGCAGCAGGGCGTTGCCGTTGTTGCTCGAGCCGACGCCGGTCGGGCCCACCGCGAAGCTGTCGCCGGCCGACGGCATGCCGTCCATGGTCAGGCTCCAGCCATTGGCGTTGATGGTCTGACCGGCCGTGTAGGTCTGCGGTGCGCCGCCGTTGATCGAGTAGTGCGTGGAATCGATGAAGGCGATGCTTGCCGGCGTCAGCAGGTTGGCGTTGCTGGCGTCGGTTGCGGTGACCCCACTGACCTTGCCGGTGCCCAGGTTGCTCAGCGTGGCGCTGGCCTGGATCGGCGTCGCCGCGGCGATGCGCGAGGGGTCGGTGATGGCCACGGACAGTTTGCTGATGGCGTTGGCCGTGGGTTGCAGCAGGAACTTGTCGCCGCTGGCGGCGGTGCCGGACACCTGCAGGGACACGCCGTTGACCACGATCGGATCGGCACTGGTGCCCGAACCGCTCATCGGGACGCTGGCGCCGGTGTCGCTGCGGCTGGCGCTCCAGGCGGTGCCGTTGTAGGTCAGCAGCAGGTTCTGCCCGTCGAGCTTGCTCAGGTCGCTGACGTTGGCGGTGAACGCCGCGGTGCCAGTGTTGGCGCTGTTGCCGTCCACGCTCGGCGCCGGCAGGTTGAAGAAATCGCCGCCCAGCTGCCCGTACAGATCCATGCCGGCATGGTGCTGCTGGTTGTAGCTGCTGGCCACGCCGGTGGCGATACGCCCAAGTTCGGCCTTGGTCGGATCCAGGACGTTGCTGCGGAACTCCAGGAAACCGCCGAGCTGCCCCCCCAGCGCCTTGCTGGTAAGCGGCGTCGAGCCGCCCGGCGTCTTCAGCGCGATCTGCAGCTTTTCCGGCTGGTAGGGGTCGGGACTGGTGACCAGCGTCGACGCATTGGTGCCGACCACCATCGCTTGGCCGCCGGAGGTGTAGACGTTCATCATCCCGCCGTCCTGCTGGATGACGCTGCCGCCGGTGTAGCCGATGAGCTGGCTGATCATCTGGTCGCGGCGATCGAGTAGGTCCGGCGCGGCGGCATTGGCGTTGGAGCCGATCTGGCCGTTGAGCTTGGCGATCTCGGTGGCGAGGCGGTTGGCCTCGGCGGTGCCGGCCAGCAGGCCGTTGTTGACCTCGCTGCCGAGCGAATCGAGCTGGCCGTTGAGCTGCTTGAAGCGGGTCACCAGCGAATTGCCGGCGTCCAGCAGGTTCTGCCGGTTGGCGCTGGCCGAGGCATTGGAGGACAGGCCGCTGGTGGCATCGAAGAAGTTCGACCACTGCCCGGCGATGCTGGTCGCCTTGTCCGAGAACAGCCCGTCCACGCGGCTGGACAGGCTGGACAGCTGCTTCAGCCGGGCCACTTCGCCGGTGCTGTCGAACAGCCGAGAGATCGCCAGCTGGTCGGCGACGCGGGAGACGTCGGTGATCTGGGTGCCGTTGCCGATGAACTCGCTGCCGTACTGGCTGGGGACCGTGGTCGCGAACGTCGTCCGCTGCCGGCTGTAGCCGTCGGTATTGATGTTGGCGACGTTGTGGCTGACCGTGGACAGCGCCCGCTGGAAGGCGAGCAGGGCGCCGGTACCGGTGGAGAGAATGGACATGGGCGGCTACCTCAGCGGCGCACAAGGCCGGACGAATCGACGGTGCTGGCCAGCACGCGCTCGATGCCGCCGGCGGCGGCGCTGCCGATCGCGGCGACCGCGCGACCGATGGTCGGGCCGCCGGCGATGGCGGCGATCTTGGCCGCATAGGCCGGATCGGTGGCGTAGCCGGCGCGCTGCAGGCCCTGGGCGAAGCCGCGGATGTCGGTACCGGCCTTCAGCGCCTGCTGATAGCGCGGATTGGTCTTCAGCAGGCGCACGTAGTCGGCGAAGCTCTCCGCCGGCGAGGAATAGGCACGGAAATCGGCGGTCTGCGACTGCTTGACCCCGTCCACGTACTCGTGGGTGCCGGTGGTCACGCGGTCGCCGTTCCAGCCGGTGGCCTTGATCCCGAACAGGTTGTTGGAACTGGCACCGTCGCCGCGGGAAATGCCGCGGCGGCCCCAGCCGGTTTCCAGCGCGGCCTGCGCGACCAGGGCGCGCGCGTCCACGCCCAGTTCCTGCGCGGCCTTCTGCGCATGGTTCCAGATCTTGGCGACGAAGCCTTCCGGGGTGCGCTCGCCGAGGCTGGCCGCGGCGGCATTGGCCGCGGCGGCGGCGCTGGGATCGATGGCGTTGCCGCTGTCGGCGGTGGCCTGCACGTTCGACCAGCGGTCGTCGGCGCCGGCCCAGGACATCCCGGCGCTGCCGTCGGCCGGGCTGCTGCCGATGGCCTGGTGCATCGCGCTGCTCTCGCGGCCGGCAATCATGTCCAGCACCTGCTGCTGCGGCGAGGCGGTCGCCTCGGCGCCGCTCCACGGGCCAACGCCGGCGCCGGCCGTGGCACCGGCGGCAAGCGCGGCGTCGCCCTGCAGCGGCATCGGGCCGTTGCCGGACTGGCCGGACACCAGCGAATAGGCCTTGGCCGCCTTGGCCGCGTCCAGCGAGGTATTGGTGGGCGTGGCCGCGGCCGACTGCCCGCCGCCCAACTGCTTGGAGATCATCGCGGCCAGGCCCAGCCCCTTGCCGTCGGTCAGGCCCTTGGCCAGTTGTTGGTCGTACATGTCGCGGAAGGTCTGGTTCTCGCCCGGGAACAGCGAGTTGCCGAAGCTTGCGTCGCGCATGCTCTTGACCAGCATGTTGGCGAACTGCCCTTCGAGCTGGCGCGAGACCTTCTCGATCTTGGCCGGATCGTTTTGGGTAGAGGCGTGCAGGTCGAAGGGAGCGGCCGAGATACGCATGTCAGATCACCTCCAGCTCCGCGCTCAGGGCACCAGCCTGCTTGAGCGCTTCCAGAATCGCGATCAGGTCGCCAGGTGCGGCGCCGACCTCGTTGACCGCCCGGACGATCTGATCCAGCGAGGTGCCGCCCTCGAACTTGAACATGCGGCTGCCTTCGTTGGTGGCGGTGATGGTGGACTTGGGCGTGGCCACGGTCTGGCCGCCGCTCAGGGCATTGGGCTGACTGACCTGGGTGCCTTCGCTGATGGTCACCGTCAGCGAGCCGTGCGAGATCGCCGCCGGACTGACCCGCACCTGCGAACCGATCACCACCGTGCCGGTGCGGGCATTGACCACCACCTTGGCCGCCGCCGCGCCCGGCGACAGCTCGACGTTCTCGATGCGTGCCAGCAGACCGATCCGCGCGCTCTGGTCGGTGGGCGAACGCACCGCCACGGTGGAGCCGTCCACCGCGTGCGCGCTGCCCGGGCCGAAGGTGCTTTCCAGCGCGGAGACCATGCGCGAGACGGTGGTGAAATCGGGCTGATGCAGGTTCAGGGTGATCTCGCCGGTGTTGCCGAACACGTCCGGCAGCGCACGTTCCACCGTCGCGCCGTTGGGAATCAGGCCGACGCTGGGCACGTTCACCGAGATCCGCGAACCGTCCTTGCCCTGCGCGCCGAAACCGCCGACCACCAGGTTGCCCTGCGCGACCGCGTAGACCTGACCGTCGGCGCCCTTCAGCGGCGCCATCAGCAAGGTACCGCCGCGCAGCGAGATGGCATTGCCGATCGAGGAGACGGTGATGTCGATGGTCTGGCCCGGCTTGGCGAATGCCGGCAGCTGCGCGCTGATCGCCACCGCGGCCACGTTCTTCAACTGCGGGTTGACGTTCGACGGCACGTTGACGCCCAGTTCGCCGAGCATGTTCTTCAGGCTCTGCACGGTGAAGGGCGCCTGGCTGGTGCGGTCGCCGCTGCCGTCCAGGCCGACCACCAGACCGTAGCCGACCAGCGCGTTGTTGCGCACGCCGCCGACCTGGGCCAGGTCCTTGATGCGTTCGGCCGCGGCCGGCGCGGCCAGGCCCGCGCACAGGGCGACGGCGGCGAGCAGGCGACAGGGCAGGGACAGGAGATTCATGGCGGGCCTCAGTACGGCGAGATGCGCGAGTTGAAGAAGCGGCTCAGCCAGCCCATTGCGTTGGACTGCGCGACCGCGCCGCGGCCGCCGTAGGCGATGCGCGCTTCGGCCACCTTGCTGGAGGGAATGGTGTTGTCCGGGGCGATGTCGGCGGCGCGGACCACGCCCTGCACCTGCACCAGTTCGTCGCCCTGGTTCAGCCGCAGGTTCTTCTGGCCCTGGATCACCAGGTTGCCGTTGGGCAGGCGCTGCATCACGGTCACGGTGATGCTGCCCTGCATGGTGTTGCTCTGTGCGGTGTTGCCCTTGCCGGCGAAGCTGCGGTCGCCGCTGGTGGAGTTGTTGAGGATGTTGGTGCCGTTGACGGTGAGCGGCGCGCCGAGCAGGGTCGGCGTGGCCATGGTCACCGCATCCTTCTTGCTGATGCTGGTGTTGGCGGTGCTGCTGGCGTTGGTGCTTTCGACCAGGGTGATGGTCAGCAGGTCGCCGACGTCGCGGGCGCGACGGTCCGAATACAGCTGCAGGCCGGGGCCGGCGGCGTAGATCGCGCCGGCCGTGGGCTGCGCCTGCGGCGCCATCACCGGCGTGATCGGCGCCATCGGCGCGTACGGACGCACGTCGCCGGCGGCCACGCCCAGACCGGCGCAACCGCCAAGCAGGACCGGCAGCAGCAGCGCGGCGGAGAAGGAGAGAGAGGACAGGCGCGACATGGCGGATTCCGGAGGCGAGGGGATCAGACGTTGTTGTTCAGATAGCCGAGCATGGAGTCGGTGGTGGAGATGGCCTTGGCGTTCATTTCGTAGGCGCGCTGGGTTTCGATCATGCTCACCAGCTCTTCCACCACGTTGACGTTGCTGCCTTCCAGCGCACCCTGCGCGATGTTGCCGAGGCCGTTGAGGCCGGGCGTGCCGTTCGTGGCCGGGCCGGAGGCGGCGGTTTCCACGTACAGGTTCTGGCCCTTGGCCTGCAGGCCCGAGGGATTGATGAAGTCGGTCAGGGTCAGCGAGCCGACCTGCAGCGCGGCGGCGGTGCCGGCGACCTGCACGCTGACCGTGCCGTCGTTGCCGATGGTCACCGACTGCGCGCCTTCCGGGATCTGGATACCCGGCTGGATTGCGTAGCCGCTGTTGGTGACCAATTGGCCCTGCGCATCGATCTGGAAGCTGCCGTCGCGGGTGTAGGCCGTGGTGCCGTCCGGCATCTGCACTTCGAAGAAGCCGCGGCCGTTGACCATCACGTCCAGGGCGCGGCCGGTCTGCTGCTGGCTGCCCTGCTCGAAATCCTTGGCGGTGGCGACCACGCGCACGCCGGTACCGATCTGCAGGCCCGAGGGCAACTGCGTCTGCGAGGAACTGGCGCCGCCGGGCTGCCGCACCTGCTGGTACAGCAGGTCCTCGAAGTTGGCGCGGTCGCGCTTGAAACCGGTGGTGTTGGTGTTGGCCAGGTTGTTGGACACGACCGACATGCGCGTCTGCTGCGCATCCAGTCCGGTCTTGGCGACCCACAAAGCCTGATTCATGACCCGAGTTCCTCTGATGGTGGCCCCGGCACGACGCGCCGGGGGCGCAGGGAGTGATGCACGTGCCGTGCCAAACCGGCACCTGAGGCGCCGCGGCGTGCCTTAGCCGTTCAGACGCAGCAGGGTGTTGGCCGACTGCGCGTTCTCGTCGCCGTTCTTGATGACCTTGACCTGCATTTCGAACTGGCGCTGCAACTGGATCATCTGCACCAGCGCGCCGGCGGCATCGACGTTGCTGCCTTCGAGCATGCCGGTGCGCAGCGAGTTGCCGGTGGCCGGCGCGAAGGCCTTGGCCGGATCGTCGCTGACGTTGCGCATCAGGCCGTCGGGACGGCGGCTGAGCTGGTCCGGCGGCGCCTGTACCACCTTCAGCGTGGCGATGGTGCTCATCGCGGTGGGGGCTTCGCCCAGCGGCACGATCGACACCGTGCCGTCGTTGCCGATTTCCAGCGACTGGTGCGGCGGAATCGAGACCGGGTTGCCCTGGTCGTCGAGCACCGCATGGCCGCTGGCGGTGACCAGCTGGCCGTTCGGGGTCAGCGCCAATTCGCCGCCGCGCGTGTACGCCTCCTTGCCGTCGGACGACTGCACCGCCAGCCAGCGATCGGCATCCAGCGACACATCCAGCGGATTACCGGTCGTGTGCTGGGCGCCGACGTCGCGGTTGAAGCCCTGGTCGATGTGCAGCGCATCGATACGCGACGGATAACCGGCGCCAGGAATCCGATACGCCTCGGTGTTGGCCAACGCCGCCTTGAACCCGGAGGTCTCGACATTGGCCAGGTTGTGCGACACGGTGGCCTGCGCCTGCAGCGAGGCGCGGGCGCCGGTCATGGCGACGTAGAGGGCTTTGTCCATGGGTGTGGGCCGTGATTCGGGAGAAGGGATTCGGGATTCGAAGAAGCGGAAGTACCGCAGACGATCGGAAGTGGTGGCTCAAGCTGGCGCCCGGTCGACGGGACGCCAGCGGTGACGAATCACCAATCCCGAATCACCAATCCCGGCCTTAACGCATATTGATGATCGTCTGCGTGACCTGATCCTGGGTCGAGATCACCTGCGAGTTGGCCTGGAAGTTGCGCTGGGCCACGATCATGTTGACCAGCTGCTCGGTCAGGTCGACGGTCGAGGATTCCAGCGCGCCGGACTGCACGCTGCCGAAGTCCGAGGTCGCCGGTGAGCCGGTCCGGGCCAGGCCCGAGGCCGAGCTTTCCGCCCAGGCGTTGTCGCCGAGCGAACTCAGGCCCTGCGGATTGACGAAGTTGGTCACCGCGATCTGGCCCAGCGCCTTGTCGGCGTTGTTGGAGTAGCGCGCGTAGACGATGCCTTTCTCGTCGATGCTGATCGAGTTGAGCTTGCCGCTGGCGTAGCCGTCCTGGGTCGAACCGCGCAGGGCGAAGGCCTCGCCGTACTGGGTCGACCCGAACACATTCAGGTTCAGCGACAGGGTGCCGGCACCGGTGCTGGGGGTGAAGGTGCCCAGCGCGATCTTGCCGTCAGGCGGGCTGACCAGCGCGCCGCTGTTGGAGAACTGCAGCGTGCTGGCACCGCCGGCGGCGACGCCGTCCACGTAGTTGTAGACGGTCCACTGGTTGGGCGTGGAGGTCTTGACGAAGTACGAGGTCTGCACGTGGGCCACGCCCAGCGAGTCGTACACCGTGGTGCCGCCGCTGGAGTTGTTGTAGCTGTTGGCGTCGTTCGGATCGAACGTGGCCACCGTCGGCGGCTGGGTGTTGCCGGGCAGGGTGAAGGTCAGGTTGACCGTACTGGTCTGCTTGGGCGGGCTGTCGGTGGTCAGCAGCTGCAGGTCGGTCAGGGTGCCGGCGGCGAAGCCGTTGCCGTTGCTGGCCGGCGGGAACACCTGCAGGCGGCCGCCCTGCGGATTGACCACGTAGCCGTTGGCGTCGGTCTGGAAGTTGCCGGCACGCGAGTACACGCGGGCACCGTTGTTGGACAGGGTGAAGAAGCCGGAACCGGAGATGGCCAGGTCCAGGCTGCGCCCGGTCGGATCGATGGTGCCCTGCGAGAACTGCTGGGCGACGTTGCTGACGCGCACGCCCGAACCCACCGCGTTGCGCGCCAGGCCGTAGCCGTTGAGCGTGAACTGGTCGGCGAACTCGGCGCGCGAGCCCTTGAAGCCGGTGGTGTTGGCGTTGGCGATGTTGTTGGCGGTGACGTTGAGGTCGGTATTGGCCGCCCTGAGGCCTGACAGCGATGTATTGAAACCCATGGTGGACTCCTGTGGATGGTCGGCGTGGCGTTAGCTGACGCGGAGAACGTTGGTCAGCGGCGTGGTGCCGAGCCCGGTCAGGTCGAGATAGATGCCGTCCGATCCGATGATGGCGCTCTCGACCGGCGCCTGGACGTAGGTGGACAGGGAGAGCTGGTTGCCCTTGGCGTCGGTCTGCCCAGCAGTGATGCTGTAGCTGCCGGCCGGCATGCGCTTGCCGCTGGCGTCGGTGCCGTCCCAGGCGAAATCGAGCTGGCCGGCCTTGTCGGCGGTCAGGCTGATCTTCTTGATCGGCTGGCCGTTGGCATCGCTGACGGTGACGTCGACCACGCCTGCGTCCTTGGCCGCCACCAGGCCGCCGGTGCTGCCTTCGGCGCCCAGCGGCAGCGAGGCCGACGGCACCAGCACCTTGTGGCCGATCAGGTTGGCGCCGCGCAATACCTGGTCGGTGCTCATCGACGAGGACAGCGCGGTCACGGTCTTGTTGAGGTCGCCGATGCCCTGCACGGTGGACAGCTGCGCCATCTGCGCGACCATCTGGCTGTTGTCCATCGGCTTGAGCGGATCCTGGTGCTGCAGCTGTTCGGTCATCAGCTTCAGGAAGTCGGCCTGCTGCAGCGCCTTGCCGCTGGTGGTGCTGGTATTGCTCGAGGCGCTCAGGCCAAGATTGGAATAGGTGGTGTCGGTGGAACTGGTGACGCTGGTCATGGAGGCGGTCCTGGAACGTGAGACGGCGGAAGGAGGGCGGCTCAGCGGCCCATGGTCAGAGTGGCCAGCGCCAGTTCCTTGGCAGTGTTGAGAACCTCCACGCCGGCCTGGTAATTGCGCGAGGCGGAGATCAGGTTGACCATCTGCGAGACCGGGTCCACATCGGGCGAATAGATGTAGCCCTCGGAATCGGCGAGCGGATGGCCGGGTTCGTAGCGCTTGATCGGCGGCGCGTTGGTCTGGGCGATTTCCTTGACGTTGACCGAGGTCAGGCTGCTGTCGTGCGGATTGCGCACCGCCTGGAAGATCGGCTCGATCGGCTTGTAGGCCGCCTCCGCCGAACCGGCCACCGAATCGGCGTTGGACAGGTTGCTGGCGATGGTGCTCATGCGCACCGACTGCGCCTTGAGCGCGGAGCCGGCGACGTCGAAGATCGGCAGGTTGCTCATGCTTATTGGCCCGTGATCGCGGTGAGCATGTTGCGCACCTTGGATTCAATGAAGCTCAGCGAGGCGCGGTACTCCAGCGCGGCCCGGCCGTAGGCGGCGCGTTCGGCATCCGGATCGACGGTGTTGCCGTCCAGGCTGGGCTGGCTGGCGAAGCGGGTGACCTGGAACGGGTTCAGGCCGTCGCCGCCGACGGCGATGTGGCGGCTGTCGTCGACCGCGAGCTGGGTGCCCTCGCGCTGTCCCTGTGCGGCACGCATCGCCGCGTCGAAATCCAGGTCCTGGGCCTTGTACCCGGGCGTGTCGACGTTGCTGAGGTTGCTAGCGATCAGCTTCATGCGCTGCTCGCGCAGCGGCAGGGCGTCGCCATGGACGCCGAAGTAGGCTGTGATCGGATTGGACATGGCACGATCCCGCGGTTCGTTGCCGAAACCACAGGCAAGGCGCGTGCCAAAGTCGGGCGCCGGGCCCGTGCGATCAGGGTTCGGCCGCGGGACGCCGGAAGCGTCCGCTGTCTTTAATATGCCGTCAGGCAGGCCGCGCGGCGGGGCGCGGCGCCCGGGTCAGGCCGCCTGCGCGGCCGCGGCGACGACCCGCAGCCGGGTGAGCACGTACTCGGCCAACTCGTTGGGACTGTACTTGGCCACGAAGGCGTTGGCGCCCACGCGCTCGACCATCGCGTTGTTGAACACGCCCGACAGCGAGGTGTGCAACAGCACGTACAGGCCGGCCAGGCCTGGATGGCGGCGGATTTCCGTCGTCAGCGTATAGCCGTCCATCGCCGGCATCTCGATGTCCGAGATCACCATGGCGTAGCGCTCGGCCGGGTTCTCGCCGGCCGCATGGATCTGCAAGAGATGGTCCAGGGCCTGGCGACCGTCCGAGAGCAGGGTCGCAGCGACCCCGAGCTGGTCCAGCACGCTGCGGATCTGCTGCCGCGCCACCCGCGAGTCGTCCACCACCAGTACCTGCAACTGCGGGCCGGTGAGGGCCAGCGAAGGATCAAGGTTGGCCTCGACCCGGGTCTGGGCGATGTCGGCCAGCACGCTCTCCACGTCGATCACCTGGATCAGCTCGCCCTGGAAGCGGGTCACCGCGGTCAGGTAGCTGGATTCGGCGCCCAGTTCCGGCGGCGGATGGATGTCCTCCACCGCGATGTTGACGATGCGCTCCACGCCGCTGACCAGGAAGCCCTGGACCGACCGATTGAACTCGGTCACCACCAGATAGGCTGGCGCGGTATCCGCGTTCGGCTCGCGCTCCGGGTGGCCGATGGCCAGGCCCAGGTCGAGCACCGGTACCGAGCGCCCGCGCACGTCGGCGACGCCGGAGAATTGCAGTGGCAGCCCGGGCACCTGGAACAACTCCGGCCGGCGCAGCACTTCCTGCACCTTGAAGACGTTCACGCCAAAAAGCTGACGACCGCCCAGCCGGAACAGCAGCAGGGCAAGCCGGTTGTGGCCCGCCAAGCGGGTGCGCTGGTCGATTCGGTTGAGAAGGTCATGACTCATGGCGTTCATATCGGCGCCTGCGCGGCGGAACTTGAGGGCGCGGTGCGGATCGGGCGTGCGGTTTGCGGCACGGCCTTTGCATGGTGTCGGCGACCTTTCCCACAGAGACGGCCATGCGCCCGATCCTATTGCTGGTCCTGCTGGCGGCGACGCCGGCCTGGGCCGCGGACTTCCAGTCGGTGGACTCGATCCGTGCCGCGGCGCTGTCCCTGGCCGGGGCCGACGCCGACGCCGAGGCGACCCTGGACCCGTCGGTGCGGGTGCCGCTGTGCCCGGTGCCGTTGCAGGCCCAGCCGACCGGCACCACGACCGTTGAGGTGAGCTGCCCGCGCGAGACCGGCTGGCGGCTGTTCGTGCCGGTCAAGGTGCGGCGCATGCAGCACGTGCTGGTGCTTGCGCGCGGCCTGTCCGCTGGAGAAACCATCGGCGCGGCCGATATCGTTCCCGAGAAGCGCGACGCGGCGCGCATCGTCGGCGCCGCGATGACCGAGCCGGAGATGGCGATCGGCCAGGTGGCGCGGCGCACCCTGCCGGCCGGCACCTTGTTGTCCACCACCGACCTGGTCGCGCCGCGGCTGGTCCGGCGCGGCGACAATGTGGCGCTCGTGGCACGCAGCGGCGGTCTGGAAGTGCGGATGGCCGGGCGCGCATTGGGCGATGCGGGCGAAAACGAGCGGGTGACCGTCGAAAACCTGTCGTCCCGGCGTATCGTTCAGGGAACTGTGTCACAAAATGGCGACGTTTTAGTGACGCGCTAAGAATCCGGCTAAAGTTCTCCGACGCTGTGCCGTTACCTACACCGAACCCGTAACAGGATGTCCGTCATGACCCAGAAAATTGAAGGGAATTTGCCGAGCCCGGCCACCCTTCGCACGTCGTCCGTCTCGACCAAGGCCGCCTCCGGCGCGTCCGAGGAAGGCAAGGACCGTGCGGTCGGTGCGGCCGCTGCAACCGATAGCCTGCGCCTGACCGGCGAGGCCTCCGGCCTGCAGACCCTACAACGCCAACTGTCGGCCGCTCCGGCGGTGGACAGCAGCCGCGTCGATGCGGTGCGCAGTGCGCTGCAGAACGGCAGCTACAAGATCAACCCCGACGCGATCGCCAGCCGCATGATCGATATGGATCGGCAACTCGGCGCATGAACATGTCCGTGACCAACCTCCTGCAGCAGCTCAGCGACGCGCTCGCCGGCGAGCGCCAGGCCTTGTTGGATCACAACGTGGAAGGCCTCATGCAGGCGACCAGCGCCAAGCTGGCGGCACTGCGCGCACTGGAGGCCGATGTGCCCGCCGGCGCCGAGGCCGAGTTGCGCCTGCGCGAGCTGGCCGACGCCAACCGCGCCAACGGCGCGCTGCTGTCGCGGCGACGACGCGAGGTCAACTGGGCATTGCGCCACCTCGGCCGCAGCGAGAGCGCGTCGTCCTACGACGCCAACGGCCAGTCCAGCACGCCGCTCTCCCAGCGTCCCCTGGCAGTCGCGTAAGCCGCAGCGCGTCCCAACGCGGGTCGCGCATCCGCCGGCGCCAACGGCGTATATTGGGCATCCATCGATCGCCCGCGGCCTGTCGTGAATTTCGCCGAAATCAATCCCAACCAACCGCTTGTCCTGCCCTCGCGCGAGCACCTGCTCGCGCTGAGCGAACTGTTGTACGAAGGCGTGGTGCTGTTCCGTGCCGACGGGCAACTGCTGCTGGCCAACAGCGCCGCGCGCCGCCATCTTTCCGGCACCGACGCCGGCCTGGCTGCGCACCTGGCGCAGTGGCTGCCGAGCGATGCGCTGTCGCAGGCGCGCAGCAGCGGCCGTTGGAGCGGGAGCCTGCCGACCGAACACCACGTGGTGCTGGCGCATCTGTACTTCCATGCCGATGCGGACGGCGGCCATTACCTGATGCTGATCCAGGGCATCGAAGGCCAGCAGGACTACGAACAGGAACTGCAGCAGCGCCATGCCGAGCTGCGCCAGGCCTACCTGCGCCTCAACGGCGCTCAGGAAAAGCTGCTGCAGTCGGAGAAGATGGCCTCGATCGGCCAGCTCGCCGCCGGCGTCGCCCACGAGATCAACAATCCGATCGGCTATGTCCACTCCAATCTGGGCAGCCTGCAGGAGTATCTGCGCAGCCTGTTCACCCTGATCGAGGCCTACGAGCGCGCCCTGCGCGCGCCCGATCCGAAGGCGCTGATCCCGGAGATCGACGACATCCGCAACCGCTTCGACATCGACTTCATCAGCCGCGACCTGCCGCAGCTGATGGCCGAGTCGCGCGAAGGCATCGAGCGGGTCACCCGCATCGTCCGCGACCTCAAGGACTTCTCCTATTCCGGCCGCGAGGAGTCGTGGAAGCTGGTGGACCTGCACTCGGGTCTGGAATCCACCATCAACATCATCTGGAACGAGCTCAAGTACAAGGTCACCCTGGAGCGCCACTACGGCAACCTGCCGCTGGTGGAGTGCCTGCCGTCCGAGCTCAACCAGGTGTACATGAACCTGCTGCTCAATGCCGGCCAGGCGATCGGCGAGCGCGGCACCATCGTGGTCAGCACCGGCCAGGACGGCGAAGAGGTGTGGATCGAGTTCAAGGACTCCGGCGCCGGCATTCCGGCGGACCTGCTGCAGCGCATCTTCGACCCGTTCTTCACCACCAAGCCGGTCGGCAGCGGCACCGGCCTGGGCCTGTCGATCTCCTACGGCATCATCAACAAGCACCACGGCCGCATCGATGTCAGCAGCACCGTGGGCGACGGCTCGACGTTCCGGATCGTGATTCCGGTGCGGCAGCCGAAGTAGCTGAGAGGCTGGGATTCGGGAGTGGGGATTCGGGATTGGCAAAAGCGCTTTTGCGTTTGCTGTTCCCATCCGCGCGTGTCAATGAAATGCCGACACCGCGCTTTTACGAATCCCCAATCCCCAATGCCCAATCCCCGCCCCTCAGGGCCCCGCATCCCGCCGCTGTTCGTCGTGCGTGCGGAAGGCCTGGCGGATGTGTTCGCGCAGTTCGTCGTCGTTCCACGGCTTGGTCAGGAAGCGGTAGATCGCGCCACGGTTGATCGCGTCGGTGACGGTGGCCAGGTCGGTGTAGCCGGACAGGACCAGGCGGATGGTGTCCGGGTAGAGCATCTTCACCCGGCCCAGGAACTCGGTGCCGCTCATGTCGGACATGCGCTGGTCGGACAGGATCACTTGCACGTCGTTGGTGGCGAGCAGGTCGAAGGCGTCGCGGACGTTGCCGGCGGCGAGGATGCGGTAGCCATCGCGGCGGAACAGCCGTACAAGCGAGCGCAGCACGTTCTCCTCATCGTCGAGCAGTAGCAGGGTGCGGTCCGGGCGGGTTTCGGTGAACGATTCCGGGCGCAGGTAGCGCCGGCGCAGCGCCATACCCGCGGCTTCGGCGGACATCGGTTCGCCGAACAGGTAGCCCTGGAAGATGTCGCAGTCGTTGCGGCGCAGGAAACCCAGCTGCGCCTGCGATTCGACGCCGTTGGCGATCACCACCATGCCCAGCTGGTGGCCCATGGCGATGATCGCGCGGGCGATCGCCGCCTCGCGGTTGCCGGCCGGTGCGCTCTTGATGAAGCTGCGGTCGATCTTCAGCTTGTCCACCGGGTAGCGCACCAGCGCGCTGAGGCTGGAGTCGCCGGTGCCGAAGTTGTCCAGGCTCAGGCTGATGCCTTCGCGGCACAGGTTGGCCAGGGTCTCGTGGACGAAGTTGACGTTGTTGGTCAGCGCGCTTTCGTTGATCTCCAGCACCATCATCTGCGGCGGCACCCCGGCCGCCTGCAGCGCCGACATCACTTCGTTGAAGAAGGTCGGGCGCAGCAGCTGCAGGGTGGAGACGTTGACCGCGATGGTGAAGTCGTCGAAGCCCTGGTCGCGCCATAGCCGCGCCTGGCGCAATGCGCCCTCCATCACCCAGGTGCCGATCTGCACGATCACGCCCAGGCGCTCGGCGGTGCGCATGAAGCGCTCCGGCACTAGGATGCCCAGGGTCGGCGACTGCCAGCGCAGCAGCGATTCCATGCCGACCACGCGTCCGTCGCGGGCGCTGACCATCGGTTGGTAGCGCAGGCGCAGCTCGCCGTTGGGAATGGCGTCGACGATCTGCCGCGAGATGATGCTCTCGCTGTGCGCGCTGGGCGGGCCGTCGGCGGCATACAGGCGCACCAGGTTGCCGCCTTCGCGCGCGGCCTGGTAGACCGCGTCCTCGGCGAAGTCGAGCAGGGTCGACAGGCGCGTGGAATGCTCCGGGCACAGGCTCACGCCGATCTTGCCGGTCATGAACAGGGTGTACGGCAGCACCGACAGCGGCAGCTCGATCTGCTGCCGGATCTCCTCGGCGAAGGCTTCCGGTGGGGGCACGTCGGCGGTGCGCGGCACCGCCATCACCAGTTCGTCGCTGCCGTGGCGCCACAGCAGGCCGCGGCCGCGCAAGTGCGCCTGCAGCCGGTGCGCCAGCAGCGCCAGCGCCTGGTCGCCGACCTCCGGGCTCATGTTCTCGTTGATCGAGGCGAAGTGGTCGATGTCGATGTGCAGCAGCATCACCCCCGGCCCACCGGCCAAGGCCTCGGCGATCATGCCGGTCAGGGCGGGATGGCCCGCACCCAGGCGCGACGGCAGTTCGTCGTCCACGGGTACGGCGCTGGCGGGATTCCACATCGGCTCAGGTTCCAGGCGGGGGCGACGGCGCTGCCGCGGTGGTGTAGGGCAGGCACAGCGAGACCCGGGTTCCAGCGCCGGGCGCGGTGTCGATCTGCAGGGTACCGCCGGCGCTCTGCGCGCGCTCGCGCATCACGATCAGGCCCAGGCCGCGCGGGCCGGCCGGATCGAAACCGTCGCCATCGTCGACCACTTCCAGGCGCAGGCGCTGGCGTTCCTCGTCGCCGAGGGTCATCCGCACTTCGCCGGCGCTGGCGTGGCGCAGCACGTTGGTCAGGCTTTCCTGGGCGATGCGGAAACAGGCCTGTTCGACCTCGCCGCTGGGGCGCTCGGGCAGGGCGGCGATGTCCAGGTGCAGGCGCACCGGCGAGGCGCGGAACAGCATGCCGGCCTGCCAGCGCAGCGCCGCTTCCAGGCCCAGCGCGTCCAGTTGCGGCGGCCGCAGCAGGGTGGAGAGGTTGCGCAGCTTGGTGATGCTGCTGTCGGCCAGGTTCACGATCTCGCTCAGGTCCTCGCGCCGGCGCTCGGCGTCGGTCTCGTCCAATGCGGCGTGCGCGGACAGCTTCATCGCGGTGATCGCCTGGCCGATGTCGTCGTGCAGGTCGCGCGAGATCGCGCGGCGCTCGTCTTCCTGCAGCGAGAACAGGCGCCGCGCCATCGCCTGCAGCTCGCGGTTGCTCTGCGCCAGCGCATCGCGCATGCGCTCCGGTTCGCTGAGGTCGCGCACGATCAACAGCTTGCAGTCGCGGCCGCTGTAGCGGACGTTGCCGAACGACAGCCCGGCGTGGAACAGCGAGCCGTCGCGGCGGCACATGCGCGCGGTGGCACCGCGTTCGCCCTTGGCGCCGGCCGCGCCCATCCGCTGCCGCACGAGCGGCAGATCGGCGCTGTCGACCAGGCCCTGCAGCGGCTCGCCGAGCAGGTTCTCGCCCTCGAAGCCGAACTGTCCGGCACAGGCGGCGTTGGCGTACAGCACGTGTTCCTGGTGCAGGATCGCCACCCCGTCCGGCAGCACCCGCACCAGTTCCCGGAACTGCTCCTCGCGCTCGTGCAGCAGGCGCCGCGAGCGCTCGTGCTCGGTCACGTCCTGCAGGGTGCCGTGCACGCAGGCGCTGCCCTCGTCGTCGCTGGACGATTCGGCGCGCAGGTGCAGCATGCGCGCCTGGCCGTCGGCGGCCAGCACCGGCAGCAGCATGTCCAGTTGCAACGGCGCGCTGCCGCACAGGTCCTCGATCACCCGCTGGATACGCGCCTGCGACGGCACGTCGGGCGGCACCAGCAGCTCTTCCAGGCGGTGCTGGCGCGGCTGTTCCGGCACGCGCCGGCCGAGCATGCGGTAGACCTGCTCGGAATAGCTGCCCAGGCCGCTGGCCCGGTCCAGTTGCCACGAGCCCAACCGCGCGATCGACTGCGCCTCCTGCAGATGCTGCAGGGCCTGGTCGCGGCGGCGCTGCGCGTCGTACTCGGCGCTGCGGTCGCTGATCACCACCAGCCGCGCCTGCCGGCCGTGGTAGTCCAGGCTGGTGCTGCGCGCCTCGGCCATGCACTGGCTGCCGTCGCGCAGGCGCAGCGGCTCGGCCACCACGCAGGTTTTGGACGGCGTCTGCCGGATCGTCTCGATCACCTCGGCCAGGCGGGCGCTGGCACTGGGCGGCCACAGCCGGGCCAGCTCCAAGCCGACGAACTCGTCGTGCGACCAGCCGAAGAAGGCGACCGCCGCCGGGTTCACGTCGAGGATGCGCAGGCCTTCCAGGTCGTAGACCAGCATCGGGCTGGGATTGGCGTGGAACATCTGCCGGTAGCCGGCCTCCGACAGCGCCAGCCGGGTGTGCGCCTGCACCGCGGCGCGCACCAGCGGGCGCAGCAGGTAATAGAGGGCAACCGCGGTCAGCGCCAGGAACAGGGCGTCGTTGACCAGCTGAAGAGCGACCAACGTGCCGCGATCGTCTACGAAGTGCACCAGAACCAGGTCGCTGCCGATCGACAGCGCCAGCCCCAGCAGCACGTACAGCAACACCACGCGCCAGATGCCGCGGTCCAGGCGTTGCGCCAAGCGCATGCCGGAGGTCGCCTGGGTGGGCAAGGCACTGTCGCGTTGTGGTTGCATGCCCCGGCAGCCTGCTGCGGTGATCCGTGTCCGGCGGACATCTTAGCCGCTGACGGCCGCCGCGGCCCATCGCCGGGCAGTGTCGGCGCTCAATTAATGCCAGCGGATGCCGTTATCACCTTCGACCGCTGGCCTTCAGGGCGGCGAAACGGAGTATCTCGGCGTGGATCAAGGCGTCATCGCAAGCTTGCTGCAGCACCCGCTCACCTCGGCGCTCGTCCTGCTGGACGCCGATGGCAGGCCGCTGGCGGCGAACCGGGCAGCGCAGGCACTGGAGTTGCCGCGCACCGTGGAGGCGTACGCCGAGCTGCTGCGTGCGGCCCGCGAGCGCCTGCTTGGCGGCGAGACCATGCTGGCCTGCGCCTTGCCCGGCACCGCCGGGCGGCGCCTGGACGGCTGGCTGCGTGCGGTCCGCGACGACAGCGGCGGCCTGCTGGCCTACACCCTCAGCGTGCCCGAACCGGTCGGCAGCGACGGCGCCACCCGTTGGGAAATCGCCCTGGACAGCGCCGAGCACGGCCTGTGGGACTGGGACATCCCCAGCGACACCATTTTCCGCTCCGAACGCTGGAAACGCATGCTCGGCTACGGCGGCGATGCCCCGGCCGATGGCCTGAACGCGCTGCTGCCGCTGGTCCACAGCGACGACCAGGAGCGCCTGCGCCAGGCGATCCGCGCGCATTTCGAGGGCAGCACCGAAACCTACATGTGCGAGTTCCGCCTGCGCCGGCAGGACGGGCAGTGGCACTGGATCCTGGACCGCGGCCGGATCGTCGCGCGCACCGCCGACGGCAGCCCGCTGCGCATGATCGGCACGCACACCGACATCCACGAGCAGAAGCTGCTCGAGCAGCGCCTGCGCGACCAGCAGACCCTGCTGCGCGAGGCGCAGCGCATGACCCGCATGGGCAGCTGGTCCTGGGATCCGCTGAATGACCGGGTGTGGTGCTCGCGCGAGTTCCTGCGCGTCACCGGCCTGGACGAACAGCAGACGCCGAGCAGCCGCGGCTGGCTGCGCCTGCTCAGCCGCGATTCGATGGCGCAGCTGATCTCGATCTGGCGGCGCATGGCGCGCGAGGCCAAACCGGCCAATTTCGAGGTGGAGCTGTTGCGCGGCAGCGAGTCGCCGCTGCACCTGCGGGTGTGGGCGCAGCCGCAGGTGGAGGCCGACGGCCGCGTCCAGCGCGTGCTGGGCCAGGTGCAGAACATCACCGAGCAGCGCCAGACCGACGCGCTGATCCGCTGGCGCACCGAACTGCTCAACCGGGTCTCGGCGCTGGGCAAGATCGGCGGCTGCGAGATCGAGGTCGGCACCCGGCGCATGCAGTGGACCGAGGAGTGCTATCGCATCCATGGCCTGCGCAAGGAGGCCATCGATCTGGATCACGCGTTGGCCCTGTACACCCAGGACTCGCGCGATGCGTTCGAGTCGGCACTGGCGCGCATCGCCGAGGGCGGCCTGCCGGAGCAACTGGACCTGTGCTTCCACCGCCCGTCCGGGCAGCGCATCTGGGTGCAGGTGCTGATCGAACTGGACGAGCGCGACGGTCTGCCGCCGCGCTTCGTGGTGCTGTTCCGCGACATCACCCGTGAACGCGAGGCCAGCGAGCGCATCGAGCTGCTGGCCCACTACGACCTGCTCACCGGCCTGCCGAACCGGCAGCTGCTGCGCGAACAGGCCGAGAAGGCGATGCACGATTCGGTGGAGCGCGGCACCACGCTGGCGATGCTGTTCGTCGACCTGGACGGCTTCAAGAGCATCAACGATTCCTTCGGCCACGCCACCGGCGACGCACTGCTGAAGCTGGCGGCCACCCGCATGCATCAGCAACTGCGCACCAGCGACCTGTTCGGCCGCTTCAGCGGCGACGAATTCGTGGTGGTGCTGCGCGACCTGGCCGAGCCCGGCGACGCCGGGCACGTGGCGCGCAAGCTGATCGCGGCGCTGGCCGAACCGCTGCACAGCGGCGAGAACGTGATCAAGATCGGCGCCAGCATCGGCATCGCGCTGATGGAGGAGGGGCGCCAGGACTTCGACGGCCTGCTGCGCGCGGCCGATGCGGCGATGTACGCGGCCAAGGAGTCCGGACGCAACACCTGCCACTACTACAGCCAGGACGTGCTGCTGCGTGCGCAGCGGCGCCTGGAGATCGAGCACGCCCTGCACGGCGCGCTGGACCGCGAGGAGTTCTCGCTGGTGTACCAGCCGCTGGTGCATGCGGCGGGCGAGCGGGCCCCGGCGGTCGAAGCGCTGCTGCGCTGGCATCGCCCCGGCCATGGCCACTGCAATCCGGCCGAGTTCATTCCGATCGCCGAGGAGTGCGGCGAGATCGTACGCCTGGGCGACTGGGTGATCGGCGAGGCCTGCCGCCAGGCCGCGGCCTGGGATGCGGCGGGGCTGAGCTTCGACCGCGTCTCGGTGAACGTCTCGGCGATGCAGTTGCGCGACCGCGGCTTCGCCGAGCGGGTGATCGAGCTGTGCCAGCGCAACGGCTGGTCGCCGAAGCGGCTGGAGCTGGAGCTGACCGAGTCGGCGCTGATCCGCGACAGCGAATCGCTGCGCCGCTGCTTCGAACTGTTCGAACAGGAAGGCGTGCTGCTGGCGGTGGACGATTTCGGTACCGGCTTCTCCAACCTGCATTACCTCAACCGCTTCCCGGTGCAGCGCCTGAAGATCGACCGCAGCTTCGTGCAGGACATGCTGCACGACACTGGCACTGCCAAGGTCACCCAGGCGATCGTGCAGCTCGGCCACGCGCTGGGCATGCAGGTGGTGGCCGAGGGCGTGGAAACCGTGCAGGAAGAGGCGCTGCTGCGCGAGCAGGGCTGCGACGAGATCCAGGGCTATCTGCACTCGCGGCCGCTGCCGCCGCGCGAACTGGCGGCCTGGTTGCGCGCGCGCCAGCAGGTGGCGCCGGCGACGCATCCGCGGCTGGTGCTGGCTGCGCAGTGAATGCGGGGCGCCGCCTGCGCCGCGCGGACTTGCGGCGCCGCAGCAGCTGGCTATACTGCGCGCGCCCATCGTTTCCCGGCCAGAGGCCACCTTCCTTGGACAGTCATCCTAGACCGACGCTGCAGCGACAGAGCTGACAGGACCGCCACGGTCTGGGTCGTCCCAGATGGGTCCCGTCCGCTCAGGACGGGATCGTTCGCCAGCCCCTCGCGGCGCTGGCCTTGATTCCGATAGTGCGCAAGCCCGATCCGCGAGGACTCCGAGCGTAGCCCCTGGCGTTTCCCGTCGTCGGAGCCGCCCATGCGCCTGTCATCGCCCTCGTCCCTGATTCGTTCGTCGCTGCGCGGTTGCGTGGCGCGGCGACGGCGTGCGTGTGCCATCCAGCCGGTGCATGCCCACGCGGCCGGCAGCGGCTGACGCACGGCGTACATCTTCCCCGGTCACACTGGGCGGTCCGCTTCGCGACCCGCGCCAGCGTCCTTTTTCCTTGCGGCGTCCGCTGCCGCTCCTGCCGGATCTTCCCATGCTGCCATTCGCTCGCGACCGCTCCGCGCCCGGACAGCTCGCCGCACGCCCCGGCGTGCTGCCCAACCTGCACGATCTGGCGGTGTTCGCGCTGCTGCTGGGCCTGGGCGCGCTGCTGCTGCACGGCGCGTCCGACATGCGCGCGCCGCTGCCGCCGGCAGGCACCGCCGCGGTGTCGCTGGATCTGTGGCAGCTGCCCGAATACGGCCTGCGCACCACCTTGCGCATGTTCGCGGCGATGGCCGCCTCGCTGGTGTTCACCTTCGTGGTGGCGACTCTGGCCGCCAAGAGCCGGCGCGCCGAGCGGGTGATCGTGCCGGCGCTGGACATCCTGCAGTCGGTGCCGGTGCTGGGCTTCCTCACCTTCACCGTGACCTTCTTCCTCGGCCTGTTCCCCGGCCGCCAGATCGGCGCCGAGCTGGCCTCGATCTTCGCCATCTTCACCAGCCAGGCCTGGAACATGGCGTTCTCGTTCTACCAGTCGCTGCGCAACGTGCCGCGCGACCTGGACGAGGTGTCGCGTGGCTTCGGGCTCAGCGCCTGGCAGCGTTTCTGGCGGCTGGAGGCGCCGTACGCCACGCCCTCGCTGATCTGGAACATGATGATGTCGATGTCCGGCGGCTGGTTCTTCGTGGTCGCCTCCGAGGCGATCAGCGTCGGCGACCACACCCTGGAACTGCCCGGCATCGGCTCGTACCTGGCGCTGGCGATCGGCCAGCGCAACTTCGCCGCGGTCGGCTGGGCGGTGGTGGCGATGGCCGTGCTGATCGCGCTGTACGACCAGTTGCTGTTCCGCCCGATCGTGGCCTGGTCGGACAAGTTCCGCGCCGAACTCACCGCCTCGCAGGACAAGCCGCAGTCGTGGCTGTACGACCTGCTGCGGCGCACGCGCCTGGCCAAGCGCCTGGTCGCACCGCTGGCCTGGATCTGGCAGCGCGCCATGCTGGTGCGCTGGACGCCGCGGCGCCAGCCGCAGCCCGTGGCGGCACCGCGCGCATCCGGCCGCAGCGGGGTCTGGGGCGATCGACTGTGGAGCGCGGCGCTGGCCGTCGCCGGTGCGGCCGCGGCCTGGTTCGCCTACGACTATGGCCGTCGCCATCTGGGCCTGCACGACCTGTCCGAGGCCTTCGGCGGCGGCCTGGCGACGTTGCTGCGGGTGGTGGTGCTGATCGCCCTGGCCAGCGTGGTGTGGGTGCCGATCGGGGTGTGGATCGGGCTGCGTCCGAAGGTGGCGCAGCGGGTGCAGCCGCTGGCGCAGTTCCTGGCCGCGTTCCCGGCCAACGTGTTGTTCCCGTTCGCGGTGCTGGCCATCGTCAGCACCGGCGCCGACCCCAACATCTGGCTGTCGCCGCTGATGATCCTCGGCACCCAGTGGTACATCCTGTTCAACGTGATCGCCGGCGCCAGCGCGTTCCCCACCGATCTGCGCGAGGCCGCGACCATCTACCACCTGCGCTCGTGGACCTGGTGGCGGCGGGTGATCCTGCCCGGCATCTTTCCGTACTACATCACCGGTGCGCTCACCGCGTCGGGCGGTTCCTGGAACGCCAGCATCGTGGCCGAGCTGGCCAGCTGGGGCCACACCCAGGTGCAGGCTTACGGCCTCGGCGCCTACATCGCCCGCGCCACCGCCGCCGGCGACGGCCCGCGGGTGCTGCTCGGGGTGGCGGTGATGTCGCTGTTCGTGACCCTCTTCAACCGCGCGGTCTGGCGACGCCTGTACGCCTTCGCCGAACGCCGCCTGCGTTTCGACTGATTCCTGGAGACCGACCATGAGCTATTCCGCAAGCGTGCCCGAGCGCGCCCCGCTGGTCCGCGTGCAGGGCGTGCGCAAGACCTACGACAAGGGCGGGGCGACGCCGCTGGTGGTACTGGAGGATGTCGACCTGACCCTGCACTCGGGGCAGATCGTGGGCCTGCTCGGCCGTTCCGGCTCGGGCAAGTCGACCCTGTTGCGCGCCATCGCCGGGCTGCTGCAGCCCAGCGCCGGCAGCATCGCCTTCCGCGACGCCGCGCCCGGCCAGGTTGCCGACGACATCGCCATGGTGTTCCAGAGCTTCGCCCTGTTCCCGTGGCTGACCGTGCTGCAGAACGTGGAAGTCGGCCTGGAGGCGCGCGGCGTGGCCGCCGACGAGCGCCGCCGGCGCGCCCTGGCGGCGATCGACCTGATCGGCCTGGACGGCTACGAGGGCGCCTATCCGAAGGAACTGTCCGGCGGCATGCGCCAGCGCGTGGGCCTGGCGCGGGCGCTGGTGGTGCGGCCGAAGCTGCTGCTGATGGACGAACCGTTCTCGGCGCTGGACGTGCTGACCGCCGAGACCCTGCGTACCGACCTGCTGGATCTGTGGTCGGAAGGGCGCATGCCGATCGAATCGATCCTGATGGTCACCCACAACATCGAAGAGGCGGTGTTGATGTGCGACCGCATCGTGATCTTCGGCGCCAACCCGGGGCGGGTGATCGGCGAGATCGAGGTGACCCTGCCGCAGCCGCGCAATCGCCTGGCACCGGCGTTCCGCGCCCTGGTCGACGACATCTACGCGCGCATGACCGCCAGCCCGCAGCGGCCACAGACCCGCGAAGGCGTGTTCCCGGGCAGCGGCATCGCCATGGTGTTGCCGCGGGTCTCGAGCAACCTGATGGCCGGCCTGATCGAGGCGGTGGCGGCCGAGCCGTACCACGGCCGGGCCGACCTGCCGCCGCTGGCCGCCGGCCTGCAACTGGAAGTGGACGAACTGTTCCCGATCGCCGAGACCCTGCAACTGCTGCGCTTCGCCGTGTTCGAACAGGGCGACCTGCAGCTGACGCCGGCCGGGCAGCGCTTCGCCGAGCTGGGCACCGATGCGCGCAAGCAGCTGTTCGCCCAGCACCTGGCCACCTACGTGCCGTTGGCCGCGCACATCCGCCGCGTGCTCGACGAACGCCCCGCACATCACGCGCCGGCGCGCCGCTTCCGCGACGAGCTGGAAGACCACATGTCCGAGGCCTATGCGGCGGAGACGGTGCAGGCGGTCACCAGCTGGGCGCGCTACGCCGAGTATTTCGCCTACGACAAGCAGGCGGACCTGTTCTCGCTGGAGAATCCGAGCTGATCCGCCAGCGGTGTACGGCGTCGCGTAGAGCGGCTTCCGCCGCGACCCGACGCCCGACAGTGCGGAAGCGGCTTCAGGCACTGGCCCGGATGCGATGCCGGTCGATGTCGCATCTCTATCGCCGAATTCGCGCTTGCATCAACGATGCCGCGATCTGATCGCGGCCGTTGTGGCAGGGATTTGAATTCCGACTGCAAGCGCATCAACGCTACCGGAGGGCGTCACGCGTCGCGACTGAAGTCGCTCCCACAGGAGCGTTCCCGCGCTCCGGCGCTGAATTGCGTTGGAAGCTTTACCCACGACGCTGGATGCGATGTCGGTCGATGTCGCAGCTCGCCGCCGAATCCGCTTCTGGAACGACGATGTCGCGATCTGATCGGAGTAGGTGTGGGAGGAACTTCAGTCCCGACTGCAGGTGGCCGGCCGGGCACGTGTCGCTCGCTTGCCGCGACCAAACGGCATTGCGCATCGCTGCGTCTTGCCGTGGTCTAGCGAGACCAGACATCGCCTTGTAGGAGTGGCTTCAGCCGCGACGAGCATTACCGATACCGCCTTGTCGCGGCTGAAGCCACTCCTACAGATGCGGAGTGCGGACGATCGGCTCGGCCTCACGCGCCAAGCGAGATCCAACGCGATGAGGTTGGGTGAATCATCTTGGCAGTGCTCCGAGCGCATGCCACGCACAGGCTCCGCTCGCCGCCCGCAAACGCAACCGCCGCGATCGACTCAGTCGCCGTCGTAGAGCGGGAAGTGCACCGGCGGCGCCGGGGTGCCGGCGGCGGCGACCGCGCTGCCGTTCAGGCCCATGTCCCAGGCCAGGCCGGCCCAGACCGGGTCGGCGATGCGCGCGTCCTGCTGCGTCGGTGCGTGCGCGATCAGCAACTGCCGCAGTTCGGCCTGGGCCAGGGTCTCCAGCCGCCGCAGTGCGTGGCCGGGCTGGCGCGGCGCGGTCACCGGCCGCGGGCCAGGATCGGCCACCGGCTCGGACGAGGACGCGTGTGCGCTGCTGCGTTCATCGCAGGACATGGCCGCAACTCGGGACAGGGACTGGAGAGGCATCGACATCGACGGGGCCGGACGGGAAGGGCAGAGACGACAAGCCCCGGCAGGGGCCGGGGACTCGTCGGTTCATGGCGCGGAGGACGACAAGGCGGGCTTTAGAACAGCTCGACAGTGCCGGCGCCCATGCTCTGCTGCGCCACCGGCTTGTGCGGCGGGCGCTCCCACTCGGTGCGCATGTCGCGCAGGCGGTTGCCGACCCGCTGCAGAGCGTCGATCAGTTCGTGGTCGAACACCCCGCCATTGCGGTGCAGCAGTTCCTGCAGCGCCACGGCCTCGCGGTTGATCGCGGTCAGGCGGTCCAGGTGGGTGTGCACGCCGCCCAGGGCCTGGGTCGCGATGTCCTCGAACTGCAGGGCGCGCACCGCTTCGGCGACGCTGCTGTCGATGGCGCGGCCGCACTCGGAGATCTCGCGCATGCCGTCGCCCAGCGAGTGGTTGATCGCGGCCACGTTGTCCAGCATCGCCGCGGCCTCGGCCCGCGCCTCGCGGGAGCGGTCCATGTCGCGCGAGGCCATGTTCGAGACCGTCTCGCGGACCTTGGCGATGGCGTCCTTGGAGCTGTGCGCCAGCTTGCGGATCTGCTCGTTGAAGGTGGTCGAGCGCTCGGACAGGTTGCGCACCTCGTCGGCCACCACCGCGAAGCCGCGGCCCGCCTCGCCGGCACGCGCCGCTTCGATCGCCGCGTTCAGCGCCAGCAGGTTGGTCTGGTCGGCGATCGACTTGACGTCCTCCAGCAGGGCGAAGATGCCGTCCAGATGCTGGGACATGTCGTCGATGTAGTGCACCGTGGTGCTGCTCTGGCCGCTGACCTGCTCCAGTGCCTCCACCAGTTGCTCCATGCGCTGGCTGGCATGCTGGGCGAAGCGGGCCACGTCCACACCGGCACCGCCGTCTTCGCCGGCGCGGTCGACGATGCGGGCCAGCGCCACGCTCTGCTGCCGCGACTTGCGGTTCATTGCCTCGAAGCTGCCGCCCAGGCCGCTGACGGCTTGGCGGATCAGTTCGCGGGCACGTTCGATCTCGGAGCGGGAGCCCTCGATCTCGTTGCCGACGAAGCTGCGCAGTTCGTTCAGCAGGTGGTCCTGCTCGCGCATGACCTTGGCCTGCTCCGGCGAGCGCCGGGTCTGGCTGTACGCGGTCCAGCCGGCGAAGCCGAGCCAGCTCAGCGTCATGGTGGTGAGGATGGCCCAACGGACCGGGGCCGGCCAGTCGAAACCGGCGGCGATGGGGAACAGCAGCGTCAGGGCGAGCGGGGCGGCCAGACGGATCAGGAGGCGTGAGTACATGGACGTTCTCGGCAGATTCACGATTGCTGTATCGGCCGTCCCCCCCGGGTCTTTAGCAACGCCGTGAGCGGATCATCGAAACCTGCCGACATTCATACGATCGGCGTCGCAGAACGGCCGAGCGGGGCGCGCTGCATGGCCCCGCGCCGGTGCCCTCGCGGGCTCAGCCCAGCGCGCGGTCCACGGTGTCGCGCATGCGCCGCTTGGCCAGCAGGAAGTCCCACAGGCTGCCGCCCATCTGCCGCCACAGCACCGCCGCGCGCACCGCCGCCAGCAGCAGCGCGCGGATCTCGGCCACCACCCCGGCCTGGCCCAGGTAGTGCGGATTGCCCTGCACCATCACCCGGGGGCGCAGGTGGCTGATGGTGTCGGCGTAGAGCTGGCCCATCGCCGCGATCACCTCCGGGTGGGTGCTGTCGCCATGGCGCTCCAGCAGCGGCGCGATCCGGGCCAGGCCGGCGTCGACCTTGGCGTCGGTCTCGGCATCGCCGGCGAAGCGCCGCTCCAGCTGGATCACCGCCAGCGCCAGCCGCGGCAGCACCTCGTCCTGGCCCTGGTTGCGGAAGTAGTTGTGCAGCAGGCGCAGGCCTGGCGCCAGGTCGGCGCGGCGGCCGTACACCGCCTCGGGGCTGGGCGCGTCGATGCGGAACACGCTGTCGAGCAGGGTGCGCACCAGCGACGCCTCCGACTGGCCGGTCTCGGCGATGCGCCGCACCTGCTGCAGGGCCTGGGCCATGCCCGCCAGCGCCAGCATGCGCGCGTCCATGGAATCGGTCATGGAATCGTGTCCTCGTGTGCGGCGGGTGCCTGCTGCGCCAGGCGGCGCTCCAGCGGGGCATCGGTAGTGGCGATCACGGCGCCGCCCAGGCATTCCTCGCCCTGGTACAGCACCAGCGACTGCCCGGGGGTGACGGCGCGCTGCGGGCGCGCGAAGCGCACCGACAGGGTGCCGTCGTCGCCGACCTCGACCGTGCAGGGCTCGTCGGCCTGGCGGTAGCGGGTCTGGGCGGTGCAGTCGAAGCGTCGTGCCGGCGGCGCGCCGGCGATCCAGTGCGCGGTCTCGGACTGCAGCCGGTTGGCCATCAGGTAGGGGCTGTCGCGGTCCTGGTCGACGTACAGCACGTTCCGGGCGACGTCCTTGCCGACCACGTACCACGGCGCCGCGGCGCGCCCGCGCACCCCGCCGATGTTCAGGCCCTCGCGCTGGCCCAGGGTGAAGTAGAACACCCCCGGATGCTCGGCCACGACCTGCTCGTGCGGATCGCGGATCTCGCCGCGCCGGGCCGGCAGGTAACGCCCCAGGAATTCGCGGAAATCGCGTTCGCCGATGAAGCATATGCCGGTGGAGTCCTTCTTGGCATGGGTCGGCAGGCCGGCCTCGCGGGCGATGCGGCGCACCTGTTCCTTGGGCAGTTCGCCGACCGGGAACAGGGTCGCCGCCAGTTGCGCCTGGCCCAGCTGATGCAGGAAGTAGCTCTGGTCCTTGTTGCGGTCCAGCCCACGCAGCAGCCGCCAGCGGCCGCCGACGCTGTCCACCCGCGCATAGTGGCCGGTGGCGATGCGTTCGGCGCCGAGTTCGCGCGCCGCGTCCAGGAAATGCTTGAACTTGACCTCGCGGTTGCACAGCACGTCCGGGTTTGGGGTGCGCCCGGCGGCGTATTCGGCCAGGAAGTGTGCGAACACGCCTTGCCAGTACTCCTGCGAAAAATCGCGGAAATGGAACGGGATGCCCAGCCGCCCGCAGACCGCCACCGCATCGCGGCGGTCGTCGTCGGCGCGGCAGTCGCCGCTCCCGTCGTCGGCCCAGTTCTGCATGAACAGCCCCGACACCGCCGCACCCTGCTGGACCAGTTGCCAGGCCGCCACCGACGAATCCACGCCGCCGGAGACCCCGACCATGACCGTTGCGCCGCTCATGCCACCTGCCGCAACAGGTCCAGCGGGTAGTGGCGCCCGGCCAGGAAATCGGCCACCACCTGCCACACCAGCGGGCTGCGCCAGCGCGGCGCGGCGGCCTCCAGCTCGGCCGGGGTCATCCACAGCGCGCGCACGATGCCGGTGTCCAGCGGCCGCTGCGGGTCGTGCGCGACCGGGTCGGCGGCGAAGGCGAAGCGCAGGTAGTGGCGGCCGTTGTCGGCCTTCCACTGGTAGGCGCCGATGAACGCGGTCGGCTGCACCTGCCAGCCGGTTTCCTCCAGCGTCTCGCGCACCGCGGCCTCGATCAGGCTCTCGTCCGGCTCCAGGTGGCCGGCCGGCTGGTTCAGCACCAGCGCACCGGCGATGGCTTCCTCGACCTGCAGCAGGCGCCCGTCGCGCACCACCACCGTGGCCACGGTCACATCCGGCTGCCAGGGTTCTGCGGCCGCCGTCATCAGAACAGATCCTTGCCGCCGTTGAGTTCGGCGTCCATCGCGTCGGCGCCGCGGGCGGCCGCCTCCAGCGCCTCGCGCAGCGCCGTGTCGTCGGCATCGGCGGGGATCTTGACCACGAACACCGCGGTGCCGCCCTGGCGCACCCAGCCGCCGAGGATGTCCGACTGCGCATCCTCCAGCAGCCGGTTGGCGACCTTGGCGGGCAGGCTGTCGCCCTGGGCCTGGTAGGCCGGCGACCACACCTCGCGGATGCGGTAGCTGCCGAAGGTCTCTACCGGCGAGCGCACGTAGGTGAGCTGCTTGCGCTCGCGGCCGTTGTCGCGCAGGCCGAACAGCACCTGGTAATCGCCGTCCTCGTCGGCCTGCACGTCGTAGCCCAGCGCCTGCAGGCGCTTGCCCAGCGCCGCGTCCGGCGGCTCGGCGGCGGCCGGCAGGGCCACGGCGAGCAGCGCGGCGAGCAGCGGAACCTTGGGGAACATCGTCGAATGCATGCGAAGCGCCATCGAAAGGAGGGGAATTGTGCGGGCAGGGCCGGCGATCGTCCAATCCGGGCCGGCGGCCCCCGTATATAATGGGCGGATGCCCCGCAAGAATTCCCCCGAGCACGATCATGGCGTCATGGTGGAGACCGGCAAGCCGGAAATCGCCCGCCCGCCGATGTATCAGGTGCTGCTGCTGAACGACGACTACACCCCGATGGACTTCGTGGTGACGGTGCTGCAGCAGTTCTTCTCCCTGGACCTGGAGCGCGCGACCCAGGTGATGCTGCACGTCCATACCCGCGGCCGCGGGGTATGCGGGGTCTATACCCGCGAGGTGGCTGAATCCAAGGTGGCTCAGGTGAACGAGTTCTCGCGGATGAACCAGCACCCCCTGTTGTGCACGATGGAAAAAGCCTGATAGTGGGAGGCGTCGGTCACCGGTTTGCCCGGACTAACGCGGTGTGAACACACTGATCCGATAGGGTTGTGGAAATTCGCAACTCAAGCCACATATTGTTGGCAACAGACGTCGGAGTACACCATGTTCAGCAAAGATCTCGAGCAGACCATCGGCCAGTGCTACAAGCGTGCCCGGGAAGCCCGTCATGAGTTCATGACGGTGGAGCACCTGCTGTTGGCGCTGCTCGACAACCCCTCCGCCCAGGCCGTGCTCAAGGCCTGCGGCGCCGACGTCGAGCGGCTGCGCAGCGACCTCGAACAGGCCATCGAGGCCTCCGTGGCGCGCCTGGCCGAGGATGACGGCCGCGACACCCAGCCCACCCTGGGCTTCCAGCGGGTGCTGCAGCGGGCGGTCTACCACGTGCAGTCCTCGGGCAAGAAGGAGGTCAGCGGCGCCAACGTGCTGGTGGCGATCTTCGGCGAGAAGGACTCGCATGCGGTGTACTTCCTGAACCAGCAGGACATCACCCGCCTGGACATCGTCAACTACCTGTCCCACGGCATCGCCAAGATGGGCGAGGACGGCGAGCACGCCGCGCCAGCCGACGGCGAGCCCAAGGGTGAGGCGGGCGAGGGCGAGCCGAAGGGCGATGCCCTGGCCGAGTACGCCACCAATCTGAACGAGCAGGCCCGCAACGGCCGCATCGACCCGCTGGTGGGCCGCGCCGACGAGATCGAGCGCACCATCCAGGTGTTGTGCCGCCGCCGCAAGAACAATCCGCTGTACGTGGGCGAGGCCGGCGTCGGCAAGACCGCCATCGCCGAAGGCCTGGCCAAGCGCATCGTCGAAGGCAGCGTGCCCGCGGTGCTGGCCGATGCGGTGATCTTCTCGCTCGACCTGGGCGCGCTGGTCGCCGGCACCAAGTACCGGGGCGACTTCGAGAAGCGCCTGAAGGGCGTGCTGACCTCGCTGAAGAAGGTGCCCAACGCGGTGCTGTTCATCGACGAGATCCACACCATCATCGGTGCCGGCTCCGCCTCCGGCGGCACCATGGACGCGTCCAACCTGATCAAGCCGGCGCTGTCCTCGGGCGAGCTGCGCTGCATCGGCTCGACCACGTTCCAGGAATACCGCGGCATCTTCGAGAAGGACCGCGCCCTGGCGCGGCGCTTCCAGAAGATCGACATCGTCGAGCCGACCGTGGGCGAAACCTTCGAGATCCTGCAGGGCCTCAAGCCCAAGTACGAGGCGCACCACGGCGTGACCTATGCCGACGACGCGCTGCAAGCGGCGGTGGACCTGTCGGTCAAGCACATCGGCGACCGACTGCTGCCGGACAAGGCGATCGACGTGATCGACGAGGCCGGCGCGCGCCAGCGGCTGCTGCCGGAAGGCCAGCGCAAGGAACTGATCGACATCGAGGAGATCGAGACCATCGTCGCCAAGATGGCGCGGATCCCGGCCAAGCAGGTCAGCGCCACCGACAAGGACGTGCTGCAGCACCTGGAGCGCAACCTGAAGATGGTGATCTTCGGCCAGGATCCGGCGATCGAGACGCTGTCCTCGTCGATCAAGCTGGCGCGCTCGGGCCTGGCCAATCCGGAAAAGCCGATCGGCAACTTCCTGTTCGCCGGTCCCACTGGCGTGGGCAAGACCGAGGTCACCAAGCAGTTGGCGCTGCAGTTGGGCATCGAGCTGGTGCGTTTCGACATGTCCGAGTACATGGAGCCGCATTCGATCAGCCGCCTGATCGGCGCGCCTCCGGGCTACGTCGGCTTCGACCAGGGCGGCCTGTTGACCGAGAAGATCGTCAAGACCCCGCACTGCGTGTTGCTGCTGGACGAGGTGGAGAAGGCGCACCCGGATATCTTCAACATCCTGCTGCAGGTCATGGACCGCGGCGTGCTCACCGACACCAACGGACGCGAGGCCAACTTCAAGAACGTGATCCTGGTGATGACCACCAATGCCGGCGCCACCCAGGCCTCGCGGCGCTCGATCGGCTTCACCCAGCAGGACCACTCCACCGATGCGATGGAGATCATCCGTCGCAGCTTCACCCCGGAGTTCCGCAACCGCCTGGATGCGGTGGTGCAGTTCCAGCCGCTGGCCTTCAGCCACATCCTGCGCGTGGTCGACAAGTTCGTGATCGAGCTGGAGATGCTGCTGCAGGAGAAGCACGTGTCGCTGTCGGCGACCCCGACCGCACGCGACTGGCTGGCCCAGCACGGCTTCGACCCGCTGATGGGCGCGCGGCCGATGGCGCGGGTGATCCAGGACAAGGTCAAGCGCCCGCTGGCCGACGAGCTGCTGTTCGGCAAGCTGGTCAACGGCGGCCGCGTCACCATCGACGTGCGCGACGGCGAGCTGGTGGTGGAGACCCAGGCCGAGCCCGAGCGCCTGCTGCCGGCGACGGTGGACTGAGGCCGACAGGCACGACGAAAGGCGGCTGCAGAGGCTGCAGCCGCCTGGCGAAGTCACCGTCGATCCACCGTTGCAGACGCGAAAGGCGGCCACTGGCCGCCTTCTTCATGTCCGCCCGCGGCGGATTACTTCATGCGGTAGGTGATGCGACCCTTGGTCAGGTCGTACGGGGTCATTTCGACCTTCACCCGGTCGCCGGTCAGGATGCGGATGTAGTTCTTGCGCATGCGGCCGGAGATGTGAGCGATGATTTCGTGTCCGTTTTCCAGCTTGACCCGGAACGTGGTATTGGGCAACGTCTCGCTGACGGTGCCTTCGAATTCGATGGAGTCGTCTTTCGACATGTAATCCTGTGCGATTCGGAGCGGCCAAAGGCCTGAAGAGCGAGGATTTTACTCGCCTGCGCCGCGCCATGCAAAGTTTGCGTTAATCCCGCTCAATCCCGGGCCAGTTCCAGCGCCGCCAGCGACCCGAATCGCGACGTCCAGGGCCCGTTCTGGGCCGGCGCCGCCGCCAGCGGCGCGATGGTCTCCAGGAAGCGCGCGCGCGGCCAGCGCTCGGCGCCCAGGCTCAGCAGGTGATCGTTCTCCACCTGCGCGTCGATCAGCGGCCAGCCCCAGCCGTGCAGGCGCCGCGCCAGCGCCGCCAGCGCGACCTTGGAGCCGCCGCTGCGCGCACTGAACATGCTCTCGCCGAAGAACATGCGTCCGCGTGCCACTCCGTAGATGCCGCCGACCAGTTCGCTGCCGTCGAACACTTCCACCGAATGCGCGTGGCCGGCCTGGTGCAGGGTCAGATAGGCGTCGCGCATCGGTGCGGTGATCCAGGTGCCGTCCTGCCCAGGGCGCGGGATCTGTGCGCAGGCATCGATGACCTGCGCGAAGGCGGTGTCGGCGCGCACCGTCCACGGGCAGTGGCGCAGGCTGCGGCGGAAGCGCGAGGACAGGCGCACGCCATCGCTGCGGAACACGGTGCGCGGGTCCGGGCTCCACCACAGGATCGGCTCGCCGTCGGAATACCAGGGGAAGATGCCCTGCGCATAGGCCGCGAGCAGGCGCGTCGGCGACAGGTCGCCGCCGACCGCGAGCAAGCCGTCCGGCTCGCGCAGGGCGCTGGACGGCGGCGGGAACGGGGCGGCGGGATCGGCCGCGAGCAGGGCAGGGAGACGACGCATCGCCGGCAGCGTAGCCGATGCCTCAGGCGTCGTGGCGGAACGGCGAGTGGCGCTGCAGCGCCGCCGCGTGCTGGCGCACCTCGGCGCGTTCCTGGGCGCACCACTCGGCCAGTGGCACACGGAAGCCCGGGTCGGCGATCCAGTGACGGCTGCGTACCAGCCGCGGCAGGAAGCCGCGGGCGATCTTGTGCTGGCCCTGCGCGCCCGGTTCGAAGCGGGTCAGACCCTCGCGCAGGCAGTATTCGATGCCCTGGTAGTAGCAGGTCTCGAAGTGCAGGCCGGGCAGGGCGTCGCCGCCCCAATAACGGCCGTACAAGGTGTCGCCGCCGCGCAGGCAGAACGCGCCGGCTACCGGCGCGCCTTCATGCATGGCGAGGAAGATCAACAGGTTGTGCGGCATCGTTCGCGCAAGATGTGAGAAGAATTCCAGGGTCAGCGCCGGCGAATTGCCGTAGTCGTCGAAGGTGCGCAGATAGAACCCATACATCGCCTGCAGGTCGGCAGCGCTGGCCTCGTCGCCGTGCAGCACCCGAAAGTCGATGCCGGCGCGCTGCACCTTGGCCCGCTCCTGGCGGATGTTCTTGCGGTGCTTGTGGTCCATCGCGCCCAGGTAATCGTCGAACCCGGTCCAGCCGGCGTCGTTGTGCCACTGGTACTGCACGTCGTTGCGCTCCAGCCAGTCGGCGCCGAACGCGGCGTCCTCCTCGGCGCGGTGGAAATTGACGTGGGCCGAGGACAGGTTGGTGCTCTCGGTCAGCGCCTGCATGGCCGCGAGCAGTTCCTGTTGCGCCGCCTGATCGCGCGCCAGCAGCCGCGGCCCGGTCACCGGCGAGTACGGCACCGCGCACAGCCACTTGGGGAAGTAGTCCTGGCCATAGCGCGCGTAGGCATGCGCCCAGGCATGATCGAACACGAATTCGCCGTGCGAGTTGCTTTTGACGTACCCGGGCGCCGCGGCGACCAGCGCATCGCCGTCCCAGACGGTGAGATGCAGCGGGCTCCAGCCCCAGTCCGGGCGCAGGCAGCCGTGCTGCTCCAGGCCGGCCAGGAACGCGTGGGCGACGAACGGATTGCGGCCGTCGTGCAGGGCGTCCCAGTCGGCAGCGGCGACCGCGTCGAGCTGGCGCAGCCAGCGGATCCGGCTCATCGCCGTAACGACTTGCGGTAGAGGGCGGCGCAGCGGCCGCCCGTGCCACCTGCCGCCCGCGCGGGCGCCCGGCCGCTGCCGGCCGGACGCCGGCAGCTCAGGGCCTGCGCGGACTCAGGCACCCTTGTCCAGATACCGCTCGGCGTCCAGCGCGGCCATGCAGCCGAAGCCGGCCGAGGTGATCGCCTGGCGGTAGTGCTGGTCGGCGACGTCACCGGCGGCGAACACGCCCGGGACCGAGGTCTCGGTGGCGGCGCCGCCGAGGCCGGAGCGGATCTCCAGGTAGCCGTTGTGCATGGCCAACTGGCCATCGAAAAGTTGGGTGTTCGGGTGATGGCCGATGGCGACGAAGAAGCCGTGCGCCTCCAGGTCGCGGGTGCTGCCGTCCTGCACCGACTTGACCCGCACGCCAGTGACGCCGGCCTCGTTGCCCAGCACTTCGTCCACCTGGTGGTGCCAGACGGTCTCGATCTTGCCGGCGGCGACCTTGGCGAACAGCTTGTCCTGCATGATCTTTTCCGCGCGCAGGGTGTCGCGGCGGTGCACCAGATAGACCTTGCGGGCGATGTTGGACAGGTACAGCGCCTCTTCCACGGCGGTGTTGCCGCCGCCGACCACGACCACGTCCTGGTCCTTGTAGAAGAAGCCGTCGCAGGTGGCGCAGGCCGACACGCCGCGGCCCTTGAACGCCTCTTCCGAGGGGATGCCCAGGTACTTGGCGGTGGCGCCGGTGGCGATGATCAACGCGTCGCAGGTGTAGTCGCCGCTGTCGCCGCTGAGCCGGAACGGGCGCTGCGCCAGGTCGGCGGTATGGATGTGGTCGAAGATCACCTCGGTCTCGAAGCGCTCGGCATGCGCCTGCATCCGCGCCATCAGGTCCGGGCCCATCAGGCCGTGCGGGTCGCCCGGCCAGTTGTCGACCTCGGTGGTGGTCATCAGCTGGCCGCCCTGCTGCAGGCCGGTGATCACCATCGGCTTGAGATTGGCGCGCGCGGCGTAGACCGCGGCGGTCCAGCCGGCCGGGCCGGAACCCAGGATCAGCAGGCGGGAATGCTTGGCGGAATTGGCGGCAGAGGGGCTCATGTATACTCGCGAACAGGGTGAAATGGCGGCCGAAGCGCGGCATTGCGCGGGTTCCGGCGAAGTCACATAGAGTGGCGGCCGGCCTGGAACGAATCAAGCCGCGTGGCGGAAACGCTGCGGCCCGCCGCGACAGACAGCGTGCGCCGCACGTCGTTGCCCGCCTCGATCGGGCATTGCCAGCGTCGGCCTGCGCAAAGACCGGACGATTCAGGTACCGACTGCTGAAATGCAAGGGCGAGTCGTTTATTATCAATCACTAACGATGCATTTCTAAGGTCTGGTCATAGCGTGGCGAAGCAGGTTCCGGAACGCGGCAAATCCCAGGGCGCCAATGCGGCGGCACGCAAGCAGGGCGCCGCGCCCAACCCTCGCCGGCAGAAGCTGTGGCGCGATCTGGCGCTGATCGCGATCGCGCCGTTGCTGCTGTACCTGCTGGCCAGCCTGGCCACGTACTCGGCGACCGATCCGGGCTGGTCGCATACCGGCAGCGTGGTCGCACCGGTGCACAACATGGGCGGCAAGTTCGGCGCCTGGATCGCCGACGTGCTGCTGCAACTGTTCGGCTACGTGGCCTTCCTGCTGCCGGTGGTGATCGGCGCGATCTCCTGGATCGCGCTGTTCGGCATGGACAGCGATGGCGATGGCGAGGCCGACCTGGGGCCGGCGCTGCGCCTGGTCGGCATCGTCGGTTTCCTGATCGCCGCCACCGGGCTGCTGCACCTGCGCCTGTTCGCCGGCGACGTGGCCGGGGCCGGCGGCATCCTCGGCAAGCTGGTTGGCAACTCGCTCGGCGCCGGGTTCGGCGCGCTCGGCGCCAACCTGTTCGTGCTGGTGCTGCTGCTGGTGTCGGTGACCCTGGCCACCGGGCTGTCCTGGTTCGCGGTAATGGAGCGCATCGGCAAGGCGGTGATGACGCTGCCGGCGCTGGCCCGCCGCGGCAGCCAGCAGGCCAACGAATGGCAGCAGACCCGCGCCATGCGCGAGGAACGCGAGGAAGTGCGCAAGGTCGATGCCGTGCAGCGCGCCAAGCGCGAGCCGGTCAAGATCGAGCCGCCGCCGGCGCCGGTGGTGGAGAAGAGCGAGCGCGCCAAGCGCGAGCAGCAGATCCCGCTATTCCACGGCACCGGCAGCGACCCGTCCGGGGTGCCGCCGCTGGCCTTGCTGGACGACCCCAAGCCACAGGCCAAGGGCTATTCCGAGGAGACCCTGGAAACCCTGTCGCGGCAGATCGAGTTCAAGCTCAAGGACTTCCGCATCGAGGCGCAGGTGGTCGGCGCCTATCCCGGCCCGGTGATCACCCGCTTCGAGATCGAGCCGGCGCCGGGCATCAAGGTCAGCCAGATCAGTTCGCTGGACAAGGACATCGCCCGCGGCCTGTCGGTGAAGTCGGTGCGCGTGGTCGACGTGATCCCGGGCAAGTCGGTGATCGGCCTGGAGATCCCCAACGTCAGCCGCGAGATGATCTATCTCAGCGAGCTGCTGCGCTCCAAGGAATACGACAAGTCGACCAGCCCGCTGACCCTGGCGCTGGGCAAGGACATCGCCGGCCGCCCGACCGTGGCCGACCTGGCGCGCATGCCGCATTTGCTGGTCGCCGGTACCACCGGCTCGGGCAAGTCGGTGGCGGTCAACGCGATGGTGCTGAGCCTGCTGTACAAGGCCTCGGCCAAGGACCTGCGGATGCTGATGATCGACCCGAAGATGCTCGAACTGAGCGTCTACCAGGGCATCCCGCACCTGCTGGCGCCGGTGGTCACCGACATGAAGGAGGCCGCCAACGGCCTGCGCTGGTGCGTGGCGGAGATGGAGCGCCGTTACAAGCTGATGAGCGCGGTCGGTGTGCGCAACCTGGCCGGCTTCAACAAGAAGGTCAAGGACGCGCAGGACGCCGGGCAGCCGTTGATGGACCCGCTGTTCAAGCCCAACCCGGACCTGGCCGAGGCGCCGCGGCCGCTGGACACGCTGCCGTTCATCGTCATCTTCATCGACGAATTCGCCGACATGATGATGATCGTCGGCAAGAAGGTCGAAGAGCTGATCGCGCGGCTGGCGCAGAAGGCCCGCGCTGCCGGCATCCACCTGATCCTGGCCACCCAGCGGCCCTCGGTGGACGTGATCACCGGCCTGATCAAGGCCAACATCCCGACCCGCATCGCCTTCCAGGTCAGCTCCAAGATCGACTCGCGCACCATCCTCGACCAGTCCGGCGCCGAGACCCTGCTCGGCCACGGCGACATGCTGTACCTGCCGCCGGGCACGGCGATGCCGGATCGCGTGCACGGCGCCTTCGTCAGCGACGAGGAAGTGCACCGGGTGGTCGAGCATCTCAAGGCCAGCGGCCCGGCCGACTACATCGAGGGCGTGCTCGACGAGGTGCAGACCATGGGCGACGGCACCGTGATCGGCGCCACCGGCCTGCCCGAAGCCGGCGGCGGTGGCGGCGACGAGTCCGACCCGCTGTACGACGAGGCCCTGCGCATCGTCACCGAGACCCGCCGTGCCTCCATCTCCGGCGTGCAGCGGCGGCTGAAGATCGGCTACAACCGCGCCGCGCGGCTGATCGAGGCGATGGAAGCCGCCGGCGTGGTCAGCCCGCCCGAACACAACGGCGACCGCAGCGTGCTGGCGCCGCCGCCACCGAAGTGATGCACGCCGCGCCCTTCGCCGGCCATGGCCTGCGCCTGAGTGGACTGGCGCCGCTGCGCGCCGCGCGCTGGCTGTTCGGAGCGGCGCTGCTGGCGCTGGCCGGCGCCACCGCCGCGCAACCGGCGCCGGCCGCACATCCTGATGCCGATCAGGCGGCGGGCGCGGCGGCCGCACCGGTGGTCAGCAACAACTACAGCTACGTGCGCTACCGCGCCGACTACGAGGTGCGCGAAGACGCCACCAGCGTCGAGACCGACGAGTACGAACTGCTGCTCAAGACCAAGGCCGGCGTCGACCAGTTCAGCCAGGTGCGGCTGGGCTACAGCGAGAAGCTGGAGACCCTGGAGGTGCTGGCTGCCTACACCCTGACCCCGGACGGGCTGCGCCACGACGTGCCGGCCGACAAGATCTACACCCAGGAGAGCTATTCCAGCGCGGCGGCGGCGATGTACGCCGACCGCAAGGTCAAGGTGGTGGTGTTCCCCAACCTGATGCCCGGCGCGCGCCTGGTGTACCGGGTGCGCCGCACCCAGAACGTGCCGTACTTCCCCGGCTATTTCAGCCTGTGGGAAACCTTCAGCGTGTTCTCCCAGTACGACGACGCCACGGTGACGCTGGTGGCGCCGCGGCGGCTGCAGATGCACCTGTACACGCGCGGCGTGCAGGGCAGCAACACGCCGCAGATCGACGGCGAGCAGGCGCGCTGGGAATGGCGCTACAGCCGCCGCGAGCCCATGAAGAGCCAGAACTGGACGGCGGCGACCTGGGAATTCAGCCCGATCATCATGGCCAGCAGTTTCCGCCGCTGGGCACAGATGGCCCAGGCCTACCAGCACAGCAGCGCCGCCGCCGCGCAGGTCACCCCGAAGGTGCGCGCACGCGCCGAGCAGATCACCGCCGGCATCAGCGACCGCCGCGCGCAGGCCGCGGCACTGTACGACTGGGTGGCGCGCAACATCCGCTACGTGGCGGTGTACCTGGGCAATGGCGGGCTGCAGCCGAACAGCGCCGACAGCATCCTCGACAACCACTACGGCGACTGCAAGGACCACACCGTGGTGCTGGAGGCGCTGCTGGCGGCCAAGGGCATCGCCAGCACGCCGGTGCTGATCGGCGCGCAGGGCGGGCCGACCCTGCCCGAGGTGCCGGTGCTGGGCCGCTTCAACCATGCCATCACCTATCTGCCCGAGTTCAAGCTGTACGTGGATTCGACCAGCCCGTACGCGCGCTTCGGCCAGTTGCCGGCCGGCGACCTGGGCGCGCCGGTGCTGCACACCGCCGACGGCACCGTGGCGCGCACGCCGCCGGACGATGCCAAGGTCAATCGCTACCTGGTCGAGACCGACTACCGCTTCGCCGCCGATGGCAGCCTGAGCGGCATCACCCGCCTGGACAGCGGCGACGTCGGCGAGGTCGGCCTGCGCACGATGTTCGTGCAGCTCAACGCGCAGAACCGCACCCGCATCGAGGAGTCGATCGTCGCCGCCTCCGGCTTCGACGGCAGCGGCGAGCTGCTGCTGCAGGGCACGCCGCAGGATCTGACCCGGCCCTTCGGTTACGCCTACCGCTTCCGCGCCCACGACTACGTCGACTTCGGCGTGGTCGGCGGCATGAGCCTGCCGCTGATGCCCGGCGCCGACTCGGTGCGCGGGGTCTACAGCACGGCTTCGGCCGAGCGCAATCTGACCCCGTTCTACTGCAACGACAACGCCCGCAGCGAGACCTACCGGCTAACCTTCCCGGACAGCGTGCCGATCATCGCGATCCCGGCCGACACCCATTTCCGCAACGCCGCCGGCGAGTACGCCGCCACCTGGGTGCGCGACGGGCAGACCGTGACTGCCACGCATACGCTGCACCGGCGTGCGATCCATGGCCCGGCGGCGCTGTGCCAGCCGCAGGATTACGCTGCGTTCCGCGAGTTGTACCAGCAGGTGCGTCGCGGCTTCCGCGGGCAGATCCTGTACGGCGACCTGAGCCGGATGCAGACGGGGCCGTAGCCCTGGCGCGGCCGGCCGCGCCCTCTGATCGCCTATTCAGGCGCGTCGCGTCACACTTCCCACACTCCATCCGGAAATCCATCCGCATGCTTCGCACACTCCGCTACACCGTCCTCGCCACCGCGCTGCTGGCCGGCTCCGCCTTCGCCGGCGCCCGCGAGGACCTCACCGCCTTTACCCGCGGGCTGAAGGGCCTGGACGGCCAGTTCGCGCAGAAGGTCTACGACGGCAAGGGCACGCTGAAGGAAAGCTCCAGCGGCCGCGTCGCGCTGTCGGCGCCGCGCCTGTTCCGCTGGGAGTACCGCAAGCCCTACACCCAGTTGATCGTCGCCGATGGCAGCAAGGTCTGGGTGTACGACCCGGACCTGAAGCAGGCCACGGTGCGCGCGCAGGGCAGCGAGGAACAGAACAGCCCGCTGACCGCGCTGATCGATCCGGGCCGGCTCGACCGCCAGTACGACGTCAGCGAGGAAGCGGTGGCCCGCGACGGACTGCAGTGGCTGACGATGACGCCGAAGGTGGACACCGAGGCCAGCTTCCAGATGGCCAAGCTCGGCTTCGACCGCAACGGCCTGGCGCGCATGGAAGTGGTCGACCCGGTCGGCCAGCGCACCGACATCAGCTTCAGCGACTGGAAGCGCAATCCGGCCTTCGCCAGCGGCACCTTCCGCTACGTCCCGGACAAGGACGTGGACGTGGTCGGCGACCGCTGAGCCGACGGCCGCCGCGCGCCGGGTCGGTGCGCGGCGGGCTTTTCGCTCAGTTGGGGCAGGTCTGCACTTCGATGCTGACATGGCCCAGCGTGGCCACGCCCTGCAGGCGCGCGTGGTAGAACGCCGCCGGCCGCGGCCGGTGCGTCACCAGCGACACGATCGCCGCGTGCTGGCCGGGGCCGACCCGCCACACGTGCAGGTCGGCGATGCGCTCGTCGTCCTGCTGCAGGCGGTCGCGGATCTGCGCCTGCAGCGCCGTCGGCGCCGAGGCGTCGAGCAGCACCGCACCGGTGTCGCGCAGCAGCGCCAGCGACCAACGTGCGATGACGATGGCGCCGACGATGCCCATCAGCGCATCGGTCCAGGTCCAGCCCAGGTACTTGGCCAGCAGCAGGGCAACGATCGCCATCACCGAGGTCAGCGCGTCGGCCAGCACATGCATGTAGGCCGAGCGCAGATTGTGGTCGGCGTGGGCGTGCCGGTCGTGGCCGACGGCCTGTGCGGGCGCGGCGTGGGCGTGCGCATGCCCGTGGTGATCGTGAGGGTGGGGATGGTCGTGACCATGGGCATGATCGTGGTCATGCCCATCGTGGTGCGCGTGCGCATGGTCGTCATGCCGATGCGCGGCGTGGGCGTGTGCGTGGCCGTGGCCATGCCCGTGATCGTGGTGGTGGTCGGCACCCAACATCCAGGCACTGAGCAGGTTCACCAGCAGGCCCAGCGCCGCGATCCACAGCGCTTTGTCATAGGCGATGTGCACCGGCTGCGCCAGGCGCAGTGCCGACTCCACGCCGATGCCCAGGGCGATCAGCGCCAGGATCAGCGCGCTCGAGAAGCCGGCCAGGTCGCCGACCTTGCCGGTGCCGAAGGTGAAGCGCGGGTTGTGCCGGTGCCGCCGCGCGAACCAGTAGGCGAAGCCGGCCAGCGACAGCGCGCCGGCGTGGGTGGCCATGTGCAGGCCGTCGGCCAGCAGCGCCATCGAGCCGGTCCACCAGCCGGCGACGATCTCCACGATCATCATCGCGGCGGTCAGCGCTACCACCGCCCAGGTGCGGCGCGCGTTGCGCTCGTGGCGCGTGCCGAGGAAGTCGTGCTGATGGGTGAACGCGTCCAGGGTGTCGTGGTGGCTCATGGCGGGGGGCGGCCGGGCAGGGGAGGCGCCGCGATTCTAGCGCTGGCGTCGGTGCCGCGCGGGCTTGCAGCGAGCGGGCCGCGGGCAGGGCGCATGCAGGCCGCACGGCGTGCACGGGCCGCGGCGATAGAATGGGCGCATGGCCAAACGCAGACCCTTCGCTTCCGATACGCCCGACCTGCTGAGCGTCGACCGCGAGGCCATGCGCCCGCTGGCCGAGCGCATGCGCCCGCGCACGCTCGACGAGATGGTCGGGCAGAAGCGCCTGCTGGCACCCACCAGTGCGCTGCGCCGCGCGGTCGCGTCCGGCCGCGTGCACTCGATGATCCTGTGGGGGCCGCCCGGCTGCGGCAAGACCACGCTGGCGCTGCTGTTGGCGCAGTACGCCGAAGCCGAGTTCAAGGCGATCTCGGCGGTGCTGTCCGGCCTGCCGGAAGTGCGCCTGGTGCTGGCCGAGGCCGCGCAACGCTTCGCCGACGGCCGCCGCACCGTGCTGTTCGTCGACGAGGTGCACCGCTTCAACAAGGCGCAGCAGGATGCGTTCCTGCCGCACATCGAGCGCGGCACCATCCTGTTCGTCGGCGCCACCACCGAAAATCCCTCGTTCGAACTGAATTCGGCGCTGCTGTCGCGCTGCCGCGTGCACGTGCTGGAGCCGGTGTCGCCACAGGACATCGCCGAGGCGCTGCAGCGGGCGTTGCACGATCCCGAGCGCGGGCTCGGCGCCGAGCAGTTGCAGGTCTCCGATGCGGCGCTGCTGGAGATCGCCGGCGCCGCCGATGGCGACGTGCGGCGCGCGCTGACCCTGCTGGAGATCGCCGCCGAACTGGCCCAGGACGAGGGCGGCGAGATCACCGCGCAGACCCTGCAGCAGGTGCTGGCCGACCGCACGCGCCGCTTCGACAAGGGCGGCGAGCAGTTCTACGACCAGATCTCGGCGCTGCACAAGTCGGTGCGCAGTTCCAATCCGGACGCGGCGCTGTACTGGCTCACGCGCATGCTCGATGGCGGCTGCGACCCGTCCTACCTGGCGCGGCGGCTGACCCGCATGGCGATCGAGGACATCGGCCTGGCTGACCCGCGCGCGCAGTCGATGGCGCTGGAAGCCTGGGACATCTACGAGCGCCTGGGCAGCCCCGAAGGCGAACTGGCCTTCGCGCAACTGGTGCTGTACCTGGCCAGCACCGCCAAGTCCAACGCCGGCTATGCCGCGTTCAACCAGGCCAAGGCCGAAGTGCGCGAGACCGGCACCCAGGAGGTGCCGCTGCACCTGCGCAATGCGCCGACCAAGCTGATGAAGACCCTGGGCTACGGCGCCGACTACCAGTACGACCACGACGCCGAAGGCGGCATCGCCCTGGACCAGACCGGCTTTCCCGATGCGATGGGCGAGCGCGTGTACTACCGCCCGGTGGAGCGCGGCCTGGAGATCAAGCTCAAGGACAAGCTCGACCGCCTGCGCGCCGCGCGCGAGCAGGCGCGGGCTGACAAGGCCGGTCGATCGGCTTCATAATCGGCGCACAGGAGATGGCATTCCTCCTCGAACCGCCCGCAGCACTGCGCGCTGATGATGCCTGCCCAACCCCCGCCGGGGTGGCAGGCTCGCGCCCCGGCATCGTCCTTGTGGAGAATCCGATGCCCGTTCCTTCTCGTATTTCTGCTGCCGCTCCGGCGTTCGTCTCGCGGAGGCGCGCATGAACCTGACCCTGTGGTGGCAACAACTACTGCTGGCGATGGCCGGCGGCGCGGTCGGCTCCGGGCTGCGCTTCGCGGTGGGCAGTGCGCTGCTGCAGCGCTACGGCGCCGGCTTCCCGTGGGGCACGCTGGCGGTGAACCTGGCCGGCGCCTTCGTCGGCGGCTTCCTGCTGGTGTGGATCGAAGGCCGCGGCGCCAGCGCGCCGTACTGGCGGGCGCTGCTGATCGTGGGCCTGGTCGGCGGGCTGACCACGTTCTCCTCGCTGATGATGGAAAGCATGGTGTTCGTGCGCAACGGCCGCCTCGGCATGGTGCCGCTGTACCTGGCGATCACCCTGGCGGCGGGGCTGGTGCTGGTGTTCGCCGGCGCGCGCACCGCCGCGGAACTACGGCCGCCGACGGCGACTGCCGGCCGCTGAGCGAACGTGGGTCTCTAGCCCAGCAGGGCGGCGCCCACGCCCAGCGGCGGCGCCAGCAACGCCAGCGGCACGATCAGCCGCGGCCGGTACGGCAGCAGGCCCAGGGTCAGCAGCGCCGCGCTGGCGCTGAGCGAGCCCACCCACAGCACCGGGCCGATGTCCCAGCCGCGCGCTGCAACGCAGCTGGCGAATGCCGCGCTCAGCAGCAACCAGCCGGCGGCCTGCAGTCGCCGCAGGCGCGGCGGCGTGGCGCGGCGTGCGCCGTACAGCTCGAGCTGGTGCTTCTCCATGCCCAGGCACAGCGCGACGAAGCCGGAGAAGGCCAGGCACAGACCGAGCACGGTCATGCGCCCTCCGTGGCCAGCACCGGCTTGCCGGGTCCGCCGCGTTCGCGGGCGCGGCGTTCGGCCGCCGACAGCGGCGGTTGCCAACGCTGCATGCGCCGCGCGGCCAGCGCCAGGGCGATACCGAGGAACAGGCAGACCAGGTCGAACCCGGCCAGCGCCCAGTCGCCGGCCAGCAGGCTCACGCCCAGGTGCGCATCGGTGGTGACGGCGTTGAGCAGCGGCAGCAAGCCGAACAGCGCCGCGCCCGCATACAGTTGCCAGGCCCACATCGGGCGCTTCGGCCACACCTGCGCGGCGATCAGGGCCGCGGCCCAGGCCAGGAAGAACACCGTCGCTTCGCTTTCCGGGCGGGATTCCAGGTGCAGCGGCAGCAGCCGGTTGCCCCAGAAATAGGCGGCGAAGGCGATGGGCAGCCCGGCCACGGTGCCGATGTTGAGCGCGTCGACCAGGCGCAGGCCCAGGCCGATGCGGCCGGCCTTGGCGTGCTTGGGCCGCTCCTTGACCGCCCACAGGATCGCGCCGCTGGCCACCATCAGGCAGCCGAGCAGGCCGCAGCCGAAGAACAGCCAGCGCAGCCAGGGCCCGGCGAAGTGCGCCAGGTGCAGGCCGTACAGGGTGCTGCGGGTCTCCGCAGCGGCGCCGAGTTCGCCGCTGCGGCCGAGGATCTGCCCGCTGGCCGCGTCCAGCAGCAGCGAGGGCGTGGTGTAGCCCAGCCGCTGGCCGTCGCCCTGGCGGATCTGGATGGCCGCGGCGGCGTCGCCGGCGTTGTACACGGTGAAGCCGGCGATCGGCGCCTGCGCACCCCATTCGCGGCGCGCCACGTCCAGCAGCTGCGCGATCGGCAGCATGTGCCCGGGCGTGCCGCTGGCCTCGCGCAGGTTCTGCGGCTCCTGGAAGGCCTCGGCGTAGAACGCCTGCTCGGCATCGGGATAGGCGGTCTTGATGCCCCAGGGCAGGTACATCAGCATCAGCGTGACCAGCCCGGTGTAGGTGATCATCGCGTGGTAGGGCAGGGCGAGCACCGCGCTGGCATTGTGGAAGTCCAGCCACGAGCGCTGGCCCTTGGCCGGGCGGAAGGTGAAGAAGTCCTTGAAGATCTTCTTGTGGGTGATCACGCCGCTGATGATCGCCACCAGCATGAACATCGCGCAGAAGCCGACGATGTAGCGCGCCCACAGCGCCGGCAGGTAGTGCAGGTCGAAGTGCAGGCGGTAGAAGAAGTCGCCGCCGCGGGTGTCGCGGGTCTGGCTGGCCTCGCCGCTGACCGGGTCGAGCAGGGCGCTGCCGAACATCTCCTTGCGGCTCTGGCGGGCACCGTCGGCCGGCGGTGGATTGCGCCAGAACAGATCGGTGAACGGCGCGCGCTGGTTGGCCAGCGACACGAACCATTGCGGCGACTGCGGCGCCTCGCGCTGCAGCAGCGCCACCGCACGTGCGGCGACCACGTCGGTGCTCGGCTGCGCGCTCGGCAGTTCCGGACGCATCCAGCGGCTGATTTCGTTGCGGAAATAGCTGGCGGTGCCGGCCATGAAGATCAGCAGCAGCACCCAGGACACCAGCAGGCCGCTCCAGGTGTGCAGCCAGGCCATCGATTGGCGGAATCCCTGCTTCATGGCGCGTGCTGCTGCAGCCAGGCGATGGCCAGCGCCATCGGCGCCAGCAGCGCGGCGATGCCCAGCCAGGCACGTCCGGCGCTGCGCGCGGCGAATGCCCACAGCACGGTGCAGGCGCAGACCAGGATGCCCAGCATCATGCCGCTCAACACCGCTTGCGCACGCACCGACGGCCACAGCAGCGGCAACAGCACCGCCGTGGCCGCGGCCAGCGCATAGCCGCCGACGATCGCGGCCAGGGTGCGCGCCAGCACGCCCAGCCAGGGCGGCAGCCCACGCGAGGCGGCGGTGGGCGGGGTGGAGAGGCGCGGCGACGCTGGTGGAACAGGGTGCATGGAGGCCCGTCGGGAGAGGCACCGGCTTGGCGACAGGGCTAGGCGGAGCGGATGGCAGCGAGGGCTGCGGGTCGGTTAATGATACGCATTCCTATTTCCGACGCAAATCCCTGGCCTGGCTGGCGCTGTTGTGTCCGCAGGGTGTGAGTGATAAGCGGAGTCCTACAGAAGCGACTTGAGGCCGCCGAGCGGTGGCATAGGGAATGGTGAAACAGGCTTTTCCCCACGCAGCGCTGCATTCGCTTTCTTCTCGACCAGCTGATTTCCAGGCGGCCGGCGGCGTGCCAGTCATGATCCCGTGGCCTATTCTGATCGCGCGCACGCACGTTCATTGCTCGGCCATCTGCAGGGCCGCTTCTGATGGGTTGTTTGGTAGACACGTCGCGTCAACTCTTGCGGCTGATCAGAGAAAGCGAATAGCGTCCTTGAGAAGCATCCGTCCGCCAGGGAAGATCAGGTCATGAACGTCGCCAAGAACCTGTGGAGAGTAGTGTTTGCGGTCCATCTTCTCGCCGCGCCACTCTTTGCTGGCGCCGCCACCTCGTCGCCCGTCATTGTTACGACCACGACGACCTACACCGACCAATCTCCCGAAAAGCAGGCCGTCGTGGCCTGGCTTCAACAGCATGCCCAGTACGTCAACGGGCATCTGATTGGGGAAGTCGACAAGCTCCGCGACGTCACTGTTACGTACACCCGGACCACTGACGGTCGCGTGCGTCCGCAGGCGCCAGGAGATGCGCCGCCAACGCCGCTACCGCCCGGGCAGCCCGGAGACACATATTCCGTATCGAACTGCACTGGCGGCGTCTCCCAGTCGTGGAGCTACAAATTCGTTTCCAACTCCAACGGAGGCGGATGGGTGCTGGTTGATTACAAGTACACGAAAAAAGCCTGCGGCTCCGAAGGCACTTGATTCCGAAGGTACTTAATTAAGCGCAGATTCGGCAGCCGCGTTCGGCGTAGTGGCATCAGCGCGGCGTGGTGGTCGCCGCGGCTGGTGCGGCGAGCATCGCTTCGGCGGCGGCGATCTTCTGCGTCACCGCGTTGCGCAACGGCGAGCCGGCGGGCAACAGGCTCAGCAGGTGGCGCCAGTCGTTGGCCGCATCGGCATAGCGCTGCTGCTGGAAGGCGGCGATGCCGCGCATCCATAGGGCGCGCTGGTTGTCCGGTTGCTGCGCCAGCACGCGGTCGAGCATGGCGCGTGCGGCGCTGCCGACGGTGAGATCGGCGTGTTGCGCCATGTCTGTCTCGGCCCAGCCGAGCAGGGCCTCGACATTGGCCGGGGCGATCCACAGGGCCTGCGCAAAGGCCTGCTGCGCTTCGTGCGGGCGCTGCGCCTGTTGCGCGTCCCAGGCCTGCTGCAGCCAACCTTGCAGCCGTTGCGCGGTCTGGTCCGGCGCGACCGGCGGCAGCGGTTGCAGCGGGACGCCGGCCAGGGCCGTCGGCGTGCCGATGCGCCAGTACAGGCTTGCACCGAGCAGCGGCAGGCTCAGCGCCAGCAGCAACGCGACGCCGCGTTGCGCAGATGCGCCGGAATGCTGGACCAGTAGTGGACGCAGCACCGCGAACAGGGCGATGCCCAGCATCGCCGCGGCGGCGAGCAGGAAGCCGGGCGTCACCAGGCGTCCTCCGCATCCGCGTCCGCCGTCGCGGCGCCGATGGCGCGGCGGCGTTGCCGCAGCGTCGCCAGCACCATCGCGGCACCGCCCAGAAGCAACAGTGCCGGCCCGAACCACAGCAGCCAGGTGCCCGGCGCCAGCGGCGGGTCGTAAAGGACGAAGGCCGAGTAGCGATCGACCATGTACTGCTTGATCTGCGCATCGCTGCGCCCGGCCTGCAGTTGCGCGAACACCTGGTGGCGCAGGTCGCGCGCCAGGGTGGCGTCGGAATCGGCCAGGTTCTCGTTCTGGCAGACCAGGCAGCGCAACTGCGCGGTCAGTTGCTGGAAGCGCTGTTCCTGCGCGCGGTCCTTGAACGGCAACGGGTCTACCGCCTGGGCAAGCGCCGGCACTGCACCGCCCAGCAGCCACAGCAGCACCAGCAATCGCCACCATGGCGTGCGTCGGCACGTCCGTGCGACGGTCGCGCTCATCGCCGCGCCTCGTCGAGCGACGCGATCGCCGGGCGCAGCTCATCGGCCAGCACCTGCGCCGTCAGCACGCCGACGTGCTTGTAGCGGACCACGCCGTCGGCATCGATCAGGAAGGTTTCCGGTGCGCCGTATACGCCCAGATCGATCGCACGCTGGCCATCGGCGTCCACCAGTACCAGCGCATACGGATTGCCGCGCCGCGCCAGCCAGGCGGCGGTATCGTGCGGATCGTCGCGGTAGGCGTAACCGACCAGGGTCACCCCCAGTTGCCGGGCCTTCGCCATCAGCAGCGGGTGCTCCTCGCTGCAGGCCATGCACCAGCTGCCGAACACGTTGAGCAGATACGGGCGACCGCGCAGTTCCTGGCTGCCGCTGCGCAGCTCCGGCCGGTCCAGGCGCGGCAACGCGAACGCCGGCACCGGCTTACCGATCAGCGGCGAGGGCACCTCGCGCGGATCGTGGCTGCGGCTCCACCACAGGCCGAACCCGAACAACGCGGCCAGCAGCAGGAAGCCAGCCAGCGGCAGCAGCCGGCTCATGGCGCGGCTCCGGCGAGCGCGGCCGGCGTGGCGGCGCTGTCCGCGACCGGTTGCGCGCGCAGGCGGCGCGCGCCGGCGCTGACGAAGCCGCCGAGCATCATCAGCAGACCGCCGGCCCAGATCCAGCGGATGAAGGGCTTGTCGTACAGGCGCAGGGTCCAGCCGTATTCGATGTGCTGGTCGTCGACCGGTTCGCCCAGCGCGACGTACAGATCGCGCAGCACGCCGGCATCGATCGCCGCCTCGGTCTGGATCCGGTCGCTGCTGTACAGGCGCTTCTGCGGATGCAGCACCGCCACCACGGCGCCGTCGCGCAGCACGCTCACCGTGCCTTGCTCGGCCTTCCAGTTGGGGCCGTCGACCAGGCGTACGCCATCGAAGCGGAAGGCATGCGCGCCGACCTGGGCGCTCTGGCCGGGATCCAGGCGCACGTCGCGTTCCACCGACAGGCTTTCCGACAGCAGCACGCCGGCCACGAACACCGCGACGCCGGCATGCGCCAGCAGCATGCCGGCCAGTTCGGCGGGGAAGCGGCGGCCGCGGGGTGCGCTGCGCCAGCGGGTGAGCGCATACAACGCGGTGCCGACGCCGACCCAGGCCGCGGCCGCGACGCCGGCCACCGCGCGCAGCGTACCCGCGCTCAGCAACCACGCCAGCAGTGCGCAGCCCAGTGCCGCCAGACCGGCGCGCGCGGCCACCGCGCGCAGTGCGCCGGGGTCGGTACGGCCCCAACGCAGGTAGGGACCGAACGGCAGCAGCAGCACCACCGGCAGCATCAGCAGCGGGAACAGCAGGCCGAAGTAGGGCGGCCCGACCGAGATCTTGCCCAGCCGCAGCGCATCGCCGAGCAGCGGGAACAGTGTGCCCAGCAGCACCATCGCCGCGGCCACGCTGAGCATCAGGTTGCCGATCAGGATCGCGGTCTCCCGCGACAGCGCGGCGAACGGCTTGCCCGCGGCCAGGCGCGGCGCGCGCAGCGCGTACAGCAGCAGCGAGCCGCCGACCACCAGCACCAGGAAGCCGAGGATGTACAGGCCGCGGCGCGGGTCGGCGGCGAAGGCGTGCACCGAGGTCAGCACGCCGGAGCGCACCAGGAAGGTGCCCAGCAACGACAGCGAGAACGCCAGGATCGACAGCAGCAGGGTCCAGGCGCCGAGCGCGCCGCGTTTCTCGGTGACCGCCTGGGTGTGGATCAGCGCGGCGCCGACCAGCCACGGCATGAAGCTGGCGTTCTCCACCGGATCCCAGAACCACCAGCCGCCCCAGCCCAGCTCGGCGTAGGCCCACCAGCTGCCGGCGACGATACCGGCGCTGAGGAAGCCCCAGGCGACATTGGTCCACGGCCGCGCCCAGCGCACCCAGGCCTGCTGCTGTTCGCCGCCGAGCAGGGCGGCGATGGCGAAGGCAAAGGCCACCGAAAAGCCGACGTAGCCGGTGTACAGCACCGGCGGGTGGAACACCATGCCCGGGTCCTGCAGTACCGGGTTGAGTTCGCTGCCGTCGCGCGGCATCGGCGACAGCCGAGCGAACGGATTGGAGGTGAACAGGACGAAGGCCAGGAAGCCGCTGGAGATCAGCCCGAGCACCCCGAGCACGCGCGCGGCGAAGGCTTCCGGCAGGTGCCGGCTGCTGCGCGCCAGCGCCACCGTCCACAGGTTGAGGATGGCGATCCACAACAGCAGCGAGCCCTCGTGCGCGCCCCACACCGCGGCCAGCCGGTAGTACCAGGGCTGCGCCAGGTTGGCGTTGGCGGCGACGTAGCGCACCGAGAAATCCAGCTGCAGCAACACGTAAGCGAGCAGGCCGAAGGCCAGCCAGGCGAAACCGGCCTGGGCGTAGGCGGCCGGCCGCGCCACCGCCATCCAGGCGCGCTGGCCGCGCCAGGCGCCGAGCAGCGGCAGCACGGCCTGCACCAGGGCCAGCAGCAAGGCCAGGATCAGGGCGCATTGGCCGAGTTCGGCGCTCATGGTGCGGCTACTCCGGCGCGGTGGGACGCGATCGGACTCATGGTCGTGCGGTCGCCGCAGCAGCCGCCGAGGTGTTGCCGACGTGGGCGCGATCGGCATGCGCCTGCGCCATCGCGTCCTTCAATTCCTGCGGCATGTAGGTCTCGTCGTGCTTGGCCAGCACTTCGGTGGCGACGAAGCGCGCACCCTGCATCGAGCCGGTGGCGATCACCGCCTGGTTGTCGCGGAACAGGTCCGGCAGGATGCCGGTGTAGGCGACGGCGGTGGCGCCAGCCTTGTCGATCACCGTGAACCGCACCTGCAGCGAATCGGCGCTGCGCGTGATCGAGCCGGCCTTGACCATGCCGCCGAGCCGGAACACCCGGTAATCCTTGGCCGCGCCGGCCTGCACCTGGCTCGGCGTGAACAGGTAGCTGATGTTGTGCTGCAGGGCCAGCACGAACAGGCCGGTGGCCAGCGCCGCGGCGCCGAGCAACAGCAGCACCAGCAGCAGGCGGCGCTTACGGGTGGGATGCATCGTGCGCTCCGTTGGTGGCCGCGTTGCCGCGGGCACGGCGGACCTGTTCGCGGGCCACTTGCGCACGGATCTCGGCGAGCAGCCGGCGCTGGCGGCGGCGCGGCAGCAGGCTGTCCAGGAGCAGCACCACCAGCGCCAGCGCGTACGCGCTCCACACATAGACGGCATAGCCGCCCATCGCCCAGAACCCGCTCATGCCGCGTGCTCCGCGGGCCGCGGCGCGGTGTCCGCCGGCGACGTCGACACCGGCGCGGCCTGCAGCGCAATCGCACGCACCCAGGCCTTGCCGCGCTCCAGTGACAGCAGATCGCTGCGCATGCGCCCGCACAGGCTGGCGATGTAGTAGCACTTGCTGGCGACCACGCCGGTCAGCAGCGGCCACAGCATCGACAGCGGCATCTTCGACGGGCCGAGCACGCATACCGTGGAGCCCTGGTGCAGCGTGTTCCACCAGACCACCGAGTAATGCACGATCGGCAGGTTGATCAGCCCGACCAGCGCCAGCAGCGCGGCGGCGCGCGCGCCCTGGCGCGGGTCGTCGATGGCGCGTTGCAGGCCGATCACGCCCAGGTACAGGAACAACAGCACCAGTTCCGAGGTGAGCCGGGCGTCCCAGGTCCACCATGTGCCCCACATCGGCCGGCCCCACAGCGAGCCGGTGCACAGGGTGACGAAGGTGAAGGCGGCGCCGATCGGTGCCGAGGCCATGCAGGCGATTTCCGCCAGCTTCACCCGCCACACCAGCGCGACCAGGCCGGCCACGCCCATCGCCGCGTACACGAACAGGCTCATCCACGCGCACGGCACGTGCACGAAGAGGATGCGGTAGGCGTCGTGCTGCTGGTAATCCGGCGGCGCCAGCACCAGCCCGCCGTAGCAGGCCACGGCGCCGAACAGCATGGCCGCAGCCAGGCTCCAGGGACGCACCGCGCCGGCCACGCGGTAGAAGGTCGGCGGCGCGCCGAGCCGGTGCAACCAGAGCGGGATCCAGGAACGCATGGGGGTGACCTCAGCGGGCGAGGGGAGCGCTACGCGGCAACGCCTGTACGGCGGCGGCGGCGTCCACCTGCAGCAGGCCGTCGCGCGTGCGGCTGGTGCGCAGCAGCAGGTCGTGCACGCTGCGCGCGTCCAGTTGCGGCGCCAGCGCCAGCAGCAGCGCGACCACGCCGCTGACGTGGGCGGTGGCCATCGACGAGCCGGAGGTGAAGTCGTAGCCACCGTTTGGCTGGGTGGTGAGGATGTCCTCGCCCGGCGCGCTGAGCACGCCCGCCGGTGCCGGCGTGGCGGCGCTGCTGCGCACCACGATCACCCCGGGAATGCCATCGGGAAACCCGTCCATGCGGCCGTTGGGCGGCATCGCCGCGACCACGATGCGGCCGTCGCGCAGCAACTGTTCCATGAGCTTGCGCAGCAGCGGGTCGGCCGGGCCGCCCAGGCTGAGATTGATGATGCGGGTGCGGGTGTCGCCGATCGCCGCCAGCGCCTTGGCCAGGGTGAAGGAGTTGCAGCCGGCGCCGGCGCCGGGGCGCTGCGGATACCAGCAGGCCTTGTACACGTCGAGCATCGCCTTCGGCGCGATGCCGACGATGCCCAGGTGGTTGTTGCTGCCGGCGGCGATGATGCCGGCGACCTCGGTGCCGTGGTGGTCGCGGTTGAACGCGCCCGGATCGGCGGCGACCAGGTCGCGGGTGTTGCGCAGGCGTCCGCGCAGGTCCGGATGCGACGTGTCCACGCCGGTGTCGACGATCGCCACGTCCACGCCCTGGCCCTGGCTCAGCGTCTGCGCGGTGGCTGCATTGGTGGCGGCGAAGCCGCGCTGCATGTCCACGTAGGGGTCGTTGTAGCGCAGCGGCTGCGCCGGCGCCGCCGCCGCGGCCTGGCTATCGGCCGAATACGTGCCGAAGTCCTGCAGCGGCTGCGACAGCGCCACGCGGTCATCCTTGGCCAATTGCGCCAGCAGCGCCGCGCGGTCGCTGCCCGGCGCCGGCTCCAGCACCACGCAGTACAGCCCCAGCGCCTTGATCGGCCAGCCGGCGACCTGGCGCAGGCCGTAGCGCTTGTTCAGCGCGTCCAGGGTGGCGACCGCCTGGGTGCCGGCGCCGTAGTAGCGGGCCGAGGCGTAGCCGAGCAGATTGGAGCCGGCGTGGCGGCTCGGCGCGGCCATCGGGTTGGCCACGGCGAGGACGATCTGGCGCTGGCTGTCCAGCGCCGGCGACGGATCCAGGCTGGGCGCCTTGGCCGCGGGCGCAGGATCGGCGACGGCCGCCGGCGCGGCGTGGGCACAGGCGCCAAGGCCCAGGCAGGCGAACAGCAGGCTGGCGAGATGCAGCTTCATGGCGCGGCGATCGGCTCCGCCAGGCGGATGCCGGCGGTGGCGCGCAACTGCTGCACGCTGCGCTGCGGCTGCGCCGCCGACCCGGCCTGGATCGGCACCACGGTGTAGGCGCCGGCGGCGTTGGGGCCGCCGATCACCCGCAGCTGCAGCTTGCGCAACAGCGCATCCCAGTCGGCCAGGGTCATGCGTGCGTCCGGCACCACCCGGATCGCGTCGGCCGCCAGCGGCTGCGTGGCGTCGCTGAGGGTGCGGTAGGCGGTGCTGCGCTCATGCTCGGCGGACAGGCGCACGCCCAGCACGCCCAGGCCCACGGCCTGCAGCAGGGCGGCGGCAACCAGCGCCCGCGTGGTCCAGCTGGTGCGGCTGCGCTGCGGCTGCGGCTTGGGGACCGGCGCGTCCAGGCGCTGCAGCAGGCGCTGCAGCCCGGCCTCGGCGTCCACCGGCACGTCGCTGGGCAGGGTCATCGCCATGCGCAGGCGGCTCTGCTGGGCGAACTCGGCGCTGCAGTGCTGGCACTTGGCCAGGTGCGCGACCAGCCATTCGTTCTCGTCTTCCGTGGCGCTGTCCTGCAGCACCCACGGCATCAGTTCCCAGGCATGCGCGCATTCGTTGCCTGGCTCATTGAAGCCCGTTTTCATCACGCGCTCTCCGTCAGCGTGGACGCGTCGCCGGCCAATCCCGGCAACACGTTGCGAAGCTTGACCCGGGCATGGAACAGCCGGGCCTTGATGGTGCCCACCGGGCACTGCATGATCGCGGCGACCTCTTCCAGCTTGTGGCCGAGGCCGTAGACCAGTTCCACCACCAGCCGCTGGTCGGCCGACAGGCGTTCCAGGCCCTTGCCCAGCCAGTCGCGCAGCTCGCGGTCCTCGTCCGGGTCCGCCGCCGCGGCGTGGTCCTCGGCGGCCACGCCATCGTCGATGGCGTCGTCGCTGTGGTGGCGGATCGCCTTGAGCCCGCAGCGGTAGGCGATGCCCATGATCCAGGTCGAAACCTGCGAATCGCCGCGAAAGTCGCCCGCCTTCTGCCAGACGATCCAGAAGCAGTCGTTGATCGCTTCCTCGATGATGTCCGGGCGCCGGGTCAGCCGCGACAGGAACCGGCACAGGCGGCCGTGGTAGGCGCGGTACAGGCGGGTCAGCGCCTCGCGGTCGCTGGCCGCCATGCGCCGGAGCAGCATGCGGTCGGTGGCATCGCCGAGCAGGTCGGTGTCGTTCATGGGGGCAGGTGTGGCAACGGGCACCGGTATGTGCCGGGGCGGCACGGAAAGGTTGCGCTCGGATCAGAAGCTGCGGGAGACGCTGGCCACCCAGGGCCAGATCCCGTGGTTCGCGCCGCCGTGGGTGTCGTTGAACATGCGGTCCACCTCCACGCTCCAGCGCCCGGCGTTCCAGATCAGCCCGGCGTGGCCGTAGCGATAGTGCGCCACGTACTCCAGTCCGTACAGGGCCGGCGGCGCCTGGCTGACGCCGACCCCGGCCGACAGCGACAGCGCGCCGTGGAGCGGCTGGTGCGCGGTGAGGTCGAGCGCGCCGTACCAGCGCTGGCGCAGGCCGCTGTCGGGCAGGCGGAACGCGGCCAGCGACAGGCTCAGGCGGTCGCGGTAGCTCCAGCCCAGGCTGAGCTCGTCGCGGTTGAACGGACGGTCGACACGCCGGCCGGGGTAGCGGTACAGCAGCGCTTCGGCCTGCAGTTGCCAGTTGTCGGACAGGGTCCAGCCGCGCGACAGGCCGGCGCTGCCCATCAACACCTTGCCCGGCGCGTCCAGTGCCACGCTGGCCGAGCCGCTCAGCGACCAGCCCGGCGCCGGCAGCCAGAACAGCGCGCCCTGCAGGGTCGGGGTGCTGCGGGTCACGGCGATGCCGCGATCGACCAGTTGCGAGCTGATCCCGGCGGCACCGCCGACGTCGCCGGCCATTGCCGCCGGCGCGTGCAGGGCGGCGAGCGCAAGGCCCACGGCCAGGGCCGCGCCGACGCCTGGATGCACTGACCGCCGGGATGCGGCGCTCGGCGGGACCGCGTGCGCGTTCAGCATGCGCGGCCCGCCCCGCAGCGCTGGGTAGCGGCGGGCAGCAGCGACGAAGCGCCGCGGACGGCAGGGAAAACACGCACGGTGGCTCGGTGCTCGCAGGTCAGGAATCGGGCACGGGCGCGACGCGACGGCCGGCCCGTGGGGCGCCGAATATGACCCGATCGGGCAGCGAGTTCAATGCAGGCTGTGCAGGTAGGCGATCAGGTCCTGCAACTGCTTTGGATCGTCCAGTCCGTCGTACTTCATCTTGCCGCCGGGCAGGGCCTTGGATGCCGGTTGCGACAGGTAGCTGCGCAGCTTGTCGTCGCTCCAGGTCCACTGGCTCTGCTTCATCGCGTCGGAATAGGCGTAGTCCGGCACGCTGCCGGCGCGGCGCCCGACCACGCCGAACAGGGTCGGGCCCTTCTTGTTCTTGGCCGGTGCGGCGCTGTGGCATTCGGCGCATTCGCTGGCGAACACGCCGGCGCCGGGCGCGCCGCCGGCGGCATGCGCGGACGGCGCCACCGCGGCGGCCAGCGGCAGCAGGCCGGCCAGCAGGGTGCACAGGGGGAGGGCATTGGTGCGTTTCATGGGGGGAAGCTCCGTGCGGGGGATCAAAAGGCCAGGCTCAGGCTCAGCGCGAACTGGTTGAGGTCGCGCGGGCGAGTGACCGGGGTAGCGCCGAACACGTTGCCGGTGCTGCCGTTGAACTTGCTGAAACGGAACCAGGTCGCGGACAGGCGCAGGTTGGAGATAGACGAATAGCTGTCGTCCTTGCCGAACGGCGCCCACGAGGCGCTGATCAGGTTGCTGGTGGTGTCCGGCGCGCCGTACGGGCGGTAGCGGAACGGATCGTCCGAGCCGGTGTTGATGAAGTGCGCCAGCAGCAGGCTGTAGCTCTGCTTGTAGGTGTAGTTGAGGCTGATCGACTGGTCGCGCACGCTGGCCCGGCGCGGGCCGGCCAGGGCCGGGTCGGTCGGGTCGATCAGCGCGCTGCCGTAGCGGCGGCGCTCGTAGATGTTGAGGTAGCCGAGCTTGAGGATGTGCTCGCGGGTGCCAAGGAACTGGTAGTTGAGGTCGTAGCCCAGATCGGTGAAGTCGTCGCGCGGGCCGGTGCTGCGCGGCAACTGCCGGCGCGTGGTCAGTGCGACCACGCCGGCGGAGAAGAACTGGCGCTTGAGGTCCTTCATGTAGCTCAGGCGCAGGTAGCCGGTGTCGCTGAGCTTGCCGGGATCGCCGCCGATGGCGTAGCCGAGGTCGTCCTGGGTCGAGACCGGCAGGGCGGTGTAGGTGCCGACTTCGCCGTACCAGTTGCGGTCGTACAGGCCGTAGACGCTGGTGCCGATCACCCGGTTGGACAGCGAGGATTGGTTGAGCAGGGTGGTCGAACTGGAATAGGCCGAGGCCGGGCCCAGCCCGGAGGCGTTGGGCAGCATGCCGATCGGGTCCTGGCTGCCGGGATTGTTGTTGACGCTGACGCCGAGCAGGGTGTCCCTGCCGCCGAGCTGGAAGCTCTTGACCACTGCGCGCAGGTCGACGTTGTCCAGGCGCGTGGTGTAGTCGTTCTTGCCGTTGTTGGTGGTGGCGACCTTGACGTAGCCGCCGACGTTGTCGGTGATGCGCCCGGCCAGGTACAGGTCGGCCTCGCTGAAGCGGGTGCGGCTCTCGCCGCGCGCCGGCACGCTGCGGTTGGCGGTGAGCTGCGCGGAGGCCGGGATCTTGGTGCCGTTGCCGTCGCTGTCGGTGTAGCCGCCGAGCTTGAAGCGCATGCCGTACGGGGTCAGTGCCGGGCCGTAGGCGCCGATGTGGCAGTCGGCGCAGGACGAGCCGGTCTGCCGCGCGAACGCCGGCACCGCGGCGGCGCGTGGGCTCAGCACCAGCAGCAGCGAGCCCAGCGCCGACCACAGCAGCGCCTGCTCGGTGCCGCGCGTCCTGTCGCTGCGGGAGGAGGTGGAGGGGGACGACGGGGCCTGGTGCATGCGGAAGGTCCTTTGGCGGGCGGGTGGGTGCGGCGACGGACGGAAACGAGGTGACGGGAGACGCGGCTCAGCGGCGGCGCAGGAACGGCACCATGCGTTGCAGCACGGCGTCGCGGCGCACGAGGTGGTGCCACAGCGCCGCGCCGATGTGCAGCAGGATCAGGCCGAGCAGCAGCCAGGCCGCGTCCACGTGCCAGGCGCCCAAGCTGTCGGCGAGATCGGGATCGGGCGCGACCAGCTCGGGCAGGGTCGCGCCGAACAGATGCACCGGCTTGCCCATCGATTGACTCAGCGCCCAGCCCAGCACCGGCAGGGTCAGCAGCAGCGCGTACATCACCACGTGGGTGGCGCCGGCCAGCAAACGCATCAGCGCCGAGCCGGCCTCCGGGTCGTGGCGCTTGCCCAGGCGCATCCGCAGCGCGACGCGCAGGCAGAACAGGCCCAGCACGAACAGGCCGAAGTGGCGGTGGCCTTCCAGCAGCCACTGCCGCCACATGCGGCCGTCGACCTCTTCGCGCAGCAGGATCAGCCCCGCCGCCAGCACCAGGCACAGCACGGTGAGCCAGTGCAGCCACACCATCGGCCGCGGCAATGCCGCCGACGCGGCAGGAGGGGAAACGGGCGGTTTCGGAGCGGCCGGCGTGGGTGAGGTCATGGCGGTACGCGGTGTCCTTGGGGGCGACGAGGCAGGGGCGCGGCGTGATGCCGGCGGGGCATCGCTGCAGCGGTGGTCGTCGATGGGTGCCGGCGCTGCGGCGAAAGGTTGCGTCGCGGTGCGCGTCGGCGTTGCGCAACCTTTCCGCGGACCCGCGGCACTCAGCCTGGACACTCCGATGTGGAGCCCGGTCGGGCACTCTGATGGCAATCGAACGAATCCAGTTGCGGACGCACGGCGACGCGCGCGGCCAGCTCGTGGCGCTGGAGCAACAGCGCGACGTGCCTTTCGACATCCGCCGCGTGTACTACCTGTTCGCCACCCGCAACGGCGTGCACCGCGGCCAGCATGCGCACCGCCATCTCAACCAGCTGGCGGTGGCGTTGCACGGTTCGGTGTCGTTCCTGCTCGACGACGGCAGCGGTCCGACGCAGGTGGTGCTGGACGATCCGCGGCAGGGCCTGCTGCTCGGCAGCATGGTCTGGCGCGATCTCTACGACTTCAGCGCGGACTGCGTGCTGATGGTGCTCGCCGACCAGGCCTACGACCCCACCGACTACATCTTCGACTACGACGAGTTCCTGCGCGAAGCGGCGGGCATGCGCCGGCAGGAGGCGTAGCTCATGGCGCGTCCCCTGGTCATCGTCGGCGCCGGCGAACTGGCGCAGATCGCCTGCGAATACTTCACCCACGACAGCGACTACGAGGTGCTGGCCTTCAGCGTGGAGCGCGACTACCTGTCCGCGCCGACCCTGGCCGGCCTGCCGGTGGTGGCCTACGAGGAGCTCGAACAGCGATATCCGCCGTCGCAGGTGGAGGCGTTCGTGGCGATCCCCGCCAGCGGACTCAACCGGCTACGCACGCGGTTCTATCTGGACGCCAAGCGCCGCGGCTACCGCATGGCCAGCTACGTCAGCTCGCACGCCTTCGTCTGGCGCAACGTGGAACTGGGCGAGCACTGCTTCGTGTTCGAGCACAACGTGCTGCAGCCGTTCACCCGCATCGGTGCCAACTGCATCCTGTGGAGCGGCAACCACGTCGGCCACCGCACGACGATCCACGACCACGTATTCGTGGCCTCGCACGCGGTGATTTCCGGCTACTGCGAGATCGGCGCGAGCAGCTTCATCGGGGTCAACGCCACGCTCAGCGACCGGGTCAAGGTCGCCGCCGACAACGTCATCGGCGCCGGTGCGCTGCTGACCCGCGACACCGAACCCGGACGCGTCTACGTCGGTGCGCCGGCTCGGGCGGTGGCCGGCAAGTCCAGCTTCGACGTGGACCTGTGAGGCGCATGTTCGCCTGGCACAAACGCGGATTGGTGTTCGACACCGCGCGCGACGGCGTCGGCGGCTGGATGCGGCATTCGGCGCTGACGCCGACCCCGCTGCGGCTGGATGCCGAGCGACTGCGGATCTACGCTGGCTTCCGCGACGATGCCGGGGTCAGCCGCATCGGCTACGTGGACGTGCGCGCCGACGATCCTACCCAGGTGCTCGGCATCAGCGCCGCACCGGTGCTGGACATCGGTCGCGCCGGCTGCTTCGACGACAACGGCATGATCCTCGGCGACGTGGTGCATGGGCCGGACGGCCTGTACATGTTCTATGTCGGCTTCCAGCAGGTGGCGCGGGCCAAGTTCCTGGCCTTTACCGGCCTGGCGGTCTCCACCGATGGCGGCGACACGTTCCAGCGCCGCCAGGACACGCCGCTGCTGGACCGCGCGCCGGGCCGCAGCACCATCGCCGCGGTGCATTCGGCGCGTTACGAGAATCGCCGCTGGCAGCTGTGGTACGCAGTGGGGGACGACTGGGAATGGATCGGCGGCACGCCGTACCCGCGCTACCACATCCGTTGCGTGGAGACCGACGACCTGCAGGCGATCTCGCGTCAGGACACGGTCTGCCTGCAGCCGCAGGGCGACGAGTACCGTATCGGCCGCCCGCGGGTGTACCGGCACGATGGCCGCTATCTGATGTATTTCACCCATGGCAGTCGCGACGGCGCCTATCTGCCCGGCATGGCGGTCAGCGACGACGGCCGCCACTGGCAGCGCTGCGACGCGGCGTTGGGCCTGCCGCTGTCGGCGCAGGGCTGGGACGCACACACGCTGTGCTATCCGGCGCTGATCCGCCACGGCGAGCGCCTGCTGCTGTTCTACAACGGCAACGACATGGGCCGCGACGGGTTCGGCGTGGCCGAGGCGGACTTGCCCGCCGGCATGGTGTGGGAGGACGGCGATGCTGTCGGTTAGGGCGTATACCGCGACCGACGCGCCGGCATGGGATGCCGTGGTGGACGCCTCGCGCAACGGCAATCTGCTGCACCGGCGTGGCTACATGGACTATCACGCTGCACGCTTCGTCGATGCTTCGTTGTTGGTCGAGGACGCCGGCGCGCCGGTGGCGGTGTTTCCGGCCAACCGCGATGGCGACGCGGTGACCAGCCATGCCGGCCTCAGCTATGCCGGCTTGGTGTCGACCCACGCGCTGCGTGCGACGGCGACGCTGGAGGCGTTCGAGCGCATCGCCGCGCATTATCGCGACACCGGCGTGCGCACGCTGCTGTACAAGGCGGTGCCGCATCTGTTTCATCGCAGTCCGGCGGAAGAGGACCTGTACGCGCTGCACCGGCTCGGCGCGCGCCTGCAGCGCCGCGACCTGTCCTCGGCGGTGCCCTTACGCGAACCGCCGCGCTTCGCCGCCGCACGCAAGCGCTCGGTCGCCAAGGCACGCCGCGCCGGGCTGCGCGTGCAACGGGCAGACGATCCGGCGCCGCTGCATACGCTGCTGGGCGAGGTACTGCAACGCCACGGCGCGCGCCCGACCCACAGCCTGGACGAACTGCGCCTGCTGTGCGCGCGCTTTCCGGCGCAGATCGTGCCCTACGAAGTGCGCGACGGTGCCGACCTGCTGGCCGGCACGCTGGTGTACGACTTCGGCCACGTCGTCCATACCCAATACCTGGCCTGCTCGGAGCAGGGCCGCCGCGCCGATGCGCTGAGCCTGCTGCTGGCCGAACTGATCGAGCAGGTCTACGCGCAGCGCGAGTTCCTCAGCCTGGGCATTTCCACCGAGCAGCAGGGCCAGGTGCTCAATGCCGGCCTGGTCGAGCAGAAGGAGCGCTTCGGCGCACGCGCCGTGGTCCACGATTTCTACCATTGGGAATTGCAATGAACCTGCCAGCGGGCAGCGTGCCGTTCCTCGACCTGCGCGCCAGCAATGCGCGCTATGCCGACGAGCTCAAGGCCGCCGCGGCGAGGGTGATCGATTCCGGGTGGTACGTGCTCGGCGAGGAACTGGACGCGTTCGAGCGCGAGTTCGCCGCCTACTGCGGCACCGCCCATGCCATCGGCGTCGGCAACGGCATGGACGCGCTGACCCTGATCCTGCGCGGCTACCGCGCACTCGGCCGGCTGCGCGAAGGCGACGAGGTGCTGGTGCCGGGCAATACCTTCATCGCCAGCTTCCTGGCGATCAGCGAGAACCGGCTGCGACCGGTGCCGCTGGAGCCGGACGCGGCCAGCTTCAACTTGGATCCGGCGCAGGTGGAACGGGCGATCGGCCCGCGCACCAAGGCGATCCTGGCGGTGCACCTGTATGGGCAACTTGCGGAGATGGCCGCGTTGCGCAGCATTGCCGAGCAGCATGGCCTACTCCTGCTCGAGGACGCGGCGCAGGCGCATGGCGCACGCCGCGACGGCCGCCCTGCCGGTAGCTTCGGCGATGCCGCCGGTTTCAGTTTCTTCCCCGGCAAGAACCTGGGCGCGCTCGGCGACGGCGGCGCGGTGACCACCGACGACGACGCGCTGGCGACGCAGCTACGCGTGCTGCGCAACTACGGCTCGGACATCAAGTACCGGCATCTGGTGCAGGGCGTGAACTCGCGCCTGGACGAACTGCAGGCGGCGCTGTTGCGGGTCAAGCTGCGCCATCTGGATGCCGACATCGCCGCGCGCCGCGCGATCGCCCAGCGATACCTCGATGGCATCGCGCATCCGCGGATCGCAGTGCCGCAGGTGGCCGACCCGGCGGCGCACGCCTGGCACCTGTTCGTGGTGCGCTGCGCACAGCGCGATGCGCTGCAACAGCATCTGCAGGCCCAGGGCGTGCAGTGCCTGGTGCATTACCCGACGCCGCCGCATCGGCAGCCGGCCTATCCGGAACTGGCGACGCTGCAGTTGCCGCTGTGCGAGCGGTTGGCTGCCGAGGTGCTCAGTCTGCCGATCGGCCCGACCCTGGACGACGCGGCGGTCGCGCAGGTGATCGACGCCTGCCGGCGTTTCGGTGGCGTGGCGGCATGAACGTGCTGCGCAGCGGCGTGTACAGCGGCGTGGCCACCGCGGCCAAGCTGCTGTCCGCGTTGCTGGTGCTCAAGCTGGTGGCGGTGTACGCCGGGCCGTCCGGGGTCGCCCGGCTCGGCCAGTTCACCAGCCTGATGTCGCTGCTGGCGGTCGTGGCCGGGGGCGGCATCGGTGCCGGCGTGGTCAAGTACGTGGCCGAGTACCGCGACGATGCGCAGTCGCTGACCCGGCTGCTGGGAAGCGCCTTGGGCTATGCCTGCGTCGCAGCGTGCGCGATGGGCGTGGCCGCACTGCTGTGCAGTCGCCTGATCGCCGAGCGCCTGCTCGGCGACGCGCAGTACCAGCCGCTGATCTGCGTGCTGGCGGTGGCGCAGCTCGGGATTGCGCTGGCCAACTACATCCTGGCGGTGGTCAATGGCTTCATGGACGTGCGCCGGCTGGCCTTGATCCAGGTCGCCGGCGCGGTGCTGAGCGTGCTGCTGGTGGCGGCGCTGGCGCACGGCATGGGCCTGTATGGGGCGCTGTTGGGCCTGGTGCTGGGGCAGGTCGCCTGGCTGTGCGCCGGGGTACCGGCGCTGCGGCGCAGCCCGTACTTCCGCCGCGAGATGCTGCGCATCCGCTTCGACCCGGCGATGGTGCGGCGGCTGGCCGCCTTCTCCGCGATGACCCTGGCCTCGGCGCTGCTGCCGCTGCTGGTCAACATCGGCGTGCGCGATCATCTGGCCGGCCAGCTCGGCTGGCAGCAGGTCGGCTATTGGCAGGCGGTGAGCCGTGTCTCCGATGCCTACCTGCTGTTCTTCACCACCGCCATCAACGTCCACTACCTGCCCAAGCTGGCGGCGCTGCACACGCGCACCGCGCTGCTGCAGGAACTGCGTGGCGCCTACCGCTACGTGCTGCCGGCGGTGATCCTGGCCGCGGCTACGGTGTACCTGTGCCGCGACTGGATCACCCGGCTGCTGTTCTCGGCCCATTTTGCCGCCGCGTTGCCGCTGTATGCGCCGCAGCTGCTCGGCGACGTGCTCAAGATCGCCTCCTTCGTGCTGTCCTACCTGATGCTGGCCAAGGCGATGACGCGGCTGTTCGTGCTCTCCGAATGCTTTTTCGCCGCCAGCTACCTGGGCCTGGTGGTGCTGTTCACCGCGCACATGGGCCTGATCGGCGCGGCCTATGCGTTCGCCTGCAACTACGCGCTGTACCTGGCGTTCAACGTGCTGGTGGTGCGCCGCTACCTGCGAGGACTGGGCTGATGGACGCACCGCACACGCCGCCGACGCTGCCGCTGGTGTCGGTGTTGATCCCGGCCTACAACCACGCGCGCTTCGTGCAGCGCTGCCTGGACAGCGTGCTGGAGGATCCGTACCCGAACAAGGAACTGGTGATCGTCGACGACGGCTCCAGCGACGGCACCGCCGAGTGCATCGCCGAGTGGATTGCCCAGCACGGCGACACCTTGCACGTGCGCTTCTGGCCGCGCGAGAACCTCGGCATCGCCGCCACGCTCAACCACCTGGTGGCGATGGCCCGCGGCGAGTTTCTGCGCCTGGGGGCCAGCGACGATTACCTGCTGCCCGGCGGGCTGGGCGTGCAGGTGGCGTACCTGGGCGCGCATCCGCACAAGGCTGCGGTGATCGGCGACGCCATCGTGGTCGACACCCAGGGCCGCACGCTGCACCAGAGCAGCATGCGCGACCTGCACGGCGTGGACAAACGCCTGTACCTGAGCGAGGCCGGCATCCGCCGCGCGGTGATCCGCCACTGGGCGGTGAGCGGGGCGGTGGCGCTGGTCCGGCGCAGCGCGCTGCAGCCGGGCGCGGAGTGGGACGAGGGCCTGCGTATCGAGGACTGGGACTTCTTCCTGCGCCTGGTCGCGCGCGACGCCCTCGGCTTCCTGGACGTCGCCGTCTGCGCCTACCGCGTGCACGACCACAACGCCAGCCGCACCCGGCACTTGCCCAGCCGCCTGGCCAACCTGGCCGAATCGCGGCAGGTGGCATTGCGCCGCGCGCGGTTGTTCGATCCCGCCTGCCGCACCCTGCTGCATGCGCAGGCGCACTACATCGCCGCCAAGATCGCGTTCCTGCGGCGCAGCCCGCTGGCGCTGGGCGGGCACCTGTTGGCACATGCGTGGCTGTCGCTGTTGGCGCGGTTGCGCCAGGGCGGCCAGCCAGCCCTGATCGAGCGCACATGAGCCGCCTGCTGCGCCTGCCGTCGGCCTATTTCGGCCTGCCGCTGCTGCTGAGCTGTGCGCTGACCCTACTCAGTTTCGACCTGCCGCCGGGCTATCTCGCCGGCATCGCGCTGCTGGCCGCCGTGGCGCTGGCGACGCTGGGGCTGGACGCATTGCTTGGCATCCGCCTGCCGCCGCTGGCGGCGTTCCGGGCGCGCGAGTATGCGGGCACGCGCGAGGCTTTCGTCGCGCTCGGCCTGGCCGCCGCGGTGGGGCTGTTCTGCCTGCTGGACCTGTTGCTGTTCCCGATTCCCTTGCTGCACAACCCCTCCGCCTACGCCGACCTCAGCCCGCTACAATCGCATGTTCGACATGTGTCGAACATGTGCTGGATCCTGCCGCCGATCGGCCTGCTGTGCGTGCGCGAGCGCAGCGTGCGCAACGCGCTGCTGCTGGCCGGCTTCGCCTTCCCGGTGCTGGTGATCGACCGCAACCGTCTGTTCGCGGCAGTGTTCAGTGTGGGCCTGTTGGTCTTGCTGCGTCGCGACCCGGCGCGGCCGCTGCCGTGGAAACGGGTACTGGCGCTGCTGTGCGCGGGTGCCGCCGCGTTCTCGCTGCTGGGCACGCTGCGTTCGGGCTCGCTGGATTCGGTGGCGCTGCCGTTCGGCGCGCTGTACCGGGCCGCGCCGCAGGGCATCAAGTGGCTGCTGCTGTACATCGGTGCCGGCCCGTACAACTTCGGCGCGCTGCTCAGCAAGGGCTACGAGAACGCCAGCTTCCTGGTCAACCAGCTGGTGCCGCTGAGCGGTTCCATCGCCACCGCCGGCACCGGCATCCCGCTGGATGCCCCGAACATCAATGTCGGCACCGAGTTCCTGCCGTTCCTGCTGGCCGGCGGCCCCGGCGCGGCGCTGGCGGCGATGCTGGCGCTGTACGCGGCGTTGCTGTGGAGCGTGCGCCTGCTCGGTCGCGGCGTGGCGCTGTTCAACCTGCTGGTGTTCCTGCGCATCGCCTACGCCTGCGTGATGTCGCCGTTCGCGCCGCAGGCCTTCACCTGGACCAATGCCGGCTTCGTCGCGCTGTGCCTGCTGTTGCACGCCTGCAGCGCCTTGCTGCCGAACCGCCGCGACGCCGCACCGGCGGCGGCCCTGCCTTCCGCTCCCCCGAGATCCCCGCTGCCATGACCGACACCGCCATGCCCCAAGACGAAATCTACCTGATCGACCTGTGGCGGATCCTGCGGCGGGAATGGCGCTGGTGCCTGCTGCCGCTGTTGCTGGCATTGGCGCTGGCGGCGCTGTTCCTGCATGGCGCGACCCGCCAGTGGCAGGCCACCGCCTGGGTGCAGGTCGGCGAGTTCGGCCCGACCCCGTCCGGGCGCGACCCCAAGCTGGAACCGTTCCAGCGGGTGATCGACCGGATCAAGACCCGGCAGTTCCAGGAACAGGTGCTGCGCGGCGCCGGCGTGGCGTTGGACAGCCGCCAGGCCGCGCTGTACCGCGACAGCCTCAAGCTGGATCCGGACCCGTACGCCAACCTGATCCAGCTGACCCTGCGCGCCCAATCGCCGCAGCAGGCACGGCAGCTGGCGACGGCCACCATCGCGCAGTTGCAGGCGCTGCACCGGGGCATCCAGGCCGGCCCGCTGCAGCAGGCCAATGCACGGCTGCAGGCGCTGGCCGCGGACATCGCCGCCACCCAGGCCGAGCGCGACCGCCTGCTGCAGCAGCAGCGCGAAGACCGCGGCAGCGTCGAACAGCAATTGCTCGGCAACATGCTGCTGTCGGAGAAGACCACCACGCTGCGCGGCCTCAAGGCCGAACGCGAGGAGCTGCTCGGCCGGCTCGGCGCGCGCTACACCTACGACACCTCGGCGCCCTGGGAGACCTATGTGCCGCCACGCGCCGCGTTCCCCAACCCGGTGCTGGTGCTGGCCGCGGCGCTGCTGGCCGGGCTCGGCGGCGGCGTGCTGGCCGCGGTGGTGCGCAATGCGCTGCGTCGCCGCCAGACGCGGCCGACTGCGGCTGTCGCATAACGGCACCTCGCCGATTCAACCAAACGGCGCTGCTGCCGCACCTACCTGCAGTACCGCGCGCTCGATACGCGCGGATTCCGACGAGGGCAGGGGAGTGGAGAGGTGCAGGTGACAGCGAACGGCAAGGCGGGCGCGACGGCGCATACGACCACTCTGGACCCGGTGCGGCTGCTGGACACGCAGCGCGCCTTCGACAGCGTGGCCGTCGACTACGATGGCCCACGCGGCAACAACGCGCTGATCCAGCGCATGCGCACCACCTTGTGGGACACGGTGGCGACGCAGTTGCCGGTCGGTTCGCGCCTGGTCGACCTGGGCTGCGGCACCGGCCTGGATGCGCACGCCTTCGCCCAGCGCGGCTACCGCGTGCTGGCCACCGACTGGTCGCCGCAGATGGTCGAGCGCACCCGTGCCCGCGCGCAGGACCCGAGCCTGCACGGCCGGCTCAGCGCGGCCCACGTCGGCATCCAGCAGCTGGATCTGCTCGATGGCGAGTTCGATGGCATGTACTCCAACTTCGGCCCGCTCAACTGCGCGCCGGATCTGCCGGAGGTCGCCGGTCACTGCGCACGGCTGCTGCGCCGCGATGGCCGGCTGGTGTTCTCGGTGATCGGCCGGCTGTGTCCGTGGGAACTGGGCCACTACCTGCTGCGCGGGCGCCTGCGCCGTGCCGCCGTCCGCGCCGCCCGCGGCGCCACCGCGGTCGGCATGAACGGGCACACGATCTGGACCTGGTACTACTTCCCACGCGAGTTCTACCGCGCGTTCGCGCCGCATTTCGAGTTGGAGTCGTACCGCGCGCTCAGCCTGTGCCTGCCGCCGCCGTACCTGGTCGACCACTACCAGCGCCACCCGCGTTTGGGCGAAGCGCTGGGCCGCCTCGACGACCGCATCGGCGGCTGGCCGCTGCTGCGCGACATGGGCGACCACTTCCTGATCGTGATGCGCAAGCGCTGAGCATGGCCGCGCCTGCCGCTCCCGTCGACGTCTGCCTGGACGGTGCGCGTGTCGCGCATGCCGGCGGGGCAGTGCACGCGCCGCTGGCGCTATGCGCCGGTCGCGTCGCCGCGTCGGCCAAGCCGGCGGCGCTGCACATCGCCTTGCCGGGGCACCTGCTGCTGCCGGGCTTGATCAACGCCCACGAGCATCTGCACGTCAATGCGGTGCCGCCGCTGCCCCAGGCCGCGCCGTTCGCCAACAGCTACGCCTGGATCGACGCCTTCGCCGCGCATTTCCGCACCCCGGCGGTGGCCGCCGCGCTGGCCTTGCCCAAGCCGCTGCGGCTGCGCCATGGCGGGCTGAAGAACCTGCTGGCCGGGGTGACCTGCGTGGCCCACCACGACCCCTGGCATGCCGCGCTGGACGCGGCCGACTTCCCGGTGGCGCTGCTGCACGATTTCGGCTGGAGCTACACCTTGCATGGCCCCGACTACGGCCCGCCGCTGGCGCAAAGCTTCGCCGCGGCGTCGGCTGCCGGCTGGCCATGGATGATCCACCTGGCCGAAGGCACCGACGCGGTGGCCGCTGGCGAACTCGCCGAGTTGGAGCGGCGCGGCCATCTGGCCCACAACACGGTGCTGATCCACGGCGTCGGCCTGGGCACGCACGATGTCGCGCGCGTGCTCGCCTGCGGCGCAGCGGTGGTGTGGTGCCCGAGCAGCAACCTGACCCTGCTCGGACGCACCCTGGACCCACGACGCCTGAGCGCCGCCGGGCGCCTGGCGCTGGGCAGCGATGCGCGGGTCAGCGGCGGCCGCGACCTGCTCGAGGACCTGCGCCTGGCCGCTGCCCACGGCCTGGACGCGACCCAGGCGCTGCGTCTGGCCACGACCGCCGCGGCCGACATCCTGCGTTTGCCGGAGCGCGGGCATCTGGCGCCGGGCGCACACGCCGATCTGCTGATCGTCGCCGATCGCGGCGGCGCACCGGCGCAGAGCCTGGTCGGGCTGTCGCGCAGTGCACTGCGCGCGGTGGTGCGCGACGGGCGGCCGCGGATCGCCGATCCCGATTTCGCGCCGTGGTTCGCCGCCGTCGGCGTGGACACGGTGCCGGTGACGCTGGACGGCGTGCCCAAACTGCTGGCCGCGGAGCTGGCCGATCCTGAGTTGCTGGCGCTGGAGCCGGGCCTGGAATTTCAAGTTGCGCCGCCGCGTTCGCGCAAGGCGGACATGGTGCAGGTATGCCACGCATGAGCGCAGTCCCGACCCTCGATCCGCTCGCCGCCTACGCCCTGTGGGCGGACAGCTACCCGGCGCAGGCGCATAACCCGGTGATGCAGGCCGAGCAGCGCGCCATGCTGGCCTTGCTGCCGCAATCGTTGCGCGGCCAGCACGTGCTCGATGCCGGCTGTGGCAGCGGCCGCTACCTGCTGCATGCCCTGCAGCGTGGCGCAGAGCACGTCACCGGCGTGGACCTGTCGCCGCAGATGCTGGCGCGCGCCGCGCAGGAACTGGCTGATGCCGACGCCGGCCGCTGCACCTTGCAAGAAGGCAGCCTCGAGGCCTTGCCGCTCGCCGATGCCAGCGTGGACCTGAGCCTCTGCGCGCTGGCGCTGGGGCACCTGCCGCAGTTGCCGCCCGCGCTGGCGGAACTGCGCCGCGTCACCCGGCCCGGCGGCTGGGTGCTGTGCAGCGACGTGCACCCGATCGGCCCGGCGCTGGGCTGGCGCCGCGACTTCAAGGCCGGCGGTCAGCGCTACGCGGTGCGCCACACCCAGCACCTGTACAGCCACTGGCACGCCGCCTGCGCCGCGCTGGGGCTGGCCATCGACGCGGTCAGCGAACCGATGCTCGACCCGGCGGACATTCCCGCCGGCGCCCATTTCGATCCCGCTGCATTGCAGGTGCCGGTGGCCCTGGTGCTGCGCCTGCGGCGCCTGCCGTGACCCCCGTCCTGCGTTCGCCCCGTGTGTCCTCCACACCCAACACGCTGCTGGTCAATCCCACCATCACCAAGCCGTCCAGCGCCCGCTTTCCGCTGTCGCTGCTGAACCTGGCGGCGGCGCTGGACCGCCACGGCGACAGCCGCATCATCGACGGCAACGTCGACCGCGACTTCATCGACCGCAGCCTGCAGGCGCTGCAGGAGCAGCACTTCGATGCGGTCGGCATCAGCGTGATGGGCGGGCCGCAGCTGGCGCCGTCGATCGCGCTGTCGCAGGCCATCCGCGCGCGCTTCCCGGCGCTGCCGATCGTCTGGGGCGGCTATTTCCCCACGCTGTACCCGGACACCGCGCTGGCCGCGCCGTACGTGGACTACGCGATCCGCGCGCAGGGCGAGGACACCTTGCCGGAACTGCTGGCCGCCTTGCGAGGCGAGGGGCCGACGCTGGCGCAGGTCGACGGGCTGTCCTGGAAACATGACGGCGCCGTGGTGCACAACCGCAACCGCGCCTTCCAGCGCGGCGATGCACTGCCGTCGCTGCCCTACGAAAAACTCGGCGAGCCGCGTCGCTATCTCGGCCGCACCTTCCTCGGCCAGCGCACCGCCTCGCACCAGGCCGCGCTGGGCTGCCGCTTCCGCTGCACGTTCTGCGGGGTGGCGGCGATGTTCGGCGGCGCCACCGCCTTGCCGACCGCGGCACGCCTGGAGCGCGAGCTGGGCTATCTGAAGTACGGCCTGGGCGCCGACTCGATCCAGTTCTTCGACCACAACTTCTTCGACCGCGAAGCCGACATGATCCCGCTACTGGAGGTGATGGCGAAGCTGGAAATGCCGTGGTGGTGCTACGCGCGCGCCGACGCGTTGCTCAACCTGTCCGAGAGCACCTGGAAACTGGTGCGCAAGAGCCGCCTGCGCATGGCCTACATCGGTGCCGAGTCGCCGAGCGGGGCGATGCTCAAGGAGATCCGCAAGGGCACGCGCCCGGACCAGACCCTGGAAGTGGCCGAGCTGTGCCGGCGCAATGGGGTGATCCCGGAATTGTCGTTCATGGTCGCGCCGCCGCAGGACAGCGAGCGCGAGACCGAGCAGACCTTCGAGTTCATCCGCGAGCTGAAGCGGATCAACCCGCAGTCGGAAATCATCGTCTACGTGTACACCCCGTTGCCGGAAAGCAGCCGCCACGAGAAGGATCGCGGCCGCCGCGCCGGCATGCCCTTGCTCGACCGCGACGGCGTGCCGGTGCAGTTCCCGCGCACGCCGGAGGAGTGGGCGCAGCCGCAGTGGGTGGACTACGCCTGCCACGCCGATGCGCCCTGGCTCACCGATGCGCTGCGCCAGCGCATCCGCGATTTCGTCACCGTGCTCGGCTGCCGCTATCCCACCGCGCAGGACCCGCGTTCGCCGGGCTGGGCCAAGCGTGGTCTCAGCGCCCTGGCCGCGTGGCGCTACCGCTACCGGCGCTACGACCGGCCGTGGGAGCTGAACCTGGCCAACCGGCTGGTGCGCCTGCACCGGCCGCAGGCGTCCGGGATCTGAGCATGGCCGACAACGTCCCCCGCGCCGTACACGCCGTGCAGCTCAACTTCGTGCCGCTGCCGGACGGAGTGACGCCGGAGCAGGCCTTCGCGCTGTGGCCATCGCTGGCCGACATCGCCGAGGCCGTGGCCAGCGCCGGCACCCGCGTCTCGGTGATCCAGGCCGCTGCGGTCGATGCACAGCTGCGGCGCAACGGCGTCGACTATCACTTCGTGCGTCGCGCCGACGCCGGACGCCGGCGCCACCTGCGGCGCATCGCCGCGTTGCTGGCCGAGCTCGATGCCGACGTGGTGCACGTGCACGGCCTGCAGTTCGCGCGCGAGGCGGCGACGCTGGCGCGCTGGCGGCCGTCGCTGCCGATCCTCCTGCAGGACCACGCCAACCGTCCGCCGCGCTGGTGGCGGCGGCCGCAGTGGCGACGCTGGTATGCGGCCGCCGCCGGCATCGCCTTCACCTCGCTGGGCCTGGCGCGCGGCTTCGTGGGTGCCGGGCTGTTCGCCGGATCCACGCGGCTGTTCGCCATTCCCGAATCCAGTTGCCGCTTCACTCCCGGCGAGCGCGACCAGGCGCGCCGCGACAGCGGACTGCACGGCGCGCCCTGTGTGCTGTGGGTCGGCCATCTGAGCGAGGGCAAGGATCCGCTCACCGTCCTCGAAGGCGTGGCGCGCGCCAGCGTGCAGTTGCCCGAGCTGCAACTGTTCTGCGCGTTCGGCGATGCGCCGCTGCTGCCGGTGGTGCAGCAGCGCATCCAGGCCGATCCGCGGCTGGCCGGCCGCGTGCACCTGCTGGGCCGGGTGGCGCACGCGCAGATCCAGACCCTGATGCGTGCGGCCGACCTGTTCGTATCCGGCAGCCTGGCCGAGAGTTGCGGCTACGCCGCGCTGGAGGCCTATGCCTGCGGCGCGGTGCCGGTGCTGACCGACATCCCCGCGTTCCGTGCGCTCAGCGATGGCGGCCGGGTCGGCGCGCTGTGGCCCTGCGGCGACGCCGAGCGCCTGACGGCCACGCTGCTGCAGGCCTCGCGCGACGGGCCGTCGCGGGCGATGGTGCGCGCGCATTTCGATGCGCAGCTGTCGTTCGCGGCGGTAGGCCGGCGCTGGGCGCGCGCCTATGCGCAGCTGCTCGGCGCCACGCCGCGGAGCGCGGCATGAAGCTGGCCCTGGTGGTGCCGGGCGGCGTCGACCGCAGCGGCGAGTACCGGGTGATTCCGGCCTTCCTGAGCCTGATCGAACGCCTGGCACGCATGCACGACTTGCACGTCTTCGTGCTGCACCAGGAGCCGCTGCCGGCGCAATGGGACCTGCTGGGCGCGCGCATCCACAACATCGGCGCGGTGCGCACGCGCTGGCGCGCGATCGCCGCGATCCGCGCCGAACACCGTCGCGCACCGTTCGACGCGGTGCAGTCGCTGTTCTCCGGCCACTGCAGCCTGATCGCGGTGGCGGCAGCGCGCTGGCTGCGGCGGCCGAGCCTCGTCCACATCGCCGGCGGCGAACTGGTCGCGCTGCATGCCATCGGCTACGGCGGCCGGCGCAAATGGCAGGGTCGGCTGCGCGAGGCGCTGGTGTTGCGCCTGGCGAGCGCGGTGACCGCCGCCAGCGCGCCCATCCTCGACAGCCTGCGGGCGTTGGGCATCGCCGCCGAACGCGTGCCGCTGGGCGTGGACCTGCGCGCCTGGCCGCCGCGCCCGCCGCGTGCGCGCGGGGAGGGGCCGGCGCGCCTGCTGCACGTGGCCAGCCTCAATCCGGTCAAGGACCAGACGACCCTGCTGCGCGCACTCGCCGCGCTGGTCCGCGCCGGGGTCGACTTCCGCGTCGACCTGGTTGGCGTGGACACCCTCGGCGGCGCGATGCAGCGCCTGGTCGCCGCGCTGGGGCTGAGCGAGCACGTGCGCTTCCTCGGCTTCAAGACCCAGCGCGAACTGCGGCCGCTGGTGGAGGCGGCGGATCTGCTGGTGCTGTCGTCGCTGCACGAGGCCGGGCCGTTGGTATTGCTGGAAGCGGCGGTGGCGGGCGTGCCGACGGTGGGCACTGCGGTCGGGCATCTGCAGGAGTGGGCGCCCTCGGCGGCGCTGGCGGTGCCGGTGGGCGACTGGGCCGGCCTGGCCGATGCGCTGCGCCAGGTGCTCAGCGACGACGAACTGCGCCTGCGTCTGGCCTGGGCGGCGCAATGCCGGGCCGTGCGCGAGGATGCCGATTGCAGCGTGCGCGGCTTCACTGCGCTGTATCAGCGCCTATGCGCACCGCGCAACGCCGATGGCCGGCGCGCCGCGCAGCATGGTTGACGCGCAGCGCGGCATTCCGGCGCTTCGCCTTCAAGACGGAATCACGCTTTGTGGTAGGAGCGGCTTCAGCCGCGACATGCGCCGCCACAATGGCTGTCGCGGCTGAAGCCGCTCCTACGACGGTCTTTTACTGCGCGCTCGATGAGGGCGTGCGTCAATCCGACGAAGGCGCATAGCCCTGCAGTGCGGTCCGCACCACGTACAGCGTGTCCATCCGCGGCACCGGACGCAGCAGCCGCTGCAGCACGCGGCGACGCTGCGGCAGTCGTACCCAGTCCTGGCCCTGCAACCACAGTTGGGTGCGGATCATCTCGGCGCGTTCCTGCCGGCTTTCCGCAGAGGGCTGCAGGCGCTGGCGCAGATAGCCCAGCACCTCGCGGCCCGAACGCGCCCACTCGATGCCCGGCAGTGCCGGTAGCCACAGTTGCGAGCACGACGCCGCGGTCAGGTCCAGCCCGCGCGTGCGCAGCCGCAGCAGCGGCGGGCATTGCGCGCGCAGTTGCTTGAGCACCGCCGACGGGATCGCCGCGCGGTAGTAACGCAACATCAGCCGCAAGGGCGACCATGCCCACCAGGCATCGGCGCCGGTCAGCACCTGCCAGTCGCTGGCGCGCATGCGCGGGGCGAGCAGGGCCAGGTCGTGCAGGTGCATCAGCCGCAGGCTGCGGCTGCACAGCCCGCCGGCCGCATGCAGCAGCAGGTGGCTCATCAGCGCGCCGTTGCTGGGGTAGGGATTCAAGCCAGGCTTGCCGTCGCGCGGCAGGATCCGTTCGCCGAGGTCGACCGTGCGCAGCGGCAGGCGCTCCTGGATGCGCACGTGCAGTTCGATGTTGATCGGGGTGTCGCGGTGCTCGCCCAGCGCCGGCACGGCCTGCGCCTGTGCCGGGCGGAAGGTCTGGTGCTTCCATTGCACGAACTCGGCCACGTAGCCCAGTGCACCGAGCAGCGCCGCGGCACGCTCGGCGTCCTCTGGGCGCACCAGCAGGTCGATGTCGGCCATCGGGCGGTCGCCCGGGCGATACAGGCCTTGCGCATGCAGCGCCGCGCCTTTCAGCGGCACGATCGCCAGGCCGGCGGTCTGCGCCAGGGCATCGATCCGCTGCAACAGTGCGGCGATGCGCTGGTAGCGATGCGCCACGTGCTCGCGTTGCCCGTCCAGGAACGCGCGCCACGGCTGGTCGGGCCACTGCGAGCGCTGGCTCAGCAGCGTCGCCACGCCGTGCGCGACCGCCGCCGCCGCGGCCAGTTGCCAGTGCAGGCCGCTCCAGGCCGGCATCGGCGCACCCGGGCGCGCCAGCTCGTGCGCCAAGGTTTCGGTGGCCAGGCGCAGGCCACGACCGATGCGCCGCAGCGGCAGGTGTGCCGGCGTCGCCGTGGGGACCGCCGCCGGCGGGTCGGCCGCCACGGCCGGATTCGATGGCGTCGCCACGTCGCTCATGAGCGCTGCACCAGCGGGATGCGGCGGCTGCCACCGGCGGCGACCGCCTTGGCCGTCGGCGCTGGTGGCGCCTCGGTCCGATGCTGCGCCTCGCGCGCGATCAACGCCGCCCAGTCGGCGTCCAGCGCCACCCAGTCCTGCGCATGCGTCGGCGCCGGGCGCGCATCCTCACGGCATTGCAGGTCCACCTGCCGGTGCAGCAGGTCGCGCACCTGGCGGTAGAACGCCGAGTCGTAGGCGCCGCGGAACATCATCGCCAGGTCGTCGCTGTCCTGCCAATGCGTCTTGCGCCCGAGCTGGTCCTTGACCTGCTGGTAGAACACGGTGCCGGGCAGGGGATAGGACACGCTGACGCCGATGTCGTCCGGCCGCGCCTGCGCCACCAGTCGGCGGGTGGCGAGGATGTCGTCCAGTTGCTCGTCCAGGTAGCCCAATTGCAGGAAGAAGCCGACGCGGATGCCCTGCGCGCCGAGGCGCTGGCGCGCGGCGATCACGCCGTCCACGTCGGTGCCCTTGGTCATCTTGTCGAGGATGCGCTGGCTGCCGCTCTCCGCGCCGATCCAGGCCTCGCGGCAACCGGCCCGCGCCAGCGCGGCGGTCATGCGCTCGCTGCACAGGTCGGCACGGGTCTGGATGGTGAAGGGCACCGCGCCGTCGGCGGCAGCCAACGCGTCGGCGAAGTCCTCCACCCAGTCGACGTGGAAGCCGAAGATGTCGTCGGCCATCCACACATGGTCGGGCGCGAAGCTGCGCTTGAGCTGGGTCATCTCCGCGGCCACGTCCTGCGCCTCGCGGCGTTTGTAGTGATTGCCCCAGATCGGCTTGGCGCACCAGTTGCAGCGGAACGGGCAGCCGCGCGACGCAGCCATGTTCAGGCTGAAATGGCCGTGCCGCTGCTGCCAGAACGCACGGTAGCGGGCGATGTCCAGCAGGTCCCAGGCCGCCGTCACCGACAGCCGCGGATCCGGAGGCCGCGCACCGATCTGCGCGCGCTTGAGTTGCGGCAACACCGCGCTGGCCACCTCGGCGATGCCGGCCACCCAGCGCGCCGGGTCGATGTCCGGTTCCGCCTGCAGGCGCGCCACCAGTTCCAGCAACGCCGCGATGCCTTCGCCGATCAACACCGCGTCGGCACCGGCGGCGAGGAATGCCTCCGGGTGATCCGACGCGTCGGAGCCGGCGACGATCACCCGACTGCCGCCGGCGCGCGCCTCGGCGATCATCCGGCACGCGGCCTCGCGCATCCGGCTCAGGCACATCTTGGTGAGGAAGTTGAAGTTGTCCTCGTAGAACACCACCAGGTCGGGCCGCTGCGTGCGAACGGCGTGGTCGTAGTCTTCCACACCCTCGGCGAGCATCGCGTCGAACAGCGTCAGTTGGTGTCCGTGCTGGCGCAGCAGTGCCGCCACCTGCAGCGTGGCCAGCGGCGGATACGGCTTGCCACGCTCCCATTGCTTGGGGTCGTAGCGCAGGAAGTAGGAGTGGCTGACCTGGATCTTGAGCATCGGCGAAAGGTCTCGTTCGGCGCCGTGGGGGAGAAGGCGCATGCAGCGATGGCCGCGCGCAGGTGGCCGTGGCGGTAGGTGCCGGGGCTGCGTCGTTTGGTTGCGCGCTGCGTGGGCGGCGCCGGCGCAACCTTTGGCCGCGACCAGCGCACCCACGCTGCATCCACTCAAGCGACTCTTCTCCGATGCAGCGATCGACCGTGCGTGTTCTGGACGTGGAGACAAGCGACCACGCCGCGCCTGTCGTCGCCGCGAGCGGCGCCTGCGATCCGTTCCACACCCGGTTGCGGCGACCGCACACGCTCAGCAAGCAACTGCTCGGCGGCCGCTTCCACTTCGAAAGCAACAGTCCGGCCCTGCTGGCCTTGGTGGAGGCCGCATTCGGCGCGGTGCCGGCGCATCGCCTGCCGGAGAGCGCTGCGTTCCGTATCGAGCTGACCCTGGTGAACCGCGGCGAGGCGCCCTACGCGCTGGCGTTGGAACCGCCGCCGGTGCAGACCCATTCCGGTGCCGGCGTGTTGAGCGGGGTGATCGATGCGCACAACTACGTGGTGCTGGTGCCCGAGCAGGGCAGGGCGCTGGTGGTGGTGTCCGAGGACATGCTCGCGCACGCCTACCACGTGCGTTACGAACTGATCGAGTTCGCCGTGTTCGTCCTCGCCGCGCGCGGCATGCGCCTGGTGCCGCTGCACGGCGCCTGCGTCGGCCACGATGGCCGCGGCGTGCTGCTGCTCGGCGGCAGCGGCGCCGGCAAGTCGACCCTGGCCCTGCACAGCCTGTTGCGCGGGCTGGAGTTCCTCGCCGAGGATGCCCTGTTCGTCGCGCCGCAGTACCTGCTCGCCACCGGCATCGGCAACTTCCTGCACCTGCGGCCGGAATTGCTGCGCCTGCTCGACCCGCAGACCCACGCCTGGATCGCGGCGGCGCCGATGATCCGCCGCCGCAGCGGTGCGCTCAAGCACGAGGTCGACATCCGCCAGGGCGACTGGCGCCTGGCACAGGCGCCATTGCGGCTGGCCGCGGCCGTGTTCGTCTCGGCCACCGTGGCGGCCGATCCGCAGCGCCTGCTGCAGCCGCTGCCCGACGCGGACGTGGCGGCGCGCCTGGCCGCGGACCAGCCCTATGCCGCGGGCCAGCCGCAATGGCCGTTGTTCGCCCGTCAGCTGCAGCGGCTGGGCGTCTACGAACTGCAGCGCGGCACCCATCCGGAGGCCTCGGTCGATGCGCTGCAGACGCTGCTGGGCTGAGTCCTCGCACATGGTGATGGTGCCGGCGATGCGCATCGCCGGCGTCCCGGAGTGTCGGCTAGGCAAGGTGTTCATGGTCCACGGCGCAGACACCCGACGATGAGCACGCGACCGGATCCAGCCTCGCACCTGCTGCGTGCCTTCATTGCCGTACTCGGTCGCGGCGAGCGGCTTCGCATCGCCTGGTACGTGCTGCTGTCGCTGCTCGGCGCGCTGGCCGGCGCGCTCGCCGCGGTCGCGTTGGTGCCGCTGGTGCAACCCAGCCATGTACTGACCCTGGCCGGGCACGCCTTGCCATTGCCGAGCGGCTTCCTCGCGCAGACCCTGCTGTTCGTCGCCGCCAGCAGCGGCTTCGCCCTGCTGCGCTGGTGGGCGACGCGACTGGCCGCGGACCTGGCCAGCCGTCACGCGCTGGACCTGCGCCGGCAGGTGCATGCGCGGCTGCTGCAGGCGCCGCTGCCGGCCCTGGCCGATGCCAGCTCGGCGGAAATCGCCAACCTGCTCACCTACAACGTCGAGATCGTGGTGCAGGGCTTCAGCGCGCTACTGCAGCTGCTGGTGGCGGCGATCACCGCGGCGGTGAGCCTGGCCGCGGCATTCCTGGTCTCGCCCATGCTGGTGCTGGCACTGCCGCCACTGCTGGCGCTGGGCCTGCTCGCCTTCCGCATCGCCGCCCACGAACAGGCCCGGGTCAGCCGCCAGTACGTTGCCGACATGACCCGGCTGTTCTGGCTCAGCGAGGATTTTCCGCGGCGCCTGCGCCACGTGCGTTCGTTCGCGCGCGAGGCACGCGAGCAGGAAGCCTACGAGGCGATCGCCGGTCGGCTCGCCCATGGCTACGCGCGGCAGCAGGCGCTGGTCGCGTCCGGCCGCCTATGGCTGGAACTGGCGGCGGTGGCGGCCGTCGCCGCGATCATGCTGCTGGCCGGGATGTGGCACGGTATCGATCGCGGTGCGCTGATCACCGTCGGCCTGCTGCTGGGGCGGCTGCTGCCGTACCTGGTTTCGACCCGGCAGAGCGTGCAGCAACTGCGCTCGGCGGCACCGGCGCTGGAGCTATGGCAGCGCTATGTAGCGCTTGGCACGCCAGCACCGGCGCCGGGGCCGTCAACCACGGTGGTAGCGCAGCCTAGTACAGCGACCGAAACGGCGGCGCCAGCGGCCATCCAGATCGAACGCATCGGCCTGGCACCGCCGCTGGCCGCCGTCGCCTTGACCGATCTGGTCCTGGCGCCGGGCACGCTGACCCTGATCAGTGGCCCGTCCGGGGTCGGCAAGAGCAGCCTGATGGATGCGCTGGCCGGCATGGTCGCGCCCCCGCAGTTCGTCGCCCACTGCGACGGCCGCGCGCTCGACTTCGCCGGCTATCGTGCCGCGCTACAGCCCTTGGCCTACGTCGCCCAGGGCGTGCGGCCCTGGCAGCACACCGTGCGGCACTGCCTGGCCTGGGCGGCGCCGAGCGCGAGCGAGGCGGCGATGTGGGAGGCCCTGCGCGACGTCGGCCTGGCCGCACGTCTGCAGGGCGGCGCCGGCCTGGACACCGCCGCGCACGGCGCCGGCGCGCGCCTGTCGGGGGGTGAACTGCAGCGGCTGCTGCTGGCCCAGGTGCTGCTGCGGCAACCGCGCGTGGCCTTGCTCGACGAAGCCACCAGCGCTCTCGACGCCATCGCCGAACAACAGGTCCTGAGGACGCTGCGGCGCCGCTTGCCGCAGACCGCTCTTGTGGTGGTGTCGCATCGGCTCGGCCTGACGGCGATCGCCGACCAGTGCGTGATGGTGCAACGCGGGACTGTGGCCCCGCTGCTGTTGGCCGATCGCGCGTCCTGAGCGACCGCGGCGGTGCGCTGGCGAACCGGGGCGCTGTCGTTTCCAGCCGCCAGCCCGATGCGCCGGTCTAAGCGTGCTGCGCGCGGTTTTGTCTAAGCGCCATGGGCTGGGCGTCGCTAAGCTCTGCGCACAGGGGGAGAGCATGGACGTCATTCAACGGGTAGCTGCAGGGCTGCTCCTTATCGCCGTCTCGGTGACCGCATCCGCGCAAACGCGTTCCGCGATCGGGCGGGGCATCGAGCGTGTGAACCCGCAGCGCAACGTCGCCCCGATTCCACGCCTGGATTGCCGCAAGCTGCTGGCAAACGATCCGCGGCCCTGGACGCATGCCTATTGCGAACACGTGGACTTCTCCATGCAGGAGAACCTGGCCCATACCTTCGGCCGACCGAGGGCATCCCGGATCCAGCTCGATATTCCTGCACTGGGCACTGCCGAAGCCCGTGCCGCCGGTGTTTCCTGCTCGGAGGGGCGCGTGATCCGCAAAGTGGGCAACGGCTGGGAGCAGGCCCTGGACCGTGATCGCAATTACTTGCGTTGCAGACCATCGGTGGAACTGCCGTCGATTTTCATTGGCAGCTGACGGAGCGTGCGTGCTCGGCACACTCACAAAAAACGAGGACCCCGCAAGCGAGGCCTCGTTCGCATTCAAACTCAGGTGGTGTAAGTCCACCTGACGTCCAACTCACCCCTGCGGGATGTCGCACTTCATCTTTCCATCCACGTAGTACGGCTTGGGGACGTCCGGATTCTGGCTGGTCTTTTCGAACACCACCTCGAACGAGTTGGGATCCGGCGTGCCCTTGCGCGACGTGCAGGCCTCCTGCAACTTCTTCTTGACCGCGGCGATGCCGGCTTCGCGGTTGGCACCGTCCGCGCTGTTGGTGAGATTGGCGACCTCGGCGAAGGCCGGCGAGGCGAGGCCCAGCAAGCTTCCTGCGAACACGAGTGCGTACAGCTTCTTCATGGCGTCTCCTTGTTGTTGGGTATCCTTACGCAGCCGGAGGCGTTTGTCGCCACGCATGCGGCAATGCCTGGCACAGCGGCCGTCTTCCAGCGCGGGGCTAGCATAGGCCGCGGTGGTTAAGGCTTCGTGGGGATGGCTGCGGCACGACGTTGCAGCACCACCCTCGCAGCGATCGTGCATTTCGGTCTCGGTTGCGCCCTGTAGCCGATACGCGTGGCCGGGGGTGCCCAACCCTGAAAGGGCATGCCGCCAGCGCGACAGCGGAGGCTACTCGGTACGCGGCGCCTCGTAGTTCTGGCCGGGCTGCAGCGTCGTCACGTAGGGACCGTTCCAGTCACGGTCGAAGATCCGCGTCAGCGTTTCGGCCGGGCCCTTGCCCTTGACGAACACCGAAGCATCCACCGCGGTGTTGAAGTAGCTCCATTCCCAGTTGCCGGTGCCGATCACGCTGCTGCGGTCGTCGGCCACCGCGTACTTGGCGTGCTCGACCCGCGCGTAGGGAATGAAGCCCTGCGGCGCCGGCGGCAGACGGCTGAACTTCACCGTGATGTTCGGCAGCGCGGCCAGGCTCTTCAGATACGCCTGCATCGGTTCGCGCAGCGCCCAGTCGGCGACGATGATGTGCACCTGCACGCTGCGCGCGGCGGCATCGCGGATGGCGCTGTCGACCGGCGCCCACCAGCCCTTGGGGCCGAAGCTGCGGATCGCCGAGAGCGTCATCACCTGGATGCGCAGCGCATGCTGGCTGGCGCGGATCATCTCGACCAACGCCGGCTCCTCGGCGCTGACCCACGCCGGCTGCAGCGCCGGCGGGCTGAAGGCGGGGTAGGCGATCAGCGGCGCGTCGCTGCCGGCTTCCAGCAGCACCGGATCGGTGGCGGTGACCGGAACGAAGTCCGGCGGCAGCACGCCACGCGCCTGCGCCTTGGCCAGATCGCCCTCGTCGGCCAGGCGCCAGCTGTAGTCGAAGCTGGCGGCGAAGGTCCTGGCGAAGCGTGCATCGTCGATGCGCGCCCCGATCTCGTGGATCTGCTCCAGCGCCCGCCAGTCCCAGTTCTGGCTGCCGACGAACACGCTGGCATCGTCGACGATCATGTACTTGGCGTGCAGCACGCCGCCGGTCAGCGTATCGACCGGCAGCACCCGCACGGTGATACCCGGCACCTTGCCCAGCCAGGCGACGCTGTCCGGGTTCTTGGCCAGGAAGGTGTGGTCGACCAGCAGGTGCACCGCCACCCCGGCCCGGGCGCGGGCGGCCAGCGCGTCCAGTACCGGCGTCAGTCCGGTACCGGGCTTCTCGGAGATGTAGAACGCGGCGATGTCGATACGCTGTTTGGCCCCGTTGATCATCGCCAGCCAGGTCTGCTGGGTGCGCGGCACCCCGGGTTCGCCGTAGACGCTGGCCTCGGGCACGCTCTCGACGATCTGGAACTGCGAGGGCTGCGGCCGGGCCTCGGCACCGGTGGCTGCCGACAGCAGCAGGCAGACCATGGCGGCGGACAGGAAACGGCGTGCGCGATGCGCGCTGGCGATGGAAGCGAGAGGCACGTTGGGTGTCCTTGCGGGAGCTTGGGAAGTGGACGCCGGGTGGCGATGCGCGTGCATGCTACCGGCAGCCGTCGTAGCTTGGCAGCCCGTTGCTGCAACGCACGTGTCAGTGAGATGCCCCGGTGCCGATGGGTTCCGGATAGCTTGGCGCGGCCCTGTCCAGGCGCGTCAGCGGGTCAGCGGGTCAGGGTAGAGCGCGCCGCCGATGCGCGCGCCGGTCGGGGCCGACCTCCATCGCTTGACGACTCACTGCCCGCATTGGATCAGGACGTTGCCATGCAGGGCTACGCCGCGACCGACACGCCCGGCCGAGCAGCGGTTGCAGAAGAAACGCATCTCGGTCCAACGGCACCCGCGACCGCGTCGCGCCATGCGAGAGGGTTCAAACGCGACCATCGGCGAATGCAGCCTGCGCCTGCGCAAACCACCGCAGCACCTGCTGGCGATGCGGCTCGCCCCAGCAGCGCACGAACTGCTGGGTGTGATGGTCAGTGGGGTCGTTGAGCGCAGCGATACGTTGCGCGATATAGGCAGGCTCCAATCGCAGGCCGCAGTCGACCTCGATGCAGTGGCGCCACGCGGTGTAGCTATCGGGAATGATGGAAGAAGACATGAAGATCCCTGAAGTTCGGCACCCACCGCGGCACAGCCCCCGTGCGACGCACGTCGATGGTGGCCGGATGCGAACCGCGGCTGACTGACGGCAACGGCAGGCTTGCGCTCGCGATCGATTGTTCACTAATGTTATAGTGTAACTCAACCGATGCGCACCTTATGCGACCTGGCATTCCCCTGATCCTGTTGCTCCTCTTCGCCAGTTCGCCCGCCGCCGCTGCGATCCGCCACCACGGCCCGCATGTGCACGGCCAGGCCAACCTGGAAGTGGCCGTGGATGGCACGGCCGTCGACGTGCAGCTCAGCGCGCCGGGCATCGGCATCCTCGATTTCGAACACCCGGCGCGCGATGCCGGCGAGCGCCAGCGGCTGGAAGCTGCGGTCGCCACCCTGCGCGGTGCGGGCTGGTTGCAGTTCCCGGTCGCGGCGGCCTGTTCGCTGCGCAGTGCGCAGGTCACCACCGAGGGCTACGACGTGGCGATGGCCGATCCGGACGAGCCTGGCCACAGCCATGCAGAATTCCATGCCCACTACGCATTCAACTGCGCCCAGCCGACGCGACTCGATCACCTGCAGGTGTTGCTGCCACAGCGTTTCCCGGGGCTGCACACGGCGGTGGTAGATGTCGCCACCGCGGCCGGGCAGGGCCGCACCGAGGTCGTGCCCGGGCAAACCCGGGTGAAATTGCCGGAATGAACCAGCAGCCCGTCGTCGAACTGACCGAGGCGCGCTTCGGCTATCCCGGTGGCGCCGCCCCGGTGCTGGACATCGCATCGTTCGCGCTGCCGCGTGGGCAACAGCTGTTGCTGCGCGGCGCCAGCGGATCGGGCAAGAGCACCTTGCTGGCGTTGATTGCCGGCGTGCTGCAGCCTACCGCCGGCTGCGTGCGCGTCGCCGGGCAGGACCTGGCGGCGTTGCGCAAGGCCGCACGCGACCGTTTCCGCGCCGACCACTGCGGCGTGGTGTTCCAGCAGTTCAACTTGCTGCCGTTCCTCAGCACCCGCGACAACATCGCCCTGGGCCTGCAGTTCTCCGCGCGCCGCGGCCGGCTGGCACCAGGCACACCGGCGCTGGACACGGAGATCGAGCGGCTGATGGTCGCGCTGGGTCTGGACGTGGCGGCGCTGTGGTCGCGCCCGGCCGCCCGCCTCAGCGTCGGCCAGCAGCAACGCGTGGCCGCGGCGCGCGCGTTGATCGCGCGGCCACCGTTGCTGCTCGCCGACGAGCCCACCTCCGCGCTCGACCCGTTGGCGGCGCAGGCCTTCCTGCAACTGCTGTTCGCCGAGTGCCGGCAAGGCGGCACCAGTTCGATCGTGGTCAGCCATGATCCGTCGATCGCACCGCTGTTCGACGCTCAGGCCGACCTGGCCACGCTCAACCGCGCCAGCACCGGAGGCGCGCAATGACCCTATTGAAGCTTGCCCTGGCCAGCCTGCGCAGCCGGCGCCTGGGCGTGGCGTTGACCGTGCTGGTGATCACCCTGAGCGTGACGCTGCTGCTGGGCGTGGAGCGGATCCGCACGCAGGCACACGAGGGTTTCGCCAGCACAGTGTCGGGCACCGACCTGATCGTCGGCGCGCGCTCGGGCCCGGTCAACCTGTTGCTGTACTCGGTGTTCCATATCGGCGACGCCACCAATAACGTCTCCTGGAAGAGCTACCAGGACCTGAGCGCGATGCCCGAGGTGAAATGGGCGGTACCGCTGTCGCTGGGCGATTCCTACCGCGGCTACCGCGTGGTCGGCACCAGCACCGGATTCTTCGAGCACTATCACTACGGCGCCAAGCATCCCCTGGCGTTCGCGCAGGGCAGGGCATTCGACGACCTCTACGATGCGGTGATCGGCGCCGACGTCGCCGCCGCGCTCGGCCGCCACCTGGGCGACGAGATCGTGCTGACCCACGGCACCGGACGCATCAGCCTGGCCACCCATGCCGACAAGCCGTTCCGGATCGTCGGCATCCTGCGCCGCACCGGCACGCCGGTGGACTCCAGCGTGCTGGTGTCGCTGCAGGCGATCGAAGCGATCCATATCGACTGGCATTCCGGCGTGCGCCTGCCGGGCCAGCACGTCAGCGCGGCGCAGGCGCGGGCGATGGACCTGACCCCGGCCACCATCACCGCCTTCATGCTCGGCCTGAAGACCCGCATCGCCACCTTCTCGGTGCAGCGGCGGATCAACGAGTACCCGGAAGAAGCGATGCTGGCGATCATGCCGGGCGTCACCCTGCAGCAGCTCTGGGGCACGCTGGGCACCGCCGAAGGTGCCTTGCGCATGATCGCCTCGCTGGTAGTGCTGCTCGGCCTGGTGTCGATGGTCGCGTTGCTGGTGGCCACGCTGCAGGAGCGCCGGCGCGAGATGGCGATCCTGCGCGCGGTCGGCGCACGGCCGCGCGACATCGCCTGGCTGCTGTTGTTCGAGGCCGGGCTGGTCACCGTGGTGTCGTGCACGCTGGCGCTGTTGGTGGTGACCGCAGCCAGCTGGCTGGCGCGTGGCTGGGTGCTCGATCATTTCGGACTGGCGCTCAACCGCATCGCGCCTAGCGCCGCGGAGTGGGGCTGGCTCGGCTGCGTGCTGCTGGCCGGCGTGCTCGCCGGCATCGTGCCGGCCCTGCTGGCCTATCGCCGCACCCTGGCCGATGGCCTGTCGCCGGAGCTGTGAGCATGACGCGCTGGATCCTTTCCATACTGGCGATCGCGGTGCTGTGCGGCTGCGGCCGGCAGCCGCAACCCGCCGCTCCGAAAAAAGCGCAGGCAACAGCGGCGACGCAGCCAATGCCGGCTAGCGATGCAGCGATCAACCCGCCGCTGGGCGAGCCCGACGCCGACGGCTATCGCGAGCTGGACTGGAGCGCGATGCTGCCACCGGCCGAGCTGAAGGCGCTGGAAAACAGCGATGAGGCGCCGGTCAACCACACCGGCAAGCGTGCGATGCCGCAGACCGGCACCTACAACACCGTGGCCGCCGTGCTGGCGCGCAAAGTGCGCCTGCCGGGCTATGTGGTGCCGCTGGACAGCGACGATGCCGGCCGCGTGCGCGAGTTCCTGTTCGTGCCGTACTACGGCGCCTGCATCCACGTGCCGCCACCGCCGCCGAACCAGATCGTGCATGTGCGCCTGGACACCCCGATCGACCCGCCGGACATGTACAGCCCGTTCTACCTGACCGGCCAACTGCGCGCCGAAACCCTCCACGGCGAACTCGCCGGCACCGCCTACACGATGGAGCAGGCCAGCCTGCATCCCTATGAAAAGGGCTGATCGCCATTTCCCGCTGGTTGCGGTGCTATGCCTGCTGGCGGCCTGTCACGGTGACGGCGGGAAGCAGCCGGACGCCACGCCGACACCATCACCGGTAGCGACGCACGCGACCGCAGCCGCCGACGCCGTCCCGGACACAGTGGAACGCTGGGAACAACTGGCGCCGGCCAACGACATCTACCAGCGCCCACCGCCGCGGATCAGCGCGGCCTGGCGCGGCGACGCCGCGGTGATGGATCAGGCGGCGCCGGTCGACGATGGCCCGTCCGTGGTCAACGGCATGCCGATCGACCATTCCGGCACCCAACGCGCCGCGCAGTTCGGTTCCTCGCAAGTGGTGAAGGGGCTGGAAGGCAAACGCTTCGCCCTGGACGGCTACGTGGTGCCGCTGGAAAGCGACGACGAGGGCAAGGTCAGCGAACTGCTGTTCGTTCCGTTCTATGGCGCCTGCATCCACGTACCACCGCCGCCACCGAACCAGATCCTGCACGTGGTGCTACGCACCCCGATCGACGTGCCCGAGTTGTGGGACCCGTTCCACCTGCAGGGGCGGCTGCATCTGGCCGACTTCAAGGCGGATATCGCCAATGCCACCTACGAGGCAGAGGACGCCACGATCACTCCGGTGCAGGGCTGAATGCGCGGCTCGGTGCGCCTGAAGTCGCCCATGCTTTTGGCGATCGCGATCACCGCCTGTGCGGTCGTCGTTGCCGGAGGCGTACTGTTCGCGTTGCGCAGTCACGGGCATGGGGTACCGACACCACGTGCTGCTGCGACCACGGAGGCCCATCCGCCAACTGTGCCCGCATTCCATGTCGCGCCATTGTCCGAAGATGCAGCCGACAAGCGCATCACCACACTGCTGCAAAGCGACGCCGCATTCGCGCGCGATGCCACATTCCTGATCGTGGCCAGCATCCGCGAACGCTGCGCACCTGCCCATGCCGGCGAACTGGCGAAGATGGCCAACCGCGCGCGCCTGCCGGTGCTGGCCGCAACGTCCGAGGTAACGGCGCGCGAACCCGACCTGGACCATCCGATCTACCAGGCGATCCAGCGCATCGCCGCCGCGGCACCGTGCGGCCGCACGCTCGACCTGATGGCGACCGGCATCCCGCTGCAACTGGACCCAGAACGCTACGCAGCAGCGTTCCCCGACAGCTACTACCAACCGACGCTGGACACCGTGCCGCACGAATACGCCGGTCAGCCGCTGGGCGACCGCGCGGCGCAGGAATGCCAGTCGATCGCCTACGCGGTGCTGCCGTTGGGTCGGGACGGTTGGCAGTGCAGGGCGCTCTGGTCCGGCATGCGCCCGCGGATCGTCAAGGCTTGCGAGCAGGCCCGTAGCGAAGCCGGGCAGGGGGCTGGTGACGCGATTCCGCCCGAGGTCGCGAACCGGCTGACGCCGGTGGTGGCTGGCTTGCTGGAGAAGTTGCCGGAATCCTGTCGCTGAAGGCTGTTGCTCAGTTGCAGCGGCTGGTGGAATCGCGGCAGTGCTGCAGCGAAAGGGCTAACTGCGGTAGCGTGTGCTATGGCTAACAATCGTTCAACTGGCGCCGCTTCGCGACGCGGCTAAATTCAGGGTGACTCGCCTATGCAAGGTTCAGCGTTTCTAGTGGCAGCGCTTTCCGGCGTTTCAGCGCTTTTGGGCGTCGCATTAGGTCACATATTTGCCGCAAAGCGCGCACGCCAAGATGAACTAGCAGCGATGAGGATGGCTGCCTACGTAGACTTCCTAAAGTCGACTTCACTTCTATTCACCGCGCGTCGCGCAGGACGCATCAAGGATGAAGTCGAAGAATTGGCTCACCTCAACGACGCCAAGGCGCGAATTTTGTTGACGGCCGATCTTCCTGTGGCCCAAAGCTTACAAAAATTCTGGTTGCAAGGCGGAACGTTGGAGCAAGAGCAAGAGATACTTGCCTTCCGCACCCTCTGTGATGACATGCGCGAAAGTCTCGGCAAGGAGCGTCTTTCAATAAAAATGGATCTTGCTGGGGTTTTGTTTAAGCTTGAACCATCAACGTATTCGTACAAAGCCAGTGGTTGATAGGTATCGTTTCATCCCAATCGACGCTATTTCGCGACGTGACTTAGTGCCGCATTAGGGGGCTGCTATTCCTTTCCGGACACGGGTTGGATCAGTAACGGCGATTAGGAATGTTTCCTATGCCACGTCGTTGCGTTGGGCCTTACGTTCACTTGCCCCCGAACCCTTGCAACCGCACCTGGATGAACTCCAGTAACGCCCGAACCCGAGCAGTGACCGAATGACGGTGACTGTAGGCGCCAAGCAATTGCAGCGGTGCGGGGCTTAGATCCAGTTGCACTTCTTGCAACCGGCCCGCGGCAAGATCGTCCTGGCACGGGTGGGCTGCAACGATCGCGAAGCCAAGTCCCTGGCGCGCGCCGGCCACAGCAAGCTCTCCGCTATTAACGCGGTAGCGGCTGCGCACAGGCACCTTCACGATCTCGCCCGCAGGATCGAGAAACTGCCAGGGCTGGCCCTTCAGTGCGCTCACGGTGGTGATGCAAGGCAAGGACTTGAGTTCGCGCACGTAGCGCGGCGTTCCGGTTCGGGCCAACAGCGCGGGGGACGCGACCACGATGCTGGGCAGTGTCGCCAGTTCGCGGGTAATGAACGCACTGTCATCCTGACGTCCGCGATGGAAGACGATGGAGAGGTCCATGTCTTCCCGCAGCACTTCCAGGCCGGTCAGGCGCGTGTCGCATTCCAACTCAATGCCAGGATGAAGACTGCAGAATTCGGCAAGGATAGGCGCGAGCAGTCTGGGCGCTTCGTTGGGCATGCACATCCTGAGAGGCCCCTTCAAATCGCCCTGTACTGTGCCGAGCTCCTCCTCCGTGGACAGCAAGGCGTCGAGGACCGGTTTGGCGCGCTCGTAAACCAGCCTCCCGGCCTCCGTCATGCGCAGGTGGCGCGTGCTGCGTTCAAGCAAGCGAACGCCGAGCCTGCGCTCCAGTGCCGCGACGTGACGGCTGACGTTCGACGACGGCAGGGCCAGCAGGCGACTCGCGCCGGAAAAGCTCTGCTCGTCGACGACGGCCACGTAGACACGAACTGCATTCAGGTCGAGCTTGCTGCGCACCGTTATCCCACCTGAGGTATGAAAGCCCGCCATTTTTGCATGCTAGTTTGCGTAACTGGTGGAGACCGAGATGCACTCCCGTCCAACGGCTGCCCTGCAACGGCACGCCTGGACCAATCGAATCGGGATGCATCGGCATGGAGATCGGAATACTGGGTGGCGGCATCGCAGGCTTGAGCGTGGCCCTCGCGTTGCACAAGCAGGGGCACATGGTCCACGTCTATGAACGTCGGAACGGGCCGGCCACCATGGGTGCTGGCGTGACGCTTTGGCCCAACGCTGGCTTTGTGCTGCAAGAGTTGGGGTTATTGGAGGATGTCGCGGCAGCGGGCGGCCGGCCGTTGTCAGTGCAGCGCAAGGACGCAGCAGGTAACTCGCTGGGAGGCCTGGACATCACGCTGCTGGACCGACTCATGGGCTACCCGACCCATACGATCCTGCGTCGGGACTTGCAGGCGGTGCTGCTGGACCACGTGGCACGCGCTGGTATCCAGGTGGAGTTCGGGCATCGCGCGGTAGCCATTGATCTGGATGCCGGCGACAAGGCCGTGGCGCGGTTCGAGAACGGGAAGCGTATCCGCCCGGACCTGCTTATCGGCGCGGATGGGCGCATGAACTCGGTGGCGCGCAGGTTCGTCGCAGGGGACAACACGCCCATTTACCAGGGCTTTGTGAACTGGATCGGCGTTGCACAGGGAAGTGGCGCGTTGGTGAGCGACCTCGCAATTCAGGACTACTGGGGGTCTGGCGATCGTTTCGGTTGCGTCCCGATCCGGACAGATCTGGTGTACTGGGCCGCCGCGCAGGCGCGGCCATTGCCCGAGGCGACGCCAGCAGCGGATTTGCGCAAGGAGGTGATGGATCTGTTTGCAGGATGGCCCGAACCTGTCGCCCGCCTCATCGAGGCCACGCCGGCGCACACCATCCAACTGATCGCCGTCCATGACGTCGAGCCGCTGCACACATGGAGCCGAGCAAATGTGCTGCTCGTCGGAGATGCGGCGCACGCGCCGCTGCCGACCTCGGGCCAGGGCGCCTGTCAGGCCTTGGAAGACGCCTGGCATCTGGCGCGGTGCCTCGAAGAGGCAGACGGTGCGCTGGCTCAAGCATTAACGCGCTTTACCGCGATCCGCGGACCCAAGACCACAAAGCTGGCAGAGCAGGGCAGACTGTTCGCGCGCGGCCTTTTCGCCCAAGACACCGAAACCTGCCGTCTTCGCAATGAGCGCGCCAAGGCGTCCGATCCGTTGCGTGACGCGCACGCTATGGCGGCAGGATGGTCGCAAGGGTTGCCGATGGCCGACTGCATTGACCGGGCGCCGGCCAACGGTGCTGGCAGTCTGTATCGTCTATGACAGACGATTTTGATCCGGGCGTAGCATGGTATTTCTGGCCGCCCGAGCCAACGATCAGCAGTTTATCGCCTCTCGTAGGCAGGGGTGGTGTCCCAGGTGTTCGTCCACTCTTCGTGGGAGAAAAAAGTGCGGGCTAAGCCGGAAGGCATGTCAACGAGGGCGCTCAGTCTTTAGCTGACCCGCAGTTCTGAGAAGCCCAAGTGCCCACTCGACGCGGTCTGATGCAGTGTCGACCAAGTTGCCGGGGTCTTCCCCCAGCAGCGCTCGAAGTTGATGCGGGGCGAAGACCAGGTCGACGAAGTTGCGTGCCAAGGTGGACGGGTCGGCAGGTTGATCCGGGCCATCGAGAATCGCCACGCGGACGCGCTGCAGCCCGCCCTCCCAACCGATCCGGTTGACCTCAGCGGCAAGCGCCGGCGCTCGGATGGACGTGCCGACGACCAAACGCATCATGGCCACTGTCTCGGGTTGCAAGGCGTGCGCGAGTATTCCTTGACCTGCGAGCCTTAGCCGCCCCTCCAGATCCATCGGGACGCTGGCAGGGGCGGGCGCGGGCTGCGTCTCGACATCACGGCGAATCACCGCCTCGAAGATGGCGTCTTTGTTGGCATAGCGGGCATAAAGACTTGCCTTTCCTGCGCCCGCCAATCGCGCAATTTCTTCACACGAGGTGTGCTCGAAGCCGCGTTCCAGAAAAAGTTGCAATGCCGCGTCGAGTAGGCGCCGCTCGACATCGCCCGCCTTATCTAGCGACGGCCTCCCGCCTTTGGATTTCTGCTTCGCAGCTTTCATCGGCGAAAAGTTACACGGCGCTTGCGCTTTCAACAACTGAACGATATCGTTCAGTTGTTCTCTGCACGAGCTCTGAGCTGCACGTTGCATCGCAGCCGATGTGACAGGGCGCTTGTCTCTTCTATTGCACTGGCCATCCGCGGGTTTCGGCGCAAAAAGAGTCAAGCGAGAACGATGTGTCGAACGCCGGTCTGAATTCGCGGGTTGTCGTCGCCGGCGCCTTGACCTAGCTGGATAACGATCGCTACTGCGTGCGAACTTGGCAGACCGATCGTCGGACCCTAACCAGAACGTATGCATCGGGAGCCTAAAATGACGGACGCCATTGCACCGTTTCAGATCCACGTCTCACAGTCAGAACTCGATGACCTCCAGCAACGTCTGGGGCAAACCCGCTGGCCCAGCGCGGAAACGGTGAGCGACCAGAGCCAGGGCCCACAAGTCGAGCGCATTCGACGTCTGGTCGACCGCTGGCAGACTGGCTACGACTGGCGCGTAACGGAGAAGCTTCTGAATGGCTGGAACAGCAGTCGCACTACCATTGACGGATTGGATATCCATTTCCTTCATGTGCGCTCCCCGGAACCGGATGCGCTTCCATTGCTGTTGACGCATGGATGGCCGGGATCCATTCTTGAGTTTCGTGAGGTCATCGGCGCACTGAGTGACCCGGTAGCCAATGGCGGTAAAGCGTCGGACGCCTTTCATTTGGTGATTCCGTCGTTGCCTGGCTTTGGTTTCTCCGGGAAACCCGTCACCACCGGATGGGGAGTAGGGCGAACGGCGATGGCATGGGTCCAGTTGATGCAGCGGCTGGGCTACGGCAAGCGGTGGGGTGCCCAGGGTGGCGACTGGGGCAGTGCGATCACGACAGCACTTGGATTTATGCAGCCGCCAGGCTTGGTCGGCATCCATCTGAACATGGTGATGTTCGACCCGAGCGCAGAGGAGATCGCCAACGCCACGCCTGCTGAGCAGAGGATGCTCGATGACGCCAAGCGCTACTACACGGAATTTTCCGGCTACATGCGGCTTCAAAGCACGCGGCCGCAATCTGTGAGTTTCGGCTTGGCTGATTCTCCGACCGGCTTGGCTGCCTGGATCTATGCGCTCTTTCAGGACGTCTCCCAAAGCAACGGCGAACCCGAAAAAGTGGTCACATTGGACCATCTCATCGACGACATCATGTTGTACTGGCTCCCCAATGCAGGCCCAAGCTCCGCGCGGTTTTATTGGGAAGCCGCGCATGAAATAGGGACAGCGATGCCTTCGCACGCGATGCGGACGCCAACGGGCATCAGCATGCTTCCAGGAGAACAGGTGCGTATTTCCCGGCAATGGGCAAAGCGACGCTTTGAGGATTTACGTTTCTTTGGAGAAGCGGAGCGGGGCGGGCATTTCGCTGCAATGGAAAATCCGTCCGCTTTTGCTGATCACGTGCGAGAGACCTTTCGGTCGCTTCGATGATGGTTGGCGGATTGGATGGATCCAGAGCGTTGGAGATCGCCATGGCGATCGCGTCACCATAGATGCCGACGGTGACCGGATTGTTGGAGACGTTACCGGAATCCTGCCGCTAAGCGCGGTTGCGGTTGTGCTGCGAGCGCAAACTGCTCCGAGCGCCACTTCTCAGGCTTCTCATTGCGCGCAGCGTGACGAGCAGCGCTTTTACCCAACGTGGGCGCGCCAGGGAAGATCGGGCACATGCGAAGGTAGATCGGGCGTGCTAGGAGACCAAAGAGGCTCATCAATTGAGAGCGAACAGGTAGGTAGGGTACGGTCCAAGCAAAGGACACGAACCGGAGAAGCTGCTGACGCGTTTCTAGCCGGATCCAATACAGGCGCGCCCGTGTCAGGCGAACATGTAATTTCGCATAATGTATCTTATGTAAAATCGAACTGCGGCAGTGCTCCTCGCGTCAGCCCCTCAGCGCCTCCCCATCCGGCGCTGTATCTGCGCCATCTGCTTCGCACTGAAATCCCTGCTGTGCCGATCCAGCAACGCAACCACAGTCGCATGTGCCTCATCGGCCCGGCGCCGCAGCTCCTGGATGGCGGCGTTCTCGATGGCTCGCCATTCTTCGGCAGTCTTGCCTGTTGGGATGGCTTGGCGCTGGCGGTTGGTGTCCAATGCGGTACTCATGTGGAAGCTAGTCCTGAACGCATTATTCGTACAGTGACTTTACCGCAGCGCCGATCTCAAACCTGCCGTTTGCGCGGATTTGGCGCAGGCGCGTTGCCTCCACCCGGGCCGGCGTCACCTGGAAAACCAGGCGGCAAACGCACCCGCGCGCACAACCCGCCGCCCTCGCGATTGGTGAATTCCAGCGCGCCGCCGTGCGCATGGCAGATGGCCGCGGCGATCGACAGGCCGAGGCCGCTGCCGCCGGAATGGCGTGCGCGCGAGTCGTCGGCACGCCAGAAACGGTCGCCCATCCGCGCCAGCGCTTCCTCGTCGACACCGGGACCGCGGTCGGCGACGCGGATCATCACACCGTCGGCATCGGCCTGCGCCTCCAGGGCCAGTTCGCCACCGGCCGCGGCGTAGCGCAGCGCATTGTCGATCAGCACCAACAGTACCTGGCCCAGGCGATCGCGGTCGGCGCTGATGTACAACTGTTCGGGAATGCGCACCTGCACCTGCATGCCGGCCTCCTGCAGCGGCTGCGCGGCCCAGGTCAGGCGTTCGCGGACCAGCGCGCCGAGCGCGAAGCGCTGCGGCTCCAGCATCAGCTGGTTGGCGCGGGCCATCGACAGCAGGTGCAGGTCGCCGACCAGGCGATTGATCTGCTCCAGTTGGCGCTGGACCATGCGCAGCTGCTCTTCGCTGCTCGGGAACACCTGGTCGAGCATGCCCTGCACCCGGCCCATCGCCGCATTCAGCGGCGTGCGCAGTTCATGCGCCAGCATCGCGCTGGACTCGCGCAGCTCGCGTTCGTACTGCTGCAGCTGCGCGCTCATGCCGTTGAAGTCGATGGCCAGCCCGGCCAGTTCGTCCGGTGCACCGGGTACCACCCGCGCACGCGCGGCGAAATCGCCGTCGCTGATCCGCCGCGCCGCCTCGGCCACGTTGGAGAACTGCCGCGACAGCGGCCGCGAGGCGAGCAGGCCGCAGACCACGATCACCGGGATCGACGCCAGGATCATGCCCGCCAGCAGCAGCCAGTCGCGGCTGGCCAGCCCGGGCAGGAAATCGGCCACGTCGTAGTAGGTCTCGAACAACTCCCACAGGCGCCGCGCGTTGCTGTGCGGATCCTCGCGCAGTTGCAGCATCTCCCGCCGCGCCTGCGGCGGCAGGCGGCTCAGCGTGGAGGCATCCCAGATCGCGAAACGCAGCAGCATGCCCAGCGCGATCGCGATGATGGTCAGCACCGCCAGCGCGCTCATGCGCAGGCCTACCCACTGCCACAGCGGCACGTGGCGCCTGCGGCGGAACCAGGCCCAGTTCATCGGAAGCGGTAGCCGATCGCGCGCACCGTCACCAGCAGGCCGGTGACCTGTTCGTGTTCCAGCTTCTTGCGCAGGTTGTGCACGTGCGCATCCACCACCCGCTCCAGCGCATCGCTGTCGGGCAGGCAGATCTCCAGCAGTTCGCTGCGGGTGAAGGCCTTGAACGGCGTCTTCATCAGCGTCGCCAGGATGTTGAACTCGGTCGGGGTCAGTTCCAGCGCCACCTCGTGGCCATCGGCATTGCGCACGGTGGCGCGCACCGCCGCCGTGTCCACGGTGAGCCGCTCGTGGCGCAGCGGCTCCTCGCTGGCGCGCGCCGGCCCGGCGCGGCGCAGCACCGCATACACCCGCGCCACCACTTCCTTGGGGCTGTACGGCTTGACCACGTAGTCGTCGGCACCGTAGCGCAGCGCGCCGAGCTTCTCCGGCTCGTCGCCCATCGCGGTGACCATGATCACCGGCGTGTCGCTGCTGCGGCGGATCGTGGACAGCACCTCGGTGCCGCTGAGCCGCGGCAGCATCACGTCCAGCAGCACCAGGTCCGGCTTCCACTGCGCATGCACGGCCACCGCCTTCTGCCCGTCCTCGGCGATGGTGACCTCGAAGCCGTCGCGGCGCAGGTAGGCCTCGAGGATGCTGGCGCTGTCGGCATCGTCTTCGACCAGCAGGATCTTCTTCGCGTGCATTGCCTGGTGCCTGTATTTCGCGTCTTGATGGAATCTTGAAGATTCCTAGAAGGCGGCTTGAACATGCCCGCCCATGCTGGCAGTCGAGTTCGATCACCCGACCGCCGCCATGATTCTACCGTCCCCGCTGCTCCGCCCGCGCCGCACCGGCGCCCTGCTCGGCCTGCTCGCGCTTGTCCTGGGTGGCTGCTCCCTGGCGCCGGTCTACCAGCGCCCGCAAGCGGCCCTGCCGCCCACGCTGGGCGCGACCACTGCGACCGAGGCTGCCGCCCCGAACCGTAGCGACAATGCGCTCACCGAGCAGGAACAGCAGTTCGTGCAGGCGTTCTCGCCACAGCACGACCTGACCCCGCTGTTGGCGCAGGCGCTGGCCCACGACCCGGACTTCCGCAATGCCGTGCTGACCGTGCAGCAGGCGCGCGCGCAGTACCGCATCGAACGCGCGCAGCAGCTGCCGCAGCTCGGCCTCGATGCCCAGGGCACGCGCCGCAGCTACGACGACGCGGCCACGCAGGCGCGCTACGGGCAGAAGCTGAGCACTGTCGCGGTCGGCGTGGACGGCTTCGAACTGGATCTGTTTGGCAAGCTGGCCTCGCTGTCGGCGGCCGCGCAGCAGCGTTACCTGGCCTCTGAGGATGGTCGACAGGCGGCACGCGGTGCGCTGATCGCCGAGGTCCTGCGCGCCTACACGCTGGAACGCGCCGCCCTGCAGAGCCAGCAGCAGGCGCAGACCATCGCAGAACGCAGCGCCGCACTGCTGGCGATCGCCATGCGCCAGCAGGCGGTCGGACTGATTTCCCGCGATGCGCTGGACCGTCAACGCCACGACGACGACCAGGCCCAGGCCCGCGCGCAGCAAGCTAGCAGCGACCACGCCGCCGCCCGCCGCGCCCTGCAACTGCTCGCCGGCTACACCGCGCCCGACGGTGCCGGCACCCTGCAGGATCTGCTGCCCCGCGCCGAGCAGGACGACGGCCACGCCTGGCGCGACCTCGACTCGCAGTTGCTGTTGCAGCGCCCGGATGTCCGCCAGGCCGAGGCCGAGCTGCGCGCGCGCAATGCCGACATCGGCGCCGCGCGCGCCGCGTTCTTTCCGTCGATCCGCCTGAGCACCTCGCTGGGCACCGCCAGCGAGGCATTGAACGGCCTGTTCATGCCCGGCAGCCGCACCTGGAGCTTCATGCCGCAACTGCTGCTGCCGCTGTTCGATGGCGGCCGCAACCGCGCCAACCTGGATCTCGCGCAGCTGCGCAAGGACGGCGCGGTGGTCGACTACGAGAAGACCGTGGAAGCGGCGTTCCGCGAGGTGGCCGATGCGCTGGATGCGTTGCCGGCGCTGCAGCAGCGCGAGCACGGCGAACGCACCAACCTGGAACGCGAACGCCAGCGCGTGGCGCGCCTGCAGCAACGCGTGGCGCAGGGCCTGCAGGACCGCCCCGAGCTCCTGGCAGGCGATATCCAGGCCGCACAGGCCGAACTGGCGCACCTGCAGGCGCGCCAGGATCTGCTGCTCGATCGCATCGCGCTGTTCCGCGCGTTCTACGGCGTGCCGTTGCCGCACGCGCCCTGACCTTCCCCCCGCACGAGGTTGCCCCGATGAAACATGTCCTGTCCGTTCTTTCGCCCACGTTGACCATGGCCTTGCTGGCGCTGCCACCGGCCGCGCACGCCGCAGATTCCGATCCGGCATCCAGCGCCGGCCTGTTCGGCGACCGCACCCAACTGAGCGTGGGCGGCGGCGCCATGCTGACCCCGCGTTATGCCGGTTCTGCCGACGATCGCGTGCAGGCGGTGCCGGTGGTCTCTGTGCAGCGCGGCATCCTGTTCGCGGACACGGTGCGCGGCGCCGGCGTGCAGTTCCAGAATGCGCACGGCTTCTCCGCCAGCCAGTCGTTCGGCTACGACCTGGGCCGCCTGCAGCGCAACAGCAGCTGGCGCCCCGGCTCCAGGAGCCTGGACGGCATGGGCGACGTGCCCGGCGCGATCACCGCGCGCAGCTTGGTCATGCAGCAGCTGACCCCGTACCTGGCGCTGGACGCCGAAGCCGAGTTCGCGCTGAAGGACGGCGCGCGCCGCAACCGCTATCGCGCCGGGGCACGCTTCACCCTGCTGCAGGCCGCGGCCGACAACGTCACCCTGGACCTGGACGCGCACGTCGGCGACCGCCGCTTCAACCAGGCGTACTTCGGCGTCACCGATGCGCAAAGCGTGACCAGTGGCTTCCAACCGCACCGCGCCGATGCCGGCGTGTACGCCTACACGGTCGGTGCCGAATGGGACCACACGCTGTCGCCGCACTGGACCGCCTCGCTGCTGCTCAACGCCACCCGCTACGTCGGCGCCGCCGATGGCAGCCCGGTGGTGCGTCGCCGCGCCGCTGCCGGCGGCGGCGCCACCGTCACCTACACCTTCTGATCGCTTCCGGGACACCGCCGACCATGACCCTGCGCCCCACCCTGCTTCTCATGCTGTGCCTGCCGCTGGCTGCGCTGACGCTGTCCGGCTGCGACCGCGAGGCCGCGCCGCCCGCCGATGCGCCGCGCGCGGTCAAGCTGGAAACCGTCGGCAGCGACGCCGCGCATGACAGCACCCGCTACCTCGCCCAGGTGCGCCAGCAACAACACGCCGATCTCGGCTTCGAAGGCGGCGGCCGCATCGCCACCATCGCCGTGGACGTGGGCGACCGCGTGCACGCCGGCCAGGTGCTCGCGCGCCTGGATCCGGAGCCGAACCGCCTGCGCCTGCAGCAGGCCGAGGCCGGCGTCGGCATCGCCGCGGCCGACCTGCAGCAGCAACAGACCCAGCTCGCACAGCAGCAGGCCATGTTCGACGACGGCGCCGCCTCCGCCGCGACCCTGACCGCCGCCAAGAGCGCCTTCGCCGCGGCGCAGGCGCGGGTCCGCAGCGCACAGTCGGACCTGGCGCTGGCGCGCCGCGCGGTGCGCCAGTCGGAACTGCGCGCGCCGTTCGACGGCAGTGTGGTGGCGCGGCTGCAGCAGCCCGACACCTTGGTCAGCGCCGGCCAGCCGGTGCTGCAACTGGACGGCGCGGATCGCGCGCAGGTGCTGGCGACGCTGCCGGCCGATCGCGCGGCAGCGCTGCAACCCGGCCAGCGCGTCCTCGCCTACCGCAGCAGCGCGCCGCAGCAGGGATTGCCGCTGCGCCTGCGCAGCGTGTCCGAACGCGTGGACGGCGGCGCCACCGTGCAGGCGCTGTTCGACAGCACAGGCACCGATGCCACGCAGCCGCGCAGCGGCGAATCGCTGCTGCTGGCCCTGCCCGACAGCGCCGCCAATCAGGCGCCGAGCGTGCCGTTGAGCGCGCTGATCCCGAGCATGGCCGATGGCCAGACCATGGTGTTCGTGTACCGCCAGGACAACGGCAGCGTACGCCGCCGCCAGGTCGTCGCAGGGCACGCCGATGGCGGCCGCGTGCAGATCCTGCGCGGCCTTGCCGCGGGCGAACGCATCGTCGCCGCCGGCGCCGCCTTCCTCCACGACGGCCAGCACGTCGTGCCGTTCCGTCCCACCACCCGCCTCGGCACCACCTCGCCATGAACCTGACCCGCGCCACCCTGCAATCGAGCCGCCTGGCGCTGTTCAGCGCCGCCCTGATCCTGATCGGCGGCATCGTCACCTTCCTCGGCTTTCCGTCGCAGGAAGAACCCAGCGTGACCGTGCGCGATGCGATCGTGCAAGTCGGGTTCCCCGGCATGCCCAGCGAACGCGTGGAAAACCTGCTCGCGCGCCCGCTGGAAGAACGGCTGCGCGAGGTCAGCGGTCTGAAGAAGATCGTCACCACCATCCATCCCGGCAGCGCCATCGTGCAGGTCACCGCGCAGGACAGCGTCAAGGACCTGCCGGCACTGTGGCAGCGTGTGCGCAGTAAGGCCGCCGAAGCCGGCGCCGAGCTGCCCGCGGGCACACAGGGGCCGCTGGTGGACGACGACTTCGGCCGCGTCGCCATCGCCTCGATCGCGGTCACCGCACCCGGCTTCAACACCGCCGAGATGCTCGGGCCGCTGCGGCAGATGCGCGCGCAACTGTACACCGTGCCGGGCGTCGAGCGGGTCACCTTCCACGGTCTGCAGGACGAGCGCGTCTATGTCGCCTTCGACCGCACCAAACTGGGCGAGGCTGGTCTCACCCCGGCCACGGTCGCGCAGCAACTGCGCGCGCAGAACGTGGTCGCCGGTGGCGGCCTGGTCGCCGCGTCGGGCATGGCGATGACCGTGACCACCTCCGGCGAAGTGCGCGACCTGGACGACTTGCGCAATACCCCGATCGCCACGCAGGGCGCCGACGGCCCGCGGCAGATTCCGCTGTCGCAACTGGCGCGGATCGAGCTGATGCCGGTGGATCCGCCGGAGGCCGGCGCCATCTACCAGGGCCAGCCGGCGGTGGTGGTGGCGGTGTCGATGGCCCCGGGCAACAACGTCGCCGAGGTCGGCAAGGCGCTGCGACGCACCCTGGGCGAGACCGCCAAGGCGCTGCCGGTGGGCTTCGCGCAGCACGTGGTCACCTTCCAGGCCGACGTGGTCGAGCGCGAGATGGGCAAGATGCACCACGTCATGGGCGAGACCATCGTCATCGTGATGGCGGTGGTGATGCTGTTCCTCGGCTGGCGCACCGGCCTGATCGTCGGCGCGATCGTGCCGCTGACCATCCTCGGCGCGCTGATCGCGATGCGGGCGCTGAACGTGGAACTGCAGACCGTGTCCATCGCCGCGATCATCCTGGCGCTGGGCCTGCTGGTGGACAACGGCATCGTCATCGCCGAGGACATCGAGCGGCGCCTTGCCGCCGGCGAGGAACGCCGCGCCGCCTGCGAGGCCGCCGGCCGCAGCCTGGCGATCCCGCTGCTGACCTCCTCGCTGGTGATCGTGCTGGCGTTCTCGCCGTTCTTCTTCGGCCAGACCAGCACCAACGAATACATGCGCTCGCTGGCGATCGTGCTGGCGGTGACCCTGCTCGGCTCGTGGCTGCTCAGCATCACCATCACCCCGCTGCTGTGCATGTACTTCGCCCGCGCGCATGCCGCGCCCGGCCACGGCGATACCTATATGTCCAAACCGTATCGCCTGTACCGGCGCGCGATCGAGGCGCTGCTGACGCACAAGGCGCTGTTCCTGGGCAGCATGCTGGCGCTCCTTGCGCTGGCGGTGACGGTGCTGGTCTCGGTGCCGTACAGCTTCCTGCCCAAGTCCGACCGCCTGCAGTTCCAGATGCCGGTAACCCTGCAACCGGGCAGCGATGCGCGCGAGACCCTGCGCACCGTGCAGTCGATCAGCCAGTGGCTGGCCGACCGCCGGCAGAACCCGCAGATCGTCGACAGCATCGGCTACGTCGCCGACGGCGGCCCGCGCATCGTGCTCGGGCTGAACCCGCCGCTGCCGGCGGCCAACATCGCCTACTTCACCGTCAGCGTGCGGCCGGGCAGCGACATCGACGCGCTGATCGCCAAGGTGCGCACCCACCTGCGCCAGGCCTACCCGGCGGTGCGCGCCGAGCCCAAGCGCTTTTCGCTGGGCTCGACCGAATCCGGCGTGGCGATCTACCGGGTGATCGGCCCGGACGAGGCGCAACTGCGCCGCCTCGCCGGGGGCATCGCCGACGCCTTGCGCGCCCTGCCCGGCACGCTCGACGTCAGCGACGACTGGGACAGCCGTATTCCGGGCTATGTGGTGCAGGTGGACCAGGCCAAGGCGCGCCGCGCCGGCGTCGCCAGCGAGGACATCGCCCAGGCACTGCAGCTGCGCTACGGCGGCGTGGACGCCTCGGTGATCCACGACGATGGCACTAACGTGCCGATCGTGCTGCGCGGCGACGGCGCCCAGGATGCGCGCGGCGGCAATCCCGGCAACACGCCGATCTACCCGTCCTCCGGCGCCGCGCCGCTGCCGCTGGCGGCGATCGCCGACATCCAGCTGAGCTCGGAACCCTCGACGATCCAGCGCCGCAACCTGAGCCGCGCCATCACCATCACCGGCCGCAACCCGGACCTGACCACTGACCAGGTGGTGGACGCACTGGCCGACAAGGTCGCGGCACTGCGCCTGCCGCCGGGTTACCGCATCGAGATGGGCGGCGAACTGGAGGACGCCGCCGAAGCCAACCAGGCGCTGCTGCAGTACATGCCGCATGCGCTGGGCGCGATCCTGCTGCTGTTCGTGTGGCAGTTCAATTCGTTCCGCAAGCTGTTCATCGTGGTCGCCAGTATTCCGTTCGTGCTGATCGGCGCCACCCTCGCCCTGCTGGTCACCGGCTATCCGTTCGGTTTCATGGCCACCTTCGGCCTGCTCGCGCTAGCCGGCATCATCGTCAACAACGCGGTGCTGCTGCTGGAGCGGATCGAAGCCGAACTGGCCGATGGCCTGCCCCGGCACGAGGCGGTGATCGCCGCGGCGGTCAAGCGCCTGCGCCCGATCGTGATGACCAAGCTGACCTGCATCGTCGGCCTGATCCCGCTGATGCTGTTCGCCGGCCCGCTGTGGACCGGCATGGCCATTACCATGATCGGCGGCCTGGCCTTGGGCACGCTGGTGACCCTGGGCGTGATCCCGGTGCTGTACGACCTGCTGTTCGCACGCCGTGCCGGCATGCCGGCGAAGGCCGCGGCATGAGGCGGCAGCGCTGGCACCGCGTGATCTCGACTTGCGTGGTGCTGGGATTGGCGCTGTGCGCCGGCGGTTGCGCCAGCGTCACCGTGCAGCGCGTGGATGCGGCGCGCTACATCCAGGCCAAGCGCGGCGACGCGCTGAGCGCCGCGCGCCCCAGCGACGCTGCCCTGCAGACGCTGAACGTCGCCGGGCTCGACGTGGCAAGCTGCACGGCAAAGGTGCCGCCCTGCATCGACCAGTTGCTCGGCAATGCCGACATGGACCAGGAACGCGTCCTGGCAACGGCAGCGGAACTGTCGCTCCTGGCCGCGCAGCGTGCCGCAAGACAACAACCGGACAGCGATGCCACGCTGGCGGCCTGGCTGCAGACCGCGCGCTACGCCTACGTCTACCTGTTCTTCAGCGGACGCACGCCCAGCGAACGCGCCTTCGAGGAACGCCAGACCCAGGTGCGCGACTACTACAACTACGCCGTGCAGCAGGCTGTGACCGCGTTGTTCGCACGCTACCGACAGCATCCGCCCGCCACCCACGACGCCGACGCGCCCATCGCCGCCCTGCCCGACTGGACGGTAACGCTGGATGCCAGCGTGGGCAGCCCACAGGACATGCCGATGCCCGAGGCGATGCTCGTGGCCAGCGACTTGCGCTTCGACGGATTGCGCAGCGTGTATCGGCGCGACGGCTTCGGCGCGGAAATGGTCGCGGTCCTGCCGCAGCCGGCGGACGCCACGCGCGACGCCGATGCCGCGCCCGCCTACAGCGACATGCCCACGCCCAACCTCACGGTGCTACTGCGCTTCGACGGCCGCAGCCTCAAGGAGGTGCTGGCCAGCCACACCGCACATGTGGAGGTCCACGACCCCTCGGTCAGCGAGCGGGTGGCAATGGGCGGTGTCGACGTGCCGCTGGCGGCCAACTTCAGCGCCGGCTATGGCGTGTGGATGGCGCGCGCCGGCTTCGCCGCGCAATCGCTGCGCACCCTGCTCGGCCTGGGGCACGGCATCGACCGGCCGCATGTGTTCCTGACCCAGCCCTACGATCCGAACCGGCGCGTGCTGGTGCTGCTGCACGGACTGGCCAGCAGCCCGGAGGCCTGGGTGAACCTGGCCAACGACCTGCTCGGCGATCCGCAGGTCCGCGCGCGCTACCAGATCTGGCTGGTGTACTACCCGACCAACCTGCCGATCCCCTACACCCACCTGCAAGTTCGCATGGCGCTGCAGCAGACACTGGATCAGCTCGATCCGCAACGCCGCAGCGTGTCCGCACACGACATGGTGCTGATCGGACACAGCATGGGCGGCGTGCTGGCGCGCTTGATGGTGTCTTCCAGCGGCGGCGAGCGCCTGTGGCGAACCTTGTTCGACGAAACGAAGCTGGATCCGCAGGCACGTCAGGCACTGCAGGACAGGCTCGGACCGATGCTGCATTTCGCGCCGATGCCGGAAGTGTCGGAAGCGATCTTCCTGGCCACGCCGCAGCGCGGCACGCCCGAGGCCGCCGGCACCGTCGGCGAACTGGCGCGCGCCGTGATCGGCCTGCCCCGGCGCGTCCTCGATCAGTTCAAGGATATCGCCGGCAAGGACAGGCTCGGCGCACTACCCAACAGCATCGACAGCCTCAGCGACCGCGATCCCTTCATCCTCGCCGCGGCGCAGTTGCCGATCTCTCCGCAGGTGACCTACCACTCCATCATCGGGCAGGAGGATCCGCGCGTGCCGCTGGCGCAGTCCAGCGACGGCATCGTGCCTTACTGGAGTGCCCACCTGCCCGGCGCCGCCTCGGAAACGGTGATCGTCTCCGGGCACAGCGTGCAACGCACGCCGCAGGCGATCCTGCAGATCCGCCGGCTGCTGCACTGAGCGGGCGTCAGCCCCTCTCCCCTCGGGGGAGCGGTTGGGGTGAGAGTACGGAGAGCAGCGATGCGCGGTCGCAATGCAAATGGCGTATGTGCTGACGGCTGGAGTGCTATGCGCGGCCGTACCCTCATCCGCCCCTGCGGGGCACCTTCTCCCGAAGGGAGAAGGGAGAAGCAAAGCCCCTCTCCCCTCGGGAGAGGGGTTGGGGTGAGGGTACGGGCGCAGCCACGCACACCATGGATGCAAGCAGGCACTCAGAAGAAAGCCATTGTTCGAAGATGCAAGCGATCCACCGCTTAAAGCACACGCCCTGCGGCGCTCTTCCGTTCACCACCCATGCCCACAACACCCATAAAAAAACACCCGGCATTGCCGGGTGTTTTCAAAAAATGGCGTCCCCACGGGGATTCGAACCCCGGTCGCCACCGTGAAAGGGTGATGTCCTAGGCCTCTAGACGATGGGGACGCGGATAACGATGTTGCTTTGCGGACGGCCTATGTCCGAAAAGTTGGTGGAGCCAGCCGGGATCGAACCGGCGACCTCTTGCATGCCATGCAAGCGCTCTCCCAGCTGAGCTATGGCCCCACGTGTACTGGCAGAAGCGGAATCATACCCGACTTTCTTCCGATGTACAAACCCCGCACTCAACATGTTCGGCAGAGCCGAACCCGGATGCGCGCGAGGAATTCCTGCGAAAATGGCGTCCCCACGGGGATTCGAACCCCGGTCGCCACCGTGAAAGGGTGATGTCCTAGGCCTCTAGACGATGGGGACGCTGTGTAACGGTGTCGCCTTTGCGGACGGCCTATGTCCGAAAAGTTGGTGGAGCCAGCCGGGATCGAACCGGCGACCTCTTGCATGCCATGCAAGCGCTCTCCCAGCTGAGCTATGGCCCCACGTGCTGCGAGGAGCGGAATATTAACGATCGTGATCGGCACACGCAAGCGTTTTTTTGCGGAACGTTCGCGACATCGCAAAGGCCATCGCCACGCCCTCTGGAATCGACTCGCGCCCCTGCTTTGCGCAGGGCGCACGGCTCACGCCAAGCCATTGCTGCGAGCTGCGTCTGGCGCGGTGCGTAGCGCAGAATCGCGCTGCGCCCGCGTCGCCACCGGTCGCCCGCGATTGCCGATATCGGCACAACGCAAAGGGCGTGCGTGGCAAGCGCGCGGCAAGGGGGTTGCAACGGCGCACCACACATATAGGACGCACCGCAGGTGCAGAGAGCGGCTCACACCACCACAGCCTCCGCTATGTCCTCACCTGCCCGGCCCCGACAACAGCAAGAACGGATCGCTAGCGGCGCGGGCGAACAGTCGGCTATACTCCGCGGCCGCGCCGAAGTGGCGGAATCGGTAGACGCAGCGGACTCAAAATCCGCCGCCCTTAAAAGCGTGTGGGTTCGAGTCCCACCTTCGGCACCAGGACTGACGGCAGCTTCGGCTGCCGTTTGTTTTTTGCGCGATCACCACAGCGCATTGACGGCGATCACAGGTAAACGCTTCATTTTCCTGTCGTCGTTTGTCTAGGCGGCGGCCGTGACGGTCCCGTTATACTTTCCGTTCCCAAACCTTAACGAGCAAGCGATGTCGGCATTGCGGGGCCTGCGTATCCTGGTGGTCGAGAACGACGAGATGAACGCCACGCTGCTCGAGCTGCAGCTTGCCCAGGCCGGTGCCGAGGTGGTTGGCGTCGCCGCCTCCGTGCAGCAGGCCCTTGCCCTGCTCGACAGCGAACGCCCGGACCGGGCCGTGCTGGACTTCCGCCTCTCGGCCGGCGAGACCAGCGAGCCGGTGGCGCGGGCGCTGAGCGAACGCGGCACCCCCTTCGTGCTCGCCACCGGGGTGGCGGCCGACGCCCTGCCTCCCGCCTTTACCGCCGGCGTGGTGCTCACCAAGCCCTACCTGTCCGAGCAGCTGATCAAGGCATTGCAGGACGCTCACGCCAAGACGACCGCAGGCCCCTGAGAATCCTCGGCAGTAAGCCCGCCGCCTGGCGGGGACGATTCGAGGGACTCAGCCATCAACGCCCAGGACTGTTCGCCGCCTCCTGTCCGGTTTCCCGCCGGCAGCGCCACGGGCGCCTTGCTGCGCGCCATCGATTGGCATGAGCACGAACTGGGCCCGATGGAGCAGTGGCCGCGGAGCCTGCTCACCGCGCTGTCGATCTGCCTGAACTCGCGGTTCCCGATGGCGGTGCGCTGGGGCGAGCGCCAGTTCAACCTCTACAACGACGCCTACGTGCCGATCCTCGGGCTGCGGCATCCGCAGGGCTTCGCCCGGCCGATGGAAGAGGTGTGGCCGGACGTGTGGCCGGAGGTCCGGGCGCAGGCAGACCAGGTGATGGCCAGCGGCGAATCGACCTGGAACGAACATATCCCGCTGAAGATGATGCGCAACGGCTACAGCGAGCAGGTGTACTTCACCTTCTCCTACAGCCCGCTGTTCGACGACGAGGGCCGCATCGCCGGCGTGCTGTGCGTGTGCACCGAGGACACCGCACGGATCACCCTGGCCCGCGAACGCGACACGCTGCTGAGGGCGCTGGACGCGCAACGCGCGCAGATGGCCGACGCGTTCGAGCAGTCGCCGGCGGCGCTGGCGATCCTGCGCGGCCCGGACTACGTGATCGAGACCGTCAACCGGCGCTACCAGCAATTGATCGGACCACGCGACGTGGTCGGCCGGCCACTGACCGAGGCCATTCCCGAAATCCAGCAGCAGGGCGTCATCGGCCTACTCGACAACGTCCGCACCAGCGGCGAGGCGTTCATCGACGAGTCGATGACCTTCCACCTGTGCCGCAGCCCGCACGAAGCGACCTCGGAAACCACGCTGGAATGCGTGTACCAGCCGATGCACGACACCGAGGGCCGGGTCAGCGGGATCCTGGTGCACGGCATCGACCGCACCGAGCAGGCGCGCGCGCAGGCGCACGACAGCTTCCTGCTGATGCTCGAGGACACCCTGCAGAACCTGCACAGCACCGAAGCCATCTGCGAGACCGGTGCCGCCCTGCTCGGCCAGCACCTGGGCGCCAACCGCTGCGCCTACGCGATCGTCGAGGCCGATGAGGACGTGTTCGACGTGCGCGCCGACTATGTCGACGGCGCCTCGCACCTGACCGGGCGCTCGCGCTTCAGCGACTTCGGCAGCGATCTGCTGGAGTGCATGCGCGAAAGCCGCCCATGGGTGGTACAGGATACCGAGACCCACCAGCCGCCGATGCGCCTGGACGATCCCAACTACCGCCGGCTGGGCATGCGCGCGGTGCTCACCGCGCCGCTGCACAAGGCCGGCCGCCTGGTCGCGGCGATCGGCGTGCACCAGACCCATCCGCGGGTGTGGACCTCGGCCGAGATCGAGTTGGTGCGGCTGGTCGCAGCGCGCTGCTGGGAGTCGATGGAGCGCGCGAGCGCGCAAAGTGAACTGGCCAGCAGTGCCGCACGCCTGAGCGAGCTGGCCGATGCGATGCCGCAGATCGTGTTCACCTCCACGTCGGATGGGCATGTCGACTACTTCAACCGGCGCTGGTACGAGTACACCGGGCTGCCGGTTGGCGAGGCCGGCTACGACAGCTGGCGCAAGGTGCACACCGAGGAAGGTCTGGCGCGGGTGATGGAGGTGTGGCCGGAGGCGCTGCGCAGCGGCAAACCGTACGAGATCGAGTATCCGCTGCGTCGCCACGATGGCGAGTACCGCTGGCACCTCGGCCGCGCCCTGCCGATCCGCGACGACAGCGGCCGCATCGTGCGCTGGATCGGCACCAACACCGACATCCACGACCGCCGCCTGGTCGAGCAACGCCTGCAGGAAAGCGAACTGCGCTTCCGTCAGCTGTGCGACAACGCGCCGGTCATGATCTGGATGTCCAATGCCGATGGCGACTGCGAATACATCAGCCGCCAATGGTATCTGTTCACCGGGCAGAGCGAGCAGGAAGCGCTGGGCAGCGGCTGGCAGGAAATGATCCATGCCGACGACCTGGCCACGGTGGGCCGTACCCTGGCGCGCGCCTGCGCGGATCGTCGCGCCTACACCGTGGAGTACCGCCTGCGCCGCCACGACGGGGAATACCGCTGGTGCGTGGACACCGCCACACCGCGCTTCAGCTCGTCTGGCCAGTTCCTCGGCTTCATCGGCTCGCTGCTGGACATCGCCGAGCGCAAGCGCATCGAGAACGCCACCGCCGCCGAGCGTGCGGCGCTGGAGATGATCACCACCGGCAAGCCCCTGAACGCCGTGCTGGAGGCGATCGCGCGCGGCATCGAGTCGCAGAGCGATGTCGGCCTGCGCTGCACCATCATGCTGGTCGACGAGCACCGCCAGTGCCTGCTGGAGGGGGCCGCGCCAAGCATGCCGCAAGGCTTCCGCAAGGCCGTGCAACGCTTGCCGATCGGCCCCAACACCGGTTGCTGCGGACGCGCCGCCTACCTGCGCCGGCAAGTGCTGTGCAGCGACGTGCGGGTCAATCCGCATTGGCAGGACTATCTGGCCGTGGCCATGGAAGCGGACATCATCGCCTGCTGCTCGACGCCGATCCTGGCCAGCGACGGCGAAGTGCTGGGCGTGGTCGCGCTGTACCACCCGTTCGTGCACTACCCCAACCCGCACGAACAGGACCTGGCGCGCTCGGCCTCGCACCTGGCCGGCATCATCATCGAGCGCCGCGGTACCGACCTGCGCCTGCAGCAGCTGCTCGCCGCAGAGCAGAGCGCGCGCAGCGAGGCCGAGCGCGCCAGCCGCATGAAGGACGAATTCCTGGCCACGCTCAGCCACGAACTGCGCACGCCGCTCAACGCGATCCTGGGCTGGTCGCGGCTGATGCAGGACGAGGCGGTACGCGAGAAGGATCTGGGCAAGGGTCTGGAGGTGATCGAACGCAGCGCCCATTCGCAGGCGCAGATCATCGACGACCTGCTGGACATGAGTGCGATTCTGTCCGGCAAGGTGCACCTGGAGCCCAACGACCTGGACCTGCGCGGACTGCTCGGCGAGACCATCGATGCGGCCCGCCCCGGCGCGCAGAACAAGGGCGTCGACATCGTGCTGGTCGCCGACGAGGCCACCGCCCTGCCCTATCTGGGCGATCCGGTGCGGCTGCAGCAGGTGCTGACCAATCTGATCGGCAATGCGATCAAGTTCACCCCCAGCGCCGGCACGGTCACGGTGACCCTGGACAGCACCAGCACCCATGTGCGCATCGCCGTCAGCGATACCGGCATCGGCATCGACCCGGCGTTCCTGCCGCATGTGTTCGACCGCTTCCGCCAGGCCGATGCGAGCAGCACGCGCAGCGCCGGCGGTCTCGGCCTGGGCCTGGCGATCGCCAAGCAACTGGCCGAACTGCACCAGGGACAGTTGTCGGTCAGCAGCGATGGCGTCGGCCTCGGCGCGACCTTCACCCTGCTGCTGCCGCGCAACGACCTGCAGAGCCTGGACCCGATCCGCCGCGACGACGCGGCGCTGTCCGGCGGCGCGCTGCGCCGCGGCGGCATTCGCCTGGACGGCGTGCGCGTGCTGGTGGTGGACGACGACATGGATTCGCGCGGCGTCACCCAGCGCTTCCTGCAGGAGGCCGGCGCCGTGGTCGAGACCGCGGTCTGCGCCGACGATGCCGAGGCGCTGCTGCGCGAGCGGCCGTATGCGCTGCTGGTCAGCGACGTCGGCATGCCGCGCCGCGACGGCCACAGCCTGATCCGCAGCGTCCGCAGCCGCGGCGCCGGTGCGGCCAGCCGCATCCCGGCCATTGCCCTGACCGCCTACGTGCGCAGCGAGGATCGTGCGCTGGCTCTGGAGGCCGGCTTCGATGCGCACCTGGGCAAGCCAGTGGATCCGGTCAAGCTGCTTGGGCTGGCCGCGTCGCTGGTGGCGCCACCACCGGCCACGCTCGCGCCGGACCAGAGCCCGCACGCCGAACCGGCCTGATCAGGCCGGTTCGGCGCATTGCGCGACCGCAGCGGGCGATCGCGACTGCAACGGCCGGCGCAGGCGCGCCGGCGCTCCTCCTCTTCTGGAACGTCAGCCGCGCTTGGCGCGGGCGAACGCGTCGGCGAGCGCGCTGTTGACCGGCGCCGCCGCCGTAGCCGGACGCGGCTTGGCGTTGCCGCCGCCCGGGTTGCCGCGCCCGTCGCGCTCGCGCCGCGGTGGGCCGCCGGCATTCCGCGCACCGCTGTCGCGGTCGGCGGGACGCGCCGGTGCCGGCGTGTCGTCCAGGCGCCGGGTCAGCGCGATGCGCTTGCGCGCCACGTCCACCTCCAGCACCTTGACCTTGACGATGTCGCCGGCCTTGACCACGTCGCGCGGATCCTTGACGTAGCTGTCCGAGAGCGCGGAGATGTGCACCAGACCGTCCTGGTGCACGCCGATGTCGACGAACGCGCCGAAGGCGGCGACGTTGCTGACCACGCCTTCCAGCACCATGCCCGGCTTGAGGTCCTTGATGTCCTCCACGCCGTCGGCGAAACGCGCGGCCTTGAACTCCGGGCGCGGATCGCGGCCCGGCTTTTCCAGTTCCTTGAGGATGTCGCGCACGGTCGGCAGGCCGAACTTCTCGTCGGTGAACTGGTCCGGCCTGAGGCCGCGCAGGAAGCCGCCGTCGCCGATCAGCGCCTTGATCGGCTTGCCGGTGGCGCCGACGATGCGCTCCACCACCGGGTAGGCTTCCGGATGCACCGCCGAGGCGTCCAGCGGCTCCTCGCCATCGGCGATGCGCAGGAAGCCGGCGCATTGTTCGAAGGTCTTGTCGCCCAGCCGCGGCACCTTGAGCAGGTCCTTGCGGCGCTTGAACGGGCCGTTGTCGTCGCGGTGGCGCACGATGTTCTCGGCCACGCTCGACGACAGCCCGGACACCCGCGAGAGCAGCGCCGCCGAAGCGGTATTGACGTACACACCGACCGCGTTCACGCAATCCTCCACGCGCGCATCCAGCGCCCGCGCCAGGCGGTACTGGTCGACGTCGTGCTGATACTGGCCCACGCCGATCGCCTTGGGCTCGATCTTGACCAGTTCCGCCAGCGGATCCTGCAGGCGCCGCGCGATCGACACCGCGCCGCGCAGCGACACGTCGAGCTGCGGGAATTCCTTGGCGGCGAACTCGGAGGCCGAGTACACCGAGGCGCCGGCCTCGCTGACCACGATCTTCTCCAGCTTCAGCTGCGGGTTCTGCTTGATCAGATCCGCGGCCAGCTTGTCGGTCTCGCGGCTGGCGGTGCCGTTGCCGATCGCGATCAGTTCCACGCCGTGCTGCGTGCACAGCTGCCGCAGCGTGTGCAGCGACTGGTCCCACTGCCGGCGCGGCTCGTGCGGGTAGATGGTGTCGGTGGCCAGCAGCTTGCCGGTAGCGTCGACCACGGCGATCTTGCAGCCGGTGCGGATGCCCGGGTCCAGGCCCAGGGTCACGCGCGGCCCGGCCGGCGCCGCCAGCATCAGGTCCTGCAGGTTGTCGCCGAACACCGCGATCGCCTCGGCCTCGGCCTTTTCGCGCGCCTGGTTGAACAGGTCCAGCAGCAGGTGCATGTGCAGCTTGGCGCGCCAGGTCATGCGACAGGCATCCAGCAGCCAGCGGTCGCCGGAGCGGCCCTGGTTGGCGATGCCGGCACGCAACGCGACGCGGCCTTCGGCGTACTGGTGGCCGGCCTCGGCCTCGCTGCCCGGATCCAGTTCCAGGTACACGATCTCCTCGCGGCGCGCGCGGAACAGCGCCAGCAGCCGGTGCGAAGGAATCTTGGCCAGCGCTTCGGCGTGATCGAAGTAATCGCGGTACTTGGCGCCTTCCTGCTCCTTGCCCTCGGCCACGCGCGCGCGGATGACCCCGACCTCGCCCAGCCAGCTGCGCAGTTCGCCGACCAGCGCGGCGTCCTCGCCCCAACGCTCCATCAGGATCGCGCGCGCGCCTTCCAGCGCGGCCTTGACGTCGGCCACGCCCTTGTCGGCATCGACGAAGCCGGCGGCGAAGGTCTCCGGCACCAGCGTCGGATCGGCCAGCAGGCCGTCGGCCAGCGGCTCCAGCCCGGCCTCGCGGGCGATCTGCGCGCGCGTGCGGCGCTTGGGCTTGTATGGCAGGTACAGATCTTCCAGCCGCGACTTGGTATCGGCGGCGACGATCTCCGCGCGCAACTCGTCGCTGAGCTTGCCCTGCTCGGCGATGCTGGCCAGCACCGCGGCACGGCGCTCTTCCAGTTCGCGCAGATAGGTCAGGCGCACTTCCAGGTTGCGCAACTGGGTGTCGTCCAGCCCGCCGGTCACTTCCTTGCGGTAGCGCGCGATGAACGGGACGCTGGCGCCCTCGTCGAGCAGGGCGATGGCGGCGCGGGCCTGCGCCGGCTGCGCGCCGATCTCGGCGGCGATGGTGTTGGCGATCTGCTGGGCGAGCTGAGTGTCGTGCATTGCGTCCGGCCGAAGCCGCCTTGCGGAAAACCCGCATTTTCGCAGTGCGCGCGCCGCCGGGAAACCCCGTTGACAGGCGCGCGCCGACCTGTCGGTCAGCTCACGCCGTTGGGACCGTCCAACACCATGCGCACCTTGCGGGTGAGCTCCTGGCGGTTATACGGCTTGGCCAGCACCTCGAACTCGTTGCCGCCGGCATCGGTGCGCTCGATCGAGGACTCCGCATAGCCGGTGGTCAGCAGCACCTTGATCTTGGGCCGGCGCCGCCGCGCCTCGCGCGCCAGCATCACGCCGTTGAGGCCGCCCGGCATGATCAGGTCCGAATACAGCAGGTCCACGTGCACGCCGGTGTCGAGCAGTTCCAGCGCCTCGCGGGCGTTGTAGACGACATGCGTGGCATAGCCCTGGTCCTCCAGGAACAGCCGCGCCAGCTCGGCGATGTCCGGCCGGTCCTCGACGATCAGGATGGTCTCGTCGCCCTGGCGGTCGAACGGACGGCGCGTGCGCGAATCGCGCGGCGCCATGTTCTCGACGTTGTCGTCGATCGGGAAGTACAGGCGCACGGTGGTGCCGTGGCCATCCTCCGAATACAGGCGCACCGCGCCGCCGGACTGCTTGGCGAAGCCGTACACCATCGACAGGCCCAGGCCGGTGCCCTTGCCTTCTTCCTTGGTGGTGAAGAACGGATCCAGCACCCGCGTCAGCACCTCCGGCGGCATGCCGCTGCCGTTGTCGGTGATCGACACGCATACATAATGGCCGGGCAGCAGGTTGTCGTAGGTGGTGGGTTCGTCGGCGCGCACCGAGACGTTGCGGGTCTGGATCACCAGGCGCGGCGATGCCTGTTCGGCCATGGCATCGCGGGCATTGATCAGGATGTTCAGCAGCGCCACCTCGGCCTGGGTCGGGTCGATCCGGCAGTTGCGCAGGTCCGGCGCCAGTTCCAGCGAAAACGCGATGCCGTCGCCCAGCGTCCGCTCGGCCACATCGCTCATCCCGGCCACCAGGGTATTGAGGTTGAGCACGCGCCCTTCCAGTTTCTGCTTGCGCGCGAACGCCAACAACTGCTGGGTCAGGCGCGCGGCCTGGCCGGCGGCATCGCGCGCGCGGTCCACGCTCTTGCGCAGCAGCAGCGGATTCAGCGGATCGCTCTCGACCGCATGCTCGATCAGTTCCAGGTACCCGGACATGACCTGCAGCAGGTTGTTGAAGTCGTGGGCGATACCGCCGGTGAGCTGACCCAGCGCTTCCATCTTCTGCGCCTGGCGCAGCGCATCCTCGGCGTCGCGGCGACGGCTGACGTCCAGCTGCGAACCGAAGAAGTACACCAGCTCGCCGCGGTCGTCGTAGACCGGAGAGATGTACAGCGCGTTCCAGAAGCTTGAACCGTCCTTGCGGTAGTTGAGGATCTCCACCGCCACTTCGTCGCTCGAGGTGATCGCATCGCGGATGCTGCGCACCGTTTCCCGGTCGGTGTCCGGTCCCTGCAGGAAACGGCAGTTGTTGCCGATCAGCTCATCGCTGCCATACCCGGTCATCTCCAGGAACGCGCGATTGACGAAGATGATCGGGTTGTCCGGCTGCCGCGGATCGGTGACGATCATGGGCATGCGCGTGGTCTGCACGGCAGCGAAGAAGATATCGCTGCGCTGGTTGGACATGTCGGTGGGAGCGTCAGGGTCGACGGTGGTGTGCGGCGCCGGGCAGTTGCTGATTTCTGGTGCGGGCATGGTCGATGGCAGGTCGATGCGAACCGTCGCTGGCCCGGCTAGACGGGCGGCCACACCGGGGTTCGCACGCCGGCGTCAACGCGAATAATACCTGTGCAGGCGTTCTACCACGATATCGTCCTGCAGCGACTCCAGCGCCATGATCCGCACCTGCCGGTCGCTCAACGCCAGCACGCGCTCGACGTAGATTTCCGGGCCTGCCTCGGTTTCCTTCATGGACTTGCGGAAACCGTAGGGCATCACGCCCTTCTCTCCGTCCTTGCTGCCACCGATGTACAGAACGACCGACATGACGCTTCCTCTACAGGGAATTCGTGGAACTGGCGCGCACCATACACAGCGCCATGTGAGGGACTTCTGCACCGAGGTTAATCGCGGCTGTTTGCCCGAAAATGACGTCCGCCCCGCCTCACGCGGGCTTAACCGGGCCTGCGCGTAAGTCGCACATCCTTTCTGCGTCGGGGCGCCATGGATCTCAAGAGCGGTTATCCCTTCTGGTCGGTGCGCAACGGCCTCATGCAGAGTTTTCCGCAATTGCGCGACGACGTGCGCTGCGATGTCGCCATCGTCGGCGGCGGCATCACCGGTGCCCTGATCGCCGAGGAACTGAGCGCGCACGGACACACGGTGACCGTCCTGGAACAGCGCGACATCGGCTGGGGCAGCACCGCGGCCAGCACCGCGCTGCTGCAATACGAGATCGACACCCACCTGATCGACCTGGCCAAGCGCTATGGCGAACCGGCCGGCGCCCTCGCCTATGGCGCCTGCGCGCAGGCGTTGGAGCAATTGCGCGACCTGGTGCGGCCGCTGCGCGATGTCGACTTCGGCTGGAACGACAGCCTGTACTACGCCAGCAAGCGCCGGCACGTGCGGGTGCTGCAGGAAGAGCTGGAGGTGCGTGCGCGGCACGGCCTGGACGTGGCATGGCTGGACGCACAGACCCTGGACGCCGACTACGGCATCCAGGCGCACGGCGCGATCCTCAGTCACCAGGCCGCGCGAGTGGATCCGTACCGCCTCACTTATCGCCTGCTCGGCCGCGCCTTCCGGCGCGGGGTTGGCGTCTACGACCGCACCCGCATCGCACGGATCCAGGTCAATGGCCGCGGCGTGACCCTGCAGACCGACCAGGGTGCGCAGGTGCGCGCCGGCCACGTGGTGATGGCCGCCGGCTACGCCAACCAGCAATGGCTTGACCAGCGTGTGGCGCGCAACCGCAGCAGCTACGCCTTCGTCAGCGACCCGCTGGAACCGTCCCTGCTCGGCCCGCTGCGCGACACCATGGTCTGGGAAAGCGCGCGACCGTATCTGTACCTGCGCAGCACCGGCAATGGCCGCATCGTTGCCGGCGGTGAGGACGACAGCGTGGATGTGCCGGCGCGCCGCGACGCGCGCGTCGACAGCAAGGCGCGCACGCTGTCGCGCAAGATCGCCAAGGTGATGCCGGGGCTGGAGCTGCAGCCGACCTTCGCCTGGGCCGGCACCTTCGCCGAGACCGAGGACGGCCTGCCGTTCTTCGGCCCGCACCCGCAGCACGGCCCGCGCGTACAGTTTGCGATGGCCTACGGCGGCAACGGCATCACCTACAGCATGATCGGCGCCGGCCTGCTGCGCGCGCAGATCGAGCGGCATGCGCATCCGCTCAAACAGCTGTTCGGCTTCTCCCGGCTCGACTGACCCGAGCCGCTACAAGCGCCACTGGTACCTCCGTAGGAGCGGCTTCAGCCGCGACGGGCTTTCCCGGGAACGCCCCCTGTCGCGGCTGAAGCCGCTCCTACGCGATAACGTCGTGCATGGCGAACGCAGCGGTTTGCTGGCGCCACGCACTCAACCAGTGCCCGGCCACCAGCCGCGGCCTTGCAGCGCATAGCGATCCGCGGCGCGTTCCAATGGATTGCGCACGCTGACACCGCCGCACGCCAGGTACACCGGCAGGAACAACGGTCCCAGCAGCATGTACTGCAGCACGTGCGCACGTTCGTGGTCGCCGAGCCGTACCGCGGGATGCCGGCAACGACCGGCGGCGTGTTCGTAGGTGGCGCAGGCCACGTCCAGATCGTCGGCGCTGAGCAGGATCACGTTGCCCAGGGTCATCGCCCCGCGCGGCCGCAACGGCATCCGTTCGAACACCAGCGCCAGCTCGCGGCGGCTGAAGCGCAGGCGCGCACCGAAGGCCAGCGCGATGCCCCCAGCAAGCACACCGAGCAAGGTATTGGGCAAGGTCCACAGCACACCAACGGCGATGCCGGCACGGCGCCAGGCCGGCGGCAGCGGCCGCTTCAGTCGGCTTCGTTGGGAATCAGCAGCCACAGGATCAGGTAGACCAGGATGCCGGGGAAGGCGGCCGAGACGATCGAGCCGACCACGTACAGCACCCGCAGCAGGGTCGCATTCCAGCCGAAGCGGTGCGCGATGCCGCCCATCACGCCCGCGATCATGCGGTCGTTCAAGGAGCGCGACAGCGAACGGGGTTGCGACATGGCAGCGGCTCCAGCAACGGCGGCGACCCACTCTACCCGCGCCGGGCGGGCACCGCGTGACGGAACGCGGCGATCAGCGCTCAGTGCCCGCCATCGCGTTCGGCCAGCCACCGGTGCAGCGCCGCCGGCACCTCGCGCTGGGCACGGCCGGAGACGTAGATGCCGATATGGCCGCCGCGGAAACTCAGCTCGGCGTAGTCGCGGCTGCCGACCACGCCGCGCAGCGCCCGCGAGGCGTCCGGCGGCACCAGGTGGTCCTGCTCGGCATAGACGTTGAGCACCGGCATGGTGACCCGGCCCAGGTCCACCGTGTGCGCACCGATGCGCGCGCGCCCGTGCATCAGCGCATTGTCCTGGTAGAACTGCTTGACGAACTCGCGGAAGGCCTCGCCGGCCAGATCGGGCGAATCGAAGATCCATTTCTCCATGCGCAGGAAATCTTCCAGCGCCCGCGGATCGTCGAGGATGTCGAGCAGACCGACGTACTTCTGCAGATTCAGCCGGAACGGCTTGAGCATCAGGTAGCTGACGTTCATCAGGTCCGCCGGCACGTTGCCCAGCGTGTCCACGAACAGGTCGACGTCGACCTGGCGCGCCCAGTTGGACAGCATGTTGTCCGGGGTATGGAAATCCACCGGCGTGACCATGGTGACCAGGTTGCGCACCTTCTCCGGCTGCAGCGCCGCGTAGCACAGCGAGAACGTACCGCCCTGGCAGATGCCGAGCATGTTGACCGGCGCACCGTCAGCGGCCGCGCGCAGATGGTCCACTGCGCCGTCGATGTAGCGCAGCAGGTAATCCTCCAGCGTCAGGTAACGCTCGGACCGATCCGGGTAGCCCCAGTCCAGCACGTAGACGTCCTCGCCCAGCGCCAGCAGGCCCTGCACCAGCGAGCGGTCGGCCTGCAGATCGACCATGTAGGGGCGGTTGACCAGGGCATAGACGATCAGCAGCGGCACCTTGGCGGTGGGCGGGCGCTCGCCGACGAAGCGGTACAGCACCACCTTGCCGTCGCGCCACACTTCCTGGCGCGCGGTGGCGCCGTAGTCCACCGTGTCCAGGCCCGGCAGCACGCGCAGGCCTTCGAGCAGCTTGCGTTGCAGCTCCAGGGTTTCCTGGAGCAGATCGTCGCTGCTGAAACTCAGCGGTCCCTTCATGCGCGACTCCGACGCCCAGCGGGCTTGGGTCCCGCCCGCCGCGACGTGGTGGCGGGCGCGGCCTTCGCTGGCTTGGCGGCGTTGGATCTGGATTTGGATTCGGGTGCGCCTGCTGCCGCCTTCGCAGCGGCGGGCTTGGCGGCGGTCTTCCTGGCGCTTTTCCGCGGCGCAGAAGGAGGGGGCGCAGCAGCAGGTGCAGGCGCGGCAGGCGCACCCTGCCCTTCTGCGCGCTCGATCCGCCGCAGCCGCCGTTCCAGGTCGGCGATACGCCGATGCGCGGCATCCAGTTCGGTGCGTGTGGGCAGGCCAACCTGCTCGCAGACCTGCTCGGTCTCGCGCTGCAGCAGGGCGCGCAGGCGCATCTGCGCGTTGGCGACGTCTGCGTAGACCTGGCGGAACTCCGGCGACAGCGCGGCCGCCGCATAGGCCTCCTCGGCCGCATCGATCCACAGGTCGAACATCGCCCGCGCATTGGTCAGTTGCCGGCCCGGGTCCTCGTGGCCGCGCAGCTTCTCCTCGAACAGGCCGAAGGCGCGGTCGATGGCGCCCTGCAGCAGCCCCAGATAGGCCTGCAACTGCGCCTGGTAGTCCTGCTGCGCCTTGGCCAGCGCCCGCCAGCGTGCCTGATGGTTGCGCGCCGGGCCGAACCCGGGCATCTGCAGCCACGGACCGCTGTCGCGCTGCAGCCCTTGCAGCCACTGCGCCGCCTGCTGCAACCACGGATCGATGCCACCCTGACCGGTGCCGCGCACCGCACCCAGCAACCACTGCAGCAACTGCTCGCGCTGGCCCTGCACCTGGCGCTTCCAGGCGTCGGCGACGTCGGCGCTGCTGGCGTCGCGGCCGGCGAACTGCGCGGCCACCTGCTGCATCGCGCCGAGCCAGTCGCCGGCATGTTGCTGGAACTGCGCCACCGCGTCCTCGGCCTGCGGCGCGCTGCCGCGCGGCAGCCACTGGCTCCAGGCCGCGATCGCCTCGCGCCAGGAACCGGTGCCGTCGCCAGCCGCGGCCGACGAAGGGGCCGGTGCGCCCTGGCGCAACGCGGCACTCCAGGCCTCCCAGTACTGCCGCGTCATCGCCTCGAAATCGCCGGCGCCACCGCCGCCGCTAGCCTTCATCGCCACTCTCCCGAACTAGCCCGCGATGATAGCAACCCGCTGCGATCAGGGCTTGGGAATGCGCAGCGTCTTGCTGATCATCAGCGAGCCGGACAAGGCGAACAGCAGCGACAGCGGGTGCAGCAGCCACGGCCCCAGTCGCCATTCGCCCCACCACAAGGCATCGCCGATATGGCCAAGGTGCGCGGCGACCGCCAGCACGATGACCAAGCCCAGACTGCTCGGGATCGGCGTGCCCTCGAAGTACGGCACCTTGTCGCCGTCGCCGGCGATCTGCTCGGCGGTGACGTTATAGCGCGCCAGGCGGCTGACCCCGCAGCAGACGAAGAAACTCAGCACCAGCCAGTCCCAGCCGCCCTGCATGCCGCAGGCATAGGCGAGCGCGGCCGGGGCCACGCCGAAGGAGATCACGTCGGCCAGCGAGTCCAGCTCGCGGCCCAGGGTCGAGGACGACTTGCGCCAGCGCGCCACCCGGCCGTCCAGCGCGTCGAACACGAACGCCAGCGGGATCAGCGCCATGCCGAACAGCAGATCGCTGCGGCGTCCGTCCTGCAGGAAGCGCATCGCCGCGAACACCGCGCCGGTGCCGCAGAAGGCATTGGCCAGGGTGAACCAGTCGGCCAGCTGGAACTCGCGCAGCATGGAGAAGTGGCGTTTCATCGGCATAACGTGGCGGATCCGGCGTGAGCGGCGAGCGACGGCACAGGGTAGCGTGGCGCCGCCGCACTGGCGAGCGGCCGCTGCCGGGCGTCGCCGCGCGCTGCTACGCTGGGCGCTCCCCACTTCCGCGCAGGCACTCCCCATGCAGACCGTCCTGATCACCGGCGCCGCCAGCGGCATCGGCGCCGGCATCGCCCACGAACTGGCCGCGGGCGGCCGCCACATCGTCGTCAGCGACCTCGACCTGGCTGCCGCCGACGCGGTCGCCGCGCAGTTGCGCCAGGCCGGCGGCTCGGCCGAGGCGGTGGCGCTGGACGTGGCCAGCGCAGACAGCATCGCGGCGGCGCTGGCCGCCGTCAGCCGGCCGGTGGACGTGCTGGTCAACAACGCCGGGCTGCAGCACGTGGCGCCATTGCAGGAGTTCCCGATGGACAGGTGGAGCCTGCTGGTGGAGGTGATGCTGACCGGCGTGGCGCGGCTGACCCAGGCGGTGCTGCCGGGCATGCGCGAGCGCGGCTTCGGCCGCATCGTCAACATCGGCAGCATCCACTCGCTGGTCGCCAGCCCGTACAAGAGCGCCTACGTCGCCGCCAAGCACGGCCTGGTCGGCTTCTCCAAGGTGATCGCGCTGGAAACCGCCGATACCGACATCACCATCAACACGCTCTGCCCCAGCTATGTGAAAACGCCGCTGGTGGACAAGCAGATCGCCGACCAGGCGCGCACCCGCGGCATTTCCGAAGCTGACGTGATCGCCCAGGTGATGCTCAAGCCGATGCCCAAGGGCGTGTTCATCGCCTACGACGAACTGGCCGGCTGCGTGGCGTTCCTGGCCTCGCCAGCGGCGCGCAACATCACCGCGCAGACCATCGCCATCGACGGCGGCTGGACCGCGCAATAGCGCTGCGGCAAGCACGCAGGTCCGGCTGCTGGATCGCGCGATCGACACTGGCGAATTTTTCGCCAGCGCGGCAACGGCCGTTGCGGCACAACGCCACCCGGATCTTATCCACAGCGTTCGTGCGATTTCATCCACACCGGCTGTGGAGAAGCGCGACCGGGACTGCTGAAATTTTCACCACCCGGCAAAATCGGGCAGCCATTTCAGTGACTTGCCACGCTTGCCCACAGGCTTGTGCAGGATCGATCCACAGCCGCTGTGGACAAGCCCGACGCGGCGTCACGCGGGGGCGACCGAGCGGTGCGCCGGACGACGGGAGAGGCGCTAGCGCTCTTCCTTCTCCCCTCGGGAGAAGGTGCCCCGCAGGGGCGGATGAGGGTGCGGGCGAAGCCTCGTGCACCCAAACTCCGCGAGACGCTTTCGCGCCGTACCCTCACCCCAACCCCTCTCCCGGCGGGAGAGGGGCTTAGGCTGTTCCCTTCTCTCATTGGGAGAAGGTGCCCCGCAGGGGCGGATGAGGGTGCGGGCGAAGCCTCGTGCACCCAAACTCCGCGAGATGCTTTCGCGTCGTACCCTCACCCCCAACCCCTCTCCCGGTGGGAGAGGGGCTTAGGCTGTTCCCTTCTCTCATTGGGAGAAGGTGCCCCGAAGGGGCGGATGAGGGTGCGGGCGAAGCCTCGTGCACCCAAACTCCGCGAGACGCTTTCGCGTCGTACCCTCACCCCCAACCCCTCTCCCGAAGGGAGAGGGGCTTTATGGCAGCGCGAGCGTGTCAGACCCGCGAATAGCGCCAGGACTGCATGCGCCCGTCGCGGTACGGCATGACCCCGTGGAACGGGCGCGGGTCGCCGTCGAACACCAGCGGCAGGAAGTGACGGTCGCCCTCCCACAGCGGCAGCGTGTCCATCTGCGCGATCGGCACCCAGGCCAACGTGCCCTCCGCGTTCTCGGCGAACGGCTCGCCCGTGTAAGCCTCGATCAGGAACACGAAACCCAGCCAGTCCTCGCCGTGCTTGCCGAACCCCGGCCAGCTGATGGTGCCGCGCAATTGCAGCGCCTCGCAGGTGATGCCGGCCTCTTCCAGGATCTCGCGGCGCATGCAGGCCAGCACGTCCTCGTCCGCCTCCACCTTGCCGCCAAGACCGTTGTACTTGCCCAGGTGATGGTCGCCGGGCCGGGCATTGCGGTGGACCAGCAGCACCTGGGTACGGTCGGGCGAGAGCACGTAGCCCAAGGTGGCGACGATGGGGGTGTAAGGCATGCGGTGACGGCGGAGGGCGACGGGCGCGCAGTATGCCGTATCCGCGCTGTCGCCTGGTCTAGCCTGAGGCTAGACGTTTAAACGGCCGGCGTCGCGGCGTCGCGCGGCAGGGGCGGCGCCGGTCGCAGCGTGGCCACGCCGTGGCCGCGCTCGGCCAGGTACTCCAGCCATTTGCCGAGGAAGGTGTTCATGCGCATGCGGTGGCTGATCAGCTCCGCCGGCGGCGGGTACAGCCCCATCACGTCCTGCCAGCGGCGGCCGACGTAGCAATGCGTCGTCTCAGCCTGGCGCGCGTCCAGGTACAGGCGCACGTAGGCCGATGGGTCCGGCTCCCCGGTCAGCGGATCGCACAGGTCGTAGGTCAGGCGCAGTTCGACGGTGTAGCGGTGCCGCTCGATCACATCCAGGCGCAGGTCCAGGCCGTCGCCGATGCTGGACACGTAGCTGCCGGCCTCGAGGTCGGCCGGCACGAACAGGCGGTTCAGGTGCAGATAGTTTTCGGCGTACAGCCCCATCAGCCAGCCGAAACGGCTGAGCCGGGGGATGCGTTCGCTGCGGGTCATGGCGTGCTGCATGGACCGATCCTACACGCTGGATCGCGCCGGCGGCAGCATTGACGGATCGGCGCCGGCGGCCTACCGTGGAAATCCATGCGGCGACGTGCGGAAATTCCATTGCCGCCAGGAGCGGCCCGGCCCGCTCAGAACATCTCGCGCTGCAGTCCCAGCGTCGTCAGCACCTTGCTGGAAATCTCCTCGATCGAGGTATGCGTGGTGCTCAGGGTCGGAATCCGCTCCATGCGGAACATGGTTTCGGCGGCCGCCACTTCGCGCCGGCAGGTCTCCGCACTGGAGTAGCGCGAATTCGGCCGCCGCTCCTGGCGAATCTGCTGCAACCGTTCCGGATCGATGGTCAGCCCGAACAGCTTGTTGCGGTAGGCGCGCAACCGCGGCGGCAACCGATCGCTCTCCAGATCCTCGTCGGTCAACGGATAGTTGGCCGCGCGCACGCCGTAATGCAGTGCCAGGTAGATGCAGGTCGGCGTCTTGCCCGCGCGCGAGACCGCCACCAGGATCACGTCGGCCTCGTCGTAGGTGAGCGCGATGCCGTCGTCGTGCGCGAGTGCGAAGTTCATCGCGTTGATGCGGCGGTGGTAGGTCTCGAAATCGACCAGACCGTGCGCCTGCCCCACCCGCGAGTGCCGCGGCGCGTTCAATTCGCGCTCCAGCGGCTCGATGAAGGGCGCGAACACGTCGAGCATCAGCGCCCCGCTCTCGGCCAGCAACATGCTCAGTTGCGGATCGACGCAGGAGTTGACCACGATCGGCCGAACCTGATAGCGCTCGCCCGCGGCATGGATGCGCTGCGCCGCGTCACGGGCTTTTTCCGGATCGTCGACGAACGACATGCGGTCGGTGACGAAGCTGAAACCGCTGAACTGGGTGAGCAGGCTATGCCCAATGGTTTCAGCGGTGATACCGGTTCCATCGGACACGTAGAACACCGGTCTGATCGTCGACATTGCCTGCATTCTCCTGGCTGAAACCCAACGGATGCGCCCGCTTCGCTTGTGCCGGCTCGGGTGCGCACTGCATCATATCGGCTTCTTCCCTAACGGACGCGGCCATTCAGCCCGCCTCGGGCGATGGCCTAACGGAGCATCGCGCTTGAACGAGAACATCCTGTGGTTGCATGAGCTGCGCCTGGCCGACCTGGCTCGCGTTGGTGGCAAGAATTCCTCCCTCGGCGAAATGATCGGCAACCTGGCGGGCCTCGGCGTGTCCGTGCCGGGCGGCTTCGCCACCACTGCCGAAGCGTTCAAGGCCTTCGTCGCCCACAACGATCTGTACCAGCGCATCTTCGACAAGCTGGCTACGCTGGACGTGGAAGACGTGGGCGCACTGACCGCCGCCGGCAAGGAAATCCGCGGCTGGGTGATCGACGCGCCGCTGCAGCCGGAACTGGACCAGGCGATCCGCGAGGCCTATGCGCAGCTATGCAGCGAGAACGGCGGCGGCGACGTGGCCGTGGCGGTGCGCTCCTCGGCGACCGCCGAAGACCTGCCCGACGCCAGCTTCGCCGGCCAGCAGGAGACCTTCCTCAACGTGACCGGCGCCGACGATGTCGTGCACAAGGTCAAGGAAGTCTTCGCCAGCCTCTACAACGATCGCGCCATCGCCTACCGCGTGCACCACGGCTTCAAGCACGAGGACGTGTTCCTTTCGGCCGGCGTGCAGTTGATGGTGCGCTCCGGCGTCGGCTCCTCCGGCGTGCTGTTCACCCTGGACACCGAATCCGGTTTCCGTGACGTGGTGTTCGTTACCTCGAGCTTCGGCCTCGGCGAGATGGTCGTGCAGGGCGCGGTCAATCCCGACGAGTTCTACGTCTACAAGCCCACCCTCAAGGCCGGCAAGCCGGCGATCCTGCGCCGTTCGCTGGGCAGCAAGCTGATCCGCATGGTGTATTCGGACGTGCCCGGCGAGCGCGTGCGCATCGAGGACACCCCGGCCGAACTGCGCAACACCTTCTCGATCAACGACGAGGATGTGCAGGAACTGGCCAAGCAGGCGCTGGTGATCGAGCAGCACTACCAGCGGCCGATGGACATCGAGTGGGCGAAGGACGGCGTCAGCGGCAAGCTGTTCATCGTGCAGGCGCGCCCGGAAACGGTGAAGTCGCGCGGCCACGCCACTCAGATCGAACGCTTCGCGCTGCAGCAGCGCGGCGAGGTGATCGCCGAAGGCCGTGCCATCGGCCAGAAGATCGGCGCCGGCGTCGCCCGCGTGGTACGCAGCTTGGACGACATGAACCGGGTGCAGCCCGGCGACGTGCTGGTCGCGGACATGACCGATCCCGATTGGGAGCCGGTGATGAAGCGCGCCTCGGCGATCGTCACCAACCGCGGCGGCCGCACCTGCCACGCGGCGATCATCGCCCGCGAGCTGGGCGTGCCGGCGGTGGTCGGTACCGGCAACGCGATGGAGCTGGTCGAGGACGGCAAGGAAGTGACGGTCAGCTGCGCCGAAGGCGACACCGGCTACATCTATGGCGAGCGCCTGCCGTTCGAGCGCACCACCACGGACCTGGGCAACATGCCGCCGGCGCCGCTGAAGATCATGATGAACGTGGCCAACCCGGAGCGCGCGTTCGATTTCGGCCAGCTGCCCAATGCCGGCATCGGCCTGGCGCGCCTGGAAATGATCATCGCCGCGCACATCGGCATCCATCCCAATGCGCTGCTGGAATACGCCAAGCAGGATGCGGCGACCAAGAAGAAGATCGACGCGAAGATCGCCGGTTACGCCGACCCGGTGAGCTTCTACGTCAACCGCCTCGCCGAAGGCATCGCCACGCTGACCGCGTCGGTGGCGCCGCACCCGGTGATCGTGCGCCTGTCGGACTTCAAGTCCAACGAGTACGCCAACCTGATCGGCGGCAGCAACTACGAACCGCACGAAGAGAACCCGATGATCGGCTTCCGCGGTGCCAGCCGCTACGTCGACCCGAGCTTCGCTGCGGCGTTCGCGCTGGAATGCAAGGCCGTGCTCAAGGTCCGCAACGAGATGGGCCTGGACAACATGTGGGTCATGATTCCGTTCGTGCGCACCCTCGAGGAAGGCCGCAAGGTCGTCGAGGTGTTGGCCAGCAACGGTCTGCGCCAGGGCGAGAACGGCCTGAAGATCATCATGATGTGCGAGGTGCCGTCGAACGCGCTGCTGGCCGAGGAATTCCTGGAGATCTTCGACGGCTTCTCGATCGGCTCCAACGATCTCACCCAGCTCACCCTGGGCCTGGACCGCGACTCCTCGATCGTGGCGCACCTGTTCGACGAGCGCAATCCGGCGGTCAAGAAGATGCTGTCGATGGCGATCAAGGCCGCGCGCGCCAAGGGCAAGTACGTGGGCATCTGCGGCCAGGGCCCGTCGGATCACCCGGACCTGGCCGAGTGGCTGATGCAGGAAGGCATCGAGTCGGTGTCGCTGAATCCAGACACCGTGGTCGACACCTGGCTGCGCCTGGCCAAGCTCAAGAGCCAGGGGTGATGCCGATGCAGTCGTGGCTGACGGCACTGACGGCGGCCACGACCGCTGCGCCTGCGGCGCGGGCGGCGCGCCCGTTCGACTGGCGGACGCTGGACTGGGCTCAGTACGCGCTCAACTGGGGCGTGGCGATCCTGATCCTGATGGTCGGGATGTGGATCGCCAAACGCCTGAGCGAATGGCTGCGCAGAGCGCTGCTGCGGGCGCGGGTGGAAACCACGCTCAGCAACTTCCTGCGCAACGTCGCCTATGCGTTGATGCTGGTGCTGGTGCTGGTCACCGCGCTGCAGAAGATCGGCGTACCGCCGACCTCGCTGTTCGCCGTGCTCGGCGCCGCCGGCCTGGCAGTGGGCCTGGCGCTGAAGGACTCGCTGTCCAATATCGCCTCCGGGGTGATGCTGATCGTGCTGCGGCCGATGCGCGATGGCGACCACGTGGTGGTGGCTGGGCAGGAAGGCGTGGTCGACGAGATCCGTATCTTCCAGACCCGCATCCGCACCTTCGACGAGCGCATGGTGACCCTGCCCAACAGCACCATCACCACCGCGCCGATCGTCAACTACAGCACCCTGCCCAACCGGCGCCTGGAGATCACCGTCGGCGTCGGCTACGGCGACGACCTGAAGAAGGCGCAGGAGTTGTTGCTGCAGATCGCGCAGGAGAATCCGAACATCCTGAAGACGCCCGCCCCGTTCGTGCAGGTCACCAACCTGGGCGAGAGCACGGTGGACCTGATGTTATTCGGCTATGCCAAGAACAGCGATTTCGGCGCGGCCAAGAGCAGCACGCTGGAGCAGATCCGCAACCAGCTGCTGGAGAACGGGCTGAGCATTCCGTATCCGCAGCGCGACCTGCACGTGTACCACCACGATGCCGACGGCCGCCCGATCGCGGAATTGTTGACCAAAGGCGTCACCGACGACGGCGAGACCAAGCCGGGGCCGCCGCTGGCGCGCTGAGCGTCGGCTTCACCTTCTGTATTCCTGCACCACTGCATCCGCCCGACGAGCGTCGGGCGGTGTTCCGCATGCGCCCCGACGCGCAAGGCTCGCGGATCAGCCCTCGCCCTGCCCGCCCAGCCTGCCCATGAAGGGACGGTAGTAGCGCAGTTCGTCGATGGAATCGTGCACGTCGCTGAGCGCGGTATGCGAGGAGGTCTTGGTCAGGCCGGCCGACACCGCCGGCGCCCAGCGCCGCGCCAGTTCCTTCAACGTCGACACGTCAAGATTGCGGTAGTGGAAGAACCGCTCCAGCCGCGGCATCTGCCGGTGCAGGAAACGCCGGTCCTGGCAGATCGAGTTGCCGCACATCGGCGAGGTGCCGGGCTTGCACCACTGGGTCAGGAACGCCATGGTCTCGGCCTCGGCCTGCGCCAGCGTGACCTGGCTGTCGAGCACGCGCTGCCACAGACCGGAATGGCGGTGCTGGTTGCGGTTCCACTCGTCCATCGCCTCCAGCGTCTGCAGCGGATGGGCGATGGCGAACTCCGGGCCTTCGGCCAGCACGTTGAGCTGCGCGTCGGTCACCACCGTGGCGATTTCGATGATCGAATCGCGATCGGTATCCAAGCCGGTCATTTCCAGATCGATCCAGATCAGCCGATCGTTCGCCACGTGCGCTTGCGCCATATCACCGTCCTGTCGTTCGCGGCGGCGAGGCCGGCGCGGAAGTGTCGTATCAGCCTTCAATGATACCGCGTGGCCTGGGTCGCCGGCAGGGGCGTGGCACTCACGCGCCGAGCGGCGGCTTGCCGCGCTTGGCGCGGAAATAGTTGGTCAGGCGCGTGCTGGCCGCCGTCGCCAGCACCCCGCCGCGGACCTGCACGCGATGGTTGTGGCGCGGGTCGGCGATCAGGTCGAACACGCTGCCGCAGGCCCCGGTCTTGGGATCGGTGGCGGCGTAGACCAGCTCCGCCACCCGCGCATGCACCACCGCCATCGCGCACATCGCGCACGGTTCCAGAGTCACGTACAGGCGGCTGCCGACCAGGCGATGGTTGCCGAGCCGGCGGCCGGCCTGCCGCAGCGCGACGATCTCGGCATGCGCGCTGGGATCGTGTTCGGCGATGTTGAGGTTCCAGCCCTCGCCCAACACCTCATCCTCGGCCGAGACCAGGACCGCGCCGACCGGGATCTCGTCGAACTCGCGCTCGGCGCGCTCGGCCAGGGCCAGCGCGTGCCGCATCCAGTGCGCGTCGCGCGCCAGTTGCGCGTCGTCGCCGACAGTCATCGCGACGCGCCGTGCTTGCGCACGAATTCGGCGAACACCGCTAGCGTCGCTTCGCTGACGTGATGCTCGATGCCCTCGGCATCGCGGCGCGCGGTGTCGGCGTCGATGCCCAAGGCCAGCAGGAACTGCTCCACGGTCTGGTGGCGCTGCCGGCTGGCCGCGGCCAGCGCCTCGCCCTCAGGGGTGAGGAACACGCCACGGTAGGGGCGCTGCACCACCCAGCCGCCCTTGACCAGGCGCTTGAGCATCTTGGCCACGGTCGGCTGGGCCACGCCCAGGCGCGCGGCGATATCCACCTGCCGCGCTTCGCCGCCATCGGCGAGGAGGTCGGAAATCAGCTCCACGTAGTCCTCGATCAGCTCCAGGCGGTGCGCCTCGCGCACCTGGCGGAAGCTTTCGACCTGCACTTCGGCGTCGAGCAGCACCGCCGGCGGCGCCATCGACTTCCCGCTTTTCTGCATTGCAACGCCCTTGTCCGGTGCCGGCGCCCTGCCGACCACCTGCCTATTCTGGCCGAAATCCGGGCTATCGCAGCGATTTGAATTGCCAATGCTAATCCATATAGCACCTGCTATATACTCGTTTGCACCCCGCCCCACCCCGTCGTCGCCATGGCCGCCCCCCTGCCCCTGCCGAGTTCCGCTGCCGAGCACGCAAGCCGTGGCGAAGCGCGCCCCAGCCTGGGCGCCATGCATGCCAGCGTCGCCGTGCCACGCAACGGCCTTGGCTGGCGCCGCTTCCTGGCCTTCCTCGGGCCCGGCTACATGGTCTCGGTCGGCTACATGGATCCGGGCAACTGGGCGACCGACATCGCCGGCGGCTCGCACTTCGGCTATCTGCTGCTGTCGGTGATCCTGCTCTCCAACCTGATGGCGATCGTGCTGCAGGGGCTGGCCGCGCGCCTGGGCATCGCCACCGGCCTGGATCTGGCCCAGGCCTGCCGCGCGCACTATTCCAAGCCGGTGAACTTCCTGCTGTGGCTGGCCTGCGAGGCGGCCATCGTCGCCTGCGACCTGGCCGAGGTGATCGGCACCGCGATCGCGTTGAAGCTGCTGTTCGGCATCCCGCTCACCGCCGGCGCGATCATCACCTCGATCGACGCGCTGCTGGTGCTGTTCCTGATGCGCCGCGGCTTTCGCGCGCTGGAAGCGTTCGTGATCGCCCTGCTGATGGTGATCTTCGCCTGCTTCCTGGTGCAGATCGTGCTGGCCGCGCCGCCGCTGCGCGAGGTGCTGACCGGCTTCATCCCGCGCACGCAGGTGGTCACCGACCCGGCCGCGCTGTACCTGGCGATCGGCATCATCGGCGCGACGGTGATGCCGCACAACCTGTACCTGCATTCCTCGATCGTGCAGACCCGCGCCTACGAGCGCACCGATCAGGGCCGCCGCTCGGCGCTGCGCTGGGCGCTGGCCGACAGCACCATCGCGCTGAGCCTGGCGCTGTTCGTCAACGCCGCGATCCTGATCCTGGCCGCCGCGGTATTCCATGCGCACGGCCGCACCGACGTGCAGGAAATCGAACAGGCCCACGAACTGCTGGCGCCGATGCTCGGCGTCGGCCTGGCCTCGACCCTGTTCGCGGTGGCGCTGCTGGCCTCCGGCATCAATTCCACCGTCACCGCCACCCTGGCCGGGCAGATCGTGATGGAAGGCTTCCTGCACCTGCGCCTGCCGCCATGGGCGCGGCGCCTGCTGACCCGCGGCCTGGCGATCGTGCCGGTGGTGGCGGTGACCTCGCTGTACGGCGAACAGGGCACCGCCAAGCTGCTGGTGCTGAGCCAGGTGGTGCTGTCGATGCAGTTGCCGTTCGCGGTGATCCCGCTGGTGCGCTTCGTCACCGACAAGCCTCGGATGGGTCCGCTGGTCGTGCGCCGCGGGCTGGCCTGGCTGGCCTGGGGGATCGCTGCGCTGATCGTGGTGCTGAACCTGAAGCTGCTCATCGACACGCTGCTGCACTGACGGCGCGGTTGCGGTGCGCTTCCGGGCCCTGGTCTTTCAGGCCCCGGCGTCGATCGTTAACACAGCGAAGCGGTGTCCGATCTGCCGGCCATGCCGGCATTGGCCCGCACTTGCTGCAGCGCGTTGGCCAGTTCGTCCAGCCGGTAGGGTTTGGACAGGATCTGCACCCCTTGCGCCTCTGCCGCGGACTTCGCCGCTTCGGCATAGCCGCTGGTGAGCAGGACCGGCAGCGCGCCACGCCGCATGCGGATTTCCTGCACCAGCTCCAGGCCGTTCATGCCGCCGGGCATCATGATGTCGGAGAACACGATGTCCACCACGCGGCCGTTGGCCAGCGCACCCAGCGCCGCGCCCGCACTGGCCGCGCGGACGACCTCGTAGCCGAGTTGGCGCAACATCTCCCCGACCAGCGCGGCGACTTCGTCGTCGTCCTCCACCAGCAGCACGCAGCCGGCCTGGCCGGGCTCATCTCGAACGACCTGGAGGTCCACCAGGTGCCGATCTTCTTGCACTGGCGCACGGTGCGAGCGCGGCAACAGCAGATGGATCGCCGTGCCGCGCCCCGGCTCGCTGTCGATGTGGATGGAACCGCCCGACTGCTGCACGAAACCATGCACCTGGGCCAGGCCCAGGCCGGAGCCCTTGCCGATGTCCTTGGTGGTGTAGAACGGCTCGAACACCCGCGCCTTCACCTCCGGCGCCATGCCGCTGCCGTCGTCGATGATCGACAGGCGGATGAAATCCGGGTCGGTGGCGACGGCGCCAGGCAGGTTGCGCGCCCGTACCACGATGGTGCCGCCGTTGGGCATTGCATCGCGCGCGTTCACGGCCAGGTTCAGCACCACCAGTTCCAGTTCACCTGGGTCCACTTCGACCGGCCACAGGTCGTCGGCCAGATCGAAATCCACGTGCACGTCGCCACGCAGACTGCGGTCCAGCAACTCGCGCATGCCGCCGATCTGCCGCGACAGGTCGATCGGCTCGGGCTTGAGTTCCTGCCGGCGCGAGAACGCCAGCAGTTGCCGGGTCAGCCCGGCGCCGCGCTGTGCGGCCTTCTGCATGCCGTCCATCAAGCGTTTGCGGATCGCCGGATCGCTCTGACTGTCGAGCATCGCCAGGCCACCGGAGATCACCATCAGCAGGTTGTTGAAATCGTGCGCGACGCCGCCGGTCAACTGGCCCAGCGCCTCGATCTTCTGCGCCTGGCGCAGGGTCTCCTCGACCCGCGCGCGTTCGTCCATCTGCCGGCGCAACAGCCGATTGGCCTCCTCCAGCTCGCGCGTGCGCGCCACCACCTGCGCCTCCAGCTGCGCGGCGGCCGACGCCTGCGCCTGCAGCAGCGTGCGCACCTCGTATTGCCGCGCCCGTGCGCGCAATGCGGCCTTGATGGTGCTGGTGAAGGTGATCGTTTGCACCGGGCGTTCGAGCAGCGCCACGTTGCGCAGCGCACCCACCAGCTTGCGCCGCCATGCGACCACGAACGGCTGCTCCTGGTGGCTGGTCAGCACCACGAACGGCAGGTCCGACCAGGCCGGCTGCGCGTCGGCCCAGGCGAACAGCGCCGAGGTGTCCGCGCCGAACAGTCCCTCCTCGGCCAGGAACACCGCCGCCGCGCCGACGTGCAGCTCGCGCACCAGCATGCCCAGGTCTAAACAGTGGCACGCCACCACCCCGCCGCGACGCAGCAGTTCCACCGACGCCGGGCCGTCGCGCCCGATCGGCGTGTACACCAGGACGCGTTTTTCGGGTGCGTCGCTGCTGCTCATGCAAGCGGGTCCAGCAGCGGCAGGTCTCCCCCGCCATAGCGCGGCGTGCCGGAAAAGATGCCGCTGAATTCCTTGAGCGGCGGCCCCACGTCGATGCCCTTGCTGCTGAGCCGGAACTCGCGAATGGTGTTCTCGTGGTTGCCGCTGCGCTTCTTGACGACCGACAACGCGCGGCGCACGGTGCCGCCCACTTCGAAATACCGCAGCATCAGCACCGAATCGCTGAGATAGCTCAGGTCCAGCGGGGTCTCCATCGGGCCGACCAAGCCATGCTGCGCCAGCACCAGGATGGTCAGCACGCCGTGCTGGCCCAGATAGCTGAGCAGTTCGTGCATCTGCAGGATCAGGAAGCGCTCGTCCGGCATCGCATTGAGATAGCCGTTGAGGCTGTCGATGACGATCACCCGGGCGCCGTCGACCTCGACGCTGCTGCGCACGCTGGCGGCAAACTGCCCGGGCGACATCTCGGCCGGGTCGATCTGCTGGAAGCGGATCAGCCCGCTCGCCAAGTGCTTCTCCAGCGGCAGTCCCAGGGTGCGAGCGCGCGCCTCGACCGTGCCGCGGCCTTCGTCGAAGGCGAAGAACACACTGTGTTCGCCGCGTTCGGCAGCGGCGATGGCATAGGTCAGCGCCAGCGAGGACTTGCCCACGCCGGCAGCGCCGAGCAGCAAGGCATTGGTGCCGCGTTCCAGCCCGCCACCGAGCAGCCGGTCCAGTTCGGCATTGCCGCTGGAGGTGAATGCGTCGATGTGGTGATGCTTGTAGTCAGCCGCGACCAGCCGCGGATAGATTTCCAGGCCGCCGCGTTGGATGCTGAAATCGTGGTAGCCGCCGCGGAACTGGATGCCGCGCATCTTCACCACGCGCAGGCGCCGGCGTTCGGCGCCGTAGTCGATCGCCAACTGTTCCAGCAGCACCACGCCATGGGTGATGGAATGCAGCTGCAGGTCGTTTTCCTGCGAGGACAGGTCGTCGAGCAGGATCACCGTGCATTGGCGGCTGGCGAAGAAATGCTTCAGCGCCAGCACCTGGCGACGATAGCGCAGTGGACTTTGCGCCAGCAGGCGCAGTTCCGACAGGCTGTCCAGCACCACGCGGCTGGGATTGAGCTGTTCGACCTTCTGGAAGATCAGCTTGGTGGTCTCGGTGAGTTCCATCTCCGCCGGATGGAACACGGTGAGTTCGCGCTCCGGGTCCAGTGCGGTTTCCGGCGGCACCAGCTCGAACACGTCGACCTGCTCCATGCTCCAGCCGTGGCGCGTGGCGACCAGATGCAGTTCGCGCTGGGTCTCCGAGAGCGTGATGTACAGCACGCGCTCGCCCTGCCGAACGCCCTCCAGCAGGAACTGCAGGGCGATGGTGGTCTTGCCGGTGCCCGGACGTCCTTCGTACAGATACAGGCGGTTGGCGTCGACGCCGCCGCCGAGGATGTCGTCCAGGCCCGCGCTACCGGTGGAAATACGCGGCAATTCATCGCCATTCACGTGATCGGTCCGCCGATGGGGCGTCATGGTCGTCCTTTCTGTGCTGTTTGCACTATGGTCAACGCGTCGTGTGCTCGGGGTGCGTGGTGACCAAGTGCAACCCGGCCGGAGGTCGCGACCACCGCATGCCGCGACGTGCACGCGCGTCGAGCACGCCGTCTCCCTTGCACTTCTTCGCCACGAACCACGCTACGTTCGGCAAAGTGATTTTTCTGTGTAGGCAAAGGCGATGGGCGGACGTCCGCGCCGCATCGCTGTCATCCGTCGGGTAGCACATGGCCGCACATCGACGCCGGCTTCGCTCGCATGGCTTGGCGCCGAACCGGTCAAAGACGTGCTACCGCACGCATGGGCGGCAAGCAGGCCATACCGACAAAACATCTGGAATGCTGCAAGTGACGGTGCCGCTGGTGCAGGCTCGCAAATCCGAGGCGAAAGAAAGACCACGCACTCGCCTGCGGCACCGATGAGGTGCGACGCGTCTCACACTGTCGCCTACGCCAGCAACTGTCTACCCTCGACGCCGATCCGGCTTATACAGTAGCCGCGACATACCAGGGATGGCGGGGATGGCCGCGGCAAGAGATTTCGCCAAAGGCGTTCTACTGAGCGCGACCTACTGCATCGCCTTCCTGCTGGCGTGGCGCTGCTCCGTGGATCAGTGGTATCTGCCGGCAGGCGTGCGCGTCGCCAGCCTGCTGTTCCTGCCCGCGCGACGCTGGCCGTGGTTGCTGGCCGGCGATGCCGCCGCGCTGCTGACGCTGCGCATTCCCATGAGCGAGGCCTGGGGCGCGAGTGCCGCCTGGGCTTACCTGAGTCCGTTCCTGCTGATGCCGGCCGTGTCGCTGTTGCCGGTCCTGGTGCGTCAGCGAGTACCGGATCTGGCGCGCAAGGATCACTGGCTGCTGCCACTGGCGCTGGCGACCGCGCTGTGGAGCACGCTCTGCAACATCGCCATCAACACCGCCTTGGGCGGCCCGGCGGGGCCGGCGCCGCTCGATGTCCTGCTGCGCTACTGGCTCGGCGATTACCTGGGCACCTTGATGTTCGTGCTGCCGGCGTTGCTGTGGTTGCGCCGCGACGAACCCACGCAGATGCATGCCTCGCTGTTGCGCGAAGGGTTGGCGTCGATCGCCGTGGTCGTCGTGCTGTCGGCGTCGATCGCCGGCGTGGACGATGCCCTGCTGCGGCAGTTGCTGATGGTGTTGCTGGTGGTCCCGGCGATCGTGCTGACGCTGCGCCATGGTTGGCGGGGCGCGGCGCTCGGCGTGGTCCTGGCGAACGTTGCGGTGGCGCTGTCCATGCCCAAGGTCGTGGCACCCGGGATCCACGACGCCGACGCGTTCGTGGTGCAGATCCTGCTCGCCGCCACGGCCACGGTGATGTTCGCGTTCGGGTCGCGCATCTCCGCGGCCTATCGGCACATGCGCGACGACGGACGCCTGCGCGAGCAGGCGCTGGCCTTCGCGCAGGCCGGTTACCTGTCCGCCGAACGCACGCTGCGCCGGCGGGTGGTCGACTACACCGATCTCAGCACACAGATCAACAAGCTGCGCCGCGACGTGGTGGAGGATCTGCGTGCGCGCGGACACTACGCCGCCGCCATGCAGATGACCCGCACCGGCGTGATCCAGGCACAACTGCTGGACGAGTACGTCACCGCGCTCTACCCGCTCGGCATCGAGACGCATGGCCTGTACCCCACCCTGCACTCGCCGACCTTCGCCAACCTGTGCGCGACCGAGTTCCGCTGCCGCCTGCATGGCGATCCGCGGCGCCTGTCGCTGGGCCTGCAACTGGTGGCCTATCGCTGCATCCTCGACGCCATCGAGACCCTGCCCGTCGCCCACACCCACCTGCTGCAGGCGCGGGTCTGGCGTGCCAGGGGGCGGCAGGGCATCGCCATCCGCATCACCGCCGACGCCGCCATGCTGAGTGCAATGCGGCGTCGCCCGGAGGCGCCGGACCGGGAACTGGCGGTCCGCCTGCAAGCGCATGGCGGCACCTGCCGGCGCCGCCATGCGTTGAGTTTCAGCTTCCTGGTGTCGGAAAGCGCTGCCGCCAGCCTTCACTCTACCGACGTGACCTCCCACGCATCGCCGCGCCCATCCGCGCGCAGCCGCACCACCACCTCCGCGGTCCGATAGACCACACGGCCCGGCACCACTGGCGCTGCCGTCACCGTGACGCGCGCTACGTCGCTGCCCATCGGCAGCACCCACAGCGTCTTGCCGATGCGGCCGACCGCAGCGCGGACCACGCCGTTGGCGTCGTTGATCTGCAGGTAGTTCACGCCGTCGCGCGAAAACTCGTAGATGCGCCAGGCCGAATCCGTGGCGAGATTCAGCGCCTGGGGCACGCTCTCTCCCAGCCCCTTGCCGACGACCCCGTGCCCGCCGGAGGGGCAACACGTCTGCGCCTGCGCCTGAAAGGACAGCGCCAGCGCCGCTGCCGCCACGATTGCCAAGCCTTTCGCCTTCGTTTCCATTCCATCGATCCTTTCCCACGCGGGGAATTCCGCCTGCATCTCAGGCTGGATCAAGGTACGTGGTCCTGGCCCGGAAGCGGTCGACAAACACCATCAGCAAGGCCGTGCAGGGCCGCTCGCCTTTGGGGAGTCCGATCGCTGAACCGTTCCGTCGCCGGCGCGTAGGAGATCGGCCTGCTGCTCACCATTCTGTACGCAGTCCCCGGGCAAGCGACTACAGACACACAGCGGCGCTGGGTACCCGCCGCGCCGGCTCAATCGTCCTTCGCCAACGCCACGAAATGGGCCAACGGCGAGCCGGAGGGCGCGTCGCGCCAGATCAAGGTCAACGGAATGGTGAACGCGGATGCCGGATCCAGCGTCCGGTACACCACGCTCTCGCGATGCAGCGACTGCAGCGCCATCGGCATGATCGCGACGCCCTGCCCAGCTGCCACCATGGCGGCGGCGGACAGCAGACGCGGCACGGTGGCCACAGCCCGCGGCGCGAAACCGGCCCGGTGGCAGGCAGCGGACAGCACGTCCAGGATGCCTGGCCCGTCCGGACTGCGATACAGCACGAACTCCTCCGTCGCCAATTCTTCCAGCGCCAACGCATCGGTTGCCGCACTCAACCGGTGCCCACGCGGAAGTGCGACCACCACGGCTTCTTCAGCAAGGGTGATGGCGTGCAGCGGCGCAAAGCGCTCGGCGGGGGCGCGTACGAACGCCGCGTCCATCTCTTCGGCCCGCACCGCACGAAACAAGCCGTCGGTAGCATGCTCACGCACATCCAGCGCGACCTGCGGATAGCCTTCGCGGAACGCTCGCAGGATCCGCGGCACCAGCGGATGCAATGCAGCCGAACTGGTGTAGCCCATCACCAGGCGACCCAGTTGCCCCTGCGCCGCACGCCGCACGCGAACGACGGCGTCATCGGCCGCGGCCAGAATGGCCTGCGCATCCGCCAGGAACACGCGTCCTGCATCGTTGAGGCGCACGCTGCGCGGCGTCCGCTGGAACAGTTCGACACCCAGTTCGCGCTCCAGATCGCGGATCTGCTGGCTGAGTGGCGGCTGCTGAATGCCCAGATGCGCCGCCGCCTTGGTGACGCTCTGCGCAGCTGCCACGGCGACGAAATAACGGAGATGGCGCAATTCCATGGCGTTAATGATATTCAAAATATCTGCTCATGGTAGCAAGCAGATATTTTACATTCCGATTATCCATCCCTAGCATCGCGGTCCTTCGTGAATCCCTTTTATGGACCACCGCCGATGCCCATCGATTTCCACGCACGCCAGAACCGATACACCTACTCCGGCAGGGACGTCGATCCAGGCTGGATGGACGCCATGCAGGTCCTTGTCGAACCCGTGGGCAAGCGGATTGCCGACGTTGGCTGCGGGGGCGGCCTTTACTCGCTGGCCTGGCATGCGCTGGGTGCCGCCCACGTAACGGGCGTGGATTTCTCCGCGGAGATGGTGGCGGCAAGCCGCGAGCGAGGCGCGGGCGTGGACGACGTCTGCTTCGTGCAAGGCTCCGCCGCCGCGACGGGGCTTCCCACGGCAAGCTGCGATGTGGTGTTCCAGCGCGCATTGATTCACCACCTGCCGGACTACGTGGCGTGCTTTGCCGAGGCTCGCCGCCTCCTGGCACCCGGAGGACGCCTGCTCGTGCAGGACCGCACACCCGAGGACGTCGACCTGCCTGGATCCAGCACACACCTGCGCGGCTACTTCTTCGACTGCTTTCCGCGGCTTCGTGCCGTCGAGGCCGGCCGTCGGCCTACGCACGCGACCGTCGCGGCGGCAATGCAAGCTGCCGGCTTCACCGACATCGCCGAGCGTTCGCTGTGGGAAACACGCAAACGCTACGATGGCGTCGAATCGCTGGCCCTGGACCTGGCGGCGCGCTCGGGTCGCTCGATCCTGCACGAACTGAGCGATGACGAACTGCAGTCCCTGATCGACGACCTCCGTAGCCGATTGCCCGCGGATGAGGAAATCGTCGAGCAAGACCGCTGGACCCTCTGGGTTGCACGACCCGCCTGATGCGCGTGCATGGGCCACCGCGCATAGCGCGCGCGGGATCGTGTCATCAGTAGCGAAGGAGATCGGCGCTACGTGGCGAGACAGCCATCGGCGCCGCGACGATCGAAGCCGCTAGCGGGTCTCGGCATGGCGCCGGCGCCAAGCCTCCACGTCGAGAGCGAACCCATGCAGGGCCGCCTCGTCGTTGATTTGGCAAAGGCGGTGTGGGAACCGTTCTAGTTCGTGCTGCCGAATCCCCATGAAGCGATTCACACGCCGGTCCGACGGCTGCCACGGTGGCACTACAGGCTTCCAAATGCGGCCGTCGGCTGCAGCAGCAGCCGCACCAGCGGATTCGGGAAGCGCCGCGACATGGTCACGGCGTGGAAGGTCTCCACGATGTCCGGCAATTGGTCGCCTTCCACCAGCACGCCCGCGGCGATCTCGTCCTTGACCACGATCGGCGGGAGCACGGCCAGGCCGATGTCCTCGCGCGCCAGCAAGCGCATCATCGCCATGTCCTCCACTTCCGCCACGATCTGCGGTCGCACGCCCAGGCGATCGGCCAAGGCGTCGAAGCCCGCGCGCACGCTGTTGTCCACCGTCGGCAGGATGATGGGGTGGTGGCGCAGGCGGTCGGCGATGCTGGCGGCGTGACCCAACCGATCCGGCGTGCCCACCAGGCTGACCGGGCGCTCGGCGAGCCGATGGGTGACGAACGGGGTCAGCGCGTCGCCCGGCGGCGCCTGATTGAGCAGGACCACGTCGAGGTTGAGCGCCTCCAGTGCCCGCAGCAATTCGCCGGCACTGCCCGAACGCAGGATCAGGTCGATGTCGGGCCGGCCGAGCAGCGGCCGCAGGAACTCCAACTGGAAGTTGCGCGACAGCGTGGCCAGCGAGCCGACCCGCAGCGCCTGCCGGGCAGCGCCGGTCTGCCGCAGCGTGCCCAGCAGTTCGTCGCCGGTCGCGAAGATCGCATCGGCGTGGTCGAGCACGATCTGTCCGGCTTCGGTCAGGTGCAGCTGCCGCCCGCGCCGTTCGAACAGCGCATGGCCGAGGCGCTCCTCGAGCTTGCGGATCTGCACCGACAAAGCCGACTGGGTGAGGTTGAGCCGCTCGGCAGTACGAGTGAGATTGCCGTCGTGGGCCACAGCCCAGAAGTAGCGCAGGTGGTTGTAGTTCAGGGCGGCCATCGTTCGATAATAACGAACGATATCGCGAAAACAATGAATTTTTGTTCCATCCCGACGATCGCTATCGTGGCGCCGCCCGCCACTGCGCTCGATCCGAGGGAATTGCCTTGTCGCTCTATCTGCTGCCGCTCTCTGCACCGTTCTTGCTGCTGGCCGCCGCGATGTTCGGCTTCGTTCGCAGCGGCCGACGTCCACGCCTGCTGCCCGCCTTCGCCGAAGGCGCCGCGCTCGGCGCGCTGCTCGTCGCGCTCGCCTCGCTGACGCTGCTGATCGTTCGTGGCGCCGGCGACAGTGAGCTGATCGGCTGGGGAGGCCTCGGCCTGTCGGCACGGCTGGATGCGGTGAGCACCACGATGCTGCTGCTGGTCGCCTTCGTCGGCTGGATCGTGGTGCGCTACACCCGCACCTATCTCGATGGCGAGACGCGCCAGGGCTATTTCACCGGCTGGCTGTGCCTGGCGCTCGCGGCGGTACTGCTGCTGGTGCAGGCAGGCAACCTGGTCCAGATCGTCGTCGCCTGGATCGCGACCAGCATCGCGCTCAATCGCCTGCTGCTGTTCTATCCCGATCGCGTGGCGGCACAGCGCGCTGCGCGCAAGAAGCGCCTGTTCTCCAGCATCGGCGCCATCGCCCTGATCTGCGCGGCCCTGCTTGTCTGGAAGAGCCTGGGCACCACCGACATCGCCACGATCAACGCACTGGCCCGCGGCGGCCGGCACGACTGGCTGCTGACGGCCGCCGCCGCGCTACTCGCGCTCGCCGCGGTACTGAAATCGGCGCAGTTCCCGACCCACGGCTGGCTCACCGAGATGATGGAGGCGCCCACGCCGGTGTCGGCGCTGCTGCATGCCGGCGTGGTCAACGGTGGCGGCTTCCTGCTGATCCGCTTCGCCGACCTGATGCTCGCAGCCCCTGGCGTGCTCGCCGTGCTGGCCATGCTGGGCGGGTTCACCGCCCTGTTCGGCGCGCTGGTGATGCTGACCCAGCCGGCGGTCAAGACCTCGCTGGCCTGGTCCACGGTCGCGCAGATGGGCTTCATGATCCTGCAGTGCGGGCTGGCGCTGTTCCCGCTCGCGCTGCTGCACATCGTCGCGCACTCGCTCTACAAGGCGCATGCCTTCCTGGCCTCCGGCGGTGCCGTCGAGCAGGTGGCCTCGATTCGCCGACCCGGGCCCGCTGCGGTACCCGACGGCGCGGCGGTCGGCCGCGCCTTCCTGATCGCCCTGGCGATCTATGTCGGGATCGGCGCCGCCTTCGGGTTCGCCTTCGGCTTCGAGCAGAAGTCGCCGCAGGCGCTGGCATTGGGCGCTATCCTGATCTTCGGCGTGGCCTATCTGCTGGCCCAGGGCCTGGCCGATGCCGCGCCGCGTCCGCTCACCCGCAGGACGGTGCTGTACGCCAGCGCCGCGGCAATCGGCTACTTCGCCCTGCAGACGGTCGCCGAATGGCTGACCACCGGCGTGCTGCCGGCGACGCCGGCGCCGGGCCGGCTGGAGTGGACGCTGATGGCGCTGGCGGTGCTGAGCTTCGGCTTGGTGGCCGTGGCGCAGGCGCTGTTCCCGCTGTGGGCTTCGCACCCGGCCGCCGCCGGACTGCGCGTACATCTTTCCAACGGCCTGTACGCCAACGCCACGCTCGACCGCCTGCTCGGCGGCTGGTCTGTTCGCAAGACGTCGTGACCTCTACCCGCCAGGACACCCCCATGCTGATGACCGCGACCAACGTACCGCCCCTGTCCCACGCTGCGATCATCGCCGCCGCCGAGCGTGCGGCATGCGCCATTCCCCCGCTGTGGCCGCTCGCCTCGAGCGTGGCGGTCAATCCCTTCCTCGGCCAGGCCGGCGAACCGCTGGCGACCGCGGCAGCGCGCCTGCGCAATGCCGCCGGCATCGCCCTGACCATGCCGCGCACCTGGTATGCGGAGCGGCTTCAGTCCGGCGAGATCGCCGAGGAGGATCTGCAGGCGGCCTGGCACAACGCGCCGGCCGGGCTGCGCCCGCCGAGCTTGTCCGCGCTCAAGCACGCCATCGACGCCGGCCGCTCTGCCCCGCAGGCGATCCCGACGATCGCCGATCTGGCGCGCGACGCCTCGTCGATCGACTGGCCGGGCATCGTCGACGAACGCATCGGGCACTGGGCCGCCGCCTATTTCGACCAGGGTCAGGCCCTGTGGGTCGCCGGGCAGTCCGGCGGCGCCTACAGCGCATGGCGTCAGGTCGCGACGCATGATCTGACGCCGGAAATCGCCGGGCTCACCCGATTCGCGCAGCAGGTGGCGGACGCACCAGCGAATGCCGAAGAGGCGATCGTCGAAGGGGTCGCCCGCCTCGGCCTCGCGCCGGACGCGCTGGACGGCTATTTCCACCGCCTGCTGACCACGCTGGGCGGCTGGAGCCAGGTCGCCCGGTATCGGCTGTGGCAAGCGGAGTTGAACGGTGGCACCGATGCGTGCGTCACCGACCTGCTCGCCATCCGCATCAGCTGGGAAGCGGCGCTGTTGGGCAAGTTCGGTTCGCAGATCGCGCCGCAGTGGCGATCCGCCATCGCCGCCTACGCCATGCCGGTGGCAGCGACGCCGGACGATGTTGTCGACAGCATCCTGCAGGAAGCGGCCGAACGGGCGGCGCAGCGGCGGCTCGACAGCGTGCTAGCAGTACCTGCTTCAACTCCTGCCGCGCCCGCCCGGATGAAATTGCAGATGGCCTTCTGCATCGACGTGCGCTCGGAAGTGTTCCGCCGCGCCTTGGAAAGCCTCGATTCCGGCATCCAGACGCTCGGCTTCGCCGGATTCTTCGGGCTGGGCATCGGCCATCGTCGGTTCGCTTCGGACGTGGTCGAGGCGCGCCTTCCGGTGCTGCTGACGCCGGGGTTGCAGACCTGCTCGGGAGACGCGACGTCGTCGCTGGCCGAATCCGACCTCGCCGCACGGATCACGGCCCGTGCGAAGCGTGCCTGGGGTCGCTTCAAGCTCGCCGCCATTTCTTCCTTCGCCTTCGTCGAGGCCACCGGCCCGATCTACGTCGCCAAGCTGCTGCGTGATGGATTGGGACTGACGCGGCACTCAGCGCCGAACGATCCCGCGCCGCGCCCGACCGACGCACTCGACCTCGATACGCGGCTGACCATGGCCATGCGGATCCTCAAGGCGATGTCGCTCACCACCGACTTCGCCCGGCTCGTCGTGATCGCCGGCCATGGGGCAAACGTGGTCAACAACCCCCATGCCAGCGCCCTGCACTGCGGCGCCTGCGGCGGCTACTCGGGCGAAGTGAACGCGCGGCTGCTCGCCACGCTGCTCAACGATCCCGAGGTACGCGCCGGCCTCACCGAACGCGGCATCGCGATTCCCACAGACACGTTGTTCGTGGGCGCACTGCACGACACCACGACCGATGCGGTCATGCTCTACAGCGCCGACCATCCTTCGTCCGCGCATGCCGCCGATGTCGATCAGGCGGCACGTTGGCTGCACGCCGCCGGCGCACTGGCGCGTGGCGAGCGAGCGCTGCGCCTGCCGCGCGCGCAGCGCAGCCAGGACATCGCGCATCGCGCCCGCGACTGGGCCGAGCTACGTCCCGAATGGGCGCTGGCCGGCTGCCAGGCCTTCATCGCCGCGCCGCGCGCGCGCACCGCCGGGCGCGACCTGGCAGGACGCGCCTTCCTCCACGACTACGACTGGCGACGCGACGAGGGCTTCGGCGTGCTGGAGTTGATCCTGACCGCTCCGGTCGTGGTCGCCAGCTGGATCAGCCTGCAGTACTACGGCTCGACCGTCGCGCCCGAGGTTTTCGGCGCGGGCAACAAGCTGCTGCACAACGTCACCGGCGGCATCGGCGTGGTCGAGGGCAATGGCGGCCTGCTGCGCGGCGGACTGCCATGGCAGTCGGTGCACGACGGCGAGCGGCTGATCCACGAACCGCTACGGCTTTCGGTGCTGATCGAGGCACCGACAGACGCGATTACCAACATCCTCGAACGTCACCCGCAGGTTCGCGCGCTGTTCGACAATCGGTGGCTGCATCTGCTCGCGCTGGACGACCACGGGCGGATGGCGTCGCGCTACACCGGCGAGCTGCGCTGGGAGATGTGCGCTGGCGATGCGTCTTCCGAGCGCGATCCCGTGCCGGCCCTGGCGTGACCCAGTGTTTTCGCTCACTGCGCCCTTCCGAACGCAGGCGAGAGGGCAGGCGTCGGTTCCCCAAGCAGGCGGACATTTACGGCATTGCGCATGGCAGCGCCCCTGCAACTGCTGCGATGGCACCGATCACTCCCCGTGATCGGCGCGGGGCAGCACCGCAATGGTCCATGACAACGACGTCGCAGCCTTCGAACCCCGATCGTGCATGCGTTCGCCGGATCCGCTGGCGATCGCGGTTACGCGCCCAGATCAGCGTGATGCCGCACGGTTGCCGACACCAGCAACGAGCATCTCGACAAATGCGGTGACCTTGGATGGGCGAAAGCGCGCCGTCGGGTAGACCACGTGGATGCCGCCGGCCGGCAACGACCAGTCCGGCAGCACAGCGACCAGCGTTCCGGCTGCCAGGGCGTCTGCCACCAGGAAATCCGGCAAGACCGACACCCCGCCACCGGCCAGCGTCGCCGCGAGCACGGCCGGCGTCGCATTGGTCGACAGGGCCTGGCGCATGTGGACCGTGCGCCGCTCGAAATCGTCTTTGACGAAGTGCCAGGTCAGCGGCTCGCGCAGCGCGCTGTTGGCGACGAACGGAACCTGCGCGAGGTCGTCGGGGCCTGCGACCGCCAAGGTCCTGGCCAGTTCCGGGGTGGCGACCAGGCACTGCCGGAAACCGCCGATGCGCCGTGCATGCAGGCTGGAATCGTCGAGCCAGCCCACCCGGATGGACAGATCGATCTGGCTGGCGACGGGATCGATGCGCGAGTCGGCTAGGATCAACTCGACCTGGCACGCCGGGTGCAGCCGGGTGAAGGCGGCAGCGAGTGGCGCAATCCTGGAGGTCCCGTAATCGTTCGGTGCGGCCACCCGCAGCACACCGCTCGGCTCGGTGTTGGAGCGGGTGACCTCGCCGATGGCGTCTTCGACCTGGCGCAGCACGCTCACGCTGCGCGCATGCAGCAACCGTCCGGCTTCGGTCGGCTCGACCCGACGGGTCGTGCGCATCAGCAGCGCCGTCTTCAACTCTGCCTCGAGCTTGGCGACCTGCTGGCTGACCACGGTCTTGGTGATACCCAACCGTTCGGCCGCGCGCGTGAACGAACCCGTGTCCACCACGGCTGCGAAATAGGCAAGCCTGTTGAGATTGACGGCTTCCACGCCGACCTCGCCGCACTGTAAGCCAATGACTTACAGACTGTAGCATTACACATGATTTATCCGTCAATCTCGCTTCGCTATGGTGGCCGCACCTCCTCAAGTGGATCCCACCATGCGCCTCACTTACCTCTTCGATCCTCTTTGTGGGTGGTGCTACGGCGCCATCCCGGCCCTGGACCAGCTTGCGCAGGTCCCGGGCGTCACCGTGCGGCTCGCCCCCACCGGCTTGTTCGCCGGCGAGAATGCGCGGCCGATGGAGGCGTCCTTCGCCGCCTACGCCTGGCAGAACGACCAGCGCATCGCCCGCCTCACCGGGCAAGCGTTTTCCGAGGCCTACCGCAACCAGGTACTCGGCGCGACCGGCACGCTGTTCGATTCGGCCCCCGCGACGCTCGGCGTGATCGCCGTTGGCATGACCGCGCCGGAGCGCGAACGCGAGGCGCTGAAGACCCTGCAACGTGCCCGCTATGTCGACGGCCGCAACACCTCCGATCGCGTGGTCGTGGCGGAGGTACTGTCCGGCGCAGGGTTTGCCGATGCCGCCCAGCGCGTCGTATCGCCCGATGCCGACATGCTCGGTGCCTATCGCGCGCGTATCGATGCCGCACGCGGCGAGATGGCGCGTTTCGGTGCACAGGGCGTTCCCACGCTCGTCGTCGACGACGCGCACGGCAGCCGGCTGTTGCCGAGCGACGTGCTGTTCGGCAACCGCGACGCCCTGGCCGCGCATCTGCGCGCCGCCTGAGCTCTCCAACCCTTCATTCCCGCTGACTGCACGCTCGCACCCAAGGAGACCTGCCATGACCAACGACCGCCAGACGTCCACATTGACCTGGACCCATTTTCCCGCCGGCCAGAACGGCTTCTTCCGCGCGCCGGTGCTGTTGACCGGTGCAACCGAAGCGCTGCTGATCGACGGCGGTTTCACCTATCCCGACGGCAAGGCGCTGGCCGAGGCGATCAAGGCCACCGGCAAGACGCTGACGACGATCTACGTCAGCCAGTCGGACCCGGACTACTACTTCAGCCTCAAGCCGGTGCGCGAGGCCTTCCCGCAGGCCAAGGTCGTCGCCGCTTCCGACACGCTCGCCGCCATCCAGGCCAACGTCGAAAAGAAGCTCGCCGTGTGGGGGCCGCAGCTCAAGGAGAACGGTCCGCAGACGCTCGACGACATCGTCCTGCCCGAGGCGTTCGACGGCGCCTCGCTGTCGGTCGATGGCGAGACGGTGGAGATCGTCGCGGCCCAGGGCCTGGGCAATCGCCGCTATCTCTGGGTGCCCTCGCTGCACGCCGTGTTCGGCGGCGTCCTGATCTTCTCCGGCGTGCATGTCTGGACCGCCGATACGCAGACGAAGGCGCAGCGTGCTGTCTGGGTCGCCAATCTCGATGCGATCGCCGCGCGCGCGCCCGCGATCGTCGTGCCTGGCCATCTGACGCCCGACGCGGCGACCGACCTGTCGGCCATCGCCCACACCAAGGCCTATCTGCTGGCCTTCGAGGAGGCGCTTGCGACGGCCAAGGACGCCGCATCGCTCAAGGCAGCGATGGAAGCGCGCTTCCCGAATCTCGGCATGGGCGTCGCCCTCGAGATCGGCGCCAAGGTCGCCACCGGCGAAATGCCCTGGGGCTGAGATGACCGACTGATCCGGAGGACCTATGAAGGGTCCTCCGAGGAGAACGGCAAGCACCTGTTGGCAGTGCCGTCGCCCGACATCGAATGGACGGAGGCCGAACGCGTCAAAGAGGAACCGCGCCGGACGCCGCGCGTATCGCCGCAGCGATCTCGTCCTCGCTGCGACCGCCATTGATCGCAATACGTTCCCCAAAGACAAAGTGAGGAACCGAACGGACACCGGCATCCACCGACCTGGCCGCTTCCGCCTCGACGCGGCGGTGCTGCGCAGGATCGAGTGCAATGGCACGCGCCTGGTCGCGGTCGAAACCATGGCCGGCTGCGATGTCGGCCAGCACCTCCGCATCGGCGATGTTCTTCGCTGCGATGAAGTAGGCATCGGTGATGGCGACGGCGAGCCGATGCTGGGTGTCGCGCCCGGCGGCGGCGAGGATCAGCGCATGCGCGGCCTGGGTCGGATAGGTCCAGAGTTGGCGACCGAGATCCAGGTCGAAACCCGACGCGCGTGCTTCTCCCTCGGGACGCGCGAAGGCGGCCTTCGGATCGGTGATGCCGTAGCGCGAGCGCAGCAAGTCGGGAATGTAGAGGCCGCCCACCGGCGCATCCGGCAACAGCAGGACCGGATGCTGCCGGATGTCCACGGCCAGGTCGGGGAAACGCTCCGCCAGCACTTTGTCGAGACGGTGATGGCCGACGAAGCACCAAGGGCAACTGATCTCGGTATAGAGGTCGATTTTCAACATGCCAGATCTCCCTTCTTCAACCATTGGCGATGCCAGGCGCGGCCCGCACGAACTGCTTGTCAGTGATCTGCCTCACCAGAAAATCCGCCAGATTTCCGCGGGAAAGTTTCGAACTGAGCTTGGTTGTTCCATACCAACCCACATCGACCTTTCCGTTCGCAGGGCCATCCTGAAGGAATGGAATCCGCACCAGTGTCCAGTCCAAATCCGAGTTGGCGATCAGTTCGCCCGTAGCCTTGATGTCGTCGTACGCCTTGCGGGCAATCACCTTGAACATCAGCGCGTTCGCGCGCGAGCCAAGATCAAACCCATCCTTGGGGTCGCGATAGGCGGCAGTGGAAATCTGGATGAGGCGACGCACGCCAGCCTGCTGCATGGCGGCGATGATGTTGGCCAGGCCGTGCATGACCGGCTTGTCGCCCTGCACCTTGAAACCGTTGGGGCCAAGCGCGCTGATGACCGCGTCGGCCCCTCGGACGCATTGTGCAATGGCGTTGCGGTCCTGCAGATCGCCGACCACGATGTCGACCTTTCCCGCGAACGCGGCGAGCTTCGCGGCGTCGCGCGTGTAGACCGACAGCCGATAGCCACGCTTCAAGGCGTCCTCGATGAGCTGCCGCCCGGTCGGCCCGGTTGCACCGAACAAGGCGATGGTCTTTTTGCCGGTCATGCGCTCACGCCGCCTTCGCCAGCAAGGCAGTGATGGCCGTTGCAGCCTTGTCGATGGCGGCGTTCACCGCATCCGGGCCGAGCACCGTGCCTTCGACGCGCACCACGTCGACATCGGTCAGGCCGATGAAGCCGAGCAGGTGCAGCAGATAGTTGGTCTGAAAATCGAATGGCGCCCAGGCGCCCTCGGAGAACACGCCGCCCGTGGCCGCGACGAGATAGACCTTCTTGCCGGTCAGCAGTCCTTGCGGCCCCGCCTCGCCATAGCGGAAGGTGACGCCGGGCCAGGTGACGTGATCGAACCACGCCTTGAGTTGCGAGGGCGGGCCGAAGTTCACCATGCCCGAGCCGAGCACGATCACATCGGCGCGCGTCAACTCGTCGACGAGTTCCTGGGCGATGTTCACCGCATCGACCTGTTCCGGTGTGCGCTGCTCCGGTGGCGTGATCCGGCCCTGGATATAGGCCGCGGTGATGTGCGGCGGCGGAGTCGCGGCGAGGTCGCGCACCGTCAGCGCACCGCCGGTGCGGGCCTGGATGCCCTGAGCGATGTCGGTGGCGAAGCGCGTGGAAAGGCTGTCCGCCCCCCGCGGACTGGAGGTGACAAGTAGCGTGTGGCGCATGACGGCTCCTAAGTATAAAATAAGAACTAAGTAATAAATTGGCTTTTACTTACCAATTTATACAAAGGATGGTATGGTCCCTGCCGCTGCCCCACAAGAAGGCACATGCATGTCACCTGGTCACATCACGCGCCCTGTCGAGTTGCCTGCACCCGACGCGGGCGGCTGTCTGGCGACCCGTCAAATCCTGGATCGCATCGGCGACAAGTGGAGTCTCTACATCGTCGCCATGCTGCAAAACGGCCCGCAGCGCTTCAACGCATTGAAGCGTGGCATCGACGGCATTTCCCAGCGCATGCTGACGCTGACCTTGCGCGGACTGGAACGCGACGGACTGATCACGCGCACGCTGTATCCGACGATCCCGCCGCGCGTCGATTACGAACTGACCGACCTGGGAACAACGCTGTTGAAGCCGGTCATGGAACTAGTCCAGTGGGCGAACGACAACCAAGCCGCCATCGCCGAGGCGCATCAGCGTTTCGACGAGCAGCCGGAGCCGGATCAGGTCTTGGTGCAGGGGGTTGTGTACCAGCGCCGATAGGCGAGTCCAGGCTGCTGGCTTGCGCACTGCCGCGGCGTCGCTGGCGTCGCCGTGCGCAGATAAGGAGCGCGCGTGGCAGTCAACTCGGGCGAGCAGCTGGCGCGTGCCGAACCGCACGGCGGGGACGCGCTTCGCTTCGCCCAGCGGCGTGCGAGCCCCCATTCCCTCACCTGCCGGCGGATCGTGCCGTCGCCGTCAACGTGTCAGCGGTCCGCAGAACATGACGCCTGGCGGGAGTGTCGCGACACGCGCCTAACCAACGTCAAGTCGGATGCTGCGTAGCGTCGCGCAAACACAGAGAAAGGCCGATGCGTGGCTCGACCGCGGCGAGCACCACGCGCGAACAGCAAGCGACACCGGCGTGGCCGGCGAGCGCTATCCGCGATGGTGCTGCCGCAACCGCAACCGACCGCTGGTGATCGGCCCCGAAGGACCGGGGATCATTCCCACTCGATCATCAACAGCACTCGCAAGTCCGCGTAGTTAAAGGATTTTGCGATGATCAACGTAGGCCACTGCCGTCGCGTTTACCGTCACCCGACAAGAGCTTTGCTAGTGCGGAAAAAGGAGGAACTTCAGGGCGCGACGGCGATGGAAGCCCATAGTCAATCACCTCTTAGGATAGCGCAGACATGCGTACCTCGACCAGCGCCTGGCACTGGCTGCAGAGGGAACTACAGCCACCAACAATGGCGACGACTCGCGACACATCGGCAGCGAGCCCCTGCGCCAGATCGACCTGGACGGCGTCCTCCTGAGTTAGTTCCATTGCGACGGCCTGCACCGCGAGATGCACGCTTAGGGCCGACTGGCGAGCCGCCTCACCCTTGGCGCGACCTACCGGATGACCCTCAGCCATCTTGCTCGATTGATGACGCACCCTCGCGGTATGCGGGCCTATGCAAGGCTGCGTTAGAGCAGCGCTTCATTGCCATCCATGAGCGGGGCGAGTGCGCGGATGGCAGCAGGATTCATGGGATAGGCCCTGTCTCGCAGCCCATTCAGGCGTTTGAGGGTGGCTACATGCGCGCCCAAGTCGATGCCGGCGCTTCGCAAGTCCTCCCTTAGCGCGGCCAGGTTGAGGTCGTTGCGCTCGCATGAATACAGAAAGGCCACGAGATCGCCGGGATTTGCCTGCAATCGCACCAGGTAGTCCGGGATCGCCGGTGACGATGTTTCACTGAAGAGCGCAAGACCGGATTTGGGGCCGTAGCGGCCGTCCCAGTATGCCCTGCGCAACGCCACGTGCTGCAGCAAGACCAGCCACTGCTCGCGGTAGATCGTGTCGTCGATGTGTAGCAGGTCCATCACCGCCGCGGACAGTGCCCCATGCAAGCGCTCCGTGCCGTCTACCATCGGATCGCTGGACGCTCCGAGGCGGTCGGCAACCTGGTCCAGGCATGCCAAGGCCATGCTCGCCAGGAGCAGGAGCAGGCGGCTCGCGTCGGATTTGTCGGAGCCGGCACGCGATTCCGCGGCGGCAGATCCGAATTCGACCACCTCGCGGAGATAAAAAGCTTCGTCCCACAGCGCCCGCCAGTCCTCCGCGAAGGTGTCCCTGGCAGCGAAGGGCACCGCCAGCAACCGCGAGGAGAGGCTGGGCACGTCGGCCCGCATGATGTGCAGTTCCGCCATTGCCAACAACTGGCGTCCCTTCCGCTCATGCCAGTCTTCAGGGGAGAGCCGCCATTGGCTGGCGAATGCCTCGACATCGGGGACCGGCGCTTGTCTGTCCTGAGCAAAACACGACTGGACGCAGCGATAGCACCACGCCTCCCATGGCGCCGCGTCGTCTGGCGCGCGCGAGATCGCCTCCTTGCCCTGCATCGCCCTGCCGATGGCCCCCAGCAATGTCTTGTTGACAAACCCAGGCGCTCGGATATCTTCGAATTCGTCGTCTTTGGAGACCAGCACCTGGCGCATCAGCCACGTACTCCATCGCGCGAGTGCCGCGAGCGCGTCAGTTCGCCGGGCAATCACATCCACTACGGCTTCGGCCAGTTCCACCACCTGCGCGGTAAGCGCCGGGACCTCAGATACATTGGCATCGAACCGCGGGAACTGACTGCTTGCCGCGACCAGTTGGCGCTGCCCATGCATCAGCAGCAGGGGCAGCAGCACCGAGCTCGTCCAGCGACCATCCGGCACGAAGGCAGGTGGTGCCGCCTCGACGCACGTCTCCCATTGGGCGAAGCGAGGACTCAAGGCACCGACGCCGGCTCCAAGCAGGGCTGCGTCCACGAGGAAGGGATCCCGAGATCTGGCGATCAGCGCCTGGAACTCGGCTGGCGCGAGTTCGGCGAGGAGACCCAGGACCCGTACCTCCTCCTCGAAATTCATGAAGTCGGCCCCGCGAAGCCCCCACCAGATCTCATCGAGCTTGTACTCGGCGTGTTCCCAGTGCGCCCTCGCGCCTTCGCGAGACTCGTTGCGGCGCGTCGAAGCCGACTTGCATGCTCCGCTTTCCAGCGCCTGGAACAGCTGCGTCAGCAGGGCGACGTAGCGTTCCTTGGCGTTGACATCTCGCGCGGTCTGGGCGGCCATGGCCTCGTGCAGCCAATGTTCGATCTCCCAAGAGTGGTTCGCGATTGACCTCACCGTCTGCCAGGTCGTCAGGTCGGGGCAGTGCGCAAGCGCCACGGCACACGCCATTGTCACGACCATGTTCGTGTCAAAGGCAGGCCTTGCGCTTGGAGCAGCAAGCGCCACGAGCATGTCGATCGTCGGTGTTTCGTCATCCGTCGTGAGCGTCGCCGCCAGCACATCGATCGCGTCGAGCGTTTCCCGATCGGCTTGCGCCAGCGAACGCAGGAAGTCCCTGCGCGTCTTGAACCGCAAGTCCTCGCCTTCGCTGGAATCGTCGCTGCGCTCATTGATCCATTGCATCGTCATCGTTCCTTGCACATGTCCCACGCCAGAGTGAAGAAGTCGATGGCGCCCGACGCCTCCGCGTCCCACCCCCTACTGGCGGCATTGACGCGGGGATGAAAGCCACCGACTGTCGCCCCGAAATGCCAGAGTTCGTCGTCGATGATGGCGAAGCGATCATGGACGTGATCGAAACGCGCCGTCAGTCGCGTGCATACCTCGATGCGGCAGCGCGTTTGCCCGGGGCGGCGCTTGGCATTGATGTCGTTTTGCTTGCGTTCGAATAGCAGCAGCATCTCGTCGTTGATTTGTTTGTGGTCCTTGGTGAGGATCCTGATATCGCTGGCGGTGATGTGAGGAGGCAGCCATTCCAAAACCTTCCTGATCCGGCTGTCCGCCCCCGCTCGGTCGGGCGGCACCAGAAAATACTCGTCCACGATCCAGATGCGCTCGACTGAAGCGCTGACCGCGCTGGTGAAGGCCAGCATAGGCATCGGCTCAGGGGCATTCCTGCGATTATGGATCGTCCCCATGTCTAGGGGAAATCGCGGGCTGCCCCCACTTTCGCATCCCCACAGTATTTCGCTCTTGAGGGGAACGCGCGGCGGCTTGACGGCCAGAGCAGGGCCAGACGCTGGTTTTCTCATTCCTCCGACCCGCCTGTCGCGTTAGCAACCTGGCCAATGTAGGCATCGAGGTCGGGCGTCCCCGTGATCAATCCTTGCAACCGCTCGATGACTTCGTCGGGATAGGGAAGCCTGACGACCATAGAGGCCTTTTCGCCCAGTGCGTTCAGCGAATTGCCGATCAGCCACACCTCGTCGTCCACAACCAGGAAGCGATCGTGCAGGCTGGAGGCAGGAATGACATGGACCCTCGGCGTCAGCTTCTGATGCTTCTGCAGATCCTTGAGGCTGTCCTTGAATGCCTGGAGCATGCTCGATCGCGTGCGCGAAGGATTGGGGGTGAAGGCGAGCTTGGTCGTCAAGAGCGTGACGCCGACCGTGCTCCCGTGCACCGCGTAGAGGAACTGGCCCAACTGCAACGTCGACAGGTAGGGATCGGCGATGACCACCCTAGAACGCGCGCCGCGAAGCAGTCCCTGGACGAAGCCAGCGGCCTCGGCGCGCGAGCCTTCCGGAAACCATCGCTGCCCGAGGCGCCTGGCTTCCGCGCGCCGTTCGCGCATCCTGGCCTCTCTTTCGACGCGCTCGTTCGTGCTAGGTGCCACGGGCTCTCCAAACACGGACGTCGACGCAAGGCTTGATTCCGGCGCCGCGGGGTACTCAATGACCGGCGCATTCTCGGCGTCCCCCAGCGGCACTCTGACGAGGCGCCGGGAGGCGCTCTTCGCGTGGATATTCAGGTGTAGCTGACGGATAAAAGAGACTAAAGGCTGGTAGGCCAGGACCCCGTGCCGTTCATGGGTCACCACGAACCCGTACTGCCCCATGCAGGTGCCCTTGTCCAGTTCCACGATGCCATCGGCGGGCACGGGAATGGTCTCGAAGTGCGTCAGCAGACGGGCTTCCTTGTCGAAGGCGGTGATGCGTACGCCATCCAGGCGCTGTCCGGCATGGGGCACGAAGCGATGGACGATCCGCTCGCCGTAACCGTCCCCGGGCGGCACCATGAAGCTGTCTATCTGCCGGATCACCGGGTCCGGTGCGATGTAGACTGCGCTGCCGAGGTACTCCGGGTACTCATCCAGGTCCACGTGCATGCGCTTGGCGACGAACGCCTGTGCGTCGCCATTAGCAAGGAAAGACTCGAAGCCCGCGCGGTCGCCGAAACGCCGGTGCAGGCGAGATGGGACGCTGCCGAGGAACGGGGCGGGATTGCTGCTAGCCTCGGCTTCGGGCCCGAAGAACTCTTCCCGGATAGGCAGCCCGAGTTTTGGCCAGGGTTGGCTGTCATCAAGCCTGGTAACGCGCATCGACAACCCGTCGTACTTCTCGCGGTCCTCGGGTCGGGTAGGGACCGGCGTCGCGACCGTGCCCTCCTCCAGGGACCGGTACCACCTGATGGCGTCGTGCTTCGCGAGAACGGTCCTGCGGAAGTTGAGCTTCTCGCCACCTTTCTTCATTTCGAAACGATTGACGCCTCGCATGGCCGCGGGGGCCGGTCTGTCTGACGCCAGTTCCGTGACGGTAGCAAAGAGCAGCCTGCCGATCTCGTCCTTATTTCCGATGGTGACCAGCCGAATGACGGCCCACCCCTGATGCTCTTCGGCAGCGATCACGCCCTGCTCCTGCGATTTCATTCCTTGTCCTTTTTCGCGGCGGCCCAGCCGGGCACCCCTCCCCTGCTGATTCTGATCTAGTTTTGAGCGCGGGAACAACCGCGGGCAAAACGATTCTTGGGCGCGTCGCTACAGGTTGGTAGCACGTCCCCTCAAATCTAACCCATCTCCCGAATTGAATTTGCTAGCGGCGATTTGTCTTCTTGGCAGGTGAGTCGTGCTTGATGGACTGGGTCCACACGAGCCTTAAGCAGAGTCAGGGTTTGCCAAAAAAGGGAACAACCCGTATCGACCATGATGCGGGTTCTTACCGAACATCAGCGACTGCTCGCGCTTCCTGACTGCATCAGGCGGATCGGTGTTCTCGACCACGATGACTTGTGTGTCAGCCTGTACTGCTTCAAGGTAAGCGTAGAACTGTTCCTGAAGGTCAGTGCCAGTCAGGTCATCTTCCGTTCCATCTGGCTCTCGATACGCAAGCAAGGGAGAATCGAGGACAACGAATCCGGTGTGCGGCGTCTGCCGCGCTCGGCAAAAAGCCAGCAGCCCGAGAGTAAAAGCTGCGTGTGTGATGGCACGAAGACCCTTGCCAAACGCGCTGCGCGACTTTCCGGCAATGACAAGGTCGCGAGTTTTGGAATCGAAGTAAACATCCCCTGATTCTGGGAAATGCCAACCTTTTAAGATGCCTTCAACAGTCTTGGCAAAGCTGTGCGTGACGGTGGTGGGGATGTCTGCGTTCGCCAGCGCTCCAGTTTTGTCGTCATCGGCACCCTTCTCAAGAGCAGCGCGGCGGCGTTCCATGTCTTGCACGGTGGCGTATAGCGCCAACGCCTCGCGCACTTCAGCCCGCTTGTCGGCGAAGTCAGAATAGGATTTCCGAAGGGTCGATAGCCTGGGCGCAATCAGCTCTTCGACTGCTTCCGAGATTGACTCAAGTTCCCGCACAACGGCGGGCATCCTACGGTCAAAGTTTGCACCTTCGCGCTCAAGGCTTCGGACGGTTGCGGCGAGTTCAGCACGCAAGACGTCAATCTTGGCGATCTCCTTCCGCGCCGCCTGAACCACCGATTCAATGTCCCCGTTGCATTCAGCACTGGCGCTGTGACGGGCGGGAGCCGCCCCGCAGAGAGGACAATTCCCGGAACCAAGGACGTTGAACAACGTTCCGCCTTCCTCGATAGCTCGTAGGCGTTCGATATCGGATGCGTAGTGCTTGTCGAGCAGGCTAAACCGCGTAAGCATCGCTCCGACTTCAGCGCGTCGCTCGCGGCTCTCTTCAAGCCTCTTACGCAGTTCGCGTCGCTTCCCGGCGGCCTCTTGAAAGTCGGCTTCGGTGGTGTTCACTTGGGCTGCCTGCTGGCGGAGCGAAGTGTCGATCTTTTCCAGTTGCTCTTCCAGTTCCTTCGGGCTCTTGGTCAACTCCTTGAGTCGATCACGGTAGTCGTCAAGGAGTTGATCAAGAAGGTGCAGTTGCGCTTCACGCGATAACTCTTCTGGTTCGCTCTTATTGCTGGCGACCAATGCTGAGTCGTCTGTTCCGGTCAGAAGCAATTTGAAAGTTGCGAGGTTCGGCGTGTTGGCTGTGGGATTGCCGTCAAAGAGCGGAGAGCTTTGTTGCGTGATCTCCGTCTCGTTGACGATCATCAGACGTGCAATGTTGCGAAAACTCAGGCTATTGGTCTCGTTCCGCGAATTCCTGCGGACACGCTTGCCGCCAAGACCACATAGGCCAAGCAAGAAAGAAGACAGGTTCGCATCGTTCCTCTCGCTGTGCTTCTCGTCAAGTTGCTTGTAGGGAATGTCAGTCGCGGGCGGTTCCTCATACAAGTCTTCGTAGAGTCGAAAGCTTCCACCATCCATGCTGCGCCAGAGCGTGAAAGACTTACCGTCAAGCGTCTCAATGCCCAGAAGAATGAGGTCGTAGCCAACGCGTTCCGGGATATCGCGTAAGGGAGGCTTACCACCAAGCATGAAGTCGATAGCTTCGACAATGAATGACTTCCCGGTATTCGAAGCGCCGTAGATGACGTTCAGTCCGGGACCGAAGGTGACGGTTGATGGTTGGTTCTGCGGACCAAAAAAGCCAAGGAAGCGCAAGCGGAAACCGGGGGTTTCTTCCGTCATACCTCGCCTCCCAGGCTCCGCTCAACCTGCTGAAACTCCTCAACCCATTTGTCAAAGAAGCGACGCATGACACCCTTGAATTGTTCGTCCGTGAGATCGCCGATGGCTTCGACAAGCCAAGTGGCGCGCTCCTTGAGAGCCACCAAATAGCTGGAAGACACGGACGATAGAAACGTCACGGCGTTCTCTCCGGCGCCGTACTTAATGCCGTCAGCCGTGACTTCACGCTTCACGAGATCGCGGGTCATCATCAGCAGCAGCGATTGCTCGATCAGTTTGCGGCGCACGAGCAACTCAGCCGAGGGCGTCGGTGTCGGCGGATGCAAGCTTTCAGGTCCATTGATGTCGCCTGTATGGATAAGAAGGTAGTCAAGGGCAACAAGCCTCTGGAGGTCGTAGGTCTGCGGATACGCTGCCCCCAGAATCGATACCGCGCGGATACCGGCCTCCAGCGGGCCATTGAACGTGATCGGTTTGGATTCCAGGCTCATGACTGTGTCCACCGTAGGCGATCCTCATTCACGAGCTGATGGCAGATTCCATCTCTATCTTTGGGGTTCGTGCAGGTGATCAGGGCGTTCGCCGTGATTTGCATGTCGCGGGCCGCCTTGGTGACGGCGCAGACCTTTTCGTAGCCGTCGGCATGGTTCGCGTCATGCGTATCGATAACGCCGCCGTGGATGTCATCGAGCAAGGATTCAAAGGTGCCAGGCGGCACACTATCGCGCGCAAAGACGCGCAGTGACTCTGCCTCATAGAACGCTTCGCGCTGACGGCGGAAATGTTCCTTAAGCTTCGGCACGGACAGCGCCGAGGGATCAGTCACGACCGCCCCCGTGTGCTCGCCGTATGCCCCGAGCAACTGTGTCACGTAGCGACTTTCGGTGGCGGCGAGTTCTTGGGGAGGCTTTTTAGAAGCAGGCCGCGTTCGCAGCCCACCGCCGAAGCGCGCCGCGTGAACCGGCGTGCCGCGGTGATCGTCAACGAGTTGAAGCGCGGTTTTAGCGTCGAAGATCGAGAAGTCGAAGGCATCCACATAGGCGCGGAGCGCTGCATCGAGTGGCACCGCTTGTTTAGTGGTGATCTCGTCTTTTACGTGCTTGTCCCAGTTGGCAATCAACTCTTCGCGCAGCTTCGCAGCGTTCGCCAACAAGCGACTGAGGGACGTGCCCGCACCTCGCGGGGAAACAAAGTAGTAATGACGGGGTGCGACGTACTCACCGCTGTACGAGAACCAGATGACCTTGCCGAACTCAACCCAGACATCGCCGGGCCTAAGAGCATGGTCGTAGTGCTTGCACTGGTAGTTATCCCATACACCCTTGAAGCGCTTTTCGTCGGCAAATCCGGCGATGTCTATCCCCATGTCACCAGCACCCGAGAAGCGCTGGACATGCTTGTACTTCGCCGGAAGACAGTAGTAGGCCCACTCTTCAACGAAGCCTTCCCACTCGTCTGGCGAGTAGGTCAATAGTCTTTGCTGTGGCGGAATGACGGGACCGTTCGCCACCTGCGCCGCGGTGACCGCGGTATGGGGGCTCGACGGCTTGTTGATGTCCTTCCAACTCGCCGTCATGACGCACCTTGTCCTTGACTGTCATAAGGACGGAAGTACGGGTTCTTGTGTATCTGCGCTGCCTGGACCTTCTTCGTGAAGAAATCTGCGAGGTCATCTTGGTGCTCAAGCAAACGCACGATTTCTTGGAGCGTCGAAAGAACCAAGACCTTCTGCTGCAGGAACTCGCGCACCGTGTGCACTGCGGGTTCCGTGTAATCGCTGGTGGAGATGAAGATGCCTCGAACTTCGGCGCGTGACATGAGGCGTACGAGATGCTCTGAAATTTCTGGTTTGCCGACCGGATTGCGGTACCACTTCATCTCTACGAAGTACAGCATCCCGCCAAGCTCTATCACCCCGTCGATCTGCTCAACGATCCCCTCCCCGGTATCACCGACCAAGTGGAAGGCTTTGTGAATGAGAACGCCATAGGCCTGGAAGAGATTGTTGAGGGCTGTTTCCAACATCTTGCCGCGTTCCTGTGCCGTCGCCGAAGTACCAAACAGTGCATACAAAGCCTGCTTGGCGCTATCGATCTTGGAGATGCGCGAGCGCTTCTGTGCTGCGATCCGCTGTGTCTCTGCCAGGCGCGCTTGCCGCTCCTCCTCACGGGCATTGTTCATGCGCGTGAAAGCATCCTTTTGGTTGACGACTTCGCGGATGCTGGCGACAAGGCCCTTAGCCTTGAGCTGGTCATCGGGCCAGCACGAATCAAAGCTCGCAAAATCCACAACGCGCCTCAGCACTTCACGCCGCTCGCGAAGCGCGGCTTCCCCCTTCGCATTGAGGCGCTCAAGCACAGTGCGCACAATTTGGTACTTATTGACGTCCTTAGGGGTACTCCTCAAGTGAGCAGCCATGTCCGCAATCATGGCGTCAGGCACACCCGCGCCACGAAAGAAAACAAGCACATCCTGTTTCGATCGGTTGAGCAATGGGACAACATCCACCAGGAGATTGAACAGCTCTGGTGGATAGTGGAACGTGATGTCTGTAGAAGCGCCGGTCACGCGACGCCCCCCTTACAAACAAACTTACCACCTTGAGAAAAGGTTTTATCTCCCCCTGTCATAAGTCCTTTCCTGCGCATTCTTTAGCTGCTCGTGGGCCTTGTGTTCGCGAACGGCTCGATTCGCTCCCGCTGATTAGTCAGCCTCGGCGAGAGTAGTTGATGATGCACGTCAATCGTACATTAATCGTGTTTACTTAAGCAGGTGGCACGTGCCAGTCCGCGTTTACCGTCACCCGAGAAGAGCTTTTTCTGATACAGAAAAGGAAGGCACTTTACGAACTCCGGCGCCAGGCGCAAGCCATCCAAGGATCTTCCCAGCTGTCTACGCCGACTATAGAACCAGCTTGTACAGTAGCCCTGACACGCCACGGATGGTCGGGATGGCCGCGCGGAGAGACATCGCCAAAGGCGCTCTGCTGAGCGCGGCCTACTGCGCCTCCTTTCTGCTGGCGTGGCGCTACTCCATGGACCAGTGGTACCTGCCTGCAGGGCTGCGCGCAGCGACCCTGCTGTTCATGCCTTACCGTTTTTGGCCCTACCTGCTGGCCGGCGATGCCGCCGCGCTGCTAACGATCCGTGTCCCAATGGTGGAGCGCGGCGCCAGCCCGCTATGGGCCTATGCGAGTCCGTTCCTCCTGATGCCGTGCGTCGCCCTGGCGGTGCATGCCGGGCGCCGCCACCTGCCGCGGCTGCTGGACCAGGAGTACCTGCTGCTTCCTCTGTCCCTGGCATTTGCGCTGTGGAGCACGCTCTGCAATGTGGCCATGAACGTCACCCTGAAGGGCTACACGGCGCTCACCCCCATGGAGGCGTTGGCGCGATACTGGCTTGGCGACTACCTGGGCATGCTGATGTTCGTCCTGCCGTCGCTGCTATGGCTGCGCCGAAAAGAGCCCGGGATCGCTCGACCACGATTGCCGAGGGATGTGCTTCTCGGCTGCGGGGCCGTCGTGGCCTTGTTCTTGGTCGCCGGCACAACGCATGACCACCTATCCCGCCAGATGCTGATGGGGATGATGGTCATTCCAGCGATCGTGCTGACGCTGCTGCACGGCTGGCGGGGTGCCGCGGCGGGCGTCGTGCTCGCGAATGTCGCCATCGGCATCATGCTGCCGGATGCGATGACGCTGGCGGCCTATCACGCGGAAGCATTTCGGGTGCAGATCGCGCTCGCCGCGGCAGCCACGGGCCTGTTCGTGTTTGGGTCTCGCCTGTCGATCGCGTTCGAGCGCGCGGGCCGATTTCGGCACGAACGGCAGGAGGCCCTGCAGTTCGCGCAAGCCAGCTATCTGCAGGCGGAACGCACCCTGCGACGCCGCGTGGTGGAGTACAGCGACCTCACCGTCCACATCAACAAGCTGCGCAAGGACATCGTGTCCCACCTCCGCTCCCGAGGGCAGCACGCGGCAGCCATGGAGATGACGCGCAGCGGGGTCATCCAGGCACGGCTGCTGGATGAGTACGTCACGGCGCTGTATCCACTGGGCATCGAGACGCATGGCCTGTTCGAGACATTCCGCTCCGTGGCCCTGAGCAACCTGTGCGACACCGAGTTCCGGTGCCATCTGCGTGGAGATCCCATGCGGCTCTCGCTCGGACTGCAGCTGGTGGCCTACCGCTGTGTGCTCAACGTGGTCGAGACACTGCCACCGGCCAAGCGGCACCTCCTCAAGGCCAGGGTGTGGCGCGCGGGAAGCCGGCAGGGAATCGCGGTCTGCGTGGTCGCTGACGTGTCACCGCTCGATCGCCAGCGCCCGGTAGCGCGAGAGGCAGATTGGGAACTGGCCGCGCGGCTCAAAGTGCATGGCGGCACCTGCCGGCGCCGCCATGCCTACAGCCTGAGCTTTCTGGTGTCCGAATCGGTCGGCGAAGGAATCAATCTGCGGCGCTGATCTGCCAGGCGTTGCCACCGCTGCCAGGCACCACGCGCACGACGAAGCCGGAGGTCTGGTACACCACCGTGCCCGTGGCGCTGGCCCCCTTCACCGGCAAGGTCACGCGCGCCACGTCCGCCCCCATCGGCAGTACCCACAGCGTGTCGTTGACCCTGCCCACGGCGGCGCGCACCGTGCCCGCCACGTCATTGATCTGCAGGTACGTTACGCCATCGCGCTGGAACTCATAGATGCGCCAAGCCGGGTCCAGCGCGAGGTTCTTGGCCTTCGGCAGCGCCTCGCCCAGGCCCGCCGCCGCTGCAGGCGCTCCATGCCCACCATCCGGGCAGCAGGCTTGCGCCACTTGGGCACCAACCAGCAAAACGCTGGCCAGCGCGACACGGGCCAGCACGCTCGTCTTCTTCATCTCCATGACTCGTCCTTGTCCCCATCAGGGGAGCTTTCGCCTGCATTTCAGGCAGGTCCAAGGTACGCGGCCTGGCAAGGGGAACGAGCGACAATTGCGAGGCTGAGCACAAAGCGCCACCCTGCCTTGCCTGCCGGCGCAAATCGGTTTCGCCCCCTGCATGACGAAGCGACATGCCTCAAGGCTGGTTCGGGCATTCCACCAATGCCAACGGCTTTCTTCAATTCTCCATGGCGCCTGGATGGCCGGGTGTCTCAGCCAATGAGACGCCTTCGAATAGCATGGCGCCATGGCACTACCTGAGCACTTCTCGTGGGAAACAGACCAGTGGGGCAAGACCTGGCTGAAATGCCACCATACCGTCGTCGCGAACGTGAGCCGCACCGTGTTCCCGGACGGTCGCTGGATAGCGAACGTCAACCGCCACGACCAGCGGGTTACCAGCCACCCTTACGCGTACTTTCGGTCGCAGGAATCGGCCATGCGCTCCGTGGAGCGATGGGTTCACGCGCACGCTGAGCGCCTATTGCGGGAAATCGAGACCGGCGCGCGGCGAAGGGCTCCGGAGCCGCCTCCCAGCCGCGCGGAAAAACAGCTTGCCCGGAAGATGCGCGATTGAGCGCGGCCGGCGAGTTGGACGTTGGGACCCACTTGCGTGTGACCGCTATGCGGCAATTACCTAGTTGCGGCGCATGTCGTAGAAAGCGCACCCTCGGCCCGCTGAGTTGTCGGAGCCAATTCTTGCAGACTCTCCGCACAAGCATGCATGACGGTTAGGGCAGCTTTTGGGGATCCACGAAGACCACAGGCGTTCCGGTAGCCGAACCGATGGGCAACTGTTGCTGCGCGCCAGGCGTCACGACCAGGACGGTCAGCACTTCGTCCTGCAAAGAATTGATCTGCACGTACTTCACGCCCTGCTGCTCGAAGGTGTAGACCTTGAACTTGGGAGAGAGGCTGACGTTCTTCGCACCGGCAGGGAGACGTTCGCCCAGGCCCTCGATGGCGTGCGCATCTGTCGGCACTGGCTCGGCTGCGGAGGCAGCGGCCGAGCCCAGGATCGTGGCACTCAGAAGCAGCCGTAGTTTGAGGCTCATGGTCCGTCCTGGAAGATGCCGCACTGGCGATAGAAATAAGTTACTGCGTAGCAGCTGGGCCAGCAAGAATGCTGGACTCATGCTCGTCTACACGAGTAGACGATTGACTGGAGAGGTTATGGCTGGATGCGAAGGCGAATATCGCGCGACACCCGTTACTTTTTCGCCGACGCAGCCTTGCCAAAAGGCTGGTGACGCCAGCAGCAGCTAACGCCACACGTGGGCCATTTCACCATCCGTACCTAGCTTTGACCTCTATCAATGAAGCACGGAGTTGATCGACATCAAACATGTCCCCTTTCAACTGCTCCGTAGTGAGGCATTCCACAGGAGTGCCCGGTTCCGTCGCCGTCAATGCTGAGCCAGATTCGTAATAGCTATAGACGTCTTGAAAATACCAGGTATCACCATCCACATCTTCGTCAGAAAGATTCACTCCGAGGAACACATAAGCTCTTATCTCTGGGAAGCGCATCTTCGGATCAAGGTATGTGACCCTGTAATAAATTTCGTCAACCTTCTTCATTGATCCACCTATTGGCAAGCGAAGAATTCTTCATCCGCGCAATTGCAGTTGACCTTTCGCTGCGATGATTTTATGGGATTGCCACCTCTGATTCCCTTGATTTTCCAATCAATGGAAACATAGCAGCCCTCAACTCGCGTAGGACAGCGCGCTCTGCAGATATCCATTTCCGCTGCACTGCACTTATCTGTGCGGGGTAGCCCCCTGCTCTCACTGTAGGGCAAAGACTCCGAGGGAACCGGCATTACCGGATCCACAGGAAGCGGCGCAGTTCTTGGAATCAGCCTGGGCAATACCGGATTGAGACGCGGCAAAATCATAGGAGCGAGCCCACTCGGATCAGGAGTGGAAAGTGGACTACTCGACACGTACGCGTAAGAGGCAATGCCGCCGCTCAATCCGATCGGATCACTCTGCACATACCGTCCCTTACTCGGCTCATAGTCGCGGAAGTAGTTCTGGTTGAGCCCACTCAGCGCGTCATAGCGCTGCCCCGGGAAACGCATGTCGAACACGAAAGCGGTACCGTCATTGTCCGGATCCTGATCCGGCGCGGTGGTGCCGAAGGCCTCACCCTTCAGGTCCCAGCGCCAGATCGCCACGTCGCGCACCGGGTCGATCACTGCGCGCGGCGTGCCCAGGTGATCCGGCTGCACGTAGCGCAGCGTGGTCTTGGCCAGCACGCCCACCGGCAGGTCATCCAGCCAGATCGCCTGCTGCACGACTGCACCATTGGCATCGTAGTCGCCCAGCCATTGGCCGTTCTCGTCATACAGCGTGTAGGTGTTGGTACTGCCCACCCGCCGCACCTGCTCGCCACGGCCGTTGTACGCATAGTTCGCCACCACCGTGCCGCTGCGCTTGACCTGCGTCATCCGGCCATGGGCTCCGTACACGTATTGAACGGCCGTGCCGCCGATCGCGGTGGTGTTGCCGGCCGCGTCATAGCTGCGTGCAGTACCGGCGACGCTGCTCAGGCGGTGGCTGGTGGCCGGATAGCTATAGGTCTGAGTGGTGGTGTTGACCTTGGCGCTGAGGCGGTTGCCGGTGGCGTCGTAGGTATAACCATCGATCACCGTGTCGGTCGGGCCATCCTTGAATGCAGTCAGCCGGCCCAGCGGGTCGTAGTCCAGTTTGACCACCTGCGCGGTGTTGCCCGGCGCGGTCAGTGCGCTGAGATTGCCGACCGGGTCGAAGGCGAAGCCCACCGCCAGGCCATCGCTGCGGGTGTCGTTGACCGCCAACGGGCGGTAGTCCTGGTCCAGCACACGCTGCATCGGACGGCCGTTGCCGTAGGTCCAGCCGGCGACCGGACCGAACGGATAGTAGGTGGCCTGGCTCAGCAGCACCTGGCGCGTGCCGCCAGGTGGGGTCACCCCAACCTCAGTCGTCTGGCCCTGGGCGTTGCGCACGTAGTCCACCACCGCGCCATCCGGGTAGGTCAGCCGGCTCAGTTGCCCGGCCTTGGTGTAGGCGTAGCGGACCACGAACACCTTGCCGTTGGTGGTCTGCACCTTGCGCACCAGATCGCCGAAGCGGTCATAGCAGTAGTCGGTGCTGCCGCTGCCGTCCTGCATCCGGGTCAGGCGGCCGACGCCGTAGGTCTCGCCGCTGGCACAGGTGCTCTGGCTGACGTCGTAGGTGTAGCCGACGTTGAGGCTGGTGGTCGGATACACCACCTTGGTCAGCCGGTTCTGCGCGTCATAGGTGTAGGTGGCCTTGACGTTGCGGGCATCGGTTTGCGTAGCGCGGTTGCCGGCACTGTCGTAGGTGTAGGTCGTGCTGCCGGTGTCCGGGCTGGTGAGCTTGGTCAGGTCGCCCAAGCCGTTGTAGGCGTAGGTCGTGTTCAGGCCTTTGGGATCGGTCACCTTGGTCACGTTGTCCAATGCGTCGTAGCCGAATTTGGTCTCGGCGGCGATTCCCCCCACATCTTCCAGCGTGCTCGCCAGGCGGTTGAGCGGGTCGTAATCGTTCTGGACCACGTGACCGAGCGCGTCGGTGACAGTCTTGGTGTTGCCGTTGGGGTCGTAGCCGAAGTCGGTCGGATCGCCCTGCGCGGTGGCTTGTGTCGCCAGTTGGCCGAGCTGGTTGTACACGCGCGAAAGCGTGCGCTTGAGCGCACCCGATGCGTCCTTGGTGTCTTCCTTGGAACGATTACCAGCATTGTCCAGGGTGTAGTGGATGGTGTTGCCGGCGTTGTCGGCGATATCGGTCAGCCGGTGCGCGGCGTCGTAGGTGAAGCGGGTAAACGCGCCATCGGGCTGGGTCACCTGCTTGACCAGGCCGGTCGGCCAATAGTCGATGGTGGTGATGCGGTCATCGCTCTCGCTGCTGTCGTCGGCCCCACGCACCTTGCTGGCGGTCAGCCAGCCGCGCGGGTGATACGTGTAGTCGGTGACAACGCCGTTGGCGTTCTTCACCGACAGCACGTGGCCGGCGCCGTCGTAGGCCAGGTACTCGGTGATCTGGCCGACCGCATTGGTCACCTTCCACAGGTCGCCCTTGCGGTGCGGGCAGGTGCTCGGGGACGTGGCGCAAGTGCTGTCATCGGTGGCGTAGTAAGCGTACGTCACCTTGTCGGCAACATCACTGCGCGGACCATCCACCGAAGTCACCAGGCCCACCAATGGGCAGCGGCGTGCATCGACGTCGGCTTGCTCGCAGTACGTCGTCGTAGAGGTACGGGTCGTACCAGTGGTGGGGTCGGTACGCGAAGCCGTCAGCGCCTGACCGCGCGTGTTGTAGGTCCAGCTCCACCTCGACACCAATGCATTCGACGCATCGTAGATGCGGCGCTCGGATGGCATCCTGAAATCGGCATGCCAGTCGGTCTGCTCCGTACGTTTCTGCCCGTCCGTATCATTGGCCGCGCTGATCCGCTGGGTCAGCAGGCCGCGGCTGTCGTAGTCATCATCGGTCGTGACACCCTTGAAGTCGGTGAGTAGATCCGGGTATCCGTTGGCGTCGTAGCTGCGCTGGCTGACCTGCGAAGCTCCGCATTGGCTGCACAGCTGGTCCACCGCCGTCTGCTTGGCACGGCCCAGGGCGAACTCGTACGAATAGGCGACGACATTGCCCAGCGCGTCGGTCACCTGCGATTGCTGGGAACCGAAGCTGATCGCCACATGGTCGATGTCGCTGTCCGCACCGCCGTGGCGACTTGCCACGGCGCGGCCCTGACTGTCGTACTCCCAGTTTGCATAGGCCTGGCCGGATTCATCCACGATGCCGGTCAGCAGCAGCGGATCGGTGCTGTCGCCATAGACGTAGCTCAGGGTGGAGAACGCCGGCGTCGTGGCATCCGTGGTCTGGTACTGGACTTTACTCAGGTTCTGCTGGACATAGGCGTACTTCACCTGCCGCCCATCCGGCCGCTTGACTGAGGCCAATCGTCCATTCGAATAAGTGAACTGCAGCCGGCGGCCACGTACGTCGGTGACGTCCTGTAGCGCGCCGCCGCTGGTGTAGCGGAGAGTCAGGATGTCGCCATCGAGGTAAGCGATGCGCACCAGCTTCCCATTCATATCGAAGCGATAGCGGGTTTCGTCGGCCCCCACGACGTCCCAGCCGGTCTGCGCCCCGCCTTGCATCACCGGCAGCAGGCGTTCCTGCACGTCCGCGTCGGGTTGCCACACGTCCTGCCCCTGGTTGACGAAGCGATAGCTGTCGCCGCTGGGCAGGTTGAGACGGCGCACCGGCGTGCTGCCCTCGTCAGCGGACGTCAGCGCAATCTGGAAGCTGTGCCTCCAGCGCGGCCCCAAGACGCTTCCCGGATTGGCATCGATGGCTACGCTGCTGTAGTGGCGCTGCAGCGACAGGTGACCAGAAGCATCGCGCACATCGATCTCGGTCTGGAGCTTGATACCGAGCGCCGCGTTGATCGGATTGCCCACCTGGATGGACCCGGTGGTCACACTGCATTGGTTGTTCTTCCCTACGTCCCAGGGCTTCGTCGCCGCGCCGCCGCAGTACTCGGCGATGATGTCGGGATTGTTGCAGTAGTAGGTGCCGAGACCGAAGTCGGCATTGCCGGCATCGTTCCGGCAATTCTGTGTACCTGGAACCGCGCCGGCATCCTGATACAACGCCGCGCACTCCGATGGCACCTCAGCCCTGGCCGGCACGAGCGCCACGCAGCAGAGCATCCCCCAAATCCATGCAAATCGACTCATCCTGTCGTCTCCCGTTCGTCCTGCGGGCGGTCGAATGCGGCAACGCGGCATCCTTCCGGCGTCGGTCACTGCCGCATGAGCGGCCAGCGAGCGCCGCCGACTCTAGCCACATTCCCACCGCGAAGTGTTAAGAAGAACGACGGGTCCGCGGTGCCGGCTGCATCTGGCAATGACGTGACAATGGCATCTCAGTTCGGTGCGTCCGTAGATCGCGCTCGGTCGCTCAAATATTTGCGGGCACCGGAGCTGGCGCAAGCACAATGGGTTACCCGATCCCTCCCGCGGTAGGGGCCACCTTGAAACTAGGATCGGCGATATAGACCCCATCCCCCTCACTAGGCGGCGCACACAAACAATAGCGTCGGCAGAGGCCGCCATTCATGGCTAAATTTCACCAACGTGCCGTGGCTTGAGCCCGACGCACCCATTCCAAAGGCATCACTTGCACCAACACCCTATCTCGACTCTGGCTTTGGCCGCTTGCCTGACCGCATGCTCTGGCGGCTCCGAAGCTGACAGCCATGAAGCCGAAGCGTCCCCAGGACTTACCAGACAACAGACTGAAGAGAACAAACAACTGCTCGCATCCAGCAGCAAGGTGGACGACCAGGCACAGCGCATCCTCGGGCCGAACTATGGCGGTTTCTGGGTCGAGGAGCGTGATGACAATTCCGTGCGACTGGGCATCGGGGTTGCGGGGAACATCGACGCGACCCGCAGGAGCCAGCTCATGGCACTGCCGGGGGCCTATCTTGTCCCGATGAAATACAGCTATGCGTCCTTAAGGACTATGCAAGCAGACATCATGGAGTTCTTCCGGCCGATGGCGGAAGGCATTGAACCGATCGTCTACACGGCGATGCTTTTCCAGAAGAAAAACAGTCTGGAGATACGAACCAAAAGCGAAAATATCGAAAAGGTGAAAGCACTGCTTCAACAGCGAGGATTTGACCTCGGCGCACTGACTTTCCAAGCACAAGAGTACCCCTTTGACTTTTCATATTTGCAGCCTAAAAAAGTTCCATAGCACTACCGCGACCAGGCAACATCTGCCGCGATAACAGATCAACCCACAAACTGATGGTGACGTTACATCCCGGCGACTTAGATAGCTAGCACCGAAGATGATCATCGCTTAATCGCACACATCTTGTGCCCGCGGCACTGAACGAACAACATGCAAATTTCCCCCATCTGAAATCAGGAATTTCACCTTTATTTTGCTAATGGGATCATAGTCCCAACCCGAAGAAATCCTTAAGTTCAGAATGATTCATGTGCATTGAATATGCACATTTATTGATTCTAAAATAAGGAAATCGGGAATGCATCTAAAATCTGGACTTGCAGCGGCAGTAGCAGCAGGATTATTAGTCACCTTCGGATGCTCCGCACAAGTCAACGATCACCCAGTAAATAATCCAGGCAGCATATTCCTCAGTCAAGAAGAGGCAATGAAAGCAGCAGGTTCTGAAAAGTACGCCAACGAAGCAAACGCAAAAATTTTGGCATCCGCCACCCAGTCGAAAGAAAAAGCCCAGGCCATTCTGGGTGCGAGCTATGCTGGAACTTGGGTAGAATATCTCGATGATGGAACCGTACGTCAAGTGATTGGCGATGCGGGGAACAGCGGAACAAGTCAAAAGAAAGAAATTCTTTCCATGCCGGGGGTTGCACTCGCCCGCGTTAAGTACAGCATTTCCGAATTAACGTTGGTCCAGCAAGCAATCATGGAGTATGCCCAAAAAGAAGCGACCGGCAAAGAAGAGCCTCTCATATATACGGCGGCGCTGAGCCAGAAGAGGAATTCTCTGATAATTCGGGCCAGAGCCGAGAACCTTGAGAAAGTGAAATCACTTCTCTGGCATGAGGGTTTCGATCTAAGCATGCTGGAGTTTGAGCAACAAACCGGCTCGATAACCTTCATGGGAACCGTTCATGGAGGCACTAGAATTGCAGTGGGCGAGGGCCCGCCGAGCACACAGGCCCTCGCCTGTACAACCGGCTTCAACGTCGTTGTCGATAATATATATCCAGCATCAATTACAGCAGCACACTGCTACGAAATGAGGAAGTGGAAGAACGTTTACTTCAATCTCGGGGGAAGCCCGACGGGTGTGATAGTAGGCGACCAGATCGGTGAATTTCTAGCTAACGGATGGCCGGATAAGATGGATGCTATCCTCTTCGGAAATACGAACTTCGTGCATAAAGAAAGCGGCACGATGCTTGCGACTATCCAGAGCTCTGTGGTCAAAGTGAAAGACCCTGTCGATATGAAGGAAGGAGAGAAAGTCTGCACGTACGGCGGAACGAGTGGATGGCGGTGTGGAAAAGTAGTAAGTACAAGTTGGCTCACCACGGTCGGCACAGAAACGAGGTACTACACGGCCGTTGATTTTTGCGGCGCACCCGGAGACTCTGGAGGTCCAGTAGTAACAGAGCAATACAATGCCTTGGGAATTTATGTCGGCGCTGCGGCAGAAAACTCCGGCGACACCTGCGGATCCGTTTTCGGTGGCGCGCAACGCCCCTATTCGCTGGTACAACCTCTGAAGCCTTATCTTACGAAGTTTCCCAACGTCAAGATCAGAACGGATTGACCCTTCTGTTTTGCGGCCTCCCGGCGTAGAACTTGGAACGAGAAAGCCGCCCATCTCGGGCGGCTTTCTTTTCAGTCGCTGTCGTGACCGGCTGACCGGCTCATGGCTCTTTCCGAAACCCCCGATCCCCCGCCATGAACGCTTCCAGCATGTAGGGGATCAGCGCAGCCGCATCGACGGTCTCCCCATAGGTCTGCCCATGCAGCGCGGCATAGCGGTCAAGGTCGGCCTTGAGCCTCGCTGGGCAAGCGAAGGTCATCTTGGTGCTGTCGGTCCTCGGCAGCGGTCCCAGCCGCAGCTTGCGGCGGCTCTGCAGCGCACGCGCGGCGCTGCTGCCATTGCCGCGCCCTTCGCTCTTACCGCTGTCGTTGGCCGGAGTGCTGTCGTTGCCCTGGGTCATTGCGATGCTCCCTGTGGTTTGCCATTGGCGAAAAAGATTGGCTGGTACGGCCGCAGCACCAGGTCCCGGTTGACGACGATGCGCACCGGCAGTCCGGGGCGGGCTGTCAAGGCGGACTGAACGTTGAGGTTCCGGCGCGTCAGCTCCTGCCCCACCTGGTTCACGGAGTCCTGCAGTCCGTCCCGGCCGGCGATGACGATGCGGTTGCCGTCCTGGCGGCTCTCCGGCGCGGCCAGTTCGGCTCCCACGCCCAAGAGCGTGGTGAGCGCCGCGCCGGCCAGCAGACGGTCCCAATGCCGGTCCACACCATCCTCCAGGCCCGCGTAGCCGGCCGGATCCGTGCCCACGAGGTTGTCGAGCGTGAGCGAGGACGTGTCGGGCAGGATGATCCGATGCCAGACCACCTGCAGGCGGCTCTGCCCGAAACTGACCTGGCTGTTGTAGCGGCCGAAGATGCGCGAGCCCTGCGGGATGAGCAGGTGCCGGCCCGTGGCGGTGTCGTACACGGGTTCGGTCACGGTGCCGATGACGTCGCCCGGCAGGTCCGAGCGGATGCCAGTGACCAGGGCCGCGGGGATCACCGATCCGGCCATGACCTGGTACGGCGACGCAGGCATCTGCAGTTTTCCGGAATTGCGGGTATCCGGCGTTCCGGATTTCAGGAAAGCCTCTTTCTGGTCTTGCCGGTTCTGCACGGTGGCTGGATCGTTGGCCTGCGGCGCTATCGAAGCCGGCCCTGCGGCGAGCGGGTCGAAGGCCGCGAGCGCGGATGCGGGTGGCGCCGAAGCACTTACGGCTGATGGCGCCGCGGGGGCCGCGGCCGTCCCCGGACGGTTGTTGCCGGTGCGGAAGAACACCGACGATCCCGCGGCAGCTTCGGCCTCCTTGCGCAGGGCATCGCGCTCAGCCGCAGCGGCGTCCTGCCCGGGCGGCGAGTAGGTCGCCACCGCGGGTTGCTGCTGCGATTTGAGGATGGCCGGCCCCAGGTCGCCGGGCAGCGGCGGCCCCAACTCAGGCACCTTGGGAGCAGCCGGTGGCAGTTGCGAGTAGTCCTTCGGGAGCGCGTCCAGCCCTTCGGATTTGGCGATGCGATCAACGTTGTAGAGCTCGGGCTGTTCGGTGGCTGCGCGCCGCTGCGGCTGCAGCGACCACATCAGCGCCCCGAGCACGGCGGCGGAGAGGCCGCCGATCAGGACCGCGAGCGTGCGGCGGTTGAGCCGGGTCACGGCGCGCGGCTGAGCGCGCAGCGCGACGGTCTCCGGCGCCACTTTGGCAGGCCGCTGCGCGGCGCCGCTGTTGGGCAGGTCGTCCTGAACCATGTCAGTCCCTCCGCGATCCGTCCGTGCGTTCGATGCGCACCACCTCGCCCTCGCCCGCTTTGCCGTCAGCACTCTTGCCACCGCCCAGGCGCAGTTCGGCCGCGCCGAACAGGCGATCGACGACGTAGTACGGCGACCGGAAGCGGTAGTTCACCAGTTGCGCGTCACCTTCAGGGCCGATGACGAACAGCGGCGGCAACTCGCCCTGCGCGATGCCGGGTGGGAACTGGATGTACACCTTCTGGCCGTCGTCGAATGCACGCAACGGCTTCCATGGCGGATTGCCACCAGTGATCGCGTAGCGGAACCGGATCTGTTCCAGCGAGAGGCCGGCATCGACCGGCGCAGCCGCCTGCGCAGCCTGGACCTGGCGCTGCAGCGCCAGCATGCGGTCCTTCGGATAGTCCCAGGAAACGGACGCCATCCATGCCTGTTCGGTAGAGGTCAGCTCCAGCAGGTAGGTGCGGCGGCTGGTCTTGATGACGAGATTGGTGTGCAGGCCCGCGCGGATCGGCTTGACCAAAATGCTCACCCGCTGATCGGCGCCACTGCCGCTGGTGGTGTCCCCCACGATCCAGCGCACCGTGTCGCCCGCGGCCACTGTGACCAGTTCCTCACCGGCCTGCAGCGCGATGTCGGTGACGCGCCCCGCGGCCGTGTACACCTGGTACAGGGCACCATCGGTGTACGGCCACACCTGGATCGCGTTGACGTAGCCGTCGCGCGTTGGCGCGACGCGCGCCTCTGCGTTGGCGCGGGAGACCCGCACCGACTCGTCCGCCGGCTCCGGCGCGGGCTTGGGTTCCACGGCGGCCGGCAGTGGCTTCATCTGCGCCGGCATGGGCAGCACTTTGGGCACCTCCACCACTTCGACCGGCTTGGGCGGCTCGAGCAGCGGCTGTGCCTTCACCGGCTCGTCGAGCGGGATGCGCGGCGCGGGCCGACCCTGCGATGCACAGCCGCCCAACGCGACCGCCGAAGCGATCACTGCGGCCAACATGGAAGCGGAAACACGGAAAAATGAACTCATGGCTTGGCTCCTTCAGGTGCATCGAGTTCACGGCTCCACGAGAGGCCGTTGACGTAGATGCCCAGCGGGTTCTTACGCAGCCGCTGCTCGGTGCGCGGGGGTTGCAGGACGATGGAGACGACCGCGGTCCAGCGTTCGGTGCCGGCCAGCGCGCCGTTCGCGAAGCGCTGTTCGATCCAGCGCACGTTGAAGGACGAATCGCTGGCGCGGACCACGCTGGTGATCTGCACGGTCACCGACTCCTTGCCCACACGCGCGAACGGATCGTTGGAGCGCGCGAAGTCGTTGAGCAAGCCGGCGCCCTTGTCCGTGGTGTAGCCGTAGGCGTCGAGCCAGTTCTGGCGCACGACGACCGGATCGACGGACAGCGAGCGCACGCGGGTGATGAACTGCGCGAGGTGGTAGGCGATCTGCGCATCGTCCGGGCGGTAGGTGGAGGCTGCCTCGCCGACCGCGCGCACCTGCCCGGAACGGTCCACCTCCACCACGTAGGGGGTGACGATCGATTGCGCGGAACGCCAGACCAGGCCACCGGCCATCAGCAGGGCCAGCGATAGGCAGCCAAAGGCCATCAGCCGCCAGTTCTTCGCCTGCACGCGGGCCGAGCCGATGCGCTCGTCCCACGCCTGGGCCGCGGCCTGATAGGGAGTGGCGGGCTGCGGTGTGTCGCCATAGCGCACCCGCGGTCGTTTGAATCGCATGGGGTTCTCCTTGATGGTCAGGTGTGTCATTCGTCGGGGTCGCGCAGGCTCGGACCCTGCGAGGAGCCGCCGCCGTCCCCACCGCGCAGGGCGTTGGCGGCCGTGCCTGCCGCATGGCCAAGTCGCTGGCGGCGATGCAGCCGCTTCGCCCATGCGGGCTGCGCCGAATCGGCGCCGCGCGCTGCGGCGCCAGCGGCAGGCTCTGCGCGCGAATCGCCACCGGCCGCTTCACCGGCCGGCTTGCCCGTGCCAGCGGCGCCACCGCTGGCGCCGGCGTCGAAGGCCGCGGCCATCCGTTGCTCGAAGGCCCGGAATCCAGCCGCGGCTTTGTTGCCTGCCGCGCGCATGCCCGCCCTCGCCACTTGCCCGAGGCCGGCGGCTACGCCCTCCGGACCACCGCCAGCTGCTGCGGAGCCAGCACGGAAGGCGGAAGACGCGCGGCCGGCCGCGGAGGCCGCTGCGCTCGCCCCGCGATCGAGTGCGCGGGCCGCGACCGGCGCCATGCGCGCTCCGGCCGCAACGGCACTGCCCACGCCGGTCGCTGCAGCGCCGATAGCGACGGCGGTCCCGGCCGCGCCCACCGCCGCACCGGCCATCGCACCCGCTCCCAGCTGCGGCGCGCCGGACACCAGCCCGGTAGCGATGCCCGGGCCGAAGATGCCCAGTGCCAGCAGCGTGAGCGAGGCGAGCATGATGACCAGCGCGTGGTCGATCGAGGGCTCGTCGGGATGCACCTGGAACTCGGCGAACAGACCCGTGCCGATGCCCACGATCACCGCCAGCACCAGTACCTTGACGCCGGAAGACACGACGTTGCCAAGGACTTTTTCGGCGAGGAACGCGGTCTTGTTCCACAGCGCGAACGGCACCAGCACGAAACCGGCGAGCGTCGTAAGCTTGAACTCCACCAGCGTGACGAACAGCTGCACCGCCAGCACGAAGAAGCACAGGATGACGGTGAGCCAGGCCAGGAACATCACGACCACGGGCGTGATGTTGATGAAGACATCCGGGAATCCGGCCATCTCGCTGACCTGCTCCAGGATGGGCGCCGCCGCATCGATGCCGACCTTCGCCAGCCTGCCCGGCTGCAGGAAGTTCTCCATGCCCATGTCCGTCCCGCTGGCCGTAAGGCCCAGGCCGGCGAAAGAGCGGAACACGATCCCCGCCAGCTGGTTGAAGTTGCCCAGCATGTAGGCGAACGCCCCCACATAGAGCACCTTGCGGATCAGCCTGGCCATCACGTCCTCGCCCTGGCCGGAGGCATGCCCCAGCGCCCAGTACAGGCCGGCGAGCGTCATGTCGATCGCGACCAGCGTGGCAGTGAGATACGCCACCTCGCCCTGCAGCAGGCCGAAGCCCGAATCGATGTAGCGCGAGAAGGTGTCGAGGAAGCGGTCGATGATCGTGACGTCATTCATGGCACGGCCACGTCGGTGGTTCAAAAGTGGCAGGCAACGGCGGGATCTCCGCCAGCGTGCGGTACTCGCCCGCATCACTGCGGCCGGACAGCAGCCGCTGGAGGTCGGCGCGCGCTACACGCTCGCACAACTCGTCGTTCGGGCGCCCCGGCGAGCCGTGCATGCAGCGCGTCCGCAAGGTGTCGAGCAATTCGGGGTCGCTGGCCAGCGCGTCCACCGAAGGTAGTTGCGGCATGCCGCAGCCCGAGAGCGCAGCGCCGAGCAGGCACAGCGCGGAGAGCACAGGTATGCGTGACATTGCGCGGCCTCCCATCAGCGGCTGTAGAAGTCCACCGGCTGCGGGGTGTACGCCGTACCGCTGCCGAGGAAGCGGCGCGTGATCTCGCGCCCGCGCTCCGCCGCGGCGGACTGCCGCGCCAGCTCCAGCGATGCCGCGCGGTCCTGCGTGATCTGCAGTTGCTGCGCCTGGATGGACTGCTTCGCCTGCAGGGCCAGCAGCTGGTTGGTCGCCTGCATGGCCTGCAGCGCGCCCGTGGCCGACTGGCTCTGGCTGACCAGGTCGGCCAGGGTGCTTTCGTCCTCCCGCAGGTTCTGCGAGACCTGCGCCTGCATGCGCATGGCGGTGTGCAGGCCGTCCAGGGTGTTCTTCCAGTGCTCGCGTGCATCGCGGTACATCTGGTCGCCGCTCACCGTGGCGGCGTATTGCTGCGGGTACAGCCGCGCGAACTCGCGGTCCATGTTCTGCACGTCGTAGGCCAGGCCCTGGGCCTCGGCGATCAGGCGCTCGGTGGTGGCGAGCGTGGAGCGCAGGCGGTTGACGACGTTGAAGTCCAGCTTCGCGAGATTGCGCGCCTGGTTCATCAGCATCTGGGCCTCGTTCTGCAGTTGCCGGATCTGGTTGTTGATCTGCTCCAGCGTGCGGACCGCGGTGAGCGTGTTCTGTACCAGATTGGTCGGGTCCAGCACGATGTCGCCGGCGCCGAACAAGGCGTGCGCGGGCTGAGCAACGCCGAGGGCGAAAATGCAGGCGGCCGTCAGGGCCGCGATCTTGGGCGTGTAGCTCTTCATGGATGTCTCCTATCAGTGGGTGGTGGCGTGGGCAGTGCCAGGTGCGGTGCCCGGGTACTCGCGCAGCAGGTTGGCCGCCCAATCGAGGCGGCGATGGCGCAGCCAGGCGCCCGCGAAGCCGGGCGTGCCGTGCCCGGCGAGGATCCGGTCGATGTCGCGTTGGTCCTGGGGCGTGGACGCGCCCGCGAAGGCCAGCGCGACCGGCCCCAGGTCGAGGTCGAACAGCCGGTTGCCCAGGCGCGACTGGTAGTAGTAGTCGCGCTTGGGAGTCGCGTTGGCGACGATCTCGATCTGCCGCGCGTTGAGGCCGAAGCCCTGGTAGATGCCGCGGATCTGCGGCTCGGTGGCCTGCGGGTTGGGCAGGAAGATGCGGCTGGCGCAGCTTTCGATGATCGCGGGCGCGATGCTCGAATCCTGGATGTCGGCCAGCGACTGCGTGGCGAACACGACGCTGACGTTCTTCTTGCGCAGCGTCTTGAGCCACTGGCGGATGCGCGCGGCGAAGGCCGGCTCGTCGAGGAACAGCCATGCCTCGTCCAGGATCAGCAGCGTCGGCGCGCCGTCGAAGCGCTCTTCGAAGCGTGCGAAAAGGTAGCGCAGCACCGCCTGCACCGCCGCGGGGCTGTGCATCAGCTCCTCCATCTCGAAGCACTGCACGTCCGCAGTGCACAGACGGTCGCGGTCGGCATCCAGCAGGTGGCCATGCGCGCCGCCTAGCACGTAGGGCGCGATGGCCTGGCGCAGCGCGTTGGACTGCAGCAGCACCGAAAGGCCCGTCATCGTGCGCTGCTCCACCGGGGCACCGGCCAGACTGCCCAGTGCAGACCAGATCGCGGCCTTCTCGTCAGGGCCTACAGTCGCTCCCTCGTGCAGCAGCCGGCCCTCGACCCACTCGGCCGCCCAGGCGCGATAGCCCTCCTGGTCGATGCGTGCCAGCGGCTGGAAGGCGATGCCGCCGCCCGGACGGTCCGCGGCATCCGCTCCGAGTTCGTAGTGCTCGCCGCCCAGCCCGAGCACCGTGGCGCGCAGCGAGCGACCCATGTCGAAGGCCAAGACGCGCGAGCCGCGATAGCGGCGGAACTGCATCGCCAAGGTGGCGAGCAACACCGACTTGCCCATGCCGGTCGGGCCGGCGACCAGCGTGTGCCCGACGTCGCCGTTGTGCGTCACCAGCCGGAACGGCGTGGCGCCATCGGTGCGCGTGACAATCAGCGGCGGCGCGTCGAGATGGGCATTGCGCTCCGGTCCCGCCCAGACCGCCGATACCGGCATCATGTGCGCCAGATTCAACGTGGACACGATCGGCTGGCGCACGTTGGCGTAGGCATTACCCGGGATGGACGACAGCCACGCATCCACGGCATTGAGCGTTTCTGGGATCGTGACGAAGCCCCGCGCCTGGATGGCGCGTTCCACCATGCGCTGCTTCTCGTCGGCCACATCCGGATCGGCATCCATTACCGTCACCGTGGCGGTGAAGTAGCCGTAGGACACGTGATCGCTTCCCAGCTCCTGCATGGCCGCGTCGGCGTCCGCCGCCTTGTTGCTGGCATCCGTATCGACCAGCGGCGTCTGCTCCTGGAAGATCGTTTCGCGCAGCAGTGCGACGACGCTCTTGCGCTTGCTGAACCATTGCCGGCGCAGCCGTCGCAACTCCTTCTCGGCCTCGGCCTTGTCCATGCAGAGATAGCGCGTGGACCAGCGGTAGGCGAACCCGAGCCGGTTGAGGTCGTCCAGCACGCCGGGCCAGGTGGTCGACGGGAAGCCGCGCACGGACACCACGCGCAGGTGCCGGTCGCCCAGCATCGGCGCCAGGCCGCCGACCAGCCGGGAATCGGCGAGTAGCGCATCCAGATGGAACGGCACCTCCGGCACCGCCACCGGATGGCGCCGGGTCGAGACGGTGGAATGCAGATAAGCCAGCGTGCCCGCATCGTCCAGCCACGCGATCTCGGGCATCACCCCATCGAGCAAATCGAAGACGCGATCGGTCTCTGCCACGAAGGCCTGCAGCCGCTCGCGCCAGTCCACACCATCGCTGGTGTGGTTCTCGTAGAGCAGCCTGGCCGCTCGCGCGCGCGACTCTTCCGCAGGCAGATAGACGAGCGTCAGGTGATAGCTGCTTTCGAAGTGGCTGCCCGATTCCTCGAACGCGGCGCGGCGCTCCTCGTCCACCAGCCACGACAAAGGCTCCGGAAAGTCGGAGCGGGGATAGTCCGCCGCTGGCCGGCGATCGGCCTCGATGAACAGCGCCCAGCCAGATCCAAAACGGCGCAGCGCGTTGTTCGCGCGCGCTGACGTGGCGATCAACTCGCCCTGCGTCGCACTGTCCAGGTCGGGTCCGCGAAACCGAGCGGTCCGTTGGAATGCGCCATCCTTGTTCAACACGACACCCGGCGCCACCAGCCCCGCCCATGGCAGCCAGTCGGCCAGCATCGCCGGCCGCTTGCGGTATTCGGCAAGGTTCAGCATGCCGCCCCCTACACGTCTAGCAGCGGCGGGTGCTTGATGTGGCGCGCGAAGACCTGCATGAACTGCCGGTCCAGCTTCGCGCCCCACACCGCCAGGGAATGGCCGGCGATCCACAGCAGCAACCCGGGAAGCCACAACTGCAGCCCCATGCCCACCGCGGCGGCCAGCGTTCCATTCGCAATCGCGACGGCGCGCGGCGCGCCGCCCATCAAGATCGGATCGGTCAGGGAGCGGTGCAGCGGCACCTCGAAGCCCGGCAAGGTGTCCTGCTCCGTGCCCGGCGCTGCGTCTTGGGCCGCCGTCATACGACGGCCCCCCCGGAGAAGCTGAAGAAGGACAGGAAGAACGACGACGCGGCGAACGCGATGGACAGGCCGAAGACGATCTGGATCAGCTTGCGGAACCCGCCCGAGGTATCGCCGAACGCGAGCGCCAGGCCTGTGGAAATGATGATGATGACGGCGACGATGCGCGCCACCGGGCCCTGGATGGATTCCAGGATGGATTGCAGCGGACCTTCCCACGGCATCGATGAGCCTGCGGCCTGGGCTGCGCCCGCCAGCCCCAGCAGCAGGACCGCGAGCGCCAGGCCACGCACTGCTGGCACGGCGAGGTGGTCCGGTCGCTCGGACCGGAAATGCGGATGGACGGAATTACGGGAAGCAGGAAGATGCGCCTGCGTCATGGCAGTTCTCCAGATGGTTCAGTGGACGGGGAGGATTCCGGCGGAAGCTCCGGAAACGGGGCTTCCAGGGCGTCCGCCAGGTGGTAGCCCGAGCCATCGAAGCCGACGACCTGGGCAATGCTGTCGACGCGGCGCTTGCGGCCGCGTCCGGAGATGTGGATGACGACGTTCACCGCCTCTGCGATCAGGGCGCGTGGGGCGTTCAACGCCACTTCAAGGATGAGTTGTTCCAGGCGCAGCAGCGCTCCCTGCGCGGAGCCTGCATGGATGGTGGCGATGCCACCCGGATGCCCGGTGCCCCACACCTTGACGAGGTCCAGCGCTTCGCCGCCGCGCACCTCGCCGACCACCACGCGATCAGGCCGCAGGCGCATCGCGGAGCGCACCAGGTCCGTCATCGAGACCACGCCAGCCCGCGTGCGCAACGCCACGTGGTCGCGTGCCAGGCACTGCAGTTCCACGGTGTCTTCGAGCACCAGCACCCGGTCGCCCGTGGCGGCGACTTCCGCCAGTAGCGCGTTGGCCAGCGTGGTCTTGCCGGTGCTGGTGCCGCCGGCGATCAGGATGTTCTGCCGGTCGCGCACGGCATGGCGCAGGAACTCCGCCTGCTCCGCGCCCAGGATGCCATCGGCCACATAGCGCTCCAGGCCGATGACGTGCGCGGCGTGCTTGCGCAGCGCGAAAACCGGTGCCGGCGATGCTGGCGGCAACACGCCCTCGAAACGCTCTCCTGTCTCCGGCAGCTCGGCGCTCAGCAGCGGCCGGTCGCGATGCACCTCCGCGCCGACGTGCGTTGCCACGAGGCGGATGATGCGTTCCCCATCGGCCTCGGACAGTTCGAACCCCAACGGCACGCGGCCGCGGGACAGCCTGTCCACCCAGAGGGAGCGGTCGGGGTTGAGCATCACCTCCACCACGTCGGCATCGGCCAGGGCGGCACCGATCACCGGCCCCATGGCGGTGCGCAGCATGCGCACGCGGCGATCGAGCGTGCTTGCCGTCGAAGTACCAGCCGCGGGCATCACGACGCGCGCTCCTTCACCTCGGCGGCTGCCACCGCGTCCTCCATGCGTGCGGCGTCGGGCTGCATTTCCCCCACGACGTCCCGCACCAGGCTGCGGCCACGCAGCAGGTGGCGGGCCAGTTGCTCCACGAACTGCTCGAAGCGCGCCCTGCCCTGCGCCCGCGCCGCCTCCTGGTGGGCCTCGGGGAGCGGCGTGCTGACGGTCAGGAAGTAGCGCACGTACAGCGCCAACGTCTCGATCAGGATGGCCTGGTCGCGCTCCAGGCGCTCCAACTGCCGTGACAGACGGTCCAGGCGCTTAGCAATGGCGGCTTCGCGCTGCTCGCCCGCATCCGTTGACAGCCAGGACGCCAGCGCCGCCGCGACGATGGAGGACTTGGATACGCCCTTCTTGGCCGCCAGCTCATCGAGGCGCTTGGCATGCTCGGGTTGGATGAAGAGATTGAGGCGGTGCTGGGTCATAGGTCGATTCCGTCGTCGGGGTCGAGTGAGGCAAGCCGGGCCGTGCGTTGCATGGCCGGATCGAGCTGGCCGGGGAGCGGCAGCGGCGGGTCTTCGTCGTCGAGCAGAGAGAGGTCGTTCGCGACCACGTCCAGCTCAGCGGCGTAGGCGACCGTTTCAGCGAGCTCGGGCTGCCGGCGCGGGCCACCGTCATCCGCGCACGCCAAGCCGTGCGCGGAATCGGGGGCGGGTGCCGCGGGCGTTAGTGGAATCACCAGTTCGCTCCAGTCGTCCGGGCGGCCTGGCGGCGCATCGGCATAGCGGCCCACGGCCAGCTCCGGCGGCGGCAGCACACGCCGCCGGAAGTTGGCGTCCGCGTAATAGCGCAGCTTCTTCGCCTTGATGGGCGGACTGCTGCCGACCATGACCACCGCCTCGTCGGGCGGAAGCTGCATCACCTCGCCAGGCGTGAGCAGCGGCCGTGCGGTTTCCTGGCGGGACACCATCAGGTGACCGAGCCAGGGCGCAAGCCGATGGCCTGCGTAGTTGCGCTGCGCGCGCAGCTCGGTGGCAGTGCCCAGGGTTTCGGAGATGCGCTTGGCCGTGCGCTCGTCGTTCGTCGCGAACGTCACCCGCACATGGCAGTTGTCCAGGATCGAGTGGTTCTGCCCGTACGCCTTGTCGATCTGGTTCAGCGACTGCGCGATGAGGAAGCTGCGGATGCCGTAGCCGGCCATGAAGGCCAACGCCGTCTCGAAGAAGTCCAGGCGCCCCAGCGCCGGGAACTCGTCGAGCATCAGCAGTAGCTGGTGCCGGCGCTCGATGCCATCGGAACCGTCCAGCGATTCCGTCAGCCGCCGCCCGATCTGGTTGAGGATCAGCCGGATGAGCGGCTTCGTGCGCGAGATGTCCGACGGCGGCACAACCAGATACAGCGACACCGGGTGTTCAGCGGAGATGAGATCGGCAATGCGCCAGTCGCAGCGCGACGTCACTTCGGCCACGGTCGGGTCGCGGTACAGGCCAAGGAACGACATGGCCGTGCTCAGCACGCCGGAACGCTCGTTGTCCGACTTGTTGAGCACTTCGCGTGCCGCGGAAGCGACGACAGAATGCGGGCCATCGCCGAGGTGCGGCGTGGTCATCATCCGGTGCAGCGTCAGCTCGAACGGGCTGGCCGGGTCGGACAGGAAGTTGGCGACGCCGCGCAGCGTCTTGTCCTCGCCCGCATAGAGCACGTGCAGGATGGCGCCGACCAGCAGCGCATGGCTGGTCTTCTCCCAGTGATTGCGGCGCTCCAGCGCACCTTCCGGATCGACCAGGATGTCCGCGATGTTCTGCACGTCGCGCACTTCATGGGCGCCGCGACGCACCTCTAGCAGCGGGTTGTAGGCCGCCGACCTCGCATCCGTCGGATTGAACAGAAGACAGTGGCTGAAACGGCTGCGCCAGCCCGCGGTGATCTGCCAGTTCTCGCCCTTGATGTCGTGGATGACGGCGGACGCCGGCCAGGACAGGAGCGTGGGCACGACCATGCCGACACCCTTGCCGCTGCGCGTAGGAGCAAAGGTCAGGACGTGTTCCGGTCCTTCGTGGCGCAGGTACTGGCGGTCATGCTGGCCGAGGAACACGCCGGCCGGCTGCGTGAGGCCGGCTTTGCGAATGTCCTCCACATTCGCCCAGCGTGCCGATCCATACGTCGTGACCAGGCGCGACTGGCGGGAGCGCCAGACCGACATCGCGATGGCGACCACCACGGCCAGCAAGCCACTGCCACCGGCGATCGCGCCTCCGACATCGAAAATGCGCGAGGCGTAGGCATCGTAGAAGAACCACCACTCGAACAGACGCCAAGGGTGATACACCGGCGTGCCGTAGAGGTCGAACCAGGGCGAGCCCAGGCGTACCTGATAACCCAGGGCCGCGGCAGTCCATTGCGTCGCGCCCCAGACCCCGGCAACCACCATGCCGAGGACCACGGCGACCTGCCCGAACAGCACCCCTTGACCCTGCATTCCTGCCTCCACTTCTCCTTGCACACCCCGGCACGAGCGCGTGCCGGATGGCGAGGATCGGTGTGAGGTCCAGGGACCGTCAAAGACTGTTCTGGCGAGGATTCATGCGCAAAAAATCAAACTTCCAGCAGCGGCGAAAGCCATGAAAAAGCCGCAGGCCCGGGAGCACTGCGGCGTAGTGGGATTCAAGTGCGAAGCGCCGTGCTTCGCGCGCCATACATCCCGGCGCTATGGCGACTTCTGCTCCGGCCGATCTCCGAGGAAGCGGCGATTGAAGGCATGTGCCGCCTTCTCGCACAGCGCGTCCGAGACCTTCTCGCGCTCTTCGCGGCACTGGCGGCGGATTTCCTTCAAGCGCTCAGGATTGGCCACCAGCGAATCGACCGTCTCGGCGGGTTGAGACGGGCTGCAGCCGGCCAGCAGCATGACAAGCAAGGGGATTGCAACGGGTGTCTTGTGCATCAAGTGTTCTCCACGAATTGGTGCTGGCGCCGCAGCGCCAGAGACTTCCTGTTGGTGCAACGCTTCGCAGCCGCATAGGGGCAGCCAAAGCGCGCACATCGTAACGTCGGGCCGTCTCGATGTGCACACGGGTTCGCGCGCTCCAAGAATGGCGGATTTTCAGTTTGAGACAGGGGTCAATTTGAAAGTGCGCGCAAGGGATCCGCGCCAATGCAACGCGTTGCCGCGTGCTTTGTTGCCCAGCGAATAGACCGCGCCGTCAGGCAGCGCAGGCCTCGTCGCGAATCGCCAGACTCGACGTACCGCTCAGCAGCAGCCGCCTTGCGTCCACTACAGCAGCGCTGCCCTCGGCCGTCAGCCCGCCGGCGTCATTCAGCAGCCGCACCTGAAGCAGCCGAAACTGCGCAGCGCACCACGACTTCAGATTGTGCTGCTGGACCTGGTCGAACTCCGCGTAGATGTACTCCACCGGCAGGCCTCCCGCGGTGCTGTACCGCGCGTCCAGTGCGGACAGCACACGGCGCGCCAGCGGATCCAACCGCTCTGACAGCTGTGCCAGCATCCAGGCGCATTCCTGCATCCGCAGGTCGATAGCAAGCAAGGTCTCGGCCATGCACTCCAACTGGTGGACGACATCCCGATAGCTGCCGGCAAAGACGGCGCAACGCACATCGGGTTGATCGCACACGCAGCGCGCCAGATCGCCCAGCCCACGCAACAATGCGGCATCGATCGCCCCGCCCAGCACCTGCCACGACTGCGTCAGGTACAGCGGAACGGTGCCGTTTGCGATCCAGTGCAAGGTGGGGTTTTCCGCGGCCTCGCTGAAATTCGCGGAGTCGAAGCCCAGCCCCCACGCCACTTGGGATGTGGGGGCCAATCCATGCCAGCCGTACTCCAGCATGCCGCCCGCCCAAGTTGCCGAGGCACGGACCTTGTTCGTCACCAGTCCGTGCAGCGGGCCGCGGGGCAACCGATCCGCAACCCTGGCAAGCTGCGCCGCGGTGACGCCAAGGGCTCGTAAGCGCGCGATGGCGACCGCATGCGCGCTGCCGTCCAATGCGCAGCGCACCGCCGCCAGCGCTCGCGCCAGGTGCAGCACATGCCCGCGCGCCACCGGGTCCTTGAAGCTGCCGGGCTTGGCAAGCGGCGCCAAGGCCGCGCCCAGCGCGTCATGTACGTTGGAATGGGAATGCATGGTCGTGTCTCTCCTCCCGGGTGCCACGCATGCGGGTACCCGGTCTCTCGGGGCGCGAGTCCGCCCCTGCCCTCGCGGGCATGCAATTGATGGAAGTGGAATGCTGGGCCGCTGGCCCGGGCACGTAGTCAGGCCTGGCCACGATCCGAAGCGATGCAGCAGCGTGTGGGCCGCTCAGTTGCTCACGCGGGCGGCCTCATTGGGGTGCGATGCCGGTAGTTCTGGCGATTTCGCCCCACTTCTCGATGTCCTCGCGGATCAGCCTACCGAACTCCTCGGGCGAAGACGGCGACACGGCCAAGCCCACGGTATCGAAGCGCTGCTTGATGGCTGGATCGGCAAGCACCTCGCGCAGCGTGGCGTTGAGCAGAGCGACGATCTGGGGTGAGGTGTTCGCAGGAGCCGCCACACCAATCCACGCGGTCAGGTCGTAGTCCCGGAGGCCTTGCTCCGCAAGTGTCGGGATATCCGGCGCCAGCGGCGTGCGCCGTGCGGAAGTGACACCCAGCGCGGTCACGCGCCCAGAACGCACCGCCTGCATGCCGTTGACGAGATCGGCAACGACAAAGTCCGTGTTGCCGCCTATCAAATCCGCCATGGCCTGCGGCGTTCCCTTGTAGCCCACCGCGGTGGCGGTGAAGCCCATCGCCGACACGAAGCGAGCGGCCATCAACTGGGTGCTCCCCGCCCCATACCCATAGGAAAGCTTGCCAGCATGGGCTTTGCCATAGGCGGCAAGTTCCTGCGCAGACCGGACAGGCAGCGATTTGCTGGAGACCAGCAGGAAGGGGGACTCGCCGATCAAGGAAATCGGCGTGAAGTCCTTTCGGGGATCGTACGGCAGCGACTTCATGACCGCCAAATTACTGGCTCCATTGGTGACGCCTACCATGAGCAATGTGTAGCCATCCGGTGCAGCACGAACCGCTGCCATGGTGCCTACGAGGTTGCCGCCGCCGGCCTGGTTGTCCACGACGATCGGCTGCTTCAGGCGGACCGCCATCGCGTCGGCCAGTGTTCGCGCCACGACATCCGTGATGCTGCCAGCGGACATCGGGACCACGAGCCGGATCGGCCTGTCCGGAAACGCGGCAACAACCAGCGGCGCTACGGCAATGAGGAATGCGACGATGCGTTTCTTCATGGTTTCTATTCGGTTGATTGTTATGTACAGCTCGCAGATCGGCGCTCACGGCGCGCTGCTGAAATTGACCTCAGCCACCCGGTCCACGGATTGAATGGCCGTGGCGTTGCCCGCCTCGTTGAGTCCATCCGCGATCACCACGTCGAGCAGGCGCAACGCCGTGCGGCACACGTCCATCGGCACGCCAAGCGCCTCGGCGGCCTGGAGCCCCATATGCATGTCGTTGCGGAGAAGACCGCTGCTGAAGCGCGGCGGAAAGCTCCGGTCCAGCAGCCCGCTGGCGCGCCGCTCCTGCGTGGCGAACGACCTGCCGCTCGATCGATTGATGACGTCCAGGACCATGTACGGTTCAATCCCGGCAGCGGCGCCGCAAGCCATCACCTCGAAACTTGCGAGCATCGTCGTCGCATAGAGCAGGCTGTTGAGTACCCGGAGGGTTTGCCCGCTGGCCACGTCAGCGCCGAGGTAGAAGACGTGCTTTCCGATGGCTTCCAAGGCGAGCAATGCGCTTCCGTATGCATCCAGCGAGCCAGCAGCCATGATGGTCAGCTCACCGCGCACAGCAGCTGTCAGCCCTCCGCTGACGGGAGCGCTCAGGAAACGCACGCCTGCCTCGTCCATCAATGCCTTCGCCTCACGGGTGGCCTCTGGCCCTATCGTGGACAGATCGACAAGCACATTCGGTCTACGTTGCCGTGAGCGCCCCGCCAATTCCCGAACGACCGACAGCACGCTGTCGGGTGTTGGCAAGCTCATGCAGACCACGCTGACGTCAGCCAGCATCTCATCCAATCCGCCCGCTGCGACCGCGCCATATTCCAGCGCCGCGGATACCGCTGCAGCGTTGCAGTCGATCACGACGACCGCATGGCCTGCCCCAACCCAACGCCTGACGAAATGCCGGCCGATATTTCCGGCCCCGATCAACCCAATACGCATCATCCCCTCCCGGTAATGCACTGAACGGCCGAAATGCTATGCCGGCAGGTGGAATGTGACGATTGCTAAATATCCGGTGCAGTATGCATATTGGTTAATTGATCGGCCGCCTCCTGCGCATTTCCACAATTATTTATGTTGACCATAAAAAGCCATTTCAATTCGCCATGGGCGATGCGAAGTCCATCCGCTCTTGAGCCGCCTGTTCTTTGAAGGCGGCGATGAATGGGGAGACATAGGGTCTTGCGACGCCAAGCGAGGAGCGCAACACCGCCGGGGTCAGCAAGATGTCCTCGGCGATCGGCACGGCCCTAAGACGATCGTCATGGTGCGCCTGCACCGTGAATTCATCGACCAAAGCCACGCCAACCCCGGATGCGGCGAGCGCGCATGCGACGTCCATCTGCCAGACATCGAAGCGTGAGTTCAGCGACGCCCCAATCTTTTTGAGCGCGGCCTCGATCAACTGGCCACCCGCGATGCTCGGATGCGGAGCGATTACCAGGACGTTGGCGAGGTCCAGCAAGCTGATCCGCTCTTTCGATGCGAACGGATGGTCCACGGGCATCACGCAAACCATGCGCCCTGAGGTCACCACCTCGGCTTCCAGGTTCACATGCTCCAATGGGACTACTGCGATAGCCAAGTCCGCTTGGTTGCTCAGAAGCACGCGTGGCATTTCCCCGAGCGTGCATGTCCGCAGTTGCACATGCACCTTCGGGTAGCGGGCCAGGAATCGAGCAACCGCGCGGGCGACCACCCCACGGGATAAGCAGGGACTCGAACAAAGGGTCAACGTACCCGCAGACCCGTTGCGAAGACTAGCGGCCAGGTCGTTGACCTGGAGTGCGTGGAGGTAGCACGACTCCACCTCCGCGATCAGGGCGTTTGCCTCCTCGGTCGGGCATAGCCGGCCTCCGACACGCTCGAACAGGGAGTATCCGAGGCACTGCTCCGTGTGCGCAATTCCTCGGCTCACGGCCGGCTGGGACATGGAAAGCAGCTTTGCCGCCCCTTTTATCGATCCGGCAAGCATCACTGCCCTGAAGAGTTCCATCTGACGCAAGCGAAACTGCATGGTGGGTTCTCGCAGAGTTGAGTAGAGCGCCCACGATGGCCCCATATGGCCCGTCCAGATCAATAAAAATTTAATGACGTACATAACCATTAACGATCAGAAACAAAACAGATTTGTCGTAGCACATACAACTCAGCCCAGCCCGATCTAAGATCGCGGCCGTTCCGACTCATCGTGACGCGCCTGGATGGCGCTCACCCATGCAAAATGACACGCCGCGTCACCATCCAGACGCCCCTGGGAGAGCAGTTGCAGTTCCGGCAGCTGCGGGGCAGCGAGGAGCTGAGCCAGCTTTTCTCCTTCGACATCGACCTGCTCTCGGAGGGGCGCGACATCGATCCCAAGGCGCTGCTCGGCAAGACGGCGACGGTGGAGATCGAGACCGAAGGCGGCGGCAAGCGGTACCTGGACGGCCTGGTCACGCGCTTCGGCATGCAGGGGCAGGACCATCGGCTCTATTCCTACCACCTGCGCCTGCAGCCCTGGCTCTGGGTGGCCACGCGGCGGCAGGACTTCCGCATCTTCCAGTTCAAGACCGTCCCGCAGATCGTCCAGGAGGTGCTGGGCTGCTACGGCTACCCGCTGCAGCTCAAGCTCACGCGTGCCTACCGCGCCTGGGACTACTGCGTGCAGTACGGCGAGAGCGACTTCGACTTCGTCTCGCGGCTGCTGGAGCACGAGGGCGCGTATTACTACTTCCAGCACGCGAGCGGCCAGCACACCCTGGTGATCGCCGACGACATCGTGGCCGGGCACGAGCCCCTGCCGGGCGCGGCGGTGATCCCGTTCTACCCGCCCGAGAAGTCGGCCACGGCCGACCGCGAGAACATCCACGCCTGGACCCTGGGCGAGGAGATCAAGCCCGGGCGGTACTACAACGACGACTACGACTTCAAGAAGCCGAGGTCGGACCTCTCCAACATGCGCCAGCAGCCCCCGGGCCATGCGCACGATGCGTACGAGATCTACGAATGGCCGGGCGGCTACGTGCAGCACGGCGACGGCGAGCAATACGCGCGCGTGCGCCTGCAGGAGGGCCTGACGGGCCACAGCGCCGTCAAGGGCGAATCGCGCCACCGAAGCCTGGCGCCGGGCTACACCTTCACGCTGGAGAACTACCCGCGCGGCGACCAGAACCGGCAATACCTCATCACCGGGGTCACCTACCACCTGCACGAGAACCCGCGCACATCGTCAGCCAACAGCGCCAGGCCGGGCGAGACGCTCAAGCACAACGAGGAGCACGGCTCCTTCCAGAAGTTCAGCCTCACGGCCCAGCCCACGAGCCTGCCCTACACCCCCGCAAGAAAAACACCCAAACCACGGACCACCGGTCCGCAGACCGCCGTCGTGGTGGGCCCGGCGGGCGAGGAGATCTGGACCGACGAATACGGCCGCATCAAGGTGCAGTTCCACTGGGACCGGCTGGGGGCGATGGACGAGAACTCGAGCTGCTGGATGCGGGTGGCCACGAGCTGGGCGGGCTCGGGGTTCGGGGCGATCTCGATCCCGCGCATCGGGCACGAAGTGTTGGTCGATTTCCTCAACGGTGATCCCGACTATCCCCTGGTCGTAGGCAGCGTCTACAACGCCGCGAACATGCCGCCGTGGGCCTTGCCGGGCAATGCGACGCAGTCGGGCATCAAGACGAAGTCCAGCAAGGGCGGGGCGTTCGGCGACGGGATGAAGAACGGCGCGGGCGACGCGAACGCGATCCGCTTCGAGGACAAGAAGGGCGCGGAGCAGCTGTGGCTGCATGCGCAGAAGGACCAGCTCACCGAGGTCGAGAACGACGAGGACAAGTGGGTGGGCCAGGACCGGCGCAAGACGATCGACCGGGACGAGACGAACGTGATCCACCGGGACCGGACCGAAACGGTGGATCGGAACGAGAAGATCACGGTGCACGGCTGGCGCACCGAGGAAGTCGATGGCGACGAGACCATCACCATCCACTCCAACCGCAAGGAGCGGGTGGACCACAACGAGACGATCTCGATCGGCGACAACCGCGACGAGATGGTGGGTATCAACGAAGACATCCGCATCGGCAAGAACCGCAGCAAAACCGTAGGCCGCAGCGAGACCGATTCCATCTCGAAAAATTGGACCACCACGGTGGGCCTGCTGAAGACCGAAACCATCGGCGTGGGCTGCATCCAGACCACGGGTGTCTTCAAGATGGCCAACGTCGGCGTGGCCTACAACCTCAACGTGGGCATCACGATGATGACCAACGTGGGCATGAACCGCAGCGACACCATCGGGATGGAGCACACCCACACGGCGGGCAAGAAGTACGCGCTCACCGTGGGTGGGGGCGGTGGAAGCGCGGCGGCCGGTGCAGTCTCCAAGAACATCACAGCACCCTCCGGTGGCTCTGAAGGAAAAGGCGGCTCCAGCCTGGTCATGGACGAAACCAGCATCACCCTCAAGGTGGGCAAGTCCGTGCTGGAGATGAAGGACGACGGCACGGTCAGCGTCAACGGCAAGCTCATCCAGATCACGGCCGATGGCGACAACGTGGTGATCCAGGGCGAAGACATCCACCTGAACTGATTCGCCCTGGACTGGCATGGACGTCGAAAACCACAGCCCGTTCCCGCACATGGTCATCGAGAAAGCGACCACCAAAGGCCGCTTCTTCGATGTCGTCATCGTGGCGGGCAGCTTCACCCTCGCCCACGGACAGCCCGTGCTGGCCATGGATGAGCAAATGCCCATCCAGTGCGTGGACCGCTACGTCGGCGCGCCCGAGAGCACGCCGTTCCTGGAAGAAACCCACCTCGTCGTCGGCAAGCAGCGCACGGACGTGCACGTGCTCGGCCACGCCCGCCCCCTGGACGGCAAGCCCGCGACGCACTGGCCCATCGGCGTGCGTGTCGGCCCGCTCACCAAGACCGCGCAGGTCACCGGGCTGCGTGCGTGGCACTGGACGCCGCTGCGCGGCTGGCACCTGACCAAGCCCGAGCCAACGACCGCCGTGCCCCTGCACGCGGGGGCGGCGTACGGCGGCGCGGTACGCCGAGCGCGCTACTGCGGGCCGGCCACCGACGACATCCACGACGCCCAGGCCTTCGATGCCTACCAGCCCAATCCGGTGGGCAGGGGCTATGTGGGCGATGCCGAACTAGATCGCGCCCAGTTCTACCTTGCCCCGCAGATCGAGGACGTACAAAAGCCGCTGCGCGACATCCGTGAGCGGCTTGCGCCCGTCTGCTTTGGCCCCCTGCCCCGCTGGAACCCGCAGCGCGCCCGCCATGCCGGCACCTATGACGACGCTTGGCGAGCGGAGCACTTCCCATACCTGCCGCCGGACTTCGATTTCGCGTTCTACCAATCCGCGCAGCCCGACCTGATCGCGAACGGCTGGCTGAAAGGGAATGAACCCGTCACGTTGATCGGCTGCGACCCCACCGGCCGTATCGACACCCAGCTTCCGGGTATCGACATCCTGAGCTTGCTCACTGACGAGGACGGGCTGACACAGCCCCTTCCGCTACGGCTGGACACGGTGACCATCGATCTCGACAGGCTGTCGCTGCAAATGGTGTGGCGCCGCGCAGTGCCCAAGGAATGGGGGCTGCGCAAGGTCATGTTGGCTGGCATTCCCTCCGGGCCGGCGCAGCGTGGCGCCGAGCAGCCTGTCCATATCCACCGCCAGCGGGCTTCGACGGAGGTGGGTCATGGCTAGAAAACACATCGCCGAAGCGACCGCGAAGTGGATCGCGGTCTGCACGACACCGGATGTATGCAAGGTCGGCGGCACTGCCGTCCCGTTCGACAGTTTCAGGAGCCTGTCGAACAAATTGAAGTATTCCCCGAACGTGTACGCGCGTGGCATGCCAGTGTATCGATTGACCGACTGGGTCCGCGGCACAGATGCAAACGCGGGTATGGGCGTCGTGTCCCAGACGTCGCAGCAGCCTGGGCACGTACGGCTGATCGGCGACAACACAAGCGTGAAAGTCAACGGACTGATCTGTGCGCGCCACGACACGATAGTACAGATGAACGTCGGGCCGGGTGGGCCCAACACCGTCGGCAAACTCATCACAGAGCAGAGTGCGCCAGCCGGAGTGGTGAAGAACGGCAAACTGCCCTGCAACGACCCACCGAAGACCTCACCGGAGCTGGAAAGGCTGCAGCAACTCAAAGAGAAGCTGAGCTTCATGAATCCGGACCAATTGGATGAATACATCCGATTTGGCGATTGGAGCAAATCAGCGGACGAGACCATCGCCTCGATCGACATGAAAAACGAGGGCGGGTGGTCCACGGCGGGTCACTATGGCGGGCAGGTGGCGCGAGGAGCGCTGGGCTTCGTCAAGGACATCGGCCTTGGGCTGGGGCAGCTTCTCTACACAGTCGGCAAGAAGGGCAACATCGCAGGAGCGCTTCATAGCAATCTGGATGCGCAGATCCTCGCAGAGCAGATTCGGTTGGGCAATGTCTGCCTGGAAACGCTCAAGCAGGCCGCTAAGGCCGCGGGCCATGAATTGACCAAGCCGGTGACGGACGCCTGGGAAAAGGGCAACTACGTCGAGGCGGTAACGCGGGCCGGCTTGGAGATAGGAAGCCTGGTGCTGGTCGTCGGCGATGTGGCCAAGCTGGCACAGGGTGCGAAAGCAGTAGAAGCCGCAAGCGCTGGTGTGAAGGCGGCGGATGCAGTCAGTGCAGGCAGCAAGGCTGGCGAAGGCTTGTCTGCCGGTGGGAAAGCGGCTGAGGGCGCTGGAGCCGGTGGGAAAGCAGCTGAAGGCGCTGGAGCTGGCGCCAAGGTGGGCGACGAGCTGGGGACTGTCGCCAAACCGGGTGAAGCGTCCAAGGCGGCGGAGGCGGCTGAAGCGGCAGGAGTGCCCGTGGAGGAATACAGGGTCCTCACGAAGAAGGGTAAGTCGGTCAAAGAATTTTCAACCCGGAAGGCGAATGGCGTAAAGATCAAAGCCCGCAGCCTACGTGAACTGTTCCTAGGCAAGACGCCAGGTAAGAAATCGGCCACCGGCAAGAAGGTGATTGAAAGGATGGAGAGCGAGGGTAAGATAAGAAACAATCCCCGTACGGGAGAGCAAGAATTCAAGGCCTCGGATGGAGAGTGGTATAAGATTGACGAGGCAGATATGGCCCATTACCCACGGGATGCTGTATCGTATTGGAATGAGGAAGGCCGGAAGTTCGGAGCAAGATCCCCAGAGGTTAGAGCGTTTATGAATAATCCGGATAATTATGTATTGGATCATTTTTCCTTGAACAGGTCATCGGGTGCCAGTTTAGGAGAGACGTATCTGCCTCCCTTGAAGTAGAAGGAAATCAAAGTGTCAGCACAGGATTTGCCAGTCGATATTGGTGAGAAAGAAGTTGAACTCGGTAAGGCCTACCAGCAGTCGATTAAAGCAAACGACTACCCCCAGGCAGAAAAGATGCTCCTCGCCATGTGGGATATCTACCCACAGCCGAAGCACCTCTGGAGTTCTTCGAAGAGTCTGATAAAAGACATCATCGGCTTCTACATGGAGCAGAAAAACTACTCAAGTGCCGAAAGCTGGGTGGATGAGCTTTTTCGGTGTAACTTGCTGCCGAATGATCCTAAGCCACATATCATTCGTGGAAAGGTGTATTTCGAGTCCGGACGCAAGGACATGGCTGCGCAGGAGTTTTTGAAGGCGTACGAAATGGGTGGTCGACGAGGATATGTGGGCGAAGATCCTAAATATCTTCAATTTGCGCTGTCACGACAAAAGCGCTAGGCATTCAGGTCATTTGTGATGGTGGATTGCAATGGACGTTAAAAGCCTTCCTTCCGAGGTGTTGGATAAATTGGTCCAAAACGGGAAGGTATACAGGGACGCCAAGGCTTCAGGGGATTACGCTTTGGCGGAAGCCCAACTTATGGAGAGTTGGGATGCATTTCCGGAACCCAAGCATTCCTGGGACTCGTCTGAGAGCGTGATAAAGACGATTGCTGGCTTTTATATCGAGAGGAAAGATTTTTCCGCTGCCGAGAATTGGGTGAAAGAGTTGTTCAAATGCGACCCTCTTCCGGGCGACCCCAAACCTTACCTTCTGCTTGGAAAGATATATTACGAATCCGGCAGGCACGAGTTGGCAGCGCAAAATCTTATCAAGGCATATGAGATGGGTGGAAGAAGAGGTTATGCCAGTGAGGACCCGAAATACTTGAAGTTTGCACTGGACCAAGTCAAAAAGCGAGTAAATGATGGCGAGTGATGATGTTGAGGACGATACCGGCCCCGAGTTGCCCGACGAGATCTACGAGAAGGTGACCGCGCTGTCGGAAAAGGCCAACGACGCATTGGAGAGCGACAGGCCTTCGGCTGCCATCGAGCCGCTGCAGCAGGCCCTCGACCTGTTGCCCGAACCACAGCATGAGTGGGAGGCATGGACTTGGTTGAACGGCTCGCTGGGCGAGGCGTATTTCAACCTCTCCGATTTCAGGATGGCGCGCATCTCGTTTCTCGACGCCATGAGTGGACCAGGCGGTCAGGGCAACCCTTACCTGTTGCTACGGGTGGGCCAGTCGGCCCTCGAACTGGGGGAGACGACGCAAGCCAAGCAGATGCTGGCGCAAGCCCATATGCAGGAGGGCGATGAGTTGTTTTCGGATGAGGATCCAAAGTACCTGGCATTTCTGCGCTCGAATCGCTGATCGGCCTGATCTTTACGGGAGTTGCTGTATGCCCATCCGATTCGATCCTCTACCCGACATGCTGTTGCGCAATATTGGCCGCTACAGTCGCCAGGAACCGCTGCAGAAGGCGTTGATGTCGTTGCAGCCGCCAGTCAGGGATCTTCGTCGAGGCCGTGATGCCGACCCGTATCCCGTCAGCGTGGATTGCCTAGGGCTGGATCTCATGTTGCAGTGCATGGACCCTACCCTACCCGACCATGAGCAGCTGTGGGGTCTGCACGCCCTGACCTTTCATACTCCCTTGTCCCGGCCAGCCGCGCCGTGGAAAGGTGATTGGCCCAAGGGACTCGACGTGGCGACGGCTACCTCGCGGGATGTCGTGGCACTGCTGGCAGAGGATGGCGATGACGCGTTACTCGCATTGCCGGAGATGGCTTGCTTCCTGGTGCCTGGATTCGACGGTCAGACCTGGGCAGTGCAGTGCGCTTTCGGTGGCCCGGGCAAGACACTGCAAACCATGAACCTGGTGCGCACCGGAGAATGGGTGGGGGCATCCTGGCTTCCCGAGTTCAAGCCAACCAAGGCCGCCATCGCGGCCTGATTGCACCCTGGACGCAATGCATACACGTCCAATCGCCACGCCCACTTGTGCAGGAGTGCCAAGTTCTTCAGGACCAGAGAGACCCGAAAAGATCTACGGGCTGACCCCAAGGTACGAAAGCGGAAGGCTCCTGAGGTGGTCGGTGATGATCGCCCGCCGAGGCGAGCGTTTCCACCAGGAGTTCCGCGTTGCCACCTATGGCGACCCGGAGAAAGCGAAAGCTGCGGCGATCGCCTATCGCGACGAGGTCCTGAAGACGATTCCCGCGATGAGCCGGAGCGAGTTCGGAACGATCCTCCGCAGCAACAACACTTCCGGTGTCCCGGGCGTGTCGCGCCGCGAGGAAAAAAAAGGCTTTGTACGGTGGTGCGCGATGGTATCTCTGCCGGATGGCACGACGCGCAGGCGCACCTTCGCGGTGGGCAAGTACGGCGAAGAGACGGCCCGCCAAAAGGCAATAGAAGCACGGCTGGAGCTGCTCAAGTTGCTCGACGGCTGGTTCGTGCATCATCCAGATGCTGTGCCGCCTGGCCCGGCGCCAAGCGCCGTTGTCGAACCCGCCATGCCCAAGCGTGAGAAGACGCAGGCTGGTGAAAGCAAGCATCAACCTTCACCAGACAAGCGGGTCTATCGCACTCAGCTCAATTGGAGACTGCGCAGCGGTGTGCATGTCTGCCGCGACTACTGGGTGGCGGAATGTGCGCTGGCCACTGGAGGTACCCGACGCAAGCAGTTCTCCGTGACCGAATATGGGGAAGACGATGCCAGGCGCCGTGCGTTTGAGCAGCGCGGCGCTTGGCTGGCGCAGCCTCCAGAGCCAGCGCGCAGGCGCGCTCAGCGGCCTCGCGCTGGTGCTGATTCGGCTAAACCGCAGCTTGGAATCTGACGCTAGGGCCGCATCCAACGAAACCATCCATGGAGCCGACCGCCTGGGCGCGGGCAATGAACCGGGCCAGCGCTTCCGACGGCGCCTTGTCGGGGCGCAACAGATAGGTGGTGAGCATGGGGACTGGGGCCGCAAACGGACGCATCACCACGCCAGCGCGGCTGGGCGCGATGTAGGACGCACCTGCCAGCCCCAGCGCCAATCCCGCAGACACCATGGCGATCATCAAATCTAACGAGGCGACGCGCTCCGCTACCAGCGGCTCCATACCCGTTCGCTGAAGGATGCGCTCCACCTGCATTGCCTGGCCTTCGTATGCCTTGGGGTCGCATAGCACCAGTGGATAGCGGATCACCTCTTCGAGCGCCAGATGCTTGTGCGCCAGAAGCGGGTGTCGCGATGGCACAGCCACGGCCAGCTCCTCGGCCCAGACCGCCTCGGCAATGAGGCCATCGCCAACGTCGCCAGACTGGGCGAACCCGATGTCGTACAGGTCGTCCCGAAGTCCAGCGATCTGCTCGGACAGCGTGACCTCGTACAGCTTGATGTCGGTCTCCGGCTCTTCTTCACGGCATCGGGCGAGTAGCGTGGGGAGCCCGGAAGGCGTGATGCCGTCCGAAAGTGCGATGCGCAGTTGGCCATTGAACCCGCTGGCCACGGCCTTGGCGCCATCGCAGGCCTGGTGGAGCGCGGCAAAAATCCGCGGTACGCGCTCCTTGAAAAGCATGCCGGCACGCGTCAATCGCGTGCTGCGGGTGGTCCGCACGAACAAAGGTGTTCCCAGGTCCGCCTCCAATTCCTTGATGGTGCGGGAAAGCGGTGATTGCTCAATGTGCAAGCGCTCAGCCGCACGCGAAAAGTGAAGTTCTTCGGCTACCACTTGGAAGCACCGAAGATGGCGTAGTTCCATATTGTTTTTCCTTGTTGAACTCCAATCCATCGGGTCTTGTCTCCTGCTTATTCCCTCATCAGCTACCTCATTGCATATGGCCTCCCGGTGTAGACGATCTATCGTTCATGTATCCCTACCGCGCGAATGTGCGGCGCATCGAGTTTTGATAGCGCTATCTCTCAGGCACTTGGCTTCCGTTCAACTTCGCGATCTGGTCAGTCGCCGGGCGGCCCCAGGAATCGCCTGATCGCTACTACCGTTCTGAAAATTTCAGGCGCAAACGTTTTCGTCAGCGTGGTCCTCGCAATCCGATGCTTTTCGGCGCGAGATCAGTGCCGCGTGCTCGCCGCCATCGGAAAGGACCTCCGGAAAAGTTGGGCCAGTGCCTGCCCGCTGCAACGCCAAAAACAGGTCCCACCTGTTGCAGCGCGTGCCCCTGAGACGGGGGCCGATCGTAGTGGGACGGTCGTCGCACCGCTTCCCTACTGCGGAATGGAATTTGTTTCTGCGCATCTCACTTTATGGGGTCAATAAACCGCGCACGAGGCAAATGAAGTCCTGAGCGCGCGGGGGCCGCACAGCAGCCCAACACATAGGTACGTCGATGGTTAATAGCAGCGCCAGGCTTGGCGGCTTTGTTTTCACCCGATCGACGGCCCGCGCTGCCGCCCTACGTCCCACGTCACGGACCCACCGCGCACCGTCGCGGAAAGCTGCTTCCCCAGCCGCGGCTCGATGACGGGCCGCCATGGAACCAGGCTGAAGCCGATGCCATCGTCCAGCATCGCGTAGCGCCCACTGGCGAGCATGATGGAGCGCCGGTAGACGCCTGCCACGCGCTGTCCGTCAGGCACCGGCCGATGCACCAGGCCATTATCTGCGGCGATGTCCTTCGCGGCTTGCGCGAGCTCCCGGCCGCGCAGCGTACCCAGCAGATTGCGGGCCAGGAGGATACGTTGCCCACGTTGCTCCGCAAGCCCCTGCTCCAGCAGGAAGTCGGCGCGCTGCCGCATGGCCAGCTTGGCGTCCGCACCAAAGCCCAGGTCCCCTACTCCCGCGCCACCACCGATCAATTGCTGGTCCAGCCAGGTCGCTCCGATGACGCGGATCTGGCGCTCGATGGGCAGGTGCGATTTCAGCTCCACGGCGACGCCACCCAGCCTCTGCGCATTGTGCTGGCGGCCACGCTCGGCCAGGTCGTCCGGCACCTTCCAAAGCCCTTCTGCCAGGCGCTCCACGATGCCGGCCCGGCGCAGTGCTTCCAGACGGCGCACATGCGCTGCGACAACCTCCCTCGGATCGCGGCCCGGCGCGGCGCGACCCTGCTCGACTGCCAGGTGATGGTCTGCGCGATACAGGCCATCGGTAGCCAGCGCGACGATGTTCCGGTCGGCCGTGCGCATCTCTGTGGTACCGCGCACTTCCACCACTGCGCCCAGGGGGTAGTTCGCCAGTTCATCGCGCCGGTTCAACGTGACGTAGTGCGCCTTGCCGTCGGTGCCATCGACCACCAGATAGCCGCAGTCGTGCAGCTCGTCCGCGAGCCCCTTCGCGGCAACACGGCCGAGGATGGTGCGGCCATCTCCACCCGGCTCGAATATCGCCAGTTCGCGCGAGGCGCCAGACATGGCCCGCTGCATGGTGCGGATGATGTCGCCCCGTTCGCCCAGGGTGCGCAAGGTCTTCTCCGCGTCGGCATGGATGGTCCACGTCCCAGGCTGCACCTCGTCTGCCAACCCCAGCCGCTGCAGTCGCTGCAGCCGGCCGATCAGCAGCAGGCGCTGGCGGTGCAGATCCGGCCGGCTGAAGCGTTCGATCTGCACCTGGCCACCCTCCCCCGACTCGCGCTGCAGGGTGCGATCCAGACTGGTCCAGCGCTCCTGTTCCACCTCGCGCCCCAGGGTCTGCTGGATCTCCAGCTCGGTGCGCGGCCCGAGCCATTCCGTCGCCAACTCCGCGGCCCGGTGCCGGAAACCATGCGCGATGTAGTCGCCGGCGATGACGAGGTCCTTGCCGGTGTCGTCCTTGCCCCGCACGACGATGTGCGTGTGGGGGTTGTCGGTGTTCCAGTGGTCAACCGCGACCCAATCGAGTCCCGTGCCCAGGTCGGCCTCCATGCGGCCCATGAGGTGCCGCGTGTAGGTTCGCAGGTCTTCCAGTTCCGCCGCATCCTCGGGCGAGAGGATGAAGCGGAAATGGTGCCGATCGTCAGCGCAGCGCTGCTTGAAGGCGTCCAGGTCCGCGGTGTCTGTCTGCGGCCCGTAGGCCCGCCCGGGCTCGCCCCCACGGCCCACGCCGTCACGCTCGATGTAACGCAGGTGCTTGGCGAGCGACCGGGAGCTGGCCTGACGCTGGTTGACCAGCAAGGTCTTGATGGTCACCCGCCGCGACATGGGCGTTAGGTTCGCGCCCGCGAAGCGCGCCGCCGTATGGCCGCGGCCGAGGCGTGAGCCGGGCCGCTGGCCGGTGCGCGCGCTGCTGCTGCCAGTCGTGGGACGACGCATCGCCGGCTTGCCGCCGCTGGCCTTGCCAGCGTGTTTCAGCACCTCCGCGACGAAGCTCTTGCCCTGCCCCTTGCCTCTGTTCCTCGGGGCGCCTGGGCGCACCCGGAAGTCGTCGTCGCGGCTTCGGGTCATGGCTCTATCCCAGGCAAGTTGCAGCGCGTCAGGACGCAAGAGGCACGCGGACATCCCTGGAGCGGCGCAGCTCCAGCACCCCTCGCGGCACGGCGGCGAAGCCGCTGCGTGCCGCGCCAACCCCACGTGCAGACTGGCTTTCGACGCGGCCCGGTGCCGCGTCCTTTTGTCTTGCCTTCCGCCTGTGCCTCTCCCCGGGTGCCCGAGCGATGGCGATCCGGTGGCGCTGCTGCGCAAGCAGCCAGCGCGCCGGCAGCCACGGCGGTGATCCAGGGCCGGCCAGGTTCGAGCACGTCGGGCGGTCGCCTCGGCAGCACCGCACGGAACAGCGCGAAAGCGCCCTCGGTGCACGCGCGACGACACGAACGTGACAAGCGGCACGACACACCGAATGGCACGGCAACGTGCATTGCGCTAGGCAGCGATGTGGCGTTCGTCATGGACGCACCTCCAGCCGGATCGGGCGCGCGATGCCGACCACGGCGAGTGCGTTGACCGGGCCGAAGTAGCGGCTGTCGAACGACGCCGGATTGGTCACGCTGAGGAGGAACAGTTCACCCTGTGCGAGCTGGCGGCACTCCGGCCAGGAAAGCAGCGGCCGACCCATGCGATCCGACGTCAACGTGCGCGCCACCGACACGCCGTCGATCAGGACGTGCCCCGCCACGATGCAGACATGCTGGGGCGCCACGGCGCCAACGCGCTTGAGTAGCGGGATGTTCGCCGGGAGGTAACCACGCTGCGACGCGAGCGCGGCGACGCTGTCCGGCAAGTGGACCAGCACCGTGCTGCCCACCCGCACGCGGGCAGGCGACTGGGATGTTGCGGAGGCCACCGGATCGACGTGGTACCAGCCGACCGGCACGCTGTCGGACGGGTTGTAGATGAGCCGCGGATCGGGATGCGCGAACGAGGCCCAGGCGAGCGCAGCAAGGCCTGCGACCGACAGTGCCGCGAGCACGGCGCGGGGGCTCCGTCGCGAGCGCGGTGCGGCTTGCAGCGGCGCATGGCGTGCGGCGCAAGCCGCGAATGCTTTTTTTGGGAATTCGGATGCGTTCATGGTCGCGTCTCCATGGAGTTGTCGGGGAACTCGCGCTCCAGCAGGCCGCGCAACAGCTCCGCCACGGTCACGCCCTGCGTGAACGCGGAGACCTTGATGCGTGCGCGCATGGCGGGCGTGATGTCGAGCGTCAGGCGCGCGGTGTAGAGGTCGCCCTTGGCGAGCGCATCGGCGTCGCCCTGGCGAATCCATGCCTCGGCATGCGGATTCGCGGGCGGACGCGCGCCGATGCCGACGCGCTTGGCGCGAGTTGTCGGCTTCGCGGTCATGTGGTCCACCGCAACAGTTCGTCCACCAGTGCGGCGACTTCGCGCGCAGCGGAACTGCCCGGCGCCGTCTCGCGGACGAGCCGGCCGGCGGCCGCGCTGTCGGCGAAGACTATGCGCTGGCGCACCTCGGCGCGCAGCGCGGGCAATGGCTGCTCCGCGAGCGCGCTACGCGCCTCCCGCCCGATGACGGTGGTGCTCACGCGCCGGTTCACGGCGAACGCCGCGCGCAGCGCAGGCCGGAACACCTGCGCCTCGCGGACCAGCGCCACCATCTCAGCCGAAGCCCACAGGTCATACGGGCTGGGCTGTACGGGGATCAATGCGCGGTCAGCGGCCAACAGCGCCGAGCGCGCCAGCGCGGCGATGCGCGGCGGCCCGTCGATCACGATGTGATCCGCGCGGCGCGCCAGCTCCGGCGCCTCCTGGTGCAGCGTCTCGCGTGCCAGGCCCACGGCGCTGAACAGCCGCGGCAGCCCCTGCTGGGCGCGCCGTTGCGTCCAGTCCAATGCCGATCCCTGCGGGTCGGCGTCCAGCAGGATGACGTGCCCGCCGCGTATCGCCAGCTCGCCCGCGATGTGGGTGGCGAGCGTGGTTTTGCCGACGCCGCCCTTCTGGTTGAGCAACGCGAAGATCATGGCGCTCGCCTCCCCATCGAGGAGGCGAGCGCGTGCCGGCTGACGGTTATCCACCGAATCGCGGCGCTTCTACCACCAATGTTAGAAACAAGGTTAGGTACGTTACGGGGAGCCGAAAGCCTCATCAGCCGTGGCTTTCCGGCGGATTTTGTTGCCTGATAGCACGAGGATTCGTTGCCCGATAGCACGATGCCCCTGTTGCCTGATAGCACGAGGCCGTCCACAGGAATTACCGCGGTTATCCCCGTGCCGTCGGCAGCACGGGCCGGAACGACAGCAAGGGCGACTGCGTGCCCTCGGCAGGCAGGATGCTCAGCCGATACCCCGGCAACGCCTGCCGGGCGACCAATGCGCGCAAGTCCGCCGCGAAGTCGTAGTAGCGCGCCACGCTTCCCGATTTGCGATACAGGTGCTGGAAGTCGAACTGCCAGCCTCCGGGCTGCCGCCCGCCGTGCTTGCGCACCAGGCGGTATAACCAGCGCTCGATGCCACCGGTCAGCCGGAAGTACCCCGGGTCGATGGTGAGCACCAGCGCCGAGTCCATCACCCCCGAGAAGAACCAGTCGGGCAGGATCAGTTCGATGCCCTGCGGCGCGCCACGGGTGTCGGCCAGCTCCTTCCACTCGTTGATCCAGGAGAAGCGGTGCAGCCGGCGCCCTGTCGTCTCGCGGATGGACGTGGCCACCGTGGTGGACTGCAGCCGGTCCAGCGCCGCCTTGAGCCGCTGGTAGTCGCGCAGCGACGTCCCCCGCCCGATGAAGCGCAGGATCTCGTAGGGCGTGGCCTGCATCAGGCGCGACGGCCGCAGGCCGGCATCGCGCGCCTGCACGATCTGCGAGGCCGCCCAGATCAGGACGTCCGCATCCCAGATCGTGGCGATGCCGTGCTCGTGGGTGCCCTCCACGCGAATCTTCACGTTCCCGGCCTGGAAGTCGATCGGCGCCGTGCGCCGCGACTTCGCAAGCGAGAAGAACGGATAGGCCATCAGGTCCTGGCTGTCGCGCGGCGCCATGTCGCCAGGCAAGGCACGGAACAGGTCCAGCTGTTCCCGCTCCCGCGATTCCGACTCGCACGGCGCGGCGGCCCGCCGTGCGGCGCCGGTCACCGCGCACGGCTGTCCGCCGAGTGGTGCTCGGCGTACTCGGGATCGGACGTGGCCTCGAAGCTGCGCGCATCCGCCCAGGCATCGAGGTCGGTCACCGCGTACATCACGCGCCGACCGAACTTCCGAAACTTGGGGCCGCCACCGATCACGCGCAGCTTTTCGAGCGTGCGCGGAGACAGCCGCAGGTGCGCTGCGGCTTCTTCGTTGGTGAGGTAGCGCGGTGGGTTCGCGGCGGCAGCGGCAGCAGCCTGCGGCGCAGCGCCGGGGGCGGCCGGGGGCCGCACGGGATTGGGTCGCATCATGGTGTTCTCCATCGATTCACAGCCCCGACCGCCAAAGCAGGTCGGGTGTGGGCAGTCTCTGGAGGACGGCACCGCAGCGCATGTCCGTTTCGATCCGAATCGCGCCGCTCCGCGTCTGGAACGCGATTGAGACGCGCGCCGTCTGCGGCGAGACCGAGATCGTGGCAATGCGCATGCGGGCGCCTTGGCCGCGTCACAGACGCACGCGTGCGTGCTTTCGTGCATCTTCTCGGAAGCGGCTTCGTGCATGCGTGCACAAGCACGCATGCGCTTGTACGGATAGCATCGAACGAACGATCGCGCAGATGCGGATTTACGGATTTGTGCTTCCGTGGGGATGCGCTTCTCCGCTTCTCCGCTTCTCCGCTTCTCCGCTTCTCCGCTTCTGCGGCTCTGCGCCTTGCCCCGGTCTCGCGACCGGGGCAGTCCGGCCCCGCCGATGGGCGGGGCTCGGTGGCGGCCGTCAGGACGCCTGGGGCTTGCTGCGCGACCAGAACAGCTCGTGCTTGCCGTCCTCGCCTTCGACCAGGCGGGCGTAGATCGGCGCTGGGAACGAAGGATCATCCAGGGTCACGGACAGGTAGTCCCGGCCGGCTTCGCTGGTCTTCTTCCATGCCGCTCCGATGTCGTGTCCGGAGACCTGGAGGCGGAAGTCAGGGGCCTTTTCGTTATCGGCCTTGTCGTTGGTGACCAGCCGGGCCTTCGCGTTGAGCGTGAGGGTACGCAGCGTGCCGGTGTAGCCGTCGTTCTGGGTGGTGAAGGTGCCGATGTTTGCCATGGTGATTTCTCCTTTCGGGGTGACCCAAGGTCGCGCCAGTGCGTCCTTGTTGTGATCCGCCCGGCGGGGGATGGGCTGACCGCACCGCTCAGCGGTCGCAACGCAGTGGAGAACCTGGAAGCGAAAAGAATTTGCCGCGCGAGGAAGCCGCGCAGCGGCGGGGAAATTGTTTTCGCTGGAAGGTTGCGGGCATGAAGCCCAAGGCGCAGCCGTGCCCTCGCCAGGATTCACGACAAACAAGGACGTACTGGTCGGCCCTCCCCGGAAGGTGGCATGGCGGACTCGGTGCCTCCAAACGACGGCTGCACCGGCATGCCTCCCCTCCGGCATCGACATGTCCGCCCCAGCGACAAGGCCGGCAACGAGCACGTGCCCAGCCGCGTACAGCGGCGCAGCGCATGGCAGCTAAAGGAAGAAGACCAGCGAAGCCGGCCGGCAGCGGGACGCGCGCATGTGAACCGTTCTTCATCGCTTCCCGGTATGGAACCGCCGCCGTCGAAGGTGGCAAGCACGAGCTGTTCTGGTCGCGCAGCAGGCCTTCGCGTGGCATCCGCCTTGCACACCAGCACACGGCAGCGCATGGCATGGCATGGCAATCGCGCATCGCGCGGCTGGCATTGCCAGACGCCACGCATTGAAGGCAAGCGCAGCGCCACGGGCGCGAAGGTATTTGCATTGAAGCACGGCCTCGTCCACTGGATTCGCAGCCGCACAGGCTGCGCGAAAGCTGCATTCAACACCGGGCGCGGCCACTGCCGCGCCCGGATTTTTCCCCACGCCCAGGCCGGAACGGGCTGGGCGCGGTACCGATTACGGCTGTTGCTTCGTTTCGATGATCCACCACTCTGCGCGCGGCAGAACACGGCCAGTGGTGGGGTACGTATCGGTCAGGTTCGCCCGGGCCGACCAGCCCGAGGGCGGGCGGCAGGCGCGTACGTCGCCGGCGCCATGCCAGCGGCGAGCGCTGACGTTGCCCGGTGCGTAGATCGCCAACATGCGCCGGCGGCGGTCGATGTTGCGAGACATGGGGCTGCTCCTTCAACGAAACACCCCGGCCGGGACCGGGGCGCTGTTCCGGTTTCTGATCAAGCGGCCATCGCTTTGGTGGTCGCCTCGATCTCGCCGCCTCCGGTGTCTTCAGCAGCGTCTTGCGCCGAGTCTTCGGCCTGCACGTCCTCCTGGCTATGCGACAGTTCTTCGGAACGGAAGATCGGCGGCATCCACCCCGTGCCCTCGGCCAGCCGCTCGGCTTCGCTGGCAACGTCAGCCTTTTTCAGCTTGGCCAACCGGGTGACGTGTCCCGGTGCGAACTCCGCCACGATGTGCAGGATCGCGGCCTTGGAGATGTGCCGGAAATAGCCCTCCGCGGTGGGCCGCCACCATGCAGCCATGTCCAGCTCCACCGCCTGCGCCAGCGCCGCGCCGGGCTGGCGAGGTGCAGCGCGCAATGTCACCACGTCCACGGTGGAGCCGACGCATACCGCCAGCAGCCTGACCAATTCGTCCTGCTCCATCGCCAGCAATGCGGCGAACAGTTCGGCGCCGTCCTCGGGCAGCTTCGCGGCCCAGCCGCACTTTAGGTCGCGCAGCGCCTCGGCCGCTGGCGACTCGGGCAGGCCGGAGGCCACGCGCTCCAGCCGGTCTTGCGCGGTGGCGGTCACGCCCAACGGAAGATCGCGGCGGAAGTGACCGTCCTGCAAGATGGACTGCACCATGCCATGCACCAGGGCGGCCAGGGCCACATGCGGATGCCGGGCCACCTCGATTTGCAGTGCCGCCGTGCGGTGCGCGCTCAGGCGCTGCGCCAGCCGGTCGGACACGGGAGCGACTTGGGTTGCGCCCTGGCCTTCCTCGCCGTCGTCGTCGTTGCTCGCATCGCCATCGGCAAAGCCTTGCCGTAGCCGCTCCAGCGTCCGCAGTGCCTTGGCCTCGGCATCGCGCATCAGCCCGCGATGCACGGCCGCCTCACCGTTGCGATCGATGGTGACCACGGCGCCCGCCACGGCAAGCACGTTCGGGGCGTAGCATAGCAAGCTGTCCTCCAGCACCTGCCGTTGGCGGCGCATGTGTTCGCTTTCCTCCTGCAAGGCTTCTGCAGTTTCCTCGTCGTCGGCGTCCATCGCGGCCTCGATGGCGCCTTCGATTTCCAACATCCTGTCCTGGAGCTTCTCGATGCGCTGGGCTTCGCGCTTGGTCGGGGTGCGGTGCTCTCGCGGCGCGCGCTGGAAGGCGTGCAAGTCGGCATGGGTCACGGTCGGCACGGCTTCCACCCAGGCCCATCCCTCGGCCTTCACTTCGGCGGCGATGCCCGCCAGCTTCTCGTGGGCCAACCGTTGGAGCAGCGCGGCATCGCTCAGGTACACGCCCGTATCAGCTTCGGCGAACAGGTCACGGCGCACACCGCCGCCCGCAGCCTCGTAGGCAGACAATCCGACGAAGCGCGCCAGCGGATTCCGGTAGGCGTCGATTTCTCGTTCAGTAAGACGCTCGCGCAGCATGGCGGGCTGGCGCTGCCACGTCGGCGCATCGTAGAACGCGGCTTCCTGTGCGGCGTGGTCATCGGTGATGGCAAGGGCCATCAACTGCTCCAGGCTCACGGCATCCGCGCGGTAGTCGGCCATCAGGCGCGGCGAGACGTTCGCCAGCTTCAAGCGGCGCTGCACCACCAGCGGCGTCACGGAAAAGTCGGCAGCAATGTCTTCGATGGGCCGGCCCTCGGCCACCAGCGCCGCGAAGGCCTCACACTGGTCGGCGGGGTGCATGGCCTCGCGCTGCACGTTCTCCGTGAGGCTCGCCGTGCGGGCCGTGCCGTCGGCCACCAGCAGGCAAGGCACCTCCCATTCCTTGCTGATGCGGCGCTTCTTCGCCAGCAGCTTCAACGCGGCCAATCTGCGGCCACCAGCGACCACCTCGTAATGCTCCCCATCGGCGGAGGCGATCACGATCAGGTTTTGCAGCAGCCCCACGCGCTGGATGCTTGCCGCCAGCTCGGGGATGGACATGCGCGGGGTCTTGCGCACGTTGCGGCCCTTCGGGCGCAGCACCAGCCGCGACAGCGGCACCAGTATCAGGTTCTTGGTCGGGTCGGCGGCTTCCAGCGGAACAGCGACGGCATCGACGGCGCGGATTTCGTTGTGGGTAATGGCGTTCATGGGATATCTCCAATCCAGTAAAAAACGCGGTATGGAGGGGACCGTTCCCCTCCAGGCACGGGGGAAACAGGTCAAGCTTTTAGTTGGCGCAGGCCATCGGCCAGCAGCCAGAGCGCGCGATTCAGGCGCACGTCGGAGTCGATGCCCTGCACGGGCCGGGTCTGCTGGCGGCGTCCGTTGGCGCTGCGTCCGGACAGCCCGCCCTTGGTGATGTTTTCCTGCACCCGGTTGAACGTGGTCCACAGGTCGGGCCGGCGGTCATCGAAGCGGCGCGGCATCAGCACCTGCGATTCGGTCACGGGCGCGGGCTTGTTCGGGTCGTCGTACTTGAGCGCCAGCGCGGCGCGGGCGAACACCTCGGCCTCGCCCTCGTCCAGCGTGACGCTGCGCATCAAGTCGCGGGATTGCCGCACCCGCTCGAAGCCGCTCAGCACCTCGAAGGCGCCTTCGATGACGGACCCGGCCACGTCGCCCTTGTGCGGCACGCGCACGTCCGCCACCGTGTCCCCGCACACCAATCCGTTGTGGCAGACGAAGCGGAACATGCCGGCCAGCATCTGGTAGCTGCTGGTGCCGTCGTGCGAGTTCAGCAGGATGATTTCGTTGGCCTCCGCACCATTGATCTGGCTGGCGTGGCGCAGGCGGATCATGTGCTTGGTGTGCTCGCGCTTGCCCTCATCCCGCACGCGGGTCTGCGTCACCGCGAAGGGCTGGAAGCCTTCCTTGCGCAGTTCGGTCAGCACGGCGGCGGTGGGGATGTAGCTGTACCGCTCGGAGCGGCTTTCGTGCGGGGCCTCGGCGAAGATGGACGGCGCCACCCTGCGGATCTGGTCATCGGACAGCGGGCAATCGCTGCGCAGCGACGGGGAACGGGATGCGAAACGGGATGCGAGTTGCATGGTCTTTCTCCTGACGAAAAGGCTGTTGAAGAAACACCGCACACCGGATTCCTAGATTCGGAGCCCAGCCTTCCGGCTGTTCTGTGCGGTTGGCACGAGGAACCCGGTTGGCCCTGTTGCCACCGTCTTTCCTGAGTTCATCGCCCGCGACGGTCAGGAGCGCGCGGGCGGGGGCCGTCAAGGAGAAAAGCGCAGGGGTGGCGCGGCCCGCAGGCGCAGCCGAGGACACGGCCCTGCGCGCCTTGACGGCGCACGGACGCGGGCTACAGTCGCGGACAAGGTGATGAAGTCAGGCAAGACGGCTGGACACGGCGGCGACCACCCCGCTGCGCCGAACCGCACGGCAAGCGAAGTGCGCAGGCCCGAAGCTGGAAGCCGGGCCGGAGGCGTTAGCCGAGCGGAGCGAGGGAACGATGGAAGCCCGTCAGGGGCGAGACCCGCGCAGCGGGGCTCGATGCGCAGCACGACAGCGCGACCGGCCATCTCCCAGAGGGCCGGGGACGCCCATGCCACACACCAGACATAAAGGAAGTTTGTCTCAGCGATACGCAGCACTTAGGGGGTGATGGCATCGAACCCGTTCATAGAAGCGATGATCCAAAAGTGGCACCGCATCTAGAAACACGGATGCTGGCAATCCTCCATCGGCATAACGCTGTCTAGACTTCGCACGCCGCCTCAACTTCATCCCAGGCCATGGCTTTCCCTGAAGAATCGCTCAACCAGCTATCCCAACTCCTTGAACGTATGACCCGCCCGGATGACCGGCCTCGTCACGTTCCCAAAGGCAGCAAGGCTAAAAAGCGGACAGAACTCGGGTTCATCATTGCCGTTGTGGTCAACACAGTACTGGCCATAGTTGCCATCGCGGTTGATCGACGCTATCCCGGGATTCTGCCTGTGCAACTTTCATATGCCTGGGTGCTGCTGCCGGTGATTCCCGCAGTCGGGTTCTTCGCGATGTTCTTCTATGACATGGGGCGAATGTTCCTCGAAGAAAAGCGCAACCCATGGGGCACGATCTTCAAGCAGTTCCAGACCGACATGCTCCACGACGCACCGTACCTTCAGGAACTGAAGGCCTTTCCCAAGCCCATGCTGGAGTACGCGCTGCTGCAGTACCGACATCGCTGGAGCAGAGTCGACGGCAGAGCAATGCTGCTATCTGGCGACATCAGGAAACTGGGGCTTTTTCCAGGACTGCTCGCGATCATCGTGGGTATCAGCAAACTGCTGGAGAACGCATCCTTGCCGTGGATCTGGCAAGTCGCATCCTTGGTCGGGGCCTTCCAGTTCCTCGCGTTCTTCGTGGGCGCAACCGGCGAGCGGCGTGCGCAGGTCATCGAACTGCTTGAGCACGCTATTGCCCACGCCGAGCCCATGCCGTCCGAGAGTCAGGCATCAGTGCCCAATCAAATCCAGCCGCCCCAGGCTGTTAGCAAGGACATGTGTCCAACGGTGCCCCCGGCAAAGGAGCAGGTGCCAGCCTAGCGTTAGACGTGCGAACCATCGGCGCACCTCCCCCAGGAAAATCCCGACACGGCACAGGGCAACTTCCCGATACCGCCGCACGCGATCCCGTGGGAATCTGACCATGCCGGACGCGGGCGCCATTGGCAGCTCCTCCCGCGAGCGCCTGAGCAGCGCCACGCCGGCAATGCCACAGCGCCAACCTGGGCGGCATGCGCCGCGCAGGTTAGGTACTCCGGCGAGGATTCGCCCCAGCAAGCATCTCCCGCAGAAAATCCACGGACGCCGCAGCCACCGCCCCAGCGAGTCGCGTCTTGTGCGGCGAACCGATGGCATGGGCACCTGCGACGAAGGCCTGCGCCCGCTTCTGCTCCGCCCGGCTGCCCAGCGCATCGAACATGGCCAGCATGGCCGGCACGGACGACACAGGGTCCTCGCGCCCATCGGGGCCGCGGTAGTACCCCAGGAACACAGGACACGTCACTTGCGGCCACGGCGGCTCGGCGGCGCATCGGCGGAATGTCTCGCGCAGCGCCTGGAACCCGTCGGGGTGGATGGCATCGGACCAATAGGCGCGGACGGCCGATGACCGCTCCTGATCGCTCGTCCACGCTTCGCTCATCGCGCAGATCCGGTCCAGCAGCGCCGGGTCCGCCGGCTGCACACCAGGCGACCAGGCCACGACGGCAGCGACGTCGCCAGGCCGCGCGGCGGCCAGCCGCAGGCCCAGCGTGGCACCGAGCGAGCATCCCACGATCGCAACGGCCTCCCCCATCGCGCAGGCATGGTCCAGCGCGGCCCACGCCGAGGCCTCCAGCGCATCGGCAGTCAGCCCGCGCATCGCTTTCGGCGCATCCTCGCCATGGCCGGGCCACAAGGGCATGTACAGATTGGCCCCGAGCGCCTGGGCCATCTGCTCCGGCAGATCCCCAGCCTCGCCAGGGCTTGCCGAAAACCCATGGAGATAGAGGATGGCGAGCGGTGCGCGCTCGCCGCGCGCACCATGCCATCGTTCCTTCGCCGCATTCCCGGGCTTCACCATGGCTCCATTGTTCCAGCTTGGCCTGAGCATGTCCTTGTCCCCGCACCTGAGCGCAGGCCCACGGTCTCGGCGACGCAAATGGGTGCGGCGACAGCCGCACCCAAAGAAAAGGGGGCCGAAGCCCCCCGAAGTTCACCTCCAACCACGCATCGCCATCGACACCGCGCGCGACCCCGCGATGATGAAGTGATCCAGGGTTCGCACGTCTACCAGGCCCAGAGCGCTGCGCAGGCGCTCGGTGATCTGCCTGTCCGTTTCGCTCGGCGTCGGGTTCCCGCTGGGATGGTTGTGCGCCAGGATCACGGCGGCCGCGTTCAAGCGCAGCGCCTCCTTGACCACCTCCCGCGGATGCACCGCCGCAGAGTCGATGGTCCCCCGGAACATCTCCACGTATTCGATCAGACGGTGCTTCGTATCCAAGAACAGAACGGCGAACACCTCGCACTCAAGGCCCGCCAACTTCGCGCAGAGGTACTTCTTCACCGAAACAGGCGAGGTGAACTCCGCGCCCCGCTGCACCTTCAGGTCAGCCACGCGCCGCGCAGCCGCCAGGATCTGGTCAACGGATGCGGGACGGTAGCGCCCCCGGCCGTCGCGCACGTGCAGCGAGGCATCGACATCGAGAATGGACAGGTTCGACATGGTCATGATCAGCTCCGGTTGCTCGGGCGGAATTGCCCGGCACCGTCGCCATCACGGCGCAGCGCAAGCCGTCAGGGGTCGCAGACGGCCGCAGGCCGCCAGCGTGCCCACAGGCACGCGCAGCCCTTGACGGCGAGAACGCCGTGGTACGGTGAAGGGATCGGCAACTCCGCACCCCTCCCCCAAACGAAGCCAGGATCCGCAAGCGAAGCGCGCAGGCCCGGCGAACCTCGCCGGGCTGAAGATGTAGCGAACGCAATGGGAAGCAGCGGCGCAAGATCGACCGCAAACAAAAAGGCGCCGCCCGCCTCACGGCAGGCGGCGCCCGTGACTGCAATCAGGTGGCCTCGCGCTTCAGCAGCGACTCCAGCTGATCGATCAGCCCGACCTCCACGAACACGCAGTCCTGGCAGGACTCCAAGGGCACATCGAACAGCTTCGCGAACACCTCTCGCCGCAGATGCGCCACGTGCCCCGTCCGGTATGCATGCTCCGGCTTCAGGCGCTCTGCATTGGTCGCCAACGCACTGCGCTCAGGATCACACTCGATCAACGCGACGAAGCCATCGTCGGCGAACTTCCGGTGCTCGGGACACAGCCCCCAGCCCGTCCTCGTGTGGCGCTCCATGCTGGCGCGCAGGCCCCTATCCAGCAGGACGGAGCCGGTCTCGAACGCGCTGCCGCAGACCAGGCAGACGTGTTGTTCCAGCGAAACGTGCGATTTCTCGTTCATGGCGATCTCCAGTTGCTCGGGCGAAATTGCCCGGCACCGCCGCCATCACGGCGCAGCGCAAGCTGTCAGGGGTCGGAGACGGCCACAGGCCGCAAGCGTGCCCACAGGCACGCGCAGCCCTTGACGGCGAGAACGCCGTGGTACGTTCGAGGGAACGGCAACTCCGCCCACCCCAGCCCCAAACGAAGCCAGGACCGGCAAGCGGAGCGCGCAGGCGCGGCCCACAGGGCCGGGCCGGAGGCGTCAGCCGAGCGCAGCGAGGGAACGATGGATGCCCGCCAGGCGCGAGACCCGCGCACAGCGGGGCTCGATGCGCAGCACGACAGCGTGGCCCGGCCATCACATGGCCGGGGACGCCCTTAGGGCGCCCCGATCCCGCCGGATGGGGGCTTGCGCTTGGACTGATTTTGCGCAAAATGGCGGCAAGGCCTCGTCCGCCTGAGCTTCGAGCGGCTCAATCAAGACCAGACTTTCTGATTTCTCCCTTTGTGCCACTCACCATGCGATATCGCCTGGGCGTGGACCAAGTAAGCGCTCGATTGGTCCCCGCTGAAACAGGAGAATCGTATGTCCCTCGGCATTTCCGACCTCGCCCATTCCATTCGCAAGAACAGCGCCGCTGCTGCCGTGCCTGTGCCGCTTGGTCATGCGCAGCAACTAGTGGCCGCTGCACTGGGCTACAAAACGTTTGCCGCCTACCAGGCGGCACAAGCCTCCGCGCAAGAAGCCAGTAGCCTGACCATCGTTCACCACGTCGTGCTGGACGAAGATCTGCTCCATCAACGCGCCAGTGAACTGGGGGCGGCCCCGCCTCCGGATCGCTTGCATGAACTGATCCAAACAGCCTTTCGAGAACGAGCGCCCCACACACGCATCCATGCTTCTTACGCCGCCTTCGAGGACTACCTGCGCCAGCACGTTGACAAGGTGGTCATCGACGATAACGACGTGAACAGCGAAATGGCGAACGCCAACTACGATGGCGTCGATGAGGTCTATTTCGATTTCGAGGTCGAGTTCGAGAAAGTCCCGATCGGCGGTGCGCTGGATATCGACCTCGACGGACACGTCGGCCTTGGCATCGACACCGAGCGCCCCTACGCGGGCCACATCGTCAATGTGGAAGGCACCCTGAGCGTGCAGCGTTTGGGCCGCCACTGCTTTGGGTCGGTGGACTGCCAAGTGACCAACGCAGATCTCGATATGGACTGGGGCGGCAATGACCACGAAGACGGGCCGCCCGTGCGCAGCATGTTCCAGGCCTATGCCGATCTGTTGGGCCTGGACCCGCACGAAGTGGGCAACCTCGTTGATGTGGACGCCGAACCGCAGGATGGCCACAGCGGCGAGATGGTCTACAGCTACATCCTCGATTTCACGGACTACGCCTCACCCGAAGTGGCACGGAAGATCCTGCAGCGCCACGCTTCGCTGCGCATCGAGGTCGGCCCCGACTTCTTCGAGAACGTGCGCAGCGACGACTGGCCTCGTTGAAGGTTCATTGAAGAAAGCTGATTCGGCGCCGTAACGCGCTGCACAAGGAACGGGGCCTCTCTCGACACCCCGTTCAAGCTCAAGCGACGATCCGGCCGGCGTGCCGCGCATCGCGCACATGGGCGTTCAGCAGCTCTCGGCCCGATCACGCTCAATCGGCAACCTCAGCCGACCACGTACCGTGGACAACTCCTGCAGGCTGACCCAGCCCAGCTCGGGAAAACCCAAGCCCTGGTCGCACAAGCGAAAGGCGTGGTCATGCTTCTCCCGGTCGATCGCACTGAGCAACTAGGTCGCACCGGCGTCGGGCGTAAACAGCTTGAGCACGGGTGCGGAATCGAAGTCCGTCTTGTTCTGGGTGTATGAACAGGAAGTCTCCGGCACAATGTAGCAAAACGTAGCAAGTAAATCAGGGAGGGGACGTGCTGTATCAACCTTGGTGCGACAAAGAAGTCGAGGAAGACGCCAGCAAGCAGCTATGGCGATTAGCCGAGCGTGAAGGGGGAAGAGCCGCTATTGAAGCGATTCTCACCACCCGCATCCGATCTCAGTACGACAACCTGGACCAAATAGCCGATGACGTGCGCGAGCTGGGGTATCCAGGTGCAGCTGCTATTTTGTCCGAGCGCATGCCACGCTCAGCCCGAGCGCGTTCGGGAGAACTCGGCGAAATACTCGCAACCGAGTTGGTCGAAGAACACCTTGATTTCAAGGTTCCGGTCCGTCGGTTGCGTTACAAGGACGGTCGGGAAATGGCGCTGCGTGGCGATGACTTCGTTGGACTGAGGCTCGATGACCAAGCCAATCTGCATTTTCTGAAAGGCGAGTCGAAAAGTCGCGCCAGCCTTGCCAAAGCCACCATCTCAGAGGCCCGCGAGGCGCTATCTCGGGATGACGGTCGCCCCACTGCCACATCTTTGCTGTTCGTCGCGGATCGCCTTATGGAAGGCGGCGGTGAGCGCCGGGACGTCGGCCGGAAGATTCGCAACGAAGTCGCCAGCAGAGCAGCGCCCCCCGCGAGGACCAGCCACATGCTGTTCACCATGTCAGGCAACGCGACCCCTCAGGCGCAGCTTGATGATCTGGCAGCGGCGGGCGGAAACCGCCCTCACTTATCTGCACACCTGCGCATAGAGGATCACCAGGCCTTTATCCGGGCCTGCTACGAAAGGGCGCTGGCACTTGGAAACGATTGAAGAACTAACCGGCTTCCTGCGCGAAACCACCCAAGACGGATATCGAGGTCGCCTGCAGGCCCGTGGTCAGGCGCGAGCGCTGATTCGTCATGACGGACATTTGCCACCGGATGCCCCCGCTTTCAGTGAAGGAATCGACGCGGACCTCGCTGACTATGGCTTTTCCGTACTGCGAGCATCACTGGCATTGCGGGAGCTTGGGGGCGATCAGGAGACTTGGCGGCGTGGCTTTGTGCATGCGGGTGGTGCTTTCGAGGCACTCGTCCAGAACGGCCCGCAGGAAGACACATTCCGAGGCTTCTATCGAACGGTCGGGGCTGCTGCCTATCACTTGGCAAACTACTCCGCACTGGCGTTCTCTCTTCTGACACAAGCGCAAGCTGACCAGAACCGCTCGCCAGCCGAGGATGCACTTGCACTGCTGATCGTGCGCGATCTGAAAGGACTTGGACAGCGTGCAAGGGCGTGGCTACACGACCCCGTCAACGGCGATGAAGCCATCAGCCGAGCAGCGGCCGAAGGGGAACTTGACCCCGACGACGTAGTCTCCCGCGTGGCGACATCAACGATGTTCAGGGCGCTGGTGTTCTTCGAGTTTGGCCTGCAAACCGGCCATGACTCCCTCGTTGTGGAAGCGCGCAACCTGCTAAGGCGAGCAACTTCGCTGACGAAGGCAGCCAGTGCAGTTTCACTTTGGTGGATTCTCCGGATCACCGCAAACCTCATCGATGACCTTTGGTCAAGCAGCCTACACAAGGTCTTGCCCATCCAAGGCCCGCCCGGTTCAGGAGACTATGCCCAGCTCAGGAAGCTGTTTGTTTCCGAGTTGTATAGCCGACGCTCATCAGAGGTGGAACTGTGGCCTTCTCAGTTGCTGGCAGCGCAACGAGCGGCCGACGTATCCGACGACTTGGTGGTCGCGCTTCCTACTAGTGCGGGCAAGACGCGAATAGCAGAGATCGCGGCATTGATGGCACTGGCTTGTGGACATCGGGTCTTGATCGTGACGCCACTGCGTGCACTGTCGGCCCAAACCGAGCGTTCATTTCGCAAGACATTCACGCCTCTTGGGTTCTCTGTCTCATCGCTTTATGGAAGCAGCGGCGTAGCTGGAACAGATGAGGATGCTCTTCGGGAACAGAGCATCGTTATCGCCACGCCAGAAAAACTGGACTTTGCGCTGCGAAATGATCCTAACATCATTGACGACGTTGGATTGATCGTCCTCGACGAAGGGCATCTAATCGGCCCGAGCGAGCGCGAGATCCGCTATGAGAATCTGGTGCAGCGATTGCTGCGGCGCCCTGACCATGACGACCGACGAATCGTTTGTCTTTCAGCGATCCTGCCGGCAGGGGATCAACTCGATGACCTGACTGCATGGATTCGCAGTGATGCCCCAGGCGACCCGATTCAGTCAGATTGGCGACCTACGCGCCAGCGATTTGGCACGTTGTCCTGGATTGGCAATTCCGCACGTCTGAGCTTCGACCTTGAGCACGATGGGCCATTCATTCGCCATTTTGTGCCGCAAGTTCCTCCTATTCGCCCCCGTCGGACACCGTTCCCCAGAGACAACAAAGAGTTGACGCTGGCGGCAGCGTGGAAATTCTCCGAGCAAGGAAAACGAGCGCTCGTCTTTTGCACCCAACGTGATCATGTTGAGGGATTTGCAGAAACCGCTCTGGAGTTGCAACGACGAGGCTTTCTTCCGTCACTGCTTGCCAACGCCCAGGAAGTCGAGCGTGCTATGGCCGTGGGTCGGGAATGGCTGGGAGCCGAGCACCCAGCAGTCCGTTGCCTGGCCATCGGCGTCGCCATTCATCATGGGCGCCTCCCAGGCCCCTTCTTGCGTGAAGTAGAGGCACTGCTTGCCGCAGGCGTTCTGCGCGTTACTGTGGCCTCACCGACGTTGGCCCAAGGCTTGAACCTCAATGCTGCGGTGCTCCTGATCCCCAACCTGTACAGGGCGGGCACGCTGATCACGGGAGAAGAGTTTGCCAACGTCGCAGGACGCGCCGGCCGCGCGTTTGTGGATCTTGAAGGACTGGTGATCCACGTGATGCATCAACCGGAAGACTGGCGTCATCAGAGGTGGCGAGAGCTGGTCACGTCGGCCAAGGCCCGCTCGCTTTCGAGTGGCATCATCGTCGTCGTCAACGAGGTGATCAGGCGTCTCTCTACTTCGGGAGTATTTGCGCGGGAGGATGCCATGGACTACCTGTCAAACACACAGGGTGCTTGGTTCCCCGACGCCGTAGAGGGCGATCAAGAGTCGGACTCGATAGAAAGCCTTATCGAGCGGTTGGACGCAACTGTCCTCGGCCTGATCGAAGCGCTTGATGCAGAGAGCGCGGATCTTCCACGGCTGCTTGATGAGGCCCTTGTTGGCTCACTTTGGTCAAGGCAAATTGCTCGACTTGATGTCCTCGAAAAGCAAAAGCAGCTCTGGATTCTCGTCAGTAGAGCACAGCTCATCTGGAACAAGACAACGATCGAGCAGCGCAAGGGACAGTTTGCGATGGGTGTGGGCCTGGAATCTGGGCTCGCCATCGATGCAATAGCTACAGAACTGACGGAGCTTGTTGACCTTGGCGATGCTGCCGCCCTCCTTGGCAATGTGGAAGTCTTGACTGCCGCACTCAGTGGAATGGGAGACAAGCTTCTTGCGATCCGGCCCTTTGTTCCAGATGATCCACTGCCTGCAAACTGGAAAGATCTTCTCAGCGCCTGGATTCGAGGTGAGGACGTGGCTGTCATCGGCCAAGAGGGAATGCGCGTGGTGGACGATGCCTTCGTCTATCGCCTGGTATGGGCGATCGAAGCCGTCCGAATGAATCGACGCATCAATGGTGGCGAATCAGAGATGCTTATTGAAGGTGCCGCCGCCGCATGCCTGGAAGCTGGGCTTCCATCCAATGCGATGGCTATGCTTGTCCGAGCGGGCTTGCCCTCTCGCGTCGCGGCCAAGGCGGTAGTTGAGCAAATGGCGCCTGACTTCACCACTCGCGCAGAGATGAAGACCTGGCTGCGTTCAGCGGCAGTGGAAGCTTTCGATGATGTCCCCAATTGGCCTACGCTCGAAACAAAGTCAATCTGGCAGCAGTTCCGGCGCGACGTTCTTTCAAGCGTAGATGGAAAATGGACATCCCAAGAGTGGACGATGCAATGGCCCTCGCGCTCCGCATTCCCCATGCGGGTGGAGATTGATCCGCAAAGTGGTCAAGTGTCTGTTGCAACGCCTGACTTTGTGCAGCTCACGACGATCAGACAGAAGCTTCAGGCCGAAGCACCGAGCCTGCTTGAAGTCGAGCCGCTACCGGATGGAACGAGTGTCAGCATCCGCCGTATTGGGCGAGGCGAAGCGCGCTGGACGGGACACGATGTGTAACTGTGTAACCGGATGAGCACGAAGGCGTAAACGTTCTATGCCCACCTACGCCACAACAGGTTGTGCCGATAGGTACTGAAATTCACCATGTCTCCATACAGAGTATTCATGGAGTTCGAGGTGAAAACCCTATCGCAGGTATCCAATGTTCTCGACGCCGCCCTTGGCCAATCTCTCCCCTTGCCTGGGACGGAAGCCTATGAGGCGCTGCCACAGTTCCCCAAGCGCAGTCCGCTTCCTTTCCGGCGCACCATCCGCCGCCACGAACTGCGTCAGATTGTCCCTTTGGCTGAAACAACGATTTACGAAATGGAGCGACGCGGTGAGTTCCCGCGCCGCTTCAACCTGACACCAAGGTGCGTCGTATGGGATCTGGCTGAAGTGGAAGCTTGGATCGAGATGCGCAAACAAGCCTCGCGATCCAACTCCACAAACGTCACAAAGGGGCCGGATGTCAGACAGCGCAAGACACGCCCCATTCACAGGTTCACAACTGAACCAGATGCCACCATCTAAACATGCAGCTTGGCACTACGTTTCAATCACCGTAGCGATCACGGCACTACTCGGGTCCAAGCGCCATCATTTCTATCTCATGCTCCCCCACCTCTGACGCATTCTTTACGCTCAATTTCCGCTTCAGGATGGCAAGCTCCAGCAGGAACTGCGGTGAACTCCCGCTCCGCAATATCGCAGGCACAAGCAAGTAAGCTTGCGATCGCCCATACGCGTCGAGAAAGCGCACAAGGTTGGCATCGGATTCCGCGTGCATTGTTTGAATTCGAGACGCCACCATTAATGACCGGTTGCCAGAACGTTTATCCTCGGAGGGTAGCCGCGAGGTGATGAGTACGCGATAGTGAGCGGGATTCTCAGCAGAGATGCCACGAACGATCGCAATGTAGATATCTCCATCCTTGTCGATCTCCCCAAAACGTTCGCGCCAGCGCTGAAAGATCTTCCTAGCAGCATCCTCATCCGTAAACATCAGGGCCATCGCGGGCGGATAAGCCGCCCCCCAATCGGCAAATGCCGCGCCAGTCCACCCTGCGCGATTCCAAAGATGCAAATCGATGACTGATCGGACACCAAGGTCGCGGTGATTTTTCGGCCAAGAGGGGCTGCTCGTATCGATTGCCGCAGCATCGTCATTCTCTACAGCAGCACCCAGCGCGCGGCGACGGATACACGGGCGCGATTGCACCAACGGGAATGACGTCGTCGCCAACTGTGCCCAATCACCGAGCTTCGATACAGCCTTCTTAAAGATGCGCTGGCGGCTGTTCCCAGCTACAACAATCATCGACACCCGATCGAGTACAGCTTCGTTCGTAAAGAAGCGTTCGACGGTCTGCTGCAAATCCTTCACGAAGCAGGTGGCTGCGAAGATCGTCGCAGCCAAACCAATCAATGCCCTCTGAACCTCATCTTGTCGTCCATATGTAGCCGGCGCCAAGCCAACAGGCCAATTAACAGTCGCGGCCATTCCTTCCTCGTCAACCACGAAGTCAGGTGCGAGCACGTCAGCACCCTCTTGAATCGAGATACGGAAGTTTTCAGTGTGCGCTGCAGCGCCAATCTCAGGAGCTGTCGCAAAAAGCGCCTCAATGACTCCAACGACCGACTCGGCCACAAGGATCGAGGTCTCCGACATCTGGTAGTGAACCACAATCCGCATGCCCTGCACTCTCGACACATAAGAGTGCGAATCTGACTCATTGAAGACGACTGGCCCATGCAAGTTGTCTGATACTGGTTGACTAGCGAGCAATGTGAAGAACTCTGCAATACTCTCTGGCGTTTCCTCCTTCGGTATAGAACCCTCATCGCGGAGCACTGGCTCATAGCCGAGCGCGTAGAGCAGCGAATTTCGACTCTGGTGCAAGCCAAGCCGATCAAGAACGTCGGGTAGTTGAACAACTTGCTCAAGCTCTGCTGATGTGAAATTCAGCAACTGGCTACCAAGAATGAGATCGAACTCCATAAGGCGCTTCGCGATACGCTCATTGGAGGCGTCGTCGAGCGGAAGCCCTGCAGCACAGCCTCGAACCAGTCGAACGGCTTCAAGACAATCTGGCAAATGCCGCAGTTCGACAGCGATCCAAGCAAGCATCATGACAGTTGGCACGATTGAGGCCGGAAGATCGCTATTCTCTTCAGCCTCGATGAATATCGAAGCCACTGCAAAAATGCAGCTTGCTCGCGCGGCCCATAGCAGTCCGGCACTGCGATAAGCCAGCGTGAGAAGTTGCATAGTCTCGATCAGCGCGTCGGCATACTCTTTCTTGGTGAGCTGCCGCGCGGCCTTGCCCAGCAACCTGATCATTTCGAAGTTGTCTTCGAAATCGAGCTGCTGAGCGCGCCTGAGGAGTACGAGTGCTCCCTGAGCTTCGCCAGTGCGCTCCGACACGAACGCCGCAACGTCGTCGACAAGGCGGGTATATCCCTGATCCTTTCCCGCGACGTTGCCAAACACCTCAATCATTTTAGTCAAGCGCTCGGCAGCAAACTCGCCCAGACCATTTGCTTGCTCGATCACCTCAGAAAACTGCGGCCAAAGTGAACTGAGTCGTTGAGGATCTTTCTTGAGCGCCGCCTGATTGACTTCGATAACGAGTAGTGAGGTTCGCGCCTCCAAAGAATTGTTTGGACGATCATGGTCCGCCACCATCGCCTTTAATCTGTCGCTCAGTCGAGCGATGCGCTCCTCCAGCTTGGCCTCACCGGAAGTCAAATGCTGATGAATGACCGAGTTGAACAGCAGTTGAGCCAAGTTACACAGAAGCTCAAGGTTCTTGGCGTGATCCGTGTCGATCACGAGCTTCTCGAAAGCGTCATAGCTGGCGTTCAAGTGCGCGACATCGTCAAACCACCAGAAGGCGGTCCAGATCCATTCGTAGTGCGCTTCAAGCGTCTGACGGGAAGTACCATCTCGTTCGGCCAATCGAATTGCGCGTGCAAACCGCCCATCCGTTTCTGTTCGTGGACGCTCCAAATTGCGCGAAAGCTTGGCCGCAACCAAAGCCTCCGTCACGCGCTGCATTTCCATTCCGGAAAATGCCTCTGGGTTGCCAATCAACTTCTCGACATCTTCGAGTTGCCGGGAACGAGAATAGTCGGTCGGCCCCAGTCGGCGCGCGTCGGCAATCTCTTGTCCAACACCGAGGTAGTTAAAAGCGAGGTCCCTGCGATCACCACCAACGACCTGCTCAACGATCCAGCTCCGATCAAGAATGGTTACGGTCAGGCCATATTTCTTGGTGAGTTCGTCCTCGACCCGAGCGCGGTCCTTCGCACGGGCGAACTGTGCGGTAACGCAATAGACCTTCTGATAGCCACGCTGCGTCTCCGCAATGCCTGCCACGTCGTTGCGAGCTTTCTCTGCCCACGTCTTCTTAGCGCTGAAGGCGAACGCCCAACGTTCCTTACCGGAATTCGGTTCGCCCACATACGTAAGAGTTGCGATCTCGTCCGCAACAGGAATGGTTTCGGTATCAGCCTTGCTGTCCCCGCCCCCTTCGGGTCCGGTGGCAGGTTTAAGGTTTGGGCAAATCGTGCGCTCACACAGCTTGCGGCAAAAGAGCTCAAAGTCGTGAGTCTGGTTGCGTGCGGTAATGGTGTCGAGGCTGTACTCAAGCGTCGTTGCGTCAAGCAGGTAGGTCGTGCGATCACTCGTATCTGAGTAGAGCGCAGGACGCAGTTGGCGCATGAACTCCGATGGTGATACTTTCTTTTTTTGCACTCCCTCAGTCATTCATCGCCTTCCTAGAAAACTATTGGCATCATCGTACCTATTCGACGAGCAGGGAAAGATCAATTCACAGCCCCTCATCCAACGAGAGCTTCCAGCTCCTCAGAAGTTGAGCGCGATAACCGCCGCCCCTCCTTGGCCACGTTGACCTGCAAGGCAACGCACGCCACCTCCAGAACGTCCATGGCCAGCGCGTAGCTACCCTTCGCCTGCAGCCAGGCCAGTACATCCGCCAAGTGCCAGATCGACGCGCTGCCCTCATGCACCGGCGCGGGGAAGCTGCCCGGATGGGCTAGCATCAGCTTGCGCATGTTCTGCCGCGACACGCCCACGATGTCGGCCACATCGGTCAGCCCGACCAGATCCGGTGCGACCTCGATCAGCCTGGCCGATGGCACGGCGCTCCGCACGTCCGCCAACGCGCTGCGCACAGCAGCGTCCGCACTGTCCGCCTCGCGGGTGAACTCCAGCGCGAGCCGCCCCGGCTGCCCGATGCCGACCAGGGCATCGTCGCAGCCGGCCTCACCCAAACGCTCGACCAGCGCATCGGTATCGCGGTCCTCGTCGGCCAGTTGGTACTTCAGGGTGAAGGTGTATTCCATCGCTCTACTCCTGGGCGCCCTCGCCAGCCCCCTGCTGGCGGCGGTGCGTGGTGCAGTTGTCCACGACGCGCCGCAAGGCGCGTGCATGGTTGCCAGGGCTCTTCGGCGTGCTCCACACGCTGGTGATGCAGAACTCGCCACAACGGCATTCCTGGTCGTTGTAGGGGCAATAGATCCGCCCCCACGCATGGCTTCCGCCGACTTCGACGCGCCAGCCCTGCCCTTCGACATGCCGAAGCGCCTCCTCGACTTCTTTCTTCGGATGGGAGGGGCGAACCATCAGCGGCCTCCAGTGTGGAGACGACAACCGAAGTTGTCAAGTGACAACCAATGCATGGTCATGCTACCGCGCTCAGCATCGGCACCGCCATGTTCTCGGGCAGCAATTTCGGAACGTAGGTTTCGCCCTCGATCCACGCATCGACCATGTTGGCCCACTCCTGCAGCATGTGCCGGCGTTGCTCGGCGTACTCCGCCTTGTTGTAGACGCCGCGGGACGAGCGCCCGTCCTCGTGCGCCAGGCACTTCTCGATCCAGTCCCGGTTGAAGCCCACCTCGTTGAGCAGGGTCGAGCCGGTGCGGCGCAGATCGTGAACCGTGAACGGTTCCAGCGGCAATCCCGCTTCCTTGGCGCGCTGGGCCACGATCTGCGTGACCCGGTTCAAGGTCGCATGCGACATGCAGCGGTCGGCGTCATAGCGCGACGGCAGCACGAAACGTGACCCCGCCGCGCAGGTGTGCAGCGCCACGAAGATGTCCAGCGCCTGGCGCGACAGGTACACGACGTGCGGATTGCGCCCCTTCATCCGCTGCTTCGGGATCGTCCAGGTCGCGTTCTCGAAATCCACCTCGTCCCAGGTAGCCTCGATCAGCTCGCTCTTGCGCACCAGCGTGAGCAGGATCATGCGCAGCGCGAGCCGGATCGTCGGATAGGTCGCCACCGACTCCATCTGCCGCGCCATCAACCGGATCTCCAGCGGCGACAGAGCGCGGTCCTTGGCAACGAAGGTGGCGATCGACGACGCGGCCACACCCTCGGCCGGGTTGTCCACCTTCTCTCCATGCAGGATCGCGAAGGCATAGACCTGCTTCACGATGTCGCGGATGTGTACTGCCGTGGCAGGAGCACCGCGGGCCTTCACCTTCTGGCAGAGAGCGCGCAGGTCGTCAGGGGTGATTTCGTTGAGCAGCCGCTTCTGGAAGACCGGCAGGATGTCACGTTGGACGACATGCTTACGCATCGCGCGCGTGCTGTCGGCCATCCGCGCCTCATCCAACCATTTCGCCGCCACGTCCCCAAAGCACTTCACGGCGGTCAGCCGGCGCTTCTCGCGCTGCTTCTCCATCGCGGGCGACTTGCCCTGGGCGATGGTCTTCTTGGCATCAATGAGCTTTTCGCGGGCCATCGCCAACGATAGGCCGGCAGGCCCGTAGCGTCCGATGGTGAGCGTCTCCCGGCGCCCATGAAGACGATAGTCGTAGCGGAAGGTGACGGTACCGGTAGGCGATACCGTCACGTACATTCCATCTCGATCAAAAGCCTTATAGATCTTGGACTTAGGCTTGAGATTGCGCAGTGCAGTGTCGGTCAGCATCGAGGTTTTCACTCCTGTTCGTGACGGCTTTTACCGTCAGGGACTTGGAGACCCGCTGATGCTCGGAAAGCCGCATGAAATAAGCTTTCCTCAAGAGGTTTTTACCGTCAAAGACCGTTTTGGCCTCAATAGTAAACGGGAGGGTCTTGATCCGACCTCCGTTTCGTACCGCCAGCGCTACCGCCAACCTGTCGTGCTGGCCAGCGATAGCCACCGATAGAAGCCGCGACCTATTTCCTTTCAGATCAACACGTTGCGGCGATTTTTCGATAGCTGGCGATAGTCCCCGAAGGACCTGATTTCACTCCCACTCGATCGTCGCCGGCGGCTTGCCCGAAATGTCGTACACCACCCGCGAAACACCACGCAGCTCGTTGATGATGCGGTTGCTCACGGTGCCGAGGAAGTCGTACGGCAGGTGCGCCCAGTGCGCGGTCATGAAGTCGATGGTCTCGACCGCGCGCAGGGCGATCACCCACTCGTAGGCGCGGGCGTCGCCGACCACGCCGACCGATTTCACCGGCAGGAACACGGCGAAGGCCTGGCTGGTCTTGTCGTACAGGTCGGCCTTGCGCAGTTCGTCGATGAAGATCGCATCGGCCTTGGCCAGCAGTTCGGCGTACTCGCGCTTCACTTCGCCGAGGATGCGCACGCCCAGGCCGGGACCGGGGAACGGGTGGCGGTAGACCATGCTGCGCGGCAGGCCGAGTTCGACGCCCAGGCGCCGCACTTCGTCCTTGAACAGTTCGCGCAGCGGCTCGACCAGGCCCAGCTTCATGTGCTCGGGCAGGCCACCGACGTTGTGGTGGCTCTTGATGACGTGGGCCTTGCCGGTCTTGCTGCCGGCCGACTCGATCACGTCCGGATAGATGGTGCCCTGCGCCAGCCACTTGGCGTTGCGGAGCTTGTTCGACTCTTCGTCGAAGATCTCCACGAACAGGTTGCCGATGATCTTGCGCTTGGCTTCCGGATCGCTGACGCCGGCCAGCGCGGTGAAGTAGCGGTCCGCTGCATTGACCCGGATCACCTTGACGCCCATGTGCTCGGCGAACATCGCCATCACCTGGTCGCCTTCCTGCCAGCGCAGCAGGCCGGTGTCGACGAACACGCAGGTCAGCTTGTCGCCGATCGCCTTGTGCAGCAGCGCGGCGACCACCGACGAATCCACGCCGCCGGACAGGCCCAGAATCACCTCGTCGTCGCCGACCTGGGCGCGCACGCGGGCGATCTGGTCGTCGATGATGTTGGCCGCGGTCCACAGCGTGGCGCAGCCGCACACGTCGACCACGAAGCGGCGCAGCAAGGTCTGGCCCTGCAGGGTGTGGGTGACTTCCGGATGGAACTGCACGCCGTACCAGCGCTTGGCCTCGTTGGCCATGGCCGCGACCGGGATGCGGTCGGTGACGGCGGTGATGGTGAAGCCCGGCGGCACCTGCGACACGTGGTCGCCATGGCTCATCCACACATTCAAACGCGACGCGCCTGCGTGATCGGTCAGCCCGGAGAACAGCGCATCGGCAGCGACCACCTCGACTTCGGCGTGGCCGAACTCGCGCTGGTCCGCTGCTTCGGTGGCGCCGCCGAGCTGCGCGGCCAGGGTCTGCATGCCGTAGCAGATGCCGAAGATCGGCAGGCCGCTGTCGAACACTTCCTGCGGCGCGGCCGGCGCGCCCGGCAGCGTGGTCGATTCCGGGCCGCCGGAGAGGATGATGCCCTTGGCGCCGAAGCCGGCAATCTCGGCCGGATCGTGGTCCCACGCCCAGATCTCGCAATACACGCCGAGTTCGCGGATGCGCCGCGCGATCAACTGCGTGTACTGCGCACCGAAATCGAGGATGAGGATCTTGTCGCTGTGGATGTTGGTCATCTGGGGCCGGGATTCGGGATTCGGGAGTTGGGATTCGCAACAGCGGGGGGCCGCGCTGCGCACGGCCGGTGGAGACGCGGCGGGCGACGAATCCCCAATCGCGAATCCCCAATCCCGCGCATGGGCATCAGCCCATGCGGTAGTTCGGCGGTTCCTTGGTGATCTGCACGTCGTGGACGTGGCTCTCGCGCTGGCCGGCACCGGTGATGGTGACGAACTTCGGCTTGGTGCGCATGTCCTCGATGGTGGCGCAGCCCACGTAGCCCATGGTCGCGCGCAGGCCGCCGATCAGTTGGTGGATGATGCCGCTGAGCGGGCCGCGGTACGGCACGCGGCCTTCGATGCCTTCCGGCACCAGCTTGTCGGCGTCGGAGGCGTCCTGGAAGTAACGGTCCTTGCTGCCCTTCTCCATCGCGCCCAGGCTGCCCATGCCGCGGTAGCTCTTGTAGCTGCGGCCCTGGAACAGTTCGACTTCGCCCGGGGCTTCCTCGGTGCCGGCGAACAGGCCACCGACCATCACCGTGGAGGCGCCGGCGACCAGCGCCTTGCCGATGTCGCCGGAATAGCGGATGCCGCCGTCGGCGATCAGCGGGATGCGGTCCTGCAGCGCCTCGGCGACCATGTCGATCGCGGTGATCTGCGGCACGCCGACGCCGGCAACCACGCGCGTGGTGCAGATCGAGCCGGGGCCCACGCCGACCTTGACCGCATCGGCGCCGGCATCCATCAGCGCCAGCGCGGCGTCGCCGGTGACGATGTTGCCGCCGATCACCTGCAGCTGCGGGTAGGTCTTCTTGACCCAGGCCACACGCTCGATCACGCCCTGCGAATGGCCGTGTGCGGTGTCGACGATGACCACGTCCACGCCGGCCGCGGCCAGCAGTTCGATGCGCTGTTCGGTATCGCCGCCGACGCCCACCGCGGCGCCGACCAGCAGCCGCGTGGCGGCGTCCTTGGCGGCGTTGGGGTTGTCGGTCTTCTTCTGGATGTCCTTGACCGTGATCAGGCCGCGCAGCTCGAAGCCGTCGTTGACCACCAGGATCTTCTCGATGCGGTGGCGGTGCAGCAGCTGCAGCACTTCCTCGTCGCTGGCGCCTTCGCGCACGGTGACCAGGCGATCCTTCTTGGTCATGATGTGGCGGACCGGATCGTCGAGCTTCTTCTCGAAGCGCATGTCGCGGCTGGTGACGATGCCGACCAGCTCGCTGCCGTCCACCACCGGCACGCCGGAGATGTTGCGGGCGCGGGTGAGTTTGAGCACCTCGCCGATGGTGGTCTCCGGACCGACCGTGAACGGCTCGGTGATGACGCCGGCCTCGAACTTCTTGACCTTGGCCACTTCGGCGGCCTGCTGCGCCGGGGTCAGGTTCTTGTGGATGATGCCGATGCCGCCGAGCTGGGCCATGGCCACCGCCAGGCGGTGCTCGGTGACCGTGTCCATCGCGGCCGAGAGGATCGGCAGTTTCAGGCGCAGGTCGCGGGTCAGCCGGGTTTCCAGGCTGACGTCCTTGGGCAGGACGGTCGAATGGGCGGGGACGAGCGAAACGTCGTCGTAGGTGAGAGCTTCAGCCTGGATGCGGAGCATCGGCGGACCCGAGTGTGGGGAAGCGCGGCATTTTAACGCATTGGGGCGGGGATTGGGGAGTCGGGATTGGGGATTCGCTAACGCGGCGCCTCGCGCGGCCGCGCCGTTTGCCTGGCTGTCAAACGGCCGATTTCGATGGTCCACCGGCAACGATGCGCCCCGGACAGGCCGTGCATGCGCTTTTGCTGTCGACTTAACGAATCCCGAATCCCGAATCCCGAATCCCGAATCCCCACTCCCCAATCCCGCGCACTGCCTTCAACGAATCCCCAATCCCGAATCCCCAATCCCCGCCGCCTCAGCGGCCTCGATCGTGTTCTGCATCAGCGTGGCCACGGTCATCGGCCCGACCCCGCCCGGCACCGGGGTGATCCAGCTGGCGCGCTGCGCCGCCGCGTCGAAGCCGACGTCGCCGACCAGACGGCCGTCGTCCAGGCGATTGATGCCGACGTCGATCACCACCGCGCCGGGCTTGACCCACTCGCCCGGGACCAGCCCCGGCCGCCCCACCGCCACCACCAGGATGTCGGCGTCGCGCACCCGCGCCTGCAGCACCTCCGGCGGGGTGAACTTGTGGCAGCAGCTGACCGTGCAGCCGGCGATCAGCAGTTCCAGCGCCATCGGCCGGCCGACGTGGTTGCTGACGCCGACGATGGTGGCGTTGCGCCCGCGCACCGGCTGATCGGTATGCGCCAGCAGGGTGACGATGCCGCGCGGCGTGCACGGGCGCAGGCCGAATTCGCGTAGCGCCAGGTGGCCGACGTTCTCCGGATGGAAGCCGTCCACATCCTTGCGCGGATCGATGCGGTGGATCAGCCGGCTGGCATCGGGAATGCCCGGCAGCGGCAATTGCACCAGGATGCCGTGGATCTTGGGGTCGGCATTGAGCCGGTCGATCAGCGCCAGCAGTTCGGCTTCGCTGGTACCGGCCGGCAGGTCGTAGTCGAACGCCTCGATGCCGACCTTCTCGGCCGCACGGCGCTTGTTGCGCACGTACACCGCGGACGCCGGGTCGCCGCCCACCAGCACCACCGCCAGCCCGGGCCGCGGCTGCCCGGCCGCCAGTCGCGCGTCGACCCGTGCCTTGAGCTCGTCGAGCAGGTCTTCGGCGATGCGGCGCCCGTCGAGGATGCGGGCCGGGACGGAGGAGACGGGCGCGGAATCGGTCATCGGGGCGGGCGGGTGTAGAGTCGGGGGATGTCCATTGTCCCCGATTCCGCCATGACCGACACCACCCGCATCGAGGCCGCCGCCTTCCGCCGCCTGCTGCAGCACCTCAATCAGGACCGTCCCGACGTGCAGAACATCGACCTGATGATCCTGGCCGGGTTCTGCCGCAACTGCCTGGCCGACTGGTACCGCGAGGCGGCGGCCGCCGAAGGCGAAGACTTGAGCAAGGAGCAGGCGCGCGAGCGCGTCTACGGCATGCCGTTCGCCGACTGGAAGGCGCAGCACCAGGCCGAGGCCACACCGGAGCAACTGGCCGCCTTCGCCGAGGCGCAGCGCAAGCACGGCTAGTGATGCTGCGCTACGCCGCCATTGCCCTCGCCGTCCTCGCCATCGCCTATCTGAGCGTCTGCGCCCTGCTCTACCGGGGCCAGCGCGACCTGCTGTATTTCCCGCAGGGCACGCGGGTGGCGCCGGCGCAGACCGACTTCGCGCTGCGACGCGGTGCGGACGTACAGGTGCGCGGCTGGCAGGTCACTCCCGGCCGCGACAAGGTGCTGCTGTACTTCGGCGGCAATGCCGAGGACCTGCGTTCGGCACGCGCGCAGTTGCAGGCCGCCCTGCCCGGCCACAGCCTCTACCTGCTCGCGTATCGCGGCTACGGCGCCAGCGATGGCACACCCAGCGAGACCGCACTGGTCGGCGACGCCGTGGCGCTGTGCGACCATGTGCGCGCCGCGCAGCCGCAGGCGCAGATCGCGGTGCTGGGGCGCAGCCTGGGCAGCGGCGTAGCCAGCCAGCTGGCGGCGCGCCGCGCGGTGTCGCGGCTGGTGCTGGTGACGCCATTCGACAGCCTGGTCTCGGCGGCACAGGCGCACTATCCGTGGGTCCCGGTGCGCTGGCTGCTGCGCGATCGCTACGACTCGGCCACCGCCTTGCGCGGCTATCGTGGCCCGCTGCTGGTGCTGCGTGCCGGCCACGACCAGGTGGTGCCGCCGGCCAGCACCGATGCGCTGCTCAATGCCCTGCCGCAGCGCCCGACCGTGGTCGCCTTCGCGCAGGCCGACCATAACGACATCAGCGACGATCCTGGCTATGTGCAGGCGTTGCAGGCGTTCTTGCGCTGAAGCGGCGTCGCCCGAACGGCGTACTGCGCAGGTCATTGCGGGAGTCAACTGTCATGCAGCCGCGACACGCAAAGTGGTGCGTGCTTTCCGATGGTCCAATGCGTCGGGACTGAAGTCCCTCCCACAGTGCACCCGGCGGGCTCGCCGCAAGCCCCTGTGGGAGCGGCTTCAAGACACCTCCGATAGCCTGCATCCGGCACCATCGAGCCTGATGCAGGTTGCACGGTAGGAGCGGCTTCAGCCGCGACCGGCTGCACCGGGAACGCCCCGTCGCGGCTGAAGCCGCTCCTACCGGACGCTTTCTGAGGTAATTGGAAGTGTCCTTCAGTCGCGACGGGGCGTTCCCGGTAATGCGTCGTCGCGACCGAAGTCTTTCCCACACGGGCACTGCACATAATGTTGCCGTGGCTAATCGCCGCGACGCTGCTCGCCGGCCTCCACCGGCACGCCTTCCGGATTCAGCGTGCGGCTCTCGCGCCGCGGCGGCGTGAACGGGGTGGGCGTCGGCACCACCGGGGTGATGTTGCCGTACATCAGGCCTCTGCCGGCACGCACGTCGCCGGCGGCGACCTCCAGTTCCAGTCGCTCGGCATCGCGGCGGCGGATCTCGCGGGCGATGGAGCGCGCCTCGCTCTCGTCCATACCCAGTTCGACCAGCGCGGCCTGGCCGAACTCGACCGCCGATTCGAAGGTCTCGCGAATGTGATAGTCGACGCCGGCGGCGATCAATTCCAGCGCATGCTCGCGGTCGTAGGAGCGCACCAGCAGCTTGGCGTGCGGAAACTCATGCGTGGCCAGCTCGACGATGCGGTTGGCCGCCTCGCGGTTGTCGACGCACACCGCGATGGCGCGGGCCCTGTGCGCGCCGGACGCGTGCAGCACGTCCAGGCGCGTGCCGTCGCCGTAGTAGATCTTGAAGCCGAACTTGGCCGCGCTCTGGATCATCTCGATGTCGTTGTCGATGATGGTCACGTCCACGTCGCGTGCCAGCAGCGACTGGCTGGCGACCTGGCCGAAGCGGCCGAAACCGATGATCAACACGCTGCCGGTGAGGCCGTCGGCCGCGTCCACGCCTTCCATGGAGGGCACTTCCACCGGCGCCCAGCGCCGGTACAGCAGCACGAACAACGGGGTCAGCGCCATCGACAGCACCACGATGGCGGTCAGGTTGGCGTTGATCTGCGCATCGATGACGCCGGCGCCGCTGGCGGCGGCAAACAGCACGAAGGCGAACTCGCCGCCCTGCGCCATCAGCACGCCACGATCCAGCGCCTGCGCGTGGCCGCTGCCGGTGAGCCGCGCGACCAGGTAGATGCACGCGGCCTTGGCGGCCATGAAGGCGAGCACGCCGCTGAGGATCAGCGTCCAGTTGGCGGCCACCACCGCCAGGTTCAGCGCCATGCCGACACCGAGGAAGAACAGCCCCAGCAGGATGCCGCGGAACGGTTCGATGTCGGCTTCGATCTGGTGGCGGAAGGTCGATTCGGACAGCAGTACGCCGGCCAGGAACGCGCCCATCGCCATCGACAGCCCGCCGAGTTGCATCAGCAGCGCGGCGCCCAGCACCACCAGCAAGGCCGCCGCGGTCATCACCTCGCGCGCCTTGGCCGCGGCCAGCAGCCGGAACAGCGGGTTCAGCAGCCAGCGCCCGGCCGCCAGCAGGCCGACGATCGCCGCGGCGCCGACACCGATGCCGATCCAGCGCGACGGTGCCGACGCATCCGCCGGCACCGGCGCCATCCACGCCACCACGGCCAGCAGTGGCACGATCAACAGGTCCTCGAACAGCAGGATCGCGACGATCTTCTGCCCGGCCGGCAAGGCGATGTCGCCGCGCTCGCCGAGCAGCTGCATCACCACCGCGGTGGAGGTCAGCACGAAGCCGGAGGCGGCGATGAAGGCCACCGGCAGCGGGAAGCCGAAGGCCAGGCCGACGCCGGTCAGCACGCTGGCGCAGACGATGATCTGCGCAGTGCCCAGACCGAAGATCTGCTTGCGCAGGCTCCACAGGTGCGAGGGCCGCATTTCCAGGCCGATCACGAACAGGAACATGACCACGCCCAGTTCGGCGACGTGCAGGATCGCCTGCGGATCGGAAAACCAGCCCAGGCCGAACGGCCCGATCGCAAGACCGGCAGCAAGATAGCCGAGCACCGAGCCCAGGCCAAGCCGGCGGAACACGGGAACCGCCACCACGGCCGCGCCGAGCAGCGCCACCACCTTGATCAATTCGCTGCTGTCGGCTGGACTTGTCATGCGCTGATTCTACGCACACCGCCGGAGCATCCCTATGGAGCGGGATGCGACATGAGACGCGGCGCACTGCGTGCTGCGCGCACCACGCGTCGCCTGAGACATGCAGGCGGTCGATTGCCGGCCAATGTCGATCGTGCGATCAACGCGCAGAGCACACCTTCCTTTTCCCACCAGGAACCTGTTTCCCTTCTCCCACCGGGAGAAGGTGTCCCTAAGGGGCGGATGAGGGTGCGGGTGCCGCCGCGCACAGCGACACCTACTGCAGGCTGGCACCACGAGTGCGCTTCGCGCCGTACCCTCACCCCCAACCCCTCTCCCGTGGGGAGAGGGGCTTGAGCATGCACAGCGCTGCTTCAGCCATCGAGACCTCGCTTCCCTTCTCCCACCGGGAGAAGGTGCCCCGCAGGGGCGGATGAGGGTGCGGGTGCCGTCGCGCACAGCGACGCTAGTGTGGCTTGGCATCGCGAGGCGCTGCGCGCCCTACCCTCACCCCAACCCCTCTCCCGGAGGGAGAGGGGCTTAAGCGTCGCGACGCCGCTTCAGCCATCGAGACCGCGCCTCCCTTCTCCCACCGGGAGAAGGTGTCCCTAAGGGGCGGATGAGGGTGCGGGTGCCGCCGCGCACAGCGACACCTACTGCAGGCTGGCACCACGAGTGCGCTTCGCGCCGTACCCTCACCCCAACCCCTCTCCCGGAGGGAGAGGGGCTTAAAGCGTGCACGGCACTGCTTCAGCCATCGAAACCGCGCCTCCCCTTCTCCCACCGGGAGAAGGTGCCCCGAAGGGGCGGATGAGAGTGCGGGTGCCGCCGCGCACAGCGACACCTACTGCAGGCTGGCACCACGAGTGCGCTTCGCGCCGTACCCTCACCCCAACCCCTCTCCCGGGGGGAGAGGGGCTTAAAGCGTGCACGGCACTGCTTCAGCCACCTAGACCCGCTTCCCTTCCCCCACCGGGAGAAGGTGCCCCGAAGGGGCGGATGAGGGTACGTCCGCCGCCGCGAACAGCGACACCTAGTGGCAGCTAACCCTCAGCACCACAGAACTGCGCATAGTCGATATAGCCAGGAAACGGCCGCTCCGGCGCACACAGCGGACACTGCGGATCGGCAGATAGGCGGGTTTCGCGGAAGCGCATCGCCAGCGCGTCGAAGTGCAGCAGGCGGCCGCGCAGCGGCTCACCGATGTTGAGCAACAGCTTCAAGACCTCGTTGGCCTGCAGCAGGCCGACGATGCCAGGCAGCACCCCGAGGACGCCGGCGTCGGCGCAGTTCGGCGCGAATTCCGGCGGCGGCGGCTCCGGGAACAGGCAGCGGTAGCACGGCGCCTGCCCGCGCCGGCGGCCGGCGTCGAACACGCTGACCTGGCCCTCGAAACGCTGCACCGCGCCGTACACCAGCGGCTTGCCCAGCTTCACGCAGGCATCGTTGAGCAGGTAACGCGCAGGGAAATTGTCCGAACCGTCCAGCACGACGTCCACGTCCTGCAGCAGCCGCTCGACGTTGTCCGCGGTGACCCGCTCGCGCAGCGCCTCCACCCGCACGCCCGGGTTCAGCGCGCCCAGGCTCGCCGCGGCCGAGTCCACCTTGGCCTGGCCGATCCGCGCGTCACCGTGCAGGATCTGCCGCTGCAGGTTGCTGCGCTCGACCACATCGTCATCGGCGATGCGCAACTGCCCCACCCCGGCCGCGGCCAGGTAGAAGCCAGCCGGCGAGCCCAGGCCGCCGGCGCCGACCAGCAGCACGCGCGCGGCCTGCAGCCGGCGCTGGCCCTCGACCCCGACTTCGGGCAGGCGCAGATGCCGCGAATAACGGTCGAAGAAGTCTTCCTGTTCCGGCGCCAGCGCCGGCCGCTGCAGCGGCAAGCCCTCGCGCTGCCAGCGCGTCGTGCCGCCCAGTACCGAGGCGACCTGCGTGTAGCCGGCCTGCTCCAGGAACACCGCGGTGTCGTGCGAGCGCTTGCCGCTCTGGCAGATCAGCAGCACCTCGGTCTTGGCGCCGAGATAGGCGGACGGGTCGGCCTGCAACTGCGCGCGGGCCACGCCCTGCGCACCGCTGGCCATGCCGGTGGCGCGCTCGTGCTCCTCGCGGATGTCGATCAAGTGCGCGCCCTGCGCCTGCCGCGCCTGCGCCTGTGCGGGGGTCAGTTCTCGAATGCCCATGCGCGCATTATCGGCGCAAACCGGGCGCGCGTCCGCCATGCGCGGCGCAGTTCAGTACGGCACCACCTCGACCACGTCGCCGGCCTGGAACTGGCGCGCGCCCTCCTCCAGCCGCAGCAGCACGTCGCTGTCGGCGGCGCCGCGCAGGCGATGCGAGCCGTCCGCGGGATTCGGCTCCGCCCACAGTTGGCCGCGCGCATCGCAGCGCATGCGTCCGCGCAGGAACTCCAGCCGGTCGTGGCGCTTGTCCCAGCCGGCCGCCAGCCTTGCGCGCCAGGTCCGGTGCGGCTCGCTGCGACGCTGCAATGCATCCAGCAACGGTCGCCCGATCGCCAGGAAGGTCGCCAGCACCGACACCGGATTACCCGGCAGGCCCAGGAACAGGGCGCGATCCCACTCGCCGAACAACAGCGGCATGCCCGGACGCATGCGCACCTTCCAGAACAGGATGCGGCCGTACTCGGCCAGCAGCCGCGGCAGGTAGTCCTTCTCGCCGGCGGAGACGCCGCCGCAGGTCAGCACCACGTCGAATGCCGAGGCCGCATCGGCGAGCATGGCCTGGATGCGCTGCGGATCGTCCGGCAGAGTCGGCCAGGCGGTCGGCGCCAGGCCGAGCAGGCGCAGCTGCGCCATGAGCATGTCGCGGTTGCTGTTGTAGATCTGCCCCGGCTGCAACGGCATGCCCGGCTCGACCAGTTCGTCGCCGGTGGCGAATACCGCCACGGTCGGCCGCGCCGCCACCGTCAGCTGGTCCATGCCCAAGGCCGCCGCCAGGCCGATGCGCGAGGGCGTCAGCAGCATGCCGGCCTCGAGCACGCGCTCGCCGGCACGCACGTCCTCGCCGCGCGCCCGCACGTGCGCGCCGGCGGCGATCTCGGCCGGGACCTGCACCACGCCATCGTGCTCGTGCACGTTCTCCTTGATCACCACCGTATCCGCCCCGGCCGGCAGCGGCGCGCCGGTGGTGATGCGCAGGCATTCGCCGGGCGCGAGCGCCTGCTGCCGATCGGCGCCGGCGAACTGCTCGCCGGCCAGGTGCAAGTCGGTCGGCGCCCCAGGGGCCAGGTCGGCATGGCGCAGCGCGAAACCGTCCATCGCGCTGTTGGCGAACGGCGGCAGGTCGATCGGCGCATCCAGCGGTTCCAGCAGGATGCGGCCATCGGCGCGCGACGCCGCCAGGCGCTCGCTGTTGACGGGACGGGCACGCGCAGCGGCAGCGACGATCGCCAACGCGTCGGTGTAGGCGATCCGGGAGGGATAGTCGGTCATGGTGGCGGCAGGATACCCGCTGCGGCCAGGTCCTGCGGCGTGTTCAGGTTGCCCAGCACGATCTCCGGCAGCGCCACCGGCCCCATCCGCAGGCGCTGCTGCAAAGCCCGCGGCGCGTAGCGGGCGGCCGCCAGCGCCTCCTCCAGCGCCGGACGCAGCGCGGATAACCGGTACAGCGCCACCAGCGGCTGCGCGCCGTCGGCATCCTCGACCCAGGCACCGTCGCACTCCTCAGCGGCTGCGGCCAGCTTTGCGGGCAGATCCGGCGGCAACACGCACAGGTCGACCGGCACAGTCAGCAACCAGGGCGTGGCGCAGGCGGCGGCGAGTGCATCCAGCCCGGCGATCGGCCCCAGCGAACGCTCCGCCCCGGCCGGCGCCGCGACGCGGTCCGGCACGGCCTTCAATCCAATGGCGGCGTAGCGCGGCAAGCTGCGGTTGGCGCTGACCAGCACCGCAGACACCCGCGGCGCCAGCGTCTGTACCAGCCACTCCACCTGCGCCTGCCCGCCGCGTTGCAGCCAGGCCTTGTCGTGTCCGCCCAGGCGCTGCGCGCGGCCACCGGCGAGAATGCCGAGGGTGATCGCGCGCTGCGGGTCCATCGTGCGCTACTTGCCGCGGACGTGCTTCATCAGGCGCCGCTTCTTGGCGATCTGGCGCTCGGTCAGCACGTTCTTCTTGCCTTCGTACGGGTTGGCACCTTCGCGGAACATGAAGCGCACCGGCGTGCCGACCAGCTTGAAGCGCTTGCGGAAGAAGTTTTCCAGGTAGCGCTTGTACGATTCCGGCAGCACCTTCAGGCGTGTGCCGTGGACGATGAAGGTCGGCGGATTGCTGCCGCCCGGATGCACGTAGCGCAGCTTGGAGACGTGTCCGCGGATGCTCGGCGGCGGATTGCTTTCGTAGGCGATTTCCAGCGCCTGGTTCACCTCGCTGGTGCTGAACTCGCGCACCGCCGAGGCGTGTGCGCGATGGATCGCCTGGAACAGCTCGCGCATGCCCGAGCCATGCTTGGCGGAGATGCGCACCGCCTCGGCCCAGGCCACGAAGCCGAGCTTGCGCGACAGCAGATCTTCGGCCTGCGCGCGCTGGTAGTCGCTCTGGCCGTCCCACTTGTTGATCGCCACCACCAGGGCACGGCCGGCATCGAGGATCGCGCCGAGCACGGTCGCGTCCTGGTCGGTCACGCCTTCGCCGGCATCGAGCATCAGCACCGCCACCTGGCACTGCTCGATCGCCTGCAGCGTCTTGAACGCGCTGAACTTCTCCACCGCCTCCTCGACGCGGCCGCGGCGACGCAGGCCGGCGGTGTCGATCAGCCGGTACAGGCGGCCGTCGCGTTCCAGGTCCACCGCGATCGAGTCGCGGGTGGTGCCCGGAACCTCGGAAGCGATCATGCGCTCCTCGCCCAGCAGGCGATTGACCAGGGTCGACTTGCCGACGTTCGGGCGACCGACGAAGGCGATGCGCATGCGCGCCGGATCGGTGTCCAGGGTTTCGCCGGCGCCCTCTTCCGGCAACCGCTCCAGGACTTCCTCGAGCAGGTCGTCGATGCCATGGCGGTGTGCGGCGGAAACCGCGATGGCGTCGCCGAGACCGTAGCGCGCGAACTCGGCGCGCACCTGGTCCTCGTCGGTTCCGTCGATCTTGTTGATCAGCAGCAGGGTCGGCCGCGCCAGCTTGCGCAGCCAGGCCAGGATCTCGTCGTCGAGCGAGGACGAGCCCTCGCGGCCGTCGACCACGAACAGGATCAGGTCGGCCTCGCCGGCCGCGGCGCGCGCCTGCTCGGCGGTGGCACCGGCCAGGCCTTCCTCTTCGCCGGAGATACCGCCGGTATCGACGATCACGAACGGGGTTTCCGGCTGCAGCCGGCAGACCCCGTAGTGGCGATCGCGGGTGACGCCGGGCTGGTCGTGGACCAGCGCGTCACGGCTGCGCGTCAGCGCGTTGAACAGCGTGGACTTGCCGACATTCGGCCGTCCAACCAGGGCGACCAGCGGCAGCATCGCGACATCCTTCTCTTGTTATTGACCCAACCGGAACGCGGTCAGGTCGCCTTTCGTGTTCTGCATCAGCAGAATTCCGTCCGCGACCACCGGCTGCGCCACCAGCGGCTGGCGCCCGACCCGCTCGCGCGCGGCGAACTCGCCGTTGTCGAGCCGGAGCCAGTGCAGATAGCCCTTGTAGTCACCGACCACGGCGTAGTCGCCCTGGATCGCCACACCGGTCAGCGAACGGCGCGCCAGCGCCGGCTGCGACCACATCGCCGATCCGGAGGCCTTGTCCAGCGCCCACACGGTGCCGGCGTTGTCGGCCACCACCACGTTGCCGGAGCTCACGCCGACGCCGCCGGCGCCGCCATGATCGCGGCTCCATAGCGGACGGCCGCTCGGACCTTCCAGTGCTACGGTCTGGTTCTTGAAGCTGGTCGCGAACAGCGTGGTGCCGTCGAGCACCGGGGCGCCGTCGACGTCGGCCATGCGCTCCAGCTCGGTGCGGCCTTCCGGCGCACCGATGGTCTGCTCCCACAGCACGCGGCCGTCCTGCATCGCCAGCGCGGCCAGGGTGCCGTCGTCGTTGCCGATGAACAGCACGCCCGGACCCGCCACCACCGGCGCGTTGCCGCGCACGGTCAGGCTCGGCAGTTCCTGCGCGTTGAACCAGCGCTGCTGGCCGGTGGCGGCATCGAAAGCCGTGGTGCGGCCGTCGTTGCTGCGCACGAACACCGTGTTCTGCGCGATCACCGGCGCGGCGATCACTTCGTTGGGCACCTTGGCGCGCCACTTCTCGGTGCCGGTAGCGGCATCGAGTGCGATCACCTCGCCATCCAGCGCACCGACGACCACCAGGCCATCGCCCACGCCCGGGCCGCCGGCGAAGCGCGGCAGCGGACGCTTCTTCTCAAGCCGCTTGCGCTCCTTGGCCTGCTGCTTCTCGTTGCGCAGGCGCTGCTTGTACGCGGCGCGCTCATCCTTGGTCAGGTTCTTGCCGGACTCGCTCTCGACCTGGCTCTTCGGCTGGTCCTCGACCTGCGCCAGCTTCTGCTTGCGCGCCTGCTTGGCGTCGTATTCCCAGATGGTCTTGCCGGTCTGCAGATCCAGCGCGTAGACCGTGCCGGAGGTCGCGGCCGCATACACCTTGCCGTCGGCCACCACCGGGTGCTGGCGCACGCCGATGCGGCGCTCGCCCTTGCCGGCGTCGGTGGACCACAGCTTCACCACCTTCACCGACGGGGTGAACTTCACCAGTTCGGCCGGCTCGGCGGCCTTCTTGGCAGCCGCATCCTTGCCGGCGAACCAGCCCTTGACCGTGGTGCAGCCCGACAACGCCAGACCCAGCAGGGCCACGGTGGCGACACGCTTGAACATGACTACCTTCATCAGATCGGCTCCGCGGCATTCGGCACGCTGCCGCCCGCATCCATCAATTTCGTTTCGACCACGCGCCGCTGCGGCGAGGCCACGTCCAGGCTGGTCAGCGCTTTGGCGTACGCGTCACGCGCCGCGTCGCGCTTGCCCTGCGCGATCAGCGCATCGCCGCGAATTTCCAGGCCCTGCGCATCGGTGGCCGAAGCCACCAGCGGCAGCGCGTCCTGCGGCTTGCCGCCGGAAATCAGCAGCCGCGCCACGCGATGGTCGACCATCACCTTCATTTCGCCGTCGGTCTTGAGCCCGCGCAGCGTGGTCAACGCGGCATCGGACTTGCCGGCATCGACCTGCGCCTTGGCCAGGCGCAGCGCGGCCAGTTCGGCGTAGATGTTGGTCGACCCCTGCTGCAGCTCGGCCATGTCCTTGGCGGCCTTGTCCAGCTGATTGGCCTGGATGCTCTTGAGCACCGCTTCGTAGCGGGCATTGGCCTGGGCCAGATCGCTGGAGCGCTGCTTGGTCCACCACTGCCAGCCGATGATCGCGCCGAGGCCCAGGACGATGCCGCCGATCAGGCCGGCGCCGTTCTTCCTGAGCCAAGTGCGGACGCGTTCGCTTTGTTCGTGCTCGTCGAGCAGGTCGTCAATCGCCATGCGTACTCTCGCCCCGCCGCTGCGACGGGACATGAAATGTTGAAGATGAGGAACCGCGCCGCCGTCACTCGGAGGCGGGCACCACGGAACCGTCAGAGGATACCGCAAAGCGCGCCACGTTCGCGCGCCTGAACGGGGTCAGATCCACCGTACTCCCGGCATGCTGAACCTGGACCGCGGAGGCATTGCCCAGCACCACGCGCCCGACCTGGCCCGGCGCATAGGTGCGGGTCTCGCCCGCCCTCAGCAGCGCCTTCTCCACCGGCGTGCCGTCGGGCGCGAGGATCTGCACCCAGCTGTCGCCCTGGAACGACAGGCTCAGGCTGTTCTTTTCCGGCTCCGCCGCCGGGCGCGGCATCGGCGTCAGCGAGGCGATGTACGGCGCAGCGCTCGGCGCCGGCCGTGCGGCCACCGGCGCGGCCGGCACCGTCGACGCAGCGCCATTGGCCGGCGCCGCCGGCGCGGCCGCGGTATTGCCCGGCGCGCCCGGCACCACGTCCAGCGACGCGGTGCTGGGGCCATTGTCCTCGGCGAAGTGGCTGCGGGTGGCGTACCAGACCGGCACCGCCAGTCCGGCGGTGATCACCACGTACACCATGCGCCGCGTGGCGCTCTCGAGCATGCGCCGCAGCGGCGGCGTATGCGTGTGGCTGATCAATTCGACCGGCTGCACCGGCGCGATCTGCGCGGTCTGCAGCAGCGGCTCAAGATCGACACCGAGCAGGCGCGCATAGCTGCGCAGCTGCCCGCGCACGAACACCGGCGCGCCGAGGCGCTGCCACTGCTCCGACTCGAGTGCCTGCACCACATGCACCGGCATGCGCAGTCGGCTGCCGACGTCGTCGATGCTCAGGCCCGCCGCTTCGCGCGCTTCGCGGAGCTGTTGCCCGCAGCCTTTGGCGCCATCGAAAGCGTTCGGATTGGAATCACTGATCACAATGCACTAGCCCCGGGTGTCGTGGTCGCGGCGTCGGGAAACTCCTTGCGCAACCGCTGTTGGTAACGGCCGGCGGCAGCCTTGTCGCCCAGCCTTTGCTCAATCTGAATAGCAAGTTGTAACACGGAAGCGGTGGCAGGCGCAGCCGCCAGACGCCGCTCGGAGAAGGCGCGCGCCTCGAAAAAGCGCCCTTGCGCGACCTGGTTGCGCGCCATCGCCTCCAGTGCGAACGCGTTGTCCGGATCCAGGTCCAGCGCCTTGCGCAGATCGCGTTCGCCGCGCTCGCGCTGGCCGACCTGCAGCGCGCAGCCGCCGGCGTTGGCCAGTGCCGAGGCCGGGGTGGCGTAGTCCTGGAGCGCAAGCGCGCGGTCGAACCAGGCCAGCGATTCGGCCGGCGAACCGTTCGCGCACAGCCAGGCGCCGTAGTTGTTCAAGGTCGCACCGTCGGTCGGCGCCAGTTCGGCGGCCTTGCGGTAGTACCCGCCGGCGGTCGTGGCATCGCCACGGCGATCGGCGACCACCGCCAGCACGGTCAGCGCGTCCACCGAGTTGGGATCCAGCGCCAGCGCCTTGCGCGCGTGCGTCTGCGCCGCGTCCAGGTCGTTGAAGGCCAGCCCGTTGGCGGCCAGGCCGAGTTGCTCCTGCAAGGCCACGCGCGACTTCACCGCACGGTTGTCGCGGAACGAGTAATTCGGCTGCACCTGCTCGGCGGTGCGCACCGTGCCGGTCTTGGCGGCGATCCAGTTGCAGCCCGGCAAGGCCAGCACTGCAATCGCCACCACCGCGATGGAATGCCCTTGGCTAAGCCGCCGCATCCCGATCCGCCCGCGTCTGCAATTCGCGCTTGAACTCGGCCTGGCGGCGGGTGCGGTCCATGACCTGCCCCTTGAGCTGCCCGCAGGCCGCATCGATGTCGTCGCCGCGCGTGCGCCGCACCATGGTCAGCACCTGCGCGTCCAGCAGGATCTTCTGGAACGCGCGGATCTCGGTCTCGCCGGAGCGCTCGTAGCGCGTGCCCGGGAACGGATTGAACGGAATCAGGTTGACCTTGCCGGCGTTCGACGCCTGCACCGCGTTGTCGAACTGGCGCATCAGCCGCGCCAATTGCCGCGCATGCTCCGGCTGGTCGTTGATCCCCTTCATCAGGGTGTACTCGAAGGTCACCGACTCGCGGCGCTTGTTGGCGCGCAGATAGCGCGCGCAGGCCGCCATCAGCTCGGCGATCGGGTACTTCTTGTTGAGCGGGACCAGGGTCTCGCGCAGCGCGTCGTTGGGCGCGTGCAGCGACACCGCCAGCGACACGTCGCTTTCGCTGGACAGCCGGTCGATCTGCGGCACCAGGCCCGAGGTGGACAGGGTCACGCGCTTGTTGGCCAGGCCATAGCCCAGGTCGTCGCGCATCACGCTCATCGCGCGCACGACGTTGTCGAAATTCATCAGCGGCTCGCCCATGCCCATCATCACCACGTTGGTGAGACGGCGCATCTGGTGCGGCACGTTGCCCAGGTGCCGCGCCGCCACCCATACCTGGCCGATGATCTCGGCGGTGGACAGGTTGCGGTTGAAGCCCTGGGTGGCGGTGGAGCAGAACGTGCAGTTGAGGCCGCAGCCGACCTGCGAGGACACGCACAGCGTGCCGCGGGTCTTGTCGGGGATGTACACGGTCTCGATCGCGTTCTTGCCGTCCACGCCCATCGCCAGCAACCACTTGTGGGTGCCATCGGCGGAGGGCTTGTCGAACACGATGTTGGGGACGACGACCTCGGCATGCTGCTGCAGCTTGGCGCGCAGCGCCTTGCCGAGGTCGGTCATCTGGTCGAAGTCGGTGACGTAGCGGTGATGGATCCACTTCATCACCTGGTGGGCACGGTAGCGCGCTTCGCCGAGGGTCTCGGCGAAGAAACGCTCCAGCCCCTCGCGATCGAGGTCGAGCAGATTCTGCTTGGCCGCCGCGCCGGTCCGCACGGGATCGGCGATGGCCAAGGGAGGATGGACGACCTCGTTCACGACGACCTCGCTTAGCGCGAAACCACTTCGGTGGCGGCGAAGAAATACGCCACTTCGTTGGCGGCGTTCTCGACCGAATCCGAGCCGTGCGCGGCGTTGGCGTCGATCGAATCGGCGAAGTCGGCGCGGATGGTGCCCGGCGCGGCGTCCTTCGGATTGGTGGCGCCCAGCAGGTCGCGGTGCGCGGCCACGGCGTTCTCGCCTTCCAGCGCCTGGATCATCACCGGGCCGGAGATCATGAACTCGACCAGCGCGTTGAAGAACGGGCGCTCGCGGTGCACGGCGTAGAAGCCCTCGGCCTCGCGGCGCGACAGCTGCTTGTACTTGGCGGCCACGACCTTCAGGCCGGCCTTCTCGAAGCGCGAGTAGATTTCGCCGATGACGTTCTTGGCGACGGCGTCGGGCTTGATGATGGACAGGGTGCGCTCCAGCGCCATGGGAAGTTCTCCGTTGGGCGGGCCACTGAAGGCCCGAGGTTAACATGAAAAAAACCCGCGTCAAAACGCGGGCTTAGCCAGAATTGCGATGGACAATTCTATCCAATCGGCGCCGGCTTTGCACGGCCAGCCTGAATCGTGCTGCAAAGCAGCATGACGCGCCTGCCGCCCAGGCCTAGACTCAAACAATCGTTTGATTGATTCTGGCGGCCGCATGGCAAAGCAAGCGCACTTTTCGACCAAGGACCGCATCCTCAGCGCGGCCGAGGAACTGTTCGCGCAGCACGGCTTTTCCGGCACCTCGCTGCGCCAGGTCACCAGCCAGGCCGACGTCAATATCGCCGCGGTGAACTACCACTTCGGGTCCAAGGAAAACCTGGTCAACGAGGTGTTCCGGCGGCGCATGGACGAAATGACCGCCGCGCGCATGGCGCAGCTGGAGGCCGCGCAGCGGCAGCATCCCGGCCAGCTCGGCCCCGTGCTGGCGGCCTTCGTCGAGCCGGCCCTGGCGATGGCCCAGGATCGGCAGAGCGGCGGCGCCTTCGTGCGGGTGATCGCCCGCGCCTACGCCGAGAACAACGACAGCCTGCGCCAGTTCCTGTCCGACCACTACGGCCACGTGCTGCGCGAGTTCGGCAAGGCCATCGCCGCCTGCGTGCCCGGGCTGAGCAAGCAGGAACTGTACTGGCGCCTGGATTTCCTGGCCGGCGCCCTGACCTACGCCATGGCCGACTTCGGCCTGATCAAGCGCCCCGCCGGCGTCAGCGAGGGTGCCCACCGCGCCCACGCCGCCCGCGAACTCATCCGTTTCGCCGAAGCCGGCTTTCTCGCCCACTCGGCTCCCTGATCCCGCAAACGTTGACCCACAGAGGCTGATCGCTATGTCCAATCCCCTGCTCGTCCGCCGTGCCGCCGTCCTGGGCGCGGGCGTGATGGGTGCGCAGATCGCTGCGCACCTGACCAACGCCGGCGTCGACACCGTGCTGTTCGACCTCCCCGCCAAGGAAGGCCCCGCCGATGGCGTGGTGCTCAAGGCGATCGCCAACCTGACCAAGCTCAGCCCGGCGCCGCTGGCCAGCCCTGCCCTGGCCGAGGCCATCACCCCGGCCAACTACGACTCCGGCCTGGAGCAGCTGCGCGGCTGCGACCTGATCATCGAAGCCATCGCCGAACGCATGGACTGGAAACAGGACCTGTACAAGAAGATCGCGCCGTTCGTGGCCGACCATGCGGTGCTGGCCTCCAACACCTCCGGCCTGGGCATCAACGCCCTGTCCGACGTGCTGCCGGAGCAGCTGCGCCACCGCTTCTGCGGCGTGCACTTCTTCAACCCGCCGCGCTACATGCACCTGGCCGAGCTGATCCCGGCCAAGCACACCGAACCGGCGGTGCTGGAAGGCCTGGAAAGCTTCCTGGTCACCACCCTGGGCAAGGGCGTGGTCTACGCCAAGGACACCCCGAACTTCATCGGCAACCGCATCGGCGTGTTTTCGATCCTGTCCACCATCCACCACACCGAGCAGTTCGGCCTGGGCTTCGACGAGGTCGACGGCCTCACCGGCCCGCTGGTCGGCCGTCCGAAGTCGGCGACCTACCGCACCTCCGACGTGGTCGGCCTGGACACCATGGCGCACGTCATCAAGACCATGGGCGACACCCTGCCCAACGACCCATGGCATGCCTTTTTCAAGGCGCCGAAGTGGCTGGAAGCGCTGATCGGCAAGGGCGCGCTGGGCCAGAAGACCGGCGCCGGCATCTTCCGCAAGGTCGGCAAGGACATCGTGGTGCTGGACCTGCAGAAGCAGGACTACCGCCCGGCCGACCGCGCCGCCGCGCCGGACGTGGTCGAGATCCTGAAGATCAAGAACCCGGCCGAGAAGTTCGCCAAGCTGCGCGAGAGCCAGCATCCGCAGGCGCAGTTCCTGTGGGCGACCTTCCGCGATCTGTTCCACTACAGCGCCTACCACCTGGCCGACATCGCCGAGACCGCACGCGACGTGGACCTGGCGATCCGCTGGGGCTACGGCTGGGCGCTGGGTCCGTTCGAGACCTGGCAGGCCGCCGGCTGGAAGCAGGTCGCGCAGTGGATCGCCGACGACATCGCCGCCGGCAAGAGCATGAGCAGCGCGCCGCTGCCGAACTGGGTGTTCGACGGCCGCGACGGCGTGCATGCCGCCGAAGGCTCGTACAGCCCGGCGCGCGACGCCAAGCTGCCGCGCTCGGCGCTGCCGGTGTACAAGCGCCAGCGCTTCCCCGATCCGCTGCTGGGCGAGAAGTTCGCACAGGGCGAGACCGTGTTCGAGAACGACGGCCTGCGCATGTGGCACGACGGCGACGACATCGCCGTGGTCAGCTTCAAGACCAAGATGAACACCGTCTCCGACCAGGTGCTGGACGGCCTGCAGGAAGCGGTGGGCCGCGCCGAGAAGGACTTCAAGGGCCTGGTGCTGTGGCAGCACAAGGAGCCCTTCTCCGCCGGTGCCGACCTGGCCGGCGCGCTGGGCCTGCTGCAGGCCGGCAAGGTCGACGCGTTCGAGGCGATGGTCGCCAACTTCCAGGCCACCAGCCAGCGCATCAAGTACTCGCTGGTCCCCGTGGTCGCAGCGGTGCGTGGGCTGGCGCTGGGCGGCGGCTGCGAGTTCCAGATGCACAGCGCCAAGACCGTGGCCGCGCTGGAGAGCTACATCGGCCTGGTCGAGGCCGGCGTGGGCCTGCTGCCGGCCGGCGGCGGCCTCAAGGAGATCGCGGTGCGCGCGGCGCAGGCCGCGGGTCCGGGCGGCGACGTGTTCGCCGAACTAAAGAAGACCTTCGAAACCGTGGCCATGGCCAAGGTCTCGACCTCGGCGGTCAACGCCAAGGAACTGGGCCTGCTGCGCGGCACCGACAAGGTGGTGTTCAACAGCTACGAGTCGCTGTACATCGCCAAGGCCGAGGCGCGTGCCCTGGCCGAGGGCGGCTACCGCCCGCCGCTGCCGGCGCGACGCATCCAGGTCGCCGGCGACGTCGGCATCGCCACCTTCAAGATGCTGCTGGTCAACATGCTGGAAGGCCGCTTCATCAGCGAGTACGACTACGAGATCGCCACCCGCATCGCCACCGTGCTGTGCGGCGGCGAAGTCGACCGCGGCGCACTGGTGGACGAGGAATGGCTGCTCAAGCTCGAGCGCAAGCACTTCGTCGAACTGGCCCAGCAGGAGAAGACCCAGGCGCGCATCGGGCACATGCTCAAGACGGGTAAGCCGTTGAGGAACTGAGATTCGGGAGTCGGGATTGGGGATTCGTTACGGCGGATTCCCAATTCCTGATACCACCCTCGCCTCCCACCATTTATCAGCCGGGAAAAACGCATTCGACGCCGGGATCCGCTCTGACGAATCCCCAATCCCGAATCCCAAATCCCGGCTTTCGGAGAAAGCCAAATGAGCAAACAGATCCAGGAAGCCTACATCGTCGCCGCCACCCGCACCCCGGTCGGCAAGGCGCCCAAGGGCATGTTCCGCAACACCCGTCCCGACGACATGCTGGCGCACGTGCTGCGCGCGGTGGTGGCGCAGGCGCCGGGCATCGACACCTCGCGCATCGACGACGCGATCATCGGCTGCGCGATGCCCGAGGGCGAGCAAGGCATGAACGTGGCGCGCATCGGCGTGCTGCTGGCCGGGCTGCCGAACTCGGTGGCCGGGCAGACCATCAACCGCTTCTGCTCCTCGGGCATCCAGGCGGTGGCGCTGGCCGCCGACCAGATCCGCCTGGGCAACGCCGACCTGATGCTGGCCGGCGGCACCGAATCGATGTCGATGGTGCCGATGATGGGCAACAAGGTCGCGCTGTCGCCGAGCGTGTTCGCCGACGACCACGTGGCCATCGCCTACGGCATGGGCATCACCGCCGAGAAGGTGGCCGAGGAGTGGAAGGTGTCGCGCGAGGACCAGGATGCGTTCGCCCTCGCCTCGCACCAGAAGGCCATCGCCGCGATCGCCGCCGGCGAGTTCCGCGACGAGATCAGTCCCTACGAGATCCTCTCGCACCAGCCCGACCTGGCCGGCAACGTCATCGCCCTGCGCAAGAAGCTGGTCGACACCGACGAAGGCCCGCGCCCCGACAGCTCGATCGAAGGCCTGGCCAAGCTGCGCCCGGTGTTTCGCAACGGCCAGTTCGGCGGCAGCGTCACCGCCGGCAATTCCTCGCAGATGAGCGATGGCGCCGGTGCGGTGCTACTGGCCTCCGAGCAGGCGATCAAGGACTACGGGCTGACCCCGCTGGCCCGCTTCGTCAGCTTCTCCGTCGCCGGCGTGCGCCCGGAAGTGATGGGCATCGGCCCGATCGAGGCGATTCCGAAGGCGCTCAAGCAGGCCGGCCTGAGCAAGGACCAGCTGGACTGGATCGAGCTTAACGAAGCCTTCGCCGCGCAGTCGCTGGCGGTGATCCGCGACAGCGGCCTGGATCCGTCCAAGGTCAACCCGCTGGGCGGCGCCATCGCCCTGGGCCATCCGCTCGGGGCCACCGGCGCGATCCGCACCGCCACCCTGGTGCACGGCCTGCGCCGGCACAAGCAGAAGTACGGCATGGTCACCATGTGCATCGGCACCGGCATGGGCGCCGCGGGGATCATCGAGGCGCTGTAAGCGCACCACCTGGGCTCTTAGCCCCTCTCCCACCGGGAGAGGGGTTGGGGGGCCAAGCACGTGTGAAATAGACCATGCGGGTGCGCCCTACCCTCATCCGGCCCTGCGGGCCACCTTCTCCCGGAGGGAGAAGGAGCAGGACCTAGCCCCTCTCCCACCGGGAGAGGGGTTGGGGGTGAGGGTCCGGCATCAAGCGTTGCTGTACGAACAACGTACAAACAGAAAAGGCAGCCTCGCGGCTGCCTTTTCTGTTTGTCATCCGATTCAACCCACCTGGATCGAATCAGCGGCTTGACGTTCGGATCAGCACTCAGCCGGCGCGCCGCCCTGCAGCGGCGCGCGGCGCCAGCCTCACTCCTCGGCGAGCATCTGGGTGAGCTTCTCGCGCGCCGGCTTGGCCAGCTTCTTGTTCTCCAGCGCGAAACGGATCGTCGCCTCGACCAGGCCCAGGTGGGTACCGCAGTCGAAGCGGGTGCCCTCGAAACGATAGGCGTCGACTTCTTCGCTCTTCAGCAGCGCGGCGATGGCGTCGGTCAGCTGGATCTCGCCGCCGGCACCGGTGCCGGTGCTTTCCAGCAGTTCGAAGATCTTCGAGCTGAGCACATACCGCCCCACCACTGCCAGATCGCTCGGCGCGTCTTCCGGCTTGGGCTTCTCGACGATCTGCGCGATACGGCCCTTGCGGCCGTCGAACGCCTCGGTAGCCACGATGCCGTAGCTGGCGGTGTTCTCGTGCGGCACGTCTTCCACCGCGATCACGCTGGCGCCGCTGCGCTCGTTGAGATCGGCCATCTGCTTCAGCGCGCCGTCGCCACGGTTCCAGATCAGGTCGTCCGGCAGCAACACCGCGAACGGCTCGTCGCCGATCACCGACTTGGCGCACAGCACCGCATGGCCCAGGCCCAGCGCTTCGGCCTGGGTCACGAAGATCGCGCGCACGCCCTCGGGCAGCACGTGGCGGATCATTTCCAGCTGCTCGTGCTTGCCGGCACGCTCCAGCTTCTGCTCCAACTCGTAGGCCTTGTCGAAATAATCCGCGACCGCGTGTTTGTAGCGGTTGGTGACGAAGATCAGGGTGTCGCAACCGGCTTCGATCGCCTCGTCCACGGCGTACTGGATCAACGGCCGATCGATGATCGGCAGCATTTCCTTGGGAACGGTCTTGGTGGCGGGAAGGAAGCGGGTACCCAAACCTGCCACCGGGAATACTGCCTTGCGGATTCTCTTGCTCATCAGAGCCTTCTGGCCTCGCGTGCGGGGAATGGAACGATGGTAGCGGAGCCGTCGTGATCGCCTTGCTGACGCAGAGGAGCGAACTCCGGCATGGTCATGCGCAGCACCTTCTCGATGGTCTCGCTGTCGTAGTCGGCCACCGCCGCGCGCAACTGCTGCACGCCACGCAGCACGTCCTCGCGCGAGAAGCTGCGCACGCCGGCCTCCAGGATCTTCGGATGCGACGTCGGCCGATAGTTTTCGTCGGCGTAGAACAAGGTCTCGTGCAGCTTCTCGCCCGGACGCAGGCCGGTGTAGACGATGGCGATGTCGCGCCCGGGCTGCTTGCCCGCCAGGCGGATCATCTGCTCGGCGAGCAGGCGGATCGGTACCGGCTCGCCCATGTCCAGCGTGTAGATGGCGCCATGCGACGCCGACGCGGCCGCCTGCACGATCAACTGGCTGGCTTCGGGGATGGTCATGAAGTAGCGCGTCACCTGCGGATCGGTGACCGTCACCGGACCGCCCTGGCGGATCTGCTCGCGGAACAGCGGCACCACGCTGCCGGCCGAATCCAGCACGTTGCCGAAGCGCACAGTCACGAAGCGCGTGCTGACCGCCTGATCGTCCAGCGACTGGCACACCATTTCCGCGTAGCGCTTGGACGCGCCGAGCAGGTTGACTGGGTTGACCGCCTTGTCGGTGGAAATGAACACGAAGGTCGAGACCTTCGCCGCGACACAGGCACGCGCCACGTTCTCGGTGGCCAGCACGTTGTTGCGCACCGCCTCGCGACACTGCCGCTCCAGCAGCGGCACCTGCTTGTAGGCGGCGGCATGGAACACCGCGTCCGGCTCGGCCACCTTCATGGCGTGGCGGATCACCGCCGGATCGCCGCAATCGCCCAGCACGCAGTCGATCTCCAGATCTGGGAAGGTGCGGTGCAGGTCGGCATGGATGGTGATCAGCGCCAGTTCGTTGATCTCCAGCAGCACGATCTTGCGCGCGCCGTGACGCGCGCACTGCCGGCACAGTTCCGAACCGATCGAACCGCCGGCGCCGGTGACCAGCACCGTGCGCCCGGACAGCCAGCCCTTGATCAGCTTCCAGTCCGGTGTCACCGGCTTGCGCCCGAGCAGGTCCTCGATCGCGACCTCCTTCAGTTCGCCCGGCAGGTAGTGGCCCTCAAGGACGTCGACCAGCCTCGGCACAGTGCGGAACGGCAGGCCGGTGCTCTCGCAGATCGCCACCACCCGCTGCATGCCGGCCGCGTCCAGTGAGGGGATCGCGATGACCAGCAGCTTGGCCGCGGTTTCCTTGGCGATCGCGCCGGCTTCGTCGATGCGGCCCAGGATCGGCAGGCCTTGCAGCTTGGCGCCGTGCAGGTGGCCGGCGTCGTCGACGAAACCCACGGGCTGGTAGGCACCGGAGCGGCGCAGGTCGCGCACCAGTGCCTCGGCGGCACGGCCAGCGCCAACGATCAGCACGCGCCGCGCGGTGTCGTCCGAATGGGCGATCTGATAATCCTTCCAGGCGCGGTACAGCAGGCGCGGCGCGCCGAGCAGCGCCGACAACGCAAACGGATACACCATCAGCACCGACAGCGGGATCGCATCGAAGCGGCTGTAGGCCAGCCCCAGCACGATCGCCACCAGGCCATAGAAGCTGGCCTTGAAGATATTGAGCAGGTCGGGAACGCTGGCGAAGCGCCACAGGCCGCGATACAGGCCGACCTTCCAGAACACCAGCCCCTGCGCCACCAGCACGATGGCGGTGTTGAGGTTCCACAGCGGCAACGGATGCTCGCCAGGCAGCATGGTGTAGCGGGCAGCATGCAGCAGTTGCCAGCAGACCCAGACAATGGCCAGATCGTGGACGACCACGGAGGCCTTGGGAAACAGCTCGGTGAATCGGTCGCGCGTGGAAAGCATCAGTGATCCGTGAGAGTTCGGCGCATCCGGTTGCGCAAAGCCAGCCAAAGCACACCTGCCGAACAGAACCAGGCGATCGTCAGACCGGCCTGGACGCCCGCATCCAGGGGCCTGCCCAGCCGCGCGATTGTAATCGCGACGATGCTGAACAGACCGTAGGCGAGCGTGACGACAGTATGGCTACTGCCGGTGTGTACCCAACGCTGATAAAAATGTTGCGCGTGCGGTTGCCACCAACGTTCGCCCGCGAGCATGCGCGAGGCGAGCGTGAAGCCTGCGTCGATGGCGAAGGCCGACAGCGGCAATGCCGGCAGCCATGGTGCCTGCTCACCGGCCACCAGACACCAGGCGAACAGTGCGGCGATCAGGTAACCGAGTGCGCCACTGCCGACATCTCCGAGGAAAATGCGCGCCCGGGGATAGTTGAACGGCAGAAACCCCGCACAGGCGACCAGCAGCACCCAGCATGGCCACCGCAGCGGCGCCGGCAGCAACCAGGCGAATCCCATGGCCGCGATCATCGCCTGGCTGCAGGCCAGGCCATTGATGCCATCCATGAAATTCCAGATATTGATCAGCGAAACCGTTGCAAACCACACCAGCGCGACCACCCACAACGGTTGGCTCGCACTGTAGACAAGTGCAGCGAGCAGGGTCGCCGCCACCGCATGCACCAGCAATCGCAGCGCCGCCGACAGCGGCCGGTGGTCGTCCCACCAGCCGATGCCGGCGACCAGCAGCAGGCCGGCCGCGAAGGTGGCGATGCCGTCACCGTGCTGCGGCCATTGCAGCGCCGCCCAGCCGCAGGCGAGCAGGACTGCCGCCACGATCGCCACGCCGCCACCGCGCGGCGTCGCTACGGTATGGCTGCGCCGCTCGCCGGGCGCGTCCATCAGCTTGCGCTTGAGTGCGTAGCGGCGCGACAGCCAGGTGCCGGCCGCGCTGAATGCCCCGAGCGCCAAGAGCAGCGCGGCTCCTGCGATGGGCATTACACCACCGCGTAGTTGAGCAGCGGCTTGACCGTGCCCCACTCCTTGCAACTGGGGCATTGCCAGTGGTGGGTACGCGCACCGAAGCCGCAACGGGTGCAGCGGTAGCTGGGATTGCGCACCAGCAACTGGTCGGTGATGTGCTTGAGGTCCTGCAGGGTCGCGGTGGAGTCGGCGCCCTCGGCCAGGGTCAGGTCGATCAGCGCGGACTCGCCGCGCACCGACGGGCGGTCCTTGAGCTGCCGGCCGAGATAGGAGCGCGCGGCGGAAATACCTTCCTGCGACTCCATCAGACGGGTCAGCGCCAACACCGGGGCGATGCCGCGATAGTGCTCGGTCATCTCCGACAGGAACGCACGCGCGCCGCTGAGATCGTTGCCGCGCCGGTAGCAGTCCATCAGCGCAGGCATGATCTCCGGCAGGTAGTCCGGGTCGTGGCGGGCGGCGCGCTCGAAGGCGCGGATGGCGGCCTCGTCGTTGCCATCGTCGACGTCGATGCGTCCTTCCAGGATGCCGGCGCGCACCGACTTGGCATCGGCCTGGTAGGCACGCGCGATCGCCGCCCGCGCCAGGTCGTTCTTGCCCGACGCGCGATAGCGGTCGGCCAACTCGCATTCGAACTGGGCGATCAGCTTGCCCATCGGCTCGCCGGTCACCTCTTCGTAGCGGGTGGCGTTGTCGATGGCCTTTTCCCAGTCGCGTTCGGCCTGGTAGATGCCGATCAGGTGCTTGAGCGCCTGCGGCGCGCGCTGGTCGATCTGCGCCAGTTCGGTGAACACGGTTTCGGCGCGATCCAGCAGCCCCGACTTCATGTAGTCCTCGCCCAGCGCCAGCAAGGCCTGCACGCGCTGCGCGTCGCTCAGGTCGCCGCGCTGGACCAGGCCCTGGTGCAGGCGGATGGCGCGATCGACCTCACCGCGGCGGCGGAACAGGTGGCCCAGCGCGACCTGGGTCTCGAAGGTTTCCTTGTCCAGTTCGGCGATGTGCAGAAACAGCTCGATCGCCTTGTCCGGCTGCTCGTTGAGCAGATAGTTGAGGCCGCGGAAATAGGTACTGGAGAGCCGGCTGACCTGGGTATCGCCATGGCGCTGGCCGCCACGGCGGCCGATCACCCAGCCACTCAGCGCTGCCAGCGGCAGGAACAGGAAGAACCAGAACCACTCGGTCAGAAAGTCCATCGAAGATCAGCGTCCGTCCAAGGGCTGGGCATGGGAAGAAACCGGCGCGACGGCCGGGGTCGCGGCGTTCGCGGCCTTGTTGGCGCGACGCAGCTTGGCATACAGGGGGATCACCAGGGTCGCCAGGACCAGCGAAGCGCCGATCAGCACGCCGGCGAACAGCGAGACGATGATGGCGATGCCGGAGGTGGTGGCGATGCTGGAGAACACGAAGTTGATCTGGATCGGCTGCGAATTGAGCGACCCGATGACCAGGCCGGCCAACAGCAACACCAGCAGGATCAGCAGTCGTGCAATCTTCATGAGCAACTCCAGCGTCGGGAGACACTAGATTAGCCGAACAGGCGTGGATTCCGGCAAACGCCGGAAGCCGGACTCAGGGCGTGTCGGATTCGACCGGAACGACGCCGCTCACGCGCTCGCGCAGCTCCTTGCCGGGCTTGAAATGCGGCACGTGCTTGCCGGGAAGCGCGACGGACTCGCCGGTCTTGGGATTGCGTCCCAGGCGCGGCGGCCGGTAATGCAGGGAAAAGCTGCCGAAGCCGCGGATCTCGATGCGATCACCGCCGGACAGGGCGCCGCCCATCATTTCCAACAACGACTTCACCGCCAGATCGACGTCGTCCGACTTCAGATGCGCCTGCTTGCGCGCCAGGATTTCGATCAGCTCGGATTTTGTCATTGCGGATTCGTGCAGTGGGGTCGCAACCTGGCACGGCCCGGGAACACCGAGCCGTGCCAGTAACGCTGCGTGTGGCGGATTACTCGGACTTGTTGCCGTTCAGCTGTGCACGCAGCAGCGCGCCCAACTGGGTGGTGCCGCCCGACGCGGACTGGTATTCCTCCAGCACTTCGCGCATTTCGGCATCGTCCTTGGCCTTGATCGACAGCTGCAGGGTGCGGCCCTTGCGGTCCATGCCCACGAACTTGGCTTCGATCTTGTCGCCGACCTTCAGGTGCTGGCTGGCGTCGTCGACGCGCTCGTTGGCGATGTCGCGCGCGGCGACGTAGCCTTCGATGCCGTCGGCCAGGTCGATGGTGGCGCCCTTGGCGTCCACTTCACGCACCACGCCCTCGACCTTCGAGCCCTTCGGGTTGGCGGCCATGTACTGGCCGAACGGATCCTGCTCCAACTGCTTGACGCCCAGGCTGATGCGCTCACGCTCCGGGTCCACCGCCAGCACCACGGCTTCCAGCGTGTCGCCCTTCTTGAAGTTGCGCACGATGTCTTCGCCGGTGGTGTTCCAGCTGATGTCGGACAGGTGCACCAGGCCGTCGATGCCGCCGTCCAGCCCGATGAAGATGCCGAAGTCGGTGATCGACTTGATCTGGCCGGACACCTTGTCGTTCTTCTTGTGGGTGGCGGCGAAGGTCTCCCACGGATTGGCGGCGACCTGCTTCATGCCCAGCGAGATGCGGCGACGCTCCTCGTCCACGTCCAGCACCATCACTTCGACTTCGTCGCCGACCTGCACGACCTTGGACGGGTTGACGTTCTTGTTGGTCCAGTCCATCTCGGACACGTGCACCAGGCCTTCCACGCCCGGCTCGATCTCGACGAACGCGCCGTAATCGGTGACGTTGGAGACCTTGCCGAACACGCGGCTGTTGGCCGGGTAACGACGGGCGATGTTGTCCCACGGATCCTCGCCCAGCTGCTTCAGGCCGAGGCTGACGCGGTTACGCTCGCGATCGAACTTCAGCACGCGCACGTCCAACTCGTCGCCGACGTTGACCACTTCGGACGGATGGCGCACGCGCTTCCAGGCCATGTCGGTGATGTGCAGCAGGCCGTCGATGCCGCCCAGGTCCACGAACGCGCCGTAGTCGGTCAGGTTCTTGACCACACCCTTCAGGATCGCGCCTTCCTGCAGCTTGTCCATCAGCTGCTCGCGCTCTTCCGAGTGCTCGCTCTCGACCACCGCACGACGCGAGACCACCACGTTGTTGCGCTTGCGGTCCAGCTTGATCAGCTTGAACTCCAGTTCCTTGCCTTCCAGGTAGGCCGGGTCGCGCACCGGGCGCACATCCACCAGCGAACCGGGCAGGAACGCGCGGACATCCTTGATGTCCACGGTGAAACCACCCTTGACCTTGCCGCTGATGCGGCCGGTGATGGTCTCGTTCTTTTCCAACGCTTCTTCCAGCTCGTCCCACACCATGGCGCGCTTGGCCTTCTCGCGCGACAGCACGGTCTCGCCGAAGCCGTTCTCGAGCGAGTCGAGCGCGACCTTGACCAGGTCGCCTTCGGCGACGTCGATCTCGCCAGCGTCGTTACGGAACTGCTCGATCGGCACGATGCCTTCGGACTTCAGGCCGGCGTTGATCACCACCACGTCGCCGCGGACTTCCACGACGGTACCGGTGACGATGGCGCCGGGCTTCAGCTTGGCCAGATTGGCTTGGCTGGCTTCGAACAGTTCGGCAAAAGATTCGGTCATTTGAAATTACTCTAGTGGACACACGGACAGGGCGTTTTTCTTCTGGAAAAACAGCGACTGCCCACCTGTTAGTCGGCCCGAACAGCGGCCGGGTGTGGAATGGAAAAACCGCAGCGCGGGATTGCGCAGCGGAGCCTTTGACACTATCGGTGGAACCTGGATGTAGCGTGTTGCGAGAAACCGGTGGCATGCATGCCACCACCACTCTGCTGCCCTGCCCTGCGCACTGCTCTCAGACTGGCAACAACTGCAGGACGCGGCCCACCACCTGGTCGATGTCCATGCCGGTGGTATCGAGGAGGACGGCATCGTCTGCCGGCCTCAGCGGGGCCACCGCGCGTTGGGCATCGCGTGCGTCGCGGGCCATGATCTCGCGCAGCAGGTCGTCGAATATAACGGAAACCCCTTTTTCCTTCAACTGCTTATGCCGGCGCTGGGCGCGCTCCTCGGCGCTGGCGGTCAGGAACACCTTGTACGGGGCGTCCGGGAAAATCACCGTGCCCATGTCGCGGCCGTCGGCGACCAGCCCCGGCGGGGTGCGGAAGGCGCGCTGGCGCTGCTTCAGCGCCGCGCGCACCTCGGGAATGGCGGCAATCGCCGAGGCCACCGCGCCGGTGGTCTCCAGGCGCAGTTCGTCGGTGGCATCGGCGCCGTTGATCCGGACCCGCAGGCCGCCGCCGGCGACCTCGTCGAAATCCACCCGGGTGTCGAAGGTGCAGCGCACCAGGGCGGCGGCGTCGGAAATGTCCAGATTGGCCCAGCTGGCCGCGACCCCGACCGCCCGGTACAGCGCCCCCGAATCCAGGTAATGCCAGCCCAGGCGGGCGGCGACGATGCGGCTGACGGTGCCTTTGCCGGCCCCGGACGGGCCATCGATGGTCAGGACGGGAGCGGGCTCGTTCATGCGGTTCCTCGGACGGGGGGCGGCGCATTGTAGCGCCGACGCCAGCCCGACTGGCGCAAGCAGTTGAAACCATGAAGAAAACCAGGCTACAATCGCCGGCTTACTGATCCCGCGCCATGGTTTCGGCCGTGCCGCCCTCCTTCGAATCCACAAGTTTACGCCGAGGTGTGCCATGAAAGTCCTGTCCTCCCTGAAGTCGGCGAAGGCCCGTCACCGCGACTGCAAGGTGGTCCGCCGCCGCGGTAAGGTCTTCGTGATCTGCAAGTCCAACCCCCGTTTCAAGGCGCGCCAGCGCTGATCCGACCCGGCCTACCCTGCCGCGCTGCGCGCAGCGGTGGCCGGTCGTCGACGAAAGCCGCCTTCGGGCGGTTTTTTGTTGCCGAAGTTTGCTGTAATCGACGCTCGTCCTCTGGGGAGTACACGTGATGAAGCATCGTCTGTCCGTCCTGCCGCTGCTGGCCGTGTTGGGCCTGGCCGGCGGCGCCCACGCCGAGACCCTGCTGGTCGAGCGGGTCAAGGAAGAACCCGCGGCGGCGCTGCCGACCCGCGGCCTGAGCATGGCCCAGGTGCAGGCGCGCTACGGCGCCCCGCAGCAGAAGCTGGAGCCGCGTGGCGGCCAGAAGCGGCAATGGCCGACCATCAACCGCTGGGTCTATCCGGCCTTTACCGTCTACTTCGAGAAGCAGAAGGTGGTGGACGTGGTCGCCAACAAGGCCGACGCCAACGAGATCGGACCGAAGCCGGCGATCCGCTGACGTCGGTCCTGCGCCCGGTTGCGCGTGCGCCTGGCCGAACACCCCGGCGCTGCCGCTGGCGACCGTCCCGTCCCGTGGTCCTGCGCAACGCACCTGCGCCCGCCAGTGCAGGGATATGAACGACACACACCCTGGCGCGACGCCAGGCACAACCTGAGTACTGGTCGCAATGACTGATCGCCTTCGCCTTCCCGCAGAATGGGAACCGCAGTCCGCCATCCTTATCGCCTGGCCGCATGCCGGCACCGACTGGGCCGAGCGCCTGGCCGAGGTCGAGGAGACCTACATCGCCCTGGTCGCGGCGATCGTGCGCTTCCAGCGGGTGCTGATCTGCGTGGCCGACGCCGACCTGCAGATCTATGCCGAGGCGCGGCTGCGCTCGGCGCGTGTGGACATGCAGCGGGTGCGCTTCGTCGAGGCCGAGTACGACGACACCTGGCTGCGCGATTCCGGCCCGATCACCCTGGCGCGCGCCGGCGGCGGCTTCCAGTTGCTGGATTTCCGCTTCACCGGCTGGGGCGGCAAGTTCCAGGCCAGCCGCGACGACCAGTTGGTGGGCGTGCTGGCCGAGCAAGGCCTGTTCGCCGACAGCGACGTGCGCCGCATCGATTTCGCCCTGGAAGGCGGCGCCATCGACTGCGACGGTGCCGGCACCCTGCTGACCACCTGGCAGTGCCTGCACGAGCGGCATCCGCAGCGCAGCCGCGAATCGCTCAGCCACGACCTGGCCGACTGGCTGGCGCAGCAGCGCGTGCTGTGGCTGGATCACGGCTATCTGGAAGGCGACGACACCGACGCGCACATCGACACCCTCGCCCGCTTCGCCAGCCCCGACGCGATCGTTTACCAGGCCTGCGACGACGCCGGCGATTCGCACTACGCCGAGCTGCAGGCGATGGGCGCCGAACTGGCCGCATTGCGTACCGCCGACGGCGTGCCTTATCGGTTGTTTCCGCTGCCGTGGGCGCAACCGGTGATCGACGATGGCCGGCGCCTGGCCGCGTCCTATGCCAATTTCCTGATCGTCAACGGTGCGGTGCTGATGCCGGCCTACGGCGACGCGTCCGATGCGCAGGCGCAGGCGGTAATGGCGCAGGCCTTCCCGCAGCACGAGATCGTGCCGATCCCCTGCCGCGCGCTGATCTGGCAGAACGGCAGCCTGCACTGCATCACCATGCAGCTGCCGGCCGGATTGCTGGCGGACTGAGCCGCCGCGCCTGCGCCGCACGCCGGCGCAGCGCCGACCACACCACCCGCGCCGCCGCCACGCGCAGCGCGGGATTCATCTCCCTGGAACCTGCCGCGCGGCCATCCGCGCTACCATGCCGGTTTACCGCGAACCTTGATTCCGCAATGACCCGAACCACTCTTTCCGTCGCGCTGATCCAGGAGCGCAACCACGGCGACGCCGCGGCGAACCTGGCAGCGATCGAATCGCGTGTGGCCGAGGCCGCCGCGCAGGGCGCGCAGTTGGTGCTGCTGCAGGAACTGCACAACGGCGCGTACTTCTGCCAGCACGAGTCGGTGGACGAATTCGACCTGGCCGAGCCGATTCCCGGCCCCAGCACCGAGCGCCTGGGCGCCCTGGCCAAGCGCCACGGTGTGGTTCTGGTCGGCTCGCTGTTCGAGCGCCGCGCCGCCGGGCTGTACCACAACACGGCGGTGGTGTTCGAAAAGGACGGCAGCCTGCTGGGCAAGTACCGCAAGATGCACATCCCCGACGATCCGGGCTTCTACGAGAAGTTCTACTTCACCCCGGGCGATCTGGGCTTCACCCCGATCCAGACCTCGGTCGGCCGCCTCGGCGTGCTGGTGTGCTGGGACCAGTGGTACCCGGAAGCGGCGCGACTGATGGCGCTGGCCGGCGCCGAACTGCTGCTGTATCCGACTGCGATCGGCTGGGATCCCAACGACGAACAGGCCGAACAGGAACGCCAGCGCGATGCCTGGATCCTCAGCCATCGCGGCCATGCGGTGGCCAATGGCGTGCCGGTACTGAGCTGCAACCGGGTCGGCCACGAGCCCTCGCCGCTGGGCGCGTCGGGCATCCAGTTCTGGGGCAACAGCCACGTGCTCGGCCCGCAGGGCGAGTTCATCGCCGAGGCCGGTGGCGAGCCGACCGTGCTGGTCTGCGACGTGGACCTGCAGCGCAGCGAGCACGTTCGGCGAATCTGGCCGTTCCTGCGCGACCGCCGCATCGATGCCTACGGCGACCTGCTGAAGCGCTACATCGACTGACCCGCAGCGCCGTGCCGGGTCTTCGCCTGTGCGGCGCCGCTCCCTGCGGCGCAGCGCGCCCCGGCCGCAGGCGCCCATGCCGGTCGCGGCCAATGCCCTCACCCCCCTGCCTGCTGAGCCCCGGCGCTGCCGAGGCGCCCTCCGATGAGTGATGGAATGAACGAACTTTCCCAGGCCGACGGCGACGACGCGCTGTTCGACGGCCAGCCGTACCGCATCGTCGAACGCGACGGCATCCGCTACACCCTGCTCGGCACCGCGCACGTGTCCCTGGCCAGCGTCGCCGCCGTGGAACGGGCGATCGGCAGCGGCCGTTTCGACGCGGTGGCGGTGGAACTGGACCCGCAGCGCCTGCAGGCACTGACCGATCCGGACGCACTGACCAAGCTGGACCTGGTGCAGGTGATCCGCAAAGGCCGCGTGGCCCTGTTCGCCGCCAACCTGGCGCTGGCCGCCTACCAGCGGCGCCTGGCCGAGCAACTGGGCATCGAGCCCGGCGCCGAGCTCAAGCGCGCGGTGCTGCTGGCGCGCGAACGGCAGTTGCCGGTGTACCTGGTCGATCGCGAAGTCGGCCTGACCTTCAAGCGCGCCTCCAGCCGGCTCGGCTTCTTCGGCAAGCTGAAGCTGGCCAGCGGCCTGCTCGGCGGCCTGTTCGCCTCCGACGAGGTCGGCGAGGCGGAGATCGAGAAGCTCAAGCAGGGCGACATGCTCGAGGCCAGCTTCGGCGACTTCGCCAGCGAAAGCCCGGCGCTGTACGACACCATCATCGCCGAGCGCGACCGCTACATGGCCACGCGTCTGCGCGAGGAACAGGCGCAACAGCGCGCGCTGCCGCTGGCCGGCAACGCCGAGCCACTGGACGGCTCCACCGGTGCCGGCGTGCGCGAGGTACTGGCGGTGGTCGGTGCGGGCCACCTGGCCGGCCTGGCGCGGCACCTGCAGGGCGACCAGGACGATCCCGCGACGCTGCGCAAGGCGCTGGAAGAGGTGCAAACCAAGAAGAAGGTGCCGTGGATCACCCTGACCCTGACCGCGCTGGTGCTGGGCGGCGTGGCCTGGGGCTACTGGCATGGCGGCTTCGCCCTGGGCACCGACCTGTTGCTGCAGTGGGTGTTGTTCACCGGCGGTCTGGCCGGGCTGGGTTGCATCCTGGCCGGCGGCCATCCGCTGAGCGTGATCGCCGGCGCCATCGCCGCGCCGCTGAAGCCGTTCCGCCCCGGCGTGCCGGCCGGTGCGTTCAGCGCCCTGGTCGAAGTGCACATGCGCAAGCCGGCCTATGGCGACTTCCTGGCGCTGCGCGACGATGCGCAGAACCTGCGCGGTTGGTATCGCAACCGCGTCTCGCGCGTGGTGCTGACCTTCCTGCTGACCAACCTGGGCAGCATGCTCGGCGTGTGGCTGGCCGGCTTCCGCATCTTCGGCAAGCTGGCGGGTTAAACCAGCCGAAGCATTGACCTCGTAGGAGCGGCTTCAGACGCGACGGGCCTTCCCTGGGACGCCTGTCGCGGCTGAAGCCGCTCCTACGAAAAGCTCCTACGAAAAGCTCATGCGGCTTGCGGTGCGGCGACACCACGCGCGCGCTGCACCAAGCCCGCCGCGCCATTGCTGAGATCGTCGAGCATCGCGTAGATGGTCGGCAGAAACAGCAGGCTGACCACGGTCGAGAACGCCAGGCCGCCAGCGATGGCGCGGGCCATCGGGTAGTAGGCCGGACCGTCGCCGAACATCTGCGTGGTGGTCAGCGAGATCGGCACCATCGCCAGGATCGCCGTGCCCATGGTCATCATGATCGGCCGCAGGCGCTCGCGCGAGCCTTCGATCAGCGCCTCGGTGCGGCCGAGGCCGCGCCGGCGCAGATTGTTGATGTGCTCGATCATCACGATGCCGTTGTTCACCACCACGCCCATCAGCACCAGGATGCCGATGAAGGCCATGATCCCGAAGCTGGTGCCGGTGATCCAGAACAGCCAGAACACGCCGAACACCGAGAACAGCACGCCGCTCATGATCGCCGCCGGGAACAGCAGCGATTCGAACACCGCGGCCATCACCACGTAGATCATCAGCAGCGCGATCAGCAAGTTGAACAGCATCTGCTGGCTGGCCTGGTCGTCGTCCTGACCGTCCGCACCGTCGAAGCTGTAGCGGTAGCCGACCGGGAAGCTGACCGCCTTGAGCGTGTCCTCGATCGCCTGCTTTGCTTCCGGCGCGGTGACCTTGGCGCCGAGATTGGCGGTGATGGTCAGCGTGGTCTGGCGGTTGGTGCGGGCGATCTGGGTCGCGGCCGCGCGCGGTTGCGTCTCGACCAGGCTCAGCAGCGGCACGCTGCGCCCGTCCTGGGTGCGCACGTTGAAGCTGTCCAGATCCTCCGGCGAGGTTTGCTCGGCGCCGGCGAAGCGCACCCACACCGGCACCTCGTTGTCGCCGTGGCGGAACTCGCGCAAGGAGGCGCCACGCAGCGCCAGGCCGACGAAGCTGGCAACCTGCTCGGCGCTGAAGCCGAACGCGGCGGCACGCTCGCGGTCCACCCGCACGGCCAGTTCGGTGCTGCGGTCGCCGCTGTCCACGCGCACGTCGCGCAGTTCCTTGCGCCGCGCCAGCACCGGCACCACGTCGTCGGCCAGCGCGCGCAGCGCCTCGGTGGAATCGCCGACCAGTTGCACCTGCACGGTCTGCCCGCCGCCGTTGCCGCCATCGCCGCCGTTGCTGTTGCCGACGTGGAAATCCACCCGCGCCGAGCGCGGCAGTTCCTTGCGGATGCGTTCCATCAGCGCCGGCAGGTCGCGGACCTGCTTCAGGTCCACGGTCAGCGTGGTGCTGCTGCCCTCCTCCTCGCTGAACCAGGAATACACCTGGGTCACGTGGTATTGCGCGCGGCGCGCATCGATGAAGCGTTCGAGCCGGGTCACTTCCTCGGCCATCTGTTCGCGCGTGTAGGCGCCCTTCCATTGGTAGCCGATGAAGACCTGCTCGCCGCCGTCGCCGCCGAACATGTCCTTCTTGGTCTGCATCATCGGGATCACGCTCAGCGCGCTGATCAGCACGATCGCGCTCACGCTCCAGCCGCGGTGCGCCAGCGACCAGGCCAGCACCCGCGCGTAGCGGCGCTGCAGGCGCGGGATCAGTCCGTGCGGGGAATGCACCAGCGCCGGGGTGCGCATGCGCGCCGACAGCATCGGGATCAGGCTCACCGCCACCAGCCACGACGCCAGCAGCGACACCGAGATGGTGATGGCGATCTGCGACATGAAGATGCTGATGTTGTTGGTCTCGCCGAACAGGTTCGGTACGAACACGATGCAGTGGCACAGGGTGCCGGCCGACAGCGCGATGGCAACGTTGCGGGTGCCGACGATGGAGGCGCGCTGCGGCTGGTCGGGCATGCGCTCGCGCTCCTGGTAGATGCTCTCCACCACCACCACGGCGTTGTCCACCAGCATGCCGACGGCCAGCAGCAGGCCCATCATGGTCAGGATGTTGAGGGTGACCCCGGCGAAGTACATGAAGCCCAGGGTGATGGCGAAGCAGATCGGGATCGCCAGGGTCACCATCAGCGTCGACGGCCAGTGGCGCAGGAAGAAGAACAGCACCGTCACCGACAGCAGCAGGCCCACCGCGCCGGCTTCGGCCAGTTCCGCCAGCGACGAGGTCACCGCCTTGCCCTGGTTGTCGATGACCTTGATCTGCACGTCGCTCAGCGCCGGCTGCTTGCGGATCTGCTCGACCTCGGCCAACACCGCGCGCGAGACCTCGACTAGGTTGGCGCTGCGCTCCTTGAACACGTCCAGGCCCACCGCCGGGCGTCCGTCCAGGCGCCGGCCGTAGCTCATCCGGGTCGGCTTGAGCCGCACCTCGGCGATGTCGCCCAGGCGCAGGCCCTTGCTGTCGATGACCAGATCGCGCAGTTCCTGCAGGTCGCGCAGTTCGCCGATCGGCTGCACCCGCAGGCGCTGGCCGTTGTCGTCGATCTGCCCGGCCGACAGCGAGAAGTTGAGCTTGCCCAGGCGCTCGCTGAGCTGGTTGAGGCTGAGGTTGTGCGCGCTGAGCCGGTCCGGGGCGATGGCGATCTCGACCTCGTTCGGCGGCGCGCCGGACACCGACACCTTGGCCACGCCGGGAATGCGTTCCAGGCGGCGCTTGAACTCGCGATCGAGCATGTCGTAGGCGCCGGTCAGGTCGGCCGCGCCGGCCAGGCGCACCTTGAGCACCGGCTGGTCGCTGCTGGACCACTTGAACACGTTGTAGCGCCGCAGGTCCGCCGGCAGATCGGCGCGGATCGCGTCGATGCGCTCGCGCGCGTCGGAAGCGGCGATGGCGATGTCGCGGTCCCAGTCGGAGAACTCGATGAAAATGTTGGCGCCGTCGGCGGTGGCGGTCGAGCGCATGCGCTTGATCCCGGTCATCGTCGCCAGCGCTTCCTCGGTCGGCCGCACCAGGTTGCGCTCGACCTCGTCCGGGGTCGAGCCGGTGTACGGCAGCTGCACGAACAGGAACGGCGCGGAGATGTCCGGCAAGGCCTCCAGCGGCAGGCGGAAGGCCGCGATCAGCCCGACCACCACCAACGACACGAAGCACATGATGGTGGTGACCGGACGGCGGATGCTGAACTCGGCGACGCTCATGCCGGTGCGCCCTCACCGTCCTGCAAGCGCTGCTCGCCGTGCTCGCGCTGCCGCGCGCGCCGTCCGCGCTCGGCGTAGTACGCGTCGGCGCGGCGATCCAGGCGGTCGTAGACCACCGGGATCACCAGCAGGGTCAACAGCGTCGACACCAGCAGCCCGCCGATCACGGTGATCGCCATCGGCGCGCGCACCTCGGCGCCCTCGCCACTGGCGATCGCCAGCGGCAGGAAGCCGAACAATGTGCACAGCGTGGTCATCACGATCGGCCGCAGTCGCGAGCGCGCCCCTTCGATCAGCGCGGCGCGCTTGGCCACGCCCTCCTCGCGCAACTGGTTGACCTTGTCGATCAGGATGATCGCGTTCTTGGTCACCAGGCCCACCAGCAGGATCAAGCCGATGAACACCACCACCGACACCGGCTTGCCGGTCAGCAGCAGCGCCAGCACCGCGCCGACCAGCGCCAGCGGGATGGTGAACAGGATGACGAACGGATGCAGCAGCGACTCGAACTGCGAGGCCATCACCAGGTACACCAGGAACACCGCCAGGCCGAACGCGAACAGCAGCGAGCGCGCCGATTGCGCCAGTTCCTCGCCCTGCCCGCCGATGTGCATGCCGACGCCGGCGCCGAGCGGATCGCGCGCCACCATCGCGCCGACTTCGCGTACCGCGCCGCCCAGGTCGATGTCGCGCAGGTTGGCCGAGACGATCGCCACGCGGATCTGGTCGGCGCGGTGGATTTCGCTGGGCCCGGTGGTGGCGACGACGTCGGCGACCGCGTCCAGGGTCACCGGCCGGCTGCTGCCCGGATTGACGATCAGCCGGCGGATGCTGTCGACGCTGGAGCGGTCGCTCTGCTGCGCGCGCACCAGCACGTCGATCTTGCGGTCGCGGAAGCTGTAGCGGGTGGCGACGTCGCCGCGCACCTTCTTCACCACCACGTCGGCGATCTGCCGCGTGGTCAGGCCCAGCGCGCCGGCGCGCTCCTGGTCGAAGCGGATCTGGATCTCCGGGAAGCCCTCCTCCACCGTGGATTTGACGTCGGCGAAATGGCCGTTGCCGCGCAGCAGCGCCGCCAGTTTCTGCCCGGCGTGCTGGATGGTCTGCAGATCCTGGCCGCGCAGTTCGATCTCCAGCGGCGTGGAGAAACTGAACAGCTCGGGCCGGCTGAAACCGACCTGCACGCCCGGGTGGTTACGCATCGTCGCGCGCATGCGCTCGCTCTGCTGCGCCTCGAACTGCGCACTGCCGCCGCCGGCCATGGCGATGGTCAGCTTGCCGATGTTCTCGCCGCTCTCGGTGGGGCTTGCGTCGAGCCGGGTGCCGCTGCCGCTGACCCCGTACAGCGCCTGCACGCCCGCATCCTTGCCGTGGACCTCCTGCAGTTCGCGCACCAGCGCGTCGGTCTGCCGCAACGGCGTACCGGCCGGCAGTTTCACGGTCATCTCGAAGCGGTCCTGCGCCAGCTGCGGGATCAGGTCGGCGCCCAGCAGCGGCGCCACCGCCAGCGTCGCGGCGAAGGCCAGCGCCGCCAGCCCCAGCACCCAACCCGGACGCGCCAGCGCGCCCGGCAACAGCCGCAGGTAGCCGCGCTCGGCCAGCGCGTACGGCGCCATCGCCAGGTCGCTGGCCTTGCGCATCACCGGCGCGACCACCGCCATCGCGCCGCGCCACAGCCGCACGCACGACCAGGCCACGCCGAAGCACACGCCGCGCACCGCCGCACCGGCACCGCGGCGGCTCCAGGCCAGCGGCTTCAGCCAGCCGCGCTGCGGCTGCCAGCGCGGCGCCGCCGGCTCCACCGGGAACGCCAGCGGCGGGCGGCCCTTCAGCGAACTGAGCATCGGGATCAGGGTCATGGACACCACCAGCGAGATCGCAATGGCGATCGCCACGGTCAGCGCCTGGTCGCGGAACAGTTGCCCGGCCACGCCTTCCACGAACACCAGCGGCAGGAACACCGCGATCGTGGTCAGGGTCGAGGCGACCACCGCCATGCCGACCTCGCGGGTGCCGACGATCGCCGCATCGAGCACGCTCAGGCCGCGCTCGCGCGCCTTGGCGATGCTTTCCAGCACCACGATCGAGTCGTCCACCACCAGGCCGGTGGCCAGCGCCAGCCCGCCCAACGACATCACGTTGAGGCTCAGCCCGAGCTGGCCCATGAAGAAGAACGTGGTCACGATCGACACCGGCAGCGACAGGCCGATCACGAACGTGCTCCAGCCGTCGCGCAGGAACAGGAAGATGATCAGGATCGCCAGCAGGCCGCCGATCACCGCATCCTTCTTTACGTCGCCGATGGCGTGCTCGATGAAGCGCGACTGGTCTTCCAACGTGGTCAACTCGGCGTCGGCCGGGATCTGCGCCTGCAGCTGTTCCAGGCGCTTGCGCAGCGCCGCGGCGGTGGACACGGTGTTGGCGTCGCCTTCCTTGTAGATGGCCAGTTCCACCGCTTCCTTGCCGCCCAGGCGGATGATCGCCTCGCGCTCCTTGTAGCCCTGCCGCACCTGCGCCACGTCCTTGAGCCGGATCGGCATGCCGCCGGCGACTATGGTGGTCGTGCTGGACGTCGCGCTCTGCGCTGCCGACGCGGCCGCGATCGCGGCTTCCGAACCGGTGGAGGCGGCGATCGCATACATCTGCTGCAAGGCCGCGTCCGCCGCGTTGCCGCCGGCGCCCTGGGTGGTGAGCAACAGGTTGCGGATCTCGTCCAGGTCGGCGAACTGATTGACCGTGCGCACCAGGTAGCGCTGCGTGCCCTGCTCCAGGCGCCCGCCGGAGAGATTGACGTTCTCGTCCTTGAGCCGCGCGATCACCGTGTCGATCGGCATGTTGAGCTGCGCCAGCCGCTGCTGGTCGATATCCACCTGGATCTCGTCCTCCAGGCCGCCGCCGACCTTGACCGCGGCCACGCCCGCCACCGGCTCCAGCTTCTTCTTCAGATCCTCGTCGGCGTAGCGGCGCAACTGGGTCAGCGCGCGCACCGCCTCGGCGTCGCTGTGCGCGGCGGTCTTGCTCGACAGCACCAGGCGCATGATCGGCTGGGTGGACGGATTGAAGCGCAGCAGCACCGGCGCCTTGGCCTCCAGCGGCAGCGACAGCGCCTCCATCTTGTCGCGCACCTCCAGGCTGGCCTGGTCCATGTTGGTGCCCCAGGCGAACTCCAGCACCACGTCGCTCTGCCCGGTGCGCGACACCGACTTGAGCTTGCGCAGGTTCTTGACCACGCCGACCGCTTCCTCCACCGGCTCGGTCACCAGCGTCTCGATCTCCGACGGCGCGGCGCCGGCGTATTCGGTGCGCACGGTCAGGGTCGGATAGCTCAGGTCCGGCAGCAGGTTCACCTTGAGCCCGTGCAGCGCGATCGCGCCGAACAGCAGCATGGTCAGGGTGATCATCGCGATGGTCACGCGGCGGCGGGTGGCGAATTCCACCAGGCCGCCGCCGTGCGCAGCGGCGGGCGCAGGCGGCGCGTGCGCGTCGGGATCGGCGCCGTGCATCAGCGCGCTCCGGCGGCGGTGGCCGGCGCGGCGTCGGCGACCTCGCGCTGCGGCGCGATCACCTGCACGCGGCTGCCGTCGCGCAGCGCGACCTTGCCGGCGGTGACCACCTGGTCGCCGGGCTGCAGGCCCTGGCGGATCTCCACCCACGGCCCTTCGGCATAGCCCAGCATCACCGGCACCCGCGCGACCTTGCCGGCGACCACGCGGAACACCGCCGGCTCACCATCGTCGAGCAACGCCAGCCGCGGCACCACTAGCGCATCGGCGCGCTGGTCGTAATCGATGCGGATGCGCCCGAACATGCCCGGCTGCAGCGCCTGCGCGCCCTCGTCGAAGGCGCAGACCACGCGGAAGGTACCGCTGCCGGCATCCACCACCGGCGCGATGCGGTCGACCCGGCCGCGGAACTGCTTGCCCGGCAGCGCATCGGCCAGCAGGGTCACCGGCTGCCCGGTCTTGAGCGTGGCCAGTTCGCGCTCGGGCACGTTGAGCGTGGCCTCCAGGCGCGAATCGTCGACGATGCGGAAGATCGGCGTGTTGATCTGCACGAAGTTGCCGGTCTTGATCGAGCGCGAGGCGATCACCCCGGAGATCGGCGCCGTCACCGTCGCGTATGAAAGTTCCAGCGACGCCAACTGGTGTTGTGCGCGCACGTTAGCCAGGTCGTACTTGATCTGGTCGACGTCGGCGGCGCTGACCAGTTGCTGGCCCACCAACTGCTGCGAGCGCCGGTAGTTGTTCTCCAGCTTGCGCAACTGCGCCTCGCTCTGCGCCAGCGCCAGCCGCGCACGGTCCGGGTCCAGCCGCACCAGCGGCTGCCCGGCGCGCACCTGCTGGCCCTCCTCGGCCAGCACCGCCAGGGCCACGCCGGAGGTCTTGGCCACCACCTGCGATTCGGCGCGGGCTTCCAGCGCCGCAGTGCCGCTGTAGCTGGCCGCCACCGCGCGGCGGCTGGCCACGGCCACCTCCACCGGCACCGCCTCCGGCGCCTTCTCGCTGTCGGCGGCCTTGGCCTTGGCTTCGGCGGCCGGTTTGCAGGCGCTGAGCAGCAGCGTGGTGGTGACCAACAGCGCGGCAGCGCAACTGGCAGTGCGGCGCGTGAGCGGTCGCGTCATCGTCGTATCCCCGGTGGATGGCGTGAATGGTGTTGTAGATAAGTAGATCACCAATCGACACCATGCCGAATGCCCCAAAGGTCACGGGTCCCTCGCCACGGCCAGTTTCGGAGCCGCGAAAGGTGAGGCTATACTCGGGCCGTTCCGTGTTCCCCCACGCCGGAACCCCAATCCGTCCTCCGGACCACGAAACCATGCGCACGCAGCCGCTAGCCGCTTGTTTTGCTCTGGCCGTACTCGTTTCCGTTGGGGCCGCCCCGGCCATGGCGCAGACCGCGCCGGCGCCCGCCGCTCCCGCAGCCGCAGCCGCGGCACCCGCGCCCGTGCAGGGCAATGCCGCCAATGGTCGGGTGCTCACCTACACCTGTCAGGGCTGCCACGGCGTCACCGGCTACAAGAACGCCTACCCCAGCTACCGCATCCCCAAGATCGGCGGGCAGTCGGCGCAGTACCTGACCCAGGCGCTGACCGAATACCGGCTCGGCAAGCGCAAGCATCCGACCATGCAGGCCCAGGCGGAAAGCTTCTCCGACCAGGAGATCGCCGACATCGCCGCTTTCCTGTCCACCCTCAAGTAGGCCTCCCATGCCGAACGCCGCGCACGCCTTGCGTCCCGCCCTCGTCCTGCTTGCCGCCCTGTGCCTGGGGGCCTGTTCGCAATCGCAGGTGGAATCCACCAGCAAATCCGCCGGCGATCCCGGCCACGCCAGCGGCGAGCACGGTTCCGGCTCCTCCGCCGGCCTGCCCGGCGGGCGCATCGAGGCCGGCGACAAGCTGGCCCACGCCAAAGGCAAGGCCACCGGGCAGAGCTGCATCGACTGCCATGGCGCCGACGGCAACGCGCCGATCGACCCGACCTACCCCAAGCTGGGCGGCCAGTACGGCGACTATCTCGCGCACGCACTGCAGGCCTATCGCGGCGGCACCCGCACGCATCCGCTGATGAGCCCGCAGGCGGCGCAGCTGAGCGACCAGGACATCGCCGACCTGGCCGCCTACTTCGGCTCGCGCAGCAGCCAGTTGCGCGACCTGCACGGCGTGAACTGAGCCGACCATCGCCAGGCATCCCGCACGTCGCATGACGTGCCGGACGCTCGGGCGATCCCGGACATCAGCAGCGTGGTGGATGCGGTGTTCTACGCGCCGATGTCGACGTCTCGCTCGGCATAGGCCGACTCCCCATCGCGATCGGCATGACCGGTGTGCAGCCAGGCATGGCGCACGCCGTCCCGGCGCATCCCGCATCGCACAGCGACAACGAACCCGTCCCGATCCAGTCATCGCCGCGCTCAGCGGCTGCCGTTGTCCTCTTGCAGTTCGCGCTTGAACGGCACGTTCGGTGGCGGCCGCGCGCCGGCCGGCTGCTCGTTGAGATTGGGATCGGTGATGCCGCAGCCACCACCCACCTGCAGGATCGAGATCACGCAGGAAATGCTGCTGGTGGTGCCCGGAATCGGGATCTTCACCGACTTGATGCCGCGCCGCACCCACTCCTCCAGCAGGGTCGCGTTCGGCAGCCAGTACTTGTCGAACGAGGTCGGCGTGTAGTCGTACGGCGGACGCTTGAGCCACTCCCCGGCCTTTTCGATGCGCTCGCGGGTCCAGCTGTCGGTCTCGGACCCGGGCGCGCTGCGCGCAGGGGTCTGGTCGTTGCCGCGGCCATCGGCCAGGCGCACGCTGCCGTCGGCATTGAACAAGCCGCCGCCCTTGCTGGCGCCGGCACCGGCATCGCCGGAGCGGTTGCGCGCAGCCGCGCCCCAGTCGTCGCCACGCTGCGGCGTGGCCCAGCCACCATCGCGAGCGACCGGGGCCGGGCCGCTTCCCGGGGCCGCGGCCTGGCTCCCGGGCGGCGCGGTGCCGGCCGCGGGCGCGGTCGGCTTGGCGGGCGCACTGGCGGCGGCACCGGCTGCTGCGACCGGCGCCTGCTGCGCTGTCGGCGCGCTGGCCGGCGCTGCGTCCGGAGCGGTCGCCGGTGCTGGCATGGGCGCGCTCGCGGTAGCGGTGCTCGGCGTTGGCACTTCGATCTGACGCACCTGCGGTACCTCGGCGCTGCGCGGCACCGGCGTGGGCTCGGGCGTGCGCAGCTGCGGCGCCGGAACCTGCACCTGCGGCAGCGGTGCCGGCACCTCGCGTTCGCGCACCTGCACCTGCGGTGCGACTGGGCGCGGCACCGCGATGTCGCGCGGGCGCAGCTGGGCCACGGTCGGCACGTCGGTGACCACCTCGACCTCGCGTACCGGCACCTGCACGTCCGGCGGCACCACCGCGCGCGGTGTCGGCACCGGCACGCGCACGCTCGGCGGTGGCGGCAGCACGAAGTCGCGGGTGGGCGTCGGGGTCTCGGTCACCTGCAGCGGCTGCTCCGCCGGCGGTGGCGGCGCACTGGCCGTGGTCTGCGTGGGCACCGGCGGAACGGGAGCTGGAGCGGGAACCGGAGTCGGCGCCGCGGCCGGTGCGGGCGCTGCAGCAGCCGGCGGCGTCGGGCGCGAGCGCGCGGTCGCGGCGTGCTGCGCACGCGGGGTCGGCGCCGCCGCCGTTGCAGCGGCGGCCGCCTCGGCCGGCGCACCGCCACCGCGTTCGGCGGGCGTGCCGCGGCCGACGAATTCCACCTGTACGCGCCCGGCGGCGTCCGCGTCGGCGCGCGGCGGCAGCCAGCGCACGAACGCCACCCACAGCAAAAACACCGCGAACAGCAGGTGCAGCAACAAGCTCAGCAGGACGGCCAGGCGCCGCCACCAGCGCTGGTCGTAGGGCGCCGGATCCCAGTGCTGCCACCACAGGCGGCGGAACGCCTGCCACAGCGGCAAGGCCGGCAGGCGCAGGGTCGCAGGCGGCGAGGCCGGCGGCATCGCCGCGATCAGCTCGGGGGCTGCAAACGGCCGAGGCACGACCGGTTGCGCCGCGATCCAGTGCGCCCACGCGTACGGCAGGCCGGTGCGGCGATCGCGCAGCAGCTTGCGCGGCGTGCGCGCCAACAGCGCATCGAGGATGTCGGTGGCGCGCGTCACCGGCAGTGGAAAGTCAGGCGGCCGAATCGCGCGGAATGTAGGGGGCGCTGCCGGTGTCGTGGTCGGTGGCGTCGCGCACCGCGGTCACGCCCGGCACGCGGCCCATCAGGGTCTTCTCGATGCCCTGCTTCAAGGTCACGTCGGCCATGCCGCAGCCGTGGCAGCCGCCGCCGAAGCGCAGCAGCACCACGCCATCGGCGGACACTTCCTGCACCGCCACGCGGCCGCCATGCTGGGCCAGCTGCGGATTGACCTCGTTTTCCACCACCCAGCGCACCCGTTCCACCAGCGAGGCCGCCTCGCCCGGGGCTTCGCCCTTGATCTTCGGCGCCTTGATGGTGAGTTGCTGGCCGGTGCCCTGGGTGACGTAGTCGATTTCCGCGCCGTCGAGCCAGCCGACGCTGTCGGCTGCCACGTACAGGGTGAAGCCGGCGCAATCGATCGCCCATTCGTCGCCGGCCAGGTCCGCCGGCTCGGCGAACTCCAGCCGCGCATCGGCGCGCGGGGTGCCGGCATCGACCGCGCTCAGGCGTACGCCCATGCCGGGCACGGCCTCGCGTTCGAGCAACTTGCGGAAATGGGCCTGTGCGTTGTCTGAGATCTGGATCATGCGGGTATTCTAGACCCTTCCACGCCCTGCGCTCGTCGCGGGCGGTATGTTGACCGGCCCTGTCCGTTCCACCGCAGAGACCACCATGAACGACCTGATCCCGCTCGTCCAGGCCCATTGCTCGCCCTGCAAGGGCGGCGAATACAAACTGACCCAGGCGCGCCTGGCCGAACTGCTGCCGCAGGTGCCCGGCTGGGACGTGGTGGAGAACGGCACCGCGATCAGCCGCACCTTCCGCTTCCCCGACTATTACCGCACCCTGGCCTTCGTCAACGCGCTGGCCTGGATCGCGCACCGCGAGGACCACCACCCCGACCTGGGCGTGCACTACGACCGCGTGGTGGTGCGCTATTCCACCCACGATGTCGGTGGCCTCAGCGAGAACGACTTCATCTGCGCCGCCAAGGCGTCCGCTCTTCCGGAATGAACCCGATGACCGCCACCGCTACCGCCCGCCGTCTGCTCCCCCTGGCCTGCCTGAGCGCCGTGCTGCTCAGCGCCTGCGGCCAATCCCAGCAATCGCAGCAACACACCGTGGCGCAGCCGCCGACCGAGGTCGCCGCGGTGAAGACGCCGCCGCCGGACTATCCGATCGACGTGGCCTGCGCCGGTGTTGGCGGCAAGGTGGTGCTGAAGGTGGTGGTCGGCGTGCAGGGCAAGCCGACCGAGGTGGACGTGGTTGCCGGCAGCGGCCAGGCCAAGCTGGACGCCTCGGCGCAGGAGGCCGTGCGCGGCTGGACCTTCAAGCCCGCCACCCGCAACGGCCAGGCGGTGCCGTGGACCATCCAGGTGCCGGTCAATTTCAATCCGCCGCAGCCGCGCCCGGACCGTTGCTTCGCGCTGGACGCCCAGGCGCACAAGGCTGGCTGAACCATGGGCGCGCGCGGCGCGCCTTCACGCGACACCCGCACCGCGCCGGGTTTGATCGACGCCTCTTCCTAGGAGCCGCCGGCGCATGCTGGATATCCCGCTGCACAATGTCCTGGTCGCGCTCGGCGTGACCCTCGCCGCCGGCTTGGCCACCGGCCTGGGCAGCGTGCTGGTGTTGTTCAGCAAGGGGCCCAATCCGCGCCTGCTCGCCTTCGGCCTGGCATTCTCCGCCGGCGCGATGGTGTACGTGTCGCTGACCGAGATCCTCGGCAAGTCGATCGCCGCCTTCAGCGAGGCCTTCGATCCGCGCCTGGGCCAAGCCTACGCCACCCTGGCGTTCCTGGCCGGCATGGTGCTGATCGTGACCATCGACCGGCTGGTACCCAATCCGCACGAAAGCCTCAACAGCCGCGATCCACTGTTCCGCGACGACAACCGTGCCTACGTCAAGCGTGTCGGCCTGCTCACCGCGGTGGCGATCACCGCGCACAACTTCCCCGAGGGCCTGGCCACCTTCTTCGCGACGCTGGAAAGCCCGGCGGTCGGCATGCCGCTGGCCTTCGCCATCGCCGTGCACAACATCCCCGAGGGCATCGCCATCGCGGTGCCGGTGCATTACGCCACCGGGCGCAAGTCCTATGCCTTCGGCGCCAGCCTGCTGTCCGGCCTGGCCGAGCCGATCGGCGCGCTGATCGGCTACGTCGCGCTGGCGCGCTTCCTGTCCGATGCGGTGTTCGGCGCGGTGTTCGGGCTGATCGCCGGGGTGATGGTGTTCCTGGCCCTGGACGAATTGCTGCCGGCGGCCAAGCGCTACGCGCAGGGGCACGAGACGGTGTACGGCCTGGTCGCGGGCATGGCCACGCTGGCGCTCAGCCTGGTGCTGTTCCGCCTGTCCGCGCCGGTCTGAGCGTGCCCGTGGGCGCCGCCTGAACGCGCGCTCGCTGGCCCGCGCGGCGACGCTGCGCAGAAAGGTCGCAGACACCCAAGGCGGCGCATGCTGCGGCCACCTTCGCCCCGCTCGATGAGGTGTCGCATGGAGTTCCGTCCCCTACCCCCGGCCAGGCTGGCCCTGTTCACCGCGCTGAGCGTGGTGGCGCTGGGCGCCTGTCAGCGACAAGAAACGCCATCCCCCGCGACCCAGGCCGATGCGCCCGCCCCCGCCGCGGCCCCCGCGCCCGCCCCCTACGTACCGCCCACCGCCGACCAGCTGTATCAACTGGTGGCGCCGATCGCGCTGTTCCCGGACAAGCTGCTGGCGCAGACCCTCGCCGCCTCGGTGTATCCGGATCAGGTGGTATCCGCGCAGGACTGGCTGCGCAACAACCGCACCCTGTCCGCCACCGACCGCCTGCAGGCGGCCGCGGCGCAGCCTTGGGACCCCAGCGTCAAGGCGCTGACCGCCTTCCCCGACGTGGTCGACCAACTGGCCGGCAACGGCGACTGGACCCGCTCGCTGGGCGATGCCTACGCCCACGACCCCAACCAGGTGCTGGACGCGGTGCAGGTGATGCGCCAGCGTGCGCAGGCGCAGGGCCACCTGCGCAGCACCCCGCAACAGCGCGTGCAGGTGGTGCAGCGCACGGTGGTCGAACCGGCGCCGGCCTATGCCGACGCGGTACCACCGCCGACCCGCACCATCGTGATCGAGCCGGCGCAGCCGGACGTGGTCTACGTGCCGCGCTACGACCCCGACGTGGTCTACGGCGCACCGGTCAACGTCTACCGCGAGTACCGCTACCGCCCGCCGCGCCCCTACTACGACACCGGCGACCTGGTCACCGCCGGCATCATCTCCTTCGGCGTCGGCGTGCTGGTCGGCGACGCGCTCGAACATCACCACCACAGCGTGTTCGGCTGGCTGGAACCGGCACCGCCGTGGCACAGCTGGGGCTGGAACAACTGGGGGGTGAACTGGAACGCGCCGCCATCGGCGCCGAACTACGTGGTCTACCGCAACAGCGTGTACGCGCCGCGCACCACCATCATCAACAACCACTACGACAACCGCAGCTACGTGCACAACGACTACCGCGGCGCGCCGCCGCCGGCCGCACCGATGGGTGGGCCGGGCGGTCAGCAGGCCTTCGCCGCCACGCATGCTCCAGGTGCCGCAATGACCGCCGCGGCGATGGGCGCACGCATGCCGGCCGCGGCGTTCGGGCCGACCCGCGCCCAGCCGGGCGCGATGCCGCAGAGCATGCCGCACTTCACCCACCAGATGCTGCAGGCCGGCCGCCCGGTCGCGGCGATGCCGCCGCCGGTGCAGCGCCTGCCGAGCCCGGGCACGCCAGCGGCCATGGCCGCCGCGCGCGATCCGCGGCTGCTGCCCGGCTTCGCCCAGCGCGCTGCGGCACCGCCACATACCGTGGCGATGGCCCAGCCGAACGCACCGCGCGCGGCTCCGTCGATGCCGGTCCCGCAGTTCCATGGCCGCCCGGTGCCGCAGGCGCTGACGCCCACGCCGGTGCCGCACGAGGCCGTCGCCAATCGTGGCGGCATGCCGGAAGCGCGCGTCGCCGAACCGTCGCGGCACGGCGACCCGGGCATGCAGCCCTCCGGCTTCGCCCGCGAGATGGCACGCACGCAGCCGCCGCGCCAGGCGATGCCGGCCGACGCCCCGCGCGCCCAGGCCTGGCATGCGCCGGCGCCCGAACGCGAAGCGCGGGCGCCGGAGATGCCGCGCGAGGCGATGCGCGCACCGATGCCGGAACCACGCCAGGAGCAGCGCGTCGCCCGGTTCTCGCCACCGCCGCGCATGCCGGCGCCGCGTCCAGCCGAGTCGCACCCGGCACAGCGCCCGACCCCCGCCCACCACGACGGGCGCCACGACCACGACCATCACGAAAGCTGAGCCCAACCCGGGAGCGGCAGCGATGCCGCTCCCGGCGCGCCTGCCTCAGCCGAGGCGGTTCAGCGCCTCGGCCAGTTCGTCGGCCAGTGGCGCATTCAATAGATAAGGCGTCTTGCCGTCGTCCAGGCTGAACTCCAGCGAGGCGGCATGCAGGAACAGGCGTTTGAGCCCAATCTGCTCGCGCAGGCGCTTGTTGACCGCCGGATCGCCGTACTTGTCGTCGCCGGCGACCGGATGTCCCAGGTGCTGCGCATGCACGCGGATCTGGTGGGTGCGGCCGGTCTCGATCCGCACCTCGCAATAGGAATGCCCGCCGCGCCGTTCCAGCACCCGGAAATGGCTCAGCGACGGCTTGCCCGCCGCGTTCACCTGCACGTGGCGCTCGCCGCCCTGGCGCAGGCCGATGTGCAGCGGCGCGTCCACGCTCATGGTGCCGTCGGGCATGCGTCCGACCAGCAGGGTCAGGTAGCGCTTGCTGATGCCCCGCCCCTGGACCCGGTCGTCCTCGCGCATCAGCGCCTGCAGCTCGGTCAGCGCCGAGCGCTTCTTGGCCACGATCAGCAGCCCGGAGGTGTCGCGGTCGAGCCGGTGCACCAGTTCCAGCGACTGATTGGGACGCAGCGCACGCAGCGTCTCGATGGCGCCGAAACTGATCCCGCTGCCGCCGTGGCTGGCGACGCCCGACGGCTTGTTCAGCGCCAGCAGCCGCGCGTCCTCGTAGACGATGGCCGCCTCCAGCCGGGCCATGAACGCATCCGGCGGCGCGCTCTTCTCGCCCTCCTCGGCCAGCCGCACCGGCGGGATGCGCACTTCGTCGCCGGCCTCGAGCTTGCGCTCGGCCTTGGTGCGGCCGCCGTTGACCCGGACCTGGCCGCTGCGCATCAGCTTGTAGATCAGGCTGCGCGGCGCGCCCTTGAGCTGGCCGAGCAGGAAATTGTCTACGCGCTGTCCGGCCCTGTCTTCCGGGACCTTGAGAATGCGCACCGCGCTGGTCGCGACATCGCGCGGCTTTGGAGGGATCGGGGGGGAAGTCATCAGGCAGTTTATTCTGTTACACTCGGGGGGCGAGATAAGGGTTTGATTTCGTTGGAAGTTAGTTGAGGGCCAGAAGCCCGGCTTACGACGATTCCGGCACAGTGCGCGACCACCGCCCCCGGGGCGGCCATGTTAGCGGCTCACCGGCCTACCCGGCCATCGCCGGATGCCGCAAGCGTCCGCGCTGAACATGCCCCGTGCGGCGCCCAGCCTGGCTGGAGTCGCCGCCGGTCCTGAACCACCTAAAAGCAAGAAGCGCTCCCGCGGCTCGCCGTGGTGTCGTAGCGCTGGAAACCCAAGACGCCCACCCCGCGCCTGCGCGATGGGCGACGAAGCGTGACCAGAAGCGAAACCCCATGGCGTTCCGCGCGGTAGCAGCGCGAGGAACGCAACAATGAAGCGAATGCTGATCAACGCCACGCAGGCAGAAGAACTGCGTGTGGCCATCGTGGACGGCCAGACCCTGTACGACATCGACATCGAGCAGCCGTCCAAGGAACAGAAGAAGTCCAACATCTACAAGGGCCGCATCACCCGGCTCGAGCCCTCGCTGGAAGCGGCCTTCGTCGAATACGGCGGCGAGCGTCACGGCTTCCTGCCGCTGAAGGAAATCTCCCGCGATTACTTCCAGGCCGGCGTCGACCACAACAAGGCGACGATCCGCGAACTGCTGCGCGAGGGCCAGGAAGTCGTGGTCCAGGTGGACAAGGAAGAGCGCGGCAACAAGGGCGCTGCCCTGACCACGTTCATCTCCCTGGCCGGCCGCTACATGGTGCTGATGCCGAACTCGCCCACCGCCGGCGGCGTCTCGCGCCGGATCGAGGGCGAAGACCGCGCCGCGCTGAAGGAAGCGCTGGACAAGCTGAACATCCCCGACGACATGGGCGTGATCATCCGCACCGCCGGCGTCGGCCGCGATGCCGAAGAACTGCAGTGGGACCTGGACTACCTGCTGCAGGTGTGGAAGTCGATCGCCGAGGCCGCCCTGGCCAAGCCGGCGCCGTTCCTGATCTACCAGGAATCGCGGCTGATCATCCGCGCCCTGCGCGACTACCTGCGCGCCGACATCGGCGAGATCCTGGTCGACACCGCCGAGATGTACGGCGACGCCCAGGAGTTCATGCAGCAGGTGATGCCGCAGAGCCTGCGCAAGCTCAAGCACTACACCGACGACATCCCGCTGTTCAATCGCTTCCAGATCGAGTCGCAGATCGAGGCCGCCTACGAGCGCAGTGTGCGCCTGCCGTCCGGCGGCTCGATCGTGGTCGACCAGACCGAGGCGCTGACCGCGGTGGACGTCAACTCCTCGCGCGCCACCAAGGGCAGCGACATCGAGGACACCGCGTTCCAGACCAACCTGGAGGCGGCCGAAGAGGTCGCGCGCCAGTTGCGCCTGCGCGACCTCGGCGGCCTGGTGGTGATCGACTTCATCGACATGGCCTCCAACAAGCACCAGCGCGAGGTCGAGAACCGCCTGCAGAACGCGCTCAAGTACGACCGCGCGCGGGTGCAGATCGGCCGTATCTCGCGCTTCGGCCTGCTGGAGATGAGCCGCCAGCGCCTGCGTCCGTCGCTGGGCGAGTCCAGCCAGATCGTCTGCCCGCGCTGCGATGGCCACGGCCGCATGCGCAGCGTCGAGTCGCTGTCGCTGTCGATCATCCGCGTCGCCGAAGAGCACGCGATGAAGGAGAACACCGGACAGGTGCTGGTGCAGGCCCCGGTGGAGATCGCCAACTACCTGCTCAACGAGAAGCGCCGCGCGCTCAGCGAGATCGAGAAGCGCCACGACGCGCCGATCGTCATCGTCGCCGACGAGCAGATGCACACCCCGCACTACGAAGTGACCCGCCTGCGCGAGAACGAACTGGGCGAGGAAAGCACCAAGCCCAGCTACCAGCGCGGCACCCCGCGCAAGCTGCCGGTGCATGCGCTGACCAAGGCGCAGTTGAACATTCCGGCGCCTGCGGTGACCAATGTGAAGCACTCGCAGCCGGCCCCGGTGCGCGAACCGGCCGAGGAACCGGTGGCCGCGCCGGCACCGGCGCCGGTCGTCGCGCCGACCCCGGTCGCACCGCCGGCCACCGGCGTGGTCGGCTGGCTGAAGCGCATCTTCGGCGCCGGCGACAACCCGGCCGCCGCCCCGGCCGCCGCCGAGCCGGCACAGCGCCAACGCCCGCAGGACGGCAACCGTAACCGCAACGACCGTGGCGATCGCAACGACCGCAACGCGCGCCGCAACGGCGGCCAGGGCGGCAATGCCGCCCGCGGCAACGGCAACGGCGGCAATGCGCGCCGCGACGAACGCCGCAACGGCAACGGCAATGGCGCCACTGCGCCGGCCGCGCAGCAGAACCAGCAGCCCAAGGCACCGCGCAACGAGCAGGCCGCGCAGCAGGCCAAGCCGCAACAGCAGCCGCAAACGCCCAAGCCGCCGAAGCAACAGCAGCCGCAGAACCCGCCGCGCCAGCCGAAGCCGCAGCAGGATCCGGCACAGGCCGCCGTGCAGGGCGACAAGCCGCCGCGTCAGCCGCGCGCCGACGAGGCCGTGGCCAAGCAGCAGGCCGCGCCCGTCGCCACCGCACCCGTGACGCCGATGCAGGACGCCACCACCCTGGCCGCCGCTGCGGTCGCCGGTGGCGCGAGCGCCGCGTCCCAGGAGCCGGCAGTGGTTGTCGAAGCCGCCGCCGCACCGGTGCAACAGGCGCCTGCCGCCGCAGCAGCCGGCATCGATGAACGCGAAAGCGCCGCGGAAACCGCGCAGGCTGTGCCCGCCGGCGAAGGCGCCGAGGGCGAGGACGGCACCGGCGACGCCGGTGGCCGCCGTCGTCGCGGCCGTCGCGGTGGACGTCGTCGTCGTCGTGGCAATGGCGAAGCCGGTGCCGCCGGCGATACCGCCGGGCTGGATGATGCCGATCTGGATGCCGGCGACAGCGACGGCGAAAGCGCGCCGGCGCCGAGCCGCAGCCAGCCGGAGTTCGACTTCGACGACGACGGTGCCACCGACGCACCCGCACCCAAGCCGCCCGTGCAGGAAAAGCGCGAGCCGCAGGAAAAGCGCGAGCGCCGTGAGCGTCCGGCTGCCGTCAGTGCAGCGGCACCGGCCAGCGACGCAGCCCAGGCCCCCGCGCCGATCACCGTCGACCCCGTGCCTGCGCCAGCCACCGCACCGATGCAGCCGTCCGCGCCTGCCGACACCGTGATCGCATCGCCCGCGCCAGCCGCTGCGGCTCAGGGCGTCAGCGATGCGGCCGTCGCCCATGCCAACACGGTGGTGGCGGCACCGGCAGCACCGGCGCCGGTCGCCGAGACCACGCCGGTCGCACAGGAGACTGTGACCACCGACCGCGCCGCGGCACCGGCCGAACGCGCCACGCCTGCCGTCGCCCCGACCACGCAGCAACCGCAGGCAGTCACCACTGCCGTCGAGCAACCGACCGCCACCGCCGCCAAGGCGCCGGTCGCGGAGCCGGACGCCGCGGATACCACGACCACGGTCGAGGATCCGGCGGGCGTCACCGCGCCGGCGGAAGCTGCCGTCGTTCCGCCGAGCGCAGCGCCGGCCGTCACCGCCGCGCCCACCGCTTCCGTGGAGCCGCGTGCCGAAGAGGCTGCCCCGGCCAAGCCGGCTTACGTCCCGGTGCAGACCACTCTGCTCGACGCCTTCGCCGATGCACCGGCGCAGGCTCCGTACGGTGGTGCAGCAGCGGCCGCAGCGTCGACCGAGAGCGTATCGGCCACGCCGGCAAGCGACGACACCGCAACGTCCGTTGCCGCCCCGGCTGCCCAGGCGCAGGTCGTGTCTGCAGACGAGGCGGCGAAGAAGGAACGCGCCGCCACTGCCGCGCAATCCGCAGCGCATGCGCCGCATGCCGCGGACAAGGCGGACGGCGACGAGCACAAGGATCGCAGCTGATCCACGCTTTTCCCGTTGCAGCATGAAAGAAGCGGCCTTCGGGCCGCTTTTTTTTATGGGCGCGCTGCAGCGCAAACAGCGCAGCGGCTCAAGGCGATATGCCCGCATGCGCGAATAGTCAGCGCGATCCAGTTGCGCTGCACCGCCGAAGCAGCAGCTTCACGTCACCTCCAAAACACGCTTTTGCGGCAGCAACGACACTCGATCACCTCGTAGGTGCGGCTCTTCCCCTTTGCGGGATTAGCCGCGACAGAGCATTACCGGTCGCCTGTCGCGGCTGAAGCAACTCCTACAAGAACACGCGGTGCGCGGCGTACATAGCCCGTGGCGAAAGCAGGCGACTGGAGGTGTCCTGCAGACACGACACACATGCGCGCGCGCTTCCTTGGGAGCACGCACGCGCGCTTCGCCAAAGATTGCCGTGATGGGCGCTGCGCCCGCACAGAGTGCCGTGCTGCTTCGCCGCCACACCTGCGTCGAGCGCTGCCACGCGAAGGCACTCAGCCATTGCGACCGCTACTGTCGCGAGGCTGTGTGCGGCGTGCGCGAGGCCGACGGCGATTGCAGTCGATCGACACCGCGAACGGATCTTCCTTCGCGCCCGCACAACGCAAGAGCGGCCCGAAGGCCGCTCTCGTGTCACTTCGACAGGCGCCGCCGATTACAGCGGATGCGTCGGATCCAGCAAGCCGTATTGCGTGGCCAGGCGCGCCAGGGCGATGTTGTCCTGGATGCCGACCTTCTCGAACAACCGCGCCTTGTGCGTGTTGACGGTCTTGGCGCTGAGGCTCAGGCGCTTGGCGATGTCTTCCTGGCGCAGGCCGCGGGTCAGCAGCAAGGCCACTTCCAGTTCGCGCGGCGACAGCGCATCGAACGGCGAACCGCCGCCTTCCAGATTGGCCAGCGCCAGGTTCTGCGCGATGTTGGCGCCGAGGTAGCGCTTGCCCATCGCCACGTCGCGGACCGCGCGCAGCAATTCCTGCGCGTCGCCGGCCTTGCCGACGTAGCCGGACGCACCGGCTTCCAGCAGGCGCTTGGGCAGCGGGCCGTCTTCCAGCACCGAGACGATGATGACCTTGGTGCCGTGGTCGCCCTTGACGATGCGCTCGGTGACTTCCAGCCCGCTGACGCCGGGCATGTGCAGATCGCACAGGACGATGTCCGGCTTCAACTGCCGGATCTGCGGGAGCGCGGTTTCGCCGCTGTCGGCTTCGCCGACGATTTCGATATCCGTTTGATTCGACAGGATCAGCTTCATGCCCGTGCGGACAAGAGCGTGATCATCGACCAGAAAAACCCTGATGGCCATCTCGTATAACCCCAACGCAGCGGATACCGCACCATCCAGACTATCTGCGTGAATTATTCAGGGCAATACGAATTTGTAGACAAACGAAGACGCTTCACGGTGTGCTCATCTGCACCTCGCGAAACGTCATGTTGTCGTCATCAAAACCCTGCCGAGCTTACTCAAGGCTCGGCACGCAGGGTCGAGTGACCTGCCAGCGCTTTCCTCGTAAGGCGCGCGACGGTCCCTGCGTCAGGCCGAGGCCAGTATGCTGCCGCGGCGGGGAAAGCGTTATCAGGACAATCCTGATCTCACGTCAGAATTATCTGACCCTCACCCTTTCCGCTTCCGGACACCACCGCGCTGCGGATCCCGGACAGGCCCGGCGAAATTTTCCGACATGCACTTCGGGAATGGCCGATGCAGGGCGCGCGCACTCGACACAACCACGACTTGACCGACCGCCTGCGGCACACTGACCGGGTGAACATGATCCGTCCGTATGCCGCGCAGGACCAAGCCGCCTGCATGGCGCTGTTCGACAGCAACGTCCCGCAGTTCTTCGATCGCAGCGAACGCGCCGCCTTCGAGCACTTCCTGCAGCACGACACCGGTGCCTGGCATTATCTGGTCATCGTCCGCGCGGGCACGATCGTGGCCTGCGGCGGCCACGCGCTGAGTGCAGATGGCCGTGTCGCCAGCTTCGGCTGGGGGATGGTCGAGCGCCGCCTGCACCGCCAGGGCCTGGGCCGCGCGCTGACCGAGGCCCGGCTCGACGCCTGCCGGCGCAGCACCGGCGTGGCGCGGATCGAACTGGACACCAGCCAGCACACCCAGGCGTTCTACGCGCGCTTCGGCTTCAGCGTCGACCGCGTGGTCGCGAACGGCTACGGCCCGGGCCTGGATCGTTGGGACATGGCGTTGAACCTGGACAACGCGCGCGACTGAAGCGGATCGCGACGCGACGCCAGTCGGCCGCACCTCACGAAACTGCCGTCATGCGGCCAGTGCGTAGCGGCGGCAATGTTCGAGATAGCCGGCCTCGTGAAGCCCGGCGAGCGCGACCACGCTCTCCCACAGCCACGACGGCGTGTCGATCGCCTTGCGCCGGTCGGCGTCCAGCAGGTGCAGCCACGCGGCGCGCATTTTGGGCTTCATCTGCCGCGCATGCGCCTTGCCGACGACGAAGGCGAGATAGCGCGCCGAGCGCATCGCCTCGACGTGATTGAACTGGTCAACCTCCAGCTTCAGGTCGCGCGGCGAGAGTTCGCGAATGAACAGCGAGCGGCCCAGCAGATGCACCGGCAACATCCTGCTGCCCAGGTACGGCGACAGCGCGCGCGCCGCGGCGGTCACGCGCTCGGCGTTATCCGCCGGCATCCGTGCATCGGGCGCTGCCGGCGCGATCGGTGCGATCGCCTCCTTCAGATCGACCAACGCGTAGGACCAGTGGCCCTTGCCGGTCTTCAAGGCGACGATCGCCGCATAGCGCAACAGGCCCAGCGAACTGCAGCCCTTCATCCAGTACGCCGCATCGACCAGACGCACCTCGCGGTCCTTGGGCTTTCCCTTCAGCGACAGCACCATCCGCGCCACCGCCGGATCGGCGAACAGCCGCTCCAGTGCCTCGCGTTCTTCCGGTGCCAACGCCCAGAACTTCTCGCCCAGCGGAATGTGCGGCTCCACCGCCTGCAGACGCTCCTTGGCCAGGTGGCGCCAGCGCCGGCCGAAGGCCTCGCGCCGGATGCTGCGCACGGTCTCAGGTTCGGCACCGGGGTGATCGCGCGTCGGATCCTCGATGGCCGCGCAATAACCGTCGATCATCGCCTCCATCATCCGCGCGGTGGTGACGCCGGGCAGGTCCGAACCGCGTGCCGCGGTGGCCAGCGACAGGCCCAGGCGGATGAGGTCGTGCGCGGGATTGCCGATCACGCCCTGGTCGAGATCGCGGATCTGGATCTCGACGCGCCCCTCGCCATCGGCGACCGGCCCCAGGTTGCCGAGGTGGCAGTCGCCGCAGATCCAGATCGCCGGCCCCATCGGCACACGCCGCGCCGCCGGCGACGCTGCCAGCCATTCGTAGAATCGGGCGGTATTGCCGCGCACGTAGGCGTGTGCGGAGCGCGCCATCTTCAAGGTGCGCTTGCGTTCGAGGATGACAGGGCGTTCGGCGAGACTGGGCATCGAAGGTGGGACCTGAAGCGGATGGCGTGGGGACACGTGCGGCGGCGCAGACGCTAGCAGAGCCGCATGGAATGGGCCGTGCACGTCGGACACATCGGCATGCGCTCGGCGGTGGCCGGGATCGTACGGCCTGAACCCGGATGCGGGCGGCTTGAACGACTGCGCGATATGTCCGGCTGTCTTCCAGGCCACTGAGCGCGCCCTCAGCGATAGCCCCTCACCCTCGCGACGCCTGCTGCATGGTCAGGGCGGTCTCCGACGTCGACGTGATCTTAATCACGCCCCCGGCTATGCTCCGCGCACCTCACATAACTTAGGGAGAAGTTCATGCGTCTGACCATGCCGGCAACGGTTGCTGTGTGTGTGCTGCTCGCCGCCTGTAGCAAGGGCGGCGACAAGAACGGCGACAACGTCGCCATGTCCAACGCCTCGGTCGCCGACGTGGCCAAGGTGCAGGCGGCCAAGCTGCAGCCCGGCCAGTGGGAGATGCGGATCGAGCAGGTGAGCAGCGAGACCAGCGGCGGCTCCGGCAACATGCCGCAGATGCCGAAGGTGCCGCCGAGCACCGCCAAGGTGTGCCTCACCGCCGAGCAGATCAACGATCCCGCCAGCCTCTTCGGCAGCGCCTCGCCGATGCAGAAGAACTGCGTGTACGACAGCTTCAGCATGAAGGACGGCAAGATCGACGCGAAGATGCACTGCACGATGGGCGACATCAAGGTCGCGGGCACCAGCACCGGGACCTTCAGTGCCACCGAGATGGCCTCCGAATCGCATTCCACGATCACCGGCCTGCCGGGAGGTATGTCGATGAAGACGCACATGAAGCTCGACGGCAAGCGCCTGGGCGAATGCCAGCCGGGCGACATCAAGGCGGGCGATACCAAGGCGCCGGCTGCCGGCTGAGCCAGCCTGTTCCCTCGGGGCGTTCCGAGGCACCCGCTCTGAGTTTCTGCCTTGTGTTGCAGCGCCGCGATGGTTCGCCATCGCGGCGCTTTTTACTGGCTACGGTACAACGCTCGCTCGAGTGCGAGGCCCTGGCCGCCTGAGCGTTCATTGTCCTACGTTGCCGCCGTCCGCTCCGGTCACGGGACACGTGAGCGCAGTAAAGCCTGGTCCCACATGCTGTCTCCCACGCCACACGCGGTGGCGAGTGCCAGCCACGCGCCGCCAGCTTCCGATGCCGACCTGACCGTGCATCGACGCTACTGGGATGAACCGACTAACGCACCGTCATTCGCGCCGAAGCCAGACATGCGCCAGATCCGCGCCGCTGCGCAACGGCGCGCAACACTCCGGGCTACTTCAACGCCCGCCAGCTTCGACCGGCACGGAAGGCACGCTCGAGCGTCGCCGCGAGCAGGCAGATCTTCAGCGTCTGCGGCACGATCCCGTCGCCGGGATCGCTGGGCGTACCCAGCACCACCGACAGCTGATTGGCGATCGCCTGCCACACCACCTGCGGATGCGGGCCGATCAGGCGGGTCAGGCCCATCCAGGCCCAGGCCGAGGCCCAGTCCAGGGCGCGATAGAGCACGATCAAGGTGACAAGCGCGGACAACCCGGTGGCACCGGCCAGTTGCACGCTGTTGGCCGCGGCGCGATAGCGCGAGACGGTGCCCGCCCAGAAATGGCCGATGAAGTCGCGCAACCAGGTCGGCAGTTTCCGCCACAGCCCCAGCGTGCCGTCGACCTTGCTCGACCACTTGGCGGGCGCATTCAATGCGGCGTTGTGCACGTCGTAGCGGTAGATCAGCGCGGCCAGCGCCAGCCAGACCACCGGCAACAAGGCCGAGAAGAAGATCACCACCAGGGTGTCCGCCACGCCCGGCGGCGCCTGCTCCACCGCGCCCGGCAGCGCGGCATGCGCGACGCCGATCGGATGGCTGATGCCTTGCCACAGCTGCTGGCCGAGATCGGCGATGCGCAGATGCGCCAGCCAGCGGAACACCCCGCCCTTCCATTCGGTGAGCACGTACATGCCGACGAAGGTCCAGCCTGCCTCGCACAGCACGATCAGCACATTCCACGCCGGATGCGGGCTGCGCTGCTTCTGTTGTTTCGCGCCGCGCCGGATCAGCCACAGCAGCGCCACCGACGCCACCAGCCACCAGCCGCCCGACACCTCGAACAATGAACCGCGGTAGGTCGGGTCGAACGGGTTGAACTGACCCAACCCTTCGCGCCCGTAGGCACGAATCGTCTCACCGAGGAAACCCCAGGCGGCGTAGTAGGCGAAGAACGGCACCAGCGCCTGCGAAACGATCGCCGACAGGCGACGCCAGCGTGCCCTGCCCTCTTCCTCTGCGGCCGTCGCATCGGCCTGTTCGGCCGCCGCACTTGCGATCCCCGGCAACGCCGGGCGCAGCGTTTCGAACAGCAGCACGAAGATCACCAGCTTGACCAGCACCACCAGCGTCAGCGACAGCAGACCGGCCAGCCGGTTCTGGTAGCCGATCCACACCGCGGCCTGCAGCAGCAGTTCGTTGAGCAACACGCCGGCCAGCGCCACGGCGAGCAATTGCGGCAGGTAGCGGACCCACAGCCGCAGCGTGTCGCCGATCAGCCCCAGCGGCCCACCGCGCAGCGCCAACTCAGTCATGGGCGTGCTCCCGCGCGAAACGCAGATAGTGCGGGCGACCGCCGCGCGTGCTCACGGTGAGTTGCAGTTGCGCGGCCGCCGCACGCGGCACCAAGTAGTAGCCGTCGACCGCCAACGGCACGCCCGGCTTGGCCGTAGACACGGCCAGCCCATCGCAGGCGACGCCGGGCGGTTCGCCCGGCTTGGCCAGGGCACGCTGCAACAGGTCCGGCACGGTGTCGATCGCGGACCAGGAATGGCCGCTGCCGTCGACCAGCTTGAGCGTGCAATCGCTCCACTGCGCACCGGAGGCACCCGGCACCAGCGTCAGCCGCGTGCGCACGAACGTGCGATCGGCGGGCAGGCCCGCCTCGAACGGCAGCACGTCGACCGACGCGAGCCGAACGGCGGCACCGTCGTAGTCCACGGTCTGCGCCATCGCCACATCGACCGGTTGCCATTCGCGCGCATGCAGCAGCTCCCGCACGTCGCGCCAGCCGGTCGCGACCATCGTGCACGGCACCAGCAACACCAGCGCCGCCAGCGCGAGCCAGCGCATGCGGCGTTCGGAAACGGCGGGGGCCACGTCGCGGTCAGAGGCGTGCATGCAGCGCATCCAGATCGAGCACGTCCACCGGAGACCCGGCGGGGATTGGCGGATAGCGCACCTGCGCCTCGGCCGTCAGTTGCGGGTCGCGGTCTTCCGACAGCACCAGCGTGCCGCCTGCCCTGGCAAGCGCAGACGGCAACTCGAAGACCAGCACATCCTTGCGTTCCAGCCCGGGCTGCAGCGCCTTGATCGACGACAGCACAGCATCGCCCATCTCCGCGCGGCCACTGGCGCGGTAACGACGGCCGTCGGGCGTCGCCCAGACCCGGCCGTACACGCGCGCCGTGGCACGCACGACCTTCGACCGCACCGGCACCACCAGCCACACGCCGCCGGTGTCGCGTTGCTGCACCGCGCCCGCCGCCTTGAAACGGATCGCGCGCGCGAGCTGCGGCGTCCCGGCGTTCACGGCCAGATTGTCGGTCTGCACCCAACTGCCAGGCGCTCCGGATACCGGAATCGGGCCGGTGATGCGCTCGTAGCGCGGCATCGTCCAGCGCATGCCTGCAAGCAGCACGAAGCCCAGCAGCAGGATCGCGATAGCGGTCAGCCGCTTCACGGTTCACCCGCCTGTGCGCCGGCACGCGACACACCAACCGGCAACTCCACGACCCCGACCGGATGCGAATCGGTCCACAGCGGCTGCGCATAGAGATTGTCGAAGGCCTTGAAGGTCCTGGCGGTGACGTCGAAGCGCACACGCGCGGCCGAGTGCTCCTTCGCCGGATAGGTCCAGACCAAGGCGACCTGCTCCGGCAGGCCCGGCTGCAATTCGGTGGTCGCCGTGCGATCGCGCAACAGATACGCCGTCGGCCGCGCATCGGCCCCGCGCGGCGGCGTCTTCAACGCCACCGCCTGCACCACCGAGCCGCTGGTCTGCGTGGTGCGATTGGTCGCCTGCAGATACAGCACGATCGCCTTGCGACCGTCGCGCGACACCACCTCGCCATTCGGCAGCCGGTCACTGGTCTCCACGTGGTCGAAGCGCAGCGACCACTCGCCGGCGGCAACATCCTTCCCGGCCTGCAGCGCGGGCGGCACCGGCACCTCCTTGGCCTCGAACAAACCGATGCCCCATCCCACCACGATCGCGGCAATGCCACCGATCCCGGCCAGCATCCGTGTCCGCCACTGTCCTAGAGACGCTTTGCTCGCCAACCCGGGGAGTCCTTTTGGAAGCTCGGCCGGACGGTATCACCGGGTTGCGACGCCATGCAACCTGGAACTGAATGAAGAAAACATGGCATTCCGGCCGAACCGTAGATCCTGCTTGCAGGCCCTACTTGCGAATGACGAGGAGAAGGACGGGGGCGCTTATCGCGCAACAACATACACCTGCAAAAACACGTCAACCTTACGATTAACGCCGAGGCTCTTAACCACGGTATCGGCCGTTTCCGCCGCGCCGCCTTCTGACTACGTCATGACCCGCGCCCGTCAATGCGTCAAGGGGGAAACGTACCATTGGCTTGCGCGACGCCGATTGACCGATCCCTCTCGCATCAGATGCCTATGTTGAGCGCTTGAAATCGGAACTGACGTCGTCTCGCCCGAGGACCGGCCGGGGAGCTTTAATCAGCCACTCGGCCACCAGAAGATTCGGTAGCCAGCATAACCAGGCAATCGCCCGATAGGCCAAGACAAATTCGATGCCCAAGATAAACGTCGAGAAAGGCAGGTAAAGACGCAGCGTCACCGCAGACAGGGTCAAGGCGAAAGAGCGCATCATCCATTGCCGATGCTCAGCCAGACGACCTGTCAGGACCTTGCGTAACGCGATGGCCGTTGTCGCCATCCAAGCGATGCCAAGCGCACCAAACCCCGCGCCAGCGACAGGCCCGGTGGATATCCCGGCGGCGAGAAACAGGGCGGAGATGCCTCCGACCATGCAGCCCGCGACATAAACGCGTCCGGTCGCCCGATGCCACCCTGGGTGACGCAGACGAAGACGGCGAACGAACTGGAAGGGCCCACAGAGCAGCGCCGTCGCGGCGCTGGTCGCGTGCACGATCAACCACGGATGCACGTGCCGGTTGGCTGCGACCCCAGGCGGCACGGGACCTCGGTCGAACAGATAGCGATAAGACACCAGGGCTACCGCGCCGCTCAACACAGCGAGCACTCCCCATGCGTAGCTCGACCGCCTGGATTTCGCTGTCGCGCCTGCCTGCGACCGATACGTCGAATTCATCATGCTGCTTCCCGGGGAGACAAATGCGGCCATCGGCCGGACTTCAAGCCGCGGCGTGTCTGCCACGTCCTTCAGGTGCAACACTACCGTTGCCGCGCAGCCGAGCCCATGCTAGATCGTCGAAACATCTGTCGCTATCGTCCAGACATGACCGACCCGCTTTCCGACATCCTCGGCCTCGTGCAGCTCAACTCGTATGGATTTCGCGGATTGGACGCAGGAAGCGATTGGGGACTGCGTTTTCCACCAGCCGAGGGTATCCGCTGTTTTGCCATCGATTCGGGGGAATGCAGGCTCGCGATGCAGGACGCCGGCTCTTCGATTGCCCTGGAACCGGGGGATGTGATTCTTGTGGAAGGAGGAGCCGCCATGCAGCTGTATGCCGGCACCCCCGTGACGTGGCAAGACGCCATCGCATTCCTGACACAGGTGCCGCCGGGCCACGTTGCTGAAATCAACGGCGGTGGGGTGTGTCGAGGCATCGGAGGTTTCTTTTCGTTGCGTGGCCAACATGCTGCGGCCATCCTTTCAGCCGTACCGCCGGTGGTCCACATTCGGTCCCAAGACCACAAGGCGGCGCTTCAAGCCAGCGTACGACGCCTCATCGTCGAACTGCGCGAACCTCGGCCAGGCAGCGATCTGCTTGCTGGACACCTTGCGCAGGCGCTCTTGATCGAGGCCTTGCGCGCACATCTGGAGACAGGCCAGCAGCAGGTGGGGTGGCTGGCCGCGCTCGGCGTGCCCGCGCTCAATCGTGCCCTGACGGCCATGCACGCAAACGTCAGCCATCGGTGGACGGTCGCAGAATTGGCTGCTGCCGCACGCATGTCGCGCTCCAGCTTCGCCGCCCATTTCGAGCGCGTCACCGGCGAGACGCCGATGGATTATCTGACCCGGTGGCGCATGGCCCTGGCGTCTCATCGCCTGCTGACCTCCACGCTGTCCGTCGGCGCGATCGGCATTTCCGTCGGTTATTCGTCTGAAAGCGCGTTCACGGTTGCATTCAAGCGCAGCTTCGATGCGTCGCCCAGCCAGTATCGCGCGCAATCGGTGCCGGCCACGCCGTGACTTTATTGATGCCTCCAGGACGTAAACGCTACAGAGGTCCCGCCCCGCTAGATCAACGCAGGCGGCCCGCCCTCGGGCTCCACATATGCCATCACGCCTTGCCCGCCAGCGTGGCGGAGAGAGTGGGATTCGAACCCACGGAAGGTTTGACCCTTCGCCGGTTTTCAAGACCGGTGCCTTAAACCGCTCGGCCATCTCTCCGTTTGCGAACGCGGCGGTGCTGCGGAAGAACGTCGCAGCCGCTTGAAGCCCAACGCCGCAGCAGCGCGACGTTGTAGTGCCTGCCCCGCCTGAAGCGATCGGTGCCGCTGACGACACCCGATGCACCCGAACCCAGAACCACCGGCACGGGCGCGCATTTTCGCACGCCCGCGGCGGTTTTGCTCGACCGACGTACTCGGCCGGCGTCTTGATCAACCCGCCTCGACCGCCATGGCGCCCAGGGTCGAGTGCCGGGCCTTGGTGCGTTCGGGGCAGTCGCCGCCGCAGTCCAGGCGCGAGGCCTCGATCTGGCGCGGCAGGTGTTCGGCGAGGAAGTCGATGAACACGCGCACCGCCGGCAGCAGGCCGCGGCGCGAGGCGAACACGGCGTGGCAGATGCCCTGCGGCAGCGACCATTCCGGCAGCACCACTTCCAGTTCGCCGTTGCGCACAGCTTCGGCGCAGACGGTCTCAGGCAACAGGGTGATGCCGAAGCCATCCTTGACCATGGACTGCAGCAGCGGGAAGTCGAAGCCGGCCACGCGCGGCTGCAGGTCGACGCGGCGCACTTCGCCGGCCGGGCCATGCAGTTCCCAGCGCTGCCGGGCTTCGTCCTCGCTGATGCTGAGGGTGACGTGCGAGGCCAGTTCCTCGGGGTCCTTGGGGCGGCCGGCGCGGTCAAGGTACTTGGGGCTGGCGACCAGCAGTTCCTGCACCTGGCCGAAGCTGCGCATCACCAGGCTGCCGTCGTCGTCCAGGCGCGAGCGCACGCGCAGGGCGACGTCGTAGCCTTCGTTGATGATGTCGACGCGGCGGTTGCTGATGTTCAACTGCAGCCGCACCTTGGGGTACTGGTCCAGGAACATCGGCAGCAACTTGGGCAGCTGCATCTGCGCCAGCGACACCGGCACGCTGACCCGCACCAGTCCGCGCGGCTCGGCGCTGAGCCGGTCGACCACTTCGCGCGCGGCCTGCGCCTCGGCCAGCATGGTCTGGGCGTGGCGGTGCACGCTCATGCCCAGGTCGGTGACGGCGAAGCGGCGCGTGGAGCGTTGCAGCAGGCGCACGCCCAGGTCGCTCTCCAACTGGCTGATGCGGCGGCTCAGGCGCGACTTGGGGATGCCCAGGGCGCGCTCGGCGGCGGCGAAGCCGCCGTGGTCGACCACCATGGCGAAGTAGTACAGATCGTTGAGGTCGTGCATGTTCTTTCGATATTTAGAACGATGGGGACAATCGGATCCGGTTCATTCTACTCCTACAACGATTCGCGCTGCAGGGACGCCGGTCGCGCTCGCGCGGTGGCTCAGGCACGGATGTGAACGCACGCAGGGTAACCCCGGCCGGGCTAGCGCGAAGTGACGGGGACGGGAGTTCGGCGCACGCGGAACGCCGTTTGCGGCGGGTGCGGCAGTGGGCAATGCATGCAAACGCCCTGCCCCGTCCGGGTCGAAGACCCACTTGTGGCGCAAGGCGGGGCATTGCCCGCATCAGGACAATTTGCGTGAGCACAGTGACGGACAGGAGGGCGTCGCCGCAGCAACGGCGACGCGAGGCGCGCCCGAGGTGGATGCCCCGGGCCCGGTCGATCAACCGATCCGCTCGGCCCCACCCATGTACGGGCGCAGCGCGTCGGGCACGGTGATCGAGCCGTCGGCGTTCTGATAGTTCTCCATCACCGCGATCATGGCGCGGCCGACCGCGGTGCCCGAGCCGTTGAGCGTGTGCAGCAGTTCGGGCTTGCCGGTCGCCGGGTTGCGCCAGCGCGCCTGCATGCGACGCGCCTGGAAGTCGCCGCAGTTGGAGCAGGAAGAAATCTCGCGATAGGTCTGCTGCGACGGCAGCCAGACTTCCAGGTCGTAGGTCTTGCTGGCGGAGAAGCCCATGTCGCCGGTGCACAGCAGCATCTTGCGGTACGGCAGGCCGAGCGTCTCCAGCACCACTTCGGCGCAGCGGGTCATGCGCTCGTGTTCGGCGGCGCTGTCCTCCGGGCGGCACACGCTGACCAGTTCCACCTTCTCGAACTGGTGCTGGCGGATCATGCCGCGGGTGTCGCGGCCGCCGCTGCCGGCCTCGGAGCGGAAGCACAGCGAGTGCGCGGTCATGCGCAGCGGCAGGCGCTCGGCCTCGACGATCTCGTCGCGCACCAGGTTGGTCAGCGAGATCTCCGAGGTGGAGATCAGGTAGCGCTTCTGTTCGCCCAGCGCGGTGGCGAACATGTCTTCCTCGAACTTCGGCAACTGGCCGGTACCGTACAGGCTGTCGGCGTTGACGATCACCGGCACGTTGGTTTCCTGATAGGCGTGCGGGCCGGTGTGCAGGTCCAGCATGAACTGCGCCAGGGCGCGGTGCAGGCGCGCGATCGGCCCACGCAGCACGGTGAAGCGCGCGCCCGACAGCTTGGCCGCCGACTCGCCGTCCAGCCAGCCATGGCGCGCGCCGAGTTCGACATGGTCCTTGACCTCGAAATCGAAGCTGCGCGGCGTGCCCCAGCGCTGCAGTTCGACGTTGTCGGCCTCGTCCTTGCCGGCGGGTACGTCGGCCTGCGGCAGGTTGGGAATCTCCAGCGCCAGCGTCTCCAGTTGCGCACGGATCTCGTCCAGGCGCTGCTCGGAGGCCTTCAGCTCGTCGCCGAAACCGGCCACTTCGGCCATCAGCGCGCTCACGTCCTCGCCCTTGGCCTTGGCCTGTCCGATCGCCTTGGAACGGCTGTTGCGCAGGCTCTGCAGCTCCTGGGTCCGCACCTGGATGCGCTTGCGGTCGGCCTCCAGGGCCTCCAGGACGGCCACGTCCAGCGCATAGCCGCGGCTGGTGCGCAGGCGCTCGGCGAGGTCGGCGGGCTGTTGGCGAAGCAGAGCGGGATCGAGCATGGGCGCGGGGTGCCAGGGGAACGAACCCGGGATTATCGCCTGTCCGTCGCGGTTTTGCCGACTTGCTCCCGCGGCGGCGCGCGATTCACCGCGGCTATGCCAGAATCGAGCGGTTCCCTACGGTGAGTCCCATGTCCACGTCGCCCTCGTCTTCCAAGTCCGGCATCGTGCTGCATCTGCCGCGGCGCCTGCTCGCGATCGTCGGCATCGCCTTCGCCGTCGGCCTGTTGCTGTTCCTGGTGGTATGGCTGGTCGGACGCAAGGACAACGATTTCTACAAGCCGCAGCCGGCGCAGGTGCAGCAGGAGACCGAGCAGGTGAAGCCGCTGCCCGAGCCGCTGCCGGCCGGCAGCGCCGCCAGCAGCATGCCGCAGGCCAAGCCGGTGCCGGCCGATGAGACGCCCAAGCTGGTGGAGACCGCCCCGACCCCGCCGCCGACCACCGCCGCGCCGGTTCCGGCCGCGGGCGCCGACGCGGCTGCCGGCAGCAACGGAGCCGCGGTCGCGCTGGCGCCAGGCGACCGCCCGGTGCCATTGGAGGGACAGACCCCGCCACCGCGCTACCCCCCAGCCGCGCTGCGCCGTGGCGATGCCGGCACCGTGGTGGTGCGGGTCGATGTGGATGCCAGCGGCGCGCCCGCCGGCGTGGCCCTGCTCCGCCGCAGCGGCTCGCGCGACCTGGACCGCGCGGCGATGGAAACCGTGCGCCGCTGGAAGTTCCGCCCGGCGCAGCAGAACGGCCGTGCGGTACCCGCCAGCATCGAGATCCCGTTCGACTTCAAGCCGGGGCCGTAACTGAATCGCCGCCCGGACGCGCGGGCGGCGTTCACATGGGGGTGACACCCCTGAGGCGGGTCCTGGGCGACACTGGACCCGACCTACGGCACCGGAGTTGCCGCCATGCCCACCCCGTACAAGCCGACACAGCCGCTGGACGCCTGGAAGCGCCCCGCCCGCCCGTCGTCTGCACGCCGGGAACCGCATGCGCGGGCCGATCATGGGTCGCCCTGGGCCTGGATGATCGTGATCGCACTGGCCCTGGCGGTGGCCGGTTGGTGGCTGGCGGTGGATCGCGACGACGATGGCAGAAGCCCCCGCGCCACGCCCATGACGCCGGCCAACGATCCGCCGCGGTCGCAGCCGCCGGTGCACTGAAGTCTTCCGACACCGGATTCAAAATCCGGTCTCAAGCATCCAAGTGGAAAACACTCGCCAAGCCTGCACGCGGCCGCTGTAACACAGCCGCTTGCGCGCGCACCCCCGAGTCCAGCGCCGCGCCCCAGTGCGTCAAAGCCCGGAAACGACGTCGCCACGCTCGCCACATCCTCGATCCGCACCCTGTCTCGCACCGGATGGATGTCTGGCGATGGCCGAGGCATGCGATGCGATGGTCACGGTGGCTCCCGCGAGTGCCCGCGTCCAGTTTGATGGGTGATGCCGCCGCGCGTTCGTATCCAGCGGCGCATTGCCGTGGGTCCATCGCCACCGGTTGGCAGGACCTGCCCGATCGGGCAAGACAGACCGCCAGGCGTCCGCACGCCTGCCATCAGAACACCGCGTCCGGCCGCGGCTATCCGACGACCCTGGCGACGGCGGCGGCGATCCGATCGAGCATCGCGTCGTCGGTACGCGCGACGTTGAGGCGCACGTGCCGGTAGGCGCCATCGCTCTTGAACACGTTTTCGGTGGCAAGCATCATGCCGTCCGCGCGCAGCACGTCCGCGACCGCCCGGGCATCGACGTCTTCGCCGAACGACGTCCACAGGTACATGCCCGCCCCGGTGTCCCTGGCCTGCCAACCGCGGGCCCGGACCTTGGCCAGCAGCGCCTTGCCGCTGGCGGCCAGCTTCCTGCGCAGCTTCTCGCAGTGCGGCTCGTAGCCGCCCTCGGTGAGTACGTGGTGCACGATCTGGTCGGTGAGCAGCGAGGAATGGATGGAGCAGACCGATCGCTTCAACAGCATGTGCTCCAGGCGCTGGCCGCTGGCCGCCAGGAACCCCGACCGCAGGCCCGGCGCCAGGGTCTTCGAGAAGCTGCCGATGTGGATGACGCGCTCGAAGTGGTCGAGGGCCGCCAGGCGCGTGACCGATCCCTGCTGGCCGCGCGGGAGCAGGTCGCCATGGGAGTCGTCGTCCACGATCCACACATCGTGCTGCTCGGCGAGCTTGAGCAACTGATGGGCCTTGCGCGGCGACATGCTGGTGCAGGTCGGATTCTGGAGCACCGAACTGCAGAAGAACGCCTTGGGCCGATACTTCTCGCACAGTTGCACGAACTGCTCCAGATCGGGGCCGTCGTCCAGGCGGGGCACGTGCAGGAGCCAGAGGCCGCTGGCCAGGAGCCGCTGCGTATGGATGAACGGCCCCGGCTCCTCCACCAACACGTACTGGGTCGGGTGGAGGTACATCGAGACGATCAGGTCCAGGGCATCGGCGGCGCCGGCCGTGGTCACGATCTGATCGGCGGCGGCAGCGATCCCGGCCATGCGTAACCTGGCACCCAGCGCCTCCCGCAAGGGCAGCCAACCCCGGACGTCGGAATAATCGAACAGACTCTTGCGCGGCCGCGCCGCCACGGCCCGCAGGGCCTCGGATAGCAGGTCGCTCCCACCCCATTCGGCGGGCAGCGTACCGAGCGCCGAGCCGTCATGCGGTCCTTCCGCATGCAGCAGGTGGCCCCAGTTGACCCCCGTCGATGGCCCGCTCCATTGATCCGGCTGCGCCAGCGCACCTGCCTGACGGGCGCGGGGCGATACGTAGAAACCCGATCCGCGGCGCGCTTCCAGATAACCCGCCGCCGTGAGCTTGTCGTAGGCACGCAGCACGGTCTCGTTGCTGATGGCCATGCTGGCGGCCATCGCCCGGACCGACGGCAGGCGCTCGCCGATCTCCAGCGACTGCTGCTCGATCCGGCTCCTGACGTCGTCGAAGATCCGGTCGATGAGCGGACCACTGGCGCGGGTAGCGGGCGGGGCCGCCTTCCGCGTGCGTTTGGCGCCGGTCTTCGGGGGAGGAGAGGCTGGCATGGGCGGGAGCAATGGGGAAGCGAAGAGCCCAGGATGATAGTCCGTCGGCAGCACTGGCCGGCGCATACGACGAATTGATGCAGACAGTTGCGCGGCGTCATGTTGCGCCGCAGCGGTGCGCAGGCCGCACCACCCCGGGGCGCAGACCTGCCGTCCCTCACGCCTCCAAGCCCTTAACGCGCCCCAGCGCGGTGCAATGCGGCGCAGGCGGCCGGACTGCTACATCCCATACCCTACACGCGTGTGACACGACGTGAATTTCAACTGTACCAAACACTTTTAACGTAGCATGCTCGGGCTGAAGCGCTTTCCAGCAGGCCACGCACGGCAGGGGATCGCCCGAGGTAGATCGCATGAAAAGTGTATGGAACAGCTGAATTGCACCCATGGACCATGAATCGCGTCCGTCGATCGTGATTCCGCATACCACGCCACCGCAGAGGATTCCGCCGTGTTTCCCATCCAGTCTCTGACGCTCCGCCCGGCATTGTTCCGTTCGACCGCGCTCTACGCCGCCCTCACGCTCGCGCTGTCGGGCGCCGCGCATGCCCAGCCGCAGGACAGCCCGGCGGCGCCAACCAAGCAGGCCGCTCCGGAAATCCTGAACTTTTCCATCCCGGCCGGCCCGCTGTCGGCCACCCTGCAGGCGATCGAGCGGATCGGCGGAACGCGCATCCAATTCCAGGCGTCGGACGTGCAGGACATCCGTGCCCCTGCCATCTCCTCCCAGACGACCGCGCAGGGGGCGGTGCAGGCCGCGGTCTCTGGCACTGGCCTGACCATGGCATCGGCCCCCGACGGCTCGATCCGCGTGTTCGTGCAGCAACTGGATTCGGTCGTGGTCACCGCCAAGCGCGACGAAGCCGAAACCGGCTTCCGCGCCTCACGTTCCTCCACCGCGACACGCGGCGACGCCGACCTGCGCGACGTGCCGCAGTCGGTCACGGTGCTGACGGCCAAGGTGTTCGAGACCCAGCAGACGGCCACAGTGGAGGACGCGCTGCGGAACGTGGCCGGCGTGATCGTGCGCCCCGGCGCGCAGGGCGCCAGCGCGTTCAACATCCGCGGCTTCGGCACGGCCAGCAGCACACTGTCCAATGGCTTGAGCGATCCCAACTCCGTCAAGACCAACATCGCCGGCGTGGAACGCGTCGAGGTGCTGAAAGGACCGCAGGCACTGCTCGCCGGCGCCAACGCCCTGGGGGGCACCCTGAACATCGTCACCAAGAAGCCGACGACCGACCCCATCCGCGACGTGACGCTCAGCTACGGCAGCCACGCCGAACGCACCGGCACCGTCGACCTGGCCGGCGCCCTCAACGACAGCAAGGAGCTCAGCTACCGCGTGATCGCTTCGTCGACGCGCGCCAGCGGCAGCGCCGGGGGCTATGACGGACGGACGCAGGACTACGGATTGGGCGAAATCCGCTGGAAGAACGCGGACACCGATTTCATCGCCGGCGTCTCGGCCGACCGGTCCCACGTGCCGCCGGACCGGTACACCGTGGCGCTCCGCGGCTCCATCGAACCTCCGCCCCCTACACGGCCCGGCAACCGCGACGATGGCGTCGATACCGATACGCGCTCGGCGTTCTACACCCTGCAGCATTCCTTCACCGACGCGCTGCAGTTCACCAGCCGCATGCAGCGCACCAGCACCGACCTGGATCTGTCGTTGTGGACGGCGCAGTTTCCGGTCAGCACGGTCCCCCTGTTGCTGAGCTACAGCGGTACCGTCAACCGCACGAACCAGACCACCACCAGCGGCGACCATTACCTGAGCTACACGTTCAACACCGGTCCGCTGGAGCAGCGCCTGGTGGCGGGCGTCAACCACAGTCACTTCGACAATGATTACACCCAGTACTCTGGCCCTCGCGTGACCAATCGGTTCGACGCGCCCACGCAGCCCCTGTTCCCCGTGCTCCAAAGCAACGATGGCAACCGCGCCTTCGGCGCCGCCCAAGCGCAAAGCCAGCGCGGCCTGTACCTGCAGGACACCGTGAGATGGGACAAGTGGACCCTGGTGGCAGGCCTGCGTCATTCGAGCATCGACATCGGCCAGGGAACGATCATCGTGTATCCGGTGCCGCCCGCGCCTGGTGCGGTGTTGGTGTCGAACAAGCAGTCGCTCAGCAAGAACACCGTCAATGCCGGCCTGATCTACAACCTGAGTTCGAACACCTCCCTCTACGCCAGCTATGCCGAAGGCTTTTCGCCGCTGTTTTCGGATCTGGTGGTCTGCGGCACCGATTCGACGTCGACCCCGCCCACCCAGTCGAAAAGCAAGGAACTGGGCGTCAAGAGCAGCAACGCGGACAACACCTTTTCCTGGACGGCCTCCGTCTTCCAGATCGATCAGCTCAACCTGCTGCAGCGCAACCGCCCGCGCAACTGCAACGACCTGATCGACGGCCAACGCTCCCGCGGCGCGGAACTGGAAGCGTCGGGAACACTCATGCCCGGGCTCAACCTCATCTTCAACTACTCCTACGTGAAGGTGGAAAGCCTGTTCGACCCGACCCTGCGCCCGGGCGGGCAGCCGCGCAACCAGGCGAGCCTCTGGAGCACCTACGACTTCCAGTCCGAACGGCTGCGCGACCTGAGCCTGGCCTTCGGTATCAGCGGCTGGAGCGAGTCCATTCTGGGAGTCAGGGAAACCGACCCGCGCTCGCCGGGCGGCGCCCGCATCGATGCCGGCATCGCCTATACCCGGCCAAAGTGGTCGCTGCGGTTTGGTGCGAAGAACCTGGCCAACCGCACGCTCTACGGCTACTCCACGACCAACATATACGTGCCCATCTACGACAAGCGTACCTACACGCTGACCTACGAGCGCAAGCTCTGAGGATCCGGCCGCATGGCGCGCGGGGCATCCGCGCGCCATGCAACCCAAGGCTTGCGCTTGCGCCCATCCCAGGTTTCCGACGCCCATGAACGCCCCCTACCACCGCCCCCCTTTGCGCGAGCTGATCCTGCCCTATTGGACGTCGCGGGAAAGCTGGCGCGGCTGGATCCTGCTGGCGATCAGGCTGACGCTGATGTTCACCAGCATCTATCTGGCGGTCTGGAGCAACCAGCTCCAGGGCCAGGTGGTGGATGCGCTGGTGAAGCGGCAATGGGACGACATCTGGCACAGCCTGGGACTGTCCTGGATCGCCGGCATGCTCACCATGCTGCTGGCGATGGTGCTCCTGTTCGCGATCACGCAACTGCAGCAATACGAATGGCGTACCGCCATGACCCGCTGGCTGCTGCGCGCGTGGACCCGCCGGCGCGCGTACTACGCCATCGAGCGCGACGGGCGCCTGGACAACGCGGACCAGCGCATCTCGCAGGACGTGGCGCGCTTCATCGAACTGACGCTGCAGCTGTTCCTGGATCCGATCCATGTGCTGGTGTCGGCCATCTCCTTCACCGTCGTCCTGTGGAACCTGTCCGGCACGCTGCACTTCACGCTGTGGGGCATCGATTTTGCGATTCCGGGGTACATGGTCTATCTGGTGTATGCATACTCGGCCGGCATGCTGCTGGTGTCGCACCTCACCGGGCGGCCGCTGATCCATCTGTTCAATCTCCGCCAGACCGTCGAGGCCAACTTCCGCTACCGCGGCATGCAGTTGCGCGAGAACGCCGAGCAGATCGCCTTCTACGATGGCGGCGCGCAGGAGCACAAGCGCCTGGACGACGCATTCGAACAGGTGCGCGCCAACTGGCGGGACATCATCGCGCGCAACGCCAAACTGATGCTGGCGCGCGAAACCTACAGCAACACCTTCTCCTCCCATCTCCTGCCGACGGCGGCGGCGATGCCGCGCTACCTCTCCGGCGCCATCACGATGGGCGACGTGACGCGCGTGGGCGGCGCTTTCAGCGCCGTCAGCAGCAGCCTGGCCTTCTTCAGCCAGGCCTACGTCACCTTCACCGAGTGGTGGGCACTCGGCAACCGACTGCGCGACCTGCTGGGCGCCTTGCAGGATGTCCACGCACAGCCTGCGGGCATCCACGTCTCGCAGACGCCCGAGTCCGCCATCGCCACGCACGGCCTGGCCCTGCACAGGCCCGATGGCGCGCCGCTAACCACCATTCCCGCGCTGCGGATGCGCCGTGGCGAACGCTGGCTGCTGCGCGGCGCCTCCGGTGCCGGCAAGAGCACGCTGCTGCGCGCCGTGGCCGGCATCTGGCCCTACGGCGAGGGCGAGATCGACAAGCCCCGGGATGGCCGGCTGATGTTCCTGCCCCAGCGCAGCTACATCCCGCAGGGCACGCTCAAGGCGGCGCTGTGCTATCCCGGGCAACCCGAGGACTTCGACGACGGGCGCGTGCAGGACGTGTTGCATGAGGTCCGCTTGTCGACGCTGGCCGGACGGCTGCACGACAGCGACCGCTGGCAGCAGACGCTCTCCGGCGGCGAACAGCAACGGCTGGCGATCTGCCGTGCGCTGCTGCACCGGCCCGACTACCTGTTCCTGGACGAGGCGACCAGCGCGCTGGACCCCGACACCGAGCGCGCGCTCTACCAGGCGCTGGTGCACGCGCTGCCGGACAGCACCCTGATCAGCGTGGCGCACCGCGAATCGCTGGCCGCCTATCACGACCACGTGCTGGACATGACGCCGCAACGCAGCCAAGGCGGAGGCGAGGACGGCCACACGCACGATGGCGACGGCCACGGCTTCAGTCCCCCTCCGGTACCCGCCTGAATCCCCCTACTCCCCCCCCTTTCCGACCACTGACAGAGGCCGAACCATGCCCTCCAAGCTCATCTCACTCACCGACGCGACCTTCGCAGAACAGGTCCTCCAATCCTCCGGCCCGGTCCTGGTGGACTTCTGGGCCGAATGGTGCGCTCCCTGCAAGCAGTTGCTGCCCATCGTGGACGACATCGCCGAGGAATACGCGGGCGAAGCCCGCATCTGCAAGATCAACGCGGACGAGAACAAGGACACTGCGCAGCAGTTCCAGGTGCGCGGCCTGCCCACCATGATCCTGTTCATGGACGGCAAGGAAAAGGCCCGCCTGGTGGGCCTGGTCTCCAAGACGCGGATCGCCCAGGTCATCGACGAATGCCTGGAGGCCTGACATGAGCATGCACGCATACCACGGCGACCCGCAGCTGCGTCAGCAAGTGATCGACCAGCTGTACGGCCTGGAACACGCGGGCCGCTGGGAGCACCGGCCTCTTTACTGGAACGGCGAGGTCGGCAGCGTCGTCGGCAGCCTGCTGCAGAGCGACGACCTCGACCGCTGGGAGGCGGACTTCGGCCTGCCGAAGTGGCTCGCCCTGGCAATCGACTCCATGGTCGCCGGCAATTCGACCCTCGGCGTGGCATGGGGCATCCACCTGCTGCAGGGCATTCCGCCCGGCATGCCGATGGATACGGTGGGCAGCCGTACCCTGCTGGAGCTGTTGAAGGGCAAGACCCACGGTCTGCACGGCCTGGAAGCGGCCGCAGGCCTGGCCGAGGCGCTGGAAGGCGTTGCCGCGCTGCATGCTGCACGCCTGGAGGGCCAGGACGTCGACGGCGCCCGCTGGCGCAAAGCCCGCCGCGCTGCGGTCGAGCAGACCAATGTCCAGGAGCCCGGGTCGGTCGCCGCGGCCGTGGGATCGTGCATCGAAGCCGCCGCCTGGGACCCGATGCAGTCCCGCAGTGCCGTGTCCGACACGCTGCGCGGCTGGATGAGCGCACGGATCGCGGCGGGCATGGCCGCCTACTCCTGGAGCAAGGCGGACGACGACGACATGACGCAGGTGCTGGGAGCCCTGCATGAGGAAGATAAGGCCAGCCGCGAGCCGGGGGACACCGAATACACCAATGTCTTCCTTCTACTGGAGCAGAAGCATCCCGAGAAAGCCAAGCGGCTGAGGGCCTTCTACAGGTACCAGAGGAACCAGTACGCCAAGCAATGGCGCCAGGCAGCGCTGGCGCTGCAGAACATCCTGCATGCCGCCGACGGCTCCGCGCCCGCCGCGCTCATCCCGCGCAAGCACCTGTTCGCCAACCCGGCGCGGGCGGCCATGAGCATCAGCCCGGACGGCCAGTGGCTGGCCTGGCTGGCCGACGGCGATGGCGTGATGAACATCTGGGCGGCGCCCAGCGCCAGCCCGCAAGAGGCGCGGCAGATCACCCACGACGCGCGGCGGGGCATCCAGGCCTTCGACTGGACCTACGTCCCCGGCATGCTGCTGTTCTCGCAGGACCGCGACGGCGACGAGAACTTCCAACTGTTCGGCGCCGATCTCGCCGACGGCACCCTGCGCGCCCTCACGCCCGCCGCGCCGGGCGTGCGCACCGGCGTGCAGAGCATCAGCCGACAGCGGCGCGACGAGATCGCGATCGTGTCGAACGCGCGCGACGCGCGTTTCTTCGACGTGCATTTACTGAATCTGCGCAGCGGTGAGCTGCAGTGCCTGGAAGAGAACCCGGGCTTCGCCGGCTTCGTGCTGGATGCGCGCTACGAGCGCAAGCTGGCCGTACGCAACACCCGCGATGGCGGCAGCGAATGGCTCCGGCGCGATGCCGCCGGACACTGGCAGCCCTGGCAGGTGTTCTCCGCCGAAGACGCGCGCAGCTCGGGGCCCTCGCACTTCGACGAGCAGGGCCACACCCTGTATGCCTACGACAGCCGCGGGCGCGACACCGCCGCGCTGGTCGCGATCGATTGGGACAGCGGCACCGTCAGCGTGCTGGCCGAGGACCCGCGCGCGGACATCGGCGGCATGCTCACCGATGCCGCCAGCCACCGCCCCCTGGCCTACGGGGTCACCTACGAGCGCTTCAAGCTGCACATGCTGGACGAAGCTCTATTGCGCGACATCGAAACCCTCGACGATGCCGCCGGCAACGGCGAATGGCGCATGACCGCACGCACCGAGGACGACCAGCGCTGGATCGTCGCCCTGTCGTCGGACACGCGCCCCTCGTCGACGTGGCTGTACGACCGCCAGGCGCGCACGTTGCAGCACCTGATGGACCTGCGGCCCCGGCTGACCTGGGCGCCGCTGGCACGGATGCAGCCGGTGGTCATCCCCGCGCGCGACGGGCTGCCGCTGGTGTCCTACCTCACCGTGCCCGTGGAGGCCGACGCGGGCGATCTGCGCGCCGCCAATCCGCTGCCGCTGGTGCTGTTGGTGCACGGCGGCCCGTGGTCGCGCGACGCCTTCGGCTTCAACCCCATGCACCAGTGGCTGGCCAACCGCGGCTACGCGGTACTGAGCGTCAACTTCCGCGGCTCGACCGGATTCGGCAAGCGCTTCGTCAACGCGGCAGACGGCGAATGGGGCCGCAAGATGGACGAAGACCTGGACGACGCCATGGCCTGGGCGCTGCAGCGTGGGATCGCCGATCCGCAGCGCTTGGCCATCTTCGGCGCCAGCTATGGCGGCTACGCCGTGCTGTCGGCGCTCACGCGGGATCCGACGCGCTATGCCTGCGGCATCGACGTGGTGGGGCCCTCCAACCTGGAGACGCTGCTGGCCTCCATTCCCGCCTACTGGGAAGCGGACCGCGTGCGCCAGCACCGTGCGCTGGGCGACCCGGGCACCGACGCAGGCCGTGCGCAGTTGCGTGCGCGCTCGCCGCTGCACCGCGCCGCGCAGATCCGCACGCCGCTGCTCATCGCCCAGGGCGCCAACGACCCGCGCGTGAAGCAGGCCGAATCCGAGCAGATGGTGGCCGCGCTGCGGCAGAGCGGCATCGCGGTGACCTACGCGCTCTACACGGACGAGGGCCATGGCTTCGTGCGGGAGGCCAACCGCATGTCGTTCAACGCGCTGTGCGAGGACTTCCTGAGCCGCCACCTGGGAGGACGCGCGGAAGCCTGGTCGGAAGCGGACTATCCGGGCCATTCGCTGCTGCTGGCACAGCACTCCGCACGCCAGGTCGCGTAATCGGCGCGGTCTTCGCCACCTCGCCGCGCCCTGCGTCGCGGCGGGTGGCCGGGATCGCGCACGCGAGGCTCCAGCGCCTTGCCCCGATCACGCCCGCCAAGGCCGGTGACGCGCTCGGCACGGACGCTCCGCCAGATGGATCGCGCACCTGGCGATCGATGATCGAGGCGTGCACTGCGGCCTGCGCTCGGCAGGCCGCAGTCAGTCCTCAACCGGCAGCGCGCAATCCGAATCCGGCGCCGCGCGCCAGTGCGTCGAAGCCGGGGAACGACGTCGCCACGTTCGCCACGTCCTCGATCCGCACCTCGCCCTGCGCCAACTGTCCGGCGATGGCGAAGGCCATGGCGATGCGATGGTCGCCGTGGCTTTCGATGATGCCGGCGCCCAGGGTGCCGCCGTGGATGGTGGCGCCGTCCGCGGTTTCGTCGACGACGATGCCCAGGCGGCGCAACCCGGTCGCCATCGCCGCCAGGCGGTCCGATTCCTTGACCCGCAGCTCCGCCGCACCGCTGACCACGGTCTGTCCCTGCGCCGCGGCCGCGGCCACGAACAGCGCGGGGAATTCGTCGATCATGTCCGGTACGACGGTCTCGGGAATCGTCGCACCGCGCAGCGGCGCGTAGCGCACGCGCAGGTCGGCGACCGGCTCGCCGCCGTGCTCGCTGTGGTTGTGCTCGACGATGTCCGCTCCCATCAGCCGCAGCGCGGCCAGCAGACCGGTCCGGCGCGGATTGAGTCCGACCGCCTTCAGGATGATGTCCGAGCCGGGGATGACGCTGGCGGCGACGATGAAGAACGCCGCCGAGGAGAAGTCCGCCGGCACCGCGATGTCGGTGGCGCGCAGGCGCTGGCCGCCGCGCAGGCGCGCCTGGCCCGGCGCGAAGTCGATCTCCACGCCGAACGCGGACAGCATGCGCTCGGTGTAGTCGCGGGTGGGATGCGGTTCCTGCACCGAGGTGACGCCCTCGGCGTACAGCCCGGCCAGCAGCACCGCCGACTTGACCTGGGCACTGGCCACCGGCGAGACGAACTCGATGCCGCGCAGCGGCTGGCCGCCATGGATGCGCAGCGGCGGCACCCCGTTGGCCTCGGTGTCGATGCGCGCGCCCATCAGCGCCAGCGGCTCGGTGACCCGGCGCATCGGCCGCTTGGACAGCGATGCATCGCCGACCAGCACGCTATCGAACGGCTGCGCCGCGAGCAGCCCGGCGAGCAGGCGCATGCCGGTGCCGGCGTTGCCGCAATCCAGCTCGCCCTGCGGCGCCTGCAGCCCATCCACGCCCACCCCAAGTACGACGCGCTGCGACGGCGACGGCGTCTCGATCCGCACCCCGAGCCGCGCAAAGATCGCCGCGGTCGAACGCGTGTCCTCGCCCTCGAGGAACCCCTCGATCCGCGACGTGCCATCGGCCAACGCCGCGAACATCACCGCCCGGTGCGACACCGACTTGTCCCCCGGCACCGTCAGCGTGCCCTGCAGCGCAGTGCCACGCGTTGCGATCCAGCCTTGCTCGTTGCTCATCATCGTTCCTGAAAGTCCAACCACCCGAAGGTCCACACCACCGCAGCCCAAGACAATCACCGCCACCGCTGTTACTACGGCTGTTGCTGTTGCTGTTGCTGCTGTTGCTGCTGTTGCTGCTGTTGCTGTTGTTGCTGTTGTTGCTGTTGCTTCTCTGCTTTTGCTGTTGGGCCCCCGTGAGGGCTGGCGGACACGGCGGGTAAAACCCCGTGAGGGGCGACGCGCAGGATGCGCGTCGTTTTCGGAAGGCACATGGATGTGCCTTCCGATGTCCCGCCGTGGCCGCGGACCCCGCGCGAAGCGCGGGGCAGCCCGTTAGGGGTGTGCTTTCTTTTGGTTACTTTGATCAGCCTCCGGCTGCTGTAAAGCGCTTCTTTGCACAAGCAAAGAAAAGTGACTCGCGCAAAGCGCGAAAGCTGTTGCTGTTGCCTTTGCTGTTGCCTTTGAAGAAGAAATCATCCCGAAGAACGCCTGGTCGCGGCTGAAGCCGCTCCTACACAGGCGCACCTCTTTTCGTCATCAAAGCGCCCTGCCGCGATCAGAGCCGAAGCAACAGCGCAACCACCTCAAGGCACCGCCACCGGATACGACCCCAACACCTTGATCTGCGCCGAATGCGCCTTCAACTCCGCCAACGCCGACTTCATCGCCTCATCCTCCACATGCCCCGCCAGATCGATGAAGAACCCGTACTCCCACTTCGCCTGATGCGACGGCCGCGACTCGATCCGATTCATGCTGATCCCATGCCGCGCGAACGGACTGAGCACATCGAACAGCGCACCCGGCTTGTCGTGGATGAACACCAGCACCGACGTACGATCGTGCCCCGACGGCGGGAAGATCTGCCGCCCGATCACCAGGAAGCGCGTGGTGTTGTCCGCGTCATCCTCGATCGACTTCATGATCACCTTCTTCAGCGCATACACATGCGCCGCGCTCTCCCCGCCGATTGCCGCCGCATCGTCGGCGTTGCGCGCGCGGCGCGCGCCCTCGGCGTTGCTGGAGACCGGAATCTTCTCCACCTTCGGCAGGTTCGCGCGCAGCCAGCCGGCGGTCTGCGCGAACGACTGCGGATGCGCGTAGATCCGCTCGATCGCGTCCAGCCGCCCGCTGCGCGAGAGCAGGAACTGGTGCACGCGCAGCTCGGTCTCGCCGCAGATCTTCAGGTTGGAGGTCAGGAACATGTCCAGGGTGACCTGGATCGTGCCCTGCCCCGAGTTCTCCACCGGCACCACGCCGAAGTCGGCATTGCCGCTTTCCACTTCCTGAAACACTTCCTCGATGGTGGCCATCGGCAGGCCCACCGCGGAGCGGCCGAAGTGCTTGAGCACCGCCTGCTGGCTGAAGGTGCCTTCTGGCCCCAGGTAGCCGATCTTCAGCGGTTCCTGCTGCGCCAGGCACGCGGACATGATCTCGCGGAACACGTGCACCAGCACTTCGTCGCTGAGCGGGCCCTGGTTGCGGTCCACCACCATGCGCAGCACCTGCGCCTCGCGCTCGGGGCGGTAATAGTCCACCGCCGCGGCGAGCTTGCCCTTGGCCTTGCCGACCTGGTGCGCGAACTGCGCGCGCTCGGCGATCAACGCCTGGATGGTGCGGTCGATCTCGTCGATCTTGGCGCGGACGTCGGCCAGGGCCGGCGTGGCGGCGGGCTTGGCCGACTTGGACGATTTCGGGTCGGCGGCGGGGGATTGCTTCGGCTTTGCGGCCATGGATCAGGGGTTCCTCGGTGGTCCGGATCGCCGAGCGATCCGGTCGCGGCTGAAGCCGCTCCTACAAAAATCGGCGACTCAGCCGTGGCGCTGCTGGAAGTCGCGCATGAACGCCACCAGCGCCTGCGCGCCGGCCAGGGGCATGGCGTTGTACAGCGACGCACGGATGCCGCCGACCGCCTTGTGCCCCTTCAACGCCAGCAGACCGGCCGCCTTGGATTCGGCGACGAAGCGCGCGGTGAGGGTCTCGTCCGGCAGGAAGAACGGGATGTTCATCCGCGAACGCACCGCCGCCGCGACCTCGTTGCGGTAGAAACCGCCGGAGGCGTCGATCGCCGAATACACCAGCGCCGACTTGGCCTGGTTGCGCTCGGCGAACGCCTGCACCCCGCCCTCGGCCAGCATCCACTTGAACACCAGCCCGGCCAGGTACCAGTTCCAGGTCGGCGGCGTGTTGAGCATGGAGTCGCGCGCCACGTGCGAGCGGTAGTCGAAGATGTCCGCGCGCGGCTGGCCGGCGCGTTCGAGCAGGTCGCGGCGGATGATGACCACGGTGACGCCGACCGGGCCGAGATTCTTCTGCGCGCCGGCGTAGATCAGCGCGTACTTGGACACGTCGATCGGCTCGGAGGCGATGCTGGAGCTGAAATCGGCGAACAGCGGCACAGCGCCGACATCCGGCGTGTCGCGGAACTCCACGCCGTGGATGGTCTCGTTGGCGGTGATGTGCACGTAGGCCGCATCGTCGCGCAACTGCCAGGCGGCACGCGGCGGGATGTCGCGGAAGCCGTCGGCCTCGCTGCTGGCGGCCACGTGCACGTCGACGTAGGGCCCGACCTGCTTGATCGCGGTCTTGCCCCAGTGTCCAGTCACCACGTAGTCCACGGTCTGCCCGGGCGCGGTGAAGTTCAGCGCCAGCAGCGCCTGCTGGGTGGTGGCGCCACCGGCCAGGAACAGCACGGCGTAGTCGTCGGGAATGCCGATCAGCCGGCGCAGGTCGGCGTCGGCCTGCGCCGCCACCTCCATGAACTCGGCGCCGCGGTGGCTCAGCTCCACGATCGAGGCACCGACGCCGTTCCACTCCAACATCTCCGCCTGCGCCTGGCGCAGGACCGATTCCGGCAAGGCAGCGGGGCCGGCACTGAAATTGAACGCGCGCGTCATGGGGCACCTATCGGACAGGACCCCTAGTATGCCGCAGCGCAACAGCTTGCGGCCCGGGCAATTTAGGTTGCATTTGCATCCATTCGCCCTGCGCATGCGTAGTCTGTGTTGAAGTCCCCGCCACTGCTCGCCCCCTTCGCTCCAGGAGTCCGCCATGTCGTTGCGCGATGCCCTCACCGTCCCCAGCTGCGAGATCACCGACGAGGCGGTCTACCGCGACCGGCGGCGCCTGCTGCAGATCCTGGCGATGACCCCGATGGCCGGCCTGGTCGGTTGCGCCGATGCCGAGCCGCCGGCCCCGCCGAAGACCGTGGTGACCCCGGAGCAGGCGCGCAGCGGGTTCCGTACCAACGAGGAGCTGACCCGCTACGAGGACGTGACCAGCTACAACAACTTCTACGAGTTCGGCACCGACAAGACCGATCCGTCGAAGGCGGCCAAGACCCTGCGCACCTCGCCGTGGTCGGTGAAGGTGTCCGGCGAATGCGAGAAGCCCGGCACGCTGTCCCTGGACGACCTGCTCAAGGGCCACACGCCCGAGGAGCGCATCTACCGCCTGCGCTGCGTGGAAGGCTGGTCGATGGTAATCCCGTGGCTGGGCGTGCCGCTGGGCGATGTACTGAAGCGCTTCGCGCCGACCTCCAAGGCCAAGTACGTCGCCTTCACCACCCTGGCCGATCCGCAGCAGATGCCCGGCATCCGCTACAGCTCGATCGACTGGCCGTACAAGGAAGGCCTGCGCATCGACGAGGCCATGCATCCGCTGACCCTGCTCGCCACCGGCCTGTACGGCAAGCCGCTGCCGCAGCAGAACGGCGCGCCGCTGCGGCTGGTGGTGCCGTGGAAGTACGGCTTCAAGAGCATCAAGTCGATCGTCGAGATCCGCTTCGTCGAGCGCATGCCGGAAACCGCCTGGCACGAACTGCAGCCGTCCGAGTACGGCTTCTTCTCCAACGTCAATCCGGCGGTGGACCACCCGCGCTGGAGCCAGAAGACCGAACGCCGCATCGCCGGCAAGGCCAGCAAGCTGTTCGCCGAGCGCATCCCCACCCGCCCGTTCAACGGCTATGCCGACCAGGTGGCGTCGCTGTATGCGGGGATGGATCTGAAGAAATGGTATTGAGCCGGGATTGGGGATTCGGGAGTGGGGATTCGTGGAGCGGTCGCTGCGCGCGGCGGGTTTGCTCGTCCTCCCTGGCATCGTTGGTGCGCATTGGTTTGAGACTGCATGGCTAAGACCTCCGCTTCGTTGATCGCCGCCAAGGCGGTGGTGCATGCGTTGGCGCTGGCGCCGATGGTGTACCTGGGCTGGCAGTTCTGGCAGGTATGGCAGGCCGGCAGCGACGCGCTCGGCGCCGATCCGGTGGCCGAGGTCGAGCACCGCACCGGGCTGTGGGCGCTGCGACTGGTGCTGCTGACCCTGGCGATCACGCCGCTGCGGCAGTTGACCGGGCAATCGGTGCTGCTGCGCTTCCGGCGCATGCTCGGGCTGTATGCGTTCTTCTACGCGACCGTGCATCTGGCGGCCTACCTGGGGCTGGACCTGCGCGGTTACTGGACGCAGATCTTCGAGGAGATCGTCAAACGCCCGTATATCACCGTCGGCTTCCTCGCCTGGTTGCTGCTGGTGCCGCTGGCCATCACCTCCACCCAGGGCTGGATGCGCCGGCTCAAGCGCAACTGGGGCAAGCTGCACAAGGCGATCTATGCGATCGGCGTGCTCGCCGTGCTGCACTTCTGGTGGCTGGTGAAGTCCGATATCCGCGAACCGCTGCTGTACGCGGCGATCCTGGCGGTACTGCTGGGCTGGCGCGGCTGGCGGGCGCTCAGCGCGCGCCGAACCACAGCAGGCCGCTGAGTGCGGCGGCCAGCAGCAAGGCGCTGAGCAACAACCACGGCCAGCGCCGCGCGGTGGCCGGGCGCGGCGCCACCGCCGCCGGCGTCAGCGCCAATGCCGCCAATGCCGGGTCGTCGCGCAGCGGCTCGGCGCCGACCACCTGCGGGACTTCCAGCACGAACCGGTGCTGGGCATCGAACACCACCTGATCGCCAGGCTGCAGCCAGCAGCTGCGCACGGTGACGCCATTGACCTGGGTCTGCGCATCGCCGAAGCCGCGCAGCAGCACCCGCTCGCCGTGCCGCTCCAGGCGCGCGTGCTGCTCGGCGCAGGCCGGATCGTCGATGCGGATGTCGCACTCGCGCAGGCGGCCGATGCTGCGTACCCGGTCCACGGTAAAACTGCGGCCGTGGTGCGGACCGCCGACGCCGCGCAGCACCAGGCGCGGATCGTCGTGCTCGGCCTCGCTGACCTCGGGCAGGCGCTGCAACGGCTCGCACTTGCCCTGCACCACCATTTCCACGCCGTCGGCGTAGACCGCGTCGCCGGCGCGCAGCAGGGCCATGCGCCGCACCGGGCGGCCGTTGACGTGGATGCCGCGGCTGCCGTTGGCGACCTGCAGCCACAGGCCGCGCCGGTCCAGGCAGAACTGCGCCAGCAGCAGTGCGCCCTGAGTGTCGTCGACCACGCTGACCTGGCCGGAGGCCAGGCGCACGATGCGATGCACGCCCGCGCGCAGGGGCCGGTCGGGATGTTGGCGGTTGCTGAAATGGACTTGCAGATCGTGCACGGCGGGCAGCCTAGCAGGTTGCCTGCGCGCGCAGAAGCGCGCGTGCTGGACAATGCACCGCGCATACGCACAATGCCTGATCGTTCACGCGGGCGCCCGCCCGCACAGGAGCCAGCATGTCCAGCATCGACATCCGCCACGACCACAGCAAGACCCCCGCGCAGGCCCGCAAGGCCATCGAGACCGCCGCCAAGAAACTGGCCGAGCGCTTCGACCTGGAATCGCACTGGGATGGCGATTCCTTGTTGTTCTCGCGCTCGGGCGTGGACGGACGCATCGAACTGCTGCCCAAGCAGGTGCACGTCACCGCCGAACTGGGCTTCCTGCTCTCGGCGATGAAGGGCACGGTGGAAAGCGAGATCCGTCGCGTGCTGTCGGAGAAGCTGGGCTAAGTGGATCGAGCCCCTCTCCCCCCGGGAGAGGGGTTGGGGTGAGGGTCCGGCGCGCGAAGCGCCTGCACTACTCTGGCAATGCGAGGCTGCGCACGTACCCTCATCCGGCCCTGCGGGCCACCTTCTCCCGGTGGGAGAAGGAACGGCTAAAGCCCCTCTCCCGCCGGGAGAGGGGTTGGGGTGAGGGTCCGACCGGCCGCAGTCACTCCAACGCAAACGGATCCGGATCGCCCGCGAACAACCGCCGCGAGACAGCACGCTCGGTGCTCTCGATATCGCCGATGAACCCCTCGGCATCGCCCAGGGTGGAAAACGCGTCGAAGCCGCGTTCCAGAAACCCCTGCAGTTCCGACAGCCCCGCCGCCTTGGCCGGGCCGCGGGCGAAGCGCAGCAGCATGCGCACGCCCGGCGTATGCACCGCCTTGGCCAGACCCAGGCCGACGCGGGCGATCAGATCGATCTGGCGCTGGCGCAGCCGCGGCAGTCCGGCCTGCCGATAGGCCTCGGCATACAACGCTTCGTCCAGGCGCTTGCGCCGCGGCGCCAGGGACTGCAGCGCCTCGGCCATGCGCAGATCCAGGGCGTGGGTCAGCGCGCCCAGTTCGATGCCGTCGGCGACCGTGTCCAGCAGCGACGCCGGCATCAGCCGCTGCATCATCGGCAACACCTTGACGATGTCGGCGTCGCGGCGGCTGAAGTCGCGGTCGCCATAGACGTCGGTGAGGAAGAACATCGCCGCCGGACGGCGCTGCGGATCCTCCAGGAAATGCTCGAAGCTGTGCTCCAGCCGCTGCGACTGCCAACGCCGCAGCTCCTGCAGCCAGCGCAGCGTGTTGCGCGGTTCGCGCGCGGGATCGTGCAGCGCCTGGTGCCACGCCAGACGGCGGCCGAGTCGTTCCAGGACGGGAGTGCTGCGCGCCATGGGCGCCGATGATGGTCGCAGCCCGGCACGACCGCAAGCGTCACCGTGCTCGGCTACACTCGCGCCACTGCCTCCAGCGGACCGCGCATGCTTTCCCTCCACAGCGCCTCGCCCCGTCCCCACTCCAACGGCCGCATCGGCCTGGCCATCGCCGGCGGCGGCCCGATCGGCGGCATGTACGGCCTCGGCGCGCTGCGCGCCCTGGACGAAGCGCTGGACGGACTGGACCTGACCCGACTGGATTGCTACGTGGGCGTCAGCTCCGGTGCGTTCCTGACCGCCGGTCTGGCCAACCGGATCAGCAGCGCCGAGATCTGCCGGATCTTCGTCACCGGCAACAGCGACGATGCGCGGTTCCGCCCGGAAGATTTCCTGCGGCCCAACGTCTACGAATACCTGCGCAGGGCCGCGACCCTGCCAGGGCTCGCCTACGGCTGGTGGCACGACCTGCTCACCGAGCCGCGCAAGACCCGCTGGTCGGACCTGATCACCCGCTTCGGCGGGCTGGTGCCCAGCGGCCTGTTCGACAATGCCGGGGTCGAGCGCTTCCTGCAGGACGTGTTCAGCCGTCGCGGCCGCAGCAACGATTTCCGCGACCTCGACGCCAACCTGTTCGTTGTCGCGGTGGATCTGGACAGCGGCGGCACAGTGCGCTTCGGCGAGCCGGGCATGGACCACGTGCCGATCTCGTTGGCGATCCAGGCCAGCGCGGCATTGCCGGGGCTGTACCCGCCGGTGCAGATCGACGGCCGCCATTACGTGGACGGCGCGCTGCGCCGCACCATGCATGCCTCCACCCTGCTGGAGCGCGGCATCGACCTGATGATCGGGATCAACCCGCTGGTGCCCTACGACGCCACCCACGCGCCGCGCCGCAACGGCCACGTCGACCGCGCGCGGCTGCTCGCCGGCGGCCTGCCGGCGGTGCTGTCGCAGACCTTCCGCACCCTGCTGCAATCGCGGATGCAGGTGGGGCTGGAGAAGTACGCGCGGCAGTACCCGCAGGTGGACCAGTTGGTGTTCGAGCCCAACGCCGACAACGGCGAACTGTTCTTCACCAATCTATTCAGCTATGCCGCGCGCCACCGCGTGTGCCAGCTCGCCTACCGCAACACCCTCTCCGACCTGCGCCGCAATGCGCAGACGCTGGAGCCGCTGCTGGCCGCGCACGGCATCGCGCTGCGCCATCCGATCCTCAACGACCGCAAGCGCACCTTCCTCGATGGCGTGGACGTGCAGCCGCGGCGCATGACCGAGACCACCGCGCGGCTGCGCCGGGCGCTGGACGACGTCGACCAGGTCATCGCCAACCGGCGTGCCACGCGCGGTACCCGCCGTTCGCCGGGGGCGTAGCCAACGCCGCGCCTGCCGACGTCGGCATCGCGTTCCGCGCACCCCACGCGCACGCTGGTGTGATTACTCTAGTCAACCTCCCGAGTCTCGACCTCCGCCACTCATTCGCCGAAGGAACCGCACCGTCATGGCCACTCTGAAGAAATCCGCCCGCAAGAAGCGCAGCACCGCCCCTGCCGACGACACCCTGCAGGCGCAGGCGGAGAAGCTGTCCAAGCGCCTGGGCGAATCGGCGCAGCAGGTCTGGCTGGCCGGCGTCGGCGCGTTCGGCCGCGCCCAGGCCGAAGGCGGCAAGCTGTTCGAGACCCTGGTGAAGGAAGGGCTGAACCTGGAGCAGAGCACGCGCAAGCTGGCCGGTGGCGGCGTCGACGCGGTGCGCGATGCGGTGGAGAACCGGGTCGGCCAGGCCCGCGAGCGCGCCGCCGACACCTGGGACCGCCTGGAGAAGGTGTTCGAGGATCGCGTGCAGCGCGCCCTGCGCCGCCTGGAAGTGCCCAGCCGCGAGGACCTGGGCGCGCTGATCGACCGCGTGGATGCGCTCAACGGCGAGCTGCGTCATCTGCGCGGCGGCCGTGCGCCGCAGGCATCGGGCAAGGCGCCGGCAGCGAAGAAGGCCACCAAGAAGACCGCCGCGGCGCAGCCCGGCGCCGCCAAGCGCGCGGCACCGGCACGTCGACGCGCCGGCCCGGTGGTCGCCAAGGTCGCGCCCGCCAAGAGCGCCACCGCGCCCAAGCGCGCCAGCCGCAAGCGCAATGTGGCGCCGACCCCGGCCGAGTAACCGGATTGTTGCAAAGCAGCACGTTTTTCCAGACAATCGAAACGGACCCGCCAGTCCATCAGAAGACCGTTTGCTCCCCTCCCCTCTCGGCTTCGGACTGGCGGGTCTTTTCTGTCCGCCTCCACCGCTGTCGCCTTGCCGGCGCCGTGACACGCTGGCGATACACTGACTTCTTTACGGCGCGTGTGCGGGTGCAAGCATGTTTTCCTGGATAGCGGCAGCGATCTTGGCGGTCGCGGCATGGCTGGCGGCCAGCCTCTACCTGTGGCTGGTGCGGCGCCGCGAAAACGAGACCATGGCCGGGCTGCACGCGCTGGCCGGGCTGCACTGGCGCGATTTCTCCTACATGGTGCGGCGCGCGATGCGCGAGCAGCGCGACCTGCAGGACGCCGCCGTCGACGAGCACGCCAGCCAGGAACCGCAAAGCGACTTCGTGATGACCCGCGGCGACGCGCGTTGGCTGCTGTCGTGCAAGCACGGACGGGCTTACCGGATCGGCTCGGCCGCGGTCAACGAACTGGGTGCGGCAGCGCGGCTGATGGGCGCGCAGGGCGGCATCCTGATCACCGAGGGCAAGGTGCAGCGCGACGGCATCGCCGCGGCCGAGAAACAGGCGGTGGAAATCCTCGACGGCCGGCGCATCTGGCCGATGCTCAAGCCCTACCTGCCCAGCGAACTGGAAGACGGCGTGATCGGCGCCAGCCGCCGCCGCGCGCAGCGCCACATCGCCATCGCCGGCCTGGCCTCGCTCGCGCTGGGCGTGGTGACCGGCGTCGGTGCCCTGGCCCTGCAGCAACCCGCGGAGCCGCCAGCTTCCGTGGCCGCACCTGTGCCACCGCCGGCGCCCGCCGCACCGGCAGCCCCCACGCAGGCCACCGCCGCGCCAACGAACAGCGCCCTCGCCGCGCCGCAACCAGCACTCGACGACACCGGCAACCTGGCCGAACCCGACCCCGCCACCGAACAGCGCCACCGCCAGGCGCTTTCCAAGACCCTGGCCGGCACCCCGGGCGTGATCCGCGGCATCTGGCAGACGCAGATGACCCTGGTGGTCGACCGCAGCGGCGACGACGCCCAGGTGTGGCCGCGCATCTGCCGCGAAGTGGAGCGCTACCCGAGCCTGCGCACCGTCCGCATCCAACTCAACCCGCGCCCCGGCCACGCCGAGCCGGTGCGCTGGCGGCAATGTAGGACGTTCTGATGAGCCGGGATTGGGGAATCGGGATTGGGGATTGGTAAAGGCGGCGGCGCTGCGACGGGTGGGCTGTTGCGAAGTCCTGCATTCCAATCAGGGCTCAATCACGCAGACGCCGCGTCGGCGCGGTCATTGCCATTTGCCCTAGGTCGCCTAGTTCTGAGGCAGCGCCTGCGCTGGCCGCTGCACGCCCCGCTGCGTCCCAGCGGAACGACAACGAGACCTCAGCCCACGCGAACGCGGATCCGATATCGGGAACCCGCTTTTGCGAATCCCCAATCCCAACTCCCCAATCCCCGCCCCACTACCAATGGACGCCCCGCATCAGCGCAGCAAACGCGATCTGCTCCTGGCTGGGCTTGGCCTCGCGTAGCGCCTTGCGGTCGCCCTTGGCCGCGGCCGAGTCGGGGAATAGTTCGAAGGCGGTGTTCATCACCACCTCGTAGGCCTTCGGCGCCACCGCGTTGACCAGGGCGGCGAAGATGCCCAGGCGCGTGGCCACGCGGCTGGGGCGTTCGATGATCGCCTTGACCATCAGGTCGGCGGCCTCGTCCACGCTCAGGGTCGGCACGCTGTCGTACATCTTGGTCGGGGCGATCATCGGCGTCTTCACCAGCGGCATGTTGACCGTGGTGAAGCTGATGCCCTTGCCCGACAGCTCGCCCTGCGCGCAGCGGCTCCAGGCGTCCAGCGCGGCCTTGGAGGCGACGTAGGCGGAGAAGCGCGGCGAGTTGGCCAGCACGCCGATCGAGCTGACGTTGATGATGTGGCCCTTGCGCCGCGCGGTCATGCCCGGCAGCACGCCCATGATCAGACGCAGGCTGCCGAAGTAGTTCAGTTGCATGGTCCGCTCGAAATCGTGGAAGCGGTCGTAGCTCAGTTCGATCGAGCGGCGGATCGAGCGGCCGGCGTTGTTGATCAGCACATCGACATGGCCGTGCGCCTCCAGCACGGTCTTGAGCAGGCGGTCGCAGTCGGACAGGTCGGACAGGTCGGCGGTATAGGCGAAGACCTTGCCGCCCTTGGCGTTCATCGCATCGCGCGCGGCATGCAGTTCCTGCTCGCCGCGGGCCACGATGACGGTGATGGCGCCGGCCTCGGCCACCCGCTGCGCGGTAGCCAGGCCGATGCCCGAGGAGCCGCCGGTGATCAGCACCACCTTGCCGCGGACCTTGCCCTTGAGCGAGCGGTCGACGAACAGATCCGGGTCCAGGTGCCGCTCCCAGTGGTCCCACAGGCGCCAGGCGTAGTCTTCCAGCCGCGGCACGGCGATGCCGCTGCCCTTCAGCGCGCGCTCGGTCTCGCGGCTGTCGAAGCGCGTGGGATAGGTGATGAACTTCAGCACCTCGCGCGGGATGCGGAAATCGCGCAGCAGCATGCCGGTGAAGCGGCGGATCGGCGGCAGGCTGCCGACCGCGGCGCGGATGCTCGAGGGCACGAACGCGAACATGCGCGCGTCCACCCGCAAGGTCATCTCCGGCGCGTGGCCGGCGCGGCAGAACACGTTGAGCACCTCGCCCACGCGCAGCGGCTCGGGGTCGGTGAGGTGGAAGGTATGGCCGTCGAGCTTGGACTTGTGCGCGATGTGGTCCATCGCGTCGGCGACGAAGTCCACCGGCACCAGGTTGATCCGCCCGCCCTCGATGCCCAGCATCGGCGCCCACGGCGGCAGCAGTTGGCGCAGCTTCTTGATCAGCGGAAAGAAGTAGTACGGTCCGTCGATCTTGTCGATGGCGCCGGTGCGCGAATCGCCGACCACCATCGCCGGGCGGTAAATGCGCCACTTGATCCGGGTCTCGGCGCGCACCAGCGCCTCGGCATCGTGCTTGGTGCGCAGGTAGGGATCGTCCAGCCCCTCGGCTTCCTCGAACATGTCCTCGCGGAAGATGCCCGGGTACAGCCCGGCCACCGCGATCGAACTGGTGTGGTGGAAGATGCCGGCGCCAATTTGCGCGGCCAGTTCCAGCGCGTTGCGGGTGCCGTCGAGGTTGGCGACGCGCTGTTCCTCGGCCTTGGCGGTGAGGTCGTACAGCGCGGCCAGGTGGAAGAAATGCTTGACCTTGCCGTGCAGCGCCTTGCGCTGCGCCGCGTCCAGCCCGCAGCAGTCGGCGCCGACGTCGCCGTGCAGTACCACCAGGCGCTTGGGATCCCACCCCTGCTCGCGGACCAGCGTATCGAACTTGCGCTGCGACTCCTTGCGCAGCAGGACATGCACGGTGCCCTTGCGCCGCATCAGGTTGGCCATCAGATAGCGGCCGATGAAACCGGTGGCGCCTGTCACGAAATACGTCATGCCGAACCATCCCTCGTTCCGCGGCCACGGCCCCTCGCCCAGCCCCGGCGCTAACTTGCCAGAGTGCGGCGGACAGGACAAACGCACGCTGGAGTATGGTGAGTGCGTGCGCGCCGTGCTGCATCACAGCATCGCAGTGCGCCTATGTGGCGACGCTCGTGTGCAGTGCGCCGGCTTCAGCGCGCGCCGGGCGAAAACCGCGCGACCAGGTCGTAGGTGTCGCCGAGGAACACCTGGCGCACGAAGGTCACCGCCTGCTCGCCGCGCCAGGTGCGGCGGTCGATCAACAGGCAGGCCGTGCCGGCCGGCACCTGCAGGCGCGCCGCCTGCGCGGCACTGGCGCCGACCGCGCTGATGCGGTGTTCGGCGCGCGTCCACGGCACATGCTGCAGCAGCCAACTGCCGGGCACGGTGACCGCGAAGTCCATCTGCAAGGCCTCGGGCACCGCCACCGGATTGATCACCCGTTCCTCCAACGCGAACGGACGACCATCGGCGTAGTGCAGGCACTGCAGCGCCAGCAGGCTGCCCCCGGCGGCGACCTCGGCTTCCTGTGGCAGCGCCGCGCGCGGTGCGCGCTGCTGCCGCTCCAGCAATTCGAAGCGGTAGGCATGACCACGCGCGGCGACCTCGACCGGGATGTCCGGGATCTCCAGCGCGACCTGCTCCATGTGCGGATGCGGCCGCGCCACGAACGAACCGGCGCGGCGCCGGCGTTCGATCATGCCGGCGTCGGCGAGCAGCGCCAGCACCTTGTTGACGGTCATCCGCGAGCAGCCGTACTGCGCCATCAACTCGTGTTCGAACGGAATGCGATGGCCGGGCGGCCACTCACCGCTGCGGATATGCGCCTCGATGTCGCGGCGGATGCGCTGGCTGAGCGGCAGGATCGGTGCAGCCGGCGTCATCGGCGGTCCGTGCCGCGGCAGACAGCACACAGCGCGCGGGTGCCGCGGCTCATGCGTCCAGCAGCCGGGTCAGCGCGCGCGCATAGCGGGCGGCCACGCCCTCGCGCTGCAGGTGGCGGCCTTCGCGTACCAGCGCGCGGCCGTGGCGCCAGACCGAACGCACCGCGCCGCCGCGCGCGGCGAACAGCCAGCTGTCCAGCCAGGCATCGCCATGGCGCGCCTGCAAGGCCGGATGCGCGGCGTCCAGTTCGACCAGATCGGCCGGCGCGCCCTCGCACAGGCCCTGGGCCACGCCGAGCGCCTGCGCCGCGCCCTGCGCCGCGGACTGGAACAGCAGGCGACCACTGGACAGCGCGGTGTCGCCGGTCAGTACGTTGCGCCCGCGCAGGCTCAGGCGCTGACCGTATTCGAGCAGGCGCAGTTCCTCGGCCGCATCGATCAGCACGTTGGAATCGGAGCCGACGCCGAAGCGGCCGCCGGCGCGCAGGAACGCCGGCATCGGAAACAGGCCGTCGCCGAGGTTGGCCTCGGTGATCGGGCACAGTCCGACCACGGCGCCGCTGGCGGCGATGCCCTGCACTTCGGCGGCGTCGACATGGGTGGCGTGGACCAGGCACCAGCGCGCATCCACCGGCGCGTGCGCCAGCAGCCATTGCACCGGCCGTTGCCCGCTCCAGGCCAGGCAGGCGTCGACCTCGCGGGTCTGTTCGGCGATATGGATGTGCACCGGGCCATCGCACAGCGGCAGCAGGGTCGCCAGTTCGTCTGGGGTGACCGCGCGCAGGCTGTGCGGGGCCAGGCCCAGCACCGCGTCGTCCAGCCCCTGCAGGGCACGGCGGCTGCCGTCCAGCAGCGCGGCGAAACCGTCGACGTCGTGCAGCAGGCGCTGCTGCGCCGGGTTCGGCGCGGCGCCGCCGAAGTCGGCATGCGCGTAGAACACCGGCAGCAGGGTCAGGCCGATGCCGCTGGTCTGCGCCGCCGCGGCCAGGCGCTGCGCCATCTCGGCACGGTCGGCATAGGGCCGGCCGTCGGCGGCGTGATGCACGTAATGGAACTCGCCGACCCTGGTGAAGCCGGCCTCGAGCATCTCCACGTAGGCCTGCTCGGCGATGGCCTGCAGATCGTCGGGGCTCAGCCGCTGCAGGAAGCGGTACATCAGTTCGCGCCAGCTCCAGAAGCTGTCGCCGCTGCGCCCGCCGATCTCGGTGAGCCCAGCCATGCCACGCTGGAAGGCGTGGCTGTGCAGATTGCCCAGCCCGGGCACCACGATGTCCAGGCGCCGATCGCCCGTGGCCGCGGGCACGCCGCGCTCCACCGTGGCGATGCGACCACCGCGCACGCCAATGCGCACGTCGCGCGCCCAGCCCTGCGGCAGCAGCGCGTGCGCGCACCAGAATTCGCCCGATCCCGCATTGCCACTGGCCTGCTGTTGCGCCTGGGTCTGCACTGGACACCCTCCATCGACCGCAATATTGTATATACAAAATAAACGACGAGCCCGCCCGTGACCATGCCCTGCGACACGCTCTGGCACAACGCGCACCTGATGACGCTGGACGCCGAGGACGGCGGAGTGGGGCTGGTCCACGACGGCGTGGTGGCCTGCCGCGACGGGCGCATCGTCTACGCCGGCGCCGCCGCGCAATTGCCCGGCCCGCTGTCGGCACAACGCAGCATCGATTGCGGCGGGCGCTGGATCGGCCCCGGCCTGATCGACTGCCACACCCATCTGGTCTATGCCGGCAACCGCGCCGGCGAGTTCGAGCAGCGATTGCTCGGCGCCAGCTACGCCGACATCGCCCGCGCCGGCGGCGGCATCGTCTCCACGGTGCGCGCCACCCGTGCCGCCGACGAGGACGCCCTGCTCGCCGCCAGCCTGCCGCGGCTCGACGCGCTGCTGGCCGAAGGCGTGACCACGGTGGAGATCAAGTCCGGCTACGGCCTGACCCTGGAGGACGAACTGCGCCTGCTGCGCGTGGCGCGGCGCCTGGGCGAACTCCGCCCCGTGGCAGTGTCGCCGACCTTCCTCGGCGCGCACGCCGTGCCGCCCGGGGCCGAGGCGCAGGCCTACATCGACGAGGTCTGCGACAGCATGATACCGGCCGTCGCCGCGCAGGGCCTGGCCGAGGCGGTGGACGTGTTCTGCGAGCATCTGGCGTTCACCCCGGCGCAGACCGAGCAGGTCTTCCAGGCCGCGCAGCGCCACGGCCTGGCGCTGAAGATCCATGCCGAGCAACTGTCCAACCAGGGCGGCGCGGCGCTGGCCGCACGCTACGGCGCGCGCTCGGCCGACCATGTCGAATACCTGGACGACGCAGGCGTCGCCGCGATGGCTGCCGCCGGCACTGTCGCGGTGCTGCTGCCGGGCGCGTTCTATTTCACCCGCGACACCCAGCTGCCGCCGATCGCCGCGCTGCGCGCCGCGGGCGTGCCGCGCGCGCTGGCCACCGACTGCAACCCCGGCACCTCGCCGCTGACCAGTCCGCTGCTGGCGATGAACCTGGCGGCGACGCTGTTCCGGCTGACCGTAGCCGAGTGCATCGCCGGCTTCACCCGCGAGGCGGCGCGCGCGCTCGGGCGCCAGGACCAGGTCGGCCGGCTGCGCGCCGGGCTGGCCTGCGACCTGGCGATCTGGGACATCGCCGAACCGGCCGAATTGGTCTATCGCATGGGCTTCAACCCACTGCATGCGCGTATATGGAGAGGACAATGAGCGACGACGAGATCCTGCTGCGCCCCGGCGCGGTGAGCCTGGCGCAGTGGCGCGCCGTGTACCGCGGCGCCAGCGTACGCCTGGACCCGGCCTGCGCCGACGCAGTGCTGCGCAGCGCGCGCACCGTGGAGGCGATCGTCGCCACCGGCGCGCCGGTGTACGGCATCAACACCGGTTTCGGCAAGCTGGCCAGCGTGCGCATCGAGCGCGAGGACCTGCAGGCCCTGCAGCGCAACATCGTGCTGTCGCACGCGGCCGGGGTCGGCGCGCCGATGCCGGTGCCGGTGGTGCGGCTGATGATGGCGCTGAAGCTGGCCAGCCTGGCCCAGGGCGCCTCCGGCGTGCAGCCGCAGACGCTGGCGCTGCTGGAGGCGCTGCTGCACCACGAGGTGATCCCGGTGGTGCCGTGCCAGGGCTCGGTCGGCGCCTCCGGCGACCTGGCGCCGCTGGCGCACCTGGCCACGGTGATGCTCGGCGTCGGCGAGGCCTTCGTCGGCGACGCGCGCCTGCCGGCGGCGCAGGCGCTGGCCCAGGCCGGGCTGCAGCCGCTGACGCTCGGCGCCAAGGAGGGCCTGGCACTGCTCAACGGCACCCAGTTCTCCACCGCCTATGCGCTGGCGGGGCTGTTCGAGATCGAGCGCGTGTTCCATGCCGCGCTGGTCGCCGGCGCGCTGTCCACCGAGGCCGCGAAAGGCTCGGACACCCCGTTCGATCCGCGCATCCATGCGCTGCGCGGCCAGCCCGGGCAGATCGCCACCGCCGCCGCGCTGCGTGAATTGATGCACGACTCGGCGATCCGCGATTCGCACCGCGACAACGACGTGCGCGTGCAGGACCCGTACTGCCTGCGCTGCCAACCGCAGGTGATGGGCGCGGCGCTGGACGTGATGCGCCAGGCCGCCACCACCCTGGCCACCGAGGCCAACGGCGTCTCCGACAACCCGCTGGTGTTCAGCGATACCGGCGAGGCGCTGTCCGGTGGCAACTTCCACGCTGAGCCGGTGGCCTTCGCCGCCGACATGCTGGCGCTGGCGGTGTGCGAGATCGGCTCGATCAGCGAGCGCCGCGTCGCCATGCTGGTGGACCCGGCGCTGTCCGGGCTGCCGGCGTTCCTGACGCCCAAGCCCGGCCTCAACTCCGGCTTCATGATCCCGCAGGTGACCGCCGCGGCGCTGGTCTCGGAGAACAAGCAGCGCGCCTATCCGGCCAGCGTCGACTCGATCCCGACCTCGGCCAACCAGGAAGACCACGTGTCGATGGCCGCGCACGGCGCGCGGCGCCTGCTGGCGATGGCCGAGAACGCGGCCAACGTGGTCGGTATCGAATTGCTGGCGGCCGCGCAGGGCTGCGACTTCCACGCGCCGCTGCGCTCCAGCGCCGCCCTGGAAGCGGCACGCGCGCTGCTGCGCGCCCGCGTGCCGGCGCTGCAGGACGACCGCTATTTCCACCCGGACATGCTGGCCGCCACCGCGCTGGTGCGCGACGGCGCGCTGGCCGCGGCGGTGGGGATGCCGTTGCCCGAGGTCAGCGTCTAATCCGACGACCCCTTGTAGGAGCGGCTTTAGCCGCGACCGGGCTTTCCCGGCAATGCCCTGTCGCGGCTAAAGCCGCTCCTACAGAACAGCACAACCCGCGAGGCCGTATGACATCCCTGCCCGACTGGCTCACCGTGCACCGCGGCGATGCGCCGCTGATCGTCAGCTTCCCGCATACCGGCACCGAGTTGCCGGAGGCGCTGGCCGAGCGTTTCGTCTCGCCATGGCTGGCGCAGCGCGATGCCGACTGGTGGGTGCACCTGCTGTACGACTTCGCCAAGACACTCGGCGCGACCACCGTGCGCACCGCGATCTCGCGCTCGGTGATCGACGTCAACCGCGACCCGGCCGGGGTGTCGCTGTATCCCGGCCAGAACACCACCGGGCTGTGCCCGCTGACCACCTTCGACGCGCAACCGCTGTACCGGCCCGGCGCCGAGCCGGATGCGACCGAGATCGACGCGCGCCGCACGCGCTGGTTCGCGCCCTACCACGCCGCGCTGGATGCGGAGATCGCGCGCCTGCGCGCCCGGCACCCGGCGATCGTGGTGTACGACGCGCATTCGATCCGCTCGCGCATTCCGCACCTGTTCGACGGCGAGCTGCCGCAGTTCAACATCGGCAGTGCCGGCGCCTCCGGTGCGGTGGATAGCAGTTGCGCGGCGGAGCTGACCGATGCGGTGGAGCGCGTCTGCGCCGATAGCGGCTTCAGCCATGTGCGCAACGGCCGCTTCAAGGGTGGCTGGAGCACCCGCCACCACGGCGCGCCGGCCGACGGCGTGCACGCGATCCAGATGGAACTGGCCTGCCGCGGCTACATGCACGAGCCGGACACGGTCGACCCCAGCACCTGGCCGTCACCCTGGCAACCCGACCACGCCGCGCCGCTGCGCGCGGTGCTGCAGCAGGTGCTGCAGGCCTGCCTCGCCTTCGCCCGCAGCCCCGCCGCATCCGGCCGCGTCGCCAACTGACGCGCGCGCACCGCGTTCCGCCTTCCGCGCATCCACCTGAGGATTCCCGCATGACCCGCCTCGACGCCACCCGCCGCATCCACGCCCCCACCGGCAGCACGCTCACCGCCAAGAGCTGGCTGACCGAAGCGCCGCTGCGCATGCTGATGAACAACCTGCACCCGGACGTGGCCGAGCGCCCGCAGGAACTGGTGGTGTACGGCGGCATCGGCCGCGCGGCGCGCGACTGGGAATCCTTCGACGCGATCGTGGAAACGCTCAAGCGCCTGGACGACGACCAGACCCTGCTGGTGCAGTCGGGCAAGCCGGTCGGCGTGTTCCGCACCCATGCCGACGCGCCGCGGGTGCTGATCGCCAACTCCAACCTGGTGCCGCGCTGGGCCAACTGGGACCACTTCAACGAGCTGGATAAAAAGGGCCTGGCCATGTACGGCCAGATGACCGCCGGCAGCTGGATCTACATCGGCGCGCAGGGCATCGTCCAGGGCACCTACGAAACCTTCGTGGAAATGGGCCGGCAGCACTACGGCGGCGACCTGTCCGGGAAGTGGCTGTTCACCGGCGGCCTCGGCGGCATGGGCGGCGCGCAGCCGCTGGCCGCGGTGATGGCCGGCGCCTCGTGCCTGGCGGTGGAGTGCCGCAAGAGCAGCATCGAGATGCGCCTGCGCACCGGCTACCTGGACACCTGGACCGATAATCTGGACGAGGCGCTGCGCCTGATCGGCGAATCGTGCACGGCAAAGAAGCCGCTGTCGGTCGGCCTGCTCGGCAATGTCGCCGACGTGCTGGATGAACTGCTGGTCCGTGGCGTCAAGCCGGACCTGCTGACGGATCAGACCTCCGCGCACGACCCGGTCAACGGCTACCTGCCGCAGGGCTGGAGCGTCGAGCAGTGGGACGAAAAGCGCGCGAGCGCGCCCAAGGAAGTGGAGGCCGCCGCGCGCGACTCGATGGCCAACCACATCCGCGCCATGCTCGCCTTCCACGCGCTGGGTGTGCCGACCGTGGACTACGGCAACAATCTGCGGCAGATGGCGCTGGAAGAAGGCGTCACCGATGCATTCGATTTCCCCGGCTTCGTCCCCGCCTACATCCGCCCTCTGTTCTGCCGCGGCGTCGGCCCGTTCCGCTGGGCCGCGCTGAGCGGCGACCCGGAGGACATCGCCAGGACCGACGCCAAGGTCAAGGAACTGATCCCGGACAACCCGCACCTGCACCGCTGGCTGGACATGGCCGCCGAGAAGATCAAGTTCCAGGGCCTGCCGGCGCGCATCTGCTGGGTCGGCCTGGGCGACCGCGACCGCCTGGGACTGGCGTTCAACGAGATGGTCGCCAAGGGCGAACTGAAGGCGCCGGTGGTGATCGGCCGCGACCATCTGGACAGCGGCAGCGTCGCCTCGCCGAACCGCGAGACCGAAGCCATGGCCGACGGCTCGGACGCGGTCTCCGACTGGCCGCTGCTCAACGCCCTGCTCAACACCGCCAGCGGCGCCACCTGGGTGTCGCTGCACCACGGCGGCGGCGTCGGCATGGGCTTCTCGCAGCACGCCGGCATGGTCATCGTCTGCGACGGCACCGAGGCCGCGGCCAGGCGCATCGCCCGGGTGTTGTGGAACGACCCGGCCACGGGGGTGATGCGGCATGCCGATGCGGGCTACCCGATCGCGATGGACTGCGCGAAGGAGAAGGAACTGGATCTGCCGGGTATTCTGGGTTGATCGGGTGCCGACGAGGGGTGCTGGCCACTGGCCGGCATCCGCCTGCATTCTGTCGCGCCAAGGTGCGCCCGGCCCGATAGGCAAAGGTGCATGCCTGCGATCCGCAGTCGAGCAAGGCGCGCCTCGCGACGCTTGACCCTGTTTTCCAGGGCACCCATGATGCGCCATCGCCACTGATGGATCACCGCGATGGTTCGCGCCCTTGCTGCCACGCTGCTCTGCACCTTGCTCGGCAGCATGCCTGCCTCGGCTCGGGATAGCGCGGACACCCTTGCCGCGCGACTGGACGCGCAACTGCAGGTCAACCGCGAACGCTATGGTATTGCCGGCCAGGCGGTGCTGGTCGCGCACAACGGTCGGGTGCTCTACCAGGGCGCCAGTGGCGAACGCGATCCGGCCAGCCACGCGCCGGCCACCGTCGATTCCATCTTCACCGCGCAGTCGATGGCCAAGCTGTTGACCAGTACGCTGGTGATGCAGTTGGTGGATCAGGGCAAGGTGGATCTGGATGCCCCAGCCAGCCGCTACGTTCCGCAGCTGCCGGCCGCGTGGCAGACGATCCACGTCCGCGATTTCCTCAATCACAGTTCCGGCATCGCCGAGTACTACGACCGCGTGGACAACCGCTGGGTGAGCAAGGGCTACCCCGGCGTGGCACCCGACCTTGCCGCCGCACTGAAGGTGGCCGGCGCGGCACCGATGCAGTTCGCCACCGGCAGCCGGGTGCAGTACACCCAGGCCAACTACCTGGTGCTGACCGCCCTGCTGGAAGCGCACTACCGCAAGCCCTACCCCGCCATCGCGCGCGAACGCATCCTGCGGCCGCTACAGATGCGCAGTACGTCGTGGGGCCGGGCCAGCGTCCCGCCGGATCGCGCGGCGGTGCCGTATCTCGGCAAGGACGGCGCGCTGCAGCCGGCCGATGAAGACCCCTGGCCGAACTACGGCTGGGGCCACGCCGATCTGCAGACCAGCGTCGGCGACATGAACAGCTTCCTGCAGGCACTGGCCACCGGCAGGCTGGTGCCGACGGCGACGCTGGAACGACTGTGGCAGCCGCAGACGCTGGCCGGCGGCGGCAGCAATTTCTTCTCCACCGGTTGGGATACCACCCGCAGCGATGGCTACACCCAGGTCGGCCACGATGGCGGCACCCGCGTGCGGGCGCGGCTGGCCTACAAAGGCAGCCTGCGCAATGGCTACTGGATCTTCGTGTATTTCACCAACGGCAGCGCCCGCAATGTCTGGTCCAGCACGCTGGTGGACAGCACGATGGCGCAGGCCGCCCCGAAGGAATTCCCGCATGCGCTGCTCTCCGAGCGCTTGATCGCCTATGCGCTGGACGATGGCGCCGGCGCGACGGATGCCATGCGCGCGTGGCTGCACGACGGCAACGGCGTCCCTGCCAGCGAACAGGAGCGCGCGATCAACGCCAGCGGCTACGCCATCCGCGAGAGCCTCGGCGCTGCCAGGGCGCTGAAGGTATTCACCCTCAACACCGTGCTGTTTCCGGACTCGGCCAACGTCTGGGACAGCCTGGCCGAATGTCACGCAGCACTGGGCGATGCGGAGATCGCCAAGGCGCTGTACGCCAAGTCGAAGGCGCTGTCCAAGCCCGCTCCCTAGCGTCGCGACAGCCCACGCGCTACCTGTCCGGGGCGTCGGACGGTGGCTGTCACCTCAAACCGGAACTGCGTCACCCCTCGAACGATAGACCCTCAAGTTCGGCGGAAACACGCCGACAAGGGATGCATCGTTTCAAGGAGCCTGCATGGGCATCCTGATCTACCTCACTCCTGCCGTGGCGCTGTGGGCTGCCGTTGCCACAGCGTTCGCGCATGGCTTGTTCCAGCGTCTGGGGCATGCCTATCGACGCGACGCGACTGCGAAGGAGGCCATCGCGCGGTATCAGGCGGCGCTGAGCCAGCTGAAGGCGCAGGCCGCCGCCAGCGCGCAGGAACTGGAAACATTGCGCCAGGACCACGAGCGCCTGCGCGCGACCCTCGAATACGAGGCGGCGCCCGCGGCGGCGGCGCCCACGGCGGCCGCGTCCGCCACTGCCGCACCTGCCACGGCAGCGCCGAAGGCGGCGCCAGCGCCGGTGCCGGCTGCGCCGCCGTCGACCATCGCCCTGGCGCAAATCGACATCGCCGACGAGGTCGGCACCCTGCTTGCCCACGTCGCCCGCGTGGCGCGCAGCATCCGCCGCTACAGCGCCTACAGCCGCGGCCACAACGGGCCGGAGCCGGCCAGCGCGCGCTACGACCTGCACTGGCTGTCCGACTGCCTGCACAACCTCGACCAGGTCGGCCACGCCCTGGCCCGCAACAACATGGAAACCCTGACCGCGGCCTGCACCGAACTGCTGACCATGTACGAGCAGTACCTGCGCGACGGCTCCGGCTACAACAGTCGCGACACCTTCCAGCGGCTCGGCAGCCAGGTGCCGCTGGCCGAAGTGACCGATGCGATCCGCTCGATCGCGGCCAAGGCCTCGCTGGCGCGGCAGGCACAGGCGGCGCACGAACAGGCCGCGCACGCGCACGAACGCATCGCCGACACCCGGCAGCTCGACGCATTGTCGATGCTGTGACCCCAGCGTCCGCGCCGGCCGCCGCAGGCGCGGACGGCCACGGACCGCGTTGACCCGGCCGGTCGCCCGTGCTGTGATGCCTGCCGGTCAGGGCGGAGCGGGATCATGGCGGACAGCAAGGCAGCCTTCGAGAAAGCGGTCCAGGACATCAAGCAACGCGCGGAGCGTCCCGACAACGACACCCTGTTGCGGCTCTACGCGCTGTACAAGCAAGGCTCGGAGGGCGACGTGAGCGGCGCCAAGCCCGGCTTCTTCGACTTCGTCGGCACCGCCAAGTACGAGGCCTGGGCCAAGCTCAAGGGCATGCCGCAGGCCGACGCGCAGAAGAAGTACGTGGACCTGGTGAAGAAGCTGCTGGCCTGATGGCCCGCGACACCCGGCGGCGCATCCTCGAGACCGCCCTTGCGATGTTCAACGCGCAGGGCGAGCCGCACGTCACCACCAACCACATCGCCGACGAGCTGGAGATCAGCCCCGGCAACCTGTACTACCACTTCCGCAACAAGGACGACATCATCGAGCACCTGTTCGCGCGCTATGAGGAGCGCATGGACGCGGCGCTGGCGCTGCCGAGTGCGCGCCTGCCCGGGCTGGAGGACATCTGGCTGCAGTTGCACCTGGTGTTCGAGTGCATCTGGGACTACCGCTTCCTGTACCGCGATCTGGTCGAGATCCTCAGCCGCAGCCGGCGCCTGCGCCTGCGCTTCGCGCGCATCCTGCGCCGCGCCGACGCCAGCGTGCAGGCGGTGTTCCAGGGGTTGGCGCAGACCGGGGCGATGCGCGCCAGCGCCCAGGAACTGGCGGGCGTGGCCACCAACGCGCTGGTGGTGGCCACGTTCTGGCTCAACTACGCGGCCGCACGCGGCGAAAAGGACGAGCAAGTGGCGATCCGCCACGGCATCGTGCAGGTGATGCGGCTGATCGCGCCGTTCCTGCGCGAGGCCGAACGCGCGCACCTGGCCGCGCTGATGGACGCCTATCTGGATTGAGGCACCCCGCCCAGCGCCTCAGCGCGCGGGGGCGCGGGGGCGCGGGGGCGCGACGACGATCAGCCGTTAGCGATGTCGCCGTCGAGCTGGTAGACCTTGTACACCAAACCCGGCGGCGTGCGATAGGTGCGAAAGCCGATGGCCTCGTAGTACGCCTGGCCGAGCGCGTTGTCGGCAGCGATGCTGGCGTCGATGCGGGTCAGCCCGGCGCCACGCGCCGCCGCGCAGGTGGCGCGGAACAGCGCACTGCCGACGCCGCGGCGGGCGCCACGCGGATCGACGTGGGTGCCGATGATGCCCCAGCCCTCGGCGACGTCGTAGGCATTGCCGGGCCGCGCGATCCGCAGCGACTGGAAACCGAGGACGCGTCCCTCGGCGTCTTCGGCCAGTACGCACTGCAGGCGATCGGGATGCTGCAGGTAGGTCGCGCGCACCGTCGCCGGGTCGGTCGGCGCCTTGCGCAGCCCGGCCGCGAAGATCGCGTTCTGCACGGCGACCATCGCCTCGGCATCGTCGAGCGTTGCTGGCCGGATCTGCATGCTGTGGGCGTCTCGGATCGGGTCGTGGCCGGCGAGTATGCCCGAGCGCAGCCGGCCCTGCGCGCATCCGGACGCGCACACCGAGTCATGCTGATGGACGCCCAGCGCAACTGAGCGCAGGTCTCCTGCAGCGTTGCGGTTGCAGCGCCGGCTCGACGAAAACTACTTCAACAGCTCGACCACCTTATCGGCGATGAGCTGATGCCCCTTTGCATTCGGATGATTCGACTGCGCCATCAGGTCTTGCCGATTCCCCTGGTAGGCCGCAAAGGCCGCGTAGGAATCGACCAACGAGACACCTTCTGTCTTCGCGAGCTTGCGGATCATGTCGACCTGTTCGAGCAAGGTCGACTTGGCCGCCGGCGGATCGCCCTTCAGATCAATACTCGGCGTCATCAGCACCACGCATGCATTCGCCGCACGTGCCTCACGGATCATCGCGGCGAGGTTGGAGCGCGACTGCGCGACAGTCAAATTGCGATCGTTGAGCCCATAATCGATCGTGATCACTCTCGGCAGATGTCCCAGGCCCTCTGCGACGAACCGGCTTAGCCCCTGACTGGAATTCTCGCCCCCCACCGCCGAGGTGATCACGTTGATGACCGCCGTTGGGTAAAGCTGCTCCAACGCATCGGCGATACGTTGCGGATACGCATCCTTGCTGTGCACCGCCGGGACGACGAAGTATCCAGCTGGCACGCTGTGCCCGAAGGTCACGATATTGATCGTGTGATTCTGCGGCCAGGCCAGTCTGAGTTCGTGCTTGACGGCGCCAAGACACGTCCCGCTATCCGCCGAGGTGGCGGCATGGGCGACGAAAGGAGCGGCCACCAGGCAGCTCAGCAACAGAATCGTTTTCATTCCTTATTGTGATCAATGAGAACTGTTTTGGCGAGCGTGCAACCGATCCCCCGAATCGCATGCAACGGCCTAAGGCAAGATCCCCATGCAAAGCGCCGCGTATGCCGCTGCAACACGGCGGCAGTCACGCTGACACCATTCCGGCGACGCCCGTGCTCGGGCTATCGCGCCCCTGCGCTGCGCTTGCTGGCGCTTCGCGACCGCCGCGCGGCCACGCGCTTTTTGGCGGCAGGCTTGGCGGGTTTGGGCGCGGCCGCACGTTTGCGCGAGGTAGCGTGCGGCGCGGCCTGCAACCCCAGCTTGACCAGCACCGGCTGCAGGCGCGCCTCGACCTCGGCGCTCAACGGCTGCACCTGGCCGCGCAACGCGGCGGCGCCCTCGCGCACGCTGCTCTCGGCCTCGTCGGCCAGTTGCGTGGCCAGCGCCTTCAGGGTCGCCGCGCCCTGCGCGGCATCGGCCGCGGCGGCCAGCGCGCGCTTGCGGGTCAGCGCGACCACGCCCAGCCCGGCCAGCCACAGGTGCCGCGGGTTCAGCCGGTCCGGCCGCAGCGCGGAGGTGGAACGCTTCTTGGTCGCCATCGCACGATCTCCAACTGGGCCGGCAGTGGCCCCGATGTGCGCCATGCTGGCGCCGGCGGCTTGAGCAAACACACTATCCGCCACCGCCCTTGCCACGCGCCCGCCGCAGCGCCATGCTCGGCGCGGACGCCGTGGCCGGCGCAGACAGGGAGATTCGCATGGCAGCAACATCGGGCGCGTGGGCGCCGTTTCCGTACGACGCCAAGGCCTACGCCTACGCCGGCGATGCGTTGAAGAAGGCCTGGCCCAAGCTGCACGCCGGCGACTGCGAACCCTACCCGGACCCGGCGCGCGCGCAGGCGCTGCTGGACGCGGCCGGCAAGGCCGGCAAGGGCCGCGACGCGCAGTCGCTGTCGGCGGCGCTGATCGAGGCCTGGCGGGCCTTCCACCACGGGCAGTTCCAGCAGGCCTACGAGGCGGGCAAGGCGTTGGGCGTGTTCGGCGCCTCGGTCGCGGTCAAGGCGATCGGCATCCACGCCGGCTATCTGGTCGACGACGAAAAAGAGCAATTGCAGCGGTTGCAACAGGCCGCGACGCTGGCCGAAGCGGCGATCGCCGCGCTGCCGGACGAAGCCAACAGCCACTACCGCCACGCCTTCGCGCTGGGCCGGTACAGCCAGGGACTGAGCATCGTCAAGGCGCTCAAGCAGGGCATCGCCAGCAAGGTGCGCGCGTCGCTGGAAGCGGCGCTGGAACTGGAACCCAAGCATGCCGAGGCGCACATGGCGCTGGCCCTGTACCACGCCGAGATCATCGGCAAGGTCGGGGCGATGATCGGCGGCCTGACCTACGGAGCCAAGGCCGCCACCGCCGAACAGCACATCCAGCAGGCGCTGGAGCTGGTGCCGGACGCACCGATCGCCCACGTCGAACACGCCAACGTGCTGCTGTTGCTGTACGGCGACAAGCGCGAGGACGCCGCGGCCGCGGCGTTCGAGAAGGCGGCCAAACTCAAGCCGCGCGATGCGATGGAAGCGCTGGATGCGGCGTTTGCGCGCGACCAGTTGGAGTAAGCGCCGCCCTGCGCTTGGCAGGCGTGACATGGGCGTGGGCAAACACGTCAGTTGCCACGCCTACCTCTGCGATCGCGATGCGTCGCCGGCACGGTCGTGTCTCGTAGGAGCGGCTTCAGCCGCGACAGGCTTTCCTAGGAGAACCTGTCGCGGCTGAAGCCGCTCCTACCTGCAGGTTGCGAATCGCACATGCCTCGCGCGGACGAATCGCGACGCAACGCTGCTCGCTGCGCGGCATGCTGGGCGTCCGAATACGCCCGCCCCGCGTCCGCCACGTCCCTCCGCTGCGAAGCCGCATCGCGACCTCGCAGCGGTGGCGATCATCACGGCGCTGCCGGCAGCGCGTAGGCGATCACGTAGTCGCCACGCTTGGTCTCCATGAAGTGGTGGCCGGCGGCGACGATGACCAGGTACTCGCGGCCGTCGACCGCGTACACCATCGGCGTGGCCTGGCCGCCGGCCGGCAGCTTGGCCTGCCACAGGGTCTTGCCGCTGGCCAGGTCGATCGCGCGGATCATGTCGTCGGTGGCCGCGGCGATGAAGATCAGGCCGCTGGCGCTGACCACGGCACCGCCGTTGTTGGGCGTGCCGATCTCGATCGGCAAGCCGGAGTGGATGCCGAACGGGCCGTTGCCCCGCGCACTGCCGAACGGACGGTCCCACAGGGTCTTGCCGCTGGCCAGGTCGATCGCGCGGATGCCACCGTAGGGCGGCTGCTTGCACAGCAGCCCGGTGAACGGCAGGCGCCAGCCGGCGTTGACGTTGATCGCATACGGCGTGCCCGCCTGCGGATCGCCTGCGCCCTCCGCGCCGCCGCTGTCGCCGCGCACCTGGTCGCGCGGCGCCCAGCCCAGCTTGTCGGCCTTGGCCCGCGGTACCAGGCGGTTGTAGTTGGGCATGTCGTTGTAGTTGGCGACGATCACCCCGCGCTGCGGATCCACCGCCACGCTGCCCCAGTCCGAGCCGCCGTTGTAGCCTGGGTACTCGATCGAATGACGATCAGCCTCGGGCGGCGTGTAGATGCCCTTGTAGCTGGCGCTGCGGAACTGGATGCGGCACACCAGCTGATCGATCGGGGTCATGCCCCACATGTCGCGCTCGGTCAGGTCGCGCTTGCGCAGCGAGTGGTACAGCGAGAACGGCTGGGTCTTGGCGCGGCGCTGCGGCTCTACGCCGCCGCCCGGGACCGGACGTTCCTCGACTCCGACCAGCGGTTTGCCGGTGCGCCGGTCGAGCACGTACAGCTCGCCCTGCTTGCTCGGCAGCAGCACCGCCGGCACGGTCGTGCCGTCGTGCGGGAAATCCAGCAGGGTCGGTTGCGAGCCCAGGTCGTAGTCCCACACGTCGATGTGGGTGGTCTGGAAATTCCACACCGGCTTGCCGGTGGTGACGTCCAGCGCGACCAGCGAGGTCGCGTAGCGATCCTCTTGCGGGGTCCGCGAACTGCTCCAGTAGTCGGCCGAGGAGTTGCCCATCGGCAGGTACACGTAGCCGAGCTGTTCGTCGCCGGCGGCGCTGGTCCACATGTTCGGGGTGCCGCGGGTCCAGGTCTGCCCCGGCGGTGGCGCACCGGTCCAGTCCGGATGGGTCATGTCCCAGGCCCAGCGCAGCGCGCCGGTCACCGCGTCGAAACCCTGGATCACGCCGGAGGGTTCGTAGCGCTTCTGTCCGTCCAGCACCTGGTGGCCGGTGACGACCACGCCGCGCACGATGGTCGGCGGCGAATTGATCGAGACATAGCCGGGCGGCGTGGAGCCCATGCCGACGGTGATGTCGACCTGGCCATGCTGGCCGAAGTCCTCGCACGGCTTGCCGTCGGCGGCATCGACGGCGATCAGGCGCCCGTCCAGGGTGCCTTCGATGATGCGATGGCGGCACGCGGTCGATGTCGAGGCCTCGGCGTCGGGCACCGCGTAGTAGCTGACGCCGCGGCAGGCGGCGGTGTACGGGATCGCCTTGTCGGCCACCTTGGGATCGTAGCGCCAGCGTTCGCGGCCGCTGCGCGCATCCAGCGCGATCAGCTGGTTGCGTGCGCTGCACAGGTACAGGCTGTCGCCGATCTTCAGCGGCGTGGTCTCCGCGCCCCAGCGCTTGTCCGGCAGGTCGCCGGTGCGGAAGGTCCAGGCGGTGCGCAACTGCGCCACGTTGCCGGGCGTGATCTGGTGCAGTGGCGTATAGCGGCTGCCGGCGTTGTCGCGGCCGTAGGCGGCCCAGTCGGCATCGGCGGGCGCATCGGCCGGCTGTACGCCGGCACGCGGGGTCCTGAGCGCCGCGGCCATGCCGGCCGCATGCGCCAATGCGCCATCGGCCTCGGTCACCCCGTACGGCAGGAACGCCAGCGCGAACGCGCCGACGAACACCAGCGCCAGCACCGCGGCGAGCGTGCGCGACAGCGCGCGCGAGAACGGCCGGTCCAGCCGCGGCAGCAGCAGCGCCAGCAGCAACGCCAGGAATACCATCAGGCCCATGCGCGGCACCCAGCGCCAGTAATCGGCGCCCGACTCCCATGCCGCCCACAGCAGCGACAGCACGAAGGTCGCGGCAAACCACAGCGCGCCATTGCGCCGCGCGCGCCACAGCTGCATGCCGGAGATCGCCAGGCCGACGCCGGCGACCAGGTAGTACCAGGAACCGCCCAGCGCCAGCAGCCAGGCGCCACCGGCCGCCAGCACCACGCCGATCAGCGCGCAGGCACCGCCGAGCAGGCGCAGCGGCCAGCCGCCACGACGCTGCGTTTGTTCGAATGCATTCATTGCCACTCCTTGCAGGACACGGCCACGCGGAACATCCGCCGTGGCAGCGGCGCATGTGCGCCGCGCATCCTTATCCCAAGCAGCCAGTGAACGTGATGCGTTTCTCGACGACACACACTGACACGCAACGTTGCGGTCTTCGTGACCCCGCGACGACCTGGGCGTCACGCGGCATGTGCCGTCGAAGGCGACCACTGCCTGCCGGCATGGGCGCATTCGGTGTCGTAACGGACGCACAGGCGGCGGTCATGGCGTCGCTTGCATGGACTCGCAGCACTTCGCCCGCATCTGGCTGACCGACCCCCAAAACGACGACGCCGGCACGAGGCCGGCGTCGTCGTTCGCTCAGGCGCGGATCACTCCTGCGGCGGTGCCGCCTCGCCAGCGCCTTCGGCGACGCCGTCCTCGCCCGGCAGCACGTCTTCCTCGACCAGCGAGCCATCCAGGCGTTCGACAGCCTGCAGCTTCTCGCCCTTGGACAGGCGGATCAGGGTCACGCCCTGGGTGTTGCGGCCGACGCGGGAAATTTCCGAGGCGCGGGTCCGCACCAGCGTGCCGCCGTCGGAGATCAACAGCACTTCGTCGCGGGTGCTCAGCAGCACCGCGCCGACCAGCTTGCCGTTGCGCTCGCTGGTCTGGATGCCGATCACGCCCTGGGTGCCACGGCCCTTGCGCGGATACTCGACCAGCGGGGTGCGCTTGCCGTAGCCGTTCTCGGTCGCGGTGAGGATGTAGGCATCGGCCTCGTCGCCATTGCGCGCCTCGGCATCGACCTCGGTGTCCGCCGCGGCGTCGACATCCTCGGCATCCTCGTCCTGGCCCACGGCCGGCTCGGCCACGATCAGGCTGACCACGTACTCGCTCTTGGCCAGGCGGATGCCGCGCACGCCGCGGCTGCTGCGCCCGGTCGGCTTGACCCCGCCGCGGCTCTTGCGCCGCGCGCCACGGGTCTCGTCGCCCTCCTCGCCCGCCGCCTCGTCGTCGGCCGCAGCGACCTCGTCGGCACCGGCCTCGTCGATGACCGCATCATCGGCCTCGTCGTCCTTGGGCCGCTCGGAGAAACGCACGGTCTTGCCGTTGGAGGCGAACAGCAGCACGTCGCGCTCGCCGTCGGTGAGCGCCACGCCGACCAGCGCGTCGCCCTCGTCCAGGTTGATCGCGATCTTGCCGATCTTGCGCTGGAACGCGAACTCGCTCAGTGGGGTCTTCTTGACCATGCCGTTGCGGGTGGCGAAGAACACGTAGCGGCCTTCGGCGTACTCGCGCACCGGCAACACCGCCTGCACGCGCTCGCCGTTCTCCAGCGGAATCCAGTTGACGATCGGACGGCCGCGCGCGTTCGGTCCGGCTTCGGGCAACTGGTGCACCGGCAGCCAGAACACCTTGCCGCTGCTGGTGAAGGTCAGCAGCGTGTCATGGGTGTTGACCAGCCACAGCTGGTCGATGAAATCCTCTTCCTTGGTCGCCGCCGCGCTGCGGCCGCGGCCGCCGCGACGCTGCGCGCGGTAGGCGCTGACCGGCTGGCGCTTGGCGTAGCCGGCATGCGACAGGGTCACCACCACGTCCTCCGGCGCGATCAGGTCGAGGATGTCCAGATCTTCCTCGCTGTGGCGGATCTCGGTACGGCGCGCATCGCCGTATTCCTCGCGGATGTTGACCAGCTCTTCGCGGATCACCTGCAACAGCACGTCCGGGTTTTCCAGGATGCGGATCAGCCCCGCGATCGCCTCCAGCAGTTGCTTGTATTCCTCGGTCAGGCGCTCCTGCTCCAGGCCGGTCAGGCGGTGCAGGCGCATTTCCAGGATCTGCGTGGCCTGCACCTCGGTCAGCTGGTAGCCGCCGTTGACCAGGCCGACACCGCTGGGCAGGTCTTCCGGACGCGAGGCCTCGGCGCCGGCCGCGCCGAGCAGCGCGCCGACCAGGCCCGGTTGCCAGGTCTTGGCCAGCATGCGCTCGCGCGCTTCGTTCGGGTTCGCCGAGGTCTTGATCAGCTCGATCATCTCGTCGATGTTGGCGAGCGCGACGGTCAGGCCTTCCAGGATGTGCGCGCGGGCGCGCGCCTTGCGCAGTTCGAAGATGGTGCGGCGGGTGACCACTTCGCGGCGGTGGCGGACGAACGCCTCCAGCATCTGCTTGAGGTTCATCAACTGCGGGCGGCCGTCGACCAGCGCCACCATGTTGATGCCGAACACCGACTCCATCTGGGTCTGCTGGTACAGGTTGTTCAGCACCACGTCGGCGGCTTCGCCGCGCTTGACCTCGATGTAGATGCGCATGCCGTCCTTGTCGGACTCGTCGCGCAGCTCGCTGATGCCTTCGAGCTTCTTTTCCTTGACCAGCTCGGCGATCTTCTCGATCAGCCGCGCCTTGTTGACCTGGTACGGGATCTCGGTGACCACGATCGCTTCGCGGCCGTTGTCCTGGATCTCGATCTCGGCCTTGGCACGCATGCGCACACGGCCGCGGCCGGTGCGGTAGCCGGCGACGATGCCGGTGGTGCCATTGATGATGCCGGCGGTCGGGAAATCCGGGCCGGGGATGTGCTCCATCAACCCGTCGACGTCGATCTGCGGATTGTCGATCAGTGCCAGGCAGGCATTGATCGACTCGGTCAGGTTGTGCGGCGGGATGTTGGTGGCCATGCCCACCGCGATGCCGGCCGAGCCGTTGACCAGCAGGCTCGGGAAGCGCGTCGGCATCACCGACGGCTCCTGTTCCTTCTCGTCGTAGTTGGGCTGGAAATCGACGGTTTCCTTGTCGATGTCGGCCATCATCTCGTGCGCGAGCCGCGACATGCGCGCCTCGGTGTAACGCATCGCCGCGGCGGAGTCGCCGTCGACCGAACCGAAGTTACCCTGCCCGTCCACCATCAGGTAGCGCAGCGAGAACGGCTGCGCCATGCGCACCAGGGTGTCGTACACCGACTGATCGCCGTGCGGGTGGTACTTACCGATGACGTCGCCGACGATACGCGCCGACTTGTAGTAGGGCTTGTTGCTGTGCGCGCCCAACTCGTTCATCGCGAACAACACGCGGCGATGCACCGGCTTGAGGCCGTCGCGCGCATCCGGGAGGGCACGCCCCACGATCACGCTCATGGCGTAATCGAGGTAGCTCTTGCGCATCTCGTCTTCCAGGTTGACCTGGATGATTTCCTTGGCGGATTCTGCCATTCGGGTTCCGTAAGTCTGGTGGCGGATCGACCACGACGCCGGCCCGCGACAGGCAGGCCCGCCGCGGCCGCACGCCTAGGGCGCACGGCGGTCGATCGAACCGCCGGATTCTAGCATGACGGGCGCCCGATTGCCCGGTTTTTGCCGGCCCGAACAAGCACTTGCGCGCCATCGGCCGCGTTTGCCGGGCGCTGTGGCGCTGCTCCCGACGTCAGCCGCCGAAGGCCGCGCGCATGCGCGCCGGGTCCGGCTGCTCGATCACCCCGCGCTCGGTGACGATGGCATCGATCAGCGCGGCCGGTGTCACGTCGAACACCGGGTTCCAGGCGGCGATGCCGTCGGCCACGGTGCGGGTGCCGCCGACGCCGAACAGTTCGCCCGGGTCGCGCTGCTCGATCTCGATCTGCGCGCCTTCGGCGGTGTCCATGTCCACGGTGGACGACGGCGCCACCACCATGAACTTGACGCCGTGGTGGCGCGCGGCGATCGCCAGTTGGTAGGTGCCGATCTTGTTGGCGGTGTCGCCGTTGGCGCAGATGCGGTCGGCGCCGACGATCACCCACTGCACCGCTCCGGTCTTCATCAGGTGCGAAGCCGCCGAATCGGCGATCAGGGTCGCGTCGATGCCGTCCTGCTGCAGTTCCCACACGGTCAGCCGCGCTCCCTGCAGCCACGGCCGGGTCTCGCCGGCGAACACCTTGGCGATGCGTTGCTGGGCGACGCCGGCGCGGATCACGCCCAGTGCGGTGCCGAAGCCGGCAGTGGCCAGCGAACCGGTGTTGCAGTGGGTCAGCACGCCGCTGCCGGCGGCGATCAGGCCGGCGCCGAGCGCGCCCATGTGCCGGTTGGCGGCCAGATCCTCTTCGGCGATCGCCTGCGCTTCGCGCTCCAGCACCAAGCGCCAGTCGCTGCCGGCTGCGCCCAGCACGCTGCGCATGCGCGCCAGCGCCCAGGCCAGGTTGACCGCGGTCGGCCGCGCGGCATTGAGCCGCTGCAGGGCTGGCTCCAGTTTCAGCAGCGCCTCGGCACCGTTCTCGGCCTGCACCTCGCGCGCCGCCAGCACCGTGCCCCAGCCGGCGGCGATGCCGATCGCGGGCGCGCCGCGCACGGCCAGGGCGTGGATCGCCGCGGCCACTTGGTCGCTGTCACTGCAGCGCACGTGTTCCACCGCGAACGGCAGCTTGCGCTGGTCCAGCAGTTCCAGCGCATCGCCGGTCCACAGGATCGGGCGGATATGGTCGTAGCGGGCGTAATCGATATCGAGGGCGGCGTTCATCGCGCCATTGTAAACGCCGGCGATTGCGGATTGAGGACCGAGCGCGGCGCCGCAGCGCCAGCGCGATCAATTGACGCTGAACTCGGCGCGGCAGCCCTTGTCGACCCAGATGCCGTCGCGGTCCCAGCCCCAGCTGTCGTCCTGCACGCAGGCGGCGCCGGACAGTTGCCGACGCAGTTCGACACGGTCCTGCACGCTGACCCCGCAGCGGCGCCGCGCCTTGCCCTTGGATTCGCACAGCACCGGCCGCGGACCGGCGGGGAAGCCGGAGCCGTCGGCGGCGCCGATCTCGAACTCGCCGCGACAGCCGCGCGCGACCCAGATCTCGTTGCGGCGCACGCCCCAGCTGCGCTCCTCGCGACACGGCACCGACGACAGCTGCCGCATCAGGCGCACCGGCGCCCCACGCAGCATCACCGGGCAGCTCTCCAGGCGCCCGTCGGACTCGCAACGCAACACGCGGCGCATGGCGCTGCGCGGCGTCTCCCCCGGATTTGGACGGAATTCGGCGCGGCACCCCAGGGTCACCCACACGCCGGTGGCGTCGGAGCCCCACTCGCTGCCGCGGATGCAGTCGTTGTCGGACAGTTGTCGCACCAGTTGCACGCCCTGCTCGGTGGGCATCGGGCAATGCACCCAGGTCATGTCGCGCGATTCGCAGCGCACCACCGCGGCGTCGTACGCATCGGCGTTCTGCGCCGGCGACGGCATCGGCCACACGCTTGCCGCCAATCCCAGCCAACACCAGCCACCGAGCCCGTACGCCCACTTCATGCTTGGCTCTGCCCCTATGCCTAGAACCTGAACAACGAAGACCTGCTGGCGCGCCGTGAGCGCATGCCGTGCCCGATCAAACCATCATCGATGTGGACAGCGCAACAACGTATCGAAGCCGTTCATGAAGACCGGTTCAGGCATGCGCGAAATCGTAGGCGAGCACGTCGCCGATCTGCGCGGTGCCGCGCATCGCCATCAGCAACCGGTCCACGCCGACCGCCACGCCCGCGCAATCGGGCAACGCCGGCAGCGCCTGCAGCAGGCGTTCGTCCAGCGGCGGCAGCACCGCACCGCGCGCCTGGCGCAGCGCATGGTCGCGCAGGAAGCGGCGGCGCTGCTCGCCGGCATCGTTGAGCTCGTGGTAACCGTTGGCCAGCTCGTAGCCGCCCAGGTACAGCTCGAAGCGCTCGGCCACCGGCGGATCGCCGTCGCGGATGCGCGCCAGCGCGCACTGGCTGGCCGGCCAGTCGTGAACCACGGTGAGGCGATCGGCCGGGAACGCCGGCTGCAGGCGGTGGGTCATCAGCAGGTCCAGCCAGTCGTCGCGGCCAAGGCCGTCGGCGTCGATGCGGATATCGCGCAATGGCTGCTGCAGCGCCTCCAGGGGCGCAGTGAACGGATCCAGCTCCAGCCCCTGCAGGAACAGGTCGCGGTAGCTGAGCACCTGCAGCGTGGCGCTGCGCCCGACCAGGGCCAGCGCCGTGCGCACCAGCTCCACGGTTTCGTCGATCAGCTGCCGGTGATCCCAGCCCACCCGGTACCACTCGAGCATGGTGAACTCGGGATTGTGGCGGCCGCCGGCCTCGCCGTTGCGGAACACCCGCCCCAGTTCGTAGCAGTCGCCGATGCCGGCGGCGAGCAGCCGCTTCAGCGGGTACTCGGGCGAGGTGCGCAGCCAGCGCAACGCCGGACCGGCATCGACGTGGCCGCTGAAGCGGGTCTGGAAGCTGTCGATGTTCGGCTCGGTGTTGCCGGCCGCCGACAGCATCGGCGTCTCCACTTCCAGCACGCCGCGCGCGGCGAAGAAGCCGCGGATGGCGGCATTGAGCCGGGCGCGCAACTGCAGCGCGGACAGCAGGTCCATCAGTGCGCCGCGTCGAGCCGGCGGCTCAGTTGGTCGCGCGCGTCGTCGCGGTAGCCCAGGCCCAGGTACAGGCGCTTGGCGGCGGCGTTGTGGTGGTTGACCTCCATCCGCAGCACGTCCGCGCCCAGCGCGCGGGCGCGCGCCTCGACCAGCGCCACCGCGCGCCGGCCCCAGCCACGGCCGCGCGCGGCCGGGCCCAGGTACAACTCGTCGAGCAGCAGATAGCGCCCGCCCAGTTCGACGCTGAAACAAGCGGTGATCAACGCATAGCCGACCACCGTGCCGTCCGGCGCCAGCCACAGCAGCGCCTCGCCCAGCGCCGGCTGCGTGAGCAGCGCCTGCAGGCCGCGCGTCACCCGCTCTGTATCGAAGGCGATGCCGTCCTCGGCGTAGAACGCCTGCAGCATCGCCAGCAAGGCCGGCTGGTCGGCCACGCCGGCGGTGCGCCAGCGCAGTTCCTCCTGCGCCGTGCCGAGCGCACTCATGCGCCCTGCCCCGGCGATTGCAGGAACGCCAGCAGCTGCGCCTCGTCCCACACCGCCACACCCAGTTCCTGCGCCTTGTCGAGCTTGGAGCCGGCGGCCTCGCCGGCGACCACGAACGCGGTCTTCTTCGACACGCTGCCGGCGACCTTGGCGCCCAGCGCCTCCAGTTGCGCCTTGGCCTCGTCGCGGGTCAGCGCGGTCAACGTGCCGGTCAGCACCACGGTCTGCCCGTCCAGTGGGCCGGCGCGGCGTTGCGTCTGTGCCGGTGCGGCGTCGAGCAGGCGCTGCATCGCCGCCTCGGCCTCCAGCAAGGCCTGCTTCTGCGCCGGGTCGGCCAGGTACGCGGCCAGGTTGGCGGCGCCGGCCGTGGACAGGCCGGCCCCGGTCCAGCCGCTTTCGTTGGCGCGCAACAGGGCATCCAGGGTGCCGTAGGTGGCGGCCAGCCGCTGCGCGCTCTTGCCGCCGAGCTTGTCCACCGGCAGCGTGCCGAGCAGGTGCGCCAGGTCCAGGCGCTCGCGCAGTTCCGCCGGCGGCTTGCCCTCGTCGGAGAAGCCGATGCCGGCCGCGATCAAGGCATCGACCACCGCGGCGTTGCCGGGCTGCTCGAAGAACGTCGCGATCGAGCGCGCCACCTCGCCGCCGATGTCCGGCAGCGCCTGCAGCAGCACCGCCGGGGTGCTGCGCACGAACGCCAGCGAGCCCAGCCAGTAGGCCAGCGCCTTGGCCGTGGTCTCGCCCAGGTGCGGAATGCCCAGCGCGAACAGGAAGCGCGGCAGGGTCGTGGTGCGGCTGGCGTCGATGCCGGCCACTAGGTTCTCGGCCCATTTCGTCGCCAGCTTGCCGCTCAGATCCACCGCCAGGTGCGTGCGCAGGAAGTCGGCGCGTCGCCACGGTGTGGCCTCGTCCTCCAGCGCCGCGCGGCCGGCCGCGTCCAGCGCCAGTGCGCCCTTGCTGTCCTCCAGCGCCTGCAGCAGATCGGCGGCGGTGGCCGCGTCCAGCGCGGCCTTCATCCGCACCAGGTCCTCCACGCTCAGCGCGTACAGATCGGCCAGCGACTGCACGAAGCCGAACTCGACCAGCGCGTCGGCCTGGCGCTCGCCCAGGCCTTCGATGTCCAGCGCGCGGCGCGAGGCGAAGTGCCGCAAGGCTTCCTTGCGCTGCGCGGCGCAGGCCAAGCCGCCGCTGCAGCGCCAGGCCACCGCGTCCTCTTCCTTGACCAGTTCCGAGCCGCACACCGGGCACGCTGCCGGCATCGTCCACGGCACGGTGCCGGGCGGACGCCGCTCCTCGATCACCCGCACCACTTCCGGGATCACGTCGCCGGCACGGCGCACGATCACCGTATCGCCCTCGCGCACGTCCAGCCGCGCGATCTGGTCGGCGTTGTGCAAGGTGGCATTGGTGACGGTGACGCCGGCGACCTGCACCGGCTCCAGCCGCGCCACCGGGGTGACCGCGCCGGTGCGGCCGATCTGCACCTCGATCGCGCGCAGCACGGTGGATTGTTCCTGCGCCGGGAACTTGTGCGCCAGCGCCCAGCGCGGTGCGCGCGAGACGAAGCCCATCGCCTGTTGCTGGTCGTAGTCGTCGAGCTTGTAGACCACGCCGTCGATGTCGTACGGCAGGCTGTCGCGGGCGGCGCCGATGCGGCGGAAATAGGCGATCAGGCCATCGAAGCCGGTGGCGGTGTCCGCCTCCGGCGCCACCGGGAAGCCGTAGTCGCGCAGCAGTTGCAGCGTCTGCGAATGGGTTTCGGGCAGCTCCAGGCCACGCACCTCGCCCACCGAGTAGGCGAAGAACGCCAGCGGCCGGCGTCGGGTGACCGCCGGATCGAGCTGACGCAGCGACCCCGCCGCGCCATTGCGCGGATTGGCCAACAGCTTCTCGTTGCGCTCCAGCGCCTGCGCATTCCACGCGGCGAACGCGGCGCGCGGCATGTAGATCTCGCCGCGCACCTCCAGCACCGCTGGCGGCGGCGTGCCGAGGTCGCGCAACTTCAGCGGTACCGAGCGCACCTGGCGCAGGTTGGCGGTGACGTCCTCGCCGGTGCTGCCGTCGCCGCGGGTGGCACCCTGCACGAACACGCCATCCTCGTAGCGCAGGCTGATCGCCAGGCCGTCGAGCTTCGGCTCGACCGAGAACACCGGCGCGGCCAGTTCCAGTTCGCGCTCGATGCGGCGCTCGAAATCGGCGACTTCGGCGAAGCGCGTGCGGTCGTCGGCGTCCTCGGCCACGCCCGGGGTTTCGAAGGCATTGGCCAACGACAGCATCGGGATCGCGTGGCGCACCTCCGGGAAGCCACCGTCCGGCCGCGCACCGACCTTGCGTGTCGGCGAGTCCGCGCTGGCCAGCTCAGGGTGCGCGGCTTCCAGCGCTTCCAGCTCGCGCATCAGCGCGTCGTACTCGGCATCGGGGATCGCGGCGTCGTCGAGCACGTAGTAGCGGTGGTTGGCGTCGTCGATGCGCTGGCGCAACTCGGCGGCACGCTGCTGGGGATCGGGAGTTGCGGTCATGCGCAGCGGAAATGCGGGTAACGGAGAGGGGGCGATAGTAGCTTGAAGGCTGGGATTGGGGATTGGGGATTGGGGATTCGCAAAAGCCGACGTAGATGAGCCCCTCTCTTTCCGGAAGGGGTTGGGCTGAGGGTACGAAGCAACGCAGTACCCGCGCCGATCTGGCAACGCGAGGCTTCGCCCGCACCCTCATCCGCCCCTGCGGGGCACCTTCTCCCGACGGGAGAAGGGAGAGGCCAAAGCCCCTCCCCCCCCCCCCCCCGGGAGAGGGGTTGGGGTGAGGGTACGGAGCGCGCAGCGCCCGCACCGATCTGGCAACGCGAGGCTTCGCCCGGACCCTCATCCGTCCCTTGGGGCACCTTCTCCCGACGGGAGAAGGGAGAGGCCAAAGCCCCTCTCTCCCCGGGAGAGGGGTTGGGGTGAGGGTACGGAGCGCGCAGCGCCCGCACCGATCTGGCAACGCGAGGCTTCGCCCGGACCCTCATCCGCCCCTTCGGGGCACCTTCTCCCGACGGGAGAAGGAAACGCGCTGCCGATCAGCGTTAGTGCCCCGCTTTTGCCAATCCCCAATTCCCAATCCCGACCTCAAGCCATCCCAAATCCCGAATCCCCGCCCCTCGCTCCCTTGCCCCGCCATTAACACCTCGTTAACGTGACCTCCCCCGCCCGCTCTGGAGAGCCACGTGTCGCTACCGGTCTCGCGCCGTTCCTTCCTGTCTCTGGCCACCTCCGGCCTGGCGCTCGGCGCCGTTGGTCTGGCGCCCGTCGCGGAGGCGGCACGGCGCAAGGCAGCCGCCGCCGCAGCCGCGACACCTGGTGTGGCACCGGCGGCCGGCACCGTGTACCTGAACTTCAACGAATGCCCGCTGGGTCCTGCGCCTGCGGCGCTGGCGGCGGCGCAGGCGATCCTGCCGCGTAGCGGCCGCTACCTGTTCGAGCTGTCGGACGCACTGATCGCCGCCTTCGTCGGCGAGCAGCGCCTGCCGGCCGACCACGTGGCCGTCTATCCCGGCTCCAGCGAGCCGCTGGCCCGCGCCGCGCGCGCCTTCACTTCATCGCGCGCCGGTGTGGTGGTGGCCGATCCAACGTTCGAAGCGGTGGCCGATGTCGCCGCCGCGCATGGCGCACCGGTGCGGCGGGTGCCGCTGCGCGCCGACGGTGCGCACGACGTCAAGGCCATGGCCAGCGCCGATCCGAACGCCGGCCTGATCTATCTGTGCAATCCCAACAACCCGACCGGTTCGATCACCAAGCGCGCCGACATCGAATGGCTGCTGGCCAACAAGCCCGCCTCCAGCGTGCTGCTGGTCGACGAGGCCTACCTGCACTACAGCGAAGAGCCGTCGGTGATCGATCTGATCGGCCAGCGCCAGGACCTGCTGGTGCTGCGCACCTTTTCCAAGCTGTATGGCATGGCCGGGCTGCGCCTGGGCCTGGCGGTCGCCGCGCCAGGGCTGCAGACCAAGCTGGCCGCGTTCGGCCAGAATCCGGTCTCGGTGCCCGCCCTGGCCGCTGGCATCGCCAGCCTGCAGGACCTGCAACTGGTGCCGACCCGCCGCGCCGAGAACGCGCGCATCCGCAACGAGACCATCGCCTGGCTGCAGAGCAAGGGCTACAAGTGCCTGCCGTCGCAGGCCAACTGCTTCATGGTCGACGTCAAGCGCGACGGCGCCGCCTTCGCCGCGGCGATGGCCAGGCAAGGCGTGATCGTCGGCCGCAGCTGGCCGATCTGGCCGAAGCTGGTGCGCGTCACCGTGGGCAGCGAAGCGGAGATGCTGCGGTTTCGGGAGGCGTTTGTTAAGGCGCGCAAATAGCGCGCCTGGGATTGGGGATTCGGGATTGGGGATTCGCTTAAAGGCTGGGATTCGGGATTCGGGCTGCGGGAATGGGGATTGGAGATTAGCGAGAGCCAAGACCACGTGTTTCTGGCGTCGGCGGCGGCCGTACCCTCATCCGCCCCTTCGGGGCACCTTCTCCCGAAGGGAGAAGGGAAGAGCGCGCCGGGCGATCAGCACTCGGGACCCGCTTTGCGAACCCCCAATCCCAACTCCCCAATCCCAGCCCTTAAGCGAATCCCCAATCCCAACTCCCCAATCCCTGCGCCGCGCCAACGGCGCGGCGCTCACCAGCGCGGGGCTTTCGTCAACGGCGGCGCCTGGTGCTGGCGGTCGTAGGCGCGCAGGTCGTCGCGGATGTGGGCGATGCGCTGGCGGCCCAGGGCGTTGCGGCTGTCGTCCAGGACCACGCCATCGAGCAACTCGCCCATGCGCTGCACGGTCGGCAGCATCTTCTCCCAGGCGTCGAGCGCGGTCAGCGGCGCCGGCAGGGTCAGGAAGAAGGCGATCGCCGGGGTCTCCATCTCGCGGATGTGCGCCATGTCGAAGCTGCCCGGCTTCATGATGCTGGCCATGCTGAAGATCGGGCCGCGCTCGGGATGCCCTTCCACCAGGCGGTGGAACACGTTCATGTGGCCGAAGGTCAGGCCGGTCTTCTCCGCGGCCACCACGATGTCCTCGCCGCGCAACACCTGCCCGGCGCGGGCGGCGACGTACAGCGAGACGATCTTGTCGAAATCCTGGCTCGGCCGCTTGCCGAGGTCGGCGCCGGGCGACTCCGCCGCGGGCAGGCCCAGGTCGGGCTGGCGGGCTTCGCCATCCCCACCATTCGCGGTCAGCGCGTCATCGCCGACAGCCGGGGCGGCGTCGCCCAGCGAGGGTTCGCGGCGCGGCGCGGCCGGATCGGCCGACTCCACGCGCCGGCCCTGGCTCGGTTTCTTCGGGCGGCCGAACAGGAAGATCGCCGCAATCAACAGCAAGCCGGCGGCAAGGATGCCGATGCGTAGCATTGCCATGTCGGACATTCAGGGGTTACTCCGGCAAGGGTACACAGGGAGAAAACAACTGCTTGGTGCGCACGACGTCTGCCAGTACAGGGACAACGCCTCGGCGCGCATCACGTCCTTTAGCATGGCACGTCAGGCCGCGCCCGCCAAACGCGCGGCCTCCTCGAGGTCCACGCTGACCAGGCGGCTGACGCCGGGTTCGCGCATGGTGACGCCGCTGAGCTGATGCGCCGCCTCCATCGTCGCCTTGTTGTGGCTGACGAACAGGAACTGCACCTTCTCGCTCATTTCCTTGACCATCGCCGCCAGGCGGCCGACGTTGGCTTCGTCCAGCGGCGCGTCCACCTCGTCGAGCAGACAGAACGGCGCCGGGTTGAGCTGGAAGATCGCGAACACCAGCGCCACCGCGGTCATCGCCTTCTCGCCGCCGGACAGCAGCGAGATGCTGGACACGCGCTTGCCCGGGGGCCGCGCCATGATCGCCACGCCGGTGTCCAGCAGGTCCTCGCCGGTCAGCTCGAGGTAGGCATGGCCGCCGCCGAACAGACGCGGATACAGCGCCTGCACGCCGGAATTGACCCGGTCGAAGGTGTCCTTGAAGCGGCCGCGGGTCTCGCGATCGATCTTGCGGATGGCGTCCTCCAGGGTTTCCAGCGCGGTGTTCAGGTCGACGTCCTGCGCTTCCAGGTACTCGGCGCGCTGCGCGGCCTCGCCGTACTCGCTGATCGCCGCCAGGTTGACCGGTTCCAGCCGGCGCATGCGTCCATCGATCTGCTGCACCGCCTGCTCCCACTCGGCCGGGTCGGCCTGCTCGGGCAGGCCATTGATGACGTCCTCCAGCACGAAGCCGGCCTTGACCACCGCCGCCGACAGCTGCTCGGCGCTGAGCACCAGCGCCTGCTGGTCGAGCCGGCGCTGGGCGATGCGCTCGCGCTGCGCCAGCGCCTGTTCGTCGCGCTGCTGGCGGGTCTGCTCCAGCGCGCGCAGTTCGTTGTCGATGCCGTCGAGCAGCGCGCGCGCCTCGCCGAGCGCGCGATCGGTGCGCACGCGCTCGCTCAGCGCGGCCTGGTGCTCGGCCTCCAGGGCCAGCACCGGCGAATCGCCCTCGTTCAACTGCGCGCTGAGTTCGCCCAGACGCGCGTCCAGCTGCCCGCGCTGGTTGCCCATGCGCTCCAGCGCCTGGCTCAGCGAAGCGATCTGGGTGCGCTGCGACTCCAGGGTCAGGGCCAGCGCGTGCGAGGCCTCGCGCACCCGCCGCGCGGCGTCGCGGGCCAGGTCGCGCGCCTCGGTGAGCTGACGGCGCTCGCTTTCCAGCGCATGCCGCACCGACTCCAGGTCGCCCATGCTGGTGACCGCGTCCTCCAGCTTGGAGCGCGCCTCGCGCGCCTGCTCGCGGCTGCTGTCCAGGGTTTCCAGCAGCTGCGCGACCTCCAGCTCGATACGCTCGATGCGGGTGCGCGCGGCGTCGACCTTGCCTTGCTGGCTCTGCAACTGTCCGGCCAGTTCGGAGGCGCTGCGGTGCGCCTGGTACAACTGGCGCTGCGCGTCCTCGCGCTGCTGCTCGCCGGCCAGCAGTTGCGCGCGCAGCTCGCCCAGGCGGTGTTCGAGGTCGGCCTCGCGCTCCTGCAGCGTCTCGATCTGGCCACGCAGGCTCTGGATCTCGCGCTCGCGCAGCAGCGCGCCCTGCTTGGCCGCGCCGGAGCGCGACACCCGCAGCCAGCCCTGACCCAGGCGCGCGCCGTCGCGGGTGACGATGGAATCGCCCACGCCCAGCTGCGGCAGCAACGCCCGCGCCGCGCTCAAATCCTCGGCGGCATGCAGCCGCGCCAGCAGCCGGCGGATCGCGATCGGACCTTGCACCTTGGCCGCGAGCGAGGTCGGCGCGAAGGTCTCGGCCGCCTCGGCGCCGCTGACCAGGGCGATGCGGCCTTCGCCGAGTTCGCCCAGGGCGTCGACCAGGGTTTCCGGCGCCTCCACCAGCACGCCTTCGATCAACTGCCCGAGCGCGCCTTCGACCGCATTCTCCCAGCCGCTCTCCACGCTGAGCCGCTCGCCGACGCGCGCCACCGAATCCAGCCCGCGCGCCTGCAGCCAGGCCACCGCCGCGCCCTGCTCTTGGCCGAGCGCGGCCTGCTGCAGGGTTTCCAGCGACGACAGCCGGCCGCGCGCGGACTGCGCCTGCTTGCGCACGTCGGCCAGCTCGGCCTGGGCGGTGCGCTGCTGGTCCTGCAGCGCCGCCACGGCCTGCTTGCGCGCCTCGACCTGCTCGTTCAGGCCATCCAGCGCGGCGCGCTGGGTCTCGTGCTGCAGTTCCAGCTGCGCGAACGCCTCGGCCAGCGCGTCCAGGTCCAGCCCGGCGCGCTCGGCCAGCAGCGCCTCGCGGCGGCGCTCGGCCTCCAGCGACTGCCGGTCCAGGTAATCGACGCGGGTGCGCTCCACCTCGCCGGCGCGCGAGGCTTCGGCGGTGTTGCGCTGATGCGATTCCCAGCGCTGCTGCCAGTCGGCCAGGCGTGCCTCGGCCTCGCGCAGCGCTTCCTGCTTGTATTCGTTGTCTTCCTGCAGTTGCTCCAGCTGCGGGCCGGCCACGTCCACCGATTCGCGCAACAGCGCCAGCTTGGCCTCGTCGGTGCCGATGTGCTGGCCGAGCTCGGCCAGCGCCAGTTGCGCCTCGTCGCGCGCCTTGTGCAGGCGCTGCGACAGATCGCGCTGGTGCTGGATCTGCTGTTCGATCCGGGCCAGGGTGCTGCCGACCCTGTAGACCTCGGCCTGCGCGGTGCTCAGCGCCTCGGCGGCTTCCTCGCGGCGCACGCGGCCGGTCTCGATGCGCGCCTCGGCATCGCGCTGCTCGGCGATCAGTTGCTGCAGGCGTGTCTCTTCCTGGCCCAGCGCCTCGCGCAGGCCCTGCAGGCGCCCGTCCAGGCCGCGGTATTCCAGCGCCTTCCACTGCGCGTCCTTGATCCGCCGTTCTTCCTGCAGCGCCTGGTACTGCTCGGCCTGGCGCGCCTGGCGCTTGAGGTGCTCGAGCTGCTTGCCGATCTCCTCGCGCAGGTCGCCCAGCCGCTCCAGGTTCTCGCGGGTGTGGCGGATGCGGGTCTCGGTCTCCTTGCGCCGCTCCTTGTACTTGGAGATGCCGGCCGCCTCCTCCAGGTACACGCGCAGGTCCTCCGGGCGCGCCTCGATGATCTGGCTGATCATGCCCTGCTCGATGATCGAGTAGCTGCGCGGGCCCAGGCCCGTGCCCAGGAACAGGTCGGTGATGTCGCGGCGCCGGCACTTGGTGCCGTTGAGGTAGTAGCTGCTGCTGCCGTCGCGGCTGACCTGGCGCTTGACCGAGATCTCGTTGAAGGAGGCGTACTCGCCGGAGATGGTGTGGTCGGAGTTGTCGAAGATCAGCTCGACCGTGGCCTGCGACACCGGCTTGCGCGCCGAGGAACCGGAGAAGATCACGTCGGTCAGCGAATCGCCGCGCAGGCGGCTGGCCGAACTTTCGCCCATCACCCAGCGCACCGCGTCGATGATGTTCGACTTGCCGCAGCCGTTCGGACCGACGATGCCGGTCATGTTGGTCGGCAGGTGCAGCGTGGTCGGATCGACGAAGGACTTGAAGCCGGACAGCTTGATGGTCGACAGGCGCATGGTGCGGGCAATCCATGGCAGGCGCCGCCGGCATTCCGAGCTGCGCTGCCGCTAATGAAGATCCAGGTGAGGTCCTGCTTCCAACCCATTGATGCGGCTACACCACCGGGTCGACATCGGACACGAGTCGCTGAGTATAGCGGCCCCTGCGCGGCACCGGGGCGGCCTGCGCCGGGTGGCGCCGATGCGACGGCGATCGCACATGCAGGCGACCGGTCCCCGCCAGCCGTGCCAGCCAGGGCCACACGACCCGCCGACGGCGGCGCAGGTCGGCACAAACGACACGGGCACCTTGCGGTGCCCGTGTCGGTACAGCGATGACGACGCGATCAGGCGTCGGCTTCGACCACGACCTTGACCGTGGTTTCCACGTCGGCGTGCAGGCGCACCAGCACCTCGTACTCGCCGATGTTGCGGAACGCGCCTTCGCCCAGCACCACTTCGCCCTTCTCCAGCGGCATGCCGGCGGCGGTGAAGGCTTCGGCGATGTCGCGCGGGCCGACCGAGCCGTACAGCTTGCCTTCGGTGGACGCGTTGGCCTTGACGGTCACGCTGGCGCCTTCCAGCTTGGCGGCACGGGCTTCGGCGTCGTCGTGGATCGACTTGGCCTTGGCTTCGTACTCGGCGCGCTTGGCTTCGAACTCGGCGATGTTGGCGGCGGTGGCCGGCACGGCCTTGCCCTGCGGCACCAGGTAGTTGCGGCCGTAGCCCGGCTTGACGTCGACCTTGTCGCCGAGGCCGCCCAGGTTGGTCACTTTCTGCAGAAGAATCAGTTGCATGGTCTTGCTCCGTTATTCGTTAGCGTCGGCACGCGGCCGCCGCAACGGGTGCTGTCCGAATAGGAGAAGCCGGGATTGGGGATTCGGGAATCGGGATTTGCACCCGATCGGCACCGCACTCTTCGATCGCCAGACTTCGGTTGAATGCCCGCACTGGGAGGTGCGGGCCGTGTTGCGTTCCGGGAAACCCGGAATCAAACGTCGTGGTTGTCCGTGTACGGGATCAGCGCCAGGAAACGCGCGCGCTTGACCGCCGTGGCCAGCTGACGCTGGTACTTGGACTTGGTGCCGGTCACGCGGCTCGGCACGATCTTGCCGTTCTCGGTGAGGTACTGGCGCAGGGTGTTGAGATCCTTGTAGTCGATCTCTTTGACGCCTTCGGCGGTGAACTTGCAGAACTTGCGACGACGGAAGAACTTGGACATGAGCGTGCTCCTTAGGCGGCTTCGGCGGCGTCGCCGTCGGTTTCGGTGGCGGCGGCGGGCGCATCGCCCTCTTCGTCGTCGCGACGACGGCGCTCACCGCGCTCGGGCTTGTCGGCCTTCTCGTCCTTGCTCTTCATGATCAGCGACTGCTCGGTGTCCGGACCGTCGCGCTTGATCACCAGGTGGCGCAGCACCGCGTCGTTGAAGCGGAAGCTCTCGACCAGCTCGCTCAGCACGGCCTGGTCCACTTCGATGTTCAGCATGACGTAGTGGGCCTTCACCAGGTTCTGGATCGGGTACGCCAGCTGGCGGCGGCCCCAGTCTTCCAGACGGTGGATGGTGCCCTTGCCGTTCTCGACCAGCGACTTGTAGCGCTCGATCATGGCCGGGACCTGCTCGCTCTGATCCGGGTGGACCAGGAACACGATTTCGTAATGACGACTCATGGTGTTTACCTTTCGGATGTGGCCTTGCGGCCGGACAGCCCCCCGCGATGGTGACGGCGGTGGGGCAAGGACTCCCGCCGGGAAGGCAGGAAGCCGCACATTATGGCGTAGAAGTGCCGCCACGGACAAGCTGTCGAAACGGAGGCGGAATGAATGTCCTGGCTTAACGAAGCCGGGACCCGGGGCCCGGGACCCGGGACCCGGAAAGCAAGGCCGCCCGGCCTCTCGTGGCGAGATGTCTCAACCCACCTGCACGAAGAAGAGATCCAGACCGCTCTTCCGGGTCCCCGGTCCCGGGCCCCGGGTCCCGGCCTTCGAACTCACCCCGTATCGACATGCAGGCGATGCTGGCCGCACTGCAGGCAACGGAACAGGCAGCCGACCAGCGTGCCATCGCGGGACAGCCGCGCCAGCAGCCAGTCCGCATCGCGCGGGGTGACCTCGACGATGTCGGGCATGACCTCGTCCAGGATCGGCGCGAGGTCATCGCCCCCGGCGTAGCCAAGGAAGGCGCAGGGCTGGTCGCAATGGCTCAGCCACACCGGCTGCTGCCAGGCCGAATACCCCGGCGTGCGGGTGCAGATCGCCTGCAGCAGCGCGGCATCGATGGCCGGCGGCGCGTCGTCCGGGTCGGGCGAGACGCCCTCGATCTCCGCCCAGTCGTTGAACTCGCCCTCGAAGCGAGCCGCGGCGCGACCGTCGGCGATGCACCAGGGACACAGGAACTGCGGGGCGTCGCCGGCACAGTAGAACGGCCCCTGGTAGCGCCAGGCACGGGTTTCGCCGCAGCAATCGCAGACGCCGTCTTCCTGCGCGAAGCACAGCGCGTAGGCGTTGGGATGATGGAGGAACTGAGGCAGTTGCATGCGAACCGATACCGCCCTGCCCTACGTCCTCCGCGGAGGAGGCCGCTTGGCCGGCGCGGCGACGCTCAGGGCGCGTCGGCGTGCGCGGCGTCGGTGGTGAAGCTCTCGCCGCAGCCGCATTCGGCGGTGGCATTCGGGTTGCGGAACACGAAGGTCTCGCCAAGGCCCTGCTTGCCGAAGTCGATCTCGGTGCCGTCCACCAGCGGCAGGCTGGTGGCATCGACGTAGATGCGCACGCCGTCCTGCTCGAACACCGCGTCGTCCGGACGCGCCTCGCGCGCCAGGTCGGTGACATGGCCCCAGCCGGAACAGCCGGTGCGCTCGACGCCGAAGCGCAATCCCAGGGCGCCAGGCGTCTGTGCGACGAAGCGCTGCACGCGGGCATGGGCGACGGGGGTGAGATGGACGGCCATGGCGACGACTCCGGACAACTGCGAGCGGACATTATAGGGAGGACGGCGGCCGATCGCCGCCACGCCTCGCAAGCGCTGCGCTCCAGCCAGTACACTTGCCCCTTCCATATCGAGTCGCTGCGGCGAGGATTCAAGTCATGACGGTGGTGAGCGTTGCACATGCGCTGGCCGGGAAGATCCCGGAAGGCGGCGAAGTCACGGTGCGGGGATGGGTGCGCACGCTGCGCGGATCTGCCGGACTGGCTTTCATCAATGTGAGCGACGGCTCCTGCTTCGCCCCGATCCAGGTGGTGGCGACCGACGCGCTGCCCAACTTCGACGAGGTCAAGCGGCTCACCGGCAGCTGCTCGCTGATCGCCAAGGGCGTGCTGGTGAAGTCGCAGGGCAAGGGCCAGTCGTTCGAGATCCAGGCCAGTTCCGTCGAAGTGGTCGGCTGGGTCGAGGACCCGCTGACCTACCCGATCCAGCCCAAGCCGATGTCGCCGGAGTTCCTGCGCGAGGTCGCGCACCTGCGCCCGCGCACCAACCTGTTCGGCGCGGTGACGCGCATCCGCAACTGCCTGGCGCAGGCGGTGCACCGCTACTTCCACCTCAACGGCTACAACTGGATCAGCACGCCGATCATCACCACCTCCGACGCCGAAGGCGCCGGGCAGATGTTCCGCGTTTCCACGCTGGACATGGCCAACCTGCCGCGCGACGCGCAGGGCCAGGTCGACTTCGGCCGCGACTTCTTCGGCAAGGAGACCTTCCTGACCGTATCCGGCCAGCTCAACGTCGAGGCCTACTGCCTGGCGCTGAGCAAGGTCTACACCTTCGGCCCCACCTTCCGCGCCGAGAACAGCCACACCACCCGCCACCTGGCCGAGTTCTGGATGATCGAGCCGGAGATCGCCTTCGCCGACCTGGCCGAGGACGCGCGGGTCGCCGAGGACTTCCTGAAGTACCTGTTCCGTGCGGTGCTGGAAGAGCGTGCCGACGACCTGGCGTTCATCGCCGAGCGCGTCGACAAGACCGCGATCAGCAAGCTGGAGACCTTCATCAACTCGCCGTTCGAGCGCATCGAGTACGGCGACGCGATCGGCCTGCTGCAGAAGTCCGGGCAGAAGTTCGAGTTCCCGGTGGAATGGGGCCTGGACCTGCAGACCGAACACGAGCGCTGGCTGACCGAGCAGCACGTCGGGCGCCCGGTGGTGGTGACCAACTACCCCGAGCACATCAAGGCCTTCTACATGCGCCTGAACGACGACGGCAAGACCGTGGCGGCGATGGACGTGCTGGCCCCCGGCATCGGCGAGATCATCGGCGGCAGCCAGCGCGAGGAACGCCTGGACGTGCTCGACGCGCGCATGCAGCAGTTCGGCCTGGATCCGCAGCACTACGGCTGGTACCGCGACTTCCGCCGCTACGGCACGGTGCCGCACGCCGGCTTCGGCCTGGGCTTCGAGCGCCTGGTGGTGTACGTATGCGGGCTGAGCAACATCCGCGACGCCATCCCCTACCCGCGCGCGCCGGGCAGCGCCGAGTTCTGAGCCGGCCAGGGGAGCGCGCGCCATGATCCTGTTCTTCGCGCTGTGCTTCGTCGGCGTGGCGATCGCCGGGGCCAGCGCGTTCCTGATCTTCTGGCCGCTGACCCTGGTGCACATCCGCGACCGCCATCCGCCGCTGGTGGCGGCGTTCGGGCCGGGCGCCTTCCTCAAGCCGGTCGCGCTCGGCTGGCTGCTGACGCGGCGCTACCGCCCGCTGGGCGACCGCGGGCTCTCCGGGCTGGCGACGCCGGCCTGGCTGTCGCTGATGACCATCTTCCTCGGCCTGGGCATGGCCGCCCTGCTCTGGCTGCTTTCCCTGGTGATTCCATGACTTCAGATTCTCCCTCCCACGATCAGTGGTACCTGGCCAGTCTCGGCCGCCTGCTGGTGTGGGCGCGCCTGCGCGTGCGCGACGCCGGTACCGCCGAGGTGCTGGACAGCGACGGCAATACGCTCAGCTACGACAGCGAGGACACCGCCCGCGCGGCGCTGTTCGACGCCGAGTTCGTCGCTTTCGATGGTCTCGACGAAGACGATGCGCGGGCGCGCGGCTTCTCGTTGGGCGAGGTGTCGCCGCCGCAGGCCGACGACGACGCCGGCCTTCGCGGACGCATGACCCAGAGCCTGGGCGCGCGCGCCTGACCTGGCGATGCACGTTCCGCCCGCCTTCGCCGAACACGACCTGGGCGCGCTGGACGCGCTGATCGCGCACCACCCGTTCGCCACCCTGGTCACCGTCGCCGACGGCCTGCCCTGCGCCACACCGTTGCCGGTGCTGTACCGGCGCGACGGCGCGCGCATCCTGGTCGAAGGCCATTGGTCGCGGGCCAACCCGCAGGCCCGGCACGCCGGGCCGGCCTTGATGATCGTGCACGGCCCGCATGCCTACGTCTCGCCGGGCTGGTATCCGGACAAGGACGCGATGGCGCGGGTGCCGACCTGGAACTACGCCACGGCGCACCTGCATGGTCACCTGCAGCCCAGCGACGACGAGGCGATGCTGGCCGACGTGGTGGCGCGGCTGAGCGAACGCCACGAGCGCGCGTTGGGTAGCGACTGGCGCTACGAACCGGACATCGACGCGCACCGGCTCCAGTTGCGCGGCATCATCGGCTTCCGCCTGGAGGTCGAGCGGGTCGAGCTGAAGTTCAAGCTCAGCCAGAACCATCCGCCGGCGAACCAGGCCGCGGTGCGCGAGGCGTTGCAGGCCCAGGCCGACGCCGGCGCGCAAGGCATTGCGGCACTGATGAGCGCGCGACGCCAGGACTGAACGCGCGGCCGCGATCCAGCGTGGCGAACACGACCGAACGCAGAGCGGTCAGGCCGGGCCGATGGCGCGCAGCAGCGACCGCAATGCATGCGTGATGCATGAAGATCGCGAGCGCCGGGCGCGCCGCCTGGCGGCCGCACCGTCCTGACGCGCGCGCTACTCAGCCGCAACGGCTGGCCGGCCCTTGCCGGTCGCGATCGGCGCGGTGCGCGCTGGCGCGGCCGCCGTCCAGCGGCGACAGGCCTTCGCGGATCGCGTACCGGGTCAATTGCGCGATGCTCTGCATGCCCAGCTTGAGCATGATGTGTTCGCGATGGGTGCCGATGGTCTTGACGCTGATGTGCAGGCGTGCGGCGATCTCCTTGGTCGACAATCCCTCGGACAGCAACTGCACGATCTCGCGTTCGCGCGAGGTCAGCAGCGTATAGGCGGAAACCGCGTCACCGGGCGGGCAGCGATACTCGCTGACCAGCGACTGCGACAGCTGCGGGCTGATGTACAGCTGATCGTTGCCGACCTGCTGGATCGCGCGCAGCAATTCGTGGAAGGTGCTGTTGCGCGCCAGGTAGCCCTTGGCGCCGGCGTCGATGGCCGCGCGTACGTTGACTGCGGCATCGGAGGCGGCAATGCAGATGGCCTTGCTGCGCGGGCTGCGCTGCAGCAGCCGACGGGTGGCCTCGATGCCGTTGAGTCCCGGCAGCATCACATCCATCAGCACGACGTCCGGCTGCTGCCGGGTCACCAGTTGCACGCACTCCAGTCCGTCGACCGCGTGGCCGACCACGTCGATGTCCGGCGTATTGTCCAACAGGGCCACCATGCCCTCCAGCACGATGCTGCGTTCGGCGGCAATCACGATACGTGTGTTCATTCTCTACCTGTGTTGGTAATGGAACTCCCAACGCGCGACCGCGCGGCAACCCGCGTCCGCTGCAGTGCGACGCGCCCCTTTTTTCAACCGATGCGACAGCGCGGAACCTGCGCTTGCGTTACGTCCTCAGCTTGTCACGCTGGGCCATGGCGGCCATCGGCTTCAGGCTGATATGGATGGCGGCGACGGCTGAACTTGTGCGGATTGCCGCATTAGTCTCGGTTTGTAGACAGAATCCCGTGCTAGGGCGCACACGCTGTGACGCAGAACGAAGTCCTGCGCCGACGAACGATGGTGGGACGCCGGCGATACGCCGGCATGCTCATTCCGCAGCAGCGGTTGGCGGCGGTGGTGGTGGTGGCAACCGGGCGGCCTCCACCTGCAGCATGGCGCGGGCGAACTCGGCGAGCCGCTGCTGGATCGCGGCCGGCGGCGTGCCGGCCTCGATCGACTGCTGCAAGGCCATCAACTGCGCGGCCAGCTCGCCCTGCCAGCGCATGCGCTCGGTGTCGTTGCTGGCGCGCTGCACTTCCAGCGACGCCTGCGCCTGCGCGGAGGTGTCGCCGCGCACGAGCGTTTCCATGGCGTCGACCAGGCGCTGCAGCAGGCGATACACCGCGGTGGCGGAAAAGCCGCCGAGCATCGCCAGGGTCGGCTTGCCGAAGCTGCGCATGCCACCGCTTTCGAACAGGTCCGGCGGCAGCACCTCGACCAGGATCAGGCCGGCGATCAGGCCCAGGATCATGCGTGCGCCGTAGGAGGCGTCGTACTTGGGGTCGTAGCTGGCGTCGGCGACGTAGCGGTGCACCTGGAACAGCGAGGAGAACGAGGCGCCCAGGCCGGCGCAGAACAGCAGGAACAGCGCGTTCCACAGCAGCACGCTGCCCGAGGAATCCAGGAACCCCAGGCGCACGTTGTCAGCGCTGACCTTGCTGGACAGCGCCGATGCCACCACCGCGAACAGGAACAACAGCGAGGTGGCGGTCAGCGCGCGCACCAGCGGCAGCGGACCGAGCAAGGTCGCCCAGTGCGGACGGCGCCGCTCGGCGTCGAGCAGGAATACCGCCTGCGGGGTCGCCGGGCGGATCAGTTGCGCCAACCGCCGATGGGTCACCGCCAGTTCGTGCGCGCGCTGCTCGATGTCGCCCGCCTCGCCGTCCGACGAAGCGGCGCATAACAGCATGGACAGCCGCGCAATCAGCTCCGGCGGCACCGCCATGCCATGCTCCAGCGCGTAGCGGGCCATCGCTTCGCACTCCGCACGCAACTGCGGCAGGATGCCCGGCGGCGGCAGGCGCGGCACGGCGTTGCGTGCCGCGCGCAGCCGACGCCACAGGGCGCCGGCCAGCGTCTTGATCCAGACGTTCATCGCAACACTCCTGGACGGAAGCGGTGGCCGGCGCCTGCGTGCGGCGGATTACGGGTTGGCGGGCGCACGCTCCAGCAATGCGTTTTCCCGGCGCGTCCCGGCGCGGTCCACGGTCTGCAGTTCGAGCTTGCCGTCCGGCCTCGCGCGCAGCGTCAGCTGGCCGTCGCCCAGGCGCGCGCAGGTGCCCTGATCGTTCATGTCCAGCGCGTACAGCGCTGCTCCCTCGCGCGTGTCGAGGTAGCGTCCCTGCACCCTGCACTCGCGCGGCGCGCCGTAGCGCAACTGTACCGTGGCGTTGCCCGGCGCCTGCGGCGTCGCGGCGACGCTCAGCTGCACGGTAACTGCCCCATTACCGTAATCGGGACGAATCAACCCGCGCCATGCGCCCTGCAGCGGGCTGGGCTGGCCCGGATCGGTATGCAGCACGACCGGCAGGTCCGTGCCGCCGACATTGAGCCGCAGGTCGTCGCCGCTGCGTTGCACGCGCAGCGGCTTGCCCATCAGCTTGTCGCAGTAGGCACCGCCATTGATCGACTCCAGCGCGAAGCTGCCGTCCGCTTGCGGCTTGACCAGCAGCGCGCAGTTCAGCGGCGAGCCGAACATCAACCGGGCCTTGCCGTCCCGCTGGACCAGGCGCACCGAGGCCAGCCGCTGCGCGTCCGTCGCCAGGGTGCCGTTCCATTCGCCGGGCGGCAGCGCCTCGGCACTGGCCGCTGCGACCGGCGCGGCAGGCGCAGACGCCTGCGGCGCGGCAACGACGGCGGACGGCAGGGCCAGGCACAGCCCCAGCCAGAGCGGGAAACGCGCAACACCACGCGAACGGATACGCATGCGACTCTCCTGTTGGATATGAAGGAAAAACGAAGGGTGCGGTCAGGACAGACCGAACCGGATCAGCGCCAGGACGGCCGCCACGAGAAACAGTACGGCAAGCAGCCACAGCGCCCGGCGTCGACGCCGGCGCAGCCGCTGCGCGCGGGCCAGCGAGCGCAGGTCGATGTGCAGTTCTCGGCACCACAGGTCGGTGTCGTGCCGGGACAGGATGAAGCCGTGTCTACGCATGTGCGCTCTCCTGGGCGGGATCGTGCGGGGCGGGCGCGTCGGACAGGTGCCACAGCTTCAGCCGCTGACCGTCGAACAGCACCTCGCCGACCGGGGTGTGGGTGCCGCGGAACAGGACCTGCAAGCGGTGGCCGGGCCGGCGCGGCCGGCGCGGCTGCACCTGCAGCAGCAGACGCGGCGCCTCGTCCGGCACGTCCACCACGTCCAGTTCGACGTCGAAGGCCAGGGCCAACTCGCCGATCTGCGGCAACTGCCAGGCGCGCAGTTCCCACAACGGGATCTGCAGCGACGGCGGCTCGGCCGCGTCCGTTTCCACCTGCAGCGTCTCGCCTGCGCCGAAGCAGGCGCGCAATGCCTGTGCGTGACGCGCGCGGCAACGCCGCTGCGCATCCAGCAAGGCCGCCGACAGCCCCTGCAGGAACAGGTCGAACTCGCAGCGCAGCCTGGCCATCAGTCGTCCTTCAACCAGCCGGGCTTGCGCGGAAAGCCCACGTGGTAGCACAGCCACTGCATCACCACCTGGTGCTCGCCGATCTGCAGCACGGCGAAATTCTTCTCGGTGCCGATGATCGCGCCCTTCGGCGAATCGCTCAGGCAGCGGTTGAGCAAGGCCCGCGCCGCCTCGATCTGCTCGGGCGATTGCATCTGCGTCGGGTTGTCGCTACCGACCACGACCCGCTTGACGAACTTGACTTCAGTAAGGTCGAACATCGTTGACGAGTCCCCCGACGAGATGGTTCAACGGACCGCTATGGGATTACGGGTTGACCGCGATCGGCTTGCCGATCTTGCGCGGCGCCACCGAGGTCTGCAGGATGTCCAGCACCCGCGCCAGGCCTTCCGGCGGCCCCTTGTCCGCGGCATGCACCGAGACGTGGTACTTGGCCGAGTTGTCCGAGCTGCGCGTGTTCTCCTTGCTGGTGGAGACCGAGCCCTGGATGTGCACCTTGGCCTTGAACAGGCCGAAGCCGTATTCCACGTCCGCCGACAGCGACGCCGAGGCATCGGTCTTTTCCTTGGAGGAAAAGGACGACTTCACTTCCATGTCGAAGGTGATGTCCACGGTCTGGATGCTCAGGCTGGGCACGTTGACGATGGCCAGCAGCGGCACTTCCAGTTCGACGTCCTCCTCGGCGATGCCACCGGCCTTGTCCGGGTCGTCGACCGGCCGCTTGAAGCGGAAGCTGGCGGTACGGGTGGCGCCGGTCGCCTGCGGATTCTTCGGGTCGGGGGTGTCCGGCGGCAAGAAGCCGATGACGCGGATGAAATCGGCGGTGGCGCGGGCCAGTTTGACCTGCGCGTCGCAGGCCGCATCCAGCGGGCCGCCGATCAGGTCGCCCATCGGCAGACCCTTGAATTGACTTGACATATTGACGAGTTCGTCAGCCATTGCAGTGACTCCTTAGTTGGTGGGATTGGTTACATCGTCCGTGCCCGCGACGTCCGGCTTGTCGGCCATGACCGTCTTGAACACGCCCTGCGTCTGCGCCAGATGGTTGAGCAATCTGGCCGCTCCGTCAGTCGGTTCGGTCCCCTCCACGCGCAACACGACGTGGACGGCACTCTGGCGCTGGCTCCGCGCGCTGGCGCTGGTATCCACGCGCACGCTGGAACGGGTGGCGGTGCGCTTGGCCTGCCAGGCACCGCGCGGGCCGGGCGACTCCGGCGCGAAGAAGCCGTCGGCGGATTGCAGGCCGCCGAGGTCGCCGAGCTGCGCATCGAAGCTGATCTCCACGTCCTTGATCCGCAGCACGTTGGTCGAGACCAGCGGCAGCAGCGGCGCGCGGTAGTAGTCCTCGTCGCCTTCGGCGGCCTGCGGGTGCTGCGACGGCAGGCGGATGATCACGCTCTTGGGCCGGTGGAACTCGTCGAAGTAGTCGCCGAGGTTGGCCATCTGGTGCTGCTCGATGCGGTCCTGCGCCTCGATCACGGCGCCGGCCAGCGCTTCGATCAGGTCGTTCAATGCGGTCGGTCCAGCCATGGTCGCTCCTGGGGAAAGAAGGCTGCCGTCGGCGACGGCGGCGGATCGGCGTCGTACGCCGTGTGCGCGCTCAGCTCAGGTCGGGGAAGGAATCGGTGCGCGCCAGCCAGCCCTTGAGAAACTTGGCCAGCGGCGGCCTGGCCGCGACCAGCCGTTGGTAGTAGTCGCGCCGGCCCTGCTTGTAGCGTGCGTACAGATCGCGCTGGTCGGCCGCCAGCAGCGCCGCCAGGGTGGCCGGGCCCAACTTGCCGTCCTCCGGCAGCTTCAGCGTCGGAGTCTGCGCATTGAGCACGCGCTGCAGCAGCTTGATGGCGTTGTTGCCGGCATTGACCTGGAAGTCGAACAGGATGTTGGCCAGCGGCTGCAGCGCGATCTCGTCACCGTGCACCGCATTCCAGTAGCAGGTCTTGTAGATCACCCCGGCCTGCGCGTCGGTGAGTGCGCGCAGGTTGTCCAGGGTCGGTTCCAGTTGCAGCAGGCTCTTGGCGTACACGCGGAAGGTCGCCAGGGTGATGCCCTTGTTGGTGGCGCCGCCCGGGTCCACCGGATCGTTGACGAAGCCGCCCTCGTGCTTGAGCAGGGTCGGAAAGAATGCGTTGAAGTCGGCCATGGGATCCTCCGCTGATGCCCGGTGTGGGCGTGGAGGAAGTCTGCGCAGCGGGCCGCGCCAACGGGATCGGCAAAAGCCCGATCCGGCGACGCCTGCGCACTGAGGCGCCGCGGCCCTCATGCGCGTCGGCGTATGCGCCAGCTGCGCGCCGGACCCAGGCTTCTGGAATAATGCGACGCTATGAGCAAAATCGCGCAACTCCTGGACAACAACCGCTCCTGGTCCGAACGCATCAACCGCGAGGATCCGGAGTTCTTCAGCCGCCTGTCCAAGCAGCAGACCCCGGAGTACCTGTGGATCGGCTGTTCCGACTCGCGGGTGCCGGCGAACCAGATCATCGACATGGCGCCGGGCGAGGTGTTCGTCCACCGCAACATCGCCAACGTGGTGGTGCATACCGACCTCAACTGCCTGTCGGTGATCCAGTTCGCGGTCGAGGTGCTGAAGGTGCGGCACATCCTGGTGGTCGGCCACTACGGTTGCGGCGGCGTGCATGCCGGCCTGACCCGCGCGCGGCTGGGCCTGGTCGACAACTGGATCCGCCACGTCACCGACGTGGCCGAGAAGCACGAGCACTGCCTGCAGCAGGCCGGCGCGCTCAACGTGCAGCACGCGCGGCTGTGCGAACTCAACGTGCTCGAGCAGGTGGTCAACGTCAGCCGCACCTCGATCGTGCTCGACGCCTGGGCGCGCGGCCAGGAACTGACCGTACACGGCTGGGTCTACAGCCTGCGCGACGGCCGCGTGCACGACCTGGGCATGGAACTCGGTCGCATCGACGACCTGGTGCCGCGCTACGATGCCGCCCTGGCGCGCATCAGCCAGGACCGCGAGGACCGCTGAGCGGCGCGCGCCGTTCCGTCATCGCCCGCGAGGATCCCCATGCTCCCTGCCCCGTTGAACCTGCACGCCTGGATCGACGCCCACCGGCACCTGCTGAAGCCGCCGGTCGGCAACAAGTGCATGCATGCCGGCGACTTCATCGTGATGGTGGTCGGCGGGCCGAACGCGCGCAGCGACTACCACTACGACGAAGGCCCGGAGTGGTTCTACCAGCTCGAAGGCGAGATGGTGCTGAAGATCCAGGAGGACGGCGCGGTGCGCGAGATCTCGATCCGCGCCGGCGAGACCTTCCTGCTGCCGCCGAAGGTGCCGCACTCCCCGCAACGCGGACCGGAGTCGGTGGGCCTGGTGATCGAGCGGCGACGCCTGCCGCACGAACAGGACGGCCTGCTCTGGTACTGCGAGCGCTGCAACCACCTGCTGTACGAAGCCTACTTCCCGCTGCAGAACATCGAGACCGACTTCCCGCCGGTGTTCGCGCGCTTCTACGCGTCCGAATCGCTGCGCACCTGCGCCGCCTGCGGCCACGTGCATCCGCTGCCGGCCGCTGCCGCCGCGCCGTGACCGCCCTGCGCCCGCGCCGTTCCCCATCGCGATGCTGCGCGGCCTGATCGCGCTCAAGCCGCGCGACGTGCCGGTGCGCGTGGCCCTGCGCAACACCGCCGCGGTGGTCGCGCCGCTGGCGCTGGGCGTGGCCGCCGGCCATGCCGAACTGGGCCTGGCGGTGTCCACCGGCGCGCTCAACACCATGTTCTCCGACCAGCCCGGCCCGTACCGGGCGCGGATGCAGCGCATGCTGATGGCCGCGCTGGCGGCGGGCGTGGCCGCGTTGCTGGGCATGCTGATCGGCGCGCACACGGTCGCACTGGCGCTGTGCGCGCTGCTGCTCGGCCTGGGCGGCGGCCTGCTGGTGGCGCTGGGTCCGGTGGCGGCGCGGGTCGGGCTGACCAGCATGATCCTGCTGGTGGTCAGCGCCGACGTAGGACTGCCGCCTGCGCAGAGCGTGGGCGTGGCCGCGCTGATCTTCGCCGGCGGCGTGCTGCAGATGCTGATGGCGCTGGCGGCCTGGCCGCTGCAGCGCTACCGCCCGGAGCGCTTCGCCCTGGCCGACCTGATGCGGCAACTGGCCGGCCTCGCCCGCCAGCGGCCGAGCGCGACCGCGGCGCCGCCGGCCACCGAAGCGGTGCTCGAGGCGATGGTGATGCTGCACGGCGAACACCGTTCGCGCGGGCGTGCAGTGCAGGCGTTCCGGGTCATCGCCGAGTTGTGCGAACGCGCGCGGCTGGAGCTGCTGACCCTGGCCGATCTGCACGGGCGCCTGGACACAGCGTCGCCCGCGCGGCTGCCGATCGAACGCGTGCTCGAACGCAGCGCGGTGGTGCTGGACCAGCTGGCGCATGCGCTGGACAGCGCCGAAGACCCCGACGCCGCCAACGACTCGATGACCGGCTTCGACGATCTGGTCGAGGCCCTGGCGCAGGTGCAGGCGCAGGCCGAGGACACCCGCGAACGGCGCCTGCTGCGCATCGCCGTGGCCCGCGCGCAAGGCCTGGGCGGCCAGCTGCGCGCGCTGGTGCGCAATGGCCGCTGGGCCAGCAGCCGCGGCGAGATCCAGGCCGAACTGGCCGAAGCGCGGCTGCCGCCGGCGCTGCGCCCGCTGGCGCCGCTGCAGACATTGCGGGCGAACCTGAACCTGTCGTCGGTGGCGTTCCGCCACGCGCTGCGCTGTGGGGTATGCCTGGCCCTGGCGGTGCTGTTCGCCCGCTGGCAGGCGATCCCGCACGGCTACTGGATCCCGATGACCACCGCGATCGTGCTCAAGCCGGATTTCGGCGGCACCCTCAGCTTCGGCGCGCTGCGCGTGGCCGGCACCTTCGCCGGGCTGCTGCTGGCCACCGTGCTGGCGCATTTCGTGATGGACGGGGCGGTGGTGCGGCTGCTGTTGCTGACGGTGTTCTGCCTGGGCTTCCGCCTGCTCACCCAGGTCAACTACGGGCTCGGCGTGGCCTGCCTGACCGGCATGCTGGTGCTGTTGCTGTCGTTCGAAGGCATGGCGCCGGGCGAGGCGATCGGCGAGCGCATCCAGGCCACCGTGCTCGGCAGCGCGCTGGCGCTGGCGGCCTACGCGCTGTGGCCGACCTGGGAACGCAAGCACATCCGCGCCATCCTGGCGCAGTTGCTGCTCGCCTACCGCGACCATCTCGACGCGGTGCTGGAGGGGCGCCTGCAGGCGCTGCCGGACACCCGCGCGGCCTCGCGCACCGCCCGCACCAATGCCCAGGCCTCGATCGAACGCCTGCGCGGCGAGCCACGGCGCAAACGCAACCTGCGCGAACTGACCCTGGCCGAATCGGTGCTGGCCAACGGCAACCGGCTGATCCGCGCCTCGTTGGCGCTGGAGGCGGTGCTGCGCGATGCGCCGCCGTTGCCGCCGCTGCCGGAACTGCCGCAGTTCCGGCAGCAGGCGCACGCCGCACTGACCGAACTGGCCGAGAGCCTGCGCACCGGCACGGCGCCGCCGCAGGCCAGCCTGCGCACGGACGAGCGGCGCCTGGCCGAGGCGCTGGCTGCGCAGCAGGACGGCAGCGACGGCGGCGCGCTGGCCGCGCTGGCCGACACCAGCGACCGCGTCGCCGACAGCATCGGCACTCTCACCCACCTGGTTCGCGGTGCGCTGCTGCCGGCCGCGGCGGCATCGAAGGATCCGCCGCCGGTGGGCGCGCAGCGCAGCGGGTGAAGGTGCGTCGTACCAACGGCGCCAGCAACGTCCGCAGCGCCCCAAGCGCCACGCCGCCGGTTAGCTACCTCACGTCGTCCCACACCCTCTAGACTCTCGCCCTGCTTCCAGGAACCCAAGCCGATGAACGAGATCCTGTCCCGCCAGCACGCCATCGCCCTCGACGCCGCCGATCCGCTGCGGGCCCTGCGCCAGGAGTTCCTGTTCCCGCAGCACCAGGGCGCCGACCAGGCCTATTTCGTCGGCAACTCGCTGGGCCTGCAGCCGCGCGGCGCGCGCGCCGCGGTGCAGGAGGTGCTGGACAAGTGGTCGTCGCTGGCGGTGGAAGGCCATTTCAACGGCGACACCCAGTGGATGACCTACCACGAACTGCTGGCTGCGCCGCTGGCACGGCTGGTCGGCGCGCATCCGCATGAAGTGGTGGCGATGAACACGCTGACAGTGAACCTGCACCTGCTCATGGTCAGCTTCTACCGGCCCACCCGCGAGCGCCCGGCGATCCTGATCGAGGCCGGCGCGTTCCCCTCCGACCAGCACGCGGTCGCCTCGCAGATCCGCTTCCACGGCTTCGACCCGGCCACCGACCTGATCGAAGTGCAGCCCGACGGCGCCGACGGCACCGTGTCGCTGGCGGCGATCGAGCGCGCCATCGGCGAGCATGGCCCGCGCCTGGCGCTGGTGCTGTGGCCGGGCGTGCAGTACCGCACCGGCCAGGCGTTCGACCTGGCTGCGGTGGCGCAGCTGGCGCGTGCGGCCGGCGCCGCGGTCGGTTTCGACCTGGCCCATGCCATCGGCAATGTGCCGCTGCACCTGCACGATGCCGCCCCGGACTTCGCGGTGTGGTGCCACTACAAATACCTCAACGCCGGCCCCGGCGCGGTCGCCGGCGCCTTCGTGCACGAGCGCCACGGCCACGGCGACACCCCGCGCTTCGCCGGCTGGTGGGGCCACGACAAGCGCACCCGCTTCCGCATGGCGCCCGAGTTCGTCGCCGCGCCCGGCGCCGACGGCTGGCAGCTGAGCAATCCGCCGATCCTGAGCATGGCGCCGCTGCGCGCCTCGCTGGACCTGTTCGAGCGCGCCGGGCTGGACGCGCTGCGGCAGAAGTCGCAGCAGCTCACCGGCTACCTGGAGACGCTGATCCGCGCCCGCCTGGCCGACACCCTGCAGATCATCACCCCGTCCGACCCGGCACAGCGCGGCTGCCAGCTGTCGCTGCGCGTGGCCGGCGGCCGCGAGCGCGGCCGTGCCCTGTTCGAGTACCTGCAATCGGTCGGCGTGCTCGGCGACTGGCGCGAACCGGACGTGATCCGGATCAGCCCGGTGCCGTTGTACAACCGCTACCGCGACGTCTACCGCTTCGTCGAGGAAGTGGAAACCTGGGCCGGCGTCTGAGCCGCCTTTTTCGCGCGGCGGCCTGCCGCGCTTTCCGGACACCGCATTGAACGCATCCCCCCGCAGCATCACCCTGATCGGCGCCGGCCTGGCCGGCTCCCTGCTCGCCATCCTGCTCTCGCGCCAGGGCTGGCAGGTCACCGTCTACGAACGCCGCGGCGACCCGCGCGTGCACGATTACGAGCGCGGCCGCTCGATCAACCTGGCCCTGGCCGAACGCGGCCTGCACGTGCTGCGCCAGGCCGGCGCCGATGCCGCGGTGATGGCCAAGGCGGTGATGATGCGCGGGCGCATGGTGCATTTCGCCGACGGCCAGCAGCAATTGCAGCGCTACGGCCGCGACGACAGCGAGGTGATCTGGTCGGTGCACCGCAACGATCTCAACATCACCCTGCTGCAACTGGCCGAACAGGCCGGCGCGCGCATCCACTTCTACCGGCGCCTGCACACGGTGGATTTCGACGCCGGCTACGCACGCTTCATCGACGACCGCGACGACCAGCCGCACGACATCCGCTTCGACAGCATGATCGGCGCCGACGGCGCCGGCTCGGCGCTGCGCGCGGCGATGCAGCGCAAGGCGCCGATGGCCGAGCACATCGAGTTCCTCGATCACTCGTACAAGGAACTGGAAATCCCGCCCAGCGCCAGCGGCGGCTTCCGCATCGAACCCAACGCGCTGCACATCTGGCCGCGCGGGCATTACATGTGCATCGCCCTGCCCAACGATGAAGGCACCTTCACCGTCACCCTGTTCCTGCCCAACAAGGGCGAGCCGAGCTTCGCCACCGTGCGCAGCGGCGAGGAGGCGCTGACGCTGTTCGCGCGCGATTTCGCCGACGCACTGCCGCTGATGCCGCAACTGGCCGAGCACTGGGAACAGCATCCGCCGGGCCTGCTCGGCACGCTGCGCCTGGAGCGCTGGCACCTGGACGGCCGCGCGGTGCTGCTGGGCGACGCCGCGCACGCGATGGTGCCGTTCCACGGGCAAGGCATGAACTGCGCGTTCGAGGATTGCGCGGCGCTGGCCGCGCACCTGCAGCGCGAGCCGGACCTGGCGCGCGCCTACGCCGCCTTCGAGGCCGAGCGCAAGCCCAACGCCGGCGCGATTCAGCAGATGGCGCTGGAGAACTACGTGGAAATGCGCGACCGCGTCGGCGACGCGGGTTTCCTGCTGCAGCGCGAACTCGGCCAGGCCCTGCAGGCACGGCATCCCACCCGCTTCGTGCCGCACTACACCATGGTCACCTTCCTGCGCACGCCGTACGCGCAGGCGCTGGAACGCAGCGAGGTGCAGCGCGACATCCTGGTCCAGGCCACGCAGGGCCACAGCGATCTGTCGCGGATCGACTGGAACCGGCTGGAGCGCATCGTGCACGCGCGGCTGGCACCGCTGGAGGGGGCGCATTGAACCGGCGTACCCTATCCGGATGTCCTATCTTCCCTAGGAGCGCCGCGGCGGACATTCCCGGTAACGCCCGTCGCGGCTGAAGCCGCTCCTACACAAGCACTGCCGCGCTCCGCGCCTCGCCTGCCTTGCCCGGACCATTCGACTCTTCATGCCAGACAGCTTCCTCTTCTACGACCTGGAAACCTTCGGCGCCGATCCACGGCGCACGCGCATCGCGCAGTTCGCCGCGGTGCGCACCGATGCCGAACTCAACGTGATCGAGGAGCCGATCAGTTTCTTCGTCAAGCCGGCCGACGACCTGCTGCCCTCGCCGGTCGCCACCCTGATCACCGGCATCACCCCGCAGCAGGCATCGCGCGAGGGCGTCAGCGAAGCCGAGGCGTTCGCGCGCATCGCCGAGCAGATGGCACGGCCGCAGACCTGCACGCTGGGCTACAACTCGCTGCGCTTCGACGACGAGTTCGTGCGCCACGGCCTGTTCCGCAATTTCCACGATCCCTACGAACGCGAGTGGCGCAACGGCAACTCGCGCTGGGACCTGCTGGACATGCTGCGGCTGATGCACGCGCTGCGCCCGGAGGGCATCGTCTGGCCGCAGCGCGAGGACGGCGCCACCTCGTTCAAGCTGGAGCAACTGGCACTGGCCAATGGCGTGCGCGACGGCGATGCGCACGAGGCGCTGTCCGACGTGTACGCCACCATCGGCATGGCCCGGCACTTCCGCCGCAGCCAGCCGCGGCTGTGGGAGTACGCGCTGAAGCTGCGCGACAAGCGCTTCTGCGGCGGCCTGCTCGACGCGGTGGCGATGCAGCCGGTGCTGCACGTGTCGATGCGCTATCCGGCCGCGCGCCTGTGTGCGGCGCCGGTGCTGCCGCTGGCGCGGCATCCGCGCATCGACGGCCGCGTGCTGGTGTTCGACCTGGAAGGCGACATCGAGCCGCTGCTGCGCTATTCGCCGGAACAGATCGCCGACCGCCTGTACACGCCGCAGGCCGATCTGCCCGAAGGCGAACAGCGCATCCCGCTCAAGGAAGTGCATCTGAACAAGGCGCCGGCACTGGTCGCCTGGGCGCACCTGCGCGAGGCGGATTTCGCCCGGCTGCGACTGGACCCGGCGCACCTCCTGGCCAAGGCCGCGCGCCTGCGCGAGGCCGGCCCGGCGCTGGCGGAGAAGGTGCGGCGCGTGTTCGCCAACGAGCGCGCCGCGGTGCCGGCCGATGTCGATGCCTCGCTGTACGACGGCTTCCTCCCCGATGGCGACAAGCGCGCAATGGCACAGGTCCGCGCCACCCCGCCGGCGCAGCTGGCCGCACTGGAAGGCCAGTTCCGCGATCCGCGCCTGCCCGAACTGCTGTTCCGCTACCGCGCGCGCAACTGGCCGGAAAGCCTGTCCATCGTCGAGCAGGCGCGCTGGGACGACTACCGGCGGCAGCGCCTGCAGCAGGACAGCGGCCTGTCCGAACTGAGCTTCGACGGCTTCTACGCGGAGCTGGCCGGTTTACGCCTGGCTCACCCGCAGGATGCTACCAAGCAAGCCCTGCTCGACCAGTTGGCCGCCTGGGGCCACGACCTGCAACGCAGCCTATGACCAGCTATTTCAGCGACGCCAGCTTCAAGTTCCTGCGTGCCCTGGCGCGGCACAACGACAAGGCCTGGTTCAACGACAACCGGCACAAGTACGAAGAACACGTGCGCCAGCCGTTTCTGCGCCTGATCACCGACCTGCAGCCGGACCTGGCCCAGGTCAGCGAGCACTTCCGCGCCGATCCGCGCGGTGTCGGCGGTTCGCTGTTCCGCATCCATCGCGACGCGCGCTTCTCCCACGACAAGTCGCCGTACAAGACCTGGCAGGGCGCGCGCCTGTTCCATGAGCGGCGCAAGCAGGTGCCGGCGCCCTCCTTCTACATCCACCTGCAGCCGGGCGAGAGCTTCGTCGGCGCCGGGCTGTGGCATCCGGAGCCGGACACGCAGCGCAAGGTGCGCCAGTTCATCTTCGACAATCCCGGCAGCTGGAAGGCCGCCGCGCATGCGCCAGCGCTGCGCCGCCGCTTCGACTTCGAGGAAAGCGAGATGCTGGTGCGGCCACCGCGCGGTTTCCCGGCCGACTTCGAATGCATCGACGACCTCAAGCACAAGAACTGGGTGTTCTGGCGCCAGCTCGACGACGCGACCATGACAGGCCCGCGGCTGCGTACGCAAATCGCCGCCGACCTGCAGACGCTGGGTCCATTCGTGGACTATCTGTGCGCGGCGCTGGATCTGGAATTCTAGGGAGGCAACGCTCGCTGCAGGAGCGGCTTCAGCCGCGACAGGCATTACTGGTCACGCGTCGCGGCGGAAGCCGCTCCTGCATAACGCCCACACGCGCAACGAGGCACACGATGAAGAAATGGCTGGCCTTGCTGTTCCTCGCCCTGCTCGCCCTCGGCGGCTATGTCGCCGCCGGGCCGTACCTGGCCATCCGCGGTATCGACCAGGCACTGCGCGAGCGCGATGCCGCCGCGTTGGAACGCTACGTCGACTTCCCCACCCTGCGGGTCAACCTCAAGGCGCAGGTGGACGATGCGCTGGTGCGCCGCGCCGGGCCGGACCTGCAGTCCAGCCTGTTCGGTGGCGCGCTGCTGTCGCTGGCCGGTGGCCTCGGCGGGATGAGCGTGGACGCGATGGTCACCCCGGCCGGCATCGGTGCGCTGATGCAGGGCGATGCATTGTGGAAACGCGCCAGCGGCGACACCGTCGGCGGCGACACCTACGCCGCGCCGCGCCCGCCGCAACCGCTGCGCCAGGCCGAGCACCGCTTCGAATCGACCACGCGCTTCGTTGCCACCGTGCACACCGCCGACGGCACCGCGGTACCCTTCGTATTCACGCGCGACGGCCTGCAGTGGAAGCTCAGCAATATCCTGCTGCCGTTGTAGGCGATGCGGCGGTTGGCGGCAAATGGGCGCGGCCGGAGACTTGAGGCCACCTCGAGCCGCCACGCATGCGCGTTGCTCTTGTAGGAGCGACTTCAGTCGCGACGGGCGAAGCGCCAATGTTTCATCGGGCAGCCTGCAGTCGGGACTGAAGTCCCTCCCACACTAGGCACTCTAGCGATCTCGATCCGCTCACTTAACGTGACGCGACGCAGCGTTGGACCATCAGCCGCAGCATCACTTCTCATGAATCAGCGGCGACGCAGGGCATCAGTAACGCCCGTCGCGGCTGAAACCGCTCCTACAAGCGCGACGAGGTGGTCCGCTGAGCCACCGACAAGCGCGTTTGCAAGAGGCTCGCTGAGGTCCCCGCCCACACGACTCGGCGCGCGCGGAAGCGCTACAGCTGCAGGCAGATCAACTCGGACAGTTCCGGATCGCCGGCACTGCGCCACAGGTTGCGGGTGGCGAACGCGCATCCTGCGTCAGGGCACATCGATACGATCTCGAACTCCGGCGGCGCCTGCACCCACCGGTGCCGGCCGCCATCGTCGGTACGAAAGGAGGCAACGCTGGTCTGCACATGGCGCGGCGACTCGTCGGTTGTCGCCGTCGTTGCGGCCACCGAGAGCATGCTGCCATCCCGGGTGACCGCGATGTTCCAGAAGTCCATGCCGAGGTCGATCTCCGTCACCGACGTGTATGGCGGGTCCATAAAGCCGGCGGTCGCGGTCGGCGCTGCCCAGAACACCCGATTGCCCTCGACGATCCGGCCGGGTCCGAGCGAGAGCCAGAGACGGCCCTGTCCATCCATCGCCGATTGGCAGGTCGGCGGCGTCTGCGCGTTGCGCTTGGGCGGCTGCGGCAGGCCCGGCTCCGCCAGCCAGAGGCTGCCCTCGGCCGCCACCGCCAGGAGCTTCGCGTCGGGCGTCGCGTGCAGCTGCAATTCGTCCGCCAGCGCCCTGCGCCGTACGCTGCCATCCGGCAGCGCGATGGCGCTGAGTTGTGCGGAGCGCGCATTCGCCGCATGCACGTGGCCGCCCAGCGGCAGCAGGCGATCGGTGTAACGCGGAATGCGCGAGGTCCATTTCTCCACTACGCGCAGCGTGCCGGCATCGAGCCGGAACAGCTTGGTATCGGTGGCCACCAGCACGCTGCCCTCGGCGTCTCTGGCGAACGCCCGTGCCTGGTTGCCGAGGGCGACCGACGCAAGTTCGGCCCCCGTCGCCATGGCCAGCGCGCGAACCCGCAGCGCACCGAAGCTGACGCCCCATCCATCCGCGACCAGCACATGCCCGGCCTGGTCATCCACCCAGAGTCGATGGGCGGCCACGCCGGGAACCGTGGTCCGCCACAGAATCGTGGCAGCCTGGGGATGTGCGCTCGTGTGCGCAGGCAGGGACGCAGCTGAACCTTGTCGCGGACGCATCGATGCGAGAACTCTTCCATCAAAGACGGCAGGATTTTCGCAAATCGCAGCTGAGCGGGACGTGTTTGCCAGCGATGGCGGGCAGCGTCCAGACAGGTGCCGCGGACCGGGCGCTGCAGGCGCCAGGCAAGGATGTCCTCGCGAGCGCCACATCGGAGATGCTCACCTCGCGCACCCCGCAACCACCATTCACGCTGCAGCGACTGCGCACCGCCGTGCGCATCGTGCCAGTGCGCGCTCCGACCCGTACCGGCACGCGCCAGTCCGCGCTTCGGGTGAGCAGCCGGTGGCCGCCAGAAAGGCCACTGGTGAAGGCGCGCAGAGCATCGCGCCTGCACATCGCAACTCGAAGGACACAGTGCCCCTGCGAAGCCAGATCCTGCCTAGCGCTGAGCGCCGGCCCCGGTCCTGCCCGCCATCGCTTGCTGCAAGCGATGAAACGGCGTGCGCAATTGCCAGCGCGCCGACCACGGCAGGCGCGCCAGCGCCGCGTGCGCCTCCAGCGCCGGCAGCGCGCCGGTCCAGGCGAACACCACGTGGTTGTCCATGCTCGGCTCGTCCAGGCGCAGCACGCGGCCGCCGAATAGCGCGCGCAGATGCGCCAGGTGGCGGCGGGTGTCGGTGTCGTACAGGTTCACCGCCAGCACCCCGCCCGGCGCCAGCGCCGCATGGCAGTCCTCGTAGAAGCCGCGGCTGAGCAGCGCCGCCGGGATGCCGTCGGCATCGTAAGCGTCGAGCAGCAGCAGGTCGTAGCGGTCGCGCCGCTGCGGCAGCAGCCGCGCGCCGTCGCCGTGCACCGCCTCGAAGCGCGCGTCGTCGTCCGGAATGCGGAAGGCGGCGCGCAAGGCCAGCACGTCGGCATCGGCCTCGATCGCCTCGATCCGCGCCTGCGGCAAGTGCCGGTAGCAGAACTTGGCCTGCGAGCCGCCGCCAAGGCCGACGATGCCGATCCGCTGCGGGTCCGGACGCAACAGCAGCGCGGCCAGCATGCTGCGGGTGTAGCCCACCTGCAGCACGTCCGGCCACCAGGTGTACATGCGGCTCTGCGTCACCTCGCCCTTGAACTGCAGGCTGGTATAGCGCCAGCCATGGCGCACGTAGGGTCGTCCGGGACGCAGATCGGCGCGCGCGTCCACGGCTGGCCGCAGCAGGCGGCGCAGCGCAGCCCAGCGGCCGCCGCCGGGCGCCGCGCTCACGACTTGGCGATGTCGTTGGCGACCCCGTGCGGCACATGCCCGGCGGCGACACGCTCGCGGGCGGCGCTGTCGATGTTGTGCTGCGAATCGTCGAAGAAGATGTCCGCGCCGAAGGCCTGCAGGAACGGCCCCTTGTGACGGCCGCCGAGGAACAGCGCCTCGTCCAGGCGCACCCCCCATTCGCGCAGGGTGCGGATCACCCGCTCGTGCGCGGGCGCCGAGCGCGCGGTGACCAGCGCGGTGCGGATCGGCGAGGCCTCGCCGGCCGGGAACGCTGACTGCAGCGCGTGCAGCGCCGACAGGAAATTGCGGAACGGGCCGCCGGTCAGCGGCTGGCGCGCGTTCTCGCGCTCGTAGCGGCCGAACGCCTCCACGCCCTGCTCGCGCGAGAAACGCTCGCCCTCGTCGCCGAAGATCACCGCATCGCCGTCGAAGGCGATGCGCAACTGCGTGGACAGACGATCGGCATCGATCGCGCCTGCCGCCGCGGCCGCCTCCTGCGCGTGCTCGCCGGGCGGCTTGGGCAGGATGGTCGCCGCGGCGATGCCGTGGCTGAGCGCGCGGCGCACCGACTCCGGGTTGGCCGAGAGGAACAGGTCGGTACCGAACGGCTTGACGTAGGGCCAGGTCGCCTCGCCAGAGGTGAAGGTGGCGCGGACGATGCCCAGGCCGTAGTGCTGGATCGAATTAAAGATGCGCAGCCCGGTGTCGGCGGAATTGCGCGACAGCAGGATCACCTCCACCGGCGGCGTCTCCGGCGGCGTGCCCTGGTTCAGCGCCAGCAGCTTGCGCACCACCGGGAACGCGACCCCAGGCGCCAGCACATCGTCCTCGCGCTCGCGCTGGTACGCGCTGTACGCCTCCACGCCGTCCCGCTCGAACAGGGCATGGCCCTCTTCCAGATCGAACAGGGCGCGCGAGGTGACCGCGACGGTGAGCAGACGGGGGGAGTTGTCGGACATGAGAGCAGGGATTCGGCAGTGGGGATTGGGGATTGGCAAAAGCGGGCAAAGGAGTCGGAACGTGGACTGGAGACCGGAAGCAAAGCGGATGCGCTGTTGCGAATCCCCAATCCCGACTCCCGAATCCCCGCCCCTACACCATGAATTGCTCGCTCAGGATCCGCTCCTCCAGATTGTGTTCCGGGTCGAACAGCAAAGTGACCAGGCGGTCGCGGGATTCGCGGATGGTGACTTCGACCACGTCGCGGGTCTCGTGCGAGTCGGCGGTGACGCTGACCGGGCGCTTGTACGGGTCCAATACGCGGAAGCGCACCTCGATGTCGGCCTTGAGGATCGCGCCGCGCCAGCGCCGCGGCCGGTACGGCGCGATCGGGGTCAGCGCCAGGGTGTGCGAGCCCAACGGCAGGATCGGTCCGTGCGCGGAAGAGTTGTAGGCGGTACTGCCGGCCGGGGTGGACACCAGCACGCCGTCGCAGATCAGTTCATCGACCCGGGTCTGGCCATTGAGATCGATGCTCACGTGCGCGGCCTGGCGGGTCTGCCGCAGCAACGAGACCTCGTTGTAGGCCAGCGAGCCGGTGGTGGCGCCGGATTCGGTCTGCGCCAGCATTTCCAGCGGCCGTAGCTTGGCCGGCTCGGCCAGGGCCAAACGCGCGACCAGATCGTCGTCGCGAAACTGGTTCATCAGGAAGCCGACCGTGCCCAGCTTCATGCCGAACACCGGCTTGCCCAGGCTTCCGTGGCGATGCAGGGTCTGCAGCATGAAGCCGTCGCCGCCGAGCGCGCACAGCACATCGGCGTCGGCGGGCTCGCAATCGCCGTAGCGCGTGACCAGTTGTTCGCGCGCACGCTGGGATTCCGGCGTGACGCTGGCGAGGAAGCAGATGCGGGGCGAGGACGGCATGGGCGCATTCATGGCGCCGATCATACCTGCCCGGTCATGAAAGCCGGGATTCGGGAATCGGGATTGGGGATTCGCAGAAGCGGGCTGTCGCATCGGAGGCCGGGCTGCGAACGCGGCAAACACCGATAAAGGCCGGGATTCGGGATTCGGGATTCGGGATTGGTAGAAGCGGGCGGTCGCGTCGAGCGATGGGGATCCGCTTGGCGAATCCCCAATCCCGACTTCCCAATCTCGGCAATGGAGGAGAGCCCCCCTTCTGTTAAGGGGGGCGCGGCGAAGCCGCGGGGGATAGGCAAGGCCGCCGTGCGGCGCCAACCGTTTGCGGCGCAAACGGTTGGGTCAGGCCCGCGCAGCGGGCCTGACCACGGGGCTACACCCCGTGTGCCGTCACCCCGTGCGCCGCCAGCTGGCCGAGCCGCTGTACCGCCACCGACACCGTCGGGTAGTCCAGCGTCTTCTGCGCGGCCAGTTCCTGCAGCATGCTCAGGGTGAAGCGCAGGCTGCTGTCGTCGCGCTGCAGCCAATGCTGCACCTTGGCCTCGGCGGTGCCACCCGGCAGGCTCAGCGCCTGGCCGGCCAGCACGCCGTGGTGCTTGGCCAACTCGTCGCGCAGCACGCCGCGGGCCACCGCATGCCAGCGGCCGTTGACCTCCAGCGCGTCGATCTGCTCGAACAGCCACGGCAGCTGCAGCGCCTCGCCCAGGCGGAAGTGCACCTTCGACACCTCCACCGGCTTGAGCTTGCGGGTGCGCGCCATCTCGATGATGTCGAACGCCGGCTCCAGGAAGCGCAGTTCCGACAGCTGTTGGGCGAGCGCCGGCGGCAGGCCCTTGTCCTGCCACTCCTGCACCAGCGCTTCGTAGCGCGGACGCTGCGAATCGGGCAGCACGCCGGAGGCGACGCGGATGTCGTTGAACGGCTCGTAGTAGCGCTCCACCGCCGCGGTGATGCCCGGCATCGGGCCCGGACGGAACAGCAGCCAGCGCACGAAGGCGCGCTGCAGCGTCCAGATCACCTCCAGCGCGTCGATCTGCACCGACTCGGGCACCTTGCCGTCCAGCGCATCGATCTGCGTCCACAACGCACGCGCATCCAGCGTCTCGCGGCTGATGGTGTAGGCCTTGGCGACCTCGGCGATGCTGCGGCCGGTGTCTTCCTGCATGCGCATCAGGAAGGTGGCGCCCATGCGATTGATGGTGGTGTTGGTGACCGCGGTGGCGATGATCTCGCGCTTGAGGCGGTGCCGCTCCATCGCGTCGGCGTACTTCTTCTGCAGCGGCTGCGGGAAGTAGCGCTGCAGTTCCTTGGACAGGTACGGGTCCTCGGGAATGTCCGATTCGAGCAATTGCTGGAACGCCACCAGCTTGGAATAGGACAGCAGCACCGCCAGTTCCGGCCGGGTCAGGCCCTGGCCACGCGCCTTGCGCGCGGAGATCTCCGCGTCCGAGGGCAGGTATTCGATCTGCCGGTCGAGCAGGCCCTGCGCTTCCAGAGTGCGGATGAAGTGCTGCTTGGAACCCAGGCGGGTGACGCTCATCCGCTCCATCAGGCTCAGCGCCTGGTTCTGGCGGATGTTGTCCCACAGCACCAACTCGGCGACTTCGTCGGTCATCGACGCCAGCAGCTTGTTGCGCGCGTCCAGGGTCAGCTTCTTGGCCTGCACCACGTCGTTGAGCAGGATCTTGATGTTGACCTCGTGGTCGGACGTATCCACGCCAGCCGAGTTGTCGATGAAGTCGGTGTTGAGCAGCACGCCGACCTGCGCGGCCTCGATGCGGCCGAGCTGGGTCAGGCCGAGATTGCCGCCCTCGCCCACGACCTTGCAACGCAGTTCGCCACCGTTGACGCGCAGGCCGTTGTTGGCGCGGTCGCCGACGTCGCCATGGGTCTCGCTGGCGGCCTTGACGTAGGTGCCGATGCCGCCGTTCCAGAACAGGTCCACCGGCGCCTTGAGGATGGCGTTCATCAGGTCGTTCGGCGAGAGCTGCTTGACGCCCGGCTCCAGGCCCAGCGCCTCGCGCACCGGCGCACTGATCTCGATCGACTTGAGCGTGCGCGGGTAGATGCCGCCGCCGGCGCTGATCAGCTTGGCGTCGTAGTCGGCCCAGCTGGAGCGCGGCAGCTTGAACAGGCGCTCGCGCTCGGCGAAGGACGTCGCCGCGTCAGGGTTCGGGTCGAGGAAGATGTGGCGGTGGTCGAACGCGGCGAGCAGGCGGATGTGGCGCGACAACAGCATGCCGTTGCCGAACACGTCACCGGACATGTCGCCGATGCCCACGCAGGTGAAGTCCTCGCTCTGGCAGTCGCGGCCCAGCGCACGGAAGTGGCGCTTGACCGACTCCCAGGCGCCGCGCGCGGTGATGCCCATGCCCTTGTGGTCGTAGCCGACCGAGCCGCCGGAGGCGAACGCATCGCCCAGCCAGAAGCCGTGGTCCAGCGCCAGACCATTGGCGATGTCGGAGAAGGTGGCCGTGCCCTTGTCGGCGGCGACCACCAGGTACGGGTCGTCCTGGTCGTGGCGCACCACCTGCGGCGGCGGCACGATCTTGCCGCCGACGATGTTGTCGGTGATGTCCAGCAGGCCCTGGATGAACAGCTTGTAGCAGGCGATGCCTTCGGCCAGCACCGCATCGCGGTCACCACCGACCGGCGGGCGCTTGCAGAAGAAGCCGCCCTTGGCGCCGACCGGCACGATCACCGTGTTCTTGACCATCTGCGCCTTGACCAGGCCAAGCACCTCGGTGCGGAAGTCCTCGCGCCGGTCGGACCAGCGCAGGCCGCCGCGCGCCACCGCGCCGAAGCGCAGGTGCACGCCTTCCACGCGCGGGCCGTACACGAAGATTTCGCGGTACGGACGCGGCTTGGGCAGGTCCGGTACCTTGGCCGAATCCAGCTTGAAGCTGATGCAGTGGCCCAGCCCGCCGTCGGCGGCGCGCTGGTAGTGGCTGGTGCGCAGGGTCGCCTCGATCACGCCCTTGAAGCTGCGCAGGATGCGGTCCTCGTCCAGGCTCGCCACCTGGTCGAACAGCTTCAGCAGCGCGGCCGAGACCGCCTCCAGCTGCGCGGTGCGGCTGCCGCTGCGCGCGTCGATCACCGGCTGCAGCGCCTTCAGCGCGGCATCGTCGCCGTTGGCCAGCAGGCGCAGCTGCGCGGACAGCGCGGCCTGGCCCTCGGCGATCTGCGCCTTGCTCTCGTTGCCGGTGGCCGGATCGAAGCGCGCCTCGAACAGTTCCACCAGCAGACGTGCCAGCAGCGGATAGCGGTTGCAGGTCTCTTCCACGTACGCCTGCGAGAACGGCACGCCGGTCTGCAGCAGGTACTTGCAGTAGCCGCGCAGCACCGCGACCTGGCGCCAGCTCAGGCTGGCGCCGACGATCAGGCGGTTGAAGCCGTCGTTCTCGGCATCGCCGCGCCAGATCCGCACGAACGCCTCGCACAGCGGCGCGTCGGCGGCTTCCACGTCGATGCTGCCGGCCAGCGGCTCGACCTCGAAATCCTGGATCGACAGCGCGGTGCCGTCGACCACCAGCCGGTACGGGCGCTCGGAGATCACCCGCAGACCCAGGTTCTCCATCATCGGCAGCACGTCGGACAGCGGCAGGTCGTCGTGCTGGCGGTACAGCTTCAGGCGCAGGCTGTCGGCGCCGTCGCGGCGCAACGCCTGCAGGCTCAGGTGCAGGTCTTCCGGACCACGCAACGCGGCCAGGCGCTCCACGTCGCGCGCGGCGATCTGCGCGGTCGACTCCTCGATGTAGCCGGCCGGTAGCGCGCGGCCGTAGCCGGCGGCCAGGCGCAGGCCATCGCGCTCGCCGCAGCTGGCCACCAGCGCTTCGCGCAGGTCGTCGTGCCAGTTGCGCAGCAGGTGCGCCAGACGCGACTCCAGCTCGCTGGTGTCGAACTCCAGCGCCTCGCCCGGCTTCGGCCGCACGATCAGGTGCAGCTGCGCCAGCGGCGATTCGCCCAGCACCACGCTGGAATCGATGTATTCGCCGTGCAGCGCGTCCTTCAGCAACGCCTCGATGCGCAGGCGCACGTCGGTGTTGAAGCGCTCGCGCGGGATGTACACCAGCGCGGAAATGAAGCGGCCGTACTTGTCGCGGCGCAGGAACAGGCGGCTGCGCACCCGCTCCTGCAGGCCGAGGATGCCCATCGCCGTGCGGTACAGCTCTTCCTCGTTGGACTGGAACAGCTCCTCGCGCGGCAGCGTCTCCAGGATGTGGCGCAACGCCTTGCCGCTGTGGCTGCTCGGGGTCAGCTCGGACTTGCGCATGACCGAGTCGAAGCGCTCGCGCACCAGCGGGATCTCCCACGGGCGGCGGTTGTAGGCGCTGGAGGTGAACAGGCCGAGGAAGCGCTGCTCGGCGATGATGCGGCCCTTGGCGTCGAACTCCAGCACGCCGATGTAGTCCATGTAGCCGCTGCGGTGCACCCGCGAGCGCGCATTGGTCTTGGTCAGGATCAGCGCTTCCTTGGTACCGGACTCGCTGAGGCCGTGTGCGGCCAGCGTGCGCACCGGCCGCGCCGGCGACTTGTCCTGCCCGCGCAGCAGGCCCAGGCCGCTGTCTTCCAGCGGCGCCAGCACGTCTTCGCCGCTCTGCTTCTCCACGCGGTACTCGCGGTAGCCGAAGAAGGTGAAGTGGTCGGCCGCGGCCCAGCGCAGGAACTCCTGCGCCTCGCGCCGGCCCTTGTCGTCCACCGGCAGGCGCCGCGTGGTCAGGTCGTCGGCCAACGCCAGCATCTTCTCGCGCATGCTGCCCCAGTCGCGCACGATGTTGCGCACCTCGCCGAGGATGCGCCGGATCGCCGCTTCCACCTTGGCCATGTCCTCCGGCGGCTGGCGGTCGATCTCCAGCGCCATCAGCGATTCCGCCTTGCCCTCGCCCACGCTCTCCAGCGTGCCGCCCTTGTCGCGCTGCATGCGCAGCACCGGGTGGCCCAGCACGTGCACGCCGATGCCCAGTTCCGCCAGCGCCATGCTCACCGAATCGACCAGGAACGGCATGTCGTCGTTGACGATCTGCAGCACGGTGTGCGACGACTCCCAGCCGTCGTCCTTCAGGTTCGGGTTGAACACCCGCACGTTGACCGTGCCCGGCTTGCGCTTGCGCGCGAATTCCAGCATCGACGCGGCCAATGCCGCCCACTCCTGCGCGCTGTGGTGGGGGAACTCGTCCTCCTCCATGCGCTTGTAGAACTCCTCGGCGAAGGTCTGCGCCTGCTCCTGGCGTGCGGCCGGGTAGCGCTTGCGCAGCGCCGCGAACACCGGCGCCAGGCTGAAACCGCTGGCGACCGGCGCGGCGTCGATCACCTTGGCGGTGGCCGGAACGGTCACGGCCGGCTTGGCCGGCGGCGCGGCCTTGCGCGGGACAGCCGGCTTGGCCGGGGTCTTGGCCTTGGCAGGCGACTTCGCAGGTGCCTTGGCCGACTTGGCGGCGGACGCGGTCGCGGAGGTGCTGGCAGCGGCCGAAGAGGTGGAACGGGAAGCGGCGTGTTTGGGTTTCATGACGGAGAGCAGCAACGATGCTCGATGGGAAAGCCGGAATTGTACCGGTGCCTCGTTCAACTACCTTGCTGCATCGCAAACCGACGGTGCGCCAGAGACCACGCGCCAGATCGCGCAAAGTGTCTACAACATCTTCGTCACGCGGCGGTCACCATGCTTTGTCGGCCATGCTGCTGTCAGCAAGAACGCCCCGGTGTCAAGGCTGTTCTAATTCTAAACTGGACGGTATAGTCCACAATCAATGAGCATCCCCCTCGCCTCCGCCGCACAGCGCCAGGCGCGCGACCAGCGCGTGTACGTCGCCGTGCGCGAATTGCTGGCCGAGGAAGGCATGGGCCTGAGCATGGACGCGGTGGCGGCACGCGCCGGCTGCTCCAAGCAGACCCTGTACAGCCGCTACCGCAGCAAGCAGGCCTTGCTGCGGCGGGCGCTGCAGGACCACCTGGACCTGGCCACCGCGCACCTGGAGCCGGTACAGGATGACCTGCGCGGCGGCCTGCTGCGCTTCGCCTGCGAATACCTGGAACAGTTGTCGGAACCGCGCGTGCTGCAGAGTTGCCAGCTGATCGCCGCCGAGTCGCGGCATTTCCCCGAAGAAGCCCGCGCCATGTTCCGCGACAGCGCCGGCGCGCTGATGCAGCGCCTGAGCGAGCGCCTGCGCGGTGCCATCGCCCGCGGCCAGCTCCGGCATGACGATCCGCACTTCATGGCCGAGCTGCTGTTGAGCATGATCGTCGGCATGGATTTCGAGCGTCAGCGCTTCCACAGCGCGCATCGCGGCGACGCCGCCGCGCAGCGCGCCTGGGCCGAGTTCGCCGTGGACGGCTTTTTGCGCGCGTTCGCCGCCGCCCCTTCCCTTCCTTCTACAAAACCAGACCGGAGTACCACCCGATGACCTCCCCGTTGCGTTCTCTCGCCCTGGCCTGCGCCGTCGTGGTGGTGCTGGCGTCCTGCAAGAAACAGGATCAGCAGCAGGCCATGCCGCCGCCGGAAGTGGGCGTGTTGCAGGCGCAGCCGCAGACCGTGCCGCTCGAACGCGAGCTGGTCGGCCGCCTGTCCGCATTCCGCAGCGCCGATGTGCGCGCCCGCGTGCCCGGCGTGCTGGAAAAGCGTCTGTACACCGAAGGCACCGACGTCAAGGACGGCCAGCCGCTGTTCCAGATCGACCCGGCGCCGCTGCGTGCGACCCTGGCCTCGGCGCAGGGCCAGCTGGCCGCCGCCGAAGCCACCTACGCCAACGCCAAGGCCGCCGCCGCCCGCGCGCGCAGCCTGGCGCCGCAGGCCTACGTGTCCAAGTCCGACCTGGACAACGCCGAGGCCACCGAGCGCAGCTCCGCCGCGTCGGTGCAGCAGGCCCGTGCGGCGGTCGAAACCGCGCGCATCAACCTCGGCTATGCCACCGTCACCGCGCCGATCGCCGGCCGCGCCGGCAAGCAGCAGGTCACCGAGGGTGCGCTGGTCGGCCAGGGCGACAGCACCCTGCTGACCACGATCGACCAGTTGGACCCGCTGTACGTCAACTTCTCGATGAGTTCCGACGAACTGGCGCAGCTGCGCCAGGCGCAGACCCAGGGCAACGTCGCCCTCAACGCCGAGGACAAGTCGACCGTGCAGATCAAGCTCGGCGACGGCAGCAGCTACGCGCATGCCGGCACCCTGGACTTCTCCGGCGCCGCGGTCGACCCGAGCACCGGCTCGGTGACGCTGCGCGCCCTGCTGCCGAATCCGGACCGGGTGCTGCTGCCCGGCGCCTTCGTCAGCTTCTCGGCCAACCTGGGCCAGCGCAAGGACGTGTACCTGATCCCGCAGGCCGCGGTGCTGCGCGACGCCAAGGGCGCCTATGCCATGGTCGTCGGCAAGGACAGCAAGGTGGTACGCAAGGATCTGACCACGGTCGGCCAGCAGGGCGACAAGTGGATCGTCAGCGGAGGCCTGCAGAGCGGCGACCAGGTCGTGGTCAGCGGCCTGCCCAAGGTCAAGGAAGGCGCACCGGCCGTGGCCAAGCCGTGGGATCCGAACGCCGCCGCCCAGGGCCAGGGCCCGGGTGCCGGCGCGGCTCCCGGCCAGGGCGCGCAAGGCGCCGCGGCGCCGGCCAAGGGCGCCGCCCCGGCGCAGGGCGCAGCGCACGGCGACACGCCGGACGCCGCCTCGCATTCCGACCAGCCGAAGCAGTAACGGACTCCCCCCATGCCTAAGTTCTTCATCGAACACCCGGTCTTCGCCTGGGTGGTGGCGATCCTGATCTCGCTCAGCGGCGTGATCGCCATCCTCAATCTCGGCGTCGAGTCGTATCCCTCGATCGCCCCGCCCCAGGTCACCGTCACCGCCACCTATCCCGGCGCCAGCGCCAGCACCACCGAACGCTCGGTCACCCAGGTGATCGAGCAGCAGCTGACCGGCATCGACCACCTGCTGTACTTCAGCTCGTCGTCGTCCTCCAGCGGCACCGCCACCATCACCCTGACCTTCGAGACCGGCACCGACGCGGACATCGCCCAGGTGCAGGTGCAGAACAAGGTGTCGCTGGCCACGCCGCGCCTGCCCTCGGAAGTGACCGCACAGGGCGTGGTGGTGGCCAAGGCCAACGCCGGCTTCCTCAGCGTGATCGCGCTGCGTTCGGACAACCCGTCGATCGACCGCGACGCGCTCAACGACATCGTCGGTTCGCGCGTGCTGGAGCAGATCTCGCGCGTGCCCGGCGTCGGCAGCACCCAGCAGTTCGGTGCCGAGTACGCCATGGACATCTGGCTCAACCCTGAGAAGCTGCAGGGTTACCACATGTCCGCCAACGACGTGTACACCGCGATCCGCGCCCAGAACGTGCAGTTCGCTGCCGGTTCGCTGGGCTCGGATCCGGCGCCGCAGGGCCAGTCGTTCACCGCCACGGTCAGCGCCGAGGGCCGCTTCACCTCGCCCGAGCAGTTCGAGAACATCATCCTGCGCGCCGACGGCAACGGCACCGTGGTGCGGCTGAAGGACGTGGCCCGGGTCGCGTTCGGCCCGACCAACTTCGGCTTCGACACCCAGTACAACGGCAAGCCGACCGGCGCCTTCGCGATCCAGCTGCTGCCGGGCGCCAATGCGCTGAACGTGTCCGCGGCGGTCAAGGCCAAGATGGACGAGCTGCAGCCCAGCTTCCCGCAGGGCGTCACCTGGTTCACGCCGTACGAGAGCACCACCTTCGTCAAGATCTCGATCGAGGAAGTGGTCAAGACCCTGGCCGAGGCGATCGTGCTGGTGTTCCTGGTGATGCTGGTGTTCCTGCAGAACTTCCGCGCCACCATCATCCCCACCCTGGTCATCCCGGTGGCGTTGCTGGGCACCTTCCTGGGCATGTGGGCGATCGGCTTCACCATCAACCAGCTGACCCTGTTCGCGATGGTGCTGGCGATCGGCATCGTGGTCGACGACGCGATCGTGGTGATCGAGAACGTCGAACGCATCATGTCCGAGGAGCACCTGGCGCCGAAGGCGGCCACGCACAAGGCCATGACCCAGATCACCGGCGCGGTGGTGGCGATCACCGTGGTACTGGCGGCGGTGTTCATCCCCTCGTCGATGCAGCCCGGCGCCGCCGGCGCGATCTACAAGCAGTTCGCGATCACCATCGCCATGTCGATGGCGTTCTCGGCGTTCCTGGCGCTGAGCTTCACCCCGGCGCTGTGCGCGGCGTTCCTCAAGCCCACCCACAACGACAACCCGAACTGGGTCTACCGCACCTTCAACAAGTACTACGACAAGCTCTCGCACCGCTACGTCGGCGCGGTCGGCAACACCATCCGCCGCGCGCCGCGCTGGATGGCGGTGTTCGCCCTGCTGCTGGTGCTGTGCGGGTTCCTGTACACGCGCATGCCAGGCAGCTTCCTGCCGGAAGAGGACCAGGGCTTCGCGCTGGCGATCGTGCAGTTGCCGCCGGGCGCGACCAAGACCCGCACCAACGAGGTGTTCGCGCAGATGCGCGGCGTGCTGCAGCAGCAGAAGGCGGTCGAAGGCATGCTGCAGGTGGCCGGCTTCAGCTTCCTAGGCCGCGGCGAGAACGTGGGCATGGGCTTCATCCGGCTCAAGCCCTGGGACGAGCGCGACATCGCCGCCGGCGACCTGATCCAGCAGTTGAACGGGATGTTCTACGGGATCAAGGACGCGCAGATCTTCGTGGTCAACCTGCCCACGGTGAACGGCCTGGGCCAGTTCGGCGGCTTCGACATGTGGCTGCAGGACCGCAGCGGCCAGGGCGAGGAAGCCCTGCTGCAGGCGCGCAACATCGTGCTCGGCAAGGCCGCGCAGCGCCAGGACACCCTGGCCGGGGTCCGCCCGAACGGCCTGGAGAACGCGCCGCAGCTGCAGTTGAAGGTGGACCGCGTGCAGGCGCAGTCGATGGGCCTGTCGGTCAGCGACATCTACCAGTCGATCCAGCTGATGCTGGCGCCGGTGTACGTCAACGACTTCTTCTACGAGGGCCGCATCAAGCGCGTCAACATGCAGGCGGATGCGCCGTTCCGCACCGGTCCGGAGTCGCTGCGCAACTTCTACGTGCCCAGCAACACCGCCACCGACAGCAGCGGCCTGCCGCAGATGATCCCGTTGAGCACGGTGGTGAGCTCGGACTGGATCTACAGCTCGCCGTCGCTGAGCCGCTACAACGGCTACTCGGCGATCAACATCGTCGGCAACCCGGCGCCGGGCGGCAGTTCCGGCCAGGCGATGAGCGCGATGGAGGACATCGTCAACAACGACCTGCCGCCGGGCTTCGGCTTCGACTGGAGCGGCATGTCGTACCAGGAAATCATCGCCGGCAACACCGCCACGCTGCTGCTGGTGCTGTCGATCGTGGTGGTGTTCCTGTGCCTGGCGGCGCTGTACGAAAGCTGGTCGATCCCGGTGTCGGTGCTGCTGGTGGTGCCGATCGGCGTGCTCGGCGCGGTGGCGTTCTCGCTGCTGCGCGGCCTGCCCAACGACATCTACTTCAAGATCGGCCTGATCACGGTGATCGGCCTGGCCGCCAAGAACGCGATCCTGATCGTCGAGTTCGCGGTGGAGCAGCGGGCGATGGGCAAGACCCTGCGCGAGGCCGCGGCCGAGGCGGCGCACCTGCGCTTCCGCCCGATCCTGATGACCTCGTTCGCGTTCATCCTCGGCGTGCTGCCGATGGCGATCTCCACCGGCGCAGGCGCCAACGCCCGCCACGCCATCGGTACCGGCGTGATCGGCGGCATGCTGTTCGCCACCGTGCTGGGCGTGCTGTTCATCCCGCTGTTCTTCGTGATGGTGCGGCGCATGCTCGGCGACAAGCTGGACGAGCCGTCGAAGGAGTTCACGCAGATGCAGGAGCAGGGTCTGGCGCGGCATCAGCCGGATCGCTGAAGCGCTGGGATTGGGGATTCGGGAGTTGGGATTCGTCAGTCGGATCCCGCTCGGTCCTGATCCTCCCTGCAGAAACAAACAAAAAGCGGCCGCAAGGCCGCTTTTTTATTGTCTGGGAACCTGGTCGGGAAGCGCGGCCCAGAACCCGACGCAATGTTGAGGGTTCCTTGTGGGAGGGACTTCAGTCCCGACGCCTTGCAGCCAGACGCCACTCATTCCTTTTCCACACAAAGGCAACCAAGCGGCCGCATCTACTGAACCCTCAACCGATCCGGGAACCGGCCAATCCCAAGTCCCGACTCCCCAATCCCGACCTTAGGGATTTCAGTCCCGACGCGCTGCAGCAGAACCCGCTCATTTCTTTTCCCACCCAAAGAAAAAGCGGCCCTGCGGCCGCTTTCCCCTAGATCTTCAACCGATTCGGGAACCGGCCAATCCCCAATCCCGACTCCCAAATCCCGGCCTCACCGCAGCCCGGTCTCGTTGCGGGCGATCACCAAGCGCTGGATCTCACTGGTGCCCTCGTAGATCTCGGTGATCTTCGCATCGCGGAAGTAGCGCTCCAGCGGCATCTCCTTGGAGTAGCCCATGCCGCCGTGGATCTGCACCGCCTGGTGGGTGATCCACATCGCCGCCTCGGAGGCGGTGAGCTTGGCTACCGAGGCCTCGGTGGTGAAGCGCTGACCCTGCCCCTTCAGCCAGGCCGCGCGCAAGGTCAGCAGTAGCGCCGCGTCCAGCTTGCACTTCATGTCGGCGATCTTGGCCTGGGTCATCTGGAACGCGCCGATCGGCGAGCCGAACGCCTTGCGCTCCTTCACGTACTCCAGCGTGGCCTCGTAAGCGGCGCGGGCCAAGCCGATCGCCTGCGAGGCGATGCCGATGCGGCCGGCGTCGAGCACGCTCATCGCGATCTTGAAGCCTTCGCCCGGCGTGCCCAGCACCTCGTCGGCGCTGGCCACGTAGTCCTGGAACTCGATCTCGCAGGTGGCCGAGGCGCGGATGCCCAGCTTGGGCTCGGTCTTGCCGCGATGGAAGCCGGGCTTGTCGGTGTCGACCACGAAGGCGGTGATGCCCCGCGCGCCCTTGTCTGGCTCGCTCATCGCGAACAGCACGATGTACTTGGCGACCGGGCCGGAGGTGATCCAGCTCTTCTTGCCATTGATGAGGAAGCTGCCGTCGTCCTGGCGCACCGCGCGGCACCGCATCGCGGTGGCGTCGGAGCCGGACTGCGGCTCGGTCAACGCAAAGGCGCCGATCTCGCGGCCCTCGGCGATGGCACGCACGTACTTCTGCTTCTGTTCCTCGTTGCCGTTCTTGAGGATGCCGGCGCAGAACAGCGAGTTATTGACCGACATGATGGTCGAATGCGCCGCATCGCCAGCGGCGATCTCGACCATGGCCAGCACATAGGCGATCGGGTCCATGCCGGCGCCGCCGTACTCGTCCGGCACCTCGATGCCCATCAGCCCGTTCTCGCCCAGCAGGCGGATGTTCTCCAACGGGAATTCGCCGGTACGGTCGTGGTGCTCGGCACTGGGAGCGATCCGCTCCTGGGCGATGCGCCGCGCCACGTCCTGGATCATCAATTGCTCTTCGGTAAAGCTGAAATCCACGTCGAACCCCTCCCGGGCATATTGGTCCGGACATTGTAGCCGTGCAGACCATACGCCGGCGTGTGCAACTTGACCGCAACCGCCGCGCGTACCAAAATATCTCTATATCGCGATAGGAAGATATTTATGGATCTGGAGGACTGGTCGTCCCGGCTGAAGGTCTTCGCCGACGCCACCCGCGTGCGCCTGCTGGCGCTGCTGGAGCAGGAGGAGCTGACCGTGGCCGAGCTGTCGGCCATCACCCGCCTGGCACAGCCGCGGGTCTCGACCCACCTGGCCAAGCTCAAGGAGGCCGGACTGGTGCGCGACCGCCGCGCCGGCGTGTCGGCCTATTATCGCTTCGACGAGACCCTGCTGGACCCGGCCCAGCGCGCGCTGTGGCTGGCGCTGAGCACCGGCAGCGACGATCCGCTGCTGCGCCAGGACGCCGAGCGCGTGGCGGCGGTGCTGGCCAACCGCGCCGCCGACCAGAACTGGGCCGACTCGGTGGCCGGCGACATGGAACGCCACTATTCCCCCGGCCGCACCTGGGAAGCGCTGGCGCGCACCGCCCTGCCGTTGCTGGAGACCGGCGACGTGCTCGACATCGCCTCCGGCGACGGCGTGCTGGCCGAACTGGTGGCGCCGCACGCGCGCCGCTACGTCTGCATCGACACCAGCGCGCGAGTGGTGGCCGCGGCCAGCGAGCGCCTGCGCCGGCTCGGCAATGTGGAAGTGCGCGAGGGCGACATGCACGCCCTGCCCTTCGCCGATGCCAGCTTCGACCTGGTGGTGATGATGCACGCGCTGACCTACGCCACCAAGCCGGCACAGGCGGTGTGCGAATCGGCGCGGGTGCTGCGCCCGGGCGGCCGCCTGCTGCTGTGCAGCCTGGCGCGCCACGAACACAAGGCCGCGGTGCAGGCCTACGGCCACGTCAACCTCGGCTTCGCCGCCAAGGAACTGCGCAAGTTCGTCGGCAAGGCCGGGCTCGAGGTCTCCAGCCTGGAAACCGTGACCCGCGAGAAGCGCCCGCCGCACTTCGAAGTGATTTCGTTGATTGCTGGGAAGCCGGGATTCGGGAGTGGGGATTCGGGATTGGATAAGGCAAAAGCCAAAGCAGGAGCTGAAGCATGACCGGCGCTTTTCCACCAATCCCCAATCGCCAATCCCCAATCCCGGGCCTGCCCTGGCTAAACCCGGAGCGCACGCAGAAACTGCTGCAGGCCTTGTCCGAGCGCATCCTGATCATCGATGGGGCGATGGGCACGATGATCCAGCGTCACGGGCTGCAGGAGGCCGACTACCGCGGCGAGCGCTTCGCCGAGGGCTACGACGCGCAGGCCGGGCACGTGCACGGCCCCGGTTGCGACCACGCGCCGCAGGGCCACGACCTGAAGGGCAACAACGACCTGCTGTTGCTGACCCGCCCGGAGGTGATCGCCGAGATCCACCGCGCCTACCTCGACGCCGGCGCCGACCTGCTGGAGACCAACACCTTCAACGCCACCGCGATCAGCCAGGCCGACTACCACCTGGAACACCTGGTCTACGAACTCAACAAGGCCGGCACGCAGGTCGCACGCGCCTGCTGCGACGCGGTCGAGCAACTGACGCCGGACAAGCCGCGGTTCGTGATCGGCGTGCTCGGCCCGACCAGCCGCACCGCCTCGATCAGCCCGGACGTCAACGATCCCGGCTTCCGCAACACCAGCTTCGACGAATTGCGCGCCACCTACCGCGACGCGATCGACGGCCTGATCGACGGCGGCGCCGACACGCTGATGGTCGAGACCATCTTCGACACGCTCAACGCCAAGGCTGCGCTGTATGCGATCGAAGAGGTGTTCGACGCGCGCGGCGGGCGCCTGCCGGTGATGATCTCCGGCACCATCACCGATGCCTCCGGCCGCACCCTGTCCGGGCAGACCGCCGAAGCGTTCTATGCCTCGGTCGCGCACGGGCGGCCACTGTCGGTGGGGCTGAACTGCGCGCTCGGCGCCAAGGACCTGCGCCCGCACGTGGAGACCCTGGCGCGGATCGCCGACGGCTACGTCAGCGCGCATCCCAACGCCGGCCTGCCCAACGCCTTCGGCGAATACGACGAGACGCCCGAGGAAATGGCGGCGACGCTGCGCGAGTTCGCCGAGTCCGGGCTGCTGAACCTGGTCGGCGGCTGCTGCGGCACCACCCCGGCGCACATCCGCGCCATCGCCGAGGCGGTGCGCGGACTGCCGCCGCGCGTGCCGCTGGCGACCACGGCGCAGGCCGCCTGATGTCCGCCGCGCGCATGCCCGCCGTCCCCGCCCGCGCACTCCTGCGCGGGCACGGTGCCGCCTGCGCGCACGCCTGCACCTCCCTGTTTCCGGAACGCTGACCATGTCCTCCGCCCGCTACACCCGCCTGTCCGGCCTGGAGCCGTTGCTGCTGACCCCGGACCTGCTGTTCGTCAACGTCGGCGAACGCACCAACGTCACCGGCAGCGCGCAGTTCCGCAAGCTGATCAAGGAGGAGCGCTACGAGGAAGCGGTGGAAGTGGCGCGCCAGCAGGTCGCCAACGGCGCGCAGATCCTCGACGTCAACATGGACGAGGGCCTGATCGACTCGGAGAAGGCGATGGTGCGCTTTCTCAACCTGATCATGTCCGAGCCGGACATCGCGCGCATCCCGGTGATGGTCGACTCCTCCAAGTGGAGCGTGATCGAGGCCGGGCTGAAGTGCCTGCAGGGCAAGAGCGTGGTCAACTCGATCTCGCTCAAGGAAGGCGAGGCGCCGTTCGTCGAACACGCGCGCAAGGTGCTGCGCTACGGCGCCGCGGCGGTGGTGATGGCCTTCGACGAGGTCGGCCAGGCCGACACCTGCGCGCGCAAGGTGGAGATCTGCACCCGCGCCTACCGCATCCTCACCGAGCAGGTCGGGTTCCCGCCGGAAGACATCATCTTCGATCCGAACATCTTCGCCGTGGCCACCGGCATCGAGGAACACGACAACTACGCGGTCGACTTCATCGAGGCGACCCGCGAGATCAAGCGCACCCTGCCGCACTGCCACGTCTCCGGCGGCGTGTCCAACGTGTCGTTCTCGTTCCGCGGCAACGAGACCGTGCGCCAGGCGATCCATTCGGTGTTCCTGTACCACGCCATCGCCGCCGGCATGGACATGGGCATCGTCAACGCCGGCGGCATGCCGATCTACGACGAACTGGACCCGGAACTACGCGAGCGCGTGGAGGACGTGATCCTCAACCGCCGCCGCGATGCCACCGAACGCCTGCTGGAGATCGCCGAGCGCTACAAGAAAGCCGGGAATCGGGAATCGGGAATCGGGAATCGCGAGAAGCTGGCGTGGCGCGAGAAGACGGTGCGCGAGCGATTGAGCCATGCGCTGGTGCATGGCATCGACGAGTTCGTCGAGGTGGATACCGAAGAGGCGCGGCAACAGTCCACGCGCCCGCTGGACGTGATCGAAGGCCCGCTGATGGACGGCATGAACGTGGTCGGCGACCTGTTCGGCGCCGGCAAGATGTTCCTGCCGCAGGTGGTGAAATCGGCGCGGGTGATGAAGAAGGCGGTGGCCTATCTGCTGCCGTACATCGAGGCGGAGAAGCTGCGCAGCGGCGACACCGGCAAGTCCAACGGCAAGATCATCATGGCCACGGTCAAGGGCGACGTGCACGACATCGGCAAGAACATCGTCGGCGTGGTCCTGGCCTGCAACAACTTCGACGTGATCGACCTGGGGGTGATGGTGCCGACCCAGACCATCCTCGACCGCGCCCGCGCCGAGAACGCCGACATCATCGGCCTATCCGGGCTGATCACCCCGTCGCTGGAAGAGATGACCCACGTCGCCCGCGAGATGCAGCGCCAGGGCTTTTCGATGCCGCTGCTGATCGGCGGCGCCACCACCTCGCGCGCGCACACCGCGCTGAAGATCGACCCGCACTATGCGGCGCCGACGGTGTGGGTCAAGGACGCCTCGCGTGCGGTCGGCGTGGCGCAGTCGCTGATCTCGCGCGAACTGCGCGCGGCCTTCGTCGCCGCCAACGACGCCGACTACGCCGAGATCCGCCAGCGCCACAAGAACCGCGGCGACGCCAAGCGCCTGGTCTCGCTCGCGCACGCGCGCGGGCAGCGCTTCGACGGCGGCTGGGACACCTACACCCCGCCGGCGCCGCGCCAGCCCGGCCTGCATGTGTTCGACGACTACCCGCTGGACGACCTGGTCCCGCTCATCGACTGGACCCCGTTCTTCCAGGCCTGGGAACTGGCCGGCAAGTTCCCGGCGATCCTCACCGACGAGATCGTCGGCCAGCAGGCCAGCGAGCTGTACCAGGACGCGCGGGCGATGCTGCAGCGGATCGTCGAAGAGAAATGGCTGACCGCCAAGGCCGTGTTCGGGCTATGGCCGGCGCAGTCGGTGGGCGATGACGTTGTGGTCCTGACGGACCGGGAATCGGGAGACGAGAATGGGGAATCGTCGGACGCGACTGCTCCGCTCGGCCATTCCCGATTCTCCATTCCCCATTCCCTGCACTTCTTGCGCCAACAGGTCGACAAACCCGCCGAGCGCCCGGACTTCTGCCTGGCCGACTTCATCGCCCCGCGCGACAGCGGCAAGCAGGACTGGATCGGTGCGTTCGCGGTCACCGCCGGCATCGGCATCGAGCCGCACGTGGCGCGCTTCGAGGCGGCGCACGACGACTACAACGCGATCCTGCTCAAGGCCCTGGCCGATCGCCTGGCCGAGGCGCTGGCCGAGCGCCTGCACCAGCGCGTGCGCACCGAATTCTGGGGCTACGTCGGCGACGAGGCGCTGGACAACGAGGCGCTGATCGCCGAGCGCTACCGCGGCATCCGCCCCGCGCCCGGCTATCCGGCTTGCCCCGACCACAGCGAGAAGCAGACCCTGTTCGCGCTGCTCGACGCCGGGCGCAACGCCAGCATGTCGCTGACCGAGAGCTTCGCGATGCTGCCGACCGCCGCGGTGTCCGGCTACTACTTCAGCCACCCGCAGAGCCAATACTTCGTGGTCGGCCGGCTCGGCAAGGACCAGCTCGCCGACTACGCAAAGCGCAAGGGCGTCTCGCTGCAGCAGGCCGAGCGTTGGCTGGCCTCGAACCTGGACTACGATCCGGAGTAAGCCCGGGCCGTCGCAGGTGCGCCCCGCATCGCCTGCTTCGCCATCACGCACGCCCTTCCCGCCCACCGCCCATGCCGATGCCCACCTCATCCCCGCTGAAGATCCTGGTCACCGGCAGCGCCGGCCGGGTCGGCCGCGCGATCCACATCCGGCTCGCGCGCGAGCACCGCGTCAGTGGCTTCGACCGCACGCCCTGCTCCACCGCCGACTGGGTCGGCGACCTCGACGACGCCGCGCTGCTGGCGCGCGCAATGCAGGGCGCCGACGCGGTGATCCACACCGCCGCGCTGCATGCCCCGCACGTCACGCATGTACCGGCGGCGCGCTTTCGCCAGGTCAATGTCGACGGTACGCGCCGCGTCCTGGATGCCGCGGCTGCAGCCGGCGTGCGCCGCATCGTGTTCACCAGCACCACCGCGTTGTACGGCAGCGCCGCCACGCCCGATGGCAGCGCCGGCTGGGTCGACGAAACGCTGACACCGCAGCCGCAGACCATCTACCACCACACCAAGCTGGAGGCCGAGGCGGTGCTGCGCGAAGCGGCCGACCAAGGCGGGCCGAGCGTGCGCATCCTGCGCATGTCGCGCTGCTTCCCGGAGCCGGTCAACGTGATGGCCGCGTTCCGCCTGCATCGTGGCATCGACGCGCGCGACGTCGCCGAGGCCCATGCCGCGGCATTGCGGCATGCCGGGCCGGCGGCCGCGATGTTCGTGATTTCCGGGGACACGCCGTTCCTGCGCGAGGATTGCGCCGACCTGCATAGCGCGGCAGCGACCGTCCTGCGACGACGCACCCCTGCCCTGGTGGCGGCGTTCGCGCAACGTGGCTGGGCATTGCCGAAACGGATCGACCGCGTCTACTCGGCACAGCACGCGATGCAGGCGCTGGATTGGCGACCGCGCTACGGTTTCGAGGAGGTGCTGGCGCAGTACGACCAGCACGTCCCGGAGGTCCTGCCGCCCGGCGATGGCGAGGCCGCGCGCGAGTAAGCATGCGGGCGGTAGCGGCAAGAATCTCGCGCACTCCGGCTCCACGAGCCGCTTCGCGCCGACCCTCACCCCACTCCCAAGGGGAGAGGGGCACACGTACTGCCGCTGTTCCCTTCTCCCCTCGGGAGAAGGTGCCCCGAAGGGGCGGATGAGAGTACGGGCACAGCCACGTCAACCCAAACACCACGAGCCGCTTTGCGCCGACCCTCACCCCAACCCCTCTCCCGACGGGAGAGGGGCACATGTACTGCCGCTGTTCCCTTCTCCCCTCGGGAGAAGGTGCCCCGAAGGGGCGGATGAGGGTACGGGCATAGCCGCGTCACCCCAAACACCACGAGACGCGTCGCGCCGATCCTCACCCCACCCCCTCTCCCGACGGGAGAGGGGCACGCGTACTGCCGCTGTTCCCTTCTCCCCTCGGGAGAAGGTGCCCCGAAGGGGCGGATGAGGGTACGGGCACAGCCACGTCAACCCAAACACCACGAGCCGCTTCGCGCCGACCCTCACCCCAATCCCTCTCCCGACGGGAGAGGGGCTTCGGGCTCAGCGCAGCAACACGGAAATGCCGAGGCCGCCCTGCCAGTCCGGGGTCTGCGACGACAGACCGCGCAGGACCGACACATCCAGTTGCACGCGCTTGGCGAACAGCCAGGTGACGCCGCTGCCGAGCGCGCGCATCTCGTCCTCGCCGCCGCCGATGCCGGCCTCGACGTAGGCGCTCAGCGTGTCGCCGGCATAGAAGGTATAGCTCGGCGAGACGCTCCAGCCGGAGCCGTCCTCGCTGTCGCTGACGTTGCCGTACAGCGCCAGGCTGCGCCCCTCCGGCAGGTCCCAGCCAGCGCTCACGCCCAGGTCGTAGCGATGGCCGGCATCGCCGTACGGTGCGCGCCCGACCGGCAGGCTGGCGCTGCCGAGCAGCGACCAGCTGAAGCCGTCGCGGGCGCTGGGCAGCGCCTGCTTCAGGCCGATGCTGGCGTCGCCGCCGCTGTGCCCGCGCCGGTCCTGGCCGCCGCCGCGCACGCGTTGCCAGACCTGGCTATCGATCGCCAACTGCAGCTCGGTGCGCGCGCTCAGGCCGATCCGCAGCCGGCTGTTGGCGACGTATTCGGTGCTGCGCACATCGCCGTCACGGTCGTAGCTGCCGTCGAAGAACGCCTGCTCCCAGGCCGCCTGGCCACGCTGCAGCGTGGTCGGTGCGAAACCGATGCCGGGCCGATCGAACGCCGGCGCATCCTCGGCGCAGGCCACGCCGGCGCTGCCGGCAGTGGCGGCCAGCAGCAGCGCCCCGCGCAGCATTGCATCGCCACCACGGCGCAATGGCGGCCGGCGGCAATGGCGGGTGGCGATGGACGACGGCACCGGCGGCGATAGCTGCGGCGCGACCAAACGTAGAACAGGCATGCGCGAACTCCTTGCGATGCGGGAGGCGGAGGGCTGCGCCTCAAGGCGCCGGCGGCGAGTTTGCCTGGATCGCAGTGAAGTGCGCGGTGAAGCCCGGCAGCAACACCCGGTTGCCATAGCCGCTGAGGTGATCGGCATCGAAGAACAACGGGCGGCCTTCGCGGAATCCGGTGCATTGCTGCGCATCGCACAGCAGCGGCAGCGGATCCCACACCGAGGCATGCGGCAGCTGCGCGGCGATGCGCTGCAGGCTCTGCAGCACCGGCGCCCGGTAGCGCTGCATGGTCGCGCGCGGAATCGGGATGCCATGCGCGCAGATCGGATTGCCGCGGTTGAACCAGTCCGAGCAGCGATACGGCGGCGCGCGCAGCACCGGCTTGGGCGCTTCGAAGACGATGCGCACGCCGCGCTGCGCCAGCGGCTGCAACAGCGCCACCGCGGCCGCTTCGCCAGCGCTGCGTGCCGCCTGCGCCGCGGCGCCCTCCTGCTCGGCCATCACCGCCGTCTCGTCGAACAGGCGATCCTGGTCGGCCAGGCGCAGCACGCGCAGGGCGGGCAGGAACAGCACATCGCCGCCGCGCGCGTGCGCGGCGACGTCGGCCAGGGTGCTGCGCTCGTAGGCCTGGCAGCCGGGATTGCTGGCCTGCCAGGCCTGCAATCCGACGATCGGGCAACCGCCGACGCCGTACAGGCGCACCGGCACCCCGCTCTGCAGCGCGAAACGCCGCAGCAATTCGTTGTAGGCCAGCGCATGCGAATCGCCGGCGACGAACAACTGGCCGCCATCACGGTTGTGCCGCGTGCACGCGCCGCGCTCGAACAGCTTGGCGCTGCCCACCTGCACCGGCACCTGGCGGGTCTGCAGCGTGCATTGCGGGAATTCCCGGCGCAGGCCCTTGGCATAGGCGTACCAGTCCAGCGGATGCCGGCTGACCGTGCTCAGCCCGTAATAGCGCTGGGTGTCCTGCAGCAGCGCATGGGTGCCGGCGGCGAGCAACACCAGCGCCAACCCGGCGACGATGGTCCGCGCCGGCGTACGCGCGTGGCCGATGCGGCCATGCCGCCAGGGCAGCTCCACCCAGCGGTACGAGGCCAGCGCCAGCACCGCCACCAGCAGCAACGCCACCGCCTTGGTCGACACCGAGTCCAGGCCGACGGTCCAGCGGAACAGCACGAACACCGGCCAATGCCACAGATACAGCGAGTACGACACGCGGCCGATCGCCACCGGCACGCGGTGTGCCAGCGCGCGGCGGGTCCAGCCGGCCGGGCCGCCATGCAGCAGCGCCAGCAGGCCAAGCGTGCCCAGCACCGGCCACAGCCCGTCCGGCCACGGCGAATGGCCGGGACGCGCGCGCCACAGGCCGACCGCGATCGCCGCCAGCGCCACCGCCAACAGCGGCGAACGCCAGCTCAACGCGCCCGGTGGCGGCACCTGCGTGCCGGCCTCGAAGCGTCCGCGCAGCGTCAATACCTGGTACAGCAGCACGCCACTGCCGAGTTGCCAGAACCGCGCGGTGGTCAGGTAGAACGCGGCCGCCGCATCGCCTGCGTCGCGGCTATGCCGCCAGGCGAACGCCAGCGACGCGGCCGAGGCCAACGCCACCAGTAGCGTCGACGCTATCCGGCCGCGGCCGCCGCGGTTCCAGGCCAGGAACAGCAGCGGGAACAGCAGATAGAACTGCTCCTCCACGCCCAGCGACCAGGTATGCGTGTACGGATTGAATTCGGCCTTGGGCGAGAAATAATCGTTGCCGGTCGCGGCCAGCACCCAGTTGCTGAGGCCGACAAAGGCCATGCGTCCGGTCTTGGCGCTGGTCTCGCTGAGCCAGGACTCGGGAATGAACAGGCCGCTGGCCAGGCCGGTGAGCAGCAGGCACGCCACCAGCGCTGGCGCGATGCGGCGCATGCGCCGCGCGTAGAACTGCGCGAACACGCCCAGCTGTCCGGCCGCCGGCAGGCGCTGCAGCGACGCGCTGACCACGAAGCCGGAGATCACGAAGAACATGTCCACGCCGGTGAACCCGCCCGGCAGCCACGCCGGATCGAGGTGGTAGGCAATCACCGCCAGCACCGCGATCGCGCGCAGCCCATCCACGTACGGCAGATAGCCGCCACCGGTCTGCGCGTGCGGCGGCGTGTGGCCGCGCCCGGCGGCCCGCGTGCCCATCCCTGGCAGCGCCACGCTTACCAGACCAGATCGTCGGGGATCTGGTACTTGGGATCGGCGTAGGGGTCTTCTTCCGCGGTCGCGTTCGGGTCGACCCGCAGCGCCACCGCCGCCGGGAAGATCGCTTCGGCCTGGTCCAGCAGGGCCGCGGTCACCAGCAGGTAGCGGCCGTTCTGCTGCAGCACGCCCAGCTCGCCGGCGTTGAGCGCCTTGAGCTGGTCGGCGGTGACGTAGATGCGCTTGATCTTGCCGCCATAGGGGAAATGGCGGGCGATGTCGGCCTCGGCGTGGTTGAGCGCCTGGCCCTTGAGCAGTTCGTCGAGCTTGGCCCGCGCCTCGCGGCGCAGCCGCGCCTCTTCCTGCTTCTGCCGCTCGGCCTCGATCCGCTCGTCCTTCTCGCGCTGGGCGCGGATCGCGTAGGCCTTGGCCAGGTCGATGTCCTCGCGGCTGCGCGGCGGCCGCGCCGCTTGGCCGCCCGCCCCATGCGGTTTGCCATGGCCCTGGCCCTTCCCAGGGCCGTTCCCGTGCGGACGGCCGCGCCCGCCGCCGGGCTTGCCGGCGTTGGGCGCGCCGCCGGGAGCGCGCTCGCCGCGCGCCCCGGCCGGTGCCGGGCGCTGGCCCGGCCGTCCCTGCGGCCGCGGCGCGGAAGCAGGCGGGGCTTTGCGTTCGGGTTTCGGCGCGGGCTTGAAGCCCAGGCCCAGCAACTGCTCGCGGAGGGTATCGCTCATCGGGTCGGAATCGATCGGTTCGGGGGATCAGTAATGCGGCGGCGGCGGTTCGTCGGCCGGATCGGCGTAGAGCGTGCTGCGCACCTTGCCCAGATCTTCGAGCAGGTGACGCAGCAACTCGGCGTTGCGCTGGCTTTCGATACGCGCTTCGGCCAGGGCATCGCTCATTTCCGACAGCGCCTGCTCCTGGAAGGAGAGGCGCGTTTCCAGCTCGATCAGGCGGTTCTCCAGCAACCGATCCTGGGTGGAAAAATCATGCTGCATGGATCGAACGTCCCCGGCCGATGCCGTAATACGCCAGGCCGAAGCTCTCGATTTCCTGCGGATCGTAGAGATTGCGGCCGTCGAACACCACCGCATCGCCGATCAGTTCCTTCATGCGGGTGAAGTCCGGGCTGCGGAACTGCTTCCACTCGGTGACCACCGCCAGCGCATCGGCGCCTTCCAGCGCTTCGAAGGCATCGCTGCAGAAGTGCAGGTCGGCGCGCTCGCCGAAAATGCGCTTGGCTTCGTCGGTCGCCTCTGGATCGTAGGCGCGGACCGTCGCGCCCGCTTCCCACAGTTGCGCCAGCAGGCGGCGGCTGGAGGCCGCGCGCATGTCGTCGGTGTTGGGCTTGAACGCCAGGCCCCACACCGCGAAGGTCTTGCCCTTGAGCGGTTGCGCCGCGCCGTAGTGGCGCTGGATCAGTTCGTACAGGTGGCCCTTCTGCGCCTCGTTGACCGCTTCCACCGCATCCAGCAGCCTCGGCGCGTGGCCATACTGCTGCGCGGTGCGCGCCAGTGCCTGCACGTCCTTGGGGAAGCACGAGCCACCGTAGCCGGCACCCGGGTAGATGAAGTGCCAGCCGATGCGCGGATCCGAGCCGATGCCCTGGCGCACCTTCTCCACGTCGGCACCGACGCGCTCGGCGATGTTGGCGATCTCGTTCATGAAACTGATCTTGGTCGCCAGCATCGCGTTGGCCGCGTACTTGGTCAGTTCGGCCGAACGCACGTCCATTTCCACGATGCGGTCGTGGTTGCGGTTGAACGGCGCGTACAGGCGACGCAGGCGCGCGGCCGAGCCGGGCTTGCTGCTGCCGATGACGATGCGGTCCGGCCGCATGCAGTCGGCGACCGCGTCGCCTTCCTTCAGGAACTCCGGGTTGGAGACCACGTCGAACTCGATCGCCTCGCCGCGCGCTTCCAGCTCGGCGGCGATCGCCGCGTGCACCTTGTCGGCGGTACCGACCGGCACCGTCGACTTGTTGACCACGACGGTCGGCCCCTGGATGTGCTGGCCGATGGTGCGGGCCACCGCCAGGACGTACTGCAGATCTGCGCTACCGTCCTCGTCCGGCGGCGTACCGACGGCGATGAACACGATATCCCCATGCGCGATGGCGCTGGCCGCATCGGTGGTGAAGAACAGCCTCCGTGCGGCGTGATTGGCCTTGACCATCGGCGAGAGGCCAGGCTCGTAAATCGGGACCACGCCCTTGTTGAGCCCATCCACCTTGGCCTGGTCGATGTCTACGCACACCACATGGTGGCCGACTTCGGCCAGACAGGTTCCGGTGACGAGCCCGACATAGCCGGTGCCGAATATCGCTACGCGCATGTAATCTCCTTTCGGTTATTGAAGGATGTTCAAAAGTTCCACGTCGAAGGTCAGCATCGCATCCGGGCCGATCGGGCCGCCCGGCGTTCCCTGCGGGCCGTAGCCCAGGTTGGACGGAATCCAGAAGCGGTACTTGGAGCCCACCGGCATCAGCGCCACGCCCTCGCTCCAGCCCGGCACGACCTGGTTCAGCGCGAACTCGGCCGGCTGGCCGTTCTTGTAGGAGCTGTCGAAAACGGTGCCGTCGAGCAGCTTGCCTTCGTAGTTCACCCGCACCTTGCTGGTGGGCGTGGGCCGCGCGCCGCTGCCTTCGCGCAGCACCATGTACTGCAGGCCCGACGGCGTGGTGATCACGCCCTTCTGGTTCTTGTTCTGCGCCAGGAAGGCGTTGCCCTCCTGCTTGTTCTTGGTCGCCACGGCGGCCTGCTTGGACGCGCCGAACGCCTGCAGCGTGGCCATCGCCTGCTCCTGGGTCATCGCGGTCTGGCCCTTGGCGAACACGGTGCGCACCGCGCCCATCAGCGTCGGCAGGTCGATGTCGTTCTGGATCCGCGCCAGCGACGGGCCGACCGCACGGTCGCCCAGCATCAGGCCGACGTTTTCCTTGGACACCGGCGGCGGCTGCGCGCCCGGCGCCATGCCCGGCACCGGCTGACCGTTACGCGCGGCCAACTGCGTGCGCAGCGCGGTATCGGTGGCCTGGGTCTGCTCGTCGGACAGCAGCGGCTTGCCACCCTTGAAGGCGTTCTCGATCGCGCGCTGCAGTGCGTTCACGTCGATGTCCTGGGCGATGGGCTCGAACGAACGCGCCACATCCATGCCGATCGCGTAGCTGACCTTCTGCTTCTCGCTGCCCAGCGTCGCCGCCGCGTTGCCGGCAGCCGGCGCCTGCGCGGACGCTTGGCCGGCGGCCAGCATCATCCCCACCACCAGCGACGCCACGGCGCCGCGCATTCCCATCTTCATTCGCTACTTTCCCTGGAAGTGAACTGTGAACTGGACGCGCCGCGATGGCGCAGACAGAGGCCGGCATTGTCGCATGTGCGGCCGAGATGTTGACCCGCTTTCAGTGCGACGCCGGCTGCGCTTTCAGTTCGCGTTCGATGGCACTGCGCAAGGCCGGATCGTCCGGCGTGACCTTGCTCGGAAATTGCGCGACCACGCGCCCGTCCCGCGCGATCAGATACTTGTGGAAATTCCAGCCCGGCGCCACGCCGGTGGCCTGGGTCAATTGCTTGTACAGCGGCGTCGCATCGTCGCCGATCACATGCACCTTCTCGAACATCGGGAACTTGACCCCGTAGGTGAGCGTGCAGAATTCCTGGATCTGCTTCTCCGATCCGGGCTCCTGGCCCTTGAAGTCGTTGGACGGGAAGCCGAGCACGCTGAAGCCCTGTGCCGCGTACTGCTGCTGCAGCTTCTCCAGGCCGTCGTACTGCGGGGTATAGCCGCACTTGCTGGCGGTGTTGACCACCAGCAGCACCTTGCCGCCGTAGGTCTTGTTCAGGTTCACCTTGTCCTTGCCGGCCAGCGGACGGTAGTCCCGGTCCAGCAGGGAGCCCGCCCAGGCACTGCCGACGGTGCCGGCAGCGGCCAGGATCGCAAGGAAAAACAGACGCTTGGAAAGTTTCATGGGGCACCGTTGGGAAGAAAAGGAAGTCGCGCACGACCAGGTCGGAAGTTGGGTCTGCAGCGTGTTGACATGCTGTGTAACGGTGTTATAGTTAAATACAACACCACTCACCCAGAGCAGGTCCCACGATGAATCTCAAACACCTCCAGCGCAGTCTTCCGGCCCTGGTCATCGTCGGCACCCTGCTCTGCGCGAGCTGGATCGGCGCCCAACGCCACCAGGGACGGCCGCTGGATTATGGCGCCAGCACGCCGCACGACGACAGCGCCGCCGGCGCCGCACCCTCTACCGTCCCGGCGGTGCGGCGACTGCGGGCCTCGCTGTCCGTGCCTTATTTCTCCTTCGCGCGCACCCTGCGCCCACGGAGCTGACCATGAGCGACATTCAATGGAGCGACGGCGCTCCGATCTATCGTCAACTGAAGGAGCGGGTCATCGCGATGATGCTCGACGGCATCCTCAAGCCCGGCGACGCCCTGCCCTCGGTGCGCCAGGTGGCCGCCGAATACCAGCTCAATCCGATCACCGTCTCGCGCGCCTACCAGGAACTGGCCGACGAGGCCCTGGTCGAGAAGCGCCGCGGGCTGGGCATGTTCATGACCGAGGAAGCAGCGCAGAAGCTGCGCGGCAGCGAGCGCGATCGCTTCCTCAACGAAGAGTGGCCTCTGGTGCTGGAACGCATCCAGCGCCTGGGCCTGACACTGCAAGACTTGTTGCCACCGGGGAAAACACCATGACTGCCGCTGTCGCCGCATCCGAATCCGTCGTCTATGCGCAGGGGTTGCGCAAGACCTACAACCACAAGCCGGCGCTGGCCGACGCGTCCTTCACCATCGCGCCCGGCCGCATCGTCGGCCTGATCGGCCCCAACGGTGCCGGCAAGACCACCGCACTGAAGGCGGTGTTGGGCCTGACCGCGGTGGACGGCGAGCTGCGCGTGCTGGGCATGGACCCGCGCAAGCAGCGCGATGCGCTGATGAACGAGGTGTGCTTCATCGCCGACGTGGCGGTGCTGCCGCGCTGGATGCGGGTGAGCGAGGCGATCGACTTCGTCGCCGGCGTGCATCCGCGCTTCGATCGCGCCAAGTGCGAGCGCTTCCTGGCCAACACCAAGCTCTCGCCCAAGCTGCGGGTGCGCGAGATGTCCAAGGGCATGATCGTGCAGCTGCACCTGGCCCTGGTGATGGCGATCGACGCGCGCCTGCTGGTGCTGGACGAGCCGACCCTGGGCCTGGACATCCTGTACCGCAAGGAGTTCTACCAGCGCTTGCTGGAAGACTACTTCGACGAGCAGAAGACCATCATCATCACCACCCACCAGGTGGAGGAGATCGAGCACATCCTCACCGACGTGCTGTTCATCCGCGACGGCCGCATCGTGCTCAGCGCCGACATGGAGCACATGGCCACCCGCTACACCGAACTGCTGGTGCCGGCCGAGCGCATCGAGGCGGCGCGCGCGCTGCAGCCGATCGACGAACGCGGCCTGCCGTTCGGCAAGTCGGTGTTCCTGTACGACGGCGTGCCGCAGGCGCAGCTGGCCGCGCTCGGCGAAACCCGCACCCCCGGCCTGGCCGACCTGTTCGTCGCCATCATGAAGGGCACCTACGCATGAACGCTCCCGCCAAATCGATCTCTCCCGTGTCCACGTTCACGTGGCTGCTCAAGCGCGAGTTCTGGGAACACCGCGGCGGTTTCCTGTGGGCCCCGGTCATCACCGGCGGCATCGTCGCCGCGCTGTACACGGTGCTGTCGATCATCGGCAGCATCGCCGGCCGCAACCACGGCGGCGGCTCGCGGCTGAACGACGTGCAGTGGGACGGCCAGGCGCAGAACGCACACCAGATCATCGGCGCGGTCGGCGACGGCACCATGCTCGCCGGCGTGATCCTGGCCTGCATCGTGGTCGGCTTCGTGGTGTTCTTCTACGCGCTGGGCGCGCTGTACGACGACCGCCGCGACCGCAGCGTGCTGTTCTGGAAGTCGCTGCCGCTGTCGGATACCGGCACCGTGCTGTCCAAGGCCGCCTGGGCGCTGCTGCTGGCGCCGCTGCTGGCGATCGGCATCGGCCTGCTGATCGGCCTGGCGCTGTGGGTGGTCACCGCCCTGACCCTGTCGGTCAACGGCATCCCGCAGAGCACCGCGGTCTTCACCGAATCGCACCCGCTGCGCATCATCGGCATGGTCCTGGCCGCACTGCCGGTGCAGGTGATGTGGTCGCTGCCGGCGATCGGCTGGCTGATGCTGTGCTCGGCCTGGGCGCGCAGCAAGCCGTTCCTGTGGGCGGTGCTGATCCCGATCCTGGGCTGCGTGACCGCCAGCATGATGGGCATCCTTCCGATGCTGAACGTCAACCACAACCTGATCTGGTACACCGTGGTCTACCGCGGCCTGCTCAGCGTGCTGCCGGGCAGCTGGGGTCCGGTGCTGAACGAGCAGGTGGCCGAGACCCACATCAGCGGTCCGCAGGATCTGGTCAATGCGATCCATCTCGGCGACAGCTGGGTGCTGTTCCGCGACCCCGACATGTGGATCGGCGCCGCCGTCGGCGTGGCCTTCATCGTCGCCGCGATCTACGTGCGCCGCTGGCGCGACGAAGCCTGATCGCGCTTCCGTCTCCCTACCCTTTTCCGCAAGGAGTGTTCCGATGCGCAAGACCCTCATCCTGTGTGCGCTGCTGTCGCTGCCGGCCGTCGCCATGGCCGACGACTGCAAGTATTCCGAACCGCGCGAACTGAAGCTGGACCTGGCCGGCGTCAAGACGGTCCTGCTGGACGTGCAGCAGAACGACCTCAAGCTCAGCGGCGCCAGCGCCGGCGACTCCACCTTGCGCGGCCGCGCCTGCGCTTCCGACGCGGACATGCTCAAGGAGCTGACCCTGCGCCAGCGCCACGACGGCGACACCCTGGTGGTGACGCTGAAGCACGAGGGCAAGATCCACGGCATCAGCGTCGGCAACCGTTACGCCTACCTCAACGTGGCCGGCAGCATTCCGGCCAACCTGCCGGTGCAACTGCAACTGGGCTCGGGCGATGCCGAGATCAGCGGCGTGGCCTCGCTCGACGCCAAGATCGGGTCCGGCGACCTGCATGCGCAGGGCATCCGCGGCGCGGTCAGCGCCACGGTCGGCTCCGGCGACATCGAACTGCGCAATGTCGGCAGCGTGGCGCTGCCGACGCTGGGCTCGGGCGACGTCAAGGCCGACCAGGTCGGCGGCGACGTCAAGGTCGGCACGGTCGGCTCCGGCGACCTGACCGTGCACGGCGTGCGCGGCAGCGTGCAGGTCGACAGCCTCGGTTCCGGCGACGTGCAACTGCGCGATGTCGGCGGCAGCGTCGCGGTGCAGACCGTGGGCTCCGGCGACCTGGACGTGGGCAACGTCGGCGGCAACCTGAGCGTGCAGAAGGTCGGCAGCGGCGACGTCACCCACCGTGGCGTGCGCGGCAGCGTCAACCTGCCCAAGCCGCGCTGATCCTCCACTCCGCTTTTCTCCCTTCCGCACGAGGACACGCCCATGCAGTACCGTTCCCTGCCCCTGGCCGGCGTCGCCCTGGCCGTCCTGCTCTCGCTCAGCGCCTGCGAGCGCTCGTCGAACGACCGCGTCGTGGTCGATCACGGCGGCGCGCAAAGCCTGACCTTCCTCAACGGCGACCTCACCCTGAAGGCCGATGGCCAGCCCCCGGCCACCATCACCCGCGACGGCAAGTTGTTGATCGACGGCAAGCCGGTGGCCCTGGATGCCGAGCAGCAGCGCCTGTTGCTGGCCTACCGCGGCCAGATCGAAGCGGTGGGCAAGCAGGGCGTGGAAGTCGGCAAGGCCGGCGCCGCGCTCGGCGTGAAAGCGGCCGGCGATGCCATCAGTGGCGTGCTCAGCGGCAACACCGAGCACATCGGCGAGCATGTCGAAGCGCAGGCCGACAAGATCAAGCAGGCGGCGCTGAAGATCTGCGATCAGGTGGCCGCGCTGCGCGCCGCGCAGGATGCGCTGATGCAGAAGGTGCCGGCGTTCCGTCCCTACTCCACCCTCGACGACAGCGACGTCAACGACTGCAGGCACTCGGCCGCGTAACCGGCGGCAGCCGCGCTGCCGCGACGATCGTCCACGACCGCCCGCTGTGTCCGCGCTCCGCCCGGCAGTCGCCCAACGCCTGCCGGGCGGGTCGTGGTCTCAGCGGGCGTATCGTTTCGCGCCCGCCACGCAGACCATGGCGACCAGGGTCACCGCCAGCATCGTCCAGCTCACCGTTTCGTGGAGCAGCAGCGCGGCCAGGCCCAAGCCGATGAAGGGCTGGAACAACTGCAGTTGCCCGACCGCCGCGATGCCGCCTTGCGCCAGGCCGCGGTACCAGAACACGAAGCCGATCAACATGCTGAACAACGAGACATAACCCAGGCCGAGCCATGCAGGCATATGCACAGCGCCGAACGACGCGGGCTGCGTCAGCAGGGCCAGGGACACCATCAGCGGCAGCGACAGCACCAGCGCCCAACAGATGACCTGCCATCCGCCCAGCGTGCGCGACAGGCGCGCGCCCTCCGCGTAGCCCAGCCCGCACAGCACCACCGCGGCCAGCATCAGCAGGTCGCCCTGTAATGAGGCGTCGATCCCGCCGATCGCCGCATAGCCGACGACGCTGCAGGCACCGGCCAGCGAGAACACCCAGAACGGCGGACGCGGGCGTTCGCCGGCCCGCAACACGGCGAAGACGGCCGTGCACAACGGCAGCAGGCCCACGAACACGATGGAATGCGCCGAAGTGACGTGCTGCAGCGCCAGCGCGGTCAGCAGCGGAAACCCGACCACGACCCCCAGCGCCGTCATCGCCAAGGCGGGCAGCTCGGCGCGGCGCGGACGCGGTTGCCGAAACCCGAGCAGGAGCGCCAGCCCGAGCGCGGCGGCAATGCTGGCGCGGGCGCAGGTCAGGAACACGGGGGAGAAATCGGCGACCGCGACGCGGGTCGCGGGCAACGACCCCGCAAAAATCATCACGCCGATACATCCATTGATCCAGCCACCGGTGGTTTTTTCCATGCGCGTCTCCTTCGGCATCGCCGTTGCAGTAGACGCCACGCGGGACCGATCCGGCCAGGTACGATCCAATACGGTTTCGCAGTACTGTTATGCCTCAAGACCCAATACAGCCGACGACAGTGGACAGACCCGTAGCAGCCGGCACGCGCATCGATGCGGTGATGACCGATATCCGCGCCCGCATCGCCAACCGCACCAGCCTGCCGGGAGCGCGCCTGCCCTCCGTACGCACGCAGGCGCGCGCGCTGCGCGTGTCGGTGTCGACGGTGGTGGAAGCCTACGAGCGGCTGGCAGCCGAAGGCGCGATCGTGGCGCGACCGGGGTCGGGCTTCTATGTGGCCGGGCCGGTGGCCCCGCTGGCGTTGGCGCAACTCGGCCCGAAGCTCGACAGGCAGATCGATCCGCTATGGGTGTCGCGGCAGTCGCTGGAAGCGGATGCGCGCGTGCTCAAGCCCGGCTGCGGCTGGCTGCCGCCGACGTGGCTGTACGCCGCGGGCATGCGCCGCGCGCTGCGCACGCTGGCGCGCGCCGACACGCTGGAACTGACCGAGTACGCCACGCCCCTGGGCCACCCCGGCTTGCGCCAGTTCCTGTCGCGAAGGTTGGCGGGCAACGGCGTGCAGGCCCCGCCCGAACAGATCCTGCTCGCCGAATCGGGCACGCATGCGATCGACCTGATCGGTCGCTTCCTGCTCTCGCCCGGCGACACGGTGCTGGTCGACGACCCCTGCTATTTCAATTTCCATGCCTTGCTCAAGGCGCATCGCGTGCAGGTCGTGGGCGTGCCCTATACGCCGCACGGACCGGACGTGGCGCACTTCGAAGCGGCGCTGAAAGCGCACGCGCCGCGGCTGTACATCACCAATTCGGGGATCCACAACCCCACCGGCGCGACCCTTTCCGCGGCGACGGCGCACCGGCTGCTGCTCCTGGCCGAGGGCTCGGACCTGGTGATCGTCGAGGACGACATCTTCGCCGACTTCGAGACCAGTCCCGCCCCGCGGCTGGCGGCCTTCGACGGCCTGGCGCGGGTGATCCAGGTCGGCAGCTTTTCCAAGACGGTCTCGGCATCGCTGCGCTGCGGCTACATCGCCGCGCGTGGCGACTGGATCGAAAGCCTCGCCGACCTGAAGATCGCCACCAGCTTCGGGGGCGGCCGGCTGGCGGCCGACGCCGTGCTGATCGCCCTGACCGACAGCGGCTACCGCCGGCATCTGGAGAACTTGCGGCGGCGCCTGGCGGAGCAGATGGCCAGGACCGTGGCGCGGTTGCAGGACCTCGGCATCCGGCCCTGGCTGATCCCGCAGGCCGGCCTGTTCCTTTGGTGCAGGCTGCCCGCGGGCATGGAGGCCTCGGCGATCGCGCGCGCCTGCCTGCAGGAGGGCGTGGTACTGGCGCCGGGCAATGCCTTCAGCCAGTCGCTGAGCGCGGGCGATTTTCTCCGCTTCAACGTCGCGCAATCCACCGACGAACGGATGTTCGGCGTGCTCGCGCGCGCCATGCAGTCCGCTCCGAACCCGCGCCGCTAGCGCGCGTCCGGCACGCCTCGCCACGACCGAAGCCGCCGCACGTTCTAGAATGCCCGCACTCCCCCACTGCACCGCCTCCATGAAGAAGACGCTGTTCGCCTGGTTCTCGCTGCTGTCGTTGTGCCTGCTGCTCGCCGCCTGCGGCGGACGCGGCGGCGAGAGCACCTCCTCGCGCGCCGAGCGCAGCAAGCCGCGGGTGGCGGTGGACAGCATGAACGTAATGCTGCGCCGCGCCCCGGCCGCCAATGCCACCATCGGCCCCGATGGCAGCCTGCGCATCGACGACATCGAGCTGCCGTTGCCGCCCGCGCAGCGCACCGAACTGCAGCAGTTGTTCATGCACCTGCAGATGCAGCGCCAGCGCACCCTGGAGACGGCGGCACCGGATCCGAACATGCGCTCGGTCGGCTTCGCGCCGACCCCGGAAATCACCGCCGCGCAGGCGGCCGTGCTGCGCGACATTCCATCACTGCAGCCGTACCGCGACAGCTTCGGCAACCTGCAGGCCGAGCGCCGCTGAGGGCTGCCGGCGCCGGCAATCCCGGGACGAGGGAGCCTCAAGAAGAATTGGAGGCGCCCCTGTAGGAGCGGCTTTAGCCGCGATTGGCCTTCACGGTAAAGCCCATCGCGGCTGAAGCCGCTCCTACGAGGGTTGGCGGAGCGGTGTCCGGGCGCGATGTGGGAGGGACTTCAGTCCCGACTGCTTTCACCGTGCGAGCGTCCACTGCACCTGGCACGACCATAACGCCGTGCCAGGCCTTCCTGCTTGTAGCGTCAGCGCGCCTCAGCCGCCGCCGCCAGCGCCGGCGTGGATGCCGCCTTCGGTCAATGCGGCGGGGTCCAGCAGCCGGCGCAGTTCGTCCTCGCCGAGGCCGCTGTCCTCCTTGGCCACCTCCAGCACGGGACGGTTCTCCTTGTAGGCGCGCTTGGCGATCGCCGCGGCCTTCTCGTAGCCGATGATCGGGTTCAGCGCGGTGACCAGGATCGGGTTGCGGTCCAGCGCCTCGCGCACGCGCTCCTCGCGCACCTTGAGCCCGGCGATCGCCGAATCGGCCAGCAGCACCGATACGTTGCCCAGCAACTGGATCGACTCCAGCAGGTTGGCCGCGATCAGCGGCAGGGTCACGTTCAACTGGAAATTGCCGGTCTGCCCGGCCACGGTGATCGCGGTGTGGTGGCCGATGACCTGCGCGCAGGCCATCACCGTGGCCTCGGGAATCACCGGATTGACCTTGCCCGGCATGATCGAACTGCCCGGCTGCAACGCCGGCAGTTCGATCTCGCCGAGGCCGGCCAGCGGCCCGGCGTTCATCCAGCGAAGGTCGTTGGCGATCTTGATCAGCGCCACCGCCAGCGCATTGAGTTGCCCGGACAGTTCCACCGCGTCGTCCTGCGCGGCCAGGCCCTCGAATTTGTTCTCGGCGCTCTCGAAGGTGAAGTCGGTCAGCGCCGACAACGCCTTGGCGACCTTGCCGCCGAAGCGCGGATCGGCGTTGATGCCGGTGCCGATCGCGGTGCCGCCCAGCGGCAGCCGGCGCAGGCGCTTGAGGCTGTCGTCGATGCGCGCCTGCGCCGACACCAGTTGCGCCGACCAGGCGCCGAACTCCTGGCCGAAGGTCAGCGGCATCGCGTCCATCAGGTGGGTGCGCCCGGTCTTGACCACGCCCTGCAGCTGCTTGGCGCGCTTGTCGATCGTCTTGCGCAGGTGCTTGAGCGACGGCAGCAGGTGCTCGCGCGCGGCCAGCAGCGCGGCGACGCGGATCGCGGTCGGTACCACGTCGTTGGAACTCTGGCCGAGGTTGACGTGGTCGTTGGGATGCACCGTCGGCAGTGCCTTGCTGCCGTGCTTGCCCTCGCCCTTGGCGGCGCGGTTGGCCAGCGTGGCAATGACCTCGTTGGCGTTCATGTTCGACGAAGTGCCCGATCCGGTCTGGTAGATGTCGATCGGGAAGTGCGCGTCGTGGCGGCCGTCGGCCACCTCCAGCGCCGCGGCCTGGATCGCCTTGGCGACGGCCTTTGGCAACAAGTCCAGGTCGGCGTTGACGCCGGCCGCGGCGGCCTTGATCAGGCCCAGCGCGCGGATGAAGCCGCGCGGCATCGGCTGCCCGGACACCGGAAAGTTCTGTACCGCACGCTGGGTCTGCGCCCCCCACAAGGCATCGGCGGGCACCTGCAGTTCGCCCATGCTGTCGTGTTCGACCCTGAATTTGTCACTCATTGCGCAATCTCCGCATCTGCAAAAAGGAATCCATCGGCGCCGTCGTCGGACGTCCGGGGAGGCAGGCTGGCGGGACTGCGGCTGGCGCGCGCATTATCCGTGGCGCAGCGCCCGGCGTCAGCCAGTGTGCGCCGGCGGATGTTAGGAATGTCTGGAGGCGCGAGAAGCGCGGCAGCCCGCCATAGGCGGATGTGGTCCAGGATCGACTTTGCGGAGCCTGGCAACGGCGCGACGCAGGCACGTTCCGCGAGCGCGCTGTCGTGATGCGGACGGCGCGAACCGTGCGCACCGTCGGCGAAGGACGGGACTCCGGCATGCCGGGGCCGCCCTGGCGACGGCACCGGCGGGACCGGCGGCCTTGCGCCGCCGGCCCGCGCGCTCAGCGCTGGCGGTTGCTCTGGAACACCAGGTCGTTGTAGCTCTTCATCAAGCGTGCCGGCGAGCCTTCCGGCGCGACGATCGGGTTGTCCAGCGAGCGCTGCTCGAATGCGCTGTACGGGATCTTTTCCGCCACCCGCTTGATGCGCGCCTTGGATTCCTTGCGGAAGTTCTCCGCGGCGGTCTCGAAACCGCTCCAGTCGGACTTGCCCGGCTCCTGGTTGGCGACCTTGGCATGCGCCTCGTCGGACAGGCTGTTGAAGCCCGCCACCAACGCCGTGGCCTTGGCGGTGTCGAAATCGTCGTCCTGCATCAGGCCGACGATGTCCTTGGCCTCGAGCATCATCGACAGCCGATAGAAGTCGCGGGTGCGGCCCTCGGCCTTTTCCATCGCCTTCAACTGCTCGCGCTGGGCGGCGTCGTTCTGCGCCTCCAGTTCGTGGCTGAAGGCCTCGCTGGCCTCGTGGAATTCGGACAGCGCGGCCATCAGCGGCGCATGCATCTGCTTGCCCTTGGCGAACTGGTCGTCCTGGTAGTCCTCGCGGTCGTAGTAGTCGCGGGCCTGGTTGGCCAGCGGCTGCAACGTCTTCAAGGCGGCCAGATAGCGCTTCGCTGCCGCATCCAGCGCCGGCAACGCCGGCTTGGCCGCGATCGCCTGGGTCATCGGCGCGTCGCACAGCTTCATCGCGTACTCGTCGATCGGGGCGGGCCCGTACACGCTGGTTTCCTTGCCGGTGGGGCCGGCCTTGGGGTCGGCCATCCAGCGTATGTACTGCTGCGCACCTTCGTGGATGCGGCCATCGACCTTGTTGAAGCATTCGATGTAGGCATTGAGCTTGCTGGTCAGCGCCTGGTCCGCGTCGCTGGCGGCAGCGTCGGAGGATGCGTGGCTGGCATCGGCACCAGCACCGGCATCGGACGCAGTCGGCGTGGCCGAGGGCTTGCCGCCGCAGGCGGTCAGGAAAACGGACACAGCGGCGGCCAGCGCCGCCAGACGCAAAGAAGATTTCATGGGGGAATGTTGATGTTGAAAACGGTTACAGAAAGTTTAGCAAACGAAAAGATTGTGGTGGCGTGATGGTTGGAGGCCGGGATGATCAGCCATTCGGCTGCTGAAAGGCCGGCGATTCGGGATTGGGGATTCGCAACAGCGACTCCGCGCGCTGATCCACGGCGCATGTTGCAGCGCTGGCATGTGACGGAATACGCGAGACGGCGCGCGCCGGCGGCAACGACGCAACGCATCGGCTAGACTGCGGCGACGTATCACCGATGGAACGCGCACGCCGCCATGGGCGACGATTCAGACTGTAGATGCCGGCGCACGCTGCGCCGGGCCACGCACCCCGCCGTTTCCACCCCTTCCGCCCGGCGCCATGACGCGCCAGCGGCGCGCGCCGGGGAACGCACATGATCGGCAATCTCCTGCTGCTGGCGCTGGCGATGCTGCTGGTGCTGCTCAACGGTTTCTTTGTCGCCGCCGAGTTCGCCCTGGTCAAGCTGCGCCACACCCAGGCCGTGGGGCTGGCCGAGCACCACGGCTGGCGCGGCCGCCTGCTGCTCAATGTGCACGGCCACCTCGACGCCTACCTGTCGGCCTGCCAGCTCGGCATCACCCTGTCCTCGCTGGGCCTGGGCTGGGTCGGCGAACCGGCCTTCGCGCACCTGCTGCAGCCGCTGTTCGACCTGCTGGGGCTCAGCGAGGAGGCGGCACGCCTTAGCGCCTTCATCATCGCCTTCAGCGTCATCTCGTTCCTGCACATCGTGCTCGGCGAACTGGCCCCCAAGTCGATGGCGATCCGCCGCCCGGAGCGCATGTCGCTGTGGACCGCCGCGCCGCTGTACCTGTTCTACTGGGCGATGTATCCGGCGATCTGGCTGCTCAACACCAGTGCCAACACGCTGTTGAAGGCGATGGGCTGGGGCGAGGTCGAGCATGCCTCGCACCGCTACTCGCGCGAGGAACTGAAGCTGATCGTCGGCCGCCAGCAACCCGCCGGCGGCGCGCCCGATCACGAACTGACCCTGATGAGCCACGCGCTGGAACTGCCGGAACTGGTGGCCGGCGATCTGATGCGCGCACGCGACCATCTGCGCGGGTTCCGCGAGGGCATGGCGCTGGACGCGGTGATGGCCGAGTTCGCCGAGAGCCGCTACAGCCGCTACCCGTGGTTCGACCGCGACGGCGAGCAGGTGCTCGGCATCCTGCACATGAAGGACCTGCTGGTGGAGATCGCCGGCGGCCGCCGCAGCGACGACCTGCGCCCGCTGCTGCGCCCGGCCAACCTGATCGCGCTGGAGACGCCGGTGCCGCTGGTACTGGAGCGCTTCCGTACCGGCGCCACGCACATGGCGCTGTGCGTGGACGAGCACGGCCGCATCCTCGGCTACTTCACCCTGGAAGACCTGCTGGAAGTGGTGGTCGGCGACATCGAGGACGAACACCCGCACGTGGTCAAGGACGCACCGACCCGCGGCGCCGACGGCAGCGTGCTGGTCGCTGGCTCGACCTCGATCTTCCGCCTCGAGCGCCTGCTCGGCCGCGACCTGCGCGCGCCGGAGCACCTCAACTCGGTCGGCGGACTGATCGTGCACCAGTTGCAGCGCCTGCCCGAGGAAGGCGAGCAACTGCAGATCGACGGGCACCTGTTCACGGTCAAGCGCATGGCCGGGCATCGCATCCAGGCGGTGACCGTGCGCCTGGCGCCGGCCGAGGCCGTGCCGACGTAGAATGGCGCCCCCGCCGACACCACCCCACGCCCCCGCCATGTCCGATTCCGCCCTGCTCGCCCTGTCCCCGCTCGATGGCCGCTATGCCGGCAAGGTCGACGCCATGCGGCCGATCTTCTCCGAATACGGCCTGATCAGGGCACGGGTGAAGGTGGAGATCGAATGGCTGCTGGCGCTGGGTGCCGAGTCGGGCATCGGCGAGCTGGCCGCGTTCTCGCCGGCGGCGGCGCAGCGCCTGCGCGCGCTGGCCGACGGCTTCGGCGTGGAACACGCGGCGCGGGTCAAGCAGATCGAGCGCACCACCAACCACGACGTCAAGGCGGTGGAGTACTTCATCAAGGAGCAGCTCAAGGACGACGCCGAACTCGGCCCGGCCCTGGAGTTCGTGCATTTCGCCTGCACCAGCGAGGACATCAACAACCTCAGCTACGGACTGATGCTGGAGCAGGCCCGGCGCGAGGTGCTGCTGCCGACCCTGGACGCGGTGATCGCCACGCTCCGCGGCCTCGCGCATGCGCAGGCCGCGCAGCCGATGCTGTCGCGCACCCACGGCCAGACCGCCTCGCCCACCACCCTGGGCAAGGAGATCGCCAACGTCGTCGCGCGCCTCGAGCGCCAACGTCGGCAGATCGCCGCGGTTGAGCTCACCGGCAAGATCAACGGCGCAGTGGGCAACTACAACGCCCACGTCGCCAGTTACCCCGACGTCGACTGGCCGGGCTTCGCCCAGCGCTTCGTGGAAAGCCTGGGCCTGGTGTTCAACCCCTACACCACCCAGATCGAGCCGCACGACAACGTCGCCGAACTGGGCGACGCCACCCGCCGCGCCAACACCGTGCTGATCGACCTGGCGCGCGACATCTGGGGCTACATCTCGCTGGGCTACTTCAAGCAGAAGCTCAAGGAAGGCGAAGTCGGCTCCTCGACCATGCCGCACAAGGTCAACCCGATCGACTTCGAGAACGCCGAAGGCAACTTCGGCATCGCCAACGCCCTGTTCGAGCACTTCTCGGCCAAGCTGCCGATCAGCCGCTGGCAGCGCGACCTCACCGACTCCACCGTGCTGCGCGCGCTCGGCACCGCCTTCGGCCACACCCAGGTGGCACTGGACTCGCTGGCCAAGGGCCTGGGCAAGCTGACCGTGAACCCGGAGCGCCTGGATGCCGACCTGGATGCCGCCTGGGAAGTGCTGGCCGAAGCCGTGCAGACGGTGATGCGCCGCCACGGCCTGCCCAACCCCTACGAGCAGCTCAAGGCGCTGACCCGCGGCCAGGGCATCACCGCCGCCTCGATGCGCGCCTTCGTCGAGACCCTGGAGCTGCCCGAGGACGCCAAGCAGCGCCTGCGCGACCTGACCCCGGGCGGCTACGTCGGCCTGGCCGAGCGGCTGGCGCGCGGCATCTAGGGCGTGTCACCAATCCCCGCGCAATCGCGCCCCTTCGGGTTGATGACACGCCCTAGCCGCGGCCCGTCCATCCTGGGTTAATCGGCCAGCGGCATGCTGGTGGCTCACAGCAGAGCCCCACGATGAAACGCAACCCGTTGTTTGTGCTGCCGCTGCTGGCCCTGGTCGGCTGCGCCCAGGCGCCGCGCCCGCCGGCCGGCGATGGCGCGCACACCGCCGCCACGCGCACCGTGGTCATGCAGGCCGCGCCGCCGCCGATCGCGGCGGCACCGTCGGCCGGCGACATCGCCGACGGCGACGAGCGCGACGCCGAGGCGCCGATCCGCATGGCCGCCTCGGCCAGCGGCGACATCGATTGCGACGGACGCGACCTGAACATCGTCGGCCGCGACGCCACCCTGGTGCTGCACGGCCACTGCGCCACGGTCAGCCTGTTCGGCCGTAACGGCAATCTGCAGATCGAGCGGGCCGACACCCTGCGCGTCCTCGGCGACAACGCCCAGGTGGCGATGCGCGGCGACGCCGGGCAGGTCGCGCTGTTCGGCCGCCATGGCCGGCTGCAGATGGCGCGCATCGCCACCCTCGAAGTGTCCGGCGACCAGAACCAGCTGCAGGCCAGCGAGATCGACACCATCGTCCTGCAGGGCAACGACAACGCCATCGTCCAGCGCAGCGGCACTGCTCAGGTCGACGACGGCGGCCGCGACAACCGCATCCTCAGCCAGTAGCGCGCCCGGCGCTGCGCTACCCGCTGCCTGCGCCCAACGGGGCGCCGCCGCGACTCCCAAGCCCCGTTGCACCTAGCGCCGCCCATGGGCCGCGCGCACGTGGTCACCTGCGACGCGCGGTCGCGGCACACGGCCAGGGCGGCCAACGGTCCCTTATCCGTGCGCAGCGGCGTACACGAAGGCCAGCGCGATGGCCCCACGCGCCAAACCGGCGGACAATGGCCGGGTCGGCCGGCGCCGCTGCGCGCCGCCCTTTACCTTCCGCGTTGCAAGGACCCATCGCCCATGGCTGCCCGCAAGACCGCCGCTCCCGCCTTCGAACTCCACGCCCGCCCCGGGCAACCGCTGGGCATGCCCGCCGCGACCTTCCTGCGCGACTACTGGCACAAGCGCCCGCTGCTGATCCGCAATGCCTTCCCCGGCTTCGTCTCGCCGATCGAGCCGGGCGACCTGGCCGGCCTGGCCTGTGAGGAGGCGGCGCTGTCGCGGCTGATCGAGCACGACCGCGCCAACGATCGCTGGCGCGTGCGCAGCGGCCCGTTCCAGGAGCAGGAGTTTCCCGGCATGCCCGACCACGACTGGACCCTGCTGGTGCAGGACGTGGACAAGTGGGACCCGGACATCCGCGCCCTGCTCGAGCAGTTCCGCTTCCTGCCGCGCTGGCGGGTGGACGACGTGATGGTCAGCTTCGCCGCGCGCGGCGGCTCGGTCGGCGCGCACGTGGACCACTACGACGTGTTCCTGCTGCAGGCCCACGGCCATCGCCGCTGGCAGATCGACGCCAGCGTCGCGCTGGGCCGGCCGGCGCCGCCGACCGACTTCCGCGACGACGTGGAGCTGAAGCTGCTGCGCCAGTTCGACCCGACCCACGACTGGGTGCTGGGGCCGGGCGACATGCTGTACCTGCCGCCGCTGGTGCCGCACCACGGCGTCGCCGAGGACGCTTGCCTGACCTTCTCGGTGGGCATGCGCGCGCCGTCCTCGGCCGAGCTGATCGCCGATTACCTGGACACCCTGATCGACGGCGCCGACGAGGCGCTGCGCTACCACGACGAAGACCTGCAGGCGCCGGCCGACCCCTACGAGATCGACGCGGCGGCGATGGGCCGCGTGGTCGAGGCGCTGAACGCGCTGCGCATGAACGACCCGGACAAGCTCGGTGCCTGGTTCGGCCGCTTCATCACCACCTACCGCGCCGCCGGCGAGATCCTGCCGCCGGCCGGCCTGCCCCCGGCGGAGGAGATCGCCACCGCGCTGGAACAGGGCCTGGTCCTGCAGCGGCATCCCTGGGCGCGGCCGGCCTGGCGGCGGACCAGCCGCGGCGCCATGCTGTTCTGCAGCGGCCAGGAGTTCGCGCTGCCGGTCAAGGACGCCAAGCGCCTGGCCTCGGCCGAGCACATCGACGGCACGGACTACGCGGCGCTGTCGGCGGCCGGCAAGCAGGCCCTGCTGGAGCTGATCGAAGGCGGCTTCTACCAGCCGCTGGAGGCCGAGGACGCGACCGACGCGGACGCCGACCCGGTCTGATCCGACCATGCCCGGCCCCGGTTTCCGCATCGCTGCGCTGGATCCCGTCCACGACGGCGCCGAACTGCGCGCGCTGCGTGCCGCGGCCGGCACCGCCGCGGACCCGGCCGACGCCGCCGCGGCGGCGCTGGACACGCTGGGCGACCACCTGGTCGCGCGCAGCGACGACGGACAGGCGGTGGGCGCGGCCCGGCTCGGCGCGGATCGGCGGATCGCCGCCCTGACCGTGCGGCCGGACTGGCGCGGGCGCGGCGTCGGCAGCGCGCTGCTGCGCGGCCTGATCGAGGAAGCGCAACGCCGGCGCTGGCCGCAACTGGAGCTGCATGCGCCCGCTGCCGCCCTGGCGTTCTGCGCCCGCCACGGCTTCCTGCCGCCGCCGGGCGGCATGGCCGCCGCCGCGGAGGCCGTGCCGCTGCGCCGGCGCTTCGACGGCGCCGTGGCGGTGGAGGACGCGGCGATGGCGATCGCCGCCAGCATCGCGGTGCTGGCGCAGGCCCGCCGCCAGGTGCTGATCCATAGCCGCGCGCTGGATCCGGGTCTGTTCGACGATGCCCGGGTGCTGGAGCAGGTGCGGCGCTTCGCGGTCGCCGCGCACGCCAAGCAAGTGTGGATACTGCTGCACGACGCGGCCGCGCCGCAGCGCGCCGGCGCGCCCCTGCTGGCCCTGGCACAGCGCTTGCCCAGCGTGTTCCAGTTCCGCGAGGTCAGCGATCCGGTGGACCGCAGCGACGCCAGCGCCTCTCTGGTGAACGAGGGCGGCGGCTACTACTTCCGTGGTCTCGGTCACCGTTACGACGGCGAGACCGACCTGCTCGGCGGTGGCCGCGCGCGGCAGTTGCGCACCGCCTTCGAACGGGTCTGGGAGCGTGCGCGCCCCTGCAGCGAACTGCGCGCCCTGGGTTGGTGAGACCGGACCGGCGCCGCCACGCGCGCCGCGGATGAACCGGGATCGGCCTTTGACCACGCCGAATGCACACCCCGGCTGGTTCATGGGGGTATAATTTTTGCGCTTGATTACGCCCGCGCGGCCCACGCGTCCGCCGGTTCCTACCGCAAGCCACTCCAACAAAGCGACCCGACCCCACCATCGTGGACAATCTACTCAAGCAGTTTGCGCAGTCATCGCAACTCGCCGGCGGCAATGCCGCCTATATCGAAGACCTGTACGAACAGTATCTGGTCTCTCCCGACAGCATCGATCCCAAGTGGAAAACCTACTTCGACGGCTTCCAGGGCCGCGATGCTGGTGACGTCCCCCACTCTGCGGTCATCGCCCACATCGCCAGCGCCGCGCGCCAGGCCGCCAACAGCGGCACCGGCCCGAGCGGCGACGAGCGCGAGCGCCATGTCGGCCGCCTGATCACCGCCTACCGTTCGCGCGGCCACCTCGGCGCGCGCCTGGATCCGCTGGGCCTGACCCCGCCGGTGAACCCGCCGGACCTGGGCCTGCCGTTCCACAGCCTGTCGGAAAGCGATCTGGGCAGCGAGTTCAGCACCGGCGGCCTCGGCGGCCAGCCGCGGATGAAACTGCGCGATCTGCTGTCGCGGCTGAAGGCGACCTACACCGGGTCGATCGGCAGCGAGTTCATGCACATCTCCGAGTTCGAACAGCGCCAGTGGATCTACCAGCGCCTGGAGAACGCGGGCGGCAACATCGCCGGCGACGCCGCCAGCCGCCGTCGCACCCTGGAGCGGATCACCGCCGCCGAGGGCCTGGAGCGCTACCTGCACACCAAGTACGTCGGCCAGAAGCGCTTCTCGCTGGAAGGCGGCGACTCGCTGATCCCGATGATGGACGTGCTGGTGCAGCGCGCCGGCAACGACGCGGTCAAGGACATCGTGGTCGGCATGGCCCACCGCGGCCGCCTCAACGTGCTGGTCAACACCCTGGGCAAGAACCCGCGCAAGCTGTTCGACGAGTTCGAAGGCAAGTTCGAGCACGCCCACGACGACCGCGCCCACACCGGCGACGTGAAGTACCACATGGGCTTCTCCGCCGACGTGGCGGTGGCCGACGGCAAGTCGGTGCACCTGGCGCTGGCGTTCAACCCCTCGCACCTTGAAATCGTCGATCCGGTCGTGGTCGGCAGCGTGCGTTCGCGCCAGGAGCGCTACGGCGACGCCGCGCGCAAGTCGGTGCTGCCGGTGATCATCCACGGCGATGCCGCGTTCGCCGGCCAGGGCGTGGTCATGGAGCTGTTCCAAATGTCGCAGGCGCGCGGCTTCGCGGTCGGCGGCACCGTGCACATCGTGGTCAACAACCAGATCGGCTTCACCACCAGCGCCCGTGACGACGCCCGCTCCACGCTGTACTGCACCGACGTGGCGAAGATGATCGGCGCGCCGGTGTTCCATGTGAACGGCGACGATCCGGACGCGGTGGCGTTCGTGGCCAACCTGGCCTACGACTTCCGCCAGCAGTTCAACAAGGACGTGGTCATCGACCTGGTCTGCTACCGCCGCTGGGGCCACAACGAGGCCGACGAGCCGGCGGCCACCCAGCCGGTGATGTACCAGACCATCCGCAAGCACAAGACCACCCGCGAGCTGTACGCCGCCCAGCTGGAAAGCGAGGGCGTGCTGCAAGCCGGCGAGGCCCAGGCGCTGGTCGACAGCTACCGCAACAAGCTCGACTCGGGCGAATACACCACCGAGCTGGCGACCCGCAAGCCGGACGAATTCGCCATCGATTGGTCCAAGTACCTGTCGGGCAAGCTGACGGACAAGGTCGACACCACGGTCAAGCGCAAGACCCTGGACCAGCTGGCCAAGCTCATCACCACCATCCCGGGCGGCGTCGAGCTGCACCCGCGCGTGGCCAAGATCTACGAAGACCGGGTGAAGATGGCCGCCGGCGAACTGCCGGGCGACTGGGGCTTCGCCGAGAACCTGGCCTACGCCACCCTGCTCGGCGAAGGCCACAAGCTGCGCCTGGTCGGCCAGGACGCGGGCCGCGGCACGTTCTTCCACCGCCACGCGATCCTGCACGACCAGAAGACCGACAGCTACTACCTGCCGCTGCGCCAGCTGGTGGAGAACCCGGAAGACGCCACCGTGATCGACTCGCTGCTCAGCGAGGAAGCGGTGATGGGCTTCGAGTACGGCTACTCCACCACCGATCCCAATGCGCTGTGCATCTGGGAAGCGCAGTTCGGCGACTTCGCCAACGGCGCGCAGGTGGTGATCGACCAGTTCATCGCCGCCGGCGAAGCCAAGTGGGGCCGCATCACCGGTCTGGCCCTGTTCCTGCCGCACGGCTACGAAGGCCAGGGCCCGGAGCACAGCTCCGCGCGTCTGGAGCGCTTCCTGCAGCTGTGCGCGCTGGAGAACATGCTGGTCTGCGTGCCGACCACCCCGGCGCAGGCGTTCCACATGATCCGCCGGCAGATGCGCATGTCCACGCGCAAGCCGCTGGTGGTGATGACGCCCAAGTCGCTGCTGCGCCACAAGCTGGCGGTGTCGACCCTGGAAGAACTGGCCGACGGCGAGTTCCAGCACCTGATCCCGGACGCCAAGGCCGACCCGAAGAAGGTCAAGCGCGTGGTCGCCTGCTCGGGCAAGGTCTACTACGACCTGCTCGAGGACCAGACCAAGCGCGGCCAGGACGACGTCGCCATCCTGCGCGTGGAGCAGCTGTACCCGTTCCCGCGCGAGCTGCTGTCGGCCGAACTGAAGCGCTACGGCAATGCCACCGACCTGGTCTGGTGCCAGGAAGAGCCGCAGAACCAGGGCGCCTGGTACCAGATCAAGCACCACCTGCAGGCCTGCCTGGCCGACGGACAGAGCCTGCACTACGCCGGCCGTGCCCGTTCGCCGTCTCCCGCCGCCGGCCATTTCGCCGAGCACGTGGAAGAGCAGCTGAAGCTGGTCGCCGATGCGCTATTGAATCCGTTCAACGACCAAGTCGCTGAATAACCTCCTTTCACATTCAAAAAAGACACCACTAGGACGCCCCCTGCAATGGCCACCGAAGTCAAAGTTCCGGTACTGCCCGAATCCGTATCCGACGCCACCATCGCCAGCTGGCACAAGAAGGCCGGCGACGCGGTCAAGCGCGACGAGAACCTGGTGGATCTGGAGACCGACAAGGTCGTGCTGGAAGTGCCCTCGCCCGTCGATGGCGTGCTGAAGGAGATCAAGTTCGAAGCCGGCGCCACCGTGACCAGTTCGCAGTTGCTGGCGATCATCGAGGAAGGCGCCACCGCCGCTGCGGCTCCGGCCGAAGCCAAGGTCGCCGAGGCGCCGAAGGCCGAGGCGCCCAAGGCGGCGGCCGCGGAAGCGCCGAAGGCCGCCAAGGCCGACGCGCCGAAGGCCGCTGGCGACGTCTCCAGCCTGCCGCCGGGCGCGCGTTTCAGCGCCATCACCGAGGGCGTGGATCCGTCGCAGGTCGAAGGCACCGGCCGCCGCGGCGCGGTGACCAAGGAAGACATCCTCAACTACGCCAAGAACGGCGGTGCCGGCAAGGCCAGCGGCGCACGTCCGGAAGAGCGCGTGCCGATGACCCGCGTGCGCAAGCGCATCGCCGAACGCCTGATGCAGTCGAAGAACTCGACCGCGATGCTGACCACCTTCAACGAGGTCAACCTGGCCAAGGTCTCGGCCGCGCGCAAGGAACTGCAGGACGAGTTCCAGAAGGCCCACGGCATCAAGCTCGGCTTCATGAGCTTCTTCGTCAAGGCCGCGGCCAACGCGCTGCAGCGCTTCCCGCTGGTCAACGCCTCGATCGACGGCGACGACATCATCTATCACGGCTACAGCGACATCTCCATCGCCGTGTCCACCGACAAGGGCCTGGTCACGCCGGTGCTGCGCAACGTCGAGCGGCAGTCCTTCGCCGACATCGAACAGGGCATCGCCGACTACGCCAAGAAGGCGCGCGACGGCAAGCTGAGCCTGGAAGAACTGCAGGGCGGCACCTTCACCGTGACCAACGGCGGCACCTTCGGCTCGCTGCTGTCGACCCCGATCATCAACCCGCCGCAGAGCGCGATCCTGGGCATGCACGCGATCAAGGAGCGTCCGATCGCCGAGAACGGCCAGGTCGTGATCGCGCCGATGATGTACCTGGCGCTGTCCTACGACCACCGCATCATCGACGGCAAGGACTCGGTGCAGTTCCTGGTCGACATCAAGAACCAGCTGGAAAACCCGGGCCGGATGCTGTTCGGTCTGTGATGAAAGCCGGGATTGGGGATTGGGGATTCGGGATTGGCGCAAGCGCTCCCGTTCCCCGGTGCCCGCTCTTGCGAATCCCCAATCCCCAATTCCTAATCTCGTGAGCGAAGAATGAGCGAACAAGAACAATTCGACGTCGTCGTCATCGGTGCCGGTCCTGCCGGCTATCACGCGGCCATCCGTGCCGCCCAGCTGGGCCTGAAGACCGCGTGCATCGACGCGGCGCTGGGCAAGGATGGCAAGCCGGCGCTGGGCGGTACCTGCCTGCGCGTGGGCTGCATCCCGTCCAAGGCGCTGCTGGATTCCTCGCGCCAGTTCTGGAACATGGGCCACCTGTTCGGCGAGCACGGCATCAGCTTCAAGGATGCCAAGATCGACGTCGCGGCGATGGTCGGCCGCAAGGACAAGATCGTCAAGCAGTTCACCGGCGGCATCGCGATGCTGTTCAAGGCGAACAAGATCACCCCGTACTACGGCTTCGGCGAGCTCCAAGCAAACGCGGGGCAGCCGGGCAACGTGGTCAAGGTCAAGCAGCACGACGGTAGCGAAGTCGAGCTGAAGGGCACCAACGTGATCCTGGCCGCCGGTTCGGATTCGATCGAACTGCCGTTCGCCAAGTTCGACGGCGAGACCATCGTCGACAACGTCGGCGCGCTGGACTTCACCGAGGTGCCCAAGCGCCTGGCCGTGATCGGCGCTGGCGTGATCGGCCTGGAACTGGGCAGCGTGTGGAAGCGCCTGGGCGCCGAGGTCACCATCCTCGAGGCGCTGCCGGACTTCCTGGCCCTGGCCGATGCCGAAGTGGCCAAGACCGCGCTGAAGGAATTCAAGAAGCAGGGCCTGGACATCAAGCTCGGCGCCAAGGTCTCCAAGACCGAGATCACCGGCAAGGGCAAGAAGCAGGAAGTGGTCGTCACCTACGCCGATGGCGAAGGCGAGAAGACCCTGACCGTGGACAAACTGCTGGTAGCCGTGGGCCGCCGCGCCGCCACCAAGGGTCTGCTGGCCGACGGCACCGGCGTCAAGGTCAACGAGCGTGGCCAGATCGAGGTCGATGCGCACTGCCACACCGGCGTCGACGGCGTGTGGGCGATCGGCGACTGCGTGCGCGGGCCGATGCTGGCGCATAAGGGCTTCGAGGAAGGCATCGCGGTCGCCGAACTGATCGCCGGCCTGCCCGGCCACGTCAACTTCGACACCATTCCGTGGGTCATCTACACCGAGCCGGAAATCGCCTGGGTCGGCAAGACCGAGCAGCAGCTCAAGGCCGAGGGCGTGCCGTACAAGGCCGGCAGCTTCCCGTTCGCGGCGATCGGCCGTGCGGTGGCGATGGGCGAGCCGGCGGGCTTCGTCAAGGTCATCGCCCACGCCGAGACCGACCGCGTCCTGGGCATGCACCTGGTCGGCGTCGGCGTCTCCGAACTGGTCCACGAAGGCGTGCTGACCATGGAGTTCAACGGCTCGGCCGACGACCTGGCGCGCATCTGCCACGCCCACCCCACCCTGTCCGAAGCGATCCACGACGCGGCCATGGCGGTGAGCAAGCGGGCGATCCATAAGGCCAATTGAGGCTGGGATTGGGGATTTGGGAGTGGGGATTCGCAACAGCGCCCCTCTCCTGCCCCGCCCGGCAGCCGCGCAACGCCGGGCACATGCCCGGCGTTGTGCTTTGCGGATCGCCTCACGCGTGAAGCGATCAAGCGATGACCCGCGCCCGCTCCGGCAGCATCAGCGCCCCGACAAACCCACCGCTTTTACGAATCCCCAATCCCGACTCTCCAATCCCATGAAAAGCATCTGCGTCTACTGCGGCTCCAATGCCGGCAACAAGCCCGCCTACGTCGAACGCGCCACCGCGCTGGGCACGCGCATCGCCGAGCAGGGGCTGCGCCTGGTCTATGGCGGCGGCAATGTCGGCCTGATGGGCACCGTGGCCAATGCGGTGCTCGCCGCCGGCGGCGAGGTCACCGGCGTGATTCCCAAGCAACTGGCCGACTGGGAAGTGGCGCACCGCGGCCTCACCGAGCTGGAGATCGTCGGCTCGATGCACGAACGCAAGTCGCGCATGTTCGATCTGTCCGACGCCTTCGTCGCCCTGCCCGGCGGCTTCGGCACCATGGAAGAGATCTTCGAGATGCTGACCTGGCGCCAGCTCGGCATCGGCAACAAGCCCTGTGCCTTCCTCGACGTGGAAGGGTTCTACGCGCCGCTGATCGGCATGATCGATCGCATGGTCGAGGAGCGCTTCCTGCACCCGGACCAGCGCGCCGACCTGTGGTACGGCAGCGACATCGAGACGATGCTGGGCTGGATGCGGGAGTACACGCCTGCGCAGGCGTCGAAATGGATTGACGAAAAGCGCCGCAACGCGCTGCGCTAAGAGCAGCCAATCAGCGGTAAGCACTTGGCGCGTGGCGACGCGTGACGGATTCTGGCGTCTCACTGCTCCTGCGGCGCGGATCGACGAAAAACGCCGGAAAGCGCTGCGCTAAGAGCAGCCGATCAGCGGTTAAGCACTTGGCGCGTGGCGACGCGTGATGGATTCCGGCGCCTCGCTGCTCCTGCGGCGCGGATCGACGAAAAGCGCCGGAACGCGCTGCGTTGAGAGCATCGGATCAGCGGTTAGCGACTGGCGCGTGGCGACGCGTTATAGATTCCGGCGCCTCACACTACTCCCGTGGCGCGGCGCGGCTCGACGAAAAGCACCGCAACGCGTTGCATTGAAACCCAAGGCAGCGTGTCGGCGGCGAGCGCAGGGCCCTCGGTGTCGCGCTTAAGGCACCTCACATGACGACAGGAAGCGCCCTGTAGGAGCGGCTTCAGCCGCGACCGGGCTTTACCGGGAACGCCCGTCGCGGCTGAAGCCGCTCCTACGCGACAAGCGGCGATGGCGAAACCGTCGTTCACTCCAGCGTCCGGGATGACGGAGGCGCGAATCGAACAAACGCGCCGCAATACAGCGAGCTGCGGCCAATGCGCGCGTGCCGACAGCGAACACCACGCGCATGGCGACGCGCTCCGCATGCGATCGCCTCAGAGCTGTTGCGGCGCGGCGGCCGGGCGCCCGAGCAGATAGCCCTGCCCATAATCGCAGCCCAGTTCGCGCAGGGTCGCCAGTTGTTGTTCGGTCTCGATGCCCTCGCCCACCGTCTCGATGCCCAGCGTGCTGGCCAGGGCGAGAATGCCGCGCACCAGTGCGTGGCTGCCGGTGCTCCCCTCGTCCTGCAGGCCGGCGACGAAGCTCTGGTCGATCTTCAGCACCGAGATCGGGAAGCGGTGCAGGTACGACAGCGCCGAGAAGCCGGTACCGAAGTCGTCCAGCTGCGCCAGCACGCCGCGCTCGCGCAAGGCCTGCAGGATGGTCAGGGTGCGTGGCGCGTCGTCGAGCAGCGCCACCTCGGTGATTTCCACGCGCAGGCGACGCGGATCGGCGCCGGCGGTGTCGATCAGCCCGAACAGCCGCTCGGTGAAATCCGGCGAGCGGAAGTGCCGCGGCGAGACGTTGACCGAAACGTAGCCGCCCTCGCTCTGCGCCAGGCGCCGGATCACCTGCGCGTACAGCAGCCAGTCCACCTGCTCGATCAGGCCGCTCTCCTCGCCCAGGTCGATGAACTGGCTCGGCACCAGCAGCCCGCGGCTCTCGTGACGCCAGCGCAACAGGGCTTCGTGGCCGATCACCTCGCCATCGTGCAGGCGCACGATCGGCTGGTAGAACGGCTCGAAGTCGCGGTTGTTGATCGCACGACGCAGGTCCGCCTCCAGGTCGAGGCTGCGCAGCGCCGCCTCGCGCATGGCCTCGTCGAACACCACGCAGCGGTCCTGGCTCTGCGCCTTGGCCCGGTACATGGCCGCGTCCGCATCGCGCAGCATCTCCTCGCCGTTGTGGTAGCGCGGATGCCAGGCGGCGATGCCCAGGCTGCCGGACGGAAACAGTTCGCGGCCGGCCACCCACATCGGTTGGCCGAGCACGTGCAGCAGGCGTCGCGCCAGCTCGCGCGCACCATCCAGGCCGTGCTCGCAGGGCGTCAGCACCGCGAACTCGTCGCCGCCCAGGCGCGCCACCACGTCCTGGCCGCGGATCGTGGACACGATGCGCTTGGCCACCTGCACCAGCATCTCGTCGCCGGCAGCGTGGCCGATGCTGTCGTTGACCAGCTTGAACCGGTCCAGGTCCAGGAACAGCACGGCAAAGGTCCTGCCGCCGCCGCGGGCACGCGAGATCGCCTCGCTGAGCCGGTCCAGCAGATGCGAGCGGTTCGGCAAGCCGGTCAGCGCATCGTGCAGCGCCTGATGGGTCAGGCGCTGCTCGGCGCGCCAGCGTTCGGCGATCTGCGCCAGCAACTGCTCGTTGACCTCGGCCAGTTCGCGGGTGCGCTCGTCCACGCGCTGCTCCAGCTCCGCATGCGCCAGCCGCAACCGCTCCTGCGCGCGCTGCCGCGCCAGGCCGCTGCCGACGTTGTGCGCGACGAAGGTCAGCAGGCGCTGGTCGTGCTCGGTGAAGCGCACCTTGGCGACGTAGCTCTGCACCACGATCGCGCCGATCACCTCGCCCTCGTCGAACAGCGGCGCGCCCAGCCAGCTGTAGGGACGCTGGCCGTATTCCTGCACCTCGCCCTGCGCCAGCAAGGCATCGATGTCGGACAGTTCGAGCAGTTGCGGGCGCCGCACCCGCATAACGTATTCGGTCAGGCCGCGGCCGCGGCGCCGTTGCGGCCGGTACGGGGTGAACTCGTCCACCGAATACACGAACTCCAGCATGGTGTCGTCGTCGGACAGCAGGGCGATGTACAGATTGCGTGCGTCGATCAGCCCACCGATGATGGCATGCACCTCGGTGTAGAACTGCTGCAGGCTCTCCGACCGGATCGCCAGCTCGGCGATGCGGAACAGCGCCAACTGCAACATCTCGGCGCGCTTGCGCTCCTGGATCTCGTCCTGCAGGTCGCAGTTGGCCCGCTGCAGTTCCTGTGTGCGCAGGTCCACCCGCCGCTCCAGCTGCACCTGCGCGTGGCGCCGGTCCATTGCGGTCTGCACGTGCTGCGCCACGTAGGCCAGCAGCGCGCGGTCGGCATCGGTGTAGCGCAACGCGTAGTCGTAGTTCTGCACCACGATGGCGCCGCACACGCGGCCTTCGCGCAGCATCGGCACGCCGAGCCAGTCGCGGCTCTCCGGACCGTGGCCGATGTTGTCGCCCAACTGCAGGCGTTCGCGCACCTGTTCCGACGGCCCGCGCACCGCGCGGCCGTGGCGCAGCAGGGCGAAGGTGAGGCTGTACGGCATGTCGCGCAGGAAGTAGGTCTGCTCCGGATCGGCGACGAAGTCGTCGTGGCGGTCGGAGAAGTACAGGAAGCGCATGCTCTGCTGGTCTTCGTCGTACTCGACGATGTAGCAGTTCTCCGCATACATCAGCGATTCCAGCACGGCGTGCACGCGCTGCAGCATCTGGCTCATCTCCAGATCGGCGCCGGCCAGGTCGGCGATCTCGTACAGCGCCTGCTGCAGCTGCTTGGATTTTTCCAGGCCCTCGATGCGCGCGCGCATGCGCTCGGTGTCGAGCAGATTCAGGCCGAAGGCGACCGCGGCATCGCACCAGGCCGTGCGTTGCGCCTCATCCAGGGGGTGCGCCAGTTCCGCGCCGATGGCCACGCAGGCGCCCTCGGCGGTGCGATGCACGTGCAGCACGGCCGGCACCGTCGACGGCAGCGGCGCGGTATCGGCCAGCGCCTCCGCGACCAGCGCCTGCAACCACCCCGGCGCATCCGCGCTGGCCCCGTGCAGGCGGCCGACCACGCCGTCGCCGCAGCCGATCGCCACGGCGCTGCCCGGCGGCAGCAGGCCGCACAAGGCCTGCGCCGTGCGGGCGGGAGCATGGCCGCCAGAGGGGTCTTCACGGACGGTGGTGGACGAATTGAACAGCATCGACGACAACTCCTGCAGGGCCCCCCGGAACTGCTCCACGCTCGCCCTTCACATCAGCATACCCGTTGCATGCGCCGATCGACGCCCGCTCGACCCCGAAGTGGCGAGATGGGCGTTTGTCTACAGATGTTGCCCGAACTTCCGCCATCGCCGCCCGCGTTGCGGCTCCCGCCTCCCGACTATGCGCCGGCCCGGGGAACGCTTAGGCTTGCCGCCGTGGACGCCCCGGTCGAAGCGAGCGACGAAGCCCTGATGCTGGCCTACGCGGCCGGCGACGCGCGTGCGTTCGAGACCTTGTACCTGCGTCACCGCGGCCGCCTGTACCAATACCTGCTGCGGCAGCTGCGCGACCGTGCGCTGGCCGAAGAACTGTTCCAGGACGTGTGGCAGCGGGTGATCGCCGCACGCCTGGACTGGCAGCCGCAGGCCGCGTTCACCACTTGGCTGCTGCGCATCGCCCACAATCGGCTCGGCGACCATTGGCGCGCGGCTAGGCATCGTCCGCCGGCACCGGCCGACGCCGACCTGCGCACGGCCCGCGTGCAGGACCCCGACACCCCGGAGCGGCAATTGTCGGCCTTCGAACAACGGCGCCAACTGCAACTGGCCCTGGATGCGCTTCCCGAGGAGCAACGCGACGTGCTGCTGCTGCGCCTGGAGCAGGAATTGAGCCTGGACGAGATCGGGCAGATCACCGGTGTCGGCCGCGAGACGGTCAAGTCGCGGCTGCGTTATGCGATGGACAAACTGCGCGCGAGGTTGGGCGGATGAGTGCCGACGAACCGCTGACCCCGGAAGAGCGCGCGCTCGCCGAACACTTGCGCCTGGGCCGGCAGGCGCTGCCGCCGCCGGCGCTGGATGCGGCGATCCTGGCCGCCGCGCGCGCGGCGGTCGCGCCGGGTGCCAACGAGATCGCGGAATATCCCAGCAGCGCTGCGGAAAGGGCTCGGGCGCAGACCGCCGCGGCGACGCCCACGCCGATACCGGCACCAGCGCCGGCAACGACCTCTCTCCCCACAGCGCCGCCCCCCGCGCCGCGCGCCGCAGCGCGCTCGCGCTGGCCGACCTGGCTCGGCCTGGCTGCCTCGCTGGTGCTGGTGGCGGGCATCGCCTGGCGCGGGCGCCCGCCTGCGTCCTCCGTGCCGGCACCCGCACCGGCAGCGGTGCCTGCGCCTGCCCCGGCAGCCGCTCCCGCCACCGACGCCAGGCCTGCGCCCGTCGCATCGCCGGCACCTTCCTCAGAGCAGCAGGCGCCGGCCACCGACGCGCCGGCGGCCTCCGAGACAGCAGCGCCCGCCCCTGCGGCCTCGGTGCGTATGGCCACGGAGGCACCTGCCGCACCACTGCCGGAGCGTGCACCGCAGGCGCAGGCGCACAAGCCGACGCCCGCGCAGAGCATGACGCCTCCCGCACCAGCGGCCGTGGTGACGCCCGCGGCGCCGCCGGCCCCGGCCCCACCGCCGCCGGCAATCGCAGCCGACAGCAGCGAGTCGTCTCCGGAACCGGCTACCGAACAGCAAGCCGTCCCTGCCGCGAAGACCTTGCGCGCACCGGCGCGCGCGACAATGGCGCAGGACAGCTTGGCCCGCAGCGCACCCAGCGACAACGCCCGCCAGGCCAAGCTGGCGAACTCCGCGCGCCCGCAGGCCAGTGCGGCCGAATCGTCAGATGCCCTCTCGCTGCGCCCATCGACGTCGCCTGCTGCGCCCGCTGCCGCGTTGCCGCAGCCCCTGCCCGCCGCAGCCACAGTGGAGGTGGCAGTGGAGGCAGACGCGCAGCTGTCGCCACGCCGCTGGCTGCAGCGGATCCGCGAGCGCCGCGACAGCGGCGAACTGGACGCCGCCCGTGCCAGCCTGCTGCGCTTCCAGCGCACACACCCGCAGCGCGCGGTGCCCGCCGACCTGCGCACGCTGTTGCACGACTGAGCGGCGTGGTGCGGCGCTTGCGCAGCAGGCCGGCGTCGCGTCTCGTCTACAATGCCGCCGATGCCCGATACGCTCCCGCACCCCGTCAGCCACAGCGTGGAGATCAAGCACAGCCGCTTCCTGGCCCACGCCGCACCGATCGCCGACGCCGGTGCGGCCCTGGCGTTCCTGCAACAGGTGACGGTGGCCGACGCCACCCACAATTGCTGGGCCTACCGCCATGGCGACGAGTACCGCTCCAGCGACGACGGCGAGCCCGCCGGCACCGCCGGCCGCCCGATCCTGGCGGCGATCGACGGTCAGGGCTTCGACCGCGTGGTGGTGGTGGTCACACGCTGGTACGGCGGCATCAAGCTCGGCGCCGGCGGCCTGGTCCGCGCCTACGGCGGCAGCGCCGCAGAATGCCTGCGGCTGGCGCCGCGGCAACCGCTGCTGGCCTTGAGCCTGCTCACCCTACACTGCGGCTTCGACGACCTGGGCGCGGTGCATGCCGCGCTCAGCGCCTGCGCCGCGGAGAAACTCGATGAACGCTTCGATGCCGGCGGCGCCGAACTGCGCCTGCGCCTGCCCAGCGATCGCGTGGACGCCTTGAAAACCCGCCTGCGCGACGCCACTCGCAATCGTGTCCGCTGTTCGGAACCCGCCCCCGCATGAACACCCCGTCGGCCGACCAGGCCAAGTCGCTGCGCAGACTCGGCAGCCTGCGCACCCTGTGGCCGTTCGTGCGTCGTCGGCGCGGCCTGCTCGTCGCCTGGCTGGTGGCGCTGGCGATCTCCTCCAGCGCCACGCTGAGCCTGCCGGTGGCGGTGCGACAGATGATCGACCACGGCTTCAGCGACAGCAGCCGCATCAATCAATCCTTCGCCCTGCTGTTCGCGGTCGCGCTGGTGCTGGCGGTGGCCACCGCCACGCGCTTCTACTTCGTGTCGCTGCTCGGCGAGAAGGTGGTCGCCGATCTGCGCGAACGCCTGTACACGCATCTGATCGGCCTGCATGCCGGCTTCCACGACCGCAACCGCAGCGGCGAACTGGTCTCGCGCCTGTCCGCCGACAGCGAACTGCTGCGCGGGGTGATCGGCAGCACCATGTCGGTGGCGTTGCGCAGCACGGTCACGGCGATCGGCAGCGTGGTGATGCTGTGCGTCACCAGCCCGCATCTGGCCGCCTATACCCTGCTCGGCATCCCGCTGGCGGTCCTGCCGATCGTGCTCGGCGCGCGGCGGCTGCAGAAGATCTCGCGCGCCAGCCAGGACCGCGTCGCCGACGCCAACACCCTGGCCGCCGAGACCCTGGGCGCGGTGCGCACGGTGCAGGCGTATGCGCGCGAAAGGTACGAACGCGGCCGCTTCGGCGAGGCGCTGGCGCAGACCGTGGCGGTGGCGCGGCGCCGGGTCGGCGCGCAGGCAGTGATCACCGCCGCCGCGATCGTGCTGATCTTCGGCGCCATCGTGCTGGTGCTGTGGTCGGGCGCGCACGAAGTGGCCGCCGGCGAACTCAGCGCCGGCGCGCTCGGCCAGTTCGTGCTGTACGCCATGTTCGGCGGCGGCTCGGTCGCCTCGCTGGCCGAAGTCTGGAACGACCTGCAGCGCGCGGCCGGCGGCATGGGCCGCATCGCCGAACTGTTTCAGGAACGCCCCGAAATCGTCGCGCCGGCGCAGCCGCTTGCGCTGCCGCAGCCGCTGCGCGGCGAGGTGCGCTTCGACAACGTCAGCTTCCGCTATCCGCAGCGCCCAGACCACCCGGCGCTGGACGGCTTCGATCTGCACGTGCGACCCGGCGAGAGCGTGGCGCTGGTCGGCCCCTCCGGCGCCGGCAAGAGCACGGTGCTGGCGCTGCTGATGCGCTTCCACGATCCGCAATCGGGCAGCGTGCAGGTGGACGGCCGCGACCTGCGCACATTGGATCCATCGCAGCTGCGCGAGGCGATCGGGCTGGTGCCGCAGCACCCGACCCTGTTCGCCGCCAGCGCCGCCGACAACATCCGCTACGGCCGGCTCGAGGCCAGCGAGGCCGAGGTCGAGGCCGCGGCGCGCGCGGCCGAAGCCGATGCGTTCCTGCGACAGTTGCCCGACGGCTACGCCAGCGAACTGGGCGAGCGCGGCGCACGCCTGTCCGGCGGCCAGCAGCAGCGCATCGCCATCGCCCGCGCCCTGCTCAAGGACGCGCCGATCCTGCTGCTGGACGAAGCCACCAGCGCCCTGGACGCGCAGAGCGAAAATGCCGTGCAGCATGCGCTGGAGCGGCTGATGGCCGGACGCACCACCCTGGTGATCGCGCACCGCCTGGCCACCGTGCTCAAGGCCGACCGCATCGTGGTGATGGATCACGGCCGCATCGTCGCCCAGGGCACCCACGCCGAGCTGCTGGCGCAGGACGGGCTATACGCGGAACTCGCTCGCCTGCAGTTCATCGACTGAGCACGCCGCGCTAACGGCGGCGGGACTACGGTCGAGCCGCGTCTGCTGCGGTCCGCGCGTGTCGCGGCCACCGCTGCAGCGTCCCGCATTCGATGCAGCGTTCGACAGGAGGCTCCCGATGTCCTTTCGCCAATTGCCTGCCCTCGGTCCCGACGGCGAGGCCTATCTGATCACTGAGTTCCAGGACGATGCGCCGCGCCAGCAGCAGGCGCAGCACGACCCGCACGCCGACAGCGGACTGCGCTACGAATTGGCCGATGGCCGCAAGCTGATCCGCCGCGGCCAGCAGTTCGTCACCACCGGCGGCGAACTGACCTTGACTGCAGTCTAGCGTTACGGCCTCGCGCTGTGGTCGCGCCCCGTCATCGCCTCTGGCGTTCGGGGCGCTGGCGATGCGCTGGTCATTTTTTCGCCAGGTGACTTGACAGGCCCGCTACGCAAGGCGCGCCGACAGTTATCCACACGTTTGCGCCGTGACCATCCACATGCGCTGTGGATGGATTTCGGGGTGGGGTCGTCCGTCGGGTGATCCCACGTGGTTCAGGCTGCACGGTCGCGGCTGAAGCCGCTCCTACGGCAGCGTAGAGGTCGTTGGGTCCTTGTAGGAGCGGCTTCAGCCGCGACCATGAACCCGAGAAATCGCGCAATCGACAATCACCGCGCAACTCAACCCACCAGCACCCGCCCAATCCCGCTGGCATCGATTTCCGCCGCAGCGGCACGCACTGCCGCAGCGTCGCTGCCCGGATCGAAGCCGAGCCGGAAATGCAGTTCGCCCGCCTGCGTGCGCGAAGAATGGATCGAGGCCAGGTTGACGCCATGGCGTTCGAACACGTGCAACAGCGCGCGCAGCGAGCCGGCGCGGTCCTCGGGCAGATACACGCTGAGCGTCATCTGCTCGGTCAGATCGGCCAGCAGGTATCCCACCCGCTCGTAGCTGTAGTTGCCCTGGGCGATCGCCGCCTCACCCAGCGCCTGGCGGTTGGCGTCGAGGAACTCCGCGCGGAACTGCGCACGTGCCGCATCGTCGCCGCGGCCGACCTGGTCGCGCAGCCGCGACAGCTGCGCGATCAGTCCATCGAGCACGCTACCGACATGCGGATTGCCGAACTGAATGTCTTCGTAGATGGCAGGATTCAGGGCCAGGATGCGCGCGATGATCGCGGTGTCCAGTTCGAACGAGGCCGAGCGGTATGGCAGCAAGGCCTGCAACGGCCCCAACGCTGGCGCATGCTCGCGCAGCACGCCGGCCTGGGCCAGGTGCGTGGCATGGACCATCGCCTGCACCAGCGCCATCACCCGGTCGTGGTGCTCGGGCGTGGTGCGCACGCACTCGCCTTCCAGCGCCGTGCACATGCGCTGCAGCCAGGGCTGCCACTGCGCCACCCGCGCCTCGCAGACGACCAGCACGCGGCCCTTGAGCGTGGGCGACTTCGGCGGCGCCGTCATCGGATGCAGCCCGGCCACTTCCGCCTGCGAGGCCAGCATCGCCGCCACCGGCGCGGCCTTGACCGAGGTGACGTCCAGCCACAGCTGGCCGCGTTCGCGGCCGCCGGCGCGCTGCACGTACTCGCCGATCAGCGCCGGCGTGTGCCGGATCGGGGCGGAGAAGATCAGCACCTGCGCCTGTTGCAGCAGCGCCTCCGGCGCCAGCGACTGCGGGTCTGCCGGGTCGTGGCCGATCACCTCCAACTGCATGCGCTCGCGGAAGAAGCGGCTTAGCCAGCGGCCATAGGCGCCGGCACTGCCGACGATGCCGACGACCGGGCGCAGACTCACGCCAGGCGCTCGGCGACGAAGCGCAGCGGCGTCGCCAGCGCGGCCGGCGCCGCTGCCAGCACGTCCAGTTCTTCCACATCCGCGGCCAGGGTCGCCTCCAGCGCCGCATGCACGCCGGCGATGGCGCGGCCGATCGCCGCTTCGAAACTGTCGCCGCGCAGCAGGAACGCCACCAGCAGCGCCATCAGCACATCGCCGGTGCCGGCCACGTCCACCGGCAGCAGCGGCGAGCACCAGCGATAGACCGCCTCGCGGCTCACCGCCAGCGTCACCAGTTGCCCGGCATCGCCGCCGACGCTGTGGGCGAGCACCCACTGCGGGCCGCGCGCCAGCAACACGCGCGCCGCGGCGATCGCCTCGTCCTGGGCCAGCGCCGGCATGCCGGTCAGGCGGCCGAGTTCGAATGCATTCGGCGTCACCAGCCACGCACGCGGCAACAGGCGCTCGGCGAAGATCGCTTCCAGTCCCGGTTCCACGTAGGGACCGGTATGCGTATCGCCGATCACCGGGTCCAGGCAGTAGCGCAGCGTCGGGCACTGCGGCAGCGTGGCGTCGAGCCAGTCGGCGAAGGCGGCGCCATTGCCGACGCTGCCGAAGTAGCCGGACACCAGCATGCGCGCGCGTTGCGGCAGGCCGCGTTCGCTGGCGCCGAGCAGCAGGTCGGCGAACCAGTCCGACGGCAGCACCTTGCCGCGCAAGGTCGCGTAGAACGGCGCATTGCTCAGCAGCGTGGTCGGAATCTCCGCCACGCGCAGGCCCAGCGCGCGCAACGGCGGCACTGCCGCGCTGTTGCCGGCGTGGCCGTAGACGAGTTGCGACTGCACGGAAATGACGTCGACCGGCACCGGCCCGTCGGGTCGCTGGCGGCGACCATGGATGAGATGACTGGCGGCGGAACTGTCGGCGGGAGTGTTCATCGCCGTAGTGTAGCGCCGGCGCAATGACGCCCAGCGGCGCGCGCATCCGTGGCGTTGCGAGGCTTTCAGCAACAACGGCCTCAGCTGCGACGCTCCGACGAGAAAGCGTCGCGGCTGAAGCCGCTTCTACAACGGGGGCCAGGATGCGGGAAAAAGCCCACGCATCCGGAATCTAAAGTTTCCATTTCCGCTCTGCTCAGCGAGCAGAACATTCCAGCGTAGATACCGTCTTACCCCCTAGCAGGCAAGGCCCCTTTTCGGGTCGAACGCGGTGCCCGATTTGAGGACGCCATAGGCGAGGTGCAGGAGCTTGCGCATGGCGGCGCACACGATCTGCTTGCCGGCTTTGCCGCGTTCGCTTAGCCGCTGTTTCAGCGCCCGGATGACCGGGTTGTGGGTCATGGCCACCAGGGCCGGCATGAACAGGCCCGCGCGCAGGTGGGGCGAGCCGGTGCGCGAGATGCAGACATGGCCTTTGCGGTCGCCCGACTCCTGCAGGCACGGATTCAGGCCGGCGAAGGCGGTCACCGCCGAGGCATCGGCAAAGCGCCTCACATCGCCAAGCTCGGCCAGCATCAAGGCCGCACTGGTGTCGGCGATGCCCTGGATGCTCACCAGTAACTCGCGCTGCCCCCGCAAGGTCGGATCCTGGTCGATATGGTCATCGATGGCCTGCTCGATCTGGGCGATGTGATGTTGCAGATCGGCCAGATGGACCTGGATCGAGTCCTTCACCTGGGCCGGAGCGACGTCCAGCCGGTTGCGCTCCATCTGCAGCATCTGTTGCAAGTCCTGGCGCCGGCGCACCAGTGCCTTGAGCTGCTTGAGCGCCGGCGGATCAGGGTGCCAACGGCGTAACTGCTCGCGGTGACGCAGGGCATAGCTGGCGATCAGCTTGGCATCGCTGCGATCGGTCTTGACCCGGCTGAGCTGGCTGCGTGCGTACGCGGCCGTCTGCGCCGGGTTGAGCACGCACACCCGATAGCCTCGTGCGTGGAGGAACTCGGCCAGTGCCTGGTGGTAGGTGCCAGTGGCCTCCATGGCGATCCAGCTATCGGGCTGCGCATGCGTCTGCAGCCATGCCTGCAGGGCCTGGAAGCCCTTGGCATCGTTGGACAACTTGGCCTTGGTACGGTGCTTGCCATTGGTCAGCTCGCTGGCCACATCGAAACTGCGTTTGGCGACGTCGATGCCGATGACGGGAGACATACGCGATTCCTCCATCGTGTCAGGGTCATGATCGGCGCTGTGCCCGGTCCTGCCTTGTCGATGCGAGTTCACGCCGGGGGCGGACTCTGGATACCGTTCGGACACCCAAGGGCCAGCATGTGGAGAGGGGAGCCGATCTACGATGCAAGCTCGAAGCTTCAGGAGCGACTGGACTTCCCACACCTCCTCCGATGATCAGTCGGAAGACATGACGCCTGTTTAGGGGCGACAGGTCCAGATACAAGGAGCAGCTTCAGCCGCGACGCTTTGGCGATAACGCATCGGGGCTGAAGCCCCTTCCACAAAAAAACACTGCGACGCGGAACAACACCGGGAACATCCAAGACCCCGGCTTTCAATAGCCGCAGGCTGGCCATCCCGAATCCCGAATCACCAATCCCGAATCCCAGCCTTACGACGTCATCCGATCCCAGAACCCCTTCACCCCATCGATGAAGGTCGCCGACTTGGGCGAATGCTTGCGCGCATCCTCGCCGGTGAAGGTGGCCTCGAACTGCTCCAGCAGCTTGCGCTGGTCGGCGGTGAGGTTGACCGGCGTCTCCACCACCACCCGGCAGTACAGGTCGCCTTCGCTGCGGCTGCGCACCGAACGCACGCCCTTGCCGCGCAGGCGGAACAGCTTGCCGGTCTGGGTCTCGGCCGGAATGCGGATCTCCGCCTCGCCGCCGAGGGTGGCCACGCGCACGGTGTCGCCCAGGGCCGCCTGCGAGATGCGGATCGGCACTTCGCAGTGCAGATCGTCGCCGTCGCGCTGGAAGATCGGATGCTCACGCACCCGCACTTCCACGTACAGATCGCCTGGCGGAGTGCCGGCCGGGCCGGCTTCGCCCTCGCCCGACAGGCGGATGCGGTCGCCGTTGTCGACGCCGGCGGGGATCTTCACCGACAGCACCTTGGTCTCTTCCACGCGCCCTGCGCCATGGCACACGCCGCACGGGTTCTGCACGGTCTGGCCGCGGCCGGCACAATGCGGGCAGGTCTGCTGCATGGCGAAGATGCCGCGCTGGATGCGGACCTGGCCGCGCCCGTGGCAGGTCACGCAGGTCTCGACCTTGCCGTCCTCCGAGCCGCTGCCGTGGCAGTGCTCGCATTCGCTCAGGGTCGGAATCTCGATGCGGCGCTCGATGCCGGCCACCGCTTCTTCCAGGTCCAGCTCCAGCACGTAGCCGATGTCGGCGCCACGCCGCGGCGCACGCCCGCCACCACCACCGGCGCCACCGAAGATGTTGCCGAAGATGTCGCCGAAGATGTCGCCCATGTCCGGGCCGCCAGGGCCGCCGCCCATCCCGCCCATGCCGTGCTCGAACGCGGCGTGGCCGTGCGCGTCGTACATGCGCCGGCGGTTGCCATCGGACAGCACCTCATAGGCTTCCTTGCATTCCTTGAACGCGGCCTCGGCGGCGTGGTCGCCGGGATTGCGGTCCGGGTGGAACTTCATCGCGCAACGGCGATAGGCCTTCTTCAGCTCGTCGTCGCTGGCGGTGCGGGCCACACCCAGCACTTCGTAATAGTCGCGTTTGCTCATGGGGCGGGGATTCGAGATTCGGGAGTCGGGATTCGTTCAACGCAAAAGCGGAGAGCCTCGGCTCTTCCGCTTCTGCAAGCACTGCATGGACAGGGAACGGGAGCGGAGACCGCAAGGCGACGCCTTGCGCATCCCCAATCCCCAATCCCCGATCCCGGCCTTACTTCTTGTCGTCCTTGACCTCGGTGAACTCGGCGTCGACCACGTCGTCGGACTGGGCCGAGGACGCATGCGCGCCGCCGGCGTTGCCGCCCGGCTGCTGCTCGCCCGCCGCCGCGGCCGCGTACAGCGACTGACCGGCCTCTTCCAGCGCCTTGGTCTTGGCCTCGATCTGGCCCTTGTCGTCGCCCTTCATCGCGGTTTCCAGGTCCGCCAGCGCCGACTCGACCTTGCCGATCACGTCGCCGCCGACCTTGCTGCCGTGCTCGGTGATCGCGCTGCGGGTGGCGTGGATCAGGCCGTCGGCCTGGTTGCGCGCCTGCACCAGCTCGTGGAACTTCTTGTCTTCCTCGCGGTTGGCTTCCGCGTCGGCGACCATCCGCTGGATCTCGTCGTCCGACAGACCGGAACCGGCCTTGATCTCGACCTTCTGTTCCTTGTTGGTCTTCTTGTCCTTGGCCGACACGTGCAGGATGCCGTTGGCGTCGATGTCGAAGGACACCTCCACCTGCGGCAGGCCGCGCGGCGCCGGCTCGATGCCGGACAGGTCGAACTTGGCCAGCGACTTGTTGTAGCGGGCCTGTTCGCGCTCGCCCTGCAGCACGTGCACGGTCACCGCCGACTGGTTGTCCTCGGCGGTGGAGAACACCTGCGAGGCCTTGGTCGGGATGGTGGTGTTCTTCTCGATGATCTTGGTGAACACGCCGCCCAGGGTCTCGATGCCCAGGCTCAGCGGGGTCACGTCGAGCAGCAGCACGTCCTTGACGTCGCCGGCCAGCACGCCGCCCTGGATCGCGGCGCCCAGCGCCACGGCCTCGTCGGGGTTGACGTCCTTGCGCGGCTCCTTGCCGAAGAACTCGGCCACCGCCTGCTGCACCTTCGGCATGCGGGTCTGCCCACCGACCAGGATCACCTCGGTGATGTCGCTGGCGCGCAGGCCGGCGTCGTTCAGCGCGGTGCGGCACGGGTCGATGGTGCGCTTGACCAGGTCCTCCACCAGCGCCTCGAGCTTGGCCCGGGTCAGCTTGATGTTGAGGTGCTTCGGGCCCGACGCGTCGGCGGTGACGTACGGCAGGTTGACTTCGGTCTGCTGCGAGGACGACAGCTCGATCTTGGCGCGCTCGGCGGCGTCCTTCAGGCGCTGCAGCGCCAGCGGATCCTTGCGCAGGTCGATGCCCTGATCCTTGTTGAACTCTTCCACCAGGTAGTCGATGACGCGTTTGTCGAAGTCTTCGCCGCCCAGGAAGGTGTCGCCGTTGGTGGCCAGCACTTCGAACTGCTTCTCGCCGTCGACGTTGGCGATCTCGATGATCGACACGTCGAAGGTGCCGCCGCCCAGGTCGTACACCGCGATCTTGCGGTCGCCGCCCTGGCCCTTGTCCAGGCCGTAGGCCAGCGCCGCGGCGGTCGGCTCGTTGATGATGCGCTTGACGTCCAGGCCGGCGATGCGGCCGGCGTCCTTGGTCGCCTGGCGCTGGCTGTCGTTGAAGTACGCCGGCACGGTGATGACCGCCTCGGTGACGGTCTCGCCCAGGAACGCCTCGGCGGTCTTCTTCATCTTCTCCAGCACCTGCGCGGAGATTTCCTGCGAGGCCAGCTTGCGGCCGTCGGCGGTGGCCACCCAGGCGTCGCCGTTGTCGTGCTGGACGATGCCGTACGGGACCAGGCCGATGTCCTTCTGCACCTCGGCGTCGGTGAACTTGCGGCCGATCAGGCGCTTGACTGCATAGAAGGTGTTCTTGGGGTTGGTGACGGCCTGGCGCTTGGCCGAGGCGCCCACCAACACTTCGCCGTCCTTGGTGTAGGCGACGATCGAAGGCGTGGTGCGGTCACCCTCGGAATTCTCGATGACGCGGGCCTTGCCGCCGTCCATGATCGCCACGCACGAGTTGGTCGTGCCCAGGTCGATGCCGATGATCTTGCCCATTGCAATGACTCCTGAAAGGTCGTGTAGCCGGCCAGTGCCGGGATCTGGTTCGGATATAGGGATGGCCGCCAGTCATTCAAGCCATCGCCGCAAATTAGCGTTCCACTGCCGCCGCACCGGGTTCAGGCGCGGGCGGCCGCGAACTCAGTCGTGCTTGGCCACCACCACCAGGGCGGGCCGCAGCAGGCGGTCGTTGAGCAGGTAGCCCTTCTGGAACACCTGGATCACGTGGCCCGGGGCGACGCCCTCGGCCTCGGCCTGGCTGATCGCCTGGTGATGCTCCGGGTTGAACGGCTCGCCGGTCGGGTCGAGCAGGGTCAGGCCGTTGTCGGCGGCGACCTTGAGCAGCTGCTTGTAGGTCAGCTCCAGGCCGTCGCGCAGCGGGCTGGGCTCGCTGCCGGCGGCGGTCAGGCCCGCATCCAGACTGTCGAACACCGGCAACAGGTCGCCGAGCAGGCGCTCGTTGGCGAACTTGCGCGCCTGCTCCACGTCGCGGGCGATGCGCTTGCGCTGGTTCTCCAGGTCGGCCCGCTCGCGCAGGACGTCGGCCTTGACCAGGGCCAGCTCACTGCGCAGCGTCTCCACTTCCGCCTGCAGCGGATCGGTCGAGGGCTGCTGCGCCTCGGTCAGGTGTTCGGAATCGAATTCGGGGTGTTCTTGCGTCATGTCCGGGTCCCTGGCGGGGTGCGTCCCGCCTTACCGGACCACCTATGTGGGCGGTGCCGGCGGATTCAAGTGAGGCCGGGAGTGGGGATTCGGGATTGGGGATTCGCCCGAGCGCGGCTGGATGGCCTGCTGACGGATGAGCGGCGGCGCTTTTGCCAGCGCTGGCTCAGCGGTCGCCGGGCGGGGACGGGTCCAGGCGGGCGCCGAGGACGTCGGCGGCGGTCTGGACCAGGGGGATGACCCGGTCGTAGTCCATGCGCTTGGGGCCGATCACGCCGAGCACGCCCAGCACCTGGCCGCCGGCCATGTACGGGGCGGTCACCAGCGACACGCTCTCCAGCGGCACCATGCCGGTCTCCTCGCCGATGAAGATGCGCACGCCGGGTGCGCGGATGGTGCGTTCGAGCAGCTGCAGGATCTCGCGCTTGCTGGCGAAGACCTCGAACAGTTCGCGCAGCCGCTCCAGGTCCGACAGGTCCTGCACGCCCATCAGCTTGGTCTGCCCAGCCAGCACCATGTCGTCGCCGGCCGGCGCCAGCGCCTGCTCGGCCAGCTCGACGCTGTGCGCCAGCAACTGCTCCATCTCGTCGCGCGCATGGCGCAGGTCGCGCAGCAGGCTGGCGCGGATGTCGGCCAGCGCGCGCCCGGCGAAATGGTGGTTCAGATAATTGGCCACCTGCTCCAGCTCGGCCGGCTCGTAGGCCTTGCGCGGCTCGATGACCCGGTTCTGCACCTCGTTGTCGGCGAACACCAGGATCGCCAGCACCCGCCGCGCGTCCAGCGGCACAAAGTCGATGTGCCGGAAGGCGAACTGCTCGCGCTTGGGCGCACTCACCACGCCGACGAAGTGGGTCATCGCCGACAGCAGTTCCGAGGCACTGCCCAGCAGCGCCTGGGTGCCGGCGGCATTGGCCATCTCCGCGCGCAGCCGCGCCACCTCGCCTTCGGCCGGCGGGCGCATCTGCACCAGGCTGTCGACGAACACCCGGTAGCCGGTGGCGGTGGGCACGCGCCCGGCCGAGGTGTGCGGCGAGCTGAGCAGGCCGGCGTCCTCCAGGTCGGCGAGGATGTTGCGGATCGTCGCCGGACTCACGTCCAGGCCGGCGTGCCGGGCCAGGGTCTGCGAGCCGACCGGCTCGCCGTCGCGGATATAGCGCGAGATCAGCGTCCGCAGCAGCTGCCGGGCACGCGGATCGAGGCTGGAATGGACCGGGGAAGCGCGCATGGAATCAACCCGTGAGACTGGCCCTTAGATAATGGCTGCACGCCGGCTTGGCAAGTCATTGGCCCACCTACCCGCGCATGCTAGCGTTGCGCGGCCCCGGAAGCAGACCCCATGCTCAGACATCTCTCGATCAAGGATTTCGCCGTCGTACGCGGCACCGAACTGGAATTCGGCCCAGGCATGACCGTGGTGTCCGGCGAAACCGGCGCCGGCAAGTCGCTGATGGTGGACGCGCTCGGCTTCCTGTCCGGGCTGCGCGCCGACAGCGGCGTGGTCCGCCACGGCGCCGACCGCGCCGAGTTGTCGGCCGAGTTCGTCGCCCCCGCCCCCGCTCGCGCCTGGCTGCGCGAGAACGAACTCGACGACGAGGAGCACTGCCAACTGCGCCGGGTGATCCGCGCCGATGGCGGCTCCCGCGCCTGGATCAACGGGCGTCCAGTGACCCTGTCGCAACTGGCGGAGCTGGCTGGCCACCTGGTCGAGATCCATGGCCAGCACGAACACCAGGCCCTGCTCTCGCGCGGCAGCCAGCTCGGCCTGCTCGACGCCTACGCCCGCAACGACGCCGAGCGCGCCGCGGTGCGCGCCGCCGCCGCCCGCTGGCAGGGCCTGCTCAGCGAGCGCGAGACCTTGCTGGCGCAGGGCGATGTCAGCGACCGCATCGGTTTCCTGCAGCACCAGCTGGCCGAACTGCAGCGCGAGGACCTGGACCCGGCGGCGATCGCCGCCCTGGATGCCAACCACCGTCGCCAGGCCCACGCCGCCGCGCTGATCGGCGCCTGCGAGGGGGCGGCGCAGCGGCTCAACGGCGACGAGGCGCCGGCCGTGCTGGACCTGTTGCAGCAGACCCGCCACGAACTCGGCAAGGTCGGCGAGTACGACCCGCGCCTGGCCGAAGTGCAGGCGCTGATCGACAGCGCCGGCATCCAGTTGGAGGAGGCGCTGGCGCTGATCGACCGGGTCCGCGACGACCTGGACGCCGACCCGGCGCAGTTCGATGAAATGGAACGCAAGCTCGGCCGCCTGCACGACCTGGCGCGCAAGCACCGGATCGGCGTGGACGCGCTGGCCGACCACCGCGACGCCCTGCTCGCCGAAGTGGAGAGCCTGCGTGGCGCCGGCGAGCGGCTGGACGTGCTCGATGCCGAGATCGCCCAGGCCACCCAGGCCTGGCGCGACGCCGCGGCCGCCCTGACCGCCACCCGCGACCGCAGCGCACAGGCGCTGTCGCACGACACCACCGCCCTGATCGGTGAACTGGGCATGGGCGGCGGCCGCTTCCTGATCCAGCTCGAACCGCACGACACCGAACGGCCGGACCCGGCCGGCGCCGAGCGGGTCGAGTTCCTGGTCGCCGCCAATGCCGGGCAGCCGCCGCGCGCCCTGCGCAAGGTCGCCTCCGGCGGCGAACTGTCGCGCATCTCGCTGGCGATCGAGGTCGCCGCGCTGGGCCTGGACGCCGTCCCGACCATGGTTTTCGACGAAGTGGACTCGGGCATCGGCGGCGCCGTCGCCGACATCGTCGGCAAGAAGCTGCGCGCGCTCGGCGAGCAGCGCCAGGTGCTGTGCGTGACCCACCTGCCGCAGGTCGCCGCGCAAGGCCACGCCCACTACCGGGTCAGCAAGGCACCGGTCGAAGGCATGACCCAGAGCTCGGTGGAACTGCTGGCGCCGCGCCAGCGCGAAGAAGAACTGGCACGGATGCTGGGCGGTGTCGAGGTCAGCAAGGAAGCTCGCGCGGCCGCCAAGCGGCTGCTGCTCAGCGCGGGCTGACTGGCCGGTCGCCGGGTCCAGGGTGCGCCGACCCTTGCGCGTACCGCCCTGCTCGATACAGGCGGCCGACGCCCGATCACAGGTTGGCTAAGCTCTGGCGTTAGGCACCTGTGCGAATTCGCAAGGGCCGGCGCCCTGGCCCGCACCAGCCGCGACGGAAGTTAAGCACAGGAAGCTGAAGCCCCTCTCCCGCCGGGAGAGGGGTTGGTGAGGGTTAGGGGCGGAGCGACCCGCCGACGTGATCCACGCGGCTACACCCGGACCCTCATCCGCCCCTTCGGGGCACCTTCTCCCGGTGGGAGAAGGGAACAGCCGCTAGCCCCTCTCCCGCCGGGAGAGCGTTGGGGTGAAGGTCCGGCGCGGAGCGACCCGCCGACGTGATCCACGCGGCTACACCCGGACCCTCATCCGTCCCTTCGGGGCAGTGTCTCCCGGTGGGAGAAGGGAACAGGCGCTAGCCCCTCTCCCACCGGGAGAGGGGTTGGGGTGAGGGTACGTCGGCGAAGCCTCGCGCATCGCCAGCACAGGAAAGGACAACACCGGCCGACTTCACCGGCGCCAACACTTACCCCTTCCTGCCGCTCGGCCGCTTGCTGCGCACGTACAGCACCAGAGAATGCTCTTCCAGCTCGTAGCCGTGATCGGCGGCGATCTTGCGCTGCAATTCCTCGATTTCCGCGCTTTCGAACTCGATGATCTTGCCGGTATCCACGTCCACCATGTGGTCGTGGTGGCCACCGCGGTCCAGTTCGTACACCGCCTGGCCGCCCTCGAAGTTGTGCTTGAGCACCAAGCCGGCCGCCTCGAACTGGGTCAGCACCCGGTACACCGTGGCCAGGCCGATCTCGTCGCCGTGGTCCAGCAACTGCCGATAGATCTCCTCGGCGGTCATGTGGTGCCGCGCCGATTTCTGCTCCAGCAGCTCGAGGATGCGCATCCGCGGATGCGTGACCTTCAGGCCGACTTTGCGCAGATCGTGGGATTCCATGGCGTCTCCGTTCATAGCTGGTTTATCGCCAGCTGCCTGGGAATGGGTCGCGGCGGTCCCTGGGAGTGTATCATCGACACGATTTCATTCAGCCCTGTCCCCGATGCGCAATCTCCTGCTGGTCGCCGCTGTTGCCCTGTCCACCGCTGGCTGCGGCATCATTTACAAGCAGCCCATCTACCAGGGCAACCTGATCAAGCCGTCGGCCGTGGACCAGCTCAAGGTCGGACAAAGCAAGCAGCAAGTCAGCGCGCTGCTGGGCAGCCCCTCGATCCCGGATCCGTTCCACGCGCAGCGCTGGGACTACACCTCCACCGAGCGTGTCGATCGCGTGGGCCATACCGAGATCAAGAACTTCGTCGTGTTCTTCGACAACGACATGGTCACCCGCTGGGAAGGCGACTACTTCCCGGATCAGGACGAAGAGCTGGCCAAGAACAGCGTGCGCCAGTTCGGCCGCAACCTGGCCAAGGACAAGAAGAAGCAGCGCCGCGGCGAATGACCCGGCGGCCGCGTCGCGCCCCGCCGCTCAGCGCGGCTTGGCGCGGCGCCGCCTGGCGTCCTTGGGGTCGATCAGCAACGGCCTGAGCAGTTCCACCCGGTCGCCGTCCTGCAGCAGCCGCGTCGGTGCGGCGACTTCGCCATAGACCGCGCACGGCATGCCCGGCGTCGCCTCGGGCATCGCGGCAGCGGCCAGCGCATCGGCCACCGTCGCGCCCTCCGGCAGCTCCAGCCGCTGCGACACGAAGCGCTCCGGCCAGGCCAGCACCACCTCGACCTGCATGGCGGCTAGGCCTGTTCCCGGTCGGCCACGCGCACGAAGTCGTTGACCATGCGGTCGGCCAGGCTCTGGAAACCCAGCGCCAGCGCGGGCCCCAGCAGGCGCGAGGCGGGCTCGAAGTCGAGCATCAGGCTGACCTTGCTGGCGTGCTCGTTGAAGCCCTGGAAGGTCCACTGCCCCTGCAGGCGCTTGAACGGACCGTCGCGCAGCTGCATATCGATGCGATCCGGGCGCTCAAGGCTGTTTTCGGTGGTGAACCAGGTGCGGAACGAGCCCAGCCCCAGGTCCAGCCGCGCCACCAGGAAGCGGTCGCTCTGCTCGAGAATATGGGCCGCGTCGCACCAGGCGAACCGGCGCGGATAGGCGGCGACGTCGTTGACCAGATCGAACATGCGCGTTGCGGCGTGTTCGACCAGAGCGCTGCGGCGGATGATAGGCATTCGGGACGGGAAGTGGGACCAAGACGTTCGGGAGGCCCCGAATCGGAGACAATAGCAAGATGAGCAAGAAACCCGTCAAGGATAAAGCAAACGGCGCGGCGGCCAACAAGACCATCGCCCTGAACAAGCGCGCGCGCCACGAGTACCACCTGGAGGACCGCTACGAGGCGGGCCTGGCCCTGCAAGGCTGGGAGGTGAAGTCGATCCGCGCAGGCCGCGCCAACATCGGCGAGAGCTATGCGTTCGTGCGCCAGGGCGAGCTGTTCCTGTTCGGCGCGCAGATCACCCCGTTGATCCAGGCCTCCACCCACGTGGTCGCCGACGACCGGCGCACGCGCAAGCTGCTGCTGCACCGGAACGAGATCGACAAGCTGATCGGCCGTGTCGAACGCGACGGCTACACCCTCGTACCCACCGCGATGTACTGGAGCAAGAACAAGATCAAGCTCGAGATCGCGCTGGCCAAGGGCAAGCAGGACCACGACAAGCGCAACGCGGCCAAGGACCGCGACTGGGCTCGCGACAAGCAGCGGATCATGCGCCGGCACAACAAGAATGCCTGAGGGGCCGGGATTGGGGATTGGGGATTGGGGATTCGCAACGGCGGGCGCCCTGCCCGCCAATCCCGAATCACCAACCCCAGCCGCATCGCGCCGCGGCTGAAGCCGCTCCCACACGGCAGGCCGCGCTGCACAGGGAATCGCCGTTGCGAATTCCAAATCCCGAACCTTCTAACTCCAATCTCAGCGTCTGGCGGCTAAAGCCGACACCCGCAGACGGGCAAGCAACCGGGGAGCCGTCGTTGCGAATCCCCATTCCCGAATCCCCAATCCCCAATCCCCGCCCCCCACTCACGTCCCGCCAAGCATCCGCATCAAGCTGGGCAGGCCGGCGCCCTGCATGTAGCGATCGCGCTGCAGGTCCAGGCACTGCGCCAGCGTCAGTTGCTTGACCCGGTCCGGGGTGCCGATGAACTCGCGGCGCACCGACAGGAACGCGGCGATCAGCCCCGAGACATGCGCCGCGGCCATGCTGGTGCCACTCATTTCCACCATCCAGGTGCCTGGATCCTCGACCACATAACCATGGTGCGCCGACAGGATCTTTTCGCCCGGCGCGACCAGGTCGGGCTTGTAGCGGCCATCGGCCGTGGGGCCGCGCGACGAAAAATACGAAATGCCGTAGCTGTGCGGGCTGCTCTTGTGCACCGAGCCCACCGCCAGCGATTCCTCCAGGTTGGCCGGGTCGCCGATGCTCAGGTCCAGGTTCAGCGGATAGGCCTCGCCATCGCCCTGCATCAGCCAGGCCAGGCCATCGTTGCCGGCCGCGATCACCACCACCACGCCCTGCCGCCAGAGACGGCGCAATTCGTTGCACAGCGGGGTGAAGCCGCAGCCGTAGCTCTCGGCGTCGAAGTAGCCGCCCAGGCTCAGGTTGACCCCGTGCACCACCAGTCCCCCGGCACGCTCGTTGAGCTCGGCCACCTGCTGCACGCCCTTGATGATCCAGGAATCGCGGCCATTGCCGTCGTCGTCCAGCACCTTCAGCCCGTACAGCCGCGCCAGCGGCGCCATGCCGGCGAACTGCAGCGGCGCTGAGGTCGGCACGCCCGGCAACGGCGCGGCGCATTGCCCGGCGATGATGCCGGCCACGTGCGTGCCGTGACCGTTGCCGTCGAGCGTGTCGAAGCCGGCCTCGCCCGGACGCAACGCACGCGGGCGCCCGCGCTGGGTGCAGTCCCACTGGGCAAGCACGGTCGACGGCTGACCGGCGCTGTGGAAGTGCGGATGCGCCGCGGCGATGCCGCTGTCCAGCACCGCCCAGCCGATGCCGGCGCCGAGCGCGCGATAGGCCACCTGCGCCGCGTCCACCTGGATCGTGCTGCGCGACTGGTAGATCAGCGCGCGCTTGCCGGCATCGCGCCACAGGCGCTTGAGGTTGAGGTCGCGATAGCGCTCGCGCAGGCTTTCGATCTCGAACCGGGTCAGCCGCGCCGACACGTAGCGCTGCATGGTGTCCTCCAGTTCGATCTGCGCATCCAGCGCCTCGTCGTGCAGGCCGGTGGACGCCTGGGCGAGCGTACGCAATGCGGCGATCAGGTCATGCTTGCGCTGCGCCGGATCGCCGGCATCGGACAGCTTCTCAAGTTCGATCAGCACCTCGTGACGATAGTCCGGCGCGCGCGCCTCCAACTGGTCGGACAGGTCCTTTATCAGTACCGGATGCGCGATCGGCTGATCGAAGCCCACGCCCACCGCGCGCCGCACCTCGGCCCGCACGTCGGGGATGGACAGGTAGCCGGCGGCCGAATGCGGGTTGTGCTGCCAATCCGGGTTGATCTTCGACCCGGCGATGTTCTGGAAGCGCCCGCCGGCATCGGCGATGTCGTCGCTCAGATCGTCGTCCAGCGCCACCGGGTCGCGCCGCTCGGCGACGTTGACCCAGCGCGCCACGCAGGGCGGAAACGGCAGCTTCGGCGTACCGGTCCACTCCTTGAACATGCTGCGCACCACCGGCAGCCCTAGTGGCGAGCCGAGCGTGAGCAGCAGGGAGACCTCGCAGTCCTGCGGCTGCAACTCGCGCAGCACGTCGTAGGCGATCAGCGAGCCCTGGCTGTGCGCGATCACCACGAACGGGCCGCCGCCGGCGCGGATGCGCTGCAGCAGGCTCTCGCGCATCTGCGTGTGCCGCGCCGGCACGAAGAAGAAGTCGTGCACGTCCTGCAGCAGCGCCGCGGAGATCAGCTTGAGCAGCGCGCGGTTGACCACGTCGATCACGCCCTGCGCATGCACCTCGGCGGCCGCCGCAGCCGGTGCCGGCGCGGCCGTCTCCACCTCGTCCAGCAGTTGCTGCAGCCTTGCGCGCTCGGCGTCGCTGGCGGCCAACGTGTCGGCGAGCTGGCGCAGATCGGCCAATTGCGGCACCACGCCGAGCGCGCTGAGCACGCGCTGCTCGGCCTGGTTCAACACCGGGCCGCGGTCCTGATCCTGACAATCGCCCGGTTCCGGCGACGGATAGCGCTCGCGATTGACCCAGTAGGCCATGCGCGTGCGCTCGCCCATCGCGCGGCCGAACAGGGCGCGGTCCCACTGGCAGCGCAACACCTCGGCCGGCGGCTTGTTGCCGATGCCATGGATGTAGACGACCGTACGTGCGCGCCCTTGCGCCAGCGAGCCTTCGCCCGTGGCCTTGGGCCGCGGTGCGGTGCCGGCCGGTGCCGTGGCGGCGGATGTCGCGGTAGCGCGTCCGCTCGCGCCGGGAGTCGTGACGTTGGACCTGCGCAGTGCATCGGCACGTGCCGATGCAGTTGCCTTCGTCGATGTGGCTGCCGGTGCCGGCGTCTTCGCCGCCTTGGCAGCACGGGCACTGCCCGCTGTCGTCTTGCGCGGCGTTGCTGTCGGCTTGGCGGCGGATTTTGCCGATGCCTTGACCGGCGCCTTGCCGGGCGTGGACGCGGAGGACGTGACCGGTGCTTTCCGCGCGCGCCCGCTGCTGCGGCCACGCGGCTGTCTGCTTGCCATAGCGCTGCTCCATGCTGGGGGAACCGCGGCGCCGCAGGGGCAGCACCGGAGTGAAGCCAGCTTAAGCGTGGCCTGTCTCAAGACTTGTGACTGGCCTCCCCGATCCCTACACTGTGCAGGTCAGCGTTTGACGTTGTCCCCGGGGGTGCACTGGTTTCGACGGGGGTTGCAAAATCGCTTGGCGCATGCCGAGGGGGCAGCTTTCCTCGTAAATCCAGCCGCAAACTTATAGTTGCCAACGACGACAACTACGCACTGGCCGCTTAAGGCCTAGCCCCGAAATCGCTTGTGTCCGTGCTCGCGACGTAGGGTCATTATCACGGAATCGCCGGTGGTGGCTGCCTGTCAGCCATTGGCTAAATCAAGCAGGCTGGTCCCGGGATGCGCTTCGCACATCGTGCTGTTCCGGGGCGAGATCCAACGATGAGCTAAGCATGTAGTGCCGGGGATGGAGTGCCTTCGGACGGCGGTTCGATTCCGCCCACCTCCACCATCCAAACGTCCATGGACGTGCAAACAAAGCTGGAATCCCGATCGCATCGAGGTTTCCGGCTTTTTTTGTGCCTGATGCTGGCCGGCGACACGCGGGATGGACCCTGCGCAAAGCGCCGCGTTCGCCAACCTTGGCTCGGTCGGTCACGCGGTCGCATGCCATGATGAGCGGGGACGCCAACGGCCCAGCAGCGTTACCAGGTGCCGCGGCCACTCGCTGAGGAAGAACCATGAAACGCATTCTTTTCGTGTCCATGCTATGGATGGCACTGGCCGGCACCGCGCAGGCCGGTGAACCAGAGTTTGCGCAGGTGTCACCCGGCGTGTGGATGGTGACGGTCAAGAACCACGCCGGCATCTTCGCGAGCGCTGCGACGACCAAGCGCAAAGCGCTTCTCGCCGCTAACGCGTTCGCCTCCGCCAAGAACATGCAGGCGGTACCGGTGGCAATGGAAGCGGTGGACGCGAGCGGACCTGGCCAGTGGCCGTACGTCGAGTATCAGTTCCGTCTAGTTCCGCAAGGTTCCGATGAGACCGTCGGGTTGCAGCCGCGAGCCGACATGCAAATCGAGATAAATGCGAGCGCGAAATCGCCGGCCGCAACCGGCGACGCTCCGCACGCATTCGGCGCGCAGCTTGATCTATACACCGAACTGCTGAAGCTCGACGACCTACGGAAGAAAGGTCTGCTCACCGATGCCGAGTTCCAGGCGCAGAAAGCCAAGCTGTTGTCGCGCTAGCCGCGTCGAAAGCAGCACTCACGCAGTTGTTCTTCGTAAACGGCCCTGACGACCGTCACGTTGCCAGAGAACCAAACGCGCCGTACCCCATCACGCTTGCTGGCGTGGGAACCGACAGCATTTGGAGCAGCAGCCGAAAACACCTTTAGCGTCGACCATCGGCTCCTGCGCAACGCACAGGAGCATCGCCGCCGTCCCGATGTCAGTTCCGACTCAGCCCGCGATGGTCTGCACAGACCCCGAATCGACCCGGATGCCGGCACCATTGATGAAGCTGGCACGCTCGGAGCAGAGGAACGCGACCGCCGCCGCCACCTCTTCCGGCCGACCGCGCCGCTTGAGGACCATGCCGGGGCGTTCCTCGTCCAGGAACGAGGACACCGCTTCATCGAAGGTCACCCCCTTCTCCTTCGCGCGCTTGTGCATCATCGCGTCGGTCATCGGGGTATGGATGAACGCGGGCGACACCGTATTGACCAGCACCTTGTCGCCGCCATAGGCCTTGGACAGGCCCTTGGCGAGGCTCAGGATCCCGGCCTTCGAAGCGCAATAGGCCAGCTCGTCCACGTAAGGCTGCACGGCGTCCTCGGACGCGAACAGGACGATGCGCCCCCAGCCGTTTCGGCGCATCGCGGGAATCGCTTCGCGACACATCCGCACCGCGCCCATCAGGTTGATGTCCAGCGTTTCGAGCCACCCCGCATCGCTCACGTCCAGGAAGTCGCCGGTCGCGCCGGTGACGCCGGCCGCGTTGACGTAGATATCCGGGTCGCCCAACTGCGCCCGGACCTGCGCCCAGATGTCCGCCACCTCGTTTGCGCGCGTCACATCGCCTGCCACGGCGATCACCTCGCCCAGGCTCGACAGTTCGGATAGGGCCTCATCGAGCGTGCCGTCGGCACGGTCGGTGATGGCCACGCGGACGCCGGCCTGCAATAGCTGCCGCGCGGTTTCCTTGCCCATGCCCGAGTCGGCGCCGCTGATCAGGGCGATGCGCTGGTTGATTCCAAGGTCCATGTCGATTTCCTCGTTGGATAAAGGGGAAGCAAGCGCCTAGTGCGCGAGAAACCGCTCCGCCGTGCGCAGGCCGAGCGCCATCTGGGTCAAGCCCGGATTGGCCGCCAGCGCACTGGGGAACACCGAGTTGTCGCAGACGTAGAGATTGTCGATGTCGAACGAACGGCCATCCGGATCGACCACGGCCTGCGCGGGATCGCGGCCCATCCGGCAGGTGCCGAGCGTGTGCGCCGAGCGCGCGGCGGCGAAGATGTCCTCGGCGCCGGCCGCCTCCCAGATCGCCTGCAGCGTGCGCCTGGCGTGGGCATCGAGCGCCTGTTCGTTGGGACCATAGCTGAAGTCGACCCGCGCCTTGCGCAGGCCGAAGGCGTCGCGCTCGTCGGCGAGCGTCAGGCGATTGGCGTCCTGCGGCAGGCATTCGCCATTGATGCCGATGCCGGCCAGGCGGTTGTAGCGCGTCATGGTCCGCGCCAGCGCGGCGCCCCAGCGTCCGGCGCCGCGCGCCAGCGTGTTGGCGAGCGTCACCGGCTGCACGCCCAGGCTCTGGATCAGATAGCCCCCGGCGAAGCCGGCATGCGCGGGGCGCAGCATGTCCTCGCTCATCAGCGACGACGGGTAGCCGCGGTTCATGCGCATGTCCATGTCGAACGTGCCCCAGACCTGGGTAGCGACATGCGCCATGAAATTGCGCCCGACCTGGCCGCTGGAGTTGGCCAGTCCCAGGTTCAGCAGCAAGCGCGGGGTTTCCACGCCGCCTGCGCACAGGAACAAGGCCGCGCAACGCTGGCGCAGCTCACGTTCGCCCTGCCGGTAGACCACGCCGCTGACCGCACCACGGCCGTCGCGCTCGATCCCGACCACGCGGCAATCGGTGCGCAGATCGGCGCCATGCGCCCGTGCCAGCGGCAACCAGGTCGTGTCGACGCTGACCTTGGCGCCGTTGCTGCAGCCCTGATGGCAGGCACCGCAATTGTTGCAGGCGACCCGCGTGCCCCAGTGCGGCTGTTGGTGCGTACGGGTGACCAGCGCCGCCGGTGCATCGGCGGCGGTGAGGCCGAGGGCACGGCAGCCGCGCTCCATCGCCTCGGCCGGGGCGTTGCGCTGGGCGGGCGGAAAGGCATAGCAGCGCTCGCCATCCCACGGATAGACGGCCGGCCCGGACACGCCGATGAAGCGTTCGACGCGCTCGATGTAGGACTGCAGTTCCCGGTGCGGGATCGGCCAGTCTTCGCCCTGGCCGGTCTGCGTCCGCAGTTGCAGGTCGCGCGGGTCCGGGCGCGGACAGAACGCACCCCAGTGCAGCGTCGATCCGCCCAGCCCGGCGCCGGAATTGTTCGGGCCGAACGCCGTCGGCGTCCGCCCGCCGCTGAGGCGCTCTTCCATCCAGTAGATATCCGTCGCCAGCTCGTCCGCGCGGTGCGCGTCCGGACCAAATGCGGCGCCGGCCTCCAGCACCACCACCGAGACGCCGGCCTGGGCCAATCGCGCGGCGAGCGGACCGCCGCCGGCGCCGCTGCCGACCACCACGGCATCCACCGCGGCAGGCGATGCGCCGCTCATGGTTGCGCCTTGGGCCGCAGCTGCCAGGCCTCGCGCCGGTCGGCGGCCGTCTCCTGATAGCCAGGGCTGCCCGCGCCCAATCCGCCCACGGCGAAGCCGTCGTAGCCCAACGCCACCATGGTGACCGGAAGGCTAGTCCAGATCCGCACCGTTTCGGCGCGCACGTCTTCGAACCAGGAGGCAAGCTGCGCCGCGCTCCATCCACAATCGGCACAATCGCCCGCGTCGCGCAGGGCGATGGCGTGCAGCCAGCGATCCTGCTCCTGTGCCTGCAAGGCGGCGAACCCGCCCGTCAGCGCGTCCAGCGCATCGAGCCCCAGCGGCCAGGCGAGACGATCGGGCGGAAGGTCGGCGAACCGCCACCCGTCTCCCACCGCGTTCGCGAGATCGACGTCGATGCGGCGCGCGATGTCCTTGGCGTCGCCCGCACCGTCGAGGACGCGCTGGACCACCGCGGCCAGTGTGGTCGACTGCCGCTCGCTCAACACCCCTGCTTCCGCACTGGATGGCCCGGCGTGGCGATGCAGCAGCGTTTTCCTGATCTGTGGCGCGACACGCTCCGCGTTGAGCAACGCCACGAAGTCGTCGGGCAGACGGCGTGCCGCGGTGCCGTCGACATGCGCGGCGATCAAGTCCGCGAGCGCCTGCGGTCGCTCGTAGGGAATCAAGTGCGCCGCTTGCGCCACCACGGTGAGGTGGGCGTCGCGATAATGCGGCAGGTTCCAGCGGCGTTGCGCCGCCTCGTCGAGATCGCCATCCTCGCTACCGGCCACGACCAGGGCGGGCACCGCGATGCAGCCGGCTTGCGCGGCGCAATCCTCGCGACTGCCATGCGTGAGCCAGGCGTTCCATGCGCGCGCGGTGCTGCGCAGGACATCGTCGACGGCACCATTGCGCGGCGGTGTCGGCAATGGCGCCGCGCAATTGTCGTCGATGAACTGCTCGGCCTGTTGCCGTGTGGGACCAGCGGCGTCGAACCAGGACAACATGGTCTGTCGCCGGGATTCGTCCATCGGCTCGGGCGCGGGCGGCGATGCGGCCACCAGGACGACCCCGGCCAGGCCCGCGAGGCCTGCCATGCCGTCGCGTGCGCGTGCGGCGGCCAGGGTGGCGATCTTCCCGCCCATGCTGTGGCCCACGACATACCAGCAGTGGGGCGCATCCCGCGCAACCTCGCCTGCGAACCAATCGACCAGCGCCTCCACATCGGAGCGTTGCAACGCCGGCGCATTGCCGAAGCCGGGAATATCCAATGCGATGCAGTCGAAGCGCGTTTGCAGAATCTCGATCACCGAAGACCACTCACGACCGCTCGAGCCGAGGGCGTGCAGGAAGTACAGGACCGGCTTACCCATGGCGCACCTCGATGACGGTCACGCACGATGGACCAGCACTCGTCCACGCCACGTGCAGGCCAGCAAGCGCATGCCGTCTTCACCGCGTGTCGGCACACAGGCCTCTACCGTCGGGCTGCCCTCCCCTTCGCGCCTTCTCCATGTTCCATCGACACGTCAGCCTGGAATCGACGACGCGCCAGCGCTGTCACTGCGCGTGTCGGCGCAGGGACTGAGCGCGTGCCCAGCACAGCCCGGCGACGCCGCGCGACCGACAGCGCCGACCGCACCGATGGCGTGTTGCCCATCGAGCAGTACGGCGCGCTTGGAGAAGGACGTTCGGTCGCGCTGACCGGCGCGGACGGCTCCATCGATTGGTGGTGCGCCCCCAACATGGACAGTGCGCCACTGTTCGACCGGCTGGTGGACGCCGAGGAAGGCGGCTACTTCGTCCTCGCCCCGGACCAGCCGTTCAGCACCGAGCGACACTATCGGCAAGACAGCAATGTCCTGGTCACCACGTTCACCACCGCATCCGGACAGGCCACGCTGACCGAGTCGCTCAACAGCGGGCATGCGGGGCGCCTGCCGTGGTGCGAACTTGCACGGCGGATCGAGTGCCAGCGCGGGAAAATGCGCTTCCGCCTGGAGTTGAAGTTCAGCTTGCGGGCGCAGAACGCCAGCCCCTACTGCGCGGCGATCGGCCCGCACACGGTGTTCCATGTCGACCGCCTGCTCGGCGTCATGATCCATGACGACAGGCTGAGGTGCGCGTGGTCGGACCACGGCGCGCGCGGCGACATCACCGTGGCGAAGGGGCAACGCGCGACGATCGCCCTGGTCGTCGGCGAAGACGAGCCGCTGGTCGCTCCCACCATCGAGGAAATCGACAGCCGCATCGATCTGACCGACAAGGAATGGCGAGCGTGGGCGAAGAACGTGACCTTCCCCCGCGACGGCCGGGACTTTTTCGTGCGCAGCGCGCTTGCGCTCAAGTTGCTGCTGTACTCGCCCTCGGGTGCCATCGCCGCGGCCGCGACGACGTCGCTGCCGGAACGGATCGGCGGCGACAAGAACTTCGACTATCGCTACGCCTGGGTTCGCGATGCCGGCTACACCATCCAGGCGTTTCTGGCCGCGGGCCTGGAAGCGGAATCGAAGGCGGCGTTCACCTGGCTGATCCGGCAACTGCGAAAGCACGGCCCGAAAGTCGTGTTCACCCTGGACGGCGGCTTGGTTCCCGACGTCACCGAACTGGAGGCCGCCGGCTACCGCAACACGGTGCCGGTGGTGAAGGGCAATCTCGCCGGCGGGCAACACCAGCACGGCATCTACGGCGACATCTTCGAGACCGCCTATTGCTTCGTGAGTCGCGGCAACATCTTGGACGCGTCCAGCGCCGAACTGCTGTCGCGCCTTGCCGACCAATGCGCCGATCACTGGCGCAAGGCCGACTCGGGGATCTGGGAATTGCCCGAGTTGCAGCACTACACCATGTCCAAGGTGAGTTGCTGGCAGGCGCTGGCCAGAGCCGTGGAATTGGCCGACCAGGGCCAACTGCCGACCACGTGTCGCGATCGCTGGGAACGGGAGCGCGACAGGATCAAGACCTGGATCGAAGTCCACTGCTGGTCGGACGCGCAGCAGGCGTTCGTGATGTATCCGGGCAGCGACAAGCTGGATGCGTCGGTGGCGTTGGCCGCGCGCTTCCGTTTCGACGGCAAGGATCGCTTGTTGGCCACGCTCGACGCGATCGACCGCGCGCTGGGGGCCGGCGCGTTCCATTACCGCTACTCCGGCATGCCGCAGGAAGAAGGTTGCTTCGTCGCCTGCTCCTACTGGATCGCCGAAGCCTATGCCCGCCTGGGACAGAAAGCCAAGGCCAGGAAACGGCTGGCCCAACTCAATGCCGCGCTCGATCGCTGCAACGGCCTGTTGAGCGAGATGGTCGATCCGCACAGTGGCGCTTTCCTGGGGAACTTTCCGCAAGGACTGAGCCATCTCGCCCAGATCATGGCGATGTCGACCATCGAGAACACGACAACTAACCCGGTAAAACTCCGTCCACACGCCAAGAAGAGGAAGACACGATGAACGATCGACTGAAGATGCAGGACCCGCGCGAACAATATCCCAAGCCGCCGTTTCCGCGGCAGCCGCAGCCGGTTCCGGGGAAGGCCTCGGACATGGACCCGGTTCCCGACCACGGCGAGACGAGCTATCGCGGCGCGGGCAAGCTGACCGGCCGCCGCGCCCTGGTCACCGGCGGCGACAGCGGCATCGGCCGCGCCGCGGCCATCGCGTTCGCGCGCGAAGGCGCCGATGTGGCGATCTCCTTCCTGGACGAGGAAACGTCGGACGCACAGGAGGTGATCGCCCTCATCGAGGCCGAAGGACGCAAGGCGATCAGTCTGCCCGGCGACATCACCGATCGGCAATGGTGCGCGGAGCTCGTCGAGAAAGCCGTGGCCGGCCTGGGCGGCCTGGACATCCTGGTGATCAACGCGGGCCGGCAGCAGTATCGGGAAGAAATTGGGGACGTCAGCGACGAGGATTTCGACAAGACGCTGAAGACCAATCTCTACGCGATGCACTGGATCTGCCGCGCCGCGGTCCCCCACCTCCCGCCGGGCGCCGCGGTGATCACCACCGCGTCCATCCAGGCCTACGATCCCTCAGCGATCCTGCTCGACTACGCGACCACCAAGGCCGGCATCGTCGCCTACACCAAGGCGCTGGCGGCGCAGTTGAGCGACAAGGGCGTGAGGGCGAACGTGGTGGCCCCGGGCCCGTTCTGGACCGCGCTGCAGTCCTCCGGCGGTCAACCGATGGACGCGGTCACCCAGTTCGGTTCGAAGACGCACTTCAAGCGTCCGGGCCAGCCGGTGGAAATCGCGCCGCTGTATGTGCTGCTTGCCAGCCAGGAAGGCAGCTACCTGACCGGCGAAGTGTTCGGCGCGACGGGTGGCGCAGGCGTTGCCTGACGCGTAGCGGGACAGGTGCACGATCCAGGCAGGTGCGCGCCGAGGCGCGCATTTGCTTGCATGGCCGCCACTTCATGTCTCATTTGTGTCGCTGCGGGCGGGCGACGTCAACGGTGCGTGTGCCTCTGCAATGCTCCACGCAATGACGCTGCATGTCGACGTCTTGACGCACTCCATGCTGCTGCGCTCCCTGCACTCCGCAGCGAGCGCTCCCCGGGGGCATGCGACACAATCGGCAATACTGCCGGGCGAAGCTCATAATCGGCGTCCAGGCGCTTGGGAAAAATCGTCCATGCATCTGGACAGCTGCCGTCCATTCCAACCGCCGCCTGCCGAACGGCGCCGGGCGGACCGGCCAGCAGCGAACCCGTTGCTCTCCGGTGCGCTGCGTGCCATCGCACCCCGCCGGCGTGCCGACAGTCGCCATTCTTCTTGCAGGTAGCCGGATGCTCCATCATGTCTCGTTTGGCGTCCGCGATCTTGCCGTGGCAGGCGCGTTCTACGATGCCGTGCTGCGGCCGTTGGGCTACCTCCGCGTGTTCGAAGACGAGACCGCGATCGGGTATGGCATCACCGAGGGCGCCGACGATCTGTTCTGCCTGAAACTGCACGAAGCCGCCACGGCGCCAGGGCCCGGCTTCCATCTGGCGTTCGCGGCGGCAACGCAGTTGCAGGTGGACGCATTCCACCGCGCCGCACTGCAGGCCGGCGGTCGCGACAATGGCGCGCCCGGCCTGCGCCCCGACTATGGGGACGCCTACTACGCCGCGTTCGTCGTCGACCCGGATGGGCACCGCATCGAGGCCGTCCTCAATCCACTGGCGACCTAGATCCGCAGCGTCGTGAATTCGGGCCGATCGCTCCGCGCAGATCGACTCGCAGACGGTTGGCTCCGAGGTACTGTCGCAAAAGTCAGCGACAACGGGTCAGCGGCAGCGGGCTTGGCCGGTGCCGCCGCGGGCAGCCGATCTGCGATGACAACGTAGCGGCGTGCAGGGCGGCAACGTGTCGTGCACTGCCAAAGCACTACACGGACACGCGAACGCACCGGCAGGCGGAGACCTGCCGATGCGCGAAGAATGTGGTCCAGCCGCGGATGCCTGCATCCTTGAAGCAGCCCCAGGCATCGCCCCGGCCGCACAGCTGGTATGCGCATCATGCGTGGACGACCGTTACGCCGGCGTCCTCGACGCGTTGCGAAATGATGTCGGCGGCGTCGTGGCCGTGCGATGAGGCGGTGCTTGTCGATCTCGACGTTGCCATGATCGCGTGACACGGACGTTGGGCGATCTGGACATCGCGACGAGGCGCCGACATACCCGTCACCGCTGGTCTGTACGGTGGGGATACCCTCCACGACTCGGACCTCCGCCATGCCATTGACCCAGGAACAACTGCGCATCCTGCAGGACATCCACGCCACCAAGCCGGTCAGCGAAGCAGACGCCACTTGGGCGGTGCGCGAGAACTATGCGGCTCAGGGCGAGGACGGCGATCTGGCACTGAGCCAGAAGGGGCTGAAGGTCATCGACGGCAGCGAAGCGTAGCCGTACCTCTGGCCGGCGCATCTGCTCATCCCATCACGCCGGTGACGTTAGCGGCGCAGACATAGCCCGTCAGGTCGGCGCTGCGCGCAGCGTCGTCCCACGCGGCCACCGTACGGCTTGGGCTTGTTTGGCTGGCGCCCTGCTTCACCCGTCCCCTCATCCGGCGCTGCGCCCCACTTTCCCCCCCCGGAGAAGGGTCAGGCGCGAGCGTCCTCGCATCGGCTCTGCCCGACTCGCCGCATGCAACCTCCGGCGCGTGGCGCAGGGAGAAAGGTGCGACTCCGATCCCTGCGCCAATGCGACGGCGTCGTGGCGCCCTACGTGCCGGCAATCCCGGTGCGCTCGGTCAGCTTCGGGATATCGACCACAAAAGAGTTCCAGGCATGGAAATTGCAGATGACACCGGAACGCCTCTTCGCCATCCTGCCGTCGCCATGTTCGTCGCCCGCCCTCGCCAGCTCGTCCGCAATGACCGTGTGCCGTTCCGGAGTTCTTGTCCGTGAGCGCGGGCTTGACCCTGCGCCGGCACTTCCGGCTCGGCATCATCAAGGCGCTCGGCCCGTCCACGGCAGGCGTGCTGCTGCTGTTCGCCATCTACCAGATGGCGATCGGTGCGCCGTGGACCGCACTGGCCGGCGCGGCGCTGGCCGGCCTGGCCACGCTGGCGACCTGGCTGGCGCTGCACCGCGGCGACGGCCGCATGGATCCCTTGCTGTCGCTGAGCTGGCTGCTCGGCAGCGCCCTGGCCTGCCATGCACTGCGCCATGCCGCGGTGCCGTGGCTGTACCTGGTGATGATGAGCAACTTCTTCGTGGTGACGCGCCATGTCGCCTTGGCCTGCAACGCCACCCTGATCGCGGTGCTGCTTGTGGTCACGCCGAGCACGCTGGGCGCCGAGCATTTCTTCTCGCTGCTGGCGGTGTCTTTGCTGATCACCGGGCTGGGCTACATGCTGGCGTTGCGCGTGGAAGGCGATCGCGTGCAACTGGAGCAACTGGCGTCGCACGACTCGCTCACCGGCCTGCCGAACCGGCGCATGCTCGAGCGCAGCCTGTCGCAACGGGTAGCCGATCCGCGCCGGGCGACCCGCCGGCATGGGCTGATCGTGCTCGACATCGATCACTTCAAGGAGGTCAACGACCTCTATGGCCATGCCGAGGGCGATCGGGTGCTGACGGAGCTGGCCGCGCTGCTGCGCGCGCAGGTGCGCGCGCCGGACGAGGTGTTCCGGTTCGGCGGCGAGGAGTTCGTGGTGGTGGCGCGACTGCAGTCCGCAACCGAACTGTCCGCTTTCGCAAGGCGTCTGCACGATGCCGCGCGCACGGCGCTGCGCGGTCCCAACGGCACGATCACCGTGTCGCTGGGCGCGGCGATGCTCTGCGACGAGGTGCAGTGGCACGACTGGTTTTCGCGCGCCGACACCGCGCTGTACCAGGCCAAGAACAGCGGACGCGACCGCTACGTGATCGCCGAGGACGTGGCGCAGGACTGAGCGGCCGGCAGCCGCCGGCAGACGCGACGCGATCCGCCGCGTCGCCCGACTGGCCTTCGGTTCGGCAGCCGTCACCAGGGCGGCTCTGAATAAGGCAAGAAGCATCCTGTGGGAGCCGCTCAGCCGCGACGAGTTTCCTCGGCAACGCCCGTCGCGGCTGACGCCGCAGCCCTGCATGCGGCTTGATGGTGGCGAACGCGGGTAACCAAGGCTGCCCCGCCAGGCGACGGGCGCGGCGGTACGGGCGGTCGGCCCGCACCGCGGCTTGCGGCGCCCTGCTCAGCGCGACCGCACCGCAGATGCCGCCACGGCCGTGGTTGCGACATCCTTGCTGCCCGCGTCCGTGCCCGCATCCTGGCCCCAGCCGCCGAGCGCCTTGTACACCCGCACCACGCCGATGTTCACCGCCGCTTCGGCGTCGGCCAGGGTGGCCTCGGCGGTCAATTGCGTGCGCTGCGCATCGAGCAGGGTCAGGAAATCCTCCGAGCCTTCGCGGTAACGGATCTGCGCCAGCGCCGCTGCACGCTGCGCCGCCTGCGTCTGTTCGGCCACGATCGCCAGCCGCGCCTGTTCATGCGCATAGGCGGTCAAGGCGTTCTCGGTGTCTTCCAGCGCACCGAGCACGGCCTTCTCGTAGTCGGCGGCGGCGCCATCGGCCTGCGCCTCGCTCGCGCGCAGGCGTGCCCGCACGCTGCCTAAGTCGAACGCCGCCCACTGGATCGACGGGGTCAGCGACCAGGCCTTGCTGCGACCGTGCAACAAGGCGCCGGCGTCGCCGGACAGGAAGCCGACGAAGCCGGACAGGCTGATCCGCGGGAACAGGTCGGCGGTGGCCACGCCGACCCGCGCGGTCGCCGCCGCCAGGTTGCGTTCGGCGATGCGCACATCGGGACGCCGGCGCAGCAACTGCGTGGTGTCGCCCAACGGCAAGGCCCGCGCATAGGCCGGGGTCGACTGCGGCGCCAGCAGTGCGTCGAGCGTGCCCGGCGGCTTGCCCAGCAGCACCGCCAGCCGGTGCCTCGCCTGCGCGGCGTCGACTTCCAGCAGCGGAATATCGGCCTCGATCGCCTTCAGCCGTGCGCGGCTGCTCTGCACGTCCAGTTCGCTGCCCGCGCCCAGCCGCCAACGGGTCTCGGTCAGGCGCTGGGTATCGCGCAGGTTGTCCAGCGTGGTGCGCGCCAGTGCGATGCGCTTCTGCGCACCACGCAGGGCGAAGTAGTTGCGTGCCACCTCCGCGGCCACGGTGACCTGGGCATCGGCCAAGCCGGCCTGTTCGGCCTCCAGGTTCGCGCGTGCCGCTTCGCTGGCACGGCGCTGGCGCCCGAACAGGTCCAGCTCCCAGCCGGCATCGAAGCCGAGCCGGTAGCTCTCGGTCAGCACGCGCGCGCCGCCGGCGTCCGCGTCCGGCGCCTTGCCACGGGTGTAGTCGCCGCCGGCGGTGACGTGCGGCGCCTGGTCCAGGCGCTGCTCAGCGAAGACCGCGCGCGCCTCGTGCACGCGCGCCAGGGCGATGCGCAGGTCCAGGTTGGCGACCAGGCCGTCGTGCACCAGTTGTTCCAGCACCGGATCGTCGAACTGCGCCCACCAGGACGCAACCGGCGAGTCGGTCGCGAACACCGGCGACGCCGCGCCCTGCAGCGTCACCGGCGGCTGCGCCGGTGCGCGGTAATTGGGGCCGACGCTGGCGCAGGCGCTGAGCAGCGCCAGCGCCAGCGCGCCCAATACGGGACGGATCACCATGGCAGCACCTGTCCGACATGGGTGTAGCTGCCGGTCGGGCCGTCGGCGTCGAGCAGCGCCATCATCACGCTGCTGCGCGCGCCGTCGGCCACTTCCAGCTCGCCCTCGCCCGAGTTCATGTCGGTCTTCACGTAGCCGGGGTGGATGGTGTTGACCTTGATCGGGGTCTCGCGCAGTTCGTAGGCCAACTGGATGGTCCAGGCATTCACGGCGCTCTTGGAGACGTTGTAGGCCGGCACCTTGAAGTCGTAGATCGGCGAGCCCGGCTGGCTGTGCAGCGCGAGCGAGCCGAGCACGCTGGAAACGTTGACGATGCGCGCGGCCGGCGCTTCGCGCAGCAGCGGCAGGAACGCCTGGGTGACCGCGATCAGGCCGAACAGGTTGGTGTCGAAGGTCTCGCGCCAGGTCTCCAGGGGCTGCTGCGACACGCTCAGGCGCAGGTCGTCGCGCAGGATGCCGGCGTTGTTGACCAGGATGTCCAGCCGCCCATAGCGTGCGCGCACCGTCTCCACCGCGGCGGCGATGCTGGCGGCGTCGGTGACGTCCAGGGTCAGCGGTTCGACCGGCAGGCCTTCGCCCTGCAGTTCCAGGGCCGCGGCGCTGGCGCGGGTGGCGTCGCGCCCGGCCAGCAGGGTGTGCACGCCGGCTTCGGCCAGTTGCCGCACGGTGTGCAGGCCGATGCCGCGGGTGGCGCCGGTGACCAGGGCGATCTTGTGTGCTGCGTTCATTGCGAAACTCCTGAGTAGGGTAAGGAAAGGTAGGAATCAGCCGTGCGCCGGCGCGTCGGCGTGGGCCGGCGCATGCGAGACCAGCGGCCGCCCGGCCAGCTTGCGCAGGGCGACATAGAACACGGGGGTGAGGAACAGACCGAACAGGGTCACGCCCAGCATGCCGGCGAACACGGTGATGCCGGTGGCAGAGCGCACTTCCGCACCCGCACCATGCGAGAACACCAGCGGCACCGTGCCGGCGATGAAGGCGATGGAGGTCATCACGATCGGACGCAGGCGCAGGCGGCAGGCCTGCAGCGCCGACTCGACGATGCCCTTGCCCTGCAGTTCCAGTTCGCGGGCGAACTCGACGATCAGGATCGCGTTCTTGCACGCCAGGCCCATCAGCACCACCAGACCGACCTGCACGAACACGTTGTTGTCGCCGCCGCTCAGCCACACCCCGAACAGCGCCGACAGCAGCGTCATCGGTACGATCAGGATCACCGCCAGCGGCAGCGTCCAGCTCTCGTACAGCGCGGCCAGCACCAGGAACGCCAGCAGCACCGCCAGTGGAAACACCACCAGCGCCGCATTGCCCTGGGTGGCCTGCTGGTAGCTCAGGTCGGTCCACTCGATCTCCATGCCGTTGGGCAGCACCTGCTTGGCGATCTGGGTGATCTTGGCCATCGCCTCGGCCGAGGACAGCGATCGCGCATCCGCTTCGCCGGCCAGGTCGGCGGCCGGATAGCCGTTGTAGCGCAGCACCGGATCCGGGCCGTAGGTCTGCTTGATCGTCACCATCGAGCCGATCGGCACCATCTCGCCCTGGGCATTGCGGGTGCGCAGCCGGGCGATGTCCTCCACGCTCTCGCGGAACGGCGCATCGGCCTGGGCGATCACCTGCCAGGTGCGGCCGAACTGGTTGAAGTCGTTGACGTAGGTCGAGCCCAGGTAGGTCTGCAAGGTGTCGAACAGATCGGTCAGGGCCACGCCCTGGGCCTTGGCCTTGACCCGGTCGACCTCGGCATCGAGCTGCGGCACGTTGGCCTGGTAGGTGCCGATCGGGAAGCTCATGCCCGGGGTCTGCGCCACCGCGCCCTGCATGGCGCTGACCGCGTTCTGCAGCGCGCCGTAGCCGAGGTTGGCGCGGTCCTCGATGAACAGCTGGTAGCCGTTGCCGTTGCCCAGGCCGAGGATCGGCGGCGGCATGAAGGCGAACGACATGCCCTCGCCCAGCTGCGAGATGCGCTGGTTGATCTCGGCATTGATCTCCAGCGCGCTGCGGTGGCGCTCGGCGAACGGCTTCAGCGGCAGGAACACCACGCCGGTGTTGGGCGTATTGGTGAACTGCAGCGCGTTGAGGCCGGGGAACGAGATCGCATGGGCCACGCCATCGGTCTGCATGGCGATGGTGGCGACCTTGCGCAGCATCGCGTCGGTGCGCTCGATCGAGGCGCCTTCCGGCAGCTTGACGCCGGCGATCAGGTACATCTTGTCCTGGGTCGGGATGAAGCCGCCCGGCACCGCCTTGAACATCAGCCCCGTGACCAGCAGCAGCGCCACGTACACCGCGAACACCGCGCCGCGGCGGCCGAGGATGCGCGACACCGCGCCCTGGTAGCGGTCGGAGCTGCGGTTGAAGAAACGGTTGAAGGGGCGGAACAGCCAGCCGCCGAACAGCCGCTCCATGCCGCGCGACAGGCGGTCCTTGGGCGCGTCATGGGCTTGCAGCAGGCGCGCGGCCAGCGCCGGCGACAGGGTCAGCGAGTTGATCGCCGAGATCACCGTGGAGATGGCGATGGTCACCGCGAACTGCTTGTAGAACTGCCCGGTCACCCCGGACAGGAACGCCATCGGCACGAACACCGCGCACAGCACCAGCGCGATCGCGATGATCGGCCCGGACACCTCGCGCATGGCCTGGTGCGCCGCCGCCAGCGGGGTCAGCCCCTCCTCGATGTTGCGCTCCACGTTCTCCACCACCACGATCGCATCGTCGACCACGATGCCGATCGCCAGCACCAGCCCGAACAGGGTCAGCGTGTTGATCGAGAAGCCCAGCAGGTACAGCGCGGCAAAGGTGCCGACCACCGACACCGGCACCGCGATCAGCGGAATGATCGAGGCGCGCCAGGTCTGCAGGAACAGGATCACCACCAGCACCACCAGCAGCACCGCCTCCAGCAGGGTGTGCACCACCGCGCTGATCGAGTCGCGCACGAAGATGGTGGTGTCGTACACCGCCTCGTACTTCACGTCGTCGGGGAACTGCTTGGTCAGCTCGTCCATCTTGGCGATGACCTGGTCGCGGATCTGCAGCGCATTGGCGCCCGGCGCCTGGAAGATGCCGATGCCGACCGCGTTCTTGCCGTCCAGCTGCGCGCGCAAGGTGTAGTCGCCGGCGCCCAGCTGCAGGCGCGCGACGTCGGACAGGCGCACGGTCTGGCCGTCCGCACCGACCTTGAGCACGATGTCGCCGAACTCCTGTTCGGTGCGCAGGCGGCCCTGTGCGTTGATCAGGGTCAGGAACTTGCTCTCCGGCATCGGCTCGGCGCCGAGCTGGCCGGCCGAGACCTGCACGTTCTGCTCGCGCATCGCCGCGACCACGTCGCTGGCGGTGAGCCCGCGCGCGGCCACCCGCTCCGGGTCCAGCCAGGCGCGCATCGCATAGTCGCCACCGCCGAACACCTGCGCATCGCCCACGCCCTGGATCCGCGCCAGCGCATCCTTGACGTGCAGGCGTGCGTAGTTGCGCAGGTACAGCGTGTCGTACTTGCCCTTGGGCGAGGTCAGGTGCACCACCATCAGGAAGGTGGGCGACTGCTTCTGCGTGGTCACCCCCTGCCGGCGCACGTCCTCGGGCAGGCGCGCCTGCGCCTGCGCCACGCGGTTCTGCACCTTGACCGCGGCATCGTCCGGATCGGTGCCCGGGCGGAAGGTCACGGTCATCTGCAGCACGCCGTCGGAGCCGGCGACCGACTTGATGTACATCATGTTCTCCACGCCGTTGATCGCTTCCTCCAGCGGCGTGGCGACGGTCTCGGCGATGACCTTGGGGTTGGCGCCCGGATACACCGTGCGTACCACCACCGAGGGCGGCACCACGTCCGGGTATTCGCCGATGGGCAGCAGCGGGATGGCGATCAGGCCCGCGGCGAAGATGACGATCGACAGCACGGCGGCGAAGATCGGCCGGTCGATGAAGAATCTGGAAAAGTCCATGGGTGGTGGTCCTGGAAACGGGTGAAACGGGGGACTGGGCGCGGACGCAGGCATGCCGGTGGCGGTGCCGGGCCATCACAGGCCCGGCGGGCGGGGCCGATACGTAACGACCCGGCCGGTGCTGCGTCGGCGCCCGCGACTCAGTCGAGGGCGACGGCCTGGCGCGGTGCGGCCGGCGACGTGGTCTGCGCGATCGGCTTGGCCTGCACCGGCATGCCGGGCATGAACACCTTCTGCACGCCGTCGACGATGACCTTGTCGCCGGCGGCCAGCCCCTTGGTCACGATGCGCAGGCCCTCGGCGCTGCGGCCGAGCTGCACGTCGCGCCGCTGCGCCTTGCCGTCCTTGTCGACCACGTACACGTACTTGCGGTCCTGGTCGGTGAGCACCGCGCGGTCGTCGATCAGCACCGCATCGAAGCGGCCGCTGCCGAGCAGCCGCACCCGCGCGAACAGGCCGGGAGTGAAGCGGCGATCGGCGTTGTCCAGCAACGCGCGCACGTGGATGGTGCCGGTGCTGCGTACCAACTGGTTGTCGAGGAAATCGACCTTGCCGGCGTGCGGATAGCCGTCCTCGCCGACCAGGCCGACCTGCACCGGCAGGCTGCCGTCGCGTTCGCTCGGACGCTGGCCGTCGCGCGCCATCTGCGCATAGCGCAGGAAGGTGCCTTCGTCGGCGTCGAAGTACACGTGCACCTTGTCCAGCGACACCAGCGTGGTCAGCACGCTGGCGCTGTCGCCGGCGCTGACCAGGTTGCCGGCGGTGACCATGGCGCGGCCGGCGCGGCCGGCGATCGGCGCACGTACCTGGGTCCATTCCAGGTTCAAACGCGCGGTGTCCACCGCCGCCTGCGCGGCCAGCACGTCGGCCTGCGCCTGCTCGGCGGCGGCGCGCTTCTGTTCCCAGCTCTCGGTGGAGATGGCCTGCTGTTCGGACAGGGTCTTGGCACGCGCGGCCTCGCTGGCGCTGAGCTTGGCCTGGGTGCGTGCGCGCGCCAGGTCGGCCTCGGCGCGGGCCAGTTCGGCACGGTAGCTGCGCGCATCGATGGTGAACAGCACGTCGCCCTTCTTCACCTCCTGCCCTTCGACGTAGTTGACCTTGTCGATGTAGCCGGACACGCGCGGGCGCAGGTCGACGTGCTCGACCGCCTCGACGCGGCCGCTGAACTCGTCCCACTGACTGATCTGCTTCTGCAGTGCGGGCGCCACGCCCACGCTCGGCGGCGGCGGCGCGCCCTGTTCGTTGGCCTTGCCGCCACAGGCGGCGAGCGTGGCGACCAGCAGCGCCACCGCCAGCGGGCGCAAGGCGCCAGGCAGCAGGCGCGACGGCATCGGAATCGGATTCATGGAGAGACCTCGTGGGTGGAGAAGGAAAACGGCAAGGCGTTGAGCAGGGCGCTGCGTGGACGGGCGACGTGGCGGCGGTCGATCTCGACCAGGGCGCGGTCCGGTCGCTGCGGATCGGCGAGCAGGTGAACCACGGCGCGGCCAACGCCGAGGGTGGTGAACCAGTCCGGGCACTCGCCGATGGCGTCGTCGCTGCGGCACACCGGCTCGGACAGCGACAGCAGGTGCACGTGCACGCCCAGCGGCTTGGCTTCCTCGTGCAGCACCTGGGCGAGCATGCGGATCGCCGCCGCCGCCACCGAACTGTCGCCATGCCCGGACCAGGCGCGCAGCGCGCAGGGGCTGCCCAGCAGTACATAGCGGGCGCCGCGCTCGTGCTGCGCCAGCAACGGCAGCAGATGCCGGGCCGCAGCCAGATGCGGCAGCAGGTCGGCATCCAGGCGCCGGCGCAGCGCACCCAGCGGCCGCTCCAGCAGACGCCCCGGCCGCAGCGGACTGCCCAGGGCGGCGACCACCGCGGCCAGCGGCCGCGGCCGCTGTGCGATCTCGGCCACCAAGGCCGCGGCGGCGGCATCGGTGCCGACCGAGCCGCACAGCACGTCCAGACCGGGTTCGTCGCGGTGGCGATCGCGCAGTTCGGCCAGGCGGGCGCGGTCGCGCGCCACTGCCAGCACCGGGCTGCCCGCCTCCAGCAGCGCCCGTACCACACCCTGGCCGACCGTGCCGCTGCCGCCGAGGACCAGGACCTCGGGGGCCAACATCCCGCTCACGGGACTTTTCCTCCCGCGGACGGGACAATCGCGATTCGACCCAGACGGTCGGTGCCGGACGTACCCAGGCGCAGACTGCTGCCGCCCTGCCGCCGCGGTGGCGGGGTGAACTCGCGAAACGCTTTCGGGTAAAGGGATTGCGCCGGCGCCGCCGGCGCGGAACGGCGCCGCGGCTGGCGATCGGGGCAGGCGAAAAACTGGAACAGGGTGCGCATCGACATGGGCAAAGACCGTCGGTGATGGCGAATGCGGACAAATTAGGCGCCAAAGCCGCACTTGATTAGTCCGAATTAAGGGGAATAATCGTCCCGCTACCGGTCCAATCGTCTCCACCTCAAGGAACCGTCATGAGCCACGATCTGAACGACACCCTGATCTTCGTCAAGGTGGTCGAGCAAGGCAGCTTCATCGCCGCGGCCAATGCCCTCGGCCTGCCCAAGACCACCGTCAGCCGCAAGGTGCAGGACCTGGAGGCGCGGCTGGGCGCGCGCCTGCTGCACCGGACCACGCGCCGGCTCGGGCTGACCGAGGCCGGCGCGGTCTACCACGAGCATTGCCAGCGCATCGCCCGCGAACTGGAGGAAGCCGAGAGCGCGGTGGGCCAACTGCAGGCCGGCCCGCGCGGCTGGCTGCGTTTCAGCGTGCCCTACTCGGCCGGCATCTCCTGGGTGGCGCCGATCCTGGGCGAGTTCCACCGCCAGCACCCGGAAGTGCGGCTGGAAATGATCATGACCAGCGACAAGGTCGACCCGATCGCCGAAGGCGTGGACGTGGCCCTGCACATGGGCACGCTGCCGGATTCGACCATGGTCGCGCGCAAGCTCGCCACCTTCCGCACCCAGGTCTTCGCCAGCCCCTACTACATCGAACGCCATGGCGAACCGCTGCATCCGGACGACCTGCAGCACCACCGCACGCTGGCGCTGAGCACCGGCCGCGGCGGTGGCAACCGACTGTGCTGGCCGCTGCGCAACGGCAAGCAGAGCGGCGAGTTCCTGGTCCAGCCGATCCTGCTGGCCAACGATTCGGCCGCGCTGATCGGCGGGCTGGTCTGCGGCGAAGGCCTGGTGCTGGCCAGCGATGCGACGATCAAGCCGTTGATCGAGGCCGGCAAGGCGCGGCGCGTGCTCGGCGGCTGGGTCGGGCCGGACCTGGACTTCAACGCGGTGTTCCCGGGCGGGCGCATGCTCTCGCCGAAGGTGCGCGCCTTCGTCGACTTCCTGGTCGACAAGCTCAACTTCGACGTCAGCTACATGATGGCGCAGTGCCCGGCCAAGCTGGCCACGCAGCAGGCCGAGGACGGCGCCGAGTTCACCCTGTGCAGCGGCGTGGCGATGAACACGCAGTCGCTGCCCAGCCTGCCGCGCGTGGCCGCCGCACCGGTGCCGACGGACGCGGCACTGGAGACGGAAGCCGAGGACGAAGAGGACGCGGCGCTGGTCTGAGCCGCGCCGCGCGCGACGCGTCACAGCAGCAGCGCAGAAACGCGAACGGGCCGCAATGCGGCCCGTTCGTTGTTGCCGTCGCCGGATCGGTCAGCCGGCGGAGGAGCGCAGCGGGACCACGCGGATTTCCACGCGGCGGTTCTGCGCGCGGCCGGCCTCGGTGCTGTTGTCGGCGATCGGATACTTCTTGCCGGCGCCCAGCGTCTGGATACGCTCGGGCTGCACGCCCTGCGCGGTCAGATAGGCGGCGACCGAGGACGCGCGCTGTTCGGACAGGCGCTGGTTGACCGCATCGCTGCCGATGCTGTCGGTATGCCCGACCACTTCGATCATGGTCTGGTTGTATTCGCCCAGGGTCTGGGCCACGCCGTTGAGCGCCGAATAGAACTGCGGCTTGAGCGTGGACTGGTTGAAGTCGAAGGTGATGCCGTCGGGCAGGTTGAGGGTAATGTTGTCGCCGTCGCGGCGCACGTCGATGCCGGTGTTGGCGGTGCGCTCGCGCAGCGCGCGCTCCTGCCGATCCTGGTAGTTGCCGATCGCCGCGCCGCTGAGCGCGCCGATGCCGGCGCCGATCATCGCGTGCTGGCGGCGCTCGGTGGCGCTGCTGCCGCTGAGCAGGCCGGCGGCGACGCCGACCGCGGTGCCGATCAGCGCGCCGCGGCCGGTGCGGTTCTGCTGCTCGGTGGGATTGCCGTACTGGTCGCGCTGCACGTAGGAGCCGCCGGTGGCGCAGGCGGACAGCACCAGCGCACTGGCCAGGGCCACAGACATGCCGCGAAGGGCGGTCGTTTTCATCGTGTTCTCTCCCGAACCTGGTTTGACGTGGCCGCAGGATAAACAGCGGTACGCGAGGCGCGGATGAACGCAGCCCGGCGCGCGATGCGCCCGGTTCAGGAAGACGGCAGCAGGGCTTCGGCGTCGGCCGCGCGCAGCGGTTGCTCCCAATCGCCCATCAGCGCCAGATACAGCAGCTTCTCGAATTCGGCACCGACCCGGCGCATCACCGCGTCCGGATCGGGAATCAGCCGCGCATCGCCGATCAGGCCGAAATGCACGCGGTGGTTGTAGCTCATGATCGATACGCCGACGCCGATCGAACCGGTCTGCGGCACCCAGAACATCATCTCGCGCACGCGGCTGCCGGCCAGGTACAGCGGCTGCTGCGGGCCCGGCACGTTGGTCGCCACGGTGGTGGCCTTGCGGCTGAACAGGTCCAGCGCCGCCGACTGCAGCGCCGCCGGCGCCATGCCCACCGCCGCCAGCAGGCCGAACACCACCATCGCCTGGCGCGACTGCTTGAGCTGCTGCATCGACGCGGCCACGCACTGCAGGCGCCGCACCGGATTGGCCTCGCCCACCGGCAGGTCCAGGAACACCAGGCCGAAGTGGTTGCCGAGCTTGCGTGCGTGCTCCAGCGGCCGCAGGTTGACCGGCACGGTGGCGCGCAGGGTCACCCCGTCCAGGCGTTCGCCGCGTTCGAGCATGTAATCGCGCAGGGCGCCGGCCATGGTCGCCATCAGCACGTCGTTGACCGTGCAGTCGCAGGCGCGGCCGACCGCCTTGACCTCGTCCAGGTCCAGCGGCTCGGCCCAGGCCACGCGCTTGCTGACGCCCAGGCGCCCGCGCAGCAGCGTCGGCGGATCGTCGGCCAGCAGCAAGGCATTGACCAGCTCGCGGCCGATCAGTCCGCCTTCGCGGGCCAGCATCTGCGGCAGGTTCGGGTCCTGCGCCATGGCCCGGCCCTTGTCGAGCATGCGCCCGCCGAGCTTGAGATAGCGGTCGACCGCGCCGACGCGACGCACCACTTCCTTGCCGTCGTCCTTGAGCCAGGCGCGCTCGAGCTGCGCCGACGGCTCCGGGATGCGCTGGGTATCGGTCAGCGACAGCAGCACCTGCACCAGGGCGATGCCATCGGCATAGCTGTGGTGGATGCGCGCCACCAGCGCCGAGCCGCCTTCGTAGCGTTCGATCAGGTGGAACTGCCACAGCGGCTTGGTCTTGTCCAAGGGCGTGGACGCCATCTGCCCGGCGAAGCGCTCCAGTGCCTTCTTCTGGCCGCGCCCGGGCAAGGCCGACAGGCGCACGTGCCAGTCCAGGTCGAAATCGTCGTCGCGCTGCCAGTAGGCGCCGGTGGCGGTTTCCACCGGCTTCTGCAGGAACCGCGGGAAGGCCAGGAAGCGCTTGCGCACCAGTTGCTTGAGCGCAGGCAAGGTCAGCGGCTCGTCGAACATCAGCACGCCGGTGATCATCATCGGGTTGGTCGGCCGGTCCATCCGCAACCAGGCGGTGTCCACGCGCGACATCGGTTCGCGCTGCGGCTTGCGGCGAGCTGAGCTGGTGGCCATGCGGGCTCCTGTCCGAGCCCGGAGTGAATCATGCGCCGGCGAAGGGCGTCAATCGCGCGCCTCGCGCTGCACGTGCGCTCCGCCAGTGCAACGCAGCACTTCAGCCGGCGGCGGTCTCGCGGTAGGCGGCCAATGCCGCATCGCGGCCGGCCGCCAGGTCCACGATCGGCTGCCGCGGATACTGCGGCGCAGCGTGCGCCAGCCGCTGCGGCGCCTGCCAGGGCGCGAAGCGGTCGGCCAACGGCAGCGCCGCCAGCTCCGGCACCCAGCGCGCGATGTACTCGCCCTTCGGATCGAACTTCTGCGCCTGCGTCACCGGATTGAACACCCGGAAATACGGCGCGGCATCGGCGCCGGTGCCGGCCACCCACTGCCAGCCCAGGGTGTTGTTGGCCAGGTCGGCATCGACCAGGGTGTCCCAGAACCAGCGCGCGCCCTCGGACCAATGCACGCGCAGGTGCTTGCACAGGTAGCTGGCGACGATCATGCGCACGCGGTTGTGCATCCAGCCGGTGTGCCACAACTCGCGCAGGCCGGCATCGACGATCGGCACGCCGGTGCGTCCGCGCTGCCACGCGTGCAGTTTCGCCGCATCCGGCTTCGCCCAGCGGAAGCGATCGAAGCGCGGATTGAGATTGCGCTCGGGCGTCTCGGGAAAGTGGTGCAGCAAATGATGGGCGAAGTCGCGCCAGCCGAGCTGGCGGATGTAGCCGTCGATCGCCGCGGCGGTGGCGGCGCGGCGCTGCTGTTCCAGCGTCGCAACGATGCGCCACGGCGCGATCTCGCCGAAATGCAGATGCGGCGACAACCGCGAGGTACCGACCTGGTCGGGGCGGTCGCGGCCGGCGAGGTAGTCGCGCAGCGCGCCATCGACGAACACGTCCAGCGCCTCGTGCGCGCCCGCCTCGCCCGGCTGCCAGACTTCCCAGAAGCCGCGATCCCAGTCCAGTGCCGGCGCCAGGCCGAGCCGCTCAAGCGGCAGACTCTCCAGCTCCGCGGGCAGCGGCGGCAACGTCTTCGGCGCAGGCTGCAGTGCCGGCACCTGCCAATGGCTCAAGGCGCTGCGCCAGAACGGGGTGAACACCTTGTACGGGCCGCCCTGCTGCGTCGCCAGTTGCCAGGGTTCGAACAGCAACGCGCTGTTGTGGCTGTGCACCTCCAGGCCCTGCTCGCGCAATTCGCGCTTGAGCCGCGCATCGCGCGGCTGCGTGGCCGGCTCGTAGCGGCGGTTCCAGTACACCGCTACGGCGCCGCACTCAGCGATCACCTGGCGCAATGCGGTTTCGGCCGGGCCCTGGCGCAGGATCAGGCGCGAACCGCATTCGCGCAGTTGCGCGTCCAGTGCCGCCAGCGAGCGCTGCAGCCAGCGACGCGAGGCCGCGCCTGCGGCCCAGGCACCCTCGTCCTCCGGGCTGTGAAGATACACCGGCACCGGCGTGTGCCCGGCATCCAGCGCAGCCTGCAAGGCGGGTTGATCGTGCAGGCGCAGATCGCGCCGGAACCAGACGATGGCGTAGCTCATGCGAGGGGACGCAGCGAAGGACGCGCCATGATACGAATCGCGTGCAGCGGCCAGGTGAGCATGCCGCGACGCGAACCACACGCGCTTGGACGCTGCCGGTGGCGGTGCCGGTGCTGGCCCGGCGAGTGCGCACTGACAGGATTTCGTAGACATCGCCACACGCCGCGCTCGTGCGCCTCGCCTGCCCTGCTATAACGCCGAGGCGGGCGCCGTCATGTCGAAGCGGCGCCGCGACCGCTACTGTCGGATGACGTTCGGGGAAGGACGTCATCCGTGCTTTCGCTGCACCGCGCACGACATGGCCACGGCCATTTCGCGCGCACGGGGAACATCCGCCATCGCCTCTGCGACCTCACGGCCACCACGACCGGTGAGCGCGGTTGCGTGCGCCCCGAACCGCCCGCGCGCCCGGCCCTGCATCGCCAGGGCCGCGGACGCGCTGCGGGCAGCGAACGGCGCAGCACGGCCATGCCCATCGCCGACATCCGCAATGACCTCAGGAGAGCAACACCCATGGACAAGCGCATCGCAAAAGCCGCCCTCACCCTGGCACTGAGCCTCGCCGCCCCGCTGGCGATGGCCTGCAGTACCGAGATCGAGGAAGGCCCGGGCTCCTGCGGCTACCAACCGCCGGGCAGCGGCGGCGGCAGCACGCCGGTCTACACGCTGCAGGGCGTGATCCAGAACCAGGGCTACGAGTCCGACAACCGCCCCGCCGGCGGCAAGCGCCTGAAGATCCGCGCCTACTCGCGCTTCGCCAACGCCAACAACGATCGCGTCGACGCCCGCTACATCAACGTGCGCTGCAACGCCTACGACCCGTTCGGCAACGGCTACACCACCGATTACGACGAGGAAGGCAACGGTGCACTGGTGGACGTGCACTTCACGTCCAACTTCGTCTACGGGATCTACCGCAAGATCACCGTGGTCTGCACCCACCACGCCGAGTACGGCGCCAACACCTACGACGCCACCAGCAACGCCGAGATCGAGATTCCCTACTGATCGTCGCGTCACGCCACCGAGCCGGCGCCCGGAACGTTGCGGGCGCCGCGCTGTCAGGTGGAGTGCGTGCGGCGCGCGGGCTTACTCGAACGCACCCACCGAATCGTGGGCGAGATTGTCGAAGCGGGTGTATTCGCCGAAGAACTTGAGCTTGCACGACCCGGTCGGGCCGCCGCGGTGCTTGCCGATGATGATTTCGGCCAGGCCCTTGTCCGGCGAATTTTCCTTGTTGTAGTAGTCGTCGCGGTAGATGAACACGATCATGTCCGCGTCCTGCTCGATCGCGCCCGATTCGCGCAGGTCGGCCATCACCGGGCGCTTGTCGGTGCGCGTTTCCAGCGAGCGGTTGAGCTGCGACAGCGCGATCACCGGCACCCCCAGCTCCTTGGCCAGGCCCTTGAGCGAACGCGAGATCTCCGAAATCTCAGTCGCGCGGTTCTCGCTGTTGCCCGGCACCGACATCAGCTGCAGGTAGTCGATCACGATCAGGCCCAGGTCGTGCTCGCGCTTGAGCCGACGCGCTTTGGAACGCAGCACTTCCGGCGACACGCCCGGCGTGTCGTCGATGAAGATCTTGGTCTCCTTGAGCATCTTGATCGCGCCGGTGACCCGTGCCCAGTCCTCGTCCTCGAGCTGGCCGGTACGCAGGCGCTGCGCATTGATGCGGCCGTTGGAGGAAATCAGGCGCATCGCCAGCTGCGAGGCGGACATTTCCATCGAGAACACCGCCACCGCCTTCTTCGACTTGATCGCCGCGTACTCGGCGATGTTCAGCGCGAAGGTGGTCTTGCCCATCGCCGGACGTGCGGCGAGGATGATCAGGTCGGTCGGCTGCAGGCCGGCGGTCATCGCGTCGAAGTCGTTGTAGCCGGTCGGCAGGCCGGTGATGTTGCCGCCGTTCTCGAAGCGGTTGCGCAGTTCCTCGAACGCGTCCTTCAACGCGCCGGGCATCGCCACGAAGTCGCTGCGTCCGCGCGCGCCGGCCTCGGCGATCTGGAACACGGCCTTTTCCGCCGACGCCAGCAGTTCCGAACTCTCGCGCCCTTCCGGCTGGAAGCCGTCGTTGACGATGGTGGTGCCGACCTCGATCAACTGCCGCAGCACCGCCTTGTCGCGGACGATTTCCGCATAGGCGACGATGTTGGCCGCCGAGGGCGTGGTGCTGGCCAGTTCGATCAGGTAGGCGCCGTCGCCAACCATCTCCAGCTTGCCTTGCGATTCGAACCATTCACCCAGGGTCACCGCGTCGAACGGGCGTCCCTTCTCGGCCAGCTCGCGGATCGCGCGATAGATCAGTTGGTGATCGCGCCGATAGAAATCGTTGTCGGTGAGCTGATCGTTGACCCGGTCATAGGCATCCGGCGCCAGCATCAGGCCGCCGAGCACGGCCTGTTCGGCCTCGGTCGAGTGCGGCGGCACGCGCAACTGGTCGAGACGCGGCTCGCTGCGTTCGCTGCGTTCGCTCTTGCGATCGCCGCGGTAGCCGGGACGGGCGGACATAGGCTGGGTCTTCTCTGTGGGGCGCGGGCGCCGGGCGCGGCCTCACCGCGGCCCGGGCGCCGATTTTAGTCGCCGCGCCCGGCTGCGGCTAGGGCGTGTCCCCAGGGTGGCGCCGCGAGCGTCGCCGCCGCGCGCCAGGGCTGGGGACAAGTCTGGGGACAAGCGGTTGAGAACCTCGCCGATGCCCCGCCGCACAAGGCTCGCCCCGCCCTGCCCGTGCGCCACCGACGGCACATGCCGCGGCAGCGCTCAGGCCTGCAGTTCGTCGATCCAGGCGACGAATTTGTCGACGAAGCCGGCGAGGAATTTGCGCGTGCGCTCGTCGTCGATCGTGCCGTCCTCGGCGATCAGGCCTTCCTTGAACTGCAGAAAGATCTCCGGCTGGCCCAACACCGGCATGTCCAGATAGGCCAGCACGTTGCGCAGGTGCTGCTGCGCCATGGCCGTGCCGATCGCCCCCGGCGAGGTCCCGCACACCGCCGCCGGCTTGCCGGCGAAGGCGCTCTCGCCATACGGACGCGAGCCCAGGTCGATGGCGTTCTTGAGCACGCCGGGGATGGAGCGGTTGTATTCCGGTGTCACGAACAGCACCGCGTCGGCGTTGCTGACCTGCGTCTTCAGGCGCCGGCCCTGCGCCGGGTAGTCGTGGTCGTGGTCCTGGTTGTACAGCGGCAGGTCGCCGATCTCGACGTACTCGAAACTGGCACGGTCGCCGGCAAGTTGCTCCAGCGCGTGCGCCAGGCGCCGGTTGAACGATTCCTTGCGCAGGCTGCCGACGAAGACGGCGATGCGGTACTGGCTCATGGCGTTGCTCCTGACCGAATGGACCTGCAGGCTAGCCGCCAGCGCGCGGCAGTCAGGTGAACGCCGCCTGCGTTCCGCTCAGCGCCAGACGCGCGCGCACGTCGTCCGGCAACTCCGGCAGCGCCACGAAACCCGGCGTCGCGCGCACCCGCTGCAGCCAGTCGCACAGCGCCGGATAGTGCGCCAGCGCGATCCCGGCATCGCCGGCGCAGTGGGTGTAGGCGAACAGCGCGATGTCGGCGATGCCGTAGGCCGGGCCGGTGAACCAGGCCTGCGTCTGCAGATGCTGCTCCATCACCGCCAGCGCCCGCATCGCGCCCTCGCGCAGGCGCGGCAACTCCGCGCGGCGCGGCGAGTCGGGCGGCGTCCAGCCGCAGACGAAGCGCGCCACCGCCACGTAGGGTTCATGGCTGTACTGCTCGAAGAACAGCCAGCTCAGCGCCTGCGCGCGCTGCCAGGAATCGGCGGGCAGATACGCGGTGCCCTCGGCCAGCCAGCACAGGATGGCATTGGATTCGGCCAGCACGCGCCCGTCCTCGCGCTCCAGCAGCGGCACCTTGCCGTTGGGATTCTTCGCCAGGAACGCCGGGGTGCGGGTCTGGCCGTTGGCGCTGTCGATCTCCACCCAACGGTAGGCGCAGCCGAGCTGTTCCAGCAACAGCCGCACCTTGTAGCAATTGCCGGACAGCGCCATGCCGTACACGGTCAGGGGGAAACGTTCGGATGCCATGTGCCGCTCCTTGCTTGCGGGATCGGGATTGGGGAGTCGGGAATGGGGATTCGCAAGAGCGGGGCCTCGGCCCCCGGACGACGCTCCGCCGCGGCCGCGGGTCAGCGCCGCGCCTGCCATTGCGCGCGCGACTGGCCCCAAACCTCGATCGGCTCCTGCGGCAGCGGCTCCGGCAATTGCCCGGGACGCAGATACTGCGAACCGAGCTTGCTCGCCACCGCCTTGGAGTTGGCGTTGTCCGGTGCGATCACATGGATCACCTCGCTCCAGCCCAACTGCGCGAACGCCCAGTCGATCGACGCCGCGGCCGCCTCCGGCGCATAGCCATGGCCCCAGTACGCACGCGCGATGCCCCAACCGACCTCCGTGCCCGGCCAGCCGTGCGGCTGCCAGGGACCGACCCGGCCGATCCACTGCCCGCTGCGCTTCTCGATCACCGAGAACATCGCAAAGCCCTGCAACTGCCAGCTGCCGACCATCGTCGCCAGGCCGCGCCAGACGACCGACGGCGCCTGCACGCCGCCGAGGTGATGCATGGTCTGCGCATCGGCGGAAAATGCGCAGAACGCCGCGAAATCCTCGGCGGTCGGCGGACGCAGCAACAGGCGCTCGGTTTCCACGCGCACATCGAAGACACTCATCGTCGGTTCTCCTGCAAAACGGGCCCGCGCCGCGCGCGGGCCATGGGTTCAAAACGCATTGATGCCGGTCAGTTCGCGGCCGACCACCAGTTGGTGCACGGTCTCGGTGCCCTCGTAGGTGATCACCGATTCCAGGTTCAGGGCATGCCGGATCGCGCCGTAGTCGGTGGTGATGCCGGCGCCGCCGAGCAGGTCGCGGCACTCGCGGGCGATGTCCAGGGCCATGCGCACGTTGTTCCACTTGGCCAGCGACACCTGCGCCGGCTGCAGCGTGCCGGCATCCTTGAGCCGGCCCAGTTGCAGCGCCAGCAACTGCGCGGTGGCGATGCGCCGCGCCATGTCGGCGAGCTTGATCTGCGCGCTCTGGGTCGCCGCCAGCGGCCGCCCGAACAGCATGCGCTCGCCGGCGTAGGCCAGCGCCTCGCGCAGGCAGGCGATGGCCGCGCCGATCGCGCCCCAGCTGATGCCGTAGCGGGCCTGGGTCAGGCAGCCCAGCGGTCCTTTCAGCCCGCGCACCCCAGGCAGGCGCTGGCTGTCGGGCAGGCGCACCTCATCGAAGAACAGCGCCGAGGTCACCGAGGCGCGCAGGCTCATCTTGTGCGCGATGTCCTGGGTGCCGAAGCCCGGCGTGCCGGCCTCGACCAGGAAGCCCTGGATGCCGTCCTCGGTCTGCGCCCACACGATCGCCACGTCGGCGATGCTGCCGTTGGTGATCCACATCTTGCTGCCGCTCAGGCGCCAGCCGTCGCCGTCGCGCACCGCGCGGGTCTGCATCGCCGCCGGGTCGGAGCCGCCCTGGGACTCGGTCAGGCCGAAGCAGCCGATCGCGGTGCCGGCGGCCATCGCCGGCAGCCAGCGCTGGCGTTGCGCCTCGCTGCCGTAGGCGTGGATCGGATACATGCACAGCGAGGATTGCACGCTGACGAAGCTGCGCAGGCCGCTGTCGCCGCGCTCCAGTTCCTGGCAGATCAGGCCGTAGCAGACCGCGTTGAGGCCGCCGCCGCCCTGCCCGACCGGCAGGCTGGCGCCGAGCAGTCCCAGCTCCGCCAGTTCCGGCACCAGTTCGCGCGGGAACCGCGCCTGGTCGAACGCATCGCCGATCACCGGCAGCACCTTGGCATCGACGAAGCGCGCCACCGCCTGCTGGATCGCACGCTCCTCCTCGCTGAGCAGCGCGGCTACGTCGAACAGATCGTCGCAAGGCAGGGGCATGGCGGTGTCCACGGCGAAAACCGCATTGTATCGGCCCCGCCCGCGCCACCGCCTCCAGATAGACGAAGGCCGGCGCAAGCGCCGGCCTTCGGGGGTGCATCCAAACTGCGACTCAGCGCTGGCTGACGGCGGTGTCGCCGGCCGAGGCGGTCTGGGTGACCAGGCGGCCGTCCAGCACCGGCAGGCGGTCGCTGTTCGGGCGGTCGTCCATGCGCACGGTCTTTTCCTGGCCGTCGTAGCGGTAGGTCACGTCGTAGCCCTTGACCACGTCCTGCGAACCCATGGCGATGCGGTTGCCCGGCTTGCTGTCCATGCGCATGGTGCCGGTGGTGCCGTCGTCGTTGCGGTAGGTCACGTTGTAGCCGGTGATGGTCGAGGACTGCGCCGTGCTGTTCTCTGTGTGGCACTGGCGCTCGGTGCGGTCGACCACGCGGCCGCCGACGTGATTCTGGTCGATGCGGTTGCCGATGAAGCCGCCGGCCACCGCGCCGGCCGCGGTGGCGGCCTTGCGGCCATTGCCGTGGCCGACCTGGTTGCCGAGCAGGCCGCCGACCAGCGCGCCGACCACGGTGCCGCCGACGTTGCCGTCGCGCTCGGGCAAGCGCTCCTGCACCACCACGTCGTTGCACACCTGGCGCGGCGTCGTGGTGGTGGAGGTCTCGCGCAGCGGCTCGGTGCCGATCACCTCGGCGTAGCGCTGCTGCTTCTGGGTGATCGGGTCGACCCGCACCACGTCGGCGTACTCCAGCTTGCCGCCGACGCTGTTGTCCAGCGCGCTGTCGCCGCGCGTATTGTCCAGGGCTGGGCGCACGTCGCTGTTGGCGACGTCCACGGGTTTGTCGCGATTGTTCATGAAGGCCGCAGTGGCCACGCCGCCGACCAGCAAGGCGCCAGCCGCGACCAGAACGGTTGTCGTAGTGCTTTTCATATGTGCTCTCCTGCGGGCTGACCGCGTTGTCTACGGTGCTGTGATTACCATGCGGAAGCTGAACCAATCCGCTCCCTATTCAGCAATACGCCGGCGCCGCGGCTGGTAACACCGCCGGAACGTCGCCATATCGAGGCTGTTAGCGTTTCCACCGCTGCCCCGGAGAACGTGCCATGCCCAATCCCATCGTCTATCCGCTGCTGCGCTGGGCGGGCAAATTGCGCTACCCGACGCTGTTCAAGATCACCGCCGGCCTGTTCGTACTGAGCGTGCTGCTGCCCGATCCGGTGCCCTTCATCGACGAGATCGTGTTCGGCCTGGGCACCCTGCTGCTGGCCAACTGGAAGACCCGCACGCCGGTGCCGGCCACCGAACCGCTGACCTCCACCGCGCAGCGCGTGCGCCGCTGAGCGCCATGCAACTGATCGACAGCCACTGCCACCTGGATGCGGAGGAGTTCGACCCGGACCGCGCCGCGGTGATCGCACGCGCGCAGGCGGCGGGCGTGCGGGCGCAGGTGGTGCCGGCGGTGACCGCGGCGTCCTGGCCCAAGCTGCGCGCGGTCTGCGCGGCCGCCCCCGGCCTGTATCCCGCGTATGGCATGCATCCGCTGTTTCTGGACCAGCATCGTCCCGAGCACCTGCCGTTGCTCGGCGAGTGGATCGAACGCGAGCGTCCCTGCGCCATCGGCGAGTGCGGCCTGGACTTCTTCGTCGAAGGATTGGACGAAGCCGAGCAGCAGCGTTACTTCGTCGGCCAACTGCAGCTGGCGCGCGCGTTCGACCTGCCGGTGATCGTGCACGCCAGGCGCGCGGTGGACGCGGTGATCCTGGCGATCCGCCAGGTCGGGCGCCTGCGTGGCGTGGTGCACAGTTTCGCCGGCAGCGCCGAACAGGCCGCGCAGTTGCAATCGCTGGATTTCCTGATCGGCCTCGGCGGGCCGGTCACCTACGAACGCGCGCAGCGCCTGCGCCGGCTGGCGGCCGTGGTGCCGTTGCAACAGGTGCTACTGGAAACCGATGCGCCGGACCAGCCCGATGCGTCGATCCGCGGCCAGCGCAACGAACCGGCGCGGCTGCGCACGGTGCTGGACACCATCGCCGAGTTGCGCGACGCACCTGCCGCCTCCATCGCCGCACAGACCACGGCCAATGCACGACGCCTGTTCGGCTTGCCCGACACGCTCGCTGGCGCGACCGATCCGGCCTGACGCAGGACTGTCTCGCAGACAGTCGACGGCCCTTGCCACGGTGTCGCCGCCGTCCGCAACCACCACCATCGCGGACCGCGCGGAGCGGCCAACGCCCTCGCATGACGCACCAGCGCACTGAAAATCCGCTTGCCGCGCACCTTTCGCACGAAACTGTGAACTGAGCAGCCGGAACGTCGCCTTTCGATAGCGTTTCGGCACGCTTGCTTCTGCTACTGTGCACCGCGCTGAAACGGCGAGCGGATCTTTTGTCCGCCAGGCACCGGAGTGTGAACCCGTTCGCTCTCAGCAAAGGCTCGGCGGCCGGCTCGATGGCACGCGTTCTGGCAGATCGGATCCTCCTGGCGTGAAACAACCGGCAAGCCGCATCCCCTACCCGCTTCTCCACAGCGCGCCGCGCACGTGTGCGATCGCGTGCTTCGCCGACGTTCCGGTGCGAGCAACGACGGCGCATAGGCGGGCGCTGCGACGATGAAAAGCGTCGCGAATTCGGAAAAACACGCCTCCAACGGCGAAAGCTGGGTCTCTCTGAAGTTCCGCGACAGCAATCGCAGCCGCAAGATGCGCAGCACCCTGACCCTGGCCGGGGTCTCGTGCACCACACTCGGCACCTTCTGGACCGTGTGCTACCTGTACTACGGGCGGCCAGAACTGGCATTCGCCTTCGTCGGACTGACTGCGGTCGGGCTGCTCGCGCTCGGCCGTCGCCGCCATTGCGACGAGGCCTCGCTGTCGCTGGTGGCGCACGGCATCTTCGTCGTGGTACTGGTGATCTCGATCATCGACGCGCCGATCGGCACGGTGCCGCGCTCGGTGCACACCTTCTTCCTGCCGTTGGCGGCCGGCGCGCTGTTCGTGTTCGACCGCAGCCGCCGCTACCGCGCACTGGTGTTCCCGATGGCCTGCCTGGGCGCCTTCGTCGCGTTCGGCTCGGGCGAACTGGACTGGCTGGCGCCGGCGTCCTCGCCGCCGCTGGGGATGCGCCGGCTCGGCGCGATCTCCAACCTTGCCTGCGCCGCCGGCCTGCTGGCGGCGATCCTGCACATCTACCGCAACGACGTGAACGCGCGCATTTCGCTGGAGCGGGAACTGTCGCGTGCGGTCGGCAACGGCGAGATCGAGGTGCTGTACCAGCCGCAGGTCAACGCGAACGGCCGCATGCTCGGCGCCGAGGCGCTGGTGCGCTGGCGCCATCCCAGCGGCAGGTTGCTGACCCCGGACAAGTTCATCCCGCTGGCCGAAGAGAGCCAGTTGATCCGCGAAGTGGGGCTGGAAGTGCTGCGTCAGGTCTGCCGCACGCTGCGGCGCTGGTCGCAGGAGCCGGACCTGCATGCGCTGGTGGTGGCGGTGAACGTCAGCCCGGTGCAGTTGCTCGATCCCAACTTCGTGGCCTCGGTGAAGCAGGTGATCAGCAGCGAGGGCGTGGCGCCGGCATCGCTGGAATTCGAACTGACCGAGTCGGCGCTGTACGTGGACACCGCCGGAGTGCGCACCAAGATGCACGAACTCAAGGCATTCGGCATCGGCTGGGCGCTGGATGACTTCGGCACCGGCTTCTCGTCGCTGGCGATGCTCCGGACCTTGCCGGTCACCAAACTCAAGATCGACCGGCAGTTCGTCAACGACGCCAAGGCCGACGAGTCCTCGCGGCGCCTGCTGGCCAAGATCGTGGAGATCTCCGAGGTGATGGGCATGGTCGCGCTCGCCGAAGGCATCGAGGAGGCGCAGCAGTGCGAGATGCTCTCGGCGATGGGCTGCCGGCACTTCCAGGGCTTCCTGTTCGGCCGGCCGCAGCCGGCGCAGGACCTGGAACGGCTGGCCGTCCTGCAGGCGGCCACCGAGCGCAACCTGGCGACCGGCGCGACGGCGCCGACCTAGCAGGCGTCAGGCGGCCGCCGCCTCGCGCGCCGCGGCGCGCTTCAACAGCATCTCCAGCGCCTTGCCGACCGCGGCGAAGGCGAAGGCCCCGGTGATGTGCGTGGCGGCGCCCAGCCCGGCGCCGCAGTCCAGGTTCAAGGCGGCATCCGGACCCAACACTGGGCGCAGTCCGCAGACGCTGCCGTCGGCCTGCGGATAGCGCACGTTCTCCAGCGAGTACACCGCCGGCACGCCGAAGTAGCGCTGCGGGTTCTTGGGGAAGTTGAATTCGCTGCGCAGCTTCTTGCGGATCAGCGCCAGCATCGCGTCGTGCTCGGTGCGCGACACGTCGCGGATCCGCACCAGGGTCGGATCGGTGCGTCCGCCGGCCGAGCCCACCGTCAGCAGCGGCAGCTTGCGCCGCCGGCACCAGGCGATGGTCTCGACCTTGACCCGGAAGCTGTCGCAGGCGTCGATCACCAGGTCGAAGCCGGCATCGAGCAGTTCGGCGATGTTGGTCGGCGTCAGGAACGCTTCGACCGCGAGCGCCTCGATCTGCGGATTGATCGCTACGCAGCGCTCGGCCATCGCCACCGCCTTGTTGCGTCCGTACTGCCCGGCCAGCGCCGGCAGCTGCCGGTTGGTGTTGGACACACAGATGTCGTCGGCGTCGATCAGGGTCAGATGCCCGACCGCCGAGCGCGCCAAGGCCTCGACGACCCACGAGCCGACCCCGCCCATGCCCACCACCGCCACCCGGCAGTGCGCCAGCCGCTCGATCGTGCCTTGCCCGTAGAGCCGGTCGATGCCGGCGAAGCGCTCGCGCCATTGTTCGTTCATGCGCCCATTTTAGGGGATTGCCGGTGGGGCCGGGATTGGGGATTGGGGATTGGGGATTGGGGATTCGGGATTCGGGATTGCGCCGCTGGGCTGCGCAGGCGACGGCAGGCGTACCATCGGGATTCCTTTCCCGCCGCGCATGCCGCCATGGCCAAGCCGCCTCCGCCCGCCTCCGCGTCCCGCTATCTGTTCGTGTTGCTGGCCGGGCTGCTGCTCGGCCTGGTGCTGACGGTGATGGCACTGCGTGCGGTGCAGGCGCGGCAGGATCCGTTCCCGCGCAGCCTGATGCAGGTCATGGGCAAGCAACTGGCGCTGCTCGAACGCGACACCGCGCATCGACAATGCAGCGGCGCGGGGCCGCAGGCGCGGCTGCGCACGTTGCGCCTGCTCGGCGACGAGCTGGACACGGCATTCCCCGACCTGGCCGACGACAGCCGCTTTCGCGAGCACGCCGATGCGCTACGCACCGGCGTGGACGCGGCGCTGGCACAACCGCCGGCCGACTGCGCCGCGCTGGCGCAGGCACGCCAGCAGATCGACGAACGCTGCGACGCCTGCCATCGCGATTTCCGCTGAGGCTCCGGCGGGATCGGCACCGACCGGTCATGCGGGTTTCGCCGAAGTGGCGTGGCCCGTGTCGATAAAACCCGGTGTGCCTTGCTGGCGACGTGGCATCGTGCTGTTCCCATCATCCGCCGGCAGATGCTCAGGCTGTCCCGCCGTTACCCCTCTCGGTGCCTGCGGGCCGGTTTTTGTGCTGATCCACACCCGTGCGTGTGGATGAATTGGCGCTGACGCCAGCCGCCGCGAGGCTGAACGGCACCCGCCAGGGTTGGCGTTGCATTCACGCAGGGGTGGACAGGATGCGTGCGAACGCGGCGCTGCCGCCGCGCTCCATCACTGTTTGAGGAGAGCACCCATGAAGATCCAATTGATGGCCACCGCTGCCGTGGCGACCCTGGCGCTGGCAGGCTGCGCCACGTCCCCCGGCTATGGCGGCGGGTACGGCGGCGGCTACAGCCAGCCGGCGCGCGGTGGTTACACCCAGACGCGCTGCGCCGACTGCGGCATCGTCACCCGCATCGACACCGTGGCGTCCGGGCGCACGGCGCCATCGGCGACCGGCGCGATTCTGGGCGGCATCGTCGGCGCGGTCGCCGGCCACGAGATTTCCGACCACACCGGCGGCAGCAAGGGCAACCAGAACGTGTCCGCCGTGGCCGGCGCGGCAGCCGGCGCGCTCGCCGGCAACGAGATCCAGAAGAACGTCACCAGCGACACCTACGACGTGCACGTGCAGATGGACGATGGCCGGGTGATCGTGGTCAACCAGCGCGACCTGGCCGGGGTGCGCGAGAACACCTACGTGCGCGTGGTCAACGGGCGCGTCGTGCCGCGCTGATCCGATATCCCCTGAAAACGCAAAAAGGCCCGCAATGCGGGCCTTTTTGCTGCGCGCCACATCGCGCGGCAATCCTCAGATGGGCTGCACCGCGTCGGCCTGCAGGCCCTTCTGGCCCTGCACCACGGTGAAGCTGACCTTCTGGCCTTCCTTCAGGCTCTTGAAGCCCTGGGTCTGGATGGCCCGGAAGTGCACGAACACGTCCTCGCCGTTTTCGCGGCTGATGAAACCGAAACCCTTGGCATCGTTGAACCACTTCACGGTGCCGTTTTCGCGATTGCCAGTGCCGTTCATGATGGACTTACTCCTTGGAACTCGTCTCAGGGGTGGGTACGCCGTGGGGGCGGCGGCTGGTTGCAAGGAGGAAGCGAGGTATAACGATGTAGCGGATCGATGGATCTACCGCATCAGGCCACGATTCACGGTGACCTTTGCAAACGCAGCGGCTGCAACTTACCCCGGTCAAAATGAAAATGCAATCAGCAAAAAGACCCCATCTGTCAACCCCCAAATCTCCCCCGCGGTGAGCCACGTGGACCCTGCGTTCATCTATTACCTGTGCGCCGGGCTGCTGGTGCTGGTCGGGCTGGCGGGGGTGCTGCTGCCGGCCCTGCCCGGCACGCCGCTGATGTTCGCCGGGATGCTGCTGGCGGCCTGGGCCGATGGCTTCCAACGCCTCGGCTGGCCGACGCTGACCGTGCTGGGCGTGCTCACCGCGCTGTCGCTGCTGGTCGACCTGCTGGCCACTGCGTTCGGCGCGCAGCGCGTCGGCGCCAGTCGCAAGGCGCTGTGGGGATCGGTGCTGGGCGGGATCGCCGGCATGTTCTTCATGCCGATCGGGCTGTTCGTCGGCCCCTTCGTCGGCGCCCTGGCCGGGGAGTACTGGCACGGCCGCGAACTGCGCCAGGCGACCCGGGTCGGCGTCGGCACCTGGCTGGGGATCGTGCTGGGCACCGCCGCCAAACTCGGCCTGGCGCTGGCGATGCTCGCGGTGTTCGCGGTGGCCTGGCTGCTCTGAAGACGCCGGCCTGAAGACGGCGTCGCGGCGACAGCATGAACGCGTGATGACCCTGTTGTCGTCACTTCCTGTATTTTCGCTGCCGGCCATTCACCCCGGCAGCGCACCACCCGCCCGCGCCGCCCGTTGCAGCGAGAACCGCATGTCCCACCGCCAGGTCCGCCCCCTGTTACTGCTGTCGATCGCGGCCGTGCCGCTTGCACATGCGCAGGAAGTCCTGCCCACTCCCGCCTCGCCGGAAGCCTGCGTGGCCATCTCCAGCGACGCCGCCCGCCTGGCCTGCTACGACCAGGCGCTGTCGCGCCGGACCGCCGACCCGCAGGCGGCCGATGCCGCCGCGCAGGTCGCCAGCGAACGCCAGAAGCAGCAACTGGACGCCAGCGTGCCGGAGGATGCCGGCGTCGCCGAGCGCACCCGCCAGCGCGCCGCCGCGATCTTCAAGCAGGACCGCTACGACAGCACCATCGCCAATGCCGGCAAGGGTTCGCTGCTGGATAGCCGCTGGGAACTGGCCAAGGACTCCAAGCTGGGCACCTTCCAGCTGCGCGCCTACAAGCCGGTATACCTGCTGCCGGCGTTCTGGACCAGCAAGAAGAACGAGCTGCCGTCCTCGCCGAACCCGGTCAACACGGTGACCACCGCCGAACCGCTGGACAGCGTGGAGGCGAAGTTCCAGCTGAGCTTCAAGACCAAGATCGTGGAGAACATCTTCGGTGACAACGGCGACCTGTGGGGTGCCTACACCCAGAGCTCGCGCTGGCAGGTCTACAACTCGGAGCAGTCGCGCCCGTTCCGCGAGACCAACTACGAGCCGGAACTGATGCTGGTGTTCCGCAACAACTACAGCCTGTTCGGCTGGAAGGGACGGATGACCGGCATCCAGCTGACCCACCAGTCCAACGGCCGCAGCGATCCGCTGTCACGCAGTTGGAACCGGGCGATGCTCAACATCGGCCTGGACCGCGACAACTGGGCGCTGGTGCTGCGCCCCTGGTACCGCATCCCGGAGAGCCGCAAGCAGGACAACAACCCGGACATCGAGGACTACATGGGCCGTGGCGACGCGACCCTGATCTACAACCGCAACGGCCACGAAGTGGCGCTGATGGCGCGGCACTCGCTGCGCGGCGGCGACCGTTCGCACGGCGCGGTGCAGCTGGACTGGGGCTTCCCGATCAGCAACCTGCTGCGCGGCCATGTGCAGGTGTTCGACGGCTACGGCGAGAGCATGATCGACTACAACCACCGCGCCACCTACGTCGGCGTCGGTATCTCGCTGCTGGAATGGTTCTGAGCCAACGCCACGCCTGAGCGGCACGCGCGGCGCCCGACTGGCGGGCGTCGCGTGTGCTGGTCGCGCATTCCGCGCGCGACCCGCGGACGTCTGGATTGCTGCAGTCACGACGGACGCAGGCAGCGTTGAAGTTTTTCGTATGCGGCGCCGCCTCGATGAGAGCTGCATGCGTTGTGCCTGGGCGCACATCAGCGCCCTACCCCGATGGCGGCGCAGTCGCCATGCGACCGCGCCCACCGATCGCCGATCGCCGATCGCTCAGAACCGGTAGTTGCCCTTCAACCACAGGTTGCGGCCCGGTTCGGCAATGCGCACCGGATCGGCCGGAAAGCCGAAGTCGGCGCTGCCGGCGAGGTTGAGATGTTCGCTGTAGCGCCGGTCGAACACGTTGTCGATGCCGGCGCTCAGCCGCAACGCCGCGCTCACCCGGTAGCCACCGCTCAGCCCCAGCGTGGCGAAGCCGGCACTGCGGCCGAGGTCGCGGCCGACCACGTTGCCCTGGTCCAGCGCCACCCGTCCCTGCCGCGCGACCGCGCGCAGCAGCGCCCCAGCCGACCAGCGCTGCCCTTCCCACTCCAGCCGTAGCCGCGATTCCAGCGGCGGCATCTGCGGCAACGGCGTGCCGTCGCTGCGGTTCTCGCCCCAGGCATAGGCCAGCGTGCCGCCGAGGGTCAGACCCTGCCGCGGCTGCCAGTCCACTCCCGCCTCGGCGCCGGCAATGCGCGCATCGACGTTGTCGACACGGGTGGTAGTGCCCATCATGCCGCCGTCGGCGTAGGTGAACAGGATGAAGTCCTGCACCCGCCCGGCATAGGCGGAGACCCAGCTCTGCACGGACGCGCCGCGGTACTGCAGGCCGAGGTCGAGCTGGGTGGTGCGCTCGGGGCGCAGCCCGGCGAACGCATTGGCCGTGCCCATCGGGCCCATGTCGGCCGAGAACAGTTCCCAGTAGTCGGGCATGCGCGCGCTGCGGCCGAAGCCGGCATACCAGACGGTGTCGGCCGAGAGGTTGCGTTCCACGCGCAGGAAGCCGCTGCCCAGGTCTTCGCTGCGCGTCTGCCCGGCGGTGGGATTGGGCATGCCCATCATGCCGACGCTGCGGCGGGTGTCCTCGACCTGCGCGCGGTCTAGGCGCAGGCCGGCGATCCAGCGCTGCGCCGTGCCGGCACCGAAGGTGGCTTCGGTAAAGGCGCCGAGGTTGTCGAACCGCGCGTCGGTGCGCCACGGCAGGCTCCGGTACACGCCCTCGCCGCTGGCGCTGCGGTCGCGGTGGCGGCTTTGCTGGGTATCGACGCCGGCCTGGACCACGATCTGCTCCCAGCGCCACTCCGATTCCACGCGCCCGCCGCTGGTGCGCCGGTCCACGTTGGAGGCCATCGGCATCGGCATCGCCGACTGCGGGTTGGGCCGGCGCAGCGTGTAGTTGTCCATGACGTGGTCGGCGTCGTTGACATAGGCATTGCCGCGCAGCGCTTCCCAGGCGCCGGGCAGATCGGTGCGCTCGAAGCGCGCGGCATAGCTTCGGCGGCGGAACTGGACGCCGTCCATGCTGCGCCCCGCGTAGCGGGCCAGACCGTCACCGGTGCCGGCGGAGAGTTCCAGCACGGTGTCCGGATCCGGGGTCCAGCCGACCGCGGCATCGGCATTCCACTTGCGCCAGCGCGACGGCACCACCGCGTCATCGCCATCGCGGTAGTCGCCGGACTCGGAGCGGTTGGCGTCCACGCGGGCGTAGCCGCTGCGGTTGCCGCCGCGCAGGTCGAGGGTCTGGTCGTTGCGGTTCCAGGAGCCGACCAGCGCGCTGGCCTCGCCTTCCAGCGTCGGCGCCGCGTAATGCGGCGTGTCGCGCTCGAAACGCACGGTGCCGGCGGAGGCGCCGGGTCCCCAGCGCACGGTCTGCGGGCCCTTGACGATGGTGAGCCGGTCGAAGGTTTCCGGGGCGATGTAGGACAAGGCGTTGTCCATCCGCGCCGGGCAGGCCCCGACCAGGGTGCCGTCGTTGCTGAGCACGTTGAGCCGCGAGCCGAACATGCCGCGCAGCACCGGATCGCCGTTGGTGCCACCGTTGCGGATCGCGGCGAAGCCCGGCACGGTCTTCAGATAGTCGGCGCCATCGCTGGCCGGCACCGGCTGCCGCGGCAGTTTCGGATCGACCGTCCAGGTCAGCGGCGCGACCGGCGCGGTGGCGGTCACCTGCATCCGGTCGAGGGTGGTGGCATCGGGCGTCTCGGCGTGGCCGGCGGCGGGAAACAGGCTCGCGAGGATGCAGCACGACAACGCCGCCCGCGCGGGCGACGGCAGGAACTGAGGCATGAGGGAACTCCAGAAAAGAACGGCGCCGGCGCGCCTAGCGCACCGGAAACAGGAGAGCGTTCTGGAGAACAACTGGCGGCCCGCGTGCGCCGTGCGCGCGCCAGCGCACGGCGGCATGGACACGATGGCGCAGCAGCGTGGTGGCCCTCGGCGCCGGCAGCGACGCGGCCAGCAGCAGGACGATCGCCAGCCACGGCAGCAGCCGCGCGGCGAGCACGCAGTAGTCGCAGGCGGCATGCGCCGGGCCATGGTCGCGCTGCGCGCCCGACGCGTCGTCATGACCGGCGTGGACGGCAGCGTGCTGCGGCAGCACGTCCGCGGCGGCCTGCAATCCGGCCGAGGTGCACATCGGCACCGGCAGGCTTGCGGCCTCCAGCAACCGGCTGGCCACCGGCGCGACCACCAGCAACAGCGCGGCCAGCAAGGCAGGCCAACGCATCAGGCGGCGCAGTCGGGCGGGAGCACGGAGGGCGGACACCGCGTCATTCTAGGCGGCAGCACCGACAGCGAGCCGACCGCGGTGCCGGGTGCGACAACGTGACGCAGGATGGGGACGGCAAACCACGCGAGCGGTCAGCGCAGTGCCTGTTGATCCGCGCGTCGTTGGTTCGACTCCAGTCGTTGGTTCGACTCCAATATAGAGCGCAAGACGAAACCGCTTGCGCAGCTTCCGCGAGTGCTGTTTCGTTGCCGCAGAAAACTGCCGGAAAAACCCGATAGCCGACGCCAGGCAATGCAGCCGCCGTCGCTTCCGATCAGCGCACCCGCACCCTGCTCACATCCAGTCGGTAATGCCTTCCCGCCGATAGGTCTCGTGGAACGCCGGGCGCGCCTTCATCCGCTCGGCCATGGCCTTCAGCGCCGGCCAGCTGTCGGTGGGCCGTGGCATGTTGCGCGACCAGCGCATCAGCATGACCAGCACGAAGTCGGCGGCGCTGCAGTGCTCGCCCAGCAGGTAGGGGCCGCCCTGCTCCAGGTGCGTGGCCACCTCGTCCCAGGCTTTTTCCAGGAATGCGCGGGCGCTGGCGCGCACGCGCTCGGCGTTGTCGGCGCCGGCCGGTTCGTCGGGATAGAACCAGTCGCGGTAGGCCGGCATCAGGGTATAGGCGCCGAACAGCATCCAGCGATAGTAGGCCGCGCGCTCGGGGGTGCCGGGGGGCGGCGCCAGGCCGGCGTGCGGATAGAGGTCGGCCAGGTGCATGGCGATGGCGACCGACTCGGTCAGCACCTGCCCGTCCAGCAACAGGGTCGGTACCCGCCCCTGCGGATTGATCGCCAGGTACTCGGGGCGTTTCTGCTCCTGGCGCTCGAAATCGAGCATGCGCAGTTCGAAATCGACCTGCAGTTCGATCAGCAACCAGTGCACGACGAACGAGGCGGTACTGGGCGAGCCGTAAAGCACGATGGACACGACGCTTTCCCCGGAGGCGGAACCAGCGCCGATTATTGCCGCGACGCCGGCGCACCGCCAGCGCCACGCGGAACGCCGGCGTCCTCGCCGGCGTTCCGCGGTGCGGCCGATCAGGCCTCGACCACCACCGGGATCTTGCCGATACGCGCCTGCCACTCGCGCGGGCCGGTCTTGTGCACCGACTCGCCGCTCGAGTCGACCGCCACGGTCACCGGCATGTCCTTGACCTCGAACTCGTAGATCGCCTCCATGCCCAGGTCTTCGAAGGCCAGCACCTTGCTGGCCTTGATCGCCTTGGACACCAGGTAGGCCGAGCCGCCGACCGCCATCAGGTACACCGCCTTGTTGTCGCGGATCGCGGCGATCGCCGCATCGCCGCGCTCGGACTTGCCGACCATGCCCAGCAGGCCGGTCTGCTCCAGCATCTGCCGGGTGAACTTGTCCATGCGCGTGGCGGTGGTGGGGCCGGCCGGGCCGACCACTTCGTCGCGCACCGGATCGACCGGGCCGACGTAGTAGATGAAGCGGTTGGTGAAGTCCACCGGCAGCGTCTCGCCGCGGTTGAGCATGTCGATCATGCGCTTGTGCGCGGCGTCGCGGCCGGTCAGCAGCTTGCCGTTGAGCAGGATCGTCTCGCCCGGCTTGAAGCTGGCCACTTCCTCGCGAGTGATGGTGTCCAGGTTCACCCGGCGCGCGTTGGTCGGGTTGTAGGTCAGCTTGGGCCAGTCTTCCAGAGACGGCGGATCCAGCATCACCGCGCCGCTGCCGTCCAGGGTGAAATGCGCATGGCGGGTGGCAGCGCAGTTGGGGATCAGCGCCACCGGCAGGTTGGCGGCGTGGGTCGGGTAGTCCTTGACCTTGATGTCCAGCACCGTGGTCAGGCCGCCCAGGCCCTGCGCGCCGATGCCCAGCGCGTTGACCTTCTCATACAACTCCAGGCGCAGCTCCTCGGCACGGTTGGACGCGCCGCGGGCCTGCAGATCGACGATGTCGATCGGCTCCATCAGCGCTTCCTTGGCCAGCAGCATCGCCTTCTCGGCGGTGCCGCCGATGCCGATGCCGAGCATGCCCGGCGGGCACCAGCCAGCGCCCATGGTCGGCACGGTCTTGAGCACCCAGTCGACGATGGAATCGGACGGGTTGAGCATGGCGAACTTGCTCTTGGCCTCCGAGCCGCCGCCCTTGGCCGCGACGATGACGTCGACGGTGTCGCCGGGGACAACCTTCACGTTGACCACCGCCGGGGTGTTGTCCTTGGTGTTTTGGCGCTTGCCGGCCGGGTCGGCCAGCACCGAGGCGCGCAGCTTGTTGTCCGGATGGTTGTAGGCGCGGCGCACGCCCTCGTTGACCATGTCCTCCACGCCCATGGTGGCGTCGTCCCAGCGCACGTTCATGCCGATCTCGAGGAACACGGTGACGATGCCGGTGTCCTGGCAGATCGGCCGGTGGCCCTCGGCGCACATCCGCGAGTTGATCAGGATCTGCGCGATGGCGTCCTTGGCCGCCGGCGACTGCTCGCGCTCGTAGGCCGCGGAGAGATTCTTGATGTAGTCGACCGGGTGGTAGTAGCTGATGTACTGCAGCGCGTCGGCGACGGACTGGATGAGGTCTTCCTGCTTGATCGAGGTCACGGCTGGCTCTGCGGCTGGCGGGGGGAAACCCGCCCATTTTAGGGCAAAGTGGCGGCCCCGCCCGGTGTCACGCCGGCACGCCCTGTTCCGTCCTGGTCGTCATGACCCACGATCCGACCTTCGAATCCCACCGCGCCAGGCTGTTCGGCCTGGCCTACCGCCTGCTCGGCAGCCGCGCCGACGCCGAGGACACCGTGCAGGACGCCTGGCTGCGCTGGCAGGCCAGCGACCGTGGCGCGATCCGCGACCCCGAAGCCTGGCTGGTGACCGCCACCACCCGGCTCGGCCTGGACCGCCTGCGCGCGGCGCGCAGCGCCCGCGTCCACTACGTCGGCCCGTGGCTGCCCGAGCCGCTGGAGATCGCCGACGACGCCGACCCGGCCGAGCGCCATGACCGCGCCGAGCAGGTGTCGGTGGCGTTCCTGGCATTGTTGGAGCGGCTCGGTCCGCACGAGCGCGCGGCGTTCCTGCTGAAGGAGGCGTTCGACTACGACTACGCGCAGATCGGCCGCGCCCTGGAACGCAGCGAGGCCGGCTGCCGGCAACTGGTGCACCGGGCGCGCGAGCGGCTCGGCCAGGGCCAGGCGCGCTTCGCGGTCACCCCCGAGCGCCACCGCCAGTTGCTGGAGCGCTTCCTGCACGCCTCGCAGCGCGGCGACCGCGCCGCCATCGCCGCCTTGCTGCATGCCGACGCCCAGTTGCGCTCCGACGGCGGCGGCAAGGTCACCGCCAGCCTGCGCCCTTTGCACGGCGCCGAGCGCATCGGCCGGCTGTACTGGGCGCTGGCGCGGCGCGACCTGGGCCTGCAGACGCGGATCGGCACGGTCAACGGCGAACCGGCGATCCTGCGCTTCCTGGGGCCGCGGCTGCATTCGGCGACGCTGCTGGTCATCGACGGCGAGCGCATCGCCGAGGTGCTGACCCTGATGAACCCGGACAAGCTGCCGGCGCCGCCTGCAGCCGGCCGCGACTGACCTGCGGCGGCGCTGTCACATCGGCGCGCGCAGCCGCGTCCTGGAGGGGAAGGCGGCCACGGTGTCCGCCATGAGCGACCCACCATGCACTTCCACCGCATCGACTACACCCGCCACGAACCCGAAGCGTTCCGTGCCCTGCTGACCGCCAGCCAGCACGTGCACGATGGCGTGCTTGGCAGCGCCCTCGCCGAACTGGTGTTCCTGCGCGTCTCCCAGCTCAACGGCTGCGCCTACTGCATCGACATGCATGCCACCGCCCTGCGCAAGGCCGGCACCGAGCCACGCAAGCTCGATACCCTCGCCGCCTGGCGCGACAGTCGCTTCTTCGACGCACGCGAGCGCGCCGCGCTGGACTGGGCCGAAACGCTGACCACGCTGCCCGCCGGCGCGCCGCCGCAGGCCGTCTACGACGCGCTGGTGGCGCAGTTCGATCCGGCCGGGATCAGCGCCCTGACCATGGCCGTGGCGGTGATCAACGCCTGGAACCGGCTGGGCGTGGGTCTGCAGCCGGCGCTGCCGTAAAGGCGCTGCGCGCCGGGATTGGGGATTGGGGATTGGGGATTGGGGATTGGGGAATCGGGAATCGGGAATCGGGGGCAGGATCGCGTAGTCGGCAAGGATGCGTGGCGTTTCAAAACTCCCGGTTGCTCGCCGCTGGACCACGACCACGCACGCTAACGCCAGCAGGCCCGCAGCGCGCGCGGTTCTGCTTGCACGAATCCCCAATCCCGAATCCCGAATCCCCAATCCCGCCACCAGTCCACCGACATGTCCTCGCAACACGGCGTCGCTAGCGTGGCGCGCATCCCCGACGCGGAGTGCGCGCATGATCGAGAACGTCCTTGCTGGCGGCCTGGCCGACGAGACCGACATGGCCCTCGCCTCCCCCGAGCCGCAGTTCCGCAGCGCCGCCGGCCATGGCCACCGCCTGCTGATGTGCGCGCCGCAGCACTTCGCGGTGGACTACGTGATCAACCCCTGGATGGAAGGCAACGTCCACGCCGCCAGCCGCGAGCGGGCGCAGGCGCAGTGGAACGCGCTGGTGGCCGCCGCCGAGGCGGCAGGAGCGCGCGTCGACTGCATCGCCGCCGCCCCGGGGCTGCCGGACATGGTGTTCAGCGCCAACGCCGGCCTGGTGCTTGGCGACCGCTTCGTGCCCAGCCGCTTCCGCCACGCCGAACGCCGTGGCGAGGAAGCCTTGTTCACCGCCTGGTGTCGCCAGGCCGGGCTGCGCATCCGCGAACTGCCGGAGCAGGTGTATTTCGAAGGCGCCGGCGACGCACTGCTGGACCGCGGCGCACGCCGGCTGTGGATGGGCCACGGCCACCGCAGCGACCTGGCCGCCGCGCACGAACTGACCGACCTGCTGGACATCGAAGTCGTGCCGCTGCGCCTGGTCGACGCGCGCTTCTATCACCTGGACACCTGCTTCTGCCCGCTGCGCGACGGCTACCTGCTGTACTACCCGGCCGCGTTCGATGCCGACGCGCAGCAGGCGATCGCCCAGCACATCCCGGCCTCGCGGCGCATCGCCGTCGGCGAGGCCGACGCCCTCGCCTTCGCCTGCAACGCGGTGGACCTGGACGACACCCTGCTGCTCAACCGCGCCTCGCCCACGCTATGCGCCGCGCTGGCCGCGATCGGCTACCGCGTGGTGCAGACCCCGCTGGACGAATTCCTCAAGGCCGGCGGCGCCGCCAAATGCCTGACGCTGCGGCTGGACGAATAAGCCAAAGATGCTCCCGTGAGACGCAGAATCAGCCCCTCTCCCACCGGGAGAGGGATTGGGGTGAGGGTACGACCGCCATGGAACTCCTGGCGGCAGCAAGTATTCGAAGCTTCGCCCGTACCCTCATCCGCCCCTGCGGGGCACCGTCTCCCGCAGGGAGAAGGGAAGCGCTAGCCCCTCTCCCACCGGGAGAGGGGTTGGGGTGAGGGTACGGCCGCCACGGAGCGCCTGGCGGCAGCAAGCATTTCGAGGCTTCGCCCGTACCCTCATCCGCCCCTTCGGGGCACCTTCTCCCGCAGGGAGAAGGGAAGCGCTAGCCCCTCTCCCACCGGGAGAGGGGTTGGGGTGAGGGTACGGGCCGACGCATGACCCGGCCGTCGCGCCGGACAGACCTGCTTCCACCAACACCGCATCAGCACAGACCGAGTACCGCATCGAGCACATCGCGCCACAACTGTTCGAGATCGATGCCGCCGCGCCCGCCGAACAAGCGAAACAGGCTGTAGCCGATCGCGAAAGCCACATACGACAGCGTCAACACCAACACGGCGGCGTTGCCCCACAGCAGCAGCGCGGTGGCCACCAAGGCGAAAATCGTGCAGCCCAGCAGTTCGCGCCACGACGGCATGTGCGCACGCAGGCGGGCAAATGCAGGCGCGGCAGGATCGGACATGGCAACGGCCTTGGCTGGACATCCACGATGCTAAGCCACTCCTCGTCTTCAGACATCGCGCGCCAGCCACCGGCGTCAGCGCCGGTGCAGCCTCCGCCCCGGCTCAGTCCACACTCCCCGCGCACGCCCGCCCCCGGCACAATGCGCCGATGGCATCCACCTCCCCTTCCCATGGCGGCGCCCGCACCGCGCCCGCCACCGGCCCGAGCCTGCGCGAGCGCTTCGACGCGATGCGCAACCTGCCGCCGTTCCTGCGCCAGATCTGGCAGACCAGCCGCTGGCTGACCCTCAGCAGCATCGGCCTGCGCGTGATCCGGGCGCTGCTGCCGGTGGCCTCGCTGTACGTGGGCAAGCTGATCATCGACGAGGCCATCCACCTGGTCGGGCAATCGCCCGGGTTCGACTCGCTGGGCCAGGCCCTGGCCAGCGGCCGCCTGAACCGGCTGCTGGAACTGCTGGGCCTGGAACTGGCGCTGGCGATCGCCTCGGACCTGCTCGGGCGGTTGGTCAGCTATGCCGACACGCTGCTGTCGGAGCTGTTCAACAACACCACCAGCGTGCAGTTGATGGAGCACGCTGCCCAGTTGGACCTGGAGGATTTCGAGGACCCGGAACAACAGGACCGGCTGGACCGCGCGCGGCGCCAGACCATGGGCCGCATGAACCTGATGAGCCAGTTGTTCGGCCAGGTGCAGGATGCGATCACCGTGGCCAGCTTCGCGGTCGGCCTGCTGGTGTACGCGCCGTGGCTCATCGCCCTGCTGGCGGTGGCGCTGGTGCCGGCCTTCATCGGCGAGGCGCACTTCAACGCGCTGGGCTACTCGCTCAACTTCCAGTGGACGGCCGAACGCCGCCAACTCGACTACCTGCGCCAGCTCGGCGCCAGCGTCGAGACCGCCAAGGAAGTGAAGATCTTCAACCTGCACAACTTCCTGATCACCCGCTACCGGGCCCTGGCCGACCGCTATTTCCAGGCCAACCGCGCGCTGGCGCGCAAGCGCATGCTGTGGGGCACCGTGCTGGCGGCGCTGGGCACGCTGGGCTACTACGGCGCCTATGGCTACATCGCCTGGCGCACCGTGCGCGGCGATTTCAGCATCGGCGACCTGACCTTCCTGGCCGGCAGCTTTCTGCGCCTGCGGCAGTTGCTGGAAGGGCTGCTGATCGGCTTTTCGCAGGTGGCCGGGCAGGCGCTGTACCTGGACGACCTGTATTCGTTCTTCCGCATCGTCCCGGAGATCCGCAGCCGTCCGGGCGCGGTGCCGGTACCGCGGCCGATCGTGCAGGGCTTCGTGTTCGAGAACGTCGGCTTTCGCTACCCGGACGCCGAGCAGTGGGCGGTGCGGCACCTGGATTTCGCGCTGCGCGCCGGCGAGGTGCTGGCCCTGGTCGGCGAGAACGGCGCCGGCAAGACCACCCTGGTCAAGCTGCTGGCGCGGCTGTACGACCCGGACGAGGGCCGCATCCTGCTCGACGGGCGCGACCTGCGCGACTACGACCTGGACGACCTGCGCGCCAACCTGGGGGTGATCTTCCAGGATTTCGTGCGCTACCACTTCAGCGCCGGCGAGAACATCGGCGTCGGCCAGGTCGAGGCACTGGACGACGCGGCGCGGATCCGCGCCGCCGCGCAGCGGGCCATGGCCGCCGAGCTGATCGACGGCCTGCCGCAGGGCTACGCGCAGGTGATCGGGCGCCGCTTCAAGACCGGCGTGGACCTGTCGGGCGGGCAGTGGCAGAAGATCGCCATCGCCCGCGCCTACATGCGCGACGCGCAGGTGATGATCCTCGACGAGCCGACCGCCGCACTGGATGCGCGCAGCGAGTTCGAGGTGTTCCAGCGCTTCAAGGAGCTGTCCGACAACCGCACCGCGGTACTGATCTCGCACCGCTTCTCCAGCGTGCGCATGGCCGACCGCATCCTGGTCCTGGCCGATGGCCGGATCGAGGCCAGCGGCACCCACGACGAACTGATGGCGCAGGGCGGCCGCTACGCGGAACTGTTCGAACTGCAGGCCGCTGGGTATCGTTAGCCTGTCCGCCCCTTCCGACACCGCCATGCTCCGCACCCTGTCCTGCCTGTTCGCCGTCGCCCTCGCCGTCCCGGCACTCGCCGCTCCCGCCGCGGACACGCCGGCGCCTTCCGACTACGCCGCGGCCAAGGCCCTGGCCGACCGCGACGAGGCCCGCCTGCCGGCAGCCATGCAGGAACGCCTGCAGACCCTGCAGCGCGCGGCGCTGGACGAGGGCGTGGCAAGTTGCGCCACGCCGCGTCCGGACACCTCGCCGTTCACCGTGGTGGTGCAGGTGCAGGCCGACGGCAGCGTCGGCGCCAGCTGGCGCAACGGCACCACCCCGCTGGCCCTGTGCCTGGAACGTTTCCTACGCCAGCGCCCGCTGCTGGCACCGCCGCAGGCGCCGCTATACCTTTCCTACGAGGTCTCGTTCGAGAAGTGAGCCGGATCGCGTGATCGGTACCGGGCCTCAAATGAGATTTGATCTCATTTGAGCCGGCATGGGGTAGAATGGCCGCCGTTCCTTCCCCATCACGATCAACGGCATGTCTTCCGCTTTTGGCCCCGAAACGGTGCTCGATGTCCGCCACTGGACCGAGGACTACTTCAGCTTCACCACCACCCGCAACGACGGCTTCCGCTTCGACAACGGCCAGTTCGTGATGATCGGCCTGGAGACGGAGACGCGGCCGCTGCTGCGCGCCTACTCCATCGCCAGCGCCAACTGGGAAGAGCAACTGGAGTTCTTCAGCATCAAGGTGCCGGACGGCCCGCTGACCTCGCGCCTGCAGCACATCAAGCCGGGCGATTCGGTGCTGGTCGGCAAGAAGCCCACCGGCACCCTGCTGATCAGCGACCTGCACCCCGGCCGCCATTTGTACCTGCTGGGCACCGGCACCGGCCTGGCGCCGTGGCTGTCGGTGATCAAGGACCCGGAAACCTACGAGCGCTTCGACAAGGTGATCCTCACCCACGGCGTGCGCTTCGAGAAGGATCTGGCCTACCGCGACTACTTCGAGAAGGAACTGCCGCAGCACGAGTTCCTCGGCGAGACCATCCGCGAGAAGCTGCTGTACTACCCGGCGGTGACCCGCGAGGACTTCCGCAACCGTGGCCGCCTCACCGAGTTGCTCGAGAGCGGCGAGATGCAGCGCACCCTCGGCCTGCCGCCGCTGAACCCGGAACACGACCGCGCGATGATCTGCGGCAGCCCGCAGATGCTGGCCGACCTGCGCCACACCCTGGACGCCCGCGGCTTCATCGCCTCGCCGCGCATCGGCTCGCCGGGCCACTACGTGTTCGAGCGCGCGTTCGTCGAGAAGTAACGGCGCTGCGCGTCTCCCGTCGTAGGAGCGGCTTTAGCCGCGACAGGCTTTACCGGTAAAGCGCATCGCGGCTGAAGCCGCTCCTACCGGCATAAGCGACATGGCGGCAGGTCAAAGCGCAATAGTGGCGAAATCGTGTGTGGGCAAGGCAACCACCCCGGCATTCGGGACCACGCCGGGCGTTTGCGGTCGAATCGTCAGCCCAGCGCCCGCTCGATATCGGCCGCCAGCGCTTCCGGCTTGTCGGTCGGCGCATAGCGCGCCAGCACCTGGCCGTCGCGGCCGATCAGGAACTTGCTGAAATTCCACTTGATCGCGGCGATGCCGAGCAGCCCGGATTTCTGCTGCTTGAGCCAGCGCCACAGCGGATGCGCGCCGTCGCCGTTGACCTGCACCTTGGCGAACATCGGGAAATCGACGTCGTAGCTGAGCGAACAGAACTGGCGGATCTCCGCGGCATCGCCCGGTTCCTGATGGCCGAACTGGTCGCAGGGAAAGCCCAGCACCACCAGTCCGCGCTCGCGATAGCGCTGCCACAGCGCCTGCAGCCCGGCGTACTGCGGCGTGAAGCCGCACTTGGAGGCGACATTGACGATCAGCAGCACCTTGCCGGTGTACTCGGCGAGCGGCTGCGCCTGCCCGTCCAGCGTGGTCGCGGTGAAGGCGTAGGCGGTGGTCGGCGTGTCCATGATTCCTCGTGCTGCGGCGCGCCGCTGCGGCGCTGGTTCGACGCGATGCTACGCGGTGCCCGCACGCGTCGCCAGCAGGCCGGACCCCACGCATAAGCCAGCATCGCAGGCGCTCGCGCGGACAAGGCAACACACTGCCGGCGCACCACCCATGCAACCGCCTTCACGGCGCAGCCGCGCATGAGAGCGCACTGCATCAAGGTTCACGCCAAATGCCGCAAAGCCCTGAGAAACAAGCGTCGATGCTGCAGCGCTCCCATGGCTTTCGTCACGGGCCACGCCTGCTTGCCTGGGGTAGCCTGCCCGATCACCATGATTGCGGATACCGCTTGATGACCTCTCGCCTCGCCCTTGCCCTCGCCGCCACGCTCGGACTCGCCATGCCTGCCTACGCCGCTCCGGCCACCACGCCCACCGCCGCCACGGCGGCCACGCAGGCCAACCCGTTCTTCGCCGAAAGCCCGCTGCCGCTGCACTACCCGCAGTTCGACAAGATCAAGGACAGCGATTTCGCCCCCGCGTTCGACGCCGGCATGGCGCAGCAGTTGAAGGAAATCCAGGCCATCGCCGACCAACAGGCCAAGCCGACCTTCGACAACACCATCGTGGCGATGGAGAAGAGCGGGCAAGTCCTGGACCGCGCCACCACCGTGTTCTTCAACCTGGTCGGTGCCGACACCAACGACACCCGCAAGCAGTTGCAGGCCGAGTACGCCGGCAAGCTGGCCGCGCACCGCGACGCGATCGCGCTCAACCCCAAGCTGTTCGCGCGCATCCAGACCCTGTACGACACCCGCAACCAGCTCGGCCTGGACGCGGAGGGCGTGCGCCTGATCGAGAAGTACCACAGCGACTTCGTCCGCGACGGCGCCAAGCTCAACGACGCCGACAAGACCAAGCTCAAGGCGATGAACGCCGAGCTGGCCGAACTGGGCACCAAGTTCAGCCAGAACGTGCTGGCCGAAGTGAACGCCGCCGCGGTCGTGGTGGACGACGTCAAGCAGCTCGACGGCCTGTCCGATGCGCAGATCGCCGCGGCCGCCGAAGCGGCCAAGGCGCGCAAGCTCGACGGCAAGTACGTGATCGCCCTGCTCAACACCACCGGCCAGCCGCCGCTGGCCCAGCTCAAGGACCGCGCGCTGCGGCAGAAGATCTACGAAGCCTCGGTGTCGCGCGGCAGCCACGGCGGCCCCTACGACAACACCGCGCTGGTGTCGCGGATCATGACCCTGCGCGCCGACCGCGCCAAGCTGCTCGGGTACCCGAACCACGCCGCCTACTCGCTGGAAACCCAGACCGCCAAGACCCCCGAAGCGGTCAACGCCATGCTCGGCAAGCTGGCCCCGGCCGCGGTGGCCAACGCCAAGCGCGAGGCCGCCGACCTGCAGGCGATGATCGACCAGGAGCAGAAGGCCGCCGGCAAGCCCAGCTTCAAGCTCGAAGCCTGGGACTGGGCCTACTACACCGAGAAGGTGCGCCAGGCCAAGTACGACTTCGACGAGGCCCAGCTCAAGCCCTACTTCGAACTGAAGAACGTGCTGGAAAATGGCGTGTTCTACGCCGCCAACCAGGAGTACGGGCTGACCTTCAAGCAGCGCACCGACCTGCCCACCTACCGCGACGACGTGCTGGTCTACGACGTGTTCGACGCCGACGGCAGCCAGTTGGCGATCTTCATCGCCGACATGTACGCACGCGAGTCCAAGCGTGGCGGTGCCTGGATGAGCTCCTACGTGTCGCAGTCGGCGCTGACCGGCGACAAGCCGGTGGTCGCCAACCACCTCAACATCCCCAAGCCGCCGGCCGGCCAGCCGACCCTGCTGACCTGGGACGAAGTCACCACCGCGTTCCACGAGTTCGGCCATGCGCTGCACGGCATGTTCTCGAACGTGAAGTACCCGTACTTCTCCGGCACCAGCGTGCCGCGCGACTTCGTCGAGTTTCCCTCGCAGGTCAACGAGATGTGGGCCGACGATCCGGCCATCCTCAAGCACTACGCCAAGCACTACCAGAGCGGCGCGCCGATGCCGCAGGTGCTGCTGGACAAGGTGGTGGCCACCGCCAAGTTCAACCAGGGCTTCGCCACCACCGAGTACCTGGGTGCGGCGATGCTGGACCAGCGCTGGCACCAGCTCAGCGCTGGCCAGGTGCCCCCGGCATCGGGCGTGATGGATTTCGAGGCCAAGGCGCTGGCCGCCGACGGCATCGCCTATGCGCCGGTGCCGCCGCGGTACCGCACGCCGTATTTCAGCCACATCATGGGCGGCTACGCGGCCGGCTACTACGCCTACATCTGGTCCGAGGTGCTGGATGCCAACACCCAGCAGTGGTTCAAGCAGCACGGCGGGCTGAGCCGCGCCAACGGCGACCGCTTCCGCAAGACACTGCTCTCGCGCGGCGGCAGCGTCGATGCGATGCAGTTGTTCCAGGACTTCGCCGGGCACGCACCGCAGATCGAACCCTTGCTGGAGAAGCGCGGCCTCAACGCCACGCCGGCGGCGACGCCGAGCGCACGCTGAGGCGCATCGCGGCATGGACCACGCGGCCGTGCCGCCACCTCGCGACGACCTCGCGGCGGAAGACACCGCGATCAACCGCATGACGCAACACGCACGACGCCCGGCTCAGCCGGGCGTCGTGTTTTTCAGCCTGCTATTTCAGCGGAGACACGCAGTGCGCCGCGTGCAGTCCGCAAGCGGCTACTGGCCGTTGCCGGAGGCATCGACGCTAACGCCCAACGAGGCCGCGCCGCCGGCCTGTCCCTGCGCCTGACCGGTGCCGGCCTGCGCACCGCCCTGGCCGCCCGCACCCGCCTGGCCCGACACCGACCCGCCACGCGTGCCTGCGCCATGAGACGCGCTGCCGCTGGCCGCGCCAGTGGCATTGCCGCTGCCGGACAACGCCGGCACCGTGGGCAGACCAGCACCGCTGGCGGCACCGTTGCTACCGCCATTGCCGGCCGCATTCGCCGCGCCCGCACCGTGACCGGCCATGCCATCGACTGCACCAGCGGCATTGCCAGCCGTGGACAACGTCGCAGCGGGATTGACCGCGCTGCTCGCCGCGCCGAGCGCAGCATTGGCCTGGCCCATCGCGCTACCGGCCGTATTCCGTGCCGCCGCATTGCCGCTGGCGGCAGCGTTGCCGGCCAGCGTCCGGCCCTCGTTCACCGCGATGCCCACGCTCTGCGCGGCGCTGTCCGCCGTGGCCGTGCCACGCGCCGCCGCCCGCTGTGCCGCCATCCGCGTACGCTGCGACTGTTGCTCGATGCCGCTGCGCGCCCGATCCAGCGGAACCCCGGCGTCCAGGCGGCCTGCCCCCATTCCGTTGCCGCCGAGGCTGCCGCCCCCCAGGCCGCCCAGCGTGCCGTTGACGGCGCCGCCCACGCTGCCCGCACCGCCCAGCACCTGCGCGCCGGCCACGCCCGGGGTCAGCGCCACCGTCGCCACCAGCACCGCGCTCGCCAACAGAGTCTTGCCGTTCATCGCGTTCTCCTCATGACGCCGCAGGCCATCTGCGGCTCTCATCTGGTCCTACGTGTCGAACGGCGCAGAACATCCCGGCCGGGATGGGCGCAGACAGAATGCGTTCAGCCGCCCGGCGCGCGCTGCAGCGGCAGGTCCGCGCCGAGCAGCCCGGCGCCGTATACCGGATCGGCGCCAAGCGCACCGAGATCGCGCGCCTGCGCCTGCAACTGTGTACGCACCTGCGCGGCCGCCTGTGGATCCGGCTGCGGCAACGCCTGCGCCGCCAGCCGCGCTACCAGCGGCGCGGCGAACGACGTGCCGCGCTGCGTCTGCCAACGGCCCTGCGGCGCCGCGGCGATCAATTCGCCGATCGCGGCGAAGGCCACCTGCGGTCCTCGCCCGGCCTCCGGCAACACCCGCGCACGCGCATCCACCGCGGTGACGCCAATCACTCCGGGATAAGCGGCCGGATACAGCGGCGGTGCCGCCGGGCCGTCGTTGCCCACCGCTGCGACCAGCACATGGCCGCGCGCGAGCATGCGCTGCACGGCGAGCTGCAAGGCGCGGTTGGGGCCGCCGATCAGGCTGATATTGATCACCGGCATCTGCTGCTGCGCCATCCACGCCAACGCGCCGACCAACTCCACCACGGTGCCGCCGTCGGCCTGCCCGCAGTAGATATCGGCCGCATACAGCGTGCGCGCGAACGGCCCGTGCGCCACCGCGCGGCCGGCCAGCAGCGAGGCGACCGCCGTGCCGTGCGGCTGCGCGCGCACCTGCCCGCCGCAGCCCCAGGTCTGCACCTGCACGCCGGCCAGCGCCGGATGCGACGCGTCCACGCCGCTATCGATCAGGCCGACCACGAATCCGCCCGCCGCAGCGCTTGCGGCTGCCGGTGCCGCGGGCGCGCTGGCAGGTGCTGGTGCTGGTGGCGTCGCGGCCGATCCGCTGTAGACGTGGTTGTAGTCGTACTGACCCTGCGGATCGCGCTCGCGTAATTGCTGCAACGCGCGGCGCGTGGACAGGCCCGACGGCACCTGCAGCACCACCAAGCGTAGGCCGAATTCGCCGAAGCTGCGCTGCTCCAACACGGCGAAGCCGGCCGCCTGCGCCGCCTGCAACGCGGCTGGGTCCGGCTCCAGCGCCACCACCTGCCCGCGCATCACCACGGCGCCGCCCTCGTCGCGCTCCAACCCACGCGGATCGCTGCGCAGCAGCGCCTGCAGGCGTTTCAGGCGCAGCCGTTCGAGATCGCCACGCGCGTCCTGCATCGACTGTCCCAACCGATCCATGCCGCTGTGCACGCCCTGGGTGACGTCCTGCACCAGCCCGCCCGCCGATGGCAGCGCCAGCTGCGCCAATGCCGGTGTCGCCACCGCCAGCAAGGCCGCCGCCATCCAGCGCATTCGCCTGCCCGTCGCCATGCCCCCCGCTCCGTCGCCCGCCCCTGTTGGCGTGCCACACTAATCCAGCCATTCCGACATGCCGTGAACGCCGCGCCGCGCCCATGGAAGAAAACGCCTCCGCCGAACGTATCCCCCACATGCACGCCGATCCCACGGCCGCCGTCGGCGACGGCATCTGTACCCTGCTGCCGCAACTGCGGCGCTTCGCGCGTGCCGTCGCCGGCCATCGCGAGGATGCCGACGACCTGCTGCAGATCGCGATCGAACGCGCACTGCGCCGCGCCGAACAATGGCGGCCGGAGACGCCGCTGCAGTACTGGCTGTACGGCATCATTCGCCACGCCTGGATCGACGAGGTACGGGCGCAGCGGCGACGGCGACAGGTGTTCGTCGATGCCGCCGAGGGCGAACACGTCGGCGACACGCCGCTGGAGCGGCAGCAGGACTGGATGGCGGTGCAGGCGGCGATGGCCGGCCTGCCCGAGGAACAACGCCTGGCGATCGCGCTGGTGCTGATCGAAGGCCTGTCCTACAAGGACGCCGCGGCGGTGCTGGAGATTCCGCTCGGCACACTCACCAGCCGGCTCGCGCGCGGTCGCGAAGCCCTGCAAGCGTCACTGGAGGCGACCGCATGAACAGCACGATCGATGCACTCACCCTGCAGGCCTACGCCGACGGCGAACTGGATGCGGCGCAGGCCGCCCAGGTGGAAGCGGCGCTACGCACCGACCCGCAACTGGCGCAGGCCCTGCAGCGGCTGCGCAGCCTGCAGGCGCGGTTGCTTGCCGGCTTCGCGCCGGTGCTGGACGAGGAGGTGCCAGAGCGCCTGCTCGCCGCCGCGCGCGCGCGACCGGCCGAAGCGCCCGACCAGGACGCTGCTGTCGCTGCGTCATCTCCCCCGCCCGTCCAGGCGACGGCGCATGCGAGCCGGCCGACGCCACTGCGGCCGCGTGCACGCCGCCGCTGGGCGCTGCCGGCGGCGTTGGCGGCGGCGCTGCTGCTGGGGCTGTGGATCGCGCAGCGGCAATTGCCGCAGGGCGCTGCGCCGCGCCCGACCGTCGCCGCAACACAGGGGGGCGTCGCCGAGGGCGTGCTGGCGCAGGCACTGGCGCAGCAGCTGTCCGGCCAACCCCAGGGCGGCGTTCGCATCGGCCTGAGCTTCCGCGATCGCGACGGCCATTACTGCCGCACCTTCGCCCTGCCGAGCGCCAGCGCCGGCCTGGCCTGCCAGCGCGATGGCGCATGGCGGGTGGAGTTGCTGGTGCCCGCCAGCGAAAGTCACGATGGCAGCGGCATGCGCATGGCGGCCAGCCCGATGCCGGCCGCGGTGCTGCAAGCGGTGGATGCGCGCATCGTCGGCGAGGCGCTGGATGCCGACGCCGAACAGCGCGCGCGGGCGCGCGGCTGGCGCTAGGCGGCCCTGCCCCGCAGGCAGCGCGGCCTAGGTCATCGGCTCGGCTGCGGCGTCGAGGCCATCGATGCCGGCCAGCATCTTCTTCAGCAGCATCTCCAACTGCTGCTGCTCGCCGGCATCCAGCGCCGCCGTCTCCGTGTCCAGGAACGCGCAGACGTCCGGCAGCAGCCGCTCGATCAGGGCGATGCCGTCCGGCTGCAGGGTCAATGCAACCTTGCGCCTATCGTCGGGACTGGCGGTGCGCGACAGCAGTCCCTTGCTGCACAGGCTGTCGGTGAGACGGGTGATGTTGGCCGGCTTCTCGCTGGCGGCCTCGGCCACCTCGGTGGGCGTGATGCGCTGCTCGGGCGTGCCGTACAGCATCATCAGGATCTCGTATTCCGGCGGACTGATGCCGTATTCCTTGAGCATCCCGCTGGCATTGGCATGCACGCGCTTGTACAGATGCTTGACCAGCCGGACCAGGACGGCAGGCTCGCGCGGAAAGGCCGGATAGCGCGCGCAGGTGTGCGCCACGCGCCGCTCGGTCTGATCAAAACTGCCCATGAGAAATCGATTGCAAGTGGGGGAAGCGGTCAATGCTACCCATTGCGCCCCGCCACGACGAGGGCATGCGTTGCGTTCTGGCGCGCTGTGCACGCCATGCGCCACGCGCCGTCGTGCGCCGGCGCGGTGGCGACCTCTCAGGCGGCGAACAGCGGCGCGTACTCCGGCGCCACCAGCTCGCGCAGCACGCTGGCCGGCACGTCCACGGTCTGCGTGCCATCGGCATACGGCCCCACCTGGTACGGCGGGAACACGAAGCGCAAGGCGGTGATCTTGCCCGCTGCGTCGACCAGCGGCTGGAACTGGCTGAAATTGCCGGGCTGCGGCTCGGTGCCCTCGGCGATCATCTTGCTGGCGCTACGCACCTGCTCGTCCTGATCCTCCGGCGGCACCTGCTCGGCATTGACCCGTGTCTGCACCGCCTGGCGCAGCTGCGCGGCGACATAGTCGGCCACCTGCTTCCAGTGCGTCGCATCCGGAATCAGCGTCTCGGCGGTGAGCATGCGCTGCTGCTGCGGCAGCCACACCCAGCGCGCCACCAGCGGTTCGCCGTGGGCACCGCCGGTATAGCGGCTGCCGTCGGCACTCAGTGCGACCAGGTCCGGGCGCTCCAGCAGCATCTCGAACTGCAGCGACAGTTCGTAGGGCGCGCGCGGGCGATCGTTGCCGAGGCCGTCGATCGCTTCCATCAGCTCGCTGCGCGCGCTCTGCGCATAGCGGTTGGCCGCGTCGGCCAATCCCGGATAACGGTTGATCGACGGCGGGAAGGTGATCCCGACCACATAGCTTGGGCTGTGTTCGACGATGTCCTTCAGTTCCGGTGGCGTGGCCTGCGCCGGCTCCGGCGCCGCGGGCGCGGCAGCCTCGCTTTGTGCCGGTGCCGCGGCGGGTGCCGGTGCGGCGGTCGGTTCCTCGCGTTTGCAGCCGGCCAGTGCCAGCGCCGCCGCGACCGCCAGTGCCGTCCATGCCATCCGCCCGTTGCCCATCGTCTCTGCCCTGCTCACGTCGACTGCCCCTGTTCCTGCGATATCTGTGGATTGGCGCGCATTATCGCGCCGTTGCGATGCTGCGCGCTCAGGCGAGCAGCGCGGCGTACTGCGGATGCCGCTGGATGAACACCGCCGCGTACGAACACGCCGGCACCACCTTCCAGCCTTGCGCCTGCGCGTGGTCCAGCGCGGCGGTGACCAGCTGCGCCGCCAGGCCGCGCCCGCCGATGGGCGTCGGCACCCCGGTGTGGGTGATGACCATGCGCCCCTGCTCCAGCACGTAGTCGAGTTCGGCGCGGTGGCCGTCGACCTCCAGGGTGAAGCGCCGCTGCTGCGGATCGTGCGCGATCGGGACGGTGGGTTCGGACATGAGGGCTGGCTGTGTCGCGGAGCGCGCAGTGTCCGCTGCGGCTCGCCGCGGCCATGTGAAACACGTGCCTCACCGCGTCACGCCGCCGACGCGGCGCGTCACCCGGACGCCGCTCAAGTCGTGCCGCGCGCGGCCGATACCGCCAGGACAGGACGAAAACCTGGCATGGGAGTTGCACCTCCCATCACGCAGCGATCCAACAGGGAGCCACGCGCATGAGCGAGAACGAGAACAAATACAACCAGGGCGACCACAACGCCTCCCTGCTGGAAGGGCTGTTCCAACTGTCGGTCAGCGGCGACCATCATGGCGGCGAGTTCCAGCAGCTCGACGACGAGGTCTACCAGCGCCTCAAGGTCACCTACGAGAACGCGGCTATCGGCAGCGCCAAGGTGCAGCTGCGCGGCCAGCAGACCCGCTGAGCGGCGACGGCGGCCGCACGCGCCGCCGCAGCCAGCCTGTCCGCGATACGGTGGTCCACGGGCGCACTGACGCCCTGCGTCCACCTGATGCACCGCATCCGAAAGGTGCCGATCGCGCACCGCCGTGCAGGCACCGCCGCGCCGCGTATCACCCCCGCCCGAAGCGCGGGTTCGCCAGCTCACCGAGGAAATGCTGCAGCACCGACGGTTCCATGATCAGCAGGAACATGACGCCGAACGCCGCGCCGGCCAGGTGCGCGCTGTGGTTGACGTTGTCGCCACCGCGGCGGTCCATCCAGATGCTGTAGCCGACGTAGAACACGGCATACAGGATGGCGGGGATCGGAATCGGGATGAAGAAGAAGAAGATCCCGGTCCACGGCGCCATCAGGATGAAGGCGAACAGTACCGCCGACACCGCACCGGACGCGCCCAGGCTCATGTAGTTGGGGTTCTTCTGGTTCTTCAGGTAGCTCGGCAGGATCGAGACCACCAGCGCGGACAGGTAGAACAGCGGATACACCAGCATGTTGCCGGTCAGCCGCTCCATCAGCACCTCGATCGGGCCGCCGAAGAAGTACAGCGTGACCATGTTGAACAGCAGGTGCGGGAAATCGGCGTGGATGAAGCCGTAGGTCACCAGCCGGTCGTACTGCTTGTGGCGATCGACCGCCGGCGGCCACAGGATCAGCCGGTCGAGCAGCCGGCGGTTGTTGAACGCCGCCCACGACACCAGCACGGTAAGGACGATCAGGATCAGGTTGACGGGGGTGACGGAGGGCATGCGGGGTCTCAGGCGGGGCGGTAGTGGTCGACCATGCGGTAGCGGCGCGCGTACAGCCCGAACAGCAGTGCGGCGACGAACGCGAAGGCGGCGAAGAAGAACATCAGGAACGCGGTCTCGCTGAGCCCGGTGCTGCCGATGTGCGCGGTGACGCGGTCATTGCGCACCGCCGCGTTGGACAGCAGCACCCACAGGTTGCCGACGGTGGTGGTGAGGTTCCAGAAACTCATCACCACGCCCTTCATCGACTGCGGCGCCTGGCTGTAGGCGAACTCCAGGCCGGTCGCCGAGACCAGCACTTCGCCGAAGGTCAGCAGCGCATACGGCAGGATCTGCCAGGCGATGGACAAGGCGTCGCCGCCATCCATCATCACCTGCAGGCTGCCGACCACGATCCAGGCCAGGCCGCTGAAGGCGATGCCGGCGGTCATCCGCCGCAGTGCGGTCGGCTCGTAACCGCGCCGGCGCAGCAGCGGGTACAGCACCAGGTTGTTGAACGGGATCAGCAGCATCACCAGCGCCGGATTCAGCGCCTGCATCTGCGAGGCGCTGAACCACGCCGGCATCTGCATCTGCTGGCCCTGCAGCACCCAGGTCGAGGCCTTCTGGTCGAACAACGAAAAGAACGGGGTGACCAGCGCGAACACCACCAGCACCCGCAGCACTGCGCGCACACCGTCCACCGCGGCGTCCGGATGCACCGCGCGGGCGCGCTCCAGTTGCCACCAGGTGCCGCCGCCAATGCCGGCCAGCAGCAGCACCAGCGCCAGGCACAGGCAGATCACCAGGCCCAGCGTCGGCACCAGCGCGAAGGTGCCCAGCGCCAGCAGCACCGCCACGCCTGCCAGGGCCAGTCCGGGACGCCCCTGCCCCGGCGCTTGCCGCAGCAGCGCGGTGCGCACCACCTGGGCGAAACCGTGCGGATCCTTGGGCGGCAGCGGCACGCGCACGTAGCGGTGGCGCCCGGCCCAGAACACCAGGGTCGCCACCAGCATCAGGATGCCGGGGATGCCGAACGCCCACGCCGGGCCCAGGTTCTTCAGCGCCAGCGGGATCAGCAGCGAGGCGAACAGCGAGCCGAAGTTGATGATCCAGTAGAAGGCGTCGAACACCACCTTGGCCAGGTGCTTGTTGCCCTGGTCGAACTGGTCGCCCATGAACGAGGCCACCAGCGGCTTGATCCCGCCCGCGCCCAGCGCGATCAGGCCCAGGCCGAGGAAGAAGCCGTTGCGATGGCCTTCGAACAGCGCCAGGCACAGGTGTCCCACGCAGTAGATCAGGCTGAACCAGAGGATGGTGCTGTACTTGCCGAAGAAGCGATCGGCCAGCCAGCCGCCGAGCAGCGGGAAGAAGTACACGCCGATCATGAAGCTGTGCATGATGTGCTTGGCCTCGGCCTCGCGGCCGGGCGCGGTCACTTCCTGCAGCAGCAGCGAGGTGATCAGGAACTGCACCAGGATGTTGCGCATCCCGTAGAAGCTGAAGCGCTCGCAGGCCTCGTTGCCGATGATGTACGGAATCTGCCGCGGCATGCGCGCGGTGGCGCGCTCTTGCGCCGCGCTCATGCGGCGTGTCTCGTGGTGGCTTGGCTGCTCACGGGCCCTCGTCCAGGCAAAATTTTCAGAAGGTTACCCCAACGTTCCGGCGAATCGAACCGCCAGGGCGTGTCACCCATTCCCGAGTATGCCGCGTTGGGTCTGGCAGGCGCGCTGCCGGCGTTGCGTGGCGCAGCGCCTGACTGGCCGTCAGGTCAAGCCGCGCGGCGCCGGCCGCGCGCCTGCCAGGCCCAACCCGAAGGGCCGCGCTTGCGCGCGCCCGTGGCCGCGTCATCGCTCGGGCGTGGACGCACGTCCATTTCCTCGCTCTTCCTTGCCACAGGCACGTGCAATCGCGGCGCGGCATGCTCGGGAATGGGTGACACGCCCCAGGGTGCTTTCGCAATCGGCGCGCTGCCCGCATCATGGGGGTCTGTTCCGACACGGTGCCGAGATGATCCGAGCCTGGCTGGCCACCCTGCTGTTGCCGATGCTGCTGTGCAGCATGCCATCGCTGGCCAGCGAGGCGGGCCTGTCCACCGAGGCCGAGCGCAGCGGGTTCGCGCGCACCGGCCGCTACGCCGAAACCATCGCGCTGTGCGATGCGTTCGCGCAGCGCTATCCGCACGCGGTGCGCTGCTTCGACTTCGGCACCACGCCGGAAGGCCGGCCGATGAAGGCGTTGGCGGTGTCCACCTCCGGCGCATTCGATCCCGCCGCCGCACAGGCGCGCAAGCTGCCGGTGGTGCTGATCCAGGGCGGCATCCATGCCGGCGAGATCGACGGCAAGGACGCCGGCTTCCTCGCGCTGCGCCAGCTGCTCGACGGCCAGGCCGCGCGCGGCGCGCTGGACAAGCAGGTGTGGCTGTTCGTGCCGGTGTTCAACGTCGACGGACACGAGCGCTTCGGCGCCTGGAACCGGCCCAACCAGCGCGGCCCGGAGCAGATGGGCTGGCGCACCACCGCGCAGAACCTCAACCTCAACCGCGACTACGTCAAGGCCGATGCGCCGGAGATGCAGGCGATGCTGCGCCTGGTCGAGCAATGGGATCCGCTGCTGTACGTGGACCTGCACGTCACCGACGGCGCGCAGTTCGAGCACGACGTGTCGATTCAGGTGGAACCGCTGCACGCCGGCGACACCGCGCTGCGTGGCGACGGCCTGCGCCTGCGCGACGGCGTGCTCGCCGACCTGAAGCGGCAGGGCTCGCTGCCGCTGCCCTACTACCCCTCGTTCGTGGTCAACGACGACCCGACCTCCGGCTTCGAGGACGGCGTGCCGACACCGCGCTTTTCGCATGGCTATTTCCAGTTGCGCAACCGCTTCGGCATGCTGGTGGAGACGCATTCGTGGAAGCGCTACCCCGAACGCGTGCGCATCACCCGCAACACCATCGTCTCGGTACTGCAGCAGGTGGCGCGGCACGGTGCGCAGTGGCGCGCCGACGCACTGGCCGCCGACGTGCGCGCGCAAGCCCTGGAAGGGAAGACCGTGGCGCTGGACTACCGCACCACCGACGCCTCGCACCTGGTGGACTTCCGCGGCTACGCCTATACGCGCACGCCCTCGCCGGTCTCCGGCGCGCTGATGACCCGCTACGACGAGCGCACCCCGCAGATATGGCGCGTGCCGCTGCGCGACCAGATCGTGCCCAGCGTCGAAGTCGCCGCGCCGCGCGCCGGCTACCTGGTGCCGGCGGCGCAGGCCGCCCTGGTCGGTGCCAAGCTGCGCCAGCACGGCATTGCCTTCCGCACGCTGGACCACGACGCCACCCTGCCGGTGCAGACCTTCCGCGCCGACGACGCCAGCTTCGCCGCGCGCTCGTCCGAAGGCCACCAGCGGCTCAGCGTCACCGGCGCCTGGAAACCCGAGACCCGCGCCGTCTGCGCCGGCGCGCTGTTCGTGCCGATCGCCCAGCCCAAGGCGCGGCTGCTGATAGCGCTGCTGGAACCGCAGGCGCCGGACTCGCTGCTGCAATGGGGCGAGTTCAACAGCGCGTTCGAGCGCGCCGAATACATGGAGGACTACGTCGCCGAGGACGTGGCGCGGCAGATGCTGGCCAGCGACCCGGCGCTCAAGGCCGAGTTCGAGGACAAGCTCGAACACGACGCGGCCTTCGCCAAGGACCCGCAAGCGCGGCTGGAGTTCTTCTACCGCCGCCACAACTCCTGGGACGAGCGCTACCGCCTGTACCCGGTCATGCGCAGCGACGAAGCACCGTCCTGACGCGCGGTTCCGCCCTCCCCCCAACTCCCCCCGATGCGCCTTCCCTTTATCTGCTAGTGAGGCTGTTCGCCCCGATATGAAAACGTTTACAGGATCCCTTTGCCTGACCCTCGCGCTGACCGCGCCCGCCTCCGCCGCGCCGCCGGCGACGGCCGTGGGCACGGCGTCCACGCCGAACGCCGCTGCTGCGCAGCGTCCCTGGAACGACCGCAGCCTGTCGCCGGACCGGCGCGCCGCGCTGCTGGTGCAGGCGATGACGCCGGACGAGAAGTTCCAGATGCTGCACAGCTACTTCGGGCTGGGCAAGGACGGCGGCCCGCGGCCACCCGGCGCGATCGGCTCGGCCGGCTACGTGCCGGCGGTCGAGCGCCTGGGCATCCCCGCGCAGCAGCTGGCCGATGCCGGCGTCGGCGTGACCAACCCCGGCAACATCCGCCCCGGCGACCACGCCACCGCGATGCCCTCCGGCCCCGCCACCGCCGCCACCTGGAACCGCGCGCTGGCCTTCGCCGGCGGCGCCACCATGGGCCGCGAGGCCTGGCAGCAGGGCTTCAACGTGCTGCTGGCCGGCAGCGTCAACCTGCAGCGCGACCCGCGCAACGGCCGCAACTTCGAGTACGCCGGCGAGGATCCGCTGCTGGCCGGCGTGCTGGTCGGCGAATCGATCCGCGGCGTGCAGAGCCAGCACGTGGTCTCGACCATGAAGCACTTCGCGATGAACGACCTGGAGACCGGGCGCAACACCCACAGCGCCGACATCGGCGAACAGGCCATGCACGAATCGGACCTGCTGGCCTTCGAGCTGGCGCTGAAGATCGGCCAGCCCGGCTCGGTGATGTGTTCGTACAACCGCATCAACGGCGTGTACGGCTGCGAGCACGACTACCTGCTCAACCAGGTGCTGAAGCAGGAGTGGAAGTTCCCCGGCTACGTGATGTCCGACTGGGGCGGCGTGCACAGCGGCTCCAAGGCGGCGTTGGCCGGCCTGGACCAGCAGTCGGCCGGCGAAGTGTTCGACAAGGCGGTGTACTTCGACCAGCCGCTGCGCATGGCGGTGGCCGCCGGCACCGTGCCGCAGGCGCGCCTGGACGACATGGTCAAGCGCATCCTGCGCGCCTTCATCGCCACCGGCAGTTTCGACAACCCGCCGCAGCACCAGCCGATCGACGATGCCGCCGGCGGCCTGGCCGCGCAGCGCGTGGTCGAGGAAGGCACGGTGCTGTTGCGCAACGAGGGCAAGCTGCTGCCGCTGTCGCGCAACCTGCGCCGCATCGCGGTGATCGGCGGGCATGCCGACAAGGGTGTGATCGGCGGCGGCGGTTCCTCGATGGTCGGGGTCACCGTCAACGGCGGCAACGCGGTGCCGGGGATCGCCCCGACCACCTGGCCGGGACCGGTGATGTTCCATCCGTCCTCGCCGCTGCAGGCGCTGCGCAAGGCGCTGCCGGATGCGCAGATCGACTACGCCAGCGGCGACGACCCCGCGGCCGCGGCCAAGCTGGCGCGCGAGGCCGAGGTGGCGATCGTGTTCGCCACGCAATGGTCGGCCGAATCGGTGGACCTGCCGGACATCGCCCTGCCCGACAAGCAGGACGCACTGATCGCGGCAGTGGTCAAGGCCAACCCGAAGACGGCGGTGGTGCTGGAGACCAACGGCCCGGTGGCGATGCCGTGGCTGCAGCAGGTGCCGGCGGTGCTGGAGGCCTGGTACCCGGGCATCCGCGGCGGTGAAGGTCTGGCGCGGCTGCTGCTGGGCGAGGTCAATCCGTCCGGCCGCCTGCCGGTGACCTGGCTGCGCGACGTGTCGCAACTGCCGCGGCCGTCGATTCCCGGCCTGGGCTTCAAGCCGGCGCAACCGCCGGGGAGCAACGTCGACTACAACATCGAAGGCGCCAACGTCGGCTACCGCTGGTTCGCCGCGCGCGGCCTGGAGCCGGTGTATCCGTTCGGCTATGGCCTGTCCTACACCACGTTCGCTTACTCGAACTTCAAGGTGCAGGCCAACGGTAGCCACGTCGTCGCCAGTTTCGATGTGCGCAACACCGGCGATCGCGAAGGCGCCGACGTGCCGCAGCTGTACCTGCGCCTGCCGCAGGGCCACCACACCCCGATCCGCCTGGTCGGCTGGGACAAGGTGATGCTCAAGCCGGGCGAGAGCCGCCACGTCAGCATCGTCGCCGAGCCCAAGACCCTGGCCGACTTCGATCCGAAGAAGCGCCACTGGCACATCGCCGCCGGCGACTACGAGCTGCTGCTGGGCCGTTCGGCGACGCAGGTGGAAGCGCGCGCGCCGCTGCACCTGAAGGACGGCGTGCTGCAGCACTGAGCTTTCGCGCCGCGTCCCCCCGCCTCCGCGCGCCGGAGGCGGGGCGATGTTCGCGATTGTCAGCTGCGCGGCATCGATTGTGTGGCGGACGCCGCAGCGCCGCCGGCTGTATACGCAACCCTGAGACCCTGCGCCGTAGCATCGCCACATGAATCCCCGCGTCTTCCGATGGCATCGCACCGGCTGGCTGTTGCTGGCCGTGGCGGCATTGGCACAGGCGCAGGCCATGACCGACGCGGTGCCGACGGTCCAGGCAGCGCCGGACAGCCCCCTTACCGTGGTCACCCTCACGCTCGCCGTCGATCCACGCCAGGCGCAGGAGGGCGACGACTGGCCCGCACGCCGCGAGCGCATCGTGGTGGCCCTGCAGCGGCTGCACCCCGACGCCATCGCCCTGCAGGAAGTGCTGCAGACGCCGGAGATGCCGAACCAGGCGCAATGGCTGGCCGCGCGCCTGGGCTACCACTGCCACTTCATCAGCCCCGATCCGCCGAGCCGACCGCAACGCCGCGGCAACGCGCTGCTGACCCGCCTGCCGGTGCTGGAGGAAGCCGAGACCTTGCTGCATCCGCTGGAGGACTACAGCGTGGCCGGCCTGGTGCGGGTGGACCTGCACGGGCAGCCGGTGAACCTGTACTTCACTCGACTGCACGCCGCGCGCGACGGCAGCGCCAGCCGCCGCGAACAGGCCGAGGATCTGATGGCATGGATCGATGCCACCGCCGAGGGCGTGCCTTCGCTGCTGGCGGGCGGCTTCTTCGCCGCAGCGCGCGCGCCCGAACTGGCGCCGCTGGCGGTGCGCTTCGAGGACGGCAGCGTGCGCGGCGAGTCGCCACGCAACCGGATCGACGTGCGGGCACCCGCCACGACGGCGGCGGCCGACCACGTGTTCTTCGAACGCGGCCACTTCCGCCCGCTGCGCGGCGCACGCCTGTTCGCGCCGGCGCCGAACCTGCCCGCAGCCGGCACGCGTGGCCTGCTGATGACACTGCAGCCGCTGGACCCGATGCCGACATCGCTGCAACCGGCGCCGTAGCGGACGGCCAGCTGGGCGAGGTCGCACGCCGTGCGATACGGCGCGTGGGGATGGACCGGCGGTGTGCCATTGCACGCAACGATCGTGCACCGCTGATGCCCTGCCTTCGTCACGCATCACCGCATCTGTTGTAGGAGCGGCTTCAGCCGCGACGGGCATTCCCGGTAACGCCCATCGCGGCTGAAGCCGCTCCTACAGGTGCGTCCCTAGGTTGTTCGAGGTGCCCTGGCGACGCAGCGGCGCAAGCGGTGGCCGATGCGGCACAGACCGCCATCGCTGCCGAAGCACGCTGCTCACGCGCGCGAAGGCACGTGCCAACCTGCCTCTCCGCACCTCGCTGCCACGCCCCGCTCGCACTACAGCGCTTCTGTCTGACACACACAAAAAAGGCCGGGCGAACCCGGCCTTCTTCATGTCGCGATGCTGGCGCGCGATCAGCCGATCGCGGCGTGGTAGCGGCGCTCCACTTCCTTCCAGTCGACCACGTTGAAGAACGCGCCGATGTAGTCCGGACGGCGGTTCTGGTACTTCAGGTAGTAGGCGTGTTCCCACACGTCCAGGCCCAGGATCGGGGTGTTGCCCTCGAACAGCGGGCTGTCCTGGTTGGCGGTGCTCTCGACCACCAGCTTCTTGTCGGGGGTGACGCTCAGCCAGGCCCAGCCGCTGCCGAAGCGGGTCAGCGCGGCCTTGGTGAAGGCTTCCTTGAACTTGTCGAAGCCGCCCAGTTCGCTGTCGATCGCCTTGCCCACGTCGCCGCTCGGGGTGCCGCCGGCATTGGGCGCCATCACCGTCCAGAACAGCGAGTGGTTGGCATGGCCGCCGCCGTTGTTGCGCACCGGACCCTGCAGGTTCTCCGGCAGCGACTTCAGCTTGGACGCCAGCGCCTCGATCGGCAGATCGGCGTACTCGGTGCCTTCCAGCGCGGCGTTGACGTTGTTGATGTAGGTCTGGTGATGCTTGGTGTGATGGATCTCCATCGTCTGCGCATCGATGTGCGGTTCCAGCGCGTCGTAGGCGTAGGGCAACTTGGGGAGGGTGTAGGCCATGCGGTTCTCCTGGACTTTCGCCGTCGAAAGGACGAGCGTTGCGTGAGCAATGGTAGGGACGGTCGGCGACCTTACCAAGGGCGCGGCTGGGGAAACATCGTCCCATCCCGCGGCGGCGGTGCCGGCCGGCCTTACGAATCGGCGCCTACCATGCCCCACGCCCCGGTTAGTCGGATGTGAATCGCACGCGTCACAGGCGTGACCGGCGGCGTTTAGAGCGGGAACAGGCAGGCCGGCCCATACTGTGCGCGATGGCGCCATGCCGCGCGCCGCTGCCGTTCCTGCAGGAGAGTCCATGCGCAAGCCCGTGCTGTTGATCGCCGCCATCGTGTTGCTGGTCGGCGGGCTGTGGGGCATCCGCGGGCTGCAGCATCCGCCGCACCCGCAATTCGCGCCCTCGCTCGACGCCGCCGCAAAGACCCCATACACCGCACCCGGCAACTCCACGCCCGCCGACGCGGCATCGCCGGAACTGCCGGCGTTTCTGCCGCCCGAAGCGCACGCCACGGTGGCGCTGATCCTGCGTGGCGGCCCGTTCCCGCATCGCCAGGATGGCAGCGTGTTCGGCAACCGCGAGAACCGGTTGCCGGCGCAACCGCGCGGCTATTACCGCGAGTACACCGTCGATACCCCCGGCCTGTCGCATCGCGGCGCGCGCCGCATCGTCACCGGCGGCACGCCGCCGCAGGTCTGGTATTACAGCGACGACCACTACGACAGTTTCCGCAGCTTCCAGGTCGGCGGTGCGGGGCCGACGCCATGAGCGGCTTCCCGTTCGCGCTGAACCTGGCCGAGCCGGCTGCCTCCGGCGTGTATCGCGTCGCCAACCGCGACCTGGACAGCGTCGCCGCCCTGGCCCGCGACGCCGGCCTGCGGCTGTGCCGGATCGACCTGGACGGTTGCACCGGCAAGGCCATGCTGCTGATGCGGTTGGCCGCGCAATTGGACTTCCCACCCGGCTTCGGCCGCAACTGGGACGCGCTCACCGATGGCCTGCGCGACCTGTCCTGGCTGCCCTCCCCCCGCGGTTATGCGCTGCTGCTGGAGGATGCCGGGCAGTTGCAGGCGGTGGCGCAGCCGGCCTTCGACGTGCTGCTGGAGATCCTCGACGACGTCGCCCGCGAGTGGGCCCAGGACGGCGTCAGCTTCGTCGCGTTCGTGGGCGGAAGCCGGGACCCGGGACCCGGGACCGGGGACCCGGAAGAGCGCGATCCGGCGTAGCAATGTTCCCTGCGCGTGCGACGGGAATAATTGCGCTCCTTGATCTGCCCTTGTTTTTTCGTGCCCCGGGTCCCCGGTCCCGGGCCCCGGCTTTTCAGGCGTCCAACTCGCTCCAGCGCGCATACGCCGCATCCAGGTCCGCCTGCGCCTGGCTCAAGGCCTGCGTGTGCGCATTCACCGCCGCCGCGTCGCGCTGATAGAACGCCGCGTCCGTCATCGCCTCGGTCAGTGCCGCGACCTGCTGTTCCAGCGCTTCGATCCGCGCCGGCAACTGCTCCAGTTCGCGCGCGTCCTTGTAGCTGAGCTTGCGCTTGGCCGGCGCGGGCGCCGCGGCGGCCGCCACCGGCGTGGTCGCCGCCGCGGTGGCCGAGGCCTTGGCGACTGCCATGGCACTGGCCGGGGCCGCCGGGCGCTGGCGCACCCAGTCGCTGTAGCCACCGACGTACTCGCCGATGCGGCCATCGCCTTCCATGACCATGGTCGAGGTCACCACGTTGTCGATGAAATCGCGGTCGTGGCTGACCAGCAACAAGGTGCCGCTGTAGTCGCCGAGCAGTTCTTCCAGCAGCTCCAGGGTTTCCACGTCCAGGTCGTTGGTCGGTTCGTCCATCACCAGCAGGTTGGACGGCTGCGCGAACAGCCGCGCCAGCAGCAGGCGGTTGCGCTCGCCGCCGGACAGACGGGTGATCGGCGCACGCGCGCGCTCCGGGGTGAACAGGAAATCCTGCAGGTAGGCATGCACGTGCTTGCGCTTGCCGTTGACCTCGATGAAGTCGCGGCCCTCGGCCACGTTCTCGATCGCGCTCCAGTCCTCGCGCAGGGTGGCGCGGTACTGGTCGAAGTACGCCACCTGCAGATTGGTGCCGGCGCGCACTTCGCCCTGGTCCGGGGTCAGTTCGCCCAGCAACAGCTTCAGCAGCGTGGTTTTGCCGCTGCCGTTGGGGCCGATCAGGCCGATGCGGTCGCCGCGCAGGATGGTGGTGGAAAAATCGCGCACCATGCTGCGCGCGCCGAAGGCGAAGCTCAGGTCCTTGGCCTCGATCACCTTCTTGCCGGAGGACTCGCCCTGCGCCGCTTCCATGCGCACGTTGCCGCCGAGTTCGCGGCGCTGGGTGCGCTCGCGACGCATCGCTTCCAGCCGCCGTACCCGGCCCTCGTCGCGGGTACGCCGCGCCTTGATGCCCTGGCGGATCCACACTTCTTCCTGCGCCAGCAGCTTGTCGAAGCGCGCGTTTTCCTGCGCCTGCGCGTTGAGCCGCTCCTCGCGGCGGCGCTCGTAGTTGGCCCAGTCGCCCGGCCAGCTGCTGACCTGGCCGCGGTCGATCTCGACGATGCGGGTGGCCAGGGCACGCAGGAAACGCCGGTCGTGGGTCACGAACACGACGCTGCCGTTCCAGCCCTTGAGGAAGCCTTCCAGCCAGTCGATGGCCTCGATGTCGAGGTGGTTGGTCGGTTCGTCCAGCAACAGCAGGTCCGGCGCCGACACCAGCGCCCGCGCCAGCAGCACCCGGCGCTTCATGCCGCCGGACAGCCGCGCGAACTCGGCATCGCCGTCCAGCTCCAGGCGGGTCAGAGTCTCGTTGACCCGTTGGTCCAGCGCCCAGCCATTGGCGCCATCGATCTTGGACTGCACCGCGCCCAGCGCATCGCCGTCGAACTCGGCGGCATGGCTGAGCCGATGGAACTCGGCCAGCCAATGGCCAAGCTCGCCCAGGCCGTCGGCGACCACGTCGAACACGCTGCCGGCGGCGCCATGCGGCACCTCCTGCTCGAGCCGGGCGATGCGCACGCCCTGCTGCACGCGAACTTCGCCGTCGTCGGGCTTGAGCTCGCCGGCGATCAGTTTCATCAAGGTGGATTTGCCGGCGCCGTTGCGGCCGATCAGGGCGATCCGCTCGCCCGGCTCGATCGACAGGTCGGTCTTTTCCAGCAACAAGGGGCCGCCGACGCTGTAGTCGAGGTTCTGCAGAGTGATAAGAGGCATTGCGCCATTGTACGTGGATGCGCCCCTCGCCGAACCCGAACGCCGCGCCGGACCTGTGCTGCGGCCAACGCTGCCGCACCATGCGCATCGCCGTGGAACGACTCGAGGCGCAGTTCGGTGCCGGCACCCCCGACGACGCCTGCCACTCGCCCTCCACCCTCCGAACCCCACTTGCGTCGGCTCTTGCTGCACCTGGACGACGGGCCGGCAGATCCGCGGCCGAGGGCCGGCGCAGAGGCCAGGATCGCCGAGACCGACGATCGCGTCTTCCTGCACAACGGGGCCGCCCTCGGTCTGGCGCCGAAAACGGCGTAGAAGGACGCGTCGCACCGCTAGACTGCGTCCACCTCGCGCCTGGACGCCGCCGTTTATCCGCCGTGCCCTCCTATCATCGCCTCCACGCCGTGGCCACCCACCGAATCCCGCCCCGATCATGACCGCGCTCGTCATCCTGCCTGGTCTGGACGGCACCAGCGCACTGCTGCCCGCCTTCGTCGCCGAAGCCCGGCGTTACTTTGCGCAGGTCACAGTGGTGGCATACCCAAGCGACCGACCAGCGTCGTACGCGGAACTGGAGCAACTGGCACGGCAGTCGCTGCCACAGCAGCGCTTCGTTCTGCTCGGCGAGTCGTTCTCCGGTCCTATCGCCCTGTCGCTCGCGGCGCAACGCCCGGCCGGGTTGGCCGGCCTGGTCCTGTCCACCACCTTCGCGCGCAATCCGGTCCCGGCACTGGCGCCGTTCGCGTCGCTGACACGCTTCGCACCGGCGCATCGCCTGCCCACGGCCGCATTGCGCTGGTGGCTGCTCGGGCGCTGGGCGACGCCGGCGCTGGAGACGCAACTGACACGCACCTTGCGCGGGATCGCCCCGGCGGTGCTGCGCGACCGCGCGGCGAGCGCCCTGCGCGTGGACGTCAGCGCCCGCCTCGCCGACGTCGCCGTGCCGACCCTGTACCTGCGCGCCCGCCACGATCGGCTGATGCATCGCGCAGCGGGCAACACGATCCTCGTCGGCATTCCCGGCGCCCGCTGCATCGAGCTGCCTGGCCCGCACTTGTTGCTGCAGACCGCCCCGGCCGCCAGCGCATGCGCCATCGCCGACTGGTTCGCGGCACTGACCTGAGCAGGCATTCACGTCCCGAATCCGCTGCAGCGGCCGTTCTCATCTGTTCCGAACGAAACCTACCAGTGCTCCAGAGGCAAGCCCGCCGCAGCTGAAGCCGTCACGACGACGCACGACGCGCACCACGCGACGCTCAGGGCACGCCGGCCCACCCACTCCCGAATCCCGAATCCCGAATCCCCCCCTCACCAATCCCCACTCCCGAATCCCCGCCGTCAACCGGCTAAAATGCCGCATGAACGATTTCGCCTCTCTCTCCCTTTCTCCCGCGCTCGCGCCCGGCATCGATGCGCTCGGTTACACGAGCATGACCCCGGTGCAGGCGCAGAGCCTGCCGCCGATCCTGGCCGGCCAGGACGTCATCGTGCAGGCGCCCACCGGCAGCGGCAAGACCGCGGCGTTCGGCCTGGGCCTGCTGCACAAGCTGGATCCGGCGCTGAGCCGCGCGCAGGCGCTGGTGCTGTGCCCGACCCGCGAACTGGCCGACCAGGTCGGCAAGCAGCTGCGCAAGCTGGCCACCGGCATCCCCAACATGAAGCTGGTGGTGCTGACCGGCGGCATGCCGCTGGGCCCGCAGTTGGCCTCGCTGGAGGCGCACGACCCGCAGGTGGTGGTCGGCACGCCCGGCCGCATCCAAGAGCTGGCGCGCAAGCGGGCGCTGCACCTGGGCGGGGTGCGCACGCTGGTGCTGGACGAGGCCGACCGCATGCTCGACATGGGTTTCGAGGAGCCGATCCGCGAAATCGCCAGCCGGTGCGACAAGCACCGGCAGAGCCTGCTGTTCTCGGCCACCTTCCCGGAGGAAATCCGCGCATTGGCGCGCGACCTGCTTAAGGAACCGGCGGAAATCACCATCGAAGGCGCCGACAGCGCGCCGGAAATCGACCAGCAGTTCTTCGAGATCGACCCCACCTACCGGCAGAAGGCGGTGGCCGGCCTGCTGCTGCGCTTCACTCCCGAGTCCAGCGTGGTGTTCTGCAACACCCGCAAGGAGGTCGACGAAGTCGCCGGGTCGCTGCAGCAGTTCGGCTTCTCCGCACTCGCGCTGCATGGCGACATGGAGCAGCGCGACCGCGACGAGGTGCTGGTGCGCTTCGTCAACCGCAGCTGCAACGTGCTGGTGGCCAGCGACGTGGCCGCGCGCGGGCTGGACGTGGAAGACCTGGCGGCGGTGATCAACTACGAACTGCCGACCGACAGCGAGACCTACCGCCACCGCATCGGCCGCACCGCGCGCGCCGGCAAGCATGGCCTGGCCCTGAGCCTGGTGGCGCCGCGCGAGACCGCGCGCGCGCAGGCGCTGGAAACCGAACAGGGCCAGCCGCTGCGCTGGTCGCGCGCACCGCTGGCCACCGCGCGGCCGGCGCAGTTGCCGCAGGCGGCGATGGTCACCCTGCGCATCGACGGCGGCAAGACCGACAAGCTGCGTCCCGGCGACATCCTCGGCGCGCTGACCGGCGATGCCGGGCTGTCCGGCGCGGCGATCGGCAAGATCGCGATCTACGCCACCCGCTCCTACGTCGCCATTGCCCGTGCCCATGCCGGCAAGGCGCTGGCGCAGCTGCAGGCCGGCAAGATCAAGGGCCGCCGGTTCCGCGTCGCCAAGCTATGAACGCATCGACGGAATTGCAGACCGTCCTCGCGTCGCTGGAGCAGGACGAAGACGGCACCGCCTGGAGCGCAGCGGTATCGGTGCCGTGGATGCAGGACGCGTGCAGCTTCGTGTTCGAGGACTACGCGGAGGATCCGGCGCCGGCCGACTTCGCCGCCGCCGTCGCCGCATTCCTGCGCATCGACCAGGCCGTGCTCGACGCGGCGACGCCGCATGTGTTCGCCTATTACCGGCGCATGCATGCCCTGCACCAGCAATACGGCACACCCTGCCCGCGCATCGACGACCCGTCGCAAGTGTGGCGACACGTGCAGTTCGGCGGCGAGGCCTACGTCAGCCGCTATCGCGACGGCCGCCTGCGCATCAGCCTGGAGTGCAACTGCGACTGGGAAGCCGAACACGGGCTGCAACTGGTATTCACCGACGCCGGCCGGATCTGCAAGATCGGTCCGTTCGATGGCCACCTGAGCCACGCCGACGCGTATGCCGACTCGGCGCTGGAGGACGTGATCTACCCCCATTGAGCCGGTTGCCGCCGCAGACGCGCCCGATCTAGGCCGCGCCCGTGCGCGGCATCTGCCTCAGTAGCGCAACGGCGCGGTGAGCGGAATGTCCGCGGGCCAGCGCGCCCGCGCACCGAGTTCGCCGAGTTCCACCAGCACCGTCGCCGCCACCACCTCGGCGCCCATCCGCTGCGCCAGGGCCAGGGCCGCCAGCAGCGTGCCGCCGGTGGCCAGCACGTCGTCGACCAGCAGCACGCGCATGCCCGGCCGTAGCGCATCGGCATGGATCTCGATGCGGTCGCGGCCGTACTCCAGGCCGTAGTCCTGGGCCAGGGTCTGTGCCGGCAGCTTGCCGGGCTTGCGCACCGGCACGAAACCGGTGCGCAGTTCGTGCGCCAGCGGCGCGCCGAGGATGAAGCCGCGGGCCTCGATGCCCAGCACCGCGTCCAGCGGAGTGCCGCGCCAGGGCTGGGCCAACGCATCCAGGGCGGAGGCGAAATCAGGCCCGTCGGCTAGCAGCGGGGTGATGTCCTTGAACAGGATGCCGGGCTTGGGAAAGTCCGGCACATCGCGAATCAAAGTGGCCCAGGTCGGGGAATCGGCAACGGCGTCGGTCATGGTCACGCGTCCCGGCAGGCCGGGACGATCGATGGGGGGCGCGACATCCTACCCGCTGTGCGCTGCCGTTGCCGCATCCGCCGGGCTGCGCCGCAGCGCGCGCCGCACCAGCACGAAGAACAACGGCACCAGCAACACCGCCAGCACGGTGCCGGTGACCATGCCGCCGATCACGCACACGCCGATCTCGCGGCGGCTGGAGGCGCCGGCGCCGGTGGACAGCGCCAGCGGCAGCACGCCGGCCACGAACGCCAGCGAGGTCATCACGATCGGCCGCAGGCGCAGCCGCGCGCCTTCCAGCGTCGCCTCCAGCAACGGCCGCCCGGCACGCTGTCGCGCCTCGGCGAATTCGACGATCAGGATCGCGTTCTTCGCCGACAGGCCGATCGTGGTCAGCAGGCCGACCTGGAAATAGATGTCGTTGACGAAGCCGGCCAGCGTGGTCGCCAGCACCGTGCCGACCACGCCCAGCGGAATCACCAGCAACACCGCCACCGGGATCGACCAGCTCTCGTACAGCGCCGCCAGGCACAGGAAAATGAACAGGATCGAGGCGGTGTACAGCCACAGCGTCTGGTTGCTGGACAACTGCTCCTGATAGGACAGCCCGCTCCACTGCAGATCGAAGCCCTCCTGCTTGGCCACCAGCGCCTGCATGCGCTGCATCGCCTCGCCGGAACTGCTGCCGGCCGCCGCGCCGCCCTGGATCTGCGACGCCGGCAGGCCATTGAAGCGCTGCTGCAGCTGCGGGCCGCGGGTCCAGTGGGTGCTGGCGAAACTGGCGAACGGCGCCATCTGCCCGCCGCTGCCGCGCACGTACCACTGCGCGATGTCCTCCGGCAGCGCGCGGTACGGCGCGTCGCCCTGCACGTACACGCGCTTGACCCGGCCGCGGTCGATGAAGTCGTTGACGTAGCTGCCGCCCCACGCAGTGGCCAGGGTCGTATTGATGTCGCTCTGCGCCAGGCCCAGCGCGCTGGCCTGGGCATGGTCGATGTCCACCTGCAGCTGCGCCTTGTCGCCCAGGCCGTTGAGCCGCACCGCGGTCAGCTGCGGATCGTCGCCGGCGGCCTTGAGCACCTGCTGCTGCGCCTTCAGCAGCGCTGCGCGGCCGGCGCCGTCGCTGTCGCGGATCCACAGTTCGAAGCCGCTGGATTGGCCCAGGCCGCGCACCGCCGGCGGCGACAGCACACTGATCTTGGCGTCGCCGACGCCGCGGAAATGCGCGTTGGCGCGGTCGATGATGGCCTGCGCGGTGTTGTCGCGGTTGCGCTCGCCCCAGGGTCTGAGCGCCACGAAGGCCTGGCCGGCGTTCTGCCCGGTGCCGGCGTTGTTGCGCCCCACCACCATGAAGATCGCGGTGAGATTGGCCTTCTCGTGGGTCATGAAGTAGTCGCTGATGCGCTTGCCCAGGGCCTGGGTCTTGGCCAGCGGCGTGCCTTCCGGGGTGGTGAACTGGATCTGCACCTGGCCCTGGTCCTCCACCGGCAGGAAGCCGGTGGGCATGCGCATGTACAGCACGACCATCGCCAGCACCACCAGCGCATACAGCGCCATCCAGCGCCGCGGCCGCTGCAGCACGCTGCCGAGGCGGCGCTGGTAGGCCTGCTGGCCGCGCTCGACGCTGCGGTTGAACCATTGGAAGAAGCGGCCGAGCTTGCGCTCCTGCTCCACCGGCTTGAGCAGGGTCGCGCACAGCGCCGGGGTCAGGGTCAGCGCGACCAGCGCCGACAGCGCCATCGCCGAGGCGATGGTGATCGAGAACTGCCGGTAGATGATGCCGGTGGAGCCGCCGAAGAACGCCATCGGCAGGAACACCGCGCCCAGCACCACGGTGATGCCGATCAGCGCGCCGGTGATCTCGCCCATCGAGCGCTCGGTGGCCTCGCGCGGCGGCAGGTGTTCCTCGTGCATGATCCGCTCGACGTTCTCCACCACCACGATGGCGTCGTCCACCAGCAGGCCGATCGCCAGCACCATCGCGAACAGGGTCAGCGTGTTGATGGTGAAGCCGGCCGCGGCGAGGATGCCGAAGGTGCCCAGCAGCACCACCGGCACGGTGATCGCCGGGATCAGCGTGGCGCGGGCGTTCTGCAGGAACAGGAACATCACCACCACCACCAGCACGATGGCCTCGGCCAGGGTGTGCACCACGTTCTCGATGGAGATGCGCACGAACGGCGTGCTGTCGCGCGGATAGGCCACGTCCAGGCCCGGCGGGAAGGTCGGCTTGAGCCGTTCGATGGTGGCGTGGATCGCGTCGGAGGTGGCGATCGCATTGGCGCCGGCGGACAGCGTCACCGAGAAGCCGGACGCCGGGTGGCCATTGAGCGTGGCGTTGTTCTGGTAGTTCTCCGCGCCGATCTCCACCCGCGCCACATCGCCCAGGCGCACGCTGGAGCCGTCCGCGCGCGTGGCCAGGATGATCTGCCGGAACTGCTCGGGCGTTTGCAGCCGCGACTGCGCGGTGACCGTGGCGTTGAGTTCCTGCTCGGCGCCGGTGGGCAGCGCGCCGAGCTCGCCGGCGGTCACCTGGGTGTTCTGCGCCAGGATCGCGCTGCGCACGTCGCCGGGCATGAGTTGGTAGGCGTTGAGCTTGTGCGGGTCCAGCCACACCCGCATCGCGTACTGCGCGCCGAACACGTTGATCTCGCCAACGCCGTTGATGCGGCTGATCGGGTCCTGCAGGGTGCTGACCAGGTAGTCGGAGATGTCGACGTTGTCCATGCGGTCGGTGCGGTCGTAGATCGCCACCGCCATCAGGCTGTCGCCCTGCGACTTGGCCACGGTCACGCCCTGCTGCTGCACTTCCTGCGGCAGCCGGTTGAGCGCCTGGTTGACCGCGTTCTGCACCTGCACCTGGGCGATGTCGGGATTGGCCGCCTGGTCGAAGGTGATGCTGATCCGTGCCTGTCCGGACGAAGAACTGGTCGAGGAGAAGTACAGCAGGTGGTCGATGCCCTTGATCTGCTGTTCGATCACCTGGGTGACGCTGTCCTCCACGGTCTGCGCCGAGGCGCCGTTGTAGGTGGCGGTGACATTGACCGAGGGCGGCGCGATGTCCGGGTACTGCTCGATCGGCAGGGTGAACACGGCGATGGCGCCAGCGGCCATGATGCAGATGGCCAGGACCCAGGCGAAGATCGGGCGGTGGATGAAGAAACGCGGCAGCATGCGGCTCAGCCCTGGCCGGCGGCAGGCGCGGCGGCGGCGGCCTTCACCGTCACCTTGGCACCGTCGCTGAGGCCTTGCCGGCCCGCCACCACCACCCGTTCGCCGGGCTTCAGGCCATCGCCGACCAGCCAGCGATCGCCCACCGCGCGCAGCGTGGTGAACTCGCGTTGGCGCACCACGTTGTCGGCACCCACCACCCAGGCGACGGCTTCGCCACGCGGGGTGCGGTCCACCGCTGCCTGCGGCACCAGCAGCGCCTGCTGGCGCACGCCTTGCCCCACCAGCGCGCGCACGTACATGCCCGGCAGCAGTTGCGCATCCGGATTGGGGAAACGCGCGCGCAGGGTCACCGCACCGGTGGTTTCCTCCACGTCGAGGTCGGCGAACTCCAGCGTGCCCGGCAACGGGTACGCGGTGCCGTCGGACAGGGTCAGCCGCACCTGCGTGCTGGCCGGCTGCACGCCACCGGCGGCGATCGCCCGGCGCAGCGCCAGGAACTGGTTGCCGGACTGGGTGATGTCCACGTTCATCGGATCCAGCTGCTGGATCTTGGCGATGGCGTCGGTCTGGTTGGCGGTGACCAGTGCGCCCGGGGTCACCCGCGCGCGGCCGATGCGCCCGCCGATCGGCGCCACGACCGTGGCGAAGCGCAGTTGCGTGCGTGCGGTGTCCAGCGCCGCGCGTTGCGCGTCGCGGCTGGCCAGCGCCTGCTTGTAGGCAGCCTGCGCATCGTCCACGTCCTGCTGCGCGGCCAGCCGGGTCTTGCCCAGCGTGCGGTAGCGCTCGGCGCGCAGCGTGGCGGCGGCGAGCGTGGCCTCGGCGGTGGCCAGATTGGCCTGTGCCTGGTTGGCCGCGGCCTGGTACAGGGTCGGCTCGATCTGGAACAACGGCTGCCCGGCCCGCACCGTGGCGCCCTCTTCGAACAGGCGCTGGCGCAGGATGCCGCTGACCTGCGGCCGCACCTCCGATTCTTCCGAGGCCACCGTGCGCCCGGCCAGTTCAACGCTCAGCGGCACGCTTTGCGGCTGCAGGGTCAGCACCTCCACCGTTTTCGGCGCCGGTGTCTGGGCGCTGCCCCCGCCCTTGCAGCCGGCGAACGCGAGCACGACGACGGTCAGCAGCAACGGCAGCGCGCGGCGGCGCTGGACGAGAGGCGCGGGCATGCGCTTGATCCTGGGGACGACGAAGGGGAGCGTCTAATTTATCAAAGACAAGAAGGCGCTGATGAAGGTGCCCTCACCCCTTCGCCGTCACGGCGCAAGGCGGGCATCAGGCGCGGGCCGGGCGTACGCCGGCGGGCGACGGGGGCGCGGTTACGAGCCCCGCACGCTGGAAAACCTCACGCCTCGCCCGAATCGCGCGCCGGACCGCGCCATCAGCGCCCGGACCGACAGCCTGAGCGCACGCGCCGGCCCTGCTCAGGAACTGCAGGACAGCATCGAACAGCCGGCCCGGCTCCGCGCCCAGTCCGGCCGCTTCGCCGCGAAGGCCTCGCGCCCGGGCTGTTCGTCGTAGGGATGGCGCATCACCTCCAGCAGTTCGTCGATGCCGCCGGTGTCGCCCTGCTCGGCGCGGTCGATCGCCTGCTGCGCCAGGTAGTTGCGCAGCACGTAGCGCGGATTGGCCGCACGCATCCGTGCGACGCGGGCGGCGGCGGGCAACGGATCCTGCTGCAGGCGCTGCGCGTAGCGCGCCAGCCAGGCCTCGAACGCCGGCGCCTGCGTCGCCAGCCGGGCCGGGTCGTAGAAGGCCTCGGCCTGCGCCGCCAGGGCCTGCGCCGGCGTCCACGGCTGCAGCGGCAACGCACTCAGCCCGCGGAACCACAGGGTCATGTCGACCTCGCCCTGCTGCAGCAGGTCCAGCCCATCGCGCATCAGCGCCACATCGTCGTCGGCGCAGGTCGCCAGGCCGAGCTTGGCGGCGATGTTGTCGCGCTCGGCCTGCGCATACTCGGCGCGGAACCGCTCCAGGCCGTCGTGCAGCGGCGCGACGTCGTCGAACAGCGGTGCCAGCGCCTGCGCCAGCCGCCCCAGGTTCCAGTACGCGACCTGCGGCTGGGTGCCGAAGCGGTAGCGACGGCCCTGCGCATCGGTGGTGTTGGGTGTCCAGTCCGGGTCGTAGTCGTCGACCCAGCCATAGGGGCCATAGTCGATGGTCAGCCCCAGGATCGACATGTTGTCGGTGTTCATCACCCCGTGCACGAAGCCGACGCGCATCCAGTGCGCGACCATGCGCGCGGTGCGCGCGCAGATCTCGGCGAACCAGGCCGCGTCGCGCGCGCCAGCGGCACCCTGCAGGTGCGGGAAGTCGCGCGCGATCACCAGGTCGGCCAGGCGCCGCAGCAAGGCGGTGTCGCCGCGTGCGGCCGGCAATTCGAAACTGCCGAAGCGCACGAACGACGGCGCCACCCGGCACACCACCGCGCCCGGTTCGGCGCGCGGATGGCCGTCGTAGAACATGTCGCGCACCACCGTCTCGCCGGTGCCGACCAGGCTCAGCGCGCGGGTGGTCGGCACGCCCAGGTGATGCATGGCCTCGCTGCACAGGAACTCGCGGATCGAGGAGCGCAGCACCGCGCGGCCATCGGCGCCACGCGAATACGGTGTGGGCCCGGCACCCTTGAGCTGCAGTTCCCAGCGCCGCCCGTCCACGCCCAGGGCCTCGCCCAGGGAGATCGCGCGGCCGTCGCCGAGTTGCCCGGCCCAATGCCCGAACTGGTGGCCGCCGTAGTTCGCCGCATAGGGCTGCATGCCCGGATAGCGCGCGTTGCCGGCGAACACCGCGGCGAACTCCGGCGACCGCACCTCCTGCTCGGACAGCCCGAGCAAGGTCGCCACCTCCGGCGAATACGCCAGCAGCTGAGGCGCCACCACCGGGGTCGGCTCGACCGGCGACCACAGCGCCCCCAGCACCTCGCGGCGCCGCGGACCGGTTTCCGGATCGCCAGGCAGTTCGGCGACGAAGCGATTGTCGAAACGCAAGGAAGTCATGAGCACAGCGTAGAAGGCACAACCTGGATTGGAAAGGCCGCGAGGTGAGCACACGGTGCAGGCCTGTCGCCGCGCGGGCCTGCAAAGCCCCTCTCCCGCCGGGAGAGGGGTTGGGGTGAGGGTACGGCGCCGCAAAAGCTCCACGGCGCCGACGCAGGCACCGCAAGCCCACGCTCTTGCCAATCCCCACTCCCGAATCCCCAATCCCCGCCCCACCTCCACTCGCCACCGACATGGGCATCCGGCATGCTCCGCGCTCCTCTCCGGGATCGCCCATGTCCGACCGTCCGTCTCCGCCCCGCTGGCCCCGCAACGCCCTGATCGCCCTGTCCTCGCTGCTGGTCTCTGCCTGCAGCAGCCTGTTCTTCGGCGGCCTCAACGCCGGTTCCTCGCGCCATGGCCTCAGCGAGCAGCGCGGGATCGTCTACGACGCGGCGCACGGCCTGGCGCTGGACGTGTACCGCCCGGCCGGGGTGCAACACGCGCCGGTGGTGGTGTTCTTCCACGGCGGCACCTGGAAGACCGGCAACCGCCAGAACTACCGCTGGGCCGGCGAAGCGCTGGCGCGGCACGGCGTGGTCGCGATCGTGCCGGACTACCGCAAGTATCCGCAGGTGACCCTGGATGGGTTCATGCGCGACGCCGCCACCGCCGTGGCCTGGAGCCAGCGCCATGCCGCCGAGTATGGCGGCGACCCGCAACGGCTGGTGCTGATGGGCCACTCCGCCGGCGCGCACATCGCCGCGCTGCTGACCACCGACGGCCACTGGCTGCAGGCGCAGGGCCTGTCGCCGCGGCAGTTGTGCGGCCTGGTCGGACTGGCCGGCCCCTACGACTTCCTGCCGCTGACCGACCCGGACCTGATCGGCATGTTCGGCCAGGACCCGGCACAGCAGCGGCGCTCGCAGCCGGTGAACTTCGTCGACGGCGACGAGCCGCCGGCGCTGCTGCTGCACGGCGACGCCGACACGGTGGTGGAACCGCACAACAGCCAGTCGCTGCAGGCCGCGCTGCAGCGCGTCGGGGTGCCGGCCGAATTGAAGACCTATCCCGGCGTCGGCCACATGCGTCTGGTGCTGGCGCTGCGCAAGGACGACCCGGCGCTGCCGGTCATGGCCGACAGCATCGCCTTCGTGCGCGCCTGCCCGGCGCGTCCCGCCGGCCCCTGATCCGGCCGGCACCGCGAGCGGCGCGAACCGGGTTCAGCCGTCCGCGCTACCGAGCAGCTCGAACGGGCCGCCCTGCTGCAGCGCGCGCAGATAGGCCGGGCGCTGCTCGATCCGCTGCACGAACCCGGCCAGGTTCGGATGCGTCTGCAGGCCGATGCGCGCGGCCGCGGCCTGCACCGGGAAGCTCATCTGCACGTCCGCCGCGGTAAAGCGGTCGCCGGCGAACCAGCCAGTCTCGGCCAGCTCGCGCTCCATCCAGTCCAGGTGAAGGCGCACCTGCGGCCCGACGAAGCCCTGCATCGCCTTGTCGACGATGGCCTTGGCGATCGGCCGCGCGAAGAACGGCATCTTCGCCGAGCGGATCCGCCCGAACACCAGGCTCATCAGCAGCGGCGGCATCGCCGAGCCCTCGGCGTAGTGCATCCAGTAGCGGTAGCGCAGGCGCTCGGGCGAATCCAGCGGCTGCGGCGCCGGCGACAGCGTGCTGCCGGTGTCGTAGCGGTCCACCAGATAGTCGAGGATCGCCCCGGACTCGGCCAGGACGTGACCGTCGTCCACCAGCACCGGCGACTTGCCCAGCGGATGGATCGCGCGCAGTTCCGGCGGCGCCAGCATGGTCTTGGGATCACGCTGGTACTTGATCACCTGGTACGGCAGCGCCAGTTCCTCCAGCAACCACAACACGCGCTGCGACCTGGACTGGTTGAGGTGATGCACGGTGATCATGGCGACGGCTCCGGAGCTCGGGGGCCGCCATGGTAGCCGGATGCGGGTGTGAAGCCGCGCATGCAGGGCCCGTCGCTGCGCCTGGCGACCCGGCCGCAGCGCCGCCGCCGCAGCGCGCGCGATGCCCGAAAAACGATCGCCCAAACAAAAACGCCGGAAGCTTGCGCTTCCGGCGTCTGGCAACCTTGCGGTGGCGGGCGTCCTTAGACGGCCTGCACCTGGTCAGCCTGCATACCCTTCTGGCCCTGCACGGCGACGAAGGTCACCTTCTGGCCTTCCTGCAGCGACTTGAAGCCGGTGCCCTGGATCGCGCGGAAATGCACGAACAGGTCCGGGCCGCTTTCCGGGGTGATGAAGCCGAAGCCCTTGGCATCGTTGAACCACTTCACGGTGCCGTTCTGACGGTCAGTCATTTTGCTAACTCCTGAAACATTGAATTGAAGAAATCGCAGCCATCGGAAATCGAGGCCGAGACTGAGTTGCAGGCGTTAGTAAAGCGAGCGGAACGATGAAGTGGATCGCGAGATCTACTGCACCAAGCCACGATTCACGGTGACTCTAGCAAACACAGTGGGGTCACCATACGCGGGTAGCGCTCAAAAAGCGACATGTTTGTGTAGACAAACCGGGATCCACCACAAGGAAGCTGAACCCAACCCTAAAGTTAGCGCCAGCGCGGCCGAACCCCCTGCCGGCCCGTGGAAATTGCGCAAATCCGCCCGCGTACCTGGCAACGGCGACCGAGCCCGAGGCCATGGCGCATGCGTCCACATCAGCCTGCGGCCCCTCGCCCGCCCCAGCCAAGGCGGCCGGCACCGATCCCCATGTCCCACGCACGTTCCGGGCCCGGCGCCGCCGCACACCGTATCCTATTGCGCCCTCGATCCCGGTAGCCGCATGGCCCTCACCGCCACCCTCCGCAAGGCGGAGCTGCAGATTTCCGACATGGACCGCGGCTACTACGCCGCCCATTCCCTGACCCTGGCGCAACACCCGTCCGAGACCGACCAGCGGCTGATGGCGCGCCTGCTGACCTTCGCCCTGTTCGCCGAGGAGCGCCTGCTGTTCGGCAAGGGCCTGAGCAGCGACGACGAGCCCGACCTGTGGCGGATGGACTACACCGGCGCGATCGAGCAATGGATCGAGGTCGGCCAGCCCGACGAGTCGCGGGTGCGCAAGGCCTGCGGCCGGGCGCGCTCGGTGGTGGTGGCCAACTACGGCGGCCGCGCCGCGGACATCTGGTGGGACAAGAATGCCTCCGCCCTGGCCAAGCTCAAGCAGGTGCAGGTGATCGACCTGCCGGCCGACGCCGTCGCCGCGGCGGCCGAGCTGATCCAGCGCAGCATGCGGTTCGACGTGATGATCCAGGACGGCGAAGTGCAGTGGCTGGGCGACAGCGGCAGCTTCGCCTTCACTCCCTCGGTGCGCAAAGCCGCGGCATGAGCGCCGGGAACGCCCCCATCCAGACCGACGTCGTGGTGATCGGTGCCGGCGCCGCCGGGCTGATGTGCGCGATCGTCGCCGGCCAGCGCGGACGCCGGGTGCGGGTGATCGACCATGCCAACAAGGTCGGCAAGAAGATCCTGATGTCCGGCGGCGGCCGCTGCAACTTCACCAATACCGGCACCGGGCCGGGCAACTTCCTGTCCGCCAATCCGCACTTCTGCAAGTCGGCGCTGGCCCGCTACCGCCCCGCCGACTTCATCGACCTGGTCGAACGCCACGCCATCGCCTACCACGAGAAGGAACTGGGGCAGCTGTTCTGCGACGTCTCCTCCAAGCAGATCGTGCGCATGCTGGTGGACGAGTGCGCCGCGGCCGGGGTAACGGTGCGCACCGGTTGCAGCGTGCGCGCGGTGGAACGCGGCAGCGAGGGCTTCCGCCTGGACACCGACGATGGCCCGGTGCATGCGACGTCGCTGGTGGTGGCCACCGGCGGCCTGTCGATTCCCAGCCTCGGCGCCAGCGGCTTCGGCTACGAACTGGCGCGGCAGTTCGGCCACGCGGTGCTGCCGACCCGTGCCGGGCTGGTCCCGCTGACCCTGAGCGGCAAGCACCAGGAACGCCTGCACGACCTGTCCGGCCTCGCCTTGCCGGTGGAGGCCAGTTGCAACGGCGCGCGCTTCCGCAACTTCATGCTGATCACCCACCGCGGTGTCAGCGGCCCGGCGATCCTGCAGATCTCCTCGTACTGGCAGCCGGGCGACGACCTGCGCCTGGACCTGCTGCCGGGGCAGGACGCGGCGACCTGGCTGCGCGACCAGAAACGCCTGCGCGGTGCCGCCGAGCTGCGCACGGTGCTGGGCGAGGCGCTGCCGCGCCGGTTCGCGCAACGCCTGTGCGAGGTCTGGCTGCCGGACAAGCCGGTGCGCCAGCTGGACGAACCGCAGTTGCGCGCGGCCGCCGAGCTACTCGGCGCCTGGCCGCTGGTGGCCAGCGGCACCGAAGGCTACCGCACCGCCGAAGTCACCCTGGGCGGCGTGGACACCGACCAGGTGTCGTCCTCGACCATGGAATCGCGGCGCGTGCCCGGCCTGTACTTCGTCGGCGAAGTACTCGACGTCACCGGCTGGCTGGGCGGCTACAACTTCCAGTGGGCCTGGGCCTCGGGCCATGCGGCTGGCTTGGCGGCGTGACCCTGCCGCCGGGATTGGGGATTGGGGATTGGGGATTCGCCAAGGCGGGCTCATCACGGCTGTAGATACGCGAGCCAGCCCAGGCCGACCAACCCAACCCGGGCGGAGTTTGTCTTGACGAATCCCCAATCCCGAATCCCAAATCTCCGCTTCACCTCGAATCCCCACTCCCGAATCTCGAATCCCCGCCCCTCATTCATGGACGCCGCAGCGGCCATCGTGTATTAAACCCCGTCTCCGGGAGGCTTCATGCACACAGGCAAAGACATCACCCTCCGCCTGATGATCGTCGACGACAGCGGCGAAGACGCCGAGGCGATCGTCAGCAGCCTGCGCAACAGCGGCATCGCCGTGCGCCCGTCGCGGCCGCAGCACGCCGAGGAGTTGTCGGCGACGCTGGCCGCGCAGCCGATCGACCTGGTGCTCAGCGCGCAGGCCCAGTCGATCCCCCTGCCGCAGGTACTGCAGCGGGTCGCGGCCAGCGGCAAGGACATCCCGGTCATCGTACTGGCCGAACGCATCGACGAACAGGAATGGCTGGAGGCCGTGGCCGGCGGCGCGCGCGCGATCGCGCTGCGGCAGCGCCCCGAACATCTGCTCGCGGTGGTCCGCACCACCTGGGCCGACCTGCAGGCACGACGCGGGCTGCGCCGGATCGAGGCGCAGATGCGCGAGACCGAACGCCGCTGCGATGCGCTGATCGCCTCCTCGCGCGACCCGATCGCCTACATCCACGAAGGCATGCACATCCGCGCCAACGACGCCTACCTGGAGATGTTCGGGTTCGCGTCGTTCGACGACGTCGAAGGCGTGTCGCTGCTGGACATGGTCGCCCCGCAACACGTGGAAGGCTTCAAGCAACTGCTGAAGTCGCTAAGCAAGGGCGAGCCGCCGCCGGCGCAGTATCAGGTGGACGCACGCACCCTGGAAGGCGACAGCTTTCCGGCGACGATGGAGTTCGCCACCGCCAGCTACGAGGGCGAAGCCTGCGTGCAGGTGGTGTTCCGCCGCCGCGAAGAGTTCGACCCGGAACTGGCGCGCGAGGTCGAGGACCTGCGCCAGCGCGACCAGGTCACCGGCCTGCTCAACCGCCCGACCTTCATGCTGGCGCTGGAAACCGCGGTGGCCCAGGTCGGCCGCGGCGAGGGCCAGTACGGCTTCCTGCTGGTCGAGCCGGACCACTACGCGCGGCTACTGGCCGACATCGGCCTGGATTCGGCCGACGCGCTGGTCGCGGCGCTGGCCCAGCACCTGGCCGCCGCCATCGACGGCGACGTACAGGCCGCGCGCTTCGGCGAGCACAACTTCGCGCTGCTGCTGGAAGGCGACTACGCGCGCACCGCGGCGCTGGCCGAACGCCTGCTGCAGGCCTACGCCAGCCACGTGTTCAGCGTCGGCGAGCGCTCGGCCACGGTCACCGTCAGCATCGGCGGCGTGCAGATCGGCGAGAAGATCGCCAGCGTCGGCCAGGTCCTGGCGCGCGCCAGCGAGAACGTGCAGGCGACCGTCGAACTCGGCGGCAATGCCTGCAAGATCTTCGACCCCGGCGCGGCCGACCGCCTCGAGGAGGAGCGCGTGCAGCGCTGGGTCCAGCACCTGCGCGAGGCCCTGGCGGGCGACGGCTTCCTGCTGCACTACCAGCCGGTGCTGAACCTGCAGGGCGAGCCGCACGAACTGTACGAGGCTTACCTGCGCCTGGAGCGCAACGACGAGCTGATCGGCCCGTCGACCTTCCTCGGCATCGCCGCCGAGCACGGCCTGACCGCCGAGATCGACCGCTGGGTGGTCGCCCGCGCGATCGCGGTGATCGGCGAACGCCAGCGCGCCGGCCACGCCACCAGCCTGCTGGTCAAGGTCAGCCCGGAGGCCTTCGCCGACACGCAGATGGTCGATCTGATCCGGCGCGAACTGGCCGCGCACGGCGTGCCCGGCGATCGCCTGTGGCTGCAGACGCCGGAGGCCAAGGTGTTCACCCACCTGCGCAACGCGCAGCAGTTCCTGGCCGACGCCACCACCCTGGGCTGCAAGGTCGGGCTGGAACAGTTCGGCTCCGGCCTGGACTCGTTCCAGCTGCTGGCGCACTTCCAGCCCTCGTTCCTGAAGCTGGACCGCGGCTTCACCCAGGACCTGACGCAGACCCGCGAACACCAGGACAAGATCCGCGAGATCACCGCACGCGCGCAGTCGGCGAGCATCCGCACCATCGCCGAGTTCGTCTCGGACGCGACCTCGATGAGCCTGTTGTTCAGCGCCGGCGTCGACTACGTGCAGGGCGAGTTCGTGGGCCTGGCCACGCCGGGGATGACGTTCGATTTTGCCTGAGGGGCGGAGATTCGGGATTGGGGATTCGCAAAAGCGCCGACCGGCGAAGCCTGCGCTTCGCCGGTCGGCGTGTCGATCCCGCGGTGGCTCAGCTCACTGTCGCGTTGACGTGCGAGGCGCGCAGGGTGGCGATGCGCTCGGACAGCGGCGGGTGGCTCATGAACAACTTGCGTAGACCCTGGCCCAGGCCGCCGGCGATGCCGAACGCCTGCACCTGCGACGGCAAGGTGCTCTGCCCATGGTTGAGTTCCAGTCGCTGCAGCGCCGCGATCATCTTGGCGCGGCCGGCCAGGCGGGCGCCGCCGGCGTCGGCACGGAACTCGCGGTAGCGCGAGAACCACATCGCGATCATCGTCGCGAACAGGCCGAACACCAGTTCCAGCACCATCACGATCGCGAAGTAGGCCAGGCCGCGGCGGCCGTCGCGGTTGCCCGACAGGTAGCTGTCGATCACGCCGCCGACCACGCGCGCCAGCACGATCACGAAGGTGTTGAGCACGCCCTGCAGCAGCGCCATGGTCACCATGTCGCCGTTGGCGATGTGGCTGATCTCATGGCCCAGCACCGCCTCGGCCTCGTCCTCGGTCATGTTCTGCAGCAGGCCGGTGGAGACCGCGACCAATGCGTTGTTGCGGTTGGCGCCGGTGGCGAAGGCGTTGATCTCGGGGCCGTCGTACACGGCCACTTCGGGCATGCCGATGCCGGCCGCCTGCGCCTGGCGCTGCACGGTCTGCAGCAACCAGCGCTCGGTGTGGTTGCGCGGCTCGGTGATCACCTGCGCACCGGTGGCGCGCTTGGCCATGAACTTGGACAGCAGCAGCGACACCAGCGAGCCGCCGAAGCCGAAGATCGCGGCCATCACCAGCAGGCCGCCCATCTGGTTGGGATTGACCCCGAACACGGACATGACAATGCCGGCCAGCACCAGCACCGCCAGGTTGGTGATGAGGAACAGGGCGATACGATTGAACATGTGAGCGTGGGCTCCGCATAGATTAAATGGAAGGATTGGCTCGAATCTGCGGTGTCGGCCGCTTGAATTCAAGCGCGTACCTGACCGAGGATTCAGCTTGCCCATGTCCCCGCCTCCCTATCGCGGCCGCTTCGCGCCCTCGCCCACCGGCCCGCTGCACCTGGGTTCGCTGCTTGCCGCCTTCGGCAGCTGGCTGCTTGCCCGCCACGCCGGCGGCCAATGGCTGCTGCGCATCGAGGACGTGGACCGCCCGCGCAGCGTGCCCGGCGCCGCCGAGCGGCAACTGGCCAGCCTGCGCGCCTGCGGCCTGGAGGCCGACGGACTGGTGCTGCGGCAGAGCGAGCGCGACCCGGTCTACCGCGACGCGCTGCAGCGGCTGCTGCAGGCAGGCCTCGCCTTTCCCTGCAGTTGCAGCCGTAGCGCGCTGGCGGCGCAAGGTGGCGTGCACCATGCCTGCGTCGCCACCGCGCCGCGCGCGCAGCCGGCCATCCGCCTGCGCGTGCCGCCCGGCGTGGCCAGCGTGGTCGCCTTCGACGACGGCGTGCGCGGCCGGCTGAGCCAGGACGTCCATGCCGAGGTCGGCGATGTGGTGCTGCTGCGTGCCGACGGCTGCTGGGCCTACCAGTTGGCGGTGGTGGTCGACGATGCCGCACAAGGCATCACCGACGTGGTGCGCGGCGCCGACCTGCTGGAGTCCACGCCGCGGCAGATCCTGCTGCAGCGTGCGCTGGGCCTGCCGACGCCGCGCTACCTGCACCTGCCGCTGCTGCTCGACGCCGACGGCCGCAAGCTGTCCAAGTCGCACGCGGCGCTGCCGCTCGACGATGCCGACCCGCTGCCGGCGCTGCGCCTGGCCTGGGCCACGCTGGGCCAGCCGCCCGCGGCATTGGCAGGCGCCGGTTCGGTGCCGGCGCTGCTGGCCGCGGCGCTGCGGGCCTTCGATCCGGCCGGACTGCCGGCGCAGGACCGGAGCGTGGACGATGCCGCCGGTCAGCAGCGACATCCCCAGCGACATCAAGGCTGACTAGAATCGCACCTTCGGCCGCAGCACGGCCGCTCTTCCCTTTCCCTCTCTATCCGGAGCGACATCCATGACATCACGCGTTGCGCTGGTCACCGGCGGCACCGGCGGCATCGGAACCGCGATCTGCGAGCGGTTGGCCGCGCAGGGCCACCGCGTGGCCAGCAACTACCGCGACCAGGCCAAGGCCCTGGCCTGGCAGCAGCGCATGCGCGAGCGCGGCCATGACGTCGCCATCGTCCCCGGCGACGTCGCCTCGCCCGAGCACGCGCAGGCCCTGGTGCATGAGGTCGAACGCCAGCTCGGCCCGGTCGAGATCCTGGTCAACAACGCCGGCATCACCCGCGACACCACCTTCCACAAGATGACCGCCGAGCAATGGCACGAAGTCATCAACACCAACCTCAACTCGGTGTTCAACGTCACCCGACCGGTGATCGAGGGCATGCGCCAGCAGCGCTGGGGCCGGGTCATCCAGATCAGCTCGATCAACGGCCTCAAGGGCCAGTACGGCCAGGCCAACTACGCCGCCGCCAAGGCCGGCATGCACGGCTTCACCATTTCGCTGGCACGCGAAAACGCCAGCTACGGCATCACCGTCAACACGGTCTCGCCCGGCTACGTCGCCACCGACATGGTGATGGCGGTGCCGGAGGAAGTGCGCGCCAAGATCGCCGCCGAGATCCCCACCGGGCGTCTCGGCAAGCCGGAGGAGATCGCCTACGCCGTGGCGTTCCTGGTCGCCGAGGAAGCCGCATGGATCACCGGTTCCAACCTGGACATCAACGGCGGCCACCACATGGGTTGGTGATCGACTGAATCGCTCAGTCGGCGGCTTTCGCGCGAGGTAACGCTACCCCAACCGGCGCGAAGCGCAGCGTGGCGGCCCTTGGCCGCTCCGCGAATGCTGCGCAGCATGATTTCTATGCTGCACCCGCGTGTTCAGGGAGTAACGGCGGTTGCAAGCCCTGCTGCGCTGCGCCATGCTGCGCGCCTACCGTCACAGAGCGATCGCTTCATGGCTGAGATTCGCATCATCAAGAAGTATCCCAATCGCCGCCTCTACGACACCGAGATCTCCAGTTACATCACCATCGAAGACGTTCGCCAGCTGATCATCGACGGCGAGGAATTCGAAGTCCGCGACGCCAAGACCGGCGAAGACCTCAGCCGCGCGGTCCTGCTGCAGATCATCGCCGACCAGGAACAGGACGGCGAGCCGATGCTGTCCACGCAGTTGCTCAGCCAGATCATCCGCTTCTATGGCGACTCGCTGCAGGGCTTCATGGGCAACTACCTGGAGCGCAGCATGCAGGTGTTTCTCGACCAGCAGCAGCAGTTCCGCCAGCAGATGGGCAATCTGCTGGGTCAGACCCCGTGGACCATGATGAACCAGCTCACCGAGCGCAACCTGGAGCTGTGGCAGGAGTTCCAGCGCAACCTCGGCGCCGGCTTCGGCCGCCCCGCCGCCGGCACGGGCACCGGCAAGCCCGGCGAGCCGCCGGCCGGCGCTGCGCCGAAGTCGCGTCCGCGCTGAGCCCTGCGCGCGGGGCGAGCTTCGGCGGGGCGCTGCGCGCCCTACCCTCACCCCAACCCCTCTCCCGGCGGGAGAGGGGCTTTAGCCTCTCCCTTCTCCCACCGGGAGAAGGTGCCCCGAAGGGGCGGATGAGGGTCGGGCGAAGCCTCGCAGACTTGCTTCAGCGCAGCGCTTCGCGCCCCGCCCTCACCCCAACCCCTCTCCCGACGGGAGAGGGGTTTTAGCTTCTCTCCCTTCTCCCACCGGGAGAAGGTGCCCGAAGGGGCGGATGAGGGTCGGGCGAAGCCGCGCAGACTTGCTTCAGCGCGGCGCTTCGCGCCCTACCCTCACCCCAACCCCTCTCCCGACGGGAGAGGGGCTTTAGCCTCTCTCCCTTCTCCCACCGGGAGAAGGTGCCCCGAAGGGGCGGATGAGGGTCGGGCGAAGCCTCGCAGACTTGCTTCAGCGCGACCGCGCCGGCTTGCAGCTCGCGCAGATCCGCTCGACCTTGTAGCCGCGCGCGCGCAGGCCATCGACCACGCCGTCCGGCCCCAGCAGGTGCAGCGCGCCGACCACCACCATGGTGTCGCCGCCGCCATCCTTCAGGCGTTGCTCCAGCCGCGGCAGCCAGGCCTGGTTGCGCTCCACGTCGATGCGCTGGTACAGCCGCGGGTAGTCGCGTTTCATCTGCGCGCCGATCTCCTGCCACAGCTGGCGCTCGTCGCCGCGGCGCCAGGCGTCGTGCAGGCGCAGGGTCTGCGCCGCGCCCTGCTCGGCATCGTCCAGCGCCTCGGTCAGCATCTGCTTCTGCTCCACCGGGTCCATGCCGTCGAGCAGGTCGATCTGCGCCTGCGCGGTCTCCAGGCCCTCGGCGGTCTTGCCGTCCTGCAGGGCCAGGGTCATGAAGTGGCGGTCCAGCCCTGCATCGGCCTGCAGGCCCTGCGCCTTCATGTCGGCGATGCTGATGCTGAGGCCGACGAACCACGGCTCGAAGCCGCTCATCTGCGCCAGCGGCAGGCCGTGGCCGGCGGCATAGCGGCGCAGCCGCTCCCAGGTGGCCGGGTCCAGGTCGTCCTGCAGGCGCTTGCCGTCATGGCGCTGCGCCGCCTGCAGCATCTGCGCACCCAGTTGCGGCGCGTCCACGTCCTTCGGCGACAGTTCGAACAGCAGCCGCGGCGACGCCGCATAGGCCGCATCGACCTCGCGCGCCAGCGGGTAGTCGTCGGCCTTGAGCATGTGGAACGAGCCCAGCAGGTACAGCGTGCCGCGCGGGCCGCTGACCTTCCACAACAGCGGCGTGGGCGGCGCCACGGCGGGCGCAGCGGCGACCGGTGCGACGGGCGTCGCCGCCACCGGCGGCGGCGTGCGGGCCAAGGCCGGTAGCGCCAGGCACAGCGACAGGCCCAGCAGCAGGCGGCGCAACAGGCGCGGGAACGGGGTCATCGGCATCCTCGGTTCAATGGGTGGCGGCGTAGGTCTTCTCGCCGGCATCCACCGCCAGGTCGAGGCGGTTCTCCGGCGGCGGCAGCGGACAGGTGGCGAACGGGGTGAACGCGCACGGCGGATCGTAGGCGCGGTTGAAATCCAGCACCACGCTGCCGTCGGCCGCCGGTGCGTCCACGTCCAGGAAGCGTCCGGCCGGGTAGCTGCCGTGGCCGCTGGTGCGGTCGGCGAACACCACGAACAGTTTCCCGTCCGGCTCGCCGATCGCCTGCAGGCGGAAGCGCTTGCCGCCGCGCTCGAACTCCAGCGCGCCGGGATTGGGCGATGGCGTGGTGACGCCGATGATGTCGACGATGGGCAGGGTCGTGCCCGGCGGATTGGGCACGAAGCGCCCGTGCACGCGCCAGGATTCGGCCAGCGGCCAGGACGCCACGCCGGTGAAACTGCGCCGGGTCGGCGCGTCGGCGTGCTTGACCCGCAGCGCATAGCGGCCGCCGCGTTCGATCAGGCTGAGCTTGCCCTTGCCGTCGTCGAAGTCGATCACCGTCGGCTGCGGGTCATGGTCGCTGTACAGGCGGATGCGCCCCTGCACCGGCGTACCGGCGACGCTGAGCGCGGCGCCACGCTCGGGGGTCAGGTAGACCTCGCGCTGCACCTGCGACACCAGCGCCATCCGAGCCGGCCCCACCGCCAGGCGGATGCCGCTGTCCGCGCCGCTGCCGATGTAGTGCTCTTTCAATTCCAGCCAGTGCAGGCCGACCAGGCTGGTCCAGCCATCCGGCGCCTGCAGCTCGCGCTGGCGCTGCGCACGCCAGGCCTGTTCGTCGGCCACGAAGCGCGCGTCCATCGCCTTCGGCGCGGCCGGTGCCGGCGCCTGTTTGCCGCAGCCCCCCAAGGCGACGATCGCCGCCAGCAACGCCGTCGTCCACACCCGCTTGCGCATCATCGCCCCCGCAAGAACCAACGATCGATCTCGCCCAGGGTGAACCGCGCCCAGGTCGGACGCCCATGATTGCACTGTCCGGAGCGCTCGGTGGCTTCCATGTCGCGCAGCAAGGCGTTCATTTCCGGCACGGTGAGGCGCCGGTTGGCGCGCACCGCGCCGTGGCAGGCCATGGTCGACAGCAGCGCGTCGCGCGCGCCGGCGACGCGGCCGCTGTGGCCGTGTTCGCGCAGGTCGGTGAGCACGTCGCGCAGCAAGGCCTCCGGCTCGGCCTGCGCCAGCAAGGCCGGGATGCTGCGCACGTGCAGCGATTGCGGGCCGCTGCGGGTGATCTCGAAACCGAGCGCGGCCAGCGTCTCCGCCTCGCGCTCGGCGGTGTCGGCATCGCGTTCGCCGACCGCCAGGGTGATCGGCACCAGCAGCGGCTGCGCGTGCAGGCCGATGCCGTCGTGCGCGGTCTTCAGGCGCTCGTAGCCGATGCGTTCGTGCGCGGCGTGCATGTCCACCACGATCAGGCCGTCGGCGTTCTCGGCCAGGATGTAGATGCCGTGCAACTGCGCAATGGCGTAGCCGAGCGGTGGCACGCCACTGTCGGCGGACGTCGGTGGCAGGCCGCCGGCCGGGTCCTGGGTCTGCCGCGGCAGGCCGGTGGCACTTCCCGCCTCTGCGGCAGGCGCGTACAGCGCCGCATACGCCGCTGGCGCCTCCTCCACGCGCAAGCCCAGCGGCGATTGTGCCGGGCGCCACTGCGCACCGTAGCCGTAGCCCTGTCCGCCACCGCCCGCCCCACTGCCGCCGTTCGGCGCGCCTGCGGGTGCCCAGGCCGCAGCGCCCGCGGCAGGCGCCGGCGCCGTTTCGGCACCGATCGCGCCGGGCAGGCTGCCGGCACGGGTCTGCGCCAGCGCGTCCTGCAACGTGCGGTAAACGAAATCGTGGATCAGCCGCGCATCGCGGAAGCGCACCTCGTGCTTGGCCGGATGCACGTTGACGTCGACCCGCGACGGCTCCAGCTCCAGGAACAGCACATAGGCCGGCTGGCGGCCATGGAACAGCACATCGCCGTAGGCCATCTTCACCGCGTGGGCGACGCTGCGATCGCGCACCGAGCGGCCGTTGACGTAGAGGTATTGCTGGTCGGCACTGGCGCGCGAGTAATGCGGCTGCGCAATCCAGCCGTGCAGACGCAGGCCGGCGCCGCTGTGGTCCACGCGCAGCGCCTGCCGCGCGAAGTCCTCGCCCAGGGTCTCGCCCAGGCGCGCATCCGAGTACAGATCGCCGGGCTTGTAGCGCCGCGACGGCTTGCCGTTGTGCGACACGCGCAGTTCCACGTCCGGGCGCGCCAGCGCCAGCGAACGCAGCCACTCCTCGATGTGGCCCAGTTCGGTGCGCTCGGCGCGCAGGAACTTGCGCCGCGCCGGCACGTTGTAGAACAGCTCGCGGACCTCGACCAGGGTACCCGGCGGCAGCGCGCGCGGCTGCACCTCGCCGACCTTGCCGCCCTCGACCTGCAGGGCCGCGCCGTGTTCGTCGCCGGCACGGCGCGAAGCCAGGGTGAAGCGGCTAACCGAAGCGATCGACGGCAGCGCTTCGCCGCGGAAGCCGAGCGTGCCCACCGATTCCAGGTCGTCCAGCGAGGCGATCTTGCTGGTGGCATGTCGCGATATCGCCAGCGGCAGTTCCTCGGGCGCAATGCCGCCACCATCGTCGCGGATGCGGATCAGGCGCACGCCGCCTTCTTCCAGATCGATGTCGACGCGGTGCGCGCCGGCGTCCAGCGCGTTCTCCACCAATTCCTTGACCACCGAGGCCGGACGCTCGACCACTTCGCCAGCGGCGATCTGGTTGATCAGGATCTCGGGCAACTGACGAATGCTCATGCCGCCGTCGCTCCATGCACGCGCAGGCGCGCACCGGTGTTGGCGACAGGACGAAAACGACAGCAGGAAAAGAACATCGGCACGGCTCGCGGCGCGGACGCCGTCATCGAGGATCAGCCGTTAATGATAGCGCCTCAGCGGCTGCCGCCGGCCACGGTGCTGGCCGCTTCCGCCTCGGCCTGCGCACGCGCGGCGAACAGCGTGCCCGGCGGCGGCTGCCGGGTGAAGAAGGTGCTGACGCCGTCGAGCACCGCGCCGGCGATGCGGCGCTGGTAGGCCGGATCGGTCAGCCGGCGCTCTTCGTCCGGGTTGGAGATGAAGGCGGTCTCGACCAGCATCGCCGGCATGTCCGAGGTGCGCAGCACCGCGAAGTTGGCGCGCTCGATCTCGGGCTTGTGGTTGTTGCCGATCCGCTTCAGCCCGCCCAGCACATGGCCGGCCGCGTCTTCGGAGGCCTTCATGTGCCCGCTCTGGGCCAGGTCCAGCAACACGTTGGCCAGGGTGCTGTCGGTCTTCTGCAGGCGCACGCCGCCGATCAGGTCGGCGGCGTTTTCCTTGTCCGCCAGCCAGCGCGCGCGCTGCGAGGACGCGCCCTTGGTCGACAGCACGTACACCGAGGAACCGGTCGCGCTGCGGTTTTCCGCGGCGTCGGCGTGGATCGAGATGAAGATGTCGGCCTTGGCCGCGCGCGCCTTCTGCGCGCGCATCGGCAAGGGAATGAACACGTCGGTGGTGCGGGTCATGTAGGCCTTCATGCCCGGCGTGGCGTTGATCTGACGCGCCAGTTCGCGTCCGATCGCCAGGGTCACGTCCTTCTCGTGCTTGCCGCTCGGGCCGCTCGCGCCTGGATCCTGGCCGCCATGGCCGGGATCGATCGCCACGATCAGCGGGCGCATGCCCGGCGCCATCTTCACCCGCGATGCCGCGCTCGGCATCACCGGCCGTGCTTCGGCGGCAGCGGCAACCGCTGCGTCGTCGTCCGCGTCGTCACGCTCGGAAGGATCGTTCGCCGGCGGCGCGACCGTCGCGGGCGCCGGCACCACGCCGGGCACGGGACGGCCGGGCACCGCCGCAGCAACGCTCGGCGCAGAGGCGACGACGGTCGGTGCGGGCGCGGGCGCCACGGGCGGCGGGACCGGCGTCGGTGCGGGCTGATTGGCACGCTGCACCACCGACGAGGTCAGCGCCGCAGTCGCGCGTGCCGCTTCGGCGCGCGCATCCACTGCGGGCTTCGGCGCCGGAACGGGCGGCGCGGCCTGCGGTACCGGGGTCGCGGCTGCCGGCGCGTCGCCAGCCACCGCACGACCCGACGGCGCCTCGCCCGGCCACTCGATCACCAGCACCGAACTGCCGCCGATGGTCTGCATCTGCGGCTTGAACGCCACCACCGAGCTGCTCAGGTCGAACACGATGCGCAAGGTGCCCGGCACCGGGTGTCCGGTGCGCACCGCGCTGACCACGCCGCCGCCGGCCGGCAGCTTCAGGCCCTTGGCGGCGGAGGAATCGGGAAGATCGACCACGAGGCGATTCGGATTGGCCAGCGACAGCGTGCTGAAGCCGCCACTGCCCTGCAGGCGGATCTCGGCGCGGGTGCCGGTGGCACCGTTGTCGAGCGAGACCGACTGTACCTGCCCGGCAAACGCCGTCTGCACCGCCAGGCACCAGCCTGCGGCAGCGGCAAGACTGGTGAAAAGACGGGTCCCCGGGCGCATAACGCGATTCAAACATCGCTGGGAGCCAAAGGCAAGCGGTTTTCCCTTAATAATCCATAACCTGCCTTCACTTTCTAGCGTCAGCCGGCAAAAAGTCCTTGCAAGTCGGCCTCCTCGGCCACCCGCGCCAGCCACGCGGCGCCCGCATCGGTACGCGCCTGCAGGGCGACGCTGCGCCCGTGATCGCGCACCGCCAGGCGCACGTCCAGGTCGGCCGGCGCCAGCACGTCCCCACCGCGCTCGGGCCATTCCACCAGCCACAGCGTGGCCCCGCCCTCGTCCAGCCCCAGGAAATCCAGTTCGCCGGCCGCGCCGATGCGGTACAGATCCAGGTGCCAGGCCTCGCCGTCGGCCAACGGGTAGCGCTCCACCAGGGTGTAGGTGGGGCTGCGGATCGCCCCCTGCACGCCGAGCGCGCGCAGCAGCGCCCGCGCCAGGGTCGATTTGCCGGCGCCCAAATCCCCGTGCAGATGCACGGAGGCCTGCGCCGGGCGGGTCGCGGCCAGCGCGCGGCCGAGGCGTTCGGTGGCCTCGCTGTCGGGCAGGAACAAGGTGATGCTCATGGTTCGGATTCCGGATTGGACAGGCGCCGCAACGCCGGCAACAGGTCGGTGGGCAGCAGCCCGCGCTGGCCCGCGGCAGCGGCATGGTCGCCGGCGCCGGCATGCAGCAGGGCGCCGACGCTGGCCGCTTCGAATGCCGGCAGGCCTTGCGCGCGCAGCGCCGCGATCACCCCGGTCAACAGATCGCCCATGCCGCCGACCGCCATGCCCGGATTGCCGGCGGCGATCACCCGTGGCGTTTGCCCGGGCGCGGCAACCAGGCTGCCGGCGCCTTTCAGCACCACCGCGGCCTGATAGCGCTCGGCCAACGCCGCGGCAGCGGCGAAGCGATCGCGTTGCACCTCGGCGGTGGCGATACCGAGCAGGCGCCCGGCCTCGCCCGGATGCGGGGTCAGCACCGCCTGCGGCACGGCACGTGGCGCCTGCGCCAGCAGATTCAATGCGTCGGCATCCACCACCAGTGCGCAGTCCTCGTCGGCCAGCACCGCCTGCCACAGCGCCTGCGCCCAGGCGTCCTGGCCCAGCCCGGGGCCGAGTGCGACCACGCTGGCCTTGCCCAGCAACGGCGCCAACGACGCCGCCTCGTCGACCGCATGCACCATCGCCTCCGGACAGCGCGCCAGCAACGGCGCCACGTGCACGCCGCGGGTCGCCACGCTGACCAGGCCGGCCCCACTGCGCAGCGCCGATTCGGCGCTGAGCATCACCGCCCCACCGCTGCCGAGGTTGCCGCCGACGCACAGCACATGGCCGGAATCGCCCTTGTGGCTGTCCTGCCGACGCGGCGCCAGACGGCTGCGCAAGGCGCCAACGGCCCAGGCCTGCGCGCGCGGCGCGCAGCCGGCGAACGCGGCCGGTGGCACCTCCAGCGTCGCCAGCGCCCGCTCGCCGACATGGTTCAAGGCCGCGCCGGTATGCAAGCCGGCGTGGGCCACGATGAACTGCAGCGTCAGCGTCGCCGGCAACACCGCACCGGGCACGCTGCCGGACTCGGCGTCCACGCCGCTGGGCACGTCCAGCGCCAGCACCGGCGCGCCGAGCCCGCCCAGCGCGCCGAGCAGCGCGGCCAGTTCGGCGTCCGGTGCGCGATTGAGGCCGATGCCGAGCAGCGCATCGACCACCACATCGGCCGGCGCCAGCGCTGCGTCGAACTCCTCGATGCGTCCGCCGACGCCGATGTAGTCGGTGCAGGCGCGCTGCGCCAGCGGCGATTGCGGACCGCGCCCGGGCAACTGCAGCACGCGCACCTGGCGCCCGGCGCGATGCGCCAGCCGGGCCAGCACGTAACCATCGCCGCCGTTGTTGCCGCTACCGCAGGCCACCAGGATGCGCTGCGCCTGTGGCCAGCGCTGCAGCAGCGTCTGCCAGGCGGCCTGGCCGGCGCGCTGCATCAGCGTGTAGCCGTCGCCGCCGAGCAGCGCGGTGGCCTGCGCATCGATGCGGCGTGCGGCCTCGGTGGCGTAGAGATCGAAGCAGTCGTACATGCACGGGATTCTATACTTGCGCGATGTCCGCCCGCCTCGACATCGCCGACCCCCACGCTGCGGCCGCGCGCATCCGCGCGTTGGCGCGCACGTTCGGCTTCCAGCGCTGCGGCATCGCCGGGATCGAACTGCAGCAGGACGAGGCGCATCTGCGCGACTGGCTGGCGCAGGGCCTGTACGGCACGATGCACTGGATGGCCCAGCACGGCGACAAGCGCGCGCGCCCGGCCGAACTCATTCCCGGCACGCTGCGGGTAATCTCGGTGGGCCTGGACTACGGCCGAAACGACGACGATTCGGCCTGGGACACGCTGCGCGACGGCGAGCGCGCCTACGTCGCGCGCTATGCGCTGGGCCGCGATTATCACAAGCTGATGCGCAACCGCCTGCAGAAGCTGGCCGAGCGCATCCAGGACGAGATCGGCCCGTTCGGCCACCGCGTGTTCGTCGATTCGGCACCGGTGCTCGAACGCGCCCTGGCGCGCGACGCCGGCCTCGGCTGGATCGGCAAGCACACCTGCCTGATCGACCGCAACGGCGGCTCCTGGTTCTTCCTCGGCGAGATCTACGTCGATCTGCCGCTGCCGATCGATCCGCCGGCCACCGCGCACTGCGGCACCTGCACGCGCTGCATCGACGTCTGCCCGACCCAGGCGATCGTCGCGCCGTATCGGCTCGATGCCCGCCGCTGCATCGCCTACCTGACCATCGAGCACGACGGCGCAATCCCCGAAGACCTGCGTCCAGCGATCGGCAACCGTATCTTCGGCTGCGACGACTGCCAGCTGATCTGCCCCTGGAACAAGTTCGCCAAGCGCAGCGACGAGCCGGACTTCCGCGCCCGCAACGATCTGGACAAGGCCACGCTGGCGCAGTTATTCGCCTGGGAGGAAGACGAATTCCTGCGCCGCACCGAAGGCAGCGCGATCCGCCGCAGCGGCCACGAACGCTGGCTGCGCAATCTGGCGGTGGCGCTGGGCAACGCCCCGACCACGCCGCAGGTGCTGGCCGCGCTCGGCGCGCGCGCGCAGCATCCCTCGCCGCTGGTGCGCGAGCACGTGCAATGGGCGCTGGCGCAGCATGCGCAGGCGCCGACCCGTGTGGCGGCAGCGCCGGCAGCGCCGATGCCGAAAGCGAACGTGCGAGGATAGGCGCCCGTACGCCCTGCACTGCCCGCATGCCCGATCGCGCCGACCAGATCCTCAGCCCCAGCCAGCTCAACACGCTGGCCCGCGACCTGCTGGAGAGCACGTTCTCAGTGGCCTGGGTGGAAGGCGAACTGGGCAACGTCACCCGTCCCTCGTCCGGCCATCTGTACTTCACCCTGAAGGACGCGCGCGCACAGGTGCGTTGCGCCATGTTCAAGCCCAAGAGCCAGTGGCTGCGGTTCGTGCCACGCGAAGGCCTGCGCGTGCTCGCGCGCGGGCGCCTGACCCTGTACGAAGCGCGCGGCGACTACCAGTTGGTGCTGGACCACCTGGAGGAGGCCGGCGAAGGCGCATTGCGCCGCGCGTTCGAGGACCTCAAGGCCCGGCTCGCCGCCGAGGGCCTGTTCGCCAGCGAGCGCAAGCGCGCCCTGCCCGGGTTCATGCGCCGCCTGGCGGTCATCACCTCGCCCAGCGGCGCCGCAGTGCGCGACGTGCTGAGCGTGCTCGGCCGGCGCATGCCGCTGCTGCAGGTGGACATTCTGCCGAGCCTGGTCCAGGGCGACAGCGCAGCGGCGCAGATCGCCGCATTGCTGCGCCAGGCCGACGCCAGCGGCCGCTACGACGCGATCCTGCTGACCCGCGGCGGCGGTTCGCTGGAGGACCTGTGGGCGTTCAACGACGAACACCTGGCACGCACCATCGCCGCGGCCATCACCCCGGTGGTGTCGGCGGTCGGCCACGAAACCGACGTGACCCTGGCCGATTTCGCCGCCGACCTGCGTGCGCCGACGCCGTCGGTCGCCGCCGAATTGCTGGCCCCCGACCAGCGCGATCTTAGTGCGCGCCTGCGTGCCCAGCATGCCGCGCTGCTGCGCTGGCAGCAGCACCGGCTGCGGCAAGCGCAGCAACGCGCCGACCGCGCCCTGCTGCGCCTGCAGGCGCAGAGTCCGCAAGCGCGCCTGCAATTGCTGCAGCGCCGCCAGCACGAGCTCGGACGACGGCTGAAGACAGTCTGGCGGCAACAGCAGGAACGCCGCCATGCGCAGTTGCGCCATGCCGCCGCAGTGCTGCGCGCCTCCCAACCGCAGCGGCGGCTGGCGATGCTGCGCGTGCGCCTGCTTGCGCTGGGCCGGCGCCCGCAGGCGGCGATGGCGCGGCAGCTGCAGGCCGATGCGCAGCGCCTGCGGGCGTTGGCCCGTGCACTGGAGACGGTCAGCCCGCTGGCCACGGTGGCGCGCGGCTACAGCATCCTGAGCCGCGCCGACGACGGCAGCGTGGTGCGCTCGGCGGCCCAGGTCGCGCCCGGCGATCGCCTGCGCGCACGCCTGGCCGACGGCGAATTGCACCTGCGTGCCGAGCGCACGGAGTGATCCCTTCGCCCCATCGCCCTTGCCGCCCATGACCGGCAACCTCCACGAAGAAAGGATCAAGGCGATCCTGCAGGGCATGCGCCGCGCCGAACGGCGCCGGGCCGCGCGCCGCGCCGACAGCAATGACCTGCTGTCGCTGATCGACGGCGCCGCCTATGGCGCGCCGGAGGATGCGCAACGCGCGCTCGCCTGGCTTGCGCACGACGGAACCCTGGAGCACCTGAACCACGCCGACCTGCACAATGTCGGCGAAACCATCTGCGTGGCCTGGAACGGCTGCGGCAGCGACCTGGCGACGCTGTCGCAATGGCTGCGGGAGGTACGCCTCGCCGACGGTCGCAGCGCACTGCAGACCCTGCGCGACGGCGACAGCGCGGCGCTGCTGGACGCGGCGCTGACGGCGTTTCCCAGCTAGCGCGGATCACGCGATGCGCGCAGTGCGGCTCCTCGCCACGCGAATGCAACCGTCCGACACGCGCTGCGCGTGAGACACAAGCGGCAGTTCGTCGCTGGCGCATGTCATCGCATCGCGGCAAGGCGAAGCGCGCAGGCATGCCGGCCCGTTTGCCAAGCCCGCGGCGCACAACACCTACCGAGACGACACACGAGACATTCGGCACATGAGGCCGCGTGGCGAGGCGACCGGCGCCAGCACCGTCAATCCAGCGGCGCGACCACCAGCAGCGGATCGAGGTCATACCCCATCGCCAGCGCCTTGGCCTTGATCCCTTCGAACACCGTGCGCGACATGCGCGGCGAGCGCGACAGCACCCACAGGTACTTGCGCCCAGGTTCGCCGATCAACGCCCACTGATAATCCGGATCCAGCGCGATCACCCAGTAGTCGGCCCACACGAACGGTACCCAGCCCAGCCAGTCCGGCGCAAAGCGCACCTGCAACCGCCCGGGATGCCCCTCCACCCGCCTTGCCACGCCTTCGGCCGCCAGCCTGTCGCCGCTGGCAGTGCGACAGGCGTTGCGCACGCCGATCTGGCCATCGTCGCGCAACACGTAGGCTGCGGTGACGTCGCCGACGCACTTCTTCTGGAAGGAGACCGGCAGGTGCGCGATCTCGTGCCACTGCCCGGCATAACGACCGAGATCGAACTCGGCGACCGAGGTCACCGGCTGCGCGGCGCGCAGCGGCGGTGCGAGGCACAACAGGCACGCCAGCAACAGCAGCGCGATCGGCGAGAAGCGCATGCGCAGGTTCCGATGGACGGGAAGCAGCAGCTTATGCAGGAGCTGCGCAGCGATGTAAAGCGCGGCGCGGAACGCCGGCAATCATGGCACGGCCGGTCAGTTGCTCAGGTCGGCCATGGAGCGCTGGTCCGGCTGGCTGGCGCATTGCACCGGCTCGCGCAGCACCACGCGCTCGACCACCCCGTCGCGTCGCTGCAGATAGGTGTTGACCATCACGCACTCGGAGCCGACCTGCTCGATGTAAGGCGCATCGGCACCGGGACCGCCCTGCTCGCCCGCGTGCTCCGCCTGGTCGGCGGGGGCCGCCATCGCGGTGCCCGCCATGGCCCACAGCAGCACGACGCCGCCACATATCCGTCCGAATCCGCTGGTCATTGGCAGGTCCCCTGATTGCCCATGCCTATGATTACGACAGGCGGCGCCATTGATTGAGCGAAATATCCCGGAAAACCGTGAAAGGGGCGTATTTGTCTACAGAATTGGACACGCCTTCTTCACATGCGCTCGGTGTAGGCAGCCGTCAAAAGCCGCGGGCGCATGCGGAAGTCTGCATAGCGCACGGATGCGGCACAGAGTCCGGATGGCGACGCCGCGGCAACTCCGGCTACCGGGACCACCGGAACAACAACAAGCCGCAAAAGCCGGACAAACGCCGCAAAACCTTGCGGCAAAAGAAAAGGGCTTGCATTGCTGCAAGCCCTGAAAGAGTGGTGGCCGAGGACGGAATCGAACCGCCGACACGGGGATTTTCAATCCCCTGCTCTACCAACTGAGCTACTCGGCCACTGCGCAACGCGGCAGGACCGGTGCGAGGACGCGCATCATAGCGAGGCGATCGGAATTGGGCAAGCGCAATGTTGCAGAATTTTCCTACCGATCGCTGCGGGGTGCGCCGACGGCGTCCGACCCGGGGATGGCGCGATGCTGGACGCGTCCTCGGCATCCGGCCGGCGCACGGCAGGGACGCCTGGAGATGGCCGCCGGCCGGATTGCCGTGGACACTGCCCGAAAATCGAACAGCAATGGGGACCGCACCACGCCCTGAACAAATTCAGCCACATACAGGCCAACTGGCTCACCGGGACCTATTGGATGACTGGAACAGCGACGGCTGATGCTGGCCGCCTGACGAAACGCCTGACGAAAGCCGAACCGCGCCGGCCACGCTGAGCCGAGCGCACCGACCGCGTTGGCGCGGCAACAGGCACACCGGATCCAGCCTCAGCAGACACGGCTAGACGCGCTGCAGGCCAGCCGCTCCACCTCCAGCTCCAGCCGCTGCTGCGCTGCACCCGCCGCACCGGTGCTTGAGACAAGGAACGAGAGGTGACGAACCGGCACGCTCGCACGTCCCTAGATCAGCCAATCGGCGCCGGCACGCGCCGGCACATCGCCACGGCCTGATGCCTTTGGCGAGAGCGCGACATGAGGATGGCCATGGGTGATGTGTCTTCATCCATTTGGTCGCGAAAACGCCCATTGGATATCGCCAGCCATAGCGCGCCAACCGCCCTCCCGCGGCGCCAGGCGTCGACGCCGCGTAGCGGGATCCGCCAGCACCGCGCCACAACGTTAGACAGGGGTGTGGTGTAGTCTTCGCCGGTCTACCTACCCTGGGATCCGCCCATGCGTCACCCGCTCCGCCTCGGCTTGCTCGTGTTGTGCACCGCATTGCTCGGCGCCTGCAGCGACGGCATCGTGCGGCGTGTGTCCGACCCGGCCGCCAGCGTGCAGCAGCTGACGGTCAACATGGACGGCAGTTGGAAGGTGGAACTGCGCCTGCAGAACTACAGCAGCATCCCGATGCGCTACGACACCTTGCGCCTGGATCTGGGCGTGGGGGGCGAAGCCGCCGGCAGCCTGCAGGCTGCGCCTGGGATCTCGATCGGCCCGGAAACGGCGGACGTGGTGAGCGTCGCGCTGAAGCCCAGCTCGAGCGCGCGCATCGCCGTCGCCGACGCCCTCGCCGGCCGCCGCAGCCTGGAGTACACGCTGAAGGGCAGCATCGCCGCGACGCCGGAAGACAAGAAGCAGCGCAGCTTCGACATCGACACCCGCAACATGCTCTCGCCGGCGCCTGGCCTGGACGGCGTGCTGCGCTGACCATGCGACGGCGCTGACGCGCCACCCGCTCCGCTTTCTCGAACGCAACGTCCCGGACTCCGGGCGCAGGACGCGTCTGCGCGTCGACCTGCGCTTCACCGGACTCAGGCGCTTCCTCAACCCGCTCTTCGCGATGCTGACGGTAACCCGCGGCGCCTTGGCGCATGGCCGCGCGTGCGCTCGCCTCTCTACATGACCGTCTACCAAGGCGTTCGACCCGCTGCCACCTGCCGCGTTCAGCCAGCATTACTGTAAAATTAATACACAAATGTATTATTTACACATGTACGAAATGTCGAGCCAAGCATGAGCCGCTTCGCCGCCACCGAGCAGCGCCTGGATGTGACCGCCCGCAAGCATCCGCACTTCCCCCGAGAAGCCGCGCTGGTGCTGCGGCTGATCAAGCTGCTGCACAAGCTGAGCCTGGACCAGAGCAACGAGGTGTTGCGGCCCTACGGGCTGAGCTATGCCGAATACAACGTGCTGATGATGATCGACGCCAGCCCGGACGGGACCTTGAACCCGTCCCAGCTCGGCGACGCGGCCGGCGAAAAGTCGGCCAACATCACCCGCCTGACGACCCAACTGGTTGACAAGGGCCTGATCCAGCGCATGCCCAGCGCCCAGGACCGGCGCATGCTGCTGCTGCGCCTGACCGAGGCCGGCGAGCGCCTGATCGAAGCGCTGATCCCCGACCTGTGCGCCCAGCTCGACACCTATGTGCGGCATCTGGATCCAGCGGCGCTGGCGCAGTTGCAGGCGCTGCTGAAGACCCTGCTGCGCGGGGTCGAGGACGCCGCATGAGCGCGCCGCAGTCCAACGTCGCCGCTGCAGCCGAGCCCGCGCCGGGCCTGCGCACCGTCCTGGCCGACGCGCTGCGCGGCGAAGGCGATGCCTGGCTGTTCGTGCTGCGCACGCTGCTGTCGATCTATCTGGCCGGCTGGATCGCGCTGCGCCTGGACCTGGCCTCGCCGATGACCGCGATGATCACCGTGGTGGTGGTGATGCACCGGCAGACCGGCATGGTCTTCGCCAAGGGCTTCTACCGGATACTGGGCACGCTGATCGGCAGCGTCGCGGCGCTGACGATGGTGGCGCTGTTCCCGCAGGAGCCGGTGCTGTTCGTGCTGGTGCTGTCGCTGTGGATCGGCGCCTGCACCGGCGGCGCGCTGCTGTACCGCAACTTCAAGGCCTATGCCTTCGTGCTGTCCGGTTACACGGTGGCGCTGATCGCGCTGCCGGCGGTGAACCAGCCGCAGAACGTGTTCAACCTGGTGGTGGCGCGGGTCACCGAAGTGGTGCTGGGCCTGCTGGTGACCGGCATCGTCAGCGACGCGGTGTTCCCCAGCCGGTTGCGCCAGACCCTGCGCGACACCGTGCGCCGCGCCTCCGACGGCTTCCTGGACTTCGTCCGCGACGCCACTGGTGGGCAGCTGCCGCGCGAGGCGATGGAGCAGGCGCACCTGCGCTTCGTGCGCGACGCGGTGACCATCGAGGACCTGCGCAGTTCGGTGGTGTTCGAGGATCCGGAGGCGCGGGCCCGCAGCGGCCGCCTGCGCCTGCTCAACCAGCGCTTCATGGCGGTGTCGACCAGCTTCCAGGCGCTACACCACTACATCAACCGGCTGCTGCGCAGCGGCGGCGCGGACGTGGCCGAGGCGCTGATCGGCCTGTACCGGCCGCTCAAGGCCGCGCTCAGCGACCGTGGCGGGCGCGAGGGTGCGGCCGCCACGGCGCGCAAGCTGGCCGCATGCCGCGATGCGCTGGCGACGCGTGCGGCCGAGGCGCGTGCGCCGCTGGCCGTCCCGCAGCACGAGGCGTTCGACACCGGCGTGTCTCTGCTGCGGCGCTTCTTCGCCGACCTGCACGACTACGTCGCCACCGAAGCGACCCTGGTCGCGCCGCAGCAGTGGCGCACGCCGCAGGACGGCGGCGGCGACACCGCGGTGTTCCTGCGCGGCAACGACTACGCCGCCGCCGCACTGACTGCGCTGCGCAGCGCGCTATTGGTGGCGACGATGTGCTGGCTGTGGATCCAGGCCGGCTGGATCAGCGGTGCCACCGCGGTGTTCCAGGCGGTGGCGCTGAGCGCGATCCTGTCGTCCAGCGCCAATGCCCCGGCTGCCGCGCGCTCGCTGTTCAACGGCTTCGTGTTCGGCATCGCGCTGGGCGTGATCTGCCAGCTTCTGGTGCTGCCGCAGATGGACGGCTACGGTCTGTTCATCGCAGGCACCTTGCCGTTCCTGCTGGTGACCCTGTACCTGGCCTCGAAACCGGCGTTGTACGGCTTCGCCACCGGCGCCAACCTCGCCTTCGTGTCGATCCTGGCGGTCCAGCCCACGCCCAGCTTCAACGCTGCGGCCACCTTCAACAGTGTGGTGCCCTTGCTGCTGGGGACGCTGGCGGTGAGCGCGACCTTCGTGTTCGTGCCGCCGGTGATCGGCACGCGCTGGCAGCGCCGGCGCCTGCTCGAGCGGTTGCGGCGGCAGACCACGCTGGCTGCGCGTGCGCCGCTGTCGGGGCTGGCGCTGCGCCTGGAGAGCGTCAACCGCGACCTGTTCCAGCAGATCGTCGCGCACACCCCGCCCGGCAGCGACGAACTGCGCGACCTGCTGGGCTGGGCGCTGTCGGTGCACGAAACCGGACGCACCCTGGTCGAGCTGCGCCGTGACGCGGCCGAAGGCACGCTGCCGCCGGCGCTGGCCGCCGAGGTGGATGCCGCGGTGCAGGCATTGGCGGATCTGTATCTCGACCCCGGCCCGCAGCGGCACCGCCAGGCGCTGCAGCGGGTGGAGGCCGCGCTGACCGCCAGCCAGGTGGAAGGCGCGGTCCCGCTGCGCTGGAAGGCCACCCGCGAACATCTGTTGCTGCTGCGCGGCGCGCTGCTCGACGCCGATTCCGTTCTCGCCGCGCTGGCCGACACGCCGGCGCCGACCACCGCCACGCCAGGAGCCGACGATGCTGCTGCCCGCTGAACTCTCGATCGCCGGAGTGTACGTGCCCGGTCTGCTGGTGCTGGGCCTGGCCCTGCTGCTGGTGGCCTGGGCGCTGGACGCGGTCGCCGGTCGCGCCGGCCTGTACCGCTACGCCTGGCATCCCTCCCTGTTCCGTCTGGCCATCTACGTCGGCGCGTTCGCCGCGCTCGGCCTGCTCCTTTTGCCGTGAGTCCCGCCATGAAGACCCCTGCCCTGATCCGTTTCGCCCTGACCGCCATCGTGGTGCTGGTCGCCGCCCTGCTGGCGCATGCGCTGTGGCGCCACTACATGCTCTCGCCCTGGACCCGCGACGGCCGCGTGCGCGCAGAAGTCGTACGCATCGCACCCGACGTCTCCGGCCTGGTGGATGCGGTGGCGGTGCGCGACAACCAGCACGTCAAGCGTGGCGACCTGTTGTTCAGCGTGGACCGCAAGCGCTATGAGCTGGCCCTGGAAAAGGCCCGCGCCAACCTCGCGGTCGCGCAGGCGCAGGCGCGTGCGGCCGGCGCCAGCCTGTCGGCGGCGGCCGCCACTCAGGCGGCCAGCGAGGCGGAGTTCCAGATGCGCCGCGCCCAGGCCGAACGGCGCGCACGCGCCGCCGCGGTGATCTCCGCCGAGGCGCGCTCGGACGCCGAAGCCACCGCGCGTTCGGCCCAGGCCGACGTGCATCGCAGCGCGGCGCTGCGCGGCCAGGCCACCGCGGCGCAGGCGCAGGCGGTGGCATCGGTGGAACAAGCGCAGGCCGCGCTCGATCTGGCCGAGCTGGATCTGCAGCGCACCCAGGTCCGTGCCACCGCCGACGGCTACATCACCAATCTGGAGGTGCGCGTGGGCGATTACGCCCAGGCCGGTGGCGCCCGTCTGGCGCTGGTGCGCGACGATGCGATGTGGGTCTACGGCTACTTCGAGGAAACCAAGCTGCCGCGCGTGCATGTCGGCGACCGTGCCGACATCCGGTTGATGAGCGGCGGCCTGTTGCTGCACGGCCAGGTCGAGGGCATCGCCCGCGGCATCGCCGACAGCGACAACCCGACCGGTACCTCGCTGCTGGCCGACGTCAGCCCCACCTTCAACTGGATCCGCCTGGCACAGCGCGTGCCGGTGCGCATCCGCATCGATCCAGCCAGCGTGCCGCAGGGCACCCTGCTCGCGGCCGGCATGACCGCGACGGTGAGCGTGCATCCGCGGCAGGACTGATGCGGCGCCCGCGGAGCTTCTGGTAATCGGGCAAGGCTTACGTGACGCCTGGCAGCGACTTCAGCCGCAACGGGCGTTGCCGGTAACGTCCCTCGCGCGGTAGGACACGCCACTCGATCCAATGAACGCCACGACCGCAGCGGAAACAGGACGCGTCCCAGGCAGCGGGGATCGACATGCGGCAACAACAGCATCCGGCAGCGGCGCGCCGGTCCGACGCAGTCCACGCCATGCTGCAAAAAAGAATGCGGGACGTGCGGGGCCCTTCCGATTCCCGGACGCCATTCCGGGGAGCGGTGGAACCCCGCACGCCCCAGCACGGGGGATCGCGGAGGCTGCCGACCACGCTGCCGAACGGCGACAGCGTGATCGAAGGCAACCGCGAGGAGGTCCTGACTGCATCGCAAGCGTCGACACGGCGGTCGACTGCGCTTGCGGTGTCTCGGGCGGACGTTGGGCGTCCGCCCGAGACGGTCACTTCTTGCTGGCTTCGCGCAACGCCGAGTAGGCGTTGAGATAGCCGGCGCCCACTTCCCAGGAAGCACGTCCCGCCATCGGCGTGGCGGTGCGCTCGATCAGGTCCTTGACCTGGTCCGGGGTCAGGTTCGGATTGGCCTCCAGCACCAGCGCCACCACACCGGCCACATGCGGGGTGGCCATCGAGGTGCCGCTCATGGTGGTGTAGAACGGCAGCTGCGCCGGCGCGATCAGCTTGGCGTCCGTCTGCGCGGCCAGCGGCGGCAACAAGCCGGTGGAGGCGCGGGTGGAGATGATGTCCACGCCCGGCGCGGTGATGCTGGGTTCGTTGATGTGGGTCCAGCTCTTGCCATCGGCGGTGGTGAAGGTATCGCGCTCGCCGGCCTTGCCGCGCGAGGAGAAGTCGGCCAGCGTACCGTCGACGTTGCCGGCGGCGACCGAGATCACCCACGGCGCCTGCGCGTACGGATTGTGGGTGTCCTCCTTCGGGCCGTCGTTGCCGGCGGCGAACACGCTGACGATGCCGCGCTTGTACAGCTCGTAGGTGGCGACGTTGACCGGATCGGCCGGATCGAACTTGCCGGACGTGCCCCAGGAGTTGCTGACGACGCGGATCGGATCCTTGAAGCTGTTCTGGTGCGCCGCCGCGTAGTCCAGGCCGCCGACCGCGTCCAGGATCAGCAGCACGCCACTGGAGCCGTAGCCGACCAGGCTGGCGCCGGTCGCCACGCCGCGGTACTTGCCGCCGGACTGCGCGCCATTGCCGCCGACCGTGCCGGCGCAGTGGGTGCCGTGGCCGGAGCCGGCGTCGGTGTTCGGCACGCCTTCCAGGTAGGTGACCGGCAGCATCGAATTCAGATTGTGCAGGTTGGTGTTGGCCAGCACGTTCTGCACCACACGGTCGCCATAGGCCAGGTCGCGGTGGGTGGCGTCGATGCCCGAGTCGTTGATCAGCACGCCGACACCGCGGCCGGTGTACGGCACGGTGCGGCCGAAGTCGCCCGGATTGCTCTGCGCGCGGTCGACCCCGGTGGCCTGGCGCGCGTCCTGGTTGAAGTAGCGCAGCGGCGCGTTGTAGTAGATCGAGGCGACGTCGTCGCGCTCGGCCAGCGCCAGGATCTCTTCGGGCGTGGCCAGCGCACCGGCGATCGGCAGGGTCTGCATGCTGACGCCGCGGGTGATGCCCAGGTCGTGCAACACGGTCAGCTGCGCCGCCGAGACCGGCTTGGACTGCTTGTAGGTGATGACGATCTGCAGCTCGTCGGTCAGCGGCGTGCTGGCCAGCTTGGACTCCAGCAGGCTGTCCAGATGCGCGGCGGCTTCGGCCTTGCCACCAGCGAAGATACCGCTGGCGAGAACGGCGCAAATGCCGATGGCGAGTGCGGGACGACGGATGGGCATCTGGGATCTCCGGTTGGTGGCCCGGGACGGGCGGGTGACTGCAGCCTGACGCGGCGGCGCAGCGACGCCTATCCGGGATCGCCCCTAGCGGACGTGGGTGAAAACACCCAGGGCCGCGTGCATCGCCCGTACGGATGGGTATGATCGGATCGTAGGCCGCTGCCTCGCCGCGTCGTCGGGCGAAACGCGGGGTGCGGTGCGCGGTGCCGGCACATGCAACAGGGGGTTTCAGATGCACATGATGTTCGCAAGGGTTTGCCTGCTGTTCTGCGCCATGGCGGCGTCCAGCGGGCTCGCCGCACAACCGCTGCCGGTGCAGGTCGACGTGAGCGGCAACGTGGCGACGGCGACGATCGGCGCCGGGCCGTATCCGCTGGCGGAGCTGACGCTGGAATTCGACGACGCCAGCGACCTCAACCCAGGCAGCCTGGGCCTGAGCGCGCAACTGCTGACCCCGGCCCAGGTCGCGGCGCTGCTGCCGCGACTGCCCAGCACGCAAGCCAGCCAGGTGCCATCGCAGTTGCCGCTGCTGGTCACGGTGACGCCGCCGCCGAGCGGCGGCCTGGCGTTCCGGCGGCTCGTGCATGTGGAACTGCACACGCACGCGCTGGCCTACACCGCCGACAGCAACCTGCGTCTGTTCAAGGCCCCGGAAGGCGGCGATTTCCGCGACATCACCGACGACATCGCGCCCGGCAGCGTCCGTGCCCGCGGCACCACCGGCGGCTTCTCACAGTTCATCGTGATCCACGACCTGCGCCCGACCGCCACCGTGGTGTCCGCCAAGCTGGGCCGCCTGCAGGCCTTGGTGGCGCAGCTGCCGGCCAGCGAGGCGGCGCCGCTGGCAGCCATGCTGAGCAGCGTGCAGAGCGCTCTGGCCAATGCCGACTACACCACCGCCACGGTGGCGCTGGACGGGTTCCGCGAGCAGGTGTCGGCGCGCGCCGGCCACGGCATCGCGCAGACCTGGAATGCCGGCATGAGCGAAGGCAACCCCGCCGGCGAACTGCTGGCCGGCGCGGCGACGCTGCGCTTCTCCATCGACTACCAACGTCTCTACGCGCCTTGAGCACTGCTGGACCGGTCACCCGCACCGCGATCGAGGACACCCCGCGATGCCCGCGCGCCTGACCGCCTACCTGCCCGACGCGCCGGCGCCGACGCTGCTGCTCGCCGCCGGGCAGACGCTGGCGATCGGCCGCGCGGCGGACAACGCGCTGGCACTGGAACATCCCTCGGTGTCGCGCTGGCACGCCCGGCTGCAGCCGCAGGCCGACGGCCACTGGCAGTTGCACGACCTGGGCAGCAAGAACGGCAGCTTCCGCGATGGCGTGCGCGTGGCCGCGCCGATCGCGCTGGAGACCGCGACCTGGCTGCGCTTTGGCGACATCTACGCCGAGTTCGCCCCGCTCAGCCCGGCCGATGCGGAACTGGCCGAACGCCGCCAGCGCGCCCGCTGCGATCGCGCCACCGCGCTCACCCAGGGGCTCGCCCAGATCGGCGGACTCGACGATCTGCTCGGCGCCAGCCTGGACGCGGTAGTCGAACTGTCCCAGGCCGAACGCGGCCTGCTGGTCCTGGCCGAGGCGCACGGCCAGCGCATCGCGGCCAGCCACGGCACCGGGCCGCTGCCGCTGCAGCGCGGGCTCGCCGGCAGCGAGGGTGCCCTGCAACGCGCCCTGCGCCACGGCCAGGCCACCGTGGCCCACGACGTCGGCGGCGTGCCGTGGCTGGCCGAGCGCGCCTCGGTCTGCGCCGCCGGCCTGCGCACGGTGCTGTGCCTGCCGCTGCGCGACGGCGCGCGCGTGCTCGGCGCGATCTACGCCGACAGCCGCCGCGCCGGAAGTGCCATCGGTGCGCTGGACATGCAATTGCTCGAAGCCTTCTGCGAGCGCGCCGCGCTCTGGATCGCCGCGCGCCAGGCGCTGCGCGAGACCGGCGCGGAGCCGGAGCCGGCATGAGCGACGCCGCCACCGCCACCGGCCTGTACGCGCAGGAAAGCCTGACGCCGGGGGACGTGCTGGCCGGCCGCTTCCGCATCGAGCGCCTGCTCGGCATCGGCGGCATGGGTCTGGTGTACCTGGCCCACGACCAGGCGCTGGGCATCGACGTCGCGGTCAAGCTGCTGCGCCCGGAACTGGCGCAGCGGCCGCAGGCCTTCGCCCGCTTCCGCCAGGAACTGCTGCTGGCGCGGCTGGTATCCAGTCCGCACGTGGTGCGGATCCACGACCTGGCCGAACACGCCGGGCGCTGGCTGATCAGCATGGACTACGTGGAGGGCGAGTCGCTGGAAGCGCGGCTGCAGCGCGAGGAACGGCTGGACGTCGACACCGCGTTGCGCATCGCCGGCGACATCGCCCGCGGCCTGCAGGCGGCGCATGCGCGCGGCGTCGTGCACCGCGACCTCAAGCCGGCCAACATCCTGCTGCAACGCGGCGGCGATGCGCTGATCAGCGACTTCGGCGTGGCCTGCTCGATGGCCAGCAGCGGTCTGGGCGCGACCCTGGGCAACGTCATCGGCACGCCCGCCTACCTGTCGCCCGAACAGGCGCGCGGCGACGCGCTCGACCCGCGCAGCGACCTCTACGCCTTGGGCCTGATCCTGTACGAAATGCTCGCCGGGCAGGTGCCGTTCGCCGGCGGCACCCTGTCCGAGACCCTGGCCCAACGCATGCTGCGCGAGCCGCCGCGGGTGGACCGGCTGCGCGCGGACGTGCCGGGCTGGCTGGTGCGGCTGCTGCAGCGGCTGCTGCGCCCGCAGCCGCGCGACCGCTTGCAGCACGCTGGCGAAGTCATCGTGGCGATCGAGCGCCGGCAACTGCCGCGCGATCGCCGGCGCTGGCGCCGCCTCGCCATTGGCTTGGCCGCGACCCTGGCCGGCGCCGCCCTGCTCGGTGCCGGCGCCTGGCAATGGCAGGCGCAAAGCGCCAGCGCCCCGCCGCCGGTGGTCGCCGTGCAACCGCTGCCGCGCCTGCTGGTCTTGCCGCTGGCCGGGGACCCGGGCAACGCCGAACAGCGCCTGGCGCTCGGTGCGTGGCTGCGCGGCAGCCTCGGCGAAACGCTGACCGTGGTCGACGACGCGCGCACCCGGCAGGCGCTGCGCCAGTACGACCCCACCGGCCAGGCGCCGCTGGACGTGGCGGCGCTGCGCCGGCTCGCCTCCGCGCAACGCGTGCTGCAGCCGAGCCTGCAACGCCAGGGTGCCGGCTGGCGCCTGCAGGCGCTGCTGCATCCGGCCAGCGGCGCGGCGCAACGCCTCGACGGACCGGTCGCCGCCGATCCGGCCGCGGCCTACGCGGCGTGGTTGCCGGTCGCGTCCAGGACGCTGCTCGCCGAGGGCACCACCCTGCCCGACGACCTGCCGGCGCCCGCCGCGCTGCAGGCATATGCGCGCGGCCTGGCGGCGCAGCAACGCGACGACAGCGCACAGGCGCTGCAGCAGTTCGCCGAGGCCAGCGCGCAGGCGCCGCAGTCCGCGCCGTTGCGCCTGGCCGAGGTGGTCGCGGCGCAGGCCATCGGCGAAGAACAGAAAGCGCGCGAAGCCTTGAGCGCGCGCGCGCCCACGGCGCCGGCGCGGCCGCGCACCCTGGCGATGCTGGAGGCGCTGCGCCTGGAAGCGGAAGACGATCTCGCCGCCGCCGACCGCACCTGGCAGGCGCTGGCCACGGCCAGGCCCGACGACAGCGTGGTGCAACTGCAGTTCGCGCGGGTCCAGGCGCAGGCCGGCCATCTGGACGCGGCGCGCGATCGTCTGCGCGCGTTGTCGCAGCGCGATCCCGACGATCCGCGGCTATGGCTGGCGCTGGGCAAGCTGGCGATCCTCAGCGGCAACGCCGCCACCGCGGTGGACGACGACCTGCTGCGCGCACAGTTGTTGTTCCGCCGCGGACGCGACCTCTATGGCGAGGCGGAAACGGTGAACGCACTGGGCGTGGGCTACGGTCGGCTCGGCCTGGCCCAGCAGGCGCAGGCGCAGTACCTGCGCGCCGTGGAGCTGCGTCGCCAGGTCGGCAATCGCCGTGGCGTCGCCACCAGCCTGCGCAACCTGGCCGGCACGCTCAGCATCGGCGGTGCCTTCGCCGAGGCCGAACAGCAGCTGCGCCAGGCGCAGGCGCTGTACGTCGAACTGGGCGACCGCGACGGCCAGGCCGCCGCCGCCAACGAACTCGGTCTGCTGGCCGAAGAGCGCGGCGACTACCCGCAGGCGCTGCAGGCGTTCCGCGGCGCGCTGACCGCCTGGCGCGCGCTCGGCGATGCGCACGGCGTGGCCGAGACGCTCAACAACATCGGCTTCGCGCATTTCCAGTTGGGCGACCTGGACAGCGCGCAGGCGTTCTGGGAACAGGCCGCGCGCGCCTATGCCGATCTCAACGACGCCACCGGCCGGGTGCGCACCGCGCAGAACCTCGGCCTGCTGGCCACCGCGCGCGGCCAGTGGGCGCAGGCGCAGACCCTGCTGACCCAGGCGCTGCGCGAGGCCGAGCGCCACCAGATGCTCGAGGAGGTGGCGGTGAGCCGGCGCAACCTGGCCGAACTGGCGTTCTGGCAGGGCCAGCGCGACGTGGCGCTGACCGAACTGGACCAGGCGCAGCGGCTGTTCCAGCAGAGCCGCGACCAGCGCGGCCAGACCGACATCGCCCTGCTGCGCGCGCAACTGTGGCTGGCGCTGGACGACCCGGCGCAGGCGCGGCTGGCGCTGCAGCAGGTGCAGCGCCAGGCCGCCGCCTCGGTGTCCAGCGAACAGCGCGCCGGTGCGGCGCTGCTGCAGGCGCAACTGGCCGAACGCGACGGCGACGACGCCGCGGCCGCCGCTGCGCTGCGCCAGGCCGAGGCACTGGCGCGCGCCAGCGGCACCCGCCTGCTGCAACTGCAGGTGCGGGTGCAGGCGGCGCACGACGAACCCACCCTGGCCGCGCTGGCGGCCGATGTCGCACGCCTGGGCAACGCCGGGCTGCGCCTGCGCTATCTGCAGCAGGCGCTGCGCTACGGCGCTGCCGACCAGGTCGCGGCGCGCTACGCGCAGGCGCAGACCCTGCTGCTGCGCGGCAGCCCGCTGTTCGCCGCCGCCCTGCACACGCAGGCCGCGCAGCGCCTGGACGCGCTCGGCGACCACGCCGCCGCGCAACGCGCCCGCCGCGCCGCGGCGCAGGCCGCCAGCGGTGCCGATGTCGCAAGCGCACGGAGCACGCCATGAGCGACGCCACTGCCACCGCCGCCGAACGCTACCGCCTGCTGCTGCAGCGCCTGGAAGCCAACGAGCGCGAGTTCCGCCGGCTCGGCCGCGCCGTGGTCAAGGTCCAGGAGGACGAGCGCCGGCGCCTGGCGCGCGAACTGCACGACGGCGTCGGCCAGAACCTCACCGTGCTCAAGCACCGGCTGGCGCAGTTGGGTGCGGCGCTCGGCACAGCCGACGCTGCGCTGCGCGCGCCGCTGGAGGAGGCCATCCATCTGTGCACGCAGGCGCTGGAAGACACCCGGCAGATGTCGCGCTTGCTGCGCCCACCGATTCTCGACGACCTGGGGCTGGAGGCGGCCTTGGGCTGGCTGGGCCGCAGCCAGTCCGCCGCCGGTGCCACCCCGGTCACGGTCGAGATCGGCCCGCTGCCGGCGCTGGACGAAGCGCTGCAGACCCTGCTGTTCCGCAGCGCACAGGAGGCACTGACCAATGCGCTCAAGCACGCCGGGGCGCAGTCGGTGCTGCTGCGACTGGTCGCGCGCGAGGGCTGGGCGCATCTGCAGGTGCTGGACGACGGCCGCGGCTGCGACCCGCAGCAGGCGCTGACCGCCGGCGGCAGCGGCCTGAGCGGCTTGCGCGAACGCCTGCGCCTGAGCGGCGGCAGCCTGCGCCTGCAGTCGTCCCCAGGCGAGGGCTGCTGCGTGCAGATCCGGGTGCCGCTGGAGGCCGATTGAACGTGATCGCCCTGCCCCGCCCCGACACCCGCGCGGCGCTGCACACGCCGCGAGATCCCGCCTGTCAGCGCGATTGGAGCGGACCGGCATGAGCGCGCCGATCCGGGTCCTCATCGCCGACGACCACACCCTGGTGCGCGAAAGCCTGGTCGCCGTGCTCGACGCGATCGACGGCATCCAGGTGGTGGCGCAGGCTGCCGACGGCATCGAGGCGCTGGCCAAGGCCGAGGCGACCAGCCCGGACGTGGCGATCGTGGACATCTCGATGCCGCGGCTCAACGGCATCGACGTGGTCCGACGATTGTGCGAGACCGTGCCGCTGGCGCGGATCCTGGTGCTGACCATGCATGAGGAACACGAATACGTGCTGCACGCCGTGCGCGCCGGCGCCTCCGGCTACCTGCTCAAGGACAGCGCCAGCGCCGACCTGATCGCCGCGGTGCGCAACCTGCACGCCGGCCGCGGCCACTTCTCGCCGCAGGCCGCGCAGGCGCTGGTGACACAGATGCAGCAGCCGCAAGCGCTGCCGCCCGATCCCTACCGCAGCCTGACCGCACGCGAACGCGAGGTGTTCCACCTGATCGTGGAAGGCCGCACCACCAAGGAGATCGCGCGGGTGCTGCAGATCAGCGTCAAGACCGCCGAGAACCACCGCTTCCGCGTGCTCAACAAGCTGGGCATGCGCAATACCGCCGAACTGGTGCGCTACGCGGTCCGCCACGGCCTGCTCGACTGAACGGCGCCGCGCGGCGGTTCGTTCGGAGCCGGCTACGCTTACTCCATACGCCATAGTATCCTGGGGACCTCGGCCGCACCGCGGCCCTCGTCACGAGCGATCGCATGAGCACCTATCAAGCCCCGTTGACCGATCTCCGCTTCGCGCTGCACGACGTGCTGCAGGTGGAGGCGCTGTTCGCCCGCCTCGGCCATGCCGAGGCCAATGCCGAACTGATCGATGCGGTGCTGGAGGAAGCGGCGCGCTTCACCGGCACCGTGCTGGCGCCGCTGAACCGGGTCGGCGACGAGCACGGCTGCACCCTGGACAAGGCCACCGGCGCGGTGACCACCGCGCCCGGCTTCCGCGAGGCCTACCGGCAGTTCGCCGAGGGCGGCTGGACCGGGCTGACCGCCGCCGCCGAGTTCGGCGGCCAGGGCCTGCCGCACACCCTGGGCGTGCCGCTCAACGAAATGGTCAACGCCGCCAACCTGGCCTGGGGCAACTTCCCGCTGCTGTCGCACGGCGCGGTCGAGGCTCTCAAGCAGCACGGCGAGGCCTGGCAGCAGGAGGTGTTCCTGAAGCCGCTGGTGGACGGCCGCTGGACCGGCACCATGTGCCTGACCGAGCCGCACTGCGGCACCGACCTGGGCCTGCTCAAGACCCGCGCCGAACCCAACGCCGACGGCAGTTGGTCGGTCAGCGGCACCAAGATCTTCATCACCGCCGGCGAGCACGACTTCACCGACAACATCGTGCACCTGGTGCTGGCGCGGCTGCCGGACGCGCCGGCCGGCGCCAAGGGCATCTCGCTGCTGGTGGTGCCGAAGTTCAAGGTCGCCCGCGACGGCAGCGTCGGCGAGCGCAACGCGCTGCGCTGCGGCTCGCTGGAGCACAAGATGGGCATCCACGGCTCGGCCACCTGCGTGATGAACTTCGACGGCGCCCAGGGCTATCTGGTCGGGCAGCCGCACAAGGGCCTGCAGGCCATGTTCACCATGATGAACACCGCGCGCCTCGGCGTCGGTCTGCAGGGCATCGGCCTGTCCGAGCGCGCCTACCAGAACGCGCTGCACTACGCCCGCGAGCGCCTGCAGTCGCGTTCGTTGAGCGGCGCCAAGCTGCCGGAGAAGCCGGCCGACCCGATCCTGGTGCATCCGGACGTGCGGCGCATGCTGCTGACGGTGAAGGCGCTGACCGAAGGCAGCCGCCTGCTGGCGCTGCACGCCGCGACCCTGATCGACATCGCGCACAGCGCGCAGGATCCGGCCGAACGCGAGCAGGCCGACGTGCTGGTCAGCTTCCTCACCCCGATCTCCAAGGCCTGCCAGACCGAGTGGGCGGTGGAGAACACCTACCACGCGCTGCAGTGCTTCGGCGGCCACGGCTACATCCACGAACACGGCATGGAGCAGTTGGCCCGCGACGCACGCATCACCACCCTCTACGAAGGCACCACCGGCATCCAGGCGCTGGACCTGATCGGCCGCAAGACCGCGTCCAGCCAGGGCGCGGGACTGAAGCTGTTCCTGGCGCAGATCGAGGCCTTCCTGACCGAGCACGCCGACAACCCGGCGGTGGCCGAATTCGTCACGCCGCTGCGCGAGAAGGCCGCCGAGTGGGCGGCGCTGACCAAGCGCATCCTGCAGCGCGCCGCCGGCAACCCCGAGGAACTGGGCGCGGCCAGCTACGACTACGTGTTCTATTCCGGCTACGTGGTGCTGGCCTACTGGTGGGCGCGCAGCGTCGCCGCGGCCGAGGCCTCGGCGCACGGCGAGGCGTTCAAGCAGTCCAAGCGCGAGACCGCCCGCTTCTACTACGCCCGCCTGCTGCCGCGCACGCTGACCCACGCCGCGGCCATCGACAGCGGCGCCGAGCCGCTGATGGCGCTGGCCGACGCACAGTTCTGAGACCGCGCGTCCGAGTCCAAACCCCGCCCCGGCAGGCACGCCGTGCCGGGGCGGCACGGCCCGCCGCGGGCCGATACACAAACCGTCACCAATCGGGTATAAGCTGTTTTCCCGATGGAGACAGACACAACAACGCTTGGTCTGATCGATACCGGGGCCTGCGGCACTTCGGTCGCGGTCCCGTCGCCTGCGGCGTCCCCTTCCCACCTGCCTTCGGTCCGGCTGCTGTCGCTGGACGCGCACGGCCGCGTGCTGGACTGGATCAACTGGCAGGACGCCGCCTGCCTGTACGCGCGCGGCGCGGTCGCCTGGACCCTCGGCGAGCCGTGCCTGCACATCCATGGCGGCATCAGCCGCGCCAGTGGCGAGCGCAGCGTGCTGGAGTTGCACCCGATCATCGCCGCGCGCGGCCACGCGCATGCGCGTGCGCTCGACCCCACCCCGACCCTGACCAATACCGCGCTGTTCGCCCGCGATGCGCAGCTGTGCCTGTACTGCGGCCAGCAGTTCAGCCGCCCGCAGCTGACCCGCGATCACGTGCTGCCGGTGTCCAAGGGCGGCCGCGACATCTGGGAGAACGTGGTCACCGCGTGCTTCCACTGCAATTCGCGCAAGGGCAACCGCACCCCGCAGCAGGCGTCGATGCCGCTGCTGGCGGTGCCATACCGGCCGAGCTGGATCGAGCACCTGATCCTGTCCAACCGCAACATCCTGGCCGACCAGATGTCGTTCCTGAAGGCGCAGTTGCCGAAGCGCTCGAAGCTGTCGCGCTAGCCGCATCACATCGCCCTCATGGGGCTGCGACGGATTGCCGCACCCGTGCCGAAACAGGCCATGCGCGCGCCCGCGACTGAACGGGTTGATTGCGTGTGCCCGGAATGGAGAGGAAAATGACAGGTCCGCTGAACCTCCATCCCGATGATCGACTCCACCCGCTATCCGCGCCTCTCGCGCATCCAGGTCCCCGCCGAACTGCGCCGCTTCGATGAATCGGAGCTGCCGGCCATCGCCGAGGAACTGCGTGCCTTTCTGATCGAGTGCGTCGGCAAGAGCGGCGGCCATTTCGGCGCCGGGCTGGGCGTGATCGAACTCACCGTCGCCCTGCATTACCTGTACGACACGCCGGTCGACCAACTGGTGTGGGATGTCGGCCACCAGACCTATCCGCACAAGATCCTCACCGGGCGCCGCGACCGCATCCACACGGTCAAGCAGGCCGACGGCGTGGCGCCGTTCCCCAAGCGCGAGGAAAGCGAGTACGACACCTTCGGTGTCGGCCATTCCTCCACCTCGATCTCGGCTGCGCTAGGCATGGCGGTGGCGCTGCAGCGCATGGGCGACGAGCGCAAGGTGGTGGCGGTGATCGGCGACGGCGCGATGACCGCCGGCATGGCCTATGAGGCGCTGAACCACGCCGGCGGCATGGACCCGGAACCGAACCTGCTGGTGATCCTCAACGACAACCGCATGTCGATCTCCGAGGCGGTCGGCGGGGTCACCAAGATGCTGGGGCGGATGAGCGGCAGCAAGACCCTCAACGCCATCCGCGAGGGCGGCAAGAAGATCCTCGGCGACAAGAAGAGCAACCCCACCGCGCGCTTCGTGCGGCGCTGGGAAGAGCACTGGAAGGGCATGTTCGTGCCGTCCACGCTGTTCGAGGAAATGGGCTTCCACTACACCGGCCCGATCGACGGCCACGACCTGCCGGCGCTGCTCGGCGCGCTGAAGACGCTCAAGACCCTCAAGGGTCCGCAGCTGCTGCACGTCATCACCACCAAGGGCAAGGGCTACGAACTGGCCGAGGGCGACCAGATCGGCTATCACGCAGTCGGCCCGTTCGATCCCAGCAAGGGCCTGGTGGCCAAGCCGGGCGCCAAGGCCCCGACCTACACCGACGTGTTCGGCGACTGGATCTGCGACATGGCCGCGGCCGAGCCGGCGCTGCTGGCGATCACCCCGGCGATGCGCGAAGGCTCGGGCCTGGTGCGCTTCAGCAAGGAGTACCCGCAGCGCTACTTCGACGTGGCCATCGCCGAGCAGCACGCGGTGACCCTGGCCGCGGGCATGGCCGTGCACGGCGCCAAGCCCGTCGTGGCGATCTACTCCACCTTCCTGCAGCGCGGCTACGACCAACTGGTGCACGACGTGGCGGTGCAGCAGCTCGACGTGCTGTTCGCGATCGACCGCGGCGGCGTGGTCGGCCCGGACGGCGCCACCCATGCCGGCAACCTGGACCTGAGTTTCCTGCGCTGCGTGCCGCACCTGGTGGTGATGGCGCCGGCCGACGAAGCCGAGTGCCGGCAACTGCTCAGCACCGGCCTGCGCCATGCCGGCCCGGCCGCGGTGCGCTACCCGCGCGGCACCGGCCCCGGGATCGCCCCCGGAACCACGCTGGAACCCTTGCCGATCGGTAAGGCGCAAGTGCGCGCGCAGGGCCACACGGTGGCGCTGCTGGCGTTCGGCGCGACCCTGGCGGCGGCCGAACAGGTCGGCCGCGAACTCGGCCTGAGCGTGGTCAACATGCGCTTCGTCAAGCCGCTGGACCGCGCCTTGCTGCTGGAACTTGCGCAGAGCCACGAGGGCTTCGTGACCATCGAGGACAACGTGGTGGCCGGCGGCGCCGGCTCCGGCGTGGCCGAGCTGTTCAACGCCGAAGGCGTGCTGCGCCCGGTGCTGCACCTGGGCCTGCCCGACGCGTTCCAGCACCACGCCAGCCGCGAGCAACTGCTGGCCGAAGCCGGCATCGACGCCGCCGGCATCCGCGCCGCAGTGCTGAAGCGCTGGCCGCAACTGGCCACCAGCGCCAGCGCACCGCGCACTGCGGCGGGCTGACCGCCGCGGTCGGCGGGTACGGCACGGCCTCAGCGCGTGCCGTGCCTGATGGCTTGCGCCACCGCGCGTGCATCTACATTCCGGACGCGCACAGAGGCCGCTCCGCGTGGGACACGGCCCCCAGCGCACGCCCTAAGGCGCGATCACCTCGTCACCGCGGGCACGCAGCCGGTCCAGCGGCCCGCCAGGGTCCTGCAGGGTCTGCATCGGCAACGCCGCGAAACTGGAGCGGTTCTGCGTCAGCGCCCGCTCGGCCGCCTGCAACCAGGCCGCCTGGGCCCGCTTGCGCACATCGCCCAGGCCCAGCTTGCGCGCGATCGCCGCTTCGCCGACCGCATCGAGGCAGACCCGGTACTGATCGTTGGCGGGCAACGTGGTCAGCGTCTCCAGATCGCCTTCGGACCAGGCGTTGGCGCGCTGGCGCATCGTCGCCAGGTCGCGATCGATGACCTGCAGGGTGCGCGCGAAGCAGGTGCTGTCGTTCAAGGTCGTTGCCCGGAATTCCTGCAGCGCGCGCTTGGCGTCGGGCACCTGGACCTCCACGACCACCGGCACGATCGGCACCTTGGCGCGCTTGGCCGCACGCTCGATCACCGGTTGCACGACGCTGCCCAGGCTCAGGCCGGATGTGCGCATCGCCGCCTCGTACAGTTCCTGCGCGGCAAACACTGGACGCCAGCGTTCCACGCCGTTGTCGCGGCCCAGGTAACGCGCCTTCAACGGCAGCCAGCGTGCATAGAGGTCGGGCGGCAGCACCTGTTGCAGGGTGCGGTCGTCGGGGTTGCGCCGCGCCTTGAGCAAGGACGGCAGCAGCAACAGGCTGCGGAACATGCCCAGGCCAGAGTCCAGGGTGAGGGTCGGTGCCCCGATCACCTGTTGCGATTGGGCGATCACCCGCTCCACCTCGCCCGATTCCCACTGCATGCGCCTGGGCAGGGGCGAGACCGTGCCGAGGATCCACAGCACGTGGTCGCCGCGGCGGACCTGCCACAGTCCGGGTCCGGGCTGGCGCCCGCTCACCAGCACCGCGTCCAGGTCGACCACCGGTGGACTGGTTGGCGCTGACGACGGTGCCGATGCCGCAGTCTGCGCCTGCGCCGCGGGCACACCGACCGGCACCAGCAGCGCGGCCACCAGGCACAGCAGCGCCCGCAACCGGCGCGCAACGCGTTCTTGTCTGGTCGTCGCGTGCAGTCCGCGTGCCCTGCTCCACCCCAGCCGCGGAGGCATGACTACCCGTCCAGTCTGGGCAGATGCGCGGCCAGCGGGTCGCTGTCTTCCAGCAATTCGAAGCGCTCCCAGAGAAAGCCCGGCGCCACCACGCAGCGCACCAGGCAATAGTCGGCCAGCGGACGCGCCGCCTGCCAGGTGCCGGCCGCAATCACCACCGAGGGCATGCCGCCGCGCTCGCTGGCATCCAGGCGGTAGCGCTGCAAGCCGTGGTGCGGGTCGAAGCCGAACAGCTCCAGCGCCCCGCCCTCTTCCCACTGCCAGGTCTCGTCGGCATCGATGCGGTGCCAGCGGCTGACCTCGCCCTGCTCCAGCAGGAAGCGGATCGCGGTACAGGCCGGGCGCAGCGTCTGCGCGTGCTGCACCATTACCGCCGAGGTATGCACGCGCGCATAGCGCCCGCCTTCCGGGTGCGGCAGCAGCGACAGGTCGCGCACCAGGGCGGCGATTCGGAAGGCGGCGGCACTGGACATGCCTCCAGTCTAATCCTGCCGCGCGGCCCCGCGCATGTCAGGCGCTGCGATCTGCGCGGCCGATGCGCGCCCGTTCATGCCTGCGGCAGCGAGTCGCGGGCGGGCGCTGCTGCCAGCCGCCGGCCACGGCGCAGGCACAGCGCGAAGAACACCAGCAGATCCCAGCTGTAGCGCTTGAGCAGGCGCCGCGGTTCGCGCAGCAGGCGGTAGATCCATTCCAGGCGCAGCCGGCGCACCCAGGCCGGCGCACGCCGGGCGGTACCGGACAGGAAGTCCAGCAGCGCGCCCACGCCGAACGCCAACGGCACCTGCAGCCGGCCGGCCTGCTGCAGCAGCCAGCGCTCCTGCAGCGGATTGCCGAAGGCCACCAGCAGCACGTCGGCGCCGCTGGCGTTGATGCGCGCGGCGAGGTCTTTGCCGGCCGCGGCGAACTCGGCGTAGCCGTCGCAGGTACCGACCACCTGCTGTCCCAGCGTCTGCCGCAAGGTCTGCGCCGCGGCCTCGGCCACGCCGGGACGGCCGCCGAGCAGGAAGAAGCGCAGCGGACGCGCGCTCTTCCGGCACAGCGCCGGAATCAGGTCGGTGCCGTTGAGGTTGCCGGCGAAGCGGCGGCCGTGCACCAGCAGCGCGCCCAGGTCCATGCCGATGCCGTCGTTGACGATGCACACGCCCGGCGCGGCCAGACGCTCGCGCAGGGCCTGGCACTGCACCACGAAGTTGGTATTGGCGAAAAACACCTGGCGGCGCTCGCCGCGTGCCAGCGCCTGCAGCAGGGTGGCGACGAAATCGGCTTCGGTGCTGCGCAGGATCGGATAGCCGCCCAGCGCGAGCACCTCGCCCGTCGCGCGCTCACCAGAGGTCATGCGGAAAACTCTCCAGCAGGCCGCGCTGCACCGCCGCCAGGTCGAACACGGTATTGCCGCCCAGCGCCACGCATTCCTCCACCGTGTGTCCGGCGTGCCAGCGACTGCGGCCGGTGCCCGCGTAGTAGTCGTCGTACTTGAAACGGTCCTCGCCGTTGCCCCAGTCCAGGTATACCGAGGGCACGCCATAGGCTTCGGCCAGGATCAGCCCGTGCAAGGAACTGGACACGACCAGATCGGCGCCGAGCAGTTGCCGCACGAACGCGGCCGGCTGGCGGTTCGGCAACACCAGGTGATCCTTGTAGCCGACGTACTTGTCCAGCGGTTCGTTGAAGTGCGGTACCACCAGGAACGGCCGCCGTGCCGGCGCCGGTGCCAACGCCTCGCGCGGGAAGAACAGCGGCATCAGCAAGCCCGGGTCGCCATACACCTCCGGCACCTGCAGGCCGCGCTCGCGCAGGAATGCGCGGGTCTTGGGTCCGCGCACGGCGCGCACGTCGAGCTGACGGAAGCTGTGGCGGTCGGCAGGGATCTTGCCGTTGACGCCGCTGCCCCACACGGTGTCGCCGTCGCGGGCGAAATGCAGCACCGAGCCGATCGCGATCAGCCGCTGGCGCTTGTCGCGCTTGTCCAGCAAGGTGCGGTCGCGCTGGCCGAGCACGTTGGAGACGATGATCTTGGACAGGTGATCGCCGACGTTGATCTCGCCGTTCTTCGGCTTCCACCAGAACAGCGCCCGGCGCTCTTCGTAATCGATCCATTTTTGCAATGCGGACATCGGTCCTCCTTGGTTGCGCGGGGGATACGGCGAACACGCCGACGGCGTATGCTCAGACCGCGCCGTCGGCGAACAGACGTGTCTCCGGATAGGCGGCCGGATCCAGCACCCGGTCGGTGGTGTCGGACCAGCTCAGGCACTGGCGATGGCGCACGTGCGGCGCCTGCAGCGCCTGCCCGATCGCGGCGACGATGGATGCCTCGTCGCCCGGGGTGTAGCCGAAGCGCGACGGATAGCGGCCGACGACGGCATGCGGGCACACCGCCGGCAGGCCGAAAAAGTCGTACTGCAGCAGCTTCATCGAACTGTCGGCCAGATACGCCGGGACCTGCTCGGAGGCGTAAGGCGCGATGCCGAAGCGCGCGTGCTTGATGTAGCGAATGGTCTCGGCATGCTTCATTTCGCCGTACACCACCACGTTGTCGCCATAGCCGGGCGCGCGGTCCATGCCCGAGCCGATGACGTGGAAGGTGACCTGCGGGAAGGCGCGGCTGGCGGCCACGAAGAACGCCGGGTCGAACAGCATCGAGCCCACCGCCACCGCATGGATGCCCTCGCCGTACGGCGACGGGTCGCCGAGCGTGTGCAGGTCGTGGTCCACGCCGTGGCCGACGTGGTACACGTTGTGGCGGCTGGCGACCTCCTCGGCCATCGCCGGCGACACCAGGGCGATCACGTCCAGGCTCGGCGCCATGCGGTCGAACTCGCGCTCGATGTAGTCGGCGACGTTGATCGTGCTCAAGCCGTCGGAGGCGCGGTACACCTTGCGTGCGGTCGGGTTGATCCGCGCCGCCAGCGCGATGAAGGCCACTGCGATGCCGCTCTCGAACACGATCACGTCGGCCTCGCGCATCCAGCGCAGCAGCGTGGCCGGCGCGCGCGCCGCGTACAGCTTGAACATCAGGTCTTCCAGCGGCCGCAGCCAGCGCCGCCGGGTGTTGAACGGATGCAGCGGCGCGCGCCACAGGTAGCAGTCCACGCCGTTGTGGCGAACCACCTGGTTGGCGCTGGCGTCCAGCGGCAGGCGCAGGTCGCCCTTGAGCCGCGACAGCAGGCTGTAGCGCAGCGAGAAGAAGCGCGTGGTGCCGCGCTTGGCCAGCTCATCGGCGATGAAGTGGATGTTGGCGCGGCGCGGCGTGCGGTAGTCGTGCGCCGACAGCACCAGGTAGCACGGCGGGCGGCCGGTGGCGGCTGCGCTCGGCGCCGACGCGGGCAGCGCCGCTGCGGAAGAATCGCTCATGCGCTCGCTCCTAGGCGGGAGGAAGGAAAAGAAAGAGGCGGCAGGCCTGCGCTCATCGCGTGCTCCGCGCCTGGCGCAGCAGCGTGCGCATCTGCAGGATCGCCAGCACGTCGCGGCGGAACGCCGGCCACAGCGCGAACACCAGCAGGCACGCGATCGCCATGGCCGCCGCGCCCACGATGAGTTGCAGCCACAACGACGCGCCGCCCCACTGCTGCGCGGCGAAGTAGGCGGCGACGCCGCACACGCCGTAACCAAGCACCGCGCGCAAGGCGTTGTTGAACAGTTCCCAGGCCGGGATCTGCGGCGCGATCCGCGCGATCCAGATCACCGACAGCGGCCACATCACCAGCAAGCCCAGCGTGTAGCCCACGGTCACACCCATCACGCCCCACAGCGAGCCGGCGAAGATGCAGGCGATCAGCATCACCCGCCCCACCACCGAGTACACCAGCTGTTGGCGCATCAGGCCCAGCGCCAGGAACACCCAGTAAGTGGCGTAGGAGGCGGTCTGGAAGATGCCGCCGAGGGTCAGCACCTGGAACAGCGGCACCGCCGGCCGCCACTGTTCGCCCAGCACCAGCACGATCAGCGGCATCGCCAGCGCACAGGCGAAGGAAAACAGCGCCACGATCAGGTGCACCATCACCGTCTGCCCGCGCAGCAGGAAGTTGCCGAAGCGCGGCGGATCGTCCTGCAGCTGCGACAGCACCGGCAGCGCCACCGAGGTGGCCGGCGCGTTGATCTGGTTCAGCGGCATCATCAGCAGCTGGAACGCGCGGTTGTACAGGCCCAGTGCCTCGGCGCCGATGCGGTGGCCGATGATCACCTGGCCGACGTTGCGGCTGGCATAGCCGAGCAACTGCGCCGCCATCAGGTTCCAGCCGAAGCTCAGGAAGGTGCGCATCGGCGCGTCGCGCCGATAGCCGCGCGGCAGCCAGCGCGCGCAGGCGCCGGCGATCAGCAGGTTGACCAGCGCCTGCACCACCTGCTGCCAGACCAGCGCCCAGTAGCCGTAGCCGGCCAGCGCCACGCCGACGCCGGCCAGCAGGCCCAGCACCTGCGCGCCGACATCGCTCAGCGAGACCTGGCCGAAGCGCAGCGCACGGCTCAGGTGCGCGCGGTACTGCGTGGTCATGCCATTGAGCAGGAAGGTCACCGCCAACGCCTGGGAAATGCCGAGCAAGGCCGGCTCGCGGTAGAAGTGCGCGATCCACGCCGAGGACAGGAACACCACGATCGCCAGCACCAGGCCGATGCCGCTGTTGATCCAGAACAGGTTGTCGCGCTGCTCGCGGCTGACGTGCTTGGCCTGGATCGCCGCCGAGGACAGGCCGAAATCGCGCAGGATCTCGGCCATGCCGACGATCGCCGTCACCATCGCCATCAGGCCGTAGTCGTAGGGCGTCAGCAGCCGCGCCAACAGAATGATGCCGCCGAACTGCACCACCATCTTGGCCAGCTGCCCGGCCATGGTCACCGCCGCACCGCCGGCCGCGCGCGCGCCCAGCCCGGGTTGCGGCGCCGCCGGCCGTGGGGTCTCGGTGCCGCTCATGCGTGCTCCCCGCGGCGCGCGGTCAACGCCTGCAGATAACTGCGGTAGTGCTGCAGACCGATCCCGTTCCAGTCGCGCCGCGACAGGTCCGGCACGGCCTCGGCCGGCAGCTGCTGCGCCTGCGCCAGGGCCTGCGCCAGCTGCGTCGCGTCCAGCTCGCCCTGGTACAGCTGCACCCACTGCGCACCGACCTCCTCGGCGATGGCGGCATTGGCCTCGCTCCACGGCGCCAGCACCGGGCGCGCCAGCGACAGTGCCAGCAGCAGGGTGCCGGAGTTGTGCATCTGCCGGTACGGCAGCACCACCAGTTCGGCTTCGCCGATTTCCTGCGCCAGCACCGCGTCTTCCACGTACTGCAGGCGTGCGCTGATCCGCGGATCCTCGGCGCAGGCGCGCTCGACCACGTCGCGGATCTGTGCGTCGATCGGATTGCCGGCGATGCGCAGGCTGAGTTGTGGATCGGGCAGCGCACGCAGCGTGGCGATCAGCGTTTCCACGCCCTTGTACGGGCGCAACAGCCCGAAATGCAGCAGACGCCCGGGGACCCGCGGCGGTTGCGGCAGCGGCGCGTACCAGTCGCGGTAGTGGCCGTGCAGGATGGTGTCGGTGGCCGGCGCGCGCGTGGGCGTGGTCGCGTTGATGCGGATCCAGCGTGCGGTCTGGCGGTCGATCCAGCGCAGCAGCAGGCGTTCGCGCCAGCCCTTGTCCTCGTGCGGCGCGACGTTGTGCAGGGTGCGCACAATCGGCACCCCGGCCATGCGCAGGCGCAACAGCAACAGGGCCACGCAGACCTGCTTGGCCAGCGTGCCGAGCGCGGTGCGATGCCGCAGCAGGTACTCCGGCCAGTGCAGGTGCAGCACGTCGTAGCGCGACAGCAGTGCCGCACGCATCGAGAAGAAACGCAGTTGCACCTGCGGCGGCAGCGCCGCGTAGAGCTGGGTCAGGTAGGGATTGGTGGTCGCGGTCGGGCGTTCGGTGGACAGCAGCACGGTCACCGCCGGCGCAGCCTGCTGCGACGCGCCGTGGCGCTGACTCTCGCCGCTCATCGGCCGCCCTCCGCTCCGCCCAGCGCCAGGCGGTACTCGTCCAGATAGGCGCCGACCACGCGGTCCCAGTCGTAGCGATGCGCATAGGCCATCGCCGCTTCGCGCTGCGCGGCGAAGGCCGCATCGGCGCCGCTGGCAAAGGCACGCACCGTGGCCGCGGCGGCCTGCACATCGGCGGGGTCGACCAGCACGCCCTGCCCCGACTCGCGTTGCAGACGCGCGAACGGCGGGATGTCGCTGAGGATCGGCAACAGCCCGGCACTCATCGCCTCCACCGCTGCCAGGCCAAAGCCCTCGTGCCGCGACAGGCACACGAAGTACTGCGCGCTGCCGAGCAACTGCGCCAACTGCGCCTGGGTCGGCGCCACCTGCAGGCGCACCCGCTGCTGCAGGCCGCGCTCGGCGATGGCCTGCTGCAGGTCGGCCACGCTGAAGTCGTATTCGCGCCCGGCCACGATCAACTGCCAGGCTGGGTCCTGTGCGGCCAGCGCACGCACCAGGTCCAGGGTCTCCAACAGGCCCTTGTTGACCGACCAGCGCCCGAAGTAGATCAGCGTGCGACCAGGCGCGGCGCTGCCCTGCCCGGCGAACTTGTCCACGTCCACGCCGTTCTCGATCACCCGCAGCCGCCGCGGCGCGACCACCTGCGAGAACAGTTGGCCGTCGTTCTCGCTGGTCGCCACCACCCGCGCATAGGCGAGCGCCGAGGCGCGGGTGAGGGTCTTGAACCAGAGCATCTTCAGGCGCGAGGCGTAGGTGGTATGGAAGAAACCGCCATGGGTGGAAACGATCATCGGCACACGGTGCAGCGGCCGGGTCAGGGCCAGGAAGTCGTAGAAGAAATCGATGCCATGCACGTGCAGCAGATCCGCGCCGCGCACCGCCGCCAGCACCGACGGCGCCAGCGGGTAGCGCGAGGAGCCGCGGTATGGCAGGCGCACGATCGGCACGCCCTGATGACTATCGCGCGGCGCCAGGCGCTGCTGCGGATCGGTGAACACCCGGTCCAGGCTCACCACCTCGACCTGGTCGCGTCCCTGCTGCAGATGGCGGCGCGCGATGTTCATCACCACCTCCTCCATGCCGCCCACCGAGGGATGGAACTGGCGCACCACATGCACCACCTTCATGCCCGGCCTCCGTCGCGCCTGTACGCGGTTCGCAGCGCCGCCGTCATGCCGTCGCTCCTGCGACCGCGCTGCGCCGCACGCCGATCATCCACGGCGCGACCCGCACCAGCACCACGCGGATCGGCACGCTGGCCAGCACCGCCAGCACGCTCACCGACACCGCCCAGGCCGGTCCCCAGGCATCGCCGCGAACCAGGCCGGTGCGAGCGGCGACGCCGGCCATCACCGAGAACAACAAGGTGTGCGTGCACAGGATCAGCAAGGTATTGCGTCCGATCCACTGCAGCCAGGCCCAGCGCTGCACCAGGCCGGCCACGCACAAGGCCATGGCGCTGCCGAGCAGGCTGGCGGCGAGGAAGCCCAGCGGCGAATCGCCGAACTTGAGCAGGTTCACGTCCACGCGGCCGTTGTACCAGGCGATCGCGAACCAGGCCGCGCCCAGCAGCACCGCCGCCAGCGCATTGCCGGCCGGCCGTGCCGGCCACCAGTGCGCGCGCGTCGCGGCGAGCGCGCCGATCGCGAAGAAACACAGCGCCACCGGCAGCACGTCCAGGGAGAACGGCAGGCGCATGTCCTGCCCTGGGAACCAGCAGGCCCAGCCCCAGGCCAGCGGCAGCGACAGCCCGGCCAGGGCCTGCACCGACAGCGTCCGCCGCAGCGCCAGATACGCCAGCGTGGTCACGAACAGCGCCGGCAGGAACCACAGCGCCGGCATCACGTAGAGCTTGGGGCCGATGCCGCTGACCAGGCCCAGCAGCGGCTCCCACCACGGCCGGTCGCCCCACAGCTGCGCCTTGCTGCCGATATGCCGGGTCAGCGTCCAGTACGCGTAGGCGACAAAGAAGAACGCCACATACGGCAGCAACAGGCTGCGCGCCAGCTTGCCGACCGTGGCCAGGGTCAGTGGGCGATTGCCGAAGGCCTCACCGACCCAGCCCGACAACAGGAAGAACATCGGCACGTGGAAGCTGTAGGCCAGGATCACGTAGGCGTGCGGAATGCCCTTGGCATGGCCGAACACCACCAGCAGGATCGCAATCGCCTTGGCCGCGTCGATGCGCATGTCGCGCGGCACGCTCGCGCGTGCGCTGCGCGCCTGCGCCGGCACCGACGCGGAGACGGCCGTGGCGGGCGCGCTCATGCCGGCACCGCCGGAATCCGCGGGACCGGTGCCGGCCGCGGCGGCACCGCGGACGCATCGCGCAACTGCGGCGCCATCTGCCACAGGCAGCCGCACACGAACCACCACAGCGCCGCGGTCTTGATCGAGAAGTAGCCGTTGGAGACCAGCAGACTCAGCGAGAACGCGAAGATCAGCAGGTTCTTGAACAACTGCCCTTCGATGGTGCGCATCAGCATCGCGAACGAATAGGCCAGCAGGAACGCCAGCACCAGCAGCACCGACTGCGAGGAGATGAAGTAGGCGATGCCGCTGTCGAAGTAGCGGTACGGCTGGTCCACGTCCAGCCCCATCCACGCATCGGCGCTCATCCTGCGGATCGAATCGACGGTGAAGAACACCCGCCCCAGCGTGGTGTCCTCATAGCTCTGGATGCCCGAGGCCCACACCAGCAGCCATGCACCGCCCATCACCGCGAAGAAGATCAGGAAGCCCAGGCGCTGATCCATGCGCAGCAGCAACGGACTCAGCAGCGCCATCATCACGCAGGTGCCGGCGGCCAGGCGTCCGTCCGAGGCCACGATCAGGAAGCCGATCATCGCCACCGAGGCGACGACCGCGAACGGCCGCATCCAGCGCCAGAAGGTCAGCAGGATGGCGGTGAAGAAGATGATGAAGTTGCCCATCGTCACCGGCTCGATGAACACCGAGGAGGCGCGCGGCAGGTTCGACGACGGCAGGAAGTTGCGCGCACCCGGTCGCGTCGCGCTGACGAACAGGTTGCTGTCCTGGTTCCAGAAGCTCGACGCGCTGGCGCCGCGTGCATTGACGAAATAGCTCTTGGGATTGACCACGTCGCCGTAGACCTTGGGCAGCGCCAGTTCGAACACCGCCACCAGCGACACCAGCAGCGCCATGCGCACGAACATGCGCGGCAGCGAGCCGGTATAGGCGGCGCCGAGCAGCAGGAAGGCGAACGGGATCAGCGCATCGCGGAAGAATTTCGGATCCAGCGACCACGCCAGGAACAGGCGCACCAGCATCAGCAGCGCCAACAGGGCGATGCCGGTGAACACCATCGCCAGGCGCTTGCGATCCAGCGCGCGCAGGCCGAGCAGGAAGCAGGCGGCATAGACCGCCAGTTCCACCGCATAGGTCATCGCCGGGCTGACCCGGAACACCTTGGCGTTGATCACCGCCAGCACGAAGTTGTAGCCGATGGCGAACAGCAACACCAGCTCGATCAGCAGGTTGCGGCGCTGCTCGCGCAGCGGCATGTCCGATGCGCTCAGCATGCGCAGCTCCCTGCGGTGGCGATGCATCGCGCGCCAACGCGGCAGCGCGCCGCCGCCAGGCGCGGCACACGGGTGCCGCGCGCGACGTCATTCGGCGCAAGCGGGACAGAAACGACAGCGACGCGGCGGCGACGCCGGCGCTGCTCACGGTCGGCGGGAAGAAGACGCATCGGGCGCATCAGTAGGCGGTCTTCTGCCCGAGCACCTTGAACGCGGTCAGCACGATGATCCGCGTGTCCAGCCACAACGACCAACGGCGGATGTAGTCGAGGTCGTACTGGATGCGCTTCTTCATCGTGCGCAGCTCCGGCGTCTCGCCGCGGAAGCCGTTGACCTGCGCCCAGCCGGTGATGCCCGGCTTCACGTAGTGCCGCTGCATGTAGTGGTGGATCAGCTTTTCGTAGTGGGTGTTGTGCTGCGCGGCATGCGGACGCGGCCCCACCACCGACATGCTGCCGCCCAGGACGTTGAACAGTTGCGGCAGCTCGTCCAGGCTGGTCCGGCGCAGGAACGCACCGAAGCGGGTCACCCGGCTGTCGCCGCGCGTGGCCTGCACCACCACCTCGCTGGGCTCCTGCTGCACGCGCATGGAGCGGAACTTGTACATGTAGAACTCGCGCCCGCCCAGGCCGTGGCGGCGCTGGCGGAAGAACACCGGGCCCGGCGAGCTCAGCTTCACGCCCACCGCGATCGCCAGCATCAGTGGCCACAACACGGCCAGCGCGGCCAGGGCCACCAGCTTGTCCTGCAGCGCCTTGGCGACCACGAAGTAGGTGTTGCGGTCCACGCCGCCCTGGCGCAGGTTGATCACCGGCACGTTGCCGATCTGGTCGCCGGACTGGTTGAGCATGCCGAAGTCGAACAGGTCGGGGATCAGCCGGACCTGGATCGGATAGCGGTCCATGCGCTGCAGCAGTTGTTTGATGTGGTCGCGTTCGCCCAGCGGCAGCGAGATCCACACCTGCTCGACCTGGTGGTCGTCGAGGTAGTCGATCAGCGCGTCCGCGGTGCCTTCGCCCAGGCACTGCAGCTTCTGCGGATGGTCGGCCACCGACAGGTCGTAGTCGCTGCTGAAGTAGCCCATCACCTGCATGCCGACCCAGGGATTGCGGCTCAGGTAGTTGTGGATCTTCACCACCGGATGGCGCAGGCCGACCACCACCACCCGCTGCACGTCCACACCTTCGGAGCGCAGCCGGTTGAGCACGCCGCGCACCACCGTGCGCGAGAGCAGCAGCGTCGCCAGGCTGGTGACGAACCAGGTGCCGATCCACAGCCGCGAGACCTGCTGGCCGAACTGCACGACGAAGGCGTGCACCGCGAACAGCGCGAACACGCCACCGCAGGCCAGGCTCAACACCATCATTTCGCGCAGCAGGCCGCGCCCGCGCCAACTGCGGTACAGCGGGAACAGCGCGAAGCAGATCACTGCGTACAGCAGGGTGGTGCCGATCGCCACCCGGTACGCCGGTTCCGGCATCCAGGTGCCGAACAGCAACCGATGGGTCAGCAAGGCGCCGCCGACCATGACGGTCAGGTCGGAGACGCGCAGCAGGATGTCTGCCGCGGCCGCGTACTTGGACAGCATGCGCGGCGAGGAGGTCGTATAGGTGGCGCTACTCAGGTCTGCCAAAAGCATGATCGGGATTCCTATCCAAACCCGGTCGATCGGCATGCGGGGGAACATGCGACGCCGCCGGGCCTCGATTTCGCCTGCCTATGGACCGCTGCGGCGCCTCCCTCGCCGACCCCAGGTCCACGGCAGCCCGTGACTACTTCAACAGAAGAACGTCTTCGTACAACCGCGCTGGAAAATAATGGAGCACCTCATTGCCTAGCTGAACCACGTATCACCTCACTGAAGACTGTGCGTCGAACCGATGCCGATGTGTGCGTTGCGGCACGCGCTCGCGCCATGCGCGGTGCGGCGCGCCATCGCGCTGCGACATCACGCCGAAGCCGCCGCCGCGGCTTCGGCCTCGCGGATGAAGTAGCGCACCAGCGCCACCGCCAACGCCAGGAACAGACCGAACACGAAGGCCAGCGCCAGGCCGAGCAGCTTCTTCGGCGAACTCGGCTTGCCCGGCACATCGGCGCGGTCGACGATGGAAATGTTGTTGGTGCCCACGTTGCCGACCACGCCGATCTCCTTGTAGCGCTGCAGCAGCGCGTCGTAGAGCTGGCGGTTGGTGTCGGCCTCGCGGCGCAGCATGGTGTAGCGGATGCTGCGGGTCTGCAGGTCAAGTTCGTCGTTCTTCAGTGCGGCGATGCGGTCGGCGAGCAGCGTCTCCTGCTGCCGCGCCGCTTCGTAGTCGTTCTTCAGCGCACCGCGGATGTTGGCGATCTCGTCGGCGATCTGCCGCTTGGTCTCGGCGATCTGGTTCTGCAGGCGCTGCATTTCCGGATAGCCGGGCTGGAACGTGGCCAGCTTCTGCTGGTAGTCGGCGGTCAGCTTGGCCTGTTCGGTACGCAGGCTCTGGATCAACGGGTTGCTGACCACCTGCGGCAGGCCCATGCCGTCGCCGATGCCGGCCTGGCGCCAAGCCGCCTCGGCCTTGATCCGCGCGTCCTGCGCCGCGGCCAGGCGCACATTCAGCTCGCTCATGTTCTGCGTCGGCAGCGACGGCTTGTCCTCGCCCATCGACACGATCTGTTCCTGGCTGGAATAGTCGACCGCGTTCTTCTCCGACTCCTCGACCTTGTCGCGCAGTTGCGCCAGGCGCTCGGACAGGTAGCGCGCCGCGAACGAGGACGCCTGCAGCCGGCGTTCCTGGGTCGAGGCGATGAACATCTTGGCGTAGGTGTTGGCCACGCGCGTGGCCAGCACGCGATCGGGCGAATCGAAATTGATCCGCACCAGGCGTGAGTCGCGGACCGGCTCGATGGTCAAGGCATCCAGCACTGGTCCAACCAGCGCATTCTCGGCCGCGGCGGCCCGCGCCTGCGGCGTCGGCGCACGCCCGTCGCCGTTGTCCTGCAGCTTCTCCAGGGCTTCGTCGACCAGCGGCTTGAACGCCGGCGCCTGGGTCAGCTTGGCCTCGCGGATCACCTGCCGCGCCAGCGAACGGCTGCCGAGCAGTTCGTACTGGGTCTGGTAGAAGTCGCGGTCCTGCGGCGATTCCACCGGCATCAGGTTGGCGACGTTGGCGACGTTGAGCGATTCGCGCTCGATCTGCAGCACGCTGGTGGCACGGTACTTGGGCGTCATCAGCAACATCACCAGCAGCGCCAGCAGCACCACCGCCGCGGTGATGCCGACGATCAGCCAACGCTGGCGGTACAGCGCATTCCAGTAATCCAGCAGGCCGATGTCGGCCGGGCTCAGCGGCGCGGCCACCGGGCGCGGACGCGACGCGGAGGCGGGAGGCAAGGTGGAGGCGCTCATCGGTAGGCCCTCCAGACCATCACGAACGGGGTCAGTTGCACCACGGTACGCAGCAACACCAGCGCATCGGAGCGGTACACCACCACGATGTCGCCGCCGTAGATCGCCGGATCCGGTGCCGCGCCCTTCTGGATATCGCGCAGATCGAAACGGGCCAGCATCTTCTGCCCGCCGACGGTACGGAACACCACCACGTTGCCGCGGCTGGCCACGTCGCTGACGCCCTTGCCCAGCGACAGCGCCTGCTGCAGGGTCAGCGCGGAGCCCTGGATGGGATAGATGCCCGGCTCGCTGACCGCACCGGTGACCGTGACCCGGTTGCCGGTGAACTCGTCCACCAGCACCGACACCTGCGGGTTCTGCAGATAACCGTTGCGGTAGCGGTCGGCGATCTCCTTCTGCAGCGCATTGACGCTGGAGCCGGCGGCCTTGACGTCGCCGATCAGCGGCAGCGAGATGCGGCCCTCGTTGTCGACCCGCACCTGGCGCTCCAGATCGTCGACCTGGAACACCTTGACCGTGAGCAGGTCGCCCGGGCCGAGCAGGTATTCCGGCTTGCCCATGGACGCGGCAAGCGGATCGCCCGGCGGCAGGTCCGAACGCATCGCCGGCCCGCTGTTGCATGCCGACAGCAGCGCCAGGCAGAAAAGGGCCAGCGCCCAATGGAAGGTCACGGAGAGTTTACCCATGCGCGATGCTGATGCCCTCTGTCGAATGGTTTTCGAAGCGCCGCACTCGTCCAGCCGGCCAGGGTTCCCTCCCGGCCGGAGAATGATCACGGTGTCAATTCCTGCCTGGGACGAACGGCCCTGGCCAACAGCGAAGCTTCGTGTTGCAACGCACTATGGCACAGGCATCTGCCGTCACCAAGGCGTTACCCGACATTTTTTTGACGCAGTAACAGCAAGGTTCAACTACATGTCCGGCGATTCAGCCTGGCAAGGGCCCGTGAACGTTCCATCGACGCGGTGTTAACGTGACCAATGTCAATGCATTGACGCTGCATTGCTCCCAGTTCTGACGGGGCTTTCCGTTCCGGCTGGGCGACGGCGCGGCGCTGGAACGGCGCACTCCGGCGCTTTTTGTCTACGGCGACGTGCTCGCCGCCCCTCGCGGCGTTACAGATCGCCACGTGTGGCGACCCCGACACGCAACCGGCATGCGCGCCGGGCGTCCAAACGCCGCATCCCGATCAGCTCTCCAGCCAGCCCCAGCCTTCCTCGCGACCAAAACAAAAAGGCCCATGTCATGGACATGGGCCTTCGAAAGATGGTCGGGGTAGCCGGATTCGAACCGACGACCACTAGTCCCCCAGACTAGTGCGCTACCAGGCTGCGCTATACCCCGGTGTGTTGCGTCTCCGCCGTCATGGCGGACCCGCCTTGCGGCGAGTTGGCGATTATAGCGGGTTTGCGGCGGCCATTCCTAGCGTCAGCGAGCGCCGCGCCACCTCACCGCCGCAGCAACTGCAGGACTTCTTCCAGCTCCTGCCGCACCTGCTTGATGATCTGGTTGCTCAGCGCCGATTCCTGGCGGGCACCCTCGCCTTCCAGGCGCAGCCGCGCACCGCCGATGGTGTAGCCCTGTTCGTACAGCAGGCTGCGGATCTGCCGCACCATCAGCACGTCGTGGCGCTGGTAGTAGCGTCGGTTGCCGCGCCGCTTGACCGGTTCCAGGCTGGGGAATTCGGTTTCCCAGTAGCGCAGCACGTGCGGCTTGACGTCGCACAGCTCGCTGACCTCACCGATGGTGAAGTAGCGCTTGGCCGGAATCGGCGGAAGTTCGCGGTTACTGCCCGGGTCCAGCATAAGCCTCCACTCGCTCCTTGAGCTTCTGTCCAGGACGGAAGGTCACCACCGTCCGCGCCGAAATCGGGATCTCTTCGCCGGTCTTGGGATTGCGGCCGGGCCGTTGGTTCTTGCGGCGCAGGTCGAAGTTGCCGAAACCGGACAACTTCACCTGCCGCCCCTGCTCGAGCGCATCGCGCAGCACGTCGAAGAACGCATCGACGAATTCCTTGGCCTCGCGCTTGTTCAGCCCGACTTCGTCGAACAACCGCTCGGCCATTTCCGCTTTGGTCAACGCCATTGCCCTGCTATCCCCTGTACGTCTCAACCACGCATCCGCGCGTCGTGTTCGCGCGCCAGCGCGGCCACGGCATCGGCGACCACCGCCTCCACGTCGCGGTCTGTCAGAGTGCGCGTGTTGTCCTGCAAAATCAAGCCCATAGCGAGACTCTTGCAACCAGCCTCGACCCCCGCGCCGACGTAGCGGTCGAACAGCACCACCTCGCGCAGCAAGGGCCCCACCGCCGCACGCACGCTGCGCGCCAGCGCCGCCCAGCTCACCGCGTCCGGCACCACGAAGGCCAGATCGCGACGCACCGACGGGAACCGCGACAGCTCGGCGGCGCGCGGCAGGGCGCGCGCGGCCAGCGGCGCCAGGTCCAGCTCGAACGCCAGCACGTCCACGTCGATCTGCATCGCCTGCAGCAGCCGCGGGTGTAACTGGCCGATCCAGCCGATCCGGGTCTCGTCGCGATAGACGTCGGCCGAACGGGTCGGGTGCGCGAACGGGGGCGTCGACGCACGGTAGTCCAGGCGCGCGCCGGAGGCCGCGGCCAATGCGTCCAGGTCGCCCTTGAGGTCGTGGAAATCCACCTTGCGTGCCGGCAGGCCCCACTGCAGGGCGTCGGCATCGCCGCACACGGCCGCCGCCACGCGCTGGGTCTCGGTCGGCGCCGTGCCGGCCTCCGCCGTCGCGGCGAACACCTTGCCCAGCTCGAACAGGCGCACGCGCCCGGCCTGGCGCGCGACGTTGCGGCCCAGCGCGGCGACCAGCCCCGGCAACAGCGACGGGCGCATCACCGCCAGCTCGGCGCTGAGCGGATTGGCCAGGGCCACGCGCCCGTCGTGCAGGCCCCACTGATCCAGCAGCACGGCATCGACGAAGGCGTAGTTGATGGTTTCGAGCAGATCGCGCGCCAGCAACTGGCGGCGCACGCTGCGCTCGTCCAGTTGGATCTCGCTATCCATGGCGATGCGGGTGGCGCCGCCGGGCAAGGTGGTCGGCAGGCGGTCGTAGCCGTGGATGCGCGCCAGTTCCTCGATCAGGTCCTCTTCCAGCGCGATGTCGAAGCGACGGCTCGGCGCGGTGACCTGCCAGCCATCGGCCGAAGCGGCCACGTCCATGCCCAGCGCGCGCAGGATGCGCTCCACGTCGGCATCGGCGATCTCGATGCCGAGCACGCGCAGGATGCGCGCGCGGCGCAGCGCGATCGGCGCTGGCGTCGGCAGGAACTCCGGCAACTCGGCCTCGACCACCGGGCCGGCACGTCCGCCGGCCAGTTCCAGCACCAACCGCGTGGCCAACTCCAGCGCCTGCCGCGGCAATGCCGGGTCCACGCCGCGCTCGAAACGGTGACCGGCATCGGTGTGCAGGCCGAGCTTGCGGCCGCGGCCCATGATCGCCGCCGGGGCGAAATGCGCGGCCTCCAGGAACACGTGCCGGGTGGTCTCGGTGACACGGGTGGCCTGGCCGCCCATCAACCCAGCCAGCGCCACCGGCCGATCGGCATCGGTGACCAGCAGGAACCCCGGATCCAGCGCGGCCTCGCGGCCATCGAGCAAGGTCAGGGTCTCGCCGGCGCGCGCGTGACGCACACCGACCGGGCCCTGCAACGTGTCCAGGTCGAACGCATGCATCGGCTGGCCCAGTTCCAGCATCACGTACTGGGTGATGTCCACCAGCAGCGAGACCGGACGCACGCCGCTGCGGCGCAGGCGCTCGGCCATCCACAGCGGCGTCTTCGCCGCCGCATCCAGGTCCTCGACCACGCGGCCGCAGTAACGCGGCGCGTCGGCGCCCGCCGCCAGCGCGACCGGCAGCGTGCGCTCGCTGCTCACCGCGGCCGGCGCCACCACCAGCGGCAGCACGTCGCTGCCGCAGGCCGCGGCCACGTCGTAGGCGATGCCGCGCACGCCGAAGCAGTCGGCACGGTTGGGGGTGAGCTTGATCTCGATGCTGGCGTCGGGCAGGCCCAGATACTCGGTCAGCGCCTGGCCGATCGGCGCATCGTCGGGCAGTTCGAACAGGCCCGACGCGTCGCTGTCCAGGCATAGTTCCTTGGCCGAGCAGAGCATGCCGTTGGATTCGACCCCGCGCAGCTTGGCAGGCTTGATCGCGATGCCGCCGACCTGGGCGCCGACCAGCGCCAACGGCGCAACCAGTCCGGCGCGCGCATTGGGCGCGCCGCAGACGATCTGCAGCAGCTCGCCCTGCCCGGCATCGACCCGGCACACCTGCAGCCGGTCGGCTTCGGGATGCGGCGCGGCCTCGACGATCCGCGCCACCACCACCTGCTGCAGGCCGTCGCCGAGCGACACGACCTCCTCGACCTCCAGGCCGATCGCGGTCAGGGTGGCCACAAGCTGCTCGCGCGTGGCCTGGGTCGGAACGTGGCTACGCAGCCAGTTTTCGCTGAATTTCATTGGGGAGCCGGGATTGGGGATTCGGGAGTGGGGATTCGTAAGAGCGGGTCAAGCGAGATCCGGAAGCCGCGTGGACCCGCTTTCGCGAATCCCCACTCCCGAATCCCGAATCCCCGCCCTCAAGCGAACTGCCGCAGGAACCGCACGTCGTTCTCGAAGAAGGCGCGCAGGTCGTTGACGCCGTAGCGCAGCATCGCGAAGCGCTCCACGCCCATGCCGAAGGCGAAGCCGGTGTAGCGCTCCGGGTCGATGCCGACGTTGCGCAGCACGTTCGGGTGCACCATGCCGCAGCCGAGCACCTCCAGCCAGCGGGTGCTGCCGTCGGGCTGCTGCCAGGCGATGTCGACCTCGGCGCCGGGTTCGACGAAGGGGAAGTAGCTGGGACGGAAGCGCATCTGGAAATCGCGCTCGAAGAACGCGCGCACGAACTCGGCCAGGGTGCCCTTAAGGTCGGCGAAGGTCGCGTGCTCGTCGACCAGCAGGCCTTCGACCTGGTGGAACATCGGCGAATGGGTCTGGTCGCTGTCGCTGCGGTAGACCTTGCCGGCGGCGATCATGCGCAGCGGCGGCGCATGCTCACCCATGTAGCGCACCTGCACGCCCGAGGTATGGGTGCGCAGCAGGCGGCCATCGCCGAAATAGAAGGTGTCGTGCATCGCCCGCGCCGGGTGGTGCGGCGGGAAGTTCAGCGCCTCGAAGTTGTGCCAGTCGTCCTCGATCTCGGGGCCGTCGGACAGTTCGTAGCCCAGCCGCGCGAAGATCTCGGTGATGCGCTCCAGGGTGCGGGTGACCGGATGCAGCCCGCCGCGTTCGCCGCGCCGGCCCGGCAGGGTCACGTCGATGCGCTCGGCGGCCAGGCGTGCGTCCAGGGCCGCGGTTTCCAGCAGCGCGCGGCGCTCGGCCAGCGCGGCGGATACCGTGTCGCGCGCGCGATTGATCGCCTCGCCGGCCAGCTTGCGCTGCTCCGGCGCCAGCGCGCCGAGCTGCTTGAGCTGGGCGGTGATGCTGCCGCTCTTGCCGAGCAGCGCGACCCGCAGTTGCTCCAGCGCCTCCGGACTCTGCGCCGCGGCGATGTCCGCCAGCGCCTGCCCGCTCAGGGAATCGATCTCACTCATTGCACTCGCGCCTCACTGCTCCGGCCGAACCCGTGGTCACCGTGTCCCGCCGATGCGGAACCTCCCTACCCGGCAGGCGCCCCGTCGCCGGGACGCCCAAAAACGCAAAAGGGGAAGGACTTGCGCCCTTCCCCTGCATGACTGCGATTGCTCCCGCCGAACACCCGCACATGGACGTGCGGGTTTCTGCGGGGACTCGCACTTATGCCGCCAGCGCGCCCTTCGCCTTCTCCGCCAGGGCGGCAAAGCCCTGCGCGTCGTGCACGGCGATGTCCGCCAGCACCTTGCGGTCGAGGGTGATGCCAGCCTTGAGCAGGCCGTTCATGAAACGGCTGTAGCTCATGCCGTTGATGCGGGCCGCCGCATTGATGCGGGTGATCCACAGCGAACGGAAATTGCGCTTCTTCTGCTTGCGGCCGATGTAGGCGTACTGCTGCGCCTTGATCACCGCCTGCTTGGCGACGCGGAAGACCTTGCGACGGGCGTTGTAATAGCCCTTGGCGAGGTTCAGAACTTTCTTGTGACGGCGGCGCGCCTGGACGCCACGCTTGACTCGAGCCATGGTTCAGTCCTCAGAGGTAGGGAAGCATACGGTCAAGACGGCCTGCGTCCTCGGCACGGACGTGGTTCGTCTGCCGCAGGTTGCGCTTCCGCTTGGTCGCTTTCTTGGTGAGGATGTGGCTACGGTTGGCGTGGCCGGCCTTGTACTTGCCGGAGGCGGTCTTGCGGAAACGCTTGGCCGCCGCCCGGTTGGTCTTGATCTTGGGCATTGCAATGTCCTTGATGGTGTTTTGTCACTGGTCAGGGCGGTGGCTGCGCCACACTTTCCGTCCGTGCCCTTACCTGCTTGTAAGCCCTTGATCCACTGAGGATCCGGGCGGGTCCTATTGCCGCGCGAGCGGCAAACCCGATGAACTGGGCCGCGCATTATGCCAGGGCTTGGAATGCCTTGCAAATCATGCAGTTTGGGTGGCGCGCACTGGCACGCCGGGATTCCGGGAATGGAGCATCGGAAACGGCGCGCACGACGCAACCACGCAGCCTGCGTCGGGGCAAAAACGCCGGGATTACGATGCCAGTGGGCGCCGTGGGCGCCCGGTTGGTCGCGCGCCCGCGTTGGGCGGGGCGCGCGATCCTGGCCTGCGTCAGCGCTTCTTCGGCGCGATCATCATCACCATCTGCCGGCCTTCCAGGCGCGGACGCGATTCGATGACGATGTCTTCGCCCAGATCGGCCTCGATCCGCGCGGCCATTTCGCGGCCGAGCTCCTGATGGCTCATCTCGCGACCGCGGAAGCGGATGTTGACCTTGACCTTGTCGCCTTCCTCGATGAAGCGGCGCATGTTGCGCAGCTTGATCTGGTAATCGCCTTCGTCCGTGACCGGACGGAACTTGATTTCCTTGATCTCGACCTGCTTGGTCTTCTTCTTGGCTTCGTTGGCCTTTTTCTGCTGCTCGAACTTGAACTTGCCGAAGTCCATGATCTTGCAGACCGGCGGATCGGCCTGCGGCTGGATCTCGACCAGGTCGAGTCCGTCCTCTTCGGCCAGCGCCAGCGCTTCGTCGCGGGTCAACACGCCGACCATCTCGCCGTCCGCGCCGATCACGCGCACGCGCGGCACGCGGATCTCTTGGTTCTTGCGGTTCTGTTTGTTGTCAGGGGTACTGATGTTGCAATCTCCCAGGGGAATCGGACTGGTGCGGACGGAGGCTCCGTCCGCGCCAGGGTGGTGTCACGCCAACTGCTCGGCGCGCAGCCGTTCGGCGAAGGCGGCGACCGACATGGTGCCCAGATCCTCCCCCGATCGCGTACGGACCGCAATCGCGCCGTTTTCCGTCTCGCGGTCACCTGCGACCAACAGGTACGGCACCCGCTGCAGCGTGTGTTCGCGAATCTTATAACCGATTTTTTCGTTCCGCAAATCGGCCTCGATGCGGAAGCCTTGATTTGCAAGGAGTTTCCGCACGTTGTCTACATAGTCTGCCTGCGCGTCGGTGATGTTCATGACCACGGCCTGCACCGGCGCCAGCCAGGCCGGGAACATGCCGGCATGGTGCTCGATCAGGATGCCGATGAACCGCTCCATCGAGCCGACGATGGCCCGGTGCAGCATGACCGGATGCTTCTTCTGGCTGTGCTCGTCCACGTACTCGGCGCCGAGGCGGCCGGGCATCATGAAATCCACCTGCATGGTGCCGAGCTGCCAGGTGCGGCCGATCGCGTCCTTCAGGTGGTACTCGATCTTCGGGCCGTAGAAGGCGCCCTCGCCCGGCAGTTCCTGCCACTCCACCCCGCAGGCGCCGAGCGCGGCGCGCAGCGCGGCCTCGGCCTTGTCCCAGGTGGCGTCGTCGCCGAGGCGCTTTTCCGGGCGCAAGGCGATCTTGATCTGGATGTCGTCGAAGCCGAAGTCGCCGTACACCTTCAGCGCCTGCTGGTGGAAGGCGGTGACCTCGGCCTCGATCTGCTGCTCGGTGCAGAAGATGTGGCCGTCGTCCTGGGTGAAACCGCGCACGCGCAGGATGCCGTGCAGCGCGCCGGACGGCTCGTTGCGATGGCAGGCGCCGAACTCGCCGTAGCGGATCGGCAGGTCGCGGTAGCTGTGCAGGCCCTGGTTGAACACCTGCACGTGGCCCGGACAGTTCATCGGCTTGACCGCGTAGGTGCGCTTCTCCGATTCGGTGAAGAACATGTTGTCCTGGTAGTTGTCCCAGTGGCCGGACTTCTGCCACAGCGACACGTCCAGGATCTGCGGGCAACGCACCTCGCCGTAGCCGCTGTCGCGGTAGACCTTGCGCATGTACTGCTCGACCACCTGCCAGATCGACCAGCCCTTCGGGTGCCAGAACACCAGGCCCGGGCCCTCTTCCTGCAGGTGGAACAGGTCCTGCTGCTTGCCGATCTTGCGGTGGTCGCGCTTGTCGGCTTCCTCCATGCGCAGGATGTAGGCCTCGAGTTGCTTCTTGTCGGCCCAGGCGGTGCCGTAGATGCGCTGCAGCTGCTCGTTCTTGGCGTCGCCGCGCCAGTAGGCGCCGGAGATGCGGGTCAGCTTGAAGGCTTTGAGGAAGCGCGTGTTCGGCACGTGCGGGCCGCGGCACATGTCCACGTATTCCTGGTGGTAGTACAGGCCCATCGCGGTGACGTCGTCGGGCATGTCCTCGATCAGGCGCAGCTTGTAGTCCTCGCCGCGCTGCTTGAACAGCTCGATCACCTCGGCGCGCGGAGTGACCTTCTTGATCACATCGTAGTCCTGCGCGATCAGTTCCTGCATGCGCTTCTCGATCGCCGCCATGTCCTCGGGGGTGAACGGGCGCTCGCTATAGATGTCGTAGTAGAAGCCCTCGGCGATGACCGGGCCGATCACCATCTTGACCTCGGGATACAGCTGCTTGACCGCGTGACCGACCAGGTGCGCGCAGGAGTGGCGGATGATCTCCACGCCCTCGGCGTCCTTGGCGGTAATCAGGCGCAGGCTGGCGTCATGGTCGATGAGGTCGCAGGCGTCGACCAGGCGGCCGTCGACCTGACCGGCGATGGTGGCCTTGGCCAGGCCGGGGCCGATGGACTGGGCCACGTCCATGGGGCTGACGGGATGTTCGAATTCGCGGCGGCTGCCGTCGGGGAGCGTAATCGTGATCATGGGAGTCGGCGAAAAGGGAAACGGGGGACGGCGTCCACGCCACCGTGGTGGCAGTCGAGGCAGGGCGCGGGACAGAAAGAAGGCGCCACAAGGGCGCCTGCTCGGACAGCCTTGGGCGGGAACTCAAGCGAGGGCGGTGGTAGTGCTCATGTCGCACGCTCGGCCGGCGTCGCCGCGGGCCACCCAGGTCCAGATCAGGTGATTGGGACGATGGTAAACCACTCTTTTTCAAAACGATACCTTTTGGCAACCGCCTGAGGCCCGCGAAGAAAGGACGCCACCACCCTTCTCGCTGCAGCGCAGCAAGAGCTGCAGCAGGCGCCATGGCATGCTTCGACCACGTTTTCTCCGCAACGGACGCGCCATCATCAAAGGCAAGGCCACATCGCTGGACATCGCCTACCTGGCAGGCGTATCGCAACCCACGGTCTCGCGCGCACTGCGCGGCAGCCCGGCGGTCAACGAGCAGACCCGGCGCAAGATCCTGGCGATCGCGCGCGAGCTGAACTACAAGGTCGACAAGCACGCCTCCAGCCTGCGCCTGCGCAATGCCGGCACCCTGGCGCTGCTGTTCTTCGAAGATCCGACCACCGACGACTCGCTGATCAACCCGTTCTTCCACTCGATGCTGGGCTCGATCACCCGCGCCTGCGCCCGCCATGGCTACGACCTGCTGGTGTCGTTCCAGCAGTTGTCGGACAACTGGCGGGCCGACTACGGCGACAGCCAGAAGGCCGACGGGCTGATCCTGCTCGGCTACGGCGACTACCTGCAGGCGCAGCAACGGCTGCAGCATCTGGTCGACCAGGGCACCCATTTCGTGCGCTGGGGCGCGGTGCTGCCCGGGCAACCCGGGGTGTCGATCGGCAGCGACAACTTCCAGGGCGGGCACGACATCACCGCGCACCTGCTGGCGCAGGGCCGCCGCCGGGTCGCCTTCCTCGGCGACGCCTCCAACCATTACCCCGAGTTCCTGGAGCGCTACCGCGGCCATCTGCAGGCGCTGCACGCGGCCGGCGCCGAGGCCACGCCGGCACTGCAGGTCGATGCGATCACTACCGAGCAATCCGGCTACGCCGCCGCCCTGGCCCTGCTGGGGCGCGGCGAGCGCTTCGATGCGCTGTTCGCCGCCAGCGACCTGATCGCGATCGGCGCGCTGAAAGCCTTGCGCGAGCACGGCCTGCGCGTGCCCGAGGACGTGGCCCTGGCCGGCTTCGACGACATTCCTGTCGCCGCCAGCGTCGATCCGGCGCTGTCGACGGTGCAGCAGGACACCAAGCTGGCCGGTGCGGTGCTGGTGGACACCTTGCTGGCGCAGATCGCCGGGCAGCCGGTGAGCAGCCGCACCCTGCCGGTGACGCTGGCGCTGCGCGGTTCCTCGCTGCTGCGCAACTGAGCCCTGCTGGGCGCTGACGCGCGGGCGGGTGGCGCGCTGACGTCGATCAGCGACGCTGCGTTCACGGCGTCGGCGCGACCCCGCCCTTGGCCGCCATCAGCCAGCGCAGCCGCGCGCGCAGGTCCGGGCGCACGATCGGCGCATCGGACAGGAACACGCACACGCCGTGCTCCGGCACCTCGGCGCGAAGGACATCGGCGACCTAGAGAGCACTGCCGTCGAACCCGTCGCGCCAGAGACGGGACTGCAGGATGTCGTGCTCCTCGGTCACCCGCTGCAGCTAGGCCTGGAGCCGACGGATCTCGGCCGAGTCGCTCGGCGCAGGCGCCGGCCGCCGCCTTTCTTCGCTGCCTGCACCCAGCCGTACAGCGTGTGTGGGGGGCACCGATGCGAAAGGCGACGTCCACAACGCCGAAGCCGCACGCGATCATCTGCTTCACCGCCCCGGTACGGAACTCATCCGTGCACGGCCTGTTGTCGCCGCTCGTCAACACCTCGGCCATCGCCATCGACTGTGCCGCCCCGCTGTCTACGGCAGGCCCGCCGGTCCGCGCTATACAGTCCATCTGCTCGGATGCTCCGCTCGGATGTGCAATTCCATTTCAGGGGGAATGAAAATGACTTTTGCCACCAGGCTCTTCAAGAGCGGATCGCGCATGCGCGCATTGGGATATGCCCTGTGCCGCGTCTCGTTCGCCACCGCAGTCGCGTTGCAAGGGGCTGTCGCTCAAGCCGATACGCCTCCGACCATCACCTACCTAAACACCTCCAGCAATCGCGGGATCACTCAAGACTGGGATTACGGCTACTACAAGGCCACTTGCGGCGTTACCGAAGCCTTGCTGGGGGTGAGCGAATTTACCGACACCGGCAACGGCAACCTTGCGTTGTGCGCGCCCTACTCTCAACCGGGATCCGTCAGTTCGCTCAGGGCCTACGTCACCACAAAGAGCGGCCCGGACAAGCGCGGCTATGCGCGTCATGGCGATTGGGCTCCGGGCTACACCAAGGTCGAATGCGGCCTCGATCAGTACGGCGTCGGGATCAGCCAGAGCACGGCCAGCCCCCGCGTCGCCCACGGCATTGCCTGCGTCCAAGGCGCGACCGGCACCGATACCTCGGGTATCACCACGGTGCGGCAGATGGACAACAACAGTTCGATGGGCAGCGCCACCTGGGGCGACTGGGATCCCGGGAAATACAAGGGGCAATGCATCGATGGCGAGAGCATCGTCGGAGCAAGTTTCAGCCCCACGACCGGCCGCCTTCACTCGATCCTGTGCCGAGGGCCGGCAACGCTGCAGATGCTCTACCAGACCTCAAGTGGTTCAGGTGTGGCCGTTGCGACGTTGAGCGAACGCGGGACGACGCCAACGGTCCGCAGCCTCGGCGGACTCAGCCCGGCAACTGGAACGGCACCGGTCGTTACCAACTTCCAAGGCGTTGTCTATGCGCTGTACGCAGCGTCGTCCAACCAGCTATGCCTGGCGCAATCCACCAATCGGGGGCTGACGTACGCCACCCCCAATTGCCTGTCGCAAGTCAGTATCGGTGATACGCCGGCAGTGGCGGTCAACAACGGCACGCTCTATGTGGCTTACTCATCCACTACCGGCCCGCGCCGTCTCATGGTGGCGAGCTCGACTGACGGTGCCACTTTCAATGTGACATCGTATGACGCCATTACCCTTGACGCCAGCCCGGGGGTCGCTGTATTGGACGGCGTGCTGTATGCCGGTTATGTAAAGTCGAACAAGGTATGCGTCGCCTCGTTACAGTCAACCCAGCGGGTCACTAACGTCTGCCAGTATTCGGCCAAGAGCCAGCCGGTGGGCATGACTGCCGCCTTTGGCAAGCTGTTCGTCACGTACGCCAAGACCACAGGCAATGTCGCATTCATGGTGTCCGACGATCCGGCGAACGTTCCGTTCGATGGCTTCTATTGGAGCGAATATTCGACGGCCGATTTAATCGCACCGGTGTTCTATCACGGCAACCTCTATCTCCTGTTCAACGACGTGACGGCCGGCGCCAAGGCTTTGGTTTCGGTGGACGGAACGAAGCCCACGTGGGCCACGCAATCGACCACCGGCATGTCGGCAACCGGCCCGATCGGCGCGATCGGCACCAATGTCGCCGACACGGTGCGCGGGGTCCTGTTCGCCGTCTACGGCGACATGCCCTACAGCGACTCCGACGCGACGCTGCTCAGCTCGACAATCCTGCCCGGATTGAGCAGCAGCGCCAACGTGCCATTCATTCTGCACGTGGGGGACGCCGGGCGCCCGTATGATGGGACGGGAACCAATCCCTACGACTCCTGCAGCGATTCCTTCCGTTCCGCGACCGTGCAATCGTGGTGGGGCGTCAATCAGCAGCTCGTGTTCATGCCTGGCGACAACGACTGGACCGACTGCAACACGGAGCGCACCCCAAGGTCCCGGCTTGATCCGTTGAAGGAGTTTGCGAAGGTCCGGAGCATCTTCGCCGGCAACGTGTCCCTCGACGCGCCGCGCTACGCCACCGACGGCCTGAATGTCGGTCAGCCTGCCTTGGCCCAGACCTGGGTCTCCAACGGCGTGCTCTACCTTGGCCTGAACATCGTCGGATCCTACAACGGGTACGTACCGAGCACGGCAACCAATGCCGCCGCTCGCAATGCAGAAGCATCGACGCGCGAAGCGGAGACCTTGACCGCGATCACCAACGCTGGCGCAGCCATGGCGTCCAATCCAGGCCTCAACGCCCTGGTGGTGACCTTCCATGTCGATCCGTACACGAACGTCAACAGCAGCGGAGGCACTATCGTCGATTGGACCTGCGGCCTGACCGACAGCACGGGGCGGCAACCCTACAAGGGAATTTGCGCCAATCTGGCGTCGGTGGCAGGATCGATCGGCAAGCCGATGCTGGTCGTGCACGGCGATACCGTCGCTCACTGTTTCCGCCAGCATCCGACAAGTTCCAATCTCTGGGTATTGAACGCTCCCGGCGATTTCGTTCCTGGCGTGGATCTCGTCTCTTTCAACCAATCCAACGCTTCGGCTCCGTTCTCGGTCGTCACGATGACCAACAGCGCAGGAAGCGTTCCAAGCACGTGCAACTACACGCCTGCGAGTCCGTCCGAAGCCTCGCAGGAGCTGGTTTCAGGCTCGACGGGGACTACCGTGCAACCACAACACATCGAGCCCTGAAGCACTGACGGATCGCATTCGCGGAACAGCCATCTTCCAAGGGAAAGGCATCAAGCGATTCAAGACGGGTCAAGGAACCGCACAAAAACCGGCAATCATTGTCCCGGCTCCACGCCGTCCTTGGCCGCCATCAGCCAGCGCAGCCGCGCGCGCAGGTCCGGGCGCACGATCGGCGCATCGGACAGGAACACGCGCACGCCATGCGCCGGCACCTCGGCGCGCAGCGCATCGGTCACCTCGCTGGCGCTGCCGTCGAAGCCGTCGTGCCAGGTGCCGGGCTGCAGGTAGCGGCGCACCTCCAGCGTGCGTGGCGCGTCGCTCTTGTTCAGCAGCACCAGTGCGGTCTGGGTGCTGCCCGCGTGCTGGAACACCCGGTAGAACACCGCCTCGTCGCCGGATAACTGCAGGTTGAGCTGCAGGCCGCGCTGCAGCGCGGGGCTGCGCTGGCGCAGCGTGGCGATGCGTCGCAACGGCGCGAAGATCGGGCTGGATGGCGCGGCGTTCACCCGCGCCTGACCGAAGTAGTTGCGGTTGCCGGCGTGCTCGGCGCGGCCGCGCATGAAGCCGGTCTCCGAGCCGTAGTAGATCACCGGGATGCCGCGCGCGGTGAACAGCCAGTTGTGCGCGTCGATGAAGCCGGCGTCGCTGGCATCCAGCCGCGCCATGTCGTGGTTGTCGTAAAAGGTCATCAACTCGTACGGATTGGCGTACGGGCCACGCTCCAGATACAGCGCCGGCTGCAGCGTTTCGTAGCCGCGCTGGGCGTGGCCGAACGTCGCCGCCAGCGCCTGCTTGAGCGGGAAATCCAGCACGCTGACGCCCGCATTACTGGCCCAGGTGTGGCCGGCGATCTTGTGCGCGTTGTAGTCGAAGTCCTCGCCGAACATGAACATGCCCGGGCGCTGCGCGCGGATGCGGCGCACGAACTCGTGCCAGAAGCTGTCCGGCATCCAGCCGATCGTGTCGATGCGGAACGCGTCGGCGCCCTGCCCCAGCCACTGCGAGTAAGCGCCGACCAGATACTCCATCACCGCCGGATTGCGCTCGTTGAAATCGGACAACTGCGCCAGGTTGCCGCCGGTGTTGTAGAACGCGTGCAGCGGGTTGTGCGCCGGGTCCAGCTTGGACGGCGGCAGGTTCTGGTGGTCGGCGATGAGTTTGCCGTCGCGGTCGAACACCTGGCCGAACATCGGCTGCCGCTTGGGCATGGTCCAGGCCGGCGAGCCGTGATTGCCGACGATGTCCAGCACCACCTTCAGTTGCTGCGCGTGCATGGCCTGGGTAAAGCCGGCGAAATCCAGCCCCGGGCTCGGCAGATGCTCGTCGAGCTTGTAGAAGTTCACACCCCAGTAGCCGTGGTAGCCGGTCTTGCCGCGGTCGCTCAGCGAGCTGCCCCAGGTGATCGGCTTGCCGCCGGTGAAGGCCTCGTCCGGGTTGTCGACGATGGGGGTGATCCACACCGCGCCGAAGCCCAGGTCGCGGATGTAGCCGGCGTTGTCGACCACGCCCTTGAAGTCGCCGCCGAGGTAGCCGATGTTGTCGCTCTCGCCCGGCGGCGCCGGGATCGGGATGTCGAAGGTGCGGTGCGCGCCGCCCTGGTCGCGATGATCGTTGCCCGGGTCGCCGTTGACGAAGCGGTCGGTGACCACGAAGTACACCGCCTCGCTGGCGAACGGCTCCAGCGTGCCGTAGAACTCCTCCTGCGCCGGCGCCTGCGCCTGCGCCGACCCAGCGCAGGCACCCAGCAGGGCCAGCGCCAACAACGACATCCGATCGATCATGCGTTCGCTCCCGAATCCGACGGCACCCACAGCACGCACAGCGCCGCCACCAGCAGGCTGCCGCCGCCGATCGCCAACGCGTACAGCGGCCGGCCATCGAGCCAGTGCGTGAGCACGAAGCCCAGCACGCTGACCGCGACCAACTGCGGGATCACGATGAAGAAATTGAAGATGCCCATGTACACGCCCATCTTCGCCGCCGGCACGCTGTCCGACAGCAGCGCATACGGCAGCGACAGGATCGAGGCCCAGGCGAAGCCGACCCCGACCATCGACAGCAGCAGCCACTGCGGGTCGCGGATCCACAGGAACGACAGCAGGCCGGCCGCGCCCAGGCACAGGTTGAGCAGGTGGCTCACGCGCAGCCCGCAGGCACGCACCAGCAGCGGGATCGCGATCGCCGCCAGGGCGGCGAAGCCGTTGTAGGCGGCGAACAGCACACCGACCCAGTTTGCCCCCTCGTTGTACGCGGCCGAGGTCGCATCGTGGGTGCCGTAGTGGGTCTGGGTGACCGCGGCGGTGGTGTAGATCCACATCGCGAACAGCGCGAACCACGAGAAGAACTGCACCCAGGCCAGGCGCCGCATCGCCTGCGGCATGGTCTGCAGGTCGCAGACGATCGCGGCCAGCATGTGCCCGCGGCGCAGGCGCGGCGCCACGCCCTGCAGCACGCCGTAGCCGAGGCACAGCCCGGCCAGCACGTACAGCATGCGGTCGCCGCCACTGAAGGCGATCGCCGCCGCCCCGGCGATGCCCGCGGCGCACCACAGCGTCGCGGCGACATCGGCGTAGCGCGGCTGCGTCGCCGTGGCGGCCGGCGTGGCGTCGTCGAAACCGTGCAGATCCTCGGGCGGATATTCGCGGGTGCGCAGTACGGTCCAGCCGATCGACAGGAACAGCACCGCGCCGCCGAGATAGAACGCGTAGCGCACCGTCGCCGGCACCTCGCCGGGGCCCGCGGTGTTGCTCACCCCCCAGTGCGCCAGCAACCACGGCAGCATGCTCGCCACCACCGCACCGACGCCGATGAAGAAGCTCTGCATGGCGTAGCCGCTGGCGCGCTGGCGCGCCGGCAACTGGTCGCCGACGAAGGCGCGGAACGGCTCCATCGAGATGTTGATCGAGGCGTCCAGCACCCACAGCGTCCCGGCCGCCACCCACAGCGCTGGCGAGTTCGGCATCACCAGCAACGCCAGCGTGGTGAGCAGCGCACCGACCATGAAATACGGCCGGCGCCGCCCGAAACGGTTCCAGGTGCGATCGGACAGGTAGCCGACGATGGGCTGCACGATCAGGCCGGTCAGCGGCGCAGCGATCCACAGCCCCGGCACCTGCTCCATGTCCGCGCCCAGGGTCTGGAAGATGCGGCTGGCATTGGCGTTCTGCAACGCGAAGCCGAACTGGATGCCCAGGAAACCGAAGCACATGTTCCAGATCTGCCAGAACGACAGCGCCGGCTTGGCGCGTGACACGGCGCTCATGGGCGCTCCTCGATCGGGCCGGCCGGCGCGATCAGCAGCGCGGCGACATCGGCGGCATTGACCACGCCATCGGCGCCGCCCTGGCCGCCGGTGTAGCGCGCGAAGTGCTGCAGCGCGCTCATGTTCTGCGCCGGCAGCAAGCGCGCGACGCAGCGTTGCCCGGCCTGCAGCGCGAACACCGCCGCCGTGGAGGTCTGCTCGCCGACGCTGTGCGGCATCACCAGCGGCTGCGATTGCGGCGACGCCGCTCCGCACTGCACCTGCAGGCGCTTGACAGCCGCGGTGACACCGGTGTTGATCGGGCCATGCGCATTGACGTAGCGCAGGCTCAGCCGGTACGCGCCATCGTGCGGCACCGTCCAGACCCAGTCATCGGCGCCCTCCACGCGCGCCACGTCGCCGACGCAGACGGTAGGGCTATGCAACGACTCCCAACGCGCGCTCTGCCGGGTCAGGCTCAGGCATTGCACGCGCTCGGCCAGCGGCAAAAGCACGCCGTCGGCGCTGCCGGGTCGCGCCTGCCCATCGACGTACAGCACCGTGTCCGCGGCCGCCTGCACACGCCAGCCCTGCGCCTCGCGCCGCACCTGCGGTGCCGACGGCGCCAGCGGCGCGAAGGCGTCCGCGGCCGTGAGCATTTGCAATGGCGCGCTGCCGCTGCGGCGCGCGACCAGGTCGACGGTGGTCACACCGTCCTGGGTGCGGGTCTCGCCGGCGACCAGCAGGTCGCCTTGCAGCTGCCGCGGCCTCCGCAGCACGATGCGTCGGTCCTTTAGCTGCAATGCGATCTCCTGACGCTCGCCGAACAGCAGCGGCACCAGGCTGGTCGGCAGCTTGGGCAGCACGCGACCATCGTCCTCGAGGCCGAACACGCCCTCGATCACCATCGCCAGGTAGCCCGCCACCGACCACAGCTGCCGCGGCGAATTGACCACCGGGCCGCTGAGTGGACCGTCGTCGACATGCGCGGCCTGGCTCAGGAATTCGTAGTTCTCCATGTTCGAGCCGGCGAGCGCGGCGCCGCGCAGCAGCGAGCGCACTTCCAGATCGATGCGCGCGCTGTCGTCGGTATGCCGCGCCGCGCGCAGCGCATAGGCGCTGACGAACGGCCAGATCGCCCGATTGTGGTAGATCGGCACCTCGCGCTGCTGCGGCCACACCACCGGGCTGCCCGCCTCCACCGCGGGATAGCGGGCCAGTGCCTGGCGTGCGCGCTCGGCCGGCAGCACGTCGGCCAGCACCGCCAGCGACAGGCCCAGCAGATCGTAGCTTTCGTAGCGCACCGGATGCTCGGCAGTGCCGATGTAGCTGACGTAGGTGCCGCGGTCCTCGCGCCAGAAGCGCTGCGCGATCGCCTGGCGCAGCGCATCGGCCCAGCCGGCATAGCGCGCGGCCGCCTGCGTGTCGTCCTGCTCCCGGGCCAGGCGCTCGCCCAGACGCAGCGCCTGATAGTGCAGCACGTTGGTCGACAGCGCGAAGGAGCTGGCGATGAAGCCGACGTCCTCGCGGGTCCAGGCCGGATAGGTCTGCTCGCGCCAGTCCAGGAACGAGGTCTCGCCGCGGTACAGGCCGATGTGCGGGTCGAACGCGAACGCGCGGTCCTGCGCCAGCGTGGCGGTGAGCGCGGCACGGGTGTCGGCGGCGAAACCCGGTTCGTCCAGCAAGTGACGCGCGGCCAGAAACCACACCACGCGGTCGCTGCTCACCGGCCAGCTGCCGCCGGAGCCGGTGTCCTGCGCCACGAACAGCCCCGGCAGCACATCGGCGCCGCGCATCGGCGACAGCTTGAAGTGCAGCGAGCGCCGCGTGCGCTCGGGATCCAGCCGCGCCAGGGCCAGGTCGGCGGCATAGCTGACATCGCGGGTCCACACGTAGGGCCAGCGCTCGCCGGTCTGGTAGCAATCGCACGGCAACGGTTTGCCGTGATCGAACGCCGGGTCACGGATCGCCTGGACCTGGTCGTCGCGCAGTTCCTGCTGCGCCAACGCGAACAGCGCATCGAACAACAGGCTGTCGGTCTCGCTGCGCAGCGGCTGCAACGACAGCGTGCGCGTGCCCTGCGCCGCGTGCAGCACGAAGCCGCCGTCGGCGGTGGCCTCGGCCTGCGCGGTCTGACCGCGCCATTGCAATGACGTCTGTCCAGCAGACGCCGACGCCGCAGCACCCAAGGTGGCGGCCAAGCAGATCATCTTCAGCATCGAAGCGGCAGACCGGCTCGCACCGATCGACCTCCCTCCCTCTTTGCCTGCATGGTGGAAGCGCAGGCCGGCATGCCGGCGCTGCGGTCGCCGCCTCCGCATCGCGGGGCGCTGCGGACATGGTAGACGGGCAGCACCGCGGCGCGTGTAGTTGCATACGTATTCATCGCCACGGCCTCCGGCTGCAAGGAACCGCCTCGCTATAGTCGTTGCGGTGCCACGGTCGCCTTGGGAGGGGATATGCCGCTGCCGCTTCACGCCTCATTGCGCCTGCGCCCGACGCAGCGCCTGCCATCGTGGCTGGCGACGCTGCTGCTGTGCATCGCCCCTGGACTGCAGGCCGCACCGCAGACCGTGGCCAGCATCGATTCGCCGGACAAGATCCTGCGCGTGTCCGTGCAACTGGACGACGGCCGCCCCAGCTATCGCGTGCAGCGCCTGGGCGAGCCGGTGATCGGCGAATCGCGGCTCGGCTTCCAGTTGCGCGATGGCAGCCTGGATCGCGACCTGGCGTTGCTGGACCAGCGCAGCCGCAGCGTCGACGAAACCTGGGAACAGCCCTGGGGCGAGCGCCGCTACGTACGCAATCACTACAACGAGCTGCGCGTGGACCTGGGCGAGCGCGGCGGCCGCCAGCGCCGCTTCGCGGTGGTGTTCCGCGTCTACGACGACGGGCTCGGCTTCCGCTACAGCTTTCCGCAGCAGGCGGGGATGCAGGAGGCGGTGATCGACGAGGAGCTCACCGAGTTCGATATCGTCCCCGACGCGACGGCCTGGTGGATTCCCGCCGGCGCTCCCATTCACTACGAATACCTGTACAGGCGCACGCCGCTGCGCGAAGTGCCGCTGGCGCACACGCCGTTCACCCTGCGCAGCCAGGACGGCCTGCACCTGGCCATCCACGAGGCGGCCCTAGTCGACTACGCCGGCATGTGGCTGCGCCGCGGCGAAGGCCAGCGCCTGCATGCGCAACTCTCGCCGTCGGCGGAGGGCTGGAAGGTCCGCCGACGCCTGCCCTTCGACACGCCGTGGCGCACGCTGCAGATCAGCGACACCGCCGGCGGCCTGGTCGATTCCAACCTGATCCTCAACCTCAACGAACCCAACGCACTGGGCGACGTGAGCTGGGTGCACCCGGCCAAGTACATCGGCGTGTGGTGGTCGATGCACTTGAACCAGGAAACCTGGGCGCGCGGCCCCAAGCATGCCGCCACCACCGCCAATACCCGCCGCTACATCGACTTCGCCGCGGCGCACGGCTTCCGTGGCGTGCTGGTCGAAGGCTGGAACCCCGGTTGGGACGGCAACTGGGTCGGCAATGGATACGACTTCGACTTCACCCGCGCCACCGCGGACTTCGACATCGCCGCGCTCAGCGCCTACGCGGCGAAGAAGGGCGTGCACCTGATCGGCCACCACGAGACCGGTTGCGCGGTGGAGCACTACGAAGACCAGCTCGATGCGGCGCTGAACCTGTACGCCCGGTTGGGCGTGGACACCTTCAAGACCGGCTACGTCTGCGACGATGGCCAGGTGGACCGGCGCAATCCGGCCGGCGGCCCGCTGTGGCGCGAATGGCACGATGGCCAGTTCATGGCCCGCCACCATCTCAAGGTGGTGCAGGAGGCGGCCAAGCGCCATCTGTCGGTCAATGCCCACGAGCCGATCAAGGACACCGGCCTGCGCCGCACCTACCCGAACTGGCTCTCGCGCGAAGGCGCACGTGGCATGGAGTACAACGCCTGGGGCGAGCCGCCGAATCCACCGGAGCACGAGGTCGATCTGGTGTTCACGCGCATGCTGGCCGGGCCGATGGACTACACGCCCGGCATCCTCAGCCTGAAGGGCCGCGGCGGACGCGCGATTCCGAGCACGCTGGCACGGCAGCTGGCACTGTATGTGACCCTGTACAGCCCGATCCAGATGGCGGCCGACCTGCCCGAACACTACCTGCAGCACCGCGACGCCTTCCGCTTCATCGAGGACGTGGCAGTGGACTGGGACGACAGTCGCGTGCTCGACGGCGAGATCGGCGATTACGTGACCATCGTGCGCAAGGACCGCCACAGCCGCGACTGGTTCCTCGGCAGCATCACCGACGAACACGGTCGCGTGCTGCCGATCGCGCTGGGCTTTCTCGAACCGGGCGTGCGCTACCGCGCCGAGATCTACCGCGACGGCGATGCCGCCGACTACCAGCACAATCCCTTCGACTTCGTCCGCGAACAGCGCGAGGTCACCAGCCGCGACCAGTTGCAGCTGAAGCTGGCGCCCGGCGGCGGCCAGGCGATCCGTTTCGTCCCGCTGGATCCGGCGCCTGCATCTGCCGGCGCGGCTGCGCAGCGCTAGCGGGTCATCTTGGCGGATGCAGTGCCGCCAGCGGTACATCGGCGGCGACTGCGCTCTTTGCTTGGCCCTCTTGCCTGGCCCCTTCCTCGTGCGCCAGGCGTCGCGCAAGTGCGCACGAAAGGACAGCGCCGCTGCACGCGGCGTTGGCCAGGATCTGCCGTGCTATCAGCTGCATGGCCGGATAGGTCCACGCGTTCACGCAACCGCTACATCCCCTGCCTCACGGCACCCGAGCATCCACGACAGTCGACATCGGCTGCAGAGCGCAATGCACGTACCCAACGGCACCGGCTTAGCGCCAAGCGCACGACATCGCGATCCTGAAAGCGCTTCCAATGCGATGCAGGCCAGTGAATACGTATGCAGCGGACGTTCGCGACGAAGCCGCGTGTCTACCATACAGCGCAATCGCGACACCGCCCTGCGGCTGCGCGACACGCACATCCGGCCGCCTCGCCGGTTCAGACATTCGCAAGACAACATTGCCTGGGAGGGGAAAATGTTGAACCACAAGCGCAACGCGCTGACGCTGGCGCTGGCCGTCGCGATGACGCCGATGCTGGCCGCCGCACAGTCCGATACCACCGCCGCCACGCCCAACAATCCGGTGACCGAACTGGACAAGGTCCAGGTGACCGGCATCCGCCGCGGCATCGAGAACGCCATCGCGATCAAGCAGGACTCGACGTCCATCGTCGAGGCGATCTCGGCCGAGGACATCGGCAAGCTGCCGGACGTGAGCATCGCCGAGTCGCTCGGCCGCCTGCCCGGCCTGGCCGCACAGCGCGTCGCCGGCCGTGCCCAGGTGATCAGCGTGCGTGGCCTGTCACCCGACTTCGCCACCACCCTGCTCAACGGCCGCGAAGTGGTCAGCACCGGCGACAACCGCAGCGTCGAGTTCGACCAGTACCCCTCGGAACTGGTCAACGGCGTGACCGTGTACAAGACGCCCGATGCCGGCCTGGTCGGCCAGGGCCTGTCCGGCACCATCGACATGCAGACCGTGCGCCCGCTGAGCTTCCCGGACCGGGTGATCGCGATCAGCGGCCGCCTGCAGAAGAGCTCGCTCGGCAAGGCCGCCGACGTCGACGCCTTCGGCAATCGCTTCAGCGCCAGCTACATCGACCAGTTCCTGGACAACACCCTGGGCGTGTCGATCGGCTATGCCCACAGCGACATGCCGATCCAGGAGAACCAGGTCGGCCTGTATGAGCCGTGGACGACGCAGAACACCGACAGCGGCAGCCGTCCCGGCTTGGCCCCGGGCACCTACTTCTCCGACGGCATCAAGGCGCTGCGCCGCACCGGCAACAACAAGCGCGACGGCGTGATGGCGACCGTGCAGTTCCGTCCGTCCAGCAGTTGGACCAGCACCTTCGACGCGTTCCATACCGAAGCCGAGCAGATCGACACCGCCAATCAGTTCGAGGTCAATCTCAGCAACTTCAATGGCGGCTATACGCCCGGCCTGCTGATCAGCAATCCGCAGGTCGACGCCAGCGGCAGCTTCACCGGCGGCACCGCCAGCGGCGTGTATCCGCTGGTGCGCGGCATGTACAACAAGCGCAAGGACAAGATCGACGCGTTCGGCTGGAACAACGAGTTCAACCTCGGCAGCGTGCGCCTGATGGCCGACCTCAACTACTCCAAGGCGACGCGTAAAGAGCTGAACCTGGAAAACAACCTGCAGCTGGTGCCGATGCCGCAGTTGGACACCGTCGGCCTCGTGGTCAAGCCCAATGGCTTCTCGCAGATCACGCCCGGCCGCGACTACTCCGACCCGAACAGCCTGTTCCTGACCAACACCATCTACGGCTCCGGCTACGGCAAGGTCCCGGAGGTCGAGGACCGCCTGAAGGGTGGCCGCCTGGCGGCGACACTACCGGCACCGCAGGCGCTGACCTGGTTCTCCGACATCGACGTGGGCGTCAACTACGCCGACCGGCGCAAGCAGAAGACCCAGGCCGAAGGCAACATCCTGCTCGGCGCGCAGGGCAACACCAACATCGCCAGCGACCTGCAGTACGACCCGGTCAACCTTGGCTTCGCCGGCATCGGCACCATCCCGGCCTGGAACGTCCCGGCGGCGGTCTCGCGCTACATGAGCTTCAACCCGGTCACCAACCTGGACTATCTGATCCCCAAGTCCTGGACCGTGCAGGAGAAGATCACCACGGCCTGGCTGCGCGCCAACATCAACACCGACATCGGCGAGGTCGGCGTGCGCGGCAACATCGGCGTGCAGTTGCAGCACGCCGACCAGAGCTCGCAGTCCAGCTACTTCGACCAATCCCGTCCCGCCGGCCAGAACGTGCTGCCGATCGATGCCGGCAAGACCTACAACGACTGGCTGCCGAGCCTCAACCTGGCCTTCCTGTTCCCGCACCAGCAGACCCTGCGCTTCGCCGCGGCCAAGCAGGTGGCGCGGCCGCGCGTGGACCAGATGCGCGCCGGCCTGGACTTCGGCGTGGATACGTCCACCGGCAAGCCCGGCGGCAGCGGCGGCAATCCCCTGCTCGATCCGTGGCGTGCCAACGCGCTGGACCTGTCGTACGAGAAGTACTTCGGCGAGAAGGCCTATGTGGCCGCCGCGGTGTTCTACAAGGACCTGAAGAGCTACATCTACACGCAGTCGCGCGACGATTACGACTTTTCCGCCCTGCTCGCCAGCTATGTGCCCCCGCCGGGGATGACCGTACCGGTGCAGACCACCGGCACCTTCTCCTCGCCGCAGAACGGCAAGGGCGGCACCTTGCGCGGCCTGGAGCTGACCGCCTCGCTGCCGCTGGACATGCTCAGCGACAGCCTGCGCGGCTTCGGCGTGCAAGCCAGCGCCACCTTCAACGACAGCGATATCAAGATCGTCGATCCCGAGAGCGCCTCCAGCGTTGGCTCGGCGCCGATCGACCTGCCGGGCCTGTCCAAGCGCGTCTACAACCTCACCGCGTATTACGAGCACAACGGCTTCGAGGCGCGTGTCAGCCAGCGGCGCCGCTCGGACTTCATCGGCGAGATCGGCAACTTCAACGGCAACCGCACGCTGCGCTACGTTGTCGGCGAGAACGTCACCGACGCGCAAGTCAGCTATACCTTCGCCGACGGCAGCACCCTGGCCGGGCTGAGCCTGCTGTTGCAGGCCAGCAACCTGACCAACTCGCCCTACCGCACGTATGCCGGCACCAAGGATCGCCCGCTGGAATACGTTGAATGGGGACGCACCTACATGCTGGGCGTGAACTACAAGTTCTGAGTCCCGCGTAAAGGCTGCAGACGACGCCCGCCGGCGCACCCGGCGGGCGTTTTCGTTGGACGACTATGGCTTGTGTTTGTGTCGAATGCTGCGGAGTGCCGGGAGGCAACACGATGAGATCAGGATCGCGCGGGGCGGCAGCGTTTTTGTCGATCGTGATCAAGCCGAGCGGTTAGCGGAGGGACACCGACCTTCTCGCCTGCGAGAAGACCCATACTAGGCAATCGTGCGGTAACTGATAGAAATCTCGCCTCGTCAACGAGGTCCCCAACAGAAAGGCGCGAGAGCACGAAATGGCTCGCGTCGCTGGAAACGCTGTATCTCGGGAAAGCATAGGCCAATCCTCCAGCATGCGAGCAAGCGTCATGCATGGACATTCAATGCTGAATTCCGAACCGACCGGCTGACCACACCACAGACGATGCATCCTCGCCGACTCGATGCTGCGGCAACTGATCCAGGTCAGCACCCCATCGTCAACGACGGGTCTCAGCCGGGAGACCGCAAACCAAGAGCTGGTGTCGGCGCCGGAAAAATCCGCGTTTCAGGTCACAAAGCTGGGCACGCAGACGTGGCGATCTTGCCGCGACTCCACCAACGCAGCGATGACGGCGGATTCGTAGCCGCGTAGCCGGCGGGATCGGGAGGGCGGCGGTCTGTCGTGTGGAACACCAAGGCAAGCCTCTGCGCTGACCTTGGTGCGCCAGGACCGCGCCATTGTCGGCTCGGCGACGACGCGAGCGCTGACGACCGCACGCACCGGCTGCGAAAACGGCGCGATCACCGCAACATGCCTACAGACACTGGAATTCCGAATCGACCAGTGTCGTTCAATCGAGCGCCAAGGCTGCCTCGGCACGCATGAGGCCCTATCCGCGACGCGATGCACACACCGGACTGTCTCTTCGCAGATAAACATCGTTTGCAGTGCCGCAGCCGATCACCGGCGATGCGGCACCTCCCTAGCCAGCAACTACCGACCCGCGCTCACGCGCCCTGCAGACACACCATCGCATAGCCGGGCAAACGCAGACGCTCGCCGACCGCGCCAGGCGCCACGCCCGGTACTTCCAGCACCTCCCAGGCGCCCTGCGGCACCGCCACGTCGACGGCTTCTGCAGACAGATTGAACGCCAGCAGCAGGGTTTGCGCGGCGTGGCGACGCTCGAACATCAGCACGGGCTCAGCCGTCTCGTGAAACACGATGTCGCCCTCGCGCAGCGCCGAATGGTGCTTGCGCCATGCCAGGAACTCGCGGATCGCACGCAGGACCGACTGTGGATCGGCCTCCTGGGCCGCAACCGACTGTGCGCGATGCGCTGGCGCGATCGGCAACCAGGGCGTCCCGGTGCTGAAGCCGGCCTGCTCGCCGTCATCCCACGGCAGGGGCGTCCGGCATCCATCGCGGCCCTTGAAGTTCGGCCAGAACGCGATGCCATAGGGATCCTGCAACGCCTCGAACGGCACCTCCGCCTCGCCCAGGCCCAACTCTTCGCCCTGGTAGACGCAGACCGAGCCACGCAGCGAGCACAGCATCGCGATCAGCAGGCGCGCGAAGGCCGGAGTCTCGGTGCCCTGCCCCCAACGCGTCACCGCACGTTGCACGTCGTGATTGGAAATCGCCCAACACGGCCAGCCTTCGGTCATTGCCGCTTCCAGGCGCGACACCGTCTCGCGGATGTAGGCGGCACTGAAATCGTCGGTCAGCAGTTCGAAGCTGTAGCCCATGTGCAGGTGACCGGCCCGGGTGTACTCGGCCGTGGTCGCCAGCGAATCTTCCGACGAGATCTCGCCCAGACTCACTGTCTCCGGATAGCGGTCGAGCAGACTGCGCAGCTTCTGCAGGAACGGGAGATTCTCCGCCTGCGTGTTGTTGTAGTAGTGGTATTGGAAGGCGTAGGGATTGTCCGGGCTGAAGCCGCGGCCGACCCGCTTTTCCGGCGGCTTGGGCGGATTGTCGCGCAGCTGCGGATCGTGGAAGCAGAAATTGATCGCATCCAGCCGGAAGCCGTCCACGCCGCGCGCCAGCCAGAACTCCACGTTGTCCAGCGTCGCCTGCTGCACCTGCGGATTGTGGAAGTTCAGGTCGGGCTGCGAGGCCAGGAAGTTGTGCAGATAGTACTGACCGCGGCGCGGCTCCCACTGCCACGCCACACCACCGAAGATCGACAGCCAGTTGTTCGGCGGCGTCCCATCCTCGCGCGCATCGGCCCACACGTACCAATCGGCCTTTGGATTGTCGCGGCTCTGCCGGCTCTCCTTGAACCAGTCGTGCTCCACCGAGGTATGGCTGAGCACCTGGTCGATCATCACCTTCAGGCCCAGCGCATGCGCCTTGGCCAGCAGTGCATCGAAGTCGGCCATCGTGCCGAACAGCGGATCGACCTCGCGGTAATCGGCGATGTCGTAGCCGAAATCGGCCATCGGCGATTTGAAGAACGGCGAGATCCAGATCGCATCCACGCCCAATGCCGCGATGTAATCCAGCTTGCGCACGATGCCCGGCAGGTCGCCGATACCGTCGCCGTTGGCGTCGAGGAAGCTACGCGGGTAGATCTGATAGATGACGGCACCGCGCCACCATGGAGCCTGAGACATGCAACGCCCCCCTTCGGGCAGAGATCGCGCGTGCGACGGGCACGCGAAACGCTGCGCTAGAGTAGCGTTGATGCTTCATGTTCAGACGTGGATGCATACGTATTCACGCCAAGCGCACATGAGAATGCATATGTGCCGGCGGCCCTAGTGAGCTGCTAGCGCCTTAAATTCCGCACACAAGCAACAATCTAGAATTCAAGAAAACCAAAAACAATCGAAGTTTACTGCATATCAATATTTTTTAAATTTCGCATCTGAGCAATCCGTGCCTCTAACGACACATTCAGAGCCGGAAGCCTCCTTACACCGACGTAATGCTTCTTTCGTAGCTGCTTCAACACTGATACCACTTACTATTTTCCCCACCCCGGAGCCGTCGGGGCCTTGGACGACGGCTACGCATTGGTTCTTATAAGTGAAGGCAACCTTGCAATCCGAATTGCCGAGATCAGCACATCTTTTCAGCGCGCCAGCCTCAGCATCCTCTTCGGAAAATCTACCGGTACTGCTTCCGATGTCTCCGCTTGACGCAGTCGCGATCGCCCCCCACGTTTTAATCCACTCTCCGGTTGGACGCGCAGGAGCGTCAGCCCCCCCAGAACTTGGGCCACACTGAGCGCTACCAGGCGCCACGCCGGATGGACAAGCCGTTTGCGCAAATGCCATCGGGCTGAGTAACAAGCAAGATAGAAATAGGATGGCTTTCACAGCAACCTCCAAACTTGATTAACCGATGTCCTGAGGTCTATATCTGCCAGTCCCCGTCTGGCCACTGGCATCAGAGGAGAAGCTAGGCTGCCTCAACGCATGATTTTGCGTAACAGAACTGGGCGCATTGAAGTCACCGCCTCGATAGGAAGAATCACGACCAGGCGACTGCGGCGCATAAGGCTGGCCAGACGCCGGATCCTTGCCGACCGCACCAAGTCCCGAGTACGGCGAGAACTGGCCCAGCGTGCCCTGGAAGAACGCAGCCGCCATCGGCGGTGCCGTGATGATCAGCGTGCTTAAGACCAAGCCGATTCCTCCCTGTTGTAACGCCATGCTGCTCACGCCTTCGCCTGTTCCGTTGGACGCCGCCCACGTGGCGAGAAAACCCGCACCTACTGCCGCAATGACCTTCGTCGCAAGACCAACGGTGAAGCTCAGGACCGCCAGCGAGAAGACCGTACCGATTCCGTACATCAGCCACTTCTGGAACAGGGACTTGGTGACATCAAATAGCAGGCACAGGATGAACAAGGGCCCAAAGCCGATGAACAGCGCCATGGCCAGCTTGTTCAGCAGCAACAGGGAGCCACCGACAACGCCAGGCCCGGCCATGCCTAGACCCGTGAAAAGCCGCGCGCGATCCTTCTCCTTTTCCCGCTCGGCGTCGCCGGCGGTATTGATCTGATCGATGCTGGTCATGGCCACCTGCATCAGCGCGAGATTCTTATCGATCGCGGCGTACGGACTCTCGGAGCTGCCGGTCACCGTCTTCACGATCGCACTGCTGAGCCCGTCGGTCAGCCTCCAGTAGAGTCCGTCCATCGCCGCGTCACCGTTCGTCGCTCCCGGCCTGGCAGCGGACACCATGCTCATCGCCACGCCGATGATCAGCGCGGCGCGCAGCGAGGTCACCACCAGTTCCATGGCAGATTCGCGCGACTGCCCTGTCGCGACTCGATAGCCCTTCAACAGGATCCACAGCGTCAACGCGCTCATCGCGGTCACGGTGACCCACCATGACATGCGGATCAGCAGCGACCATTGGAAATAGTCGATCTCATCGCGCAGAAAGTTGTTGATGAGCGTAAAAAACGCGTAGTTGCTGAAACTATCGAGAAATCCCATGACCGCTCCGTAACGCAGACGCTCATCGCTGAGCTGCTTTTTGCTGATCGATTCCGTTCAATGAATCGGGCAGCGTGGTTAATCTTCGATGCTCAATTGCTTGAGGCCATCAGGCCGCTTTGACTTGGCGAGTTGCAAGGCTCCGCCCATCACCGCGCCACCGACCAGCTTGCTTGCGAAATCGCTCAACCCCGAGAACCCTTCGAACAAACCGCCGCCGCCCGTCGTCGTGGCCGACGGCGGCTTCTTGCCGTTCATTGCGGCCCAGGCACCGGCGGACTGCACCTGGGTCAGGTAAGACAAGCGCTTCTCGTAGGCGAACATCGCCGCTTCGGTCTGCTGGCGATCGATGTCCATCAGCGCCCGCAGCGCGATCAGCTTGTTCGTGTTGTCTTCCAGCAAGCCGATCTGGTTCGTGTCGATCTTCGCACGCTGCTGTTCCAGGTCGCGCAGGCGCTGCAATCGCTTCTCGGTGATGTCGTACATTGCCACCATGTAGTTGAACTGCGAATTGCGCGTGCGCTGGATCAATTCGCAAGTCTGCTGCTGTTCCTGCGACACGGGCGTTCCCGAGGTCTTGGCCGCGCAGTCGGAGACGCCGTAATTGTCGTCGACCTTGACCAGCTTCTCCTTCGGCTTCTCGACCTCGTCGCCGCTGGACTTTTCCTTTTCGGCCTTGCCGACCTCGTTGTCCCCGCGGATCTTGTCCAGCTTCTCATCCAGCGTCTTTGTATTGGTTTTGTTCTCGTCAATCTGTTTATTGTCGATCACTTTCCACTGCGCAAAAGCAGTTGCCGGCAACAGCATGAGCAGCGCAACTACACCAACGACACGAACGCGATTGGAGAATTTCATCGTCTTGTCCATAAACACCTCAACACAGATCTTGTAGAAACATTCCCATGCGTAACCTGGGCGAAGCAGTCAGGTGACCGCCGCTGCCCCGCGATTATCCGAAGACACCGACCTCGCTGGGCCCGATTTCCCGGACCCCTTGCGCCGTGCATAGAATTCGCTCAACCATTGTTCGGGCGTCAGGTCGTCCGGCGCGACACCGTGCTCCTTGGCCTTGCGCTCCAGCACCTGGTGCATGATTTCGATATTGTCGGTCGACGCCGAAATGACCGACAGCGCATCGTCCATGCCGCGCAGATTGAGCTGGCACACCGATGACCCATGCCCCTGCTTGACCAGGAAGCAGCGCGAGCGCTCGTCCAGGCTGACCACGACCTGGTACTCGGCGTCGGTGAGCTTGAGGCCGTCCATGTAGTCTTCCTTGCTGGCGTTGGGATTGGGCAGCAGGATCATGGTTGCGGTCTGTTCGACCAGCGCCGCGGAGATATCGCTGGCGAGCGCATCCTCCGGGCTCTGGGTGGCGAAGATGCCCAGGCCATTCTGCTTACGGATGGTCTTCTGCTTGTTCTTGGCGAATTCCTTCAGGCCGCCCTTGCCGTCAAGAATCTTCCAGAACTCGTCCATCACATAGATCAACGGCCGGCCGTCGATCAGGGCCTCCAGCCGATGCAGCAGGTAGTTGATGACCGGAACGCGCACTTCCGGGTTGTCGATGACGTCGGTGTAATCGAAGCCGATGATGCTGGCCTTTTCCAGATCGATCGTATCGACCGGGTTGTCGAACACCCAGCCGTGCGAGTTGCCGGCGGTCCACTTGCGCATGCGCGCGTAGAGGCCGTCGTCGCCCATGTTGGGCAGGCTTTTGCGGAAGTTGGTCATGCTGCGCAGATGCATCGGCGTATCCAGCATGCCTTCCACGCCGCGGAAGATGTCTTCCTCCTCGCGCGAGGTGTACTCGAGCTTGCCGGCCAGGACCTTGATCAGGTCGGCCAGGAACTGCACGTTCGCCTCGGTGCGCTCGCACTGGAACGGGTTGAAGCCGGTGGGCTTGCCGTTCTCCAGCGCCAGATAATTGCCGCCGCAGGCGCGCACGAAGATCTCGGCACCGCGATCCTTGTCGAAGAAGAAGATGGTCGGGATCGGATCGAACTTCTGCACCTGGCTGAGCAGGAAGTTGATCAACGCGGTTTTACCGGTACCCGACTTGCCGATCACCATGGTATTGGCGATGGCCTTCTCGCCCAGCGAGTTCTCCGCCGGATGCGTGGCGTGGAAATTGAAGTAGTACGGCTGGCCGTTGGTGGTCTGCAACGTGGTGACGCACTCGCCCCACGGATTGTTCTCGCGCTTGCCCTGGGCGAAGTTGTGCAGCGGCGACAGGCCGAGGAAGTTCAGCGAGCTGACACTGGCGATGCGCGTGCGGTAGCGCCAGTTGCCTGGCAGCTGGGCATAGAAGGAGGACGCGACCGCAAGATCCTCCTTGGTCGAGACGAAACCGGCGTTGGACAGCTCGGCGCGCGTGGTGGCCACCTGCTGCGCGAGCTTTTCCTGCGTCTCGGCGTAGACCGCGATGGTGAAGTGATACTCGCCCAAGACGAAATTGCCCGACGAGAGTTGATCCATCGCCAGGTCGAGTTCGTGGATCTGGCTGACGGCCTTGTCGCCCGAGGACACCATCATGCCCTTGGTGCGATCGAGCACCTTCAGCGCGTCGTGCCGGCCCATCGGACTGAAGGAGTGGGTCACCACGTACTCGAAGTCGAGATACTTCAAGCCATTGAGAATGCCGGGATAGGTCGCGTCGGTGTATTCCTTGATGTTCAGAATGGCACCGAAATGATTGACGCCCTCCGGAGTCTTGATCACGAAGTCGCCGGTCTTGTTGGCGAACATGTGCTTGCTGACCGGCAGATAGGCGGGTACCGGCGCCTGCAGCACCGGCACCGGCTCGTCGATGCGGTTGATCAGATAGCCGAAGAACTCCAGGGCCTCGGAAAACACCACACCATTGCTGGCCTCATACATGCTCAGCCGGTAGGGCGAGTAGTCCTTCAGCACGGCTTCGACGTTGCCGGCAAGCTCGAGCACCTTGGCGATCGCCTGGTCCTGCTCGGACTGCAACTGCGCAATGTTCGACGACTTGTCCATGAGACGCTTACCCGTGACCACAGGGCGATAGATCATGGTCATGTACAGCTCGTTCTGCATGATCTTCTGCGAGGACAAGGTGCCGTAGTATTGGTCCGACAGCTCCTGGTTGAACGCCTGCTTGAACTTGCCGGCGTTCTTGATGCGGCGGCGGCGACGCACGTCGTGCACCCAGAACGCCACGTTGGCGAAATCCGGCGCGCGCAGCGTCTGCAACATGCGATTGAAGGTGTTGTGCCGGTGTTCGATCTCCCACTCTTCGCGGCCCACGAACGGAAGCCCGCCCAAGTGCCAGATCAGCATGAAATCTCCTCCCGTCGTCTTCAGCACGGACGGCGCCACATGCGTGGAGATGGAGATGAACTCGCTGATTGAAGTATCCGGGATGAACATAAGGGAATAACTCAGAATCCGTTTCGTCTTGCCAAGGCCCGGCGCGTATGCCCCGGGAACCGCCGACTGCGCTCGCACCTGCAACGCGCGCCGACACGAAAAACCGAACAACCCCATGCACGACAGAGGTGTCGTGCATGGGGTCGAGACCCGGTGCCCGGTTCCAAGCTAGCGCTTGGCGCCCGGCACGTCTTTCCTGTACTCATTCGGCGAGAACACCCACATGCCGGAATAGCGCTGCAGGTTGCGCACGCGCATCCTCATCATCCAGCGCAACCCGAGCATGCGGAAGATCATCTCGTCCCGCTTGGTCATCTGCTGCATGACGAAGACGATGACCGGAATGAGCGCCAGCAGCCACATGTTGAAATAGATACCCATCAGGAAGCCGCCGCCCGCGCCGATGAAGAACGGGATGTACGGCACCCCGAAAAACATCGCAGGCCGGGTGCAGCCCCGGAAAAGTACGTTCTTATGCATAGTGCAGTACGTGCTGGATCATCTGAATGGCCGCAGTGGCCTTGCACTCGCTCTGACCGGTGTCGCCGATCAGCATCTTGGCCAACTGACCGGCCGCGCCGATCAACACGCCGCCGAGCAGCACGGGCGCCACTTCCGCAACGCGCTTGTGCGCGAACGCGATCTGGTAGCCGGCGAAGACAACCGCGATGGTCACCACGACGACCGACGCCATGTTCAGGATGTTGTTGGTCTTGCCGAGGAAGCCGCACACCTTCTGGTCCGCACCGGCATAGTCCTGCGCCATTGCGAAGCTGGACGCGAGCAGGGCCACGGTGAACACCGCCGCCTGCAGCGCCGCCGTACCGACGACCTTGGCGTTCGACTTCAGTTGATTGTTCTTGAACATCGTGAGTATCTCCTTGACTGGAAAACAGGGGGTGATCAAAAAGCCACTTGCATGGCCGCGCTACTGCATCTGGCTAGAATACGAAGGCCCCGTCGCCAGACGTCGGCGGCGGCGTACTTGTGCCAGGAACGGCCGCTCCCGCCACGGCCTGGGGCGCGTGTGCGGCAACGTGCGGAGCTGGGGGCGCTCCGCCACCTGCAGGAACCGCCACTCCTTTGCCGGCGCCTGTAGGTCGTATCACATAGAGATCGGAGTCTGCCGCGGTCGGCTGTGAAGGCGATGCCGCCACTGCGCCGGCTGCCTGCTGCGCCGGCGCCGCAACGGCAGCCTGGGGACGCACCGACAACTGGCTTTGCGCAGCGAGGCCGCTGGCGAGCTGACCCGCCGCGGCGTCGATACGCCGCGACACGATTGAATCGACTTCGCGCACCGCGGCCGCCTTCGCCGAGTCGGTGACCACGCGGCGCACGTTCCCTGCCGGGATGACCGGGATCGCGCCTGCGGTGGACACGGCGAGCGCCCTGCCCTGGTTGATCGACGCATAGACCTTCTGCACGTAGCCGTGCCGATATCCGGTCTCGAAGTTGCCGGAGTAGTAGCAACTGAACGACTTGCCCCAGTTGCCACCGGAGCGACTGTAGCACTCGGCCAGGATCTTGGACGCGGCCTGCAGATTCGGACAGGTCTTGAACGCCTTTTCGTAGCTATCCAGACCGTACTTGATCAGGTTGTAGCGATTGACCTGCCCCAGGCCGAGGGAAAAATTGTAGCCCTTCTCTTCCAGCATCCGCGCGGTGGCGACGGCTTCGGGCAGGTTCTGCGGCTGGCGCACCAGGCGTCCGCCGACCACACCGATCGCGAACGGATTGTGCGACGACTCCACGCGCACAACGTGCTGCATGACTTCAGCCGGAACTGCCATTTCGGGACAGCTCAGTAGTTCCATGCCTGGCAACATGCCGTGGTTACTCCTTATGCATCGACTTCCCGGCAACTCGTCCGGAACGCCGCAGATGTCGCAAATCAATCGTGTTGGAAGAAAAATTCAAAGTCAATCGGCGTGGTTTCGCCTTATCACTTCAATGAACATATTCACCCTCCACCCGAATGCATGCGCTCCGGATCGAAATCGATACCGGTGATATAGCGCCGGCCCGCATGCGATTTGATATGGACAACGATGTCGATGGTCATCATCAGCAACCGTTTGATGACGGCGAACTCCAGGCCCGAGCCCTCGGACGACGCCTTGACCATCAACGCCAGCTGGTCCCAGGTCTGCCCGATGCTGCCAGCATGGCAACTGGTGATGGAACCCGGATGACCGGAGGCGCAGTTGCGGATGAAGTAGAACGACTCGTCGCCGCGCAACTCGGCCAGGATGATGCGGTCGGGCTTCATGCGCAGGCATGCTTCCATGCAGCTCTTCGCGGTGACGTTGCTCGTGCTTTGTCCACCTTTCGAATAGAGCAAATGCACGGAATTGGGCTGACTGATGAAGAGCTCGCGCGCATCTTCGATCGTCACCAGCCGCTCTTCGTGCGGGATGTGATTGACCAGCGACTTCATGAAGGTGGTCTTGCCGCTGCCGGTGGCGCCGGCGACGACGACGTTCTTCTTGAACAGCACCGCCTTCTTGAAGAATTCGGCGTAATCGCGCTGCCGACGCAGCTCGAGCAGTTCGCGATCCTGCTCGCTGAGCCCCGACTGCACCTCCAGGATCTCCTGGAAGAAGCCGTCTTCCTTGTACTGCTCCAGCGTCTTGGTGTGCTTGGACGGCAGCCGGATGGTGATCGACACCTTGCCGGCGTCGCAAGCCGGCGGAATCACGAACTGCGCGCGCTGCCCGGTGGGAAAGGTCAACGACACCACCGGATCGGCGTCGGTGATGCGTTGACCGGTATTGCTCTCGTTGACCACCGCCGTGCAGAACTGCCGCGCGCGGTCGAAGGTCAGCGACGGAATGTCCATCCGCTGCCAGCCGCGCAGCGTCTCCAGGTACAGCTCGCCGGGACGGTTGATGCAGATTTCCGTCACTTCCGGCGAGTTCAGGTAATCCAGGATGCCCAGCACCGAGTACTGGTAATCCAGGAAATCCGTGGAGATCTGCGCGGTCGGAGAGTCGTCGAAGGTCACGTCGCTGTCTCGTTCTCGGTCAACGCGGCAACACGGCCGTGAAGTCGACGTCCTTGGCCACGTAGACGTTCACGATGGTGCCCTGGTTGATGGTCACGGTGGCGGGGCGCCGGCGATCCAGTGCCTGGTCGGCCAGACGCTGGATGGACTGCGCCGTGTTGCTCTCGAACGGCTGCTCGGTGACCACGCCGGAGTTGATGCCGGTGGTCGTGGTCTTCGGGCCGTGCTCGGCCGCCGCCCACTTGAAGGCGTCGCTGAGCATGCTGATCATCAGCGCGGACGAAATCCGGCTCGCCCAGTGTGCACTGTACTGACCCGGATGGCCGGAACTGCCGAGATTGTCGACGCCAGGACCGACTAGCGTCACATCGATGCCGGTCGGGGTGGTGATGCGATCCCAGACCACCTGCATGCGCGGGCCGGTCGGTTCCGCGGAACCGTACTGGCCGAGGATCTTCGATCCCTTCGGCAGCAGCAGACGGCGGCCGTTGATGGAGTAGACCGGCTCGGTGATGATGCAGGAAGTGAAGCCCGGGAAGTCGGTGATGATCCGGGTCTCCAGCACACAGCGGATATAGGTGCCACGCACCAGCAGACCGTCCGGGTTGGCGATCGGCTTGGCGGAGGTTTCCTGCTCCTGCTGGATCGGCGCGCCGCCCTGCTCCTGGCCCGGTAGCATGCCACCAAGGCCCTGGCCGCCGGCGTCCTGTTGCAGGCCGGCCATGCGCCGCTCCAGCAAGGACGGCCCACGCTCCTGTCGCGGCGCCGACTGCATCTGCGCGTCGGGATCGGTGGGCATCGGCGGCAACGGCGGCAGGTTCGGCTGCTCGGCCAGTTGCACCGGCTCGGCCGGCTGCACCGGCGGCGGCGCGGCGGTCTGCGGCAACGCAGGCGCCACCACCGCCTCCTGGCGCGGCTTCGGCGCGGGTTCGGGCGTGCTGCTGCCGCTCACCAGCCAGAAGATCGCCAGGATCAGCAGCGCAGCGATACCGGCCAGGAACACCAGCGCCTTGCGATTGAGCTTCTTCAGGTCGCTGGACCGCAACACCGGCTCATTGGCGTCCAGATCCGGATCGGCAGTCTGCTGCTGGCGAGCGAAATAAGGATTCTCGCGCGGCGCATCGTCCGCATGCGGGGAACGCGGCTGACCGTTGTCGCGGCCGTAATTTTCGTCAGACGGGGGTAGATTCGAGTTCACTTTTGCTTGTTCCTACGCAAGCCGACAACATTCTTGCCGTGGCGGATGACCAGGAAGGGATAGGTCCCGTGGACAATCAGGGTGTTGCCCTCGACTGTGGTGTTGACCAGGAAATCCTCATCGCTTTCCTTCTCGCGACCGAACACGGCCGGGAAGTTGCCAGTGGGGAAACGCGTCAGATCCATTTTGATGTAGGTGAACTTGCCATCGTCGTAGACGCTGCTCGGCACGATCCACATTTGCTTGGAACGCGTGGAGTAGTCGTAGTCGAAGTAGTAATGACGATCCTTGGTCAAACGGGTGTCGAGCTGCGACTCATCCTTCACTTCGTCGCTCGCGGCGGCAAAGCTGGTGTCCTTCGGATAGGTGAAGGTCACCTTGTACTGCACGCCGGCCTGCTTGGCCTGCTCCAGCCGCTGCCAGTCCGTCGCCACCACCTTCAATTCCAGGATGTAGGAATGGGTGGCGGTGCGGATCATCATGTTGGTGTCGACGTCGACGTTCTTCGGCTTCAGATAGAAGACGTTCTCGCGACGGCTGAGCTCCCAGCCACTGGTGAAACCGGTGCTGTAATCGAGGATCTTCTCGTTCGGACTCAGTTCGATCTGGGTGGTGATGCCCAAGCCGGTACGTACCTGATAGATCTTGTCAGGCTCGTACTCGTACTGCTGGACCACCTGGGCCGACGCGATCGGCGCGAACAGGCCCAGAGCCAGCAACGCAATATGCGCCGCACCGGTTTTCGTCAGGAAACTCATCGAACGTTCGCTCCATTACCATTGTGCTGAGGTGCAACGTTGGGTGCAGGAGGCGCAGTAGCGGGCTGCGCCCCGGGGTAGACAGGTGCGCTGGTCGGGTTGGCCATCGGCTCCTGTTGCGGAACCGGCATCGTGCCGCCAGCGCCCGGTGCCATCGGCTGGCCCGGCATCTGCTGCACAGGCACTTGTCCCGCCGCTCCCGGCATCTGCTGAGCAGCCGCCGGCTGCTGAACCGCGCCGGCGGCAGGCGTCTGCACGGCGGACGACGGAGGCACCGGCATGGCCGAGTAGTCGTTGTCGACACGGTAATCGGTCACCTGGAACCCCAGCGGATTCTGCACCCGCAGTTCGTCTTCCATGGCCAGGTTGCTGTTGTAACGGAAGCCCATGATGGCGAACTTGTTGTCCAGAAGCGTGGACTGCCCGGTCTTCTTGTCGTAGATGCTGCGCTGGAAGCGCACATTCGCACCGGTATAGGGCTTGCCGCTGCCACCGAGCAGCGAGATGCTCAGAATCTTGACCCGAATCGAGCGTGCCTTGCCGTAGGTGTAGTACGGCGCCGACGGATTGTTGGGCGCATGCAGATTGAAGTACTCGGCGCCCACCGCGGTATTCCGCGGCGCCATCGAGAACACCGTATTCCAGTCGTTGAGCCCCATCATCTCCGAGTCGTAGGACTCACGTGCAGTGATGAAGCGCGCCACATTGCTCCTGGCCAGTGCTTCGCTGCTGGTGACGCTCTGCACATCGCCGCTGTTGCGCAGGACCGAGATCGTGGAATTGCCGGTGTACGCATCCGCCATCACCAGGTACGGCACTTTCTCCTTCAACGGCAGCATGTAGTAATACCCGCCGCCGAGCAGCAGGCACATGATGATGGCGCCAAACGCGACCCACCACGCACGGCGCTCGCTGCGGCGCGCCAGATCAGCAATGCTGATTTCGTAGTTGACCGCCTTCGCTACCGCTTTGTTGACGTTTTCGCTTTCGACCGGCTTTTTACCGAACATCAGACTTCACCAGGTTTCGTAATGTGGCTGCGGGCGTACAGCGCGTATGCCCGCGGTGAGGTCACTTCGCGCTGCCGCTGGCCGCCGGCGCACCGCTCAGCGACGACGACGGCTGCACCAGGATGCGATTGCCCGCGGCGGTCACGCTCAGCCCTTCCTGCGCATAGACCACGCTCAGTTCGGCGACCGCCTGCTGGATGCTGGTGGTGTTGATCTTGGCGACCGGTGCGTACAGCGTGTAATCGGACTGGATGCCGTAGGACAGCTGCATGTTCGAGTCCTTGGCCCAGCGCTCGAGCATCGTCTTCAGCGTGCCGTCCATCGGGATCGCCTGGTACACGTACGACGAGTACAGCGGGATCTCCATGGTCGACTCGGAGAAACGATTGACCGGCTTCCACTTGCCGCGGAAGTCGGGTGCCGGCCTGGTTGCGCAGGCGCTCAACAGCGCGACGGCACTCAACGTAGCGATGAGCCGAAACATATGCGTTCTTTTCACGCGAGCCTCTGAATTGCGGAAACGTATTGAGAGCGGACGGCGCACAGGCGGCCCGCTACTGGATGGCGAAGTTCGACGCGACGACGCCACGCGCGCATCGCGAGAAGGAAGGCGCCGGGAACGGCGCGGGCACAGACCTGCTGCGGGCAACGGAGGACTCCCGAGGCCGCGCGACCAGCGCCGAAGAAAACGGAATTTGACAGCAAACCTTCCATGTCACCCCTTACGTGCGCCTGTTCGGCCCACGCCCCTGTTCCTGTTTCTGTTACCAACGCGCCGCCATACTCGCGAGAATGTGCCGCAGGGGCATGCTCACGTCAAGCATTTGGCAAAAAAACGTTCAACTGATAAATATGCCCAAAAAATAGGTGTTTCTTGTCACACTTTCAGATCGAGAGCGTCGGGATATCGACTTTCGGAAGCAGCCGTGCGGTGAAGTGGCGGTCCTTGTAATACTTGATCTTGTCGCACTTCACCGGATGTGGAATGCCCTCGTACAAGAACACTTCCTGATCGTTCCCCATCGCCTTCAACTCCTGCGGCAGCATCAGCGCCCGCTTCTCCTCCGACACGCTCCGGGTCACGTCCTTGCCGCGCGTGACGTTCTTCTTACGGAAGGTGGTGTAGCCGAGCATCTCGGAGTAGTCGTTGGCGTCCTGCTGCTCGCGCGGAGCGTAAAGAATCTGCAGTGCATGATTCGTGATGATGGTCCGCGAGACGTCTTTGCCATAGGTGGCATCGAGCTGCGCCATGCTCTGGATGATCGGCAGAAGGCGAACATTGTAACCGGCCATATATGACACTGCCGAGGCGATGATGTCGACTTTGCCGATCGCGGTGAACTCGTCCATCAACAGCAGGCACTGGTACTTCAACTCAGGATTGCTCTTGGGCAGCTCCTTGGTGTTGAGGTTGATGATCTGGCTGAAGAACAGGTTGATGATCAGGCGACTTTCGGCCAGCTTGTTGGGCTGGATGCCGATGTAGATGGTCATCTTCTTCTTGCGCAGGTCGGTCAGCAGGAAGTCGTTGTCGCTGGTGGCCGCATCCAGCACCGGGTTGATCCAGGCATTGAGCGGCTCCTTCAGCGTGCCCATGATCGAGGCGAAGGTCTCGTCCGCCTGCGACAGCATATTGGAGAACGCCGACTTGGCATTGCCGCTGAGGAAGCGCCGCTCCGACAGCGACTTCAGATACTTCTTCAGGTCGGTGCCGTCGCCGGAAGACAGGCGGTAGATCGCGCCCAGCGTCGGCGTGCCGAGACCGCCGGGAAAGCCGATATTGCGCTCGTCGTCCCAGTTCTCGAACAGGTACAGCGAGAACGCCATGAACGCGTTGCGCGCCTGGCTGACCCAGAACTTCTGATCGTCGGAGCCGTCCGGGTACAGCATGGCGGCGATGCTCATCAGGTCCGAGACGCGGAACGCCGGATCGTCGGAGACATAGCTGAGCGGATTCCAGCGATGGGTGCGGCGGTCCTCGGCAAAGGGATTGAACAGGAACACCTCCTGGCCCTGGCTGGCGCGCCAGCCGCTGGTCAGATCGAAGTTCTCCTGCTTGATGTCCAGCACCACCACCGATTCCTGGTACTCGAGCAGGTTCGGAATGACCACGCCGACGCCCTTGCCCGAGCGGGTCGGGGCGGCCAGAATCACGAACTGCTGACCGCTGAGGCGCACCAGCTTGCCGCGGAACTTGCCGACCACGATGCCGTCGCCGCTGGTCTTGAACAGCCCATGCTTGGACAGGTCGGCGGCGCCGGCGAAGCGCGCGTCGCCATGCAGGCTGCGCTTGGGCGGCTTGAACATCAGCACCAGGATCAGCAGGGCCAGCAGGCCGGGCAAGCCGAAACCGAGGTAGCCCGCCCATTTGATCTTGCCGACGTAGGGAGCCACCTCCGGCAAGCCGATGGCGTGGACGTACTGGTAGTAGGTGCCGAGCCCGAACATCCGCGTGTCCAGCTTCAGCAGCAGCAGGACCAGGTAGCCGGACAGGAAATAGCCGCAGACGGCCGTGAGCACGACGACGAGCGCCGCCGCAACGAGTTTACGATTCGACAAGCCCTATCCTCCCTGATCCATCCTGGCGAATATTCTAGAGCGAGTTACGCACTTTGAGACGACCTGCGTAGGCAGTCTGTGCGGCGAGATGGATGCGGATGCGGCGCCTGCGGGCAACGGCGCACAGCCGGACAGGCGTCCCCACCGCAACTGCCATGCCCCCGATGGCGCCATGGCCACGCCCATGGCGTTGGCACATCCTGCCCGAGCGTCCAGCGCGCTGCGCCCCTACCTCGACGCGCACACCGCGCCTCAGCGACGCTGCCGCGTGCTCGGCTTGTTCCGCGACGGCTTCTTTTCCGCGCTGACCGCGTCCCGATCGCGCTCGACCAGGGTATCCAGGAAGACCCGCGCCTCGTCCCAGGACATGTCGTGCGGATCCACGCGCGCGCCGCCGTCGGTGGTAACCGCATAGCCCACCACGTTGGCCGGGCTGTACTCCGGCTCCCGGGTCAACGCCACGAGTTGGTAGCGTCCTTTGACTTGCACCGTATGATGGTATTCCACCATGCGCCTGGCCTCCTCGCCTGATCGTTCGCTTGGATGCTAAAGCAAGCGTGGCCATGCGACCAGCGCTACCCCGCGGGCGCTACCCGGCGGCCGCAGTGCAGGCACAAAAAAGCCGGCTTTCGCCGGCTTCATCGTGTCCACGTCCGCTTCTTCGCGTCGTGGTGGCGATACAGGGTTCGAACCTGTGACCTGCCCTTACGGGACACCTCGCGCACGAATTGCCCGACTGCGTGACACTGGGGTCAGTGTGGGGTCAATTATGGATGTGCAAGGTGATGAAGTATCCACTGAAACCGCAGTGCTGCTTGGGTTTCAAGTGGTGGGCGGTACAGGGTTCGAACCTGTGACCCCTACCATGTCAAGGTAGTGCTCTACCGCTGAGCTAACCGCCCTTCTCTGCCGCGGCGCACCGCTGCAGGGGCGCGAATCTTAGCCCACCTGGCGGACAAGAACAATACCCGCCCCCATATCGGCCACTGCGGCCCACCTAGCCGACCAGGCTGGCATCGCGCAGCTTCTTGATCTGGTCGCGCACCCGCGCCGCGTCCTCGAACTCCAGATCGCGTGCGTGCTGGTACATCTCCTGCTCCAGCGCCTTGAGCCGGGCGGCGATCTCCGCTGGCGCCAGCGTCCGGTAATCGGCCGGCTCTTCCGCAATCCGGCGCGCCTTGCCCTTGCCTTTGCCCTTGCCCGACTTGGCCTCGGACGCGTCTTCGCGTGCGCCCTCCAGGATGTCCACGATCGGACGCGCCACCGACTTCGGGGTGATCCCATGTTCCAGGTTGTACTCCACCTGCTTCTCGCGGCGGCGCCCGGTCTCGTCGATCGCGGCCTGCATCGAGCGCGTCATCTTGTCCGCATACAGGATGGCCTTGCCGCGCAGGTTGCGCGCGGCGCGGCCGATGGTCTGGATCAGCGAGCCAGTGGAGCGCAGGAAGCCTTCCTTGTCGGCATCGAGGATCGCGACCAGCGAGACCTCGGGCATGTCCAGCCCCTCGCGCAGCAGGTTGATGCCGACCAGCACGTCGAACTTGCCAAGGCGCAGGTCGCGGATGATTTCCACGCGCTCGACCGTATCGATGTCCGAGTGCAGGTAGCGCACCTTCACACCGTGCTCGCCCAGGTACTCGGTGAGGTTCTCAGCCATCCGCTTGGTCAGCGTGGTGACCAGCACGCGGTCGCCATCGGCCACGCGCAGGTTGATCTCCGACAGCAGGTCGTCGACCTGGGTCCCGACTGGCCGGATCTCCACCTCAGGATCGATCAGGCCGGTTGGGCGCACCACCAGTTCGGTGATCTCGCCGGCCGACTCGCGCAACTCGTACGGACCGGGCGTGGCCGACACGTAGATGCTGCGCGGCGAGCGCGCCTCCCATTCCTCGAAGCGCAGCGGCCGGTTGTCCAGCGCGGACGGCAGGCGGAAACCGAACTCCACCAGGGTTTCCTTGCGCGAGCGGTCGCCTTTGTACATCGCGCCGATCTGCGGCACGGTGACGTGCGACTCGTCCACCACCAGCAACGCGTCGGCCGGGAGGTAGTCGAACAGGGTCGGCGGCGGCTCGCCCGGCGCCTTGCCGGTGAGATGCCGCGAGTAGTTCTCGATGCCGTTGCAGAAGCCGACTTCGGCCATCATTTCCAGGTCGAACTGGGTGCGCTGCGCCAGCCGCTGCGCCTCGACCAGCTTGTTCTGCGCGTACAGCTGCTCGAGCCGGTCCTTCAGCTCCAGCTTGATCGTATCCACCGCACTGAGGGTGCGCTCGCGGGTGGTGGCGTAGTGGGTCTTCGGGTAGATCGTGTAGCGCTGCAGCTTGCGCAGGGTCTCGCCGGTCAGCGGATCGAACAGGGTCAGCTGCTCCACGTCGCCGTCGAACAGCTCGATGCGCAAGGCTTCGCTGTCGGATTCGGCCGGGAACACGTCGATGACCTCGCCGCGCACGCGGAAGCTGCCGCGGTGCAGCTCGTACTCGTTGCGGGTGTACTGCAGATCGGTCAGGTGGCGGATCAACTGGCGCTGCTCGACGTGCTCGCCGATCGACAGGATCAGCCGCAGCGACAGGTAGTCCTCCGGCGCGCCCAGGCCATAGATCGCCGAGACCGTGGCCACCACCAGCGCATCGCGCCGCGACAGCAGGGTCTTGGTCGCGGCCAGGCGCATCTGCTCGATGTGCTCGTTGATCGAACTGTCCTTCTCGATGAAGGTGTCCGAAGACGGCACGTAGGCCTCGGGCTGGTAGTAGTCGTAGTAGCTGACGAAGTACTCGACCGCGTTGTTGGGGAAGAACGCCTTGAACTCGCCGTACAGCTGCGCCGCCAGGGTCTTGTTCGGCGCCATGACCAGGGTCGGCTTCTGGATCGCCTGGACCACGTTGGCGATGGTGTAGGTCTTGCCCGACCCGGTCACGCCAAGCAGGGTCTGCTTGGCCAGGCCGGCCTCGAAGCCGGCCACCAGCTTCTCGATCGCCTGCGGCTGGTCGCCGGCCGGCGAATACGGCGATACGAGTTGGAAACGGTCGGACATGCGCAAGCCTCAAGGTGGAAAGCGCGGGCGACAGCGTCGGCCGACCCCGCGCCGGGGAGATTTCCTACATGGGAACGCACAACCCCCTCATTCAAGCCCTGCCGCCCCGCCGCGAGACTGGCGACCTCGCACCGGGAGACGACGGACATGCGCAACGCTGCGGTCAAAGGCTACACATTGCTCGAGGCGATGATCGTGATGGTGGTGATCTGCCTGGTCGCCGGCATCGGCCTGCCAGCATTCCGGGAAATGCTGGCAAACCAGCGCTTGACGGCCGCCACGCACCAACTGAGCGCACACCTCGCCCTGGCGCGCAGCAGCGCCATCAGCTCAGGCGTCCCGGTCAGCGCCTGCCCGTCCAACGGAGACGGCAGTTGCCGCAGCGACAGCGACTGGAGCCAGGGCTGGCTGGTGTTCCGCGACCCGGAACGGCAAGGCCAGCCCATCGCGCCGGACAGCATCCTCAGCGAAGGCAGCGCACCAGGCACCGGCACCCTGGTCCTGCGCTCCAACCGCGGCCGGCCCTCGATCCGCTTCCTGCCCGATGGCCGCAGCGCCGGCAGCAACCTGACCGTCAGCATCTGCGAGCGGGGGCAGCTACGCGCCGCGGTGGTAGTGAACAACACCGGACGCATCCGCACCCGGAAAACGACGGAACCGATGCCCTGCCGGACGCCGGACTGACACGCAAAAGCAAAGGCCGCGATTGCTCGCGGCCTTTGCGGATTTGGCGCCCGAAGTTGGACTCGAACCAACGACCCCCTGATTAACAGTCAAGTGCTCTAACCGGCTGAGCTATTCGGGCGGGGAGGCGCATTGTATAGAGGCCTCATGCCGACCGCAAGGGGTGACCGCGCGCCTCGCTGGTTGCAGCTGCGCCCTATCCGCCCAGCATCACCAGCAGGTGCCCTCGCCAGCGCCGGTGGACGTCGTCCGCGTCCCCTTCTGGTCGATGCTGAGCGCGCCGCACTGGGTGTCCTTTGCCTGAGGGCTGTCCGCGCGAGGCGTCGCCGTCAGCTTGAATGCATTCGCAGTGGGCGCAACGCTGAACGACAGATCATAGAACTGCACCGCATCGCTCGGGCACGTCGGCAGCGGCACATTGGCGTACGACATGTTGGTCGTGTAGTACCGCTCGATGAGCTGCACGCCCTGCTGCAGACAGACGGACGCGGCCGAGCGACGCGATTTGATGACGTAGGATTGATAGCTGGCGAAGGCGATCGCCGCCAGAACGCCTACGATCGCGACCACGATCATCAGTTCGATCAGGGTGAAACCGCGCTGACGACGGGCCGTGAAAGTGAGTGATCGCATCAATTGTTCCTCAGGAGTTCGCGCCAGGACACGCGCTTCATGCTGAGCGCGCTGCTATTGGTACCGAGCGTGGTCGTACTCGCGTTGTCCAACGCGATCTGCATCTGGTTGCCGATGAAGATCGGACTATTGGGACTGCTGTTCAGGCCGATGCCGGAGACGGGGGTGCCATTGAGTGTATCGCCGGTGCTGGATCCGCCACTGCCATCCAGGTCGAAGAAGGATTGCGACAGACGGCCGCCGGTGAAGGGGTTGATCGCCATCACGAAACCCTTGCCGCTGGGGCTGCACACATCGCCCGAATCCGGAATACGCGTGGTGCCGATCAGCGCAGTGCCCTGGAAGAAGTTGGACACCACCATGCGCTCGCCCTGCGGCGTGCCGGGAGGCGACAGCAAGTCCATGTACCAGCCGTCCTGTCCGGCGCTGGGCTTGTCCTCGATCACGCGCACGGCAAAGCCGTTGACGGTGCCTTCCTGCAGGATGTTGACCTTGTTCAGGGTGGTGCGATTGGAAGGAATGGTGCTGCCGCGGTCGATCAGGCCGTACCAGGACTGGACGTCCTTGTTGCCGATATCGCCGCTGGAAAGATACTTGCCGGTGCCGAAGAACACCCAGGTCAAGCCCGTCGCCGGGTCCTTCGCCGCCGTGGGCGCCGCGGTGATCGGCTGCGCCTTCGCCCCATAGCTGGCGGAGAACAGCCTGCTCGCGGTACCGCTCGTGCCGGTCATGTTGAATCGCCAGACATTCCCGTTGAGATCCCCGGCATACAGGCGATCGACGATGAAATCGTTGTTGGACGACCAGGCCAATACAGCGGACAGGCCATTGTTGCCACTCGCCCCCGTCTGGATGCGGCTCGACGCGCCAGTGATGGCGTTCACCAAGATGAGATCCGCTGAATCGCCGCTGCTGTTGGGGCCATTGCCGAGCATCGCGTACCACTGCCCGTTGGCGAGCTGCCCGATGATCGGCTTGCCGAGATTGTTCCCCAGCCCGACGAGGTCGGTGGTGGTGGAGGTCTTGTCCCACAGCAGCGTGATGTTGTTGGGGTCAGTGACATCCAGCGCGAACATACCCTTGCCGCCACGCCCCATAGTGCCGATCAGCACCGAGCGCCAGCCGCTCCCGGAGTAGACGTCCGACACGGTGAGTTCGCCATCCACGTAATACCGGTGCTGGTAGTTCGGATCGGTGTAGTCGAGCAGTCCTGTCATCGCCGCTTTCGGCACGAAGGCGAACTTCTCCGCGCCGGTGCTGGCATCGAACCCATGCAGCATGCCGTCATTGGCACCGACATAGATCATCGGCGCGCGTGTGGACTTGGCCGCGGCGAAGGAGGCATACGTGCTGGCGCCGTTGAACGTCGCCGTCGTGTAAAGACGCGGATTGGGCGCTCCCACATAGACCGGCTGCGAATTGACGATGTCGCCCAGGATGCCCGTACGGGTACGCAAGACGCCACCGTTGGCCTTCTCCTGCGAGCGATCGCCACGCAGATAGTTAATCTGGTTCTGCGTTGCGGACGACAACGGCGTTCCGGAGAGCTTGCCATAGGCGAAGTTGTCCAGATTCCCGTTCGAGTTGACGAACTTGATTGTCCGGGTATCCCATGCCGGGAACTGCGCGCTCGCGCTCCACGCCTGCGTCAGCGCGCCGGTGGTCTGGTTGACGTCGTACGCCACCACATCACCACGCCAGGTACCGCTGTAGAACACCGACTGGTACGTCCGCGCCCCAGCCTCCAGCTTGGTCGTGTTACTGGCGAGGGACGCCGCGGACCCCTTCATCTCCTCCAGGATGCGCTCGAACGCCTGGCGCAGGCTGGCCACCATCTTTTCCGCGTCGGCGGCGAGGTAGTAATTGTCCGGCTTCTTGTAATTGGTATTGCCATTGACGTAGGAGCTGCCGTCCCACCAGGTGGAGTCCGCCAAGGCGCTGATATTGGTCTCCGGATCGTAGCCTTCCGGCACACGGAAACCGCCGTACTTCGTGGTCAGCCAATATTGGTTAGTGTTCGGCGACTTGTAATCGCCATACTCCACCACGTCGACCCAGTGTGTGGACAGGGTCTGTTTGCCGGCCAGACCGTCGCTGGCGTTGTCCGGGCGCAGATCCTTGGTATGCGCGTCGTAGGCGAGCGCCGCGATGTAGGCGGAGTTCTTGTCGCTATTGAACTGCGGCGTGACCGCGCTGGAGGCGGCGTCGGAGGCAGACTTGCCTTCCTTGCGCCAGATCTGCGTCATGCGGTCGATGACGCTGACCGAGGTATCGCGGGTCACTTCCGGCGGCGTGGCCGGCTCGCCACTCAAGTTGGTGGTGTTGCCTGGCAGATTCTTGTCCAAATGCGTATTGGTGTCGCCGATTCCCAAGATCACATTGATCTGGCAGCGATAAGAAATCGGATCGTTCCATTGGGTGATGACCGGGAAACCATCGGTTTGCTGGTATCGCTGCTGCGCGTTCCCACTCAACGAAGAGTAGGCCGCGATATTGCCCTGGTGCTTGAAATAGCGGATTGCGGCGTAATAGAGCTCACTGACATCGTCGTACGACTTGACGTTCTTGCCGGTATTGAGTTGACCGAACTTGTTCAGATAATTGATGACGCCGCTGTTGACGACCTGATACCGGGGGTCTGTTCCGCCGATTGCCGACGTTGTCGCTGCGGCGTCGGAGGCATCGGGATTCTGGTAGATGACACCCGTCTGCGGATCCCACTCTCGCGCCGTATTCGCGAGCGTTCCCTGGTCGGGATTGTAGGTATAGGGGCCTACGAATTTCTGGTTGGCACGCAAGACACCGCTGTCCACGGAAGGATCATCCGTGTTCTTGTAGCCGAAGACGCTGTAACGGATCCGCTTGGCATACTGCTGGATCAAGCCCTCAGGCTTGTAATAGCCGCTCGGATAGGCAACGCAGTTGTCTTCAAGGTACCCCGCGCCCAAGCTGGCATCGCACACTTTGACCCGCACCGAGACCTGAAAGGTCAAGGTGGTGTCGCGCACACAGCCTATGTTGAAAAGCGTGTTACACGGAGAACCGTCCGGCTTGAGAAAGCTGCCATTCAGGGCATGCTTGCTCGGATCGTAGGCGATTTGCTGATTCGAGGAGGGATCGACCAGGCTTCCGTTGGCAAAGAACATCTGGTTGCCCAGCCCGTCGATGCGCATATTGAAATTCTGCCACTGCGCACCCGCCCCCCCCCGCGATCAGCGTGGCATTGTTGCTGATCGAACGACGCGGAAAATTGCTGGTCGCTGGGCGATCGGCGACCGCCTTTTCCAGCAACGTCTCGCTCGCCGTGTCGCGCGAACGATAGCCGCCGGTCAGCGCCGAGCGGAACGGATCGATGGTCTGGGTCGCGGCCCAGTTGAGGAAGTTGCCCGCCCAGACGCCCGCACCGGTACAGGCATAGCTGCTCGGATTGTTACCGAGCAGGCTGACCGGGTAGAAGTAGCGGTCGCTCTCGGTGTCGCTGTAGTGGTATCTGTAGCACTTCTCGGAGTCGAAATAGCCGACGAACCTGCTCGTCACCGAATAAGTATCGGACAGATTCGCCTTGCTGATGACCGTCGGAAATTCCACCGACGGCACAAAGGCCAGATTGCCCGGCACATCGCTACCGACATACAGCGGCGACTGCGAGACATCCACATCCGCACCTGCCCCACCCACGGTACCGATGAACAGGCCTGCCACCACGGCAAGGAGCCAGTCCCGGTATGTCGTCTTCTTCGCTCGACTGGTCATAGAGGGCTCCATTACTTGACGGTGACGTTGGTCTGCAGCACGACAATGGCGCGGCCATTGGACGCGGACGGATCGCCGCTACGCGCGATCACCCGATAGTATTTTTCAAGCGACGTGCCGCCGGTACCGCCATACTGGTTCTGGTTGATGCTCGACCCCAGGCCCAACTGATCCTCGCTGGTGCGCTGGCCCAGATACTGGATGTAGTACTGGGCCGGCACTGCCTGGCCCTTCGGCGCCACCGTGCCGTTCACCCAGCACTCCTGGGTGCCCAGCGCACAGCCGCTGGAGGCATTGCCGGTATACGTGTTACTGGGCACGGCCGGACATACGGTGGTGCCTGACGAGCAGTTGAAGCCGACGGTATTGCCGGCCGCAGCGGCGGTCTGAATGACCTTCTCCGCATCGCGCAAGGCGCTTTCGGCGGCCTGGAATCCCAGGCTGCGGTCGTACATGTTGGAAGACATGCGCTCCTGCAGCAGCGTGCCGCGCAGGACGGCGAGTCCCAGCAGCGTCATCACCAGCAACAGCAGCAGGACGACGATGAGCGAAATGCCGGCCTGCCGGCGGGGCGATGGCGACGTGTTCACGGGTTCCGGTTCCTGATGCTCACGATCGTGCTGAAGGTCCGTGTCGCCGGCTGCTGGTTTGTACCGGCTGCCGTATTGGCGCTGACGGTCATGTCGATCTTCACCGCGATCACATTGGCCCAGTTGGTGACCACGTTGGCAGGCTGATATGCGGCCTGACCGATCGACAGATAATTGAACTGCAGGCCGGTGACGCCATCGGCGATTTCGTTCTTCTGACTCGTGCCGCCTGGCGCGATTACTTCCTGATACAGGGACGTCCCCCCCGCCCCGCCGCTACTGGCGGCCACATACCAGCGTACGGCCCGCACTTCGGTCAGGATGGAGTTGATCTCGTATTGGTAATTGTTCGAACCAGCGACACACACGCCCGGCAGGCGCCCGAGCCGCGTGCAGGCGTTGAGCCCACCACTGGAGTAATTGGCGGTGGTGCCGGAAACGCTGTTCACCTGCAGCACAGCCAGTTGCTGACGGTCGCACAGCAGCATGATCGCGTTGCTGTGCAGATCCGGCGCTGCCGCGTTGAGCGTCAGCGTCTGGTTCGCGGGGTTGTGCGCCGTCACGGTCGCACCGCCGGTACCGGCGGAGAGGATCTGGATCGCGTCGGTACCCGACGTGACGGTGAGGTTGGACGGGTTGCTGTTCTCGTAGCCGGTCAGCGGCAGCGACCAGTTCGTCCACCAGCTCGCCGTCGGATTGTTCAGCACGTTCGCCACCGGCAATCCGGAATCGCAGGGATTGCCGCCGGCCTCGCGGATGTCCTGGGCCATCATCTCGAAGCCGGTCCGCGCCGACTCCTGGATCCGGCTCAGGCCCTCGGTCGCCGCATAGGTCTGGCGGTTGGACAGGAAGATGCCGATCGCCGCACCGACCACCAGCAGGCCGAGCAGCATCGAAATCATCAGCTCGATCAGGTTGAAGCCGGATTGGCGCCGCGGCGGCGTAAGCGCGATACGTATGTTCACAGTTGGGCCGTCGTGCTCAGGGTCTGGGTCGCGCTGCCGCTGATGTTGCCGTTAGCACTGGAGTTCATTCCGCGGCTGTCGTCCCATTGCACGGTGATCGTGCAATTGCCGTCGTTGCAGGCGATGGAACCGCAGGTCGTCGTCTTGTCGCCGCCAATCGCATCCTTCAAGCCGTTGAGCCAGACCGACTTGTCGGTCGCCACCAGATCGCCCGCCGCCGGCGCCGTGCACAGCATGCTGCCGGTGTTGTAGGCCCCGAGCATCGCCGCGCTGCGGTTGGCGCGCATCGCATCGAGGATCGTGTAGGTCTGCATGACGATCTGGCTGCGCTGCAGCGCGCTCTGGTTGTTGCGCAGCGCCGTGGTCTGCATCGCCGCCACGCCCAGCATCCCCACTCCCAGGATCAACACCGAGATCATCACCTCGATGAGGGTGACGCCTGCCATGTGTCTGCCGCTCTGGAACCGCTTCATGGTGTCTCCGCTTGCCGGAACCGGCTCAGCCGGTGGTGGTACAGCTGCCGCCGTCGGATGTCGATGTGACCTGGGCGCGGCTGCCGCCCATCAGCTTGACGCTCCGGACATTGTTGGAAGGGTTGGTAACCGCCATGCAGACCACGATGCCGCCTGTCACTGGCGTACCGCTGCTGTTGCGCGCAATGCCGTCGGCACCGAAGGTCAGCTTGTCGCCGAGGGCATCCAGGGTGCTACTGGTGACGACCAGGCCGGTGCGCAGGGTCGTGCTGCGCAGCACGGTGCCGTCGCGGGCCACGGTCAGGTAACGGGTCCAGTTGCCGCCGCTGGCGCAGGTGGCACCGTCGTCGCTACGGCAGAGGCTGACACCACCGTTCAGGCGCACCGCTTCCGAGCGCGTCAACTGCACCGCGGCGATCAGCTCGTTGGCGGCGCTGGTCAGGCGGTTGCTGCGGATCAGGCCGGTGAAGCTGGGCACTGCCAGCGCCATGATGATGGCCAGCACCGCCACGGTGACCATCAGCTCCACCAGCGTGAAGCCACGTTGCGTCCGCTCGGCAAGGCCACGCTCGCAAGGAACCGCCATAGTCTTCCCCAGATTCTCCCGCCGGCCACGCTAGCGGCCGGACCGCCCACGCGCCAGCCGTTGCCGACGGATGGCGGATATGGGGGAGTGGACGGACCGTGCGCGGCGCGGCGTCAGCCGGCATGATGCACCTCGGCCCTGCCCCACCGCCTTCCGCCCCGATGCCCGCCTCCGCCTATTCCAACGACCAGCTGCAGGTCCTCAAGCAACCCTCGACCCTGATCTGGATCGTGATGGCCGGCGAATGCATCGCCGCCATCCTGGCCCTGACCCCGGTCCCGGGTGCGGGCATGGCCGGAAGCCGCTGGGTCTACTTCGGGCTGGCATCGCTGGGCATCCAGTGGGTCGCGCTGCTGACCCTGGCCAGCCTGCTGCTGTTGCGCCGGGCGCTGGCCGGAGGCGGCTTCCTGTCCATCACCGTGGCCACGTTGGGCCTGATGCAGGCACTGACCTGGCTGATCAGCGGGGTGATCCTGTATGCCTTCGGCGACTACTGGCAGCTCTCCAGCCGCGCATGGCTGGCATTGTCGCTGCAGTTGTCCGGCATCGCCCTGCTGATTGGCCTGCTCGGCATGGCCGCGCTGCACAACCATGTGCGCATCAAGCAACTGGTCGAACGCGCCAAGCAGGCCGAGATCGACGCGCTGACCGCGCGCGTGCAGCCGCACTTCCTGTTCAACACGCTCAACACCGCGGTGATGCTGGTGCACCGGCAACCGCAGCAGGTGGAACAGCTGCTGATGGACCTGTCGGACCTGTTTCGCGCCGCGCTGGCGGCGCCGGACCTGGTCGACCTGCAGGACGAGATCGACCTGGCCAGGCGTTACCTGGACATCGAGGCGATCCGCTTCGGGCCGCGCCTGCGCGTGCAGTGGGATTTACCCGAGATGTCGGTACCGGTGCGGATTCCGCGGCTGTCGTTGCAACCGCTGCTGGAGAACGCCGTGCATCACGGCATCGAATGCACTGCCGAGGGCGGCGAGATCGGCATCGCCATCGGCGAACGCGACGGCGCCCTGGAGATCCGGGTGCGCAACGCAGTGCCTGCAGGCGGCCTGTCGCCGCACATCGGTCGCGGTCACCGCGTCGGCCTGTCGGCCCTGCGCACGCGCCTGGAAAGCATGGAAGGCGCCTCGCTGCACACCGCCAGCGATGGCGCCTGGTTCGTCGCGACGATCCGGATCGGGCTCAGGCCATGACCCGGTAGCAGGGCCGGTACTCGCCGGAGATCTTCATGCGACGCTGTTCGACGAAGGCGCGCAGCAGTTCGTCCAGCGCCTGCATCATGTCCGCATCGCCATGGATCTCGAACGGGCCATGCTGCTCGATGCGGCGCATGCCGTCTTCCTTGACGTTGCCGGCGACGATGCCGGAGAAGGCGCGACGCAGGTCAGCGGCCAATGCGTGCGGCGGACGGCCATGGTGCAGATCCAGCGCGGCCATCGCCTCGTGAGTCGGCTCGAACGGACGCTGATATTCCAGCGGGATGTCCACCGACCAGTTGAAGTAGAACGCGTCCCTCTGCTCCTTGCGGTGCGTGCGCACCTGCTGGATGCCGGCGGCCATCTTGCGCGCCACCGCCACCGGATCGCCGACCACGATCTCGTAGCGCGAGGTCGCCACTTCGCCCAGGGTCAGGCGCAGGAAGCGATCGATCTGCTCGAAATACGGCGCGGCGATGGTCGGGCCGGTGAGGATCAGCGGGAACGGCAGGTCGCGGTTCTCCTCGCGCAGCAGGATACCGAGCAGGTACAGAATCTCTTCGGCGGTACCGACGCCACCGGGGAACACGATGATGCCGTGACCGATGCGGACGAAGGCCTCCAGGCGCTTCTCGATGTCCGGCATGATCACCAGGTGGTTGACGATCGGGTTCGGCGACTCGGCGGCGATGATGCCCGGCTCGGTCACGCCGATGTAGCGGTTGTCGTGCTTGCGCTGCTTGGCGTGGGCGATGGTGGCGCCCTTCATCGGCCCCTTCATCGCACCCGGGCCGCAGCCGGTGCAGATGTCCAACCCGCGCAACCCCAGCTCGTAGCCGACCTGCTTGGTGTACAGGTACTCGTCGCGCGAGATCGAATGGCCGCCCCAGCACACCACCAGCTTGGGATCGTTCGGCTGCAGGATGCGCGCGTTGCGCAACTGGCCGAACACCGCGTTGGTGATGCCTTCGCTGGACTGCAGATCGGTGGTCGATTCCGGGCCGAGCTCGATGGCCATGTAGGCCAGGTCGCGGACCACGGCGAACAGCAGCTCGGCCACGCCGTTGATGATCTCGCCGTCGACGAAGGCCATCGCCGGCGCGTTGAGCAGATCGATGCGCACACCGCGGTCGCGCTGCACCACCTGGATGTCGAAGTCGGGATACAGGTCGCGCGCCGCGCGCGGGTCGTCGGACGCGCTGCCGCTGGTCAGCACCGCCAACGCGCAGCGCCGCAGCAGTTCGTGCAGGCCGCCGCTGGAGGCATCGCGCAGGCGCGCCACTTCCACGCGCGAGAGGATGTCCAGGCCGCCGCGCGGGTAGATCCGCGCATCCACTACCGGCAGCGCGCGCGCGGCCGTATTGCTGGTCGTCATATCGGATGTCTTGTCGGTGTCGTCAGCCGGCGACTTTAACGTCAGCCCCCACAAAAAGAAAACGGCCGGGTCGCCCCGGCCGTTCCCAACGCTTCAGCTAGCCTGCGCCGCGATCAGAACTGATAGCGGAAGCCCAACTGCAGCGACCACTGCGACACGCCGGTGTTGAAACCATCGGCGTCGGCGTTGGCGGCCGTCGGCTGGTCGGTGTACAGGGTGTTGTACACGTACTTGCCCTGATAGATGCCCTGCAGGTTGGCGACGCGGGCGTCGGCGTAGAAGCCGTAGTCGTAGATCCGGCCCCACTTCTTGTTCAGCAGGTTGCCCACGTTCTGGATGTCCAGCCAGACCTCGGACTTGTGACCCTTGAAGAAGCCGGGCAGCTGCTGGGTGATGCGCACGTCGAAGGTGTTGATCCAGCCGGAACGGAAGCCGTTGGCCGGGGCGTAGCTGCCGGCGTACTTGGCCAGCTGCGGGTTCTTGGCCAGCCAGTCGAAGAACTGCTGCTGCAGCGCCGGGTTGGCGGTGAACGCACCGGTGCTGCTCAGCGTGCCGAACAGCACATCGCCCGGGCCCTTCGGCACGTAGAACAGGTCGTTGGTCGAACGACCGTCGCCGTTGGCGTCGCCGTTGAACACGTAGCTGTACGGACGGCCGCTGCGGCCTTCGTAGACCAGGCCCACGCGGGTCTCGTAGTCGCCGAAGAACATGTGCTTCCAGTCCAGCGAACCGGAGATGCGGTCCTTGATCTCGTAGCGCGAGGTGTTCTCGGTTTCCGAGTTGGCGTTGAAGGCGTACTGGTAGCCCCAGCCCGAGCTGGCGGTGGAGCTGGTCAGCGAGCCGACTTCGGTGGCGTGGGTGTAGGTGTAGCCCAGGGTCCAGGACCAGTCGCCGCCTTCGCTGAACGGCTTGGACAGCGACACGGTGAACTGCTGGGTCTTGCCCTTGTCGGTGTTGTCGATCAGGTAGACGTCGCTATACGCCTGGTTGCGGTTGTAGCGGTTGTCGCCGGTCGCCCACGGACGGCCGGTACGGGCCGGGTTCCAGTACAGCGCACGGCCGTCCGGACCATAGTAGGCCGCACTCGGATCCTGGCCCTGGCCATTGACGCGACCGATGTTCAGGCTCTTGTAGTACAGGCCGTCCTTGACCTTGGTCACCAGCAGCTCGGCCGAGGCCACGATGCCGTACCACGGCAGTTCGTGATCCAGGGCCAGGTTGGCCTTGTACAGCGACGGCAGCTTGAAGTCATTGCCGACGAAGCTCACGCCCTGGGTCGCCGAACCCGGGGCGTTCGGTACCGGCTGGGTGTCCTTGTTCGGGCTGAACGGCAGCGCCGGGTTGTAGGCGGTATAGCTGTAGGCGTTGTAGTTGAAGCCGGTGTTGGAGTAGCTGTTGCCGATCCACACCTGCGGCGCATCGCCCTGGAACAGGCCCACGCCACCGCGCAACTGGGTCGGACGGTCGGTGTCGAAGGTGTAGTTGAAGCCGACGCGCGGCTGGATCAGGAAGTCGCCGTTGAAGACCTTGCTGTTGTCGTAGCCGAAGTAGGCCTGCGCCGCCGCGTTGTAGGTCGGATCCGGGCTCACCTTCGCACGATCGCCGCGCAGGCCCAGGGTCAGGGTCAGGTTGTTGTTGACGTACCAGGTGTCTTGCACGAACAGGCCGAGGTTGCTGTTCTTGTAGTCGGCCGCGATCGAACCCGGGCTACGCTCCTGGTTGAGCTGGTACGAGCTCCAGCGGCCGCTGGCGAAGTTGTCCAGGCCGAAGAAGGTGTACACGCCCCAGGTGTTGCGGCCGTACAGGTTGTAGATGTCGTTGGTGCTGTAGTCGACGCCGAACTTCAGGTTGTGGTTGTCCAGGGTCAGCGTGCCCGCACCGTAGTAGTTCCAGGTCTTGGTGGTGAGGATGTTGCCCTGCGAGTTGGTCTCGGTGCCCAGGTACAGCACGTCGCCGGTCGGGTTGGCGACCGAACCGTCGAAGTACACGGCGATGCTCGGCGCGTTGGTCGGCACCACGCGGATCGCGGAGTAGTCGCGGTAGGACACCTTGAACTCGGTGGAGAAGTTCTCGGACCAGTCGCTGAACAGCTGGCCGACGTAGCTCTCGACCGACTTCTCGTGCTGGTACCAGTACGAGCTCAGCGAGGCCTGGCTGGAGCTGCCGGCGCCGTTGATGCGCAGCTTGCTCTGGTCGAGCTTGCTGTAGCGGAAGCTGGCGCGGTGGTTGTCGCTGATGTTCCAGTCGAGCTTGAGCGCGTATTCCTTCAGGTCGGTGTTGCCGTCGCTGTCCAGGGTACCGGCGTCGAAGCCGTAGTTCTGGGCGATCTGCTGGGCGCGGGTCACGTCGGCCATGCCGTACTTTGCGTTGGCCTTGCCCAGCGCGGTGCTGCCCAGGTCGAGGCCCGGCGCGTCCTGCTGGAACTTCTCGTAGTTGGCGAAGAAGAACAGCTTGTCCTTGACGATCGGGCCGCCGAAGGTCGCGCCGTAGGTCTTTTCCTTGGTGAAGCCGTTGAACTTGCTGCCGTCCGGGTTGTCGCCGAACCAGTCGCCGTCGCGATAGCTGCCGTACACCGAACCGTGGAACTCGTTGGTACCGGACTTGGTCACCGCGTTGACGGTGGCGCCGGCGGCGCTGGCGATGCTGACGTCGTAGTTGGACAGGTTGACGTCGATGGCTTCGATGGCCTCCATCGACACCGGCTGGCGCCGGGTGGTCATGTTGTTGCCTTCCAGGCCGAAGGTGTCGCTGGCCGAGACGCCGTCGATGTTGATCGAGTTGTAGCGCGGGTTCAGGCCGCCGGCGCTGATCGTGCCCGAGGCGCGATCGACGAAGGCCACGCGCGGATCCAGGCGCATGTAGTCCTGGATGTTGCCGTTGATCGACGGCAGCGCTTCGATCTGCTCGCGGCCGACGTTGGTGCCCGAGCCCATCTTGGTGGCGCTGAACACTTCCGAGCCGCCGGCGATGGCGACGGCATTGACCGTCTCCAGCGTGGTCGGCGCGGCCATGTCGCCGGTCAGGTCGGCGTTGATGGTGGCGTTCTGGTTGACGCTCAGGTACACGCCGTCTTCGGTCTTGGTGCCGTCGCCCGACTTGGTGATGGTGATGCTGTACGGACCGCCGACGCGCAGGCCGCGCGCGTTGTAGCGACCGGCGGCATCGGTGGTGGCGCGGCTGACCGTACCCGACTCGACGTGGGTGATGGTCACCTCGGCGCCAGCGACCGGCTGGCCACCATGGGTCACCACACCGCCGACACCGGCGGAGGTGCTCTGGGCGAACACCGGCGCAGCGGCCAGCGCCGCAACGAGGCCCAGAGTGAGCTTGGACATCCGCAGACGGGGTTGAATCATTGCAATAGCCTCGATGGAGTTTGACGAAATGCGCATGGCAGTGCCGTGCGAGTAAGGGCGCACGGCCGCGGAATGGGGGCTGGTCACCCTTGCCGATTCCCCGCAAGGGTTAACATGAGTTTAACACCATAGGGCCAATTTGTTGCCAAATCGTGACAATCCGGCACAAGCGGACATCACAGGACCTGGATCCCAGTCCTGGCCGCTTTTGGCGACAAGGAGGAGACAGGATCACGGCCGGGATGTGGCGGCGATCGACCGGATGCCCTCCCATGACCTCACACGCTGGCCGGCGAGCGGCGCAGCGTGATGCGGCGAAACATTTGCCGGGACCGCGCCGTCCCCACGGCGCTCACCGCTCGGCCGCGGGCGGCCTCAGCCGGCGACCGGCAGCTTCAGATAGGCGCTGAGCCCGTCCAGGAACATCTGCACCGAGATCGCCACCAGCAGCATGCCCATCAGCCGCTCGACCGCGGTCAGCACGCGCATGCCGAGCAGCTTGTACAGCAGCGTGCCGGAGAACAGCAGCGCCGAGGTCCCCAGCCAGGCCAGGATCAGCGCCAGGCTCCACTCGCCCAGCCGGGTCGGCTCGTTGCTGCCCATCAGCATCACCGCGGCCATGCCGGAGGGACCGGCCACCAGCGGGATGGCCAGCGGCACGATGAAGGGCTCGCCGTCGGGGATCTCGCCCATCAGCCCTTCCGGGCGCGGGAAGATCATGCGGATGCCGATCAGGAACAGCACGATGCCGCCGGCGATGGCCACCGACTCCTGGCGCAGATGCATCACTTCCAGCGCGTATTTGCCGCCCCACAGGAAGCCCATCAGCACGCCCAGCGCGATCAGCAGTTCGCGTGCCAGCACGACGCGCTGGCGCCGCGCCGGCAGCGGCTTGAGCACGCTGAGGAACACCGGGATATTGCCCAGCGGGTCGAGGATCAGGAACAGCAGCAGCGCTGCCGACAGAATGGTCATGCCAGGGGATTCCAGATCGCGCCGCGGTGCGCGGCGCCGGCGGGCGACAACAGCTCGACGCAGGCGCCGGCGTAGCGCGCCGGGTCGACCGCATCGAGGTCTTCTTGATGGGTATAGGCGCGGGCGCGCAAGGCGGTGCGCATCGGCCCCGGCTGCAGGCCGGCCACGCGCACGCGCGAGGCGGCCAGTTCACCGTGCAGGCTCGCCAACAGGCCGCGGCGGCCATGCTGGGCCGCGCCGTAGCCACCCCAGTAGGCCTGGCCGACCCGCTCCGGATCGTCCACCGCGAACACGATCGCGGCATCCTCGGCCTGCCGCAGCAACGGCAGGCAAGCCTGGGTCAGCCAGGCCGCGGCGGTCAGGTTGACGTGGAGGGCGCGCGCGAACTGGGCCGGATCGGCATGCTCGAACGGAGTCAGCCCGGCGAAGTCGGCGGCGCAGTGCAGCAGCCCGTCCAGGCGGCCGAGTTCGCCCTGCAGGCGCTCGGCCAAGGTGGCGTAGTCCGGGGGAGTGGCGCCGAGCATGTCCAGCGGATACAGCAGCGGCGCGGCGCCGACCGCGGCGATCGCGTCGTAGACCCGGTTCAAGCGCGCCGGCTTGTGCCCCAGCAGGACCACCGTGGCCCCTGCCTGGGCGCAGGCCAGCGCCGCGGCGCTGCCGAGCCCGCCGGCGGCACCGCTGACCAGGATCACCCGCTGCGCCAGCGCGCCGGCCTGCGGCGACGCAGGCGCGCTCACGACTGGTAGGCCTCGGTCACGATGCGCTGCAGTTCGCCGGACTCGAACAGTTCCATGGTGATGTCGCAGCCGCCGATCAGCTCGCCGTGGATGAACAACTGCGGGTACGTCGGCCAGTTCGAGTAGCGCGGCAGGTTGGCCCGGATCTCCGGCTCGTCGAGCACGTTGACGGTGTGCAGGCGGTCGGCACCTGCGGCCAGCAGCGCCTGCAACGCGCGGCTGGAAAAGCCGCACATCGGGTACTGCGGCGTGCCCTTCATGAACAACACGATGGGATGGCGTTCGACGTCGGCCTGGATGCGCTCCATCACCTGCATGCGGGTTCTCTCCTGCTGGGGCGAAAGAACGACCTTGGCGGTCGGCTAGACTCTCGCGTAGCCGCATAGTGTAAGCCCTGCGCGCGGCAGTACCGCGACGCGCGCCCGAAACCGCCAGAGGATCCATGCCCATCGAACTCGCTCCCCTGCCCTACGCCGCTGCGGCGCTGGCCCCGCACCTGTCCGCTGCCGCGGTGGAACAGCACCACGGCCAGCATCAGCGCGCCCTGGTGGAGCGGCTCAATGCGCGACTGGCCGGCAGCGACCTGGCCGAGCTGGCGCTGCCGGACCTGCTGCGGCGCGCGCAGGGCCGGCTGTTCCAGGAGGCGGCCGAAGTCTGGAACCACGAGTTCTACTGGCGCGGCCTGCGCCCGCGCGGCGGCGGCGAACCCGGCGGTGCGCTCGGTGAACGCCTGGCCAAGAGCTTCGGCGACGTGGCCCGGTTCAAGGCCGAGTTCGAGCGCATGGCACTGGCCGTGTTCGGCTCCGGCTGGGTCTGGCTGGTGCAGCGTCCGGACGCCAGTCTGGCGGTCGTCAGCACGGCCAACGCCGGCACCCCGCTGACCGGCGACGACACACCGCTGCTGGCCTGCGATGTCTGGGAACACGCCTACTACACCGACTACCCTGGCGACCGCGCACGCTATCTGCAGGCGTTCTGGAAGCTGGTGAACTGGGAGTTCGCGGCGTCCAATTTGCGTTGAGCCGGGAGTGGGGAGTCGGGATTGGGGAGTCGCAGGAGCGGCGGCCGTGGCCGCCGATTGCTGGCCCAGGCGAGGCCTGGACCTGGCGCCTGATTCAGCGCTGGCCGCGCAGGGCGGCGATCACCGGGGCGACTTGGGCTTGGCGCTGCAGCTGCTCGCCTACCGCCTGCAGTGCGTGGGCCAGCGCCTCGGGCGTGTCCTCGCGCAAGGTGGCGTGCCCGACCTTGCGGCCATCGCGCGGTTCCTTGCCGTAGTCGTGCCAGTGTCCGCCGGGCTGCGCAAGCACCGCTGCGGCATCGGGCATCGTGCCGATCCAGTTGAGCATGCAGGCGTGGCCGCGCATGCGCGTGGAACCGAGCGGCAGCCCCAGCACCGCGCGCAAGTGGTTCTCGAACTGCGAGGTTTCCGCGCCTTCGATGGTCCAGTGGCCGGAGTTGTGCACGCGCGGGGCCATCTCGTTGGCCAGCAGCTCGCCGTCGCGGCAGAACAGTTCCAGCGCGAACACGCCCACGTACTGCAGGCGCTCGGCCAGGGCACGCGCATGCGCCACCGCCGCCTGCTCCAGCGCGGCATCGGCCTGCGCCGGGGCCAGGCTGGCCGAGAGCACACCGTGCACATGCCAGTTCTCGGTGAGCGGCCAGGTGCGGAATTCGCCGTCGCGGCTGCGCACCGCCACCACGCTGACCTCGCGCTGGAACGGCACGAACGCCTCGGCGATCAGGCCCACGCTGGCCGCCTGCGCGCCCAGCGCCGCCCAGGCCGCATCGGCGTCGGCGGCGGAGGCGATGCGGAACTGGCCCTTGCCGTCGTAACCGAGCCGGCGGGTCTTGAGGATGCACGGCGTACCGACCTGCGCCAGCGCCGCGTCCAGATCGGCGCGGGTGTCGATCGCGGCGAATGCCGGCACCGGAATGCCGAGCTCGCGGAACAGGGTCTTCTCGGCCAGGCGGTCCTGCGCCACCGCCAGCGCATCCGGGCTCGGGAACACCGGCACCTGTCCGGCCAGGGCCGCGGCGCTGTCCGCCGGCACGTTCTCGAAATCGAAGGTCGCCACGTCGACCGCGTCCGCGAACGCCGCCAACGCGGCCTGGTCGGCATAGTCGCCGACCCGCAGCGGCGCCACCTGCCCGGCGCAGGCATCGGCCGCCGGATCCAGCAGCGCGAAGCGCAGGCCCAGCGGCACGCCGGCCACCGCCAGCATGCGCGCCAACTGCCCCGCCCCCAGAATGCCGACGGTGGTCATTGGCGCGGATCGTCCTTGGCCATCACCTCGTCGGTCTGTCGCTGGCGGAACTCGCCCAGCGCGGCGCCGATCTCGGCGTGGTCGTGAGCCAGCATCGCCGCGGCGAACAGCGCAGCGTTGGCCGCGCCGGCGACGCCGATCGCGAACGTGGCTACCGGGATGCCGGCCGGCATCTGCACGATCGACAGCAGCGAGTCCATGCCGTTGAGCGCCTTGGACTGCACCGGCACGCCCAGCACCGGCACCGCGGTCTTGGCCGCCAGCATGCCCGGCAGGTGCGCGGCGCCGCCGGCACCGGCCACGATCGCGCGCAGGCCGCGCGCGGCCGCTTGCTCGGCATAGGCGAACAGCACGTCCGGGGTGCGGTGCGCCGACACCACCTTCACTTCATAGGGCACACCCAGCGCATCGAGTTTCTGCGCCGCATGCTGCATGGTCTCCCAATCGGAGCGGGAACCCATCACGATGCCGACGAGCGGCGCGGTTTGCTTGGAGGTCATGGCCGTCCCCTGCCTTAAAGACGTATTCTAGCCGTCTTCCACGCAAGACGAAGACCGGATGGACCGCAAACTGCTCGACCTGCTCTGCTCGCCCGACACCCGCCAACCGCTGGCGCTGCTGGAGGCGCGCGGCCTGGAGGCGTTGAATCGCGCCATCGCCGCCGGCGGCGTGCAGCGCGCCGATGGCAGTGCGCAGGCGCAACCGCTGCGCGAAGCCCTGATCACCCGCGACCGCAAGCAGGTGTTCCGCGTCGACGACGGCATTCCGGTGCTGCTGGCCGAGGAAGCCATCGGCACCGCCCAACTCGCCGACTTCCCGGCCAAATGAGCCGCGACCCGGCGCCGCCGCAGGCGCCTGCAGCGGAGCTGATCGCCGCCGACGTGGCGCGCGCACTGGCCGAGGACCTCGGCAGCGGCGACGTCACCGCCGCGCTGCTGCCCGACCGCGCAGATAGCGCCTACCTGCTGTGCAAGCAGGACGCGGTGATCGCCGGCCGCCCCTGGTTCGACGCCTGCCACCAGGCGCTGGATCCGCAGGTACGGATCGACTGGCAGGTGGCCGAAGGCCAGCGCGTGGCCGCCGGCACCGTGCTCGCCCTGCTGCACGGGCGCAGTCGCGCCCTGGTCAGCGCCGAGCGCGCCTCGTTGAACTTCCTGCAGACCCTCTCGGCCACCGCTACCGCCACCGCCGCCTACGTGGCTGCAGTCGCCGGCACCGGCGCGCGCATCCTGGATACGCGCAAGACCCTGCCCGGCCTGCGCCTGGCGCAGAAGTACGCGGTGCGTTGCGGCGGCGGCAGCAACCATCGCATCGGCCTGTACGACACGGTGATGCTCAAGGAAAACCACATCCACGCCGCCGGCTCGCTGCCCGCCGCGGTGGCCGCCGCGCGCGCGCAGTGGCCGACACTGCCGCTGGTGGTCGAGGTGGAAACCCTGGAGCAACTGCGCGAGGCGCTAGAGGCCGGCTGCGACCGCATCCTGATCGACGACTTCACCGCGGAGCAGCGCCGCGACGCGGTGGCGATCGCCGCAGCCGCACCGTTCCACCGCGCGATCCCGCTGGAAGTCTCCGGCGGCGTGGACCTGGACGCGGTGCGCGCGATCGCCGCCGACGGCGTCGACTGCATCTCCATCGGCGCCCTGACCAAACACGTGCAGGCGGTGGATCTATCGCTGAAACTCGGCCCGCCCCCGCGGTAGCGGCAAGACCTGCACGTGGCGAGGCGACCGCTGTGGCGAAAGCCTCGCCCGCGGCGAACGCGGACACATTCTCTCAAGCGTGCATGTCTGCACGCATGCCTCGGTCCCGAGATTGATCGCTTCAGCCCTCGCTGGATGAGTCACGCCACGCGCCAGGGCAAGCTGCAAAGCGCCTGATCGCCAGCGAACGCGTCAGCCAGCACGGTGCGACCTGCCTACATCGCACGACACGCCCTACACTTCACGGCCTCGCCAACGCCGCTCTGCGACGCTGCACGCTTTCCCCTCCCCGCCGAGTTCGCCGATGTTCCGCCCCTGGTTCGCGCTGCTGTGTGTCGCCGCCCTGTTTCCCGCCGGCCGCGCCGCGGCCGCGGAAGTCTGCGATCTGCCGCCGCGCTTCGGCCTGACTCCGGCGGCAGTGGCGATCGTGCGCACCGCCTGCAACGAACACCGGCTGTGGTGGCGCCCGTTCATCGATCGCGACGGCCGCCTGGCCGGCCTGCGCGTCACCGAGGCAGAGCGCGCCGACCTTGCCGACGATGGCATCGAAGCCTGGCAGCGCGTCGCCACGTACTGGCGCGACAGCGGCACGCTGGGCGCGATGGGCCGCTTCGACGGCGCCGAGAGCTGCCAGCAGCTGGACGGGTCGCGCTACCGCGAGAACGACTGCCGCGCCTTCATCGTCGACAACCCGTGGTCGGCGGCCTTCGTGTCCTACGTGATGGTGCGCGCTGGCGTGGCCGGCTTCCACACCTCGATCCGCCATATCGACTACATCCGCGCCGCTTACCAGGCCGGCGCCGACGGCCTGCCCTATCGCCTTGCCGACCCGCAGCAGGAAAAACCCGCGCCCGGCGACCTGCTGTGTTTCCTGCGCGGCCGCCGGCAGCCGGTCGGCGCTGCCGGCCTGCGCGAGGCGCTGGCGCGCGGCCGCCCGCTGCCGTGGGAATCGCATTGCGACATCGTGGTCGCGGCCAATGTCGGCGGCGACCAGACCCTGTATCTGATCGGCGGCAACGTGTTCAACGCGGTAACCATGCGCAAGCTCAAGCTGGATCGCAGCGGGCGCCTACAACTGGATGCGCCGCTGGCGCAGGACCAGAACGACGAAGGCGCCGCGCTCGAATGCACGCCCGGCCACGAGGAACTGTGCGACTTCAACCGCCAGGACTGGTCGGCCCTGCTGAAGCTGCAACCCCAGGCGCAGATGCTGCTACCGACCGCGCCCACCATGCCAGCGTCCGCACCGATCGCGACGCCGACCGCGACGCCAGCGAGCGGGGCACCCGGCCCGCTTGCCGTGCCGCCAGCACCGCATAACGCCCCGACCACGCCGACTCCGCCCGCACCCGCCGCGGTGCCCGCTCCGCCACAACCCGGCGTACCCTCCAACAAAGAAGCGCCCAAGACCGAACCGCAGCCACAGCCACAGCCACAGCCGCAAGGCTGAAACGTGTTCGTCCATTGCGACGCGGGGGCATCTCTAAAAAACCAACCAGCGAGCGTATCCCTTGGGCAATCGAGGCATTGCGCAAGCGGCGGGCGCTCAGGGTGATGGTGACGACTAGGCCTCTAACTCGGCACTACCCGCAGGCACCTGAAGGTACGCGAACGCGCAGCATCGCCCCGTCAGCCGCGGACAGGCCCGCCAATCCCCAATCCCCAATCCCCAATCCCCGCCCCAAGATTGCCCGCCTACCGCCGCCTCGCTACAGTGGCGCCATGCCCAGCCTGATCCTGCTGATGATCGCCGGCGCCGCGGTGTTCGCGTTCTGGAACGCCGCGCGCGCCGCCGCCGAACGCGCCGAAATCCTCGGCCGCAATGCCTGCAAGGCCGCCGACGTGCAGTGGCTGGACCAGAGCGTGCACGGCACCGGCCTGCGCCTGCGGCGTCTGCCCAACGGCTGGCTCGGCTTCGAGCGCAGCTTCCGTTTCGACTATTCCTACGACGGCACCGACCGCCACAGCGGGCGTCTGGTGCTGCTCGGCGACCAGCTGATCGCCTTCAGCGGGCCGTCGGTGGCCAGCGTGAGCAGCCTGCAGGAAGCGCGCGCGCAGCGCGACTGAGCCGAGTTATCACGACTGCGCACCGATGGCGTGCGGCCTCTTGGGCGGCAGCAAAGGTGGGTCAACACCGCTTCGCGTGCCACCTGGAATGGACGGCGACCGTCCTCGATCCTCGACACCGGCGCGTCCAGCGGGCATTCGCAGGGATTCGCCCCGCCTGTTGTAGGAGCGGCTTCAGCCGCGATCGGCTTTACCAGTAACGCCCGTCGCGGCTGAAGCCGCTCCTACGACGGAACGCGGTGCGTGCGATGCTCGCACACTGAAAAACACCAGCTCGCGGGGCCAGCGCGCGGCCACCGGGGCCGCACATCCACTGCTTACTTGACCACGCGCAGACGCGGACGCTTGCCGGCGTCGTCGGAACCGCCCGGCCGCGGCGGTGGCGGAGTGTCGTCGCCCGGCGGTTCGCTGGCGCCGTGGATGTCGTCCGGCAGCGCCATGCCCTGCCCGGTTTCGCGCGCATAGACCGCCAGCACCGCGGACATCGGCACCTGCACCGGGTAGCTGACGCCCCCGAAGCGGGCGGTGAAGCTGACCCCGTCGTTGTCGATCTGCAACCGCACCACCGCGCGCTCGGCGATGTTCAGTACCACCCGCCCGTCCTTGACCGCGCTCGGCGGCACCTGGACGCCGGGCAGTCCCGCATCCACCAGGATGTGCGGGGTCATGCCGTTGTCGTTGATCCATTCCACCAGCGCCCGCAGCAGGTACGGGCGATGGCTGGTCATGCGGGAAGTGTCGTCGCTCATGCGCCCATTCTACGTGCCGGCACGCAACGCCGGTACAGCTCGGAAGTCAGCGGGGACGGCGCGGCGGACAGCATCATGCCGGCAGGTCGCGCAGTTTCTTTTCCTGGTCGGTCAGGCTGCGGATGAATCCCGGATTGCGGAAGATGCGATTGCCGTAATCCTCGATCGCCTTGCCGTCCTTCGGCAGCGGGATGTCCAGCGCCTGCAGGCGCCAGATGATCGGCGCCATCGCGCAATCGGCCAGGCTCATCTCCGGATTGAGGAAGAACTTGCTGGCCTTGAACAGCGGCACCGACGCGGTCAGCAGTTCCTTCAGGCGCTTGCGCCCGGCTTCGGCCTGGGCCTTGTTGCCGAGCTGGATCGCCTGCACCTGCGGCACCCAGTCGTGCTCGATGCGCAGCATCGCCAGGCGCAGGCGCGCGCGCGAAAGCGGGTCCACCGGCATCAGCGGCGGATGCGGATAGCGCTCGTCCAGGTACTCGCTGACCACCGAGGCGGCGTACAGCACCAGCTCGCGCTCCACCAGGGTCGGCACCGAGTGGTAGGGATTCAGGTCGATCAGGTCTTCCGGCGGATTCTGCGGATCCACCGCCACGAAATCGTAGGTCACGCCCTTGGCCGCGAGCACCAGGCGGACGCGGTGGCACAGGACATCATCCGTGGAGGAAAACAACGTCAAGGTATTTCGCATGCGCAAACTCGCCGCCATTCAAGGCTCTCCGACGGCCGGAATCCGCCGGCCGCATCGACGCCGCCCGCACATTGCGGACGGTCGTCACGGCCCCTGAGTGTGCAACCCTCGCTCACAAAAGCCAATAGGATGAACAGGGGATCGGCTCAGCAACGGTGCAGCCGGGATGCGGCCGAGACGGCCGCCGCTCAATGCACGTCCTTCCAGTATTCCTTCTTCAGCAGATAGGCCAGGAAGGTCAGCAGCGCCAGGAACAGCACCACCCACACGCCCAGGCTCTGCCGCTTCAACGCCGCCGGCTCGCCGGCGTATTCGAGGAAATTGCTGATGTCGCGCACCGTCTGGTCGAACTCGACCGGGCTCTGCTTGCCCGGTGTCGCCAGCTGCAGCCGCTCCACCGGCTTGTCCACGCCCGGCTGCTCGGCCTTGCCGTAGACCGGCTGCTGCAGACCCTGCAGATCCCACAAGGGATTGGGCATGGAGGCATTGGCGAACAGCTTGTTGTTCCAGCCCAGCGGCCGCGACTGGTCGAGATAGAACGACTTGAGGTAGGTGTAGACCCAGTCGGTGCCGCGCACGCGGGCGATCAGGCTCAGGTCCGGCGGCGCCTTGCCGAACCACTTGGTCGCCGCATCGTGCGGCATCGCCGTCTCGATGTGTTCGCCGATCTTGGCGCCGGTGAAGTTGAGGTTGTGCATCACCTCGTCCTCGCTCAGGCCCAGATCCTCGGCCATGCGCTGGTAGCGCAGGTACTTCAGCGAGTGGCAGCCGGAACAGTAGTTCATGAACAGCTTGGCGCCACGCTGCAGCGAGGCGCGGTCGCCCAGGTCGTTGCCGGCCTGCAGGGTGGCGGCGCCCTCGGCGGCCATGGCCGAGGCGGACAGCAGCAGCGCCGAGGCGACGCCGGCGAGCACAGCGATCAGGCGCTTAGTCATGGCTGCTCACCCGCTCCGGCACCGGCTTGGTTCGATCCAGCGAGGTCCATATCGGCATCGTCAGGAAGAAGGCGAAATACAGCACGGTCAGCACGCGGCCGATATAGGTCTCGATGATCTCGGTACCGGGGCCGGAACCGATCACGCCGAGCCAGACGAAGCACACCACCAGGATTCCCAGCATCACCCGCGAGATCCAGCCGCGGTAGCGGATCGACTTGACCTTGGCGCGGTCCAGCCAGGGCACCAGGAACAGGATCGCGATCGCCGAGAACATCACCAGCACGCCACCGAGCTTGTTCGGCACCACCCGCAACATCGCGTAGTAAGGGGTGTAGTACCAGACCGGCTTGATGTGCTCCGGTGTCACCAGGCGGTTGGCCTCGGTGAAGTTGTCGTGCTCCAGGAACAGGCCGCCGAAGCCGGGCACGAAGAAGATGATGAAGGCACCGATCATCAGCAGGAAGCCGACGCCGACCAGATCCTTGACCGTGTAGTACGGATGGAACGGGATGCCGTCGGCCGGCTTGTTCGGGCTCCAGCGATTGCCCTTGGGCCCTTTCTTGATCTCCACGCCTTCGGGATTGTTGGAGCCGACCTCGTGCAGCGCGCCCAGGTGCAGCACCACCAGCAGCAGCAGCACCAGCGGCAGGGCGATCACATGCAGGGCGAAGAAGCGGTTGAGGGTGGCGTCGGACGGCAGGTAATCGCCCATGATCCACTCGGTCAGGCCGTTGCCGATCACCGGGATGGCACCGAACAGCGAGATGATCACCTTCGCGCCCCAGAACGACATCTGCCCCCAGGGCAGCACGTAGCCCATGAAGGCTTCGGCCATCAGCACCAGGTAGATCAGCATGCCCAGGATCCACACCAGCTCGCGCGGCTTCTTGTAGCTGCCGTACATCAGCCCGCGGAACATGTGCAGGTACACCACGATGAAGAACAGCGAGGCGCCGGTGGAGTGCATGTAGCGGATCAGCCAGCCCCACTCGACGTCGCGCATGATGTACTCGACCGAGTTGAACGCCTCGGCCGCGCTGGTCTTGTAGTGCATCGTCAGGAAGATGCCGGTGACGATCTGGTTGACCAGCACCACCATCGCCAACGAGCCGAAGTAGTACCAAAGGTTGAAGTTCTTCGGCGCGTAGTACTCGGTGACGTGCTTGCGGTAGAACGGCATCAGCCCAGGGGCGCGCTCGTTGACCCAGTCGAACACGTTGCCCGCGGTGCGGGTGAGGATGTTGTCGGCCATGACTTACGCCCCTCCCTTCGCGGACCCGGCCGGGTCGACGCCGATCACCAGGGTGTTGTCGTCCTGATAATGGTGCGGCGGCACCAGCAGGTTGATCGGCGCCGGCACGCCCTGGAACACGCGGCCGGACATGTCGAAGCGCGACTTGTGGCAAGGGCAGAAGTAACCGCCCTTCCAATCGGCGTCGTAGGGTTCGGGGCGAATCTCGGCGACCATTTCCGGCGAGCAGCCCAGATGGGTGCACAGGCCGACCAGCACCGAGACGTCGGGCTTGATCGAGCGGTACTCCGGATTCTTCAGCACGTAGTCCGGCTGCTGGTCCTTGTTGGTGGACTCCGGATCCTTGAGCCGGCCGTCCAGCGACGGCAACGCGTCGAGCATCGCCTTGGAGCGCTTGACGATCCAGATCGGCTGGCCGCGCCACTCCAGGATCAGGCGCTGGCCTTCCTGCAGGGCGCTGATGTCGGCGGTGACCGGCGCGCCGGCCAACTTGGCCTTTGCGCTCGGATTCCAGGACTTGATGAAAGGAACCGCGACGAACCCCGCACCGACCGCGCCCACGACGGACGTGGTGGCGGTGAGAAAGCGGCGGCGTCCTACGTTTACAGAATCGTTGACCCCATCGTTGGCCATCCGGCACTCCGATCTGTGATTGGGTAGCGTGAGGCTGCCAGCAGCTCGGTGGGGGTCGAGCCGCACTGAATCCACTGCAGTGTAGCGGAACCCTTAACGCGCCGACAATGGACGCGCAACGCCTCCTGCCGGGCCGCGGCGACGACTCAATGCGCGGTCGCCAGCACGCCGCGGTAGCGCTCGGCGAGCACGCCCACCCGTTGCACGTAGCGTTGGGTCTCGCTGTACGGCGGCACGCCGCCGTGTTTGTCTACGGCACCCTCGCCGGCGTTGTAGCCGGCCGCGGCCAGGCTGAGGTTGCCGTTGAAGCGCTTCAGCAGCCACGCTAGGTACTGCACGCCGCCGCGAATATTTTGCGCTGCATCATACGAATCGCTGACGCCGAAGCGGCGTGCGGTGGGCGGCATCAACTGCATCAGCCCCTGCGCGCCGGCACGACTGAGCGCCATCGGGTTGTAGGCGGACTCGGCATGGATGATGGCGCGCACCACCGCCTCGTCGACCCCATATTCGCGCGCGGCGGCGGCGATCTCGCTCTGGTAGGCGGTGGTGTTCAGCCGCACCGCACCGAAGTTCACCCCCGGGTTGGCGCAGGCGTAGCAGGTCTCCATGAAGCTGTAGCGGATCGTGCGCACCGCGCCGAGATTGGCGACCTGGGTCGGGCGCGCACTGGTGTAGTGGCGCACGCCGTCCTTCATGTACGAGTACAGCTGGCCACTGACCAGGCGCCGTGGCGTACCGCTGCTGCTGGGCGGCACCGGCGCCACGCGATTGGGCATGGCATTGGCAGTGACAGATGTGGGGGCCGTGACCGGCGCGCTGATCAGGGTGGCCGGCGCCACGGTGCCGGCGTTGGCGATGACGCCGCGGCTGGGCGGCCGCTCGGTGCTGGCCCTGGCCGGCGCTGGCGCCGGGGCGGTACGCGCGGCGCGGCGGTCAGGGGTGTAGCGGCCGATCACGCTGCAGTTGGCGCCGGACACGCGCTTGCTGCCGTAGCTGGGCACGCCGTCGCCGCCGGTGCACTTGTACAGGGTGCCGGCGCTGGCCGGCGCAGCCGTCAACGTGGCGAGTCCCAGCCCCAGGAGCCACAGCTTCCCCTTCATGGCGGCGAGTGTCCCAACTTCCCTGGCGCTTGCCAAGTCCAGGCCGCTCGAGGCCGCGACGCGGCCGAGCGGTCAGTGTGCCCTCCCTGGCCGTAGCACCTATCCCACCGGAACCGACTCCGGCACCTGCTCCAGCAACGCGTTCAGCGCCTCACGCAGCGCCGCACGCACCTCGGGCGTAGCCTCCAGCCCGGCGAACGGCACGCCGAGGGTCAGCAACTGCGCTGCCAGCCACGGTATCGCGTCGGCCAGCAGCGACAGCCGACAGTGGCCGTCGGCCTCGTCCTGCAGGGTGCCGCACCACAGCGGAATGCGCGCGCCCAACTCGGCGGCGCTGCCACGCAGCCGTACGCTGAGGGCGAAGCCCAGCGCCTGCGGGCTGTAGCGGATCGCCGCATCGACCATGGCGGCCGGTTCCTGCGGCGGCAGGCGCAACGCCACCGCCGCGCCGAGCTGCAAGGGCGGCACGATGCGCTCGGCGCGGAAGGTACGCCAGTCGGCACGGTCGCGGTCCCAGGCCAGCAGGTACCAGCGGCGGCCGGCATTGACCAGGCGCAACGGCTCCACCAGGCGCTGGCTGGCGCGGCCGCCGTGGTCGCGGTAGGCGAAGCCGAGCAGGCGCCGATCGCGGCAGGCGCTGGCGACACCGATCAGCACCCGCGTGTCCGGCCGCAGGGGGTCCTGGCCCAGCGCCAGGGTCGCTCCCTGCAGGGCCTTGGCGCGCTGCCGCACCCTCGCCGGCAGCAGCGGTTCGAGCTTGGCCAGCACCCGCACCGCGGTGTCCTCGAGGCCGGCCATGCTGGCGCAGGCGGCGCGCAGCGCCACCGCGACCGCCACCGCTTCGTCCTCCTCGAACAGCAACGGCAGCATCTGCGCGCCCGCCGCGAGCCGGTAGCCGCCGCCGACGCCGGCCGCCGCCTCCACCGCATAGCCCAGCGCGCGCAGCCGCTCCACGTCGCGGCGCAGGCTGCGCCGGTCCACCCCCAGCCGCGCCGCCAGCTCGGCGCCGGACCACAGCCGGCGGGTCTGCAGCAGGGCGATGAGGCGCAACAGGCGGGCGGCGGGCGATGACATCCATGCACGCTATTGCGGACAGAAGCTGTCCGCAATGGGGTCTAGGCTGCCCGCACCGACCACCCAGGAGCCGCCCATGACCGCCGACCGCCACGTCACCCTGTTCCACAACCCGCATTCACGCTCGCGCGGCGTGCTGATCCTGCTCGAGGAGCTGGGCGCCGACTACGCCATCGAGCGCATCGACTTCGATCGGCAGGGGCAACTGGCGCCGGAGTACCTGGCGATCAACCCGATGGGCAAGGTGCCGGCCATCGTGCATGCCGGCGCGGTGGTCACCGAACAGGGCGCGATCTACCCCTACCTGGCCGACCTGTATCCCGAGGCCGGCTTGGCGCCGCCGATCGGCGACCCGCTGCGCGGCCCCTACCTGCGCTGGCTGGCGTTCTACGGCGCCTGCTTCGAACCGGCACTGGTCGATCGCGTGCTCAAGCGCGCCCCGCCGCCGCGGGCGATGTCGCCGTATGCCGACTGCGACACCGTACTGGCGGTGGTGGACGCGCAACTGGCGCGCGGCGACTACCTGCTCGGCGACCGCTGCAGCGCCGCCGACGTGCTGTGGGGCAGCGCACTGGGCTGGATGCTGGGGTTCGGCCTGCTCGATCCGCCGGCGCCGACCCGCGCCTACGCGGAACGCATGGCGGCGCGGCCGGCGGTACAGCGCGCGCTGGCGGTGGACGCCGCCGCCTGAGCCCTGCCAGCGACGCCGCAGCTTTCCTGCAGAGAGTCTGCACCGTACCATTCGCGTTGCGTGTGCTCCGCGCACGGACTCGCCATCGACGCCAAGGAAGACATCGCCATGCAAAAGATCTTGATCGCAATTCTGCTGTTCGCGTTGCTGGCGGTCAGCGGCGCCTGGGGATACAGCACCTGGAAGGCGCAACAGGCCGCCCCGACGGCGGCAGCGCCGGTGGCGGCAACCGCGGCCAAGCCAGCCGACCCCAAGCAGGCCGAGGCCGCCGAGGCCGACAAGGCCGCCGGGGCTCCGCCGGCGCCGGCCGCGGATGCAGTGGCCGCGGAAGGGGTCAAGTTCACCTACGAGTATGTCGCGCCGAAGAATCCCGACCTGAAGGAGGCGCACGACTTCGCCGTCGACATCGACATCCTGCATCGCCTGCCCGAGATCAACGCGATGGACGGGATGCTGATGCTGCCGGGGCCGCTGCATCTGATCGCGGCCGAATGCGGCCAGATCAATGCCTTTTACTCGCCCGCCAAGCACGAATTGGTGATGTGCTATGAAATGGTGGACATGCTGGTCAAGGTCGGCGCCGGCCTCGGCGAACAGAACCAGGATCAAAACTTCAGCGCACGCTTCCTGCTCGCCAACGCACGCTTCATCATGCTGCACGAATTCGGCCACGCGCTGATCGACATGCTGAAGCTGCCCAGCACCGGCCGTGAAGAGGATGCTGCCGATCAGTTGGCCTCATCGCTCATGCTGATGTTCATGGCCCCCAACGAGTCGCCGAGCATTCTGGCTGAGAACCTGCGCCTGGCCGGTCTGTTCTTCATGCTGAACACCAAGGAACAGTACGGCGCGGCCGACTTCGCCGACGAGCATTCGCTCGGTCAGCAACGCTTCTACAACCTGATGTGCATGCTGTACGGGCACGACCCGGCCAAATACCTGCGCCTGGTCACCAGCGGCATGCTGCCCGAGGACCGTGCCCTGCGCTGCCAGACCGAAAGCGAACGCATCACTACCGCCTGGGCCAAGTTGCTGCTGCCGCATCTCGCACCCAAGTACCGGATGAGCGGCGAAGAGGCGCAGCGGCGCTACGACGAAGCCAAGCGCAAGCAGGAAGAGAACGCCGAATCCCCCTACGTGCGCTGAGCCGCACCCGGGCGGCCGGCGACAACGCCGGCCGTCTGCGCCTTCCGTGCCGGACTGGCCACCGCGCAACGTCCTGGCGCGGTTCCCGATACACTATGTGGCTCACCGCAGCCGTCGCCGGCTGCCCGCCCGCAACCCGTCTGGAATAAGCGCCATGCCCGGGACGCCCGCCCCTGTTTCGCCGACCGCGACCGCCGCCGCGGACGTCCCCGCCCTGCTGCCGCTGCCGAGCGCACGGCCGGCACCACCGACCGTGGTGCGCGGCAAGCTGTACATCAAGACCCACGGTTGCCAGATGAACGAGTACGACTCGGCCAAGATGGCCGACGTGCTCGCCGCGTCCGAGGGCCTGGAGCTGACCGACAACCCGGAAGAAGCGGACGTGGTCCTGGTCAACACCTGCTCGATCCGCGAGAAGGCGCAGGAGAAGGTGTTCAGCCAGCTCGGTCGCTGGAAGGCGCTGAAGGCCGGCGGCAAGCCGGTGATCATCGGCGTCGGCGGCTGCGTGGCGTCGCAGGAAGGCGAGGCCATCGTCAAGCGCGCGCCCTACGTGGACCTGGTGTTCGGCCCGCAGACCCTGCACCGGCTGCCGGAACTGATCCGCGCGCGGCGCGCATCGGGCAAGTCGCAGGTGGACATCAGCTTCCCCGAAGTCGAGAAGTTCGACCGCCTGCCGGAGCCGCGCGCCGAAGGCCCGTCGGCCTTCGTGTCGATCATGGAAGGCTGCTCCAAGTACTGCTCGTTCTGCGTGGTGCCCTACACCCGCGGCGAGGAGATCAGCCGGCCGTTCGAGGACGTGCTGGTGGAAGTGGCGCAACTGGCGGCGCAGGGCGTGCGCGAGATCAACCTGCTCGGCCAGAACGTCAACGCCTACCGCGGTCCCTACGCCGACGCCGAGGCCGGCGAGGAAGCGCAGGTCGCCGACCTGGGCCTGCTGATCCGCAGCATCGCGCAGATCGAGGGCATCGGCCGCATCCGCTTCACCACCTCGCATCCGCTGGAGTTCAGCGACTCGCTGGTGGAGGCCTACCGCGACGTGCCGCAGCTGGCCAACTACCTGCACCTGCCGGTGCAGGCCGGCAGCGACCGCATCCTCAGCGCGATGAAGCGCGGCTACACCGCGCTGGAGTTCAAGCAGAAGATCCGCAAGCTGCGCGCGGTGCGCCCGGACATCTCGATCAGCTCGGACTTCATCGTCGGCTTCCCCGGCGAGACCGACGCCGACTTCGAGAAGACCATGAAGTTGATCGAGGACGTGGGCTTCGACCAGAGCTTCTCCTTCATCTACTCGCGGCGCCCGGGCACGCCCGCCGCCGACCTGGAAGACGACACCCCCGAGGCGGTCAAACATGCGCGGCTGGCGCGGCTGCAGGCGCACATCAATGCGCATGCGCAGCAGATCTCGCAAAACATGGTCGGCAGCGTGCAGACCGTGCTGGTGGAAGGGCCGTCGAAGAAGAACCCGGCCGAGCTGACCGGCAAGACCGAGAACATGCGCTCGGTGAACTTCCCCGGCCACCCGCGCCTGGTCGGCCAGTTCGTCGAGGTGACGATCACCGAAGCGCTGAGCAATTCGCTGCGCGGCCGCCTGCATCTGGCCGAGGACGACGCCGCGGCCTGAGCGGCGGCGGGCACGCCCTAGTCGAGCGCGCTGAGGAACGCCTCGCCGCGCGCGCCGATCTGCACCACCCGCGAATCCGGCACGCGCCGGGCCAGGCCGGTGTCGAAGAGGTACTTGAGCACGGCGCTGCCCAGCGCACCGGCGACGTGGTCGCGGCGCTCGCTCCAGTCCAGGCACGGCCGACACAACGGCCGGCGCGACGCACGCAGCACCACGACGTCGATGCCGATCGCCGCGCACCAGTCCGCGCCGGACGCGCTCAGGGCCATGCCGTCGCTGCACAGCAGGTGCCCGCGCGCTTCCATCTGCTGGCGCCAGGCGATCGCCAGTTCGCCGGCGAGGTGGTCGTAGCACACCCGCGCCCGGCGCAAGGCGGGATCCGCTGGGCCGACCCGCCGCGTCATCGTTGGCGGCGCCAGCCCCATCATCGCCTCGACCGCCGCCGCGACCTGCGCGCCGGCCAAGCGGAAATAGCGGTGCCGACCCTGTTGCGCCACCTCGATCAAGCCGGCATCGACCAGTTGCGCCAGATGCCGGCTGGCGGTCGATGGCGCGACCTCACCGTCCAGCGCCAGTTCGCTGGCGGTGCGCGCCTGCCCGCTCATCAACGCCGCCAGCATGCGGCTACGCGCCGCATCACCGAGCAGGAAGGCGGCGCGCGCAAGCAGGGTGTCTTCGCTCATGCTTCGATTCTAGACGAAGCATGGCGCCGCGCCGGCGCCTACCGTGCCCGCTCTCCACACGAGGCAGGCGCATGACCGACACGCTCCACCACTACGCATCGCAGTTGCACTGGACCGGCAACCGCGGCAACGGCACCGTCGACTACAGCGGCTACGGTCGCGACTACACGCTGCAGGTTCCCGGCAAAGCGGCGCTGGCCGGCAGCGCCGACCCGCGCTTCCGCGGCGACCCGACGCTGCACAACCCCGAGGATCTGCTGGTGGGCGCGCTCGCCGCCTGCCACATGCTCACCTACCTGGCCCTGTGCGCGCACGCCGGCATCCGGGTGCTCGCCTACGAGGACCAGGCCCAGGGCTGGCTGGCGCTTCGCCCAGGCCAGGGCGGACGCTTTCGCGAGGTGGCACTGGCGCCACGGGTGACCATCGCGGCGGACGGCGATGCGCGCCGCGCGCAGGCCTTGCACGCGCAGGCCCACGCGCAGTGCTTCGTCGCCAACAGCTGCGCCATGCCGGTGCGTTGCGAAGCGACGATCGTGTGCCTGGACAGTTCGCCGGAGGCAGGCCGATGAAGGACGTCGAAATCCGCCTCGAAGACCGCCCCGGCGCCCTGTCCGCCATGGCCCAGGCACTCGGCGCGGCCGGCATCAGCATCGAAGGCGGTGGCGTGTGGCGCGTGGACGGACGCGCGGTCGCGCACTTCCTGTTCGACGCCGCCGCACCGGCAAGCGAGACCCTGCGCGCGCACGGTTTCCACGTGGCCGCCGAACACCCGGTGGTGAGCCTGCGCCTGGACCAGGAAACGCCGGGGCAGCTCGGCCTGCTGACCGGCATGCTCGGCGCCGCCGGCATCAACATCACCGTGCAGTACAGCGACCACCACGGGCAACTGATCCTGGTCGTGGACGACCCCGCCGGTGCATGCGCGATTGCGGACGCATGGATGCAGGCCCGCGAGGCGCGCTGCGAAGGCGACACCGACGCTGGCGATCGTCGATAAGACGCGCCGCAACCGATTCCGCGGGACCAGCGCCGCCGTCATGCAGGCGTTGCCGGGCGGATCGGTGCGATTTTTTCGCCAGCACAGGCCGGGGCCTTGCGCAGCGAGGTATTCGCGCGGTTGTCCACAGGCTTTTGGACAATCGATCCACATCCATTGTGGACAACGTTGCCATCGCCGCGGCGCGAGGATCGCGGCGGTGGCGCCGCGCCTGCGCGCGCCGATCCGCCCGGCGCACCTCCACCGCGGCGGCCTGCGCACCACGGGGCCGCCGCCCGCGTCCTTCACTGGCCCGGCTACGCGCTGCGCGCTACCCTTTGCGCCCCTCGTTTCTTCGACACCGCCGCTGGCGGTGTGCGCCCGCCATGACCACCCCTGCGCAACGCGACTTCACCCTGGATCCCGCCGACACCGAGCGCCTGGCCAACCTGGCCGGCCCGTTCGACGCGCACCTGCGGCAGATCGAACTGCGCCTGGGCGTGGAGATCTCCAACCGCGGCAACGTGTACCGGGTGACCGGACCGGAGCAGGCGGTGGCGGCGGCCGAGCGGCTGCTGCAGGCGCTGTATGTCGAGGCCGACCACGTCACCTTCGACGACCAGGAAATCCACCTGCGGCTCAATCAGTCCAACGTCGACCAGGTGGCGCAGCGCGCATACCAGCCGCAAGAAGTGGCGATCAAGGTCAGGCGCGGCACCGTGCGCGGCCGCGGCGCCAACCAGGCCAAGTACCTGCACCAGATCGCCACCCACGACATCAACTTCGGCATCGGCCCGGCCGGCACCGGCAAGACCTTCCTGGCCGTGGCCAGCGCGGTGGAAGCGCTGAACGAATCGCGGGTGCAGCGCCTGATCCTGGTGCGCCCGGCGGTGGAGGCCGGCGAGAAGCTGGGCTTTTTGCCCGGCGACCTCAGCCAGAAGGTCGATCCCTACCTGCGCCCGCTGTACGACGCGCTGTACGAGATGCTGGGCGTGGAGAAGGTGGTCAAGCTGCTGGAAAAGAACGTCATCGAGATCGCGCCGCTGGCGTACATGCGCGGACGCACCCTCAACGACGCCTACGTGATCCTGGACGAGGCGCAGAACACCACCATCGAGCAGATGAAGATGTTCCTGACCCGGCTCGGCTTCGGCAGCACCGCGGTGGTCACCGGCGACCTGACCCAGATCGACCTGCCCAAGCACGTCAAGTCCGGCCTGCGCGACGCCATCGAGGTGCTGCACGAGGTGGACGGGGTCAGCTTCACCTTCTTCGAGGCACGCGACGTGGTCCGGCATCCGCTGGTGGCGCGCATCGTCAACGCCTACGAGAAGCGCGACGTCGTCGACCGCGCCACCGGACCCGCCGCATGATCCGGCCCTGGCCCGGCCTGCTGGCAGCGCTGCTCGGCGTGGCCGGTGGCGCCAGCGGCCATTCGTCGGACCCGCCGCGCGCGCAGAACCCGGCACCGCAGCGCATCGCCCTGGCGCAATCGCTGACCCCGCCCTGCCTGTCGATCGTGCAGGACGCGGCCAGCATCGGCCTGCCGCGCGACGTCCTCGAGCGCGCTGCGGCAATTTCCCGTACCTCGCCGACCGCACCGCGCGGCGACGAAGCGCAACGCCTGGCCTGGATCGCCGGCACCCGCGCGCAAGCGCTGCTCGATGCGGCCGAAACCGCCGGCGTGACACGCGATCGCTTCGGCTGCAACGCGCTGGCCTACGCCAAGGTGCCAGCGGACAGCCTCTACCTGGTCGGCCGCCTGCTCGAACGCGGCCAGGCCGCCGTATGGCTCTCTGCTTCGGGGCGCTTCGCCGCCACGGTGGAGATCCGGCACGACAATCCGCAATGCCAGCAAGGCCCGATGGGCAGCGTGGCGTACCGCATAGACGCCGAAAAAAAGCCCGTGCTGTTCCTGGTCGAATGCGTCACCTGAGTCTGTAGTGGCGCGTCTGCCGCTCCAGGACAAGGCGTGCATGACCGGAACTGCGCAGCGGACGCCGGCATCGACCACACGACAGTGATCGAGATCGCCTACGAAGCAGGCGACGGGGCGTCGCCCTGAGCGCGCGTTAGCGCGATACTGTGGCCCCCACCGCTGCACCCGGCCGTTCCGCCATGACCAAAGGTCCCGTCCGCCTCGATGTCGGCGTCAGCTACGCCCTGCCCCGTGCCGGGCTGCCGGCGGCGCCGAGCTTTCGCAAATGGGTCGCCGCGGCGCTGAAGGGCCGCATCCGCGAGGCCGATCTGGCGATCCGCCTGGTCGACGACCGCGAAGGCCGCGCCCTCAACCAGCACTACCGCGGCAAGGACTACGCCACCAATGTGCTCAGCTTCCCGGCGGAACTGCCGGAGGGGCTGCCGAAGGGCGTCAAGCTGCCGCTGCTCGGCGATCTGGTGATCTGCGCACCGGTGGTGGCGCGCGAAGCCGCCGAACAGGACAAGCCGCTGAACGCGCATTACGCGCACCTGACCGTGCACGGCGTGCTGCACCTGCTCGGCTGGGACCACGAGGACGACAAGGAAGCCGAGGCGATGGAGCAACTGGAGCGCGAGATCCTCGCCGACCTCGGCGTGTCCGACCCCTACGCCGGCGAGCGTTGATCCGATATCCCGCGCTCTCTGCCGCGACCGACCCTCACCCCAACCCCTCTCCCGGGGGGAGAGGGGCTCGGTGTGTCGCCCACCTCTCCCACGCTGGTCAAGCGCAGGCGCCGGCGGTAACGTGGCCGCGCGGCGATCGCCGCCCCGTTTTCCTTCGAGGTTCCGTGCGTTGATCCGTCCCTCGCTCGTCCTGCTCGCGCTCGCCTGCGCCGCTCCAGCGGTCGCCGCGCCTGCCTTGCCGCCGGCGGCAGCGCCTGCCGCCACCACGGCCGCCGATCCGGCCATCGACCTGCCGGCGCTGCTGGAATGCCGCCAGCACGTGGCCGACTTCAGTGCGCTGGCGCCGCTGCTGGCCGATCCGCTGAAGGCGGTGGCGCACGGCTGGCGACCGCTGCCGCAGTCCAACCTGTTCATGACCGAGTACGCGCTGACCCGGCCGATCCAGGTGTTCGGCTACAGCAGCGAGCGCATCGCCTTCTCCGGCTCCAGCGTGATGGCGATCCTGGACCTGCCCGACCCGCGGCCGCTGGCCAAGCGCCTGAACCTGGAAGCGGCGGTGGACACCCCGGAGAAGGCCATGTTCGGCCGCGAGGTGCTCAGCCGCGACGTCCACGACCCCAAGACCGGCGAGCCGATGATCGAGTCGATCATCCTCAGCGTGTCCACGGTGAAATCGCACCCCGGCAAGACCCTGGCCGGCTGCAGCTACAGCCTGGACCTGCCCGAGGAACCGGGCGCGGCACCGGCACCCGACGCGCTGCATACTCCGCCCCCCGGCGGCTGAACCCGGGCCGGCGCGCCGCCGATGGCCCGCCGCCGGCGTCGCGATGCTGTCGCGACCGCCCTGCTAGACTTGGGGTTACCGCCCGTTCGACCGGGCGCCTACCCACAGAACATGTCAGAAGACGGACCGAGTAGCTCCTCCCCCGAATCCCACGAAAAACGTCGCGGCTGGCTGGAACGCCTGACCTCGGTGTTCTCCGGCGATCCGCACACCCGCGACGATCTGGTCGAGGTGCTGCGCGACGCGCAGCACGATGGCCTGATCGCCGCCGACACGCTGCGCATGATGGAGGGCGCGCTGTCGGTCTCCGAACTCACCGTCGGCGATGTGATGATCTCGCGCGCGCAGATGGTCTCGCTGCCGGTGGAGGCGCGTTTCCTCGACCTGATGAAGCAGGTGGTCGAATCCGGCCATTCGCGCTTCCCGGTGCACGGCGAGAACAAGGACGACATCCTCGGCATCCTGCTGGCCAAGGACCTGCTGCGCGGCGTGGTCGCCGATGACGGTCCGGGCACGGTGCGCGAACTGCTGCGCCCGGCGGTGCTGATTCCCGAGTCGAAGAAGCTCAACGTGCTGCTCAAGGAGTTCCGGCTCTCGCGCAACCACATGGCGATCGTGGTCGACGAGTACGGCGGCGTGGCCGGGCTGGTGACCATCGAGGACGTGCTGGAGCAGATCGTCGGCGACATCGACGACGAGCACGACGACGCCGAGGACGAGGCGTCGCTGATCGCCGCGCAGGCCGACGGCCAGTACGTGGTGGATGCGCTGACCCCGATCGAGGATTTCAACGAACGCTTCGGCGCCGACTTCCCGGACGACGACTACGACACCGTCGGCGGGCTGGTCACCGAGGCGATCGGCCACCTGCCCGAGACCGGCGAGGAACTGACCCTGGGGCGGTTCGCATTCCGTGTGGCGCGGGCCGACGCGCGCCGGGTGCAGGCCTTCCACGTGACCATCCTGCCGCCGCCTGCGCAGGACGGCGCTTGAGCACGCACGCCGTGCCGCGCAGACGCGCGGCCTGCTGGCTGGGAATGCTGCTGGCCCTGTGGGCCGGGCTGGCCTTCGCGCAGACCACGTCCGCGGATCCGGCGTCACCGCCGCCGCTGGCCGCACCGACGCCCGCGGCGCCCGTTGCGGCTGCGCCCGCCGCGGCCGATGCCAGCGACCCGGCGCCGCGCATCGGCGTGGCCACGATGCAGCCCGGCGAAGTGTTCTTCGAGCGCTTCGGCCACGACGCCATCGTGGTGCTGGATCCGCGCACGGGCCAGGCCACCTCGTACAACTTCGGGTTCTTCGACCCCAGCGAACCGGGCTTCGTCGGCCGCTTCGCCGCCGGCGACATGCGCTACTACCTGGTCGCGCTGCCGCTGCAGGAGGATCTGCAGCAGTACCGCGAGGCCGGACGCGGCGTGGACATCCAGTGGCTGGACCTGGCGCCGGCGCAGGCACGCGCGCTCGAGCAGGCGCTGGCCTGGCGCGCACGTCCGGAGAATGCCCGCTACCGCTACGACTACTACACCGCCAACTGCGCCACGATGGTCCGCGACGCGCTGGACCGGGCCATGGGCGGGGCGCTGCATGCGCAACTGTCGGGCCGCTCGCGCGGCAACACCTACCGCAGCGAATCGGTGCGCCTGGCCTCGCCGGCGCCGTGGATGTGGCTCGGCTTCGACCTGGGCCTGGGCCCGTACGCCGACAAGCCGCTGTCGCGCTGGGAAGAAGCCTTCGTGCCGATGCGCCTGGCCGAGAGCCTGAACGAGGTTCACAACAGCGCCGGCCGCCCGCTGGTGCAGGCGCGCCAGCAGTTGCTGCCGCAACGGCTGCCGCCGGAACCGCCGGAACAGCTGCGGCACTGGTGGCCGTGGCTGCTGGTCGGGCTGGCCGCGGCGGCCGGTGTGCTGGCGCTGGGCCGCCGCCCACGCTGGCTGGCCGCGCTGGCGCTGCCGTTCTGGCTGCTGTGCGCGCTGGGCGGTGCGGTCCTGCTGTACCTGTGGGGCTTCAGCGAGCATCGCGCCGCCTGGGGCAACCGCAACCTGCTGCTGCTGGATCCGCTGTGCCTGCCGCTGCTGGTCGGCGGCGTGGCGCTGCTGCGCGGGCGCCGCCCCGGGCGCTGGTTCGACGTGCTGCTGTGGCTGGTGGTGGTGCTGGCCGGCGCCGCGCTGCTGATCCACTGGCTGTCGATGCTGCAGCCGCAGTTCAACCTGCAGTGGATCGCACTGCTGCTGCCGGTGCACGCGGCGCTGGCCTGGGCGCTCACCCGCCCTCGCCCGCAGCCCTGATACCGTCGCGCCACCTCGCCACGCGCGTCTCCGCCGAACCCGATCCCGCCATGGCCTCCGCCACCGCCAATCCCGCCTGCGTCATCAACTGCGTGCACTACGACGGCCACGGCCGCCGCCACGACATCGCCCTGGAGCAGATCAGCGATGTGCTGGCCGGGCATGACGACGGCTTCGTATGGGTCGGCATGTACGAGCCCGGCGACGCCGTGTTGCAGCAGCTCAAGGAAGAGTTCCAGCTGCACGAACTGGCGATCGAGGACACCCGCAAGGCGCACCAGCGGCCCAAGGTCGAGGCCTTCGGCAATTCGCTGTTCCTGGCGGTGCACACCGCGCAGGTGATCGACGCGCGCATCGTCTACGGCGAGACCCACGCCTTCCTCGGCGAGCGCTTCCTGCTGACCGTGCGCCATGGCGCCTCGCTGCCCTACGCGCCGGTGCGCGAGCGGCTGGAACGCGAGGCCTCGCTGATGAAACTGGGGCCGTCGTATGCGCTGTACGCGGTGCTGGACTACATCGTCGACAACTACCAGCCGATCCTCGACGACTTCCGGCAGAGCCTGGAACGCCTGGAGACGGACATCTTCGCCGAGGCCTATCGGCGCGACACCGCGATCCGCCTGTACGAACTCAAGCGCGAACTCAACCAGATGCGCCTGGGCGTGGCGCCGCTGCAGGACGTGCTGGCGCACCTCAAGCGCCACCCCGGCCCGCTGATCGCCGAGGAAGTAAGGCTGTACGTGCGCGACGTGCTCGACCATGCGGTGCGCACCAACGACGCCATCGACACCCTGCGCGAGATGCTGGGCACCGCGCTGAGCGTGAACCTGTCGCTGGTCACCCTGGCCCAGGGCGAGACGGTCAAGCGCCTCGGCGCCTGGGCCGCCCTGCTCGCCGCCCCGACCCTGATCACCAGCTGGTACGGCATGAACTTCAAGCAGATGCCGGAACTGGAATGGCCCTGGGCCTACCCGCTGATGGTCGGCGGCGTCGCCGCGGTGTGCGTGGCGCTGTATGTGGCGTTCAAGCGGGCAAGGTGGCTGTGAGGCCGGGATTGGGGAGTCGGGATTGGGGATTCGTTGAAGCGGTGCGCTGCGCCTGATGGTTTAAAGCCTGGGTTGCACGGGCTGCATCAGCAGAGGGGATCCGCTGTTGCGAATCCCCAATCCCCACTCCCGAATCCCCACCCTCAAGCCACATACACCGTCTTGATGTTCATGAACTCGTGGATGCCATGCTCGGCCAGTTCGCGGCCGAAGCCGGAGCGCTTGATGCCGCCGAACGGGAGGCGTACGTCGCTCTTGACGATGGCGTTGACGAAGGCGGCGCCGCACTCGAGTTGACAGGCCACGCGTTCGCCGCGGGCGCGGTCGCCGGTCCACACGCTGCCGCCGAGGCCGAACGTGGTGTCGTTGGCCACGCGTGCGGCTTCGGCTTCGTCGGCCACGCGCAGGATCGCCGCGACCGGGCCGAACAGTTCTTCGTCGTAGGCCGGCATGCCCGGCGCCACGTGGTCGAGGATCGACGCCGGATAGCCTGCGTGACTGCCGCGCTCGGGCTCGCAACCGAGCAGCGGCTTGGCCCCCTTGGCGATGCTGGCCTGCACCTGCTTGTGCAGTTCGTCGCGCAGGTCCTGGCGCGCCATCGGCGCCAGCGTGGTCGCCTCGTCCTGCGGATCGCCGAGGCGACGCTCGGCGGCGGCGGCCACGAAGCGACGCACGAATTCGTCGGCGATCGCCTCCACCACCACGAAGCGCTTGGCGGCGATGCAGGTCTGCCCGGCGTTGTCGAAGCGCGACTTCACCGCCGCGGCCACGGTAGCGTCTAGATCGGCGTCGTCCAGCACCACGAAGGCGTCGCTGCCGCCCAGTTCCATCACGCACTTCTTCAGCTGCCCACCGGCGTTGGCGGCGATGGAGCGGCCGGCGCGCTCGCTGCCGGTCAGGGTGACCGCGGCCACCCGTGCATCGCGCAGCACCTCGGCGGCCTGGTCGTTGTCGATGTGCAGCACGTCGAACACGCCGGTCGGCAGGCCGGCGTCGGCCAGCACCTTGGCGATCGCGTCGGCGCAGCGCGGCACGTTGCTGGCGTGCTTGAGCAGGGCGACGTTGCCGGCCATCAGCGCCGGCGCCAGGAAGCGGAACACCTGCCAGATCGGGAAGTTCCACGGCATCACCGCCAGCACGCAGCCCAGCGGTTCGTAGCGCACATAGCTGCGCTGCGCATCGGTGGCCACCGCCTGCTCGCGCAGGTACTCGGCCGCGTGCTCGGCGTAGTAGTCGCAGGCCGCGGCGCACTTGTCGAGTTCGGCCAGGGCTTCCTTGCGCAGCTTGCCCATTTCCGCGGTCATCACCCGCTGGATCGCGTCGCGCTGGTCGCGCAACTGCGCACCGACCTTGCGCACCAGCGCGCCGCGCTGCTCCAGCGGCGTCGCCGCCCAGCCCGGGAACGCCTGCGCCGCGGCGGCCAGGCGCTGCTCGACGGCAGCGGCATCCATCAGCTCGAGACTGTATTCGACCTGGCCGTTGGCCGGGTTGACGGTGTCGTAAGGCATCGCGCGGACTCCTCGGAAAATGTCCGGTCAGCCTAGCGCGGCGGAAGTTGCGGCGGCGTGGCGATCATGCCGAGTGCGATGGCTCACAGTGTTCCGCAAGGCCCGTAGGAGCGGCTTTAGCCGCGACGGGGCCGTTACCGGCAATGCCCAGTCGCGGCTGAAGCCGCTCCTACGCGGAGCAACGCAACACCTTAGCCGGCTTGCTGCTGAGCCAGCTGGATATCGCGCTGACGCCGCTTCTCGTTGCGCGCCATCAACCACCAGCCGACGACGGCGGCGATCGACACCGCCAGCACCATCAGCGTGGCCAGCGCGTTGATCTTGGGCTTCAAGCCCATGCGCACCGAGGAGAACACGGTCATCGGCAGCGTGGTCGAATCCGGGCCGGCGACGAAGTTGGCGATCACCACGTCGTCCAGCGACAGGGTGAACGCCAGCAGCCAACCCGACACCAGCGCCGGCGCGATGATCGGCACGGTGATCAGGAAGAACACCTTGAGCCGGTTGGCGCCGAGGTCCATCGCCGCCTCTTCCAGCGAGCGGTCCAGCTCCTGCAGGCGCGAGGACACCACCACGGTGACGAAGGACAGGGTGAAGGTGACGTGCGCGGCCCAGATCGCCATCACCCCCTTGGGCGGGATGCCGAGCACGCCGCCCATCGACACCAGCATCATCATGATCGACAGGCCGATGATCACCTCGGGCATCACCAGCGGCGCGGTCACCAGCGCGCCGAACAGGCTCTTGCTGGGAAAGCGGCGGAAGCGGGTCATCGCCATCGCCGCCAGCGTGCCGAGCACCATCGACGCGGTGGCGGTCCAGAACGCCACCTTCAGGCTGATCCACGCCGCCTGCAGGATCTGCCGGTCGCGCAGCAACTCGCCGTACCACTTGGTGGAGAAGCCGGCCCACACCGTCGCCAGCTTGGAGGCGTTGAACGAATACACCATCAACAGCAGGATCGGCAGGTACAGGAAGGCGAAGCCGGCGCCCAGCACCGTCCAGCGCAGCACCGTGCCCATGCCGCCGCGCGCGCCGCTCATGCCTGCCCGCCTTCGAGCTGGCGCTGCTGGTAGCGGTTGAAGATCAGGATCGGCACCATCAGCAACGCCAGCATCGCGATCGCCACCGCCGAGGCGGTCGGCCAGTCGCGGTTGTTGAAGAACTCGCCCCACAGCACCCGGCCGATCATCAGCGTGTCCGGACCGCCGAGCATCTCCGGGATCACGAACTCGCCCACCGCCGGGATCATCACCAGCATGCAGCCGGCGACGATGCCCGGCCGCGACAACGGCAGGGTCACGGTCAGGAATGCCTTCCACGGCGGCGCGCCGAGATCGTAGGCGGCCTCGAGCAGGCGCTGGTCGAGCTTGACCAGGGTCGCGTACAGCGGCAGCACCATGAACGGCAGGTAGCAGTAGACGATGCCGATGTAGGCCGCGACCGGGGTGTACAGGATGTGCAGCGGCGCATCGATCAGGCCCAGCGCCAGCAACGCCCGGTTGAGCACGCCGTTGCTGTCGAGGATGCCGATCCAGGCATAGACGCGGATCAGGAACGAGGTCCACGACGGCAGCACCACCAGCATCATCGCGATGTTGCGCGCCGACGGCGACAGCCGTGCGATCGCGTAGGCCATCGGGTAGCCGATCAGCAGGGTCAGCACGGTGGAGATGCCGGCGATCTTGATCGAGCCCCAGTAGGCCTCGATGTATTGGTGGTCGCGCAGCAGCGCCAGGTAGTTCTGCAGGGTCAGCTTCAGCGTCAGCACGCCGTCGCGGACCTGCAGCAGCTCGCTGTACGGCGGGCTGCGGATCGCCTGTTCGGCGAAGGAAATGCGCAGCACGATCAGGAACGGGATCGCGAAGAACAGCAGCAGCCACAGGTACGGCGCGGCGATCACCAGCCAGCGCATCACCGGCAGGGAGCGCAGGCGCAAGCGCTGCTGCAGGCGCAGCCGCAGTGTCGAGTCGGGCGGCACCGGCACGACGGGCGCGCTCATGCGGTCAGCACCACGCCGTCGTTGTCGTCCCACGACACCCACACCGTGTCGCCCCAGGTCATGCCTTCGCTGTCCCAGCGCTTCTGGTTGGCGAAGTTGGATTGCACGCGGATACCGCTGGGCAGGCGCACGTGGAAGATCGAGTGGCTACCGAAATAGGCGATGTCCTCGATGGTGCCGCGCGCCTTGTTGTAGGTCTGCTCGGGTTCGCCCTTGGTGATCCAGACCTTTTCCGGACGCACCGCGAACGCCACCTCCTGCCCTTCCACGCCGGTGATGCCGTGGCTGATGTAGATGGGCACCGGGAACTGCGGGCAGAGCACGGTCACGTGGTCGGGGTGGTCTTCGCCGATGCGGCCCTCGAACATGTTCACCGAGCCGATGAACTCGGCAACGAAACGGCTGTTCGGCGATTCGTAGATGTCGCCCGGCGTACCGACCTGACGGATGCGCCCCTGCTCCATCAGCGCGATGCGCGTGGCCATGGTCATCGCCTCCTCCTGGTCGTGGGTGACCATCACGCAGGTCACCCCCGAGGTCTCGATGATGGACACCAGCTCCAGTTGCATCTGCGAGCGCAGCTTCTTGTCCAGCGCGCCCATCGGTTCGTCCAGCAGCAGCAATTTCGGCCGCTTGGCCAACGAGCGCGCCAGCGCCACGCGCTGCTGCTGGCCGCCGGAGAGCTGGTGCGGCTTGCGCTTGCCGAGCGTGCCCAGCCGCACCAGCTCCAGCATCTCGCCGACGCGGCTGGCGATGGCGCTGCGCGACAACCCGTCCTGCTTCAGCCCGAAGGCGATGTTCTGCTCCACGCTCATGTGCGGGAACAGCGCATAGGACTGGAACATCATGTTGAGCGGCCGCTGGTACGGCGGCAGCCCATCCAGCGGCTGGCCGTCGAGCACGATGCGGCCGCGGCTGGGCTGCTCGAACCCGCCCAGGCAGCGCAGCAGCGTCGACTTGCCGCTGCCGGAGCCGCCGAGCAGCGCGAAGATCTCGCCCTGGCCGATGTCCAGATCGATGTCGTCCAGCGCGACGAACCCGTCGAACTCCTTGCGCAGGCCGGCGATGGACACATAACCGGCCCCCTTGGCCGGCGGCGGCGCCGGCAGATGGTCGGTTCTCGCTTCGCTCAACGCCATTGGTGATTTCCCCGTGAAACACGCCGTCGTGCGGAGCGCCGATGCAGTGGCGACCGCGGCGCGGTGAACCGCAGTGTAGCTGTGACGGCGCGGGATTCGGGAGTCGGGATTGGGGATTCGTAAAAGCAGCGCGCGCTCAGCGCGCCGTGGCTGGCGCTGGCGCGGACGACGGAGCCTCCGGTGCCGCCCAACCCAGGCCCAGACTCTTCTGCAACGCGACGTAGCGCAGCAGCACCTGGGTGTGCGCCTGCAGCGCGCTGTCCTGCGCGGAGGCTTGCTGGCGCTGCACGTCCAGCGCATCGATCAGCGACGAGGCGCCGGCGGCATAGCGCTGCTGCAGCAACGCGGCGGAACGATCCGCCGAGGCCGCGGCCTTGTCCGCCGCCAGCGCCTGCTGGCGCGCGGCGCCGAACCGCGCCAGCGCGCCGTTGGCATCCTGCAGCGCGGCCAGCACCGTGCCCTCGTAGGCGGCCAGCCGCGCGGCATTGCCGGCACGGGCCTGCTCGACCTTGGCGCGGGTGCCGCCGAAGTCGAAGATCGACCAGCGCAGGAACGGCGCCACCACGCTGTTGACCGCGTCGCGGCCGAGATCGCCCGGCGAGGTCGCGGCCATGCCGATGTTGCCCAGCAACGTGACCTGCGGGAAATACGCGGTCAGCGCTTCGCCGATCTTCGCCGACGAGGCGGCCAGCTGGCGCTCGGCACGGCGCACGTCCGGGCGCCGCCGGATCAGCGCACCGGCATCGTCCACCGGCACGCTGGCCGGCAGCGTCGGCAACGGGCGGTCGGCGGCCAGTTCGGCGTCGAGCGCCCCGGGCTCGCGGCCGATCATCAGCGCCAGTTGGTCCAGCGCCACCTGCGCCTGGGCCTGCAGGTCCGGCAGCACCGCTTCCTGCTGCTGCAGTTGGGCCTGCGCGCGTTCCACCTGCAGGTCGGCATCGGCGCCGCGCTCGCGGCGCTGGCGGGTCAGTTGCAGGGTCCGCCGGGCGGCCTCCAGATTACGCTGGGCCACGGCCATGCGCGCACGGGTGCTGCGGTAGCCCAGGTAGGCCTGCCCCACTTCGGCGGCGATCTGCACCTGGGTATCGGCGAGGTCGGCCTCGTCGGCCTGGGCATCGGCCAGTGCGCCCTCGCTGGCGCGACGGCGGCGGCCGAAGAAATCCAGTTCCCAACTGGCATCGATGCCGACGCTGTAGAGCTGTGCGCGCGGATCGATCTCCACCGGCTGGCCGGTGCCGGCGGCGATGCTGCCCAGGCGGTCGGTCAGCGCATCCGGCGCGTGCGCGTTGAGATAGGCCGCGTTGGCGCCGACGCTGGGCAACTGCTCGGCGTGGCGCTGGTCCACCAGCGCGCGCGAGGCGCGCAGGCGCGCCTGTGCCACCCGCAGGTTCGGGCTGTGCTGCAGGGCCTGCTCGACCAGCGTGTTCAACTGCGGGTCGTGCAGGGTTTCCCACCAACGCTGCGGCGGCGGTGCCGGCACCACCCCGGCGGCGGCGGCCGTGGCATCGGCGCGATGCAGCCGAGGCTGTGCCAGCGCCGCCTCGGCCACCGGCGGCGGCTTCACATAGTCCGGGCCGAGCATGCAGGCCGACAGCAGCGACGGCAGCGCGGCGGCGACAAGAACGCGGGAGAAACGCTGGGCCATGGAATCCTCAATGCATCGCGAGCGGAGCGCCGCCCTTGGGCAGCGGCTTGAGCAGGAACGCCAGCGGGATCGTGCAGACCACGATCACCCCGAAGATCCAGAACAGGTCGTTGTAGGTCATCACCAGCGCCTGCTGCTGCACCAGCCGCGCCAGTTGCGCCAGCGACTGCATCGCCGCACCAGCACCGGAGACCGATTGCAGTTGCGCGCTGATGCCGTGCAGGTAGTCCTGCGCCAATGGAGAGTTGGCGGTGGTGCCGCTGCCGAGCATCTGCGTATGGAACACCATGCGCCGCTCCTGGAAGGTGGAGATCAGCGCCAGGCCGATCGAGCCACCCATGTTGCGCGCGGCATTGAACAGGCCCGAGGCGTCGCCTGCCAGGTCCGGCGGCACTGAGGAGATCGCCGCCTGGTTCAGCGACATCATCGCCAGCGCCAGCCCGCAGCCCTGCAACAGCTGCCCGGCGACGAAGTGCATGCCGACCGACTCGGCGGTCAGGTGCATGTTGACGAAACAGGCCGTAGCGAAGCAGGTCAGCCCGCCGAGCACCAGCACGCGCACGTCCACCGTGGTCAGCAACTTGGGCATCATCGGCATCAGCAACACCGTGGGAATGCCCGACAGCAGCACCACGTAGCCGGACTGCTCGGTGTTGTAGCCGGAGATCACCGCCAGGAACTGCGGGATCATGTACATGACCCCGAACAGGATCATGCCCACTGCCATCACCATCACGAACACCGCGCCGAAACTGCGCTGCAGCAGGATCGACAGGCGGATCACCGGCTGCCGGCTGAAAAACTGCGAGGCCACCAGGGCGATGAAGCCGACCAGCGAGACCACGCTCAGCAGCACGATCTCGGTGGATTCGAACCAGCGCTCGCGCTGGCCTTCTTCCAGCACCACGGTCAACGCGCCCAGCCCCGCGGCCAGGCCGAAGATGCCGAGCCAGTCGGCATCCAGCAGCCCGCGCAGGTACATGCGCTCGTGCGGCAGGCCGAGCAGCAGCAGCGCCACCAGGCCAGCGCAGACCGGCACGTTGAGGAAGAACGCGTAATGCCAGCTGACGTTCTCGGTGAGCCAGCCGCCCAGCAGCGGCCCGATCACCGGACCCAGGATCACGGTCATGCCGAACAGCGCCGTGCCCAGGGTCTGCTGCGCTGGCGGCAGGCGCGTGGCGACGATGGTCAGCGCGGTGGGGATCAAAGCGCCGCCGGCGAAGCCCTGGCCGACGCGGCCGAGGATCATCATGGTCAGGCTGTTGGACAGCCCGCACACCACCGAGAAGAAGGTGAACAGCAGCGCGCAGATCAGCAGGAAATTGCGCAGCCCCAGGGTGCGCACGAACCAGCCGGTCAGCGGGATCATCACGATCTCGGCGACCAGGTAGGAGGTCGAGATCCAGGTCCCCTCGGTGCCGCTGGCGCCGACCTCGCCCTGGATGGTCGGCAGCGCGGCGTTGACGATGGAGATGTCCAGCGTCGCCATGAACGAACCGATGGTGCCGGCCGCGACCGCCAGCCAGGCGCCGCTGTCGGCCTTGCGCGGCGCCTGCGCGCCAGCCGCCGCGGCCGCTTCGCTCACGGGTTGCGCCCGCGCGGGGCGACCGCATCCTGGCCCTGCGCGTCTTCCTGCTTCACGCGCTCCTTGGCGTCCTTGGCGCCGCGCGTATCGACGGTCACGGTGACCGACATGCCCGGCACCAGCACCTTGCGCGCTTCCGCGCCGGCCTTGAGCCGGATCCGCACCGGTACCCGCTGCACCACCTTGGTGAAGTTGCCGGTGGCGTTCTCCGGCGGCAGCAGCGCGAACTGCGAGCCGGTGCCCGGCGCGATGCTCTCGACCACGCCGTCCAGTTCCACGCCCGACAGCGCATCGACCTCGATCCGCGCCGGCTGCCCGGGCCGCATCAGCCCGACCTGGGTTTCCTTGAAATTGGCGCTCAGGTACAGCGCCTCCACCGGCACCACGCTCATCAGCCGGGTGCCGGCGGCGACGAACTGGCCGACCTGCACGGTCTTGTCGCCGATGCGCCCGGCGATGCGCGCGGTCAGGCGGGTGTCCTCCACCGCCACCTGCGCCTGGTCGGCATCGGCCTGCGCCTGCACCAGCGCGGCGCGCGCCTGGTCGAGCTGGGCACTGGTGCCCTGCACCTGGCTCTCGGCGGCGACCACCTGGGCCTTGGCCGCATCGAACTGCGCCTGCGCACGGTCGCGGTCGTGCAGGATGCTTTCGTAGTGTTCGTGAGTGTCGGCACCGGAGGCGGCCAACGGCCCGAAGCGCTTGGCCTCACCCTGGGCGAAGCGCAGGCTGGCCGCGGCCGCGGTCACCTGGGTGCGTGCCTGCAGCAAGCTGGCGCGCTGCGCCTGCAGCCCGGCCTCGGCGGCGGCGATGTTCGCCTGGCGTACCGCAATGGCGGCCTGCGCCTGCTCCAGGGTGGCGCGGTAGGTGCGCGGGTCGATCTCCAGCAGCGGCTGCCCGGCGGCGACGGTCTGGTTGTCGCGCACGTACACCGCGGTCACGTAGCCGTTGACCCGCGGCGCCACCGCAACCGTGTCGGCCTGCAGATAGGCGTTGTTGGTCTCCTGCAGGTAGCGGCCGGTGGTGAGGTAGTAGATCAGCCACACCACCAGGCCGATCACCACCACCAGGCCGATCAGCAGCAGGGTCCATTTGACCTTCGGGTTCTTGAGCGGCGACGGAGTGTCGGCCTTGCCGGCGTCGTCGCCGCCCGCGTCGTCCCGGCGCTTGCCGGCCTGGCCCTGGTCGGCGTGGGCGTCGTGCGCGGCGGCCTGCCGCGGCGCCTGCGAGGAGTCTGGGTCGTGGTTGCTCAAGTCGCTGATTCCTGGGGAGAGGAAGAACGTCGCCGGGTCGGGACGGCGACACCACCAAACGGTAGCGTACGCCGGCCGGCGCATTATTTGTACCGGCGAGTACAGAGTATGTGAGCATCGCGTGGCGATGGCCCTGCGGCGTCTACGCGATTGCGGACGCTTGGTCAGCGCCAGACCCGGTCGCTCGCGTCGAGGGAGCGATGTCCCGGTCTCTCATCCCGATGGGGGACCGATGCTTCGGGGCGCCCTTCAGCCGCGCGACGAGGCGCTATCGGGAAGGCCCGTCGCGACTGAAGCCGCTTCTACGGGAGCGGTTCCTGCCTGTCCGATCTCAACCGGGAGAGCCCGCCGGCGCGGTACCTGCGTGCGCCAGCAAACCTTGTAGATACCGTCTTACCCCCTAGCAGGCAAGGCTCCTTTTCGGGTCGAACGCGGTGCCCGATTTGAGGACGCCATAGGCGAGGTGCAGGAGCTTGCGCATAGCGGCGCACACGATCTGCTTGCCGGCTTTGCCGCGTTCGCTTAGCCGCTGTTTCAGCGCCCGGATGACCGGGTTGTGGGTCATGGCCACCAGGGCCGGCATGAACAGGCCCGCGCGCAGGCGGGGCGAGCCGGTGCGCGAGATGCAGACATGGCCTTTGCGGTCGCCCGACTCCTGCAGGCACGGATTCAGGCCGGCGAAGGCGGTCACCGCCGAGGCATCGGCAAAGCGCCTCACATCGCCAAGCTCGGCCAGCATCAAGGCCGCACTGGTGTCGGCGATGCCCTGGATGCTCACCAGTAACTCGCGCTGCCCCCGCAAGGTCGGATCCTGGTCGATATGGTCATCGATGGCCTGCTCGATCTGGGCGATGTGATGTTGCAGATCGGCCAGATGGACCTGGATCGAGTCCTTCACCTGGGCCGGAGCGACGTCCAGCCGGTTGCGCTCCATCTGCAGCATCTGTTGCAAGTCCTGGCGCCGGCGCACCAGTGCCTTGAGTTGCTTGAGCGCCGGCGGATCAGGGTGCCAACGGCGTAACTGCTCGCGGTGACGCAGGGCATAGCTGGCGATCAGCTTGGCATCGCTGCGATCGGTCTTGACCCGGCTGAGCTGGCTGCGTGCATACGCGGCCGTCTGCGCCGGGTTGAGCACGCACACCCGATAGCCTCGTGCGTGGAGGAACTCGGCCAGTGCCTGGTGGTAGGTGCCAGTGGCCTCCATGGCGATCCAGCTATCGGGCTGCGCATGGGTCTGCAGCCATGCCTGCAGGGCCTGGAAGCCCTTGGCATCGTTGGACAACTTGGCCTTGGTACGGTGCTTGCCATTGGTCAGCTCGCTGGCCACATCGAAACTGCGCTTGGCGACGTCGATGCCGATGACGGGAGACATACGCGATTCCTCCATCGTGTCAGGGTCATGATCGGCGCTGTGCCCGGTCCTGCCTTGTCGATGCGAGTTCACGCCGGGGGCGGACTCTGGATACCGTTCGGACACCCAAGGGCCAGCATGTGGAGAGGGGAGCCGATCTACGATGCAAGCTCTAAGCTTCAGGAGCGACTGGACTTCCCACACCTCCTCCGATGATCAGTCGGAAGACATGACGCCTGTTTAGGGGCGCCAGGTCCAGATACAAGGAGCGGCTTCAGCCGCGACGAGCGAAGACGCCAGATGTCCCGGGCGGCATGGCGTCGGGACTGATGTCCCTCCCACAACAGCCTCTTACCCTCACCCTGGTCGCTTGGGCAAGCGCAGTGCGATAGCTGTCCGGGTCAAACCGCAAAGCGTTACCCGGACCGCGAACGCCAGCGGCTCAGCGGCCGGTCTTGATCTCCGTCCACAGGCGGGTGTACAGCTTGTCCACCTCGGGCGGGTTGATCGAATAGGTGAACATCTTCGCGGCCACGTCCGGCGGCGGATAGATGGTGGGGTCGTTGCGGATCGCCGCGTCCACCAGCGGGGTCGCCTGCGGCACCGGGTTGGCGTAATGGATGAAGTCGGTGTTGGCCGCGGCCACCTTCGGCGTCAGCAGGTAGTTGATGAACGCGTAGGCGTTCTCCGGATGCTTGGCGTCCTTGGGGATGGCCAGCATGTCGAACCATTGCGGTGCGCCTTCCTTGGGGATCGAATAGGCCACGTGCACGCCGTTCTTGGCTTCTTCGGCGCGGTCGCGCGCCTGGATGATGTCGCCGGACCAGCCCACCGCCAGGCAGGTGCTGCCGTTGGCCAGCGAGGTCACGTACTGCGAGGAGTGGAAGTTCTGCACGTACGGGCGGATGCGCTTGATCAGCGCCGCGGCCTGCTCGATCTTGGCGGGATCGGTGCTGTGCGGATCCTCGCCCAGGTAGTGCAGCGCGATCGGGATCAGGTCCGAGGGCGTGTCCAGCAGGGTCACGCCGCAGTCCTTGAGCTTGGACAGGTTCTCGGGCTTGAACACCAGGTCCCAGCTGTTGGCGATGTCGGTGCTGCCGAACGCGGCCTTGACCTTGTCCACGTTGTAGCCGATGCCGGTGGTGCCGACCATGTACGGCACGCCGTACTTGTTGCCCGGATCCTGCTGCGCGATGCGCTGCATGATCTGCGGGTCGAGATTGCCCAGGTTGGGGATCTTACTCTTGTCCAGCGGCAGGAACACGCCGGCCTGGATCTGCCGGCCGAAGAAGTTCAGCGTCGGCACCACCACGTCGTAGCCGCTGCCGCCGGCCAGCAGCTTGGTCTCCACCATCTCGTCGCTGTCGAAGACGTCGTAGGTGACCTTGATGCCGGTCTGCTTTTCGAAGTCGGGAATCGTGTTCTCGGCGATGTAGTCCGAGTAGTTGTACACGTTGAGCACCTTCGCCTCGCCCTGCCCCGCCTTGTCCGCATCGCTGCCGGAGCCGCCGCAGCCGGCGAGCAGCGCCGTGGCCAGGGAAAGAGTGAGCAGTCGCAAGGTCATGGCAGGTCTCCGCAGGTCCATGGGCAAGAGGGGGAGGATCGGCGAGGCGAGCCGGATCCGGGGTCGACGTTCCAGACTACCCAGCGCCGGGCTATTTGCCCAGGGCCTGCGCCGTATCCTCCAGCGCAAGCCAGGCCTTGTCGAACAGTTCGTCGACCTGGGCGCGGCTGAGGATCAACGGCGGCGACAGCAGCATCGCGTCGTTGGTGGCGCGCAGGATCAGGCCGCGGCGCAGCGCTTTGTCGCGGCACAGCGCGCCGACCTTGCCGCGCTCGGGGAAGTAGTGCCGGCGTGGCTTGTCCGGCACCAGTTCCAGCGCACCGATCATGCCGACGATGCGCGCCTCGCCGACCAGCCGATGCTCGCCCAGCTCGGCCCAGCGCTGCGCCAGGTACGGCGCGATCTCGCTGCGCGCGCGTGCGACGATGCCCTCGTCCTGCAGCAGGCGCAGGTTCTCCAGCGCCACCGCCGCGCACACCGGGTGGCCGGAATAGGTGCAGCCGTGCGCCAACTCGCCGCCCTGCTCCTTCAGCACCGTGGCCACGCGCGTGCCGAACATCGCCGCGCCGAGCGGGATGTAGCCGGAGGTGATGCCCTTGGCGATGGTCATCACGTCCGGCTGGAAGCCGAAGTGCTGCGACCCGAACCATTCGCCGGTCCGGCCGAAGCCGCAGATCACCTCGTCAGCGACCAGCAGCACGTCGTAGCGGCGGCAGATGCGCTCGATCTCCGGCCAATAGCTGCGCGGCGGGATGTACACGCCGATCGCGCCCATGATCGGTTCGCCGATGAACGCGGCCACCCGCTCCGGCCCCAGTTCCAGGATCTTGTCTTCCAGCCGCCGCGCGGCCAGCAGCCCGTACTCGTCCGGATCCATGTCGCCGCCGTCGCCGAACCCGTAGGGCGGATCGATGTGGTGGATATCCGGGATCGGCAGGCCCCCCTGGCGATGCATGCCCTTCATCCCGCCGAGGCTGGCGCCGGCCATGGTGGTGCCGTGGTAGCCGTCGTGGCGGCCGATGAAGATGGTTTTCTGCGGCTGGTCCTGCACTGCCCAGAAGTGCCGCACCAGGCGCAGGATGGTGTCGTTGGCCTCGGAGCCGGAGTTGGTGAAGAAGGCATGGTCGAGGTCGCCCGGTGCCAGCTCGGCGAGCTTGGCGGCCAGGCGGATGGTGGGTTCGGTGGTGCACTGGAAGAAGCTGTTGTAGTACGCCAGCTGCTCCATCTGCCGCGCGGCGGCCTGACCGAGTTCCTTCCGCCCGTAGCCGACGTTGACGCACCACAGGCCGGCGAAGGCGTCGAGCAATTGATTGCCGTCGGCATCCCAGACGTAGGCGCCGTCGCCGCGGGTGAGGATGCGGGTGCCTTTCTGCGCCAGGGCGGCGTTGTCGTTGAACGGGTGCAGGTGGTGCGCGGCATCCAGGTCCTGCAGCGCACGCGTGTCGATCCGGTCCATGTCCACTCCAATGTCGGTGCCAAGGCCGCCGCCGCGACCAAGCTTTGCTGTTGCTGTTGCTGTTGCTGTTGTTGGTGCACTTGTTGTTGCCGTTGCTCTTGCTGTTGCTGGCGCTCTTGTTGTTGCCGTTGCTCTCGCTGTTGCCCTTGCCTTACCGGGTTCCCTTCCGAAGCGGCGGCCGGCCCGGGGAAAAACCCCGAAGGGGCGGCGCACAGGGACGTGCGCCGTTCGCGGCAGGGGCAGGATGCCCCTTCCGCGAATCCCCGGGGTGGACGCGGACCCGGAGCGCGTTAGCGCGGAGGGCGCGAGGCAGGGTGTGCTTGACCAGCCTTCGGCTGTGGTAAAGCGCTTCTTTTGGTTACTTTTCTTTGCACAAGCAAAGAAAAGTGACTCGCCGCCAGGCGAAAGCTTTGCTCTTGCTCTAGCTGATGCGGCGGCGCCGCTGGATTGTAGGAGCGGCTTCAGCCGCGACAGGTATGACCAATTACGTTGGTCGCGGCTAAAGCCGCTCCTACAGTCTTTCTCATCCGACACTCAAGCCTGAAGCAACAGCAAAGGCTTTCGCCCTTGCGGGCGAGTTACTTTTCTTTGCTCGCGCAAAGAAAAGGTAACCAAAAGAAAGCGCGCCCTGCCTACGCGCCCTCCGCGCTGCGCGCTCCGGGTCCGCGAACCAGACGGGATCCGCGGAAGGGGCATCCTGCCCCTGCCGCGGACGGCGCACGTCCCTGTGCGCCGCCCTTCGGGTTTTTCCCGTCTGGTTCGCCGCTTCGGAAGGGAACCCGGTAAATCAAAAGCCAAAGACAACAGCCGAAGCAACAGCGGAAGCGTAAGCCGAAGCCGAGCCGAAGCCGAAGCCGAAGCACCGACGATGAGTACGAACAAGCCTGAAGCAGCCCAACCAGAGCGTCCGCAAGCAGCTCACACGTTCAACAACAAAAACTCCCGCTCCCACGAACTGATCACCCGGAAGAACGTCTCGTACTCCTTGCGCTTGACCGAAATGTACGCCCGCACGAAGCGCGGCCCCAGCAACTCCTGCAACGGCGCACACCGCTCCAACTCGTCCAGCGCCTCGCCCAGCGAGCGCGGCAACTGATAGCCCAACTCCTTGCCGTTGCCGCTGATCGGCGCGGTCGGCTCCAGCTTCTCGCGGATGCCCAGCAGGCCACAGGCCAGCGTCGCCGCCATCGCCAAGTACGGGTTGGCGTCGGAACCGGCGAAGCGGCTCTCCACGCGCATGTTCTCGATCGTGTCGATCGGCACGCGCAGGCCGCAGGTGCGGTTGTCGAAGCCCCACAGCACGTTGCTCGGCGACACCTCGCCGAACATCAGCCGGCGGTAGGAATTGACGTTCGGCGCCAGCACCGCCATTGCCATCGGCACGTACTTCTGCAGGCCGGCCAAGTAATGCGCAAAGGTGCGGCTGTACTCGCCGGCGCGGCGGCCGCTGAAGACGTTCTTGCCGTGCTTGTCCACCAGGCTCTGATGGATGTGCATCGCGCTGCCCGGCTCGTTCTCCATCGGCTTGGCCAGGAAGGTCGCGTAGACGCCGTGGCGCAGCGCCGCCTCGCGCATGGTGCGCTTGAACAGGAACACCTGGTCGGCGCGCGACAACGCGTCGTCGTGGGTGAAGTTGACCTCCAGCTGCGCCGCGCCGGATTCGTGGATCAGCGTGTCCACGTCCAGTTCCATCGCGTCGCAATAGTCGTACATCAGGTCCAGGATCGGGTCGAACTCGTTGACCGCGTCGATCGAGTACGACTGCCGCGCCGTCTCCGGACGGCCCGAGCGACCGGCCGGCGGCAGCAACGGGAAGTCCGGGTCGGTGTTCTTCTGCACCAGGAAGAACTCCAGCTCCGGCGCCACCACCGGCTTGTAGCCGATCGCCGCATACGCCGCCAGCACCCCGCGCAGCACGTTGCGCGGCGCCAGTTCGTGCGGCTGGCCTTCCTTGGTGTAGCAATCGTGGATCACCTGCGCGGTGGGGTCGGCGGCCCACGGCACCATCCGCACCGTGTCCGGGTCCGGGCGCAGTTGCATGTCCGAATCCGAGGGCGAGGTCAGGTCGTAGTAGTCGTCCGGGTAGTCGCCGGTGACGGTGGTGGCGAAGATGCCCTCGGGCAGGCGCGTGCCGTAGTCGTGCGAGAACTTGGCGGCGGGAATGATCTTGCCGCGGGCGTTGCCGGTGATGTCCGGCACCAGGCACTCGACCTCGGTGATGTGGCGTTCCTTGAGCCAGCGCCGCAGCGAGCTTTCCTGCTGTTCCGGGGTGTGCTTGCGCGATCGGGGTCGACTGGCCATGGGAATCAGTGCCTGCGGGTGGCCGCATAGTGGCGACAGGCGTCGCCGAAGGATTGGAAGATGCCGAGATAGAACGCGTCGTCCAGCACCCGCCACTCCGGATGCCATTGCACGCCCAGCAGGAAGCCGGGGCCGATGCCGCGAAAGGCCTCGATCAGCCCGTCCGGCGCCAGCGCCTCGACGATCAGGTCGCCGCCGAGCCGGGCCACGCCCTGCCCGTGCAGCGAGTTGACCCGCACCCGGTCGCGGCCGGCGATCTCCTCCAGCCAGCCGCCGTGGCTCAGCGTCACCTCGTGCGCCGGCGCGTACTGGGCCTCCAGCGACGCCTGCGGATCCTCGCGGTGATCGGACAACCCCGGCTGCGCATGCACCTTCTGATGCAGCGTGCCGCCGAGGGCGACGTTGACTTCCTGGAAGCCGCGGCAGATCGCCAGGATCGGCAGGCCCAGCGAAATCGCCTGCGGAATCAGGTCCAGGGTGTTGGCGTCGCGCGCCGGGTCGTGAATGTTGCCGAGCCAGCTCGGCTCGTCGCTGTAGTGATGCGGCTCGATGTTGCTGACCGCGCCGGTCAGCAGCAGGCCGTCGAGGCGCGTCAGCCAGGCGCGGGCGTCCACCGGCGGCTGCAGCGACGGCAGCAACACCGGGGTCACCCCGGCTCCATCGACGGCGGCGCGCAGATACTTTTCGCCTGCCGCCAGGAACGGATGGTGGCCGATGAGCTTGCGGTCGGTCGGCACGCCGACCAGGGGCGATACGGCCATGCGAAGAACTCGTGCGGCGTCGCCGCAACTTACCGCGGGCGTTTTATTTTTACAACACGACGCACTGCGGAACGCAACACAGAGCGCGCGCACGCAGCGATTGCCGGACCTGTGCAATGCGTGCATTGCGCCTGCAACTCGGCAAAACCGCGCAACCGCCGCGCAACCGCTTGATCGAACGCCGGCACATCGCGCCGGGCACCTGTTGAGTATTCTTGACGCCATGGCGCTCTGCTAAGCTCGAAGCACTCCCGCAGTCCGCCGCGATGACCCGCATGCACGATGCCCCGCTGCTGCCCCCGGACGACGCCCAGACCCTGCAGCGCATCGCCGGCTGCGAGCAGATCGACCTGTTGCTGCCGGACTGCAACGGCCTGCTGCGCGGCAAGCGCATCGCCCGCGACGCGCTGGACAAGGTCTACCGCGACGGCGTGTGCCTGCCGATGTCGCTGATCGCCACCGATATCACCGGCAACACCGTCGAGGAAACCGGGCTGGGCTACGACATCGGCGACGAGGACCGGCTGTGCTTCCCGGTACCGGGCAGCCTGCGACCGGTGCCGTGGGCGCCGGTGCCCTCGGCGCAACTGCTGCTGGCGATGCAGGACGGCGCCGGCGGCGCGCTCGACTTCGCCCCGCGCCAGGTGCTGGCGCAGGTGCTGGCGCGCCTGCAGGCGCGCGGGCTGACCCCGGTGATCGCGGTGGAACTGGAGTTCTACCTGTTCGACCCGCACGCCGACGCGCACGGCCGCCCGCAGCCGCCGCTGCACGCCCACAGCGGGCTGCGCAACGACAGCACCCAGGTCTATTACATGCAGGAACTGGACGACCAGCGCGGCTTCACCGATGCGGTCGCGCAGGCCTGCCGCGCGCAGGGCATTCCGGCCGACACCGCGGTGGCCGAGTACGCGCCCGGCCAGTTCGAGATCAACCTCAAGCATCGCGCCGATGCGCTGGCCGCCTGCGACGATGCGGTGCTGCTCAAGCGCGCGATCAAGGCGATCGCGCAGCAGCAGGGGCTGCTCGCCAGCTTCATGGCCAAACCGTTCGCCGCGCAGTCCGGTAGCGGCCTGCATGTGCACGTGAGCCTGCTCGACGACGCCGGCCACAACGTGTTCGCCTGCACCCCGCAGGCGCCGGCCGCGCCGCTGCGCCATGCCATCGGCGGTTTGCAGCGCAGCGCCGAGGACTGCCTGCTGCTGTTCGCGCCGCACGCCAACAGCTACCGGCGTTTCGTCGCCAATGCCTTCGTTCCGCTCAACGACAGTTGGGGCTTCAACAACCGCACCGTGGCGATGCGGGTGCCGCACAGCGACCCGGCCAACACCCGCATCGAACACCGCATCGCCGGCGCCGACGCCAATCCCTACCTGGTCGCCGCGGCGGTGCTGGCCGGCATCGAACACGGCCTGGCGCAGGGCCTCGATCCGGGCCCGCCGACCCAGGGCAACGCCTACGCGCAACACGCCGCACGCGAACCGGACTGGCGCGGCGCAATCGCCCGCTTCCTGGGCAGCGACTTCGCCGCCACCCATTTCGGCACACGCTTCCGGCATATCTACGGCCAGCAGAAGCGCCGCGAGCTGCTGGATTTCCAGGCGCAGGTCAGCGATGTGGACTATCGCTGGTATCTGCGGACGGTGTGAGGTGCGGGGATTGGGCATTCGGGATTGGGGATTCGTAACGGCAGCACGACGGCCCTCTTCTGGTCCGATGAACCCAGTTCCCAGCAGCGCGACTCCCAATCTCTAATTCCCAATCTCTAATTCCCAATCCCGAATCCCCATTCGCATGCCCTCCCACTCCCGCAACTGGTATACCCAAAGCGCCGCGCCGTTCCCGGCGCAGGAACCGCTGCGCGGGCAGGTGCGCGCCGACGTGTGCATCCTTGGCGCGGGCTACACCGGGCTGAGTGCGGCGCTGGCCCTGGCCGAGGCCGGGTATCGGGTGGCGGTGCTGGAGGCGCAGCGGGTCGGCTGGGGCGCGTCCGGGCGCAACGGCGGGCAGGCCATCGTCGGCTACGGCTGCGAGCAGCACACCCTGGAAGCCCTGGTCGGCCAGGACGATGCGCGGCGGCTGTTCGATTTCTCCCGCGACGGCATGCAGCTGCTGCGCACCCGCATCGCCCGCCACGGCATCGCCTGCGACTGGCGGGACGGCCACGCGCACGTGGCGATCAAGCCGCGCCAGGAGCGCGCGCTGCGCGCCGGCATCATCGAGATGGCGCAGCGCTACGGCTATCCGCTGCAATGGTGGGACCGCGCGCAGTTGCAGTCGCAGCTGCGCAGCCCGCGCTACCTGGGAGCGATGTACGACGCGGCCAGCGGCCACCTGCATCCGCTGGAGTACGCGCGCGGCCTGGCGCGGGCGGCGCTGGCCGCCGGCGTACGCATCTACGAGCAGACCCCGGTCACGCAACTGGTGCGCGGGGCGCGACCGATCCTGCGCAGCGCGCACGGCGAGGTCGAAGGCGAATTCGCCATCCTCGCCGGCAACGCCTGGCTGCGCGGCATCGCCCCGGAACTGGAATCACGGATCATGCCGGTGGGCACCTACATCGGCGCCAGCGCGCCGCTGGGCGAGGCGCTGGCGCGCGAGCTGATCGGCAACGACATGGCGGTGGCCGACGTCAACTGGGCGCTGGACTACTTCCGCCTCAGCCGCGACCATCGGCTGCTGTTCGGCGGCCGTGCCAGCTATTCGTCGCTGCCGCCGCCGGGCCTGCGCGGGGTGATGACCCGGCGCATGCGGCGGGTGTTCCCGCAATTGCGCCAGGTCGAGATGGCGTCGGTCTGGGGTGGCTACGTCGACATCACCCGCAACCGCGCCCCGCACTGGGGCCGGCTGACCCCGAACGTGTACTTCGCCCAGGGATTCTCAGGCCATGGCGTGGCCGCCACCGGCCTAGCCGGCGCGGTCATCGCCGCGGCGATCGCCGGGCAGGCGCAGCGGCTGGACGTGTTCGCGCGGATCCCGCACGCCCCCTTCCCTGGCGGCCGCCTGCTGCGCACGCCGCTGCTGGTGGCGGCGATGTCCTGGTACAAGCTGCGCGACGCGCTGTGGTGACCGCCGGCGCGACTGCGCCGCCCTCAAGTTCGCGCGCGCGCGGCCGCTAACCGGGGTTCCACCCCTGGATTGCCGCCCGCGAGGCACGCATGTCGCACCCGCTGCCGATCTCCCCGATCGCCCCCGACGGCAGCCCTGCACAGCAGCGCATCCTGCTGGTGGAAAACTCGCGCACCTTCACCGACCTGCTGCGCGCGGCGATCGAGCAACGGGTCGAACTGCCGGTGGTCGTGGTCTCCACCCTGGCCGAGGCTGCCGCCGCCCTGGATGACGGCGGCCCCTGGTTCCTGGCGCTGACCGGACTGGTGCTGGCCGACGGCGACCGCGACACGGTGGTGGATTTCTTCGTCGCACGCGGACTGCCGACGGTGGTGGTCAGCGGCGTCTACGACGAAAGCCTGCGCAAGCGCATCCTGACCCAGCAGATCATCGACTTCGTGCTGAAGAACGCACCGGACAGCATCGACTACCTGGCCTGGCTGGTGCAGCGGCTGGCGCGCAACCGGTCCATCACCGCGCTGGTGGTGGACGACTCGCCGTCGGCGCGCGCCTATGCCGCCTGCTTGCTGTCGATGTACGGCTACCGCGTGGTCGAGGCCGCCGACGGCGCCGCCGGGCTGCGCGCGATCGAGGCCAACCCGTCGATCCGTCTGGCGGTGGTGGACCAGGAGATGCCGGGCATGGAAGGCGTGGAATTCACCCGCAGGCTGCGTGCGTTGCGCGCACGCGACATGCTGGCGGTGATCGGCCTGTCCGGCAACAACGACCCGTCGCTGGTGCCGCGCTTCCTCAAGAACGGCGCCAACGACTTCCTGCGCAAGCCCTTTTCGCGCGAGGAATTCTTCTGCCGGGTCTCGCAGAACGTGGACCAGCTGGAACTGATCGGGACCCTGCAGGACCTGGCGACGCGCGACTTCCTCACCAGCCTGCCCAACCGCCGGCATTTCCTCGAACAGAGCCAGCGCGTGCTGGCGAAGTGGCTGGCGCGGCAGGAGCCGGTCGCCGTGGCGATGCTCGACATCGACCACTTCAAGCACATCAACGACACGTTCGGCCACGAGGCCGGCGACGAAGCGCTACGCGGGGTCGCCGCAGCCCTGGCCGCGCACGCGCGCCCGCAGGACATGGTGGCGCGCTTCGGCGGCGAGGAATTCTGCATGCTGGTGCCGGGCCTGGACGCCACCGCGGCGGCCGACTACTTCGAAACCCTGCGCGCGCGCATCGCCGACCTCAAGATCCCGCTGGGCGCGCAGATCCTGCGCCTCACCATCAGCATCGGCGTCAGCAGCAGCGGCGCACAACGCCAGACCCTGCATCCCCTGCTGACCGAGGCCGACAAGTACCTGTACCTGGCCAAGGCCGGCGGCCGCAACCGGGTCGAACACGCGCCGCCGGCGGAGCCGGCGCTCAGCGACGCGGCCGCCTGATCGCCAGCAGTGCCAGCACGGTCAGCAGCGCCGCCGCGCTGAGGTAGTAGCCCACCCACGGCAGGCCGTAGTGCGTGGCCAGCCACACCGCGACATACGGCGCCGGCGCCGCGCCGACGATGCCGGCAAGGTTGAACGCCAGCGAGGCGCCGGTGTAGCGCACCGGCACCGGATACAGTTCGGCCAGCAGGGTGCCGCAGGGGCCATAGGTCAGGCCCATGAAGAAGAACCCGAGCGCCAGGAAGGCCAGCACCTGCCAGGGCTGCCCGGCCTGGAACAGCGGCGCGAACAGCAGCCCGAACGCGATGATGGCCACGCTGGCCACGAGCATCGCCGGACGCGTGCCGCGGCGGTCGCCGTACCACGCCGACAACGGGATGCCGGCGGCGAAGAACAGGATGCCGACCATCTGCAGCAGCAGGAACTGCTCGCGGCTGTAGTGCAGCGTGGTGGTGCCGTAGCCCAGCGCGAACACCGTCATCAGGTAGAACAGCACGAAGGTCGCCAGCACCGCGAACGTGCCCAGCACCGTCGCGCCCGCGTGCTGCGACAGCACCGTCTGCATCGGCAGGCGCACGCGCTCGTTGCGGTCCAGCGCGCGCTGGAAGTCCGGGGTCTCGTGGATGCGCAGGCGCACCCACAGCCCGGTGATCACCAACAGGGCGCTGGCGACGAACGGGATGCGCCAGCCCCAGCGCAGGAACTGCGCATCATCCAGCACCGCGCCCAGCAGCAGGAAGATGCCCGAACACAGCAGGAAGCCCAGCGGCGCGCCCAGCTGCGGGAACATCCCGTACCAGGCGCGCTTGCCCGGCGGCGCGTTCTCGGTGGCCAGCAGCACCGCCCCGCCCCACTCCCCGCCCAGGCCCAGACCCTGGCCGAAGCGACACAGCACCAGCAAGGCCGGCGCCCACAGGCCGATCCGGTCGTAGCCGGGCAACAGGCCGATCAGCACGGTGGACAGGCCCATGGTCAGCAGCGCCGCCACCAGGGTGGCCTTGCGGCCGATGCGGTCGCCGAAATGACCGAACAGCGCCGATCCCAACGGCCGCGCGATGAAGGCCACCGCAAAGGTCGCCAGCGACTGCAGCTGCGCCGCATCGGCGTCGCCCTTGGGGAAGAACAGCTTGGGGAACACCAACACCGCAGCGGTGGCGTAGATGTAGAAGTCGAAGAACTCGATGGTGGTGCCGACCAGGCTGGCCAGCAGCACGCGACGCGGCGAGTTTACGGGCGGAACGGCGGACGCGGCAGCGGTCATGGAGGCGGTATCGACGGGCAACCGGCCGATTCTGGCAGATCGCCCTCCCTTTCGCAGCGTGGCGCAGCCGTTCCGTGCCGCGCTGCCGCCGCCTGGAATCCCTCGTGCACCATGCCGCAAGTGACATCAGCTGTCCGGAAGCGGACGACGGCCGCAACGGTTGCAACCGGCGAAGGGCACAACGCAAAAGCGTGTCGCACGACACCCACCACACCGCGACGATCGACCACGGATGTGCCCGTGCGCGCCTCGCACGAGCACATCCGGGAGCGGCCGGAAAACTAGGCAATCGAACTACGCACGCAACCGGGCGGCTTCGAACGCATCCAGAGTCCCGTTGCGACCACGACCTGCGCCGTCACCTCGCACCTCAGGCGTCGCGCGCGTCCTTTAAGGCATCTGGATCACGGTCCGAGGGCACGCACGGCACCAGCTCCAGCACCTCGGCGGCATCGGCCCTTCCGACGAGGTTGCCTTGCTCGTCGACCTGATACGGCATATCGGCTTCCACGCCTTGCTCGCCGGTCGTGACCACGAGGTTGGTGTAGCGCTCGCCGTCCCAGCAGCGGAAAATGAGCGTCGAATTCTCCCCGCCGGTCAGCGTCGAACCCAGACTGCCGATGAGCCTGCTGCGAGCGCCGGCGGTCAAGACGCTGTTCTTGCCAGCAGTCAGCTTGCTGCGGTCGCCGGCCATCAGCGTGCTGTCGTCCCCGGCGGTGAGCTTGCTCCTGTCGCCGGCGGTGAGATGGCTGTTGCGTCCGGCCAACAATTTGCTGCGATCGCCGGCGGTTTGGGTACTGTCGGCACCGGCGATCAGCTTGCTGCGGTCGCCAGCGGTCTGCACGCTTTCGGCACCGGCAATCAGGGTGCTGCGAGACCCCGCCGTCTGAGAGCTGCCTTTGCCTGCGATCAGCATGCTCTTGTGGCCGGCGATCTGGATACAGTCATGGCCGGCGATCAGCGAGCTACCGTAGCTGGCGATCAAGTTGCTGCCGTAGCCCGCCGTCAGGAAGCTGCGCACGCCACTGGTCAGGCTGCTGCCGTAGCCGGCGATCAGCGAGCTGTCCTGCCCGGCGATGCCGGTGCTGCCGTAGCCCGCCGTCAGCGAACTGCTGTGTTCGGCCATCTGGGTACTGCCGTAGCCGGCGGTCAGGGTGCTCTCGTACCCGGCGGTCTGGGAACTGCCGTAGCCGGCGATCAGCGTGCTAGCGTAGCCGGCGATCTCGGTACTCCCGTAGCCGGCGGTCAGCGAACTATTCTGCTGCGCGGTCAGCGAACTGCCGTATCCCGCGGTCAACGTGCTCTCATAGCCGGCAGTTTGGGTACTGCCATAACCGGCAATCAACGAACTGTCGTGGCCGGCGGTCGAGTTGCTGCCATAGCCCGCGGTCAGCGTACTGTTGTAGCCGGCGGTTTGCGTGCTGCCATAGCCCGCGGTCAACGTGCTGTCGTAGCCCGCCGTCGAGGTGCTGCCGTAGCCGGCGGTGAGGGAACTGCTCTCCCGAGCGGTCTGGGTGCTGCCGTAGCCCGTGGTCAGGCTACTGTTGTAGCCCGCGGTCTGGGTGCTGCCGTAGCCGGCGATCAGCGAACTGTCGGCGCCGGCAGTGCCGGTACTTCCATAGCCGGCAGTGATATCGCTGCCATGCCGCGCCGTTTGCGTGCTGCCGTAACCGGCCGTCAACGAGCTGTCGCTGCCGGCGGTCTGCGTGCTGCCATAGCCGGCGATCAGCGTGCTGTCCGCACCTGCAGTGCCGGTACTGCCGTAGCCGGCGGTGACGTCGCTGCCCTGCCGCGCTGTCTGCGTGCTGCCATAACCGGCCGTCAGCGAGCTGTCGCTGCCTGCGGTCTGCGTGCTGCCATAGCCGGCAATGAGCGTGCTATCCGCACCCGCGGTGCCAGTACTGCCATAGCCGGCGGTCACGTCGCTGCCCTGCCGAGCGGTCTGGGTGCTGCCGTAACCCGCCGTCAGCGAACTGTCGCTGCCGGCGGTCTGCGTGCTGCCATAGCCGGCGATCAGCGTGCTGTCCGCGCCAGCGGTGCCAGTACTTCCATAGCCGGCGGTCACGTCGCTGCCATGCCGCGCCGTTTGCGTGCTGCCGTAACCCGCCGTCAGCGAACTGTCGCTGCCGGCGGTCTGCGTGCTGCCATAGCCGGCGATCAGCGCGCTGTCCGCGCCCGCGGTGCCGGTGCTGCCGTAGCCGGCGGTCACGTCGCTGCCCTGCCGCGCCGTTTGCGTGCTGCCGTAACCGGCCGTCAGCGAACTGTCGCTGCCTGCGGTCTGCGTGCTGCCATAGCCGGCAATCAACGAACTGTCGGCGCCCGCGGTGCCGGTGCTGCCGTAGCCGGCGGTCACGTCGCTACCCTGCCGAGCGGTCTGGGTGCTGCCGTAACCGGCCGTCAACGAGCTGTCGCTGCCGGCGGTCTGCGTGCTGCCATAGCCCGCGATCAGCGAACTGTCGGCACCTGCGGTGCCGGTACTTCCATAGCCCGCGGTCACGTCGCTACCCTGCCGCGCGGTCTGGGTGCTGCCATAACCGGCCGTCAGCGAGCTGTCGCTGCCTGCGGTCTGCGTGCTGCCATAGCCGGCAATCAACGAACTGTCGGCGCCTGCGGTGCCGGTACTGCCGTAGCCAGCGGTGACGTCACTGCCCTGGCGCGCGGTCTGGGTGCTGCCGTAACCGGCCGTCAGCGAACTGTCGCCGCCTGCGGTCTGCGTGCTGCCGTAGCCCGCGATCAGCGTGCTGTCGTGACCCGCCGTGGAGGTGCTGCCGTAGCCGGTGGTGAGCGAACTGTCTTGCTGCGCCGTCTGCGTGCTGCCGTAACCGGCCGTCAGCGAGCTGTCGCTGCCAGCAGTTTGGGTGCTGCCGTAGCCGGCGATCAACGTGCTGTCCGCGCCAGCGGTGCCCGTGCTGCCATAGCCGGCAGTGACGTCGCTGCCCTGCCGCGCGGTCTGCGTGCTGCCGTAACCGGCCGTCAGCGAGCTGTCGCTACCGGCGGTCTGAGTGCTGCCGTAGCCGGCGATCAACGTGCTGTCCGCGCCAGCAGTGCCGGTGCTGCCATAGCCGGCGGTAATGTCGCTGCCTTGCTGTGCAGTCTGCGTGCTGCCGTAACCGGCCGTCAGCGAACTGTCGCTACCCGAGGTCTGCGTACTGCCGTAGCCGGAGATCACGGCGCTGTCGGCACCCGTGGTCGCGGTACTGCCATAACCGGACGTCAGGCGGCTGCCTTCCTGCGCCGTCTGGGTACTGCCATAGCCCGCAATGAGCGTGCTCCTGACGGCGGCGGTCTGGGTGCTGCCGTATCCGGCAAGGATGGAACTGTCGGATCCCGCGGTTCCGGTGCTGCCATAGCCGGCGATCAGATCGCTGTGGTCGCCGGCGGTTTCGGTACTGCCGTAGCCAGCGATCAGCCGGCTTTGGTCGGAGCCGGTGAGCGTACTGCCATAGACACCTGTTTCGGTCTTCCTTGCGACGGCGTCGTGGCGCGATGCACCAGGATTCGCCGCGATGACCGCCGCAACCGGGGCGACCGGTGTTGCAAAGGGCGGCGGGGTGGGCCAGTTGGGCTGGGTTCCCTGGGTTGCCTGGGTCGCCCGTGCAGACAGCGCCACCCCTGGGCTCGGCACGTCCGGCGATTCGGCGGACACCGCTGCCTGACTTGCCATCTCATAGAACTGGATGTTGTGCGCAATATAGTCCAGCGCCTCGTTCCGATTCCCGACAAGCAGCACGGCCGCACGCGGGAACTTGATCATCCCCTCCTCTGGCAACTGCAGCGCGTCGCCGGCGTCGACTTCACAGACGACCCAGTGGGCATCGGCATGCGCACTCAGATGTGCCCAGTCCCCTCTTCCCCACAACAGGCCCGTCAGGCCGTTCTCGTGCAATCTGGACGGTTTCCAGTATTTGCATTCCACATAACCCGATATCGGCCAGATCAAGCCACAGTGATCGGCCATATTATTGGCACATGTGCGCAACGCCAAAATCTTTCCAGTGATCATCGCATCATCCTCTTATGGGCATGAAAAACAGGATGTTTTCCCAGGACGAATCCGCGACCTGCAACGGAAAACGCTGCTGCATCGCATCCACTCCGGCTGCGACGGTCAATGGGCATGGCCACCGCCAGAGACGCCTGGCGAGGTACCTGCCGCATTTCCACGAAATGGGCGTGCGTCGTAACCGCAAAGCCACGCCGCCGCCTGGCAGAATCCGGATCTTGGCCTGGCCGCATGTTCGATCGGCTGCGCCGGCCCACTTCGTGGAAACAACCTGCAGCGTCGGATCCGGAATTCTCACGGATTGAGACAGGGAAAGACTTCCGCGCGCCAAACGCACTAAATCGCGACTGGATCACTTACCACGGGAAAGTATTAAAATTATATTTCCACGCGACGAGAATTGATTATCAATTTCCGCGTGCTTCCGTTAACACAAAAAGGGCGACCTACTCGTTGCCGGAGCGACGGAGCTGGAGGCGCGCAAGCGCAACGCGCTTTTCCAGATGGTGCGATGACCGCCCGCTGCAGATATGCCGGCAGTGCACACGTACCAATGTCGATATCCAAAGCCGGCCACCCGGTCGGGAGCGGACTGCAGCACGCCCGCGGCGAAGCCGACGTCGCAGCGTGCAGGTATTGGGAGGTATCTGAAGTAGCTGCCGCTTCGTGCTCAATGCGGCAGTTGTGCGCGACCTGCGGCAGTCAGCACCGCTAGCTCGCGCTCGCCCGCCCGTTCCACCCGCACCCAGCCCGGCCCCGCCTGCCCGGCGAGTTCGGCATCGCCCAGCCAGGCCAGGGTGCGCAACAACACGCTCATGCGCACGTCCAGCCGCTTGCACACCCGGGCCAGGGCCATGCCCTCCGGCGCCTCGGCCAGCAAGGGCAGCAGGCGCGCGGTCAGCAGCGGATCAGCGGACAAGCGCCACACCGATGTCGCGTGGGGCGGCCGCGGCGGCGTCGGCCAGATGTGCGGTGACCACCACCGGAATCGACTTGGAGGTGGGCGTGCGCGCCTCGTCGGCGAAGCTGGACAAGGGCACCAGCGCATTGGTCTCCGGGTAGTAGGCGGCCAGGCAGCCGCGCGGGATGTTGTACTCGACCAGCATGAAGCGCTTGGCCTGGCGCGGCACGCCGTCCTCGCACAGGCTGTGCAGGTCCACCCAGTCGCCCGCCTGCATGCCCAGGTCGGCGATGTCGGCGGCGTTGATGAACAGCACCCGGCGCTCGCCGAACACGCCGCGGTAGCGGTCGTCCAGGCCGTAGATGGTGGTGTTGTACTGGTCGTGCGAGCGCGTGGTGGCCAGGGTGAACACCAACTCGCCCGGATGCTCCCGGCGTGCGCGGTGGATCGGGTTGTCGGTGGGCACCGCATGCGGCTTGAACACCGCGCGGCCCTCGGGCGTGTCCCACACGCGATCGCGCGCGCCATTGGACAGGCGAAAGCCGCCCGGCACCCGCACCCGCGCGTTGAAGTCGGCGAAGTCGTCGAACATCTGCGCGATCAGGTCGCGGATGCGATCGTAGTCGGCCACCAGCCAGCGCCAGCGTATCGTGCTGCGCGCACCGAGCGTGGCCTCGGCGAGGCCCGCCACGATCGCCGGCTCGGACAGCAACTGCGGCGAGGCCGGCGGATTGATGCCGCCGGACAGGTGCACCATGCTCATCGAATCCTCGACGCTGACGTGCTGCGGTCCGCCCTCCTGGATGTCGATCTCGGTGCGGCCCAGGCACGGCAGGATCAGCGCGTCGCGCCCGTGCACCAGGTGGCTGCGGTTGAGCTTGGTGGTGACGTGAACGGTCAATTGGCAACGGCGCAGCGCGCGATGGGTGGCATCGGTATCGGGCGTGGCGGTGGCGAAATTGCCGCCCATGGCGAAGAACACCTTGGCGCGGCCGTCGGCCATCGCCTCGATCGCACCGACCGTGTCGTAGCCGGGCGCGCGCGGCGGGGCGAAGCCGAACACCTTCTGCAGCCGGTCCAGGAACGCCTGTGGCGGCTGCTCGTAGATCATCATGGTGCGGTCGCCCTGCACATTGCTGTGGCCACGTACCGGGCACAGGCCGGCGCCGGGGCGGCCGAGGTGGCCGCGCAGCAGCAGCAGGTTGGCGATCATCTGGATGGTCGCCACCGAATGCTTGTGCTGGGTGATGCCCATGCCCCAGCAGGCGATCAGCCGCTCGGCCTTGAGGTAGATCTCGCCGGCCTTGCGCAGTGCGGGCTCGCTCAGCCCGGATTCCTCGACGATGGTGTCCCACGGCTCGGCCGCGACCTCGGCGGCGAAGGCCTCGAAGCCGGCGGTGTGGCGGTCGATGAACTCCATGTCCAGCAGCCGCGGCTGGCCGCCACTGGCCGCCTCGGCATCGCGCTCCAGCACATGCTTGATGATGCCCTTGACCGCGGCCAGGTCGCCGCCGATCTTCAGCTGGAAATAGTCCGAGGAGATGCGCGTGGAGCCGTTGTGCAGCATCTCCAGCTTGTCCTGCGGATCGGCGAATTTCTCCAGGCCGCGTTCGCGCAACGGGTTGAACGAGACGATCGCCGCGCCACGCTTGGCCGCCTGGCGCAGTTCGCCGAGCATGCGCGGATGGTTGGTGCCCGGGTTCTGGCCGAAGATGAAGATCGCATCGGCCAGTTCGAAATCCTGCAGCGAGACGGTGCCCTTGCCGACCCCGATCTGCGCCTTGAGCGCAGTGCCGGACGGCTCGTGGCACATGTTGGAGCAGTCCGGGAAGTTGTTGGTGCCGAACTCGCGCACGAACAGCTGGTACAGGAACGCGGCTTCGTTGCTGGTGCGGCCGGAGGTGTAGAAGATCGCCTCGTCCGGCGAGGCCAAGCCATTGAGGTGCTGGGCGATCAGCGCGAACGCCGCATCCCAGTCGATCGGCACGTAGTGATCGGTGTCGGCGTCGTAGCGCAGCGGCTGGGTCAGCCGGCCCTGCCCTTCCAGCCAGTAGTCGCTGTAGCGCGCCAGTTGCGCGACGCTGTGCTGGGCGAACAGCTCCGGCGTGGCGCGGCGTGCGGTGGATTCGGCGGCCACCGCCTTGGCGCCGTTCTCGCAGAACTCGAACGTGGAGGTGTGGTCGCGGTCGGGCCAGGCGCAGCCGGGACAGTCGAAGCCGTCGGGCTGGTTGGCGTGCAGCAGGGTCTTGGCCCCCTGCACCGCCACGTCCTGCTCCATCAGGTGCTTGGCCACGGCGCGCAGCGCGCCCCAACCGCCGGCCGGTTGCGTGTACGGCTGGATGGTCTTCTTGCTCATGCGGGCTCTCCGGCGGGTTCGGTCTGCGCTAGGCGCTGCGGATGGCTGTAGACGACGTAATCGTGATCGCGGGCGAAGCCGATCAGGGTCAGGCCGGCGCTGTCGGCGAGCGCGACGGCCAGCGCGGTGGGTGCGGAAATGGCGGCCAGCAGCGGGATGCCGGCCTGGGTGGCCTTCAGCGCCATCTCGTAGCTGGCGCGGCTGGTCACCACGGCAAAGCCGGCGCCGGGATCGAGACCGGCGCCGACCAAGGCGCCGATCAGCTTGTCCAGCGCGTTATGGCGGCCGACGTCTTCGCGGATCAGTTGCAGGTCGCCCTGCGCATCGGCCCAGGCGGCGGCATGGGTGGCGCCGGTCAGCGCGTTGAGGGTCTGCCGCGCACGCAAGGCACGCAAGGCGCGGGCCAGCGCCGCGGCCACGATGGGCGCGCCGGCCGGCACCGGCCGCGGCGTGCGCAGCACCGCCTCCAGCGACTCGCTGCCGCACACCCCGCAGCCGCTGCGCCCATCAAGGTTGCGGCGCCGCGCCTGCAACGCCGCGGCCTGCGCCGGCGGGATCCGCAGGCGCAGCGACACGCCCTCCAGATAGGTCTCCACCGCCTCGATGCGCAACTGCGCCGGCGTCTCGACGATGCCCTCGCTGAGCGAGAAGCCCAGCGCGAAATCCTCCAGGTCTTCCGGCGTGGCCATCATCACCACGAACGGCGTGTCGTTGTAGGCGAACGCCACCGGCACCTCGGCCGCCACCAGGTCCTGGGCGATGGTCGTGCGCCCGTCGCGATGGCGGTGCACGCCGCGCGCGACCGCACCTGGCCTGGATGACGCACCCGAATACATCGCGATTCTCCGGATTCAGTGGAACAGCACGAACGCTTTCTGCAGGGTGACCCAGATGCCCCACAGCATCGGCAGCCCGACCGCCAGCCAGGCCAGCGCCAGCAGCAGCGGATTGCCGCCGCGGCCGACCACCGCCAGCTGCGCCGCATCCGGCGACGCCTGCCCGCTGCGGCCGACCCGCTCGTGGGCCAGCAGCTTCTCCGCGGCCAGCTCCTCCGGGGTCATGAAGTGCCTGGCCGCCACCGGCCGTACCAGCAGGTTGCAGATCAGGCCCAGCACCAGCATCCCCGCCAGGATGTACATGGTGGTGTTGTACACCTGTGAGGGCGGCACGCCCATGCCCAACTGGTACTCACGCATGTAGCCGACCACCACCGGGCCGAGGATGCCGGCGGTGGCCCAGGCGGTCAGCAGGCGGCCGTGGATGGCGCCGACCATCTGCGTGCCGAACAGGTCGGCCAGGTACGCGGGGATGGTGGCGAAGCCGCCGCCGTACATCGACACGATCACGCAGAAGATGCCCACGAACAGCGCAGTGCCGCCGAGCTTGCCGGCCCACGGCGCCGCCGCGTACAGGGCGATGCCGAGCACGAAGAACAGCGAGTAGGTGTGCTTGCGGCCGAGCTTGTCGGACATGCTGGCCCAGAAGAAGCGCCCGCCGATGTTGAACAGGCTGAGCAGGCCGGTGAAGCCGGCGGCGATGGCGGCAATGGCCGCCAGTTGCGTGGGATCGAGGCTGGCGAAGCCGGCGTTCACGCCGATCAGGCGGCCGCCGAACACCTCCTGCAGCATCGGCGAGGCCATGCCGATCACGCCGATGCCGGCCGACACGTTCAGGCACAGCACGCCCCACAGCAGCCAGAACTGCGGGATGCCCCAGACCTTGCGCACGTGCACGTGGTTCGCGGTGATCATGGCGTTGGCGCTGGCGGTCGGCGCGCTCCAGCCGGCCGGGGTCCAGCCGCTGGGGGGCACCCGGTAACCGAACGCGCCGGCCATCATGAACACGAAGTACAGGCCAGCCATGACCAGGAAGGTTTCCTTCACCCCCACCGAGCCGGGGCCGGCGAAATGCCGCATCAGCGCGTCGGCCAGCGGGCTGCCGATCATCGCGCCGCCGCCGAAGCCCATGATCGCCATGCCGGTGGCCATGCCGCGACGGTCCGGGAACCATTTGATCAGCGTGGACACCGGCGAGATGTAGCCCAGCCCCAGGCCGATGCCGCCGATCACGCCCGAGCCCAGCCACAGCAGCCAGATCTGGTGCAGGTGGATGCCCAGCGCCGAGATCACCAGCCCGCCACACCAGCACAGCGCCGCGACCACGCCGGCCTTGCGCGGGCCGGCGCGTTCCAGCCAGCCGCCCCACAGCGCCGCCGAGCAACCCAGCAACACGAAGAACAGCGTGTACATCCACTGCAGTTCGCTGATCTTCCAGTCGCAGCTGGCCGAGACGATGCGCGCCAGGAAGCCCATGTCGGCCGGGCAGGCCACCGCCTCAGTGATGCCCAGCGCCTTGGACAGCGGCAGCCAGAACACGCTGAAGCCATAGGCCATGCCGATGCACAGGTGGATCGCCAATGCCGCAGGCGGCACCAGCCAGCGGTTGAAGCCCGGCCCGGCAACGATGCGTTCCTTCGAGAGCAGGCCGGCACGATCGGTCGGCGCGGAACCGGCAACGCGGTGCAAGTCGTTCATCTGGTGTCCCCTCGGATGCGTCGGCGCCCTGGGTGCGGATGACGTGCCGGCGGCCTCTGCACGATGCCGCCTGCGAACGGCCCGCCGACGCGCGACCGCACGCGCCGAGCGTAGTACAAAACGCGCAGTGGTGCCGCGCCATCGGCCGGAAGTGTGCGGCTCGCCAATCCTTGTGCGGCGCACGACCGCCGGGCGCGGCCCCCGCCGATCCGCCAGCGCACGCGACGCCGGCCAATGCGCGATTCCGCCGGAGCCTGCCCGGTCGGTTAGGCTTGCGCCCCCTTGCCTGCGAAATCGTCCCATGCCCCTTCCCTACCGCTTCGGCCTCGCCGCCAGCCTGCTGCTCGCCAGCCACCTCGCCCACGCCGCCGCACTGCCCACCGATGTGCTGCGTCAGGTGCCGTCCGGCTACCAGCCGCTGGCGCAGTTGCAGGCCGATCTCGATGGCGACGGCCGTGCCGACTACCTGGTCGCGTTGCAGCAGCGCGGCGAAGCGCAGCGCGATCCGGCCCCGGCACGACCGCTGCTGATCTTCGTGCAACTGGCAGACGGCCACTACCGGCTGGCGGCGCGCAACGACCATGTGATCCTCAAGCGCGACCAGGGCGGCCAGTGCGATCCGTTCGATCCCGACGAGGATCCGTTCGCCGCCAAGGGCCGCTACTTCACCGTGCAGAACGGGGTGTCCTGCGGCCAGCACTGGACCGACTTCATCACCTTCCGCTACGACCCGCAGCGCAAGCAGTGGCTGTTCCACAAGCGCATCCAGCAGCGCTGGGAAATGAACCCCAATCCCACGCCCGACGCCGAGGCGCTGGTCAAGGACGGCGACAAGGTGCAGTCGGCCGATCCGAAGCATCCGGTCGGCTTCGCCGACTACGTCCCGCGCTGAGGCGGGAACGCGCCATCGGCAGGCCGCGCCGTCGTTATCGACACGCGCGGCCTGTCCAAGTACCGAAGCGGCGACGCACCGCCACGGTGGCGCGTCATCGCCCTCCGTGCATGCGGCTTGCCCCGATGCTGTGTCACGCGCCGGTCCCGGCGCCGCACGAATGCCGCGTCCGAATGCGGCCAGCACGCCGTCGCGGTGACCGGCACGCTGCGCGCTCCAATCCGCTCCTGGAGCGCCCATGTCCAGCTTCCGTTGTGTCGGCCTGCCGGCCGCGCCGTTCGCCGCCCTGTTCGACCTCGACGACGCCCAACTGCAGGAGCGCCACGCGCAACGGCTCCACGCCGACAGCGCGCTGGGTTATCCCTGCAGGATCAGCCTGGAGGACGCACGGCCCGGCGAGGAACTGCTGTTGCTGCACTATCTGCATCAACCCGCGCAGACGCCGTACCGCGCCGCCGGCCCGATCTACGTGCGCCGCCATGTCGTCACCGCCGCACCGGCGCCGGGCGAGGTGCCCGATGCCATCGTCCGCCGCCTGATCTCGCTGCGCGGCTACGATGCCCGCGACATGCTGATCACCGCCGACGTGCAACCGGGCGAACGCATCGCCACCGCGATCGCCTGCGCCTTCGCCGACCCGCAGGTGCGCTACCTGCACCTGCATCATGCGCGGCAAGGCTGTTTTGCGTGCCGGGTGGAGCGGGAGCCGGGATTGGGGAGTCGGGATTGGGGATGATTGGCTGTACTGCGACCTGGAGCACCGCTGTCGTTTCGGGAACACCGCCGTCGTTGTAGGAGCGGCTTCAGCCGCGATGGCGTTACCAGAAACGCCTGTCGCGGCTGAAGCCGCTCCTACGACATCCGCGCCCGCAGCTGCGCTTTTGACCAATCCCCAATCCCGACTCCCCAATCTCCGCTAACCACCCAGATTGATCCAGGTCGCCTTCATCTCCGTGTACTTGTCGAAGGCATGCAGCGACTTGTCGCGGCCGTTGCCCGATTGCTTGTAGCCGCCGAACGGGGCGGTCATGTCGCCGCCGTCCCAGTAGTTCACCCACACGCTGCCGGCGCGCAGCTTGCGCGCCACGCGGTGCGCGCGGCCGATGTCGCGGGTCCACACGCCCGCCGCCAGGCCGTAGTCGCTGTCGTTGGCCATGCGCAGGGCGTGCGCCTCGTCGTCGAAGGCGATCACCGACAGCACCGGGCCGAAGATCTCCTCGCGGGCGATGGTGTGTTCGTGGCCGACTTCGTCGAAGATGGTCGGCTCCACGTAGCAGCCGCCGGGCACCACCTCCACGCGCTTGCCACCGAGCAGCAGGCGCGCGCCTTCGGCGTTGCCGCGGGCGATGTAGTCGAGCACGCGGTGGGTCTGGGTCTCGTCCACCAACGCGCCCATGGCCGCGTCGTCGTCGAACGGATGCCGCGGCTGCAGCGCGCGGCCGGCGGCGACCACGCGCTCGACGAAGTTGTCCTTGATCGAGCGCTCCACCAGCAGACGCGAGGCCGCGGTGCAGACTTCGCCCTGGTTGTAGAAGATCGCCGCGGCCGCCGCCTGCGCCGCCTGCTCCAGGTCCGGCGCATCGGCGAACACCAGGTTCGGGCTCTTGCCGCCGCATTCCATGTAGGCGCGCTTCATGTTCGACAGCCCGGCGCACTGCAGCAGGCGCCGACCGACCGCGGTGGAGCCGGTGAACACCAGCCCGTCCACGTCCATGTGCAGCGCCAGCGGCTCGCCAGCGCCCTTGCCGAAGCCCGGCACCACGTTGAACACGCCGTCGGGTATGCCGGCTTCGGCCACCAGCTCGGCCAGGCGCAGCGCGCTCAACGGCGATTTTTCCGACGGTTTGAGCACCACCGAGTTGCCCGCGGCCAGCGCCGGCGCGATCTTCCACGCCGCCATCAGCAACGGGAAATTCCACGGCACGATCGCGCCGACCACGCCCAGCGGCTCGCGGGTGATCAAGCCCAGTTCGTCCTGCCCGGTCGGCGCCACTTCGCCGTACAGCTTGTCCACCGCCTCGGCGGTCCAGGACAGGCAGCGCACCGTCGCCGCCAGGTCGACCCGGCGCGCATCGCGCACCGGCTTGCCCATGTCCAGCGACTCCAGCAAGGCCAGTTCGTCGGCGTGGCGTTCGACCAACTGGGCCAGCGCCAGCAGGGTCTTCTTGCGCTGCGCCGGCTTGGCCTGCGACCAGTGCCCGGCCTCGAAGCTGCGCCGTGCCGCGGCGACCGCGCGGTCGATGTCCTCGGCCTCGCCCTCGGCGACGCGGCCGAGCAGGCGGCCATCGATCGGGCTGATGCAGTCGAAGGTCTTGCCGCTGGCGGCATCCACATAGCGGCCGTCGATGAAGGCCTGGGTCCGCGGACGCAGCGTGTCGGCCATCGCCTGCCAGGCGTCGCGGGTGCGGGGTGCGGTCATCGGGAACTCCTGCTGCGAAGGAAGGATCGGAAGAACGCGACGGCCAGCGGCGGCGCGGTGCGCATGCGGCTCAGAACGTGGCCGGCGTATTGGCGCTGACCAGCACCGCGGTCTCGCTGCCGACGTTGCGGAACCGGTGCGGCACCCGGCTCTCGAAATAGTAGCCTTCGCCGGCGCGCAGCACCCGCACCTGGCTGCCGACGGTGATCTCCACTTCGCCGACCACCACCACCCCGCCCTCTTCGCCGTCGTGCACCAGCATCGCACTGCCGGTGTCGCTGCCGGGCGGCATCACCTCGCGCAGGATGCACATCTGCCGCTGCGGGCGATGCCGGCCGACCAGGTAGTAGTGGATGCCGTCGCTGCCGACGTCGGGCAATTCGTCGGCGCGGTAGAACGGTGCATCGGCCGCGCCGGCGTCCAGGTCCAGGGTGAAGAATTCGGCCAGCGAGATCGGGATGCCGTCCAGCACCTTCTTCAGCGAACTGACCGACGGGCTGACCTTGTTCTGCTCGATCAACGAGATGGTGCTGTTGGTCACGCCCACCCGCTTGGCCAGCTCGCGCTGGCTCAGGCCGTGGGCGGTGCGAACCCGGTGCAGGCGGGCGCCGATATCCATCGCGAATGGGAATCGCCAGTGGCGGTGTTGCCGGATACTTTACACAGCCGTCCCAGGCGGTCAATTTCGCGCGCCGCGCCCGTGTTGCGGCGCAACCGGGAAACGCCTGCAGCAATCGCGCGAACGGCGACACGCCGAGTCACACCGGGCGCGCCGGCATGGTGTAAAGTTTTTTCAACATCCCTCGCGTGGAGCCTGCGATGCGCCCTCAGCCGCCCCTCTCGCCCCAGGCGCTGTCCGACCACTACGCCGCGCAGGCCACCCGCGAGCCGGACACGCTGGAGGCGTTCTGGATGCCGTTCACCGCCAACCGCCAGTTCAAGGCACGGCCGCGGCTGCTGGCCTCGGCCGAGGGCATGCACTACCGCAGCGTGGACGGGCGCCAGATCCTCGACGGCACCGCCGGGCTGTGGTGCTGCAACGCCGGTCACGCGCGGCCGCGCATCGTCGAGGCGGTGGCGCGGCAGGTCGCCACGCTGGATTTCGCCCCCACCTTCCAGATGGGTTCGCCGTTGCCGTTCGTGCTCGCCGAACGACTGGTGGAACTGTCGCCACCGGGCCTGGACCACGTGTTCTACACCAACTCCGGCTCCGAGTCGGTGGACACCGCGCTGAAGATCGCACTGGCCTACCACCGCGCCCGTGGCGAGGGCCAGCGCACCCGCTTCATCGGCCGCGAGAAGGGCTACCACGGGGTCGGCTTCGGCGGCATCTCGGTGGGTGGCCTGCCGAACAATCGCAAGGCGTTCGGTCCGCTGCTGCCCGGCGTGGACCATCTGCGACACACGCTCGATCTGGAGCGCAACGCATTCTCGCGCGGTCTGCCGACGCATGGCGCGGAACTGGCCGAGGACCTGGAGCGGCTGGTGACGCTGCACGATGCATCCACCATCGCCGCGGTGATCATCGAGCCGATCTCCGGCTCGGCCGGCGTGGTGCTGCCGCCGCACGGCTACCTGCAACGCATCCGCGAACTGTGCGACAAGCACGGCATCGTGCTGATCTTCGACGAGGTCATCACCGGCTACGGCCGCGTCGGCCACGCCTTCGCAGCGCAGCGCTTCGGGGTGACCCCGGACATGATCACCACCGCCAAGGGGCTGACCAACGGCTGCGTGCCGATGGGCGCGGTGTTCGTGTCCCACGCCATCCACGAAGCGTTCGCGCACGGCCCGGCCAACGCCATCGACCTGTTCCACGGCTACACCTACTCCGGCCATCCGCTGGCCTGCGCCGCGGCGCTGGCGACGCTGGACACCTATGCCGAGGAGCAACTGTTCGACAAGGCGATCGAACTGGGCCCGGTGTGGGAGGAAGCGATCCACGCGCTGCGCGATCTGCCGCACGTCATCGACATCCGCAACTTCGGCCTGATCGGCGCGATCGAACTGGCGCCGCGCAAGGGCGCGCCCGGGGCGCGCGCCTACGAGATCTTCGAGCGCTGCTTCCACGAGGGCGACCTGCTGATCCGCGTCACCGGCGACACCATCGCACTGTCGCCGCCGCTGATCGTCGAGCCTACCCACATCGAGCGCATGTTCGCGGTGCTGGCGGACATGATCCGCAGCACGCCCTGACCCCACCCTCACCCACCAACCCACCGCCTGCGCTCCCCACGCGCCGCGTCTGCCTGGAGAACCGCTCATGCTGGTCGGCGTTCCGAAAGAGATCAAGAACCACGAGTACCGGATCGGGCTGACCCCGTCCGGGGTCCGCGAGCTGGTGCTGCACGGCCATCAGGTGCTGGTGCAGCGCGGCGGCGGCCAGGCCATCGGCCTGACCGATGCCGACTACGAACGCGCCGGCGCGCGCATCGCCGAGGATGCGGCCAGCGTGTTCGCGCAGGCCGAGATGATCGTCAAGGTCAAGGAACCGCAGCCCGAGGAATGCGCGCTGCTGCGCCCCGGGCAATTGCTGTTCACCTATCTGCACTTGGCGCCGGATCCGCAGCAGGCCGCGGCACTGCAGCGCTCCGGCTGCACCGCCATCGCCTACGAGACCGTCACCGACGGCCACGGCGGCCTGCCGTTGCTGGCGCCGATGAGCGAGGTCGCCGGGCGCATGGCGATCCAGGCCGGCGCGCATGCGCTGGAGAAGGCGCAGGGCGGCTCCGGCGTGCTGCTCGGCGGCGTGCCCGGGGTCGCGCCGGCGCAGGTGCTGGTGATCGGGGGCGGCGTAGTCGGCATCAACGCCGCACGCATGGCGATGGGCCTGCACGCGCGCGTGACCGTGCTGGATCGCTCGCTGGAGCGGCTCAAGTACCTGGACGAACTCTACGGCCAGCAGCTGACCACGCTGTACTCCACCCGCGATGCGATCGAGCAGTGCCTGCCGCACACCGACCTGGTGATCGGCGCGGTGCTGATCCCCGGCGCGGCCGCGCCCAAGTTGGTGTCGCGCGAACAATTGGCGCTGCTGCGGCCCGGCTCGGTGCTGGTGGACGTGGCCATCGACCAGGGCGGCTGCTTCGAGACCAGCCACGCGACCACGCATCAGCAGCCGACCTACGAGGTCGACGGCATCGTCCATTACTGCGTGGCCAACATGCCCGGCGGCGTGGCCCGCACCTCCACCTTCGCCCTGACCAACGCCACCCTGCCGTTCGTGCTGCTGCTGGCCGAACACGGCCTGCAGGCGCTGCGCGACGACCAGGACCTGCGCAACGGCCTCAACGTGCACGCCGGCAAACTCACCCACCGTGCGGTGGCGCAGGCGCTGGGCCAGGACTTCGTGCGGCCGCTGGACGCGCTGGGCTGACGGTTGCCTGTGAGGCCGGGAATGGAGAATCAGAAATAGGGAATCGAAAAAGCACCGCAGCGCGCGCATTTGGCAATCAGTCAGCCGCATCGCTTGCTCTTGCTCTTGCTGTTGCCATTCGCCATTCCCCATTCCCGGCCCAACGCCCGCCGCATCGCAACACATGCAGCCGGAGCCGGGTGTAGCCTTGCGCCACCCCGGCATCCGGCCGGGGGCTACCGCCGCCACAGGAGACGCTCCATGATCAAGGTCAGCGTGATGTACCCGTACACGCCAGGCGCCCGCTTCGACCATGCCTACTACCGCGACACGCACATGCCGCTGGTGCAGGCGCGCATGGGCGCGGCCTGCCGCGGCTACACGGTCGACAAGGGCCTGTCCGGCGGCACCCCCGGCAGCGATCCGACCTATGTCGGCATGTGCCATATCTTCAGCGATTCGGTGGAGGCGTTCCAGGCCGGCTTCGGCCCGCACGCGGAGGAGATCCTGGCCGACATCGCCAACTACACCGACCTGACGCCGGTGATGCAGATCAGCGAGGTGGTGGTGGGGTGAGGCTCGCGGCGCGAGCCGAGATTGGGCATTGGGGATTGGGGGTTGGGGATTGGCAACAGCACGCAGATTCGCGCATTTGCGAATCCCGAATCCGCCAATCCCCAATCCCGGCCCTCTACAATGCCGCCCCCACTGCCACACCGTGCCGCCCCGTTGATGAACATCGTTGTCAAAGAAGACCTCAAGGCCTACATCGATCCGCTGACCGCCGACGAGTACGCCGCCCTGGAACGCAGCCTGCTGGCCGAGGGCTGCCGCGATGCGCTGGTGCTGTGGGGCGACATCCTGGTCGACGGACACAACCGCTACGGCATCTGCCAGAAGCACGGCCTGCCGTTCCAGACCGTGCAGAACACCCGCTTCCAGTCGCTGCAGGACGTGCACCTGTGGATGATCGACCAGCACCTGGGCCGGCGCAGCGTCTCCGATTTCCAGCGCGGCGTGCTGGCGCTGCGCAAGCGCGAGATCCTCGCCGAGCGACGCGCCGCTGCGGCCGCCGCGGACACACCGGCTGCCGACGCCGCCGACCAGGATGTCACCACTGACGCCGCGAACGATGCCGACACGCCGCCTTGGGCCGACGCGCCGGCGCCGCTGAGCCGCGCCGAGCTGGCGCGCGTGGCGCGGCTCAGCAACAGCCAGGTGGTGCAGATCGAGAAGATCCAGAAGCAGGCCGCCGCCGAGGTGGTGGAAGCGGTCAAGTCCGGCGCGATCTCGATCAATGCCGCCGCGGCGGTGGCCAGCCTGCCCGAGGAGGAGCAGCGCGCCGCGGCCATGGCCGGCAAGGACGAACTGAAGCAGGCCGCCAAGCGCGCCCGCGAGTCCAAGCGCAAGCCGAAGCAGGCGCCGCCGGCCACGTCCGATGACACGGCCCCCGTCCCGGCAGCGGATGCCGATGGCGACGCGACGCTGGCGCTGCGCCAGCGCGTGGCCGATCTCGAAGCCGAGAACCAGGCGCTGCGCGAGGAAGTGGCGGCGCTGCGCGCGCAGTTGCCGGACTGATCCACACGCAGGCCGTCGGCGCCCCGGTCTACCGCCGGGGTTGTCGCGGCCATGCAGCCGCGCTCACCGCGCACTGCGTAGACTCGCCCGCATGAGCGCGTCTCCCAACCTCACCCTGCCCCCCGATCCGCGCCGCGCGCAGCTGCGGCGGATGAAACTGCTGGCCGCGCTGTTGCTGCTGGCGATGCTCGGCGGCTTCCTGCTCAGCCATGCCATGGGCCTGCACGGCGTGTGGGCCTGGGTCGGCGCGTTCTGCGAAGCGGCCACGGTCGGCGCGCTGGCCGACTGGTTCGCGGTGGTGGCGCTGTTCCGGCATCCGCTGGGCCTGCCGATTCCGCACACCGCGATCATCCCGCACAGCAAGGCGCGCATCGCCGACAGCCTGGCGGTGTTCGTGCGCGACCAGTTCCTGGAACCGGGCGCGCTGCTGGCCAAGCTCAACGCCTTCGATCCCGCGGCGCGGCTGGGCCAGTGGCTGGCCGAACCGGCGCAGTCGGCACGGCTGGCCGATCTCGCCCGCGGCTGGGCGCTGCAGGCGTTGGACCTGCTGGACGAGGCCGCGGTGCGGCGCCGCATCCATGGCTTCGTGGTGGCGCGACTGCGCGACTGGGATGCGGCCGCCACCGCCGGCGAGCTGCTCGGCCTGCTGACCGCCGATGGCCGCCACCAGGCGCTGCTGGACGAAGCGCTGACCCGGCTCGGCCGGCACCTGGACGATGCCGCGGTCAAGCAGCGGGTGTCGGCGATGATCGTCAAGTACGCGCGTCGCGAGTGGCCCAAGCTGGTGGGCACCGTGGAATGGGTGAAGCCGGTCGAGGGCATCGCCGACACCCTCGCCGAGCGCCTGGCGCACGCGCTGCTGGAGGAACTGCAGGACGTGCTGTCGCAGCCGCAGCATCCGCTGCGCCAGGACTACGAGCGCTGGCTGGGCGGCTATGTGCAGCAACTGCGTGGCGACCCGGCCACCGCCGCCAAGGTGCAGGCGATGAAGCAGCGGCTGATCGAACACCCCGGCGTGCAGGAGTACGTGCAGGGTCTGTGGGACCAGATCCACAGCGCGCTGCGCGAGGACCTGTCGCGTCAGGATGGCGCGCTGGTGCAGCACCTGCAGCGCGCCCTCGGTGCGCTCGGCCAGTCGCTGGCGCAGGATCCGGCCCTGCGCGAAGCGCTCAACCAGCATCTGCTCGGCGGCGCCGAGCGGCTGACCCAGCGCCTGCGCAGCGGCGTCACCGAGCACATCGCACAGACCGTGAAGGGTTGGGACGAACGCCACCTGGTCGAGCAACTGGAACTGAGCGTGGGCCGCGACCTGCAGTACATCCGCTTCAACGGCACCCTGGTCGGCGGGCTGATCGGCCTGGCGCTGCACGCTGCCGTCACATTGCTTGGCTGAGCGTGGATGGCGAGGATGCAATGCCACGCTTGCGCGGTCGACCACGCGCCGACACGCGATGCGAGGCAGACACAGCGTGCCGCGGACCGCTCGCCCGCGACACACCGTGCCATCCACGCAGCAAGGTGTAGACACGCCGAGGCTCTTTCGTCGCCAGGGCTGGCGTGACCGCAGCACCCGCGCTAGCGTTGGGGCACGGCCCGCGGAACGTTCGCCACCACTGTGAACGCCATTCCGCAATCGGTCGGGGGAAAGCCGATGCGCGTGCCGAATGCGCGTTCGCCAAAGGAAGGGGAGCATGTCGAAAAAACGCTGGACACCCGTCGCCGGTCCTGCGCGACCGGCGCGGCTCGCCGCCCTGGCCGTGCTGGCCATCGGGTTGCTTGCCGCGCTGCTGATCGCGCACGGCGTGCAACAACGCAACCGCGCCCAGGCGCAGGCGCGGTTCCAGCAACTGGTCACGCATGTGACCAGCGATCTGCGGCAACGCCTGGACGTGTACGAGCATGGCCTGCGCGGCGCGCGCGGCGCGGTGATCGCGGCCGGCGGCGAGCGCATCTCGCGCGATCGCTTCGCCCGCTACAGCGCTTCGCGCGACTACCTGCGGGAGTTTCCCGGCGTGCGCGGTTTCGGCTACGTGCAACGGGTGGCGCGTGCCGACGAGGCCGCATTCCTGCAGCAGGTGCATGCCGACGGCGCGCCGTCGCTGCGGATCGGCGAACTGGCTCCGCACACCGGCGACCGCTTCGTCATCGTCTACATCCAGCCGACGCGGTCCAACAACGCCGCGGAGGGCTTCGACATCGCGTCGGAGCCGAGGCGGCGCGCGGCAGCGATCGCCGCCGCGCGCTCGGGCGTTCCCACGATCACCGCGCCGGTGCAACTGGTGCAGACGCCGGGCAAGGGCAAGGGCGGCTTCCTGCTGCTGTTGCCGCTGTACCGCGAAGGCCTGCCGCTGCAGACCCCGGAACAACGCTGGCAGGCCACCACCGGCTGGGCCTACGCGCCATTGAGCATCGCCGAGGTGCTGGCCTCCTCCGACGATCACAGCAACGCCGTGCGCCTGAGCCTGGCCGACAGCCAGACGCCGACACAGCCGTTCTATCGTGATGCCGCCCCTGCGCCCGCGGCCGACGCCCCCGCCGCCGAGCGCAGCGTGCAGGTCTATGGGCGGCAGTGGCGACTCGGCGCACAGGCCACGCCCGGCTTCGTGCGCTCGCTCGACCAGCCCTCGCCGCTGCTGGCAGGCGTGCTGACCGCGGGCATCGCGCTCCTGCTCGCCTCCCTGCTCTATGTCTTCTTGACCAGCCGGCGCCGCCGCGACCTGATCTTGAGCGAGCAGAGCCAACTGGCAGCCCTGGTCGCCGGCACCAGCGAGGCGATCGTTGCCGAAGACCTGCAGGGCCAGATAACCCACTGGAACCCTGCGGCGACGCGCATCTTCGGCTACACCCCGGAGCAGGCCATCGGCCAGCCGCTGCAGCAGTTGCTCGGCGCGCGGATCCGCGATCCGGCCGACAGCGGGGACGGAGTGCGCGAACTGCGTCATCGCGACGGTCACACGGTCAGCGTGCTGGCCAGCGTTTCGCCGATCGTCGGGACCGGTGGCGACATCATCGGGCATTCGCACCTGCTGCACGACGTCACCGAGCAAGTGCGCGCGCAGGCAAGGGTGCTGGAGCTGAACGCCACGCTGGAGCAACAGGTGGCCGAACGCACCACCGAACTGGTCACCTATTCGGCGCTGCAGCGCGCGATCCTGACCAACGCCGGCTACGCGATCGTCGCCACCGACCCGGACGGCGTCATCACCTTGTTCAACCCTGCCGCCGAAACCCTGCTCGGCTACGCCGCGCACGAAATGATCGGGCGCAAGGCCACCGGCCTGTTCCTGGACGCGGAACAACTGAGCGCGCGCGCCGAGCGCATGGCGGCGCAATCGGGCATGCCGGTGCAGCCCTCGTTCGAATCGGTGGCGGCGCTGTCCACGCTGGGACGCAGCGATACCCGCGAGTGGACTTACCTGAGCAAGGACGGCCATGCCTTCCCGGTGCTGCTCACCCTGAGCACGCTGCGCGACGACGACGACCGGGTGATCGGCTACCTCGGCATCGCGGTCGATCTCACCGAGCAGAAACGCCGCGAGCGCGAGTTGCGGCTGGCCATCGACGCGGCCGAGAGCGCCAACCAGTCCAAGAGCGACTTCCTGGCCAACATGAGCCACGAAATCCGCACGCCGATGAACGCGATCCTGGGCATGCTGTACCTATTGCGGCACAGCGCCCTGTCGCAGGCGGCGCAGGACATGATCCAGAAGATCGAGCTGTCCGCGCGCAACCTGCTGGAGATCATCAACGACATCCTCGACTTCTCCAAGATCGAGTCCGGGCGCATCGACCTGGAATCGGCGCCGTTCGATCTCAACGAGTTGCTGGAGAACATCGCCGCACTGATGACCTCGGCGACCAGCGCCAAGCCGGTGGAGATGATCGTCGAGCCACTGCCGCCGGGCTGCCGCTGGCTGCGCGGCGATGCGCTGCGCCTGAACCAGGTGCTGATCAACCTGGTGGGCAACGCCATCAAGTTCACCGAACAGGGCGAGGTGGCGTTGTCGGTCCGCGCCTTCCCCGGTGCCGAACCCGGCAAGCTCAAGCTACTGTTCTCGGTGCGCGACACCGGTATCGGCATCCCGCGCGAGAAGCAGAGCCTGATCTTCTCGCCGTTCCTGCAGGCCGATACCTCCACCAGCCGCCGCTACGGCGGCAGCGGCCTGGGCCTGACCATCAGCCGGCGCCTGGTGGAGCTGATGGGCGGGCAACTGGAAGTCCAGAGCGCACCCGGCCAGGGCAGCGATTTCTACTTCGTCATTCCGTTCGCGGTGACGCCGGCGCCGGCCGCCGATGCCGAACCGGCGCAGGCGCGGCGGGTGCTGATCGCCGACGACCACGACCTGGTACGACGCAGCCTGACCGACATCGCCAACGGCTTCGGCTGGCAGGTGGAAGCGGTGTCCAGCGGCACCGCCGCACTGGCCGCCGCCGCGCCGGAACGCGCCGAGTTCGACGTGATCCTGCTGGACTGGCGCATGCCGGACCTGGACGGGCTGAGCGTGGCCCAGCGCATCCGCGCGCAATCGGCGCCGGACCGGCAGCCGATCATCGTCATGGTCACCGCCTACGAGCGGCGCATGATCCAGGAGCAGCAGCCTGGCGTCGCCGACGTGGATGCGGTGATGACCAAGCCGGTCACCGCCTCGGCCCTGCAGCGCACCATCGCCATGCTGCTGGCGCGCCGCAACGGCGAGATGCCCGCGCCGCAGACCGGCGACGGCATCGTGCGCCTGGCCGGGGCGCGCTTGCTGGTGGTCGACGACAGCGACATCAACCGCGAGGTCGCGCAGCGCATCCTCGAAGGCGAAGGCGCACTGGTCGATCTGGCGCAGGACGGCGCACAGGCGTTGCAGCGGCTACGCCGCGATCCCGGCCGCTTCCACGTGGTGCTGATGGACGTGCAGATGCCGACCATGGACGGCTACGAAGCCACCCGGCAACTGCGCGCCGATCCGGCCCTGGCCGCCGTGCCGGTGATCGCCCTCACCGCCGGCGCCTACCGCCAGCAACAAGAGATGGCGCTGTCCAGCGGCATGAACGGCTTCATCGCCAAACCGTTCCAGGTCGACGAACTGATCGCGATCATCCGCCGGTTCCTGCCGCCGAACCTGACCCCGCTGCCGCTACTGCCGCTTGCGCCGCCACCGTCCGCGCTGCCGGCGGACGAATGGCCGGCCAGCGAGCCGGCATTGCTCGATACCGTCCAGGCGCAGCGGCTGTGGGGCGAGCGCGATCCGTATCGGCGCTATCTGCTGAAGCTGTTGCAGGAGTATCCCGATCCGGCGGCGAGCGTGCGCACCCTGCTGGAGGCGCAGCGGCCGGCCGACGCCCTCTCGCTGGTACACAAGTTGCGCGGTTCGGCCGGATCGCTGGCGTTGCCTGCGTTGAGCGTCGCCAGCGCCGCACTCGAAGAGCGGTTGGGCACGGCGCCGACGCAGGCCGAGGCGGAGATCGCCGCGTTGGCCGCAGCGATGGCCGACACCGCTGCAGAAGTGCTGCGCTTCGCCGATACCATCCCGGTCGCGACGGCACCTGCGCCAGCATCCGACGCAAAGGTGGACCCGGCGACGCTGCAGGCGTCCTGGTACCAGGTGTTGCAGGCGCTGGACAGCGACGATCCGGACCGCATCGACCACACGCTGCGGCAACTGGCGCCCGTCCTGCCGGCGGCGCAGGCCGCCGAGCTGCAGCAGTTGCTGGAGAATTTTTCCTTCCGCGAGGCCGAGGCCAGAATCAGGCGATGGCTGGCCAATGCACACGACTGAGCGCGCGTAACGAGAGATCACCATGACCCAACCGTGCATCCTGTGTGTCGACGACGAACCCAGCAACCTGGCGCTGATCCGGCAGCTTCTGCGCGAGGACTACGCGCTGGTGTTCGCCAAGAACGGTGCCGAAGCCCTGCGCGGGGTGGCCAAGCACCGCCCGGCGCTGATCCTGCTGGACGTCGACCTGCCCGACGTCGACGGCTACACCCTCGCCCGCACCCTCAAGGAAGATGCGCGCAGCGCGGCGATCCCGATCATCTTCGTCACCGGCAAGGACAAGGCCACCGACGAGAGCATCGGGTTCGACGCCGGTGGCGTGGACTACATCACCAAGCCCTACTCGCCGAGCATCCTGCGCGCGCGGGTGCGCACCCACCTGTCGCTGGTCAGCGCCACCATTCTGGCTGACAGCCACCGCGACGCGATCGAGATGCTGGGCATGGCCGGCCACTACAGCGACTCGGACACCGGCACCCACATCTGGCGCATGGCCGCCTACGCCCGTGCGCTGGCGCTGGCCGCCGGCTGGACGCGCGAGGACGCCGATCTGCTGGAACAGGCCGCGCCGATGCACGACACCGGCAAGATCGGCATTCCCGATGCGGTGCTGAAGAAGCCCGGTCCGCTGGACGCCGCCGAGTGGCAGGTGATGAAGCGGCACCCGCGGATCGGCTACGACATCCTCAGCCGCAGCAGCGCGCCGCTGTTCCGCCTCGCCGCCGAGGTCTCGCTGTACCACCACGAGCACTGGGACGGCGGCGGCTACCCGGCCGGCGTCTCCGGCACGCAGATTCCCGAATCGGCACGCATCGTGGCGCTGGCCGACGTGTTCGATGCCCTCACCTCGCCGCGCCCGTACAAGGACGCGTGGCCGCTGGAACAGGCGATGGAGCTGTTCCGCGAAAAGGCAGGCAGCCAGTTCGAGCCGCGCCTGGTGCAGTTGTTCGAGGCGATCCTGCCGCAGATCCTGCAGATCCAGCACTACTGGAGCGAGCGCGAGGCGGAGGAAGACCTGCCGCAACGCGGCAAGGCGCAGGCCACGCTGCGGCACCACGGCAGCTGATATAAGCCCCTCTCCCCCCGGGAGAGGGGTTGGGGTGAGGGTACGGCGCGAAGCGACTCGCAGAGATGGAGGACACGAGGCTTCGCCCGTACCCTCATCCGCCCCTTCGGGGCACCTTCTCCCGGATGGAGAAGGAACAGCGCACTACGCTCCGCGACGGGCGTTACCGGTAACGCCATCGCGCTGAAGCCGCTCCCACAAAAACAGACGCGGCGCCGCGCGCTCAGCGCCGCTGCAAGCGCCAGGCGCGGTGGATGCGCGGGTTGCGCTCGAAATCGGCGTCGATGGTCTGCGCGCTGATCTCCTCGCACACCGCGAACTCGGCCAGCGCGTTCTCGTCCAGCTTGAAGCGGCGGAAATTGTTGGAGAAGTACAGCACGCCTTCGGGCATCAGCCGCGCCACCGCCGCGCGCAACAGCCGCACATGCTCGCGCTGGATGTCGAAATCCTCGGCGCGCGCGGAGTTGGAGAAGGTCGGCGGGTCGCAGAAGATCACGTCGTAGCGGTTCTTCTCCGCTTCCAGCCAGCTCAGCGCGTCGGCCTGCACCAACCGGTGCTGGGCGCCGCCCTTGCCGTTGAACGCCAGGTTGTCTGCGCACCACTGCAGGTAGGTGCCGGACAGATCCACGCTGGTGGTGGAATCGGCGCCGGCTACCGCCGCCTGCACGCTGGCCACGCCGGTGTAGCAGAACAGGTTGAGGAAGCGCTTGCCGCGCGCCTGCTGCGCCATCACCCCGCGCAGCGGACGGTGGTCGAGGAACAGTCCGGTATCCAGGTAGTCGAACAGGTTCACCCGCAGCAGCGCGTCGTGCTCGCGCACCACCAGGAACTCGCCGCGCTGTTCGAAGCGGCCGTACTTGCTGCCGCCCTTGCCGCGCTCGCGGGTCTTCAGCGCCACCTGTTCGGCCGGCACCGCGAACACCTCGCGCACGGCCGCCAGCAGTTCGTTACGGCGGCGGCGCACGTCCACATCGGGAATGCTGTCCGGCGCCGCGTACTCCTGCACGTGCAGGAAAGTGCGCGCCTGGCCGCCGTCCTCCTGGTACACGTCGATCGCCGCCGCGTACTCGGGCAGGTCGGCATCGTAGGCGCGGTAGCAACTGATCCGCTCGCGCGTGCGCCAGGTCTTGAACTTGCGCAGGTTCTTGCGCAGGCGGTTGGCGACCATCTGCGCACCATCGCTGAGCGCACGCGGTTCTTCGCTAGCACCGGCCCGCGGCGCGATCGCGATCGGGTCGCAGACGATCAGCGGGCATTCCAGCGCGCCGTTGAACATCTGGTACTTCTTGGCCGCGCGCAGGCCGGTGGCATAGGCCAGTTCGTCGCTGCCGCACAGCAGGCTGGCGCGCCACTGCGGCACCGCGCGCTTGAGCGCATCGCCCAGGCGCCGGTACAGCGCCGCGTCGGCGGCCAGGCGCTCGTCGTAGGGCGGGTTGCACACCACCGTACCCAGTGCCTGCGCCGGCGCAGGCAACGCGACGACGTCGTGCACGGCGAAGGCGATCGCCTCGACCACGCCGGCCGCCAGCGCGTTCTCGCGCGCCGCGCGCAGCGCATGCGGATCGATGTCGCTGCCGTACAGCACCGGCCGCAACGCGGCACGACCCACCTGGGCGCGCTGCCGCGCCTCGGCCAACAACCCGCGCCAGGCCGCCACATCGAACCCCAGCCAGCGGCTCGGCGCGGCGTCCGCATCGGCGTCGCCGCGCTGCTGCGCCGCCAGTTCGCCACGCAGCAGGCCCGGTGCGACATCGGCGGCCATCAGCGCGCCTTCGATCAGCAGCGTACCGCTGCCGCACATCGGATCCAGCAGGCCACCGCCCTGCGCGTACAGCGCCGGCCACTGCCCGCGCAGCAGCACCGCCGCGGCCAGGTTCTCCTTCAGCGGCGCCTCGTTCTGCGCCTGGCGCCAGCCGCGCCGATGCAGCGAGCCGCCGCCCAGGTCCACCGACAGCGTGGCGCGGCCCTTGCGCAGCGACAGGTTCAGGCGCAGGTCCGGGTGCTCCACGTCCACCGACGGCCGCTCCAGGCCCTCGCCGCGCAGCGTGTCCACCACCGCATCCTTGACCCGCTGCGCCGCGAAGCGCGCGTGGGTGATGCCGGTGCCGGACACATGCGCGTCCACCGCCAGGGTGTGCTGCGGCGCCAGATGGTTGCGCCACGGCAGCGCGGCCACGCCGGCGTACAACGCCGCCTCGTCGGGGCAATCGAAGGACTGCAGCGGCCACAGCACGCGGCTGGCCAGGCGCGACCACAGCACCGCGCGCTGCGCGTCCTGCAGGGTGCCTTCGGCATTGACCCCGGCGACGGTGGCGGTGGCCTGCGCCGCGCCGAGCGCGAGCAGCTCATCGACGAGCAGGTATTCCAGGCCCTTGGCACAGGAGACGAAGAATTTCACGGAAGGCGGACCAGGACAGACGGGAGGGAGGCACGGCGGACACCGCGCGCGTGGCGCATCGCAGCGCCGGATCCGGCGTTGCCGCGGCCGCGGATCGGGGGTGAGCACGCGAACGCGCCGCACCGCAACGGCGCGCAGAATACCACAGGGCCTGTGCGCCCCTGCCAGGCGCGCAACGCCCTGGCGTCATGCGCGCCGCGACCGTCACGGGCCTCGCGCGCCTGGTACAGCGACGTCGCCCGTTGCCGCTCACGCCGCGACCGACCCGCGCCGTGGCAGGTGTGCCGGCGGCGCCACGGACACTGCAGCCTTGGCGCGCGCCGCATCGCTCAATGCGAGGCGACGAATCCTGCGCCGGGCATGGCCGGCGGTACCGCGAAATCGGCGCGCAGGCGCCGTGCCTCCGCCATCGGCGGCCGGCCGAACAGACGTTTGAACTCGCGGGTGAACTGCGATGCGCTCTCATAGCCCACCGCGTGGCCGGCGGCCGCGGCGGTCATGCCCTCGCGTGCCATCAGCAGGCGTGCCTGGTGCAGGCGGATCGATTTCAGATACTGCATCGGCGCGACCTGGGTCACCGCCTTGAAATGCGCATGGAACGAGGGCGTACTCATCCCGGCCTCGCGCGCCAGCTGCGCGACGTCGAGCCGTTGGGCGTGGTCACGGTGGATGCGCCGCAGGGCGCGACCGATGCGGCCGAAGTGGCCCTGTTGCGCCAGCGCCGCGCGCAGCCCGTGGCCTTGCGGGCCCGTCAGCACGCGGAAGTACAGCTCGCGCACGAGGGCGCGGCCGAGGATCGCCGCGTCCAGCGGACGGCTCAGCACCTGCAGCAGGCGCTGCACGATCTGCCGCAAGGTGTCGTCCATCGGACTGGACACCATGCTCGCCGGCGCCTGCGCCTCCGGCACCGGACCGATCTGGTCGAGCTCGACCAGCAGCCCCGCCGCAAGCGGGAAATCCAGATGCAGGTACAGCGCCAGCAACGGCCGCTCCGCGCTGCCGTCGGACTGCATGGTGAAGGGCACCGGGACGGCGACGGACAGATAGTGCTGCTCGTCGTAGACGAACACCGATTCGCCGAAATGGCCGCGCTTGGCGCCCTGGCAGACGATGACGATGCCCGGGTCGTACAGCACCGGCGTGTCGGTCAACGGCCGGTCCGAACGCAGCACCCGCACATCCGGCAATGCGGTCAGGTTGTAGCCCTCCTGCGGCGCCAGGGCACGCAGCAATTCCACGGTACTGGCGACGGCAGTCATAGAAACAGGCAAGAATTGCAGAGATCGCGGCATCGGACCGGCGCGTCGATCATCGCATCATTCGCCGCTCATCCCCTCAGGAGCGTGCCATGGCGCCGCAGAAAACCTTGCTCATCACCGGCGCCAGCAGCGGCTTCGGCCGCGCGCTGGCCCAGGCGGCGCTGGCGGCCGGACATCGCGTCGTCGGCACCGTGCGCAGCGCGCAGGCGCGGCAGGAGGTCGAGGCGCTGGGCGCGGCGGCGCTCGCCCGTGTGCTGGACGTCACCGACGTCGACGCCATTCCCGGCATCGTCGCCGAGATCGAAGCCACGGTCGGGCCGCTGGACGTGCTGGTCAACAATGCCGGCTACGGCCACGAGGGAATCCTGGAGGAGTCGCCGCTGGACGCCCTGCGTCGCCAACTCGAGGTCAACGTGGTCGGCGCCGTGGCGATGATGCAGGCGGTGCTGCCCTCCATGCGCCAGCGGCGCCGCGGGCACATCGTCAACATCACCTCGATGGGGGGCTTCATCACCATGCCCGGCATCGCCTACTACTGCGGCAGCAAGTTCGCGCTGGAGGGCATTTCCGAGGCATTGGGACAGGAGGTCGCCGCGCTGGGCATCCACGTGACGGCGGTGGCGCCGGGGTCGTTCCGCACCGACTGGGCGGGCCGCTCGATGGTCAGGACGCCGCGCAGCATCGCCGACTACGATGCGCTGTTCGATCCGATCCGCGACGCCCGCCAGGCCAAGAGCGGCCGCCAGCTCGGCGACCCGGCCAAGGCCGCGCAGGCCATGCTGGCGCTGATCGACGCGCCTGCGCCGCCCGCGCACCTGCTGCTGGGTAGCGACGCGCTGGCCCTGGTGCGCGACAAGCTCGACCGCCTGAAGGCGGATATCGCCGCATGGGAGGCAGTGAGCCGTGCCACCGATGCCTGAGCGAGCACCGACGGAGCGCCTGGCGAGGCGCAACCTCGCCACCATCGCCCCACGGTGCAGGCAGCAGCGCTGCAGGGAGCCACGACGCGCGGGCGCATTGGCCGTCCACCCCCGTTCCCGCACGCCGCACAACCGCCAGGCCGCCGGACGACACGAGTACGCCGCCAGCGCGGCGACGCCGCCGCATCCACTCACCACGGCGTCAGCCGCCACGCCTCGGAATCGGCCTGCAGGCGCTGTTGCAGGCGCAGCGTGTCCAGGAAGTCCGCATCGTGCGACACCACCAGCAGCGCGCCGGGATACTGCAACAGCACGGCGCGCAGCGCGTCGCGAGCCTCGCGGTCCAGGTGGTTGTCCGGCTCGTCCAGCAACAACAACTCGGCCGGCGGCGTGCGGTAGAAGGCGCACGCCAGCGCGGTCTTCAGCCGTTCGCCGCCGCTGAGCTGGCCGCAGGCCACGCCGATGCGCTGCGCGTCCAGGCCGAGCAGGGCCAGCCGCGTGCGCAGCTCGGCGAGCGCGATGCCGGGTGCCGCGGCCTGCACCTGTGCCAGCGCGGTGGCGGCCGGGTCCAGCAGCATCAACGACTGGTCCAGATAGGCGCTGGCGGCGCGCACCCGGCAACTGCCGGACAGCGCCGCCACCTGCCCGGCCAGCGCGCGCAGCAGGGTCGACTTGCCGCTGCCGTTCGCTCCCACCACGCCGATCCGTGCCCTGCCCTGCACCACCAGGTCCAGCGGCTGCCGTGTCGCCGGCGCGAACGGCAGTCGCAGCGCCTGCAGCTCGACCAGGCGGCGGCTGGCCGCATCGGCCGGCGGCGGCGCGAACAGCGCCACCGGCGCATCGGGCTGCACCTGACGCGCGGCCTCGGCGATCCGCGCCAGGCTGCGCGCCTGCGTGGCCTGGTGGTCGCGCACGCGCTTGCCGGCGCTGTCCTGGCTGCGCTGCTTCTGCCGGCCGAGCAGGATCGGCGCCTGGTTGGCCGTGCCGGCCTGCTGCCGGCCACGTGCGCTGCGGCGCTGCTGTCGATCGTGCTGCGCCTGCCAGGCGACGCTGTCGCGCGCGTGCTGCAGCTTGTGCTGCGCCAGTTCGGCCTGCGCGGCGTCGCGCTCGCGCGCCCGGCACTGCAGGTAGAACGCGTAGTCGCCGCCGTAGTCGCGCAGCCCGCCAGGCGACAGTTCCAGCGTGCGCTGCATGTCCTGCAGCAGCAACGCATCGTGGCTGATCACCAGCAGGCCGCCCGGCCAGCGCTGCAGCGCCTCGCGCAGGCGCTGGCGCTGCGCCGCGTCCAGGTGCAGCGTCGGCTCGTCCAGGATCAGCGCATCGGCATCGGCCAGCCAGGCGCCGATCAGCGCCACCCGCATCGTCTCGCCGCCGCTGAGCGTGCTGGCCAAGCGTTGCGGCTCCAGCGCGCCCAGGTCGTGCGCGTGCAGCTGCGCCTGCAGGCGCTGGGCGATGTCCCAACGCTCGCCGAGCGCGTCGAAATCCGCCACGTCGGCGCTGCCGGCCTCGATCCGTGCCAGCGCCCGCAACGCAGCGCCCACGCCGGCCAGGTCGGCGACGGTGGCGTGCGGCGCCGGCGCAATCTGCTGCGGCACGTAATGCAGGCGGCCGTGGCGCACGCAGCGTCCGGCGCTGGGGGTCAGTTCGCCGGCGAGCAGGCGCGCGAACACGCTCTTGCCGACGCCGTTGCGGCCGACCAGGCCGGTGCGCCGCGCATCGAGCGCAAAGTGCAGATCGGAAAACAGGATCCTGCCGTCGGGCAGAACATGGGTCGCGCTGTCCAGCGCAAGCAGCGGATGCGTCATGGGAACCTCCATGGATGCCGGTCGTGCCCGCCGAGAGATCGGCAGGAAGGACGAAGGCCGTCGCGAAGACGGCGGCATCAATGGCGCATCGGCGGAGTTCCTCGATGGGTGGGACGCGGGACGATGCTAGCGCACCGCGCGCCCGAAGGGCCACGGCGCGCCGCGCTGGCTCAGGCAGCGGACAGAAATGCCGGGTGGTAGGCCACCTCGGCCATCGGCGGCAGGCGCTCGCCGAAGGCCAGCGCCTGGAAGGCATCCAGCGGCGCACCCGGCAGGGTCAGCCCGGGTTCCGGGCTGAAACCGAAACGTGCGTAGTACGCCGGGTCGCCCAGCACCACGCAGCCTGCCGCGCCCAGCGCCTGCAACTGCGCCAGCGCCTCGCGCACCAGCCGCGTGCCCAGGCCCTGACGTTGGTGGCCTGGTCCCACCGACAGCGGCCCCAGGCCGTACCAGCCGCGGCTGCCGTCGGACAGGCTCACTGGCGACACCGCGACGTGGCCGACGACGTAACCGTCGTGCTCGATCACCAGCGACAGGGTCAGCGCGCCGTCCGCGCGCAGCCGTTCGATGATGGCCTGCTCGTCGTGGCGGCTGTCTGCGACGCGGAAGAAGGCGACCAGGGTCAGCGCCTCGATCGCCGCCGCGTCGGCCGGCCGCTCGGCGCGCAGCAGCAGCGCATCGGGTGCGCTCACAGGCGCTCCAGCAGTTCGGCGAAGGCCTGCGCCGAGGTCGCCACGTGCTCGCCCAGGCGGTGCGTGTCGTCGACCAGCAGCAGCCGCGCGGCGCGCGCCTGCGCCCAGGCGATCACCTCGCCGGCGGGAATCAGTTCGTCGCGCCAGGCGTGCACCACCGAGATCGGCACCGCTGCCGCATCCAGCGCCGGCATGTGGCCCATCCGCGTCGGCGGCACCATCAGGAACAGGCCGCGCACCGGCACGTGCAGCGACACCTGCGCGGCGATGTAGGCGCCGAGACTGGAACCGGCCAGAACGACCGGTCCGCGCTGCGCCGCGGCCTGCGCCAGTTCCAGCAGGCGCTGCAGCCGCGTCGGCACGTCGCCGAGCGGGCTGATGTCGCGGCGCGCGTCCAGGTCGGTGTAGTCCGGGCGCGAGTGGCTCCAGCCCAGGCGTTCGGCCACCTCGGCCAATGCGGTCACCTTGATCGCGTCCGGCCCGCTCTCGAAGCCGTGCGAGAGGATGCAGTGGCCGCGGCTCACAGCGCCACCACCGCATCGCCCAGCCGCAGCGTGCCGCCGTGCACGATACGCGCGCACAGTCCGCCGTGGCCGCGCATGGCGTTATAGCCGCCCGGCCCCAGCGCCTGCTCCATGCGCGAGCACGGATCGCACGGCGCGATGCCTTCCAGCTCGACCTCGCCGATCCGGAAACGGCGCCCCTTCAGGGCGATCAGCGGAATGCCGGAGACCACCACGTTGCGTCGCAGGGTGGCCGGCGCCACTGTCGCATGGCCGGCCAGCGCGGCGATCGCCGGCAGGTGTTCGGCCTGGATCAGGGTCACGCCGCGCTTGCCGTTGCGGCCGGCGTAGCGGTCGCCGTGCAGGCCGCCCTCGGTCTGCGCCGCAGCGGCGTCGACTTCGTGCATCGGCACGTCGCGCGCCGGGCGCAGGCCGATCCATTCCACGCGTCCGGCGCGCGGCAGTGTGGCCAGCAGGGTCGCCAGCGGGCTTTCGGAATTCAGGGTCATCGGCGAATGCTAGCATCCGCGCATGCCGCCCACCTCGCCGTTGCCGATCCACGATGCGCCCCTGCCCTACGTCGGACTGCTGGAGGAGCGTGCGCCGGACAGCATCACGCTGGCGGTGATCCACTGCACCGAACTGCCGGACCTGGCCAGCGCGCGCCTGTACGGCGAACGCGTGCTGTATCCATCGGGCACCGGCAACAGCGGCCATTTCTACATCGATCGCGACGGCAGCGTGCACCGCTACGTGCCGCTGCAGCGGATCGCACACCACGTGCGCGGCTACAACCAACAGTCGCTGGGCATCGAACTGGTCAACCGCGGGCGCTATCCGCTGTGGCTGGATTCGCGCCACCAGGCGATGACCGAGGACTACGCTCCGGCGCAGATCCAGGCGCTGATCCGGCTGTTGCAGCAGTTGCGTACTGAACTGCCGAAACTGCGCCACATCGCCGGACACGAAGCACTGGACCGCAGCCTGGAACCGGCCAGCGACGATCCGACGCGGCAGGTACAGCGCAAGCTCGATCCGGGACCCCGCTTCCCGTGGCCGCAGGTGCTGGAGGCGGTGGCGCTGGCGCCGTATGCGCCACCCGTTGATCGCGCCCCAGCGTAGGAGCGGCTTCAGCCGCGACCGGACTTCACCGGGAACGGTCCGGTCGCGGCTGAAGCCGCTCCTACGCGATTTTCCACGCGCGCTCAGCGCGCGCCGACGTAGTTCTTCTCGCCGGCGGTCACCGCCACGTCCAGGCGATTGCCGACCGGCGCCAGCGGACACACCACGTGCGAGGTGAACGCGCATGGCGGGTTCTGCGCCAGATTGAAGTCCAGCACGATGCGGTCGCCCTGCGGCGTCGGCACGAACAGATAACGAGCGCCGCCATAGCTCTCGCGGCCGCTGGTGCGATCGGAGAACGGCAGGAACAGGCGCTGGCTGGCGCCGTCGCGCAGCACCTGCAGGCGGTAGCGCCGCCCCTGCAGAACGAATTCTGCGCTGCCGACCAACGCCAGCGGCTGCGGCGTTCCGATCGAGGTGAGCAGCACCATCGCCTGCGGCGCCGGCACCGGATGCCAGTCGGCCACCACCCGCCACTGCGGATCGATCGGGAAGTAGTCGATGCCGGGGAAGCGTTCGCGCGCCGGCGCTTGCGGATCGCGGAAGCGCCAGCCGAACAGGTTGCCGGTGCGCACCACGTAGAACTCCTGCGCACCCAGCATCAAGCGGGTCTGGGTGTCGTGCGCCGCGTCGGTCTCCAGGCGGCCACCAGCGAACGGCTGGCCGTTCACCTGCACCGTCGCGTCCGCCGCGGGCTGGAAATGCACGCCGTCCTGCAGATCCACCTGCAGCACGCCCAGATGCGCCGGACCGGCCGGCAACTGCACGTCGTTGTCGGGTGCGCTGCCGACCCGGTGCAGGCCGCTATGCAGGCGGCCGGAGCCGGTGAAACTCAACCAGCCCGACGGTGCGCGCAGCGTCGCCAGGCGCTGCGCGCGGCCTCGCTGCACAGATTCGCGATAGTGCGTGGCCGATTGCGCGCGCGGCGAGGCATCGGCGCCATCGTCCGCCGCGCGTCGGTCGCCGCAGGCGGCCAGGCCCAACAGCATCGCCAGCCCGCAGGCCTCACGCCAACGCATGGTGCCGCCCCGGTCGCGTGTCATCGTGCATGCGTTCCGTATGCGCCGACGCCGGCCCTAGCCGATGGCGCGCGGCCGCGCCGGATCGGCGATCCAGCCGCTCCAGGAGCCGGCATAGACGCGCGCGCCGTGCAGGCCGGCGTGTTCCAGCGCCAACAGCAGATGGCAGGCGGTGACGCCCGAGCCGCACATCAGCACCACCTCGCGCGGATCGCGGCCCTGCAGCAGCGGCTGCAACTCCGCGCGCAGTTCCTGCGCCGGGCGCAGGCGACCGTCGCGCAGGTTCTGCGCCAGCGGCCGGTTGAGCGCGCCCGGCACGTGCCCGGGCAGCGGGTCGATCGGCTCTACCTCGCCGCGGAAGCGTTCGCCGGGGCGCGCATCGAACAACCAGCCCGGCGCCTCGTGCAAGCGTGCAGCGACCTCCTCGGCAGAGACGATGCGCGCCGCATCGAAGGCCTGCGGATACGGCGGCAGCGGCGACGGCGCGGTGACCGCGTCGGTTTCCGGCAGGCCCAGCCGGCGCCATTCGGCCAGGCCGCCGTCGAGCACCGCGACACGGCGATGGCCGAGCAGTCCCAACATCCACCACAAGCGGGCGGCAGCCATGCTGCCGTCGCCGGCGTCGTACACCACCACCTGGTGCTGCGGGCCGATACCCCATTGACCCAGGGTGCGCGCGAACGCGGCGGCGTCCGGCAGCGGGTGCCGGCCCAGGCCGGGACGGCCAAGATCGGACAGATCGGCGTTGAGATCGGCGTAGACCGCGCCGGGCAGGTGCGACTGCGCGTACGCCGCACGTGCCGCCGCGGCGGCGCTCGGATCGAGCAGCGCGGCTGGCGCGAAGCGCGCGTCGACCAGGCGCAGATCGGGATCGTCCAGCGCCGCCGCCAGCGTCGGCGCCTCGACCAGGGTGTGCCATGCGGGGGACGTTGCGGTCATGCGGTTTGCTCCAATCGGCGGCGCAGGTTGAGCAGGATCGCCGCGGTCGCGCCCCAGATCCGCTGGCCGGGCCAGCCGTACTCCAGCACGACCCGCGGGCGTCCGCGGTAATCGGTCTCGATGCTGCGCAGGTTGTCCGGCGCCATCAGGTAGGCCAGCGGCACTTCGAACACCTCCGCCACCTCGCCCGGATGCGGCTGCGGCACGAAGCGCGGATCGATCGCCGCGACCACCGGCATCACCCGGAAGCCGCTGATGGTGACGAACGGATCCAGGTAACCCAACGGCTCGGCCTGCGTCGCCGCCAGCGCGATCTCTTCCTCGCTCTCGCGCAGCGCCGCGGCCACCGCATCGGCGTCGCTCGCCTCGATGCGGCCGCCGGGGAAACTGACCTGGCCGCCGTGGTGACGCAGGCTGTCGGTGCGCCGGGTCAACAGCACATGGGTGCCATCGGCGCGCGGCACCAGGCCGGCCAGCACCGCCGCTTCCACCGGCGCGCCGTCCGGCAGCAGGTCCTGCAATTCGTGGTGGTTCCAGCCCGGCCCCGCTGGCGGCTGCTGCAATGGGTGCAGCGCGCGCAGCAGATGCGCGCGTTCGGCCAGACGCTGCGCCGGCGACGGCGACCAGCCGCGGCCCGGCAGCACCTCGTCCATGTAGCGGCGGCGTTCGGCGTCGCTCATGCCGCGCCAGCCTGCGATTTCGTCGCCGCTGCGCAGGCAGCCCACGCAATAGCCCTGCGCATCGAGACGGCAGATACCGATGCAAGGCGTGAGCGGGGCATGCGGAACGGGATCCATCGGATTCGACACCTTGCCAGCCTAGCGCGATTCGTCGGCGCCGTCGTTGCCTGCCAAAAAAAATTGCGCCGGCATCGCTGCCGGCGCAATCGTCGTGCACTGAAACAGCGTGCTTACTTGACGCTGACCAGCTTGATCTCGAACTGCACCGCCACGTTCGGCGGGAACGGCGTACGCGGGTCGGCACCGTAGGCCTTGTCCGGCGGCAGGGTCACTTCCCACTTGGAGCCGGCCGGCATCTGCAGCAGCGTGTCGCGCATGGCCTGCATCTCGACTTCGCTGACCTTGATCGACGGAATCTGCTGCGCCGGACGCGCCTGCGCCGGACGCTGGCCGAACGGATACGGACCAGCCACTTCCAGCTGCACCGTGCTGGCCTGGGTCGGCTTGGCGCCCTTGCCGGCCTCGATCACGCGGTACTGCACACCGCTGGGCAGCGTCTGCACGCCAGCCTTGGCCTTGTTCTGGGCCATGAACTGGTCGCTCTTGGTCTTGTTCTCGGCAGCGGCCTTCTCGTAGTCGGCCTTGGCCTGCTGGGCGCGGGCCTGCTCGCGCTTCTGGAACGCTTCCACCGCCGGCTTCAGCTGGTCGGCGCTGACCGCCGGCTGCTTCTTGGCGTAGGCGTCCTGCAAGCCCTTCACCACCGCATTGATATCGAGCTGCTCGCCGCGGCCGGTGAGTTCGGCAAGGTTGTTGCCGTAGTCGTAGCCGAAGTAATAGCTCAGCTTGCCCTTCTCGGACGAGGTGTCCTGGGCGAACGCATTGCCGCTCAGGGCGAGGGCCGCGACAGCGACCGCAATAGAACGCAACTTCATCAAACAATTCTCCAGGGTGGTGGCACAGGGCGGCCCGTGCCGCCTGAGATGACGCGTTAGGATAGCCGCCGCGGCGCGTAACCGCTACCGACGACGCTGCTCTGACTGGCGCGGCCCGCCCAGAGTTCCCATTACTTTTTTTTAACAACCAGGAATGCACATGTCCGGCACGCCGGTCCTCGCCGATACCCAGGGTGCGATCCGCATCCTCACCGTGAATCGAGCCGACAAGCTCAACGCCTTGAATCGCCAGGTTTTGCAGGCACTGGAGACGGCCTTCGCCGAGGCCGCGGACGACCCGCAGATCCGCGTGGTGGTGCTGACCGGCGCCGGCGAGAAGGCCTTCGTGGCCGGCGCCGACATCGCCGAAATGAACGAACTGACACCGGTGCAGGGCCGCGATTTCTCGCAGCTCGGCCAGCGCCTGATGCGCCGGATCGAGCGCATGCCCAAGCCGGTGCTGGCGATGGTCAACGGTTTCGCCCTCGGCGGCGGGCTGGAACTGGCGATGGCCTGCCACCTGCGCGTCGCCGCCGAGGGCGCGCGCCTGGGCCAGCCGGAGATCAACCTCGGGCTGATTCCCGGCTTCGGCGGCACGCAGCGCCTGCTGCGGCTGGTCGGCCGCGCCGCGGCGCTGGAACTGTGCCTGCTCGGCGCGCCGATCGACGCGACGCGCGCGCTGCAGCTGGGCCTGGTCAACCGGGTGGTGACGGCCGACGACCTGCGTGCGACCACGCTGCAGTTGGCGCAGCAACTGGCCGAGTCCGCACCGCTGGCGTTGCGCGGCATCCTCGACGCGATCCAGATCGGCGGCGAAAGCGCGATCGAACAGGGGCTGGAGTACGAGACCGCACAGTTCGGTTTGCTGTTCTCCAGCGAGGACATGCGCGAGGGCACCCGCGCCTTCCTGGAGCGGCGCCCGCCGCAGTTCCGCAACCGCTGAGCCCGCGCACGATGTCGCACGCCCCCGCTCCCGCCACGCCGCTGCAGTTGCTGCGCTGGATCCTGGACGACGATCTGGATGCCGCGATCGACGGCGGCCTGATGGAGTACCGCGGCACCGACCCCGGCGACGATGGCTTGGACCCGGCGCATCCGCATCTGCGCGCGCAGGTGCTCGCCGCGCAGCAGCGCCTGCGCGAGGCGTGGGCCGCGCGCGCGCGCTACCGGGCGCGCACTGCGCGGCTGGAACGCCTTGCCAACGCGCGCCAGGCACGGCGTGCGGCAACCATACCGGTTGCCTCGACCTCGGCCGCAACCACGGCCGCACCGAGCGCGCCGGCCCTGCCCGCGGCGGCCGCGGCGATCCTGGCCCGCGCCAAGGCCAAGGCCGCGCAGCGAGGCGGCCGATGAGCGCGACCGCCGGCGCGCCTGCACGGCGCGGACGCCTGCTGAGCAAGGACGAGATCCACGAACTGTTCTCGCGTCTGTCCGAACTCAACCCCAGCCCGACCACCGAGCTCGAGTACACCACGCCGTTCGAACTGCTGATCGCGGTGATCCTCTCCGCGCAGGCCACCGATGTCGGCGTCAACAAGGCCACCCGCCGCCTGTATCCGGTGGCGAACACGCCGGCGGCGATCCTGGCGCTGGGCGAGGACGGGCTGAAGCGCTACATCTCCACCATCGGCCTGTTCAACGCCAAGGCCAAGAACGTCATCGCCACCTGCCGCATCCTGGTCGAGCAGCACGGCGGCGAGGTGCCGCATTCGCGCGCCGCGCTGGAAGCGCTGCCCGGGGTCGGCCGCAAGACCGCCAACGTGGTGCTCAACACCGCCTTCGGCGAACCGACGATGGCGGTGGATACGCACATCTTCCGCGTCGCCAACCGCACCGGGCTGGCCCCAGGCAAGGACGTGCGTGCGGTGGAGGATGCCCTGCTCAAACGCGTACCCGCGCAGTTCCTGCACGACGCGCATCACTGGCTGATCCTGCACGGCCGCTACGTGTGCAAGGCACGCAAGCCCGACTGCCCGCAGTGCGCGATCCGCGACCTATGCCGGTACAAGGACAAGACGCCGGGTTGAGTGGGCTGCATCAGTGTCTTGAGCATTGGCCGGTGCAGCGCCCGGCAATGTCGGCGCCGGCAACGTGTACGCCACGCGACGTCCGCCGCTGCGCTCGTCGCGACTGAAGTCGCTCCTACAATAGCGTTCCGCGAGCCGAAACCTGATGTTGTGGGAGGAGCTTCAGCCCCGACAGCAGCCGACACCGTGAACCTATCGCTGCGCTCGTCGCGGTTGAAACCGCCCCTACAACTCCACCTGGAACGCTCGCTGGATGCAGCACTTGTAGGAGCGGCTTCAGCCGCGACAATGTCCGCAGCAAACACTATCCACCTACGTCCGTCGCGGTTGAAAAGCGCGCCTGCAGCATTTCGAATGGCCAACCGGAACACTGCCGGCCACGACATCCACTACGCCGCACGCTGCCCTTCCACGCGCCGGTCCAGTTCCTTCCAGTCCACCACCAGGGCGCAGCCGCGCGCCGCGGCGTTGCGGCTCCAGTCGCGCAGCAGTTCCAGGCACGCGTGGTCGACGTGGCGCAGCCGCGCCACGTCCAGATGCAACTCGGTGTTCGGCGGCAGCCGCTCCAGGGTCCGCGCCATGGTCGGCACGCGCAGGAAGGTGGCCGACCCCTCCAGCGACAGGCGCAACTTGCCAGGACCAGTACCGGCATCCGTGCCGCCGGCGTCTTCGTGCGCATGCACTCCCACCGTCAGCCGCGACTGCTGCAGCGCCAGGCGCAGCAGCGACAACGCAAAACCGATCAGCACGCCGGTCAGCAGGTCGGTGGCGACGATGGCGAAGGTCGTCGCCAGGTAGATCGCAGCGGTGCCGCGGCCGTACGCGGCCAGGTCGCGCACCTGCCCCAGCTTGACCATCTTCAGCCCGGTGTAGACCAGGATGCCGGCCAGGCACGCCACCGGCGTCATCCGCAGCAGCCACGGCAGCAGCAGCGCGAACACCAGCAACCAGCCCGCGTGCAGCATGGTGGAGACGCGGGTGGCCGCGCCGGCCTGCACGTTGGCCGCGCTGCGCACGATCACGCCGGTCATCGGCAACGCGCCGAGCAAACCGCACAGCATGTTGCCCACGCCCTGCGCGGCCAGTTCGCGGTCGTACTGGGTTCGCGGTCCCTGATGCATGCGGTCCACCGCCGCCGCCGACAACAGCGTCTCGGCGCTGGCGATGAAGGCGAAGGTGAGCGCCGACAGCAGCAGCGTGGCATCGAGCACGCCGAGCATGTCGTCCAGGCTCGGCACCCGGATCGCCGAGAGCAGGTTAGCCGGCACGTCGACCTTGCGTACATCCAGCCCCTGCGCTTGCACCAGCGCGGTCATCGCCACCACCGCCAACAAGGCGCCGGGGACGAAGCGCAAGCGCTGCGGGCGCAGCCGCTCCCACGCCAGCATGATCGCGATGGTGCCCAGACCGATCAGCAAGGCGACGCGGCCGACGCCTGCATCCAGCGCGCGCCACAGCGCCGCCGGCAAGGCGGCGAAGTTCTCCAGGCCGCGCGCCTTCGGCGCCGCATCCAGCAGCACGTGCGATTGCGAGGCGACGATCAGGATGCCGATGCCCGAGAGCATGCCGGCGACCACCGCCGGCGAGGTCATGCGGAACCACACGCCGGCGCGGCACAACCCGGCCACCAGCTGGATCGCACCGGCCAGCAGGATCACCGGCCCCAGCGCCGCCACCCCGTGCGTGCGCACCAACTCGAATACCAGCACCGCCAAGCCTGCGGCCGGACCGCTGACCTGCAACGGCGAGCCGGCGATCAGCCCGACCACCAGGCCGCCGACGATGCCGGTGATCAGGCCGGCGGCCGGCGGCATGCCCGACGCGATCGCGATGCCCATGCACAGCGGTAAGGCGACCAGGAAGACCACCACCGAGGCCAGCAGGTCGCGACCGAAGGCGCCGCCGCGCAGGTAACGGGCCAGCGCGGAAGCGCCGGCCGGAGCGTGCTCTGTCATCGTTTGCATAGGCGGCTCCTCAGACGGCGACGTTGCGCAGGACCGGGGCCAGCCGCGGCGGCGGCGTGGCATCGGGCGGGCGCCGGCCCGCTTCCGGCAGCAGCGGCAGGAACCGCCCCTGCTCCGCGTCGAAGGCGCGGATCTCGCCATGGCCGATGTCGTAGATCCAGCCGTGGATACGCAGGGCGCCGCGCGCCAGCCGCGCCGCCACCACCGGCTGCGTGCGCAGGTGGTCCAGCTGCGACACGACGTTCTCCTCGGTCAGGCAGTGCAGCGCATCCTCGGCATGGGCGGCATGGCCGTGCTGCGCGGCGACCTGGCGCGCGCTGTCGGTGTGCTTGAGCCAGGCCGCCACGGTCGGCACGTCCTGCAGGGATGCGGGATTGAGCACGGCCTTCATCGCGCCGCAATCGGTATGGCCGCAGATCACGATGTGCTCGACCTGCAGCACCGCCACCGCGTACTCGATCGCCGCGACCACGCCGCTGACGTGCTGCGAGTATGGCGGCACCACATTGCCGATGTTGCGGTAGACGAACAGCTCGCCGGGCTGCGCGGCGAACATCAGTTCCGGCATCACCCGCGAATCGGCGCAGGTGATGAACAGCGTGTGCGGGGTCTGGCCGGCGGCGAGTTGCCGGAACAGCCCGCGTTGACGGGGATAGACCTCGTTGCGGAAATGGCGAAAACCGTCGAGCAGACGTTGCATGGGGGATCTCCAGGCACAGGGGGAGAGAGGCCGTGCCGCACTTGGCACGACGCAGACGCAAACAGCAGAGAAGGATCGGCATCGCCAGCGGCGATGCAGGCGTCAGGCTGGAGAGGGAGGACGCAGCGCGGGACGGCGATAGCTGCGGCCAGGCGCTGCCGATGGCGCCGGCAAGATCGGCCGGATCAGGAGGGTCGGCGGAAACAACGCCGGCGCGACCGCAAGCGGTGCGTCGTGTGGATCGGTATCGGCGGCTGGCGCGTCCAGCTCGGGCGGCACCCCATCGAGGTCAGCGTCGACATCGCCGGCGCAGGCGCTCGCACACAGCGCCGCCGGCACCGCCGCCACGACCGATCCTGCACGGAGCGCGGACAGCGCCAGCAACGCGGTCAACATCAACATGGACAGGCGGGCGAGCATGGTTCGACAGTAGGAAGGCGCGTCGTCGATGACAAGTGCTGCGCCGCACAATTCACCGCATCGTCCACGGCGGTCGACGCAAACCGTGAAAGGCACCCCGGCACGGGCCCATCGTGCAGGCATCGGCGATCACGCCGCAAAAAAGAAAGGCGGCGCAATGCGCCGCCTTTCGTACAACCTGCGGGAATCCGCGAATCAGAACGACAGGTCGCCCCAGACGCCGAATTCCTTGGTTTCCACGTCGGTCTTCTTGGAGTTGTTGTCCTGGTGCGTGTACTTGTACACGGTGGCCAGCTTCAGGTTCTTCAGCACCGGGAACTCGACGCCGACGTTCCAGTACTTGTCGGCCAGGGTCGGGTCGAGGGTCTTGCTCAGGTCGGTCTTGTCGTAGCGGGCGAAGGCGTTGATGCCGCCGTCGGTCAGCGCCACGCTACCCCACACCGACCAGCCGCTGGACTTGTCGGTGGCCGGGGTCAGCACGTTGTTGAGGTTCTTGGCCTGGAAGTACTCGCCGCCCAGACGGAAGTTGGAATCGGCGTAGGCGACCATCGCGTCGGCGCGGGTGTAGTCGTGCTGCGCGTCGAGGATGTCGGTTTCCTTGCCCAGCTTGCCCGAGTAGGCGCCGACGGCGATGGCCAGGTTCTGCATCGGCATGTAGGCCACGCGGCCTTCCACGTCCATGCCCTTGCCGCGGGTCGGGTTCTTGTAGCCGGCGCCGTTGACCACCGACATCGCGTAGTTGACCTGCGAGCCCAGGTCGCCGAAGGCGTGCAGGCCCCAGTCGGAGGAGTTGGCGTACTTCAGGCGATCGGTCAGGGTGTTCTCGACGTAGCGGTAGCCGTAGAACTTCTCGACGAACGGCACCCACGGCATGTCGGCGGCACCGATGCGCAGCGCGAAGGCGTCGTCGAACTTGCCCTGCACGTAGGCCTTCTTGACGAACAGCTGGGTGTTGGACAGCGCCGAGCTGTACTGGAAGTCGGTGGTCAGGTTGGCCGACCAGATCTCGTTGAAGCTGTGGTCGACGGTCAGGTAGAAGCGCTTGACGTCCAGACCGGTGCCGCTGGCGGCGGTCTTGGCGCCGCCGCTGGTGCGGTCGATGTTGGTCAGGTCGAAGAACATGCGACCGCCGATCTTGTTGTCGTTGACCAGCTTGGCGAGCTTGTCGACCTTGGCGGCGCTGGCCTGCGCCGTTTCGGTCGCCTGGGCCTGCACGACATTCACTTCCGACTGCGCGTCGGACTGCGCCTGCAGGGCTTCGGACTGCGCCTGCAGCTGCTGGACCTGGGTCTGCAGCGCTTCGATCTGGGCCTGCAGCTGCTGCAGCTGGGCAGCGCTGACGGCGGGTGGGTTGCTGCTGGCCTTGGCCTTCGCCGCGAACGCCTGCGGCGCCGACGCGAGGCCGAGGCTGGCGAGGATCGCCGTGGCGAGAAGATGGGAACGCATTAGGATGTCTCCGATGGGTGGTGGCAGGGTGGTATGGGTGCGGTGCGGCCCCAGTGCGATGGCCCGACCATTTGTAAAGATTCCGTCAAAGACATGACGGTTTTGAGTCAACCTCATGTCTGAACGAAGGCACCCCTTGCCGGGAAGGCTGTCACCGGAATGACATCTGATTTTCTTCAGACGTTCATGAAAAAGTCTTGGAATGCAGCCGATGCCGGCCAGGGGTGCCGGATACCACCTATTTCAGGAGTTCTCCCGATGCGTTCCCTCAAGCTCCGACTGCTGGCAGCCGCCGCGGTCGCTACGTTTTCGCTCGCGGCGCAAGCCACCGATGTCACCGGCGCAGGCTCCAGCTTCGTCTACCCGGTGCTGTCGAAGTGGTCGGCTGCCTATGCCGAGAAAAGCGGCAACCGCGTCAACTACCAGTCGATCGGCTCCGGCGGCGGCATCGCGCAGATCCAGGCGGCCACGGTCGATTTCGGCGCCTCCGACAAGCCGCTGAGCGGCGCGGAGCTGGAAAAGTTCGGCCTGGGCCAGTTTCCGGTCGTGATCGGCGGCATCGTGCCGGTGTTCAACGTGGCGGGCGTGGCCCCGGGCGCGATGAAGCTCGACGGCACCGTGCTGGCCAACATCTTCCTCGGCAAGATCAGCAAGTGGAACGACCCGGCGATCGCCGCGCTGAACCCGGGCCTGGCCCTGCCCGACCTGAAGATCACCATCGTGCACCGCTCCGACGGTTCGGGCACCAGCTTCAACTTCACCAACTACCTGTCCAAGGTCAGCCCGGAGTGGAAGAGCAAGGTCGGTGAAGGCACCGCCGTGCAGTGGCCGGCCGGCATCGGCGGCAAGGGCAACGAAGGCGTGGCCGCCTACGTCAAGCAGATCCGCGGCGGCATCGGCTACGTCGAGTACGCCTACGCGCTGCAGAACAAGCTCAACTACGCCGGCATGAAGAACGCCGCCGGCCGTTTCGTGATGCCGGACGACAAGACCTTCTCCGCTGCCGCCGCCACCGCGGACTGGAAGTCGGCCAAGGACTTCAACCTGATCATGACCAACGCGCCGGGCCAGGACGCGTGGCCGATCACCGCCACCACCTGGGCCATCATGTACAAGAAGGCCAAGAAGCCGGCGTCGTCGAAGGCCGCGCTGGACTTCTTCAAGTGGTCGTTCGAGCAGGGCCAGCCGCAGGCCAAGGCGCTGGACTACGTGCCGCTGCCGGAGCCGCTGGTCAAGCAGATCGAAGCCTACTGGGCGCAGAACATGAAGTAAGCCGGCGTCTCGCCCATCCGGCACTCGCGCGCCGGCACGGCGATACCCCGAAGGCGCGGACCGCAGGGTCCGCGTCTTTTTTTGTCCGGTAACGCGGACGCGCAACCGCCAGCCATTGGCGCGCATCCCCCGCCCTGCCACGGCCTTGCGGGACGGCGTGCCTGGCGCATCCCGTGATGGCGTCCGCAACCAATCCGCAAGTCATCTGGCTGTAACAAAAATATCATTTCATAGCGAGCATCCGCCGGATGTCCCGGTGCTCTTCGCTACGGAGTGACCCTCATGAAACTGCAGCCGGCGCGCATTGCCGTCCTGTCCCTCGCCCTGGCCTTCGCCGTCACCGCCTGCCAGCCCGGCAACGGCGACAAGCAGGGTGCCGCCGATACGGCAGGCGGGACGCCCGCTGCCGCCCCGGCCGCCGGCGCCAAGACCGCGGCGGAGATCTCCGGCGCCGGTGCCTCCTTCATCTACCCGCTGATCTCCAAGTGGTCGGCCGACTACAACGCGGCCACCGGCAACAAGATCAACTACCAGTCGATCGGCTCCGGCGGCGGCATCGCCCAGATCAAGGCCGGCACGGTCGATTTCGGCTCCTCCGACAAGCCGCTGGACAGCGCCGAACTGGCCGCGGCCGGCCTTGGCCAGTTCCCCTCGGCGATTGGGGGGGTGGTGCCGGTGGTCAACCTGGACGGCATGGACGCGGGCAAGCTGCGGCTGACCGGCCCGGTGCTGGCCGACATCTTCCTGGGCAAGATCAGCAAGTGGAACGACCCGGCGCTCACCGCGCTGAACCCGGGCGTGACCCTGCCCGACACCAAGATCAACCTGGTGCACCGCTCCGACGGCTCGGGCACCAGCTTCAACTTCACCAACTACCTGTCCAAGGTCAGCCCGGAGTGGAAGGGCAAGGTCGGCGAAGGCACCTCGGTGCAGTGGCCGGGCGGCGTCGGCGGCAAGGGCAACGAAGGCGTGGCCTCGTACGTGCAGCAGATCAAGGGCTCGATCGGCTACGTCGAACTGGCCTACGCGCTGCAGAACAAGATGCCGTACGCGTCGATGCAGAACGCCGCCGGCAACTGGGTGCAGCCCAATGCCGAGAGCTTCGCCGCGGCCGCCGCGTCGGCCGACTGGGCCAACGCCAAGGACTTCAACCTGGTCATCACCAACGCCGCGGGCGCGCAGGCGTGGCCGATCACCGCCACCAACTTCATGCTGATGCACAAGCAGGCCAAGGACCCGGCGCGCAGCAAGGCGACCCTGGCGTTCTTCAAGTGGGCCTTCGAGAAGGGCCAGCCGCAGGCCGACGCCCTGCACTACGTGCCACTGCCGCCGGAGCTGGTGCAGCAGATCGAGGCGTACTGGGCCAAGGAGTTCAAGTAAGCGCGACAGCGCTTCCGCCCTCGCCGGTGGAAGCACGCGCGCCGACGCGTGAGGCGTCGCGCGCGCGCCGGCACCGGCGCTGCATCGTGCAGCGCCGGTCGCCGTCTCGGCATCACGTACTTCGGACTTTCGGGTTCCCGCCTGTGCGGGAGCGACGCAACCACCCACCGCGCGCGGCCACCCCCGCCGCGGCCACGATCGGATCTCGCCGCCGCGCGCTCCGACACATACCGAGCCCATGAACGCCACCGTCATTCCCGAAGCGATCACTGCGCCCCGCGGACGCGACCTGCGCGACGCCCGTGCCGACCGTCTGTTCCGCTGGATCCTCACCGCCACCGTCGTGTTCGTCCTCGTCGCCCTGGCCAGCGCGGCGCTGTCGATGCTGTGGGGCGGCCGCCACGCCCTGCAGATGCAGGGCCTGAGCTTCTTCTATTCCAGCGAATGGAATCCGGTCGAGAACAAATACGGCGCGCTGGCGCCGATCTACGGCACCCTGGTCACCGCCCTGATCGCGATGCTGATCGCGGTGCCGGTGAGCTACGGCATTGCCTTCTTCCTCACCGAGGTGTCGCCACGCTGGCTGCGCGGCCCGATCGGCACCGCGATCGAACTGCTGGCCGGCATCCCGTCGATCATCTACGGCATGTGGGGCCTGTTCGTGCTGGTCCCGGTGATGACCGAGTACGGCACGCCGTGGCTCAACGACCACCTCGGCACGCTGCCGCTGATCGGCCCGATGTTCCAGGGGCCGCCGCTGGGCATCGGCCTGCTCACCGCCGGTTTCGTGCTGGCGATCATGGTGATCCCGTTCATCTCCTCGGTGATGCGCGAGGTGTTCCTGACCGTGCCGACGCGGCTGAAGGAATCGGCCTACGCGCTAGGCTCGACCAAGTGGGAAGTGAGCTGGGACATCGTGCTGCCCTACACCCGCTCGGCGGTGATCGGCGGCATCTTCCTGGGCCTGGGCCGCGCGCTCGGCGAGACCATGGCGGTGGCGTTCGTGGTCGGCAACACGGTGCGGCTGTCGCCCTCGCTGCTGGAGCCGGGCACCACCATCGCCGCGCTGATCGCCAACGACTTCGGCGAAGCCACCGAGACCTACCGCTCGGCGCTGCTGCTGCTGGGCTTCGTGCTGTTCATCGTGACCTTCATCGTGCTGGCGATCGCCCGCCTGATGCTGGCGCAACTGTCGCGCAAGGAGGGCAACTGAGATGGCCGCCGACGTCGCCCACCGCCTGTACAACCGCCGCCGCGTGATCAACGTGTTCGCGCTGCTGCTGTCCTGCCTCACCGCGCTGTTCGGGCTGGTGTTCCTGGGCTGGATCCTGTGGACGCTGCTGGCCAAGGGCATCTCCGGCATCAACGTGGACCTGTTCACCCGCATGACCCCGCCGCCGGGCGAAGAAGGCGGCCTGGCCAACGCGTTCTTCGGCAGCGCGGTGATGTGCGGCCTGGCGTTGCTGATCGGCACCCCGCTGGGCGTGGCCGCCGGCACCTGGCTGGCCGAATACGGCAACGCGCGCAAGACCGGCCAGGTGGTGCGCTTCGTCAACGACATCCTGCTCTCGGCGCCGTCTATCGTGCTCGGCCTGTTCGTGTATACGCTGTACGTGATGCAGACCGGCGGGCGCTTCTCGGCCATGGCCGGTGCGCTGTCGCTGGCCTTCATCGTGCTGCCGGTGGTGGTGCGCACCACCGACGAGATGCTGCGTCTGGTGCCGGCGCAGATGCGCGAAGCGGCCCTGTCCTTGGGCATTCCGCAATGGAAGGTGACCATCCAGGTGCTGTACCGCAGCGCTTCGGCCGGCATCGTCACCGGCGTGCTGCTGGCGCTGGCGCGCATCAGCGGCGAGACCGCGCCGCTGCTGTTCACCGCGTTCGGCAACCAGTACTGGAACAACAACATCATGCAGCCGATGGCGAGCGTCCCGGTGGTGATGAACTCCTTCGCCGGCAGCCCCTACCCCACCTGGCAGCAATTGGCCTGGTCGGGCGCCCTGGTGCTGACCGTGTTCGTGCTGCTGGTCAGCCTCGGCGCCCGCGGCATTCTGCGGCGCTACAAGACATCCAACGATTGAGCCTCCTATGGACCCGGCCATGAACGATCACCACAACGCCGCACCGATGCATCGCATCGCCATGCCCCACGGGCACACCGCACTGGCGCCGTCGCCGGTCAAGATCGCCGCGCGCGGCCTGGACTTCTACTACGACAAGTACCACGCGCTGAAGAGCATCAACCTGGAAGTGCCGGAGAAGCGCGTCACCGCGCTGATCGGCCCGTCCGGCTGCGGCAAGTCCACCCTGCTGCGCATCTTCAACCGCATCTATGCGCTGTACCCGAAGCTGGAGGCACGCGGCGAAGTGATGCTGGACGGCGAGAACATCCTGTCGCCGAAGTACCCGATGAACCGCCTGCGCAGCAAGGTCGGCATGGTGTTCCAGAAGCCGGTGCCGTTCCCGATGACCATCTTCGAGAACGTCGCCTACGGCATCCGCCACCACGAGAAGCTGTCCAAGGCGGACATGGCCAACCGCGTCGAGCACGCGCTGCGCCAGGGTGCGTTGTGGGACGAGGTCAAGGACAAGCTCGGGCAGAGCGCGCTGGGCCTGTCCGGCGGCCAGCAGCAGCGCCTGTGCATCGCCCGCGCGGTGGCGCTGCGTCCGGACGTGCTGCTGCTCGACGAGCCGACCTCGGCGCTGGACCCGATCTCGACCAGCCGCATCGAGCAGCTGGTGGAAGAACTGAAGACCGACTACACCATCGTCATCGTCACCCACAACATGCAGCAGGCCGCGCGCGTGTCCGACTACACCGCCTTCATGTACCTGGGCGACCTGATCGAGCACGACCGCACCGAGATCATCTTCTCGCAGCCGAACAAGCAGCAGACCGAAGACTACATCACCGGCCGTTTCGGCTGAGCCGCCGCGGCCGCCGCTGCCTCGTCGCAGCGGCCGCGCCCGCCGCCCTCCGGGCGGGCGTCCGGCGACGCCAGCACCGCAGCGCCAGGCATGGCCGCGGCGACACCAACGCACCTATTGGACCTACGACATGAACACTCAGCCCAACGAGCACATCGTGAAGAGCTACGACGAAGAACAGCATCGCCTCGCCGCCGAGATCGTGCGCATGGGCGAAACCGCGGTGGCGCAGTTGGAAGCGGCGCTGGACGTGGTCGAACGCCGCGACGACAACGCCGCGCTGCGCATCGTCGTCAACGACGAAGCGATCGACGCGCTCGAGCACTCCATCAGCCATGACGTGATGCGCCTGGCGCTGCGCGGGCCGATGGCGCGCGACCTGCGCGAGATCCTGGCCGGCCTGCGCATTCCCGCCGACGTCGAACGCATCGGCGACTACGCCGCCAACGTCGCCAAGCGCTCGATCGCGCTGAACATGTCGCCGCCGATGCCGCAGACCCTAGGCCTGCGCCAGCTCGGCAAGCTCGCCGCCGAACAGGTGCGCGCGGCGCTGGCCGCCTACCAGCACAACGACGCCGACGCCGCGCTGCTGGTGCGCCAGGGCGACGCGCAGCTCGATGCGCAGTACACCGCGCTGTTCCGCGAGCTGCTGACCTACATGATGGAAGATCCGCGCAATATCACCCCGTGCACGCACCTGCTGTTCATGGCCAAGAACCTGGAGCGGATCGGCGACCACGCCACCAACATCGCCGAGAACGTGTGGTTCCTGGTGCACGGCGACCAGCCGCTGCCGCCGCGCGACAAGCGCGACGAAACCAGTTCCACCAGCGGCATCTGAAGCGTCGCGGGCGGACCGGCCGCACGCCGGTCGCCGCCCTCGCCTTTCCCCGGCTCCGTGCGCGTCGCGGAGCTTTTTCATTGCAGCATGGCATGAGGCCATGGCACGGCCGTGGCGCATGGCGCCTCCGTCCTGCCGCTACGCACGCGGGCGGCTCGCCTCTGGACGTGACAGCGATCGACGGCATCGCGAATGGCGGCCGTCTGCCGCCGGCCCGCGTTTGCGCCAGCCGCGCCGCCTGCTGCAGGCGCGATGGACGCGTCAGCGCAGCCCGAAGGTCCGCCTGAGCCCTTTCCCGAGCGGACCTGCGGGCAGGAAGCGGCGCAGCTTGGCCAGAAGCGCAGCCTCGCCGCGGGGCGTGTGGCGCATCTTCCATGTGCCCAGGGCGGCGTCGAGAATCGCGTCGACGACGCCGTCCGGCGCCGGCGCGTCCTGCACCTTTTGCCGGATGGCCTTCGACACCGTCGCACGTTCCTCGCCGTAGGCCGGGATGCTGGCCACGGCCTGGGGGCTGTTGAGCTCCAGGTTGGTCCTGGTGAAGGACGGCTCGACCAAGGACACACGGACGCCGAAGCGGCGAACTTCGTGATCCAGGGTTTCGGACAACCCCTCCACCGCATGCTTGGAGGCCGCATAGACCGCCATGTAGGGCGCGGGCAGAAAGCCCAGCACCGAGCTGACGTTGACGATCCGGCCGGACCGCCGCTCGCGCATGTGCGGCAGCACCGCCTGGATCGTGCGCAACAGGCCGAACAGGTTGGTCTCGAACACGGCCTGGGCCTCGACCACCGATGTTTCCTCCAGCGCACCGATCAAGGTCACGCCGGCACTGTTGACCAGCACGTCGATCGTGCCGGCTTGCGCGACGACGTTGCCGATCGCCCGTTGCACGGAGGCGTCGTCGCGCACATCCATTTCCACCAACGCAATGCCCGGCAACGCCTGTGCTTTTTCGACATCGCGGACGGTGCCGAACACACGGCACCCCCGCTCGGCGAAGGCCAGGGCGGCGGCGCGCCCGATGCCCGATGAAACGCCGGTCACGACAACGACCGTGGAATTCGACATGGCAGTTCCTTTCCTGTGGCGATAGAGGGCGACGGTCAGCGCTGTTGCACAGGCGCTGGCTTGATCTTGAACCAGATGGCGTACATGGCCGGCAGGAACACCAGCGTCAGCACCGTGCCGGCCAGCGTGCCGCCGATCAGGGTGTAGGCCAGCGTCCCCCAGAACACGGAATGGGTCAGCGGGATGAAGGCCAGCACCGCCGCCAGTGCCGTCAGGATCACCGGCCGCGCGCGCTGCACGGTGGCCTCGACCACGGCATCGAACGGACTCAAGCCGTCGCGTTCGTTGTGATGGATCTGCCCGATCAGGATCAAGGTGTTGCGCATCAGAATGCCCGACAGCGCGATCAGCCCGACCAGCGCGTTGATGCCGAACGGCTGCTGGAACAGCAGCAAGGTCGGCACCACGCCGATCAAGCCCAGCGGGCTGGTGGCGAACACCATGACCATGGCCGCGATCGAGCGCACCTGCAGAATGATGATGAGCAGGGTCAGCGCAATCATGATCGGGAACAACGGCAGCATCGCCGTCGTGGCCTTGGCCGATTCCTCGATGGAGCCGGCCTGTTCGACCCGATACCCGGACGGAAGCGCCGCGACGATCGGCTGCAACTGTTTCAGGACCGCGGTGGACACGTCCGGGGGTTGCAGCCCGTCGGCGATGTCGCCACGCACGGTGATGGCCGGGGTGCGGTCGCGGCGGCGCAGGATTGGATCCTCCATCCGCACCTCGACCTGGCCCACCTGCGACAGCGGGATGCGTTGCCCTGCCGAACCGACCAGGGTGAAGCCGCCGATCTTCGCAGGATCCAGGCGGATGTCGCCCGCCGCACGGCCGACCACCTGCACCGACCGGATATCCTCGCGCACCTCCGTCAACGGCACTCCGCTGAGCAGGAACTGCAGTTGCACGGCGACCGAATTGGAGGTCAGGCCGATCGCCTGCAGGCGCTCCTGATCGAGCGTGAAGTGCAGGGTCGGCACGCGCGTGCCCCAATCGGTGTTGACCGTGCGCAGCATCGGACTGGCGCGCATCACGCCTTCGACGCGATGCGCGATCGCACGCAGCGTGTCCGGGTCGGGTCCCATCACCCGATAGGCCACCGGAAACGGCGACGGTGGGCCGAACACGATCTGGGTGACGCGCACCCGCGCTTCGGGCACCAAGCCGTCGGCCACGGCGCGGCGCAGCCTGACCTTGAGGGCTTCCCGTTCCTTGTCGTCGCCGGCCAGCGCCACGACCTTGGCGAACGAGGGATCGGGCAGTTCCGGCGCCATCGCCAGGAAGAACCGCGGGGCGCCCTGGCCGATGTAGGCCGTCACGACCCTGGCTTCCTTCTGTCGCGCCAGCCACGCTTCGACCTTCGCCGTCGCGGCGCTGGTCTGCGCGATGGATGTGCCGTACGGCATCTGCACTTCGACCAGCACTTCCGGCCGGTCGGAGGTCGGGAAGAACTGTTTCTTGACCAGGCCCATGCCGACCACCGCCAGCACGAACGTTCCAAGCACCGCGCCGGCTACCAGCCACTTGCGGGCAATGACGCGGCCGAGCACCTGGCGGAAACGGTTGTAGCGAGGGGTGTCGTAGATGGCGGCATGCCCGCCCTCGATCTTCTGGATCTCCGGCAGCAGCTTCACGCCGAGGTAGGGAGTGAATGCCACCGCCACCACCCAGGACACGATCAGCGCGATGCCGACGATCCAGAACATGTTGCCGGTGTATTCGCCCGCGGTGGAGCGCGCGAACCCGTTGGGCATGAAGCCGATGGCGGTGACCAGCGTGCCGGACAGCATGGGCGCGGCCGTGTGGCTCCAGGCGTAGGCGGAGGCCTTGATGCGGCTGTAGCCCTCCTCCATCTTCACCACCATCATTTCGATGGCGATGATGGCATCGTCGACCAGCAGGCCCAGCGCCAGGATCAACGAGCCGAGCGTGATGCGGTCGAAGTTCTTGCCGGTGGCCGCCATGATGACGAACACCGCCGCCAGGGTCAGCGGCACCGCTGCCGCGACCACGACGCCGACGCGCCAACCCATGCTGAGGAAGCACACCACCATCACCACCAGCAGCGCGACGAAGAACTTGACCATGAACTCGTCGACCGCCGCGCGGATGTTCACCGCCTGATCGGTCACCTTGTCCAGGCGCATGCCCAGCGGCAGTGCCGCATTGATGCGGCCGACCTCCGCTTCCAGCACCTTGCCCAGATCGAGCCCGTTCCAGTCGTCGCGCATCACCACGCCCAGCAACAGCGCCGGCTCACCGTTGTTGCGCACCAGGAAAGTGGCCGGATCTTCGTAGCCACGCTCGACCGTCGCCACGTCCGACAGCTTCAATGTGCGGCCCTGCGCCACGATGGGCGTGCGGCGGATCTTGTCCAGCGTGTCGAGCGCACCGTCGAGGCGAACCACCACCTGCGGCCCCTGGGTCTCGATGGAACCGGCCGGCGTCAACGCGTTCTGGCCGTTCAGCGCAGCGAAGATCTCCTGCGGCGTGACCCCCAGCGTCGCCAGGCGGTCGTGCGAGAACGACACGAAGATGCGCTCGGGCTGCTCGCCGATGATGTTGACCTTCTTCACCCCGGGCACGTGCAGCAACTGCTGGCGCAGCGCCTCGGCATCGCGCACCAGCAGGCGCTGCGGTTCGCCCTTGGCCTTGAGCGCGAACAACGCGAAGGTCACGTCCGCATACTCGTCGTTGAGCATCGGCCCGATGACCCCGGCCGGCAACTTCCCGGCCTCGTCCCCCAGCTTCTTGCGCGCCTGGTAGAACTGCTCCTGGACTTGCGACGGCGGCGTTCTGTCGAGCAGCGACAGCATCGTGACCGCCAATCCCGGACGCGTATAGGTTTCCGCCCGGTCGTACCAGCGCAGTTCCTGCAGGCGCTTTTCCAGCGGCTCGGCGACCTGGTCCTGCATCTCCTGCGCGGTCGCGCCCGGCCAGGCGGTGACGACCGTCATCTGCTTGATCGTGAACGGCGGGTCTTCCGCGCGCCCGAGATGGAGAAACGCGACGATCCCCGCCACGGAAATCAGGAAGATCAGGAACAGGGTGATCGAGCGCTCGCGGACCGCGAGCGCGGAAAGGTTGAAACGCCCCTCGCTCATGGACGCGCTCCGACCGCGACCGCCGTGGCCTGCTCGATCGGCCTGACGATCTCGCTGGCATGCAGGAGATGCGCGCCCAGCGCCACCACCCGATCGCCGGCCCTGAGCTTGCCCGCCACCTGCACGGTGTCGTCCGCCACGCCGAGGACCTGCACGGGTCGCCAGGCCGTCCTTGCCGGCGTGCCCTCGATCGCCCAGACACCCGGCCCCTTGCCGGCGTCGAACAACGCGCCGATCGGCACCTGCAGGGCCTGCGAGGCATCGTCGCGGCCGGCGAGGTGCACGGTGACCGTGGCCCCGAGCGGCGCCTGGGCGAGCGCTCCGCCGAGCACGTAGCGGGCTTCGTACGTCCGCGTCGCTGGATCCGATGCATCCGACAGCTGGCGCAGGGTCGCCGGTACTGCCGCCTGCCGGTCGCCGCCGTACAGGGTCGCCTGCGCGATCGACCCGAGGGTCGGCCGCAACGTCTCGGGCAGATGCACGAGGGCTTCGCGCTGGCCCGCCCGCGCCAGACGCACGACCGGTTGCCCGGCACTGACCACCTGGCCGGGCTCGGCGAGCGTCTCGACCACCACGCCATCCGCATCGGCCAGCAGCAGCGCGTAAGCGGACGCGTTCCTGGCGACGTCGGCCTGCGCCTCGGCGGCCTTCAGCTGCGCCTGTGCCGCGTCGGCGGCGGCCTTGATCTGCGCGTAGGCGGAGGCGGAAACGGCGCCCTCGGCGACCAGGTCGCGATAACGCGCCTCGTCCTCGGCCGTCTGCCCGGCGCGCGCTTTCGCTGCCGCCACCGCCTCCTGCTGTGCACGTGCCTGCAGGCCGAGATCGACCGGATCCATGCGCATCAGCGGCTGCCCACGCCTGACGTTCTGTCCGGTATCGACCAGGCGTTCCAGCACCTTGCCGGGCACGCGGAACCCCAGGTCGCTCTGGATTCGCGCCGCCACCACGCCGGAGAACGACTGCGAGGACGCCGCGGCCGCGCGCACCACCGCGACCCGGACATGCGGCGCCTCGGTGCGCGGATCGGCGGAGTGATCGTTACCGCATGCGGTCAGGACAAGCGGGAACAGACAGACGACAGGTAAAGCGAACCGGCGCCGACGCATGGGAACCCTTCTGAGGAAGAACTGGCGCCCCCATTCTTTTACTTGTGACCAAATTAGTCAATAGTCATAGAGGCTCACTAAGGCGCCAGGCTCCGCAGGATCAGGCTGGACAACTGCGTCGTCGCATCCGCGACGTTGTCCAGGTTGTGCTGCAGCAACAGCGGATTGACGTATGGGCGCATGACCAGATAGATGGCGTTGACGGCCTCGTCCAGCGGGGTCTTGCGTTCGAATTCCCCCGCGTCGCGGCCATCGCGCACGATCTGCAGCACCAGCGCCTTCAGATGGGCCTCGTAGGCGCCGACCGCCGGCCACGACTCGCTGGCGGAGGTGGCGGCGAGGTCGTAGAGCTTGCGCTCCTGGAAGAACAGGTGGCTGCCGGCTTCCGCCAGCGCCTTGAACATCCGGCGCAGACGCTCCGCCGCCGCGGGAACATCGGCGACGGCGGCGTCGACCGCCACCATGATCGCGCTCAGACGATTGGAGCAGATGACCTCGCCGATCGCCTGCTTGGAATCGAAGAACTTGTAGATGTAGGCCTTGGAAAACCCGATCGCCTTGGCCAGCTCGGACACGGTGGTCTTGCCGTAACCGTAACGGCCGAAATAGTCGGTCGCCGCCTCGACGATCTGATCGCGGACGTCATGGTCCGAAGGTCCCCGCAGTTGCGGCGCAGACGTATGTGCTTTGCTCATTTTCGAAGCTTACGTAAGCCGCTCCAGCTTGACAACGAGTGACCGTTTCATAATATGGTCACGCCCTACCAAGCCCAAGGCCCCGCATGCTGCCCCGCCGCTCTCTCGCCCCGCTCCTCTGCGCCAGCGTGCTGGCAGGTTGCGCTGTCGGCCCGGACTATCACCGACCCGATGCGCCGATGCCTGCTCGCTACCTGGGCAAGGCGGCAACGGACCGCGGCGATGGCGCGCCGGCTGCCGATCTGGCGACGTGGTGGCAGGGCTTCGACGATCCCTTGCTGACCCACTTCGTCGGGCTGGCGATCGACCAGAACCTCGACATGGCCCAGGCCGCGGCCCGTGTTGCCCAGGCACGCGCCGCGCTGGGTGCCACCACGGCGACGTTGCTGCCGTCGGCGCAGATCAGCGGCTCGGCCGCGCGTGCCTATCAATCGGTCCAGACCCCACTCGGTCAGGTCCTTGCGGCCACGCCGGGTTTCGATCGCTGGGGCAATGCGGAGGAGGCCAACCTTGGCGCAAGCTGGGAGATCGACCTGTTCGGCGGCCTGCGCCGCGGCCGCGAGGCGGCGCTGGCCGATTACCAGGCCACGCATGCCGGTGCCGCGGCAACGCGGCTGGCCGTGGCGGCGCAGACCGCGGACCTCTACATCGCCATCCGTGGCTTGCAGACCCGCCTGGCGATCGCCGAGCGACAGGTACAGATCCAGCGCGACCTGGTGGCGAAAGTGCAGCGCCTGTACGACAAGGGACTGGCCGCCGATTACCAGCTCCGGCAAGCGGAAGGCGCGCTGGCAGGCGTGCAAGCGACCGTTCCCGCGCTGCAGACCGGCCTCGAAGCCGCCATGAACGCACTGGATGTGATGCTGGCCGTTCCGCCGGGAACGCATCGCGGCGAACTCAGCGCGCTCGCGCCGATTCCCTCGCCGCCACGGATCGCCGACATGGGCTCGCCCGCCGATCTGCTGCAGCGACGCCCGGACCTGATCGTGGCCGAACGCCGGCTCGCGGCGAGCAATGCGCGCATCGGTGCGGCGATCGCGGCGTACTACCCCACGTTTTCGCTCAGCGGCCTGCTGGGAAGCGCCACGGCGATTTCCGCCGGCCATCTGTTCGACGGCGGCGCGAACCAGGCGTCGGCCGTGTTGGGCCTGCGCTGGCGGCTGTTCGACTTCGGCCGCATCAACGCGCAGATCGCGCTCGCCAAGGGGCAGGATGCGGAAGCGCTGGCCGCCTACCGCCAGGCCGTTTTGCGCGCGACCGAGGACGTCGAGAACGCCTTGTCTGCCGTGCTCAACCGCGGCGAACAGAGCGCGAGGTTGACGCAAGGCGAAGCTGCGCTGTCCCGTGCCAGGCAATCCTCGTTCGCGGCGTATCAGCACGGGACCGCGAGCCTGATCGAGGTGCTGCAGGCCGACGCGACGCTGCTGCAGGCATCGGACGCGAGAGCCCAAGCGCAGGCCGACGCGGCGCATGCCGCCGTGGCGGCGTTCAGGGCACTGGGAGGCGGCTGGCAGCCCGTGCCCTCCGTCCCACCTGCAGCGACTGCAGCACGCTGAGGCGCGACTGCGCCGCGCGCGCCAGCACGGACAGCGTGCGCGGCGCAGCGACCGCATGTGCAATGCGCTTTGCCGCGGGCGAGCCGCAGCGGGTAGGCTTGGCCCAGCGCCGGCCGCCGCGGCTGGTGTCATCCCATCGCCAGGAGCCTGCCCATGTCCAGATCGCCCCGCCCGTCCCCTGCCCTCGCCGGTGCGGTCCTGCTCGGCGGCATCGGCCTGTCCGCCTCCGCCCTGGCCATGACCGATCTCGCCCAGGGCTATGCGCTCGGCGCGCAGGCTGCCGTCACCCCGCCGCAAAGCACCGAGGCGACCGCGCCGGCAACGCCCGCGCCACCGGCGCAGGCCAGGCAGGCCGCCGATCCGGCCAAGGCCAGCGAAGGCGGCTGCGGCGCCAAGGCCGGCGACGGCAGTTGCGGCGCGCACGCCCCGGCGGCGACGCCGGCCAAGCCCGAGGCGGCCGCTGGCGCCGCCACGCCCCAGGCCAAGCACGACGACAAGGCCATGGCCGAAGGCAAGTGCGGCGAGGGCAAATGCGGTGGCAGCCTCTGAACCGAGCCCCCTTGCTGCGGCCAGCGCCGGCCTCGGGCTGCGTCGCGGCTTGCTGCCGGAACTGCTGCAAGCACCAACCGATGCGTTCGATTTCCTCGAATGCGCGCCGGACAACTGGATCGGCGTCGGCGGCCGTCCCGGGGAACTGCTGCAGACGCTGAGCGCGCGGCATCCGCTCAGCTGCCACGGCCTGTCGCTGTCGCTCGGTGGCGTGGCCGCGCTGGACACCACCCTGCTGCTGCAGACCCGGCACTTCCTCGACCGGCACCGGGTCGCGTTGTACAGCGAACACCTCAGCTACAGCGCCGACGACGGCCAACTCTACGAACTGCTGCCGCTGCCGTTCACCGACGAAGCGGTGCGCCATGTCGGCGCACGCATCGCCCAGGTGCAGGACGCGCTTGGCCGGCGCATCGCGGTGGAGAACGTCTCCTACTACGCCGCGCCCGGCCAGGCGATGAGCGAAGCCGCCTTCGTGGCCGCGGTGCTGGACGAGGCCGACTGCGACCTGCTGCTGGACGTCAACAACGTGCACGTCAACGCCAGCAACCACGGCGACGACGCGCTGGCCTTTCTCGCCGCCATGCCCAGCGCACGCATCGCCTCGTACCACGTCGCCGGTCACCGCGACGACGCCGCCAGCGGCCTGAAGATCGATACCCACGCCGCGCCGGTGACCGATCCGGTGTGGACCCTGCTCGCCGCCGCCTATCGCCTGCACGGCGTGCGTCCGACCGTGCTCGAGCGCGACGGCCAGTTCCCGCCGCTGGGAGAACTGCTGGACGAAGTGCAGCGCATCCGCAGCGCGCAGGCGCAGGCGCCCAGCGCATGAGCGAGACCCTGCACGCGCAGCAGTTCGCCCTGACCCGGCATTTGCGCGATCCGCAGCGATACCCGCCGCCGGCCGACATCCCACCGCAGCGCCTGGCGGTGTACCGCGCCCTGTTCTTCGACAACCTGGCGCACTTGCTGGGCGGCCAGTTCCCGGTGCTGCGCGCCACCCTCGGCGACACCGACTGGACGGCACTGCTACGCGCGTTCTGCGCCGAGCACCGCGCCCGCACGCCGCTGTTCCCGCGCCTGGGCGGCGAACTGGTGGCGTTCCTGGAGCAGCGCGCGCCCGATCCGCAGCGTCCGTGGCTGGCCGAACTGGCGCACTACGAAACCGTGGAACTGCAGGTGCAGATCGACGATGCCGCGCTGCCGCCGCACGATCCGCACGGCGACCTGCTCGACGGCATCCCGCTGCTGTCGCCCTGGCTGCGCCTGCTGCGCTACCGCTGGCCGGTGCAGCGCATCGGCCCGGCCTGGCAGCCGGACGCGGCGCCGGCGCAGCCGACCTGCCTGCTGGCGCGGCGCGAGGCCGACGGGCAGGTGCGCTTCGCCGAACTGGCGCCGCTGGCCTACGCCGTGCTGGCGGCGCTGCAGCCCGGCACGCGCAGCGGACGAGCGCTGCTGCTCGACCTGGCCACCACCCACGGCCTGGCACCAGATGCCCTGCTGCACGAGGGTGCGGCGCTGCTGGAACGGCTGCGCGCGCAGGGCAGCGTGCTCGGCACGCGCCTGCCGGGATGACGCCGCGGCGGCCGGCGGCCGCGCTCTGCTAACCTTGGCGGATGAACGATTCGGTCGACAGCCCCTCGCAACCCCTGGTCATCACCCCGATGTCGCGGCGTTTCCGCGGCTATCTGCCGGTGGTGGTGGACGTGGAAACCGGCGGTTTTGACTGGAACAAGCACGCGCTGCTGGAGATCGCGGTGGTGCCGATCGAGATGGACGATTTCGGCCAGCTGTATCCCGGCGTCACCGCCAGCGCGCACGTGGTGCCGGCGCCCGGCACCCTGATCGATCCCAAGTCGCTGGAGGTCACCGGCATCGTCCTGGACCATCCGTTCCGCTTCGCCAAGCCCGAACGCGAGGCGCTGGACCACGTGTTCGCGCCGGTGCGCGCGGCAGTGAAGAAGTACGGTTGCCAGCGCGCCATCCTGGTCGGCCACAACGCCCATTTCGACCTCAACTTCCTCAATGCCACGGTCGCCCGCTGCGGCCACAAGCGCAATCCGTTCCACCCTTTCAGCGTGTTCGACACCGTCACCCTGGCCGGAATCGCCTACGGCCAGACCGTGCTGGCGCGCGCGGTGCAGGCCGCCGGTTTCGACTGGAACGCCGCCGACGCGCACAGCGCGGTCTACGACACCGAGCAGACCGCGCGCCTGTTCTGCAAGATCGCCAATGCCTGGCCGGCCCCGCCGGTCGCCGCAGCGCCATGAGCCGCGGCGCGCCTTGCACGGCACACGCGCGACGCCGTCGTGTTGGCCCGGCGACATTGCGCCCGAACGGCTGGTGATAACGCCGCACGCACGCCGGCAGTGCGCCGCATGACCCGCAACGTGCTATTCGTCTGCAGCCGCAATCGGCTGCGCAGCCCCACCGCGGAACAGGTGTTCGCCACCTGGCCCGGCGTGGAGACCGCCTCGGCCGGCGTCGACCACGACGCGGACACCCCGGTCACCCCGGAATTGCTGGAGTGGGCGAACATCGTCTTCGTCATGGAACCGCCGCACCGCGCCAAACTGTCGCGCCGGTTCAAGCGCCACCTCGGCCGCGCACGCATCGTCTGCCTGGACATCCCCGACGACTTCGCCCACATGGATCCGGCGCTGGTGCAGCTGCTGACCGCGTAAGGTATCGCGCCACCTGCCTGCGCGCTGATCCTGCGCTCGCTCGCCGGCATCCAGCGCGTCCGCGCATCGGCATCAGCGATGCGTGCGCGTACAAAGACCCTGTGCTTCCACAAGACAAGGCGCATCATGGCGGACGTGCCCCGCGAACGATCCACCCAGTGAAAACGACCGACGCCCTGTCCTTCCTGCGCGCGCATCAACCGATGCCCGACGACGACCAGCTCACCCAGCAGCTGATCGACGCCTACGACGCGGCGAGACGGCTGTTTCTCACCGCTCCCGAGCGCGCCGCGTTGCCGCTGTTCCTGCGCTCCTTCGGCCACGGCGATGGCTGGGGCGTCTACCCGCTGGTCGAGGACGTGTTCCTCGCCTGCGACCGCGCAGACGCCATCGCCGCGATCCGGGAGGCGCTGGACGATCCGGCGCTACCTGACGGTAGCCGCTACTGGGTCACGCAGTTGGCCGCCGCCTTTGCGGATCCGACCTTGCGCGAGGGGCTGGCCCTGTCGTTGCGGTCGGAACAGCCAGACACCCGCGAGGCAGCGCAGATGGCGCTGGAGATGCTGGACCACCACGCCACAGGCTGAACCGCGCGCCTGCGATGCACGCTACAAAGTAGAACGACAGCGCCCAGCCGCATGCCCGGACGCGTGCTCAGCCCACGCACACCCGATCGCGCCCCATGCCCTTGGCGCGGTACAGGGCCCCATCGGCGCGTTCCAGCCACTGGCTCGGCGTCTCGTCCGGGCGTAGCGCGACCAGGCCACCGCTGAAGGTGACGCGCAGCGCGGGCGCTTCGGGCGCCCACTGCAGGCGCGCATGGAACAGGTCGCGCAGGCGCGTGGCCAGGCGCTCGGCATCGGCCAGCGGCGTGTCGCCGAGCAGCACCGCGAACTCTTCGCCGCCCAGGCGCGCCGGCAGGTCGGAGGCGCGGCAGGCGCTCAGCAGCAGCTGCCCGACCTCGCGCAACACCGCATCGCCGGTGGCATGCGAATAGCCGTCGTTGATCTGCTTGAAGCGGTCGATGTCCATCACCAGCAGGCACAGCGGCGCGCCGCTGCGTTGCGCACGCTGCATGCTGTGCACCAGCACCTCGTCGAAGTGACGCCGGTTCGGCAGGCCGGTCAGCGCATCCTCGTGCGCCAGGCGCTCGAAGGCGGTGGCCTGGCGCTGCAGTTCCGCCAGCAACTGGCTCTTCTCGGCATCGGCCTGCAGCAGGCGCTCGGTCTGCAGCCGCAGCGCGCTGGTGCGCCGCTCCACCAGCCGTTCCAGGCGCAGCGCGCGACGCTTGTAGCGCGCGATCATGTAGCGGTACAGCAGCACCAGCGTCAGCACCAGCAGCACCACGGCCGCCGCCTGCACGCTGTGCCGCTGCCACCACAGCGGCGCCACGCTGAAATGCCACACGGCCTCGCGGGTGCTCCAGGCGCCGTCCGGGTGCGCCGCGGCCACATGCAGGGTGTAGTCGCCCGGCGGCAGGCCGATGAACTCCACGCTGCGCTGGTTGCCGCGGTCGATCCAACCGCTGTCCAGGCCGTCGAGCCGGGTGCGGTAGCGGATGCGCTCGGGCAGCAGATAGCTCAGGCCGACATAGGACACGCTGATGCGCTTGGCACCAGGCAGCTCCGTCTTGTTCTGCCAGGGAAAGGGCTGACCATCCAGCAGCACGCTCTCGATCGCCGCCGGCGGCGGCACGCGATCGCGGAAGCGGGCAAGGCGTCGCGGATCGACCGTGCTGACGCCACCGGCAGTGACCAGCCACACCGTGCCGTCGTGGCGCAGGATCATCGACGGCCCGGAACTGCCGTTGCCCTGGGCGTTGGACATGCCGTCGATCTCGTCGTAGCGGTTCACCTGCAATCGTGCCTGGCGGCCGTCGGCGACTGCGTTCAACGCCGCCACCGTGGTGCGCAGCACGCCGCGGTTGCTGCTGATCCAGACGTTGCCGAGGCGATCGCGGACCAGTTGGAACACCGCATCCACTGGCATGCCCTGCTCCAGTCCGACGCGCGCCAACTGGCCGTCGCGGTCGCGGTGCAGGCCGCGGTCGGTGGAGATCCACATGTCGCGGCCCAGCATCTGGAATCCGAACACGGTGCGCGCGCCGCCCAGCGGCTCCAGCGCCAACTGCCGCACCCGGCCGTCGCGCAGCACCGACACGCCTTCGACCGAGCCGATCCACAGCGCCCCGTCGACGCTGGCCAGGGCCGTGATCAGGCCGTGCGGCAGGCCGGGCACGTCCGGCGCGGACAGCCGGTCGCCGTCGATGCGCATCACCCCGCTGCGCGTGGCGACCCAGACCGTGCCGGCCGCATCGATGCTGAGCGCACGCACCTGCCCGTTGGGCAATCCCTCACGCGTTCCGTAGTGGCGCACGACGCGGCCGTCGCGCAGGCGGTACACGCCGTCGGCATAGGTGCCCATCCACAGGTCGCCGTCGAGGCCGCGCGCCAGGCTCAGCACCGATGGCGCGTCGCGCAGCGCGACCGGGGCGATCCGTCCGTCCGGCGCCATCCGGTCCAGGCCGGCGGCACTGCCGATCCATAGCGCGCCATCCGGGGTCTCCAGCAACGCGCGCACGTAGTCGCCGCTGAGCCCGTCGCGGCGCGTGTAGCCGGCGAACAGCGTCTCGCGCAGGCGGAACAGGCCGCCGTTGGCGCCGATCCAGATGCTGCCCTCGGCATCCTGCAGCAGGCTGACGATGCGCCCGTTGGGCAGCACGTCGCCCGGCAGCATGCGCTCGATGCCATGCGCGCTGATCCGCAGCAACCCCTGGTTCTCGGTGCCCAGCCAGATCGCGCCGTCGCGGTCGCGCAGCATCGAGGTGAAATGCCCATAGCCCGGCAGGTGCTGCACCAGCACCGCGCGCTCGCCCTGCAGCCGGTACAGGTTCTCGCCGGCCACCAGCCACAGCGAGCCGTCCGGCGCGCGATACGGCCAGGCCAGCCCCGGCGGCAGACCGAAGGCGGCCGGCGCGCGCCGCAGCACGCCCTGCGGGTCGCGGTACAGCAGGCCGTCGAGACTGCCGATCCAGAGCCGCCCCTGATCGTCGGCGGCAAGCTGCGGAAAGCTCGCCGCCAACGGCAGATCGCGCGGCGCCGGTTGGTAATCGAAGCGACCGTCCGGCCACAGGCAGCCCAGACCGTTACCCTCGAACAGCAGCCACATGCGGCCATCGCGGTCCTGGGTCATGGCGTGGATCAGCGCATGCGGCCAGCCCGGCGGCTGCCGCCAGAAGCGCCAGTGGCCGGCCGCATCGTGGCGGCCGAGATTGCCGCGCGAATCGCTGAGCCACAGCGCGCCGGCACGGTCCACATACAGCGAGCCCACGCCGTTGTCGGGCAGGCCCGGGCGGGTACTGCGGTCGATGACGGTGAAGTCCAGGCCGTTGTAGCGCACCAGCCCTTCCCAGGTGGCGAACCACAGGCGGCCGTCCGGGGTCTGCGCCAGATCGCGCAGGGAGTTGTGCGGCAAGCCGTTGCGCGAAGTCCAGGAATCGATCGCGTAGTCGCGTAGCGGCGGCACCCCATTCGCCGCGCCGTCGGCGGCGACGGCGCGCCAGGCCACGCCCAGCGCCAGCAGCAGGACCAGCAGCACCGACCATGCGCGCGCCCAAACGCACCCGCGGTCGCGTGCGAGCGCCGCGTTCCCCCTCCCCCTGGCAACGTTCATTGTGCCGACCCGATCCGACGCAGGCGGGGCGCGACAGGACCCTGGCGCGGGGTGCCAGAGTCAAAAGGACGGGGGCGACACAGACTCATTACCGGAGCGGAACACGGGACGAGCGCCCATGGTAGGCAAAAAAGCGGCGCTGCGGGTGGAGGCGGTAGCAGACACAGGAAAAAGGACGCGTGAAGATTGCGTGGCGGTTAAGCCGGTGGCTTGCGCGAGGGTAGCGCCGACGAGGCTCGATCGCGCGCCCCCTTCTCCCACCGGGAGAAGGTGCCCCGAAGGGGCGGATGAGGGTACGGGCGAAGCCTTGCGTCGGCCTGATACGCGAGGGCTTCGCCCCGTACCCTCACCCCAACCCCTCTCCCGGCGGGAGAGGGGCTTCGGGCTCCTGGCGCCCCGCGCTCCCTTCTCCCGCCGGGAGAAGGTGCCCCCGCAGGGGGCGGATGAGGGTACGGGCGAAGCCTTGCGTCGGCCTGATACACGAGGGCTTCGCCCCGTACCCTCACTCCAACCCCTCTCCCGGCGGGAGAGGGGCTTTGCTCCCGATGAGGGAGCGCCAGTGGCGTCGTAGGCTGGCCGCGGCGGCGCCGCGCTCAGCCCATGCGCTGACGGACCGCCTCGAACAGGGTCACGCCCGCGGCGACCGAGACGTTGAGGCTCTCGATCTCGCCCGGCATCGGGATGCGCACCAGGCCGTCGCAGTGCTCGCGGGTCAGCCGGCGCAGGCCATCGGACTCGCCACCCAACACCAGTGCCACATTGCCACGCAGGTCCTGCGCGTACAGCGAGGTCTCGGCCTCGCCGGCCAGGCCGTAGATCCACACGCCCTGCTTCTGCAGCTCGCGCAGGCAGCGCGCCAGGTTGGTCACCGCCACGATCGGCAGGCGGTCGGCGGCGCCGGCCGAGGTCTTGCGCACGGTGGCGTTGACCGGCGCCGACTTGTCCTTGGGAATCACCACCGCGGTCACCCCGGCCGCCGCGGCGCTGCGCAGGCAGGCGCCGAGGTTGTGCGGGTCCTGTACGCCGTCCAGCACCAGCAGCAGTGCGCGGCCCTCGGCGGCGCTGACCAGGCCTTCCAGTTCGCTCTCGGCCCAGGTGCGCGCCGCGGCGTAGCGCGCGGCCACGCCCTGGTGCCGCACCGAGCCGCCGACGCCGTCCAGCGCCTGGGTGTTCACCCGCCGCACGTCGATGCCCTTGCGCCGCGCGTTCTCCTCGATCTCCTGCAGGCGCGGGTTCTTGCTGCCCGCCTCCACCAGCACCTCGCGCACGTTGTCCGCGTCGTTCTCGATCGACGAGGCCACGGCGTTGACGCCGACGATCCACTGGTTCTGCTTGCTCATGAGGCGGGACTACGCGAAAGGAAAGCGGGCATGGTAGGGGTTGTGGCCGCTGGCGTCACACCTGGGGGCCGGGATTGGGGATTGGGGATTGGGGATTGGCAGAAGCGGCTTGCCAGCGATGTCCCGCTTCCCGCAATGCCGCAATGCCGCAGGCATGCATATCGCGGCGGCAAGACTACCGACGCAGCGCCGGACGCGGCGCAGCCTTGTGGGAGGGACTTCAGTCCCGACTGCAGGCGGCCTGAACCTCCTGCCCTCCCGTCTTTCGCGATCGATGGTTCTAGAACGCAGGATCACCAGCGCCGCCGATAGCGGCTCAGCCCGGCCAGCGCTCGGTGTCGTGGTCCGGATGCTGGCGCGACACGACATCGGCCAGGAACGGCGCGGCCGCCAGATCGCCCTCGGTGCGGGTCGCCGGCAGTCGATGCAGCGCGTCCACGAACGGCAGCTTCGCTTCGATGCCGAACTGGATGGTCGGCGGCAGGGCCTCCGGCCGATCGAAGGCACCTGCGGCCACCGCGGTGCCATCCGGCGCTTCGTAGGTGAGCGGCGTGCCGCAATCGGCGCAGAAGCCGCGCTGCACCAGGTTCGACGAAGCGAAACGCTTTGGCGCGCCGCGGGTCCAGATCAGTTCCGCACCGCGGGTGGAGACCAGCGGCGCGTAGTAGGCACCGAACGCCTTCTGGCACATCCTGCAGTGGCAGATCGAGGCGTCGTGCAGCTGTCCACGGACGCGGAAACGTACCGCGCCGCACTGGCACCCGCCGCTGTACTGCTCCTGCTCCATCGCCGCTCCTCCCGTGCACGCGGGGCGGTGCAGCGGCGGTCGCCACGACCGCCGCGACGCACGCCGTCAGTACTTCTTTTTCTTGCGCTTGGCCGGCTGCCCGCGGGGCGGCGGCGGCGGCAAGTCCTCGTGTGCCGATGAACCTTCCTCGACCAGCCGGAAGTCGATCTTGCGCTCTTCCATGCTCGCCTTCAGCACCACGATGCGCACGCGGTCGCCCAAGCGGAACTCGCGCCCGCGGCGCTCGCCAGTCAGGGTCTTGCGGGTCGCGTCGAACTGGTAATAGTCCTGCGGCAACTGGGTCACGTGGATCAGGCCGTTGACCTTGGACTGGTCCAACTCGACGAACAGGCCGAAGCTGGTCACGCCGCTGACCACGCCATCGAACTGCCCGCCGACGTGCTTCTCCATCCACGCGGCGCGGTAGCGCTCGTCGACCTCGCGCTCGGCCTCGTCGGCGCGGCGCTCGCGCTCGGAGCACTGCAGCGCCAATGCCGCCATCTCGCGCGGCGCGTACAGGTACTTGTCCGGCGCGCCGCGGGTCAGCGCGTACTTGATCGCGCGGTGCACCAGCAGGTCCGGATAACGGCGGATCGGCGAGGTGAAGTGCGCGTAGGCCTCCAGCGCCAGGCCGAAGTGGCCGGCGTTGTCGGGCGAGTACACCGCCATGCTCTGGCTGCGCAGCAGCACCGACTCCAGCAGCGCCGCGTCCGGGCGCTCGCGTACCTTCTTCAGCAGCTTGGTGTAGTCGCCCGGCACCACCTTGCTCCACGCCGGCAGGCTCAGCTTGAATTCCTTGAGGAACTCCAGCAGGTCGGCGTACTTGGATTCCGGCGGGCGCTCGTGCACGCGGAACGGCGCCGGAATGTGCGTTTCCAGCAAGTAGCGCGCCGCGGCCACGTTGGCGGCGATCATGCATTCCTCGATCAGCTTGTGCGCGTCGTTGCGCACCAGCATGCCGGCCTGGGTCACTTCGCCGGTGTTGTCGAGCACGAAACGCACTTCGGCAGTCTCGAACTCGATCGCGCCGCGGCGCGCACGTGCCTTGGCCAGGATCTGGTACAGCTGATGCAGCCGCTCCAGCTGCGGCAGCACCGCCGCCACGTCCTTGCGCACCTGCGCGTCTTTCTCGCCCACCGCCTGCCACACCTGCTCGTAGGTGAGCCGCGCATGCGAGTTCATCACCGCCTCGTAGAAGCGTGCGCCGGCCACCTCGCCCTGGCGATCGATCTGCATGTCGCAGACGAAGCACATGCGGTCGACCTTGGGGTTGAGCGAGCAGATACCGTTGGACAGCGTCTCCGGCAGCATCGGCACCACGAAGCCCGGGAAGTACACCGAAGTCGCACGCTTGACCGCCTCGGTATCCAGCGGCGTACCCGGACGCACGTAATGCGACACGTCGGCGATCGCCACCACCAGGCGGAAACCGTCGGCGTTGGGCTCGCAGAACACGGCGTCGTCGAAGTCCTTGGCGTCGGCACCGTCGATGGTCACCAGCGGCGTCTGCCGCAGGTCCACGCGGCCCTTGGTCGCGGCCGGCTCCACCGTCAGCGGCACCGCCGCGGCTTCGTCCAGCACGGCCTGCGGGAATTCGTAGGGCAGCTCGTGGCCGTGGATCGCCGCTTCCACCAGCAGCGACGGGGTCAGCTTGTCGCCAAGCACCGCGATGATCTTGCCGATCGGCGGGCGCCGCGCGTCCGGCGCAGAGGTGAGTTCGCACACCACCAGTTGCCCGTCGCGGGCCTCGCCGACGGCGTCGGTGGGGATCTGCACGTTGCGCTGGATGCGCTTGTCGTCCGGCACCACGAAGGCGATGCCGGCTTCCAGGCTGAAGCGGCCGATCAGGCGGGTCAGGCCGCGCTCGAGCACGCGCGCGATGCTGCCCTCGCGGCGGCCGCGGCGGTCGATGCCGGTGACGTTGGCCAGCGCACGGTCGCCATGCAGCACCTTGCGCATCTCGTACGGCGGCAGGAACAGATCGTCGCCGCCTTCGTCAGGACGCAGGAAGCCGAAGCCGTCCGGATTGGCGATCACCACGCCGGGGATCAGGTTGGTCTGCTGCAGCGGCGCGTAGCCGCCGCGGCGGTTCTGCACCAGTTGTGCTTCGCGCAGCATCGCGCCCAGGCGCTTGCTCAGCGCTTCCTTGCGCGTCGGCTCGGTCAGGCCGAGCTGGTCGGCCAGTTCGTCCAGGGTCTGCGGGCCATCGCAGCGTTCGAGCAATTGCAGGATCGCCTCGCGACTGGCGATCGGCTGCGCATAGCGCTCCGCCTCGCGTGCGGCATAGGGGTCCTGGATCGGGGCGGCGGCATCGGGTGCGGCCGCCGGCGGTGGCAATGGCGGGTGCAGCGGTTGCAGCGGCGGCTTGGGGCCGCGGCGCAGGAAGCTGGGCATCCAGGCGGGCAGACGCGATTTCTTCGGCGTATCGGGGGTGGGCGCGTCGCTGGACGCGGATTTGCCGGGCTTGCCGGACTTGCTTTTGCGAGTTGTCATCCGTGCATGGTACTCCCATGCGGGTGGCCCCCACCCGAACCGGGTCGCGCGCCGGCGGCGAATGCACGCCCCAGAAACGACGAAGCCCGCGTCAGCGGGCCGGTCGGTGCGAGAGTTCAGCGCTCTCGCGATGTTGCCTGTGGTGCCCAGGAGAGGACTCGAACCTCCACGGTTTTACCCGCTAGTACCTGAAACTAGTGCGTCTACCAATTCCGCCACCTGGGCGCTGAAGGCCGCGAATTCTGCGGTGCCGCCGCGACCTTGTCAACGCCTATTTCGCACCGGGTCGCGATCGATGGCATCGATGACGCGATCCGACCGCTGGATGCGGCGGCGCCACGCAAACACCGGCTGCTGCGCAGCTGTGCACGTGCGCACGCTTCGGCGTCCCGCGAATTCGGCGGAAAACCGCATGCGCAATGCCGATTCCGCCACAACGCGGTCACAAACCGACCGGCTTCGAAGATGCGCCGTGACGGCGCCGGAAGTTCGCGATTTTGTCGGTTGACCCGGATCGGCGCCTCGCTAGTTTGCATCCGGCAATCCGTCGCCCTCCCCCACGCTCCGGAGCCTCCCCCATGCACAGCCTGTCCGCCTCCCTGCTCGCCGCCGCCCTGTTCGCCAGCGCCAGCAGCGCTTCCGCCGCCACTGCCGGCGCCGACGATGCCACGCTCGGCTCGCTCACCCAGATCCAGCGCGCCCTGGACAGCGGCGCCTCGGTCGCCGTGGCGATCGACCTCAGCCAGTGCACGCCCACCTCCGGCGGCGCCACGCCCAGCCAGACCCGCGGCGGCCTGCGCATCGGCGCCTATCGCGTCACCGCCGACGGCACCCTGTCCTTCGCCGACGACCACGTCACCGTCGGCCGCGACGGCAAGCCGATCCAGCAGTTCCTGCGCTACCAGGTGCATCCGGACAACACCGTGGACTTCACCATGTTCGTGTTCGCCCTGCCCAGCTACCAGCAGACCGGCAGCACCCTCGGCTATCGCTGCGCGATCAACCAGGGCCTGCGCTTCAACGTGGGCTACTGAGGTCGCGATCGATCGCACGCGACAGCGGTGCAACGCCACTGTCGCAAAACGCTTGACAGCATCCGCCTCCACACGCACAATTCTCGTTCTGAGTTGCCCAGGTGGCGGAATTGGTAGACGCACTAGTTTCAGGTACTAGCGGGTAAAACCGTGGAGGTTCGAGTCCTCTCCTGGGCACCACGACCGACAGGTCGAGAAAGATCTCAAAACCCGCTTCGGCGGGTTTTTTGTTGGCTGCGCGCAGGCCGCGACGCTCAGCGCTGCGGCGGACGCAACGGACCGATGTCCACGCGCACGCCCTTCACCCACACCGCCACCTTGTAGGCACGGTAGCCCGGGTTGTGGCGTTCGGCCGCACGCGCGGCCAGGTAGGCATTGGCGGCATGCACCAGCACCTGCAAGGACGGCTCCAGTTGCGCGATGCGCCGGAGTCTCACCTCGTAGGTGGCCATGCGCCCTCCTCCACGCACCGGCAGGCGCCGCGGCGTGCCGCGATCGGCAAGCGCGGGGCGGCGGCGCACCGCGGCGCCGACACCCTCGTGTCCACAACGTCCATGTCCTGCATGCGCATCCTCGCGCGTCCGTACATTCCACACCGCACAAGTATTGAATCTCCGAACAATTGGAGTCAAGCGTGGCTGTACGACAAGCCGACGGATGCTCCATATCTTGGTAGGCCCGCTGTCCCCCGAGGCCCACCGCGATGAATAGCTTCGGCGACCGTTTGCGCGAAGCCAGAAAAGCCGCTGGGCTCACCCAGGAACAGTTGGGCTTCGCGCTGGACGTGACCAAGTCGTCGGTGTCGGCCTGGGAGAACGACCGCGAAACGCCGAGCTTTCGCCTGCTGCCGACGCTGCGCAACGTGTTGAATCGCTCGCTCGACGAACTGGTGTGCGGCGTGGGCCCGGGCAAGCGCGTGCAGGACCTGCCCTCCGACTATCCCTTGCTGGCCCAGGATGCGCAGGAGCGTGCGCTATTGGCACGCTATCGCAACGCGCCGCCGGGCCACCGCGAAGCCGTGCTGCAACTGCTCAAGCCCAACAGCGGTTGAGTCGCGCTGGCGGCGGTTGCGGCTTTCGGGCATCGCCAGTAACCAAGGAATGCCATTCGTAGGAGCGGCTTCAGCCGCGACAGGGCGTTATCGGTAACGCCTCGTCGCGGCTGAAGCCGCTCCTACGAGGACAACGCCACGTCCCGCTGAGCCGCGGCAAAGCGCGTTGCTCGAAGCTCCCTCAGCCACCGACGCCGAGCTTGCGCAGCGCCTCGCCCCAGATCGCGTAGCCCGCTTCGCTGGGATGGGTGCCGTCAGGCATCAGCGCCGCCGGCAGCGTGCCGTCCGGCTGCAGGAAGCGCGCGCCGATGTCGAGCCAGCGCACCTGCGGGTCGCGACCAAAGCGCGCGGCCAGCAGGCGGTTGGTCTCCAGGATCGGCGCACGCTGCGGCGCATCGGCGGCGAAGCCGCGCGGGAAGATCCCCATCAGCACGATCCGGCTGCGCGGCAGGCGCCGCCGGATGTCGGCGACCACCGCCGCCACGCCGTCGGCGGTCTCCTGCGGCGTATTGGTGCGCGCATGTTCGGTGCCGGCGAGATTGTTGGTGCCGAGGTTGATCACCACCCAGCGCGGCGCCAGACCGTCGACCTCACCCTGGCGCAGCCGCCACAGCACGTTCTGGGTGCGGTCCCAGCCGAAGCCCAGATTCAGCACCCGCGCATCGCCGAAGGTGCGCTGCCAGGCCTGCGGCCCGTTCACCCGGATCGCCTGCGGCGCGCCAGCCCAGAAATGGGTGATCGAATCGCCGAGCATCACCACCTGCGGCCGCAGCGGTCGCGCCGCGTCCAGCGCGGCATGGTGGCGGCCGTACCAGTCGTAGGAATCCTGCTCCAGCCAGGGCACCGGGATGCGCGCGGTATCGACGTCGGTCATCGCGTCCAGCGGCACCCGCGGCGCTTCGTCGAGCAGCCGTGCCAGGGTCGGCTCGATGGCTTCGGCCATGCGCCGCTGCCCGCGCGTGTCCGGGTGCAGCGCACCGCTCCCCGGACGCTGCCGCGGATCGTAGAACAGGCCCTGCTCCAGCGTGCCGTCGGCGCGCTGGAACACCGTGCCGATGTCCAGATAGGCCACGCGCGGATGGTCGCCGTAGCGCACCGCCAGCGCGCGGTTGACCTCGGCATCGCGCGCGCTCTTCTGCGCCGACAGCGCGCTGGGCAGCAGGCCCAGCAACAGGATGCGCGTGCGTGGCAGGCGCTGCTCCAGCGTGGCCACCACCGCATCGATGCCGCGCACCGTGTCCGCGGCGCTGTGCCCGTCGCGGCCGGTGTTGTTGGTGCCGATCAGCAGAACCGCGACCTTGGGCCGCAGGCCGTCGACTTCGCCGTGCTGCAGTCGCCACAGCACGTGTTCGGTGGCGTCGCCGCTGAAGCCGAGGTTGAGTGCGCCACGGCTGCCGTAGAAGGTCTGCCAGGTCGACTGGAAGTCCTGGTCCGGCGCCTGCGCCTTCTCGTAGTTCTGGGTGATCGAATCGCCGATCAGCAGCAGCGGTGCATCCGGATGCGCGCGCACCTGCGCCAGCACCTGCTGGTGGCGCTCGGCCCACCAGGCTTCCTGCAGGCGATCGGCCGGGGTCACCGGAACCGACGAGGGCACGGGCGGCGGCGCGGCCTGGACGCTGCCCGGGTGCGCAGCGAGACAGAGCAGCGAGAGGACGGCCGCACGCGGGAGCGATACGGCGAAGCGGGCGCCGAGGGCGCGGAGAAAGCGCTGCATGTGCGGGGCTGCCGAAGCCTGCGAAGAGCCGCATTCTGGTGTGCGGGCCGCAGCAGCGGCAAGTGCCCCGCGCAGGAGCGCGACGCCGGGCACGCATGCCGTGCCGGCAGCGTTGGCACGGCATGCCGGGCGCTACGCCAGCGTGCAATGGGACGCACGCGACGCGATCGCATCACCGGCGCGGACTGTCTGCAGCCCGCGCCGGCCGAACTCCGGACTCAGTGGCCGCCGGCCGCCGCCGCGCCACCGCCGCCGCCGAACGGCGGCTTGGCCAGCCACAGGAAGAAGATGATCCCGAGGAAGGTCCAGCCCAGCAGGTAGAAGATGTCGTTGAAGCCCATCTGCGAGGCCTGGTGGTTGATGGTGTTGTTGAGAAAGGCCGCGCCGCTCTGCAGGCTGCCGTTGCCCATCATCTGCACCTGTTCCTGCATGCCCGGCGTGTAGGTGGAGATGTGCTCGGTCAGGTGCGCATGGTGCAGCTGCGTGCGCTTGGCCCACAGGTAGGTGGTCAGCGAGGCGGCGAAGCTGCCGCCCAACGTACGCAGGAACGTGGCCAGGCCGGAACCGGCGGCGATCTCGCGCCCGTCCAGGTCCGACAGCAGGATCTGCAGCACCGGCATGAAGAACAGCGCCACGCCCACGCCCATCAGCAACTGCACCCCGGCCACGTGCGGGAAATCCACCTGCAGGTTGAAGTCCGAGCGCATGAAGCTGGTGGCGGCCATGAAGATGAAGGCGATGCTGGCCAGCATCCGCAGGTCGAAGCGCGAGGCGTACTTGCCGACGAACGGGGTCATGATCACCGGCAGGATGCCGATCGGCGCGGTGGCCAGGCCGGCCCAGATCGCGGTATAGCCCATGTCGCGCTGCAGCCACTGCGGGATCAGCAGCGACACGCTGAAGAACGCGGCGTAGGCCACGATCAGCGCCATGGTGCCGGCGCGGAAGTTGCGGTGGCGGAACAGGCGCAGGTCGACGATCGGATCCTTGTCGGTCAGTTCCCAGATCAGGAACACCGCCAGCGCCACCGCCGAGATCGCGGCCAGCACGATGATCTTGGTCGAATTGAACCAGTCTTCGTCGTTGCCCAAGTCCAGCACCACCTGCAGGCAGCCGACGCCGATGATCAGGGTGATCAGGCCGACGTAGTCCATGCGCGGGCGTTCGGTCGGCTCGGGGCGATCGCGCAACTGCGAGCCGACCACGGTCGCGGCGATGATGCCCAGCGGTACGTTGATCAGGAAGATCCATTCCCAGCTGTAGTTGTCGGTGATCCAGCCGCCGAGGATCGGCCCGGCGATGGGCGCGACCACGGTGATCATCGCCAGCAAGGCCAGCGCCTGGCCGCGTTTCTCGCGCGGGTAGATCGACACCAGCAGGCTCTGGGTGATCGGGTACATCGGGCCGCAGACGAAGCCCTGCAGCGCGCGCGACACCACCAGCATGCCCATGCTCTGGGCCAGGCCGCACAGCAGCGAGGCCGCGGTGAAGGCCAGCGTGGCCCACACGAACAGCTTGGTCTCGCCGAAGCGGCGGCTGAGGAAGCCGGTCAGCGGCAGCGCGATGGCGTTGCTGACCGCGAACGAGGTGATGACCCAGGTCGCCTGCTGCGAACTGGCGCCGAGGTTGCCGGCGATGGTGGGCAGCGAGACGTTGGCGATGGTGGTGTCGAGCACCTGCATGAACGAGGCCATCGCCAGGCCCACCGTGCACAACGCCACACTGGGCGGACGAAACGCGGCGGCCGGTGCGCCCGGAACCCCGGGCGCGGCGGGAGCGGCTGCTTGGTTGGACATGGCCGGGCTCAGTTCGCCTTGGCGGCGTCGGGCAGGTTGGCGTGGATGATCTGCTTCACGGCCGCATCGGCCTGCTGCAGTTGCTGGGCATAGACGTCGGTATCCAGCAGCACGCCGCTGGCCGGCTTGCTCGGCAGCACCGAGCCGTTCTGATCATGCAGGTTGACGTTGACCTTCATCGACAGGCCGATGCGCAGCGGGTGCTGCTCCAACTGCTTGGCGTCGATGGCGATGCGCACCGGCACGCGCTGCACGATCTTGATCCAGTTGCCGCTGGCGTTCTGCGCCGGCAGCAGCGAGAACGCGCTGCCGGTGCCGATGCCCAGGCTCTGCACGGTGCCGCGGTAGCTCACCGCGCCGCCATACAGATCCGACTCCAGCTCCACCGGCTGGCCCAGGCGCATGTGCTTGAGCTGGGTTTCCTTGAAGTTGGCGTCCACCCACACCTGGTTCAGCGGCACCACCGCCATCAGCGCGGTGCCGGGCTGCACGCGCTGGCCGACCTGCACCGAGCGCCGCGCCACATAGCCGGACACCGGCGCGACGATGGCGCTGCGGGCGTTGTTGAGGAAGGCCTGGCGCACCTGCGCGGCGGCACCCTGCACGTCGGGCTGGTCGGCCACGCCGTTTTCGTCGATCAGCGCGCGGTTGCGCGCCAGGCTCTCGCGCGACCCGCTGACCGCGGCCTCGGCAGCGGCCAGCTGATCGCGGGCATGCGCCAGCTCTTCGGCGGAGATCGCACCGGTGGCGACCAGGCTGGCGCGGCGAGCCACGTCGGCGCGGGCACGCTGCAGGGTCACCTGCTGCGCGGACAGTTCGGCCTGGGCGCCCTCGACCGAGCGGTACAGACCGCGCACCTGGCGCACGGTGCGCGCCAGATTGGCCTCGGCCTGCTGCAGCGCGACCTCGGTGTCGGCCGGGTCGAGCTTGACCAGCGGCTGGCCGCGCTCCACGCGCATGCCGTCGTCGGCGTCGATGCGCACCACGGTGCCGGCCACCATCGGGGTGATCTGCACCAGGTTGCCCTGCACGTAGGCGTCGTCGGTGTCCTCGTGCCAGCGGCCGACCAGGAAGTACCAGATCGCCAGCGCGATCAGCACCAGCACCACTACCACGGCCAGGCCGCGCAGCAGCTTGCCGCGCCGGCTGGTGGCGGGAGCGGGGGAAGCGGGGGTCGTTGTCTGATTCATTGCAGCGATCTCAGGAATGCGAAGGTGCGGAAGAAGAAGAGCTCGGCGCGTCGGCGGCGGAGGTGGCGTCGTAGCCGCCGCCCAGCGCCTGATTCAGGCGCACCGAGACCAGGATCTGGTTGGATTGCAGCGAGGCCAGGCGCTGCTGCGCGTCCAGCAACTGCTGCTGCGCGCTGAGCACGTCCAGGTAGTTGCCGATGCCGGCGCGGTAGCGCTGCTGCGACAGGTCGAAGGCGGCCTGCGCGGTCTCCAGCGCCTGCGTCTGCTGCTGCACCTGCTCGGCCAGCGAACGCGCCGCGTTGACCTGATCGGCCACCTCGCGCAACGCCGCCACCAACGTCTGGTTGTAGTTGGCCACCGCCAGGTCGTACTGCGCATCGCGCTCGGCCAACTGGCTGCGCAGCCGCCCGCTGTCGAACAGCGGCAGGCTCACGCCCGGGCTGAGCAGGCCCAGCACCGACGAACTCTTGAACAGGTCGCCCGGGTTGGTGGCGGCGACGCCGCCCAGCAGGGTCAGATTGATGCTGGGATAGAACTGCGCCTTGGCTGCATGGATGCCCTGCGAGGCGGCTTCCACCCGCCAGCGCGCGGCGACCACGTCGGGCCGGCGGCCGAGCAGGTCGCTGGGCAGCACCGAGGGCACCCGCGCGGCCTGCGGATCGAGCAGGCGCGGCCGCTCGATCTGCAGCCCGCGGTCCGGGCCGCGGCCGAGCAAGGCGGCCAGCGCGGTGCGCGCTTCGTCGATCTGCTGCTGCGCCGCCGCCTGCTGCTGCCGCGCCGCCGGCACCCGCGCTTCGGCCTGGCGCAGTTGCAGGTTGTTGTCGATACCGGCATCGCGGCGCTGCCGCACCAGCTTCAGGCTGTTCTCCGAGCGCGCCAGTTCGGCGCCGGCCAGGTCGTACAGATGCCAGGCATACCCCAGCTGTGCGTAGGCGCGGGCGACGCCGGCCGACAGGTCCAGGCGCGCGGCCTGCGCGTCGACCTCGGCCGCATGCGCCTGGTCCACCGCCGCTTCCCAGGCCGCGCGCTTGCCGCCCCACAGGTCGAAGCCATAGCTGAAATCCAGCAGCGCCTGTTCGTTGTGGAGGTACTTGCCGCCGATCTCGTCGCCGGCCAGGCCCTTGGGCAGTTGCAGGCCGGTGTAGCCGGCCGACAGCGACAGCTTGGCACCGCGGTCGGCATCGGCGGCGCCGGCCTGCGCCTGCGCCAGGCGCAGCCGCGCATCGGCCGCGTCCAGGCTGGGCGTGCCCTGCAGGGCCTCGGCGATCAGGGCGTCGAGCTGCGGGTCGCCCAGCGCCTTCCACCAGTCCTGCTGCGGCCACGGCGCCGGCGCCAGGGCGTCGGCGGCCAGGGTCTTGCCGATGTGCAGTTGGCGATCGGCATCGAGCCGGCGCCCCTGCGGTTCCAGGCCGCGGCTGCTGGCGCAGGCGGCCAGTGCCAGGGTGAGGGCCGCGACCGCGAACGGGCGCAGGCGGGAGAGAGAAGGAGACAGAGTCATGTGGGCGGGTTCAGGGCGAATTGAGGGAATCGCGGACGCGGGCCAACAACGAAAACAGGTGCTCGCGCTCTTCGGCGGACAGATCGCGCAAGGCGTCGGCGATGGCGTCGTCGCCGCGGCGCTTGAGCTGCTGCCACAACGCCTGGCCTTCGTCGGTGAGCACCAGCCGCAGCGCGCGGCGGTCCTGCGCGTGCGCCTCGCGGCGTACCCAGCCCAGGTCTTCCAGCTTGTCCAGCAGGCGCGTCACCGCGCTGGGGTTCTGGTCGATGGCCTGGGCCAGTTCGTTGGCGGTGCACGGCGCCATGTGGGCCAGGGCTTTCATGCCGATGTAGTGGCTGAAGCCCAGGTCCGGCTCCAGCCCGGCCATGGCCTGGTCGAGACGGCGCATCAGGCCGTCACGCACCTGGCGCAGCAGCAGGCCGAACGACGGCGGGCCAGGCAGGGAGGGAGCGCAGTTCATGGGCGCCTATTATTTTCATTTAGAAATATATGTCAAGAAAATATCCCTAAGGAAAGTAGATGCTGCGTTGCAGCGGAGGAACGCTGACGGCGAACGCACTGTAGCGGCGCACGGCCATGGCTCGGTATTACAATCCGGACAATGGATATCGAAATCGAGCCATCCCACTCCACCCCCACCCCCGCTACTGCCGGCTCCGACAGCGCCCTGGACCCGCGCGCCATGGAGTGGTTCGAACGAGCCGATGGCCCGCCCGCGCTGGCGTTCATGGCGCATTCGCCGGTGTCGCTGCGGCGCGAGGTGGACTGGCATCGCCACGTGCGCGGGCAGCTGATCTACGTGGAGGACGGCGTGCTGGGCACCCGCACCGCGCACGGCCAGTGGTCGTTGCCGCCGGGCTGCGCCGGTTGGATGCCGCCGCAGGAACTGCACACCGTGCAGGTGTCCGGGCGGGTGCGCAGCTACCTGGTGCTGATCCGCCCCGACGTCTGCGCCGACCTGCCGCCGCGGACCTGCGTGATCGGCATGAACGGCCTGTTCCGGGAGCTGCTGCGGCGGATGACCCAGTGGGGCGTGCCGCTGGAACTGGAAGCCGAGCAGCAGCGCCTGTGCGCGGTGCTGCTGGACGAGGTCCGCAACGCCCCGGTCGAGCACCTGCACCTGCCGATGCCGCGCGACCGGCGCCTGCTGCGCATCGCCACCCAGTTGCTGGAAACCCCCGCCGACGACCGCTCGCTGGCGCAATGGGCGCACTGGGCCGGGCTGTCGCCGCGCAGCCTGAGCCGGCACTTCCGCGACGAGACCGGCTTCGGCTTCGCCGGCTGGCGCCAGCAGGCGCGGCTGGCCGAGGCGCTGCGCCGGCTCAGCGATGGCGCCAGCGTCGCCGATACCGCCTTCCGGCTGGGCTACAGCAGCCCCAGCGCCTTCGTCACCGCCTTCCGCGGCCGTTTCGGCCATCCTCCGGCCCGTTACCTGGCCAGCGCCGGCGGCACGCGCGGCTTGGCATCGCCGGCCGCATCCGGATAATCGACCGGCTGACCTGCGGCGCCTGGCGCCGCGTCCCCCTATAGGTACTTCCCGCGCATGACCGATCTCGCCCGCCCCGCCTTCCATGGCTTCGAACAGCTGCCGCTGCGCGAATACGCCGAACGCGCCTACCTCGACTACTCCATGTACGTGGTGCTGGACCGCGCCCTGCCCTTCCTCGGCGACGGGCTCAAGCCGGTGCAGCGGCGCATCATCTATGCGATGAGCGAGCTGGGCCTGAACGCGACGGCCAAGCCGAAGAAGTCCGCACGCACCGTCGGCGACGTGATCGGCAAGTACCACCCGCACGGCGACAGCGCCTGCTACGAAGCGCTGGTGCTGATGGCCCAGCCGTTCTCCTACCGCTACCCGCTGATCGAGGGCCAGGGCAACTTCGGCTCCACCGACGACCCGAAGTCATTCGCGGCGATGCGCTATACCGAGTCCAAGCTGACCCCGATCGCCGAAGTGCTGCTGGGCGAACTGGGCCAGGGCACGGTGGACTGGTCGCCGAACTTCGACGGCACCATGGACGAGCCGACCTGGATGCCGGCGCGGCTGCCGCACCTGCTGCTCAACGGCACCACCGGCATCGCCGTGGGTATGGCCACCGACGTGCCGCCGCACAACCTCAACGAGATCGTCAGCGCGCTGATCCGCCTGCTCGACGACCCCGACGCCAGCGTCGCCGACCTGTGCGAACACGTGCGCGGCCCGGACTACCCGACCACCGCCGAGATCATCACCCCGGCCGCCGACCTGCGCACCCTCTACGAGACCGGCCATGGCAGCGTGCGCGCCCGCGCCACCTACCAGAAGGAAAACGCCAACATCGTGGTCACGGCGCTGCCCTACCAGGTGTCGCCGTCCAAGGTGATCGAGCAGATCGCGCAGCAGATGCGCGCCAAGAAGCTGCCGTGGCTGGAAGACATCCGCGACGAGTCCGACCACGCCAACCCGGTGCGGGTGGTGCTGGTGCCGCGCTCCAACCGGGTCGATGCCGACCAGTTGATGGGCCACCTGTTCGCCACCACCGACCTGGAGCGCAGCTACCGGGTCAACCTCAACGTGATCGGCCTGGACGGCCGTCCGCAGGTCAAGAACCTCAAGACCCTGCTGGAGGAATGGCTGCGCTTCCGCAGCGACACCGTGGTGCGCCGCCTCAACCATCGGCTGGAGAAGGTCGAGCGCCGCCTGCACCTGTTGGAAGGCCTGCTGACCGCGTTCCTCAACCTGGACGAAGTGATCCGCATCATCCGCAGCGAGGACGAGCCGAAGCCGGCGCTGATCGCGCGCTTCGCGCTCAGCGAGGAACAGGCCGACTACATCCTGGAGACGCGCCTGCGCCAGCTGGCGCGGCTGGAAGAGATGAAGATCCGCGGCGAGCAGGACGCGCTGGCCAAGGAACGCGAGCAGTTGCAGGCGGTGCTGGCCAGCAAGACCAAGCTGAAGAAGCTGATCAAGGACGAACTGATGGCCGACGCCAAGAAGTTCGGCGACGCGCGGCGCTCGCCGCTGGTGCAGCGTGGCGCGGCCCAGGCCATCGACGAGACCGAACTGGTGCCGAGCGAGCCGATGACGGTGGTGATGTCGGAGAAGGGCTGGATCCGTGCGGCCAAGGGCCACGACGTGGACCCGGCGGCGCTGTCCTACCGCGACGGCGACGGCCTGCTGGCCGCGGTGCGCGGGCGCAGCACGCAGCAGGTGGCATTCCTGGATTCGGAAGGCCGCGCCTATTCGACCCTGGTGCATACCCTGCCCTCGGCGCGTGGCAACGGCGAACCGCTGACCGGACGCTTCTCGCCCGCGGCCGGCGCGTCGTTCCAGGCGCTGGCGAGCGGCGAGAGCGATTCCCGCCTGGTGCTGGTGTCCTCGCACGGCTACGGCTTCGTCACCCGCTTCGAGAACCTGACCAGCCGCAACAAGGCCGGCAAGGCCATGCTCAACCTGACCCCGAACGCCAAGGTGCTGCCGCCGGCACCGGTGAGCGGCGCCGGCACCGACCGCATCGTCGCGGTCACCAGCGCCGGCCACCTGCTGGCCTTTCCGGTCGCCGACCTGCCCGAGCTGGACAAGGGCAAGGGCAACAAGATCATCGACATCCCCAAGGCCAAGCTCAGCACCGAACGGGTGGTGGCGATCGCCGCGGTGGCGCCGGGCAACACGCTGCTGGTGAAGAGCGGCCAGCGCACCATGTCGCTGTCGTTCAAGGACCTGGACGCCTACCTCGGCGCCCGCGCCAGCCGCGGCGGGCTGCTGCCGCGCGGCTGGCAGAAGGTCGACGATCTGGCGGTGGAGTAAGCGCGGCTTCGCTGGACGAACGTCCAGAGCCGGCATGGCAATCATCTCAACGAAGGACCGCAACGATGAACGAGAACGTGATCAATGCCGACAATGACGCTTCCTTGATGGCCAGGGTGGAGCGGCTGGAGCAACAACTCCAGGCCAAGGATCAACGCCTGCGCCGTGCCGTGACCGTCAACCGGGTGCTGCTGTTCGGCGTCGCCGCCCTGGTAGTCGCCAGTGCCGGTGCCATCACCAGCGTCGGCGAACAACTGAGCCAGTACATGGATTTCTCCAGCACGCCGGTGTCCACGCCGGCGCTGGACACCTCGGTGCGCTGGGGCCGGCGCGATGCGTCCAATGTCGGCCCGGGCTACACCAACGAGATCCTGTCGCTGATCTCCGAGTCCGACCAACAGAACTCCTATAGTTGGCCGCTCTACATCCAGCTCAATGCGACCACCCATCCCAGCGCGACCCAGGACAGTTCGCAGAGCGTGGGCGCCACGGTCCGCGCGTTCCAGCGCAGCACCGGTTCGCCGTGGCTGGCGGGTTTCCACAGCGAACTGTTCCACGGCTACGACGGGATCGCGGGACAAAACGTCGCAACGCACGGCACCAGCATCCTGTTCAACGGCGAACTGACCTCCTACACCAACGGCGGTTCCACGATCGGCCTCAATCTGTTGAACACGCCTGGCTCGAGCGTTGCCGGCACGCATGCGATCCAGATCCAGCCAGGCACGCACGGCTGGCAGAACGGCATTCACTTCGACAGCGGCGCGCTAGGCAATGTCGGCATCAACTTCGACCAGTCCACCTACAACATGGGCATCGACCTTGGCGACAACAGTCTGAGAATGAATGCCAATCAGCGCATCATCCTCGAGAAGTACGGCAGCGTGTATCTGCGCTACAACAGTGCGAACGAAAAGGTGGAACTGGTCAAGAAGGGCAGCGTCGTCGCTTCCTGGTGAGGCATTGAGCGGGTCGACACTGTCCGCGTCGGCCAGCAGGTCCGTTTTTATCGTAGGAGCAACTTCAGCCGCGATGGCTCAGCGTGTCGCGGCTGAAGCCGCGTTTCACTGATTCACACCGATGTAAGCGCCGCGTGTAAGCGCCGCGTCCGTCCGCGTCGCCTGGGCTGCACCATACGCGGTCGCCAGTGCGCGAATGCGCACGGCCACATCGGCATCGACCGGCGTGTAGACGATCATGCCCAGGTCCGGCCGGCCCTCCACGGCGAAGGCCGAGTACTCCAGCGCGATCTCGCCGAGCAGCGGATGCCTGAGACGCTTTTCGCCATCGCCCTCGCCGTGGCTCAGCACCTCGTGGTCGTGCCACAAGGCCGCGAACTCGGCGCTGAGCGCGCACAGTTCGGTCACCAGGGCTGCCGCGTCCGACGCGACGCCAGCACGCACCACGTCGGCACGAAACGCACCCACCACGAAGCGTGCCACCCTGCCCCAATCGTGCTGCTTGGCACGGGTGGCGGGATGACAGAACAGGAAGCGCAGGATGTTGCGCTCGCCGACCGGCAGTTGGCCGTAGTCGGTTAGCACCACGGCCGCCGCGCGATTCCAGGCCACCACGTCCCAGGTCGGCGTCTTGACGATGGCCGGACTCGTTTCCAGCGCATCGAGCACGCGCTGCAGCCGCGGGTCGACGCCCGTCACCGCGCGGTAGCGCACCTCAGGCTGGCGCCCCAGCGCGACCATGAACAGGTGGTCGCGTTCGGCCTCGGTCAGCAGCAGCGCGCCGGCGATGCGCTCCAGCACCTGCGCCGACGGCGCGCCCCCGCGCCCCTGTTCGAGCCAGGTGTACCAGGTCGGGCTGATGTTGGCGCGCTGCGCGACTTCCTCGCGGCGCAGGCCCGGCGTGCGCCGACGACCGGAGAAGCCGAAGCTCGCGGGGTCGAGCCGGGTCCGCCGGCTGCGCAGGAAGTCGCCCAGGGAATTGGCTGGATCGGAATTCATGGCAAGCCTGTTAATCGTTTTACTACGATGATGTCCCTACTTTAACGGGATAAGCGAATACCGGAGAGTCGCTCGCACTGACCCAATGGAGTTCACGATGCGTATCTTTCTGACAGGCGCGACTGGTTTCATCGGCTCGGCCCTGGTTCCCGAACTGCTCCAGGCCGGCCATCGCGTGCTCGGCATGACCCGATCGGAGGCCGGCGCGCAGGCGCTGCGCGCGGCCGGCGCCGAGGTCCACCACGGCACGCTCGAGGATCCGGACAGCCTGGAGCGTGGTGCCGCCCAGGTCGATGCCGTGATCCATGCGGCGTTCGACCATGATTTCAGCAACTTCGCCGCCAACTGCGAGAAGGACAAACGCGCGATCGCGGCGCTCGGCGCGGCGCTGAAGGGCTCCGATCGCCCGCTGTTGATCACCTCGGGAACGGGCGTGGGCAGCGGCGAACACGGTGCGCCGGCCAGCGAGGACGTGTTCAACGCCACGCACCCGAATCCGCGCATCGCCTCCGAGCAGGCCGGCAACGCCTTGCTCGAGGCCGGCGTCAATGTCTCGGTGATGCGGCTGCCGCAGGTCCATACCCCGTACCGGCAAGGGCTGATCACGCCGCTGGTGGCGATCGCGCGCGACAAGGGCGTGGTCGCCTATGTCGGCGACGGCAGCAACCGCTGGCCAGCCGGCCATCTGTCCGACGCGGTGCAGCTGTATCGTCTTGCGATCGAGAAGGCGCAGCCCGGCGCGCGCTATCACGCGGTCGGCGAGGAAGGCGTGCGCATGCGCGAGATCGCCGAGGCGCTCGGGCGCGGCCTGAAGCTGCCGGTGGTGTCGATCGCGCCGGGCGAGGCGGCCGCGCATTTCGGCTGGATGGCGATGTTCGTGCAACTCGACATGCCGGCCTCGAGCGCGCTGACGCAGGCCAGGCTCGGCTGGACGCCGACCGGCCCCACGCTGATCGCGGATCTCGACGAAGGCACGTTCGCCGCCGCGCCCTGATCGCGGCCGCAGCGGCATGCGTACCAAGTGCAGGCGCCGCGCCTTGTGCGCTGACGCCTCGCCTGCTGGCGGCCGTGTGGCGACGCGTGGTTCGCGACGTCGTCGGCTGCCGCGCCTTGCGGTTCGGTTCCCTGGCCGCGTGCGCCAAGCAGGAGCCCATATCAGGAACCGCAGCCGCGGCTCACCCAGCCGATGCTCCATCGCGCAGCTGCTCGATATGGCTGGCGATCATCGCCGCCACGGTGTCGGCCACCGCGCGGGCGCTAAGGCGCGTGTCGAACAACAGTTCCACGGTGGCGTAGATCAGGTCGACCACGATGCGGCTGACCAGTCGCAACTGGCGCGGATCGGCGTCGGGAAAGGCCTCGCTGAGGAAGCGCACCTGGCCCTTGGTCACCTGCGCATGCGAATCCAGGCGCACCTGCTGCAACGCCGGCACCGCGCGCAGGGCGCGCAGCACCCACACCCCGCCCTCGGTCGCCTTGGTGACGCGGTAGGTATCCAGCACCAATCCGGCCAGCGCACGCTGCAGGTCCTCGCGCGTGCCGCTCATCGCCGACAGGGTGATCCACTTGGGGATGAGCTGGTTCTGCCGCTCCATCAGCCTCCGGCCCAGTTCCGACAGCAGCGCGTACTTGTTGGGGAAATAGCGGTACAACGCCGGCGGCGTCAGCCCGGCACGCGCGCACACCAGGTTGGTGGACAGCCGCTCCACGCCGACGTCGCCGAGCAGTTGCGCGGTGACCGAAAGGATCTGTTCGTAGGTCTCGGTGGCGCGATGCTGGGCCGGCACCTTGTTCCCGGTCAGGCGCGGGCGGTGCGGTGCGGAGGGACGCGGCGTGTCGGCGGGCATGGGATCTCGATGGTGGTGAAGCGGCAGGCGCCGCGGTGGCGGCACTACGCCAGCCTCACGGCACGCATCGCCGCGGCAATGGGCGCGCGGACTGCGCCGCGACGTCGTTGCACGCGCCGACATCGCATCTTACCGCGCCCGTACCTGACACACCGGCAGCAATGCTCAGCGCCGCGCCAGCCACGCGCTGAGTCCGGCCGCCAAGCGCTGCTGCAACGTGGTGTACGGAGGAAAGAACGCCTTGACGATCGGCAGGCGGCCGCCCTGCAGCAGCGCGCGTTCGTGCGAGAAGGCGCGGAACCCGTGCACGCCGTGCGCGCTGCCGAACCCCGAGGCGCCAACGCCGCCGAACGGCAAACCGCTGTGCACGAACTGCTGCAGGCAATGGTTGACGACCGCGCTGCCGGAACTGGTACGCGCCAGCACCCGCGCGATGCCGGCGCGGTCGCGGCTCCACAGATACAGCGCCAGCGGCTTGGGCGCGGCGTCGAGGCGGTCGAGCACGTCGTCGAGACGTTCGAACTCGATCACCGGCAACACCGGACCGAAGATCTCTTCCTGCGCGATCCGTGCCTGCGCTGGCACCTGCGCCAGCAGCGTCGGCGCCACGTAGCGCCGCCCCGCGTCGTGCTCGCCACCGGCCAGCAGCTGCGCGCCGCCGGCGCGCGCCTCGTCGATCAGCGCGGCCACGCGCGCCGCATGCGCCGGGTGGATCATGCGCGCCAGGTGCGGACTGGCGGCGACCGCCTGCGCATCGGCGCCGTAGCGCTGCGCCAGCAGGGCGCGACAGTGGTCGAGCAGGCGCGCGCTGACGTCGCGATGCACGAACAAGGTATCCGGCGCGATGCAGGTCTGCCCGGCGTTGACCAGCTTGGCCCAGACGATCACCTCGGCGGCACGGCGCAGGTCGGCGCTGCGGTCGACGATCACCGGCGACTTGCCGCCCAGCTCCAGCGTCACCGGCGTCAACTGCCGCGCTGCCGCGGCCATCACCTGCCGGCCGACCGATGCCGAGCCGGTGAAGAACACATGGTCGAACGGACACGCCAGCAAGGCCTGCGCGGTCGCCGCGCCGCCCTGCACCAGGGCCACATCCTCCGGCGCGAACGCTTCCTCCAGCACCGCCTGCAGCACCGCATTGACCTGCGGGGTGAACTCGGAGGGCTTGATCAACGCCGTGTTGCCGGCGGCCAGCGCCGACACCAGCGGCCCCAGCACGGTGGCCACCGGGTAGTTCCAGGGCCCGATGATCAGGCAGCGGCCCTTGGGCTGGAACGCGATGCGCGCACGCGTGCCCAGGGCCAGCAGGGTCGGCGCGACCTTGCGCGGACGCATCCAGCGCGGCAGCTGCGCGATGGCGGTGGCGATCTCGTCGACCACCGGCAACACCTCGGTCAATTCGACTTCCAGCGCGGGCTTGGCGAAATCGGCGGCGAAGGCCGCGATCAGCGCCTGCCGCCGCGCCAGCAACGCATCGCGCAGCGCACGCAGACGTGCGCGCCGCGCGCTCGCCGAGGAGCCGCGCCAGGCCAGCGCGGTGGCCTGCTGCGCGGCGAACAGCGCCGCGATCGTCTCCGGCGCGGTGTCCTGCACGGGCTCAGGCGACATCGCCACGCTCCTGCTTGTCGGACATCGGCCATCGCCCTGTGCGTGGCAGCACACTGCCCTGCACCACGCGCGGCCTGCCGGCGCGCGTCGCGATGGCGACCAGCGCGCTCACACGGCCACCATCACCGCGCATGCGATCCAGCCTCCACGACCGCCAGGCGATGTTGCCGCCGGCCGATCCACAGCGCCAGCAGCGCCGCGGCCAGCGCAAATCCCAGGCCGACCAGCGGCACCGGCGCCGGATCGTCGGCGTGCAGCAGCAGCGAGGCCAGCAACGGCCCGCAGGCCGATCCGATCAACTGCGCGGCCGGCACCAGCACCGCCACCCGCCCCTGCGCATCGGCGCGCAGCGCCAGACCCACATGGAACGGCATCAGGAACATCCAGGCGAAGCCGAACGCCACGCACACGGCGGCAAAGCCCAGCGCCGCATTGCCGGGAACCCGGTACATCGCCGCGGCGACCAGGCACAGCGCCACGCTGCCCAGGGTCAGGGTCGCCGTCACCGACAACCGTCGCACCCAGTAGATCGCCGCCAGCCCGCCGACGATCTGCATGCCCAACACCCACGAGGTCTGCAGCTGCGCCGCGTGCGCATCCAGCCCCGCGCGCAGCGCCAGCGGCTCCAGATAGGCCCACAGCGCGCCGATCGCCGACATCTGCAGGAAGGCGACCAACAACGGCGCCAGCGTCGCCGGCGACCAGCGCAGCCTGGCGGTGGCGGTCGCCGCGCAGTGGGCAGTGGCTGCGGGGGCCAGGCGCGCCGGCGCCGGCAGCGCCGCCGCCAGCGGCAGCACCAGCAGGCAGGTCGCGGCCATCGCGACGAAACCGCCCTTCCAGCCGGCCGCCGGCAACACCCACAGCGCCAGCGCCGACGCCAGCGCGATCTGCGCCAGCGCCTGCAGCACCATGAACACCGCGGTGATCCGGTCCGGCGTGGCCGCGCGCACGATGCTCACCGTGGCCACCCAGACCAGCAGACCCTCGGCCAGGCCCGCGATGGCGCGCAGCGCGACGAAGGCCGCATCGCCCTGCGCCTGCAAAGTGGCCAGGTTCAGCAGCGCCGCCAGCAGCGCCGCCACGATGGCCGTGTTGCGCTGCCAGGACACCGGCAGTAACGCATCGCCCAGCGCCACCCCGATGCCCAGCGCGATGATCTCGCCCATCGCCACCACGCCCACCCCGGGCAGGGTGATCAGGTGCTGTTCGACCAGCGCGCCGAGCACGATCGGCTGCACGCCGAGGATCAGCAGGGCGATGGCGCCGATCGACAAGGCCGCGGCGAGCGGACGCGCCGCCTGCGCGGCGGCGGGCGGAATGGACGATGGCGAGGGCATGGCAGTCATCGCAGCGATTCCTCAATACCCCGTGGTTTCGGCCGGCAGTTCGCCTGCGGCAAAGGCCGCGGCGGCACGCGTCTGGTCCTTGCGCAAGCGCCCGTTGGCGATGCGCCGCACCCACCATGGCAGTTCCCGCACCTGCCCGCCGGTGGCCGCGGCAAGCACATAGGCCTTGGCGCACTTTTCGAACAGTTCCACGTTCAGCGCCAGCCGCTGCGCACTGGTCCCCAGGCACAGCGGGCGCCCGCCCAGCAGCAGGGCGTTGCAGATCTGCGACGGCGCATCGGCCAAGGCGTCCGCGGCCGCCAGCGGCGCCGGCATCGGCCCGATGTGCCGGGCCTGCTCGTCGAACACCTGCGGCAGCACGCCGCCGACGTCGGCCAGGCGGTTGCCGAACGCGCCGGCCGACCAGGCGCTGGCCCCGATATCGGGACGCCGCAGGTAGACCTGCGCGTGCACCTGCGCCGACGCCGGCAGCGCCGGGTCGCGCCAGTCCAGCCACTGCGGCTGCTCCGCGTCGAGCGCGCCGCAGCACATCGCCGTGGTGCCTGGGCAGCGCAGCGAAAGCGCTGCTGCATCGTCGCCGAGCAGGCGCTTGGCCACGAGCCGCTCGCGTGTGTGCAGCCACAGCGCTTCGATTTGCGGGACGGTGGGCATGCGCTACACCAGCTTGAACACGTCGTCGAAGCGATTCAGCGCCTCGTCGACCACCGCGTCGGTATCGGCGCGGCTGGTGTAGATGCGGCTGCCGGCCAGGGTGATCAGCCCGTGTGCCGAGTACGCCGCGCCCATCTCCTCCATCATGTGCTTGCGCTCCTTGGCCTCGTTGCGCACGCGCCACAGCTTGTACAGGTTGCCGGTGTCCAGCAGCAACACGCCGGAGGTCTGCAGGTGCACGATCGAGCCCATGTTGTAGACCACGTACGGCAGGCCGAGACGGCGGATGATCGCCTCCAGGCCATGGCGCAGGCGATCGCCGGCACGGCCGGCCTGGCCGGCGGCGTCGCTGCGCTGCGCCTCCAGCAAGGCGTGGTAGCCGGCCACGCAGGACAGCGGATTGGCCGACAGCGTGCCGCCGACGAAGGCGCGTCGCGCGGTGGTGCCGATGCCGCCGACCAGGCTCATCATCACCTCGCGGCGGCCGCCGATCGCCCCGGCCATCGGATAGCCACCGGCCAGGCATTTGCCGAGCACGGTGATGTCCGGCAGCACCCCGAAGTAGCCCTGCGCACCGCCCGGGCCGAGCCGGAAGCCGGTGACCACTTCGTCGAAGATCAGCAGCGCGCCGAACTCGTCGCACAACTTGCGCACCTGCCGGTTGTAGTCGTGGTGCACCGGCCGCGTGCCGCTCTCCGGCCCCAGTGGCTCCAGCAGCACCGCCGCGGTGCCGCCGCGCAGGCGATTGACTTGCAGCTTGCGGCGCAATGCCTCCAGATCGTTGGGATGGCATTCCTGGGTGTAGGCGGTGGCGCCGCGCGGGATGCCGATCGCCTCCATGCGCCCGGTGCCCGGCAGGCGCATGCCGTACACCAGCTGATCGCTCCAGCCGTGGTAGGCGCCGCCGATCTTGATGATCCATTTCTTGCGGGTGTGGGTGCGGGCCAGGCGCACCGCGCCCATCACCGCCTCGGTGCCGGAGCCGAGCAGGCGCAGCATCTCCACCGCCGGCATGCTGGCGCAGACCAGTTCGGCCAGCTTGACCTCGTACTCGTGCAGCAGGCCGGTCACCGGGCCGCACTGGTCCAGCACCGCCTGCACGTGCTCGCGCAGTTCCGGCGGATTGGAGCCGAGCAGGGTCGGGCCACCGGCCTGCAGGAAGTCGATGTAGCGGTTGCCGTCCACGTCGGTCAGGTACGCGCCCTCGGCGCTGTGCATCGCCAGCGGGAACGGATGGTTGAACGCCAGGTTGTGCTGCACGCCGCCGGGGATCACCTGCTTGGCCGCCTCGCCCAGGCGCCTGGAGCCCTGGCAGCGCTCATCGAAATAGCGCATCACCTTGGCCATGCCGACGGCGCCGATCGGGCGCATCGGCTGGTTCACCAGTGCATGGAAACGCGCGTACAGCTGGTCCACATCGGGCCATTGCGAAATGGCGGGAGTCTGGCTCATGGTCGGTGCCGGGTTCGGGGGAACGGAAACGGAAAGGGCGTGCATGGATTCAGGCCTCCAGTGCGGTGAGGACGGCGCGCAACGGCGCAGCCATTCCGGCGTCGTGCAGCGCGCGGCGTTCGATGCGGCGTGCCAGGTGATCGCGCGCCACCTGCTCCAGCGCATCGACCGCCGCCACCGCCTGTTCCAGGCTGCGGCCGCAGCACAGCACGCCGTGGTTGCGCATCAGATAAGCGTTGCTCGACGGGCGCAGTTGCCGCGCCAGCAGCCAGGCCAGCAGCCCGGTGCCGGACGGGAAGTAGCCGACCATCGGCACGCGCGCGCCGATTACCGCCTGCAACGCGGTGTCCTCCACCGGCAGCGCCGCGCCGAGCAGCGCGCAGGCGCTGGCCACCGGCTGATGGGTGTGGATGCTGCAGGCCACGTCGGGCCGGCGGCGCAGCACCTGCGCATGCAGCCCGGTCTCCACCGACGGCGTGGCGGCACCGTCCAGTTGCCGCAGGTCGGCCAGGCGCACCACGCAGATGTCCTCGGCGCGCATCGCCAGGTAGTCGGTGGCCGACGGCGTCACCGCGAAGCGCTCGGCGTCCAGGCGCAGCGCGACGTTGCCGCCGGTGCCGGCCAGGTAGCCGCGCCGCGACAGCTCCACGCACAGCGCGACCACGCGCGCACGTTGTTCATGGGCAAACATGCTGGGGTACCTCCGGCACGCACTCGGGAGCGGGATTCATGCGCCGGTAGATCGGCGCCAGGGTGCGCTGCAATTCGCGGAACGTCGCATAGCGGTCGTCGTACAGCGCGCGGTTGCGCGGCGACGGCTCGTATACCCGGCGCGCGCGTTGCAGCGCCGGCAGGTCGGCGAAGCGCAGCCGGCCCAGGCCAACGCCGGCGATGAAGGTGGCGCCGATCGCATTGGCCTGGATCGGATTGTGCAGTTGCCGGATCGGCTGGCCGCCGACGTCGGCGATGATCTGGCACCACAGGTCCGACTGCGCGCCGCCGCCGACCGCGGCGATCACGCCGGGATCGCGCCCGAGCAGGCGCGCGAACGGCTCCATCATCCAGCGCGTGTTCAACGCCACCCCTTCCATGAAGGCGCGGATGATGTCCTCGCGGGTGTGCATCAGCGACAGGTTGACCAGCCCGGCGCGCAGGCTGTGGTCCTCCACCGGGGTGCGCTCGCCGAACAGCCACGGCATGTACACCAGGCCATTGGCCCCGGGCGGCACGCGCGCGGCGATGACGTTGAGCACTTCGTACACGTCCGGACGATCCTCGTCGCGGAGCAATTCGTCGGGATGGAACAGGATGCGGTCGCGCAGGAACGACAGGTTGGCGCCGGCGGTGGACTGCAGCGCGGTGGCCAGGTAGCGCCCGCTCACCGCGCACGGCACCGCGGCGATGTTGCTGAACACATCGGTCTTCATCCGCGGCACGTGCGCGCCCAGCCACGACGAAGTGCCCAGGTACAGATGCGCGGCATAGTCGTCGACCGCCGCGGCCACCGCCACCGCCGAGTTGTCGATGGCGCCGGCGATCACCCGGGTCTGCGGCGACAGCCCCAGTTGCGCGGCCACCTGCGGCAGCAGCGGCCCCAGCACCTCGGTGGAGGCCACCAGGTCCGGCAGCTTGTCGCGCTCGATGCCGAGCAGCCGCAGCAAGCCATCGTCGTAGCGGATGCGCATCGGGTCGCGGTTGTCGGTGACCCAGGTGGTCAGCACCGAATCGGCAGTGGCGCAGAAGCGCCCGGTCAGGCGCAGGTTGAGATAGTCCAGCGCGTTGAGGAACTTGTGCGTGCGCTGGTAGCGCTGCGGTTCGTGGTCGCGCAGATAGGCGATGTGGCCGGCGCAATCCTTGCCGCTGCCGGCCGGCGCGCCGCCGCTCAGGCGCAGCCAACGCAGCAGCTTCAGCGGCGCATAGCCGCGCACGTTGAGCCAGCGCCCGCGCAGGCGCCGCGCGATCGCCGCCTGCCCGCGCATGTCCAGCCACAGCATGGCGTTGCCCAGCGCCTGGCCGTCGTGGTCCACGCACACGGTGCACTCGCCCTGGGTCGAGCAGCACACCGCGGTCACCCGACGGCGCAGCGCCTCGCCCCCTTGCAGCACCGCCGCGGCGGTGACCAGCAGCGCGTTCCACCAGTCGCGCGGATCCTGCTCGGCACAGACCCCGTGCACGTGCAGCGGCACCGGTTCGAACGCCCAGGCGATCACCTGGCCGTCCAGCGTGACCAGCGCGCACTTGCAACCGGAGGTTCCCAGATCCACCGCCAGCACCAACGGCTGGTCGCCGCCACGGTCGGCATCGAGCAGTTCGCTGCGCATGGGTCAGAACGTGTAGCCGATCGAGGCCACCAGGGTGTCGCCGTCGGTCTTGCGGATGCGTGCGCCGTCCTGCACCCAGTACAGTTCGTGCGCGTTGACCCGGGTGCTGACCCAGTCCAGATTCCAGTCCAGGCCCCAACGCTTGTGGGTGACGCCGATCTGGTAGTCGGCGAAGCTACCCTCGCTGAAGTTGCGCAGCTTCTGGTAGCCGGCGTGCAGGCGCAGCGTGGTCGACGGCAGCACCGACGGCAGCAGCGGGGTCTGGTAGTTGAGATCGCCCAGCAGGGTGCCGCGCGAGTCATGTTCGCCGCGGGCGAAGCAGCGCAGCGCCGTCGTCGGGTCGGCGGCGAACTGCAGGATCTGCGCGCACACGCCGCCGGTGTCGGCGCCGCGGTAGGTCTTGGAGAACACGTACAGCACACGGCCTTCGACCGCGCCGTAGCCGAGTTCGAGCACACCGAAATTGCTGTCGTAGTCGGTGCGGCGGAAGTCCTCCGGCGTGCCGGTCTGCAGATCGATCTGGTGCGGGGCCAGGAAGCTGGCGCCGGGGAAGCGCTCGGTGGCCAGGCCGACGCCGGCATGCCAGGCATCGGGATTGCCGAAGCGGTAGCCGGCCGCCGCGGTGATGCCCAGGCCGTCGCCGTCGAGGAACTGCTTCTTGCTGACCTTGGCCACCTCCAATAGCGCAACGAAGCCGCTGGCGTGCACGAACTGGTTGGTCCACTTCAGCGACGGGCGCATCAGCGAGTCGGACACGCCGCGCGTGCGCTGCTCGCTCATCAGCTTGATCTGGTTCTGGAACTCGTAGTTGACCATGCCATCGGTCTCGGCCTGCTGGGCGTGGGCCTGGGCGCAACACGCGCCGTGCAGGGCCAGTGCGCCCGCGAGGGTCGCCATGAAGCGGACTGCCGTCATCTCAATCTCCCCTGGTTCGCTGAGGAAGGTGGGACGTGCGGTGGCCGTCGTCGGCCCCGCACGTCGATGGCGCCGGCGCGTTGCGCGCGCGGCGAGTCAACTACTTGGCGCAGACCGGCGTGCTGGGCAGCGCCTGCACGCGGGTGAAGCGTTCGGTCTCGCCGAGCACTTCCACGCCGACGAAGGCGCGCAGGTCCAGCGACTTGCCGCTGGCGCGCAGCGTGGCCTTGTAGCGCTTGCCGCTGCGCGGATCGAAGGCCCAGCCGTCGCGCCAGGTGTCGCCGTCCTCGCGGCCCAGGCGCGCGATCTGCACGCCGCAGGTATCGGTGGCGGTGCCGGCGTCCTTGTCCCAGACGATGCGCCCGCACAAGGCGCTGGCCGCATCCGCGCAAGGCGCGAACTCCACCACCGCATCCTTGGCCGCGGTCAGCCACAGCCCCTGCGCCGCGGCCGGTGCGGCGCCCGCCGCGGCCGGCACCAGCAGCCATCCCGCGACGAACGCACCGACCGCGCCGTACCGCTTCATTTCCAGATTCGCCTGCATCGAACGCCCCCTCGCCATCGCGCAATTCAGTAGTGAAAACTACCGTATAGCGATCACTACTGTTTTGCAAGCATTGCCGGTACGGCGCTTGGCGCGGACCTGACGAGGCGCGCAAATGCCTGGATTTCAAGGGATTCCGTGCGTAGCGCCATGCCGGCGCCGGCCGTTTTTTGCGGCATTGCAACAGCAGCCAGCGGGGGCTTCGAAGTGGCTCGGTGCGCTTTGTGGCCGTGTCCCAACCCTTCAGGCCGACTGAATCCGTCGATCGCACGTCCTCGGACAACGCAGCCACGCGTGCGCAGCCGAACACGGTCGGCAACGGCACGAAATGACCAGGGAAGCGAGGTTGGTCCGCGTTCGCTGCAGTCTGGCTGCAGCGACCAACGCGACGACATCGATGACACGCATCGCCCGCGAGTGCGGCAGTGCCGATGCGGGCCAACGAGAGAGATGGCGACGGGTACGATCGACCGGTCGCAAGCAGCCGGCGATGGCGCGGCCGCGGTGGCGGGAAGCTCCCGCTCAACGCATCGGCGCCTCCCGCAGGCGGGAGGCGCGCGCCTGGATCAGGCGTCCTTGCCGGACACGTGCCCGTCGATCTTCGAGGTCTGGTACAGCGCCATGCCGATGCGCTTGATCAGGCCAAGCTGCTGCTCCAACCACCACGCATGGTCTTCCTCGGTGTCGCGCAACTGGGCCAGCAGCACGTCGCGGCTGACGTAGTCGCCGTGCTGCTCGCACAGCTTCATGCCGGCGGCCAGGTTGGCGCGCACTTCGTACTCGACCTTCAGGTCCTTCTCCAGCATCTCCTCGACCGTGCGCCCGGGTTCGAACGCATGCGGACGCATGTCCGGGTCGCCCTCCAGGAACAGGATGCGCCGCAGCAGCGCATCGGCGTGCTCGGTTTCCTCTTCCATTTCATGGTTGATGCGCTCGTACAGCGCCTGCAGGCCCTGGTCCTCGTAACGCCGCGAGTGGATGAAATACTGGTCGCGCGCGGCCAGTTCGCCGCGCAGCAGCTCCTTGAGGCATTGCACAACGTCGGGGTGTCCCTTCATGGGGCGGGCTCCGTGGGGTCGACTGAGGGCGCCATAGTGCCCGATGCCGCCACGCCGCGTTCCAATCGGAATCATTCACATCCCGACTCGCACGTCCGCGATGCGTGACCCCGCGCACAGCGCGCCGCACCTACGCGGGAACGACACGCACTCGTGTCTAGAATCGGAGACTTGCCTATCCGGAGAGAGACGATGCGCGGTCGATGGAAACGCCTGCTGCTGGGGACGCTGCTGCTGGCGGCGGCCGTGGCGCTGGGCGTCTGGCTGCTGCTGCGCGGCAGCCTGGCCACGCTCGACGGCACCGCGCCGCTGCAAGGCCTGCGGGCGCCGGCGAGCATCCAGCGCGACGCGCTGGGCGTGGTCACCATCGATGCCGCCGACGAGGCCGATGCGATGCGCGCGCTCGGCTACGTGCACGCGCAGGAACGCTTCTTCGAGATGGACCTGCTGCGCCGCGCCGCCGCCGGCGAACTGTCCGAGCTGGTCGGCCCACATGCGCTGGGCGTGGACAAGGCGCGGCGCGCGCAGCGCCTGCGCGCCCGCAGCAGCGCGCAACTGGCCACGTTCGCCGGCACGCATACAGCGGCGCTGCAGGCCTACAGCGCCGGCGTCAACCAGGGCCTTCACGCATTGCGGGTGCGGCCGTGGCCGTACCTGATGCTGTTCGCCACGCCGCGCGACTGGCAGCCGGTGGATTCGGCGCTGGCCGGCCAGGCGATGTACTTCGATCTGCAGGGCAAGCAACTCGAGCGCAAGCTGGACCTGTACCGCCTGCAGCAGCGCTTGCCGGCGCCGCTGTATGCCTTGCTGCGCCACGAAGGCAGCAGTTGGGACGCGACACTGGACGGCAGCGTGCGCGGCGACGCGGTGCTGCCCGATGCCGGCCAGGTCGATCTGCGCCGCCTGGCCGACGCGCCCGCGCCGGCCGCGACGGAAGCGGTCGCCACCAGCGCGCCCGGCAGCAACAACTGGGCCATCGCCGGCAGCCGCACCGCCGACGGCCGTGCCATCGTCGCCAACGATATGCACCTGGCCCTGCGCGCGCCCAGTCTGTGGTTCCGGGTGCGCCTGCGCTATGCCGATGCGCAGGCACCGGGCGGCCGCGTGGACGTGTCGGGGTTCTCGCTGCCGGGCCTGCCGGCAGTGATCGTCGGCAGCAACGGCCACATCGCCTGGGGCTTCACCAACAGCTATGCCGATACCGCCGATTGGTACCGACTGACCCCATGCGCCGCCGTGGCCCAACCCGGCTGCACGCCGGTCACCGTGCATCGCGAACTGATCCGCGTCTCCGGCGCTCCCGACACCACGCTGCAGGTGGAGGACACCGCTTACGGCCCGATCCTGCAGCACGAGCCGGACGGCAGCGCGCTGGCGCTGCGCTGGGCCGCGCAGTTGCCGGGTGCGCTGAACCTGGGCCTGGCCGACTTCGCCCGCACCGAGACGCTGGGCAGCGCCTTCGCCCACGCGCAAGCCATCGCCACGCCGGCGCAGAACCTGGTGCTGGCCGACCGCGACGGCCACATCGGCTGGCGCGTACTCGGCCCGCTGCCGCTGCGCGGCCCGCACTGCGCGGCCGATGCGGTGATGCACGACGTGCGCGCGACGGTGCCGGCGCAGGCCCGCTGCGCGCCATGGCCGCTGTCCACCACCCAGTCGCCGCAGCGCATCGATCCCGCCGACGGGCAACTGTGGACCGCCAACGCCCGCGTGGTCGGCGGCGCCGAACTGGCCCCGATCGGCGACGGCGGCTACGCGCTGGGCGCGCGCGCGCAGCAGATCCGCGACGACCTGCGCCTGCACCCGCATCTCGACGAACAACAGTTGCTGGCGATCCAGCTCGACGACCGCGCGTTGTTCCTGCAGCGCTGGTGGGCACTGCTACGGCAACGCGATGCCGGCGCGGCCACGCCGGCGCTGCACGCCGTCGCGCAGGCGGCCGCGCACTGGGAAGGCCGCGCCAGCACCGGCTCGGTCAGCTACACCCTGGTGCGCGCATGGCGCCTGGCGGTACTGACCCGGATCCGCGACGGCCTGATCGCGCCGGCCCGGACAGGATCGGACGCCGATGCCGCGCCACCGCCGCTGCCGCAACTGGAAGGCGTGGCCTGGCCGCTGCTGCAGCAACAGCCCCTGCACCTGTTGCCGCGCCGCTACGGCAGTTGGCAGGCGCTGCTGGAGGACGCCGCCGCCGAGGTGCGCACGACGCTGCAGGCCGACGGCCCGCTGGACACGCGCCGCTGGGGCCAGCAGAACCGTGCGGCGATCTGCCACCCGCTGGCGCAGGGCCTGCCGGCGCCGCTGCGTGGCTGGCTGTGCATGCCGGACACGCCGCTGGCGGGCGACGACGACATGCCGCGGGTGCAGCGCCCGGCCTTCGGCGCCTCCGAGCGCATGGTGGTGGCGCCGGGCCACGAGGCCGACGGCATCGTGCACATGCCGGGCGGCCAGAGCGGCCATCCGCTGTCGCCGTTCTGGGGCGCCGGCCACGCCGACTGGGTGCAGGGCCGCGCCACAAAGTTCCTGCCCGGTCAAACCCGGCACACGCTGACATTAAGCCCGTCCACGCCACAATGACCCGATGTTTCCGCGCCGGCGTTCGTCCCATGCGCCGGTCCGCCGCCTCCCCTCCCCCCACTGCCGAGTCTGCCTACCGATGAAGCGCCCTCCCCTGCTCGCCCTGTTGCTGCCGCTCGCCGCGGCCGTGTCGTTCTCCGCCTGTGCCACGCCGGCCGCCGACGCGCCCGGTGCCAACTCCGACTGCAGCGTGCGCGCCGAACCCGGCGACGATCTGCAAGCCGCCATCGACCGCGTCCCCAACGACGGCAAACCCGCCACCGTGTGCCTGAGCGCCGGCGAATTCCCGGTCGGCAAGCTGATCTCGATCCAGCGCGACGGCCTGCGCCTGCGCGGCCAGGGCGACAGCACCGTGCTGCGCATGCGCGACCACGTGCAGCAACCGACCATCGTCATCGGCGATTACCAGAACGAGCGCCCGCTGAAGCCGATCCGCGACGTCCGCGTGGAGCAGTTGCAGATCGTCGGCGGCACCATCGACAAGGAGTTCATGCCCGAGCGCCCGTACCTGAGCAACAGCCTGGTGGTGGTGCGCAACGGCCAGGACATCCAGCTGACCCACCTGCGGGTGAGCAAGTGCCGCAGCGCCTGCCTGCTCAGCGAGTTCGACAGCCGCGACCTGCTGATCGCGCACAACGACGTGTCCGGCGCAACCTGGGATGGGGTGTCGTTCAACCGCACCGCCAAGGTCAAGCTGATCGACAACGTGATCCACGACAACGTCGCCGCCGGCATCACCACCGAGCACCTGGAAGACAGCGAGATCCGCGACAACCGGCTGGAGCGCAACGGCAGCCAGGGCGTGTACCTGGCCGACGCGCGGCGCAACCTGTTCGCCGGCAACCAGTTCATCGACAACAAGGGCGCCGGGCTTTACCTGACCTGCTCGATCCGCCAGCGCACGCCGCAGATCCTGTGCTGGGACAACAGCATGAGCCAGGACAACACCTTCGAGAACAACACCTTCCGCGGCAATCCCTACACCTACACCATCGGCGTGGACAGTGCGGCCAACTGCACCGGCCCGGACTTCCGCCCCAACCTGTGGCGCAAGAACAACCAGGCCGACGCCTCCGGCATCGATATCCAGCCCGAACGCTACGGCCACTGCGTGCGCTTCGAGTAAGGCCGGGACCCGGGACGCGCCCCCCCCGGAAAGGCGGTGCCGCGACCCGAAGCACTGCCGACTCCCGCTGCTTGGATCCCGAGTCCGACACGTCCCGCCGGCGTATCGCCGGCGGGACGTGCGAGTTCAGGCTCCCAGCGCCTGCGCGTGCACACCCGCCACCGCACGGCCGGAGGGATCGGCCATGGCCGCGAAGCTGGCGTCCCAGGCGATCGCCGCCGGCGAGGAGCAGGCGATCGACTTGCCTCCGGGCACGGTCTCGGCCGCGGCCGGCGTCGGGAACACGCGCTCGAACAGGCTGCGGTAGTAATAGGCTTCCTTGGTCTGCGGCGGGTTCACCGGGAAGCGCTTGTCGGCCGCGGCCAGTTCGCGGTCGCTGACCTGGGCTTCGGCATGCGCCTTCAGGCCGTCGATCCAGCCGTAGCCGACGCCGTCGCTGAACTGCTCCTTCTGCCGCCACAGGATCGATTCGGGCAGATAGCCCTCGAAGGCCTCGCGCAGTACCGCCTTCTCGATGCGCTTGCTGCCGTCGGCGCGGGTACCGGCCATCTTGTACTGGGCGTCCATGCGCATGGCCACGTCCAGGAACTCCACGTCCAGGAACGGCACACGCGGCTCCACGCCCCAGGCCATCATCGACTTGTTGGCGCGCAGGCAATCGTAGTTGTAGAGCGCGTCGAGCTTGCGGATCAGTTCCTCGTGGAATTCGCGCGCGTTCGGCGCCTTGTGGAAATACAGGTAGCCGCCGAAGATCTCGTCGCTGCCTTCGCCGGACAGCACCATCTTCACTCCCATCGCCTTGATCCGCCGCGCCAGCAGGAACATCGGCGTGGAGGCGCGGATGGTGGTGACGTCGTAGGTCTCGATGTGCCGGATGACTTCCGGCAATGCGTCCAGGCCTTCCTCGAAGGTGTATTCGAAGCCGTGGTGCACGGTTCCCAGGGCCTCGGCCGCGATCGCCGCGGCGGCCAGATCCGGCGAGCCCTTCAGGCCGATCGCGAACGAGTGCAGACGCGGCCACCAGGCCTCGGCCTCGTCGTTCTCTTCGATGCGCTTGCGCGCGAAACGCGCCGCCACCGCTGCCACCAGCGAGGAATCCAGCCCGCCGGAGAGCAGCACGCCGTACGGCACGTCGGTCATCAGTTGCCGATGCACGGCACGCTCGAAGGCCTCGCGCAGTTCCTGCTTGCCGACCTCCACGCCCTGCACCGCCGCATAGTCGCGCCAGGGCTTGCGGTAGTACTGCACGAGCTCGCCGCTGGCGCTGTCGTAGTAGTGGCCCGGTGGGAACTGGGCGACGTCGGCGCAGCTGTCGGCCAGCGATTTCATCTCCGAGGCCACCCGCAGCCGGCCCTGCGCGTCATGGCCCCAGTACAGCGGGCACACGCCCATCGGATCGCGCGCGATCAGCACGCGGCCGGCGGCCTTGTCCCACAGTGCGAAAGCGAAGATGCCGTTGAGGCGGTTCAGCAGCGCGTCCGGCGTGGTTTCGCGGTACAGCGCGTTGATCACCTCGCAGTCCGAACCGGTCTGGAAGGCGTAGGGCTGGACGAGTTCCTTCTTCAGCTCGCGATGGTTGTAGATCTCGCCATTGACCGCCAGCGCCAGGCGTCCGTCGTCGGAGAGCAGCGGCTGCGAACCGCCGGCCGGGTCGACGATGGCCAGGCGCTCATGGACCAGGATCGCGCCGTCGTCGACATACACGCCGCTCCAGTCCGGGCCGCGATGGCGCTGCCGCTGCGAGCAGTCCAGCGCCTGCCGCCGCAGTGCCTGCAGGTCGTCGCCCGGTTGCAGGCCGAAGATGCCGAAGATCGAACACATGGGAAAGCTCCTGATCGTGGGGTAAGGGTTGCGAGGGAATCCACACGCCCAGGCACAAAAAAACCCGCATCGGCCGATGCGGGTTTTCTGGTGGCTGGGCGTGGTGTTTCTGGTAGCGCCTAGTCGCAGACCCGCATCGGCCGCGCACGATTATTCGCCAGCGCATTGTTGCGGCCGTTGGCGGTGGTCGAGCGGAGGACGGACAGCGAGGTCATGCGGCGACCGTAACCCGGCGCGCGGGCCGGTGCAACTGTTACCGCAGCAACCGTTCGATCAGGCGCAGGTACAGATCCGGCAGCGCCTCCAGGTCGGCCACGCGCACGTGCTCGTCGACCTGGTGGATGCTGGCGTTGACCGGGCCGACTTCGATGCACTGCGCGCCCAGTGGCGCGATGAAGCGCGCATCGGAGGTGCCGCCGCCGGTGCTCTCCTCCGGCGGCGCGCCGGCGACCTCGCCCAGCACCTCGCGCGCTACCCGGCGCAGCGTGCCTTCCGGGGTGTAGAACGGCTCGCCGCTGCGGTGCCAGCGCAGGTCGTAATCCAGGCCGCGGCGATCGAACAGCGCGGCGATCTCCGCTTCCAGCCGCGGCGCATCCCAGTGCGGGGTGTAGCGCAGGTTGAAGGCGACCTGCAGTTCGCCGGGGATCACGTTGTTGGCGCCGGTGCCGGCATGCACGTTGGAGATCTGCAGGCTGGTCGGCGGGAAGCTTTCGTAGCCGTCGTCCCAGTGCCGCGCGACCAGTTCGGCCAGCGCCGGCGCGGCCAGGTGGATCGGGTTGCGCGCCTTGTGCGGATAGGCCACATGCCCCTGCACGCCGCGCACGCGCAGCGCGCCGGAGAGGCTGCCGCGGCGGCCGACCCGCAGCAGGTCGCCGAGACGTTCGGTGGACGAGGGTTCGCCGGTGACGCACCAGTCGATGCGTTCGCCGCGCTCGGCGAACAATCGCGCCACGTGGCGCACGCCGTCGATCGCATCGCCTTCCTCGTCGCTGGTCAGCAGCACCGCCAGCGTGCCCGGGTGCTGCGGCTGCGCGGCCACGAACCGTTCGGCGGCGACCACGAAAGCGGCCACGCTGCCTTTCATGTCCGCGGCACCGCGCCCGTACAGCACGCCGTCGCGGATCTGCGGCGCGAACGGATCGCTGGCCCAGGCCTCGCGCGGCCCCGACGGCACCACGTCGGTATGGCCGAGCAGCGCCAGCACCGGGCCATCGCCACCGCGATGGGTCGCCCACAGGTTGTCGACCTGGCCGCAGCGCAACTGCTCGATGGCGAAACCGGCGCGTTCCAGCCGCTGCGCGATCAGTGCCTGGCACCCGGCATCGTCGGGAGTGACCGACGGGCGGGCGATCAGGTCGCGGGCGAGTTCAAGGACATCGGACATGCAGGGACACCGTTGGGGAAAGCGCTAGGGCGCGATGATGATCGGGGCCGGTAACGTCGCGTGCGGGCGACGCAGCAAGTGCAGTGTACGAGCGGGACTGGCGGATTCGAAGTCTCGGCCCGGGTCGCCCTGGCGGATGCACGTTCGCGAGCCTGGCCTTCGCTACGTCGCGACACCCGGCCAGCGCATGCAGCGCACGCGCACCGCGAAGGCCTCGTTGCCGGGCATGCGCCCATGCTGTACGCCGGTTTCGACGAAGCCGCAGGCACGGTAGAACGCGAGTGCCGCGACATTGCCATCCAGCAATTCCAGCGTCAGGCCAGCCGGGCTGGCGTCCTGCACCGCGGTCACCAGCGCCTGGCCGACACCGCGCCGGCGCGCGGCCGGATCCACGTACAGCCAGGCCAGCTCGTCGCCGTCGTCGGCGACGAACCCCAGCACCTGGCCTTGCCATTCGGCGACCTGCACGCGGTAGTCGAACAGGTGTTCACGCTCGGCCGCGATCGGCAGCGGCAGGAACGCATCCGCCAACACCGCCGCCTGCAGTTCCTCCACGCGCGCGGCGTCGTGGATGACGCACAGGCGTGCCCAGTCGTCTGCCCGGTACGGGCGGATGTTCACTCGATACCGAATCGCTGCTTGAAGCCGTTGTCGGAGAAGCCCTGGCTGAGCCGGCCGTCGTCGGTCACCACCACCGGCCGCCGGATCAGTTGCGGATACTCGCGCAGCAGCAGCTTCCACTCGGCATCGGAGCCAGGCGCTTTCTTGTTGTCGGGCAGTTGCCGCCAGGTGGTGGAGGACTTGTTCACCAGCGCGTCGAAGCCACCGGCCTGGCCGGCCCATTCCAGCAGCGTTTCCGGGGTCGGCTTGTGCTCGCGGTAGTCGACGAAGGTGTAGGCCACACCGAAGCGGTCCAGCCACTTGGTCGCCTTCTTGCAGGTGTCGCAGTTCTTCAATCCGTACAACGTCGTCATCGAATGTCCCATCAAGCGAATAAAGCCCCTCTCCCACCGGGAGAGGGGTTGGGGTGAGGGTTGGCGCGCCGTGGCGACATGGCACGCGCAGATATCGTGTTTGATCTTACCCGGCGCACGCGCCGTCGGCTCTCCCGCGCAGCGAGAAAACGCACTTGGCCACACCGCGCCTCACTGCGCCAGCACTTCCTGGAGCTTGGCCGAATCGATCCGCCAGCGCAGCTGCGCCGCCGAGGCGCCGTCCACGCCGTTGACGCGGCGCAGGACGTAATCACCCTGAAAGCGTTGCCGCGTGCCGTCGGCCAGCGTCGCCTCCACGGTGACCGGCACTGGCTGATACACCGAGCCGGCGGCACCGTCGCTGGCACCGAGCGCGCCGATCGTCACCTTCACCGCGCGCGTCTGGGCGAAGCCGGCCTTGAACGCGTCGTAGGACTGCCCCGGGCGCCCGTCCTCGCCCCACTGCTGCCAGGCCACCGCGTAATCGCGCGCGTTGATCGCCGCGTAATAACGCCGCACCACGTCGGCAGCGGCCTGCGGGCTGTCCGCAGCCGGGCCGCAACCGGCGGTGGCCGGTCCGTCGTGACCGAGCAGCGCGCAGCTGCGCGCGATCTCGTCGTCGATCATGGCGCAGCTGTTGGCGGCATTGCAGGGCGGATGCGTGGCCGGCGACACCGAGCGACAGGTCGTCACGCGCGCCGCCGCTGCGTCGGCACCGATCTCGGCAGCGCAGGCCAGTGGTTCACTCGCCGTGCTGGCGCTCTCCGTCGTCGCAGGCGCTTTTGCAGGCGCAGCGGTCGCAGCAGGCACGGGGTTTGGCGCAGCGCCCGTCTCGGTGAGCGTATGACCGTCCGCAGGTGCCGCTGGCGTCGGCGCGCCCTCGCGACCGCACCCGGACAGCGCGAACGCCACCGTCATCCAGCAAGCCCATTTCATCTTCCGCATTGGTGTCTCCCTGTCAGGGCAGTGCAGCACCCGGCAACAGTCTGCACCGGGCATCGTCGGTCCGATGCACACTGCCGCGGCAGCGCTCGAACCCGCGTGTGGCAGCGTATCCGGCCACCGATGTACGTCGGGTGTGCGTCCTATCCTGGCCGCGAGATCGCGAGTCCTGCGAAACAACCGCGTCGCACCATGCGACGACCACATGATGTGCTTAGCCTACCCGCAGACGGCGCACTGGCGTTGGATCGCCGGCGGTTCGGCATGCCCAGCATGCCGATGACGACGGAAGCCAAAGCGTGCTTTACCGCCTTTGCGTTTGCTTTTGATCTACCGGGTTCCCTTCCGCAGCGGCGGATGGACCGGGGAAAAACCCGAAGGGCGGCGCACATGGATGTGCGCCGTTCGCGGCAGGGGCAGGGCTCGCCGGAAAAAGGCGAAGCACTGCTTCGCCCCGGCGGGCGGGCTGGCGCCGTGAGGCGCCTGCCCCGGACTTGGCTGCAAAGCAGCCAAGCCCCTTCCGCGAATCCCCGGTGCATCCGCGGACCCGGAGCGCGCAGCGCGGAGGGCGCAAGGCAGGGCGCGCTTGACCAGCCTTCGGCTGTGGTAAAGCGCTTCTTTTGGTTACCTTTTCTTTGCGCGAGCAAAGAAGCGCTTCTCAGCAGCCAAAGGCTGATCAAAGTAACTCGCCCGCAAGGGCGAAAGCTTTTGTCGTTGCCTCGCAGCGCGCCTTTGCGAATGCCAATGCCCTAGACACTCAGACACCGACGCGCGCAATAGCTACGCAACGCGCGAAGAAGTACCGCGCCTGACCATAAAGTCGACAGGAAGCAGCACACCAGAGCGAAACCGGGCTTAGCCCGGTCTCACCATCCTCAGTCAGCCAACCCACGCAGCAGATCGTTGACGCTGGTCTTGCTGCGGGTCTTGGCGTCGACCTGCTTGACGATCACCGCACAGTACAGCGAGTGCGAACCGTCCTTGGCCGGCAGTTGCCCGGACACCACCACGCTGTACGGCGGCACGTAGCCGTAGGAGATCTCGCCGGTGGCGCGGTTGTAGATGCGCGTGCTCTGGCCCAGGAACACGCCCATGCCGATCACGCTGTGGTGGCCGACCACCACGCCCTCCACCACTTCCGAGCGCGCGCCGATGAAGCAGTGGTCCTCGATGATGGTGGGGCTGGCCTGCAGCGGCTCGAGCACGCCGCCGATGCCGGCGCCGCCGGACAGGTGGCAATGCTTGCCGATCTGCGCGCAGGACCCGACCGTGGCCCAGGTGTCGACCATGGTGCCCTCGCCGACGTGCGCGCCGATGTTGGTGAAGCTCGGCATCAGCACCACGTCCTTGCCGAAGTAGCTGCCGCGGCGCGCCACCGCGCCCGGTACCACGCGCACCCCGGCCTTGCGGAACTCGGCCTCGTGGTAGCCGGCGAAGCGCGACTCCACCTTGTCCCAGAACGGCGCCGGCTGCGCTTCCACCACCGCCATCTCGTTGACCCGGAAGTACAGCAGCACTGCCTTCTTCAGCCACTCGTTGACCTTCCAGCCGCCGTGCCCGTCCGGCTCGGCGACGCGGAACTCGCCGCTTTCCAGGCCGTCGATGACCCGGTTGACCACCGGCCGGGTCGATCCCTCGATCTCGTCCAGGGTCAGCGTGGCGCGGCGCTCGAACGCGCTGTCGATGGTGAACTTGAGTTCGTCGGCGCTGGGCATGGCGACCGGCTTGGCGCGCAGCGGCTTCGGCGCGGGCTTGGCCGCCGCGGTCGGTGCCGCAGGCTTCGCGGCGACCGGCTTGGCGGACTTGGCCGGCTTGGCGGTCTTCTTGGTGGCCGGCTTCTTCGCAGCGGGCGTCTTGGCGGCAGGCTTCTTGGTGGCCATCAGCGGGGGTCTCCAGGCGGGGTATCGGGGTCCAGGCAGGCCTGCAGCGCGGCCTGCAGCGCCTGGCGGCAGGCGTCGGGCAACGGCAGGTTGTGCTCGTCGGTGATGTGGAACAGATCCTCGGCGCGCTCGCCGAAGGTGGCGATGCGCGCGTCGTGCACGCGCAGCTGGTGCCGGCGCAGCACCTGGGCCACGTCCGACAGCAGCCCGGGGCGGTCTGGCGCGACCAGGCTGAGCCGGGTCAGGCGGCCGTCGAGGCTCTCGCGGAATTCGATGCGCGGGGCGAAGCGGAAATGCCGCAGCTGGCGCGGCACCACGCGCCGCGCCGGACGCAGCCGCGCCAGGTCGCCGGCCAGCGCCTCGCGCAGTCCGGCCTGCAACTGCGCGATGTCGCCGCTGGCGAAGGCATCGGCCGGCATCACCTCGAAGGTGTCGAAGATCGCCTCATGCGGCGCATCGAGCACCCGCGCGCGATGGATGCCGTAGCCGAGCCGGTCCAGGGTCATCACGATCGCGGCGAACAGGCCGTCGCGGTCCGGCGAGTAAACGAACACTTCCAGCGCCGCGTCGTCGGGGGTGACCGGGCGCACCTTGACCAGGGTGCCGCCCAGTTCCACCTCCATCAGCGAGGTCGCCTGCCAGGCCAGTTGCTCGGGACGGAAGCGCAGGAAACTCTCGTCCGGCATGCCGGCGAACTGGCGGTCGATGGTGACGTCGTCGTGGCCCTGCAGGTGCATCAGCGCACGCGTGGCCTCGCGCGCCTCCTGCAGGCGCTCGGCCACCGGCAGCGGGTGTTCCAGGCCCTCGCGCAGCGCGCGGCGGGCGGCGAAGTACAGGTCGGCCAGCAGCCGGTCCTTCCACGCGTTCCACAGCTTGGGGCTGGTGCCGGCGATGTCGGCACAGGTCAGCAGATACAGATGATCCAGCCGCTCGCGGTCGCCGACCAGGCTGGCGAAGCGATGGATCACCTCCGGATCGGCGATGTCCTGCTTCTGTGCGGTCACCGACATGCGCAGGTGCTGCTCGACCAGCCAGGCGACCAGATCGGTGTCGGCGGCGCTGAGCGCATGCGCGGCGCAGAACGCGCGCGCATCCACCGCGCCCAGCTCCGAATGGTCGCCGCCGCGGCCCTTGGCGATGTCGTGGAACAGGCCGGCCAGCAGCAGCAGTTCCGGCTTGCGCAGCCGCGGCCAGACCTCATGCGCGATCGAGAAGCGGTCGTCGGTGCGCGCGCTGGCGAACACCGCCATGTTCTTCAGCACCATCAGCGTGTGCTGGTCGACCGTGTACACATGGAACAGGTCGAACTGCATGCGCCCGGACACCTGCGCGAACGCCGGGATCCACTGCCCGAGCACGCCCAGCCGCGCCATCCGGGTCAGCGTCTGCACCGCGCGCGGGCCGCGCAACAGCGCCAAAAAGCGCTCGCGCGCGGCCGTGCTGGCGCTGGCGTAGGCCGGCAGGTGCGGCAGCGCCTCGGCCAGCGCGCGCGCGGTCAGCGAATGCAGGCCGCGGATCTCGCCGTGTGCGGCCCAGGTGGCGAACAGCGCGAACACCTGCACCGGGTCGGCCTGCGGCCAGTGCTCGTCGTCGGCGGCCAGGTAGCCGCGGCGCAGCGAGAAGCCGCCGGCCAGCGGCTGCGGCTGCGCCTCGCCATCGAACTGTTCCTCGAAGCGCTGCAGCAGCCGATCGCTGAGCCGACGCACGATCGCCGCGCTGCGGTAGAAGCGCTGCATCATCTTCTCGACGCCCAGGCTCTCGACGTCGTCGGAGAAGCCCAGGCGCTGCGCCAGGGTCTTCTGGTAATCGAAGCGCAAGCGCTCTTCCGGGCGGTTGGCGACCAGGTGCAGGCCGTAGCGCAAGCGCGCCAGTTCGCGGCGCTCGCGGCGCAGCGCGGCGGCTTCGTCGCCGCCGACATGGCCCAGCCCGATCAACGGCTCCAGGTCGCGCACGCCGAACGCGCGCAACGCCATCCAGCCCAGGGTGTGCAGGTCGCGCAGGCCGCCGGGGCCGTCCTTGATGTCCGGCTCCAGGTTGTCGGCGGTATCGCCGAAACGCTGGTGGCGGGCCTGCAGCTCCTCGCGCTTGGCCATGAAGAATTCGCGCGGCGGCCACACCCGCTGCGGCGCGATGGCCGCCGCCAGCGCCGCCTTGGCGGCGGCGTCGGCCTGCAGCGGGCGCGCCTCGATCAACGCGGTCAGCACGGTCTGGTCGGCGCAGGCCGCGGTGCACTGCGCGGCCGAGCGCACCGCGTGGCTCACCGGCACGCCGGCGTCCCACAGCAGCGGAAACAGCCGCGCCAGCGCCGGTTCGTAGACGGGGTCGAGCTCGCCGAACACCAGCAGGTCGATGTCCGAGCGCGGGAACAGTTCGCCACGACCGTAGCCGCCCACCGCGAACAGGGCCAGCCCGGCCTCGCGCGGCACGCAGCGGCTCCAGGCGTGACGGATCAGTTGGTCCAGCGCGCGCGCGCGCAGCGCCAGCAGGCGGTCGATGTCGTCGCCCTGGTCGAAGCGCTTGCTCAGCCGCGCATCGGTCTGCGCCAGCAGTTGCCGCACCGCGGCCGCCCAGCCGGCATCGTCGACGCCGGCGTCGGGCATGCCGGCATCGGCACCGGCCGGCAGCAGGCTCACGGCTCGCCGAGGCCGCCCGGCGACAGGGTCAGTACCTCCACCCCATCCTCGGTGACGGCGACCATGTGCTCCCATTGCGCCGAGAGCTTGCGGTCCTTGGTCACCACGGTCCAGCCGTCCGGCAGCACGCGGGTGTAGCGCGTGCCCTCGTTGATCATCGGCTCGATGGTGAAGGTCATGCCCGGCTTCAGCACCAGGCCATCGCCCGGCCGGCCGTAGTGCAGCACCTGCGGCTCGTCGTGGTAGACCTTGCCGATGCCGTGGCCGCAGTACTCGCGCACCACGCTGAAGCGCTCGCTCTCGGCGTACTGCTGGATGGCATGGCCGATGTCGCCGAGCGTGGCGCCCGGCTTCACCGCGCGGATGCCGCGCCACATCGCCTCGTAGGTGGCCTCGATCAGGCGCCGCGCCATCACCGAGGGGGTACCCGCGCAGTACATGCGGCTGGTGTCGCCATGCCAGCCGTCCTTGATCACGGTGACGTCGATGTTGACGATGTCGCCGTCCTTCAGGACCTTGCTTTCGCTGGGGATGCCGTGGCAGATCACGTTGTTCACCGACGTGCACACGGTCTTCGGAAAGCCGCGGTAGCCGACGTTGGCCGGCACCGCCTGCTGCACCTTGACGATATGGTCGTGGCAGATGCGGTCCAGCTCGGCGGTGGTGACGCCGGGCTTCACGTACGGGCCGATCAGGTCCAGTACCTCGGCGGCCAGGCGGCCGGCCACGCGCATCTTCTCGATGTCCTGCGGAGTTTTCAGATTGACGGTCATGGTCGTCATTATCGCTCATCCCGGCGCTGGCTGAACGCGCCGGGCGCATCGGTGGTTTTCCGGCGCGTTGCCCTGACCACCATCGTCTTCATCGCACTGAACGCGCTGTCCTGTGGTCGCCATCTCATGTGAAATCTAGATGACGATCCAAAAAAATGTGAACTGGCCCGCAGTTTGCATTGGTGGCGACACCGGCGGTTGTCCGCCCTCACCGAAGAACCCTGCCATGTACCTCTTCCATCGCGTTCTCGCCTTCCTCGTGCTGTTCGTCGCCGGGACCGGCCTGGCCTGGGCCCAGTCCGACTCGCGTACCTTCAACGTCAAAATCCAGATCACCAGCGTCTGCGACATCCAGACGGCCCCCACCGACGTGGATTTCGGCAGCGTCAATTCCAACCAGACGGCGATCAACAGCACCGGCACCTTGAACGTGCGTTGCACCTCCGGCACGCCGTACAACATCGCGCTCAACGCCGGTTCCGGCTCCGGCGCCACGGTCACCACCCGCACCATGGGCAGCGCCGTCGCCGGCAACACCACGCGGGTGCCTTACTCGCTGTATCGCAATGCCGCGCGCACGCAGAACTGGGGCTCGACCATCGGCACTGACACCCAGGCCGGCACCGGCAATGGTGCAGTGCAGCCGATCACCGTCTACGGCCAGGTCGCCAACACCAACTACCCTGCCGGTTCATACAGCGACATCGTCACCGCCACCGTCAGTTGGTAACCGGAGCCGCCTGCATGCATGTGCGACTGCATTCCTTCCTGCGCCTGCCGGCGCTCGCCGCGTTGTGGCTGGCGGCAGCCGGCGCGGCAGTGGCGGCGAGCCTGCAGGTGGCGCCGACCTCGGTGTCGCTGCGCGCCGAGGAGACCGCCCAGGGCGTGTGGCTGAGCAACAGCGGCGACGTGCCGCTGCGTGCGCAGGTCCGCGTGTTCCATTGGCAGCAGCGCGACGGCGAGGATGTGCTCGACCCCAGCGACCGCATCGCGCTCAGCCCGCCGATGCTGGAGCTGGCGCCGCATTCGCGGCAGTTGGTCCGCGTGATCCGCCTGGATCCCGCGCCCGGCGCCGGCGAGGACGCCTACCGCATCCTGGTCGACGAGTTGCCCAGCCAGGACGCCAGCGGCAACGCCAGCGCCGGGCTGCAGTTCGTGCTGCGCTATTCGGTGCCGGTGTTCCTCAAGCCGGCCGTGGCCACTGCGCCGGCACTGCGCGCGCGGCTGGTCCGCGACGGCGCGGGCACGGCGCTGGAAGTGCTCAACCAGGGCAACGGCCACGCGCAATTGGTGGACCTTCAGTTCGTCGCCAGCGATGGCCAGCGCAGCGCCATCGCCCAAGGCCTGGCCGGCTATGTGCTGCCGGGCCAGCGCAAGCGCTGGCCGCTGCCGGCGGCGCTGGCGCAGCCACAAGGAACGTTCGAGGCAAGGATCAATGGCGAGCCGCGCGCGCAGTCGCTGGTCGTGGACGCGGCGGCGCCCTGAGCTGTTGCTGGCCCTGTGGGCCGGCACTGCCGCGCTCGCCGTCGCCCAGCCTCAGCCCTCCACCCCGCCCCAGGCCGCTGCGCCGGCGCAGGAGACCCTGTACCTGGAGGTCACCCTGAACCAGACCCGGCAGCCGGGCCTGTTCCAGTTCCAGCGCGACGGCGAGCAACTGCGCGCCAGTGCCGCAACCTTGCGCCAGCTCGGTCTGCGCGTGGACGGCAGCGACGCCACCGCGGCGATCGCCCTGGGCGATCTGGACGGCGTGCGCTTCCGCTACGACGCCAGCCTGCAGCAACTGGCCATCGACGCGCCGGTGGCGCTGCTCGACGTCGCCACCACCCGGATCGACGCCCGCGGCGGCGTGCCGTCGCTACCGGCGACCAGTTCGCCCGGCGCCCTGCTCGACTACGACCTCTATGCCAGCCGCCAGGGCAGCGCCAGCAATCTCACCGCCAGCGGCGAACTGCGCGTGTTCGGCCTGGGCGATGGCCTGCTGCGGCAGTCCTTCGTCGGCAGGCTGTACCGCGAGCCGCAGCAGGACTGGCATGCCGAGGCGATCCGCCTGGACACGCAGTGGCAATGGTCGTTGCCCGAGCGCATGACCAGCGTGGTGCTGGGCGACACCTTCAGCAGCAGCACCAGTTGGAGCCGCACGCTGCGCCTGGGCGGGGTACGGGTGGGCAGCGATTTCGGCCTGCAGCCGTACCGCGCGCTCACCCCGTTGCCGGAATTCCTCGGCGAAGTGGCGGTGCCGTCCAGCGTGGACCTGTACGTCAACGGCATCCGCCAGTACGGCGCGCAGCTGCCGGCCGGGCCGTTCCAACTGTCCGCCGCGCCGGGCGTGGACGGCGCCGGCAATGCCCAGGTGGTGATCACCGACGCCTACGGTCGCACCCGCTCGCTGGCCTTTCCTTTCTATGCGACCCAGGATCTGCTGGCCAGCGGCCTGACCGACTGGTCGCTGGCGCTGGGCCGGGTGCGCGAGGACTACGGCGTCGCCGACTTCGCCTATGCCGGCGACACGGTCGGCAGCGCCAGCTGGCGGCGCGGTGTCAGCCCGCGCTTCACCGCCGAGGCGCACGCCGAGGCCGGGGCCGGCGTGCGCAACGCCGGCGTCGGCGCCCTGTGGCTGCTGCCGCGCGCCGGCGTGTTCGGCGCCTCGCTGGCGCACGGCGGCGATGCCGGCCAGCAAGGCCTGCAGTACGCGCTCAGCTACCGCTGGAACAACGGCCGCTTCAACCTGGCGTTGGATACCCAGCGCGCGCAATCCGGCTACCGCGACGTGGCCGCGCGTTACGGCGCCGCGCCGCCGCGGGTCAGCGAGCGCGCCCTGTTCGGCAGCACCTGGGACGGCCTGGGCAGCATCGCCCTGAGCTATGTGCGCCTGGCCTATCCGGACAGCGGCGACCAGCGCTACGCCAGCCTGTTCTGGACCCGGGCCCTGCCGCGGCAGTCGTCGTTGAACCTGAGCATCAACCAGAACCTGGACCAGGCCAGCGACCGAAGCGTGTATCTGGGCTGGTCGATCGCGCTGGAGGGGCGCCGCCAGGCCGGCGTCGCCCTGCAGCGTTTCGGCGAACGCACCAGTGCGACGGCCGATCTCAGTCAGGCAGCGGCTGCCGACGGCGGCAGCGGCTGGCGGCTGCAGGCGCGCGGCGGGCAGGACGGCGGCGGCGGCCTGGCCGAAGCCAGCTGGCGCGGCCCCAGCGCCCGCTACGCCGGCGGCATCGCCAGCGCCGGCGGCCAGAGCTACGGCTATGCCGAAGCCTCGGGCGGCGTGGCCTGGATCGGCGGCGGCTGGTTCCCTGGCCGCGATCTCGACCAGGCCTTCGCCCTGGTCTCCACCGGCGGCGTCGCCGACGTGCCGGTGTTGCTGGAGAACCGGCCGATCGGCCGTACCGATGCGCGTGGCTTCCTGCTGGTCACGCCGCTGCTGGCCTGGCAGCACAACCAGCTGTCGATCGATCCGATGCGCCTGCCGGCGGAGTTGCGGCCGGAGCAGGTCGACCAGATCGTGGTGCCGCGCGACCGCACCGGGGTGGTGGTGGCGTTCCCGATCCGCCGCAGCGACGGCGTGCTGGTGCAACTGCGCGATGCCGACGGCGTGCCGCTGCCGGTCGGCAGCCGGATACGTGGACCGGGGGTCGACACGGTGGTCGGCTACGATGGCCAGGCCTATGTGGAAGGACTCGGGCCCGGCCGCAACGATCTGGAGGTGGACATGCACGGCAGCCGTTGTCGATTCCGGATCGACCGCGCGACGCAGGCGCGGCCCACCGGCCTGGAGCCGCTGCGCTGCCTGCCGGAGACCACGCCATGAGCGCGCGCGCCTGGCGAATGCTGCTGCCGGCCTTGCTGTTGGCGGCCACACTGCTGCTGCCCTCGCGCGCCGCGGCCACCACCACCTGCACCGCGCAGGCCACGGCGCTGAGCTTCGGCACCCTCTCCAACACCGCCGCCACCGACGCCACCGCTCAGATCGTGGTCACTTGCCAGACCGGCGCGCTGAGCATCCTGGGCACCATCTATGTGCGCATGTGCCTGAACATCGGCGAGGGTGCCCAGGGCGGCGGCCTGGGCATCGCGCCGCGGCGCATGCTCAACCCGCTCAACGACAGCCTTGGCTTCCAGCTCTACCGCGACAGCGCGCGCAGCCTGATCTGGGGCAGCACGCTGGCCGGCTCCACCCCGCTCCAGGTCGATCTGACCTACTCCTCGCTGGCGACCGGCGGCAGCGGCAGCGCCAGCTACACCCTGTATGGACGCATCCCGCTGCAGAGCGGCATCGCCACCGGGCTCTACCAGAACAACTTCAGCGGGGTGTTCACCAACCTGCAGTACCGCTACGACGAACCGTTGATCGGCACCCCGGCGAGCATGCCCGCCTCCTGCACCACCGGCGGCGCCGGCGGCGGCACCTCGGTGCAGTTCCCGTTCGTGGCCAGCGTCACCGCCTCGCCGACCTGCACCATCGCCAGCATCGCCGACCTGGATTTCGGTACGCAGTCGGGCCTGATCGACAATCCGCTGAACTACACCACCGCGCTCAGCATGAACTGCCGCTACCGCACCGCCTGGCAGGTGAGCCTGGACAACGGCCAGAACGCCAGCGGCAACGTGCGCCGCATGCGCAACGCCAGCGGCCAGTTCCTCACCTACGAGCTGTACCGCGACGCCGCCCGCACCCAACGCTGGGGCAGCACCCTGAACACCGATACCCAGACCGGCACCGGGACCGGCAGCGTGCAATCGCTCACCCTGTACGGCCAAGTGCCGGCCCAGCAGACCCCGGCCCCGGGCAGCTACAGCGATGTGGTCAAGGTCACCGTGACCTACTGAGGGCTGAACGGCGCCGTCGCGCCGGTCAAGTTGCCGGGATGGGAGCCGTTATCAGTTGTGTCTACCGCGGAGTCCCGATCGATGCGCCTGCCGTTCCTACGACCGCTGTTGTTGGCGAGCCTGTGCGTGGCCGGCGTCGATGCGGCGGCACAACCGACCGCCGGCAGCGGCAGCGCTGCATTGCGGATCGGCATCCGCATCGAGCGCAGTTGCGAGGTCGGCACCGAGGTCCGCGCGCAGCCCGGAGCGATGCCGACGATCGCCTGCAACCGCCCGATGGCCTACCAGGTCAGCGTCGACGGCGCGCCCGCGCCCAGTGCCGGCACCGCGCTGGCGTTGAGCCTGTCCACGACCGGCGCCGCGCCGCGCGACCCGGCGCGCTACGCCACGGTCGCGTTCTAGTGGGCGGTGCCCGTGGCTTGCTCATGCGCCTGCTGCCGGCGCTGCTGCTGGCGTTGGCCGGCAGCGCCCATGCGGGTGGAGTGCGGATCAGCCCGACCCTGGTACAACTGGCCCCCGACGAGACCAGAACCGAGATCTGGCTCGACAATACCCAGGACCGCACCTGGCAGGCGCAGGTACAGGTCTATCGCTGGCAGCAGACCAACGGGCTGGAACAGTTGGACAGTACCGACGACCTCCATGCCAGTCCGCAGTGGATCACGATTCCGGCACAGGGGCGGCAACTGTTGCGCCTGGTACGCAGCGCCCCCGCCGATACCGCCGAGCGTGCCTACCGGCTGGTGGTGGAAGAACGCACCGCGCCGGCCGACGTTGCATCGGCACCCGCGGCGACGCCCCCTCCCCTGCTGCTGCGCTATTCCACGCCGGTGTTCCTAAGTGCATCGGACCCCGCGGCGGCGCCGCGCCTCAGCGTCCACCTGCTCGCCGGCGCGGGCGGGCCGGAGCTGGTGGTGCACAACCGCGGCAACGCCCACGCCCGGCTCAGCGACCTGAGCTTCATCGGCGCCGAGGGCCATACCATGACCCTGTTCCCCAGCCTCGCCGGCTACGTCCTGCCCGGCGAATACAAGCGCTGGCCGCTGCCGGCCGCCGCGACCGCACCGGGCGGCCGCTTCGCGGCACGGCTCGACGAGCAGTCAGCGCTGCAGCCGCTGCCGGCCGAGTGAGCCACCCGGCGCATTGCGCCGCCCACCGCCGCCAGGTATAGTGCGCGGCTTCGTCGTGCCTGTCATAGCCCGATGGACCGTCCACGCCGGACGCACCGGCGAATTCACACCTGCTGCCATCGCCCGTGCCGGGGTGCTCCGCAAGGAGTTCGGCCACGGAGACAGCAGGGAGGCCCAACCCCGGAATCGTCGTGCGGACCCACAAGGCCGCACCGTCATGCGCGCGCTTCACCCATTCCTGCCCGCGCACGGCCGGTTCCCCATCAGGAGTCACTGCAATGCCCCAGGTCACCATGCGTCAGATGCTGGAAGCCGGCGTCCACTTCGGCCACCAGACCCGCTACTGGAACCCCAAGATGGCGCCGTACATCTTCGGCGCGCGCGGCAAGATCCACATCATCAACCTCGAGAAGACGGTTCCGCTGTTCAACGACGCGATGAACTTCATCTCCAGCGTCGCGCAGAAGCGCGGCACCATCCTGTTCCTGGGCACCAAGCGCAGCGCCCGCGACGCGGTGAAGGAAGAAGCCGAGCGTTGCGGCCAGCCGTTCATGACCCAGCGCTGGCTGGGCGGCACGCTGACCAACTTCCGCACCGTCAAGCAGTCGGTGGCGCGCCTGAAGGAACTGGAAGCGGCCGAGACCGACGGCACCTTCGACAAGCTGGTCAAGCACGAAGTGCTGACCCTGCGCCGCGAGCGCGACAAGCTGGAAGCCTCGCTGGGCGGCATCAAGGAAATGAACCGCCTGCCCGACGCCCTGTTCGTCATCGACATCGGCCATGAAGACATCGCCATCAAGGAAGCCAAGAAGCTCGGCATCCCGGTGATCGCGGTGGTCGACACCAACTACAACCCGGACCTGGTGGACTACGCCATCCCCGGCAACGACGACGCCATCCGCGCCGTGCAGCTGTACGCCCGTGCCGCCGCCGACGCCGTGCTGGAAGGCAAGGCCGCTGCGCCGAACGCCGCCAGCGTGCGCGAGGAAGAGTTCGCCGAGGGCGGCGACGACAAGGGCCGCGGCCCGCGCAAGAACGGCAAGAAGGCCGAAGAGACCGCTCCCGCCGCCGAGTAACCGGCGCGCCATGCGACTGCGCGATCATGCGCAGCCGCCGCCCGGCGCGTTCGGCGCGCCCGGCTTCGCGAGCGCCGCCTGCGGCGCCCGCCCCCCAGATCTTCCGGCCGGCCGCAAGCCGGCCTTTTCCCACCTTTCGTGAGGACATCCCGTGGAAATCACTGCTTCCCTGGTCAAGGAACTGCGCGAGCGCACCGGCGCCGGCATGATGGAGTGCAAGAAGGCACTCACCGAGAACGCCGGCAACATCGACAACGCCGCCGAGTGGCTGCGCAAGTCGGGCCTGGCCAAGGCCGACAAGAAAGCCGACCGCGTCGCCGCCGAAGGCCGCATCGCGATGGCCCAGGACGGCGGCAAGGCGGTCCTGGTCGAAATCAACTCCGAGACCGACTTCGTCGCCAAGGACAACAACTTCCTGGCCTTCACCGACGCCGTGGTCCAGGCCGCGCTGACCTCCGGTGCCGCTGACGTCGAAGCGCTGAAGAGCGCCAAGCTGCCCGGCGGCGAGACCGTCGAGGAAGCCCGCGCCGCGGTCATCGCCAAGGTCGGCGAGAACGTGCAGGTGCGCCGCCTGGTGCGCATCGACAGCGCCAACAACGTCGCCGCCTACGTGCACGGCGGCCGCATCGGCGTGCTGGTCGAGGTCAAGGGCGGCGACGCCGACCTGGCCCGTGGCATCGCCATGCACATCGCGGCGATGAACCCGCCGCACATCAAGGCGTCCGACGTCCCGGCCGAGTTCGTGGCCAAGGAAAAGGAAATCGAGCTGGCCAAGATGTCGGAGAAGGACAAGGCCAAGCCGGCCGACATCCTGGAGAAGATCATCAGCGGCAAGATCGCCAAGATCGTCAACGAAGTCACCCTGTACGGCCAGCCCTACGTGCTGAACACCGACCAGACCGTGGAGCAGGCGGTGAAGGCCGCCGGCGCCGATGTGGTCGGCTTCCAGCGCCTGGCCGTGGGCGAAGGCATCGAGAAGGTGGTGGAAGACTACGCCGCCGAAGTGATGAAGCAGGCCGGCCTGGCCTGATCCCGCCCCCGGGAAGAAAAGAGCCGCGCATTGTCGCGGCTTTTTTTTTGCGGGTGTACGCTGCGCGGGCTGGGACAGGCCGCTGCCCCACCTCTTATTCCATGCCGTATCGGAAGTGCATGCATCCTGAACTCGAAGCGATCCTGAGCCACTCCCGCGACCTGCCCTCGCCCCCGGGCATCGCCCTGCGCATCATCGAACTCGCGCAGGATGCGGACGTGGATCTCGCTGCCACCGCCGATGCCATCGCCATGGACATGGCGCTGAGCGCGCGGATGCTGCGCATCGCCAATTCCCCGCTGTACGCCAGCCGGCGACGCATCGACAACCTCGGCCAGGCGCTGACCATGCTCGGCCTGAACGCCGCGCTGAGCCTGGCACTGGGCTTTTCGATGGTGCAGAGCCTGCGTGGCGACGCCAGCGCACCGCAGGAACGGCTGTGGCGGCGCAGCGTGCTGGCAGCCCTGGCCAGCCGCCTGCTCGGCCAGGCCGTCGGCCTGCGCAAGCACGAGGAACTGATGCTGGCCGGCCTGCTGCAGGACATGGGCGCACTGGCCCTGCTGCACGTCTGCCACGACCAGTACGCCGCACTGCTGCACGAAGCCGCCGGCGATCCGCAGCGGCTGAGCGCCCTGGAGCGCGAGCACCTGGGCGCCGACCACGCCGAGGTCGGCGCCTGGCTGGCGAAGAAATGGAAGCTGCCCGCCTACCTGCAGCGCAGCATCGCCAACGGCAACGATGCCGCGGCGAGCGAGCCCTTCGACATCTGCGTGCGCCTGTCCGGGCCGATTGCCGATATCTGGCTCAGCGAGGACACCGAAGCCGCGCGCACCTACGCCATGCAGCGCGCCTATCGCGACCTGCAGCTGGACAGCCGCCGCTTCGACGAAGTGATCGGCCACATCGCCGAGGCGCTGCCGGCGGTCAGCCCGATCTTCGACGTGCGCATCGCGCAGCCGGAGCGGGTCGACGCGATCATCAGCCACGCCCGCGAACTGATGGTGCTGCGCAACCTGCGCGACGTGCAGGAAGCCAACCGCGTGCGCCAGCGCGCCGACGAATACGAGCAGCACGCCCGGCGCCTGGCCGAGCAGGCCAGCCGCGACGCCCTCACCGGCGTGTTCAACCGGCACCAACTGGACACCCTGCTGCAGCAGCAGTTCGAGCTGGCCAACCGCCACGACTGGCCGCTGTCGGTGGCCTTCATCGACCTGGACGATTTCAAGAAGATCAACGACGCCCACGGCCACCTGGTCGGCGACCAGGTGCTGCGCGCGTTCGCCCAGGCCCTGCAGCCGCTGGTGCGCAGCAGCGACATCGTGGCGCGCTTCGGTGGCGAGGAATTCCTGGTGCTGTTGCCCAATACCGGCGAAGACGCCGCGCTCGGGGTCATGCGGCGCATCCTGTCCGAGATCGCGCAGCGGCCGATGACCGAGACCAAGCAGGGGCCACTGCGCATCAGCTTCTCCGCGGGCGTGGCCACCCAGGGCGGCCGCGAGCGCTTCAACAGCGCGCAGGAACTGCTGCAGGCGGCCGACGACATGCTGTACAGCGCCAAGCACGGCGGCCGCAACCGCGTCACCGCGCGCTCGTGCGGCGAGGTGCAACGCTGAAGCATCGCCGACTGCACAGACGCGCTGGCGCGCATCGGCTAAAATCGTGTGGTTTGCCCGTCATCCCCCAACGAGGTCGCCATGTCCCAGCTCGCCTATCGCCGTATCCTGTTGAAACTTTCCGGCGAAGCGCTGATGGGGGACGGGGACTACGGCATCGATCCCAAGATCATCAATCGCCTGGCCCATGAGGTGATCGAGGCGCAGCAGGCCGGCGCGGAAGTGGCGCTGGTGATCGGCGGCGGCAACATCTTCCGCGGCGCCGGCCTGGCCGCCGGCGGCATGGACCGGGTCACCGGCGACCACATGGGCATGCTCGCCACCGTCATCAACGCGCTGGCGATGCAGGACGCGCTGGAGAAGCTCGGCGCCAAGGTGCGGGTGATGAGCGCGATCAAGATCAACGACGTGTGCGAGGACTTCATCCGCCGCCGCGCGATCCGCCACCTGGAAAAGGGCCGCATCGCGATCTTCGCCGCCGGCACCGGCAACCCCTTCTTCACCACCGACTCCGGCGCGGCGCTGCGCGCGATCGAGATCGGCGCCGACCTGCTGCTGAAGGCGACCAAGGTCGACGGCGTGTACGACAAGGACCCGAAGAAGCACGCCGACGCAGTGCGCTTCGACAGCCTGACCTACGACGAGGTCATCGCCCGCAACCTCGAGGTGATGGACACCGCCGCCTTCGCCCTGGCCCGCGACAGCGACCTGCCGCTGCGCATCTTCAACATGGGCCAGCCCGGCGAACTGCTGAAGATCCTGCGCGGTGCCGAGATCGGCACGTTGGTGAAGGGTCGGGGCTGACGCCTCGACCCGGGATTGGCAATTGGGAATTGGGGATTCGCAAGAGCATTGCGCGCTGCAGCATCGCGCCTGCGGTAAAAGCCACCGCGGTGCATGCGCCTGAAGCGCGGCTTTTACGAATCCCCAATCCCGAATCCCCAATCCCGGCCCCACGCCTTTCCCGGCTATAATCGTCCGATTCAGATTCAGCACGGACACCGGCGATGCTCAACGAAATCAAGCAAGACGCACAGACCCGCATGGCCAAGAGCATCGACGCGCTGCGTCATACGCTCGTCAAGGTGCGCACCGGGCGCGCGTCGACCGCGCTGGTCGAGCACCTGAAGGTCAACTACTACGGCTCGGACATGCCGCTGAGCCAGGTCGCCAGCGTGGCCGTCGCCGACGCCCGCTCGCTGACCATCACCCCGTGGGAAAAGCAGATGGTCAGCGCGGTCGAGAAGGCGATCCTGGCCTCGGACCTGGGCCTGACCCCGAACACCGCCGGCACCACCATCCGCCTCAACCTCCCCGCCCTCACCGAGGAACGCCGCCGTGAGCTGTCCAAGGTCGTGCACGGCGAAGGCGAGGACACCAAGGTCGCGATCCGCAACATCCGCCGCGACGCCAACCAGCAGGTCAAGGATCTGCTGAAGGACAAGAAGGTCACCGAGGACGAAGCCCGCGCCAGCGAGGACGACATCCAGAAGCTGACCGACAAGGCGATCAAGGACGTGGACGACGTGGTCAAGGGCAAGGAACAGGAACTGATGGCGGTCTGAGCCTGCGCCTGCCGGCCATGCCTTCCGACCCCGTCCCCATGTCCCTGCCCCGCCATCTGGCCATCATCATGGATGGCAACGGCCGCTGGGCGCAGCGCCGCCGTCGGCCGCGCGTGATCGGCCACCGTGCCGGCGCCCGCGCGGTCAACCGCACCATCGATTTCTGCCTGGAGCGCGGCATCGGCGCGCTGACCCTGTTCGCCTTTTCCAGCGAGAACTGGGGGCGCCCGCAGGAGGAAGTGGACGCGCTGATGAAGCTGTTCCTGCACGCACTCGATCGCGAGGTCGAGGAGCTGCAGCGACGCGGCGTGCGCGTGCGCTTCATCGGCGACCGTTCGCGCTTCGCGCCGTCGCTGTGCGAGCGCATGGCCCAGGCCGAGGCGCGCACCCGCGACAACCAGGCCCTGCACCTGTCGATCGCCGCCAGCTACGGCGGCCGCCAGGACATCGCCCTGGCCGCACGCGCGCTGGCCGAGGACGTCGCCGCCGGGCGCCTGCGCCCGGAGCAAATCGACGAGGACGCCCTGTCGGCGCGCATGGCGCTGGCCGACCTGCCGCCGCCGGACCTGTTCATCCGCACCGGCGGCGACCTGCGCATCAGCAACTTCCTGCTGTGGCAGCTGGCCTATACCGAACTGTGGTTCACCGAGACCCTCTGGCCCGAGTTCGGACCGGAGGTGCTGCAACAAGCCCTGGACGACTACGCCCGCCGCGAGCGGCGTTTCGGCCTCACCAGCGCGCAGGTCGCCGAAGCGGCGACGGAGAACGTTTCCGCATGACCCGTACCCGCGTCATCGCCGCGCTGATCATGGCCCCGCTGGCCATCTGCGCCATTCTGCTGCTGCCGACCCAGTGGCTGGTCGCGCTGGCCGCGTTGATCTTCCTGATCGGCCTGTGGGAATGGCTGAAGCTGGCCGAGGTCGACGACACCCTGCCGCGCACCATCCTGCTGATGCTCAACCTGCTGCTGATGGTGCTGCTGGTGTGGGCCTCGGCCGGCTCGCTGGTGCTGTTCCAGCTGACCACCCTGATCGGCGTCGGCTGGTGGTGCGCGGCGCTGCTGTGGCTGGGCTTCTACCGCTTCGGCTCCGACCACGCCACCTATGCGCGGGTGTTCAAGCTCGCCGCCGGCACCCTGGCGATCGTCCCGGCCTGGGCCGCGCTGGGCCTGATCCACGCCAGCGAGCCGAACGGTCACCGCTGGCTGCTGACCGCCCTGGCCACGGTGTGGGCCGCCGATTCCGGCGCCTATTTCGCCGGCCGCCAGTTCGGCAAGCACAAGCTGGCGCCGCGGATCAGCCCCAACAAGACCTTGGAAGGCCTGATCGGCGGCTTGCTGGCCGGCCTGATCGTGGCCGCCGGCTTCGGCTGGCTGGCCGGGGTGACCCTGCCGCACCTGCCCGGGCTGCTGATCGTGGCCGCGGTCAGCGTGCTGGCCTCGGTGGTCGGCGACCTGTTCGAAAGCCTGCTCAAGCGCCACGTCGGCGCCAAGGACTCGGGCAACGTGATTCCCGGTCACGGCGGCGTGCTGGACCGGATCGACGGCGTGCTGGCGGCGCTGCCGATCTTCGCGCTGGGCAAGGACATCTTCGGGTTCTGAGGCCAGTGAACACGCAACGCAGCAAAGCCGACACGGTGCGCACCATCGCCGTGCTCGGCGCCACCGGCTCGATCGGCGCCTCGGCGCTGGACGTGATCGCGCGCCATCCCCAGCGCCTGCGCGCCGGCGTGCTGGCGGCCGGGCGCAATGTCGACGCGCTGCTGGCGCTGTGCGCCACGCATCGCCCCGCCCATGCGGTGATCGCCGATCCGGACCTGTACCCGGCGCTGCGCGACGGTCTGCGCGCGGCCGGGCTGGCGACCCAGGCGCATGCCGGCGACGCCGCGCTGGACCAGCTGGTGGCCAGCGACGCCTGCGACAGCGTGGTCGCCGCCATCGTCGGTGCCGCGGGCCTCGCCTCGACCCTGGCCGCGGCCCGCGCCGGCAAGCGTCTACTGCTGGCGAACAAGGAGGCCCTGGTGCTGGCCGGCGAGCTGGTCACGGCTGCCGCCGCGGCGGCCGGCGCCGAGATCATCCCGATTGACAGCGAGCACAACGCCATCTTCCAGTGCCTGCGTTCGCGCCAGACCGGCGCCGAAGTACGGCGTGTGCTGCTGACCGCCTCCGGCGGTCCGTTCCGCGGCTGGGACCGCGCGCGCCTGCAGGCGGTGACCCCGGCGCAGGCCGTTGCGCACCCGAAGTGGTCGATGGGGCCGAAGATCTCCGTCGATTCGGCGACGTTGATGAACAAGGGCCTGGAAGTGATCGAGGCCCACCACCTGTTCGCGCTGGCGCCCGAGCGCATCGAGGTGCTGGTGCACCCGCAGAGCCTGGTGCATTCGCTGGTCGAGTTCATCGACGGCTCGACCCTGGCGCAGATGGGCCTGCCCGACATGCGCACCACCCTGGCGGTGGGCCTGGGCTGGCCGGACCGGATCGCCTCCGGGGTCGCCGGGCTGGACCTGCTGGCGCAGGGCCGGCTGGATTTCGAGGCGCCTGATCTGGACGCCTTCCCCTGCCTGGGCCTGGCCTGGCGCGCGATGCAGGCCGGCGGCAGCGCCCCGGCGATCCTGAACGCGGCCAACGAAGTGGCTGTTTCAGCCTTTCTTCAGGGCCGGATCGGTTTCCTATCGATTCCTGCGCTGGTCGAGAACGCCCTGACCGAGCTGCCTGCGGTCGCGGCCGATTCCCTGGACGCATTGCTGGCGGCGGATGCGCAATCGCGCAAGATCACCGAACTCGCCATTGCCCGCCAATTCGCCCATGCTTGATTCCCACGCCGCCATGAGCCACGCGCATGGGTAATTTCTTTGGCTCCATCTGGTGGATGCTGGTCAGCCTGGGCATCCTGGTGACCTTCCACGAGTTCGGCCATTTCTGGGTCGCCCGCCGCTGCGGGGTCAAGGTGCTGCGCTTCTCGGTGGGCTTCGGCAAGCCGCTGTGGTCGCGCTACGACCGCCACGGCACCGAGTTCGCGATCGCCGCGATCCCGCTCGGCGGCTACGTGAAGATGCTCGACGAGCGCGAGGGCGAGGTGGCCCCGGCCGAGCGATCGCAGGCCTTCAACAACAAGAGCGTATGGCAGCGCATCGCCATCGTCGCCGCCGGCCCCATCGCCAACCTGATCCTGTGCGTGGCGCTGCTGTGGGCCATGTTCGTGATCGGCAAGCAGGACTACGCGCCGATCGTCGGCCGCGCCGAGGGCCTGGCCCAGCAGGCCGGGTTCCAGCCCGGCGAGCGCATCGTCCGCGTCGGCGACCGCGACGTCGCGACCTGGAGCGAGGCAGCCATGCAGTTGACCGTCGCCGCCATGGACCGCGAGGACGTGCCGGTGCAGACCGAGGACGCGCAGGACGGCGCCAGCCGCACCCATACCCTGCGCCTGTCGCAGCTGCCGGTCGGCTTCGACGAGCAGCAGGTGCCGGCCCTGGCCGGCCTGACCTGGCGCTTCACCCTGCAGCCGGCGGTCATCGCCAACGTCGCCGCCGGCTCGGCCGCCGACGGCGTGCTGCGCCCCGGCGACCGCGTGCTGGCGGTGGACGGCGCCCCGATCACCAGCGCCGACCAGGTCGCGCCACGGGTGCAGGCGCTGGGCCGCGACGGCGGCAACGGCCTGATCGAGGTCGAGCGCAACGGCGAGCGGCTGGCGCTGGAGGTTCATCTCAAGCCGACCGCCGGCCCCGGCGCGCCGAGCTGGAAGCTGGGCGTGGGCATCGGCGAGCAGCGCCGGCCGGCCTACGACGCCACCCTGCGCTACGGCCCGCTGGCGGCGATCCCGGTCGCCTTCCGCGAGACCGGCCGGCTGGCCGGCGACACCCTCGGCATCCTGCGCCGCATGCTGACCGGCGAGGCCTCGCTGAAGAACGTGTCCGGCCCGATCACCATCGCCAAGGTCGCCAACGTCTCGGCCAAGCAGGGCCCGGACTGGTTCCTGAATTTCCTGGCCCTGCTGTCGCTGAGCCTGGCGATCATGAACCTGCTGCCGATCCCGATCTTGGACGGCGGGCACTTGCTGTATTACCTTATCGAGTTGGTCAAGGGCAGCCCGCTGAGCGAGCGCGCCATGGCGGCAGGGCAGTTCGTGGGCCTGACGTTGCTGGCAGGACTGATGGGGTTGGCGTTCTACAACGACCTCTTCGGCCAGGCACTGCGATGACCCGCGCCGATCCACTCGACCCGCTGTCGTCTTGCGCCGGCGCCCATGCAACAACGATATCGACCTCTACCGGACGTGACATGACGAGATTTCCCACTCGCCGCCTGCTTGCCCTCACCCTCGCCGCCAGCCTCAGCCTGCCGGCCATGGCCCAGGTAGCGGAGCCCTTCACCGCCAGCGACATCCGCGTCGACGGGCTGCAACGCATTTCGTCCGGCACCGTGTTCACCTACCTGCCGGTGGAACGCGGCGACAGCGTGGACGAGGCCAAGGTCGCCGAGGCGATCCGTGCGCTGTACCGCACCGGCTTCTTCGAGGACGTGCGCGTCGACCGCCAGGGCAACATCCTGGTGGTCACGGTCAAGGAGCGTCCGGCGATCAACAAGCTGACCGTCACCGGCAACAAGGACATCAAGAGCGAGGAACTGCTCAAGGGCCTGTCCGACATCGGCCTCAGCGAGGGCGGCACCTTCGACCGGCTGAGCCTGGACCGGGTGACCCAGGAGTTGACCCGCCAGTACAACAACCGCGGCAAGTACAACGTCGAGATCACCCCGACGGTGAGCCCGCTGGACCGCAACCGCGTCGACGTGGCCATCGCGATCAAGGAAGGCAAGGCGGCCAAGATCCGCCACGTCAACCTGATCGGCACCGAGAAGTTCCTCAACCAGGACATCATGGAGAACTGGGAGTCGCGCGAGCACAACTGGCTGTCCTGGTACCGCCGCGACGACCAATACTCCAAGGAAAAGCTGTCCGGCGACCTGGAGAAGCTCAACTCCTGGTACCTGGACCGCGGCTACGTCGACTTCAGCGTCGACTCCACCCAGGTCGCGATCAGCCCCGACAAGCGCGACATGTACCTGACCGCCGGCATCACCGAAGGCGAGCAGTACAAGATCTCCGACATCAAGGTCACCGGCGACACCATCCTGCCGCAGGAAGAGATCGAGAAGCTGGTGATCCCCAAGCCGGGCGACACCTTCTCGCGCGCGCTGCTGGAATACAGCTCCGACGCGATCACCAACACCCTGAGCAACATCGGCTACGCCTTCGCCAAGGTCACCCCGATCCCGACCACCGACCGCGAGAAGCGCACGGTGGCGGTGAACCTGCAGGTGACCCCGGGTCCGCGCGTTTCGGTGCGGCGCATCGTGTTCCGCGGCAACACCCGCACCTCCGACGAAGTGCTGCGTCGCGAAATGCGCCAGTTCGAGGACACCTGGTACTCGCAGGCGGCGATCGACCGCTCCAAGATCCGCCTGCAGCGCCTGGGCTACTTCGAGTCGGTGGACGTGGAAACCCCGCCGGTGCCGGGCAGCAACGACAAGGTCGACGTGGTCTACAACGTCAAGGAGACCACCTCTGGCAGCTTCACCTTCGGCCTGGGCTACTCGCAGACCTACGGCGTCACCACCTCGGTGCAGCTGTCGCAGAACAACTTCCTCGGCGGCGGCAACCGCGTCTCGGTGGACGCCTCGCGCAGCAGCTACCAGGAGCGCTACGCGTTCTCCTACACCAATCCGTTCTTCACCGACGACGGCGTATCGCTGGGCTACAACCTGTCGTGGCGCAAGCTGGACTACTCCGACTTCGGCACCGCGCAGTACAACAGCACCAACGGCGCGGCGCAGGTGATCTTCGGCGTGCCGATCACCGAAACCGACAGCGTCTCGCTGATGTTCGGCGTGGACAGCAACCAGATCACCACCTATCCCGGCTTCACCCCGCAGGCGATCATCAACTACATCGACGCGATGGGGACCAAGACCTTCCACGCCTGGCGCAGCGAACTGGGCTGGGCGCGCGACACCCGCAACGACTACTTCATGCCGACCCGCGGCATGTACCAGCGCGTGGGCCTGGAAGCCACCCTGCCCGGCTCGACCGTGGAGTACTGGAAGCTCAACTACCAGATCTCCAAGTACTGGCCGATCTCGCCGGCGCTGGTGCTCAATACCCGCGCGGAGTTCGGCTACGGCGACAGCTACGGCAGCGACGTCTCGCGCGACATCTGCGGTGTCACCGTGCCCGATGCGCAAGGCACGCCGGTCTACAACCCGCAGGCCTGCGACGGCACCAACCTGGTCCGCCGCGTCACCGCCTCGGGCCTGCCGTTCTACGAGAACTTCTACGCCGGCGGCACCAACTCGGTCCGCGGCTTCGAGGACAACACCCTCGGCCCGCGCTCGGAGGCCACCGCCTCGTACAGCCGCGGCCAGCCGCTGGGCGGCTCGTTCAAGACCGTGGGTTCGGCGGAAATGTACTTCCCGAAGCTGTTCGACAGCCCGTCGGCGCGCATTTCGGCGTTCGTGGACGTCGGCAACGTGTTCAACGGCGTGGACAATTTCAAGTCCAACGAACTGCGTGCCTCCACCGGCATCGCGTTGCTGTGGCGCGCGCCGGTCGGTCCGATCTCGATCAGCTATGCGGTTCCGCTGAAGAAGGAAGACAACGACGAGATCGAGCGTCTGCAGTTCACCTTTGGTGGTCAGTTCTAAAGAACTGCCCACCCGCTGCCAGGGCGTTGCCCTGGCAGCCAGGTTTTCGCGGTGCGAAAACCTGCTGGGGCGTGGCCTGCCTAATCCCCGCGCCTTCGGCGCGCCCCGAGCGCGTCACCGCATTCGCGCTGACGCCCCACGATTCGCGTTGCGAATCGCGGGCCCCGGCTCATTACTCTCCGAACCCCCATGCCTTCGGCGCGCCCCCTTTACCAAAGGGGGCTTTGCTCCAGCAGGCTGATCCTCACCTGTAGATTGATCGAGGCTGTTCGAGACGGTGTTGCGCGAGCGGGTCACGCGCCCTACGCGGCCGTACGTATGACCGTGTCGATGGCACACGGTAGAATCCCCCGGTGAATACTTCGACCTATACCGCTGACGAGATCGCCGAGCGTTTCGGCCTGCAGGTGCATGGCGACGGCAGCGTTGCGGTGCATGCCGTGGCCACGCTGGCGCAGGCCGGCCCGGGACAGCTCAGCTTCCTGGCCAATCCCCGCTATCGCGCACAACTGGCCGACAGCACCGCGGCGATCGTGGTGCTGCGTGCCGACGACGCCGAGGCCGCGCCGGGCACGGCGCTGATCGCGCGCGATCCGTATGTCGCCTTCGCCAAGATCGCCGCGCTGTTCGATGTGGCGCCGGCGCGTCCACCGGGCGTCCATCCCAGCGCCAGCATCGATCCCAGCGCACAGGTGGCGCCCACCGCGCACATCGGCGCCTTCGTCAGCATCGGCGCGCGCAGCGTGGTCGGCGATGGCTGCGTGATCGGCCCCGGCTGCGTGATCGGCGAGGACTGCCAGGTCGGCGCCGGCAGCGAACTGATCGCCCGCGTCACCCTGGTCACCCGGGTGCGCCTGGGCCAGCGCGTGCGCGTGCATCCCGGCGCGGTGCTCGGCGCCGACGGCTTTGGCCTGGCGATGGACGCCGGCCGCTGGATCAAGGTGCCGCAGCTGGGCGGGGTCAGCATCGGCGACGATTGCGAGATCGGCGCCAACACCTGCGTGGACCGCGGCGCGCTGGAAGACACCACCCTCGAAGAAGACGTGCGCCTGGACAACCTGGTGCAGGTCGCGCACAACGTGCACATCGGCGCGCACAGCGCCATCGCCGGCTGCACCGGCATCGCCGGCAGCGCCAAGATCGGCCGCTACGTGATGCTCGGCGGCGCGGTCGGCGTGGTCGGCCACCTGGAGATCTGCGACAAGGTCGTGGTCACCGGCAAGTCGGTCGTGCGCAACTCCATCCACGAGCCGGGCGAGTACTCGTCCGGCACCCCATTGACCGACAACCGCACGTGGCGCAAGAACGCCGCGCGCTTCAAGCAGCTCGATGCCCTGGCCCGTCGCATCCTGTCTGTCAGCAAGGAGAAGGAATGAGCCACGATCAGCCCCTGCCGGACATCGCCCAGATCCGCGCACTGCTTCCGCACCGCTACCCGTTCCTGCTGGTGGACAAGGTGGTCTCGCTGGATTTCGAGAACCGCCGGATCGTCGCGCACAAGAATGTGAGCATCAACGAGCCGTACTTCCAGGGCCATTTCCCGGGCCAGCCGATCATGCCGGGCGTGCTGATCATCGAGGCGCTGGCGCAGGCCGGCGGCATCCTGACCCAACTGGCGATGGGCCGCGACGCGCAGTCCAAGCTGTTCTACATGGTCAAGGTCGACAACGCCCGCTTCAGCGCCCAGGTGGTGCCCGGCGACGTGCTGGAGCTGCACGTGGAGATCAAGCGGGTGATCCGCAACATGGCGGTGTACTACGGCGAAGCCAAGGTCGACGGCAAGGTCGTGGCCTGCGCCGAAGTGCTGTGCGCCGGCACCCGCGAATGACCCTGGCAGGAGATCTGCGATGAGCGCCAACGCCCCACTGATCCACCCGTCCGCCGTCATCGACCCTGCGGCGACGCTGGCGGCCGACGTGCGCGTCGGCGCCTTCACCGTGATCGGCGCCGAGGTGGAGATCGGCGAAGGTTGCGAGATCGGCTCGCATTGCAGCATCGTCGGCCCGACCCGGCTCGGCCGCGACAACCGCCTGGTCGGCCACGTCGCGCTCGGCGGCGACCCGCAGGACAAGAAGTTCGCCGGCGAACGCACCGAACTGGTGATCGGCGACCGCAACGTGATCCGCGAGTTCGTCACCATCAGCCGCGGCACCGGCAGCGGCGGCGGCATCACCCGCGTCGGCAGCGACAACTGGTTCCTGGCCTACACCCACGTCGCCCACGACTGCATCGTCGGCAACCACTGCGTGTTCTCCAACAACACCACCCTGGCCGGGCACGTGGAAGTGGGCGACCACGTGATCATCAGCGGCTTCGCCGGCGCGCATCAGTTCTGCCGGATCGGCGATCACGCCTTCCTCGGCATGGGCGCGCTGATCAACGGCGACGTGCCCCCGTTCACCATGGTCGGCGGCAATTCGCTGGGGCGCCCGCGCGGCATCAACAGCGAAGGCCTGAAGCGCCGCGGCTTCGATCCCGAGCGCGTGGCCGCGATCAAGCGCGCCTACCGCGCGCTGTACGTGGCCGGCCTGCCGCTGGCCGAGGCCAAGCACCAGCTGGCGGTGCTGGCCGAAGGCAGCGAGGACGTGCGCGCGATGCTGGAATTCATCGAATCCAGCGAGCGGCCGTTGTTGCGATGAATGCCGGGATTCGGGATTCGGGATTCGGGATTGGCAACGGCAGCATTGCCGGCGCCGATAGCGCCGCTTCCGCTTTTGCGAATCCCCACTCCCCAATCCCCAATCCCCGCACAGCACCGCTGCGCATCGCCCTGGTCGCCGGCGAAGCCTCCGGCGACCTGCTGGGCGCGGGGCTGATCGAGGCGCTGCGCGCGCGCTACCCCGACGCCGAGTTCGCCGGGGTCGGGGGCGAGGCGATGCGCCAGGCCGGTTGCCAGACCTGGTTCGACGCCAGCGAGCTGGCGGTGATGGGCCTGCTGGAAGTGCTGCGGCACCTGCCGCGCCTGCTGAAGCTGCGCCGCGCGCTGCGCGAGCGGCTGCTGGCCTGGCGCCCGGACGTGTTCGTCGGCATCGACGCCCCCGATTTCAATCTCGGCGTGGAGCGCTGGCTGAAGCAGCGCGGGCTGCGCACCGTGCATTACGTCAGTCCGTCGGTGTGGGCCTGGCGCGAGCAGCGCGCGGCCAAGATCGGCGCCAGCGCCGACCGGGTGCTGTGCCTGTTCCCGATGGAGCCGCCGATCTACGCCAGGCACGGCGTGGACGCGCGCTTCGTCGGCCACCCCATGGCCGACGCGATCGCGCTGCACGAAGACCGTGGCGCGGCGCGCGCGTCCCTCGGCGTGCCCGCCGACGCGCCGGTGCTGGCGGTGCTGCCGGGCAGCCGCCTGGGCGAGATCGGCAAGCTCGGCGACACCTTCTTCGCCGCCGCCGCGCGGGTGCTGCAGCAGCTTCCGAACGCGCGCGTGCTGGTGCCGGCCGCCAATGCCGCATGCAAGGCGCTGATCGCCGAGCAACTCGCGCGCTCGGCCTTGCCGCCGGCCGCCACCCAGGTGCTGGACGGCCAGGCGCGCGCCGCGCTGCTGGCCGCCGACGCGGTACTGCTGGCCTCCGGCACCGCGACCCTGGAAGCGATGCTGGTGAAGCGGCCGATGGTGGTCGGCTACAAGGTCGCCCCGCTCACCTACCGCATCGTCAAGGCGCTGGGATTGCTGAAGGTAGACCGCTACGCCCTGCCCAATATCCTCGCCGGCCATGACCTGGCGCCGGAGCTGATGCAGGACGCCTGCACCCCCGACGCGCTGGCCACCGCGCTGCTGCACTGGCTGCGCAATCCACAAGCGGTGGCGGCGCTGCAGCCCGAATACGAACGCCTGCACCTGCTGCTGCGCCAGGACGCCTCGGCGCGGGCGGCCGATGCGGTGCTCGAGTTGCTTGAGAGCCGGGAGTCGGGAGTGGGGATTCGGGATTCGAGAGAAGCAAAGGCATGAAGCGCCCAGACTCCCCATCGCCGCAGCAGGAACTGCTCTGCGAATCCCCACTCCCGAATCCCCAATCCCGGCTTTACGCCGGCGTCGACGAAGCCGGCCGCGGACCTCTCGCGGGGCCGGTGGCGGTAGCGGCGGTGGTGTTCGATCCGGCGCGCACCCGCATCAACGGGCTGGACGATTCCAAACAGTTGACCGCGGCGCGGCGGGAGACGCTCTATGCGCGCATCGTCGAGCGTGCGCTGGCCTGGCAGGTGGTGCTGATCGAGGCCGAGGAGATCGACCGCCTGAACATCTACCAGGCGACCATGCTGGGCATGCGCCGCGCGGTCGAGGGCGTGGCGCACGTGGCCGGCTTCGCCCGCATCGACGGCAACCGGGTGCCCAAGGGTCTGCCCTGCGCCGCCGAGGCGCTGGTCGGCGGCGACGGCCTGGACCGCGCGATCATGGCCGCCTCGATCGTCGCCAAGGTCACCCGCGACCGGATCATGCAGCGCCTGCACGACGAACACCCGCACTACGGCTTCGACCTGCACAAGGGCTACGCCACCCCGGCGCACCTGGCCGCGCTGGCCGCGCACGGCCCCTGCGTCCACCACCGGCGCAGCTTCGCGCCCGTTCGGTTGGCCCTGGAGGGCCGGGATTCGGGAGTGGAGATTGGGGATTCGTTGGAGTCGCTGCAGCTCGCGTAGACGCGCGCACGGCACCGTCAGCATCGCGTGCGGCTCAGGCATCAGTGAGACCGCAACGAATCCCCAATCCCCACTCCCGAATCCCCGCCTCCACCTGTCAAGCCTTGCCCGGCTCGGCCCCCGCCGCTACCCTGCCCGGGCATCGCTCTGGTTCCGCATGTCCACTTCCCGCTTCGCCCATCTGCACATCCACACCGAGTTCTCGCTGGCGGATTCGACCATCCGTGTGCCCGAGAAACCGGATCAGGCTGACCCGAAGAAAGCCAAGCAGGCCAACCTGCTCAGCCGCGCGGTGGAGCTGGACCTGCCCGCGCTGGCGGTCACCGACCTCAACAACCTGTTCGCGCTGGTCAAGTTCTACAAGGCCGCCGAGGGCGTGGGCATCAAGCCGATCGCCGGCGCCGACCTGCTGATCGCCGACGGCACCCAGGCGCCGTGGCGGCTGACCGTGCTGTGCCGCAACCGCGACGGCTACCTCAGCCTGTCGCGGCTGCTGACCCGCGCCTGGCTGGAAGGCCACCGCAACGAAGGCGGCGTGGCGCTGCGCCCGGAATGGCTGCAGACCGGCAGCGACAACCTGTTCGCCCTGGTCGGCCGCGAGAGCCTGGCTGGGCGCCTGGCCAGCGAAGGCCGCCACGACCTGGCCGAGCAGCAACTGGCCGACTGGCAGCGCAACTTCGGCGACGGCCTGCACCTGGAACTGACCCGCACCGGCCGCGACGGCGAGGAGGCGTTCAACCAGTTCGCCCTGCACGCGGCCGGCATCCGCGGCCTGCCGGTGGTCGCCAGCAACGACGTGCGCTTCCTGTACGCCAGCGACTTCGCCGCGCACGAGGCGCGCGTGTGCATCTCCTCCGGCCGCGTGCTCGACGATCCCAAGCGCCCGCGCGACTACAGCGATCAGCAGTACCTGAAATCGGCCGAGGAGATGGCCGCGCTGTTCGCCGATATCCCCGACGCGATCGACAACACGCTGGCGCTGGCGCAACGCTGCAACATCGAGATGCAGCTGGGCACCTACTTCCTGCCCGCCTACCCGGTGCCCGACGACGAGACGCTGGACAGCTGGATCCGCAGCCAGTCGCGCGACGGCCTGGCCGCGCGCCTGGAAAAGAATCCGCTGGCGCCCGGCAAGACCCGCCAGGACTACGTGGACCGGCTCGAGTTCGAGCTGGACACCATCATCAAGATGGGCTTCCCCGGCTACTTCCTGATCGTGGCCGACTTCATCCAGTGGGGCAAGAACCAGGGCATTCCGATCGGCCCGGGCCGCGGTTCCGGTGCCGGCTCGCTGGTGGCGTGGGCGCTGCAGATCACCGACCTGGACCCGCTGCCGTACAACCTGCTGTTCGAGCGCTTCCTCAACCCGGAACGCGTGTCGATGCCCGACTTCGACATCGACTTCTGCATGGATCGCCGCGACGAGGTGATCGACTACGTGGCGCGCAAGTACGGCCGCGACCGGGTCAGCCAGATCATCACCTACGGCACCATGGCGGCCAAGGCGGTGGTGCGCGACTGCGGCCGCGTGCTCGGCTTCCCGTACGGCCTGGTCGACGGCGTCGCCAAGCTGATCCCCAACATCCTCGGCATCACGCTGAAGGATGCGATGGGCGAAGGCAAGGACAGCGAGATGGCCTCGCCGGAGCTGATCCAGCGCTACCAGGCCGAGGACGACGTCCGCGACCTGATGGACCTGGCGCGGCAGCTCGAGGACCTGACCCGCAACGCCGGCAAGCACGCCGGCGGCGTGGTGATCGCGCCGACGCCGCTGTCGGACTTCTGCCCGCTGTTCGCCGAACACGACGTCGACAACTTCGGCAAGAACCCGGTCACCCAGTTCGACAAGGACGACGTCGAACAGGTCGGCCTGGTCAAGTTCGACTTCCTCGGCCTGCGCACCCTGACCATCATCGATTGGGCGGTGAAGGCGATCAACGTGCGCCACGCGCGCGCCGGCATCCCGCCGGTGGAGATCGCTGCGATCCCGCTCGACGATGCGCCCACCTACAAGGGCATCTTCGCCTCGGGCAACACCGGCGCGGTGTTCCAGTTCGAATCCTCGGGCATGCGCCGGCTGCTGAAGGACGCCCGCCCCGACCGCTTCGAGGACCTGATCGCGCTGGTGTCGCTGTACCGCCCCGGCCCGATGGACCTGATCCCCGACTTCAACGCGCGCAAGCACGGGCAGCAGGAGATCGTCTATCCCGATCCGCGCACCGAAGCGATCCTGCAGGACACCTACGGCATCATGGTGTACCAGGAGCAGGTGATGCAGATGGCGCAGATCGTCGGCGGCTACTCGCTGGGCGGCGCCGACCTGCTGCGCCGCGCGATGGGCAAGAAGGTGCCGGCGGAAATGGCCAAGCACCGCGAGATCTTCCGCGAGGGCGCGGCCAAGGGCGGCGTCGGCGAGGCCAAGGCCGACGAAATCTTCGACCTGATGGAGAAGTTCGCCGGCTACGGCTTCAACAAGTCGCACGCCGCCGCCTACGCGCTGGTCAGCTACCAGACCGCGTGGCTGAAACGCCATTACCCGGCCGAGTTCATGGCGGCCACGCTGTCCTCGGACATGGACAACACCGACAAGGTGGTCGGCTTCCTCGACGAGGTGCGCAACCTCGGCCTGACCGTGCTGCCGCCGCGCATCAACGCCTCGGCCTACATGTTCGAGGCGGCCACCCCGGACACCATCCAGTACGGCCTGGGCGCGATCAAGGGCGTGGGTCGTGGCGCCTGCGAGGCGATCGTGGCCGAGCGCGAGCGCGGCGGCGAATACGCCTCGCTGCTGGATTTCTGCACCCGCGTCGAATCGGCCAAGCTCAACAAGCGCACGCTGGAAGCGATGATCAACGCCGGCGCGATGGACGGGCTGGGCAGCAACCGCGCCACGCTGATGCTGCAGTTGCCGGAGGTGATGAAGGCCACCGAGCAGATGGCGCGCGAGCGTGCCTCCGGGCAGAACTCGCTGTTCGGCGGTGCCGACACCAGCGCCCCGGCGCTGCGCCTGGACCTGCCGGAGAGCAAGGAATGGCCGCTGGGCCAGTTGCTGGCCGGCGAGCGCGAGACGTTGGGCTTCTACCTCAGCGGCCATCCGTTCGACCCGTACCGCGACGAAATGCGCGAACTGGTCGGCTGCGACCTGAGCGCGCTGGAGAAGATCTGCGCACAGTCCGGCGGCGGCCGCAGTGGCGGCGGCGATGGCGAGAAGCGCGCGTGGCGCCCGGAGGTCAGCGCGATCCTCGCCGGCCAGGTGGTCGGCGTGCGCCGCAAGGGCGACAGCCAGGTGTTCGTGCAACTGGAAGACGGCCGCGGCCGCATCGAATGCAGCGCGTTCTCCGACGCCATCGCCGAGTTCGGCCACCTGCTGACCCGCGACCGCATCCTCATCGTCAAGGGCGGCGTGCGCGAGGACGAATTCAACGGCGGCTACGCGATGCGCATCCGCCAGTGCTGGGACTACGAACAGATCTGCACGCACCACGCGCAGCGCCTGTCGCTGCGCCTGGACCTGCGCCAGCGCAGCGCCTGGCCGCGCATCGACGGCCTGCTCGCCCGCCACCGCCCGGGCAAGACCCCGCTGCGCCTGGACCTGCTGCTGCAGTCGGCGCAGGGCGGCATCGCCGGCATGCTCGACCTCAACGGCAGCCATTCGGTGCGCGTGGATCCGCAGCTGCTGGACGCCTTGCGCGGCGACCCGGCGGTGCGCGCGGTAAAGGTCAAATACAGCCCGCCGTGGGCGAACTGACCCGCGCTGCAAGCCGAATCTACCGTCTCTTTTTTCCCTACGTTCTGGATATCCGCGTGCGCTTTTTGCTTCTGTCCTGCTGCATTTTGTTGTTGACTGCCTGCGGCAAGGGTCCGCAAACCTTCCGCTTCGACAATCCGACCGGGCAGGCCTTGCCGATCCAGGTCGATGGACAGCCGCACAGCATCCCCGCACATGCCGAACTGGCCCTGGAACTGGCGCCGGGCGCGCACACCCTGCAGACCGCGCAACTCGGACGCGTGCCCTTCATCGTGTACGCCGATCACGACGGCGCCCTGGTCAATCCCACCCTGTCGGATTACTACTGGGTCGACGAGGTCTACTGGACCAGTACCGCCAAGCCGCGCGAGTTCCAGGGCGATGCGGTGGTCGAGGTGCGGGGCGTGGCACTGAAAGGCCGCTACGGGCAAGTCCACGACTTGTTCATCGTCAAGGACTGGGACTTCGACGTGCATACCCCATTCCCCGAGAACGCCGTCGGCGCAGTCGACAGCAGCGGCGGCCGGCGCATGCGCAAGATTTTCGCGCCCGACGACTTCGTCGCCTACGTCGAGAGCAGCCACGATGCCCCTGGCTATGTCGCGGCGCATCAGCCGCGCGATTGGCAGCCGCCGCAGCGCCGGGTCACGCCCGCGGCCGAACGCCTGCCGGCCTTGCCGCCAGTGATGGAGGCGCACGCCGGGCCGCTGCGCGCGCTGGTCAATGCCTACCTGCATGCGACCGATCCTGCCGAGCAACAGCGCCTGCGCAAGACCTACGTGTCCACGCAGATCGACTTCACCCATGCCACCGCGCGCCTGTTCAGCGGCCTGTCGGTGGACGACAACAAACGCGTCAACGCCTTCGTCGAGGGCGTCAGCCAGATCATGACCAGCCCCGCGCTGGTGACCGGCCCCTGAGCCGAGTCACCGGACGGCCGCGTACGGGTCGCCACGCGGCATTCGGCTAAACTCCACCACATTCACGTTCACCACGGCGTCCAATGAACCCGAACTACCTCGACTTCGAGCAACCCATCGCCGATCTGGAAGCCAAGATCCAGGAACTGCGCAACGCCAGCACCGGCCCGGCGGTCAACGTCGACGCCGAGGTGGGCGCGCTGGAGGACAAGCTGCGGGTGCGTACCGCGCAGATCTTCCGCGACCTGTCCTCGTGGCAGATCTCGCAGCTGGCGCGGCATCCGCAGCGCCCGTACACGCTGGACTACATCAACGTGTTCTGCGACGAATTCCAGGAGCTGGCCGGCGACCGCGCCTTCGCCGACGACAAGGCCATCGTCGGCGGCCTCGGCCGCATCGACGGCCGCGCGGTGGTGATCATCGGCCACCAGAAGGGCCGCGACACCAAGAGCAAGATCGCACGCAATTTCGGCATGCCGCGTCCGGAGGGCTACCGCAAGGCGCTGCGCCTGATGAAGCTGGCCGAACGCTTCAAGCTGCCGCTGCTGACCTTCATCGACACCCCCGGCGCCTACCCCGGCATCGGCGCCGAGGAGCGCGGCCAGAGCGAGGCGATCGCACGCAACCTGCTGGAGATGGCCGAACTGAAGGTGCCGGTGATCTGCACCGTGATCGGCGAAGGCGGCTCCGGCGGCGCGCTGGCGATCGGCGTGGGCGACCGCACCCTGATGCTGGAGTACGGCACCTACTCGGTGATCTCGCCGGAAGGCTGCGCCTCGATCCTGTGGAAGGACGCGTCCAAGGCCAAGGACGCCGCCGAACAACTCGGCCTGACCGCCAAGCGCCTGTCCGCGCTGGGCCTGGTCGACAAGGTGATCCGCGAACCGATCGGCGGTGCCCACCGCAACCCGACGCAGATGGCCAAGCGCCTGAAGGCGGTCCTGCTCAACGAACTGGACGCGCTGGAACAGCTGCCGATCGAGCAACTGCTGCAGAAGCGCTACGAGCGCCTGCGCGGCTACGGCGCCTACGAGACGGCGTGAGGCGCCGCGCGCGGCGCCTCGGGATTGGGGAATCGGGATTCGGGATTCGCAAAAGCGGGGCCTTCCGCTCCAGTGTTGATCGCGGCACCCCATAACACGTCGGCGCCGGGGAACTCGCTGTTACGAATCCCCAATCCCGAATCCCCAATCCCCGCTCAAAACGGCTTGGCCAACACCAGCCAGATCACCACCAGCAGCGCCAGCACCGGCAGTTCGTTGAACAGGCGCAGCGCGCGCGAGGACGGCAGCGGCTGTGCCTGGCCCACGCGCTTGAGCCAGCGGCCGGTGAAGATGTAGTAGGCCAGCATCAGCGCCACCAGGCCGAGCTTGGCGTGCAGCCAGCCGCTGTGGCCGGGCGCGACCATGGTCGGGAAGTCCGGCAGCACCTTGTAGCCCAGCCACAGGGTCAGCCCCAGCAGCAGCGCCAGGCCGAACATGCTGTGGCCGAAGCGGTACAGGCGCCGCCCCATCAGCGCCAGGCGTTCCTGCACCTGCGGCTGGCCCGCGCTCTCGGCGACGTTGACCAGGATCCGCGGCAGGTAGAACACCGCCGCCATCCATGCGATCACGAACAGCAGATGCAGGGACTTGATCCACAAATAGAGTTGCATGCGCTGGCTCCGGGTCGCTGGCGTAGGATGTGCGGCCATTTTCGCCGATTCGTCCGGCGCCCGCACGGATCACACGCGCTCATGAGCAAACAGTACGACGCCGACTACTTCCAGCGCTGGTATCGCCGCGACGGCATCGGCGATGCCGCGCGCCTGACGCGCAAGGTCGCCCTCGCCGTGGCCCAGGCCGAGTACTACCTGGAACGGCCGATCCGCAGCGTGCTCGACATCGGCTGCGGCGAAGGCGCCTGGCGCGCGCCGCTGCTGAAGTTGCGGCCGAAGCTGCGCTATCTCGGCTTCGACAGCAGCGACTACGCGGTCGCCCGCTATGGCCGCCACCGCAACCTGCACCCGGCGCGCTTCGGCGATTTCGCCTGGCTGCGGCCGTGTGCGCCGGTGGACCTGCTGGTGTGCTCGGACGTGCTGCATTACGTGCCCAGCCGCGAGTTGCGTCAGGGCCTGCCCGGCCTGGTGGAGTTGTGCGGCGGCGTGGCGTTCCTGGAGACCTTCGCCGCCGAAGACGACTTCGACGGCGACCACGCCGGCTTCCAGCCGCGCGCGGCGCGTTGGTACCGGCGCCAGTTCGGTGCGCTCGGGCTGCGCCCGGTGGGCAGTCATTGCTGGCTGGCGCCAGCGTTGGCGGGGGATGCGGCGGCGCTGGAGACGATTGGTCTGGTGCCCCATTAAGGTGCAAACAGCGCGGATGCGCTATGCTGCACGGCAGCATACGCTCAGGATGGAAACGCCGGCATGCTCTACCAGTGGCACGAACTGACCCGTAACCTGCTCGCCCCCTGGGTGCACCAGGCCGAAGCCAACGCCAAGATCTTCTCCGATCCCAACAGCCTGTGGTCGACGCTGCCAGGCGCCGAGCGCCTAGCCGCCAGCAACGAGCTGATGCACCGCCTCGGCAAGGACTACGAGAAGCCGGCCTGGGCGCTGGACCATGTCGAGGTCGACGGCCACGCGCTGCCGATCGTCGAACAGGAAGTGCTGCGCAAGCCGTTCTGCCGCCTGCTGCGCTTCAAGCGTTTCAGCGACGACGCCAAGGTCGTGGACGGTCTCAAGAAGCAGCCGGCCGTGCTGGTGGTGGCGCCGCTGTCCGGCCACCACGCCACGCTGCTGCGCGACACCGTGCGCACCTTGCTGCGCGATCACAAGGTCTACGTCACCGACTGGATCGACGCGCGCATGGTGCCGCAGGCCGAAGGCGACTTCGGGCTGGACGACTACGTGCGCTACGTGCAGGACTTCATCCGCCACATCGGCGCCGAGTCGCTGCACGTGATGAGCGTGTGCCAGCCGACCGTGCCGGTGCTGGCCGCGGTGTCGCTGATGGCCGGGCGCGGCGAGACCACGCCGCGTTCGCTGGTGATGATGGGCGGCCCGATCGACGCGCGGCGCAGCCCCACCGAGGTCAACAACCTGGCCACGCGCAATCCGCTGTCCTGGTTCGAGCACAACGTCATCCACACCGTGCCGCCGTCATACCCGGGCCACGGCCGCGAGGTCTATCCGGGCTTCCTGCAGCACATCGGCTTCCTGGCGATGAACCCGAGCCGGCACTTCATGTCGCACTGGGATTTCTACGCCAACCTGGTCAAGGGCGACCTGCAGGACGCCGAGGCGCACCGCCGCTTCTACGACGAGTACAACGCGGTGCTGGACATGCCGGCCACCTACTACCTGGACACCATCCGCGTGGTGTTCCAGGAGTTCCTGCTGCCGCGCGGCGAATGGGTGATCGACGGCGAACGCGTCGATCCGGCCGCGATCCGCGACACCGCGCTGCTCAGCATCGAAGGCGAGCTGGACGACATCTCCGGACTGGGCCAGACCGCGGCCGCGCAGGACCTGTGCACCGGCATTCCCGCCGCGCGCCGCCAGCACCTGGAAGTGCAAGGCGCCGGTCATTACGGCATCTTCAGCGGCCGCCGCTGGCGCGACATCGTGTATCCGCAAGTGCGCAGCTTCATCGCCGCCAACGCCGCTGCCAGCCGCGCGCCGGCGACCGGCAACGTCACCCCGCTCAAGCGCCGCGGCAGCCGCAAGGCCGGCTGAGCCGGTAACGTCCGCGGCCGGCAGTCGCCGGCCGCGGCACCTCGTCATTGCCCCGCGCTGTGCACCAGCAGGTGCTTTGCCAGCAGGCCATGCAGCTTGCCGACCGCGCGCGCCAGGTGCAGCGTAGCGAACAGCAGCACGATGCCCAGCGCGCTCCACACCGGCAGCAGCCACGGCGCGCTTTCGATGACGTTCCCGTCGACGAACATCGCATTGAACTGCTGCGGCAGGAAGAACCCCAGCGGCGCCGCCGCGAGCGCCAGCCCAATACTCAGCAGGGTGATGAACACGCTGAAGTAGAAGGTGCCCAGCGGCAGCATCAGCAGGAAGTACAGCATCGTGGTCCAGGTGCGCGCATCGGTGAACATCTGCCCGATGCGCCGCAGCCAGGGTTGTGCGCGCTCGCTGTACAGCGGCCGCCGCGGCATGCGTTCGCCCAGCAGCACTTCCACGATGCGCCCTTCCACCAGCGACAGCACGCGCACCGAGCCGAAGAACAGCACCAGCAACGGCACGCCGATGATCAGCACCAGCATGCCCAGCGACACGCTGGCCCCGGTCACCACCCAGGTGAAGTAGAAGATGCCGGTGACCAGCGACAGCAGCATGTAGAAGAGCGCGCCGTAGGCGCGCGTGTCGGCGGCCACGCCAAAGAAGCGGCCGAGCAACGACTTGCGCTTCGGCGGCGCCGGCGGCTTCAGCGCGCGGTTCACCGTCACCTCCGTCTCACGGTAGATCTCGGCCACCTCATCCGGCGCACCGTAGCTGCCGGCCACGCCGGCGATGACCTCGGCCTCGCTCTTGCCCGGCTGCTCGGCCAGCTCCGAACGCAGGTATTCCTCCGCGTCGTACAGCGCGTCCTGGACCAGCGCCGGGTCGGCGCCGGCCAGCGCCGCGCGCAGTTGCGCCAGGTAGTCGGGAATGGTGGTCGGCAAGGGCCGCGGTGCGGTGTGTGCGCTGCTCATTCTGAAATCCCCTTCAGCACGGAATCGACGGAATCGCGGGTGGCGCGCCACGCCGCGGCCCATTGCCGCAGCGTGGTCAGGCCCGCCGCGGTGATGTGGTAGTAACGCCGCGGCGGCCCGGCCACCGACGGCTCGACATGGCTGGACAGCAGGCCAGCCGCCTCCAGGTTGCGCAGCACCGGGTACAGCGCGCTCTGCTTGCCGCTGAGCACGCCCTCGCCCACCTGTTCCAGGCGCTTGGCGATCAGGTAGCCGTACAGCGGCGCCTCGGCCGCGGCCAGCACCGCCAGCAGGGCCAGCGACACCGTGCCGGCGCTCAGCTCCTTCTGGAACTTCTTCAGTTGTGCATCCGGCTCGACCATGGCGCCCTCGCTAGGTTGAGATAGATACTAGTACCGAGTTCGACATAGTCCCTGTGCCGTTGGTCATGCCTGCCTCGCCTGCCCGCCACCGGTGCGACAAACGATTCGACAACACCGCGCTGACTACACTCGGAAGACTTCTTTCTCGCATGCCATCCAGGAGGTCACGCATGAGTTCGACGCCCGCCACCCCACAGCCCGGGCAGGCCACCGACGCCAGCTTCGCCGGATCCGGCAACCAGTTCTCGGTCGGCGGGGTCAAGCGCGACCCGGCGGCCGGCTCGGGTTCGCTCGAGTACAGCCGCACGGCCGCAGAGGCCAAGTACGGCCCGCTGGAATACGCGGTGGTGCATACCGGCAAGGTCGGCGCCGGCCGCAAGGAGGAAGACGGCAAGACCACGTTCAATGTCGAGATGGAGTTCACCCAGGGCCATCGCATCCAGGGCGACTTCAAAGCCGGGCGCCTGGCGGCCGACGGCAGCCTGACCCAGGCCACCGGCGAGCGCGGCCGCTACGAGGTCAGGCTGCCCGGCGCGGCCACGGCCGACGCCGCTGCGCGGGTGAATCCCTTCGATCCCACGACCATCCCGGAAGGCGGCCGCGTCAGGCTCGATGGCCAGGTATTCGCCAAGACCTCGATGGAGGCCGCGTTCCGCGGCTTCGCCACGTCCAGCGAACGCACCGACGCGGCCGGCATGAGCTATGCGGTGGAGCGCCTGGACGCCGACCGCGTCCGCGTCGCGGTCGGCCCGACCCAGGCGGTGGAGCGTCTGGAGGCGATGGGGCTGAAGACCGACATCGCCCAGGCCATGCTCGGCCGGCAGGACGCGCTGGGTCAGGCGACCATGCGCACCGCCACCTTCGACCTGCGCGAGCCGCAGGCGCAGGCCGCCTATCGCACGTTCCTGGCCAGCGGCCGACTCGCCGCCGACGTGCCCGGCGTCGGCGACGTGCAGAAGGTCGAAAGCCTGACCATGAGTTCGGAGACCCGCGCCCAGCTCGGCCTGGGTCCGTTCAAGGCCGAACTGGGCGGCCAGCGCAACAGCGGCGAGAACGTGCGCACCACCTATGCCGATGGCAGTTCCAGCGTGGTCGGCAAGGCGCAGTACGCCGGCAACGTGCCGATGACCCTGACCCGTCAGTTCGATCCGGCGGGCAAGGAGCGCGTGGACGAGCGCAGCTACCAGTTCACCTTCGACAAGGTCGACCACAACCAGGCGCAGCTGCTCAACGCCGCGCTGACCGGCAAGGACACCGCCTCGGCCGATACGCCGATCGCGGCCGGCCAGAACGCCACCCTGCGCTTCTCCGAACAGCAGATGGACGCGCTGCGCCAGCAGTACCAGCGTGCCGCCCAGGCCAGTCCGATGACCGCGCACGAGGCCGCCCAGTATGAAAAACAGAGTCCGCAGGACTTCGCGATCGGGCTGGCGCGAAACCTGGGCAATTCCCAGTACGGCCTGAGCGAGCGCCTGTTTCGCGTGGCCAGCAGCGCCGGCGGCACGCCGGGCGGCGACCTGGTGCGCATCGACGCGCAGGTCGAGCGCGCCGACCAGCCATCACCGTCGGCGCCCGCGCGCTCCGCGCCGAGCACCGGCGCTGCGTCCGAGGTACGTGCCGCCGCCGATCCGCAGCAGCAGGCGATGCAGCAGGCGATCGCGAGCAAGCTCAGCCCCTACGATGCCAACGTCGCCGGCAGCCTGCTGCTGGCGGCACGGCGCGACGGCCTGACCCAGGTCGATCACATCCTGCGCAACGACAACGGACGCGTGTTCGCGGTGCAGGGCGATCCCATGTCCGGCGACAAGCGGGTGGCCTACGTGGACGCCGCGCAGGCCGCGACCATCCCGGCCGCCGAAAGCGCCAGGCAACTGGCCGCGCTGCCGCCGGCCCCAAGCCAGGCGCCGGTGCAGGAGGCGCAGGAACCGCAGCGGCGCGCGCTGTCATAGGCGGCACTGCCGGCGGCACGGCGGTCGCGCCATGCCGCCGGCGCATTGGCAGCGGCCGCCGCTTCGGTGAGAATCGAGCGCTCACCGACCGGGCCGCCCTCATGCCGCTGCGCACTTCCCTGCTCGCCCTCGCGTTGTCGCTGTCCACCTTCGCCGCGGCGGCAGGGGCGCCGCCGCCGGCCGTGCCGTACCGCAGCCCGCAACAGATCCTGGACGCCTCCAAGCCCAGCGACTGGCGCACCCTGGATCCGGCGAACACGCTCTACCTGGAACTGGAGACCGGCCGCGTGATCATCGAGCTGGCGCCGGCGTTCGCGCCGCAGCACGTCGGCAACATCCGCACCCTCGCCCACGAGCACTTCTGGGACGGCCTGAGCATCTACCGCTCGCAGGACAATTTCGTGGTGCAGTTCGGCGACCCCGACGGCGAGGAGCCGGGCAAGGCCAAGTCGCTGGGCAGCGCCAAGACGCATCTGCCGGCCGAATTCCAGCGCCCCGCCGCGGGCCTGGCGTTCCAGCCCCTGCCCGACCGCGATGGCTGGGCGCCGCAGGTGGGCTTCGTCGACGGCTTCCCGGTGGCGCGCGATCCCAAGGCCGGCACCGCCTGGCTGGCGCACTGCTACGGCACGCTCGGCGCCGGCCGCAACAACGATGAGGACAGCAGCATCGGCGCCGAACTGTACGTGGTCACCGGACAGTCGCCACGGCAACTGGACCGCAACATCACCGTGGTCGGCCGCGTGGTCAAGGGCATGGAACTGCTCAGCGTGATCCCGCGCGGGCCGGACCCGATGGGCTTCTACGAAAAACCCGAGCAGCGCACGCCGATCCGCGCGATCCGCCTGGCCAGCGACGTGCCGGAAGCCGAACGTACCCCGCTGCAAGTGTTGCGCACCGACACCCGCACCTTCCGCGAAGTCGCCGAAGCGCGGCGCAACCGCCGCGACGCGTTCTACAAGCGCCCGGCCGGGCACATCGACCTGTGCAACGTGCCGCTGCCGGTGCGCACGCCGCCGCAGTAGCGTATTCCGCGCGACGCTGCGCGCTCAGGCGCCGCCGGCAGCGCGCCGTTGCGGCTGCTGCGCGTGCAGGAAGCGGGTGAACAGTTCGCGCGGCTGCTCCACGTCGCACTCGGTCAGCAGCATGGCGATGTTGCCGCGGTGGAAGGCGCCGTGCGCGAGCACGTGGAACAGCATTTCCTGCCGGCTCATGCTGCCGGCGTCGCCATCGGTGAAACGGAACGCGAGCGTCTGCTGCAAGGCGGCCGCGTCGAGCCGGGCGACGTAATCGGCATACCATCGGTCCGATTCGGTCACGGCCGCGCCCAGCGCCACCAGTTCCGGCGTCTGCGGCGTGTTGCTCGCGGTGAATGCATGCGTGCCGCCCTGCAGGTGCGCGGCGAAGATCCGGTCCACCACGTAGGTGTGGTTCAACAGCCGGATCGCGCGCTCCCGCTGCGCCGGAAACGCATCGCCGTCGATCTGCGCCAGCGCCTGCAGCAGTTCGGCGTTGGCCCAGGCCTTGAAGGCGAACTGCGATGCAAGCAGGGAATCGGTCATTGCGTCGTTCTCCAGGCCGAAAGGCGTGTGCCACACGGCGATTATGGCGCGCCGGTGCGCCGCCAGCTCGGGCACCTTCGCGCACGTTGCCGCGGCGCTGCTACCGCGCGCGCTGACTGAAGGCGACGCTGCCCAGGATCAGCATGCCGGCCAGCAACATGGTCCAGGTCAGCGGTTCGCCGAGCAGCGCCCAGGCCAGCAGCGCGCCGAACACCGGCACCAGATAGGTCACCGTCGACGCGCGCGCCGGGCCGATGCGCTGGATCAACCGGTAGTACAACAGGAACGCCAGCCCGGTACACAGCACGCCCAGACCGCCGGCGCAGGCCCAGGCGACGGCCGGCACCGGGGCGGCCGGCCAATGCGTCCAGGCCAGCGGCGCCAGCAGCAAGGCGCTGCAACCCAGGGTGGACGCGGCGGCCGCGGCCGGCGGCAGATCGCTCATGTGCCGCTTCACCAGGCTGTAACCGATGCCGTACAGCAGCGAAGCGGTGGTGCCGGCCAGCGCGGCGGGCCCCACGCTGATGCCGGCCGACTTGCCGGTGGCCAACACCACGATGCCGGCGAAGCCGATCAACAGTGCCAACGCGCGGCGCGTGCCGATCTTCTCGCCGAAGAACAGGAACGCGATCAATGCGGTGAACAGCACGGTCATCGCGTTGCAGATCGCGCCGATCGCCGCCGGCGCATGTTGCGCGCCCCAGGCGAACAGCAGGAACGGCAGCGCGGAGTTGAGCAAGCCGATCCCCGCCAGGGTCGGCCAGCGCCGCAGCGGGAAGCGCGCCCGCGCCAGCCACAGGAACGGCAGCAGCACCGCCGCGCCCAGCGCCAGGCGCAGTTCCACCAGCGCATAGGCGCCGAACTGCGGCGCGGCCACGCGCATGAACAGGAACGAGCAGCCCCAGACGATGCCGAGGAAGCCCAGTTCCAGCGGCGTGCGCCAGTCGCGCGTCGCAGCGCCGTCGGGTGCGGACGCAGCAGGGGCGGAGATGGCCGGCTGCAGGGAGGTATCGGAAGTAGGCATGGAGGAGGCTCGCGGTCGACCGGAAACGCGCCGCAGCGATCGTGCGGCGCCACGCATCCGCGGCCGGCTGCGGGTGCCGAGCGGCGCCTTCGCGCCGACCCCGCCTCGCCGCTGCGCGCCGCGCATGTCGCGTTCGGCTGCCAGCATCATCCTGCGCCACGGGGCCGACAAGCGCGTAGTATCGTCGCGAGCCACAAATCTGCCGCGTGTCTGCTCATGCAACTGCGCCCGTCCCTGCTGCCCGCGCTTGGCGTGTTCGCCGCCGCGGCCCGCCACCAGAACTTCGCCCATGCCGCGGAGGAACTGCACCTCACCGCCAGTGCGGTCAGCCACCATGTGCGGCGCCTGGAAGCCCTGCTCGGCGCCACGCTGTTCCAGCGCCACGCGCGCGGGGTCAAGCTGACCGCCGAAGGCCGGCAACTGGCCGATGCCGCCAGCGCGGCACTGGCCGACATCGCCGCGGTCGCCGGCAACCTGCATCCGCAGGCCGACACCGCGCCGCTGCGCCTCACCACACTGCGCTCGCTCTCGTACTGCTGGCTGCTGCCGCGCCTGCCGCGGTTCTGCCAGGCCTACCCGCACGTACGCCTGGAGATCCAGACCGACTCCGCGTTCTCGCGCTTCGAAGACGGCGGCCCGGAACTCGGCATCCGCTACGGCCAGGGCGACTGGCCGGGACTGACCTCGCACCACCTGATGGACGACGAACTGTTCCCGGTGGCCTCGCCGGCCCTGCCGCAACTGGCGACGCTGCGCCGGCCCGATCAGATCGCGCAGTTGCCGCTGCTCACCGACATGTCGCCGCAGGGCTGGCGCGACTGGTTCCGCGCCGCCGGCGTGCGCGGCGTGGCGCTGCCGCCGATGCACACCTTCAACGACAGCACCGATGCGATGCGCGCGGCGGTGTACGGCGTGGGCGCGGTGCTGGCGCGCAAGCACATCGCCCAGCCCTACCTGCAACGCTACGAGCTGGTGCGCCTGCCCGGCCCGGCGCTGACCGCGCGCTATTCCTACTACATCGTGCATCCGACCCACCGCCTGCTCAGCCCGGCCGCCAGCCACTTCGTCGACTGGCTCAAGCGCGAGGCGCTGGACGAGCGCACGCCGATGCCGGCGCTGCCGGCGGAACTGCTGGGGTTGCCGCCGAAAGCGGGTTAGCGCCCCTGGCCGCACGCATTCGCGGGGGTGGCATCGACCATGACCGATGCCGTGCGTGCGCAGTGCGTGTGCAATGAGATGGTGGCGCGACCGAGATCTTGCGTCTCACGGCGGGTCGCGTCGGGACTTAAGTCCCTCCCACAGAGAGCGGAAGCCCCTCTCCCATCGAGGGAGGGGTTGGGGTGGGTCCGACGCACAAGCGACTCGCGTAGTCTGGATGGACGAGGCTGCGCCCATCCCCTCGTCCGCGCCTGCGCTGCACCTTCCCCGAAAAGGGGGCCATGATCCCGATGAGGAAAGACACGCCGTCGCCTCTCTTCGATCGGGACAGCGGGTCAAGGTGAGGCTCCAGCCGTCTCATCGACCTGCAGCGCACGCCCGCCCGACTGCGAATGCGGCAACGGCCGAATGCGCACGCGGTGCGCGCAAATGTCCACATCCCGATACAGCATCGAACGTCCGTTGCGAAAGGTGAAGCGAAGATCGTAGCGGCAGGCATGACCGGCGAGCGGAAAGGTCGCTGCGTCGCCGCCGCCCCGCAACGGCGCGTGGAGCGCGACCTCGCGGAACTGTTCACTGCTTGGTGCAGCGACGGCCAGCGACGTCAGCGCGTCGTAGGCGCGGTTGCTCAGTTCCAGATAGCGCACCGACTCGGCCGCGGCAGCCGGTGCGGTCGCAACGGACAGGACAAGAGTCAAGGCAAGGACGCGGATCGAGGGCATGACGGATCTCCGATGGGAAGGATGCGCCAGCCACGCGGGGTGGATTCCGCTGTGCTGGCCTGCCCATCAGGCCGGGTGATCGAGCGGCTGCAAATCGATTCGGGACGAATCGTCGTTCTCGCGCTCCCAATCGTAGTGGGCGCGCGCCGGCGCTTTCCACGGCGTGTCGCTGCGCCTAGGATGCGCCCGTCACCCCTCGACCACCTCTGGATGAACGTCCGACTCGGCAATACCGAAATGAGCCTGGGGCGCTATATCGCGCTGTGGACGCTGGTGGCCATGGTGTTCATGCTCCAGAACATCGTCAACAACGGTGCGGTTGCCAGCAGATGGCCTTTGGAGGTGCCCATCCGATGGTCGCTGATCCAGTGGTACAGCTGGGCCCTCCTGGCGCCCACCGTCTTCCGGCTCGCCGAACGCTTTCCTGTCCGTGGCGCTCAGCGCTTCCACGGGCTTGGCGCGCAGGCAGTCGCAAGCCTGTGCGTGACGTTTGCCGCGATGGTCATCGGCGCGCTGGCCTCCACCCTGTTCGAGCCCAGTGGTTTCGCTGAACAGCTGGGATATTTCCTGGAGCAGCACTTCGCCATCGGGTTGCTGACCTACTGGACCCTGTTCGCGATCCAGCAAGCGCTGCACTTCCACGCCGAGAAGACCCGGCGCGAAGTGGAAGCCAGCCGCCTGGCCGCCGAGCTCGCGCAGTCGCGCCTGCAAGTGCTGAAGAGCCAGCTGCAACCGCATTTCCTGTTCAACACGCTGCATGCCATCGTCACCCTGCTGGACGAAGACACCGTCGCCGCCGAGGACATGCTGCTGCGGTTGAGCGAACTGCTGCGCGCGTTCCTGGAAGAATACGACGGCCAGGAAATCACCCTGGAACGCGAACTGGCCCTGCTCGACCTGTATCTCGGCATCCAGCGCAAGCGGTACGGCGACCGCCTGAGCGCGAAGATCTATGTCGCCCCCGGCACCCTGCACTGCGCGGTGCCCAGCCTGCTGCTGCAACCCCTGGTGGAGAATGCGATCCGCCATGGCATCGGCCAGCGTGTCGGCAGCGACCGCATCGAGATCGAGAGCCGGCGCGAAGGCGACACGCTGTCCATCGAAGTGCGCAACGGCAACAGCACGCTGGAGGAAAACAGCAAAGCGGGCGGACACGGCATCGGCTTCTCCAATACTCGCCTGCGGCTGCAGGAACTCTACGGCGACAACGCCGACATCCGGCTCGACATGCTCTATCCGCACGGCGTTGCCTGCCGCATCCGGCTGCCGTTCCGCGAGCTGGACGCCGAGGAAGCCCCGGAGCACCTCCCTGCATGAGCGTCACCGCGCTGGTGATCGACGACGAGCCGATCGCACGCCACGCCATCGTGCGGCTGCTGCGCGCCGATCCGGACATCGAACTGCTCGGCGAATGCGGCGATGGCGCCTCTGCGGTGGTCGCAATCCGCAGCCAGTCGCCCGACCTGGTGTTCCTGGACATCCAGATGCCGGCGATGACCGGCATGGACGTCGTCGCCACGATCGGTGCGGCCAACATGCCGGCGACGATCTTCGTCACCGCCTACGAGCACTACGCGGTCCGTGCGTTCGAGGCCAACGCGGTGGACTACCTGGTCAAACCCTTCAGCCGCGAACGCTTCGCCGAGACCCTGCAGCGTGCGAAACGGCGCCTGTCCGCCCGCATCGGCGTGGGCACCTCTTCCGAGGCGCGCATCCTGCAGACCCTGGATGCGTTGCGCCAGCGCGACGACTATCTGCAACGGATTCCAGTGCGCGTCGACGAGGCAGTGGTGCTGGTCGCGGTCGAGGACATCGTCTGGATCAAGGCCAGCCGCAACACGGTGCTGATCCACCTCGCCGACCGCACCCATGAACTGCGTGAGACCATGGCCACGCTGGCCGCGCGGCTGGACCCGCGCCACTTCGCCCGAGTGCACCGGTCCGCGATCATCAACCTGCGCCGGGTCAAGGCGATCCACCCCTGGTTCAACGGCCACCATGTGGTCACGATGGATACGGGGCAGCAATTGCGCATGAGCCGCTATCAGCACGAAGCCTTCCTGCGGCTGGTGACGACGCGCAAGGAAAGTTGAACGAAACACGCTTAATACGCCGCTCATCTCTTCACTAAGGCGACTCTTCTCATGACTGGCGAACGTCATGGGGGAAACCGCGTCACCGCGTCGATTCGGCACTTGACATGGACCAGGCGACACGTCATTAATTAACTAATTCGTTAATTAGCTAAACCCCGATGTCCATCGATCGCGTTTTCGAAGCCCTCGCTTCGCGGCCACGCCGCGAGATCCTGGCCTACCTGTCGGCCCAGGAACTTACCGCTGGGGAGATCGGGCAGCGCTTCGCGATGAGCGCGCCGGCGATCTCGCGGCATCTGTCCGTGCTGGAAGCGGCGGGACTGGTGGCGAGCGAGCGCCGCGGCCAGTTCGTGGTCTACCGGCTCACCCCGGACAACCTGGTCAATACCCTCAGCGGTTTCGCCTTCGAGATCTGCCCCAGTGCCGGCCCGCTCAAACGCGAGTCGCGCAGGCAGGCCAAGCGCACCGCCTGATCCTTCCGCCACGGCAACAGGAGTCCGCCGATGACCGCCGCACCGCTCAGCGAACACGCCGCCGCGCAAACCGGATTTCCCTCGGTGCGCCTGCCCTCCTACAGCGGCGGCTTGCCGGTGGAGGTCATCCTGATCGCCCAGCTCGGCGTGGGTGCCGGCGATCCGCTGATCGCCCAGGCCTGCCTGCGCCAGCGCGCGCATCCGCAGTTCCGCGATGCGCTGGACGAACCCTCGGCGCGTCTGGCCGGCACGGATTTCGGCAATGGCGAGTCGACCGCACTGTATTCGTTCGCGGTCGGCAGCGGCGGCCATCCGTTCCATTGCCATGCCGGGCATCGCATGTTCACCGCGATCACCGGCAGCGGCGGCGCGCTGCTGCGTTTCAGTACCGCCTCGCCAGCGCAACTGCAGGAGGATCCGCAGCATTTCCTCGCCGCGCTGCGGCATGTCGAACTGCCCGCCGACTGCCTGTTCAGCGTGCGCTTCGGCGGCGGCACCTGGCACCAGTTCGCGCCGCTGCGCGCGCAGTCCGGGCATCCGGCGTTCTTCGCCCTGTCCTGCCACAGCGACGAAGCCGGCGGCGTGCTTGCCGAGGACGTGCGCGCACAGGTCCTGGCCGGCACCGCCGACATCGCCACCCTCACCGAACTGCTTCCGGCCCCGGTCGCGGCGCTGCTCGCATCGCCGCAGGCGCAGGCGCTGCCCGTACCGACGGTGCGGCTGTCGCTGGCGGCGTCGCCAGGCAGCCGGCGCCTGGCCTGGTGCGCCGGCCTGCGCGCCCTCAGCGGACGCCTGCGGCAGCGGCTGGGCGCCTGGCGGCATCCAGCCGGTTTCGCGGCGCTCGCGCCACGCTTGCCGCGGGCACGGGTGACGCGACAGTTGCTGCCCGGCTCGCTGCTCGAACAGCAGCTGCCCGCGCATCATCACCAGGACAGCGTGCGGCTGACGGTGCCGGCGCAGGCGCTGCGGCCACTGGGCGCACACGCACTGATGGCCGCCTTGCTGGACGGCTTCCTGCGGCACCCGCCGCGTACCGTGACCTGGCTGATGCGCCTGCGCAACGTGCTGGTCGCGCCGCTGCGGCTGCGCACCTCGCCGCTGGGCTGCCCGGTGTCCTCGCTGCTGTCGCCGCAGCGCGATCAGTTGTTCGCCGGCCGCTTCCCGGTGCTGGCGCAGGCCTCCACGGCGCAGGCGCGGCGCGTGCAGGTGCTGCTCGGCGCCGACGACCGCCACCTGGTGTTCCGCAGTTGCGTGGGCGTGACGCTGCGCGACGACGGCAGCGCCGAGCTGAGCCTGGAGACGCGTGTGGCCTGCCGCAACCGCTTCGGACACCTGTACATGGCCCTGATCGCCGCCGCGCACCGCCGCTACATCGCACCGACGCTGCTGCACGCGGCCGCCGAGGCGCTGCTGCTGCCGGTGGCCGAGCATGCCGGGCCGGACGCGGTCGTGCCACTGCGCTGAGCGCGTCATCACCCCGCCTTAGCCGATGCCTGCCTAGCCTGCGCCTTCCCCCCAAGAGGAAGGCACATGCCCCAGCTCCGCATCCGCATCACCGGCAGCGAGGACGACGCCCGCGCCATCATCAACCTGCTGTCGAGCCTGGAAGGCATCGAACACGTCGAGGAAATCGACGACCTGATGCCGCACATGGACGACGACGATTCGAGTTCCGCCGGTCTGCCCGACGATCAGGGACCGGGCACCCACGAAGTGGAGGTGGAAGCCGGCAACACCGCCACCGCACAGAAGGTGCGCGAGGCGGTGGAAGCGCTGGCGTTCGAGCTGGACGTGATCGTCGAGTTCGAACAGGACGAAGGCTGACGCCGGCCGATGGGACGTTGCGCCGTGTGGCGCCGCGTCCCGGAAGGCCGCATGGCCTGCTTGCGTAGAAGTACGGTCAGCCGCGTCCCCTGGTTTGGGTACGTTGCGGCCATGCGTCGGGATTGAAGCATTCCCACGCTGCCAGCACGCGCATCGTCGATGTACTTGCAGGGGCAGCGTCAGCCACGGCCCGGGATCAATGACCGACCAGACCTGTTCGATGCCACGCCACCCTGCGTGGCATGCGTGCGGCAAGCGCAGCGCCGCCCCACCTCGCTGGCGTATCGCCTGGGGCGCTCCCGCCCGATCCACATCGGACGGGAAAGCCACGTCTCCTAAGCTGCGCGCCGCCGACGTCGACGCCAGGCGATCAGCCGCCACAGCGCATAGCCGAGCAGCACGAACGGCGCCAGGCCGACCACTGCGCGAATCGCCCAGGCGATCGATCCGGCAAAGATTTCGCCACTGTCGCGCAGCGCATCGCCGATGTCGCTGCGGCTACGCTCGGCGGTCGGCGCGGCGAAGGTCAGCGTCACCCGCTGCGTATCCAGGCGACGGCGCTGCTGCGCGGCTTCCTGGCTGGTGGCGAGCAACTGCGTCTCCACGGCGGCCAGTTTCTCCGACAGCGCGATCATGTCGGCCACGCTGAGATCGCGGCGCTGCTGGAACTCCTGCAGGCGCCGCTGCTCGGCCTGCAGACGCTGGCGCTGCGCGTCGTTGTCCTGCACCTCCTGCGCCAGATCCTCGGCATGGGTGGTGCGGCTTTCGATCTGGCCACCCTGGCCTGCCTGTGCGATCAACGGCTCGACCCCGGCCGGCGCGATCCGCACGCTGAGTTCGCCGTGTGGCTGCTCGCCGCCACGCTGTTCGACCTGCAACACCGTGCAGGCCCCGAAACGCGACTGCTGGCACTCCTCCTGGAGTTGTTTGAGCCGCGCGGGAATCTGCGCCGCCGGCAGCGCCACATCGACCTCGTGCTCATAGGCCAGTGTCGCCATGGCGCGATGCTCTTCGCCAGGCGCACCCGCGGCGAAGGACGCATCTGCCGCCTGCGCCGCGGCCTCGGCGGCGCTGCTGGCAGCATCGGCGGCATAGGGCGGCGCCGCAGCGCTCTCGCCGCCACGGCTGCAGGCCGCAATCGCCGCCATCAACGCCAGGGAAACGCCCCAGCCGCGCCAGCGCCGGCTGCCAGGCCGCGGGCCGCGTCGAGCGCTCGCAGTCTCGGCACGCCCTGCCCCGGCTGCGGCAGGCAGTGCGGCATCGTCCGTGGCGACCTCGAAATCGCACACACTGCGGCCGCGATGGCGACGTCCCTTGTCCTGCATTTCGATGCTCCTGAGTGGCGAAAGCGTCAAGGGTAATCCAATGGCAGGGGCGCCGGCAGCACGGCGGGGCTACCCTGGCGGATCGACCCACTCCAGGAACCCCGATGCGCAAGCACCTGCTCGCCGCCGCCCTGCTCGCCGCCCTCGCCGGCTGCCAGAAACCCGCCGATGCGCCCGCCGCCAGCAACGCCGCTCCCGGCCAGGCCGCGGCCGCCACCGATGCCGCCGCCGACGCCAGCTTCGCCGCGCTGTCCAAGCGCGCCGTCGACACCTGGATGCAGCTGTCCCCGGTCGGCGCCACCCAGACCGGCGACCACCGCTACGACAGCGAACTGGACGACCTCAGCGCCGCCGGCCGGCAGAAGAGCCTGGAGGCGAGCAAGGAGTTGCTGGCCGAGCTGGACAAGCTCGACGTGGCCAAGCTCTCGCGCGAGAACCAGGTGGACGCGGCGATCCTGCGCAACCAATTGCAGTCCGACATCTGGAGCAACGAGGTGGCGCAGGGCTGGGCGACCGACCCGCAGGTCTACAACGGCCTGGCCGGCGGCGCGATCTACGGACTGATGGCGCGCGAGTTCGCGCCGCTGCCGGAGCGGCTGAAGTCGGCCACCGCGCGCATGGAAAAGATCCCGGCGTTGTTCGCGCAGGCGCGCGCCAACCTCGACCCGGCCCGCGTGTCGGAGATCAGCGCCAAGACCGTGGCCAAGCAGAACCGCGGCATCCTCAGCATCGTCGACAGCTTCATCGTCCCGCACATCCAGGAACTGCCGCAGGCCGACGCGCAACGCCTGCAGGCGGCGATCGAGGGCCTGAAGAAGGCCGTGGCCGAGCAACAGACCTGGCTGGACCAGACCCTGGTGCCCAACGCCAAGGGCGATTTCCGCCTGGGTGCGGAGAAGTACGACCAGAAGCTGAAGTTCGCGCTCAACTCCTCGCTGTCGCGCGCCGACATCAAGCAGCGCGCCGAAGCCGAGCTCACGCGCGTGCGCCAGGACATGTACGCCATCGCCCGCACCGTGCTCAAGGACAAGCCCGGCGCCCCGGCGCTGGTCGACGCGCCCAGCGACGCGCAGCAGCAGAAGGCGATCGAGGCGGCGCTGGAGCTGGCCTACGCGCAGCATCCGGCGCGCGACAAGGTGGTCGAGGACGCCAAGGCCTCGCTGGCCGATGCCACCGACTTCGTGCGCAAGAAGGATCTGGTGACCCTGCCCGACGCGCCGGTGGACATCATCCTGATGCCCGAGTTCCAGCGCGGCGTGGCGGTGGCGTACTGCGATTCGCCCGGTCCGCTCGACAAGAACCTGAAGACCTTCTACGCGGTGTCGCCGATTCCCGACGACTGGACCGCGCAGCAGGCCGACTCGTTCCTGCGCGAATACAACAGCCGCATGATCCACCTGCTGAGCATCCACGAGGGCGTGCCCGGGCATTACGTGGAAGGCTGGCACTCGGCCAAGTTCCCGTCCACCCTGCGCGGCGTGCTGCGCTCGGGCGTGTTCGCCGAAGGCTGGGCGGTGTACACCGAGCGGATGATGCAGGAGCAGGGCTACCTGGACAACGATCCGCTGTTCCACCTGGTGCAGCTGAAGTTCTATCTGCGCAGCATCGCCAACGCGCTGCTCGATCAGGGCGTGCACGTGGACGGCTGGAGCAAGGAACAGGCGCTGCACCTGATGGTCCACGACACCTTCCAGCAGCAGAGCGAGGCCGAGGGCAAGTGGGTGCGCGCGCAGCTGACCTCGACCCAGTTGCCGACCTACTTCGTCGGCGTGCAGGAACACCTGGACCTGCGCAAGGCGATGCAGGACAAGCTCGGCGACAAGTTCAACCTCAAGGCCTACCACGACCAGGTGCTGTCCTACGGCGCCCCGCCGGTACGGTTCGTGCGCGAGCTGATGCTGGACGAGCCGATCAAGTAGCGGGGATTGGGGAGTCGGGATTGGGGATTGGCAACGGCGGCGTTGCCGATGCGCCTAGAGAAAAGCCCCCTCGATGGAGGGGGCTGCCGAAGACGGCACAAAGTGCGAACCGGAAGGCGTGCCTGCAATTGACGGTGCGCAGCGCACAGCGGCCATCTCGCTGCCGTCAGGCCGCGACCGCATCGGCCCGAGGCGAAACCTGCGCGTGAAGGCATTGGCAGATACCGCCGCAATCAGCGGCGGCACCTGCGTCACTCACTCGCCGTAGACCTCGATTTCCGAGTAGGCCAACCACGAGTACGGGTTGTTGGCCTCGATCTTCAGGTACTGGGCGGTGCTGCCGTTCAAGGCGATGTACACCGGCGCCACGTCGGACTGATCGGGCTCGGTGTAGTACTGCGGGTTGTCGAAGTACACCGGCCCGGGATTGGTGCTGCCGCCGAACACCGCGCCATGCCGGCCGGCGGAGACCGCGAAGTCGATCGGCTGCGCGACGCCCGCGGTTTCGCTGGCCGCGGTGCGCACGGTGATGCGCACGCCGGTGACCTTGCGCGTCTGCCCCAGGTTCACGGTGACGCTGCCCCAGTTGGTGCGTGCGTTCCAGTAGTCGGTATCGCTGAAGAAGCGGCCGTCGTACAGCGAGGCCAGGTTGTCCGAGTTGGTCGGCGACGCCGCGCCGACGATCGGCAGGCGCTTGATCAGGTTGAGCGACGACGGCGCCACGTACTGCACCTTGCGCAGCGGCAGGCCGGCCTCGCTGTAGCCGGTGTTGCTCAGGCCGGCCTTGATGTAGGCCTCTCGCTCGAGCGGCCGGGTCTGGGTGTTGCCGTAGCGCGAGGCGATCGCGGCAACGATCGGCGCGGCGAACGAGGTGCCGGAGACCGCTTCGGTGCCACCGTCGTAAATGAGGTTGGTGATTTCGTGCGCCGGCGCCCACGCCTCGACGCAAGGGCCGACGGTCGATCCCTTCGCATAGCCGCCCCAGCGATCGCTGTTCTGTGCGCCGGCAAAGCGCGAGCCGTCACGCTGCAAGCCACCGACCACGACGATGCCATCCATGTCGCGTGCGGCCCCCTGCTGGGTCTGCGGATCGATGTAGCCGAACGCCACCTTGCACGCGTCCTGCTCCAGCGGCGAGAGCCCGACGGTGTAGGCATTGCCCGCCGACTGGGTGATGAAGAAACGATTGCTCGCCGCGCGCATCCGACGGCCCCAACGATTGCTGGCATTGAACGGGTTGTAGGTCCCACCTGGGCTCTGATTGAACGACATGTTCAGGACGGCGAATTCGCCCGACGCTTCGGCGTAGCGCACTGCGGCATCCAGCGCGGTGGCCACGGTGCTTTCGTTCAGATCGGCAAGGCCGAACGCCTTGATCGGCTGGCCAGGATTGACCCCGCGCACCAGTTGTCCATTCTGCCTGGCACCGATCAGCCCTGCCGTCGCCGTGCTGTGCAGGGGGTTGGGCGAAAGCGTCGGGAAATCCTGGCGATACACCACGTTGAGCTCGGGATGCGGCGGATTGTCCAGCACCGCATCGAGCAGATACGCGGGATTGGACGTGGTGACTCCATCGTTGGTCTGCGTGTACGGCAGCGCCCAGGGCGTGATCTCGCCGCCATTGACGATGTCGCCCGCAGCGGAGAACGTGGCGTGCGTGGCTTCGACCCCGCGCACCGAGACCACCCAGTCGGCCTTGAGCAGTTGCGCCGCGGTGCGCTCCGGCATCCAGGCATAGACGGTGCTGGACACCGTGGACAGCACCCGCTCGATCTTCACCCCCGGCAGCTGCGCGATCTGGTCGGCGTAGTGGACCATGCCGGTGCTGTTCTCGTGCGCGCGGATCGCCGGATCCAGGGTGCGGTAGTCCGAGGGACGGGACTTGGCGTACAGGCGCGTGGTCTCCTGCAGCACGAACGGGTTGAGGTCGATCGCGTACAGGCGCCGTCCCTGCGTATCGGTGCGCGGCATGGTCGCTTCCTGCAGCATGCGCTTGGCCGGGAACTTGCCGCCGCCGGCGGCTTGCGGCTGCGCGTGCGCGGAGGCGACGGCCAGGCTCGCCAGCAGCGCGGCCAGCAGCAACTCGGTCGATGTCTTCTTCATGGACTCATCCTTTGACTGGGAGATGCCCCGCGCGTCGGGGCACCGGAACAGGGGTTCCACCCATCAAGGACGAGGAGCGCATGCGCCTCCCCTACCGCGTGCGCGGCATCGTCTACTCAGGCAGACGCTGCGCGCTGTGCATCACAGTCCGCACGTTCGTCGCATCGATGCGGCAGCGTCGGCAAGGCGATATGGCGTGGGCACCGATGTCGCGGTGCAACGACGCAACTCACGCGTTCATGCAAACGCGCGAAGTGCGCAACCCGAGGCGCGCGCCGCCGCACCCGCGTGTGTGCGGGCACGCACGCGGCGCATCACGCGACGCGGTCTGCCGGCGTCTCGCTGCTCCACAGCAGCATCGCATCGCCATAGCTGAAGAAGCGATAGCGCTGGGCGATGGCGTGGCGATAGGCGGCGAAGATGCGCTCGCGGCCGGCGAAGGCCGAGACCATCATCAGCAGCGTGCTTTCCGGCAGATGGAAATTGGTCACCATCGCGTCGACGCTGCGGATGCGGTAGCCCGGCAGGATGAAGATCTGCGTCTCGCCGGCGAACGGATGCAGTTCGCCATCCTTGGACGCGCTCTCCAGCGCGCGCACCACGGTGGTCCCCACGGCGATCACGCGGCCGCCGGCCGCGCGCGTGCGCCGCACCTGCTCGACCAGGCTGGCGCCGACGTTGAGCCACTCGCGGTGCATCTGGTGCTGCTCCAGCGCTTCCACCCGCACCGGCTGGAAGGTGCCGGCGCCCACGTGCAAGGTCACATGCCCCACCTCGACCCCGCGGTCCTGCAGCGCCTGCAGCAGCGGCGCGTCGAAATGCAGTCCGGCGGTCGGCGCGGCGACTGCGCCGGACTCGCGCGCGAACACGGTCTGGTAGCGCTCGCGGTCGTCCAGGCCCGGCTCGCGGCGGATGTACGGCGGCAACGGCAAGCGCCCGGCCTGCTGCAGCCAGTGCTCCAGCGCGCCGTCCACATGGAACTGCAACTGGTAGAACTCGCCATCGCGGCCCAGTACCTCGGCCTCGCCGCCGGCGTCCAGGGCGATGCGCACACCGGCCTTGGGCGACTTGCTCACGCCCAGTTGCGCCCGCGCGCGCTGGCCGCCGAGCAGCCGTTCGATCAGGATCTCGACCCGCCCGCCGGTGCGCTTCTGCCCGAACAGCCGCGCCGGAATCACCCGCGTGTCGTTGAAGATCAGCAGATCGCCGGCACGCAGCAACTCCGGCAGATCGCGCACGTGCCGGTCGGCGAAGGGCGCCGGCGCCGGCGGCACGAGCAGCAGCCGGCTGGCCGAACGCTCTGCCAGCGGCGCCTGCGCGATCAGTTCTTCGGGCAGGTCGTAGTGGAAATCGGACTTTTTCACGGCGCCGGGAGAGATCGGGAATGGGGCCGGCCATTGTAGCGGCGCTGGGATTGGGGATTCGGGAGTGGGGACTGGCCAAGCGCGGGGAACCCGCTCCTGCCTTTGCGAATCCCCAATCCCCAATCCCGGCCCCTCAGCGCTCGAACTTGGTGGACAGAATGATCGACGAGGTCGTGCGCTCCACCCCGTCCAGCGCACCGATGCGGTCGGTCAGTTCGTCCATGTCGTTGACGCCCGGCACCACGCCGAGCGCGATTAGGTCGAAGGAACCGCTGACCGAATGCAGCACGCGCACCGCCTCGATCTCGCGCAGTGCCTTCACCACCGAGGTCATCTTCTTCGGCAGCACGGTGATCAGGATGTGTGCACGGATATGGCCCTGCTCGTAGTCGTCGCGGGTGCGCACGGTGTAGCCGCAGATCACGCCCTCGCGCTCCAGGCGCTCGATCCGGCTCTGCACGGTGGTCCGCGACACCCCCAGGCGACGGGCGATCTGGGCGGTGGAGGCGCGCGCATCCTCGCGCAGCAGCGACAGCAGGGCGTCGTCGGAAGCGGTGATCTTCATGGCCGGGGATTTTCGTCGAATCGACGAAATTGCGTCAATTCCTGCACGGATTCACGCTGCCATTCGACGATCCTGTCCTGATAATAGATAGGATCGTCGCCAGACAGCCCGCCTTCAGGAGATCCCTCATGACCGTACTCGGCCCCCTCGCCCCGCTCCGTGCCCACGCCGGCGACCGCCTGACCCACGGCCTGGATGACGCCAGCATCGAGCGCCTGGCCGCCTCGCACCCCGCGTTGCGCGCGGCGATCGAGGCGGCGGGTGCGGAACATGCACGCATCGCCACCGAGTTCGCCGACCTGCTCGACCTCGACGAAGCCGAGCAGATCTGCCACCTGCAGGCCGGTTTCGTCAATTTCTACGCCGACGACGCGGTGACCCCGTACGTGGCGCTGAGCGCGCGCGGCCCATGGGTGGTCACGCTGAAGGGCGCGGTGCTGTACGACGCCGGCGGCTACGGCATGCTCGGCTTCGGCCACACCCCCGAGGCGGTGCTGGAGGCGATGGCGCGGCCGCAGGTGATGGCGAACGTGATGACCCCCAACCTGTCGCAGCTGCGCTTCGAGCGCGCGCTGCGCGCGGAGATCGGCCACCGCCGTGGCGGCTGTCCGTACAGCCGCTTCATGTGCCTCAACTCCGGTTCCGAAGCGGTGGGCCTGGCCGCGCGCATCGTCGACATCAACGCCAAGCTGCAGACCGATCCGGGCGCGCGCCACGCCGGCGCCAAGATCAAGCGCCTGGTGGTCAAGGGCAGCTTCCACGGCCGTACCGACCGGCCGGGCATGTATTCCGATTCCAGTCGCAAGACCTATCAGCAGCACCTGGCCAGCTACCGCGGCGACGATGCGCTGATCGCCATCGCGCCCTACGACGTGGACGCGCTGCGTCGCGCCTTTGCCGAGGCCGAGCAGCACGGCTGCTTCATCGAGGCAGTGTTCCTGGAGCCGGTGATGGGCGAAGGCGACCCCGGCCGCGCGCTGCCGCCGGCGTTCTACGCCGCCGCGCGCGAACTGACCCGCAGCCACGGCAGCCTGCTGCTGGTCGACTCGATCCAGGCCGGCCTGCGTGCGCACGGCGTGCTGTCGGTGGTCGACTATCCCGGCTTCGAGCAGCTCGACGCACCCGACCTGGAAACCTACTCGAAGGCCCTCAACGCCGCGCAGTACCCGCTGTCGGTGCTGGCGGTGACCGAGCATGCGGCGCAGGTATACCGCAAGGGCACCTACGGCAACACCATGACCAGCAACCCGCGTGCGCTCGACGTGGCCACCGCGACCCTGGCGCAACTGACCCCGCAAGTGCGCGCCAACATCCGCGAGCGCGGCGCCGAGGCGGTGCAGAAGCTGGAGAAGCTCAAGGCCGAGCTCGGCGGCGCCATCACCCAGGTGCAGGGCACGGGCCTGCTGTTCTCCTGCGCGCTGGCCCCGCAGTACAAGTGCTACGGCGCCGGTTCCACCGAAGAGTGGCTGCGCCAGCACGGCGTCAACGTGATCCACGGCGGCGAGAACTCGCTGCGCTTCACCCCGCACTTCGCGATGGACGGCGAAGAGCTGGACCTACTGGTCGGCCTGATCGGCCGTGCGCTGCGCGAAGGTCCGCGCGTGGCGCAGGCTGCTGCGGCCTGAGTCCGCTCGACGCTGCACGCATCACGGCACCATGATCCAGCAGCAGAGGGACGGGCGATTTATTCGCTCGTCCCCACCATAAGCGCATGCGCGCCCGTCATGCGCTTGTTTCGCGACGTCTCGAAGCACGACAATCGCGAGAGATTCGCGTATCGCATGGATAGTTCGCCAGCTTCGCGTGCGGCGAATCACCTATACTGATTCAAATTCAGCGATGGTCCAGCGAATGCGCACCCCTCTTCTGCTTTCCATGGGCCTGTTGCTTGCGGCCGCTCACCCAGTGGCGTACGCCGCCGCTTTTTCCGAAGGCGAGCTGCTGTTCGACCAGCCCGGATGGGACTACTCCCCCAGCTCGCTCATCGATCTGGATGGAAAGGAAAAGGTTTGGTGGTGCGGCCATCTGAATGGCCACGATGTCGTCAAATACCGCGAGCGCACGGGAACGGGCAGTTGGAGCGCTCCCGTGATCGTCCTTCAAGCCAATCAGTTCTTGCGCGGCGCACGCCCGCTTACCTGGGAGGGCGTCCACACCTGCGACCCCACGGTGACCCGTGGACGGTGGAATTACCAGGGCCAGGACTACAGCTACGTGATGTACTACACCACGGAGCGGCCTGGCAGCAACGGCATCGACAATCGCATCGCCGTGGCGTTTTCGAACGATGGAATCAACTGGAAAAAGCACGACGCACCCGTGATCCATGACGGCGACCCCGGCACCTATGGCACAGGACAATCCGTTGCCTGGAGCGCGGACGGCGCAGCCGGCATCAGAACCATCTACACCTATGTGGATGGCAACGGCGACATCACTTATTTCTACCGGGAGTCGCCGGACGCAATCAACTTCGGCGAGAAGCGAAAGCTCAGCCAGAAAGGCCTCACCTTGAATGGACAAAGCGGCATATCGCATGCCAAGCCCGCGCTTGGCTTTGCGCCAGGGTCCTACAACGGACACTATTTTTATTACATGGCAAGCGTCTGCGAGGCCCATCTGGACTCCAGCTACGGCCCCGCCTATCCCGAGTGGGGTACGGCAAAAGGCGTCTGCGTTTATCGCGCGGAAGGAGAGGACGCGTTTACCGGCACCTGGACCAAGGTGTTGGACAGCGCGCACATCAAGCCGGTGGAGGTCGAACCCGGCTTTCTGACCAACATTTACGGCAGCCTGGACGGGATCCTGCCCACGATTTCAATCCGCTATGGATGCAGCGGATCCGGCGATCCGAACACGTGGGAGATCTGCTGGTCTGAGGGGAAACTCGATTAGCGCTTTCTCGACTTGAGACCGCGCCTGGGTCGCTGTGATCGACCCGATGTCGCATTCCAAGGCCGCCTCATGCCTACATCTTCCGCCCACCCTGCGCCGCCGCCACGGGTTTCTCCCCGACACGCCTGCGTTCTCTGACGCCGGCGGTGTCGCCGACCGTCGCGCGGTGACGCGCTATCCCGCGGCGCTCGCACTTTCCCGCCTCCGCTATCGAGCGTAGGGCGGGCGTGGCCACGACATCATCCCTGGCCTCACCCTTTCGGGCAGCGCGTCCATCTGCCGCAGCAACCCAACCCCGGTAGCCGTCGAACCGACTGGACAGCGGCCCCCCCCCTTTCGGGCACCCAGCGCTAGGCAACGGTGACATCGCTGGCCCGAAAAAACGACAAAGATATTGCAAACAATTCGCATTTGCATGGAAAATGAACGCACTGCCCGCATCGCACTCGCGGCAGACACCCTTTCGCACTGCCGCCCGACCACGGCGCCGCGCCCGCTCCTGATGAGGGACGGCCGGTGTCCGCGGCCGGGTCGTCATCCATTCTGCAAATCGAACCGCCCATGACCTCTCCGATCAAGCGCCGCAAGCACCCCGTCACCCGCCAGGCCGCCGCACCGACCCTCACCACGGCCATGTTGCTCGGTGGGCTGAGCCTGCTCTCCTCCGCGCACGCGGCGGCGGCGGACCAGCCGACCACCCTGGACAAGGTCGACGTGCAGGCCCAGCGCGCCAAGCGCTACCTGGTGGAAACGCCGGATTCGCCGAAGTTCACGCAGCCGCTGATCGACACTCCGCAGACCCTCAACATCATCGGCAAGGACCTGTTCAACGAGCAGGGCGCCACCACCCTCACCGAAGCGCTGCGCAACAGCCCGGGCGTGGGCACGTTCTATGTCGGCGAGAACGGCAACACCAGCACCGGCGATGCGCTATACATGCGCGGCTTCGACAGCTCCAGCAGCATCTTCGTCGACGGGCTGCGCGACCTCGGCTCGATCTCGCGCGACGTGTTCAACATCGAGCAGATCGAGGTCGAGAAGGGCCCGGCCGGCACCGACAACGGCCGCAGCGCGCCGACCGGCGCGATCAATCTGGTGAGCAAGCAGGCGCACCTGGAGGATGCCAGCAGCGGCACCCTGTCCGGCGGCGACCATGGCCAGCGCCGCGCGACCGCGGACTGGAACCAGCACCTGGGCGCCAGCAGCGCGCTGCGGGTGAACGTGATGGGCCAGGACAGCGACGCCATCGGCCGCGACCATGTCGCCAACAAGCGCTGGGGCCTGGCCTCGTCGCTGGCGTTCGGCCTGGGCACCGACACGCGTTACCTGCTCGACCTGCTGTACGTGAAGCAGGACAACGTGCCGGATGGCGGGGTGCCGACCATCGGTCTGCCTGGCTACAGCTCGCCCGATCCCGCGCGGCCGTGGCTCGGTGGCGCCGCGCGCGTGGACAGCGCCAATTTCTACGGCACCCGCGACGACCACGACGACGTGACCGCGAAGATGGCGACCTTCCGCATCGAGCACGACATGTCCGACACGGTCAAGCTGACCAATACCGCACGCTGGGGCCGCAACGACCAGGACTACCTGCTGTTCGCGTTCATGCCCAATGCCGCCAACCTGCGCACGCCGAATCCGGCGGATCCGTCGACCTGGACGGTGCTGCGCAGCCTGCCGACCTTCAAGGACCAGCAGTACACCACCCTCGCCGATCAATTGAATCTACGTGTGGACTTCGCCACCGGCGCGGTGCGGCACAACCTCAGCACCGGCGTGGAAGCGTCGCGCGAGGAACTGCGCAGCTGGGGCCACAACATCGTCGACCGCGCGGCCTGGCTGGCGGCCAATCCGGCCAACCTGTACGCGCCGGACTGGAACACCACGCCGCTGCGCACCGCGCGCAACGGCGCGCGCAGCCATGGCACCACCACCACCTACTCGGCCTATGCCTTCGACACGCTGAAGTTCGGCGACAGCTTCCTGGTCACCGCCGGCGTGCGTGCGGACCGCTACAAGACCGACTTCGACAGCCTGGTGTGCGACTCCGCCACCTCCACCGCCGCGCCCTGCACCACCGTAGTCGGCCTGGACACCGATATCGCCGACACGCTGTTCAGCTGGAAACTCGGTGCGGTCTACAAGGCCAACGAGGACGTGAGCGTGTACGCGAATTTCGCCACCTCGCAGCAGCCGCCCGGCGGCAGCACGCTGGAACTGAGCAGTTCGGCCAACAACGCCAACAATCCGCGCTTCGACCCGCAGAAGGCCAAGACCGCGGAGGTGGGCACCAAGTGGAACTTCCTCGACGATGCGCTGTTCGCGACGCTCGCGCTGTTCCGCACCGACGTGAACAACGAGATCGTGCAGGGCAGCGACGGGCTGTACTACCAGAGCGGCGCCAAGCGCGTGCAAGGCATCGAACTGTCGGCGGTCGGCAAGCTGACCGAGCGCTGGTCGCTGTCCAGCGGCTACACCAAGCTGGATGCTCGGGTGCGGCAAGGCACGACGGTCTCGCAAGACGGCAGCCAGGACCTGGCCTACACGCCGGACAGCGCGTTCACCGCCTGGAGCACCTATACCCTGCCGTTCGGGCTGACCGTCGGCGGTGGCGTGCGCTATTCGGGGCAGATGCAGCGCGGCCGCGACAGCGCGGTCGGCACGCCGGCGTTCGTGAAGTCGTACACGGTGTGGGATGCGGTGCTGAGCTACCCGGTTAACGACCACGTGGCACTGCGCCTGAACGCCTACAACCTGTTCGACAAGGACTACGTGGCCGCGATCAACAAGAGCGGCTTCCGCTACACGCCCGGCGCGCCGCGCTCGGTGCTGCTGACCGCCGAGGTCCGGTTCTGACCGACCGAGCCTGCCAACGTGCGGTGGACGCCCTATCCTGGGCGTCCACCGCCGGAGCGCCCGATGCTGTTGCACATTCCCGACATCCTCACGGCCGATGAGGTCGCGCGGTTCCGCCAGGCACTGCAGTCCGCCGACTGGGTGGACGGCCGCGAAACCGTCGGCGTGCAGGGCGCGCAGGTCAAGCGCAACCTGCAGCTGGCCGACGCGTCGCCACTGAAGCAGGAACTCGGCCAGGCGGTGCTGAGCGCCCTAGCGCGCAGCCCGCTGTACTTCGCCGCGGCGCTGCCGCTGCGCACCATCCCGCCGCGCTTCAACCGCTACGCCGGCGGCGGCAGTTATGGCCTGCACGTCGACGGCGCGGTGATGACCCAGGCGGCCAGCGCCGCACAGCCGGCGCTGACCGTGCGCAGCGATCTGTCCTGCACCCTGTTCCTGAGTGCGCCGGAGGAGTACGACGGCGGCGAACTGCTGATCCACGACACCTACGGCGAGCACGAGGTCAAGCTGCCCGCGGGCGATCTGATCCTGTATCCGTCCAGCAGCCTGCACCGGGTGGCGCCGGTGACCCGTGGCGCGCGGCTGGCCTCGTTCTTCTGGGTGCAGAGCCTGGTGCGCGACGCCGGCCGGCGGCAGACGCTGCTCGACCTGGACACCGCGATCCAGGCGCTGACCGCCAGCGGTGCCGACGCAGCGGCGTTGCTGCGCCTGACCAACGTCTACCACAACCTGCTGCGCGACTGGTCGGAGACATGAACCGACTCGGCGACCAAAGCGCCGAGCACTCGGCCCACGCACGGCCGCGTAGCACCGCACGCATCCGCCCTGGCGTGGTAACGCCGCGCCCAGTCGACGCGTGAACCACCCTGCTTCACCCACCGCATCGCGCTCCAGCGCCGGCATCGCCACGCTGCACGGCAGCAGCATGGGCACGCGCTGGAGCGTCAGGCTATTGCCACCCCTTGGCAGCGACCTGCACGCACTGCGCGACGCGATCCAGGCGCAGCTCGATCTGGTCGTCGCACAGATGAGCACCTGGGACGCGCAATCGGACCTCAGCCGCTACAACCGCGCCGATACCGACACCTGGCACGCCTTGCCCGCCGCGCTCGACACCGTGCTGCGCTGCGCACTGGACGTGGCACAACGCAGCGGCGGCGCCTTCGATCCCACCATCGGCGCCCTGGTCGGCGTGTGGGGGTTCGGCGCCATGGCAGGAGATCGGCGCGTGCCCGACGCGGGGGCATTGCGCCAGGCGCGCGCTGCCGGCGATTGGCGGCGGCTGCGCGTCGATGACGATGGCCGTTGGCAGCAGCCCGGCGGGCTGCACCTGGATCTGTCGGCGATCGCCAAGGGTTATGGCGTCGACCTGGCAGTCCGAGCATTGCAGGCACGCGGCGTGGAAAGCGCACTGGTCGAGGTCGGCGGCGATCTCTACGGCTATGGCCGCAAGCCGGATGGGCAAGCGTGGCGCGTGCTGCTCGAGGCGGCCCCGGAGGACGGCCTGCATGGCGATGCATCCCCGCGCACGCTCGCGGTCGACGGCTTGGCGGTGGCAACCTCCGGCGACCGCTGGCAGCACTTCGAACAGGACGGCCACCGCTACGGACACCTGCTGGACCCGCGCAGCGGGCGGCCGGTAGCGGCAACGCTGGCTGCGGTCACCGTGGTGGCCGCCGATACCATGCGCGCCGATGCCTGGGCCACCGCGCTCAGCGTGCTGGGCGCCGAGGCTGGCCTGGCCTGTGCCGAACGCGAAGGGCTGGCGGTGCGCTTCGCGCTGCGCCAGCGCGGCGGCCTGCAGGAACGGGTCAGCCGCGCGTTCGCTGAACTGCCAGAGGCGTGACGGCCGGGCACTGCTCCAGGATCTGCGGTTGCGGAGACCGGCCAGGGCACCGGGCGACACAACGCGCCGGTGGGCGGGACGACGAACGGGCGTGCCACCGCTGACCGCCCGCAGCTGCGGCGGCTACGGCTACGGCGGCGATACGGTGCGACACGCAAGGAAATGCTTATCGGCCCAAGCACAAACGCTTGTCGCAGGGTGAGGGCCACATTGCGAGGACGTCTTCGGCAACACGACGGTGTGCGGACGCACCAGCCATTCGGCGGACAGGGCACACGCGTCGCGTTGCATCCCGCGCGTGGCCGGGCATATGCGGACGCGGCGTCCGCCGCGACGGGCATGGCAGGAGCGCCCGACCGTCACGCCATCAGCGCGCGGTCGGCAACCCCATGCGCTGCAGCTCGAACACATAGCCCTTGCCGCGCACCGTGCGGATCCATTGCGGCACGAGCGGGTCGTCGCCGAGCTTCTGGCGCAGCCGCGAGACCTGCAGATCGATGCCGCGGCTGCTCGGCGGCACGCTGGCCTCGCCGTCGCCCAACGCCGTCCGCAGCACCTCGCGGCTGAGCACTTCGCCGGGCTGTTCGAGGAACACCGCCATCAGCCGCAGTTCGCCAGGGGACAGCGGGATCGTCCGCCCGTCCGGCGCCACCGCCTGGTGACGCGCGGCATCGACCTGCCAGCCGCCGTGCGCAGCCGGCGGCGGCTGGGTCGCACGCACCCGGCGCAGCACCGCGTTGAGCCGCGCCACCAGTTCGCGCAGATCGGGCGGCCGCACCAGGAAATCGTCCGCGCCCAGGTCCAGGCCGATCACCCGGTCCACCGGCTCGGCGCGGTCGCCCATCATCACGATGGCGATGTCACCGCGGTCGCGCAGCTGCCGGCACAGGCGCAGGCCCTCGGCGCCGTCGAGACCGGCGTCGAGTACCACCGCGTCGTAATGCCCGGCCGCCAGTTGCGCCTGCAGTTGCGGCGCGCTGTCGGCGTCGTGCGTCTGCAGGTTGAAACAGGCCAGGTAATCGCGAACCCGGCCGCGCAAGGCCGCGTCCGCGTCCGCCACCAGAATTTTCGCCAACCACCTGTTGTCCGAGACCACCTGTCGGCTTCCGCTGTGCGACCCGGATGGCCGCGTTCGCGCATTGGACGCGGTCGGCGCCGACGCCGCAAGACCCGCGCGCGCGGTCGCGCAGGCTCAGTCCGCGGACGTCGGTGCGGCCTCGATGCGCATCGCCAACAACTCCCCGCCCCCGCTCAAAGCGAAGCGGCGTCTGGCATCGGCGGCCAGCCAAGCGCTATCGCCGGCCGCCAATGGCGACAGTCCGCTGGCCGCATCGAACTGCGCTTGCCCTGCCAGAAGATGAACGGCCCAGGCGACACCCGGTTCGGCGAAGAACAACATCGGCCCGACCAGTGGCCGGTGCAGCAGTTGCGTGCGCAGCCGGTCGCGACGCCACATGAGGTTGAAATCGTAGGTCGGCCCATCGAGCAGTTCGCCACGCAGCGGCCGCTCGCCGGCAAAGCGCAGGCGCGCGTACGGGTCCTGCAGCACCTGCTCCTCGCCATCGTCGAAACGCAGACGCACACCGTTGCCACGCAACAGCACCAGTTCGCGGTCGATCCCGGGAAAAGCGGAGAACGCGGCGTCCTGCTCGATCTCGGCGATGGACAGGCGCAGCAGCCAGTCGTCGCCGGACATCGGCAAGCGCAGGATCTCCCGGGTCCAGCCCAGGCCGTTGCGCCAGCGTTCGCGGCGGTACTCGTTGGCGGGAATCACCCGCGCGGGCAGCGTGTGCAAATCCATGCGCGCATTCTGCACGATCATGGCAACGGCACCTGTCCCTGGCGCGCCCGCAGCTGCCAGGCAAGACGCACCATGGCCCCAAAAAAAACATCGCCCGGCTGCACGTCACTGTGCAACGCCGGGCGACGATGTACCTCCCTGTCGGCTTCCTGCCTTCCCCCCTCGCATCCTGCTCAGTGAGGCTGCGGCCGCGCGTCCAGCGCCGGCCCTATCCTTTCGTTGCAAATCCCTTTAACGCCTTTCCACCGGCTTGGCAGCTGCCTGCTTGGCGGCTGTCGGCGCGGGTGCCTTCGTGGCGCCCACTTCGATCCGGTCGCGGTTCCGTTCGACCGTCTTGAGTCCGATGCCTTTCACCAGTGCCAGTTCCTCGGCGCTCTTGAAAGGTCCGTGCGCCTGCCGGTAGTCGACGATCGCCTGAGCCTTGGAGGCTCCCACGTTCACCAACACCTGGTCGATTTCCTCCGCTCCAGCGGAGTTGATGTTGACCTTGTCCGCGGCGAGCGCGGAACCGGACAGCATCAGGGCAACGACCAGCGACTTCAGGACCACGATAAAAGACTGCATGGCAACGCTCCTTGTGACTTGGATGGGGACTTCGCCGGCCTTTCCTGCCGGCGTTGTCAGCATCGCTCGCCACATGGGTACAGCCTATCGTCGGAGCGCGTCACAAACAGCAGGTAAACGGCGCGTCGCCGTGTAGGAAAAACCCTACACGGGCAGCGGGGCGTAGAATGGATGCACACGTGTGCAATCACCTCGGAGTTTTTCATGGACAGTGCCAAGATCGACCGTTTCCTGAGTGAAAAGTGGGATGACGACATCGTCCCGCAACTGGTCGATTACATCCGCATCCCCAACAAATCGCCGATGTTCGACGCCGATTGGGTCGCACACGGCTATATGGCCGATGCGGTGGCGCTGATGGAGCGCTGGGCGCGGGCCCAGGCCATCCCCGGCCTGCAGGTGGAGGTGGTGCAACTGGAAGGCCGCACCCCGTTGATCTACCTGGAGGTGCCGGCCAGCAGCGAGGCGACCGGCGAGGACACCGTGCTGCTGTATGGGCACCTGGACAAGCAGCCGGAAATGACCGGCTGGGACGCCGATCTGGGCCCGTGGACGCCGGTGCTCAAGGGCGACCGCCTGTACGGCCGCGGTGGCGCCGACGATGGCTATGCGCTGTTCGGTTCGCTGGCGGCGATCCAGGCGCTGCAGGACCAGGGCATCCCGCACGCGCGCTGCGTGGTGCTGATCGAGGCCTGCGAGGAATCGGGCAGCTACGACCTGCCCGCCTACGTCGACCACCTGGCGGCGCGGATCGGCAAGCCGTCGCTGGTGGTGTGCCTGGATTCGGGCTGCGGCAACTACGAGCAACTGTGGTGCACCACCTCGCTGCGCGGCCTGGCCGGCGGTAACTTCAGCGTCAAGGTGCTCAGCGAGGGCGTGCATTCGGGCGACGCCTCCGGCGTGGTGCCGTCGAGCTTCCGCGTGCTGCGCGACCTGCTGTCGCGACTGGAGGACGAGGCCACTGGCAAGATCAAGGTCGAGGGCCTGTATGCCGACGTCCCCGAGGAGCGGCTGGCGCAGGCGCGCAAGGTCGCTGAGGTGCTGGGCGACGAGGTCTACAGCAAGTTCCCGTTCCTGCCCGGCATGCGGCCGATGCACGAGGACCTGTCCGAGCTGGTGCTCAACCGCACCTGGCGCCCGGCGCTGTCGGTGACCGGTGCCGACGGACTGCCGCCGCTGGCCTCGGCCGGCAACGTGCTGCGCCCGGAGACCGCGGTGAAGCTGTCGCTGCGCCTGCCGCCGACGCTGGACGGCAAGCGCGCCGGCGAACTGCTGAAAGAGGTGCTGCTGCGCGACCCGCCGTATGGCGCCGAGGTGTCGCTGGCGCTGGAGAAGTCCTCCTCCGGCTGGAACGCGCCGGCGCAGTCGCCGTGGCTGACCGACGCGATCGAATCGGCCTCGCAGGCGGCGTTCGGCAAGCCGGCGATGTACATGGGCGAAGGCGGCTCGATCCCGTTCATGGGCATGCTCGGCGAGAAGTTCCCCGGCGCGCAGTTCATGATCACCGGCGTGCTCGGCCCGCATTCCAATGCGCACGGTCCGAACGAGTTCCTGCACATCCCGATGGGCAAGCGGGTCACCGCCTGCGTGTCGCGGGTGATCGCCGCCCATCATGCCGCCAGCCTGCGCGGCGAGACCACCGGCAGCGCGGCGGTGGCCGGCGGCGAGCAGCATGGCGGGCACGGCTGCTGTTGATGGGGCCGGGATTTGGGAGTCGGGATTGGGGATTGGCGAAGCCGGGTTCCTGAGTGCCTCACGCCCTGTTTGCGCTGGGAGAGGCGTCGGCTCCGACACGGCGCCTTCCGATGGGCGTGATCGCTGGGTAGCGCGGGCGGCCGGCCTTCCATGGCTGTGCCGCCTGCATCGTGCACGCAAGCATCGACGCCGTGACGGTCGATCTGGCACGATCCGACGCTGATCTCCCCTCCGCGCTCGGAACGCTCTCCATGCACACTCTGTTCGGCAGTGACAGCTGGCTCTACATCATCCTGGTGGGCTTCGTGGTCGGCCTGCTGGCGCGGTTCCTCGGCCCCAGCAGCGGGCGCTCCGGCTGCCTGTTCACCGTGTTGCTGGGCATCGCCGGCGCGCTGCTGGCCGGCTGGTTCGGCCACTACATGGGCTGGTACAGCCGCGGCGAGCCGGCCGGCTTCCTCGGCGCGCTGCTCGGCGCCATCGCCCTGCTCGCGCTGTTGCGGCTGTTCTCCAGCAAGCGCTGAGGCACGTGGCGCCGCTCGCCACGGCGGCGGCGCCCGTTTACGCTGTGCGGCTCGTTTCCGCCGCAGCCTGCCGATGAGCGCCAGCCCGACCGTTCCCGATGTCCTTGCGGCACGCGCCGCGCACCGCCTGGCCTGGGCGCGCATGGCCCTGGACGATGCGCAGGCGACGCTGGAGCGCGCCTCGGTGGACGCCGGCCAGCGCAGCTACTGGCGCAGCCACGGCCGTGGCATCAGCCGCATCGTGATGGATTCGCCGCCCGACCTGGAAGACGTGCGGCCGTGGCTGCGCATGCACGCCCTGCTGCACGGCGGCGGCGTGCGGGTGCCGGCGATCCTGGCGCAGGACGCGGAGGCCGGCTTCCTGCTGCTGGAAGACCTGGGGCAACCGACGCTGGCGCAAAGCCTCGATACGACCACCGCGGACGCGCACTTCGACGCCGCGCTCGGCCAGTTGCTGCGCCTGCAGGCGATCGCGCCGCCGCCGGGCATGGGCGTGTTCGGCGAGGCGCTGCTGCAGCGCGATGCCGGGCTGTTCGAGGAGTGGTTCCTGCAACGCCACCTGGGAATCACCCTGGAGGACGACGAACGCGCGGCCCTGCACGGAGTGCAGCGCCAGCTCATGGACAACGCGCTGGCACAGCCGCAGGTGCTGGTGCACCGCGACTTCATGCCGCGCAACCTGATGCCGGCAGCCGACGGCCCGGCGGTGCTGGATTTCCAGGACTGCGTGGTGGGTCCGGTGGCCTACGACCCGGTGAGCCTGTTCAAGGACACCACGGTGAGTTGGCCGCTGGCGCGGGTGGACGCCTGGCTGGCCGGGTACCACGCACGGGCGTTGCAGGCTGGGATCCCGTTGCCGCCGCTGGCGCAATTCCTGCGCGACGCCGAATGGATGGGCGTGCAGCGCCATCTGAAGAACCTGGGCATCTTCGCGCGGCTGAACTACCGCGACGGCAAGGCCTGGTACCTGGACAACGTGCCGCGCTTCATCGCCTACCTCGACGAGGCATTGCCGCGGCACCCCAGCCTGCAGCCGTTGGCGCAGTTGCTGCAGACGCGGATCAAGCCGGCCCTGGCGCAGCGCGCGGCGGGCGGCGCATGAAGGCGCTGATCTTCGCCGCCGGCCTCGGCGAGCGCATGCGTCCGTTGACTGCGCACACGCCCAAGCCACTGCTGGCGGTTGGCGGCACGCCGCTGATCGTCTGGCACCTGCGCAAGCTCGCCGCATTGGGCGTGCGCGAGGTGGTGATCAATACCTCGTGGCTGGCCGAACAGTTCCCGCAGACGCTCGGCGACGGCAGCGCGTTCGGCCTGCGCATCGCCTATTCCTACGAAGGCGCCACGCCGCTGGAGACCGGCGGCGGCATGCTGCACGCGCTGCCGCTGCTCGGCGAGGCGCCGTTCCTGCTGGTCAACGGCGACATCTGGACCGACTTCGATTTCGCTCGGCTCGCGCCGGAGCCGCCCGGCCTGGCGCAACTGGTGCTGGTGGATCCGCCGGCTTATGCGGCGCACGGCGATTTCGCCCTGCAGGACGACGGACACGTGCACAACACCGGCGAACCGCTGCTGACCTACGCCGGCATCGGCATGTACCGCCCTGCCCTGCTGCGCGACTGGCAGACCATCGCCGCCCCGGCGCCCACCGCGCCGGGCGTGCCGCCACGCTTTTCGGTGGTGCCGCTGCTGCGTGCCCAGGCCGAACACGGCCAGCTGCACGGCCTGCATCATCGTGGCCGCTGGACCGACGTGGGGACGCCGCAGCGGTTAGCGGAATTGAATGAGGTGCTGGGATTGGGGAGTGGGGATTCGGGATTGGACAAGCGCTGAGCGCTCGAACTCTTTGCCAAATCCCGCAAACGCGTGCGCCAGCCAGGCCGAGCGACCGCCTAGCTCTTCTCGAATCCCGAATCCCCACTCGCCAATCCCCGCCCCTCCAACACCCTGCGCAAGAACGGCACCGTCACCCGCCGCTGCGCCGCCAGCGATTCGCGGTCCAGGCGCTCCAGCAGGACGATCAGGCCGGCCAGGTCGCGTCCGGCATGGGTGAGCAGCCAGTCGATCGCCGCATCCTCCAGCACCAGGCCGCGGCGCTGGGCGCGTTCGCGCAGCACGGCGGCGCGGCCGGCGTCGTCCAGCGGCGCCAGCGCGATGCGGGTGCACTGCGAGAGCCGCGAGCGCAGATCCGGCAGGGACAGGGCGAGACCGTCGGGCATGGCCTGCGCGGTGTACAGCAAGGTCACCCCGGCGCTGCGCGCACGGTTGTGGAAATCGAACAGCGCCACCTCGTCCTCGCGCTGCCCGGCGATCGCTTCCAGGCCGTCGAGCGCGACCAGATCGCGACCTTCCAGCGCTTCCAGCGCATCGCGCAGGCGGCCGGCTGCGGCCTGCAGCGGCAGGTAGGCGGCGCTGCGCCCGGCCTGTTCGGCGGCCGCGCACAGCGCCAGGGCCAGGTGGGTCTTGCCGGTGCCGGCGGGGCCGGACAGGTACACCCAGTCGTCGGCGGTGCCATCGGCGACTGCCTGCAGCTGCGCCAGCAGCCCGTCCGGCGCGCCCAGATAACGGTCCAGGCGCTGTTCCGGCGGATAGCGCAGGGCCAGCGGCAGTTGCGGCACGCTCACGGCTGATCGGGGCTGCGCGGCGGCAGTTCGATGATGGTGGTGCGCTCGGTGACCGTATCCAGCAGGATCGCCGACTTCTCGCCCGCGTACAGGTCGCTCTGCCGGTACTGCTCGTGCAGGTAGTGCAGCAGCACATTGGCCACCGCCGCCACCGGCAGCGCCAGCAGCATGCCGAGGAAGCCGAACAATTGGCCGCCGGCCATCACCGCGAAGATCACCGCCACCGGATGCAGGCCGATCTTGTCGCCGACGATGCGCGGGGTCAGCACGTAGCTCTCCAGCAACTGGCCGACGGTGAACACCACGCCGACCAGGACCAGCAGCTGCAGGTCGAAACCCTTGGCCTGCACCAGCGCGGCCAGCACCGCCAGCAGGATGCCGGTGGTCGCGCCCAAGTAGGGAATGAAGCTGATCAGGCCGGCGACGATGCCGATCAACAGGCCGAGCTTGAGGCCAACCAGGGTCAGGCCGCCGGCGTAGATCACGCCCAGCGCCAGCATCACCAGGAACTGGCCGCGGATGAACGCGCCCAGCACCTCGTTGGACTGCTGCGCCAGGCGGGTGATGGTGCCGACATGGTTGCGCGGGATGGTGACCGCCACGCGCGCGACCAGCAGGTCCCAGTCGCGCAGGAAGTAGAAGGTCAGGATCGGCAGCAGCACCAGGTTGACCACCCAGGTCACCATCGCGAAGCCCGAGCGCGACAGGTAGCCGAAGAAGGTCGCGGCGACGCCGCCGGCCTGCTGCCAGTGCCCGCGGATCCAGTCGATCAGCCGCTCCGGATCCAGCCAGGTCATCAGCTCCAGCCCGGTCTTCTGCTCGGCCCACGGGATCGCGGTGCCGATGAACCAGTCGCGCGCCTGCGGCAATACGTCGATGAAGGTGACGATCTGCCGCTCCAGCATCGGCACCAGGATCACCAGCGCCAGCACCAGCAGCAGCACCATCAGCACGAACACCAGGGTCACCGCCATGTTGCGCGAGCGCCCGGCGCGCTCCAGGCGGTCCACCAGCGGATCGCCGAGCCAGCCGAGCAGCAACGCCAGCACGAACGGGGTCAGGATCGGCGCCAGCAGCCACACCACCCACAGCACGCCAAGGATCACCGCCGTCCATTTCAGGCGGCGCAGGAACAGCGCGATCTCGGCTTCGGGCGACAACGTCATTTCAGGCGGTACTCCGTCGGCTCGCTGTTGAGGATCACCGGACCCTCGACCGGCGCCACCACCGGCTGCAGCGCGCCGTCCGGGCCGAGCATGCGGTTCAGCCCGGACACGCCGCTGAGCAGGTCCAGGTCCAGTTCCAGGCGATCGCCGTCGGCGCGGATCGGCACGATGCGCCGTACCACCGAGGCGTTCTGCAGCGCGGCGGAGGCGCGCAGGTAGTCGTCGGCGCTGCGGATGCCGGTGATCACCACCCGGTAGATGCCGGCCGGGCCCGCGCTGACCGCCTTGGCGTAGCGCTTGACCAGGGCATCGGCGGCGCCGTCGGCACCGCTGGCCATGGCGCGACGCGCGTCGGCGTCGCTGGACGACCAGGTCGACAGCACCTTGCCGCCGTCCACGAAGGTCCAGTCCGCGGTCCAGCCACCGGCCTTGCCGCGGTACAGCTTGCCGATCAGCTGCATCGGCGGGCTGTAGCGCGACGAGGCGCTGGCCACGGCGGCGGTGTCCTGGCGCCAGATCGCGCCGGCCAGCGCCTGCTCGGCGGCGCTGCCGGTCGGCAGGCCGAGGCGGAAGCCGCGCTCGATCGCACGGTCGAGCAGGCTGCGTGCGGCATTGGACTGCTGCACACCGACCAGGCGCGGGCCGCTGCCGTCGTCGATCGCCAGCCACACCACCGGCTTGGGCCGCGGCTGCGGCCACACCGGCAGGCCCAGCGCCGCGGCCAGGCCATCCACGTCCTGCGGGCGGAAGCGCGCCACCAGGATGGTGCGGAAGGTCGGGGCGCCGCTCGGCGAGGTGCCCTGGTCCTGGCGGTAGTCGAAGGTGTCGACCAGATTCTTGGCGTTGCGCAGCGCCTGGCTCACCCCGGGCCGCGACATCACGCCCTTGTCGCCGGAGATCTTGCCCAGCACCACGCCGAGCGCGCGGGCCAGGGCGCCGTTGCGGTCGCCCTCGCTCTGGCTGTTGACCGGCACCTCGGCATCGTAGGGGCCGGTGGCGCCGGCCACGTCGCCCTCGGTGCGCAGATCGGCCTGAGCCAGGGCGCTCGCGGCAGGCAGGCACAGTGCGAAAGACAGGAGGAAGGCAAGGCTGCGGCGCATGAAGGGTCCAGTACTCGGCGTATCCGGGGCGAATTGTTGCCCGAATGCGGGCCTAGCGCCAATGCGGCCTGTTAAAATCGCCGCCTTTCCGCCCGACCCCGCCGCCCGTGACCACTTCCCAGCCCCCCGCCGCCGCCCCGTTGACCTACCGCGACGCCGGCGTCGACATCGATGCCGGCAATGCCGTCGTCGAACGCATCAAGCCCCTGGTCAAGCGCAGTTTCCGCCCCGAGGTGATGGGCGGGCTGGGCGGCTTCGGCGCGCTGTTCGACCTGTCCGGCAAGTACCGCGAGCCGGTGCTGGTGTCCGGCACCGACGGCGTCGGCACCAAGCTGAAGCTGGCGCAGCAGCTCGGCCGCCACGACACCATCGGCATCGACCTGGTCGGCATGTGCGTCAACGACGTGCTGGTGCAGGGCGCCGAGCCGCTGTTCTTCCTGGACTACTTCGCCACCGGCAAGCTCGACGTGGAGACCACCGTGGCGGTGGTCGGCGGCATCGCCCGCGGCTGCGAACTGGCCGGCTGCGCGCTGATCGGCGGCGAGACCGCGGAAATGCCCGACATGTACCCGCCGGGCGAATACGACCTGGCCGGCTTCACCGTCGGCGCGGTGGAGAAGTCGCAGTTGCTCGACGGCGCCAAGGTGCGCCAGGGCGACGTGTTGATCGGCATCGCCTCCTCCGGCCCGCACTCCAACGGCTACTCGCTGATCCGCCGCATCTACGACCGCGCCGGGCGCCCGGACGCGCTGCAGGTCGGCGGCGTGGCCCTGGCCGACGCGCTGATGGCGCCGACCGCGCTGTACGTCAAGCCGATCCTGTCGCTGCTGCGCGAACAGGGCGACGGCATCCACGCCATGGCGCACATCACCGGCGGCGGCCTGACCGAGAACATCATCCGGGTGATTCCGGACGGCCTGGGCCTGGATATCCGCGCCAGCGCCTGGACCCTGCCGCCGGTGTTCGAGTGGCTGCAGCGCGAAGGCGCGGTGGCCGACAGCGAGATGTGGCGCACCTTCAACTGCGGCATCGGCTTCGTGCTGGTCGCCGCGCCGGAGCAGGTGGCGGCACTGGAGCGCAGCCTGGACACGCTGGGCCTGGCGCACTGGCAGATCGGCGCGGTGACGGCGGCCGGCGCCGGCGAACGCGTGCACATCGGCTAAAGGCGCATGGCGGCGGCCAAGCGCGCCTGGCTGGCACTGGCGCTGGCGGTGTTCGCCGCCAGTTGGATACGGCCGCTATGGCCGGCGGAACAGGCCATGCACAGCTCCCTGGCGGTGCTGGGCCTGGCCTGGCTGGTCTGGCACGACCGCCGCTGGCCGCTGCGCACCGGCCACTTCGCCGCCATCTGCATGTTCATCAGCGTGCACAACGTCGCCGCGCACTGGCTCTATTCGAATGTGCCCTACGACCAATGGTTGCGCACACTGACCGGCGGTTGGTCGCCGAGCGCGGCCTTCGGCTGGCAGCGCAACCACACCGACCGGCTGATCCACCTGCTGTTCGGCGTGTGCGTCGCGCCGGCGCTACGTGACCACGCACGCCAGCGCTGGCCGGCGTTGTCGGCGCGCCAGGCCTTCGTCCTGGCGACGATGGCGATCATGTGCGTCAGCCTGGTCTACGAATGGCTGGAATGGCTGATCGCGCTGCTGCTGTCGCCGCAGCAGGCCGAGTCCTACAACGGCCAGCAGGGCGATCCCTGGGATGCGCACATGGACATGCTGCTGGCCACCCTGGGCTGCGCCAGCGCCTGGCCAAGGCGGCGCGCCGCGCCCCCGCTTCCTTCCGCGCCGCGCTGAGACCGACGATGTCGCTGCCACCGCCCCTCCCCGTCCCCGGCGGCCGTGCCGCCGAAGTGGCGCGTGCCACCACCGACCTGGACAACCTGGCGAGGCTGTACGCGGTGATGGCCGGGCTGCAGTTCTTCGTAGTGCTGTTGGTGGGCGCCGTGCTGGGCTACGGCGTGCACGAGGAAGCGCGGCTCAACGCCGTCGGCCAGAGTCCGGACCAGGCCCAGGGCGGCGTCATAGCGATCGTGATGCTGTCGGTGCTGCTCGGCTTCGGCCTGCTTTCGCTGGTGATCAAGGTGCTGCTTGCGCGCGCCTTGCGCCAGCGTCGCCAGTTGGGGCTGTGCTACACCGGCGCCGCGATCACCTGCCTGGGCTTTCCGCTGGGCACCGCGCTGGGCATCGCCACCTTGCTGACACTGCAACGCCCTGTGGTGGGCGACCTGTTCCGGAACCCTGCCCGATGACGCTTCGCCTCGCTGTGCTCGCCTCCGGCCGCGGTTCCAACCTGCAGGCCATCCTCGCCGCGATCGCCGCCGGCACCCTCGATGCTGAGGTGGTCGGCGTGTTCAGCGATCGCCCCGAGGCGCCGGCGCTGGCGATGGTGGCGCCGGAGCGGCGCTGGTCGGCGCGGCCCAAGACCTTCCCCGACCGCGCCGCGTTCGAGCAGGCGCTAGGCGACGCGGTCGCCGCGGCACGGCCGGACTGGGTGGTCTGCGCCGGCTACATGCGCATTCTCGGCGCCGCCATCGTGCAGCGCTTCGGCGGGCGCCTGCTCAACATCCACCCCTCGCTGCTGCCCAAGTACCGTGGCCTGCACACGCATGCGCAGGCCTTGGCTGCGGGAGACGCCGAGCACGGCGCCAGCGTGCATTTCGTGGTGCCGGAGCTGGACGCCGGCGCGGTGATCGCGCAGGTGCGGGTGCCGGTGCAGGCCGGCGACGGCCCCGACGAGCTGGCGCAGCGGCTGCTGCCGCGCGAACACCGGCTGCTGTGCGCGGTGCTGCGGCTGGCCGCGGCGGGTCGTCTGGCTGAACGGGACGGCAAGGTCTGGCTGGACGGTCAGTGCCGGTTTAGTCCGCTGCGCCTAGATTGCGACGACGTGCTGCTTCCCTGAATGCGCTGCCGCACCTTCCGCGGCCCCTCCCCTCTTCCCTCCCGCCCACGCCAGCCGATCCCATGAAGCTCGCTCCGCGTCCGTTCGCCCTCCTCGTTGCGTCCGGCCTCGGCCTGCTGGCGTCCATCGTCGCTGCGCAGGTCGCGCCGGCGCCCGCCGCGCAGCCGGCGCCGCAGACCGCCCCCGCTCCGACCACGCCCGCCACCGGTACACCCGCACCGGCCGCCGCGGTGTCGCCGGCGCTGCCCGCAGAGGCGTGGACGCCACCGCCGCTGCAGCCGTTCGTGGCCACCTACGACGCCCTGTACAAGGGCAAGCCGGCCGGCGACGCGCGCATGGACGTGGTGCATACCGGCGGCGACCAGTGGCGGGTCGACCTGGGCGTGCATGGCCGCAGCGGTTTCGCCAGCATCCTCGGCCTGAATATCGAGCAGAGCACGGTGTTCACCGTGCAGGACGGCCGCTACGTCCCGCAGAGCCAGAGCACGGTCAAGAAGGCGGTGTTCTTCGGCAAGAAGGTCACCGGCGTGTACGACTGGAAACAGGGCGTGGCGCGCTGGGACGGCGACCTGAAGAAGGATCGGCAGGCGCCGATCCCGCTGCAGCCCGGCGACCAGAGCGCGCTGCTGCTCAACCTCTCGCTGATGCGCGACGCGCAGCCGGGCAAGACCATGACCTACCGCTTCGTCGACGTCGGCCGGGTGCGCGAACATGTCTACCGCGCCGCCGACCAGACCGAGACCGTGCAGGTGGGCGACATCAGCTACGACGCATTGCGGGTGTCGCGCACCAACGGCGGCCGCAATGAGACCATCCTGTGGATCGCCAACGGCGTGCCGACGCCGGTGCGCATCCTGCAGCGCGAAGACGGCGAAGACCGCATCGACCTGCGCCTGACCGAATACCAAGGAGCCTGACCATGACCCGCATCGCCCGCCCGCTGACCGCCCTCGCTGCCGCCCTGCTGGCTACGGCGAGCCTGCCCGCCCTGGCCCTGGAGCCGTTCACCGCGGACTATCAGGCCAGCTACATGGGCATGCAGGCCAATGGCGTAATGACCCTGGCCAAGCAGGGCGGCGACCGCTGGCGCTACAGCCTGGCGATCAAGAACCAGGTCGCCGACCTCAGCCAGAGCACCGTGTTCGAGGAAAAGGGCGGACAGCTGCGTCCGCTCAGCAGCGACGACCGCTCGGTGTTCCTGATCAAGAAGAAGGCGGTGACCGCCAACTATGACTGGAGCACCGGCCAGGCGACCTGGGGCGGCGACCTCAAGGCCGACCGCCGCGGCCCGGTGAAGCTGCAGCCGGGCGACATGGACGCACTGTTGATCAACCTGGCGATCGCGCGCGACGTCAATGCCGGCAAGACCCCGAGCTACCGCATGGTCGACGAGGGCCGCGCCAAGCCGATGACCTACCACGTCGCCGGCAAGGAAGCGGTGACCGTCAATGGCAAGACCGAGCAGGCGACCAAGGTCACCCGCACCGACGGTTCCAAGGAGATCGTGGCCTGGATCGTGCCGGACATGCCGGTGCCGGTGCGCATCCTGCAGCGCGAGAACGGCCAGGACGCGCTGGACCTGACCATCAAGTCGTTGCGCTGAGGGGCTGGGATTGGGGAATCGGGATTGGGGAATCGCAACGGCGGCTCCGCCGTGGGAATGGGGAATTGGGATTGGGGAATCGCAAAAGCGGCTCCCCGCTCGTGGCGGTTCCCATGTAGGAGCGGCTTCAGCCGCGACCCGGTGAGCCGGGATTGGGGAACCGCAACAGCAGTCCCCTAGCGCACAGTGTCCCCATGTGGGAGGGGCTTCAGCCCCGACGCGAAGATGCGCATCATCCTGCGGAAACCGGCCGGCGATTTGCAGCAGACCCCAAAGCCAAGGCGCGCGTCAATTCCTCTCCATGAAACATGGAAGTATGGCGACCGACGCGCGTTGCTGATGCACTCCCAACGCGGGCGCCGTCCATGCAGCGCCCTACCCCACGCCCTTACTTCTTCTCCGCCGGGGCGGCCTTGAACGTGGTGCGGCAATCCACGCGGATCTGGGCGCCGCTGCTGCGCCAGTAGAACGTACTGCACTCGCGCGGGCCGTTCTGGGTGCGGCTCACGCCGACCGCGTAGAACGATTGCCAGATCTCGTCGCGGGTGACCTGGCCGTCGCCGTTCCAGTCCATGTCGCGCTCCTCGATGCCCTGGGTGATGGCGATGCCGGTGTACCAGGCATAGCCGACCCAGGCCAGCAGCACCACGACGATCGCCAGCAACACCTTGCGCCGACGGGTGAAGCGGCCGCTGAGGATCATGCGACGCGCCGGATGGACGCGCCCAGCGCCCCCAGCTTCTCCTCGATGTTCTCGTACCCCCGATCCAGGTGGTAGATGCGGTCGATGGTGGTGTCGCCGTCGGCGACCAGGCCGGCCAGGATCAGCGAGGCCGAGGCGCGCAGGTCGGTGGCCATCACCGGCGCGCCGCTCAGCCGCTCGGTGCCGCGCACGATCGCGGTATGCCCTTCGATCTGGATGTCCGCGCCCAGGCGCAGCAGTTCGTTGACGTGCATGAAACGGTTCTCGAAGATCGTTTCGTTGATCACGCCGACGCCGTCGGCCACGCAGTTGAGCGCCATGAACTGCGCCTGCATGTCGGTGGGAAACGCGGGATACGGCGCGGTGGTCAGGCTGACCGCACGCGGGCGCTTGCCGTGCATGTCCAGGCGGATCCAGTCCTCGCCGGTCTCGATGCTGGCGCCGGCCTCGGTGAGCTTGTCCAGCACCGCGTCGAGGGTGTCGGCGCGCGCGCGGCGCACGGTGACGCTGCCGCCGGTCATCGCCGCGGCGACCAGGAAGGTGCCGGTCTCGATGCGGTCCGGCAGCACCGCGTGGCGGCCGCCGGACAGGCGCTCCACGCCGTGCACGACGATGCGCGAGGTGCCCGCGCCTTCGATCTTCGCGCCCAGCGCGATCAGGCAGTCGGCCAGGTCGCTGACCTCCGGCTCCATCGCCGCGTTCTCCAGCACGGTGGTGCCGTCGGCCAGCGCCGCGGCCATCAGCACGTTCTCGGTGCCGGTGACGCTGACCATGTCGAACACGTAGCGGCCGCCCTTGAGCCGGCCGTTGCTGCTGGCCTTGATGTAGCCGTTCTCGACGCTGATCTCCGCGCCCAGCGCCTGCAGGCCCTTGATGTGCTGGTCGACCGGCCGCGAGCCGATCGCGCAGCCGCCGGGCAGCGACACTTCGGCCGCGCCGAACTTGGCCAGCAGCGGGCCCAGCACCAGGATCGAGGCGCGCATGGTGCGCACCAGTTCGTACGGGGCGACGTGCTGGTGGACCTTGCGCGGGTCGACGGTGATGGCGCTGCCGCGCGACAGCGTGCCTTCGTCGATGGTGACTTCCGCGCCCAGCTCGCCGAGCAGCTTCACCGTGGTGATCACGTCGTGCAGTTGCGGCACGTTGGTGATCTCCACCGGCGCATCGGCCAGCAGGGTCGCGCAGAGGATCGGCAGCACGGCGTTCTTGGCGCCGGAAATGTTCACTTCACCGTGCAGCGCGTTGCCGCCGGTCACTACGATTTTGGCCATGGGTCTCGTGGGGGAAGGAAAAAAGGGGAATGACGGGCACGCGGCGGCTCAGCCGGCGGCGCGCCCGGCCTGCTCGGGGGTCAGGGTGTTCAGCGCCAGCGCGTGGATCGCGCCGCCCATCAGGTCGCCCAGGGTGGCGTAGACCATGCGGTGGCGGGCCAGCGGCAGCTTGCCGGCAAAGGCCGCGCTGACCACGGTGGCTTCGAAGTGCACGCCGTCGTCGCCCTGCACCTGCACCTGCGCGTCCGGCAGGCCGGCCTCGATGAGTTTACGGATGGTTTCGGCGTCCACCGGGCTTTCCTCATAAAATGATCGGCCATTCTACCCTCCGACCGGCACCCGCATGGATGTATCGCCCCTGTCTCCCACGACGCCCGACGACGCCGGCCTGGTCGCCAGCGGCCGCCGTGTGGTCGAGATCGAGCAGGCCGCGCTGGCGGCGGTCGGCGCGCGCATCGGCGCCGATTTCGCCGCCGCCTGCCGGCTGATCCTGGGCTCGCGCGGGCGCGTGGTCGCCACCGGCATGGGCAAGTCGGGCCACGTGGCGCGCAAGATCGCCGCCACCCTCGCCTCCACCGGCACCCCGGCGTTCTTCGTGCACCCGGGCGAGGCCGGGCACGGCGACCTGGGCATGATCACCGATGCCGACGTGGTCCTGGCGCTGTCCTACTCCGGCGAATCCGACGAGATCCTGATGCTGCTGCCGGTGCTCAAGCGCCAGGGCAACGCGGTGATCGCGATGACCGGGCGCGCGCAGTCCACGCTGGCGCGCGAGGCCGACCTGCACCTGGACGTCAGCGTGCCGGCCGAGGCCTGCCCGCTGGACCTGGCACCGACCTCCAGCACCACCGCCTCGCTGGCGCTGGGCGACGCGCTGGCGGTGGCGCTACTGGACGCGCGCGGCTTCACCGCCGACGACTTCGCCCGCTCGCACCCGGCCGGCAGCCTCGGCCGCCGCCTGCTGCTGCACATCACCGACGTCATGCACCGCGGCGACGAACTGCCCAAGGTGCGCGAGGACGCCAGCCTCAGCGAGGCGCTGGTGGAGATGAGCCGCAAGCGCCTGGGCATGACCGCGGTGGTCGATGCCGACGACCGCCTGCTCGGGCTGTTCACCGACGGCGACCTGCGCCGCACCCTGGACAGCGCGCTGGACGTGCGCCAGACCCGCATCGCCGAGGTGATGACCCGGCAGCCGCGTACCATCGGCGCCGACCAGCTCGCCGCCGAAGCCGCACGGCTGATGGAGACCCACAAGATCACCGGCCTGATCGTGGTCGATGCAGCCGGCCGCGCGGTCGGCGCACTCAACATTCACGACCTGTTGCGCGCCAGAGTGGTTTAACAGGCTGAACCCGTTCACCGCCCGCCGGCGTCCCCACGCCGCTGGCCCTGGCCGCTGGAAAGCCGGCCTCCCCGCCCCGATATCCCGAACATGCCCTATTCCCCGCTGGCCGACCTCCCCGCCGACCTGATCGACCGCGCCGCCCGGATCCGCCTGGCGTGCTTCGACGTGGACGGCACGCTGACCGACGGCCGCCTGTACTACGACCGCGACGGCAACGAGAGCAAGGCCTTCAACGTGCTCGACGGCCAGGGCCTGGTGCAGTTGCGCCGGCACGGCATCGACGTGGCGCTGATCACCGCCCGGCCCAGCCTGGCGGCGGAGAAGCGCGGCCAGGAGCTGGGCCTGCTGGTGCAGATCGGGGTCAAGGACAAGCGCGCCGGGGTGCAGGCGCTGTGCGACGAGCGCGGCATCGGCCTGGAGCAGGTCTGCTTCATGGGCGACGACCTGCCCGACCTGGCGCCGCTGCGCGTGGTCGGCCTGGCGGTGGCCCCGGCCAACGCCCACCCCTGGACCGCCGAACACGTGCACTGGACCACCCGCGCCCGCGGCGGCGAAGGCGCGGCGCGCGAACTGTGCGACGTGCTGCTGGCCGCGCAGGGCCACGTCCCATCCCTGCTGCAGGAGCATGGCGCATGAACTGGCGCACCACCCTTGGCACGCTGCTGCTGGTCGGGGCGCTGATCAGCGGCTGGTCGGCCTGGAACCAGCGCAGCAAGCCCACCCGCAATCCTTCCGACGAAGCGAGCGTGGACTACATCGCCCGCGACTTCGAGATCGTCAGCCTGGACAAGCAGGGCAAGGAAGCGATGACCCTGCGCGCGCCGCAGATGGAACGCAGCCGCGCCGACCAGACGATGTCGATCGTGACCCCGCTGTTCCTGCTGCCCGACGCCAACGGCCAGCACTGGGAGATGCGCAGCAAGACCGGCTGGGTCAGCGCCGACGGCGACGAACTGCGCCTGCGCGACGACGTCGCCGGCGACAGCCCAAAGGTGCCCAGCATCCCGCCCACCACCTTCCGTACGCAGAGCCTGGACGTCTTCCCGCAGACCAACAGCGCGCGCACCGCCGCCCCGGTCACCATGACCCGGCCCGGTATGATGCAGTCCGGCGTCGGCTTCGAAGTCGACTTGAAATCCCGGCAGTACAAGCTCCTTTCACAGGTCAAGACCCGTTATGAACCGAATGCTGCCCGCTAAGCTCGCCCTGCTCGCCCTGCTGCTGCCGACCCTGGCGCTGGCCAAGTCCACCGACCGCAACCAGCCGATGGACATCAAGTCCGACAACCAGAGCGGCAACATGCTCGACGACAACGGCAAGATCCGTTATTCCGGCAATGTGGTCATTGTCCAGGGCACGCTGGAAATCCATGCCGATACCGCCGACCTGTTTCGCAGCAACGGCGATATCGACCGCGTCGTGCTGACCGGCAAGCAGGCCACGCTGAAGCAGGAGCTGGACGATGGCTCGCCGATGGACGCGGTCGCCGACAACATCGACTACAAGGTGCCGACCGACACGGTGATCCTCACCGGCAACTACCGCATGACCTCGCCCAAGGGCACCAACGCTGGCCAGCGCATGGTCTACAACACCAAGACCGGCGACATGCAGGGCGGCGGTGATGGCAGCCGCGTGCACACGGTGATCCAGCCGAAGAATGCCGCCGCCGCGCCGGCCGGCACGCCTGCGAACGGCGCCAAGCCCGCCGCCAAGCCGGCCGCGACGCCAGCCAAGCCCGCCAAGCCGACCAAGCAAGGAGGCCAGTGATGCTGCTCGCCGAAGGCCTGCGCAAGCGCTACAAGCAGCGCGAAGTGGTGCGCGACTTCGCGCTGACCCTGGAGGCCGGCGAAGTGGTCGGCCTGCTCGGCCCCAACGGTGCCGGCAAGACCACCTGCTTCTACATGATCGTCGGCCTGGTCGATGCCGATGCTGGGCGCATCGTGCTCGACGGCAACGACATCACCGCGCTGCCGATGTACAAGCGCGCCAAGCTCGGCGTCGGCTACCTGCCGCAGGAACCGTCGGTGTTCCGCAAGCTCAGCGTCGCCGACAACATCCGCCTGGTGCTTGAACTGCGCGAGGATCTGGACAACGCCGGACAGGAACGCGAACTGGCGGCGCTGCTGGACGAACTGCAGATCAGCCATGTCGCCGACCAGCTCGGCGCCAGCCTCTCCGGCGGCGAGCGCCGCCGCTGCGAGATCGCCCGCGCGCTGGCGGCCAAGCCGCGGCTGATGCTGCTCGACGAGCCCTTCGCCGGCGTCGACCCGATCTCGGTCGGCGAAATCCAGCGCATCGTCACCCACCTCAAGCAGCGCGGCATCGGCGTGTTGATCACCGACCACAACGTGCGCGAAACCTTGGGAATCTGCGACCGGGCGTATATCCTCAACGAGGGCAGCGTGTTGGCGCAGGGGGCGCCGGAAGCGCTGCTGGCCAACAGCGACGTGCGCCGCGTCTACCTCGGGGAAACCTTCAGGCTCTGACCGCGCACGCGCCGGCTACGCTCCTTCCGCGCTCGGTACAGGCATGAAAGCACGGCTGCAGACATCGCTGGGACAGCACCTGGTCATGACGCCGCAGTTGCGGCAGGCGATCAAGCTGTTGCAGATGTCCAGCGCCGAGCTGGAAGTGGAGATCGCCGAGGCGGTGGAGAGCAATCCGCTGCTGGAATGGTCCGAGGACGCCGCGCCCACCCTGGATGTGACTAGCCACGGCAGCGCCGAGGGCGAGGTCGAGGTCACGCCGCCGGCCGGCGACACCCTGGACGACGTTCCGCAGCACAACGGCGACGAATGGTCCACTGCCGAATCGGCCTGGAGCGGCGGCAGCGGCGGCTCGTTCGATGACGACGACCTGGGCAGCGCGGCCGAACGCGTGGCCGAACCGGACACCTTGATCGACCACCTGCTGTGGCAGTTGCACCTGTCGCCGCTGTCCGCGCGCGACCGCAGCATCGGCGCGGCGCTGATCGACGCGCTCGACGACGATGGTTACCTGCGCGAGCCGCTGACCGCGATCGCCGAGACCCTGCGCCCGGACATCGCCGCCGAAGAGGACGAGATCCTCACCGTGCTGCACCAGATCCAGCGCTTCGACCCGGCCGGCATCGCCGCGCGCAGCCTGGGCGAGTGCCTGACCCTGCAGCTGGACACCCTGCCCGAAGACACACCGGGGCTGGCGCTAGCACGCACCATCGCCACCGGACCGCTGGAACGGCTGCCGCGCAGCGGCGTGGCCGGCCTGGCGCACGAACTCAAGCGCCCGACGGCGGAGGTCGACACCGCGGTCGCGCTGCTGCGCTCACTGGACCCGCGCCCGGGCAAGCGGATCGGCGAGCTGGGCAGCGACACCTACGTGGTGCCCGACTGCGTGGTCTGGCGCCAGCGCGGGGTGTGGCATGCGGCGCTGTCCGCGCACGCCCAGCCCAAGGTCACCATCCACCGCGGCTACGAGCGGCTGATCCGCCAGTGCGGCGAAAGCGACGCCGGCTACCTGCGTGGGCAACTGCAGGAAGCGCGCTGGCTGCTGAAGAGCCTGGAGGCGCGCGGCGAGACCCTGCTCAAGGTGACCCGCTGCCTGCTGAAGCAGCAGGCCGGTTTCCTGGAGTTCGGCGAACAGGCGCTGCGGCCGCTGACCCTGCGCGAGATCGCCGGCGAACTGGGCCTGCACGAGAGCACCATCTCCCGCGCCATCGCCCGCAAATACGTGCGCACCCCGCGCGGCACCATCCCGCTGCGCGCCTTCTTCGCCTCGGGCATCGACACCGACAGCGGCGGCGAGGCCTCCAGCACCGCGATCCAGGCGATGATCCGTCGGCTGATCGACGCGGAGAATCCGCGCAAGCCGCTTTCTGACGCCAAGCTGGCCGACCTGCTGAAAAGTGCCGGCGTCCCTGTAGCGCGCCGCACCGTGGCGAAGTATCGTGAGGCCATGAACATTTCCGCCTCCCACGAACGCGTCCGGATCGGCTAGCGGCGGCGGCAATGGTTCATAGGTGAAACCCGAACCAAGGAGTATCCGATGCGTATCGAGACCTACGGCCAGCAGATCGAAGTCACCCCCGCCCTGCGCGAGTATGTGGAGACCAAGCTGCAACGGCTGAAGCGGCACTACGAGGAAACCATCGAGGTCCGCGCCCAACTGGCGCTGCGCAAGCCCGACCATCACGTCGAGGCCACGGTCAACGTCCCCGGCCGCACCCTGCACGCCGACGCCAGCGCACAGACCATGTACGCGGCGATCGACCTGCTCGCCGACAAGCTGGACCGGCTGATCATCAAGCACAAGGAAAAGAAGCACGACCACCATGCGGCCGAGGTGCGCGACAATCTCGCGTGATCCTCCCCACGTTGCGCCACCATGCCCTTGACCGATCTGATGGCGGCCGTCAGCACCCAGGTGCTTCCGGCCGCCGATCGCGACACCCTGCTGCACACCGCCGCCGGTCTGCTGGCCTGCCAGCAGGCCGGCGCCGATGAACTCTTCGCCAGCCTGCGCGAGCGCGAACAGCTCGGCAGCACCGCCATCGGCCACGGCATCGCCATCCCGCACGGCCGCGCGCCGGACCTGGACGCCCCACGCGGCGCGCTCCTGCGCCTGCACCAGCCGATCGATTTCGACGGCCAGGGCACCCAGGTCGACCTGATCTTCGCCATGGCCGTCCCGGCGCACTACACCCACCAACACCTGATGCTGCTGTCCGAACTGGCCGAGCAGTTCTCCATCGAGGAATTCCGCGACGCCCTGCGCAACGCGCCGGACGCCGCCGCGCTGTATGCGCTGCTCGGCGGCGCGCCACGGGCCGCCGCATGAACACCAGCATCGACGCACGCGAACTGTTCGACCAGCAACGCGACCGCCTGAGCCTGCGCTGGATTGCCGGGCACAAGGGCGAACACCGGGTGCTGGAGGCCGGCAATGCGGTCTCGCGGCGCCCGTCGCTGGCCGGGTATCTCAACACCATCTACCCCAACAAGGTGCAGATCCTCGGCACCGAGGAACTGGCCTGGCTGGACTCGCTGGACGCGCGCCAGCGCTGGGAGACCATCGAGAAGATCGTGCAGGTGCGGCCGCTGGCGCTGGTGGTCACCAAGAACCAGTCGTGCCCGGAAGACCTGCGCGCGGCCGCCGACGAATCCGACACGCCGCTGTGGATCTCGCCCAAGCGCGGCCACGAACTGCTCAATCACCTGTCCTACCACCTGGCACGCACGCTGGCGCCGCGGGTGATCCTGCATGGCGTGTTCATGGAGATCTACTCGATCGGCGTGCTGATCACCGGCGAGGCCGGCTCGGGCAAGAGCGAGCTGGCGCTGGAACTGCTCAGCCGCGGCCACCGCCTGGTCGCCGACGACGCCCCCGAATTCACCCAGATCGCCCCCGACGTGCTCGACGGCACCTGCCCGGAACTGCTGCAGGACCTGCTGGAAGTGCGCGGGCTGGGCGTGCTCAACGTACGCGAGATGTTCGGCGATACGGCTGTAAAGAAGAACAAGTACCTTCGGCTCATCGTGCACCTGACCCGGCCCATGACCGAGCCCACGCCCCACGGCTACGAGCGCCTCACCGGCGATTCCGGTACCCGCCACGTGCTGGACCTGGACGTGCCGCTGATCACCCTGCCGGTGATGCCGGGCCGCAACCTGGCAGTGCTGACCGAGGCGGCCACGCGCCTGCACATCCTGCGCACCAAGGGCATCGACCCGGCGGCGATGTTCATTGCCCGCCACAGCAACCTGCTGGAGCGGCGCAGCCCATGACCGCCGGCGCCAACACCTCCACGCTGGTCATCGTCAGCGGCCTGTCCGGCTCCGGCAAGTCGGTGGCGCTGAAGACCTTTGAGGACCTGGACTACTACTGCGTCGACAACCTGCCGGTGGAACTGCTGCCGGCCTTCATCAAGAGCCTGGTGCGCGAGGATGCCGGCCCCAGCAAGCTGGCGGTGGGCATCGACGTGCGCAGCCGCCACAGCGACCTGAGCCAGCTCTCGCGCTGGCGCGAGGCGGTGGCGCAGTTCGGCCTGGATGCGCGGCTATTGTTCTTCGACGCCAACGACGAGGCGCTGATCAAGCGCTACGCCGACACCCGCCGGCGCCACCCGCTGTCGCGCCAGGGCCTGTCGCTGCCGGAAGCGATCGAGCGCGAGCGTGCCCTGACCGAGCCGCTGCGCGAAGCGGCCGATGCGGTGATCGACACCAGCGCGCTCAACGTGCACCAGCTGCGCCGGCGGGTCACCACCGAGTTCGCGCTGTCCGCCGAGAACACGCTGTCGCTGCTGTTCGAGTCCTTCGCCTACAAGCGCGGCGTCCCGGCCGAAGCGGATTTCGTGTTCGACGCGCGGGTGCTGCCGAATCCGCACTGGGACCCGGAGCTGCGCCCGATGACCGGCCGCGACAGCGGCGTGCGCGAGTACCTGGATGCGCAACCGGACGTGCAGCGCTACACCGCGCAACTGATCGACTTCCTCGACACCTGGCTGCCGCGGCTGCGCAACGACACCCGCAGCTACGTGACCATCGCCTTCGGCTGCACCGGCGGCAAGCACCGCTCGGTGTACCTGGCCGAACGCCTGGCCCGCCATGCCCGCGAACAAGGCTGGCCGGAAGTGGCGACCTTCCATCGCGAGCAGGATTGATCGAAACGCCGGGATTGGGGATTGGGGATTCGGGATTGGCAAACGCGGGGCATTGCTCTGGCTCTTGCGAATCCCCAATCCCAAATTCCCAATCCCCGCTCCCCACAGCCATTCCCTGCGCCCTGCCTGACCTGTTAACGTTCTCCCATGGCCTGTGGCATTCTCCTCATCACCCACCCTGGAATCGGCGCCGCGCTGCTAAGCGTGGCGACCCGGCTGTTGCGGCAGCTGCCGCTGAAAACCGAAGCCTTTGAGGTGCCGTTCGACGCGGACCTCGACACACTGCTGCCGCAGGCGTCGGCCGCGTTGCGGCGGGTGGACGACGGCGATGGCGTGCTGGTGGTGACGGATCTGTACGGGGCCAGCCCGAGCAACCTCGCCGCACGGCTGGCACGCCTGGGCACGCCGGTGCGGCGCGTTTCGGCGTTGAGTCTGCCGATGCTGCTACGGATCATGAATTATCCCGAACAAGGACTGGAGCAGTTGCCCGCGACCGCGGCAGCCGGCTCGCGCAACGGCGTGGTGATCGACGATGCTTGAACGCGAACTGCTGGTCTCCAATCGCCTCGGCCTGCACGCCCGCGCCACTGCCAAGCTGGTGCAGACGCTGTCTTCGTTCCGTTGCAATGCCACGCTGGCGGCCAAGGGCCGCGAGGTCAACGCCAAGAGCATCATGGGCGTGATGCTGCTGGCCGCCGCACAGGGCACGCCGGTGACGGTGCGGGTGGACGGCGCCGACGAAGCCGAGGCACTCAAGGCCGTGGTCGACCTGTTCGAGCGGCGCTTCGACGAGGACAGCTGAGCATGCGCCGCCGGCGGCCGCAGGCAGGGACGCGGTGCCGCCGCACGGGGCACGCGCGGTGAGCGTGCGCATCGCCGGCCATGGCGCCTCGCGCGGCAATGCCCTGGGCCGCGCGCGGGTGCGCCTGCCGCATGCGCTGGAGGTGGCCGAGCAACGCATCGCCGCCGCGCAGATTCCCGAGGAACTCGATCGCCTGCACCGGGCGGTGGACGCCGCGCGCGAGGAGATGCACGGCCTGCGCCAGCGCCTGCACGGCGCCCTGGCCAAGGAGGTCGGCGAATTCCTCGACCTGCACGCGCTGCTGCTCGACGACCCGGAACTGCTGCACGGCCTGGACGAACTGATCCGCACCGGCCGCTACAGCGCCGACTACGCGCTGCGCCTGCAGCGCGACCGCCTGGCGACCGTGTTCGACGACATGGAAGACGCCTACCTGAAGAGCCGCATGGACGATCTGGACCATGTGATCGGGCGGATCCATGCGTTCCTGCAGAAGCGTCAGCCGGACAGCGAAGGCCTGGCCGGCGAGATCCTGGTGTGCGAGAACGTGGCGCCGTCGGAGCTGGCGCAACTGCAGGCGCAGGGCGTGGTCGGCATCGTCACCAGCGCCGGCAGCACCCTGTCGCACAGCGCGATCCTGGCCCGCAGCCTGCACCTGCCGCTGGTGGTCGGTGTCGCCGACGCATTGCAGAAGATCAACGACGGCGACGTGCTGATCATCGACGGCACCCAGGGCGCGGTGCTGGTCGATCCGACCCCGGACGACCTGCGCGACTATCGCAGCCGCGTGCGCGAGCAGGTCAAGCTGCAGCGCAGCCTGGGGAAGCTGCGCTCCAAGCCCAGCCGGACCCGCGACGGCGTGGACATCACCCTGCTGGCCAACGCCGAGTCGCGCGACGACGTCACCCGCGCGCACGCGCTCGGCGCCGACGGCCTGGGCCTGTACCGCACCGAATTCCTGTTCCTGCAGCGCGACGCCCTGCCCGACGAGGAAGAACAGTTCCACACCTACCGCGACGCGGTGCTGGGCATGAGCGGCCGACCGGTGACCATCCGCACGCTGGACCTGGGCGCGGACAAGGCCGATCGCACCGGCCTGACCATGAGCAACGAAGAAAACCCGGCGCTGGGGCTGCGCGGCGTGCGCCTGTCGCTGGCCCGGCCCAAGGTCTCCGATACGCAGTTGCGTGCGCTGCTGCGCGCCTCCGCCTACGGCCCGGTGCGGGTGCTGGTGCCGATGGTCAGCGCGCGCGAGGAACTGCTGGCGATGCGCCGGCATCTCAAGCGTATCGGCGCGCAGTTGCGCCGTGACGGCCATGCCATCGCCGAGCAGGTGCAACTCGGCGCGATGATCGAGGTACCGGCGGCGGCGCTCGCCCTGGACACCTTCATCGACGTCATCGACTTCCTGTCGATCGGCACCAACGACCTGGTGCAGTACCTGCTCGCCGCCGACCGCAACAACGAGGCGGTGGCCGAGTTGTATTCGCCGCTGCATCCGGCGGTGCTGCGGCTGATCGCGCAAGTGATCGCCACCGGCCAGGCCCACGGCAAGCCGGTGGCGGTGTGCGGCGAGATCGCCGGCGACCCGGCGCTGACCCCCATGCTGCTGGCGCTGGGACTGCGCGAGTTCAGCCTGCATCCGGCGACGATGCTGGAAGTGCGCCAGGTGATCCGCGACAGCGACCTGCAGTCCCTGCGCCAACGCGGCGCCAAACTGCTGCAGGCGCGCGACCGCAAGGGCATCGAGCGCTGGTTGGCGTGAGAGCCGGGATCGGGGAGTCGGGATTGGGGATTGGGATGAAGCCGTTCGGCTGCGGAACGCGGGGATTCGATTGAAGGATGCCGGTTGCGGCATCCTGCGCCGCGCGCTTCGATGAAAAAATCGCCAACCCTCTGGGCAGCAACCGCACGGTTCCGACAGCGCCTGCCCCGCCGCTTTTTTGTGGCAGGGGCTTCAGCCCCGCCCACAGAGGAGCGCAGCGCCTCACGCTCGCGCAGAAGCATCGACTCCCCAATCCCGCCTCCCCAATCCCGGCCTTCCACTGTGCTTCCCGCAACATGCAGGCGATAATGTTGGGATGAACATCTGACCGACCGCGTTTCTCCGGAGCGCGGCCTCTACCGAAGGGAGCAGCGCATGGCCGACGCCGTCCGCCACGACAAGACCGCGCGGCAGCTGCGCATGCTGTCCGATGCGCTGGACAGCGGGCGCCTGGGTCCGGTGCGGCGACTGGTCAATACGCTGGCGCCGGCCGAGATCGGCAACCTGCTGGAGTCGCTGCCGCCGGGCAAGCGCGAGGTGGTGTGGGGCCTGGTCGATCCGGAAGACGACGGCGAGGTGTTGGTCCACGTCGGCGAGGAAGTGCGCGAGAGCCTGCTCGCGGACATGGACCCGGACGAAATCGTCGCCGCGGTCGAAGACCTGGACATCGACGACCTCGCCAACCTGGTCGAGGACCTGCCGGACACGGTCATCGACGAAGTGCTCAAGTCGATGGACCGCGAGAACCGCGAGCGGCTGGAGCAGGTGCTGTCGTATCCCGAGGACAGCGCCGGCCGTCTGATGAACCCGGACGTGGTCACCGTGCGCGCCGACGTCAACGTCGACGTGGTGCTGCGCTACCTGCGCCTGCGCGGCGAACTGCCGGACCACACCGACCACCTGTTCGTGGTCAGCCGTCGCCACCAGTACCTGGGGCGGGTGTCGCTGGCGGCGCTGGTGACCCACGAGGACTCCACCCCGATCAACCGGCTGATCGACGACGAGCAGCCGGCCATCGACGTTGGCGAAGGCGCCGACGAGGTCGCGCGGCAGTTCTCCGACCACGACTGGATCTCCGCGCCGGTGGTGGACGACAACAACATTCTGCTCGGCCGCATCACCATCGACGACGTGGTCGACATCATCCGCGATCAGGCCGAGCACCAGGCGATGAGCGCCGCCGGTCTGGACGAGGACGAAGACCTGTTCAGCCCGGTGCGGCGCGCGTTCCGGCGCCGCCTGATCTGGCTGACGATCAACCTGGGCACCGCCTTCATCGCCTCCAGCGTGGTCAGCCAGTTCGAGGGCACCATCGCCAAACTGGTGGCGCTGGCCGCGTTGATGCCGATCGTGGCCGGCATGGGCGGCAACGCCGGCACCCAGGTGCTGGCGCTGATGGTGCGCGGCCTGGCGCTGGGCCAGATCGGCGCGTCCAACGTCGGCGTGCTGCTGCGCAAGGAGCTGACGGTGGCGCTGATCAACGGCCTGTCTCTGGGCATCGGCCTGGGCCTGATCGTGCTGCTGTGGTTCAAGCAGCCGCTGCTGTCGCTGGTGATCGGTTCGGCGCTGACCATCAACCTGCTCACCGCCGCCCTCGGCGGCGTGCTGGTGCCGTTGACGCTCAAGCGCCTGGGCTTCGATCCGGCGCTGGCCGGCGGAGTGATCCTGACCACGCTGACCGACGTGATGGGCTTCCTCAGCTTCCTCGGCCTGGCCACCCTGGTCCTGCTGTAGGGCGTGTCCGTGCGGCGGGGGCGGTTCCGCCGGCCCGCCGTGCGACACAGCAACGGTGATCCGCGCGGCGCAGATCCCGCCATCCGCCCGGTACGCGGCAGGCCTGTCGCACCAGCACGCGCCGCGGCCGGCGGCTGACTGGCGCATGTCCGCTCCCCCTGCCCGGGTTGTGGTGGAGACGCCCAGCCCACGATACTGCGGCCTTCCCATCCGAGGGCCGGCCATGTCGATGCGTTCGTTGCTGCTTCTGCTGTGCCTGTCGATGGTCGGATGCAGCAGCTTGCCCAGCGACCCGGCCACTGGCCACTTCGTCAGCCGCCAGCTCACCCTCGACGGGCGCGTCTACCGCTACCAGGTGTTCGTGCCGGCGCCGGCGCATCGCCAGGGCCCAGTGCCGGTGGTGCTGTTCCTGCACGGGTCGGGCGAGCGCGGCGACGATGGCCGCGACCAGACCACGGCCGGGCTGGGTCCGTACCTGCGCCGCCACCTTGCCGATTTCCCGGCCCTGGTGGTGATGCCGCAGGCGCCCGACGGCGAAGAATGGAACGGCGCCAACGCGACCATGGCACTGCAGGCACTGGACGACAGCAGCGCCGAGTTCAACGGCGACCCGCAGCGCACCTACCTCACCGGCATGTCCATGGGAGGCTACGGCACCTGGGAAATCGCCTTGAAGCAGCCGCAACGCTTCGCCGCGCTGGTGCCGATCTGCGGCGCGATCCTGTCCCCGCACGAGGACCGCGAGTACCTGGTGGTGACGCCGGTGGCGTATCTGGCCGATCCCTACAGCGCCCTGGCGCAGCGCCTGCGGCACGTGCCGGTCTGGATCTTCCATGGCGCCCAGGACGACGTGGTGCTGCCGCACGACGACCGCAAGATCGTCCGTGCCTTCAAGAACCTCGACGCCGACGTGCGCTACACCGAGTACCCGCAGGGCAACCACAACGCCTGGGACGCCACCTATCGCGATCCGAAGATGTGGCAGTGGCTGTTCGCGCAGAAGCGCAGCGACACCGGCAACGAGACCACCGCCGACAAGTAAGCCGTTTCCAGGAAAGGCTGCGCGATCGGGTAGCAAGCATGCGCTTACGGCGTTTTGCCCTCAGTCCTACGCCGCATCCTTGTGGGAGGGATTTCAGTCCCGACGTCTGACCCCAACCGCGTCGGGACTGAAGTCCCTCCCACAAAAAAACCCGTGGCGCTCGGCATGCGACGCGGCGCGCGGCCAACGCCAGGCTGTGCAAGCCAGGCTGCATCGACGCCAGGCTCAGCGTTCGCCGACAGGGGCGTCCACGGCGATTGGCGCCAACGCGTCGTCGCTGCCTGCGCAGCACCCCACCAAACCGCGTACAGTCCGCGCTTTCGTGCACAGGTTAGGCATGGCCACCGCCCTTTCCTCATCGCAGTCCGTTTTCCACGCCCACCTGCGCGGCCTGGACCCGAGCGCCGCGGCGATCGCCGGCGCGGCGATTCCACCGCTGCTGGTGCCGGCACGCGACGACCCCGCGGCACTGCAGCTCAGCGACAGCGGACGCTGGCTGTTGCAGGTGCTGGATGCGCTGGATGCCGTGGACCACGCCACCCAGGCCACCGGCCTGTCCGCCGACGCGCTGCGCCGCGACCAGAAGTTCGCGCCGCCCGGGCGGCCCTCGCTGCACTTGGTGCAGTTGCGCCAGCAGCAGGCAGCCGCGCAGCAGGCCCTGCGCCGCGCCAATCAGGCGCTGGCCCAAGCCGCCACCGGCTTCGTGCGCAGCGCCGGGCTGACGCCGCCGCCACGGATCGGGCCGGTGGCGTTCGTGCAAGGATGGATTGCGCGCCATCTGGGATAGCCGCACCGCAGTGCGACGCGTGTCTGGCGTCCCTTGGGCGGCGCACCGAGGATGAAGCGGGCGAACGTCAAGGAGATCTCGCATCGCGCCATTCGGAATCAGCCACGATCGCGGCTGGCAAAGGACGATGCCAGCCACTCGCCTACCGGCATGCGACGCGCGTTGGCCGCGCGTGCCGAGGACGCGGCCGTCCGTTCCGCGGCATGCGGGGCGCGCCGACCGCACTGCGTCGCGTCGCGTCGCGTCACATAGCGTCGCGAGGCCGATGTGCGAACACGCCACGCCGTGCGCGTCTACGCAAGCTAAACCGCGAGCGCCAGGCCGCTCACACGGGCCAGGGTTGCGCCTGCCCCGCTGCTATCCTGCACGCCCCTCGGACTCCGCTGCCCGACGCCCCATGCCCGTGCCCTCCCTCACTGCCTTCCCCTGCCCCACTCCCGCGGCACCTTCGCGCATGCGCCTTCGCGCCCACGCCAAGGCAGCGGCGGCATGAGCATGCCCGGCGCGAACACGGCGAATGTCGCCACCTGGGGCATCTGCGCGCTGGCCACCGCCGGGGTGATCACGCGGCCGTTCAAGCTGCCGGAGGCGTGCTGGGCGGTCGGTGGGGCGCTGCTGCTGATGGCGCTGGGGCTGATGCCCGGCGGCGAGGCCTGGCAAGCGGTACTGAAGGGCCTGGACGTCTATCTGTTCCTGATCGGCATGATGCTGCTGTCGGAAACCGCACGCGCCGAAGGCCTGTTCGACTGGGTGGCGATGCATGCGGTGAACCTGGCCAAGGGTTCGACCCAGCGCCTGTTCGCGCTGGTGTTCGGCGTCGGCATCGTGGTCACCGCGTTCCTGTCCAACGACGCCACCGCGGTTGTGCTGACCCCGGCGGTGTACGCGGCCGCACGCAAGGCCGGGGCCAAGCCGCTGCCGCTGCTGTTCGCCTGCGCGCTGATCGCCAACGCCGCCAGCTTCGTGCTGCCGATCTCCAACCCCGCCAACTTGGTGCTGTACGGCGGGAAGATGCCAACGCTCGGCGCGTGGATGGCCGCGTTCGCGCTGCCGTCGCTGCTGGCGATCGGCGTGACCTTCGTGATGCTGCGCTGGGCCGAACGCAAGGACCTGACCGGCCGCTGCGCCGCGCGCGTGGACACGGTGCCGCTGACCCGCGGCGGCACCTTCGCCCTGGTCGGCATCCTCGCCACGGCGGTGCTGTTGGTCGGCGTCTCCGCGCTCGGCCTGGACCTCGGCCTGCCGACCTGCCTGGCCGGCCTGGCCACCCTCGGCGTGGTCTGCCTGGGCGGCCGGCAGTCGCCGCTGCCGATGGCCAAGGCGGTGTCGTGGTCGGTGCTGCCGCTGGTGGCCGGGCTGTTCGTGCTGGTGGAAGCACTGTCGCGCACCGGCGTGATCGGCCTGCTCGCGCGCACCCTGGCCGACGCCGCTGCGCACTCGCCGCAGGCCACCGCTGGCATCGCCGGCACGCTGCTGGCGTTCGGCTCCAACCTGATGAACAACCTGCCGGCCGGCCTGATCGCCAGCACCACCGTCGCCCAGGCGCAACCGCCGCAGTTGGTGGTGGACGCGCTGCTGATCGGCGTGGACCTGGGCCCGAACCTGTCGATCACCGGCTCGCTGGCGACCATCCTGTGGCTGACCGCGATCCGCCGCGAAGGCGAGGACGTGGGCTTCTGGCGCTTCCTCAAGGTCGGCGCACTGGTGATGCCGCCGGCGCTGCTGTGCGCGCTGGGCGCGCGCCTGCTGCTGGGCTGAGTGGCGCGCGCCCACGTCGTGGACTGCCCTGGCGCCAAGCCCCGGAACGGTCGCCCAGGCACTGACCTGCAGCGACCACGGGTTGGACCCGGCGGCCTCTACCGCAACGCGTCGCGGCTGAAGCCGCTCCTACGACAACCCCGACAGTTCGCCGAAATTCCCCTGTAGGAGCGGCTTCAGCCGCGACAGGCGGCCGCGGACGCCTGCGACGGTTGCTCCCACCACAGGAGAAACAAGCGCCGCCTCTCCGGCAGCACGCAGCCCGTGTAGTAAGAGCGGCTTCAGCCGCGACAAGCATTCCAGGTAAAGCCCGTCGCGGCTGAAGCCGCTCCTACGAGGATGTCACGACGTCTCCGGTTCGGTCGCGGCAAAGCGCGTTACTCCGTCGCGACGCGCGCGTCGTCCGGTCGTCGCAAGCTGCCGGGACCGACATCCCTCGAACGATGGCTTGGCGCCCTGACGGCTAGCGCCCCCTACCCCGCGCGCAACCGCCGCGCCACGCCACTGACCAGTGCGATGACCGCAGTCAGCGCCGCCATCGACAGGAACTGCGCGCGGGTGTCCGGCGAGGCCACCAGCAGGCCGAAGATCAGCGCCAGGATCGCCAGCGCCAGCACGGTGAGCACCGGATAGCCGCGCATGCGGAACGGCAGGCGGGTGCCGGCGCGGTCGGCGCGCGCGCGCAGGATCAACTGCGACAGCAGCGAGATCGTCCACACCAACAGGCAGGTGGCGCCGACGATGTTCAGCAGCACCGGCAGCACCCGGTTGGGATACAGCAACTCCAGCACCGCGGCGACGAAGCCGAACAGCACGCTGGCCAGCACCGCCAGCCACGGCACCTGTTGGCGACTGGACGCGGCCAGTGCGCGCGGCGCTTCGCCGCGCTGGGCCAGCGAGAAGATCATCCGCGAGGCGCCGTACAGATTGGCGTTGAGCGCCGACAGCAGCGCGATCACCGCGATCAGGGTGATGCCGGTGGCGGCGCCGGGGATGTTGGCCACCTGCAGCACCGCCGCGAACGGCGAACTCAGCGCCTGGCTCTGCCATGGCACCACCGCGATGATCACGCTCAGCGAGCCGATGTAGAACACCAGGATGCGCCAAGCGACGGTGCGGATGGCGCGGGCGATGCTGCGCTCCGGGTCGGCGGTCTCGGCCGCGGCCACCGCCACGATCTCGGTGCCGCCGAACGCGAACACCACCACCAGCAGCGCGGCGCCGATGCCGGCCATGCCCTTCGGCGCGAAGCCGCCGTTGCCGGTGACGTTGGACAGGCCCGGCGAGGCCACCCCGGGCAACCAGCCGGCCAGCAAGGCCACGCCGACCAGGATGAAGCCGACGATCGCCGCCACCTTGAGGATGGCGAACCAGAATTCGAACTCGCCGAAGTTGCGCACGCCCAGCAGGTTGATCGCAGTGAACGCGGCCATGAACGCGATCGCGGCCAGCGGCACCGGCAAGCCCGGCCACACCGTCGCCAGCAGGCCGGCGGCACCCACCGCCTCGGCTGCGATCACGATCACCAGTTGCAGCCACCACAGCCAGCCCACGGTGGCGCCGGCGGTCGGCCCCATCGCGTCGGCGGCGTACACCGAGAACGCGCCGCTGGCCGGCTTGGCCGCCGCCATCTCGCCCAGCGCGTTCATCACGATGATCACCAGCGCGCCGGCGACCAGGTAGGAAATCAGCACCGCCGGCCCCGCGGCGTGCACGCCGACGCCGGAACCCAGGAACAGGCCGGCGCCGATCGCGCTGCCCAATCCCATCATGATCAGTTGCCGCGGTTTCAGCGCATGGCGCAAGGCGGGTGCGGCGGCGGGCGGGACAGGCGCGGACGGATGCGGCATCGGCTCGGTCGGGTGCGGAAAACGCGACACGATACAGGCTGACGGCGGCGGCGTGCGGCTGCGCCCGTGTTTGGCCGCCCGGGAGCGCGGATCGGCCCGCCGCCGCGGAATGGCTGCTGCAACGCAGCGCGGATCCGCGCACGCGGCCGCGATGGGAGACCGCCCGCTGCGTGCGGGCGAACACGGTCCCGGCATTACGGCTTGCCCGGCAACACGCCAGCGCCAACCAGGCTGCGGAAAGTACGGAATCACCTTACATCCGAAGCAACGGCGAATTTCTCGGATCTCTCTGATTTTGCATATTGACAGCGATACTAACGTCAGAAATACTGAACTCGACGCCAGCAAAGTCTCCTATCTCCGCACCTGCCGATGAGGGCGCACACGCGGAGCCAGGAGGACGGCAGGCGACGACGGACCGGGAGACGGCCCGTTGCGGGCGCTCCGGCCGGAAAGGACCACGGCTGCCGCTCGTCCCATGGCGTACAGGTCCGTACATCCAGACAAGGAGAGACACCATGATCAAACCGCTACTGACGCTGACGATGCTGGCGGCCGCGCTGGCCGTGCCCTGCCTGCAGGCCGCCGAGCGCGCACCGCTGAACGCCGCCGATGCCATCCAGGGCATGGGCGAACGCCTGCCCATCGGCAAGCAGAACGTCAGCCTGTCGCCGCTGTTCAAGGTCTACACGTTCGAGAAGGCCGGCCTGCGTTTCGTGCAGATCAACTCGTTGAAGGACGAGGTCATCACCGTGCTCACCGCCACGCCGGGCACCGAGGCACGGCTGCCGATCGGCACAGCCGCCGAGGAGCAGATGATCGCGGTCAACGATGCGAAGAACCAGCCGCTGGGCATGGTCACCGCCGCGGCGAGCTGCCCGTGCAACGCCACGGTGGTCTACCGCGACGCCAACACCACCATCGTGGTGGTCTACGGCTCCAACGGCGAGTACATCACCTCGTACGTGATCAAGAGCCCGCAGACCAAGCCGCCGCAGTAAGCGCCAGCTGTGCGTCGCGGCCGCAGCCGGCGGCCGCTGGCCGCTGGTACCCGAATCGGGCCACGTCGCCGATCGCCCGATCGCCAAACGTAGGCGGCCGCCTTCCAAAGAAGGCGGCCGCGCAAGCGCAACAGCAGTCCGGGTCCCGGACCGTTGCGACTTAGAACTCCTGCCAATCCTTGTCCAGCGCCACCGCCGCCGCGAACGACGGCGCGCGTCGTGCCGGGGCAGCCGCTGCCGCTGCCGCTGCCGCAGCCAGCGGGCGCGGGCTGCGCGTGGCCACAGGCGCCACGCTCCTGCCGCGTAGCGACTGCACTGGCGACGGCACTGCCACGGGCGCGCCCTCCAGTTTGAACAGCGCCACCGCCTGGGTCAGCTCCACCGATTGCTGCTCCATCGAACGTGCGGCCGCCGTGGCTTCTTCCACCAGCGCCGCGTTCTGCTGCGTGCTCTCGTCCATCTGCGTCACGGTCTGGTTGACCTGTTCGATGCCGGCGGACTGTTCCTGCGACGCGGCCGAGATCTCGCCCATGATGTCGGTGACGCGCTGCACCGATGCGACGATCTCCTGCATGGTGCTGCCGGCCTGGTCGACCAGCGCCGAGCCTTCGGCGACGCGGCTCACCGAGTCGTCGATCAGGCCCTTGATCTCCTTGGCGGCATTGGCCGAGCGCTGCGCAAGGGTGCGCACTTCGCTTGCGACCACGGCAAAGCCGCGGCCCTGCTCGCCCGCACGTGCCGCTTCCACTGCGGCGTTGAGCGCCAGGATATTGGTCTGGAAGGCGATACCGTCGATCACGCCGATGATGTCGGCGATCTTCTTCGACGACGCTTCGATGCCGCTCATGGTGGCGACCACCTGACCCACCACCGCCCCGCCCTGCGAAGCGACCGACGCCGCGCCGCTGGCGAGCTGGTTGGCCTGGCGCGCATGCTCGGCGTTCTGCCTGACGGTGGAGGTCAACTCTTCCATCGACGCCGCGGTTTCCTCCAGGCTGGCGGCCTGCTGCTCGGTGCGGCGCGACAGGTCGTCGTTGCCGGTGGCGATCTCGCTGGCGGCAGCATTGATGCTGATGGCGGCGTTCTGGATGCGGCCGACGATGCCGGTCAGCTGGTCGGCGGTGGCGTTGGCGTCGTCGCGCATGGTCGCAAACACGCCATGGAACTCGCCGTCCATGCGCGCGGTCAGGTCGCCCGCGGCAATGGCCTGCAGCAACGCCGACAGCTTGCCCAAGTTGCGGTCACTGACCTCCATCATCGCGTTGAGGTCCTGCACCATCAGCCGGAAGTCGTACTGGAAGTGCGCGGCATCGCCACGGGCGCTGAAGTCGCCGGCGGCGGCAGCGGCGGCCAGGCGCTTGATCTCGGTGTTGATCGCCAGCAGGCTGGCCTTGGCCGCGTCCATCGATTCGTGCAGCACCGCACGGCTGCCGGGCAGGCGCCGGGCGTCGCGGCGCAGGTCGCCGTTAGCGTATTGGTTGAGGATCTCGACCGCCTCGACGATGGCGTCCAGGTGCTCGAACATCATGGTGTTGATGCCCTTGCTCAGCTCGCCATAGACGCCGGGGAAGTCCTGCGGCATGCGGTGACTGATGTCCTTGTCGGCGTGCAACTCGATCATCAGCGTGGTTTCGCGGGAGAAGCGCTGCAGCTGGTGCTGCATGCGGCCCATCGCCAGCAGCAGGCGGCCGGGCTCGTCGCGCGCATCGGTGACCACGTCGTTGTCCAGGCGGCCGTCGGCGATGGCCTCGGCGGCGCGGGTGGCGCGGGCCAGCGGCACGGTGAGGCTGCGGGTGATCATCCACGCCAGCAGGCTGCTGACCAGCACCACGGCCAAGCCGCCGGCGATGAGCATCGCGCGCCCACGCGCCATCGCGGCCGTCGCGTCCGCGTAGGCTTCGCTGCTGCGCGTGGCCTGCAGATCGGCATAGCTGGCGATGGCGTCCTGCCATTTCTGCGTCAGCGGCGCGGACTCGGCCATCAGCAGGGCCAGCGCCTGGTCCGACTTGTCGTGCATGCCCAGATCCATGACCCGGTTGTTGACGTCCACGGTCATCTGCCGGGCGCGATCGACCTCTTCCAGCACGGCCTGGCTCTGCGCACCGCTGGGAATGGCGCCCGCCCGCTTGCGTGCCTCCTGGTAGCGCGCGCGTTGCTCGGCCACGATCTTGGAGAAGCGGACGTTGTCCTCTTGCGAGGTCGGCAACACGATGTTGCGGACATTGATGGCCACGACCGAACTGGCGTTGAGCATGTCGCTGGACGCGCGGATGGCGGCGATGTTGCGGTTGACGATGCCGTCCAGTCGCTCGCGCGCCTGGAACAGGGTCAGCAGCCCGGCGACGACCAGCGCCGAGGACAACAGGATAAGGATGCCGAATGCGGTGGCGAGCCGGGCGCCAACGTTGTAGCGCTGAAGGAATGCAATCATGGAAGAGGCCTGTTTGGGGGAATGGCTGGGGCAATGGAGCGGCCGGGACCACGCGCACCGACCAGCCGCCGGTGCGTGCGCCCGAATGGAACCGGGATGAAGAGAGCGTGAAAAAGCGTTTTGAATCAAACGCTTGATGACGCGTCCCGCTCAATGTGCGGGCGGTGTAACGGCTTCCCGCGGAGAGACTTGAGAGGCGATTGCGGAGAATTTATTGAACAGCCTCAGGCAGATGACGGATGTGTCGAAGGCGCATTCGCGCAGCGGCCGGATCGGCCGTTTTGCGTGAAAGATGCGTGCATGCAGGGTTACAAATGCCGGCATGGCACTTGCTTGCGATGAAAGGGCGAGAGGTGGAAAAACTTTCCGTTGGCCGCGGTGCGCGGCATGCCAAACGCGCGCGACGCCGACAAGAAGTGCGATCGCAGTCGCGTCGCAGCATCGACAGGAAGAGATGGGGCATGCAATGACGCGCGGATACGGTCGTGCAAGCGGCACATGCCCCTTTGCACGAAAGCGCACGCACGCGGCAGCGGCGAACATGACGCAGGTCAGCAACACGCTATGCGGCGATACGTACGCGTGAGCGTGGCGGTGTTGAGGGCGGCACACGGTGCCGCGCGCACGTGGGGTGCGGCTTTCTCAGGAGCGCAGGCGCCGCGCCCCTGCAGGCACGGCATCATCGACTGCAACAGCAAACGCCTGGATCAGCGCGCCGTGGCGCCGGCAGCAGCGTGGCTGCCGGCCGTGTGGAGCGGGCGGCGCGTTGCGCCACGCCGCCCGATGCAGCACAACCTCTGGATCAGAACTCCTGCCAATCCTTGTCCGAAGCCAACGCCAGCGCCGCGGCGGGCTGCGCCGCACGCCGCGCCGGTGCGGCATTCGCCACCACCGGACGGACACTGCGCTTGCCTGCGGGTGCCGCGTTGGCGTGATGACGCGGTGCGTGCACCAACGGCGCGGCCGCCGAGGCGTCCAGCTTGAACAGCGCCACCGCCTGGCTCAGTTCCACCGCCTGCTGCTCCATCGAACGCGCCGCCGCACTGGCCTCTTCCACCAAGGCCGCGTTCTGCTGCGTGCTCTCGTCCATCTGCGTCACGGTCTGGTTGACCTGTTCGATGCCGGCCGACTGCTCCTGCGACGCAGCCGAGATCTCGCCCATGATGTCGGTGACGCGCTGCACCGAGGTCACGATCTCGGTCATGGTCTTGCCGGCCTGATCGACCAGGGCCGAGCCTTCGGCCACACGGCTCACCGAGTCGTCGATCAGGCTCTTGATCTCCTTGGCGGCACTGGCCGAGCGCTGCGCCAAGGTGCGCACCTCGCTGGCGACCACGGCGAAACCGCGGCCCTGGTCGCCGGCACGCGCCGCTTCCACCGCCGCGTTGAGCGCGAGGATGTTGGTCTGGAAGGCGATGCCGTCGATCACAGAGATGATGTCGCCGATCTTCTTCGAGGAGGCTTCGATGCCGCTCATGGTGGTCACCACCTCACCGACCACGCTGCCGCCCTGCGCGGCGACCGAGGCCGCGCCGGCCGCCAGCTGATTGGCCTGGCGCGCGTGCTCGGCGTTCTGGCGGACGGTGGAGGTCAGCTCCTCCATCGAGGCGGCGGTCTCTTCCAGGCTGGCGGCCTGCTGCTCGGTGCGGCGCGACAGGTCGTCGTTGCCGGCGGCGATCTCGGTGGCCGCGGCATTGATCGACACCGCCGAGTGCTTGATGCGGCCGACGATGCCGGCCAGTTGTTCGGCGGTGGCATTGGCGTCGTCGCGCATCTGTGCGAACACGCCGCGGAAATCGCCGTGCATGCGTGCGGTCAGGTCGCCTGCGGCGATCGCCTGCAGCAGCGTGGACAGCGCCTGCAAGTTGCCGTCGGCGGTGGCCATCAGTTGGTTCAGGCTCTCCACCATCACCCGGAAGTCGTACTGGAAGCGCTCGGCGTCGCCACGCGCGCTGAAGTCGCCGTCGGCGGCCGAGGTGGCCAGTTGCTTGATCTGCCCGTTCATCGCCGACAGGTTGGCCTTGACCTCGTCCATGGTCTGGCTCAACACCGCTTCCTCGCCGGGCAGGCGGTCCATGTCCTGCGACAGGTCGCCGATCGCATAGCGGCCCATGATCTGCGCAAGGCGCGTCTTGACCGCCAGGTGCGAGGCCACCAGCGCATTGGTCTCGGCCGCCATGCGCCCGTAGTCGCCGGGGAACGCCTCTGCGTCGATGCGATGGCTGACTTCGCCGGCGTCGTGGCGCTTGGCCATCTCCAGTTGCGCACCGATCAGGTTACTGACCTGCTGCTGCATGCCCTGCATCGCGACCAGCAGGCGGCCGGTCTCGTCGCGGGCGTCGGTGCGCACGTCGTTGTCCAGCTTGCCGCTGGCGATGGCCTCGGCGACGCGGGTGGCGCGGGTCAGCGGCAGGGTCAGGCTGCGGGTGATCAGCCAGGCCAGCAGGCCGCTGACGAGCACCACGATGGCGCCGCCTGCGATCAACAAGGCACGGCCGCGATCCATGGCTGCTTCGGCGCTCGCATATGCCTGAGCGCCCTGTTCGCGCTGCCGGTTCGCATAGACGTTGAGCGCCTCCTGCCATCGCTGGGTGGCCGGCGCGGCCTGGGCAATCAGCACCTTCAGCGCCTCGGCGTCCTTGTCCTGCATGCCCAGATCCAGCACCTCCTGGTTGGCGACCCGCGTCCGCGCGTAGGCATCGTCGATCGCCTTGCGCATCTGCGCGCCGACAGCATTGGTGACCGGAATCGCGTAGAGCTTGTCGTGGATCTCGCCGTAGTAGCGGCGCTGCTCGTCGACGACCTTGGCGAAGCGCTCGTTCTCCTCACGCGTGGTTGGCAGCACGATGTTGCGCAGATTGATCGCGATCAACGCGCTGGCGTTGCGCATTTCGCCGGTGTAATCGAGGATCTGCATGCGCCGATTGACGATGGTATCCATCATGTCGCGTGACTGTTTCAACGTCAGCAGGCCGGCGCCGACGAGGGCGCAGGACAGCAGGATAAGGACGCCGAAGGCGGACGCGAGCCGCGTCCCGACGTTGTAGCGCTGCAGGAAACCGATCATGGATGGGGTACCGAGTGAGAATGGGGGGAGCCCCGCGTCACGACCTGGGATCGCGCACGACACTGCCAGGCGGAAGGCCTGGGACGCGATGCGACGGAGAAGAAGACGAAGACACTTCCAGCACCGACCGCCTCGGGGATGTCACGTGCGGGGACTCGCTTTATGTAGCGGCGGCCGCCCGCGATTCTTGATGCGTAACTGAGCACACTTTTTGAAGCCCCTCAGCATCGTGACCGCGGCGTGTACGGCAGCACCCGCAGTCGCTCAATAGCGTCAAATCCATGTGAAACAATCTACCCATAGCGCTCCCAGGCTAAGAGCGCAGCGCCGAACGCACCGTTTTGGGGCTTTCGCGCCGCAGCCTATAAATGCCGCAAACGGCACACATTGTGTGACGGATATATAACAGGACCACGACTGCCTCCGCACCCCGGCATGCGGAGGCAGCGCGTCTCATTCGGCCAGGTTGGTGCCGGCGCCCGCGGTGGCGATGACCTTGGCCTTGACCTGCGCGGCGGGGATCGCCGTGTACAGATAGCCCAGCGGCTCCGGATAGGTCTTGGACGAGATCCAGGTGGTGGCGTTGGCGTAGGGCTTGCTGGTGCTCTCCGGTGCGGTCCAGCTGATGCCGCTGCCGACGTAGTTGTTGATCAGGTCCCAGTAGCCGATCTCGCTGCTGTCGCGCGAGGTGACCGGGTTCTTGATGTTCTCGAAGTAGTTGGCTTCGATCAGCGCCACCCCACCCATGCGCACGTTGATGCCGGAGGTGAAGACGTTGTTGAAGTAGTTGTTGTAGATGTGGCTCAGCCCGCGCCGCTGCAGCGGCAGGCGCGATTCCACGTTCTCGAAGCGGTTGTGGTGGTAGGTGGTGCGCGCGGCGGCGTTCTGGGTGTCGCTGTCGCTGTAGCCGTTGAGCGCGACCTTCTGGTAGTCGTGGATGTAGTTGTACGACACGGTGACGTGGTTGACGCCCTTCTTCATGTCGATGCCGCCATCGAAGGACGCGTCGCCGGCGCCGGGGCACTTGGTCAGCGAGGCGAAGATGGTGTTGTGGTCCACCCAGATGTTGGACGGCTGGCCGCTGGAATTGCCTTCCAGCGAAATCGAATCGGCATCCTCGCCACCCGGCAGCAGGCCGATGGTCATGTTGCGGATGATGACGTTGTGCGCGTTGCCGACCACGCGCACGCCGAAGTTGGCCGAGGACCCGTTGGCGCCCTTGATGGTGATGTCGCGCTTGTTCTTGATCTGCACGGTCTTGGCCGGCAGCTTCCATTGCGTGCACACGTCGGTGATGCCGGCGTAGTTGAAGGTGCCGGTGTAGTTGAGCACCAGGCCGCCGGAACCGGCGTAGTTGTCGATCGCCGCCTGCATCGCCTCCATCGTGGCGACGTTCACCGGAATGGCGGTGCCGCCGCCGGTGGTGTTGGCGCCGTAGCCGACCGGGCCGGCGAAGGCCGGGGTGGCGGCGACGGCCAGCGCGAGCGCCAGTGCGCCCATGCGGAATTGCTGCTGCATGATGTTTCTCCCATCTGTCGCGATGAGTGCAGGACGCATGGCAGTGCGCGCATGCGCCGGCACGGGGCGTGGGGGCCGGCGGCATTCTTGGAATGCGCGCTGTGGCCCACGCAATCGCCGCGATGCCGAACTGGAACCCCCCGCCCCGTTCGCCGCGTGGGACAGGACAAGCGGACACCCACGGTCCGCAGGAGACAGACAGCGACAGCCAGGGACAGGCTGTCTACACGCGCGCCGCGTTGGGCACAGGGCGTCGGCAATGACGGCGAACGCACGCGCATCGCACGCATCGGCATCGCCGCCGGGGCACTGCATCGGGGACAAGCCCACGCCGGCGGCACGCAGCGGCGAATGTTGCGGCCGCAGCACGTTTGCGCGGGCCATCCGACGCCGACGACGGCGCGGATGGCCGCGGCGCGATCAGCTCACCGTATCGAGGCGGTTGTCGCTGCGGTCGGCGTCGGGCAGCACGTGGTCCGGATCCAGGGTCACGTGCAGCACCTTCTGCGTGCTCGGCACGCGGATCTGCGGCTGGGTCTGCTGCATCCAGGTCTCCACCGGCACGCGCTGGTCCAGATGACTGCCGTCGGCGAAGTCGATGCGCAAGGTCGCCGGCATCACCAGCTTCTGGCGGCTGCGCAAGGTCACCAGCAGGCCCTTTGCCGGGTCGTGGTCGACGTAGGCGGCCGCGCGCACGCCCATGTCCAACTGCCAGTTGTTGAAGTACCAGCCGCGCCACCACCAGCTCAGGTCCTCGCCGGACTCGCTCTCCATCAGCCGGAAGAAATCCGACGGCGTGGGATGCTTGTACGCCCACATGGCGATGTACTTGCGGAACGCCGGATCGAAGCGCGCCGGCCCGAGGATCTGTTCGCGCAACAGCACCAGGCCCAGCGCGCCCTTGAAGTAGGTCAGCGGATGCCGGTAGGTCTCGCTGGTGGCATCGGCGCGGTCGAGCAGGGTCGGCGCTTTCGCGTCGGCCAGCAGCGGCAGGATCTCGTCCACCGGGTTGCCGCCGCCGGGCGCGTACTCGCCATCGCGCTTGGGCGCGAATTCGCCATGGTTGATCGCGTCGGAGGCATAGACGTCGATGAAGGTGTTGAAGCCCTCGTCCATGAACGCGTGGCGGCGCTCGTTGGAGCCGACGATCATCGGGAACCAGCCGTGGCCCAGTTCGTGCGCGGTGATCCAGAACAGTGGCTTGCCGCCGTCCTCCATGTCGTCGAAGACGATGCCCGGATACTCCATGCCGGCGCCGTGGCCGCCCAGGTTCACCGCCGCCGGCCACGGGTACGGATACCACTGCGAGAAGTGCTCGATCGAAGCCTTCACGAACTCGGTGGAGCGGCCCCACTTGTCGCTGCCGACCGCACTGCGCGGATACACCGACATCGCCAGCGCGTGCTTGCCCGCGGGCAGGTTGATCCGCGCCGCGTCCCAGACGAAGGCCGGCGAAGCAGCGAAGGCCACATCGCGGGTGTGGTCCATGTGGAAGCGCCAGGTCTGGGTGCCGCTGGCGCTGGGCCGGCTGGCCGGGTTGCCCACTTCATCGGCACCGCGAATGGTCACCGTCGTGTCGCTGGCGGCCGCTTGCGCCAGGCGCTGGCGCTGGGTGGCGGTGAGTACCTGCGCCGGATTCACCAGTTCCCCGGAACCGGCCACCAGATAGTTCCACGGCACCGTCACCGCGTAGTCGAAATCGCCGTACTCCAGGTAGAACTCCGCGCCCAGGTAGGGCTGGGTGTCCCAGCCGCGCAGGTCGTCGTACACCGCCATGCGCGGATACCACTGCGCGATCTCGTAGATGTCGCCATCAGGGGTGGGCGTGACCGCGGTACGGCCGCCCCAGGTGCCGGGCACGGTGTAGGCGTAGTCGATGTGCAGCTTGAGCGCCTTGCCGCTGGCCAGCGGCTGCGGCAGGTCCACGCGCATGCGCGTGTCGTCGATCAGGAAGGTCGCCGGCACGCGCTTGCCGCCCTGTTCCAGTTCCACCTTGGCGATACGGACGCCATCGGTGCTCTGCGGCGCGGGTCGGTCGGCACGCGCGGCGCGCAGCGTACGGCCGCGGGCATCGGCGCGGTACAGGTTCTGATCCAACTGCAGCCACAGCACGTCCAGCGTGTCCGGGCTGCGGTTGCTGTAGGTGATGGTCTCCTGGCCGCGCAGCGTATGCGTGGCCGGCTCCAGGGTGGCGTGCAGGTCGTAGTCGGCGCGGTTCTGCCAGTATTGCGGGCCGGGCACGCCGCCGCCGCTGCGATAGGCGTTGGCCGGCTGCGGCAACTGCAACGGCGCGAACAGCGCCTGCGGATCGTAGGTGCCGGCGCCATCCGCGGCAGCAGCAGTGGCTGCATTGGCCTGAGCGGCGGCGACAAGGGAAAGACAGGCCGCGGCGAACGCAGCGCGGCGCAGGACAAGGATCATGATGACGTCCGTGGGGAGGATCGCCACCGATGGTAGGCCGATTCGGGGTGGCGCGGATGTGCCGATCGCCACCTGCGGGCGTGATGCCGCCTCAGAGGCGACCCAGGGCACTTCCCGTCGCGACCGGACGTGTCCTGTAGGAGCGGCTTCAGCCGCGACAGAGAGCCGGGAATGCCCGTCGCGGCTGACGCCGCTCCTACGAGAGTGCGAAGCGCCTGCGCTCAGCCCAGCAAGGTTTCCAGCACCGCCATGCGCACCGCCACGCCGTTGGCGACCTGGCGCAGGATGCACGACTGCGCGCCGTCGGCGACCTCGTCGGTGATCTCCACACCGCGGTTGATCGGACCCGGGTGCAGCACCACCGCGTCCTTTGACGCGCGGCGCAGGCGCTCGGCGGTCAGACCGTAGCGGCCGTGGTAATCCTCCAGCGAGGTCACCAGGCCTTCCTCCATGCGCTCGCGCTGCAGGCGCAGCATCATCACCGCGTCCACGCCGTCGAGCATGGCGTCGAAGTCCTCGCCGACCACGCAACCGTCCAGGGTGTCGTCGTCGGGCAGCAGCGCGCGCGGGCCGCAGACCCGCACTTCGCCGGCACCGAGGGTGCGCAGCGCATGCAGGTCCGAGCGCGCCACCCGCGAATGCTTGACGTCGCCGACGATGACCAGCTTGAGCTTGGAGAAGTCGCCGCCCTTGGCGTGGCGCAGGGTCAGCATGTCGAGCAGGCCCTGGGTGGGATGCGCGCTGCGCCCGTCGCCGGCGTTGATCAGCGCGGTGCCCTCGCCCGCCGCCTCGGCCAGGCGTTCCACCGCACCGTCCTCGGGGTGACGCACGACGAAGCCGCGCACGCCCATCGCTTCCAGGTTCTTCAGCGTGTCGCGCGCGGTCTCGCCCTTGCGCGTGGACGAGGTGGAGGCGTCGAAGTTCAGCACGTCGGCACCGAGCCGCTGCGCGGCCAGCTGGAACGAACTGCGGGTGCGCGTGGACGGTTCGAAGAACAGCGTGCACACCGCGGTGCCGGCCAGCACGCTGCGCTTGCCGACCCGGCCCACCGCCGCGTCGCGGATCTGTCCGGCGCGGTCCAGCAGTTGCAGCAGCGTGGCGCGCGGCAGCCCTTCCAGGGTCAGCAGGTGGCGCAGGCGCCCGTTCGAATCGAGTTGCGGATCAGTCATGGCAGGTCCGGGCAGTGGATCAGGGAGGGGGAAGGGCGTCGTCGGGCGCGGCCAGCCAGCGCTCCACGATCACCGCGGCGGCCACCGCGTCCAGCGCGGCGGCGTCGCGGCGGCGCTTGCGGCCGGCGGCACGGTCCACCGCGAAGCGTTGCGCGGCCTCGACCGAACTGGAGCGTTCGTCGACCAGCACCACCGGCAGGCGGTAGCGCGCGCCGAGTTCGCGGGCGAAGGCATGCGCGCGCTTGCGGTTGGGCTGGTCGGCGCCGTCGAGGGTGAGCGGATCGCCGACCACCAGGCCGTGCGGCCGCCATTCGGCATGCAGGCGATCCAGCGCCGGCCAGTCCGGCCCCTGCGCGTGCACGTCGATCACCGCCAGCGCGCGCGCGCCGTTGCCGAACGGGCTGCCGACGGCCACGCCGATGCGGCGGTGGCCGACGTCGAAACCGAGCACGGTGCCGTCGCGGCGGATCGTCGCGGGCGCGGGGCTGGCGGGCGCCGGCGCGCCAGGCTCGGGCAGGCCGGACTCAGGCATGCCCGCTGTAGTCGGTGAGGCGGAACAGGTCCACGCCGATGCGCCCGGCCGCGGTCTGCCAGCGCCGCTCCAGCGGCAGTTCGAACAGCAGTTCGGCGTCGGCCGGCGCGGTCAGCCAGCTGTTCTCGCCCAGTTCGTATTCCAGCTGGCCGGCGCCCCAGCCGGCGCAGCCCAGCGCGACCACCGCATTGCGCGGCCCTTCGCCGCGCGCCATCGCCTCGAGCACGTCGCGCGAGGTGGTCAGGAACAGGCCGTCGGCGAACGCCAGGCTGGAATCCCAGCCGTGCGCGCCGTCGTGAATGACGAAGCCGCGTTCCGGATGCACCGGCCCGCCGCTGAGTACCACCTGCTCGCGCAGCACGGCGTCGATGGTTTCGATGCCCATCTGTTCCAGCACTTCGCCCAGCGTGTATTCGGAGGCGCGGTTGACCACCACGCCCATCGCGCCGTTCTCATCGTGCTGGCAGATCAGCGCCACGCTGCGGGCGAAGTTGGGATCGGACAGCGCCGGCAGCGCGATCAGCAGTTGGTTGGCCAGAGGCGTGGGCAAAGCGGACATGGCCCCATTCTATCGTCCCTCCCGCATGCGCGCCGCGCCGGGCTGCGGCGGGCTGCCATAATCCGCCCGATCGCGGCCCCGACCGGTCGCCCAGGAGCAAGCACGCATGGACACGCCCCCCGACCTGCCACGCCAGACCCGCGCCTTCATCGTGCTGGTGGCCTTGCTGCAAGGCGCGCTGCTGTACCTGGCGCAGCGCGGCGCCGAGAGCGGCCTGTGGCCGTTCGGCTCCCTGGGCGGACAGGTGTGCTGGTACACCCTGGTGCTGACCGTGCCGACCATGACCCTGCTGTCGGTGCGGCACCTGGGCGCGCCGCGCCTGTGGCAGCACACCATCGCGCTGGCGGTGCTGGTGACGGCCCTGTCCGCCTGGGCGGTCTGGAACGCCACCGGCGCGCCCGGCCTGCGCCCCGGCCAGGTGCTGGGCCCGTTCGGTGCCACCGTGGCGCTGGCGATGTTCGTGCTGCTGCCGTGGCTGCAGTGCCGGCTGCAGCACGGGCGCTGGCAGGCGCCGTACCGCGACCTGTTCGAACACGCCTGGCAGAACGCGCTGACCCTGGCGCTGGCGCTGCTGTTCGTGGGGATCTGCTGGCTGGTGCTATGGCTGTGGGGCGCCTTGTTCGCGCTGGTCAAGCTGACCCTGTTCTACGACCTGTTCCGGCAGACGGCCTTCATCTACCTGGCCACCGGCACCATGTTCGGCCTGGGCATCCTGATCGGCCGCACCCAACAGCGTGCGGTGCAGGTGATGCGGCAGATCCTGTTCGCGATCTGCACCGGGCTGCTGCCGCTGCTGGCATTCGTGGCGGTGCTGTTCGCGTTGAGCCTGCCGTTCACCGGCCTGCAGCCGCTGTGGGAGACCCGCGCCGCAGCCAGCATCCTGATCGCGGTGGTGGCCACGCTGGTGGTCTTCGTCAATGCGGTGTACCAGGACGGCACGGCCGACGTGCCCTACCCGGCCTGGCTGCAACGGGTGATCGACGCCGGGCTGCTGAGCCTGCCGCTGTATTCAGGGCTGGCGCTGTACGCGTTGTGGCTGCGCATCGGGCAGTACGGCTGGAGTACCGAGCGCTTTGCCGGGGTGCTGGTCGCGGTGATCGCCTGCGGCTACGCATGCGGTTATGCCTGGGCGGTGCTGCGACCGGGCGCGCGCTGGCTGCAGCCGCTGGCGCCGGTGAACCGGGCGCTGTCATGGGTGGTGATCGGCCTGGCACTGGCGGCCTGCTCGCCGCTGCTGGACCCCTACCGCATCGTCGTCGGCAACCAGCTGCAGCGCCTGGCCGACGGCCGCACCAGCGCGGCGCAACTGGATCTGGCCTACCTGCGCTTCGACAGCGGCCGCCGCGGCTACCGCGCCGTGCAATCGCTGCGCGAAGTGCCTGCGTTCGCCGACGACCCGGTGCAGCGCGAGCGCCTGCAGCGCATGCTGCAGCGCCAGCAGCGCTGGGGCGGCGACAACGACGATGCACCGCGCAGCGCCGATCCGCTGCAGGTGCGCCAGCGCATCGCGCTGGCCGCGGGCAGCGCCGACCCCGGCGCCGCGTGGTGGCAGGCACTGCTGGCCGGAAAGATCGAGGACGGCAACTGCCGACGCGAGGGCGCGCAGTGCGTGGCGCTGCGCCGCGACCTGGACGGCGATGGCCACGACGACGTGCTGCTGTGCGACGCCAGCGTCGGCTACGGCGTCGAATGCCGCATCCACACCGACGTGGGCAACGGCTGGAGCGACGTGGCGCGAACCCACTTCTTCCCGCGCCGCGGCGACAACGCCGATGCGCTCTACCAGGCGTTGCGCGACGGCAAGCTGCAGTTGCTGCCGCGGCGCTGGCCCGACCTGCAACTGCCCGGGACCCGGCGTACCGAGGTGTACCCTGCCGACCCCAACGACCAGACCGATTGACGGATGTCCGCCGCATGAGCAGCTATTGCGATATCGCCCCCGGGCACCCGGTGCACGGCCACTACCACGACCACGAGTACGGCGTGCCGCAACGCGCCGAAGCCGACCTGTTCGAGCGGCTGGTGCTGGAGATCAACCAGGCCGGATTGAGCTGGGAGCTGATGCTGAAGAAGCGCGAAGGCTTCCGCGCCGCCTACGCCGGGTTCGACGTGGACACGGTGGCGGCCTTCGGCGAGGCCGACGTGCTGCGCCTGCTCGGCGACGCCGGCATCATCCGTAACCGGCTCAAGGTGCAGGCCGCGATCCACAACGCGCAGGTGATCCAGGGCCTGCGGGCCAGCCACGGCAGCTTCGCCGCGTGGCTGGACGCGCAGCATCCGCGCAGCAAGGCCGAGTGGATCAAGCTGTTCAAGCGTACCTTCCGCTTCACCGGCGGCGAGATCACCGGCGAGTTCCTGATGAGCCTGGGCTACCTGCCCGGCGCGCACCGCGACGACTGCCCGGCGTTCGCGCGCATCGCGCAGCTGGATCCGCCGTGGATGCGCGCCGGCTGAGGCCACCGCGACGCACGGACCGGCACGATGCCGCCTTGCCGCGGCCTGCACGGGCGCTGCACGAGGCCGCCGGCAAGGTCGGCGCATGGCCTTGCGCATCGGCATTTCCGGCTGGCGCTATCCGCGCTGGCGTGGCGTCTTCTACCCGTCCGACCTGATTCAGCGGCGGGAGTTGGAATACGCCGCGCAGTGCTTCCGCTCGGTGGAACTCAACGGCTCGTTCTATTCGCTGCAGACCCCGAAAAGCTATGCCGCCTGGCACGACGCCACGCCGCGCGACTTCGTGTTCGCGGTCAAGGGCCCGCGCTTCGTCACCCACCTGAAGCGGCTGCGCGACTGCGAGCAGCCGCTGGCCAATTTCTTCGCCTCCGGCCTGCTCGCGCTCGGGCCGAAGCTGGGACCGCTGCTATGGCAGTTGCCGCCGTCGCTGGCCTTCGACCACGACCTGCTGGACACCTTCCTGGCGCTGCTGCCGCGCACCAGCGAGGCCGCCCTGGCGCTGGCGCGCAAGCGCGACGCTGCACGCATGCGCGACCGCAGCCTGCTGCAGATCGACCGCAATCGGCGCCTGCGTCATGCGCTGGAAGTGCGCCATCCCAGCTTCGCCACGCCGGAGGCGGTGGCCTTGCTGCGCAAGCACCGCGTGGCGCTGGTGCAGGCCGATACCGCCGGCAAGTGGCCGTACCTGGAAGACGTGACCGCCGACTTCCTGTACCTGCGCCTGCACGGCGATGCGCAGCTCTATGCCAGCGGCTACGACGACAAGGCCCTCGACACCTGGGCCCGGCGCATCGAGGCCTGGCACCGCGGCAGCGAGCCCGCCGACGCGCAGCGGGTCGGCCCACGCGCCCCGGCGCGGGTACGGCGCGACGTGTACTGCTACTTCGACAACGACATGAAGGTGCATGCGCCATTCGACGCACGGCGCCTGGCGCAACGGCTGGGCGTGCCGACGCCGTGCCCGGCGCGCGGCGACGGCGACGGTTGAGGGTCATTTCGCATCATGCGGGTTTGCGGCGATGCGGTCGGACGCACCAGCGCCTTGTGCGACGACGATCTGCTGCAGCTCTCACACGCCCATGTAGCGGCCAGAGCGGTGGTTGAACATCAGCACGAGGCTCAGCACCACCGCACCGATCGCCGAGTACAGCACCTGCTGCGGCGCCAGCAGCCAGAACGCCACCGCCATCAGCGCCGCGTCGAAGCTCATCTGCACCTTGCCCGCGCTCCAGCCGCGGCTGCGCTGCAGGTAGACCGCGAGGATGCCGACGCCGCCGAGGCTGGCGCGGTGACGGATGAAGAACAGGATGCCGAGCCCGACCAACGCGCCGCCGACCAGCGCCGAGAACAGCGGCGTCATCGTCGCCCACTGCGCCCAGCGCGGCAGCAGGTCGGTCAACAGGCCGCAGGCGGCCACCGCGGCGAAGGTCTTGAGGGTGAACTCCCAGCCCATGCGCCGCACCGACAGCCAGTAGAACGGCAGGTTGACCAGCACGAACATCAGTCCGAAGTTCCAGCCCAGCGCGTAGTGCAGCAGGAAGGCCACGCCGGCCATGCCGCCGATCATCAAGCCGCCATGGGCGAACACCGCCAGGCCCAGCGAGGCCACCAGGGTCGCCAGCAGCATGCCCTGCACGTCCTCGGCCACGCTATGGCGCAAGGCGCGCGCATCCTGCACGGTGCCGGCCGAATCCGGCGGCGGGGTCAGCGGCCCGGCGGTGACGACGGTGCCGTCGTCGGGCAACGGGTCCAGGTCCGGACGCAGATCGGAATCGGGAAGGCTCACGGGAGGGGGCACGGCGTGGGGGGCGGTATTAGACACCAGCCGGGAGGTGGTTGCACATGAAACTTTGATGGCTGTGTGCATGGCGACGGTTGCATGGGCGAACGCTCAGCGTGCTCCGCCAGCCAACGCCAGCCTATCGGGTCGGCAAGTCGACCTTGATGTGGTGCTGCACCCCGGCGATCGCCACCACCATCCCCACCATCACCAGCAGCGCTACTGGCCCGGCGATCGCCAGCCACGTCCAGGTCCAGGCGTTGAACCGTTCGGCCGGGTTGCGCGGCAGGCCGTGCGATTGCTTGAAGCGGACCAGACGCTGGTTGACCAGCAGCACCGGCGTCCAGCTCAACAGCGTCAGCAGCGACAGCGCCGAGGGCCACGCGCCCAGCAGGCTCAGGCAGACATAGGCCAGCGCCGGCCCCAGCCAGCCGACCAGCGCGCCACGCTGCGCGCCGATGGTGCGTTCCAGCCCGCGGAAGCAGGCGAACACCCAGAGCAGCGAGAACACCGACCGCCACACCGGCGAGACCCACCGGCGCCCGGACAGCAGGCGCAACGCGCGCCAGTTGCGGTAGAACCAGTACAACGCATACCAGCCGAAGCTCGTCGCGCACAGCAAGGCCGACTTGGTGGCCGATGGCGCGAACAGCGTGGACAGGGGATCGATGGGGGACACAGCGGGCGCGGCGGCAGGCAGCGCGGCGGCAGGGGCGGCCTACGGGTTATCTACTGGCATGTGTGGCATTCCTGGCTGACCGCACCCTCATCCGCCCCTGCGGGGCACCTTCTCCCAACGGGAGAAGGGAGCCAAAGCCCCTCTCCCTCCGGGGCGACGGGGTGCCGCTTGCGCGCCGCTGGCGCGCGCACCCTGGCGCGCCCGCGCCGCAAGCGCGGGCCGGGGCGCGGAGCGGGGGTTGGGGTGAGGCTCCGGCGCGAAGCGTGTCGCTGAAACAAGACCATGAGGCTTCGTCCTCCCCTCATCCGCCTTTTGGGCCCCTTCGCCCGAGAAGGGGGCCATGGTCCGCGGGAGAAGGGGAACAATCAGCGAACGGCCACGGTGCGGTGCTGCCGTTTGTCCGCGTACATCGCCGCGTCGGCGCGTTCGAGCAGTTCCTCCAGCGCCTCCGCGTCCAGATCCCGGCGGTGGCACAGGGCCAGGCCGAAGCTGGCCGACAGCCCGGTCGCAAACCCGTCGTCCTCGCCAGGCTTGGCAAGCGCCGCGCGCAGCGTGTCGATCAACGCGTCCGCCCGCTCCGGCGTGGTCAGCGGCAGGTACAGCGCGAACTCGTCGCCGCCGCGGCGCCCGAGCAACTGCCCCGGCCGCAGACAGTGGCGGCAGCGCTTGACGAAGGCGCGCAAGGCCGCATCGCCGGCGGCGTGTCCGAACTGGTCGTTGATCGCCTTGAGGTTGTCCATGTCGGCGACGATCACCGCCAGTGGACGCGGATCCTGCGCAGCCAGTTGCAGATCGTTGAGCACCTGCTCCAGGAATCCGGTCCGCGACAGCGCCCCGGTCACCGGATCGCGCACCAGCGCATGGCGCAGCCGCGTGTTGTCGGCGTACAACCCGGGAACGGCCAGGCCGAAGTAGCTGTTCGCCGCCAGGCTGATCATGGCGAACTGCAGCGCGAGCGCCTGCGCCTCGAGCCGTAGCAACGGCGTGGCGACGGCGATCAGCAGGCTGAAGGCGGCGATTGCCGTCAGCGCCTGCAGCATCCCGTGGGTATGCACGATCCACAACTGGATCACCACCACCACGAACAGCGCGAAGACCACCGCCGGCTGCCGCGGCAACACCGCCGCGAGCGCCATCACCACCAGGGTGACGCCGAGCAGCAGCGCGAGCTTGACCAGGTAGGCAGAGACGCTTCCGGCCGGTTCGATCATCCCCGACAGGCGCGGAATACCTGGCTGCGGCACGATCTGCAGCCGCTCGGCCAGACGCAGCACCGCGACGATCGCCAGCGGGCCGAGCGCCAGCAGGCCGGCGTAGTCGCCGATCGCCCACGGGATCAACTGCGCCAGCATGCTCGGCAGGTCGATGGCGCCGGTGACCACCAGCCCCGCACCGCCCAGGCAGGCGGACAGCAGCGAGGCTACCCCGCCCCCGAGGATGAAGCAGGTGACCGCGCGCGGCAGGCTGCTCGAGGACACGACCCGGCCGACGCGACGCAGCAGCCAGGCCAGCCCGCCCCAGACGCAGAACTGTTGCGCGGTGAACAGCAGTGCATACGACAGGACCGCTCGGCCGGGGACGGCGGGATGAGCGCTCGTGCGATAGAAGCTGAGCAGCGTGGCCAGCACGCAGGCGATGGCGATCGCCGGCGCGCCGCGCCAGCCCAGCACCATGAACGTCGCCAACGTCACCGCCACCGGCGGAAACCACAGGCTCGCATGCGGCTGATAGTCCAGCACCCGCGCCAACTCGAAGACCGCCAGCCACGCCACCACCAGCACGGCCGACAGCACCAGCAGCGCGGCGGGACGGCGCGGCGCCGCGGCGCGCGTGCGAGACGGCGCCTCGGCGTCCCAGCCGGTCATCCATCGGCCTCCTGCCGGCCACGGCCGATGGCCGAACCGGGGCCGGCGAACGCCCTGACCGTGCTGTCGTCGCTGCCGCCCACCACCACCGTCGCATCGCTGCACAGACGGATCGGCCAGCTCATGTTGTCCGTGCCATAGGACCATTGCAGGGTGCCGTCGATCGCGTTCCAGAGCGTGAACGCGCCAGGCGTGGCGTCGGGATGGCCATCGGCCAGCCCCAGCCACTGTCCGTCCGGGTCGAACGCCAGGCAGTTGGGCGAATGCGCGCTGTGCGCGGTCCACTGCAGCGTCGCCGCGGTGCCGGCATCGGCGTACACGGCAACGACGCCGCCGCCCTTGAGGTTGCCGGCGATCGCGACCTTGTCGCCGCCACGGTCGCAGGCCAACCCGTAGATGGTCGTCGCGCCCTCGGGCACCGTCGCGGTCCAGGCCGGCGCGGGCGCGGACGCATGCTGGAACGTCGCCACGTCGAACGCGTACAGCGTACCGTCGCTGGCACCGACATAGGCCCGGCGCCCATTGCCGGACAGCACCGCGGCATGGACGCTGACGTGCGTGGGCAACTGCCAGCGCGCCAGCGCCGTCGGTTGTCCGGAGGCGATCGAGAACAGGATGATCTCGCCCTGCGCGCTGGCCACCAGCCCGGTCGCGCCGTCGACGGCGATGCCGGTGGCGATGACGCTGTCGCCGTTGCTGTCGCCGCCAGCGGTCAGCGCAATGCACGCGGGCGTGGCGGCGAAGGCCCCGGCGCCGTCGCGGCAGAACAGATAGCCCTGCTCGGCGCCGGCCAGCAACGTCCGCCCGCACGCGTCCAGCGACACCATGTTGCCGCGACCGGGGAGCGCGAAGGACAGCAGTTCCTCGCCGCCGGGAACCGCCCAGGCGCTGATGAAGCCCGCATACGGCGCCTTGCTCTTCCAGCCGCAGCTCGCCACGGTGCTCCCGTCCCCCGCCACGTCGACCCAGTACACGCCCTGCCAGCCGTCGAACTCCTGCGTCAGCAGCGGCTTGCCGGTCCGATCCCAGGCATAGGTGCCGAAATGCCCGTCCTGGTCGTCGCGCACATCGGTCCGCGTGGCCGCCGGTGCGGTGCGTTCGAAGATCTTGCGTTGCGCGACCGGCACCGCGTCCATCCCGGGAATCTGCGATGCGGGGCCGTAACGGTGGAAAAAGGTGCCGGCGACGATGACGTTGCCATCGTCGGACACCGCCACCGAGTTGATGTAGTAGCCGGCATGCGGCTGTGTCGACCAGAGCAGTTCAGGCGCGTCGTTCATTCGGCTTCTCTCCCTTCGGCTGAAACGTCCGCGATGGACTTCCGGCGGACGGCTGACTGAAACACGACACCTGTGAACGCACCGGAGCCAGCCGCTGCGGCGTGGGCGCCGGCCATCGCAGCGAGCGCCCGGCCTCGCGCTCGCGTGCAGGACCGGCTCAGCGCACCTCGGCGATCTCGACCCCGTCCAGGCCCTGCGCCAGGGTGCGCGCGTCGCCGCCCTGGGCCAGCTTGATGCGCAGGCGCACCTCGTTCTGCGAATCGGCGTGGCGCAGCGCATCCTCGTAGCTGATCTCGCCGGCCTGGTACAACTCGAACAGGCTCTGGTCGAAGGTCTTCATGCCCAGGTTGGTGGACTCCTTCATCACGTCCTTGAGCTTGTGGATCTCGCCTTCGCGGATGTAGTCCTGCACCAGCGGCGTGCCGAGCATGATCTCCATGGCCACGCGGCGGCCCTTGCCGTCCGGGGTCGGGATCAGCTGCTGCGCGACCACGCCGCGCAGGTTCAGCGACAGGTCCATCAGCAGCTGGCTGCGGCGGTCCTCAGGGAAGAAGTTGATCACGCGGTCCATCGCCTGGTTGGCGTTGTTGGCGTGCAGCGTGCACAGCACCAGGTGGCCGGTCTCGGCGAAGGAGATGGCGTGGTCCATGCCCTCGCGGGTGCGCACCTCGCCGATCATGATCACGTCCGGCGCCTGGCGCAGCGTGTTCTTCAGCGCGTTCTCCCAGCTGTCGGTGTCGATGCCGACCTCGCGCTGGGTGATGATGCAGCCCTCGTGCTTGTGCACGAACTCGATCGGGTCCTCGATGGTGATGATGTGCCCGGTGGAGTTCTGGTTGCGGTAGCCGATCATCGCCGCCAGCGAGGTCGACTTGCCGGTGCCGGTGGCGCCGACGAAGATGATGATGCCGCGCTTGGTCATCGCCAGGGTCTTGATCACCGGCGGCAGATTCAGCTCGTCCACGCTGGGAATGCGCGTCTCGATCCGGCGCAGCACCATGCCCACCTGGTTGCGCTGGTAGAAGCAACTGACGCGGAAGCGGCCGACGCCTGACACGCCGATGGCGAAATTGCACTCGTGGGTCTTCTCGAACTCCTCGCGCTGCGACGGCGTCATCACGTTCAGCACCAGGTCGCGGCTCTGCTGCGGGGTCAGCGGCGTCTGCGTGATCGGGGTGATCTTGCCGTGCACCTTCATCGCCGGCGGCATGCCCGAGGTGATGAACAGGTCCGACGCCTTCTGGTGCGCCATCAGTTTCAGGAAGGAGGTGAAGTCGATGGTGCTCATGGCGTGCTCCTTCGGAACCGGGATTGGGGATTCGGGATTGGGGATTGGTAACAGCGGGCATCCTGGGATCGGAGAGACCCGCTTTTGCGAATCCCCAATCCCGAATCCCCAATCCCGGCTACTCGAACAACCGCTTGTCCTTGGCGTACTCGCGGGCCTGGTTGCGGGTGATCAGGCTGCGCTTGACCAGGTCCTGCAGGTGCTGGTCCAGGGTCTGCATGCCGTTCTGCTGGCCGGTCTGGATCGACGAGTACATCTGCGCGACCTTGTCCTCGCGGATCAGGTTACGGATGGCGGGGGTGCCGACCATGATCTCCCAGGCTGCGGTGCGGCCGCCGCCGACCTTCTTCAGCAGCGCCTGCGAGATCACCGCGCGCAGCGATTCGGACAGCATCGAACGCACCATCGGCTTCTCGCCGGCGGGGAACACGTCGATGATGCGGTCGATGGTCTTGGCCGCCGAACTGGTGTGCAGGGTGCCGAACACCAGGTGGCCGGTCTCGGCCGCGGTCAGCGCCAGGCGGATGGTTTCCAGGTCGCGCAGCTCGCCGACCAGGATGATGTCCGGGTCTTCGCGCAGCGCCGAGCGCAGCGCCTCGTTGAAGCCGTGGGTGTCGCGATGCACCTCGCGCTGGTTGATCAGGCACTTCTGCGAGGTGTGCACGAATTCGATCGGATCCTCGACGGTGAGGATGTGGCCGTATTCGTTCTTGTTGATGTAGTCGATCATGCCGGCGAGCGTGGTCGACTTGCCCGAACCGGTCGGCCCGGTGACCAGGATCAGGCCCTGCGGCTGGTCGATCAACTGGCGGAAGATCGGCGGGCACCCCAGGTCTTCCAGGGTCAGCACTTCCGAGGGAATGGTGCGAAACACCGCGCCGGCGCCGCGGTTCTGGTTGAACGCGTTGACGCGGAAGCGTGCCAGGCTGGGAATCTCGAACGAGAAGTCGACCTCGAGGAATTCCTCGTAGTCGCGGCGCTGCTTGTCCGACATGATGTCGTAGACCAGCGCGTGCACCTGCTTGTGGTCCAGCGCCGGGATGTTGATGCGGCGGACGTCGCCATCGACCCGGATCATCGGCGGCAGGCCCGCGGACAGGTGCAGGTCGGACGCTTTGTTCTTGACCGAGAACGCCAATAGTTCAGCGATATCCATACGCTGCTTTTCCCCTTGGGCTGCGACTGGAAGGATGATTCCCCGGCCGGCAGTATAGCGCCCTTCCCTTTGCCGGAACGCCGCCGTGCCCCTCTCTCCGCTGCACCAGATCCGCCTGGACATGAACCGCGCCGCCGACGCCGCAGGGCGGCCGCACGCGCAGTTGCTGGCGGTGTCCAAGACCCAGCCGGCCGAGGCCGTGGCGGCGCTGGCCGCACAGGGCCAGCGCGCCTTCGGCGAGAACTACGTGCAGGAAGCGGCGACCAAGATCGCCGCGTTGGCCAATGCCGGTCTGGAATGGCATCTGATCGGCCACCTGCAGTCGAACAAGGCCGAACAGGCGGCGACGCTGTTCGACTGGGTGCAGACCGTGGACCGGCCCAAGCTGGTCGCCGCCCTGGCCAAGGGCCGCGCCGCCGCATCCGCGCCGCTGAACGTGCTGATCCAGGTCAACATCGACGACGAGGCCAGCAAGCATGGCTGCCAGCCCGAGGCCGTGGACGCGCTGGCCGCAGCCATCGCCGCGCAGCCGAGGTTGGCGCTGCGCGGGTTGATGGCCATTCCCGCACCGTGGCCGGAGGCCGAACGCCGCATCGATGCGTTCGCGCGCATGCACGCCCTGTTCGAGCGGCTGCGTGCCGCCCATCCGCAGGTCGACACCTTGTCGATGGGCATGAGCGACGACTTCGCCGACGCCATCGCCGCCGGCGCCACCATGGTGCGGGTCGGCACCGCCTTGTTCGGTGCGCGCGGTCCGCGTGCTGCGGGCTGAACCGGCTGCTGCCGCGCCGCATCAGCGCATCACTTGTGACACTGTGATGATTTGTCTACAGCCGCTTCAAAAACGATTCACCAACATCGGAATTCTGTCGTAGCCCATCTCGTTGAAAAAAATAGTGTTTCGAGATGAATGAAAGGTTCGCTCCGACAGTGCTTGCTGAACCGTGCGACACGGTTGCGAACCGTTAATTCAGTCACGTTTCAGATGCGCGCGCTTCGGCTTCCATGGCGGCGACCGCGGGTCATCCGCAGTCCATCGCCGAATGCGCTCGGCTCCAACGAGGTCACAGATGCAAGCATCCACCCGATTGCTGTTCGCCTCCTGCTTCATGGGTCTGCTGCACGTCCCCGCGGCACTGGCCGCGCCGACGGCGACGCCGGCCTGGACCAATGAAGAAGCGATGATGTCGCCCGCCGAAGTCCAGGCGCGCACCGCCTGGCGCGAAACCATGGCGCATCAACCGACACCGGCGGAAGGCTGCTTCCATGCCAACTTCCCCGATACGCAGTGGCAAACGGACGTCTGCAAGACCCTGACCCGCCGTGTGCATCCGATCCCGCACAAGATCCTGTTCGGCGCCACCGAAACCACCGGCAACGGCTACGACTACGCGCTGCGTTCCAGCAGCCTCATCAGCAAGGCCGTGGGCAGCTTCCCGCAGGTCACCGGCGTGACCTCGGAACAGGGCGTCGGCGTGGCCTCCTTCGGCGGCGGCGGCATCCTCGGCCCGAACGAGTACTCGCTGCAGATCAACTCCAACTACAACGCCACCACCAGCGTCTGCGGCGGCCGCTCCGGCTGCACCGTGTGGCAGCAGTTCGTCTACGCCACCGACTACGAGACCCAGGGCCAGGCCGCGGTGTTCATGCAGTACTGGTTGATCGGCTACGGCAGCAGTTGCCCGAGCGGCTGGATGAGCGGCGGCGGCTCGGACTGCTACCGCAACAGCAATGCGGTCAGCGCGCCGGACGTGCCGGCCACGCAACTGGCCAACGTCAAGCTGACCGGTTCGGCCACCGCCAATGGCAACGACACCATCACCTTCACCAACAACGGCACCGCTTACAGCGTCAGCGCCAAGGACAGCGTGGTCAAGCTGGCCACGGTGTGGAAGGACGCCGAGTTCAACGTGGTGGGCAACGCCGGCGGTTCCAGCGCCAACTTCAACTCCGGCTCGTCGATCACGGTGAAGGTGGCCGCCACCAACGGCTCCACCGCCGCCCCGACCTGCGCGGCCAATGCCGGCAGCACCGGCGAGACCAACAACCTCAACCTGGGCAGCTGCTCGACGGCCGGCGGCAGCACGCCGTCGATCACCTTCACCGAGTCCAACTGAGGCCCCGCGCCAGACCGCACGCAGCGGCTGGCGCGTTCTCTCCTGCACGATCCGGTTGCGCCGCACCGCAGCACTGCGGCGCGGCGCAGCCGCTACCATGGCGCTCCCTCTTCGCGACGGTGTTGCGCCATGGCTTCCGCTTTTCCAGATTCCCACGCCGCCGACATCGCCTTCATCGGCGGCGGCAACATGGCGCGCAGCCTGATCGCCGGCCTGGTCCGGCAGGGTGCCGACCCGCGCCGCATCCGTGTGGCCGAGCCGGTGGCGGCGCTGCGCGAGGCCCTGGTCGCCGACTACGCCGTCCACGCCGTCGCCAGCGCGGCCGAGGCCGCCGACGGCGCCGCGCTGTGGATGTTCGCGGTCAAGCCGCAGGTGCTGCGCGGGGTTTGCACCGAACTGGCCGCGCTGGCGCAGGCGCAGCGGCCGCTGCTGGTGTCCATCGCCGCCGGCATCACCACCGCGCAACTGGACCGCTGGCTCGGCGGCGGCCACGCCCTGGTGCGCGCGATGCCCAACACCCCTGCCCTGCTCGGTGCCGGCGTCACCGGCCTATTCGCCAGCGCCGGTGTCGACGCCGCGCAGCGCGCCCATGCCGAGCACGTGCTGGCCGCCGCCGGGGTCACCGTGTGGGTCGCGGACGAGGCGCTGATCGATGCGGTCACCGCCGTGTCCGGCAGCGGCCCCGCCTATGTCTTCCTGCTCGCCGAGGCGATGGAAGCGGCCGGCATCGCCCAGGGCCTGCCCGCCGACACCGCGCGCACCCTGACCCTGCAGACCGTGCTCGGCGCGGCGCGCATGCTCACCGAGTCCGGCGAGGCGCCGAGCGAACTGCGCCGCCGGGTGACCTCCCCCAACGGCACCACCCAGGCCGCGATCGAGACCTTCCAGCGCGGCGGCTTCGAGGCGCTGACCGCGGCCGCGATCGCCGCGGCGGCGGAACGCGGCCGTGCCCTGTCCGCCGCCAACGACGACTGAGCGCAGCGAACACCAGGCGGCGCGGACGGCGCCCGGAATCCTCATCCACCACGCGTACACTGCAGTTCCTCCGCGCCGTCCGCGCCCACCTGGCGACTGCGCGCGACGATGTGTTAGCCACTCCAACCCGGAGAACGCCGATGCGTGTCCTGCCCGCTGCGCTGCTGTGCCTGGCCCTGGCCGCCTGCTCGGACCAGGACAGCCCACGTCCGGCGACACTGCTCGCCGCCACGCCGGCGCAGGCCGATTTCGGCGCACTGCGCGTGCACTACAACGCCTTGCCCACGCTGGCGATGAGCGAGGACGTGGCGCATCGCTACGGCATCGCCCGCGAGGCCGACACTGCGCTGGTGATGATCGCGCTGCGCACTCTGCACGGCGGTGAGGAAACGCCGGCGGTCGGCACGGTCGACGTGGTGGCGACCGACCTCAGCGGACAACGCCAGCCGGTGGCGCTGCGCGCGGTCCGCACCGATGCCTACACCGACTACGTCGGTACGGTGCGCAGCAGCGCCCACGATCAGCTGCGCTTCGTGGTGAAGGTCCGCAGCGCCGACGGCGCCGGCACGGTGCGCTTCACCCGTAATTTCTAGCGCGCGTAGCGTCCCGCGCGCGCCTTCAGCTGTAGGAGCGGCTTCAGCCGCGACCGGGCGTTACCGGGAAAGCCCGGTCGCGGCTAAAAGCCGCTGCTACGGACAACCCGACATACGGACACCGATCAAGGTGATCACAGGTGCGCGTTGTGGGAGGGACTTCAGTCCCGACTGCATGCAGCATCAGGCACCTTTCTTCTTCGCTCGTCGCGACTGAAGCGCACGGTGAAGCGCCAAGTCTCCACCCTTCTCGACAAGCTCGGTAACCGCGACGGCCACCGACATCGCGTCGGGACTGAAGTCCCTCCCACACGTCCCGATCCCACATGGCGGCGCCGTCGCGTGCCGTAGGAGCTGCTTCAGCCGCGACCCGGCGTTACCGGTAAGGCATGTCGCGGCTAAAGCCGCTCCTACAGACAAACCGACCTATGCATACCAGGGCGATCACAGACGCGCGTTGTGGGAGGGACTTCAGTCCCGACTGCATGCCGCGTCAGGCAACTGCCCTCTTCGCTCTTCGCGCTGACGGGGCGCGGTGAAGCGCCACGTCTCCACCATGCTCGACAAGCTCGGTAACCGCGACGGCCACCGACATCGCGTCGGGACTGAGTCCCTCCCACATTGCCTCGATCCACATTGCGGCACCGTTGTGCGCAGGGGCGCGGCAACCGCAGCGACATCGCGCGGTTACCGTACGCAGGACGCGCCGCTCACTCCTCCGCCCAGCGCTGCGGCCCATCGCCGTGCGCGGCCAGGGTATCGGCCGGGTTGCTCAGCCGGCAACGGCGCAGCGACAGGCAGCCGCAGCCGATGCAGTCGGTGAGCTGGTGGCGCAGGCGGGTCAGTTGCAGGATGCGCGCGTCCAGTTCCTCGCGCCAGGCCGCCGACATCCGCGCCCACTCCGCGCGGGTCGGTGTGCGCGCGTCGGGCAACTGCGCGAAGGCGGCCTTGACGCTGTCCAGCGGCACGCCGACGCGTTGCGCCACGCGGATCACCGCCAGCCGGCGCAGCACGTCGCGGGTGTAGCGGCGCTGGTTGCCGGCGGTGCGCATGCTGCGGATCAGGCCCTTGCTCTCGTAGAAATGCAGCGCCGACACGGCCACGCCGCTGCGCGCGGCCACCTGCCCCACGCTCAGTTCCTCCTGCATCGCTTGACCTCGAGTCCGGTTGAGGTTGCATGCTGCACGGCCTGCAGGCGCCCACGCAAGTCGTCGCCGGCAGATGTCCATCCGTTCTCCCAGGTACTCCGATGCAAGACCACGCCGCTGCCGCCGATGTCCCGCCCACTCCTGCCGCTGCCGGTTCCGTGCTGGCGCCGGCCTATCGCGCCACCACCATCGGCATGGTCGCGCTGGTGTCGCTGATCGCCTTCGAGGCGCTGGCGGTAGCCGCGGCGATGCCGACCGTGGCCGGCGAACTGCAGGGCCTGCGGCTGTACGCGCTGGCCTTCGGCGGCACCCTGGCCACCAGCGTGATCGGCATGACCGTGGCCGGGCGCTGGAGCGATCTGCATGGGCCGGCGGCGCCGCTATGGACCGGCCTGGCCTGCTTCGTCTGCGGCCTGCTGCTGGCCGGCTTCGCCCCGTCGATGACGCTGCTGGTGGCCGGTCGGCTGGTGCAGGGCCTGGGTGCCGGCGCGATCTCGGTGGTGCTGTACGTGCTGGTCGCGCGGCTGTATCCGCAGGCGATCCGCCCGCGCATGTTCGCCGCGTTCTCAGCCGGCTGGGTGGTGCCGTCGCTGATCGGCCCCAGCATCAGCGGGCTGATCGTCGAACACGTCGGCTGGCGCTGGGTGTTCCTGGCGGTGCCGCTGCTGGCGCTGCCGGCGGCGGCGATGCTGTGGCCGGCGTTGCGGCGCCTGCCGCCCGCCGCGAGCGCGGACGGCGCCAGCGGCGCATCGCGGCTGTGGTCGCTGGGCGCGGCAGCCGGCGTCTGCCTGCTGTACCTGGGCGGCCAGCAGCGCGGGCTGTGGGCAGCGCTGCTGCTGCCGGCGGCGCTGGTGCTGTTGGTGCTGTGCACCTGGCGATTGCTGCCTGCCGGCACCCTGCACGCCGCGCGCGGCCTGCCCAGCGTGATCGCGCTGCGCGGCGTCGCCGGCTCGGCGTTCTTCGGCTGCGAGGCGTTCCTGCCGCTGCTGCTGTCGCGCGAACGCGGGCTGTCGCCGGTGTGGGCCGGCGTGGCGCTGAGCGCCGGCGCGCTGGGCTGGTTCGCCGGCTCCTGGTACCAGGGCCACTACGGCCGCGACGCCACCCGCCTGCGGCGGCTGCGGCTGGGCTGCACGCTGATGGCGCTGGGCATCGCGACCACGACCCTGGCGCTGCTGCCGTCGGTGCCGGCGGCACTGGCGATCGGCGGCTGGACCGCCACCGGCCTCGGCATGGGCCTGATCTACCCGACCCTGGCGGTGCTGACCCTGACCCTGTCGCCGCCGGCGCGGCAGGGCCGCAACAGTTCGGCGCTGCAGTTGAGCGAAGCGATCGCGGTGGCGACCACGCTGGCGGTCGGCGGCTCGCTGTTCTCTGCGCTACTGACCTACTCGGCTGCGGCGGCGTACCTGTCGACCTTCGCCGTCGCCGCGCTGATGGCCCTCCTCGGCCTGGGCATCGCCGGCCGGACCCAGCCGGCGCCAGGCTAGACCGTGTCGTCCATTCCCGCGCACGTCGCGCCGTGCTGGCGCACACGTGCGGCAGAGACGAGCGAGGCAACGATCCTCTGCCCGCACCCGAACGACGACGCGGCCATGGACGCGGATTGCGGCGCTTCTGGTGGGGACTGGCCGGGGCGCACCGGCAAGACGACGCCGCCTTCTCGGGGATCGAGAAAAGCGCTACGTCGCGCCCACGCCCCTGGCCCAGGCCTGGATGATGTCGGCGATGGCGCGAACGCCGTCGGTGAGCGCGGCCGGCCCCGGCTGCAGGATCAGCGGCGACTTGATCTCGAACAGTTGTCCGTCGCGCACCGCCGGCATCGCCGCCCAGCCCGGCCGCGCGGCGACGCGCTCGGGGCGGAAGCGCTTGCCGCACCAGGAGCCGAGGACGATGTCCGGCGCGCGCCGCACCACCTCGTCGCCATTGGCGAGTATCCGCGCCTTGGCCAACGGCTGCACCGACAGCTCCGGAAACACGTCGTCGCCGCCGGCGATGCCCACCAGTTCGGCGACCCAGCGGATGCCGGTGATGATCGGCTCGTCCCATTCCTCCAGATATACCCGCGGCCGCCGCGGCAGCGTGGCGGCCTGCGCGGCGATGGCATCGAGGCCGCGCTGCAGCGTGTCGGCGTAGTCCATGGCGCGCTGGCCAGCGCCGACCAGCGCGCCGAGCCGGCGGATGTAGTCGAGGATGCCGTCGACGCTGCGGTGGTTGGCGATCCACACCTCCACACCGTGCCGCACCAGTTCGGCGGCGATGTCGGCCTGGATGTCGGAGAAGCCGATCGCCAGGTCCGGCTGCAGCTTGAGGATCTCGCCGATCTTGGCGCTGGTGAAGGCGCTGACCTTGGGCTTGTCGCGGCGCGCCTGCGGCGGGCGCACGGTGAAGCCGCTGATGCCGACGATGCGCTGCTGTTCGCCGAGCGCGTACAGCGTCTCGGTCGGCTCCTCGGTCAGGCAGACGATGCGCTGCGGGCCCATACTCAGCGCGCCTCGTGCGGGCACGCGTGCACCGCGGCGGCGGCGCGGCAGGCCGGGCCGGCGGCGCTCACGGGAACAGCATCCGCTTGCTCCAGTGGCCTGCGGCATCGGCTTCGTAGCGCCAGCGTTCGTGCAGTCGGTACTTGGCGCCGTACCAGAACTCGAAATTGCGCGGCACCACGCGGAACCCGCCCCAGCCATCCGGACGCGGCACCTCGCGGCCCTCGAAGGTGGCCTCGGCCTTGGCCACGCGTTCCTCGAACTCCTCGCGCGATTCCAACGTGCGCGACTGCGCCGAGGCCCAGGCGCCGATCTGGCTCATGCGCGGGCGCGAGGCGAAATAGGCGTCGGCTTCGGCGGCTGCGACCAGTTGTACCTCGCCGTCGATGCGCACCTGCACCCCGTCCTCGCGCATGCGCCGCCACAGGAACAGCAGCGAGGCCTGCGGATTGGCCTGCAGCTCGCGGCCCTTCTGGCTGTCCAGGTGGGTGTAGAACACGAAGCCGCGCGCGTCGTAGGCCTTGAGCAGCACCACGCGCGACGACGGCCGCGCCTCCAGCGTGGCCGAGGACACGACCATGGCGTTGTATTCGGCCTCGTCGCTGGTGCGCGCCTCGGCGAACAGGTCGGCGAACGTGGACAGGGCTTCGGCGTAGAGATCGGGCATGGCGACAGGCACTCGGCGGACGATGCGCCATTGTCGCGCCATGCACCGCGCGACGCACGCCTCGCCGCACGACGGCACGCGCACGAGGCCTGCGCAGCGCGCGAGGCGGCGCCGGTCTCTGCTAGCATCGGCGGATGAATCCCGCCCCCAACCTGGTGCTGGTCGGCCCGATGGGTGCCGGCAAGAGCGTCATCGGCCGCCGCCTGGCCGAGCGCTTCGGCCTGGTCTTCGTCGACAGCGACCAGACCATCGTCGAGCGCACCGGCGCCAGCATCGCCTCGCTGTTCGAGCACGCCGGCGAAGCCGGTTTCCGCGAGCACGAGCGCGCGGTGCTGGAAAGCATCCTGAGCACGCCCGGCCACCTGATCTCCACCGGCGGCGGCGCCGTGCTCAATGCCGACAGCCGCCGCGAAATGCGCGAACACGGCTTCGTGGTGTACCTGCGGGTCGGCGTGGCCGCGCAACTGCAGCGCCTGCACCGCGACCGCAGCCGCCCGCTGTTGCAACGTGGCGACCGCGAGCAGGTGCTGCGCGACCTGCACGCGGTGCGCGAACCGCTGTACCGCGAGGTCGCCGACCTGATCCTGGACACCGATCACTTCACCCCGGCCGAAGCCACCGCACAGCTGGTCGTGCGCCTGGCCGCGTCGTGGAAACTTCCGGAACCCACTGCATGACGGCAGCATCGCGCACGGTCCAGGTCGCTGGCGACCCGGCCTACACCATCCACATCGGCCCCGGCCTGCTCGACGACGGCGCCGCCCTCGCCGCGCACGTGCGCGGCCGCCACGTGCTGCTGCTCAGCGACAGCCAGGTGGCGCCGCTGTACGCCGCGCAGGTCCGCAGCGCGCTGCTGGCGGCACGCCCGGAGCTGCAGATCGGCGAGTTCGTGATCCCCGCCGGCGAAGCCTCCAAGACCCTGGACCACTTCGCCGCGGCGATCGCCGCGCTGGCCGCCCTCGGCGCCACCCGCGACGCCTGCGTGCTGGCGCTGGGCGGCGGCGTGGTCGGCGACCTGGCCGGTTTCGCCGCCGCCTGCTGGATGCGCGGCGTGGATTGCGTGCAACTGCCCACCACGCTGCTGGCGATGGTCGACTCCTCGGTCGGCGGCAAGACCGCGGTGGACATCCCGCAGGGCAAGAACCTGGTCGGCGCCTTCCATCCGCCGCGCGCGGTGCTGGCCGACACCGCCACGCTGCGCAGCCTGCCGCCGCGCGAACTGCGCGCCGGGTTGGCCGAGGTGATCAAGTACGGCGCCATCCGCGACCCGCTGTTCTTCGAATGGCTGCATGCCGAACGCCGCGCACTGCTGGCCGGCGAGCCGGCCGCGCTGGCGCAGGCGATCGCGCGCAGCTGCGAACACAAGGCCGAGATCGTCGCCCGCGATCCACTGGAGAAGGGCGAGCGCGCCCTGCTCAACCTTGGCCACACCTTCGGCCACGCCATCGAGACCGAACAGGGCTACGGCGCCCCGGACAACGCCAACCTCAACCACGGCGAAGCGGTGGCGGTGGGCATGGTGCTGGCCGCCGAGCTGTCGGCCCGGCTGGGCATGGCCGGCGCGCAGGACACGGCGCAGCTGCGCGCGCTGCTGCAGGACTTCGGTCTGCCGACCGCGCTGCCGGCCGGGCTGGCGCCGGAGGCGCTGCTGGCGCGCATGCGCCTGGACAAGAAGAACCTGGCCGGACGCCTGCGGCTGGTGCTGTGGCGCGGCATCGGCCACGCCGAGATCGTCCCAGACGTGGACGAGGCCGAGGTGCTGGCGGTGCTGGCCGCCGGCTGAGCCGGCGCATCGCTTACGCCACAGCCGCCCACGCGCGCCGGTCGCGCCGGCGCGCCTGCACATGTCCCACCCGCACTCAGCGTGCCTGCCGCCACGCGCGCGGGGTCTGCCCGACCTGCGCCTTGAACACGCGCGACACCGCGGCCTCGCTGCCGTAGCCCACTTCGTCGGCAAGCTGCTTCAGCGGCCGCCCTTCGCGCAGGCCGCGTTGCACCAGAGCGATGCGCCAATCCTGCAGGTACTGGCCCGGCGTGCAGCCGAGGGTCTCGCGAAAACTGCGCGCGAACGCACTGCGCGACATGCCGGCACGGGCCGCCAGGCTCTCCAGCGTCCAGGGCTGCGCCGGGGCGTCGTGGATGCCGGTCAGCGCCAGCCGCAGCCGCGCATCCGCCATGCCGGCGAGCATGCCGCCGTCGGCGAGCCCCTGCTCCATCAACTCGCGGATCACGTGCACCAGCACCACCTCGAACAGCCGGTTCAACACCGCCTGGCGCCCGCAATGCTGCGCGAACGCTTCCTCGAACAGGATCCGCAGCAGCGCCTCGCCCTGGCGCAGCGTGTCCAGCGGCAGGCAGATGCAGGCCGGCAAGGCGCGCACCAGCGGATTGGCTGCGCCACCACTGAAGCGCAGGTGCGCGCAGGCGAAATCCGCACCGCGTTGCGCATCGATCTCGAAGCGATGCGGCATGGCCTGCGGGTACAGCAGCAGACTGGGTCGATCGATCCGCAGCACCTGTCCGTCGCCGTTGTGGACGACCACGCTGCCCTCGCGCAGCAGGTGCAGTTGCCCGCGGTCGCCATCGTCGAGCCGGTGCAGGCCGCACAGGGTGCCGGCGTGGAAGACCTCGGCGCTGACCGAAAAGTGGGTCAACAAGGCGGCCAGACGGTCGGTCACTCAGGACTCCAAGTAAAGTTTTATGGACGATTCGCGACCTATCGTACCGCCCTGGCGCGCAAAGTCACTCCTGTCGCCGGCATCTCGCCCGGCATGCCCCAGGAACCGCCATGAAGACTCTGCTCCCCTTGCTCGCCACCTCGCTGCTGGCCGGCGCGATCGGCACCGCCACCGCCGCAACGCCCGCCGATCAGCCCGCGCCGTTGCGCCCGGTCGCGAAGTTCCTCGATGCGCTCAACGGCAGCGGCGGCAAGCCGATCGAGCAGCTCACCCCGGCGCAGGCGCGCCAGGTGCTGGTCGATGCCCAGGCCAATACCCCGTTGCCGCCGGCCGAGGTCAGCCGCACCACCATCCAGGCCGACGGCAAGCCGCTGAACCTGGTGATCGTGCGGCCGCCGCACACCACCGGCCAGGTATTGCCGGCCTTCATGTTCTTCCACGGCGGAGGCTGGGTGCTGGGCGACTTCCCGACCCACGAACGCCTGATCCGCGACCTGGTCAACGCCTCTGGCGCGGTGGCCGTATACGTGGACTACACGCCGTCGCCGGAAGCGCAGTACCCGGTCGCCATCCACCAGGCCTATGCCGCCACCCGCTGGGTCGCCGAGCACGGCGCGCAGATCGGCGTGGACGGCAAGCGCCTGGCGCTGGCCGGCAACAGCGTCGGCGGCAACATGGTCGCGGCCGTGGCGCTGCAGGCCAAGGCGGCCGGAACGCCGGCGCTGCGCTACGACCTGATGCTGTGGCCGGTGACCGACGCCCGCTTCGACGACGGGTCGTACCAGCAGTTCCAGAGCGGCTACTTCCTCACCCGCAACATGATGACGTGGTTCTGGGACAACTACACCACCGATCCCAAGGCCCGCGCCGAGATCACCGCCTCGCCGCTGCGCGCGACCCCGGCGCAACTGGCCGGCCTGCCGCCGACGCTGATCCAGACCGCCGAGCTCGATGTACTGCGCGACGAGGGCGAAGCCTTCGGCCGCAAGCTGGACCAGGCCGGGGTGACGGTCACGGTGACCCGCTACAACGGCTTGATCCACGATTTCGGCCTGCTCAATGCCCTGCGCGACGTGCCCGCGGTGCGGACCGCGATCCAGCAGGCCGGCGACGGGCTGCGCGAACACCTGAAGTAAGCGCACCACCGGCGGCACGCCATGCAGCGCTCCCGGCTGCAGTGTGCCGCCCACCCGCGTCCAGCGCACTCAGGGCTGGGCAGGCTCCAGGGACGCATCGCCGCCCAGCGTGCGATACAGCGTGACCCGATTGGTCGCCGCGGTCAGTTCCACCGCGACCAGACTGCGCTGCGCCGCGTAGTAGCTGCGCTGCGCATCCAGGTTGGACAGCGCGCTCTCCACGCCGACGCGGTAGCGCTGCGCGCTGGCATCGTAGGTATTGGCGGCATCGGCGAGCAGATCCTGCTGCGCGCGCAACTGCGCATCGATGGTGCCGCGCCGGGCCAGCGCATCGGCCACTTCGCCGAAGGCGGTCTGCACGGTCTTTTCGTAGCCGGCCACGGCGGCGTCGCGCTGCGCCTCGGTGTAGCGCACGTTGGCGCGCGCCGCACCGCCATCGAACAAAGTGTAGGCGGCGCCCGCGCCCATCGAGCCGTTGAACGCGTCGTGGGTGAACAGGTCCGACAGCGCGGTGCTGGTCAAGCCCAGCAGGCCGCTCAGGCTGATGCGCGGAAACAACGCGGCGCGGGCCGCGCCGATCTCGGCATTGACCGCGCGCAGTTCGTACTCGGCCTGCACCACGTCGGGCCGGCGCAGCAGGATGGTCGTGTCCAGGCCGGCCGGCGGATCGCCGATGCGCGCCGCGGCATCGGCGATCGAAGCCGGCAACAGCGTCGGATCCACCGGAGCGCCCACCAGCACCTGCAGCGCATTGACGTCCTGCGCCATCGCCGTGGTCTGCGCGGCCAGGTCGGACTGCGCGGCATGCAGCACCTGGTTTGCCTGGTCCAGCGCCGAGTGCGGCACGATGCCGCCGTCCACCCGCTGCGCGGTCAGCGCCACGCTGGCGCCGGCACTGCGCACGGTGTCCTGCGCGATCGTCAGCAGGCTGCGGTCGCTGGCATAGGTCAGCCACGCCGTGGCGATGTCGCCGACCAGGGTCAGGCGCGTGGCGCGCGCCGCCGCCTCCTGTTCCAGGTAGCGCTGCTGCGCGGCCGCGGACAGCGCGTGGATACGGCCGAACAGGTCGAGTTCGAAGGCGGTGACGCCCAGGCCCAGGTCATAGTTGCTCGCGTAGCCCGCCGCTGGCGCGGCCGCTGCGTTGCCGCCCTGCGTGGCGTCGTTGGTCGGCGCCGCGCCCTTGCCGCGATAGGACCGCGCATAGTTGGCGCTGGCGCCGACCTCGGGCAACAGGGCGGCGCGCTGGATCCGGTACTGCGCCCGCGCCTGGGCGATATCGGCGAGCGCGATCCGCAGGTCGCGGTTGCTGTCCAGCGCCTGGGCGATCAGCGTCTGCAGGCGCGGGTCGCCGAACACCTGCCGGTAGCCCAGCGACGGCAGCGCGGCCTCGTGCTGCGCCAGGTAGGCGTCGCCCACCGGCCACGACGGCGGGATCGGGGCGGCGGGCCGCACATAGGCCGGGGTCAGGCTGCACGCCGACAGCAGGCACGCGGCACCGAGTGCGAGCACGCGCATCAGGCCGGCTCCGGCAGCGTCGGCGCGGATGGCGGCGCCGCTCCATCGCGGCGCGCGCGACGGCGCGCCAGCCACTCGGCCATCGCGATATGGAACGCCGGGGTCAGGTACAGGGTCAGTGCCTGCGAGAACAGCAGGCCGCCGACCACCGCGATGCCGAGCGGGCGGCGCGCTTCGGCGCCGGCGCCCACGCCCAACGCGATCGGCAGCGAGCCCAGCACGGCCGCCAGGGTGGTCATCATGATCGGGCGGAAACGCACCGTCGCCGCCTCCAGCATCGCCGCGCGCGGCTGCTTCCAGCGCGCATCGCCCGAGCGCTCCAGGTCCAGCGCGTAGTCCACCATCATGATGCCGTTCTTCTTGACCAGCCCGACCAGCAGGATCAGGCCGACGAAGCTGAAGAGATTGAGCTCCTGGCGGAACAGCACCAGCATGAGGATGGCGCCAAACCCGGCCAGCGGCAGCGAGGTCAGGATGGTGATCGGATGCAGCGCGTTCTCGTACAGGATCGCCAGCACGCCGTAGATCAGCAGCACGGTGATCAGCAGCAGCATCGGCAGGGTCTTCATCGAATTCTCGAAAGCCTGTGCCGAGCCGGCGAACTGGCCGCTGATCGCGCGCGCATCGCCCTTGCCCAGGGTCTGCGCCATCAGGTTGCCGATGCCCGCGGCGGCATCGCCCAGCGACACGCCGGGCGCCAGGTTCATCGACAGCGTCACCGCCGGCAGGCCGGCGTAGTGGTTGATCGCCACCGGTCCCACGCCCATGCGCACGTCGGCCACCGCGCGCAGCGGCACCATCGGGCCGCCGGCCGCGGTCAGCACCGCGCTGGTGCCGGAGCTGCTGTTGGAGGTCTGCGTGCCGATCGCGGTGATGCCCGGGTTCTGGTTGCCGTTGAACGACAGCGCATCCAGGCCGTTGAGGTCGGCCTGCGCCGATGGCTCGACCTGCAGCAGTACCTCGTACTGATCGGTGTCGCCGTAGATGGTGCTGATCTTGCGGCCGCCATACGCGCTCGCCAGGGTGTCCTGCAGGCCGGCGGCGGTGACGCCCAGCGCGGCGGCCTGCTCGCGGTGCAGGACGACCTCGATCTCCGGGTTCTTGAGCTGCAGGTCGCTCTGCGGATCCTGCACGTCGCGCAGTTGCCGGATGCGTTGCAGGATGGTGTCGGACTGGGCGTACAGCGCCTTCTGGTCGGTGGACTGCAGCACGTACTGCAGCGATCCGTTCGATGCCGTCGGCCCCATGTCGATCGCCGGCGGATTGCGCATGTTGAGGGTGATGCCCTGGATCGCGGCGACCTGCTTGCGCACGTCCTGGATCACCTCCTCGGCGCTGCCGCTGCGCTCGGACAGCGGCTTGAGCCCGATCAGCAGGCGCCCGCTGTTGCTGAGCGAATCGTCCGAGCCGATCACCGATTCGACGTTGGCCACGTTGGGATTGCGCTGGATGATCTTCACCACCGCCGCCTGCTTGGCGACGAAGTCGGCGAAGGCGGTGCCCTCGGGCACGCGGGTGTCGCCGTCGATCTTTCCCGAATCGACCTGCGGAATGAAGCCCTTCTCGACCACGGCGTAGACGCCGGCGGTGCCGACCAGGGTGGCCACACCGATCACGCACATCAGGCCGATGCGCTCGGTCGCCCAGGCCAGCGAGCGCGCGTAGCCGCGTTCGCTGGCGTCGACCAGCCGGTCGAAGCGCTCGAACACCCAGCCCGCGCTTTTCTTCGGATCGAGCCAGCGGCTGGCGAGCATCGGCGTGAGCGTCAGCGAGACGATCCCGGACAGGATCACCGCGATCGCGATCACCATGCCGAACTCGGAGAACAGCCGCCCGACCAGCCCGCCCATGAATACGATCGGCAGGAACACTGCCGACAGCGATACCGTCATCGACAGCACGGTGAAGCCGATCTCGCGCGAGGCAGCGATGGCCGCGTCCATGCGGCTGGCACCCTGCTCGGCGTGGCGGACGATGTTCTCGATGACCACGATGGCATCGTCGACCACGAAGCCGACCGACAGGGTCAGCGCCAGCATCGAAATGTTGTCCAGGCTGAAGTGCAGCAGGCGCATCACCGCGAAGGTGCCGATCAGCGAGGTCGGCAGCACCAGCGCCACGATCAGGGTCGCCATCCAGCTGCGCAGGAACAGCAGGATCACCACGATCACCAGCACCAGCGAACCGACCAGGGTCCACTCCACGTCCTCCACCGACGCGCCGATGTAGTCGCCGCGGTCGTAGAGCACATCGAGCTGGGCATCGCCGGGCAGCTGCGCGCGGATCCCCGGCAACGCCGCCTGGATGCCCTGGGTCACCGACAGCGTGTTGGCGCCGGGCTGGCGATGGATGTTGATCTCGATCGCGCGCTGGCCGTTGAGCGAGGCGGCGGTCTGCAGGTTCTCGACGCTGTCCTCGGCATGGCCGACGTCGCGCAGGCGCACCGGCGCGCCGTCGGCATAGGTCAGCACCATCGCATCGAAATCGGCCGCGCGCTTGAGCTGGCCGTCGGCGCGCACCGTGTAGGACCGCGCGCGCCCCATCAGCGTGCCGGCCGGCGCGTTGCTGTTGCCCGCCTGCACCGCCGAGACCACCTGGTCGAACCCCAGGTGGCGGGCGGCGAGCAGGTGCGGGTTGACGAACAGGCGCACCGCGTACTTCTGCGCGCCGTTGACGTCGATCTGGCCCGCGCCCGGCACCGAGGCCAGGCGCAGCGCCACGCGATCCTTGGCGAATTGGTTGAGCAGCGGCAGCGCGATGGTCCTGGAGCGCAGGATCAGGTGCATGATCGGCGCGGCGCTGGGATCCTCCTTCTGGATCTGCGCCGGGTTGATCTCGCGCGGCAGCAGGCCGGCCGCCTGCGAGACCGCGTTCTGCACGTCCTGCGCGGCGGCATCGACATTGCGGCTCAACGCGAACTGCAACACGATGCGGGTGCTGCCGACGCTGCTGGTCGAACTCATCGTATCCAGCCCCGGCAGACCGCTGAACTGGCGCTCCAGCGGCGTCGCCACCGCCGCGGCCATGGTCTCGGGATTGGCGCCGGGCAGCGACATGTTGACGGTGATGGTCGGGAAGCTGACGTCGGGCAGCTCGCTCACCGGCAGCGCGAAGTAGGCCATGCCGCCGGCCAGCACCAGCCCGATCATCAGCACCGAGGTCATCACCGCGCGGCGGATGAACAGCGCCGACAGGTTCACGCATGCCGTCCGGTCGCCGCCGCGTTCGGCGTGGCGTGCGGGTTGCCGGATTGCACCGCGGTGCCGTCGCGCAGTTCGTTGGGCACGGTGAGGATGACGCGATCGCCCGCGCGCAGGCCCTTGGCGATCACCGCCTGCCCATCGATCATCCGCGCCACGCTGAGCGGCCGCGCCACGGCGCGACCAGCGACCACGCAGTACACGTACGGCCCCTGCTGTCCCTGCTGCAAGGCGCTCTCGGGAACCGACAGGGCCTGCGGATCCTCCGCCAGGATCACCCGCACGGTGACGAACTGCCCCGGCCACAGCGTGGCGCCGGCGTTGGCGAAGCGCGCGCGCAGTTCCAGGGTGCCGCTGCTGGTGTCGAAGGCATTGTCGAGGAACGCCAGCTCGCCGCGAGCCAGCAGCGTGCCTTTCACCGCATCCAGCGCCAGCACCGGCAAGCCCAGGCCCTGGCGCCCCATCGGCGCCGCGCGCACCGCGTCGACCTGCACATGCGCCAGGGCGAAGCGCACCTCGATCGGCGTGCTGACGTTGAGCGTCACCAGCGCCGTGCCGGAACCGCTGGACACCAGGTTGCCCGGCTTGACCGCGATGGCGCCGGCGCGGCCGTCGATGGGCGCGCGGACCTCGGTGTAGGCCAGCGACAGTCGGGTCTGCTCGACCTGCGCCTGGTCGGCGGCGACGGTGCCGCGCAGCGAGCGCAACGTGTCGGCCGCGGTGGTGTAGGTCTTGGGATCGACCGCGCCCGTCCTGGACAGCTTGGCGTAGCGCGCCTCGGTATCGGCCGCGTCGGCCGCCAGCGCCTGGTCGCGGGCCAGGGTGGCGCGCGCCTGCGTCAACGCCGCCCGCAGCGGCCGCGGATCGATGGTGAACAGCAGTTGCCCGGCGTGGACCTGCTCGCCGTCATGGATCAGCACCGACTGCAGCACCCCGTCGGCCTGCGCGCGCACCTCAACGGTCTGCGGCGACAGCAGCGTGCCGGAGGTCTCGATGATGTCCGGCACCCGGTGCGGTACGACCGTCATGGTCTGCACCCGCAAGGGCTCGGGTGCCGGCGCGGGGTGTTGGCGGTGTGCCTGCCAATACCAGCCGCCGAGGATCAGCAGGCACAGCGCGGCCAGTCCGGCGAAGATCGCGACACGCCCCATGCCGTGCGCGGCGCGTGGCATGGCGCGCTCGCCGGCACGCCAGGGTGGCGCGCACAGCAGTGAGAAATCGTCGAAGGCGGCAGCAGGCCGTGCGGGATCCCGTCCCGCGCCGACCTCAGGGTGCTGCCCAGGGAACCGCCCATCGCTCTGGCTTCGCATGCCGGCCGCGTCCGCACTCGTGGTGAATGGCCATGCCGTGACACCAGGATCTCTGTGCGCACGCAGCGGCATAGCCTGTCCCAATGACGCCACATCGACAGTGATGGCTCCGTGATAGAACGCACATCAGCACGCGCAATGTGCGTCGCCGTCGGCACACGTCATCTACAGCGGCACGCCCCGCCACCGCATGCGCGCGATCGCGGGGCCCGCCGGCCAGGAACCACGCCTCGGCGCTCACGGACTGCCGTCGCGCTCCACCACCAGCACCCGCGCCGGCCCCTGCGGGTGCGCCACGTGCTCGGTGCCCTCCGGCGCATGGAACACGTCGCCGGCCTGCAGCAGCGCCGCCTGCTCGACGCCATGCACGCGCCAGCGCATCTGCACCTGCCCATCCAGGACCACGAACACCTCCTGGCCGTCGTTGACGTGCCAGACATAGGGCTGGTCGGTCCAGTGGATGCGCACGCCGATCCCGTCCAGCAACGCCACCGGCAGCGCCTCCCAGGCGCGGCTGCCGGTGAAGTCACGCGCACGCAGCACCCGCGGCGCGGCGCTCATGCCAGGCCGCGCGCGCGGCGGTTGGACTGCAGCACGTTGTCGCGCGGCAGCGGCAGCCCCGCCTCCACCGCTGCGATCCACTGCGCGGTGTCGGCGACCGCGGCGAAGTTGCTGTGGAACACCACGCCGAACACCCGGTGGATCTCCTCGGCACTGGCCTGGCCGGCGGCGTTGGCGTAGGGCAGCGCGCCGCTGGCGTCGCCCAGCACTTCCACCGCCAGCCCGCGGTGGAAGGCCTCATACACGGTGGAGGCGTTGCAGTTGTGGGTCATGTAGCCGACCACGGTCAGGGTGTCGATCGCCTGCGCCTGCAGCCAGGCGGCCAGGTCGGTGTCGGCGAACACGCTGGGCCGGGTCTTGCGCAGCAGCCGGGTGTGCGGCCGCGCGGCGACCTGCGGGTGCAAGGCCCAGCCGGCGCTGCCGTCGGCGAACACCGGTGACTGCGCCGGCGCGGTGTGCTGCACCACCAGCACCGGCACGCCGTGCGCCTGTGCCGCATCCATCGCCTGCAGGATGTGGGGCAGCGACTGCGCCACCGGCGGATGGGCGATGGGCAGCGCGCCGTCGAAGTACTCGTTCTGGACATCGATGACCAGCAAAGCGCGGCGGGGGGAAGACATGCGGTGGCTCCAGGGTTGAGAGGCCGCCAGTGTCGGCGGCCGGGTGCGCGGCGACGAGTGGCCCGAAACACCGTTTTCGCTAAAATCGGGCCATGTCGCCGCATCGCATCGCCGTGGTCGCCTTCGACCGCATCAGCCCCTTCCACCTCGCGGTGCCTTGCCAGGTGTTCGAGGCGCGGCCGGACACCGACCTGCCGGCCTTCGACCTGCGCGTGTGCGCCGCCGAACCGGGCCTGCTGCGCACCGACGCCGGGTTCGCCATCCAGGTGCAGCATGGCCTGGAGGCGCTGGACGGCGCCGACACGGTGATCGTGCCGTCCTGGCGCGATGCCGCCGAGCCGGCACCGGCGGCGCTGTGCCAGGCCCTGCGCCGCGCCCACGCCGCCGGCGCGCAGGTGGTGGGCCTGTGCCTGGGCACCTTCGTGCTGGCCGACGCCGGCCTGCTCGACGGCCGCCCCGCCACCACCCACTGGGCGGCACTGGACCGCTTCGCGCAGCGCCACCCGCAGGTGCGGCTGCAGCCGGACGTGCTGTACGTGGACGACGGCGACGTGCTGACCTCGGCCGGCACCGTGGCCGGCATCGATTGCTGCCTGCACCTGGTCCGCCGCCGCCACGGCGCCGAGGTCGCCAACCGCATCGCCCGGCGCCTGGTGGTGGCGCCGCACCGCCAGGGCGGGCAGGCGCAGTACGTCGAACAGCCGCTGCCGGCCAGCCGCCGCGATGCCCTGCTCGGTCCGACCCTGGACTGGATGCTGCAGCGGCTGGAGCAGCCGCTGCGCCTGGACGCACTGGCCGCACACGCGCGGATGAGCCGGCGCAGCTTCACCCGGCAGTTCCGCCAGGTGACCGGGACCACCGTGGTGCAATGGCTGGCGCACCAGCGCCTGGTCCGCGCCCAGCAACTGCTGGAAAGCACCGACCTGGCGCTGGAGCGGATCGCCGCCACCTGTGGCTTCGGCAGCGCCGGCGCGCTGCGCCAGCAGTTCGCACGCGCCCTGGGCGTGCCGCCCTCGGCCTACCGCCGCGGCTTCCGCGCCGGCTGACAGCGGCCCGCTGCGTTCCGGCGCTCGCGCCACGTCGCCCGCACCGGCAACCGCTACAATCAGCGCATGCGCGTCTTCCTCCAGCAACGCCCCGACGGCAACGAGCCGCCACGCTACCTCCAGTTGACCCTGCAGCCGGACCTGCTCGGCGGTTGGGAACTGTTGCGCGAAAGCGGCCAGATCGGCGGCCGCGCGCAACTGCGGCGCGAGCTGTACCTGCAGCAGGACGACGCCCACGCCGCCTTCGAGAAAGCCCGCGACGCGCAACTCAAGCGCGGCTTCCAGGTCATGTTCACCCGTGGCGCCGACGCGCCGCGCTAAGGAATCCCCATGCTCAAGAACGACCGCCTGCTGCGCGCGCTGCGCCGCGAGCCCGTGGACCAGACCCCCGTGTGGCTGATGCGCCAGGCCGGGCGCTACCTGCCCGAGTACCGCGCCACCCGCGCCCGCGCCGGCAGCTTCCTGGCCATGGCCAAGACCCCGGAACTGGCCTGCGAAGTGACCCTGCAGCCACTGGCGCGGTTCCCGCTGGACGCGGCGATCCTGTTCTCGGACATCCTCACCATTCCCGATGCGATGGGCCTGGAGCTGTACTTCGTCGAAGGCGAAGGCCCCAAGTTCCGCCACCCGGTGCGCGACGCCGCGGCGATCGCCCGGCTCGGGGTGCCGGACATGGAGACCGAACTGCGCTACGTGATGGACGCGGTGCGGGTGATCCGCCGCGAACTGGACGGCAGCGTGCCGCTGATCGGCTTCTCCGGCAGCCCCTGGACCCTGGCCTGCTACATGGTCGAGGGCGGCGGCAGCGACAACTACGCGCGGATCAAGGCGCTGGCGTTGAACGACCCGGCGGCGCTGCACCAGCTGCTGTCGGTCAACACCGACGCGGTGATCGCCTACCTGGCGGCGCAGCGCGCGGCCGGCGCGCAGGCGCTGCAGGTGTTCGACACCTGGGGCGGCGTGCTGAGCCCGGCGATGTACCGCGAGTTCTCCCTGCCCTACCTGCAGCGCATCGCCCGGGAGCTGGCGCGCGGCGACGGCGCCGAGCGCACCCCGCTGATCCTGTTCGGCAAGGGCAATGCGCCCTACCTGGAGGAACTGGCCGGCTCCGGCGCCGAAGGCGTGGGCGTGGACTGGACCATCGACCTGGCCGACGCCGCGCGCCGCACCGGCGGCCGCGTCGCCCTGCAGGGCAATCTGGACCCGGCGATGCTGTACGGCGCGCCGGAGGCGATCGAACGCGAAGTGCAGCGCGTGCTACGCAGCTATGCCGACGGCAATAACGGCTCGCTGGACGGCCACGTGTTCAACCTCGGCCACGGCCTGTCGCCGGACATGCAGCCCGAACACGTCGGCGCGCTAGTGGCGGCGGTGCAGCGGCATAGTCGGCGCGGGTAGCCGCGCCGGGATTCGGGATTCGGGATTCGGGATTCGGGATTCGGGATTGCAGCATGCGGTCCCTTCGGCGGATCGCGATCCGGCGATGGCGACCGCAATGCGGCCGGTGCGGAAACCGCGCCTCCTCAGCCACCCCGATACCTGCGCAGGCGTCGCGTTGGCCGCCTAGGTGCCGGAAGGCGCGACGTATCGGCACGCGGTCTGCAGCAACCAGTCCCTGACCGCCAGCGCCGCCGCCCTGGCGCGACGCCGCTCCGGCATCAGCAGGCGATAAGCCATGCCCGGCAGCCGCGGACCGGCGACGATGCGCAACACGCCCATCCGCAGTTCCTCTTCCACCAGACGCAGGCTCAGTAGCGCCACGCCCTGACCCGCGATCGCGGCCTGAATGGCATGGCTTTCCTGCGAATAGCGGATGCCGGCCGACATCGAATCCGGCGCGTGTCCCGCGCGGTGCGCCCAACCGGCCCAGGTCAGTTCCGGCGGCGGGGCACGATACCAGTCGAAGTGGATCAACGGCCAGCGCGCGCTATCGTCCGCCAGCGTTGCGGCCAGCGCAGGACTGGCCACCGCGGCGAAGTGATCGTCCAGCAGCACGGTGGCGCCGGCGCAGGCATGGTCGGCGGGGCCGTAGCGGATCGCCAGATCCGCGACACCGGCCTCCAGGTCCGCAGGCGCATCCGACGCATGCACATGCAGGTCGATCTGCGGATGCGCCGCCTGCAGGGCGCTCAGTTTCGGCACCAGCCACTTGCTGGCAAACGCGGGCGTGGCCGAAACCACCACGCAGGCCCGCCGCGCACCACGCACCTGCTCCACCGCCGCCGCGATGGTCTGCAGGCCGCTGTTCACCGCCACGAACAGCACCTCTCCATCGGCGGTCAGTTCCACTGCACGCACCTTGCGCAGGAACAGCGGGCGCTCAAGCGCCTGCTCCAGCGCGCGGATGCGGTGGCTGATGGCGGTCGCGGTAACGGCCAGTTCCGCGCCGGCGCCCTTGAAGCTGCGCAAACGCGCGGCGGCTTCGAACGCGCGCAGGGCACTGAGAGGGGGAAGCCGCAGGCTCATGCATGGATGATCTCATCTCACCCGTCGGCTGAAAACATAACGTTTGTCGGGCTAGAGGGCGCGGCCGAGACTTGCGCCACCCCCGTCGATCCCGCCCTGGAGCGTCACCGTCATGCCCTCACTGTTGCACCTCGATGCCAGCGCCCGCCCCGGCAGTTCCGCCGTCATGGCGCACGGCTCGCACACCCGACGCCTGACCGCGCGCTTCGTCCAACGCTGGACCGCACTGTATCCGGACACGCAGGTGGTCTACCGCGACATCGGCCGGGACCCGCCGCCGCCGGTGACCGGGCGTTGGATACATGCGGCCTTCACCCCTGCGCATGCGCGCGAGGACTGGATGCAGGCGGAGCTGCACGTCAGCGACCGGCTGATCGACGAACTGGTGCGCGCCGACCTGATCGTGGCCGGCGTGCCCATGTACAACTTCGGCCCACCCGCGCAGTTCAAGGCCTACATCGACAACATCGTCCGCGTCGGCCGTACCTTCGGTTTCGATCGCAGCCGCAGCGGCGCGCCTTACTGGCCGCTACTGGCCGCTGCGCGCAAGCGCCTGGTGCTGTTGTCCTCGCGCAGGGATCACGGTTACGACCCGGCGGGCGCTCTGGCCGCGAGCAACCATGTGGAGGCGTCGATCCGAACCGCGTTCGCTTACATCGGCGTCACCGACGTATACGGCGCGGCCATCGAATACGATGAGTTCGCGGACCAGCGTCTGGCCACCTCGATTCAGCAGGCGGAAACGGCGGTGGATGCCCTGGTGCGGCGCTTGGGCGCGATGCCGGCGTCCTGCGGATAACCTTCCCGCACGGACGGCGGCAGCGTCGGGTCGCCGGGTCCACCGCGGTGGGCGAACCTCGCCGCGGCCGAGACACAACCTGCCCGACGCGGCTGCGTCACCATACCGCCACCGCGCGCTGCGCAGCGCCGACCCGCAGGCGGAGGCGGCTGCACGGCACGGCGACGCGATCTGCGCGATCCTATTGCCCCCCGCGTCGCCCTGCATGCCGATGTCCGCGCCCTCCTCCGATCCGATCGCCGTTCCCAACGCGCGCAGTTTCCGTCCGCTGTTATGGCTGGTGTCGCTGGCCATCTTCATGCAGATGCTCGATGCGACCATCGTCAACACCGCGCTGCCGGCGATGGCGCGCAGCCTCGGCGAGAGCCCGCTGCAGATGCAGTCGGTGGTGTTCAGTTATGCGCTGGCGGTGGCGATGTTCATTCCCGCCTCCGGCTGGATCGCCGACCGCTACGGCACCCGCCGCACCTTCCTGATCGCGATCGTGCTGTTCACCCTCGGCTCGCTGCTGTGTGCGGCGGCGCCGCGGCTGCCGTATCTGGTGGCCGCGCGCGTGCTGCAGGGCATCGGCGGCGCGATGCTGCTGCCGGTCGGCCGGCTGGCGGTGATGCGCTCGGTGTCGCGCGCGCAGTTCCTCAGCGCCATGAGCTTCATCGCCATTCCCGCGCTGATCGGGCCGCTGGTCGGGCCGACCCTGGGCGGCTGGCTGGTGCAGGTGGCGTCCTGGCACTGGGTGTTCCTGATCAACCTGCCGATCGGCGCGATCGGCTTCGCCGCCGCGCTGAAGATCATGCCGGACTTCTACGGCGAGCAACGTACCCGCTTCGATCTGATCGGCTACGCGATGCTGGCCTTCGGCATGGTGGCACTGTCGCTGGCGCTGGACGGCATCTCCGAGCTGGGCCTGCGCCACGCCTTCGTGATGCTGCTGGCCATCGCCGGGCTGGCGGCGCTGATCGGCTACTGGCTGCACGCGGCCAACGCGCCGGCGCCGCTGTTCCCGCTGCACCTGTTCAAGGTCATCAGCTTCCGCATCGGCATCCTCGGCAACCTGTTCTCGCGCGTAGGCAGCGGCAGCATGCCGTTCCTGATCCCGCTGCTGCTGCAGGTGGGCCTGGGCATGAGCCCGATGAATGCCGGCCTGATGATGATCCCAGTGGCGCTGGCCGGCATGGCCTCCAAGCGCGCGGCGGTGAAGCTGGTGGAGCGCTTCGGCTACCGCCGCGTGCTGATGACCAACACCGTGCTGGTCGGCACCGCGATGGCCAGCTTCCTGCTGTTCGACGTCGGCCAGCCGCTGGGCTGGCGGCTGCTGCAGCTGGCGCTGTTCGGCGCGGTCAACTCGTTGCAGTTCACCGTCATGAACACGGTGACCCTGCGCGACCTGGACCGCGACCAGGCCAGCGCCGGCAACAGTCTGCTGTCGATGGTGATGATGCTGGCCACCGGCTTCGGCGCCGCGGCCGCCGGCAGCCTGCTGGCGGCGTTCAACACCCATCTCGGCGATACCCACGGCGCCACCGCGGCGCTGCACGCGACCTTCGTCTGCGTCGGCGCCATCACCCTGACCTCGACGCTGATCTTCTGGCAGTTGCCGGATACGCGGCCGCATCCGAAGCAGGTGGAAGAGGTGGCGGAGTAGCCGGGAGTGGGGATTTGGGAGTGGGGATTCGCAACGGCGAGGGCGATGCGGTCCGCACGATTCCTGGGCTCTCGTAGGAGCGGCTTTAGCCGCGACCCGACGCGGCCGGGAACGCCGGGTCGCGGCTAAAGCCGCTCCTACAGAGGCCGTGCCCCGCGCACTGCCTATGTGGCTTCACGGCGACCGTCGCTTTCCCCGGGTCCCGGGTTCCGAGTCCCCGGTCCCGGCTTCCCCTCCACCGCCTCCGCCAGCATCTCGCCGGTCACCGGCTTGCGCAGGAAGCCGCTGAAGCCGGCGGCGCGGGCCTGCGGCTCGGCGTCGGCGTCGGCGCGGGCAGTGACCGCGATCAGCGGCATGCCGTAGCCGAAGGCGCGCAACTGCCGCGCCAGCGCCAGGCCGTCCAGACCGGGCAGGTCCAGGTCCAGCAAGGCGATGTCGAACGTGCTGGCCGCCGCTTCGGTCAGCGCGGCCAATGCGTGTACAGCGTGGGTGACCTGGTGGCCGCGCGCGCGCAGCAGGCCGCCGACCACCTCGGCCACGGTCGGATCGTCCTCGACCAGCAGGATCCGCCGCGGCGTCGCGGCGCTGGTGGACGCGCGGAGGTCGCGCGGCGCCTGCGGCAGCGGCTCGGGCGTCCACGGCAACGGCAGCTCGACCAGGAAGCGGGTGCCGGCACCGAGGCGGCTGCGCAGTTCGATGCGTCCGCCCATCGCCACCGCCAGCTCCTGGCTGATCGCCAGGCCCAGGCCGCTGCCGCCGTAGCGCGCGGCAGTGCGCGGCCCGTCGGCCTGCTCGAAGCGCTGGAACAGCCGCGCCTGCTGTTCGGCATTGATGCCCGGCCCGGTGTCGGCGACCTCGAAGCGCACGCCCTGCTGCGGCTGCAGCGGCGCCACCCGCAACTCCACGCTGCCGTGCTCGGTGAACTTGATGGCGTTGTTGAGCAGGTTCAGCAGGATCTGCCGCACCCGCGTGGCGTCGCCGCGCGCGGTGACCTGCGGCGGCATGGCGTTGTCCAGGGCGAAGGCAAGGCCGCGGCCACGCGCCATCGGCCCCATCATCGCCTCCAGTTCGGCGATCAGCCGGCCCAGGTCGAACGGCTGCTGCTCCAGTTCCAGGCGCCCGGCCTCGATCCGCGCCAGGTCCAGCGCATCGTTGACCAGGCGCAGCAGATGCGAGCCGGCGTCGCGGATCGATTCGGTGTAGCGGCGCTGCGTGGGATCCAGCGGCGTCGCCAGCAGCAGTTCGCTCATGCCCAGCACCCCGGTCATCGGCGTGCGCACCTCGTGGCCGAGCGTGGCCAGGAAGCGGGTCTTGGCCAGCGAGGCCTGCTCGGCCACCTCCTGCTTGTGCACCGCCAGTTGCCAGGCGGCGCGCCGGCGCAGGCGGCGCCGGTACAGGTAGGCGAGCAGCCACAGTGCCAGCACCGCCAGCACCGCCAGCCCGGCCACGCCCCACGGACTGCGCCACCACGGCGGCAGCACGCGAAAGCGCAGCGTGATCACCTTCGACCACACCTTGTCGGCGGTACGCGCCTGCATCTCCAGGGTGTAGTGGCCCGACGGCAGCCGCGAGAACAGACGCTCGCCGCTGGCGCCGACATCGACCCAGTCCGGATCGTAACCGCTGAGGCGGAAGCGATAGGTGTTGGCGTCGGTGTCGGAGAACGACAGCAGGCGCGCGACCACGTGCAGATCGCGGTCGCCTTCCTGCAGCACGATGCGGTCGGCGTGCAGCAGGTCCAGCGCGCGCTCGCCGCGGCGCACGCCGATGCGCTCGATCACCAGCGGCGGCTGCCGCCGCGACGGCACCACCTGTGACGGCTCGAACAGCACCACGCCATCCGGGGTGCCGCCCAGGATCTGCCCGCTGCGCGCCTGCACCAGGGTGCGCGCGTAGAACTCCTGGTTGGGCAGGCCATCGTGCACACCGTAGGAGCGGATCGCCTTGCTCGCCGGATCGACCCGGATCAGCCCGCGCATGCTGCTCAGCCAGGCCACGCCGCTGGCATCGACGACCAGGCCGTTCGGCGCCAGCGCCGGGAACTCCTGTTCGGCATCGATGCGGTCGAGCAGGCTCAGCCGGCTGCCATCCCACAGATAACGCTCCAGGCAACCGACGCTGGCCAGCCAGACCACATTGCCGTCGCTGATCGCGAAGGCGCTCAGCGGACGCCGCGGCGCACCCGGCACCGGCTCGAAACGCACGCGCGCCGGGTTCCAGGCCAGCAGCCCGTGACGGCCCAGCACCCAGGGCTGGCCCTGCGGCCCGGGCTGGGCCTCGTCCACCACCAGTTCCGCGGGCAGGCCGTCGGTGCCCGGCGCCATGTCGCGCAGGACGTGGCCGTCGAGGTCACGCACCTGCACGCCGCCGATGTCGCTGAAGATCCAGACGTGGCGATCGTCGCTGAAGGCGATCCGCTGCACCTGCGACGCAATCGCCGCATCGGCACCGGCGTCGCTGCCCCAGCGCCGCACCTCGCCGCTGACCGGGTCGTAGCGCAACAGCGCGCCCCAGGCCGCCGCCCACACCCGCCCCTGCGGGTCCTCGGCGATCGCCCGCGACCAGTTGCGTCCGAACATCGCCTGCATGTGCCGATGCACGACGCCGGTGGCCGGGTCCAGCTTGTCCAGCACCCCGCGCGTGCCGGCCAGCCACACGCCGCCGTCGCGGGCGGCGGCAGTGGCCTGCACGTAGGGATTGCCCATCGACTCCGGGTCGTCCACCCGGTGGGACAGCACCGAGAACTGCTGCCAGTTGGCCGGCAGGTGCCACAGGCCGGCATTGGTGCTGGCGAACCACAGGCCGCCCTCGCGGTCCTCGAACGCCAGCGACCAGTTCGGCTTGACCAGTCCGTGCGCGGAGTTGCTGTACAGCGGCACGTTACGGATCACCCCCGACTCGCTCTCGCGGCCCAGTCCGTCCATGGTGTCGAACCAGCGGGTGCCATGGCGGTCGTGGACCAGCATCCCCAGCACGCTCTCGCTGGGCATGTTGCGCCAGTATGGCTCCACCACGCTGGCATCGGCGCGCAGCAGGCGCGCTCCGCCCTGGGTGGAGACCCACAGCGTATCGTCGCGTTCGGGGGTCAGCCCCTGCACTTCCGGGTGCGGCAGCGCGGCCGCGTCGACACGCTGGAAGTCGTGCCCGGTCCAGCGCGCCAGACCGTCGCGGGTACCGACCCACAGGGTCCCGTCCCACGTGGTCGCCAGATGGATGACCGTGGCCGACGGCAGGCTGCGTTCGTCGCCGGGCACCGGCATGAAGCGGCGCAGGCGGCCGTCCGGCCGCAGTTGGTGCAGGCCGCCGGTGGCGGTGCCGAACCAGACGCTGCCGTCCGGCGTGGAGGCGATCGCCCACACCGTGGTGCCGCCGATCTGCGGATAGGTGCTGCTGTCGTAGTAGCGGAATTGCCGGCGGTCGGCCGAGAGCATGCCCAGGCCGGCACCGTCGGTGCCGAACCAGACCCGGTTCTGCGCATCGACGTGCACCGACCAGATCTTGTTGGCGTGCAGGCCGTCCTCGATGCGCCAGATGCGGTAGCCGCGTCCGTCGAAGCGCGCCAGCCCGTCGCTGCTGGCCAGCCACAGGTAGCCGAGCTTGTCCTCGGCAAAGCCATTGATGCTGTTGGACGGCAGGCCGTCGGCCACGGTCAGCTGGCGCGGCTGCGGCGTCGGCGGCACTGCCGCGCCAGCGACCGCGGACCACGCCAGCAGCAGCCATCCCAAGATCCGTCTCGACCGCATCGCCTCTGTCTCCCCTGACGGGCGTCCGTCCCGCGCCACCACCCCATCGTCGGCGATAAGCGCCGGCGCTGGCAACCGGATCCGCATCGCCTCAGAGCCGGGGCGGCGCGCCGTCCAGCACCGCGTCGATGGCGGCCTCCAGCATCTGCCCGGTGACCGGCTTGCGCACGAACCCGGCGAAGCCGGCGGCGCGCGCCGCGGACTCGGCCTCGCCGTCGGAGCGCGCGGTCACCGCCAGCAGCGGGAAGCCGTGGCCCAGCGCGCGCAACTGCCGTGCCAACGCCAGGCCGTCGAGCGCCGGCAGATCCAGGTCGAGCAGGCCGATGTCGAAGCTGCCCTGGCTGGCTTCGGTCAGCGCCTCCAGGCCGTGCGCGGCCCAGGCCACCTGATGGCCGCGGCCGCGCAGCAGCTCGACCATCACCTGAGCCACGGTCGGTTCGTCCTCGACCAGCAGGATGCGCAGCGCGGTGCGCGCCCGCGGGGCCACCGCCGGCACCACCGCGGGCTCCTGCGCCGGGCGCCAGCACAGCGGCAGGCCCACGCGGAAGCGCGCGCCGTGCCCGAGCCGGCTCTCGACCTGGATGCGCCCGCCCATCGCCATCGCCAGTTCCTGGCTGATCGCCAGGCCCAGGCCGCTGCCGCCCTGGCGCACCGCGGTGCGCGGGCCGTCGCCCTGTTCGAAGCGCTGGAACAACCGCGCCTGCTGCTCGGCGCCGATGCCCGGGCCGGTGTCGGCCACCTCGATGCACAGCCCTTGGCCATCCTGCGCCGGCGCCACCTTCAGCGCCACCGAGCCGCTGCTGGTGAACTTGATCGCGTTGCCCAGCAGGTTCAGCAGGATCTGCCGCACGCGCAGCGCATCGCCTTCCACCGTGGTCGCGCCGGGCATGGCGTCGTGCAGATCGAAGCGCAGCCCGCGCGCCTGCGCCAGCGGCGCCATCAGGTTGACCACCTCGGCGATCAGCGCCTGCAGCGCGAACGGCTGCGACTCCAGGCGCAGGCGCCCGGCCTCGATCCGCGCCAGGTCCAGCGCGTCGTTGACCAGGTGCAGCAGGTGCGTGCCGGCGCGGCGGATCGACTCGGTGTAGCCGCGCTGCTTGGGATCCAGCGGCGTGGCCAGCAGCAGCTCGCTCATGCCCAGCACCCCGGTCAGCGGCGTGCGCACCTCGTGGCCGAGCGTGGCCAGGAAGCGGGTCTTGGCCAACGAGGCCTGCTCGGCCAGTTCCTGTTTGTGCAGGGCCAGCTCCCAGGCGTGCTGGCGGCCCAGGCGCCGCCGGTAGGCGCGCAGCGACACCAGCAGCAGCAGGCAGGCCGCGGCGAGCAGCCCGACGATGCCCCAGACGCTGCGCCACCAGGGCGGCTGCACCTGGAACGGCAGGCGCAGCGTCGGCGACCAGGCGCCGTTGCGGGTGCGCGCCTGGATCTCCAGCACCTGCGCACCGTCGGGCAGCTGCGGCAGGATGCGTTCGCCGCTGGCGCCGGTACTGACCCAGTCGCGGTCGTAGCCCGGCAGGCGGAACCGGTAGACGATGTGTTCGGGGTCGATGTAGGACAGCAGCCGCACCGCCACGCGCAGGTCGCGGTCGTCCGAGCGCAGGGTGAAGTCGCCGCGCGTGGGCAGGCTCAGCAGTTGCGGGCCGCGCCGCACCTGCACGCTCTCCATACTCAAGGCCAGCGGCACCGGCACCGGATCCGGCTGCCGCGTGTCCAGCAGCGCCACGCTGCCGTCGGCGGCGGCGGCCACCAGCACGCCGTCGGCGGTCATCAGCAGGCCGCGCCGCGCCAGTTCCTGGCTGCCGAGGCCGTCGCGGGTGCCGAACGCGCGCACCGCCGGGGTGTGCCGCGGATCGACCCGGAACAGGCCGCGGCGCATGCCCAGCCAGGCGCGACCCTGCGGATCGGCGACCAGCGCGCTGGACTCGGTGGCCGGCAGCCCCTCGGCTACCGCGTAACGCTGGCTGCGCTGCCAGTGCGTGCCGTCGTGCCGCCACAGTTCCAGCCCGGACAGCCGGTGCACCCACAGCGTGCGAGCGTCGGCGAAGGCGAACGACTGCACCTTCTCGCCAGCCAGTTCCGGCGGCGTGCGGAACCGCCCGGCCGCGTCGTCCCAGTGCTGGAGCTGTTCGTCGGCCACCCACGGCGTGCCGTCCGGGGACATCGCGAACGCGGCGATGTCGGTCCCGGCCAGACCGTGCTGGCCGCCGGGGAGGTTCTGCAGGACGTGGCCGTCGCCATCGCGCACTTGCACGCCGTAGCCCGGCGCGGCGATCCACAGCCGCTGGCGTGCGTCCAGTTGCAGCCAGGCGAGCGTGCCGTCCGGAATCGCATCGGCTTCGCCGGCGCTGCGGGTCCAGCGCTGCAGGCGGCCACCGTCGAGCGGACCGCGCAGCAGCATGGCGCTGCCGCCCATCCACAACGCCCCGCGCGGATCGTCCAGCACCGACAGCATGCGGCCATTGGGCGCGCCGTTGGCCCAGTGCGGCGCGCTCAGCGCACCGCTGGTGGTGTCGAGGCGGAACACGCTGGCGCCGGAACCGAGCAGCCACACGCCGCCGGCGCGCGCCGGCGCCAGGCCGACGTACTGGTCGGCAGGCAGGCCCTGCGCGGTGCCCAGCACCGCCAGGCGACGCCAGTCCGGACGCAGATAGCCGAGGCCGCGCGTCGGCAGCGGCACCCACAGGCCGCCTTCGCGGTCGCGCAGCACCGCCTCCACCACGCTGGCGCCGGACACCGCCGCGCCGCCGGTGTCCACCCGCCGCGCCGGCCCGTCGGCCGGCTTGTGCCACAGGCCCTCGCCGTTGCCGAGCCAGTAGCCGCCGGCGCCGTCCTCGGCGATCGTGCTGACCGCGCGGTGCAGGGCGTCGGCCCAGTCCGCGCGCAGCCAGCGCCCGGCGCGGTCGCGCCGGAACAGGCCGGTGTTGCCGCTGAACCACAGGCCGTCGCTGAGCGGGGTGATCGAGGTGATCACCTGCGCCTTGTCCGGCGTGCCGTCGTCGATGCGGTAGGCGCTGACGCGCTGGCCGTCGTAGCGCACCAGGCCCTTGAAGGTGCCCACCCACAGCACTCCGGCGTCGTCGAAGGCCAGGGTCAGCACCGCGCTGTCGAGCAGCGCGTCCACCTTCGGATCGCCAGCGCGGATGCGCTGCACCCGGCCATCGCCGCCCAGCCGATACAGGCCGCCGCGGTAGGTGCCGAAGAACACCGCGCCGCCGCGGCTGGCGATGGCGAACACCTCGTCGCTGCGCATCGCCGGCTGCGTGGCCATGTTGAAGTGGCGGAAGCCACGCCGGTCCGCGCCGAGCACGCTCAGCCCGCCGCCCTCGCAGGCCACCCAGATGCGGTCGCGCGCGTCGATGTGCATGTCCTGCACGTAGTTGCAGCGCAGCGAGGCGGGATTGGCCGGGTCGTGCCGCCAGACCCGGAACTCGCGCCCGTCGTAGCGGGCCAGGCCATCGCCGCTGGCGATCCACAGGTAGCCGTCGCGGTCCAGCTGCAGCGCGGAGATGTCGCTGGACGGCAGCCCCTGCTCGCTGGAGAACACCCGGAAGCGCGGCAGCTCCGGCACCCCGGCCCAGGCATCGGCGCACAGACCGGCCAGCGCCAGCAGGCAGGCCAGCCCCCAGCAGCGCCACCGGCGTGGGGGATGCGGGATGGACATGGACATCGGCTCCGGCAAAGGACGTCGGCGGATGAACACCGGCGCACTGCCGGGGCCGGACGCGCAGGGCGCCCGCTCCGTGTGCCGCTCGCCGCGGCAGCGTTCTTATACCCCGCGGCGGCCTAAAAATCACACCTGTCGCAGCGTGCAACGAACCGTTACGCGGCGCAGGTACGCAGCCGGCCCGGACTGTGACTAGAATCCGGCGACCTCCCAGCGCGGCCCCGCTCCATGCTCAAACCCTCTCTCGTGGCCCTCCTGCTGGCCTTGCCGGGCGCCGCCCTCGCCGCGCCGGCGCAGTACGCGCTGGACCCGGTGCACACGCGGGTGCTGTTCGCGATCGAGCACGCCGGGTTCTCCAAGGCGCTGGGCACCGTGTCCGGCAGCACCGGCACCCTGGTGTTCGATCCGGACGACTGGCGCAGCGCGCGGCTGCAGGCGCGGGTGCCGTTGCAGCGGCTGGACCTGGGCGACGAGAAGTGGAACCGCGCCGCGCTGGCGCACAACCTGCTCGACGGCGAGCACTACCCGGAGGCGCAGTTCATCTCCACCCGCGTCGAGCCGATCGATGCGCAGCACGCCAAGGTGATCGGGCAGCTGACGCTGCATGGCGTCACCCGCGAGGTGACCCTGGACGTGACCCTGAACGCAGTGAAGCGCCATCCGTTGCCGCCATTCCGCCGCACCGCCGGCTTCTCCGCCACCACCACGCTGCAGCGCGCCGACTTCGGCATCAGTGCCTGGCCGTCGGTGATCGGCGGCACGGTGGAGCTGCGCATCGAGGCCGAAGCCACCCGCGAAGGCGGCGCCAAGGCCGAGCCGGATCCGGCGCCGAGTACCACGCCAACCGCCCCCACCGACACCCGCACGCCGGCAGCGCAGGACGGCACGCCATGAGCGCGCGCAACACTCCCGAACGCTGGGGCAGCGTCAGCCAGACCCTGCACTGGCTGATTGCCGCGCTGATCCTGCTGCTTGGCGTGGTCGGCCTGACCATGGGCGAGTTGCCGAAGACGCCCAAGTATTTCTGGGTCTACACCGCGCACAAGTCGCTGGGCCTGACCGTGCTGGCGCTGGTGATCGTGCGGCTGGGCTGGCGCCTGTACGCCGGCGCGCCCAAGCCGGTGCCGGGCACGCCCGGCTGGCAGGAACGCATCGCCAGCGCCACCCACGTGCTGCTGTACGTGATGATCTTCGCCATCCCGCTGTCCGGCTGGCTGTACGACTCCAGCAGCGGCCTGCGCCCGCTCCGCTGGTTCGGCCTGGTCGCGGTGCCCAAGCTCAGCGCCCCGAACGAACACCTGCGCGACCTGTCGCACGCGGTGCACGAGTGGGGCTTCTGGCTGCTGATCGCGGTGGTCCTGGCGCATGCCGGCGCCGCCTTCTACCACCACCTGTTCCAACGCGATGCCACCCTGGCGCGGATGCTGCCGCGCGGTTGGCTCACCCCCAAATCCTGAGGAGCTGTTTCGATGTCGACCCGTTTCGCGTCCCCCGCCGCCGTCGCCGCCAGTCTGGTGGCCCTGCTCGCCGCTGCCCCCGCGGTGCGGGCCGCCGACTATGTGCAGGCCCCCGGCTCCACCCTGGTGTTCGCCAGCAAGTACGACGGCGAAGTGTTCACCGGCCAGTTCCCCGGCTTCGACACAAAGCTCAGCTTCGACCCGGCCAACCTGGCCGGCGCCAAGCTCGACGTGACCATCCCGCTGGCCGGCGCCAAGAGCGGCAACACCGACCGCGACTCCACCCTGCAGGGCGCGGACTTCTTCGACGTCGCCAAGTTCGCCACCGCGCACTACCGCGCCGACAAGTTCCGCGCGCTGGGCAACAATCAGTTCGCCGCCGACGGCACCCTGGAGCTGCGCGGCGTGTCCAAGCCGGTCACCCTGACCTTCACCTGGACCCCGGGCGCGCAGCCGGTGCTGGCCGGCAAGGCCACGGTCAAGCGCCTGGACTTCGGCGTGGGCGGCGGCGACTGGTCCGACACCAAGACCATCCCCAACGAAACCGCGATCAGCACCAAGGTGGTGTTCAAGGCGAAGTGATTCGCCACAGGCCGCGGCGCGCGGCCGCTGAGCGGCGGATTTCCTCGTCGGGTCCGCCGCTTTTTTTATGCGCGGCTCAGGCGCGTTCGGCCGAGGCCGCCAGCCAGGCGCGCACGCCGGCGGTATCGAATGGCCAATCCAGTTCGCGCCCGTCGGCGGCACGCAGCACTGGCACGCGCACGCCGTAGCGCGCCTCCAGCGCCGCGTCGTCGTCGATGAACACGCTGTGCGGCTCGGCCACGCGCGCCTGCGCCAGCACCTGCAGGGCCTGGTCGCACAGATGGCAGTCGTCGCGCTGGTATAGGGTCAGGGACATGCTCGCGTCCAATGCTGCGCTGCGGACCTGTGCCGCGCGCCGGAAGCATAGAATAGACGGTCTTTCGCCACCCCTTCGGCACGCGCATGGCTGTCAGTACCTTCGACCTGTTCAAGATCGGCATCGGGCCGAGTTCCTCGCACACCGTGGGACCGATGCGCGCCGCCGAGCGCTTCGTGCACCGATGGCTGTTCGACCAGGGCCGTCTGCAGGACGTGGTGCGCGTGCGCGCCGAAGTGTTCGGCTCGCTGGCCCTGACCGGGCGCGGCCACGGCACCGACAAGGCGGTGCTGCTGGGCCTGGAAGGCCAGCGCCCGAACCTGATCGACCCGGACATCATCCCTGGCGCGCTGGAGCGCATCCGCGGCAGCAAGCGCATCAACCTGCTCGGCCAGCACGAGATCGCCTTCGACGAAAAGCGCGACCTGGCGATGAACAAGCGGCAGAAGCTGCCGTACCACACCAACGGCATGCGCTTCACCGCCTACGCCGCCAACGACGAAGTCATCGCCACGCGCGACTACTACTCGGTCGGCGGCGGTTTCGTGGTCAACCAGGACGATGCTGCCGACGACCGCATCGTGGCCGACGAGACGCCACTGCCGTACCCGTTCAAGAGCGGCGACGAACTGCTGGCGCAGGCCGCGCGCAGCGGCCTGAGCATCGCCGCGCTGATGTTCGAGAACGAGAAGTGCTGGCGCAGCGAGGACGAGATCCGCGCCGGTCTGCGCGAGATCTGGGGCGCGATGCAGGCCTGCGTGACGCGCGGTATCCGCGAGGAAGGCACCCTGCCCGGCGGCCTGCACGTGTCGCGGCGCGCGCCGGCGCTGTACCGCGAGCTGTCGTCCAAGCCGGAAGCGGCGATGCGCGATCCGCTGACCACGCTGGACTGGGTCAACCTGTACGCGCTGGCGGTCAACGAAGAGAACGCCGCCGGCGGCCGCGTGGTCACCGCGCCCACCAACGGCGCGGCCGGCATCATCCCGGCGGTACTGCACTACTTCGACCGGTTCTGCCCCGGCGCCGACGAACAGCGCGTGTTCGACTTCCTGCTCACCGCCGCGGCGATCGGCATCCTGTACAAGGAAAACGCCTCCATCTCCGGCGCCGAGGTCGGTTGCCAGGGCGAGGTCGGCGTGGCCTGCTCGATGGCCGCCGGCGGCCTGGTCGCCGCGCTCGGCGGCAAGCCGGGGCAGATCGAGAACGCGGCCGAGATCGGCATGGAGCACAACCTCGGCCTGACCTGCGATCCGATCGGCGGCCTGGTGCAGATTCCCTGCATCGAGCGCAACGCGATGGGCGCGGTCAAGGCGATCAACGCCAGCCGCATGGCGATGCGCGGCGACGGCAAGCACAAGGTGTCGCTGGACAAGGTGATCCGCACCATGCGCGACACTGGCCGCGACATGCAGGACAAGTACAAGGAAACCAGCCGCGGCGGGCTGGCGGTGAACGTCATCGAGTGCTGAACCATCCCAATGGACGCTGGCCCTCGCGATCGCCAGCGTCCCCGCCGCTGCGCGGATAAAGATCCGCGCGGCGGTGCCGCTAACGCAAGAGACGTCAGCCGATCCGGCATTGGCATGCTCTTGCGGTTCCCATACGCCTCCTGGCGCCTGCTGGCGCTACAGCTGGCCATGCTCTCGACAGCGTGGAGCGCGTGTGTGCCGCAGGCGCGGGCCCTGCAACCGGACAAGCAGTTCAATCACTACGAACGCGAAGGCTGGGGCCTGGACCAGGGCCTGCCGCAGCTGAGCGTGCAGGCGTTCGCGCAGGACCATCAGGGCTATCTGTGGATTGGCACGATGGGCGGACTGACCCGCTTCGACGGTGTGCGCATGACCTCGTTCAACGAGGGCGCGCCGGCGCACCTGCCCGGCAACCTGATCAAGGCGCTGCACGTGGATGCCGCCGGCACGCTGTGGATCGGCACCTACCGCGGCCTGTCCCGCTACCGCGACGGTCGCTTTACCACGCTGCTGCCGCAGGATCCGCAGGCGCCGCTGCTCAACATCGAGGCGATCGCCACCGACGCGCGCGGCACCGTGCTGGTCGCCGCGCAGGATGGCGTGTACGCCGTACAGGGCGATCGCCTGCAACTGCGCTACCGCATCGCCGGCGGCGCCTACACGCTGTTGCCGCGCGCCGACGCGCTGTGGGTGGGCACGCGCGGCGCGGTACTGCGCTTCGTCGCCGGCCAGGACGCGCCGGTGTCGCTGCCGTTACCGCAAGAGGCCGGCGCCACGCCGGTGCAGCACCTGCTGGAGGCGCAAGGCACGATCTGGGCCGGCACCCGCGACGGCCTGCTGGTGCGCCGCGACGGACGCTGGCAATGGCTGCCCGATGCCGCCGACCTGAGCCGGCGCGCAGTGCAGGCCTTGTTCGAGGACAGCGACCACAACCTGTGGGTGGGGCTGCCCGGCGCGCTGCTGCGCGTGCGCGATGGCGCCATCGTCGAACGCAACCCGGAGAGCAAGCCGAACATCGGCGTCAACGCCATCTTCGAGGACCGCGAACGCAACCTGTGGCTGGGCAGCAGCTGGAACGGCGCGACCCGGCTGTGGAACGGCTGGACCCGTCGCTACAGCACCCACGAAGGGCTGGACGACGCGCTGGTGTGGACCCTGGCGCGCGATCCGGATGGATCGCTGTGGGTCGGCACCGACAGCGGCCTGTCGCAGTTGCGCGATAGCCGCTACCAGCAGCGCGTGAGTCTGGCGGAGTTGCGCAACGAGGCGCCCTACACCTTGCTGGCCGAACCCGGGCAGCTGTGGATCGGCACCCGCCATGGCGCCGCCCTGTTCCGCGACGGCCGGCTCAGTCAGCCCGCCTGGCTGGCCCCGCTGCGCGACCTGCAGATCAGCGGCATCGCCCGCGACCGCGCGCAGCGGCTGTGGTTCGCCAGCGACGACGGCCTGTTCCGCGCCGACGGCGCGCGGCTGCGCCGCTACGGCACGGCCGAGGGCCTGCGCGATCCGCGCATCCGCCTGGTCCACGAGACCCGCGACGGGCGCCTGCTGGTCGGCGCGCAGTCGGGCCTGTACGAACTGCGCGGCGAGCGCCTGATCGCGCTGGCCCCGCCGGGCTCGGCGCTGGCCAGCGCCGACATCACCGCCATCCACGAACTGCCCGGCGGGCAGTGGCTGGTCGGCACCCTCAACGAGCAGTTGTGGCTGTTCGACGGCAGGCACTGGTATGCATTCGGCGAGCAGGACGGGTTGCCGGTCAACGCCGCGTTCTTCATCGCCGACGACGGCCACGGCGCGATCTGGGTGGCCGGCCTGCGCGGGGTCTACCGCGTGCGCCTGGCCAACCTGCAGCGCCACGCGGCATCGCCGCAGGCGCCGCTGAACGCCGAACTGATGTTGACCGAGCGCGCGCAGCGCCATGGCGGCGTGCAAGGCATGTGCTGCAACGGCGCCGGCAACGGCAAGGGTTTCATCGAGCACGGCGCGCTGTGGCTGCCCAGCCGCGACGGCGTGGTCGCACTGGACACCGCCGGCATCGTCAAGAATCCGGTGGCACCACAGCCGGTAGTGGAGCGGGTGCGCGCCCTGGGGCAGTGGCTGACGCCGCAGGCGCTGCCGGCGCCGCTGCCGGAAGGCGCGCGCGACCTCGACTTCGAGTTCACCGCCGCCTCGTTCCAGGCGCCGCAGAACGTCGAGCTACGCTACCGCCTGCTCGGTTACGACCGCGACTGGCGCACTCTCGACGACATCCGCCAACGTGCGGTCAGCTACACCAATCTGCCCGGCGGCGACTACGTGTTCGAGGTGACCGGCAGCAACAACGCCGGCGTCTGGGCGGCAGCGCCGGCGCGGCTGCCGCTGCGGATCGCACTGCGCTTCCAGGAAACGCTGCTCTACCGGCTGTTGCTGGCGCTGGGCGCGTTCGCCCTGTTGCTGAGCGCCTTGGCCCTGGCGCGGCTGCACAACCGGCGCCAGCGCGACGCCCTGGAACGCCAGGTGCATGAGCGCACCCAGGCGCTGCAGGCGGCCAACCAGCGCCTGCAGGAAGCCAGCTTCACCGACGAGCTGACCCAATTGCGCAACCGCCGCTACCTGTCGCTGCACATCCCCAGCGACATCGCGCTGTACCGGCGCATGGCCGCCAACGACGAGGACATGCTGTCCTCGGGCATGCTGTTCGCGCTGATCGACATCGACCATTTCAAGTCGATCAACGACAGCGGCGGCCACCACACCGGCGATGCCGTGCTGCAGCAGATGGCGCAGTTGCTGGTGCGGCTGACCCGCGAAAGCGACTACGTAGTGCGCTGGGGCGGCGAAGAATTCCTGCTGGTGCTGCGCTCGGCGCCGCGCGAAAACCTCACCATGGCTGCCGAACGGCTGTGCCGCTCGGTGGCCGCGCACCCGTTCGTGCTCGAGCACGGCCGCCAGGGCCGGGTCACCTGCTCGATCGGGCTGGCCGAATTCCCGTTCGTGCACGACCCGGACAACCTGCTCGGCTGGGAACAACTGCTGGTGCTGGCCGACCGCGCGCTGTACCAGGCCAAGGCCAAGGGCCGCAACGGCTGGGCGGCGTACCGGCCGGTGCTCGGCGCGCAGGCCGAGCAGGTGCTGGCCGCGTTGCAGGAGCCGCTGGCGCAGATGCAGCGCCACGCCTGCCTGACCCTGGTGCACAACGGCGGCAGCCTGCCGCCGGTGTGAGGCGTTGACGCCTCGCAAGCGCAGGCCGGGCTAAGGTCGTGGTCCATCACGCCTGCCACCCCGCTGCCATGCGCCACTGCCTGCTGCTCGCCGCCCTCGCCCTGTCGCCGCTCGTCGCCTCCGCGGCCACCGACGCACCGCCGCGCTACGGCGCGCAACTGGAAGGTTTCGCCTATCCCTATCCGGTGCATTGGTACCGCTTCGATTCGCAGCGCCAGCCGCTGCAGATGGCGTACATGGACGTGGCCCCGACCGGCACGCCGAACGGCCGCACGGTAGTGCTGCTGCACGGCAAGAATTTCTGCGCGGCGACCTGGGAATCGACGATCGCCGCCCTGGTCGCACAGGGCTATCGGGTGCTGGCGCCGGACCAGATCGGCTTCTGCAAGTCGAGCAAGCCGCAGGCCTACCAGTTCACCTTCGCGCAATTGGCGGCCAATACCCATGCGTTGCTGCAACAGGCCGGCGTGACCCGTGCCGCGTTCGTCGGCCATTCGATGGGCGGCATGCTCGCCGCGCACTACGCGCTGCAATATCCGCAGGACGTGAGCCAGCTGCTGCTGGTGAACCCGATCGGGCTGGAGGACTGGAAGGCCGCCGGCGTGCCCTGGCGCAGTGTCGACGACTGGTACGCCAAGGAGCGCAAGACCGACGCGGCCTCGATCAAGCAGTACCAGCGGACCGTCTACTACGGCGGACAGTGGAAGCCCGAGTACGACCGCTGGGTGAGCATGCAGGCCGGCCTGTACGCCGGCCCCGGCGGCGACCGCGTGGCCTGGAACCAGGCACTGACCTCGGACATGGTGTTCAATCAGCCGGTGGTGCAGCGCTTCGCGCAACTGCGCGTGCCGACCACGCTGTTCATCGGCCAGCGCGACCGGACCGCGATCGGCAAGGACCTGGCGCCGCCGGCGCTGGCGGCGACCCTGGGCGACTATCCGGCGCTGGGCAAGCGCGCGGCCGCGGCGATTCCCGGCGCGCACCTGGTCGCCTTCGACGACATCGGCCATTCGCCGCAGGTGGAAGCGCCGCAGCGGTTCAATGCGGCCTTGCTCGAGGCACTGGGCACGGCGCCCTGAACACACACCCGCCGTTAGCCCAACTACTGATCCCTGCGCGGCGACGCGAGCGCGCCTTGCCGCGCAATCGGAAGTCTCGTCGCGGCAGCTGGCGGCGACAGCAAGCAGCGAGCGCGCCGCACACATCCTGGCCGGCGACGCGCCTTGTCAGCTCTGCACGCCCTCGCTCGACGGGTTCGACACACCGACACTGCGCTGCAGCATCCGGCGCGACCATGAAAACGTTGTCATCGCAGCAATCCTGGATCTGTCTCGCATTCACCGGAATTGTCGGTTGACAACGTTGTCTCCTGACGCGAACCCTGCGCCTGCCCGGTCCGCGCACAAACGCCTAACGACGTCGGCGCCACGCGCCCCAAGCTCCGGGTGATCGGATTCAAGGAACCAGACAGCGGCCGACCGCCGCTCCTCAGTCGCGCGACACACCGCATCGGAGGCGTCACCATGAACACGAAATCCGCTGGATCGTGGTTGCTGTTCTGCTGTCTCGTCCTGGCCGGCCTCGTGCCCGGCCAGACCTGGGCCGCCGCGTGTAGCGGCGTCGCCGCCTGGAATCCGGCCACGATCTACGCCGCCGGCGATACCCTGACCTACGCCGGCCACCTGTACCGCGCCAACAGCCCGATCTGGAACACCGCGCCGACCTACTGCACCAGTTGCGGCTGGTACCAGGACTTGGGCAGCTGCGACGGCAATTCCACCAACCAGCCACCGAGCGTGGCCCTGACCGCACCCGCCACCGGCACCCGCTTCGTGGTCGGCAACACCATCACTCTGCAGGCGTCGGCCAGAGATCCGGACGGCAGCGTCGCGCGCGTCGAATTCTTCCGCGGCGGCACCTCGCTGGGCAGCGTGAACGGTGCGCCCTACACGCTCGCCTGGAGCGGCGCGGCGGCAGGCAGCTACAGCCTGACCGCCGTGGCGACCGACAACGCCGGCGCCCGCACCACCTCGGCCGCGGTCGCAATCACCGTCGCGGCACCGTCGACCGACACCACCGCGCCGAGCGTGCCCATCGGCCTGGCCGCGGCCACGCGCGCCAGCAATGCCATCACCCTGACCTGGGCCGCCGCCTCCGACAATGCCGGCGGCAGCGGCCTGGCCGGCTACGACATCGTCCGCGACGGCACTCGCGTGGGCACGTCCACCACCACCGGCTACACCGATTCGGCACTGACCGCCGACACCGCGTACACCTACGCGGTCCGTGCCCGCGACAATGTCGGCAACGTCTCGGCCAACAGCGCCACGCTGAGCGTACGCACCCTGCCCGCCAGCGCCGGCGGCGGCAAGCGCGTGATCGGCTACTTCACCCAATGGGGCATCTACGGCCGCAACTACCAGGTCCGCGACATCCAGGCCAGCGGCGCGGCCGGCTACCTGACCCACCTCAACTACGCCTTCGGCAACGTCCGCAACAACCGCTGCGAAGTCGGCGTCACCCAACCCTCCGACAGCAGCACCGGCGCCGGCGGCGACGCCTTCGCCGACTACACCAAGGCGTTCTCCGCCGCGCAGAGCATGGACGGCGTGGGCGACACCTGGGACCAGCCGCTGCGCGGCAACTGGAACCAGTTGAAGAAGCTCAAGGCCGCGCACCCGGGGCTGAAGGTGCTGATCTCGCTGGGCGGCTGGACCTGGTCGCGTGGCTTCTCCAGCGCCGCGCGCGCCGAGAACCGCCAGGCCTTCGTCGCCTCGTGCATCGACGCCTACATCCGCGGCAACCTGCCGGTCACCGACGGCGCCGGCGGCACCGCGGCCGCGGCCGGCGTGTTCGACGGCATCGACATCGACTGGGAGTATCCGGTGGCCTGCGGCATCGCCTGCGGCAGCGCCGAGGACCGGCAGAACTTCACCGCGCTGCTGGCCGAATTCCGCCGCCAGCTCGACCAGGTGCGGCCGGGGCTGCTGCTGACCGTGGCGGTCGGCGCCGGCATCGACAAGATCCGCGTCACCGACCCGAACCTGTACGCGCCGTACCTGGACTACCTCAACGTGATGACCTACGACTTCCATGGCGCCTGGGATCCGCAGACCAATCACCACTCGGCGTTGTTCGAGTCGCCGGCAGATCCGTCCAGCGGCGACCAGCGCTACTACAACAGCAACGACGCCATCCAGGCCTTCCTCGACCGCGGCGTGCCCGCCGCTAAGCTCAACCTCGGCATCGGCTTCTACGGGCGCGGCTGGACCAACGTGCCCAACGTCAACCACGGCCTGTACCAGAGCGGCAGCGCCGCACCGGGCACCTACGAGGCGGGAATCGAGGACTACAAGGTGCTGCGCGGCCGCGCCGGCGCCAACTATGTCGACGCGCAGGCGCATGCGCACTGGAAGTACGACGGCAGCAGTTTCTGGAGCTACGACGATCCGGCGCTGGTCACCGAGAAGATGAATTACGTCAAGACCCAGGGCCTGGGCGGCGCGTTCTTCTGGGAGTTCAGCGGCGACTACCAGGGCGAATTGCTGAAGACCATGGGCCAGGGGCTGCAATGAGCTGAGGCGACAGCCGCAGTGCATGGCTTGCCCGCATCGGCATCGGCGGTGCTGGCAATGCCGGCACTGCGCCGGCTGGCCGTCGGTACCGAATCGCGACGCCCGCAACGGTTGCGGGCGTCGCGTGCGTCGCTCAGCGCACCGCGATCCGCAGCACGTCGTCGAGCAAGGCCGCCGCAGTGACGTCGGCGCCCGCGCCCGGCCCCTGGATCAGCAGCGGCTGCTGCAGATAACGGTCGCTGTGGATGGCGACGCGGTTGTCGGTGCCGGCGCCGCTGGCCAGCGGATGCGTCGACGGCAGCGCGCGCAGGCCCACCGAGGCGCCATGCGCATCGAAGCGGCCGACGAAGCGCAGGCAGGCGCCTTCGGCCTGCGCCTGCGCCAGGCGCGCCGCCAGCGGCGCGTCCAGTTGCGCCAATGCGGCATCCAGCTGCGACAACGGCACCGCGGCCAGCGCGGCCGGCACCAACGACTCCACCTGCACCTGCTCGGCGCGCAACGGCAGGCCGGCGGCACGGGCCAGGATCAGCAGCTTGCGCCGCACGTCCTCGCCGGACAGGTCCTCGCGCGGATCGGGTTCGGTGTAGCCGGCGGCCGCCGCCTCGCGCACGCAGTCGGAGAAGGCGCGGCGGCCGTCGTAGCGATGCAGCAGCCAGGCCAGCGAGCCGGACAGCACGCCTTCCACCGCGTGGATATGGTCGCCGCCGGCGACCAGCGCACGCAGGCTGCTCAGCAACGGCAGCCCGGCGCCAACCGTGGCGCTGTCGCCGTAGTGGGTATTGGCGGCATGCCGCGCGGCATGGATCTGTTCGGCACGCGACAGCGCGGCGCCCTGGCCGAGCTTGTTGGCGGTGACCACGTGCACGCCACGCCGCAGCCACTCGGCATGGCGCTGCGCCACCGCCTCGCTGGCGGTGGCATCGACCACGATGTCGCCCCTGCCCAGGTCGTCCGGCAGCGTCACCGCCTGCGTGCCGCGCGCGGCGGCATTGGCCGCGGCCAGCGCCTGCGCCGGCGTCAGCGCGCAATCGGCGACGGTGCGCGAATTGGCCAGCCAGGCGAAGGTCGGCAGGCCGGGCCGGCGCTGCTGCAGCGCCTGGTAGCGCGCGACGAAGGCGCGGCCCACGGTGCCGGTACCGAGCAGACCCAGCCGCGGAACTGCCACGGTGGGCGTGGTGCGCAGCGGCGCCGACGGTGCATCGGCCAGGCCGCTGCTCACGCGTCCACCCGTTTGCGTGCCAGCGCCTCGCCGGCGTGCTGGGCGCGCTGCAGGCCGGCCTGCAGGTCGGCGACCAGGTCCGCGCTGGATTCGATGCCCACCGACAAGCGCAGCAGGCCGTCGGAAATCCCGGCCTTGGCGCGCGCCTCGGCGGTCATCGCCGCATGCGTCATGGTCGCCGGATGCGCGATCAGGCTCTCCACGCCGCCCAGCGATTCGGCCAGGGTGAAGTAGCGCAGGCCGTCGACGAACGCGCGCACCTCGGCCTCGCCGCCGGCCAGTTCGAAACTGATCATCGCGCCGAAGCCGCGCTGCTGCCGCGCCGCCACCGCGTGGCCCGGATGCGAGGCCAGGCCGGGGTAGTACACCTGACGCACCGCGGCGTGCGTGGTCAGCAGTTCCACCACCGCCTGTGCGTTTTCCTGGTGCGCACGCAGGCGCGCATCCAGCGTGCGCAGGCCGCGCAGGGTCAGGAACGCATCGAACGGCGAGCCGGTCAGGCCCAGCGCATTGGCCCACCACACCAGTTGCTGGTGCAGTTCGGCATCGGCGGCGATCACCGCACCGCCGACCACGTCGCTGTGGCCGTTGACGTACTTGGTGGTGGAGTGGATCACCAGGTCGGCGCCGAAGGCGATCGGGGTCTGCAGCGCCGGCGACAGGAAGGTGTTGTCGACCACCGCCAGCGCGCCGGCCTTGTGCGCGGCGTCGATGACGAAGCGCAGGTCGGTGATGCGCAGCAGCGGGTTGGACGGGGTCTCGATCAGCACCAGCCGCGGCGCCTGCGCCAGCGCATCGGCCAGCGAGCGCGGATCGGTCAGGTCGGCGGTGATCAATTCGAAATGGCCCTTCTTGGCCAGCGCGTTGAACAGCCGCCAGCTGCCGCCGTACGCATCGTGCGGCACCACCAGCTTGTCGCCGGGCTGCAGCAGCGCGTTGAGCACCAGGTTGATCGCGCCCATGCCGGTGGCGGTGATCACGCCGCCGGCGCCGCCCTCCAGTTCCGCCAGCGCTTCGCCGAGCAGGTCGCGGGTGGGGTTGCCGCTGCGGGTGTAGTCGTACTGGCGCTTGTTGCCGAAGCCGTCGAAGCTGAAGTTCGACGACAGCACGATCGGCGGCGTCACCGCGCCGTAGGCGGTATCGCGATCGATGCCGGCGCGGACGGCGGCGGTGGCGGCACTACAGGGCAGATCGGTGTCGTGGGCAGTGCTCATGCGGCAACTCCGGTGGGGCGAAGGGCGGTGGCGAGAATCGCGTCGATGCGATCGGTTTCTTTCAGGAAGGCATCGTGGCCGTAGGGCGAGCGCAGCACGCGCAGGCTGCCGCGCGGGCCGAGTCCTTCGACCAGGGTGACCAGGTCCGACAGCGGCACCAGGCGGTCGCCTTCGACCGCCACCACCACCGTGGGCACGGCGACGGCGGCCGGCTCGATGCGGTGCAGGTCGATGGATTCGGACAGGCGCAGGTAAGCGTTGACCTGGGTGCGCGCCACGTACTGCGCGCCGGCGGCGTCCAGGTAGTCTTCGGCGGCGACGCGGACGCGGCCGTTGATCACTTCCGGCGCCGCGTCGAAGCGCTCGCCGAATTCCTCGGGGGTGCGGTAGCTGAGCATCGCGAACTGCCGCGCCAGCGACAGCCCGTGGCTCTCGGCGCACTGCAGCTGGCCCAGCGCCACCGCACGGCGCTGCAGCGCGCGCCAGGCCGCCGCATACGGATGCGCGCGGTGCGCGCCGCTGACCGCAATGAGCTTCTGCAGGCGCTGCGGATGCCGCACCGCCAGTTGCAGGCCGACCAGCGCGCCGTAGGAGTAGCCGACGAAGCCGTGCAATTGCGCGATGTCCAGCGTGTCCAGCAGCGCGGCGATGGCATCGGCCTGGTCGGCGCTGTCGATCGGCGCGTCCAGGCTGCCGTCGGCGCCGACGAAATCGAACGCCAGCAGCCGCCGCTGGGTGGGATCCAGCGCCCGCCCCGGCCCGACCAGGCCTTCGGCCCAGCCTTTCTCGGAAAAGCTGGCGTTGGCGGCGAGGTGACGGTGCGCGGAGATGCCGCCGGCGACGAACACCACCGGCGCGTCCACGGGACCGCTCAACTCGTAGCGCAGGCGCAGCAGCTGCACGCCGGCATGACGCAGCGGCAGCGCGACCGCGATCTCGCCACGCATCGCGTGCACGCCGTCGGCCGGCGCGGCAATGCGGTCGTGGGACGGAATGGCGGAGGTGGGGCGATCAGGTGAGTTCACGAGGCGCATGGCGGTATCCGGAGAGGAACGGCCATCGAGCTTCGCGGAGCTCGCGTTCGCCATGCAGAGGGCATGGATCGAACCATCTTTCGGCGGACGCGGTGGTCCCCGCAGGATTTGGCACCTACACGGTCGCTTGCGCGTCCGCTGGCTGCCCCGGCATCAAAGGGCCTGTCCCTCCGCCGGTCTCGATGGTGGAGCCACGATGCCAGCGATTTTCGGTCATGTCAATCTCTTTATTCGGATGAAGCGATATGATTTTTCGATCCTTGGCCTCGGCCATACTCCGCTTCCCCCATCACGCCTCTTCTCCGTGCGCCGACGCCGTCCCCGCCGCTGGCTTGCCGTGGTCCTGTCGCTGGCGGCGGCGACCGCCGCGTCCGCGCAGCCGCTGCTGCGCTGGAATGCGCCGCGGCCGGTGGCGCAAGCGGCACCCGCATGGCTGGAGGTGACCGCCCGCGACAGCGGCCTGCGCGAGGTCGCGCTGGGCAACCCACTCGGCGGCCCGGTGCAGATCCGCCTGCTGGGCGACAGCGCCGGCTTCACCGCCGTGCCTACGCTGCCGCTGACCGTGGAGCTGGCCGCTGGCGAACGCCGCGTGGTCGCCCGCCTGTATCCGCCCGGCGACCTGGCCGAGACCGGTGGCGATGCTGCCCGACTGCGCATCGAAGCCGTGCCCGGTTCGCCGCGCGCCCATGCCGACGCGGTGGTGTATGCCCTGCCCTTCGCCGATCGCCCGGTGCGCATCGACCAGGGCTTCGGCGGCGCCTTCAGCCATCGCGATCCGGCCAACGCCTATGCGCTGGATTTCGCCCTGGCCGAAGGCACGCCGGTGCTGGCCGCACGCGAGGGCGTGGTGATGGAGGTCCGCGACGACTTCCGCGAGTCCGGCACCGACCCGCGCCTGGGCCAGGCCGCCAACCTGGTGCGGGTGCTGCACGCCGACGGCAGCATGGCGATCTACGCGCACCTGGCCGCCGGCGGCGTGCAGGTACGGGTCGGCCAGGCCGTGCGGCGCGGCGAACGCCTCGGCCTGTCCGGCAACACCGGCCTCAGCAGCGGCCCGCACCTGCACTTCGCACTCCAGCTCAACCGCGGCCTGCGCCTGGAATCGGTGCCGTTCCGGATGGCCGGCCCGCTGGGCGAGCTGCGCTTCGCCCATCCCGATCCGCTCTGAGCACGTCCCTACTCGCCGAGTTCGCTCACCGCGCATCGCCAGTCCAGCAAGCGCCCGCATCCCTGGCTGCCGAACTGAACGGGCCTTGCGGGAAGCCCGCTATAATCGCCGGCTTCCTCCTTTGCCGATGACGCCCTTTGCGGGCGTGCCGCCCATGTCCGAAGTCGCCACCGAAGCTGCGCGCCGCCGCACCTTCGCCATCATTTCCCACCCCGACGCCGGCAAGACCACGCTGACCGAAAAGCTGCTGCTGTTCGGCGGGGCGATCCAGATGGCCGGCTCGGTGAAGGGCCGCAAGGCCGCGCGCCACGCCACCTCGGACTGGATGGCGCTGGAAAAGGAGCGCGGCATCTCGGTGACCTCGTCGGTGATGCAGTTCCCGTACGAAGGCAAGATCATCAACCTGCTCGACACCCCCGGCCACGCCGACTTCGGCGAGGACACCTACCGTGTGCTCACCGCGGTGGACTCGGCGCTGATGGTGATCGACGTGGCCAAGGGCGTGGAGGAGCGCACCATCAAGCTGATGGAAGTCTGCCGGCTGCGCGACACGCCGATCATGACCTTCATCAACAAGCTCGACCGCGAGGGCAAGGACCCGATCGATCTGCTCGACGAGGTGGAGACGGTGCTGGGCATCGAATGCGCGCCGGTGACCTGGCCGATTGGCATGGGCCAGCGCCTCAAGGGCGTGGTGCACCTGGTCACCGGCGAGGTGCACCTGTACGAGCCCGGCCGCAACTTCACCCGCCAGGATTCGACCATCTTCCCGTCGCTGGACGCGCCCGGCCTGGCCGAGAAGATCGGCGCGCAGATGCTGGCCGACCTGCGCGACGAACTGGAGTTGGTGCAGGGCGCCAGCCACGCCTTCGACCTGGACGCCTACCGCGCCGGCAAGCAGACCCCGGTGTTCTTCGGCTCCGGCGTGAACAACTTCGGCGTGCAGCCGCTGCTGGACTTCTTCGCCGAGCACGCGCCGCCGCCGCAGGCGCGCGCCACCACCGGCCGCCAGGTGCAGGCCGGCGAGGACAAGCTGACCGGCTTCGTGTTCAAGATCCAGGCCAACATGGACCCGCAGCACCGCGACCGCGTCGCCTTCATGCGCATCTGCTCGGGCCGCTTCGCCGCCGGCATGAAGACCCTGCACGTGCGTACCGGCAAGGAGGTCAAGCTGGCCAACGCGCTGACCTTCATGGCCAGCGACCGCGAGATCGCCGCCGAGGCCTACCCCGGCGACGTCATCGGCATCCACAACCACGGCACCATTTCCATCGGCGACACCTTCACCGAGGGCGAGTCGCTGTCGTTCACCGGCATCCCCAACTTCGCCCCGGAACTGTTCCGCCGCGCGCGCCTGCGCGACCCGCTCAAGCTCAAGCAGCTGCAGAAGGGTCTGGCGCAGCTGTCCGAGGAAGGCGCCACCCAGTTCTTCCGTCCGCTGATGAGCAACGACCTGATCCTGGGCGCGGTCGGTACCCTGCAGTTCGACGTGGTCGCCTACCGGCTGAAGGACGAATACGGCGTGGACGCCAGCTTCGAGCCGGTCGGCGTGGTCACCGCACGCTGGGTGCACTGCGACAACCCCAAGAAGCTGGAAGAGTTCCGCGAGAAGAACGCGATGAACCTGGGCATCGATGCCGCCGGCGAACTGGTCTACCTGGCGCCGACCCGGGTCAACCTGCAACTGGCGCAGGAACGCGCGCCGGACGTGCGTTTCGCCGCCACCCGCGAACACGCGTACAGCGTCGCGGTGGACTGAGCCTGCGCCGAGCGTGGGCGCGCGCCGGCTGAGCGCACGCCCAACCGGCGCCACCCGCTGGCGCCACAGCGGATGCGAACCGCTCGCAATTGCGGTACCTTGCGGTCCCATGGATGCAGACCGTTCGCCCGCCTACTCGAACGCCGACGCGCCGCCTTCCACCGACTGGCGCGACGAACTGGCCAGCGCGCTGACCCACGGCCTCGGCGCGATCGCCGCACTGGCCGGCAGCTCGGTGCTGATCACCCTCGCCGCGATCTACGGCGATGGCTGGCAGCTGGCCGGTGCGATCGTGTTCGGGGTCGCTTTGCTGTTGCTGTACACCGCCTCCACGCTGTACCACGCCATCCCGCATCCGGGCGCCAAAGCGCGGCTGCAGGTACTGGACCATTGCGCGATCTACGTGCTGATCGCCGGCACCTACACTCCGTTCACCCTGATCGGCCTGCGCGGCCCCTGGGGCTGGGGCCTGTTCGCCGCGATCTGGACCATCGCCGTGGCCGGGGTGGTGTTCAAGCTCTTCTTTACCGGCCGCTTCCGCCTGCTGTCGACCATCCTCTACCTCGCCATGGGTTGGCTGATCGTCGTGGCGATCGAGCCACTGCTGCGCTCGGTCGATGTTCCCACCCTGTGCTGGCTACTGGCTGGCGGCCTGTTCTACACCCTGGGCACCTACTTCTACCAGCGCGATACCGTGCGCTACTTCCACGCCATCTGGCATTTGTTCGTGCTCGCCGGCAGCGTCTGCCACTTCGTGGCGGTGACCAGCCAGGTGCTCTGAAGCGACCCGATCGCTTTCGCGCCCCGTGCACGGCGGCTGCCTAGGATGGCCGCATGGCTCAAGACCCCGCTTCCGCATCCCGCTCCTGGCCCTGGCGGCGCAACGACGGCCGCCTGCGGCGCTGGCCGTTCGTGCTCGGCGCGCTGGTGCTGCTCCTGCTCGTCATCATCCTGATCTTCGACTGGAACTGGTTCAAGGCGCCGGTGGAACGCGCGGTACAGGCGCGCACCGGCCGCGCCTTCCATATCGACGGCAACCTGGACGTGGATCTGGGCCGCATCATCACCGTGCGCGGCGATCGCCTGCGCTTCGCCAACGCCGACTGGTCGAAGCAGCCGCAGATGGCCAGCGCCGACCGCGCCGAACTGGATATCGCGCTGTGGCCGCTGCTGCGCGGCCGCGTGCGCATCCCCGAGATCCGCCTGACCAAACCCGACCTGCTGCTAGAGACCGGGCTTGCCGGGCAGCCGGGCAACTGGGCCTTCGACCAGTCCGACGACGGCGGCAGGCCAGTGGTCCTGGGCGCCTTGCTGGTGCAGCAGGGACATCTTCGTTTCCAGGACCCGGCCGGGCGCACCGAGATCGACATCGCCGTCGACAGCCAGGTCGGGCAGCGCCGCCGTGGCGATGCGGCGCCGCCGATCACGGTCAGCGGCGACGGCCGCTGGCGTGGCAATCCCTTCACCCTGAAGGGCAATACCGCCTCACCGTTGGAACTGAGCGAGAGCGACCATCCGTTCCGCGTCGATCTGCGCGGCAGCGCCGGCAGCACGCGTGCGCACATGCGCGGCACCCTGACCAACCCGTTCCAGTTGCGCGTCTTCGACCTGCAACTGCAACTGGCCGGCACCGACATGGCCCACCTGTATCCGCTGCTGGGCATCGCCATCCCTTCCACCCCTCCCTACCAACTGGACGGACGTCTGCAGCGCGACGGCGATCGCTGGCGCTACCAGGATTTCCGTGGCCGTGCCGGCGACAGCGACCTGGCCGGCACCGTGCAGATCGACACCGCCGGGCAGCGCCCGTTCCTGCGCGCCGACCTGCGCTCGCAACGGCTGGATTTCGACGATCTGGCCGGCTTCGTCGGCGCGCCGCCGCGCACCGGCGCCGGCGAGACCGCCAATGCCGAGCAGAAGGCGCAGGCAGCCAAGCTCGCCGCTACCGACAAGGTGCTGCCGTCCACCCCGTACGACCTCGGCAAGCTGCGCGCGATGGATGCCGACGTGCGCTGGAAGGCGCAGCGCATCAACGCGCCGTCGCTGCCGCTGGAGGACATGGACGCGCATCTGAAGCTCGACGACGGCGTCCTGCTGCTGCAACCGCTGAACTTCGGCGTGGCCGGCGGCGACATCCGCTCGGACATCCGCATGGATGCGCGCAAGCCCACCCTGTTCACCCGCGCGCAGCTGTCGATCCGCGGCATCCAGCTGGGCAAGTTGTTCCCCGACGGCAAGCTGGCCAAGGAGGCCGCCGGCGCGATCGGCGGCGAGGTCGCGCTGGCCGGCAGCGGCAACTCGATCGCGCAGATGCTGGGCAGCGCCGACGGCAGCGTCGCCGTCGGCATGGGCAAAGGCCGCATCAGCAACCTGGTGATGGAACTGGCCGGCCTGGATATCGCCGAGTCGCTGAAGTACCTGGTGACCAAGGACCGCGAGATCCCGGTGCGCTGCGCGTTCGGCGACTTCGGCGTGCAGCACGGGGTGATGACCTCGCGCGCGCTGGCCTTCGACAGCACCGACACCTTGCTGGTCGGCAGCGGCACCATCGACCTGGGCCAGGAGCGCCTGGACCTGCTGCTGAAGGCGAAGCCCAAGGACCACAGCATCCTCGCCCTGCGTTCGCCGCTGCGCGTCGGTGGCACCTTCAAGGACCCGAGCTTCCGCCCCGACTTCAAGGCCCTGGGCGTGCGCGGCGCGATCGCCGTGGCCCTGGGCAGCATCGCCCCGCCGGCCGCCCTGCTCGCGACCATCGAGACCGGGCCGGGCAAGGATATTCAGTGCGGCGACAAGTAGCCGCGGGATTGGAGATTAGGGATTGGGGATTCGCAAAAGCGGCGACCTGAGCCGGCCAAATGCAGATGCATGACGGGCTCGGCGAACCTGCCACATACACCACCGCCGCTCTTGCGAATCCCCAATCCCCACTCCCGAATCTCAGCTCCGAATGTACTCCTGCAACTGATCCAGTTCCTCGCGCTGCTCCTCGATCACCGCCTTGACCAGGTCGCCGATCGAGATCACGCCGATCACGGCGCCGGCGTCCACCACCGGCAGATGGCGGATGCGTTGCCCGGTCATCAGTTCCATGCACTGCTGCACGCTCTGCGCCGGGTCCACGGTGTGCACCCGGCTGCTCATGATGTCGCGCACCGGCGTGGTCGCCGAGGAGCGGTCCTGCAGGACCACCTTGCGTGCGTAATCGCGCTCGGACAGGATGCCGGACAGCTGTCCGTCCTGCATCACCAACACTGCGCCGATGCCCTTGGCCGCCATCAGCCGCAGCGCCTCGATCACCGCCGTGTCCGGCGCGACCGCGTGGATCTCATTGCCCTTTTCGCTCAAGACCTGCCGTACCGTCCGCATCGCTGCCTCCCGGTTCGCTGGATCGCCCGGCCGAGCATACTCCTTCGCCCGGTGCACGCCAGGTCTCCACCAGATACAGCGGACGTTGTTTGGATTCCTCGTACAGCCGGCCCAGGTATTCGCCGATCAGGCCCAGCGCGATCAGTTGCACGCCGCCCAGGAACAGGATGACCGCCATCATCGTCGGCCAGCCCGCCACCGGGTCGCCCCACAGCGCCGCCTTGACCACCACCCAGATCGCGAACACGAAGGCGCCGACCGCCGTCGCCAGCCCCAGGTAAGTGGCCACCCGCAGCGGCGCAGTGGAGAAGCCGGTGATGCCGTCCAGGGCGAAGTTCCACAGCCGCCACAGGCTGAACTTGCTGCGCCCGGCCAGCCGCGGCGCGCGTTTGTACGGTACCGCCAGACGGCGGAAGCCGATCCAGCCGAACAATCCCTTCATGAAGCGGTGGCGCTCGCGCAACTGCCGCAGTGCGGCCAGCGCGCGCGGCGACAGCAGGCGGAAATCGCCGGTATCGGCGGGGATCGGCGTCTTCGACAGACGCCCGATCACCCGGTAGAACAGCGCCGCGGTGCCGCGCTTGAGCCAGCCCTCGCCTTCGCGCACCAGGCGCGTGCCGTAGATGTCGTCGTAGCCGTCGCGCCAGTGCGCCACGAACTGCCCGATCAGTTCCGGCGGATCCTGGCCGTCAGCGTCCAGCAGCATCGCCGCGCCGCGATCGACGCAGTCCAGCCCCGCGGTCAGCGCCAGTTCCTTGCCGAAATTGCGCGACAGGCGCAACGCCCCGACCCGCGGATCGGACGCGGCCAGCGCCTGGATCGTCTCCCAGGTGGCATCGCGGCTGCCGTCGTCCACGTACAGCACGCGCCCCACCAGCCCCGGCACGTCATCGAGCGCGGCGAGGATGCGCGGATGCAACAGCGGCAGGGTCTGCGCCTCGTTGAACGCAGTGACGACGACGGTGAGGCGTTCGGATTCCATCGGCGGATGGTACGGAGCCGCCTGCGCGTTCACCAGCGGCGGGCGCCGTACCCGACAAGATCCAGAGTCCACTCCCCTCTCACGTCAGGAGTAAGGTGCCCCGAAGGGGCGGACGAGAGTTCGCCTGCCGGCCAACCTCAATGCCCGCGTGCGGGCCGCACCCTCACCCCAACCCCTCTCCCCATGGTAGAGGGGCTGAGTCCGGACACCTCAATCTACAGCGCAAGATCCCGCGCCTCCCTTCTCCCACCGGGAGAAGGTGCCCCGCAGGGGCGGATGAGGGTCGCCTACCGCCGAACCTCAATGCCCACGTGCGGCCGTACCCTCACCCCAACCCCTCTCCCGGTGGGAGAGGGGCTGAGTCAGGACACCTCAACCTACAGCGCAAGATCCAGCGCCTCCCCTTCTCCCTCCGGGAGAAGGTGCCCCGAAGGGGCGGATGAGGGTGCGTCTGCCGCCGGACCCACGCGCGCGCTGCCGCACCCTCACCCCACCACCTCTCCGGAGGGGAGAGGGCTCCTAGCCTACGGGGCCTGCAGGTACGCCGGCCCGCCCAGTTGCCGGGTCTGGCGCTGGATCCAGTTGGCGCGGCCCTGCACGTAGGGGCCGGGACGGGTGGCGTCATAGCGTTGCGGCGCCGGCAGCACCGCTGCCAGCAGCGCGCTCTGCGCCGGCGTCAGTTGCGCTGCGTCCTTGTTCCAGAAGCTGCGCGCGGCCGCCTGCGCGCCGTAGACGCCGTCGCCGAACTCGGCGACGTTGGCGTACACCTCGAGAATGCGCTGTTTCGACCACAGCGCCTCGATCAGCACCGTGTACCAGGCCTCCAGCCCCTTGCGCAGCCAACTGCGGCCCTGCCACAGGAACACGTTCTTGGCGACCTGCTGGCTGATCGTGCTGGCGCCGCGCAGGCGCCCGCCGCGCGCGTTGTGGTCGCGGGCCTTCTCGATCGCGTCCAGGTCGAAGCCGTGATGGCTGGGGAAGCGTTGATCCTCCGCGGCGACCAGCGAGATCGGCAGGCTCGGCGCGATCTGCGCGGTGTCGCGCCAGTCGTAGGCGATGCGATACGACCAGTCACCACTTGCCCAGGCGCCGAACTGGTGCTCCAGCATCATCGCCGAGAACGGCGGATCGATGAAGCGCAGCAGCAGCACCTGCGACACGCTCGCCAGCACGAAGATCAGCGGCGCCAGCAGCACCCAGCGGCGCCAGCGCCTGGTGCGCGGACGCGCCGGCGCAGCGCCACTTGCATCGCGGCGCGCCGCCCCCATTCCTATGCTCTCTTCGATCTGGTCCACCGTGACGATCCACTCTCGTGCGGTCGCCATCTTCCCATGCGCAGCGAGGCCGCAATGCATTCTTCCGACGATCGTCTGACCCGCTTCCTGCTGCCCGGCGCCGGCGTGCGCGGCGTGCACGTGCGTCTGCACGACACCTGGCGCGAGATCCTGGCGCCGGCCAGCTACCCCGCCGCGGCCACCGAGCTGCTGGGCGAGGCCTGCGTCGCCGCGGCGCTGTTCACCGGACATACCAAGGTCGACGGGCGCCTGTCGGTGCAACTGCGCAGCCAGGGCGCGCTGCGCACCCTGTTCGCCGAGTGCACCGCGGCCGGCACGCTGCGCGGCATCGTCCAGCTGAGCGAAGGCCAGGACGCCCCGCGCGACCTGCGTGCGCTCGGCGACGACGCCCTGCTGGCGATCACCATCGAGAACCCCGGCCTGGACCCGCGCGAACCGCAGCGCTACCAGAGCCTGGTGGCGATGTCCTCGGCCGAGCTGGACGAAGCCTTCGAAGACTACTTCCGCCAGTCCGAGCAGTTGCCGACGCGGCTGATCCTGGCCGCCGACGGCACCCACGCCGCCGGCCTGCTGCTGCAGAAGCTGCCCGGCGACGCCGGTGACGAGGACGGCTGGAACCGCGCCGGCGCCCTGTTCGAGACCGTCGGCGAGGCCGAACTGCTGGCGACGCCGGCCGAGACCCTGCTGCACCGGCTGTTCCACGAGGAGACCCCGGACCTGCTGGGCGATCGCCCGCTGCGCTTCGGCTGTTCGTGCTCGCGCGAGCGGGTCGCGGCGATGCTGCGCTCGCTGGGCGAGGAGGAAGCCCGGGCGGCGGCCGAGGCAACCGGCCAAGTTGAGATCCGCTGCGAATTCTGCGGCCGTCACTATGACTTCCCCTTGACGGAATTCGGAGTATTGTTTGCCGTAACGCAAGCTGAACCGACCTCCTCGGAGCGCTTGCACTAGCGGGAACACGCGTCGCGACCGGGGAGTCCGACTTGTTAAAGAAACATAAACCCACTAGCATCAACCACCCTGTCCGGCGGGAACTTTCGTTCCTGCCCCAAGTCTCAGACTGCTGATGCGACCCTTCCTGCGCCTACCGCTCGCCCTGCTGATCGCCCTTGCGGCGAGCACGGGCGTGCATGCGCAGAACAAGCCCGCCAACGGCCAGGACCGCACCGTGCTGCCGGTCTGGAACAAGGGCAGCGGCAAGGTCGAGGCACTGCTGTACCTGGAGCCCACCGGCGAGCAGGCGGTCGGCGCACGCTGGCATTTCGGTCGCAACTCCCTGGATGCCGCGTTCGGCCTGTCCTCCGGCGACTCGCTGGGCCTGCTGTGCAACAGCGCCAGCGGCAGCAGCATCAGCGGCCTGGCCAGCCACTGCATGCTGGCCAGCCTGGGCGACGACGACGGCACCAACGGCCACCATGTCGCCGCCACCACCACCTTCAACCGCCCCGGCGGGCACCTGTCGCTGTCGGCCGGCACCGGCCGCGAGAATCTTCCCGCCTGGCTGGCTGGCGCCAACAAGACGCCGTCGATGCGGATGGAGCAGAACGACCTGACCGTCTTCGCGCAGCAGAACATCGGCCGCGAGGGCTTCGTTTCGATCGGCGGCACCTACGCCAAGGCGCGCCTGGTGCCGATCGCCGACGCCACCCCGGCAATGCTCGACCGCTGGGACAGCAAGAGCCTGAGCATCGGCGGCGGCTACGGCTCGTTCAGCGCCAACGTCATCGGCCGCGTCGTCGATGCCCCCGGCCAGCCCGGCAAGTGGACCGGCCTCGGCGTGGGCCTGACCTGGCGCACTCCGTGGAGCGGCCAGCTCACCGTCGGCGCCGAGAACGTCATCACCCGCGGCAAGAATCCGTTCTCGCCGAACAACATCAGCACCGAAGAGGGGACCATCCCCTACGTGCGCTACGAGCAGGATCTGTAGCCACCCACTTGCGGCACGCGCCGCCCCATCACAATGCATTTTGTGATGGATACGTGATTTTTACTTGAATTCACGTCAAAACATCGCTTTGTTAACGGGACTTTAATTCTTCCTCCGGCCGGGATACCATCCAGGCACCCTGAAGGGACTTGGAATCGCATTTTCGATTCCGCCCACAGGCAAACCTTGGGCTTTACCCAATCTTTCGGAGAGAGAGCTAATGAATTGCAAGACCAACACACTGCGTGATGCAGTCGTGCTCGCGCTGGTCGTGGGCGCCGGTGGCACCGCGGGCGCAGCCATCGCTCAGGACGCAAGCGGCAGCGCCACCAACCTGGATCGCATCGAAGTCACCGGTTCGCGCATCCGTTCGGTCGACGTCGAGACCGCCCAGCCGGTCTTCACCGTCTCCTCTGAGGAGATCAAGAAGTCCGGCCTGGTGAGCGTCGGCGACATCCTGCAGAACCTCACTGTCTCCGGCACCCAGACGTTCAGCAAGGCAGCGGTGCTGACCTCGAACGCGGAACAGGGTGGCCAGTACGTCAACCTGTACAACCTGGGCGAGCAGCGCACCCTGGTGCTGGTGAACGGCAAGCGTTGGACCTCCAGCCTGGCCGGCTACACCGACCTGTCGACCATCCCGAGCGCCCTGATCGATCGCATCGAAGTGCTGAAGGACGGCGCCTCGGCGATCTACGGCTCCGACGCCGTTGCCGGCGTGGTCAACATCATCCTGCGCAAGAATTTCGAAGGTGCCGAAGCCTCGGCGCTGTTCGGCCAGAACGGCCGCGGCGACGGCCAGAAGCAGTCGTACTCGATCACCCTGGGCGCCAGCGGCGACCACTCCTCGCTCATCTTCGGCGCCAGCTACACCAAGGAAGATCCGGTGTTCGCCAAGGACCGCGACCTGACCCGCACCACCTTTGGGCCGAATCACCCGCTGGACGGCCTGAGCGCCACCGGTCCGTGGGGCCGCTTCAACTCCAACGGCAACACCTACGTTCTGAACCACACCGGTTCGTGGGACGGCAACGGCGTCGGCGCCGATTCGCGCAACCTCGCCAACTACCACAATGGCCTGACCACCGACGATCGCTTCAACGTCACCCAGCAGATGATGCTGGCGCAGGGCAATGAGACGAAGTCGGTCTTCACCTCCGGCAGCTTCGATATCAACGAGAACATCACCTTCAAGTCGACGGCGATGTACTCCGAACGCGATTCCACGCGCCAGGTCGGAGGCTACCCGCTGAATGCGACCTCGCAGCGCACGTTCCCGGTCTCCATCAGCGGCCAGAGCTACTACAACCCGGTGGGCCAGGACATCACTTCGTGGTTCCGTCGCATCACCGAAATTCCGCGCGTGTCGGAAAACGACGTCAAGAGCTTCCACTTCGACGCCGCCCTGGAAGGCGCGTTCGATGTCGGCACCCATGGCTGGAACTGGGACGTCGGCATGAACTACAACAAGTACGACGTCACCCAGATCAGCACCGGCAACATCAACCTGCTGGCGCTGCAGAAGGCCCTGGGTCCGTCGTTCCTGAATGCCCAGGGCGTGGTCCAGTGCGGCACCGCGGCGAACCCGATCGCGCTGGGCACCAACCTGGCTGCCGGGCAGTGCACGCCGTTCAACATCCTCGGCGGCCCGTCCGCGTCCACCGCCGACGCGTTGAAGTACGTCAGCACCCTCGGCCAGGCCACCCAGCAGAGCGTGAGCAAGCAGTACTTCGCCAACATCACCGGCGGCCTGTTCGACATGCCGGGTTCGGCAGGCGAATTCGCGTTCGCGGCAGGTGTCGAGCACCGCGAAGTCAGCGGCTACGACTACCCGGATCAGCTCTCCAGCGCCGGTTACACCACCGACCTGGCCGCCGCGCCGACCACGGGCAAGTACAAGACCAACGAAGCCTACCTGGAATTGATGATTCCGGTCCTGAAGGACGTGCCGTTCGCCAAGGAACTCTCGTTCGACGTGGCGAGCCGCTACTCGGACTACGACCGGTTCGGCAACACCACCAACAGCAAGTTCAGCCTGACCTGGAAGCCGGTCGAGGATCTGCTGGTGCGTGGCACGTACGGCAAGGGCTTCCGCGCCCCGACCCTGGACGACACCTTCGGCGGCGGCTCGCAGTCCTTCGATCCGTTCACCGACCCGTGCGATGCGCGCTTCGGCCAGCTGTCCACGCCCGCCGTGGCAACGCGCTGCGCGTCGGAAGGCCTCTCGACGAACTTCCGCCAGACCGACAACGCCGGCCAACCGGTCAGCGCCCGCGAAACGCAGAGCAACACCGCGTTCCAGGCGGGTGTGGGCAACGCCACGCTGCAGCCTGAGTACAGCAAGACCCGCACGGTCGGCCTGGTCTTCAGCCCGCACTGGGTGCAGGGCCTGGACTTCTCGCTCGACTGGTACAAGATCAGCATCTCCAACGTGATCACCGCGGTCAGCGCGACCTATGTGCTGAACCAGTGCTACAACGGCGTCACCTCGTTCTGTAACTACACCCGCGATGCGGCCACCGGCCAGGTGGTCAGCCTGAGCCGCGGCAACACCAACCTGGGTGCGCTGGAAACCGAAGGCTACAACTTCGTCGCGAACTATCGCCTGCCGGAATTCGCGGTCGGCCAGTTCTCGCTGCGACTGGACAGCAACTACCTGGTTGCGTTCCGGCAGCAGAGCGACAATGGCAGCCCCTGGAACGACTACGCGGGCTACTGGAACTACCCGCGCGTTCGGGCCACGCTCGGCGTGAACTGGGTCAAGGGCGACCTGTCGGCCAGCTGGAACCTGCGCTACTACGGCGGTTACCGCGATTTCTGCCAGTACGCCGAAGAGTGCAACGATCCGAACTACCAGACGCCCAACGCTGGTTGGGGCGGTGGCGTGGGCGCCAACAAGAAGGGAGCCATCACCTATCAGGACGTCTCGATGACCTGGTCGGCCCCCTGGAACGGCGCGGTCACCGTGGGTGCTCGCAACGTGTGGAACAAGCAGCCGCCGATCACCTACTCGCTGACCAACAACAGCTCTTCGTCCATCGATCCGATGCTGGACTACGACCGTTACCTGTTCATGCAATACACCCAGCGGTTCTGATACCGCCGGATGTTCCGGTAACAAGAACGGCCCCGAAAGGGGCCGTTTTTTTGCGCCGGTTTTTTATGCGACCGCTTCGGTATGCGTCAGCATTCAATGCCGACGCGTCACCCCGCAGGGATCAGCCCGGAATCAAGGTCACGATGACGTGTTCGACGTAGGCCTCGAAGTCCTCACGCGCCTGCTTGGGCTGGTGCAACTGCAACGACAGCTGCAGGAAGCCGACGTAGGCGGCATAGGCCAGGCGTGCGCGATGCTGCGCGTCGGTCCGGCTGAGCCCGGCCTGGCGGAACGAGGCGATCAGATACTCCATGCGCCGCTGCGAGACGCGGTCGATCACCGGCCGCACTGCCGGATGGTCGAGCGCCTTCAGCAATTCGCTGTAGATGATGTGCGGCTTGACCTCGTGCGCGACCAGTTGGAACAGCGCTCGCAGCCGCGTGCGCGGATCCGGCACTTCTTCCAGGCTGCCGAACACCTGTTGCTGTTCGACCAGTTCCCAGCGCTCCAGCGCGGCCTGCAGCAGCGCATCGCGAGAAGGGAAGTGCCAGTAGAAGCTGCCCTTGGTGACGCCCAGGCGCCGCGCCAGCGGTTCCACCGCCACCGCGCTCACGCCCTGTTCGGCGATCAGGTCCAGGGCGGCCTGCGCCCAGTCTTCGGCACTGAGCCGGTTGGTGCGGCCGCCGCCGGAAGCGGCACCGTCATCGGAGGAAGGAGCGGGCGCGGTATTCATCCGTGGATTTAACCATACGGGGACGTCGGTTGCAGTATGTGGCCTCCGCACGGCCGGCGCAAATGCCCGGCAGCGTTGGTTTTTCGCACCCATACTGCATCGTATTGACATGCCCGGCAGAGCGACCATACTATCTCGTATGGTTTCCTCTTCCGCCACTGTCCCGCATGCCGTCTCGGCCGCCCTGTCCGGCGCCGGCGAGTTGGCGCTGGCTGCGACCGTCACCGGTCCCGGCGAGGCCGGATCGGTGCTGTTCGCACATGGCTTCGGCCAGACCCGGCATGCCTGGTCGGCAACCGCCGCGGCACTGCAGGCGCATGGCTACCGCAGCGTCGCCTACGATGCGCGCGGCCATGGCGATTCCGCACGCAACCCGGCGGATCTGCCCTATCGCGGCGAGCAGTTCACCGACGACCTGATCGTGGTCGCCGGCGAGATGTCGCCGCCGCCGGTGCTGGTCGCCGCCTCGATGGGCGGGCTGTTCGGGCTGATCGCCGAATCGCGCTGGCCGGGTCTGTTCCGCGCGATGGTGCTGGTGGACATCACCCCGCGCTGGCAACCCGCCGGGGTCGAACGCATCCTCGCCTTCATGACCGCGCACCCGCAGGGTTTCGCCAGCCTGGACGAGGCCGGCGATGCCATCGCCGCCTATCTGCCGCAGCGCGCGCGCAAGTCGCCCGAGGCCTTGCGCAGCGTGCTGCGGCAGCACGCCGACGGCCGCTGGTACTGGCACTGGGATCCGCGCCTGGTCGAAGAACTGGCACGCGACAGCGATCAGCACCAGGGCGCGATCGCGCAGGCCGCTGCGCACGTGCGGTGCCCACTGCTGCTGATCAGCGGCGGCCGCAGCGATCTGGTCACGCCGCAGACCATCGAAGAATTCCTGTCGCTGGTGCCGCATGCGCAGCATGCGCATTTGCCCGAAGCCACGCATATGCTGGCCGGCGACGACAACGCCGCATTTACCGCCACTGTGTTGCACTATCTGGACGCCCTGCCACCGGCCTGCGCCGGCGCATCGTCCGCCGTCACCGAGTACCTCCCCGGAGCACGCCCATGAGCATCATTGCCCCCTTCCTCGTGTTGTTGCTGGCCGGCGCGTTCGCCGCCTATCACCGCATGCGGCTCGCCGTCTGGGCCGCGTTGAGCGCCACGCTGCTGGTCGCGTGCTGGCTGCTCGGCGCCAACCACGTCGCCACCATCGTCGCCGCCGTCGTACTGGCGGTGGTCGCGGTGCCACTGCTGTTGCCGTTCGTGCGCAAGCCGCTGCTCACCGCACCGATGCTCAAGGTGTTCCGCAAGGTGCTGCCGCCGCTGTCGCAGACCGAGCGCATCGCCCTGGAAACCGGCTCGGTCGGATTCGAAGGCGAACTGTTCACCGGCGATCCGGACTGGCAAAAGCTGCTGAACTATCCCAAGCCACAGCTGACCGCCGAAGAGCAGGCCTTCCTCGATGGACCGGTGGAAGAGCTGTGCCGGATGACCAACGACTGGGAAATCACCCACGTCCATGCCGACCTGCCGCCGGAGATCTGGGGCTTCATCAAGAAGAACAAGTTCTTCGGCATGATCATCCCGAAGGAATACGGTGGCCTCGGCTTCTCCGCACTGGCGCACCACAAGGTGATCCAGAAGATCGCCTCGGTCTCCAGCGTGGTCAGTTCCACCGTCGGCGTGCCCAACTCGCTGGGCCCCGGCGAACTGCTGCTGCACTACGGCTCCAAGGACCAGAAGGACTACTACCTGCCGCGTCTGGCGGTGGGACAGGAAGTGCCCTGCTTCGGCCTGACCGGTCCGTTCGCAGGCTCCGACGCCACCTCGATCCCCGACTACGGCATCGTCTGCAAGGGCGAGTGGAACGGCGCCAACGTGCTCGGCGTCAAGCTGACCTTCGACAAGCGCTACATCACCCTGGCCCCGGTGGCGACCCTGGTCGGCCTGGCGTTCCGCATGTACGACCCGGAAGGCCTGATCGGCGATACCAAGGACATCGGCATCACCCTGGCGCTGCTGCCGCGCGAGACCCCGGGGGTCGAGATCGGCCGCCGCCACTTCCCGCTGAACTCGCCGTTCCAGAACGGCCCGATCCACGGCCGCGAAGTGTTCATCCCGCTGAGCCAGCTGATCGGCGGCGTGGAGATGGTCGGCAAGGGCTGGAACATGCTCAACGAGTGCCTGGCCGTGGGCCGCTCGATCACCCTGCCCTCCACGGCCAGCGGCGGCGCCAAGTTCGGCGCGGTCGTCACCGGTGCGTATGCGCGCATCCGCAAGCAGTTCGGCCTGTCGGTCGGCCGCTTCGAAGGCGTGGAAGAGGCGCTGGCGCGGATCGGCGGCAAGGCCTATGCGATCAGCGCGCTGTCGCAGGCCACCGCTGCGGCGGTGGACCGCGGCGACGTGCCGTCGGTGCCGTCGGCGATCGCCAAGTACCACTGCACCACGATGAGCCGCGAGGTCATCAGCGACGTGATGGACGTGGTCGGCGGCAAGGGCATCATCCTGGGCCCGCGCAACTTCGCCGGCCGCAGCTGGCAGGCCGCGCCGATCGCGATCACCGTGGAAGGCGCCAACATCATGACCCGCAGCCTGCTGATCTTCGGCCAGGGCGCAATCCTGTGCCATCCGTGGGTGATGAAGGAGATGAAGGCCGCCGGCAACCCGGACCACAAGGCCGGCGTCGACGAGTTCGATCGCAACCTGTTCGGCCACATCGGCTTCGCCATCTCCAACGCGGTGCGCTCGCTGTGGTTCGGCCTGACCGCTGCGCGCATCGGCGCCGCCCCGGGCGACGCCTACACCCGCCGCTACTTCCGCAAGCTGGACCGCTACTCGGCGAACCTGGCGCTGATGGCCGACGTGTCGATGCTGATGCTCGGCGGCAAGCTGAAGTTCAAGGAGTCGCTGTCCGGACGCCTGGGCGACGTGCTGAGCCATGTCTACATGACCAGCGCCATGCTCAAGCGCTACCACGACGACGGCGCGCCGGCCACCGACCAGCCGCTGCTGGCGTGGGCCTTCCACGACAGCGTGCACAAGATCGAACTGGCGCTGTCGGCGGCACTGCGCAACTTCCCGATCCGTCCGGTCGGCTGGCTGATGTGGGCGCTGATCTTCCCGTGGGGCCGCCGCGCCGAGGCGCCGGGCGACCGCCTGGGTCACCGCGTCGCCGCGCTGCTGATGACCCCCAACGAGGCGCGCGATCGCCTGGGCCAGGGCGTGTTCCTGACCCCGTGCGAGAACAACCCCGGCGGGCGCATCGCCAGCTACCTGACCAAGGCCGTGCTGGCCGAGCCGGTGGAGCGCAAGTTCCTGAAGGCGCTCAAGAGCAAGGGCATCGAGTCGCTGGACTTCGCCTCGCAGTTGGACGAGGCGGTGCGCGAAGGCGTGCTCTCGGCCGACGAGCGCCGTCAGCTGGAGGAGCTGCGCGAGATCACCATGGACACGATCAGCGTCGACGACTTCGACACCGACGAGCTGCGCTCGGCAAGCTACTACCAGCGTGCCGCCGCCGCGGCCGACGACGGGCATTCGCGCGAAGCGGCCTGATCGTTCTGGCCATGCAACACCCACGGCGGCGGACTTCGGTCCGCCGTCGTGCGTTTGAGGGAACTGCGATGCGTCGACTGCTTTCGCTCTATCGCCGCTTGCAACGCTAACCCGGGGGATCCTGGCTGTCCTCGCGTGCGGTGTGCTTCAAGGCGTCCTACTTCGCCAGCATCGCCCCGCGCATCACCGTCCTGGAGCCGGGCCGCTGCGAGGCGCGCATCGCGCACCGGCGCCGGGTCAACAACCACATCGGCACCGTGCACGCGATCGCCCTGTGCAACCTGGCGGAGCTGGCCGGCGGACTCATGGTCGACGCCAGCCTGCTGCCCTCGATGCGCTGGACTCCCAAGGGCATGCAGGTGGAATACCGCAACAAGGCGCTGGGCCCGATGCATGCGATGGCCACGCCGGACGTGGCGATCATCGCCGCCGAGCGCGGTGACGACCTGCCGGTCAGCGTGGAGATCCGCGATCCGCGCGCGAAGGTGGTGTGCGTCGCGCGCATCGCGATGTGGGTGTCGCCACGCGCGCCGACCACGGCCTGACCGCTGCGTCGCCTGGGCGGTGTGCGGCGTGCGACCGTGCTCAGTACGCCAGCAACACCGCGGCGATCGCCAGCGCCGCCGGCAGCGCCTGCACGAACACGATGCGGCGGCTGACGCTCCAGCCGCCGTACAGGCCGGCCACGACCACGCAACCGAGGAAGAACAGCATCACGTCGACCCGCTGCGCGACCAGGCCCCAGGCCAGGCCGGCGGCGAGGAAGCCGTTGTAGAGTCCCTGGTTGGCGGCCAGCACGCGCGTGGCCTGGGCCTTCTCCGGTGAGTTGCGGAAGACCTTCATGCCCAGCGGACGCGTCCACAGGACCATCTCCAGTACCAGGATGTACAGGTGCAGCAGCGCGACCGCGCCCACCAGGATCGAAGCCAACAGGATCATCGTGCTATCCGGCACAGGAGACAGGGCGCCAGCATAGCCAGCGTGCCGATGGGCGGCCAGTCCCCACGCTGCGCCGGCTCACCGCGTCGGCGGCGTGCGTTCCGGTGGCAGCTTGGCCGCCTCGCGCAGCAGCCGCCACGCGCCCAGGGTCATGCCGGAGGCGGCCAGCAGGCCCGCGACGAACACCACCTGCGAGCCGAACCCCGACAGCAGCTTGTACAACCATGCGAAGCTGAGGTCGCTGCCACGATAGATCACCGTATCGATCGCCGCGCCAGCCTTGTAGCGCCATTCGCGGCCGACCCGGGTGTACAGGGTTTCGCGCGCCGGCTTGGCCAGGGAGAACTCGCCGGCGCGGGTCACCACCTGCACCACCGCTACCAGCATCGGCAGCGGCGACACCGCCAGCAACGAGTAGCCGAGTAGGATCGCGCAGCCGGGAATCAGCAGCGCCGGCCCGATGCCGAAGCGCGACAGCAGCGCGCGCGTGACCAGCAGCTGCAGCACCAGGGTCACCGCGTTCACCGCCAGGTCGATGTTGGCGTAGAAGGCGGTGCTGGCCGCCGCGTCGGTGTAGAGGCGGCGCACGATCGCCGCCTGTTCGTTGTACAGCAGGGTGCCCACGCCCACGCCGAACACCGACATCAGGGCGAGCCAGCGCAGCAGCGGTTCGCGCGCGATCAGCTTCAGCCCGGCCAGCACGTCGCCGCCCATCGGCACCTCGCCGCCGACCACGCCACGCTCGCGTTCGCGGGCGACCGCCCACAGCCGCAGGCGCAGCAGGCACACCACGCTGACCACCAGGAAGCCGGCCGACACCAGCATCAGGTTGGCGATGCCGATGCGTTCGACCAGGCTGCTGGCGATCACCGGCCCCAGGAACGCGCCAAGCGTGCCGGCGGCGCCGATGTAGCCGTAATAGGCGCGCGCTTCGGCATTGTTGAAGACATCGGCCATGAAGCTCCAGAACACCGCCACCGCGAACAGGTTGAATACGGAGATCCACAGGAAGAAGGCCATGCCGCGCCCGGGCACGCCGCTGTCGAACAGCACGTAGAACAGCAGCAGCGTGGCGATGAAGAAGCCGTACACCACCGGCAGGAACACCCGTCGCGGATAGCGGCTGACCAGCGCGCCGTAGATCGGCTGCAGCAACAGCATGATCAGGAAGGTGCAGGTGAACAGCACCTGCAGCGCGAACTCCTTCAGTGGCATGCCGTGCGCCGCGAAGAACGCGATCATCGCCGGCGGGAACACCGCGGCCACGTCGGCGGAGGCGCCCATCGCCTCGCGCACCGGCCGCAGCACGTAGTAGCCGCTGAGCAGCGAGAAGAAGTACAGGAACGCCCACGCCAGCGGCGGCGAATCGCGCAGGGCGCCGCGCAACCGCGCCAGCGCGCCGGGGGCATGCGGGGCGGCGCTCATCGGCGGCGGACCCTGGCGCAGGAACGGGACATGGCGATTTTCGGAGCGGAAAACGCGCACGGTAGCTGATGCACCGCAACACCGCCAGCGCGCGCGCCATGCGCACACCACGCCGCGCTTGCATCGCACCCGGCGGCAGCCCGCGCCGAGCATATGCTCTATCCCCGGCGACTAGCGTCGGCGCCAGGAACTGAGGGGACATCGCGGGTGTACGACTTCATCATCATCGGCGCAGGCTCGGCCGGCTGCGTGCTCGCCAACCGCCTGAGCGAGGACCGCGACTGCAAGGTGCTGCTGATCGAGGCCGGGCCGCGCGACAGCAATCCCTTCATCCACATGCCAGCCGGCCTGGCGCGCCTGGCCAACAACCGCCGCATCAACTGGAACTACCTGACCGAGGCCGAGCCGGCCTTGAACGGTCGCCGGCTGTGGTGGCCGCGCGGCAAGGTGCTCGGCGGTTCCAGTTCGATCAACGCCATGTGCTACGTGCGCGGCGTGCCCGCCGACTACGACGACTGGTCGGCCGACGGCGCCGATGGCTGGGACTGGCGCGGCGTGCTGCCGTACTTCCGCCGCAGCGAATGCAACAGCCGCGGCGGCGATGCGCTGCATGGCGGCGACGGCCCGCTGCACGTCTCCGACCTGCGCTACCACAACCCACTCTCGGAGGTGTTCGTGGCCGCCGCGCAGGAGGCGGGCTTTCCGCACAACCCCGATTTCAACGGCCCGCAGCAACAGGGCGTGGGCCTGTACCAGGTCACCCAGAAGAATGGCGCGCGCTGCTCGGCCGCGGTCGCCTACCTGGCGCCGGCGCGCATGCGGGACAACCTGCAGGTGGTCACCGACGCACTGGTGCTGCGCCTGCTGATCGAGGGCGGACGCGTGGTCGGCGTCGCCTATGCGCAGGACGGCCGCGAGGTGCAGGCGCGCGCCGCGCGCGAGGTGCTGCTCAGCGCCGGCGCGGTGAACTCGCCACAGGTGCTGATGCTCTCGGGCATCGGCCCGGCCGACGCGCTGCGCCGCCACGGCATCGCGGTGCAGTTGGACCAGCCGCAGGTCGGCGCCAACCTGCAGGACCACCTGGACGTGTGCACGCTGTATCGCACCCGCCCGGGCATCAGCTACGACCGCCGCAACCAGGCCAAGATCGCCTTCGACTATTTCCTGCGCGGGCACCGTGGCGCCGGCAGCAGCAACATCGCCGAGGCCGGCGCCTTCATCCGCTCGCCGCTGGCGCCGGACGCGCGCGCCGATATCCAGATGCACTTCGTGCCGGCGATGCTCGACGACCACGGCCGCAATCGCCTGCCCGGCGACGGCTTCACCCTGCACGCCTGCCACCTGCAGCCGCGCAGCCGTGGCCGCATCGCGCTCAACGACGCCGACCCGCGCACGCCGGCGCGGATCCAGGCCAACTACCTGAGCGACCCCGACGGTTTCGACCTGCGCATGCTGGTGGAATGCGCGCGCCTGGCGCGGCACATCCTGCAGCAGCCGGCGTTCGATGCCTGGCGCGGCGCGCCGCTGCTGCCGGCGCGCGAGGATCTGGACGAGGCCGGGCTGATCGCCTTCATCCGCGCCAAGGCCGAAACCATCTATCACCCGATCGGCACCTGCCGGATGGGCAGCGACGCGCAGGCGGTGGTCGATCCGCAGCTGCGCCTGCGCGGGCTCGACGGCCTGCGCGTGGTCGACGCCTCGGTGATGCCGCGCCTGGTCAGCGGCAACACCAATGGCCCGACGATGATGATCGCCGAGCGCGCCGCCGACCTGATCCGTGGGCGCATGGTCCTGCGGGAGGGGTGAGGCGGCTGCTGTGGGGGCGGTGCCGCAATGGCTGGCGGCGGCGATTGCCAACCGTTGCTACGGTGGTTCTGCTAGTGCCCGGGTCACCGTACCCTCACCCCAACCCCTCTCCCGGGGGGAGAGGGGCTAGAAGCGGCGCCCGCCGCGGATGGATGGCCCCGCGACGGCCTTGCGCGGCACGGCGATTGCATGTCCATCGGCATCCGCCGCAGTCCACGCCGCCCCTCGCTGGCGGGCCTGCGCACCCCGTCCGACGCGGGAAATCCCCAGCAGGATCAAGGCGATGCCTATTCATCTTCTCCCAGTTTGTGCATTCGAGAAATCCGGCGCTAGAATCGTGGCCGGCAGCACCTCACAGGCCTCAGGCGCAATGACACAGAACAGCAGGCACCGGCTCCTTCGACCGGTGGCAACCGGGTTGCTCGGGGCATTGCTGCCCTTTGCGATGTCCTCCACCGCACAGACGCCGGCGCCCGCGCAACCGCTGCCGCCGCCGCTGCACACCGAAGCCACGCGCTACACCTCGCCGACCCAGCCGCTGCCCTACCGCGCCTCGCTCACCCAGAGCCAGGTGCTGCCGCTGGCCAGGGACTTCGACGTCGCCGCGCTGGAGTCTGTGGCCGAACAGTTGACCTATGGCGAGCGCGTGCCCGGCCTGGCGATGGCCATCGTGCACAACGGCCAGGTGCTCAGCGCGCGCGGCTACGGCGTCACCGACGTCAACCGTCCCGAGCCGGTCGATGCGCACACCGTGTTCCGCCTGGCCTCGCTGTCCAAGGCGTTCGCCGGCACCATGGCCGGCCTGCTGGTCAACGACGGCACCCTGCGCTGGGACAGCAAGGTCGTCGACTACGTGCCTGGCTTCCAGCTCAGCGATCCGGTGGCCACGCGCCAGTTGAACGTCGCCGACCTGCTCAGCCACCGCGTCGGTCTCACCTACAACGCCTACGACCGCGACGTCGAATCCAACCTCGACTACTACACGCTCAGCCACAAGCTGGCCTATGCGCCGCTGAAGTGCGCGCCGGGCGAGTGCTACGCCTACCAGAACGTCGCCTTCAGCCTGATCGGCGACGTGGTGTTCGCCGCGTCCGGCAGCTTCTACGAGCAGTCGGTGGAGCGCCGCATCTTCAAGCCGCTGGGCATGAACGACGCCAGCATGGGCCTGGCCGGCATCCAGGCCAGCCCGCGCTGGGCGCGCCCGCACGTGCGCAGCCGCAACGGCTGGGTCTCGCTGACGCCCAAGCCGACCTACTACCGCCTGGCGCCCGCCGCCGGCGTCAACGCCAGCATCAGCGACATGGCGCAGTGGCTGATCGCGCAGACCGGGCATCGCCCGGACGTGCTGCCGGAGCCGCTGCTGGCGACCCTGCACGCACCGCTGATCCTCACCCCGGGCGAGATGCGCTCGGGCTGGCGCCGCGCGCGGGTCAACTCGGCCAGCTACGCGCTGGGCTGGCGCGTGTTCGACTACTCCGGCCACCAGGTGATCTTCCATGCCGGCGCGGTGCAGGGCTACCGGGGCCTGATCGCGCTGGTGCCGGAACGCGACTTCGCTGTGGCGATCCTGTGGAACGGCGAAAGCGGCCTGCCCTCGGGCCTGCTGCCGACCGTCCTCGACCGCGCGATCGGCCTGCCGGCGCAGCGCTGGCTGGACGTGGACACCGACTTCGGCAGCGACAACCTGATGGCCGAGCGTCCGGACCCGAAGGACAAGAAGGGCGCGTCCTCGTCCAAGTCGGTGGCCTCGCCGCACTGAGCGCGGTGTCCCGCAGCATCCTCGCAGAAGGCGGCGCAAGCCGCCTTTCTGCTGTCTGCAGGTGTGGATGCGCTGCAGACAGCTCGTGCCCCGCCATCGCCGGATGTGCGCTGTTCCAGTTGCGGCGATGCGGCCATGGGGCGGCACGGTCACGTCGCGGCAGCGCGGCGTCGCAACGGCCGACGGCAATCCACGACGAACGATCGGCGACGGCCACAGCCACAGCCACAGCCACAGCGGAACAGGGTGGAGGGCGCCTGCATGCGGCCGCTCCAGCCGTGCGCCATCCCTCTCCACAACCACGCAAGACGCACGCTGCGCTTCGCTGCGTCGTCCGCGATCCCGCATCTGGCGGACAGCACGCGCCCTGCGGCGCCGTCCCGCTGCCGCCGCCGGCATGCTGGCGGCTAGATGTAGCACCGCACGCAAGCAATGGGCAGCGCGCATCGCGCCTGCCGTCCATGCAACCGGCGAAGACCAATGACCTATCGAGCGTTCGGCGTGGCGCACTGGCGCGCCGCGGCGCACGCTACGAACAGCACGCAGAGCACGCACGGCGCACGATGCCTCGACGGATCCGCGGACGCCAGGCATTCTCGATTCCTCCCGCAGCCGCGCATCGCGGCGGTCAGGTGGTCTTCGTCAGGGTGTGTGCATTCACTTGGGTGCGCCTCCCCTTGCCTGCCGCCCACCGGCGTGGCGTGACAGGCGTGTCGCCGTGACGCAGTCGCTCACCGCACCCGCCTGCTCGCGCGTTCGCCGAGGCGGTACGCGCACGTCGGGAAGACCTGATGGATGCGCGCCATCAACTGGCACCCGACCCGAAGCGGCGGCCCGACGTGCAGGTTCGCTCCCGATACGAGACACATAGGCGGAATGCTTATCGCTGTGGCGGAGGTCGCTCCCGCTCCCCGCCTGCTCACGCGTGGTGCGCACGTGGTTGCCGAGGCGGCACGCGCACGTCGGGAAGTCCCGACGCCCGACGGATGTACCACCATCGCCACAGGCGTCCGACAACGCAGCGATGGCACGACGTGCAGTCGCGATCTGGATGGGAGGTGCACAGGCAGAACACCTATGGCGACTGACGAATCAGCGCACAGGGGACCGTCGAAGTGAGTTGAGACGGGCGCACGCAGCAGGTGCTGCCAGTCAGCGATGCGCGGTACGAGACGCACGGCACAACGCCGACGTCGCGACCTTGCAGGCAAGGCACAGAGGGCGCTCGGCGTGGGTTGAGGCAGAGGGACGCGGCAGGCGCCGCCAGTCAGCGGTACGCGGGTAGAAACGCACAGGCACGGTGTCCACGTCGCGACCTGGCATGCGGGGCGGGGCGCAGAGGACAGCCTGCGTGGTTGAGACAGGCGGGACGTCCAGGCGTCGCTAGTCAGCCGCGCTCAGTGCGAGTCGCAAAGACACTGTCCACATCGCGACCTGCAATCGGGGCGCAGAGGACGGTCGGCGTGGATTGGGACAGGCGGCGCCGCGGATGCGGCCGGGTCCAGACGTAGGCTGCGATCGCGCACGGCAAGCCACCGCAAATAAAAAACTCCCTCCCCGCTGGGCACCGGGGAGAGAGTCTAGGAACAGCGATCGGGATGGATCAGATCAGCGGCGCGGGCGTTGCCGGCAGCGCGACCGGAGCGGCCTTCTTCTTGCGAGCGGCCGGCTTCTTCTTCGCCACGGTCTTCTTGGCGGTGGCCTTCTTCGCAGTTGCCTTCTTCGCGGCCGGCTTCTTGGCAGCCGACTTCTTCACCGTCTTCTTCGCCGCGGTCTTCTTGGTCGCAGCCTTCTTCGCGGTCTTCTTCACCGCCTTCTTGGCGACGGCCTTCTTCGCGGTCTTCTTGGTGGCGGCCTTCTTTGCCGTCTTCTTCACTGCCTTCTTGGCAACGGCCTTCTTGACCGCCTTCTTCACCTTGGCGACCTTCTTGGCCACCTTCTTGGCGACCTTCTTGACCGCCTTCTTTACCGAAACCTTCTTCGCTGCCGGCTTCTTGGCGGCAGTCTTCTTGACCGCCTTCTTAGCGGCCGGCTTTTTCGCAGCTTTTTTCGTCGCCATGGGATGGCTCCTCGTCAGTGAACTATGGATTGAAAATGCCCAGTTAAAGCAACCTCGCGGCGATGCTCCGCCTGCGGGAACCGCCGGCGCGCGCTGCGGGCCGGATCGGATACAGAAACACCCGTACCGAATGTCGATACGGGTGCGATGCCAGGGGAGACGTTGCGTTTCTCGGAGGGAAGCGACTCCAACTCCACCATCTTCGGGTTCCTGGCGGATGTCCAAGTTGTGCTTCGCGTTTTGATGTCGATCCGATTCACTCGCTTGCGCAGCAACGTCTGCTGGGCGAAACCTAATCACGGTTTTTTTTACTGTCAACACTTCTGCGCAAATTTTTTTTCGCTGGCGCGCGCGCCGCGTCCGCCGCACGCCACGCCGGCCGCCTCGCCGATGCCGCCGAGCGTCGCTGCCGATACCGCAAGGAAATCGGCGCATGCAAAAAAAGCAGGGAAATTTCCGTGTTTTCTGCAACGACGCACTGCCGCCATCGCGTTGCGGACAGGCATCGGCGACGCGTCGGCGGCAACTGCGACGGTGCGCGCCAGCCTGTCCGCTAGCTGAAAAAAAATTTCGCGACCGCGTGCGGTTCCGGCATCGCACAAGTGCAAATGCGCAAAAGTGCGCAAACTTTTTTGCGTCGTGCGGCGACCTCGACGCGCGCGATGCGTCGCGTACCGCGTCGCCGAGACGCGACACATCGCACCACCGCGGCACGCCCTGCACACACGTCGCCGACACACCGCCACGCATGCGACTGCCCTCGTCCACTTCCACTCGTGCTTCCACCGATGCCGTCGCATGGGTGTGTCGACCGGCGCGGATCGCACAGGTCACCGGCTGACGCCGGCACACACCGCGCCGTCGCACATCGGCGACGTGCGAAGCGCGCGCCACGTCGCCACTGCCCGCGTCGCTACCCCACGTCGCGCCCTGCATGCCGTGCTGCATCTGCGCCGCGTCGGAAAACCGGCACCGACCGAAGCGTGGATCGCATGCATCAGCTACCTACAGCCAGGTCGAACGCGTTGCCCTCGCGGTGCTGCCCGGCGACGACCTCACATCGTCTTCGCAGCGACGCACGCGGCGACGCCGGCGACGCGGGTTCCGGGATAGCCATGCAAAGAATGGCGCCGCCGACGCGCGGACGGTGGAGACCGCACCGCGCGGCGCCCAAAAAGAAACCGGCCGCACTGGGCGGCCGGTTCGGGTGTCGCGACGGGCAGTCGGCTCAGTGGCCGTCTTCCTCGAGCAGTTCGGCGTACTCGTCCGGCGACAGCAGTTCGTTCAACTGCTCGGCATCGTCCGCTTCCAGCACCAGGATCCAGCCTTCGCCGTAGGCGTCTTCGTTGATCGTTTCCGGCTTGTCGCTCAGCGCGGTGTTGACCTCGACCACCTTGCCGCTCAGCGGGCTGTACACGTCCGAGGCGGCCTTGACCGACTCGACCACGGCCACGCCGTTGCCGGCTTCGACGTGATCGCCGACGTTCGGCAGTTCGACATAGACCAGATCGCCGAGCAGGCCCTGGGCATGGTCGGAGATGCCGATGGTCACGCGACCGTTACCTTCGACGCGGGCCCACTCGTGGGACTTGAGGAATTTGAGGTCGCCAGGGATCTCGCTCATGGGGCTGCTCCGGAAGAAGACGGTATCGAGGATGGGAGGCTAGTGTAGCGAACCGCGCGCGCGGGAACGATGGCGCGCGCGCCGCGGTCGCGGCCCGGACTCAGCCGAGCACGCCGGGCTGGACCTGGCCTTCGCGCACGAACGGGAACTTGACCACGCGCACCGGCACTTCCTTGCCGCGGATGTCCACGCGCACCGCGCCCGGCTCACCGGCCGGCACCCGCGCGAAGGCGATCGCCTTGCCCAGCGTCGGCGAGAAGGTGCCGGACAGGATCTCGCCGTCGCCGTTGGCGGTCAGCACCTTCTGCCCGTGGCGCAGCACGCCCTTCTCGTCCATCACCAGGCCGATCATCTGCCGCGGCGCGCCGCCGGCCTTCTGCGCCTCGAGCACGGCGCGGCCGATGAAGTCGCGGCCCTCGTCGAGGGTGACGGTCCAGGCCAGCGCGGCCTCGTAGGGCGAGACGCTGTCGTCCATGTCCTGGCCGTAGAGGTTCATGCCCGCTTCCAGGCGCAGCGTGTCGCGCGCGCCCAGGCCAGCCGGCTTGACCCCGGCAGCGATCAGCGCATCCCAGAACGCAGGCGCCTGCTCTTGCGGCAGCACGATCTCGAAGCCGTCCTCGCCGGTGTAGCCGGTGCGCGCGACGAACAGCGGCACGCCGTCGATCGAGGTCGCCTCGATCGCGGCGAAGCGGCCGAGCTTCTGCGCCGCGGCACGGTCCTGCTCGCGCAACAGGCCGATCGCCTTGGCGCGCGCGTTCGGCCCCTGCACCGCGATCATCGCGAAGTCGTCGCGCTCGCGGACCTGCACGCCGAACGCCTGCGCCTGCTCGCCGATCCACGCCAAGTCCTTGGCGCGGGTGGCGGCGTTGACCACCAGGCGGAAGAACGCATCGGACATGTAATAGACGATCAGATCGTCGATCACCCCGCCCTGCGGGTTGAGCATGCAGGTGTACAGCGCCTTGCCCGGCGCCTTCAGCTTGTCCACCGAATTGGCCAGCAGATGGCGCAGGAACGCGCGGACCTGCTCGCCGTGCAGATCGACCACGGTCATGTGGCTGACGTCGAACATGCCGGCGTCGCCGCGCACCTGGTGGTGTTCGTCGATCTGCGAGCCGTAGTGGATCGGCATGTCCCAGCCGCCGAAGTCGACCATCTTGGCGCCGAGGGCGCGATGGCTGTCGTTGAGGATGGTCTTCTGGGTCATGGCGCGGGTCCGTGAGAAAAGTCCCCCATTATCGCTGGCGTGGAGCCGGGAGTGGGGAGTCGGGATTGGGGATTCGTAAGAGCGGCTGTCCTGGATCCGAAGGACTGGCGCTCGATCACGCAGTGCCGTAGGAGCGGCTTCAGCGAAGGCTGGGATTGGGGAGTCGGGATTTGGGATTCGCAAGAGCGGCCTTCCTGGACCCGAAGGACTGGCGCTCGATCGCGCAGCGCCGCAGGAGCGGCTTCAGCGAAGGCTGGGATTGGGGATTCGGGATTGGGGATTCGTAGGGGCGGCCGTCCCGATCCGAAGGACTGGCGCCCGATAACGCACTACGCAGGAACAGGTTCAGCCGCGACCTGCCATCGATCTCGGGTCGCGGCTGAAGCCGCTCCTGCGAATCCCCAATCCCGACTCCCCAATCCCGGCTTTCAAGCAGCCTGGACGAGCAGCGTCATGCCGTCCACGCCGACGATACGCACCGCGCTGCCCGCGGGCAGGTCGGGGCCGCCGACCACCCAGAACGCATCGTCGACCTTGGCGCGGCCGCGGCCACCGTGGATCGGCTGATCCAGGATCACCACGCGGCCGATCAATTGCTCGGCGCGGCGGTTGAGCAGCGGCTGGTCACTGGCCCGGCCGCGGTTGCGGAACCAGGTGCGATACACCTGGATCGAGACGAAGCTCAGCACCACGAACGCGCCGACCTGCAGCAGCAGGGAGATGTCCGGGAACACCAGTACCGCAAGAAACACCGCTGCGGCGGCGAAGCCCATCCACAGCATGAAGGCGCCCGGCGCCAGCGATTCGGCCGCGAACAGCAGCAAGGTCAGGGCACCCCAGGCCACCACCTCAATGCGCATGGCTCAGACTCCGTTGCGCGGCGGCACGCGCGGCACCGCCGGCGGGGTGGTCTGCTTGTTCAGCGCCTCGCGTGCCAGTTCGGCGATGCCGGCGATCGAACCGATGATGCCGCTGGACTCCATCGGCATCAGCACGAACTTCTGGTTCGGCGCGGTGGCCAGTTCCTTGAACGCCTCCACGTACTTCTGCGCGATGAAGTAGTTGATCGCCTGCACGTCGCCCTCGGCGATCGCCTTGGACACCATCGCCGTCGCCCGCGCTTCGGCTTCGGCCAGGCGCTCGCGCGCCTCGGCGTCGCGGAACGCGGCTTCCTTGCGGCCTTCGGCCTCCAGCACCGCCGCCTGCTTCTCGCCGTCGGCGCGCAGGATCTCCGACTGCCGCGAGCCCTCCGCTTCGAGGATCTGCGCGCGCTTCTCGCGCTCGGCCTTCATCTGCCGGGCCATCGAGTCGATCAGGTCGCGCGGCGGCTGGATATCGCGGATCTCGATGCGGGTGACCTTGATGCCCCACGGATTGGTGGCATGGTCGACCACGTTCAACAGCTGCGCGTTGATGGTCTCGCGCTGGCTCAGCGACTCGTCCAGGTCCATCGAGCCGATCACGGTACGGATGTTGGTCTGCACCAGCGCGATGGTGGCGATCTCCAGGTTGGACACTTCATACGCCGCCTTGGCGGCATCCAGCACCTGGAAGAACACCACGCCGTCCACCCGCACCACCGCGTTGTCCTTGGTGATGACGTCCTGGCTGGGCACGTCCAGCACCTGTTCCATCATGTTGACCTTGCGGCCCACGCCATACATCCACGGGATCAGGAAGTGCAGGCCGGGCGAGAGCGTGTGGGTGTAGCGGCCGAAGCGCTCCACCGTCCACTGGAAGCCCTGCGGCACCATGCGCACGGTCTTGAACAGCACCACCACGCCGAAGAACAGGATCACCAGCGTGAGGAAGAAGGTAGACGGCATCAGGTTGCTCCATTAACCAGAATAAGGAATCGAATCGGCAGTATAGCCAGCGCAGGCGCACGTGCCGGTCACCAGCGGATGCGGCCCAGCAGCATGTCCTTGAACATCACCCAGTCGCCGGCGAGCGAGTACAGCGGGTGCTTGAAGGTGGCTGGCCGGTTCTTCTCGAACACGAAATGGCCGATCCAGGCGCAGCCGTAGCCGCAGACCGGCGCCGCCCACAGCCAGCGCGGCTGGCCGGTGCACAGTGCCAGCAGCAGGCTCGCCAGCACGCCGAGGCTGCCGACGAAATGCAGCCGTCGCGACACCCGATGCCGGTGCTCGCTCAGATAGAACGGATAGAACTCACGGAAGCTGGCGAAGCGGCGCATGCGATGGCCCTCCCGAGGCAACGCAGGCGTCCAGCATACGCCGGGAGCGCGGGTGTCGCTCGCAGCGCACGGATGCGACGCGCAGGTGCGGTCGCCGGATGTGCTCACGCAAGAGACCGCAGCGCCGCACCAGGCATGTCTACGATTCGGTGACCGCATGGAAACCGCCCACCTGCAAAGAACTGCTGCAGGGCACAACGCCTCGGAAGCGGGACACGTCATCGCGTTGCGGGCAAGGCGTCGGGTCATCTCCATTCACGCGCTGCGCAGCGCCAACGCAGCGGGACGTGCGGTGAGTTTCGCAGGAACGGGTTCAGCCGCTACACGACTCGCCGATGGCACGTTGCGCCGCTGCAGAGCACCGCCAATCGCAACGAAATGTGTCCTGTAGGAGCGGCTTCAGCCGCGAAGGGCTTTACCGGGAACGCCCGTCGCGGCTGAAGCCGCTCCTACGCGCTGGCCGGCCTCTCGTTGTCGCAAGACAGCCTGCCGCGCAGACCTCAGCCCTGGCGTGGCGCGAACATGATCACCGCCATGCCGAGCAGGCACAGCCCGGCGCCGAGCAGGTCCCAGCGCGTGGGGCGCATCCCCTGCACCGTCCACAACCACAGCAAGGCGACGGCGACATAGACGCCGCCGTAGGCCGCGTAGACGCGGCCGCTGGCGGCCGGATGCAGGGTCAGCAGCCAGACGAAGGCCGCCAGGCTGCCTGCGGCCGGCAACAGCAGCCAGGCGCTGCGCTGTTCGCGCAGCCAGAGATAAGGCAGGTAGCAGCCGACGATTTCCGCGACGGCGGTCAGCACGAACAGCAGCAGCGTCTTCATCCGGCTGCGGCGCGCTCTTCGTCCTTGGCGCGCTGCCAGTACGCCTCCTGCTCCATCAGGGCCAGGCCGTCCAGCGCACCACCGTCCTGCTGCGCCAGCCGCTCCATCGCGCGGAAGCGGCGCTCGAACTTGAGGTTGGCGTGGCGCAGCGCGGCGCCGACATCGACCTCGGCGTGCCGCGCCAGGTTGGCGCAGACGAACAGCAGGTCGCCGATCTCGTCCTGCAGCCGTGCCGGATCGGCCGCGGCGCCCTGTGCCAGTTCCGCGCGCACTTCCTCGAGTTCTTCCTGCACCTTGTCCAGCACCGGCGCCGGGCCGGGCCAGTCGAAGCCGACCCGCGCCGCGCGCGACTGCAGCTTCAGCGCACGCTGCCATTCCGGCAGCCCGCGCGCGATGCCGGCCAGCGCCGAGCCGTCTCGCTCGCCGGCGGCGGCGCGCTCGGCGCGCTTGATCTCTTCCCACTTCAGCGTCTGCTGCTGGGCATCGGCGACCTGGCTGTCGCCGAACACGTGCGGGTGGCGGCGCACCATCTTGTCGCAGATCGCCGCGACCACATCGTCGAAGCCGAACGCCCCCTGCTCGCGCGCCATCTGCGCATGGAACACCACCTGCAGCAGCAGATCGCCGAGTTCGTCCTTCAGCCCGGCCAGATCCTGGCGGTCGATCGCGTCGGCCACTTCGTAGGCCTCTTCGATCGTGTACGCGGCGATGCTGGCGAAATCCTGCTCCAGATCCCAGGGGCAGCCCCGCGCGGGATCGCGCAGGCGCGCCATGATGTCGAGCAGGGCGGGAAGGTCGTAGCGGGCTGGAGTCACGGGCAGGTTCCGATGCGACGGCACCGCTGCCGCCTGCCGCCTAGTGTGGCAGAGCGCGCGCCATGCAGCGCGCGCTCGCGGCGCGGCTCAGCCCAGCCAGTCGCGCCAGGGCAGCGCCGGATCGCCCAGCGCCACGAAGTCGCCGTTGAGCAGCGATTCGCGGCGGTTGTAGCGGAACGGCTTGCCGGTCGCGGCGGCCAGCAGCGCACCGCCGGCGGCCTGCAGCACGCACTGCCCGGCGGCGGTGTCCCACTCCGAGGTCGGGCCGAAGCGCGGGTACACGTCCAGGTCGCCGTCGGCGATCCGGCAGAACTTCAGCGAGGAACCCTGCGCGACGAGTTCGATCTCGCCCATGCGCTGCAGCAGCGCGTCGGTGCGCGCGTCGCGGTGCGAACGGCTCGCCGCCACGCGCAGCGGCGCGGTGGCCGGCCGGCGGGTGTTCAACGCGGTATCGCGAAAGCCTTCGCGACGGTACGCCTGCTCGCCACGCACCGCATGCCAGACGCGGCCGTCCACCGGTGCCTGGACCACGCCGAACACCGGCGCACCCTGGTGGATCAGGGCGATGTTGACGCTGAACTCGCCATTGCGCTTGACGAACTCGCGGGTGCCGTCGAGCGGATCGACCAGCCAATAGGTGGTCCAGTGCTCACGCACCTCCCACGGAATCTGCGCCGATTCCTCGGACAGCACCGGCAGGTCCGGGGTGAGCCGTTCCAGGCCTTCGACGATGATCTGGTGCGCGGCCAGGTCGGCCTGGGTCAACGGACTGGCATCGGCCTTGTGCTCCACCTCGAAGCCGGTGGCGTAGACGGACATGATCGCCGCGGCGGCATCGATGGCGATGGCGATCACGGTTTCGCGCAAATCACTGGTCAGACGGATCATTCGGCGCGACCCAGCCACTCGCGGGCAATGAACAGCGCCGCCAGCGAACGCCCCTCGGAAAAATCTTCACGCAACATCAGTTGATCCAGTTCAGCCAATTTCCAGGGCACCACTTCCAATTCCTCCGGCTCGTCGCCGGCTAGTCGTTCGGGATAGAGATCTTGCGCGAGCACCAGCCACGACTGGTGGCTCATGTAGGTCGGCGCCAGGGTCATCGCGCGCAGCACGCGCAGTTGCCGCGCGCCGTAGCCGGCCTCTTCCTTGAGCTCGCGGTCGGCCGCCTGCAGCGGGGTCTCGCCGGCATCGATGCGGCCCTTGACCAGGCCCAGCTCGTAGCGGTGCACGCCGGCGGCGTATTCGCGCACCAGCAGCACGGTCTGCGCATCCAGCATCGGCACCACCACCACCGCGCCGTGGCCCGGCGCCTTGAGCCGGTGGAACACGCGGCGTTCGCCGTTGCTGAATTCCAGGTCCAGCTCCTCGACCTGGCGCTCGGCAGCGGTTTCGCTGCGCGCGCGCACGGCGTGGATGACCGGCAACGGCCGGGTCACGCCGGCACCCTGCGGCGCCGGGCGGCGTCGATCGATAGAATGCGCTGAGCGAAGAACCTGTTCATGAGCGCGAAATGCTATCAGACCTGACCGCAGCACAGATGGCCGACGCGTGGCGCACGCGTGATCTGGCCGTGCTTTGGCACCCGTGCACGCAGATGCGCGAGCACCCCGATACCCTGCCCCTGGTGCCGATCGCACGTGGCGAAGGCGCCTGGCTGATCGACCACGGCGGCCGCCGCTACCTGGATGCGGTGAGCAGCTGGTGGACCAACCTGTTCGGCCACGGCGAGCCGCGCATCGCCGCCGCCATCGCCGCCCAGGCCACGCAACTGGAGCAGGTGATGCTGGCCGGCTTCAGCCACGAACCGGCGGTGCTGCTGGCCGAACAGCTGCTGGCGCTGGCGCCGCGCCAGGAGGGGCGCGCGCCATTGGCCAAGGTGTTCTATGCCGACAACGGCTCGGCCGGCGTGGAAGTGGCGCTGAAGATGGCCTTCCACTATTTCCAGAACCGCGGCGAGCCGGGGCGCACCCGCTTCGTCGCGCTGGAGAACGGCTACCACGGCGAGACCATCGGTGCGCTGTCGGTCGGCGACATCCCGCTGTACCGGCGGGTGTACGCGCCGCTGCTGGCCGAGGCGCTGTTCGCGCCCTCGCCCGACGCCTACCAGGCCGCGCCCGGGCAGAGCGCGCGCGAACGCGCCGAAGCCGCCGCCGATGCGCTGGCCGACCTGTTCGACCGCCATCCCGGCGAGATCTGCGCGGTGATCCTGGAACCGCGCCTGCAGTGCGCCGGCGGCATGCGCATGCACGATCCGGCCTATCTGCGCCGGGCGCGCGAACTGTGCGACGCCAACGGCGCCTTCCTGATCGCCGACGAGATCGCCACCGGTTTCGGCCGCACCGGCACCCTGTTCGCCTGCGAGCAGGCCGGGGTGATGCCGGACCTGCTGTGCCTGTCCAAGGGCCTCACCGGCGGCTTCCTGCCGCTGTCGGCGGTGCTGGCCACCCAGCATCTGTACGACGCCTTCCTCGACGACAGCCGCGAGCGCGCCTTCCTGCATTCGCACAGCTACACCGGCAATCCGCTGGCCTGCGCGGCGGCGCTGGCGTCGCTGCGGATCCTGCAGGAGGACGACGTGATCGCGCGCAACCGCAGCACCGCCGAAACCATGCGCGCGCTGTCGGCCCCGTTCGCCGAGCATGCGCACGTGGCCGACGTGCGCCAGGCCGGCATGGTGGTGGCGTTCGAACTCACCCGCAACGGCGACAAGCGCACACCTTTCCCTGCGTCCGCGCGCGTCGGCCTGCACGCCTACCGCGCCGCGCTGGAGCGCGGGGTGGTGCTGCGTCCGCTCGGCGACGTGCTGTACTGGATGCCGCCGTACTGCGTGGACGCCGCGCAACTGGCGCTGCTGGCCGAAACCACCCTGGCGGCGATCGACGAGGCGGTGGCATGCGCCTGACCCGCTGCCACGTGGACCTGCCGCTGCACGCCGGCGCCGAACTGAGCCTGCCGGAGGACGTCGCCAATCACCTGCTGCGCGTGCTGCGGCTGCGCGAAGGCGATCCCTGCGTGCTGTTCAACGGCGACGGCTGCGATTACGACGCCGAACTGCTGCAGGCCGGCAAGCGCAACGCCAGCGTGCGCATCGGCGCAGCGCGGCCGGCCGACAACGAGTCGCCGCTGGCGATCACCCTGCTGCAGGGCGTGGCGCGCGGCGAGAAGATGGACCTGATCCTGCAGAAGGCCACCGAGCTCGGCGTCGCCGCGATCGTGCCGGTGTGGGCCGAGCGCACCGAAGTGAAGCTGGATGCGGCGCGGGTGGACAAGCGCGTGGCGCACTGGCGCAGCGTGGTGATCTCGGCCTGCGAACAGTCCGGCCGCGCGCGCGTGCCGCAGTTGAGCCCGCCGCTGGCGCTGGCCGACGCCGCGCGCGCCGCGGCGGACAGCCCGTGCCGGCTGATCCTGGATCCGCAGGGCGAACACCGGCTGCGCTCGCTGGACATCGGCGGCGACGCGGCGACGATCGCGATCGGCCCGGAAGGCGGCTGGTCGCCGCGCGACCGCACCACGCTGGAGACGGCAGGTTTCGTCGGCCTGCGCCTGGGCCCGCGCATCCTGCGCACCGAGACCGCCGGCCTGGCCGCGATCGCGGCGCTGCAGGCGCACCACGGCGACCTGTGAGTTCGCATACGCGATGACGTAACCAGCGACGCCACGCCGGTGGCACCGCGGGCGCTCGCGCCGCTGGAAGCGAGAGGAATCCCAGGGAATTCGACAGCGCCCGACCCGTGACCTGCACAGGAACGGACGTGGCTCCCTACTCGGCCTGCACGTCACCCCGCAGGCGCGATCGCAGCGGCAACAGGCGCTGCTGGCGTGGAGGACATATATAAGTGTCTGCGCGACGCGCTCAACCGCAGGGCGCGCATCCATCGGCGCGGCCATCGCCGCGCCAGGCTCAGTGACGCTGCTGCAGGAACCAGTTCGCCGCGCCGATCACCCCGAGCTGGCCGTGTTCGACCAGCTTCACGGGGATCTGCTCCAGCGCCGGACGCATCGCGCCCTTGTTCAAGTAGCGCTCGACGAAACTGCTGGCGGACAGGAACGCGCCGATCTGCGGCAGGAAACCGCCGGCCAGGTAGATGCCGCCCTGCACGCCGTACAGCAGCGCCATGTCGCCGATCACGCTGCCGAGCAGGCCGCAGAACGCCGACAGCGCCTCGTGCGCCAGTGGATCGCCGCCGGCCAGGGCGGCCGCGGTGATGTCGCCCGGTGCGGCATGCGCGGGCGTGGCGCCACGCAGGTCGCACAACACGCGATAGAGATTGAGCAGGCCCGGGCCGGACAGGAAATGCTCCATCGGCACATAGGGGCGATCGCGCAACAGGCGCTGCGCCAGCGCCAGTTCCAGATCGTTGCCGATCGGCAGCGCGGCATGGCCGGCTTCGGTGGGCAGCACCACGGCGCCGCCATGGGTGGGAATCCACACTGCGGCGCCAAGACCGGTGCCCGGACCGATCACCAACGCCGGCCCGCGCTGCGCCTTGCGCGGCCCGGTCAGATGCAGCACTTCGCTGGCGTCCATCGACGCCGCCGCATACGCCACCGCTTCGAAATCGTTGACCAGATGCAGCGCCTTCAAACCCAGGCGTTCGCGGATCTCCGGGGGCGACAGCGTCCACGGCAGATTGGTGGTGATGACGCGGCCATCCTCGAGCGCATAACCGGCGCTGGCGATCACCCCGCGGGTCGGCTTCGGGCCCTGCACCTGGTCCAGAAACTCGCCGATGATCTCGGCCAGACCGGGATAGTCGGCGCAGCGGTACTTGCGGTAATCCAGCACATCGACGGACGGCGCCGGGCTGGCATCGGCAGCGCGCGCGACCAGGCCGATCCGGACATGGGTTCCGCCTACATCGGCAGCAATGAAGGGCTCGGCGCGCGGCACGGCCGCTGCCACTGATGAACTGCTTGCGGACACGTCTTCTCCCGTTGCGCCAGAGCAGGCGCACGCCGATTCGGCCGATTGATCGATCGAGTGTCCGATCACCCTGACAACGTTGTCAAGATGAATTTCACAGCCTTGTCGTTTTGTCTTCATCGCCTCGACTTCATGCGGCCGATCGCCTTGTGATGTGGATGGCCGCTGGTCGCCATCCGTTGCATGGGTGAACATCCGTCGCAAAACTTCGCCGCATTGCACAAATTTCTGCGACCTGTCCGACACCCCGGCGGCCCTTGCCACGCATGGGCCCGTCGGCCGCGATGCCGGTGTCGCACACGTGTTCGGCCATGTTTTCTTTTGTAGACAAGCACCTAGAGCGGGCGCCGGACACCCCGTGAAAGCCTCTGGAAAGATGCCGCAGCGAGCCTCGCTTGCAATCGTCAAAACCGCGTGAAACGGGTGTTGACAACGCTGTCAGCGCTACGACAGACTCGGCTCACACAAGTTTTACAACTTCAAGACATGCCACGTTCAGGGGATTCAGACACAGCGACGCATCGCCGCTCCTCCCGCGCCAAGTGGCAGGACGCGCGCTGACGCTGCGGGCGGCATCCCCCGAACCGACGAGACCACGCCCGATGCCGGGCACGGACGCAGCGCGCCCGGACCAGGCAGCAGGTGCACTGCTTCATTGCTGGACTTGGTTGTTACCTGCAGGAACACAGGAAGGACTGGCGCCCTCGATGCCGCCGGTTGGCTACTTCCGCGTCAGCGACCGGACGACGCGCATCGAGATGCGATCCGCGCAGCGCCACCAGGCGCGGCGCCATCCACAAGGCCGGGCAGCGGCCAGCACGCCGGAACATCGGTTGCACCTCATGCCCAAGTACTCACCCAGAGGTTTAGCCAATGAATAGCCGCACCACGACCTTAGCCATCAGCATCATGGCCGCGCTGTACCTGTCCGGTAACGCCGCCGCGCAGGAAGCGCCCGCTTCCGCCAACGCGGATTCCAAGAACGTCCAGCAGCTGGATGCCATCACCGTCACCGGCTACCGCGCCTCGCTGGAGAAGAGCCAGGCGGTGAAGCGCTCGGCCAACTCCATCGTCGATGCGATCAGCGCCGAGGACATCGGCAAGTTCCCGGACACCAATGCCGCCGAGTCGCTGGCGCACCTGCCGGGCATCAGCGTGGACCGCCAGTTCGGCGAAGGCGAGAAGGTCAGCATCAACGGCACCGATCCGGCGCTGAACCGCGTGCTGCTCAATGGCCAGACCATCGCCTCGGGCGACTGGGGCGGCAACCCGACCGACACCAGCGGCCGTACCTTCAACTACACCCTGCTGTCGCCGGAAATCATCGGCCTGATGGAGGTCTACAAGACCCCGGAAGCGCGCATCGACGAAGGCTCGATCGGCGGCACCGTGATCGTGCACACCCGCAAGCCGCTGGACCTGCCGAAGAACACCATCCGCGGCTCGATCGGCTACAACTACAACGACCGCTCGGAAGAAGGCAATCCGCGCGGCTCGGCGCTGTGGAGCTGGAAGAACGACGACGAGACCTTCGGTGCGTTGATCTCCGCCACCCACGACAAGCAGGACCTGTCGCGCGCCGGCATCGAGTTCTTCGGCTACGGCCTCGGCACCACCTACAACGCCGACGGCACGGTTTCCTCGCGGATTAATCCGAACGCGACGATCAATGGCAGCGGCGACATCAATACGGCCAAGTTCCCGGTCGGCATCAATAGCGCCTTCTTCCAGCAGACCCGCGAGCGCAACGGCCTGCAGGGCGCGCTGCAGTGGAAGCCGAACGAGCAGAACGAGTTGAACCTGACCGGCATCTACATCAAGGGCAAGTACAACAACTTCAGCGAATCGCGCTACGTCTGCCCTGGCTGCGGTGACCGCGACAAGTTCACCGAAGCCACGCTCAACAATGGCTACATCGTCGAAGGCAAGCTGTCCGATGCGACTGGCAATGGCCAGCCGTACGCGCAGCTCGACACCAACTACCGCGAAAGCACCGTCACCACCAAGAGCCTGAACCTGCGCCACGACTTCTACGGCGAGAAGTGGGTGTTCACCTCGCAGGTCGGCACCACCGAGGCCACCGGCGGCAAGAACCCCGAGTACCTGATGAAGTACCTGCTGCAGAAGGGCGGCTATAACTTCAACTACGACGGCAGCAACACCGGCGTCACCTACGACAACGGCAGCGCCTCCAACTGGGGCCTGGTCGGTTCGCCGGCTGGTCTGGCGCCCGGCTCCACCGACAAGTCGGCGATGCAGGCCGGCGGCATCTATTACGCCAAGAGCACGGACAAGGAGAAGTACTTCCAGTTCGATGCCGCTCGCGACCTGGATTGGGGCCCGCTGAACAAGCTGCAGGTAGGCTACAAGTACATCAACCACGACAACGGCGTCGATGCTCGCGGCAACCGCATCAACACCACCAACGCGATCTCGCTGACCGACTTCAGCCCCGGCAGCACCCCGAGCGGCCTGTACGACGGCCTGGGCGCCAGCGGCGACCTGACCAACTGGCCGACCGCCAACCTCAACTCGGTGATCAACTACCTGCGCTCGCAGCCGCAGGGGCCGTACAAGCCCGATTACGGCTCCTCGTTCGACGTCAAGGAAATCACCAGCGACCTGTACGCGCAGCTGAACTTCGAGTCCGGTGCCTGGCGCGGCAACCTGGGTGTGCGCTATGTCGACACCAAGGACAAGTCGCAGTTCTGGCAGAGCAACGACGGCGGTGCCACCTACAACCAGACCACGGTGAGCAAGCAGTACTACAAGCCGCTGCCGAGCTTCAACCTGGCCTACGATCTGGACACCGACAAGGTGCTGCGCTTCTCCGTGGCCAAGGTGATGGCACGCCCGCGCTACGGCGATCTGGCCGGCTCGTTCACCATCAACAGCAGCAACGGCAACCTGACCGCCAGTGGCGGCAACCCGGACCTGAAGCCCTACGAGTCGACCAACTACGATCTGGCCGCCGAGTGGTACTTCGCCCCGTCCAGCATGCTGTCGGCGGAAGCGTTCTACCGCGACATCAGCTCGTACATCGTCACCACCACCTCGCAGCAGCAGCTGACCGATGCGGTGAATGGAGTGAGCGGCCTGTTCACGGTGAACTCGCCGATCAACGCTTCCGACGCCAAGGTCAAGGGCGCCTCGCTGAACTACCAGCAGGCCTTCGGCTACGGCTTCGGTCTGCAGGCGAACTACACCTACGCCACCGCCGACACCAGTCCCGGCCTGAACCTGCCGTACCTGTCGAAGAACACCTACAACGTGATCCCCTACTGGGAAAACGGTCCGTGGATGGTGCGCGTCAACTACAGCTACCGCTCCAAGTACTTCACTCAGATCGGCCGACTGGATTCGCAGGTGTTCACCGACGAGTACAAGCAGCTGGATCTGACCGCGTCGTATCAGATCAACGACTGGATGAGCGTGAGCTTCAGCGCGACCAACCTGCTCGACTCGACCTACTACTGGTACAACGAGGTCAAGTACGCGCCGATCGGCATGTACAAAAACGGCCGCGGCTACCAGGCGCAGCTGAACTTCAAGTTCTGATGTAGCACCGGCGCGCCACCGTCCCTCCACGGTGGCGCGCTTTTTCGTGTCCGGCGCGGCTGCGCCGGCATCGTCTTCTGCAACAAGGAGTGCCGTTCCATGACGACCGAGACCCGCCCCCGTGCGGACCGATCCCGCCACGCCGGAGCCGCACGCCAGACCCTGGCCAGCGCGCTGGCCCTCATGCTCGCGCTGACGGCCCTGCCCGCCGGCGCCGCGGACGCGCCGTCGCCGACAGCGCCCACCGCCACCACGCTCAGTCCGGAACAGATCGACCAGCAGTGGCTGCAGGCCACCGCCAAGTACGCGCCCGAACGCGCGCGTCTGGTGCGCGAAGCCAACGACGGCGCGCGCGGCGGACCGTTCCGGCCCGACTGGACCTCGCTCAAGCAGTACCGCTCGCCGTCCTGGTACGACAACGCCAAGTTCGGCATCTTCATCCACTGGGGCGTGTTCTCGGTGCCGGCCTTCGGCAACGAGTGGTACTCGCGCAACATGTACCAGCAGGGCAGCAAGGACTACCTGCATCACCGCCAGACCTACGGCCCGCAGTCGCGCTTCGGCTACAAGGACCTGATCCCGCTGTTCACCGCGCCCAAGTTCGATCCGCAGGCCTGGGCCACGCTGTTCCGCGACTCCGGCGCCCGCTACGTGGTGCCGGTGGCCGAGCACCACGACGGCTTCGCGATGTACGACTCGCAGCTGTCGGACTGGACCGCGGTGAAGATGGGCCCCAAGCGCGACGTGATCGGCGAGCTGTCCAAGGCGATCCGCGCGCAGGGCCTGCATTTCGGCCTGTCCTCGCACCGCGCCGAGCACGACTGGTTCTTCGACGGCGGCCGCCAGTTCGACTCGGACGTCAACGACCCGCGCTACGCCGGCCTGTACGGCCCGGCGCAGGTGCGGCTGCCAGGCAAGGACGACGCCGACGTGCACAACGACTGGACCCCGGTCTCGCAGGCCTGGCTGGACGACTGGCTGGCGCGCACCACCGAATTGATCGACCGCTACGACCCGGACCTGATCTATTTCGATTGGTGGATCGCGCACCCGACCTTCCGCGGCACGCTGCCGACGATGCTGTCGTACTACTACAACCACGGCGCGGCCAAGGGCGGCGTGGTGGTGAACTACAAGCTCGGCGCCTTCCCCGAGGGCGCCGGCACGTTGGACATCGAACGCGGCCAGCTCACCGGCATCCATCCCACGCACTGGCAGACCGACACCTCGGTCAGCAACGCCTCCTGGGGCTATGTCGAGAACGACACCTACAAGACCCCGACCTTCATCATCCACATGCTGGTGGACGTGGTCAGCAAGAACGGCAACCTGATGCTCAACATCGGGCCGCGCGCCGACGGCTCAATCCCGGACACCGAACGCGCGATCCTGTTGTCGATCGGCAAGTGGCTCAAGACCAACGGCGAGGCGATCTACGACAGCACGCCATGGCGCACCTACGGCGAAGGCCCCACCGAAGTGGTCGGCGGCACCTTCCAGGACACCAAGACCAAGCCGTACACGCCCGAGGATTTCCGCTTCACCACCGGCCACGGCGCGCTGTACGCGATCGAGCTCGGCTGGCCGGCCGACGGCAAGGCGCTGATCCGCTCGCTGAAGCCGGCCGATGGCGTGCGCGGCGTCACCCTGCTCGCCAACGGCAAGCCGGTGCCGTTCGAGCAGCGCGCCGACGGCCTGCACCTGCGCCTGCCGGCCAAGCCGGTGGGCGAACACGCCTACGTGTTCCGCATCGACCTGTCCTCCCCCACCCCGCCAACGGATCCCTCCCGATGATGAAGCGTTTCGCAGGGCTGCTGTTCGCCCTCGCCCTGGCCTGCGGGCCGGCCATGGCCAAGAACCCGACCGCGCTGTTCTATCTGATGAACACGCAGAAATCGACGAACGCGTTCCTGGCCCACGTCGACAAGATCGACGTGGTGGTGCCGACCTGGTACGGCGTGGATCAGAATGGCCTGGTCAACGGCACCCCGAACCTGTACCTGTACGAGATCGCCAAGCAGCACAAGCTGCGGGTGATGCCGATCCTGTCGATGACCGCCGGCCGCGACGGCTTCCACAAGCTGCTGCACGACGAGGACGCCAAGCAGCGCATGATCGCGGCGCTGCTGATCCACGGCCGCAAGCACGGCTACTACGGCTTCCAGTTCGATTTCGAGAGCATCGCCTGGACCGACCGCGACGCCTATTCGCTGATGGTCAAGCAGACCGCCGAGGCGCTGCACAAGGCCGGCTTCAAGCTGTCGGTGGCGGTGGTGCCGAACGCGCCGGGCTATGCCGAAGGCGGGGCGTTCTCCAAGTGGATGTGGGAATACTGGCGCGGCGCCTACGACCTCAAGGCGCTGGGCGCCTCGGCCGACCTGATCAGCCTGATGACCTACGACCAGCACACCCGCTGGACCACGCCCGGCCCGGTGGACGGCATGGTGTGGATGAAGAAGCACCTGGACTACGCGCTGACCCAGGTGCCGAAGGACAAGCTGTCGCTGGGCATCGCCACCTACGGCTACCGCTGGTACACCGGCAGTCCGGTCAAGGCCGACGGCACCGAAGCCTCGAACATCACCGCCGACTACATCGACGCCGACGAGTCGTTCCCGCTGGCGGAAGAGCAGCATGCCACCGTGCAATGGGACCCGGTGGAGCAGGAGTCGTGGTTCTACTTCTACCGCGACGACATGCGCGAGTGGGTGTTCCGCCCGGACGCGCGCAGCTTCCGCGCGCGTTACGAGCTGACCAAGCAGTACGGCCTGGAAGGCTTCAGCTGCTGGGTGCTTGGCGCCGAAGATCCCAAGGTCTGGGACGAACTGCCGACCGCGGCGCGCTGAGCGGCGGTCACGATCGAGATGCGGGACGAGGCCATGCGGCGCGCAGCGAAAGCGCCGCGCTCACCCCAGGCTACCCCACAGCCTCTACGATACGCATCTCGATCGCTTGAGGTAGACCGATGACTGAAGTGGGTGCACACCCCCGATTGCCGCACCGCCCGATGCCCGCCAGCGCGCGCATCGCGGCGGCCTCCCGCAACGCCTGGCTGGGGTTGTCCCTGCTCGCCTGTGGCAGCCTGCTCGGCGGCTGCGACCGCGCCCCGCCGCCGGCGCCGACGCCCGCGGCCAAGCCCGCCGTGGCCCCGCCGCCTGCCCCGAAACACGATGACGACGACGACAAGACCCCGCTGCCGCTGATCCCGGCGCCGGTCAAGGCCGAGCGCGACGGCGGCACCCTCACCATCGGCACCGGCAGCGTGCTGTCGGTGCCCAACGACGATCCCGGCGCGCAGCGCGTGGCCGAGCAACTGTCGCAATTGCTGAGCAAGACCCGCGGCCTGAACCTGGAAGTGCGCGCGGAGACCATTCCCGCCAACGGCAGCATCCGCCTGCAGCTCAATCCCAATACCGAGGTTGCGCAGTTCGAGGGCTACACGCTGGACGTGGACCCGCACACCATCCTGATCCAGGCGCGCGACGAACGTGGCCTGTTCTACGGCGCGATCAGCGCCTGGCAGTTGATGACCCCCGACGCCGGCAAGGGCGAGGTGGACGTGCCGCAGGTGCACATCCGCGACTGGCCGCGCTTCGGCTGGCGCGGCGTGCTGCTCGACGTGGCGCGGCATTTCCACGGCCCGGACACGGTCAAGCGCCTGCTCGACGCGATGGCCCAGCACAAGCTCAACGTGCTGCACCTGCACCTGACCGACGACCAGGGCTGGCGCATCGAGATCAAGCGCTATCCCAAGCTCACCGAGATCGGTGCCTGGCGCACCCCGCCCGGTGCCGGCAGCCACGGCCTGCCCGATCGCTACGGCGGCTTCTACACTCAGGACCAGATCCGCGACCTGGTGGCCTACGCCGCCGAACGCCACATCACCATCGTGCCGGAGCTGGACATGCCCGGCCACGCCCAGTCCGCGGTGGCGGCGTACCCGGAACTGGTCGGGGTGACCCGGCAGCGGCCCAAGGTGTCGGTGGATTGGGGCGTCAATCCGTACCTGTTCAACACCAACGCCAAGAGCATGACCTTCATCCAGGGCGTGCTGGACGAAGTGCTGCAGTTGTTCCCCTCGCCGTATATCCACATCGGCGGCGACGAAGCGGTCAAGGACCAGTGGGAGCGCTCGCCGGCGGTGCGCGCGCAGATGCGCAAGCTCGGCATCAAGGACGCGCATGCGCTGCAGGGCTGGTTCAACCAGCAGCTGGCCGACTACCTGACCCAGCACCAGCGGCGCCTGATCGGCTGGGACGAGATCCTGGAAGGCGGGCTGCCGGCCAGCGCGTCGGTGATGTCCTGGCGCGGCGTGGACGGCGCGGTTGCCGCCGCCAAGCAGGGCCACGACGTGGTGCTGGCGCCGGCCGGCTGGATGTACCTGGACAACCTGCAGAGCGCGCGCAACGACGAGCCCAACGGCCGCCTGGCGACGCTGCCGCTGCAGAAGGTCTACGGCTTCGACCCGGTGCCGGCCGCGCTCAACGCCGAGGAGAGCAAGCACGTGCTCGGCGTGCAGGCGGCGCTGTGGAGCGAGTACATCCCCTCCGCCTGGCATATCGACCATGCGCTGTTCCCGCGGCTGAGCGCGGTGGCCGAGGCCGGCTGGTCGCCGATGGCCGCGCGCGACTGGAACGGCTTCCTGCAGCGCCTGCCGGCGCAGCTGGATCGCTACCGCACGCAGGGCATCGCCTACGGCGACGGCGCCTTCGCTCCGGACATCGCGCTGCAGGGCGGCGACAACGCGGCGCTGGACAGTGGCAAGGCCACCGTGGTGCTGGGCAACCAGGCCAAGTTCGGCAGCTTCCGCTACACCACCGACGGCAGCGAGCCCAAGGCCGACTCGCCGCGCTACACGGCGCCGTTCGCGGTGACCCTGCCGGTCACCGTGCGCGCAGCCACCTTCGCCGACGACGGCCGCCTGCTGGCCGCACCGCGCAGCCGCATCCTCGACCGCGCCAATCTGCTCGGCCGCGATACCCAGGGCCTGGCCTCGTGCGAGGGCGGCGAGCTGGGCCTGCGCGTGCCGCTGCTGCCGGATCTGGCCGACCAGGACACGCCGGTGTTCAACATCGACCTGTTCACCAGTTGCTGGCGCTACGCCGACGCGCGCCTGGACGGCATCGACCGCATCCGCATCGACGCCGCACGGCTGGCGCGCAACTACGGGCTGGCGCACGACCAGGCCAAGGTCAAGCGCTATCCGGCGCACAGCGCGCGCGGCGAGTTCGAAGTGCGGCTGGGCGACTGCAAGGGCAAGCTGCTGGCGCGGCTGCCGCTGCCGGCCGGCAAGACCCTGGGCGACCAGTTCGCGCTGGAAGCACGGCTGCCCAAGCAGACCGGCGTGCACGACCTGTGCCTGCGCTCCACCGCGCCCATCGCCGGCCCGTACTACGCCATCGGCGCCGTCCATCTGATCGACACCGCGGCGCAGGCGCCCCCCGCCGCCGCGCACTGACCACGGAGACCCTCGCATGACCCAGCCGCCCCGCCGCTCCCGTTCCGCGTCGCGCACGCGCCTTCCTGCCCGCCTCGGGCTGTTGCTGGCGCTGGCCTTGCCGGCGCTGGGACAGGCGGCGGCGCCGGCGACGCTGTCGCTGCAACAGGGCTGGCAGGTGCGGCTGGCGCCGGGCGATGCCAACGCCAAGGCGCACCCGAAGGCGGCGCAGTGGCTGCCGGCGCAGGTGCCGGGCACGGTGCAGACCGACCTGTTCGCCGCCGGGGTGGTGCCCGATCCGTTCTATCGCGACAACGAAGCGCAGATCCAGTGGGCCGGGCTCAGCGACTGGCAGTACCAGACCCGGTTCCAGGTCGATGCGGCCCTGCTGGCGCGCCCGCACCTGGAACTGGTGTTCGACGGCCTGGACACCTTCGCCGAGGTCTACCTCAACGGCAAGAAGCTGCTGGCCGCCGACAACATGTTCCGGCAGTGGCGGGTCGACGCCAAACCGCTGCTCAAGCGCGGCGACAACGTGCTGGAAGTACGCATCGCCTCGCCGATCAAGAAGATCCAGCCGTGGCTGTCCAAGCAGCCGTATGCGCTGCCCGGCGCCTACGACTCGGCGTTCGGCGACGAGCCGGTGGCACGGCACAGCTCCACCTACGTGCGCAAGGCGCCGTACAACTTCGGCTGGGACTGGGGTCCGCGCATCGTCACCGCCGGCATCTGGCAGGGCGTGCGCCTGGAAGCCTGGGACGACCTGCGCGTGGACGGCCTGCGCATCGCCCAGCAGCGCGTCGACGCCGACGCGGCGCAATTGCTGGCGCAGGTGCAGGTGCAGGCCGGACGCAGCGGCGAGGTGCAACTGGATCTCGACGTGCTCGGCCCCGACGGCCAGCGCGTCGGCCAGTTCAGCCAGCATGCCATCGTCGATCCGGGCGCCAATACCCTGACCGTGCCGGTGCGCATCGCCAAGCCGCAGCGCTGGTTCCCGGCCGGCTACGGCCGCCAGGACCTGTACACGTTCAAGGCGCAGTTGCGCGACGCCGCAGGCGAACGCCTGGAGGCACAGCGCGTCACCGGCCTGCGCAGCGTCGAGTTGCGTCGCGAGAAGGACCAGTGGGGCAAGAGCTTCGCCCTGGTGGTCAACGGCATCCCGGTGTTCGCCAAGGGCGCCAACCTGATCCCGTTCGACAGCTTCCCCACCCGCGTCGACGCCGCGCACATGCGCGGCTTCCTGCAATCCGCGCGCGACGCCAACATGAACATGCTGCGCATGTGGGGCGGCGGCCATTACCAGCCGGACAGCTTCTACGAGGACGCCGACCGCCTGGGCATCATGATCTGGCAGGACTTCATGTTCGGCGGCGCCATCCCGCCCTACGACGTGGCCTTCCGCGAGAACACCCGCTCCGAGGCCGAGGAGCAGGTCCGGCGCCTCGGCGACCATCCCAGCATCGTCATCTGGTGCGGCAACAACGAAGTGCAGACCGGCTGGGAGAACTGGGGCGACCGGGTCAAGTTCAAGCAGTCGATCGACCCGGAGGAGCGCGAGCGCATCGTGCGCGGCATGACCACGCTGTTCGGCACGGTGCTGCGCGAAGCGGTACAGAAGTACGACAGCGACACCCCGTACTGGGCGACCTCGCCGGGCACCGATTTCGACGGCGCCGCCGACCAGCCCGACGACGGCGACATGCACTACTGGAAGGTCTGGGGCGGCCCGGCGCTGCCGGTCACCGAATACCTCAACGTGACCCCGCGCTTCATGTCCGAGTACGGCCTGCAGTCGTTCCCCGAGATGCGCACCATCCGCGCCTTCGCCGAACCCAGCGATCTGCAGCCGGAATCGCCGGTGATGCGCGCGCACCAGAAGTTCGACAAGGGCAACGGCAACAAGCGTCTGCTGCTGTACATCCGCCGTGCGTTCGGCGAGCCCAAGGATTTCGCCAGCTTCGTCTACCTGAGCCAGATCATGCAGGCCGAGGGCATCACTCTCGCCGCCGAGCACCTGCGCGCGTCGCGGCCGCAATCGATGGGTTCGCTGTACTGGCAACTCAACGACGTGTGGCCCGGCGCGTCGTGGTCGAGCCTGGACTACTTCGGCCGCTGGAAGGCGCTGCAGTACCACGCGCGCCGCTTCTACGCGCCGGAACTGATCGCCGCGCTGCGCAACGACAAGGGCCAGACCCAGGTGTCGCTGGTCTCCGACCGCACCACGCCGCTGGCCGCGCGCTGGCGCATGCGGGTGATGGATCTGTCCGGCAAGGTGCTGAGCAAGACCGAGAAGCCGGTGACGCTGGCGCCGCTGTCCAGCGTGCGCGTGGGCAACTTCAGCGATGCGCAGCTGCTGCGCCGCGCCGATCCGCGCCGCAGCGTGGCGGTGTTCGAGCTGCTCGACGGCGAGCGCGTGCTGTCGCGCAACCTGGTGTACTTCGACGCGGTCAAGCGCCTGCAGTGGCCGCAGGCCGACATCCGCACCGAGCTGCGCGCGGACGGCGACGGCTATGCGCTGACCTTGAGCAGCGCCACCCTCGCCGCGCAGGTGTGGCTGAGCTTCGGCGACCTCGACGTGACGCTGTCCGACAATGCCTTCGACCTGCTGCCGGGCGAGCCGCTGAGCGTGCGCGTGCACAGCAGCGCCACCCTGGAGCAGCTGCGCGCCGCGCTGCAGGTGCGCGACCTGGGCGGGACCCTGGCTGGCGCCCCGGCCGAGCCGGCGGAGGCGAAGTGATGGGCGGGGAGATGTCGCATGCATCGGCCGGTGCGGGGTCGCGGCTGAAGCCGCTCCTACAGCCGCTGGCACACGCGCTGTGCGCGATCGCCCTGCTCGCCGCCCCGCTCGCCCATGCCGACGAGGCCGAGGACCGCGCCGCCGCGCTGGTGGCGAAGATGACCCGCGCCGAGAAGATCGCGCAGGCGATGAACGCTGCGCCGGCGATTCCGCGCCTGGGCGTGCCCGCCTACGAGTGGTGGAGCGAGGGCCTGCACGGCATCGCCCGCAACGGCGAGGCCACGGTGTTCCCGCAGGCGATCGGCCTGGCCGCGACCTGGAACCCCGAGCTGCTGCACGAGGTCGGCACCGTCACCTCGACCGAGGCGCGGGCCAAGTTCAACCTCGCCGGCGGCCCCGGCAAGGACCATCCGCGCTACGCCGGGCTGACCATCTGGTCGCCCAACATCAACATCTTCCGCGACCCGCGCTGGGGCCGCGGCATGGAGACCTACGGCGAGGATCCCTACCTCACCGGACGGCTGGCGGTCGGCTTCATCCACGGCCTGCAGGGCGACGATCCGGCGCACCCGCGCACCATCGCCACGCCCAAGCACCTGGCCGTGCACAGCGGGCCGGAGCCGGGCCGCCACGGCTTCGACGTGGACGTGTCGCCGCACGATTTCGAGGCCACCTACTCGCCGGCATTCCGCGCCGCCATCGTTGACGGCCAGGCCGGCTCGGTGATGTGCGCGTACAACGCGCTGCACGGCACGCCCGCCTGCGCCGCCGACTGGCTGCTCGACGGCCGCGTGCGCGGCGACTGGGGCTTCAAGGGCTTCGTCGTGTCCGATTGCGATGCGATCGACGACATGACCCAGTTCCACTACTACCGCGCCGACAACGCCGGCTCGTCCGCGGCCGCGCTCAAGGCCGGTCACGATCTGAATTGCGGCTACGCCTATCGCGAACTCGGCCTGGCCTTCGACCGCGGCGAAGCCGACGAAGCCCTGCTCGACCGCTCGCTGGTGCGCCTGTTCGCCGCGCGCTACCGGCTCGGCGAACTGCAGCCGCGGCGCAACGATCCGTATGCGCGATTGGGCGCCAAGGACATCGACAGCGCCGCGCACCGCGCGCTGGCGCTGCAGGCCGCGCAGCAATCGCTGGTGCTGCTGAAGAACGCCAACGCCACCCTGCCGCTGCGCCCGGGCCTGCGCCTGTCCGTGCTCGGCCCCAACGCCGACGCGCTGGCCGTGCTGGAAGCCAACTACCAGGGCACCTCGGTGCAGCCGGTGACGCCGCTGCAAGGGCTGCGCACGCGCTTCGGTGCCGCCCAGGTCACCTATGCGCAAGGCGCGCCGCTGGCCGCCGGCGTGCCCGGCATGATCCCCGAAACCGCGCTGCGCAGCGACGGCAAGCCCGGGCTGCGCGGCGAGTACTTCGACAACCTGGACCTGGCCGGTAGGCCGCGCGTGCAGCGCCAGGACCGCGTGGTCGGCTTCAACTGGGATCACGTGGCCCCGGCCAAGGACGTGGACAAGGACCGCTATTCGGTGCGCTGGAGCGGCGAACTGCTGCCGCCCGGCCCCGGCGACTACACCCTGGCGGTGAGGGTGGCGCGCTGCTTCGATTGCACCGGCCACGACCCGGTGCGCCTGTACATCGACGACCAGTTGGTGATCGCCGGCAACGCCGAGGACAAGCACCTGCCGGCCGGCATGCACAACGCCGACGGCCGCAACGTCGAGGCCGTGCTGCATTTCGACGACGCGAAACCGCGGCGCATCCGCCTGGAGCTGGAACACCGCGGCCAGGACCAGGGCTTGCGCCTGGAGTGGCTGGCGCCGCCGGCGCTGCAACTGGCCGAAGCCGAACGCGCGGTGGCGCAGGCCGACGCGGTGGTGGCCTTCGTCGGCCTGTCGCCGGACGTGGAAGGCGAGGAACTGCGCATCGATGTGCCCGGCTTCGACGGCGGCGACCGCAACGACCTGGCGCTGCCGGCGGCGCAGCAGGCACTGCTGGAACGGGCCAAGGCCAGCGGCAAGCCGCTGGTCGTGGTGCTGATGAGCGGCAGCGCGGTGGCGCTGAACTGGGCCAAGCAACATGCCGACGCGATCATCGCCGCATGGTATCCGGGCCAGTCCGGTGGTACCGCGATCGCCCAGGCGCTGGCCGGCGACATCAACCCCGGCGGTCGCCTGCCGGTGACCTTCTACCGCTCGACCAAGGACCTGCCGCCCTACGTCAGCTACGACATGAAGGGCCGCACCTACCGCTACTTCAAGGGCGAGCCGCTGTTCCCGTTCGGTTATGGGCTGAGCTACACCCAGTTCGCCTACGACGCGCCGCAGCTGTCGGCCGCGACGCTGCAGGCGGGCGACGCCTTGCGCGTCACCACCACCGTGCGCAACACCGGCGCGCGCGCCGGCGACGAGGTGGTGCAGGTGTACCTGCAGTACCCGCAGCGCGCGCAGTCACCGCTGCGCAACCTGGTCGGCTTCCAGCGCGTACACCTGCAGCCGGGCGAGGCGCGCACGCTGAGCTTCGCGCTCGACGCGCGCCAACTCAGCGACGTGGACCGCAGCGGCCAGCGCGCGGTCGAAGCCGGCGACTACCGGCTGTTCGTCGGCGGCGGCCAGCCCGGCACCGGCGCGCCCGGCGACAGCGCCGCGTTCTCGATCAGCGGCAGGGTGGTGCTGCCGAAGTGAGCGACGGGGCCGCCTGTGGCCCGTCTACGAAATGCGCCAGCGCATGCGGCGGTGCAGCGCAAATGCCCGCCGCCCTTCTGCCGTCGCGCACCACGATCCCCTGTTGAAGCGTCCTGCCGATTTATTTTTCACGACCTATTGACAGCCTTCCGGGACAGAGGTATCGATAACACGTCGGTGCCCCGCATCGACGATGCCAGACGCGCCGGACGCCGCAGCACCTGCGGCGTTCTCCAGGGCAGTTCCAGGGGTGATGTGCCATGTCATGCAGTCGTCGCAGCCAGGATCGATGCCTCGCCGGAGTTCCGGCGCCCTGCCTGTTGTCCGCGCACCGCGCGGGCACGCACGGGAGCCGCTGCGCATGACCCGTCGCTACAAACTGAGCGCGCTGCGTTCGCGCTCCAAGTGCATCGCCGGCTACTCGCCGCCACGCCACTGATCGCCGTTTAACGGTCCGCCCAGCCGGCAGACGCCTCGCGTCGGTCGCCGTTCGCTTTGTCCTGCTTGCACGCCGTCCGGCGTGCGGTCCGAGCGCGCGCGCCGTCCGTCCACCGTGTCTGCCTCCCAGGAACGCAGCGGCGCGTCGCCTTCGGCGCGTGCCCGCACCGATCACGATCAGCGAGGTGTCACGTGGCAACCCATCCCTATTGCAAGCGCAAGGCGCTGTGCGCCGCCATTCTGGCCATCACCGGCCTTGCCGCCGCCGCACCGGCGCTGGCCGGCACCGTACAGGGCGAACTCAAGGAGCGCAGCAGCGGCAAGCCCGCCGCGCATGCGAAGGTCGCCATCGCCGGCACTGCGCTCAGTGCCGTCACCGACGCACAGGGCCGCTTCGTCATCGCCGACGTGCCGGCCGGGCAGTACGCGCTGCAGCTGGACTACCCCGGCTTCAGCGCGCCGGAAACCACCGTACAGGTCGCCGACAGCGGCGCCGCCAATGTGTCGATCGCGCTGGACGAGGCCAAGCAGTTGCAGACGATCAGCGTGGCGGCCAACCGCTACGACGCCAGCACGCTGAAGATGAATGCCTCGAATACCGTGGACGTGCTGTCGGCCAACGATCTCGAGCACACCGCCGTGCACAACGTCGCCGAGGCGCTGGGCCTGATCGCCGGCATCAACATCACCTACAGCGGCTCGGGCTACTTCGGCGGCGTCGATGGCGCCGCACGCGGCGAAGGCATGTTCGCCTCGGTGCGTGGCCTGCCCTCCGAATACAACGTCAACCTGATCGACGGCGTCACCGTCGCCCAGGGCATGCCGTACAGCCGCAGCGTGCAGCTGAGCCTGTTGCCGCCCTCGGGCCTGCAGACCATCGTCGCCAACAAGACCTCCACTGCCGATATGGACGGCGACGCGATCGGCGGCACCCTGGATTTCCGCACGCCCACCGCCTACGACTACAAGGATCCCAGCAGCGGCAGCGTCACCGTCAGCGGCCGCGTCGAGAGCCGCGCCCGCGACTACGGCGGCGACGGCCTCGGCGGCGGCCTGGCCGGCGAGTTCCAGCACAAGTTCGGCGACGAGCAGCAGTTCGGCGTCTACGCCAGCGCCTACTACGACTACCGCACCTCGACCAACAGCGAGGTGGCCGCGGCCACCAGCGCGCTCAACGACGGCTCATGGAAATTCCTGCACGCCAATGCCGACGGCAGCAACGCCGCCGGCTACGCGCCGCAGGACAACCTGACCAGCACCGGCATGAACGTCGGCGTGGTCGCCGGCTGGGAGCGCCGCTACGGCGGCAACGCGGCCTTCGACTGGAACGTGGACGATACCCTGTCGGTGTACGCGCGCGCCACCTACGCCTACGCCAAGACCGACCAGGGCACCACCTTCGTGCAGTTGCTGCCGCAGGACGTCAGCTTCGTGCCGAGCGCCACGCCCGGCGTGTATTCGCCCAACATCAACCGCATCGCCGCGCGCTTCTGGTACGAGACCAACCCGGAAATCGCCGACCTGGCCACCTTCCAGGTGGGCGCGCGCAAGACCGTGGGCAACTGGACGCTGTCGCCGAACCTGTTCTACAGCTTCGGCGACAACGACCGTCCCGACCACATCGAGATCGACGGGCGCGAGGACAAGTTCAGCCAGGCCAACTTCGCCTACTCCGGCAGCAGCCTGATGCGCTACGGCAGCGGCGCCTTCCCCTACCCGCAGCTGACCCCGGCGCTGCTGGCGCAGGTCAACAACATCCCTTCGCTGTACGCCAGCAGCTACGGCGAATCGACCAAGATCTACTCCGGGCAGAAGAAGGGCGGCGCCAAGTTCGACGCGCACTACGACTTCAGCGACGGCGCGCTGACCGCGCTGCAGTTCGGCGTGAAGTACAGCAAGAGCAGCCGCCACTACAGCAACCGCGACTGGTGGACCGGCCCGGTGCCCGACGCCAGCACGCTGGGCGACCTGGGCATCTTCAACGGCGGCTATGCGGCGATCTTCCCCGGCAAGTACCACTGGGCCACGCCGCGGGTCAGCGAAGGCGCGGTGGCGCAGGTGATCGCCAACCACCTCACCGACGACGACCTGGATACCTGCGGCAGCGCGTTCTACGTCAATAACTACAACTGCAACACCATGCGCGGCACCGAGGCGGTCAGCGCCGCCTACGCGATGGCGACCTTCAACTTCGGCAGCCTGGAAGTGGTACCCGGGGTGCGCTTCGAGCACACCAGCATCCACAACACCTTCTGGACCACGCCCACCGACAGCAATGGCAACGAGCAGGTCGGCTATTTCGCCGCCAATAGCACGCACTACGACCAGCCGCTGCCGAGCGTGTTCCTGACCTGGCGCCCGGACAGCGCCAGCACCTATCGCGCCGCGCTGTGGACCAGCTATACGCGTCCGGCGTTCGTGCAGTTGGGTGGCGGCAGCCAGATCAGCGTGTCCAACGCCGTGCCACCGATCACCACCATCACCCAGGGCAATCCGGACCTGAAGGCGATCACCTCGACCAACCTGGATCTGTCGGGCGAGTGGGCCACCGACCACGGCGGGTTCTTCTCGGTGGCCGGCTTCTACAAGCGCCTGCACCACTACATCTACGACGCCGGTTCCGGCCAGGCCAATTCGGACACCAGCGGCAGCGGCACGGTGTTCTACCAGATGCCGACCAACGGCGGCGACGGCCGCGTCTACGGCGTGGAGGTCAGCGCGCGGCAGCGCTTCCAGGATCTGCCGGCGCCGTTCGATGGGCTGGGCGTCAGTGCCAATGCCACGCGCCAGCATGCGCACGCCGACCTGGGCATGGCCGGCTTCGAAGACGAGCAGATGCAGTCGGCACCGAATGCGATGGCCAATCTGGAGCTGTTCTACGAGCGCTCGAAGTTCTCGGTGAACCTGAGCTATCACTTCAGCAGTTCCTATCTGCTGAACTACGACTTCCTGCACCAGAACGCGCCGTGGGACGACCTGTGGGCGCGGCCGACGCGGCGGGTGGATCTGCATGCGGGCTATCGGTTCGACAATGGGGTGAATGTGGATCTGTCGATCTCCAATCTCACCAAGGAATACAGTTACTGGGGCCACGTGGGCCGGCACAATCTGGCGGTGTCGGACATCGTCGATGCCGGCATGATGACGCTGTTGACCGTCAAGTACGCGTTCTAGGCCGCGCGGCGTGCGCACTGGGATGCCATTGCGGAGCGTTACCACGCTTTCTGTGGGAGGGGCGTCAGTCCCGACGGGCTTTACCGGTGCGGCCTGGATCAGGCTGCATCGGCAATCCGCTCGGGCGACGCACACTACGGCTGCTGTAGGAGCGGCTTCAGCCGCGACAAGCTCTACCGACACAACCTGGACCGTGCCTCTTGTGGGAGGGACTTCAGTCCCGACGGGCTTTACCGGTGCTACCTGCAGCATGCTGCATCAGCGGTCCGCTCGGGTGACGCACACTACGGCTGTTGTAGGAGCGGCTTCAGCCGCGACAGGCCTTCCCGACACAGCCTGGACCACGCCTTTTGTGGGAGGGACTTCAGTCCCGACGGGCTTTACCGGTACTGCCTGGGTAGGCAAGCAAAAGCAAAAGCTTTCGCCTGACGGCGAGTCACTTTTCTTTGCTTGTGCAAAGAAAAGTAACCAAAAGAAGCCGCTTTACAGCAGCCGAATGGCTGATCAAGCACACTCCGCCGCAGCGCCCGCTACGCGGGTCCGCTCCGCTAGCGGGATTTTCGGCCGGGGCATCCTGCCCCGGCCGAAAACGGCGCACGTCCTTGTGCGCCGCCCCCCTGCGGGGGGTTTTGCCCGCCAGCTCCGCCGCTGCGGAGGGGACCCGGGAAAGGCAAAAGCCGAAGAGCAACAGCAACAGCAACGGCAACGCTCCGGCTGGAACCCGCAATGAAACGCCGCACCTTCTGCCGGTTCGGGTTGCTCGCGCCGTTGGGATTGGCGGCGATGCCGGTATTGCGCGCGGCTGCGCCAGCACCCGCATCGGTACCGGACGGGCGCCCCCACACCTTCGGCTTCGCGCAAGGACGCTTCACGCTCGACGGCCAGCCGTGGCAGATCCGCAGTGGCGAACTGCATCCGCTGCGGATCGCACGTGCGGACTGGTTGCATCGCATCCGCATGGCCAAGGCGATGGGGCTGAACACCATCGCGCTGTACCTGATGTGGAATGCGCTGGAAACGGCGCCGGGGCAGTTCGATCTGGACAGTGGCGAGCGCGATTTCGTCGGTTTCATCCGGCTGTGCCAGCAGGAGGGGCTGTGGGTGTATCTGCGGCCTGGACCCTACGTCTGCGCGGAATGGACGCTGGGCGGGTTGCCGCCATATCTGCTGCGCGATACGAACATCCGCCTGCGCGATCGCCACGATGCGCGCTACATGGCAGCGGTGGAGCGCTACATCGGCGCGATCGCGCCGCGCATCGCGCCGTTGATGGCCAGTGCCGGCGGGCCGGTGCTGATGCTGCAGATCGAGAACGAGTATTCGATGCACGGCAGCGACGTCGGCTATCTGCAGGCGCTGGCCGCGCTGTGGCGGGCGCATGGGGTCGACGGGCCATTCTCGCTGGCCGAAGGGCTCAAGGATCTGCGCCGGCGTCAGGCCATGCTGCCCGGCGCCGCGCTCGGCCTGGATGGTCCCGATCTGCACGATCTGCAGGCAGCCAAGGCCTTCGCCGGGCAGGCGCCGGTGTGGATGTCCGAGGGCTATCCCGGCTGGCTCACGCACTGGGGCGAGCCGCAGTTCGCGCACCGCGACTACGCGCCGCTGCTGCGCCGCATCGCCGCCGCCGGCTATTCGTTCAATCTGTACGTGGTGCACGGCGGCACCAACTTCGGCCTCAGCGCCGGCGCCAATGCCGAGGACGACGGCTCGCAGTTCCAGCCGGCGCTGACCAGCTACGACTACGGCGCACCGATCGACGAGGCCGGCCGCGCCACGCCGGCGTATTTCGCGCTGCGCAAGATCATCGCCGCACAAGCCGACGCGCCACTGCCGCCGGTGCCGGCCGCACCGCTCCGCGCGCACTTCGATGCGGTGCAGGCCACACCCGTGGCCACGCTGTGGGACAACCTCGGCCCCGCGCTGCAGACCGACACCCCCACCGACAACCAGCGCCTGCTCGGCCAGGACCAGGGCCTGGTGCTGTATCGGCGGCGGATCGGAGCGGGCCAGGCGCTGCACCTGGGACAGGTCCACGACTACGCGGTGGTGCATGTCGACGGGCGCGAGCTGGACCACGTGTCGCGGATGCGGCATCCGCGCCTGCACAGCGCGCTGCACCTGCGTTTGCCGGATGCAGCAAAGGACACGCGCGATCTCGAGGTGCTGGTCGACAGCTTCGGCCACATCAACTTCGGTCCGGCGCTGGGCGATCGCAAGGGCCTGCTCGGTCCGGTACGGCTCGATGGCCAGGACCTGCACGACTGGGAGGTGCGCGGGCTGGCTCTGGAAGCAGACCCGACGCCGTCGCTGCGCCCGCTGCAGGCGCCGCCGCAGCGCCCTGGCCTGTTCTTCGCCACCGAATTCACCCTGGACCAGCCAGGCGACGTGCACCTGGACATGCGCGACTGGCGCAAAGGCTATCTGTGGGTCAACGGGCGTCTGCTCGGCCGCTACTGGGACATCGGCCCGCAGCAGTGCCTGTACTGCCCCGGCGCCTGGCTGCGCGCCGGCGCCAACCAGGTCCTGATCCTCGATCTGCATCGCCTGCAGCCGGGCCTGGTGCGCTGCGCCGACGGCCTGGTGCCCGCGCCTGCAACGCAGGCCTTCGCTTCCCTTCCCTCCCCGCAGGATCGCGCATGCACATGACGTCGCTCGCCGCCCCCGTCGCGTCCTCTTCGTCCGCCGCGGACCAGGGCGCGCCGCCGCGCACGCTGGGGTTCTGGAGCGCGCTGTCGGCCAACCTGCTCAACATGATCGGCATCGGCCCGTTCATCACCATCCCGCTGGCGCTGTCGGCGCTGGCCGGGCCGGCGGTGCTGCTGGGCTGGGTGGTCGGCGCGCTGCTGTGCCTGTGCGACGGCCTGGTGTGGGCCGAACTCGGCTCGGCGATCCCGCGCTCGGGTGGGCCGTATCACTACCTGCGCGAGGCCTATGGCCGCGACCGCGCCGGGCGCCTGTTCGGCTTCCTGTACCTGTGGCAGACGCTGCTGACCGCGCCGCTGTCGGTGGCTGCCGCCGCGGTCGGCTGCGCGCAGTACCTGGCCTACCTGATGCCTGGATTGAGCCACACCGCGCTCACCGGCATCGCCATGGCGCTGTGCCTGTTCAACACCGCGCTGCTGTACCGGCAGGTGCGCTCGGTGCAGGTGCTGTCGCTGCTGGTCAGCGCGGTGGTGATCGCCGCCTGCCTGTGGATCGTGCTCAGCGGCGCGCTGCATTTCGACATGGCGCTGGCGCGCGAGTTCCTGCACGCGCGGCCGGCCTCGCCGCACGGCTTCTGGCTGGGGTTCGGCGCGGTGGCGCTGATCGCGGTGTACGACTACGGCGGCTACAACAACGTGTGCATGCTCGGCGGTGAGATCCGCAAGCCGCGCCGCACGATTCCACGCGCGGTGCTGTGGTCGATCCCGATCGTGGCGGTGCTGTACCTGGGCTTGAACGTGACCCTGCTCGGCGTGCTGCCGTGGCGGCAGGCCGCGCAGTCCAAGGCGGTGGTGGCCGACTTCATGCAGGCCATCTATGGCCCGGTGGGCAGCACCGTCGCGGTGGCGCTGATCGTGCTCGCCAGTTGGGGCTCGGCGCTGGTGGTGCTGCTGGGCTATTCGCGGGTGCCGTACGCCGCGGCGGCGGCCGGCCAGTTCTTCGGCGTGTTCGCGCGGCTGCATCCGCGCGGGCGCTTCCCCACCGTGTCGCTGCTGTTCGTCGGCCTCACCTCGGCGCTGGCCTGTCCGCTGTCGCTGGACGACCTGATCGCCACGCTGATGATCATCCAGATCCTGTTCCAGTTCCTGGCGCAATGCCTGGCCGTGGTGCTGCTGCGGCGGCAGCCACGGCGCCGCGCCAGCTTCGCCATGCCGCTGTATCCGTGGCCGCTGCTGATCAGCGTCTGCGGCTGGCTGGCGCTGCTGGCCACCAGCCCGCTGCCGCGGCTGCTGGCGGCGGTGCTGGCGCTGTGCGCGGGCACCGCGCTCTATCTCATCCAGGCCAAACGCGAGGCAGCATGGCCCTTCCAGCAATGAAAACCCATGACGTCGCGGTGGTCGGCGAGGTCTATCTCGACCACATCTTCAGCGGCTTCGCCAGCTGGCCCGGGCCGGGCGAGGAAGCGATGGCGCGGCACTACCACCGCGATCTCGGCGGCGGCACCGTCAACACCGCCTGCGGGCTGGCGCGGCTCGGGCGGCGGGTGACGCTGATCGGCGCGATCGGCGCCGGCGACCGCGCCTGGTTCGCACAGCGCCTGGGCGAATTCGGCGTCGGCACCGAGGGCCTGGTCGACCACCCCGCCGGCACCGGCGTCACCGCCAGCGTGTCGCTGCACGACGACCGTTCGTTCTTCACCTATCTCGGCGCCAATGCCGCGCTGGAACCGCTGCTGGGCAGCGCGGCCGCGCTGGAGGCGATGTGCGCCGCGCGCCACGTGCACTTCGCGCTGCCGCTGCCGGCGACGCTGGCGCGCACGCTGCTGCCGGCGTTGCGCGCGGCCGGCTGCAGCACCTCGCTGGACGTGGGCTTCAACCCTGCATGGCTGGCCGACCCGGACAACCACGCCACCTGCCGCGCGGTCGACCACTTCCTGCCCAACCAGAAAGAGGCGGCGCTGGCCGGCTGCACTGGCGACGATGCCGCGTCCTACGCCACCTGGGCGCAGGCGCTGGGCCTGGCGCAGGTGACGATCAAGCTCGGTGGCGCCGGCGCCTGCGTGGTGGATCCGGCCGGCGCGCGATTGGTCGCCGCGCCCGTCGTCGCCGTGCAGGACACCACCGGCGCCGGCGACGCCTTCGATGCCGGCTTCATCGACGCGCTGCTGGACCACGCTTCCCTCGATGCCTGCGCGCAGCGCGGCTGCCTGTGCGGCGCCGCCTGTTGCACCGCGCTCGGCGCGCTCGACGGCCTCCCCAATCCCCCACGTCTCAGGAGTCTCCATGAGCAGTTCCTTTCCCAACCGTAAACTCGCCCTGATCGGCGGCGGCGGCGTGCGTGCGCCGCTGGTGGTGTACGGCGTCAACGATGCCGCCGAAGCGCTCGGTGCGCGCGAGATCGTGCTCTACGATCCGGACCAGGAGCGGCTGGCGCTGATGGTCGCGCTGGGCCGCGCGGTGGTCGCCGAGTTCGGCGGCGAGCTGCAGGTCACCGCCGCCAGTTCCGCGGAAGCGGCGATCGACGGCGCGCACTTCGTGCTCAACAGCATCCGCATCGGCGGCATCCGCCAGCGCGCCACCGACGAACACACCATCATCCGCCATGGCTACGCCGGGCAGGAGACCACCGGCCCCGGCGGCGTCGCCAAGGCGCTGCGCACGGTGCCGGTGGCGATCGAGCAGGCGCGGATGGTGGAGCGGCTCAGCCCCGACGCGTGGCTGGTCAGCTTCACCAACCCGGCCGGGCTGATCACCCAGGCCATCAGCCGCCACACCCGCGCGCGCGTGGTCGGCATCTGCGACACGCCGGTGGAGCTGTTCCACAACATCGCCCGCGCACTCGGCGAGCCGCCCGCGGACGTGGACTGCGAGTACGTCGGCCTCAACCACCTGGGCTGGATCCGCGCGGTGCGCGTGCGCGGCGAGGACGTGCTCGACCGCATCCTGGCCGACGATGCGATCCTGCGCCAGTTGTATCTGGCGCCGCTGTTCGACTTCGACATGCTGCGCACGCTGCGGCTGATTCCCACCGAGTACCTGTACTTCTACTACGAGCGTAGTCGCGCCCTGGAGAACCAGCGCGCCAGCGGCGCCAGCCGCGGCAGCGAGATCGAACGGCTCAACCACACTCTCATCGCCGATCTGCGCAGCCGCCTCAACGCCGGCGACGGCAGCGGCGCGGTGCAGACCTACGCCGCCTACCTGCAGCAGCGCTCCGGCTCGTACATGCGGCTGGAAGCCGAGGCCGGCTCGGCCTTCGCCGACGATCTCGCACCGCAGCCGGACCCGTTCCGCGCCAGCACCGGCTATCACCGCATCGCCGTGGACGTGATAAGCGCGCTGACCGGCGCGCTCCCCGGGCGGCACGTGGTCAACGTGCGCAACCAGGGCTGCATGCCGGAACTGGCCGACGACGACATCGTCGAGATCTCCTCCACCATCGAGCGCGACCGCATCACCCCGCTGCCGGCACGGCCGCTGCCCGAGGCGATCCAGGGCCTGGTGCGCACGGTCAAGTCCTACGAGCACGCCGCCATCGAGGCCGCGCTCAGCGGCAGCCACCTGGACGCCTGCAAGGCCATGCTGATCCACCCGGCCATCGGCGAATGGAGCCCGTCGCGGCGGCTGCTGGAGGCCCTGTTCGGCCATGCCGGCAACGGCGACGACGACGGCGAGTGCATGTGCTCGGGACCGATGCACTGGCACGGCGCGCATCACGCCCACTGAGCCTGTCGGTTGTGCAGTCGCAGGATGCATCGGACGGCCACACGTTGTAAGGTCGTCGCAAATTGGTCCGTTATAGGTACCATCAACCTGTCCTCCCGGCCGCGGCCGGCGCCTCCCCCCGGTGCCAGCCCGCGCCGGGACTGTTTGTCGATCCACGGAGCGTTCCAGGCCATGCCCACCCGCCGCGACATCCTCCACTTCCTCGGCGCCAGCGCCGGCGCCGCGCTGCTGAGCGGGGCGCTGCCGGCCGCCGCTGCGGCGTCGGCCTCCGCCGCCCTGCCCAGCAAGCGGCCGCCACCGGGCAAGCGCCGCTTCGTCAGCGCCGCGGTCGAGCGCCAGTTGCGCACGGTCAAGGCCGGCATCGCCGATCCGCGCCTGGCCTGGCTGTTCGAGAACTGCTACCCCAACACCCTCGACACCACGGTCGAGACCGGCACCCGCAACGGCAAGCCGGACACCTTCGTCATCACCGGCGACATCGAGGCGATGTGGCTGCGCGATTCCTCCGCGCAGGTGCACCCCTACGTGCCGCTGGCCAAGCGCGACCCCGCGCTGCGCCGCATGTACCACGGGCTGATCCAGCGCCAGGCCGCCTGCATCCGCCTGGATCCCTACGCCAACGCGTTCCTGCCCGACGGCACCAGCCAGCGCCTGAAGTGGTCGGTGGCCGACATCACCGAGATGAAGCCCGGCGTCGGCGAGCGCAAATGGGAAGTGGATTCGCTGTGCTACCCGATCCGCCTGGCGCACGAGTACTGGCGCGCCAGCGTCGACGCCGCGCCGTTCGACGACGACTGGCGCGAAGCGATGCACGTGGTGGTGCGCACCTTCCGCGAGCAGCAGCGCCTGCACGGCCGCGGCCCGTACAGTTTCCAGCGGCCCTCGCCCTTGGCCACCGAAACCCTGGTGCTGGACGGCTACGGGCAACCGACGCGGCCCAACGGCATGATCCATTCGATGTTCCGCCCGTCCGACGACGCCTGCCTGTACCCGCTGTTCGTCCCCGCCAACCTGTTCGCGGTGACCTCGCTGCGGCAACTGGCGACGATGAGCGAAGCGCTGCACCACGACGCCGCCTTCGCCGGCGAGTGCCGTGCGCTTGCCGACGAGGTCGAGACCGCCACGCGTCAGTTCGGGCAGATGCGCGACGCCGACGGCCAGCCGTTCTGGGCCTACGAGGTGGACGGCTACGGCAACCAGTTGTTCATCGACGACGCCAACGCACCCGGCCTGCTGAGCCTGGCCTACCTGGGCTGCTGCGATCGCCGCGATCCGCTGTTCCTGCGCACCCGGCAACTGGCCTGGAGCGAGCGCAACCCGTACTTCTCCCGCGGTCGCGCGGCCGAAGGCGTGGGCAGCCCGCACAGCGGCCTGGGCACGATCTGGCCGATGTCGCTGATGCAGTACGCCCTGGCCAGCGACGACGACGCGCAGATCCGTCAGTGCCTGCAGTGGCTCAAGAGCACCGACGCCGACACCGGCTTCATGCACGAAGCCTTCGACAAGGACAACCCGAGCACCTTCACCCGCTCCTGGTTCGCCTGGGCCAACACCTTGTTCGGCGAGTTGATCATCGACCTGCACCAGCGCAAGCCGCAGTTGCTGTCGTAGGAGCGGCTTCAGCCGCGACCGGGCTTTACCGGTAATGCCCCATCGCGGCTGAAGCCGCTCCTACAGAAAAACCAAACCCCCACCGCACCGCCGCACACCCCGAGGACAGCACCATGGCCACACGACGCGGTTTCCTGCAGGGCGCCATCGCCCTGGCCCTGTTCGGCAGCAGCGGCATCGCGCGCCTGGCGCAGGCACGCGCCGGCAGCTATGCGCTGCCGGCCGATGCGCGCGCCAAGGCCGAGCTCACCCGCAACGTCGACGTGTTCATCGGCACCGGCGGCCATGGCCACACCTTCCCCGGCGCCACGCTGCCGTTCGGCATGGTGCAACTGAGTCCGGACACCTCCAACGCCGATTGGGACGCCTGCTCCGGCTACCACGCCGACAACGGCTCGATCATGGGCTTCTCGCACACCCACCTGTCCGGCACCGGCGTCGGCGACATGCTCGATTTCCTGGTGGTGCCGGCCGTCGGCGAAGTGAAACTGCAGCCCGGCCCGCTCGACGATCCCGACGCCGGCTACCGCTCACGCTTCGACCACGCCGACGAAGCCGCCTCGCCCGGCTACTACCGCGTGCGCCTGAAGGACAGCGGCGTGCATGCCGAACTCACCGCTACCGCGCGCGCCGGCCTGCACCGCTACCACTTCCCCAAGGGCAAGCCGGCGCACCTGCTGCTGGACCTGTGCCACGGCATGCAGGACAAGCCCGAGATCCCCACCCGCGTGGAAGAAGCAAGCCTGCGTCTGGTCGACGCGCAGACCGTCACCGGCGGTCGCCGCGTCTACCAATGGGCCAAGGGCCGCTACATCTACTTCGCGATGCGCCTGTCGCGGCCGTTCGCCAGCGCGCAGCTGTATGCCGACGACCAACCGTTGGCCGCGAGCGCGCGCAGCGCCGACGGCAATCGGCTGAAACTGGCCCTGCACTATCCCGATGCCGCCGACGCGCCGCTGCTGGTCAAGGTCGGCATTTCCGCGGTCAGCGCCGAGAACGCCCTGGCCAACCTCGACGCGGAACTGCCCGACTTCGACTTCGCCCGCGTGCATGCCGCCGCCGTCGCCGAATGGGAAAAGGAACTGGGGCGGGTGCGCATCGACAGCGACGACGAGGCGCAGCGCCGCATCTTCTACACCGCGCTGTACCACAGCCTGATCGCGCCGACCCTGTTCAGCGACACCGACGGCCGCTACCGCGGCATGGACCTGCAGGTGCACCAGGCGCCGGCCGGCTACCACAACTACAGCACCTACTCGCTGTGGGACACCTACCGCGCCCTGCATCCCTTGCTGACCCTGGTGCAGCCCGAGCGCGTGCCCGACCTGGTGCAGTGCCTGGTGCGCGGCGCCCACGAATCGCCGCAGGGCGTCGCCATCTGGCCGCTGCAGGGCGTGGAGACCGATTGCATGATCGGCTACCACTCCGCGGTGGTGCTGGCCGAGGCGCATGCCAAGGGCTTCACCGGCATCGACTGGAAGGCGGCATACCCGGCCTGGCGCAAGCGCGCGATGGACGACGACGTGCACGGCCTGGCGCTGTACCGGAAGATGGGCTACATCCCCTGCGACAAGGTCGACGAATCGGTCAGCCGCACCCTGGAATTCGCCTACGACGACTGGGCGGTGGCGCACCTGGCGCAAGCGGTCGGCGCAGACGCCGATGCCAAGCACCTGCGCGACCGCTCGCGCCAGTACCGCAACGTGTTCAACCGCGAAAGCAGGTTCGTGCAGCCGCGCCTGAGCGACGGCCAGTGGGCCACCCCGTTCGATCCGCGCGCGATGGGCCACAGCGCGCAGTGGCGCGACTTCACCGAGTCCAACGCCTGGCAGGCCACCTTCCTCAACCAGCACGACCTGTACGGCTACATGGACCTGTTCGGCGGCCGCGACCACTTCGTCGCCAAGCTCGACGAACTGTTCACCACCAGCTCCGAACTGCCGGCGGACGCACCGCCGGACATCGACGGCATGGTCGGCCAGTACGCGCACGGCAACGAACCCAGCCACCACGTCGCCTACCTCTACGCCTACGCCGGGCAACCCTACAAGACCCAGGCGATGGTGCGGCGGCTGCTGCGCGAGCAGTACCACGACGCGCGCAACGGCCTGTCCGGCAACGAGGACTGCGGGCAGATGAGCGCCTGGTTCGTGCTCAGCGCGCTGGGCCTGTATGCGGTGGACCCGGTCAGCGCCAACTACGTGCTGGGCAGCCCGCTGTTCAAGCGTGCCGAACTGGACGTGGGCAACGGCCGCACCCTGCGCATCGTCGCCCACGGCAACAGTCCGGCCAACGTCTACATCCAGCGCACACGCTGGAACGGCAAGCCGTACACCCGCAGCTGGCTGCGCCATGCCGACCTCGCCGCCGGCGGCACGCTGGAGCTGGAGATGGGCCCCAAGCCCAACACCGCGTTCGGTGCGGGCAAGGACGATCTGCCGCCGTCTTTCGCCTGACGGCCGGGAATCGGGATTGGGGAATCGGGATTGGTTGATTCCTCACATCCGCGTTATTGCGTGCGACCGGCTGCTTGCGGCGCGCGCTTCGTGTTGTCTGTTTCGTTGCATCCGCATCGCCTCTTTCGAGATCCCCCATGCCACGCACGACCCTCGCCGCTCTCGCCCTCGCCCTGGCGTTCGCCCTGCCCGCCACCCACGTGCGCGCTGCCGACAGCAGCACCGCCTGGCCCGCCTTCGCCACCCAGGGCGATCACTTCATCCGCGACGGCAAGCCGTACCAGGTCATTTCCGGCGCCATCCACTTCCAGCGCATCCCGCGCGCCTACTGGAAGGACCGCCTGCAGAAAGCGCGCGCAATGGGCCTGAACACGGTGGAGACCTACGTGTTCTGGAACCTGGTGGAACCGCGGCCGGGACAGTTCGACTTCACTGGCAACAACGACATCGCAGCCTTCGTCGACGAAGCCGCCGCACAAGGTCTCAACGTGATCCTGCGCCCCGGCCCGTACGTGTGCGCCGAGTGGGAAGCCGGCGGCTACCCGGCATGGCTGTTCGCCGAGCCGGGCATGCGCGTGCGCAGCCAGGACCCGCGCTTCCTCGCCGCCAGCCAGGCCTACCTCGACGCCCTCGCCGCCCAGGTCAAACCGCGGCTCAACGGCAACGGCGGCCCGATCGTCGCGGTGCAGGTGGAGAACGAATACGGCTCCTACGGCGACGACCACGCCTACATGCGCCGCAACCGCGCCATGTTCGTCCGGGCCGGCTTCGACAAGGCGCTGCTGTTCACCGCCGACGGCCCCGACGTGCTCGCCAACGGCACCCTGCCCGATACCCTGGCCGTGGTGAACTTCGCCCCCGGCGACGCCAAGAACGCCTTCGACACCCTGGCCAAGTTCCGCCCCGGGCAACCGCAGATGGTCGGCGAATACTGGGCCGGCTGGTTCGACCAGTGGGGCAGCCAGCACGCCGTCACCGATGGCGCCAAGCAGGCCAGCGAATTCGAATGGATCCTGCGCCAGGGCCACTCCGCGAACCTCTACATGTTCGTCGGTGGCACCAGTTTCGGCTTCATGAATGGCGCCAACTTCCAGAAGAACCCCAGCGACCACTACGCCCCGCAGACCACCAGCTACGATTACGACGCCGTGCTCGACGAAGCCGGCCGCCCCACCCCCAAGTTCACCCTGTTCCGCGACGCCATCCAGCGCGTCACCGGCATCGCCCCGCCAGCGCTGCCCAAGCCGATCCGCTTCGCCGACCTCCCGGCCACGCCGCTGCGCGAATCCGCCTCGCTCTGGGACAACCTGCCCGCCGCGGCCGCCACCACCGACACCCCGCAGCCGATGGAGCGCTACGGCCAGGCCTACGGCTACATCCTGTACCGCACCACCGTCACCGGCCCGCGCAAGGGCAGCCTGTACCTGGGCGAGGTGCGCGACTACGCCCGCGTCTACGTCGATCGCACACTGGCAGGCAGCGCCGAGCGCCGCCTGCAGCAAGTGGCGGTAGACGTGGACATCCCCGCCGGCCCCCACACTCTCGACGTGCTGGTGGAGAACACCGGCCGCATCAACTACGGCGCCCACCTCCCCGACGGCCACGCCGGCCTGGTCGACCCCGTGCTGCTCGACGGCAAGCCCATCACCGGCTGGCAGACCTTCCCCCTACCGATGGACGACCCGAGCAAACTCACCGGCTGGACCACCGCCAAGATCGACGGCCCCGCCTTCCACCGCGGCACCGTCAAGGTCGGCACGCCCACCGATACGTTCCTGGATATGCGTGCCTTCGGCAAAGGGTTCGCTTGGGCCAATGGCCATAACCTGGGAAGGCACTGGAAGATTGGGCCGCAGCGGACGTTGTATTTTCCGGCACCTTGGCAGCGGAAGGGCGAGAACAGTGTGATCGTGTTTGATTTGGAGGGCACGCCTGCGGCGAGTGTGCGGGGAGTTAAGGGGCAGGTTTGGAGTACGCCCGGTAACTGAGTTACTCGCGGAGCGAGCCATCCGGTAATTCCGGCTGGCACGGGATTAAACAACTTGTCTACAAATTAAGGCCGCCGGCGGTTTCGCTGAGCGGCCTTCGACTTGTGACGGCCGTCAACAAGTGATAGCGTCGGCCTGGTGCGGGAATGTACTGGGAATGGCAGTAGGGTCAGGGGCTAGGATTATGCGGCAGCGGGGATGGCGGAAGATCGATTTCTGGGTGCGTACTGCCGAAAAGTAGTGACATGCCCTCGCTACACACCTGTTTTACAAAACATTTGTAACCGGATAATAGTTATGTCGCACCAGCGAGCATCTCGCTTCTCCGGCAATAAAACCCTGTACGGACTACGTACAAATACCGCTGTACGCATCAAGTTCGACTCGGATTCGAATAGCGTTGAGGAGGTTATTGGAATTCCTGACATTTCAGTGGATGACGCAGAGATCTCTGAGTCAACCGCGTTCAATATCCCGCAATTCATCTCTATCGCCAGCATCCCATATTTCCCATCCAAGTATGAATTCAGCAAAGGCATCGTCTGGTATCACTCCAGGCAGGCTCCGGACTACCGAATCAGACTTGTCGCGCCCCATGGCTTTCTTTCAGAGCGCGCAAAAATCGTCAGAGCGCGTATTACACCCGAAATGTTGGCTGACTTTGATAAACCGCTTCGTTTAAGACCAAGGAATCTACGTCAGTCGCAAGTGATGGGTGAGAGTGCAAAAAGCCATGTCCAGCGCTTGATAGACAATGGCAGTCTAATAGTACCCCGCGACTCATCTGTTCAATGGCACTGGTGCCATTTGGTCGCATTTACAATGCTTCCAGAGCACCGGTGCCAAGTTAGGAGAAATCTGTTCGCTGGTACATCCGCTTGTAACGGCCACATGGCCAACATTGAAGCGGCCATAAAGATGTTCATCTACGAGACTCAACGACCTGTGTCACTTGAGGTAACTGTTACGGTGTTAGCCGACACACACATAGGGCGCAGAATCCGATATCAAATGTGGGAGCAAAAGTCAGGGACTTTGCATCGCGAGTACTTTGATGCACTTACAGAGACTCGCTCTGACTACTCAGATTTCGAGCTGATACACCAGAGACTAATGGACCAATATCAAAGCAACTTAGCAAGCAAGAGTTCTAGGTAACGCAGGCTCCAACATAATCATTATTTAAGCCAAACTCGCTCCACGGGCCAGATTAATTCAGGCTTCAATGTCTGATGAGGCTATTACGAGATGTCTGACGAAAATATCCTAACCATCGCCACCCGCGAAGCGCTCGTCCAGAATCCTGACGAAAATTCTGTCTCTGAGAAGCAGTTGAACGAGTTGGCGACTAGCGCGCGCAAGGTCAATGAAGATGCTCTGTCATTTTTAAGCAATCTTCCTCCCGTACGGACAGAGCACCATTACATTGCTCTCCAGCTATTTCGCGCTGCGTTTGACCATGCCCGTGGGCTCCTCTTCTTGATACAGGCAAATCCTGTTGACATGGGGGCACCTGCGTTAGCGCTACATAGATCACAAATCGAAAACTTCCTAAGAGCTGTATTTCTCGGATTTCTTGCAACAAAAGAACAGGTCAAAGACTTCCTCGACAATGATCTTGGAGTTAGAGAATTAAATCACAACAATAAATGGCAGAATATAGGGACCGTCGAGCTAGCAAGGCGCGTCGAATTATTCATCAACGGCCTGTCAGGTAGCGAACTAGATGATGCTCTGAAGTTTTCTAGGATGGTTGAGAACACTTGGACTCCGCTGTGTGGATTCGTGCATGGCGGCCGCGCAGTCCATGCCCTCTACCGTGATGGCCAAGGAGAGATCGGGAGCGATATTCCGCTATCTGCGTTAGTGCAATGCGTAAGCAACTGCTTTGCGATTACAAATTTTGCTTTTATGGTCGTTATTAGTCACATCCATGAGCTCCCGGGAGTTCCTGTAGCCCACCCATTTAGCGTCTCATTTGAACATTTTGTTAAGCTTCAACAGGCGCTCAGGACCAACGAATCGTGACGGCACCTAACAATCATTTAAGCCAAACCCAGAAACGGGGTCAGGTTGACTTCTTAAGTAAACCTGGTTCGTTACACGGTCCAAGCCGAGACCCAGTGCTTCAGGCATCAAGCCCGCATTCCGCCCGCGCAAAGCATCCACCCATCGATAAGTGAACCTGACCCCCGTTAGTCTAAAAAACCAATGCTCAAATCACTAAAGCTGGCATCTGTCGCCACGTACCCGGCTGCCGGCGTCGCCATTGAGAACATGGCAGCCTGCAACTTCGTCTACGGCCCAAACGGCTCGGGGAAGACCACGCTGTCGCGTTACCTGGCGAATAAAGACCCAAAAGCCTTTCTTTCGTGCTCGGCGATGTGGGATGCGGGGCGTCAGCTTCGGGTGGCCGTTTACAACCGGGACTTCTTGGACGCGACATTCGCTGAACACGGCCGGGTCAAAGGCGTTTTTACCCTTGGCAGTGATGACAACGCACTTAAAAAACGAATTGAAGAGCTGGCCAGCAAGATCGCCGGCGAGAAAAAAAGCGAGGAGCAATACAGCAAAACCCTTGGCGGTGAGGACGGCACGGGTGGCAAGCGGGGAGAACTCGAAGCAGCCAAGGAGATATTGAAAAAGGCGTGCCTGAAACAGACACGCAAACACGAAAAGGAGTTCGAGCCTGCTATGACTGGCGCAAGGGCCAGCGGTGCAGTCTTCATGAGCCGCTTTCTTGACCAACGTCGGGAAAACAAGGCTGCCCTGTGCGACTTCAAAGATCTCCAGGCACGGGCAAAATCCGTCTTCACCGGCGCCCCTGTGAAGGCCACCTCACTCAAGGTTCCGGACGGATCCAGAATAAAAGCTCTCGAAGACGACCCTATCTTCAAAAAGTCAATCGTCGGCAGGGGGGACGTGAACATCGCGGGACTCATAGCCCGTTTGAAGAATTCGGATTGGGTATCCAAGGGCGTCGGATTCCTTAAAGAGAGCCGCCCGCATTGTCCGTTTTGCCAACAGAAGGTTCCTGACACATTGGAACGGGAACTTGACGCTTTCTTCGATGAGTCGTTTACCACTGACAAGGTTTACCTTGACCGGAAGATCCTGGATTACACCGAGCAGGCATCCGCCATCGAGATGGCACTTGAAGCGCTTTCAAACGAGCCAGCGGCTTACCATGACCCGCAAGAAATCACCCGGTTGAGTGACATCGTCGATGCGCGCCTAGCAACGGCCAGAGTACTGATAACCAGGAAAACCGAAGCCCCCAGTATCTCTGTGGACATTGCCGGGGTTGCGGCATCAGTGACGGACATCGGGATGTACCTTGCGACGGTCAACGCGAGGATTGCCGAGCACAACGCCCGAGTCGATGACTTTGCCAACGAGAAAAACCGGCTGATAGCAGACTTCTGGCGATACCTGATCGATGTCGAGCTCAAGGAAGATGCGGCCACGTATGACAAGGTCAACAATACCGTCGGTCGGGCCATTGAGTCGTTGGAGGCCCAAATCCGGAAGTCGAAAGACGCCCAGGCGACCATGAAGAAGGAGCTCGACGAGCTAGAGGAAAAATCGACCAGCACCGCGCCCACTGTCGAGAAAATAAACAAGACGTTGAGGTCGTTCAATTTCACCAACTTCGAGCTTACAGCCGGGGAAGAATCCCACACGTACCGCCTCGTTCGCGCAAACGGAGATGAAGCTCAGCACAGCTTGAGTGAGGGAGAGAAGACCTTCATCACCTTTCTTTATTTCTATCATCTCGCTCTGGCAGGTGACTCAGCCTCTGGCGTTGAAGAAGACCGGGTCGTTGTCCTCGATGATCCAATCTCCAGCCTCGACAGTGATGTGTTGTTCATTGTGTCGGCTCTGGTACGGGAGATGGCCGACCTGGCACGCGAGGGGAAAAGTCCTGTCAAACAGGTTGTGGTTCTCACCCACAATGTCTACTTCCACAAGGAAGTGACTTTCGCAAAGGGCGGCGGACAGCTTCCGAAGACCGCCCACTGGGTTTGCCGAAAAAAGGGAGGTGTGACGGAGTTCGTCCCATACCTAAACGTTAACCCGGTTAAAAGCACCTACCAACTGCTCTGGCATGACATCCGCAAACCAGACGGTCATTCGGTGACCCTGCCCAACACCATGCGCCGAATTTTCGAAAGCTACTTCAAGCTTCTTGGCGGCGTCGATGTCGACAAGGCTGCTAAGGACTTCGAGGGCGACGAACGCCTGGCTGCTCACTCACTGCTGGCCTGGGCCAATGATGGCTCACACGCGGTCCATGACGACATCTACATGGCCCCTAGTGATGCGGATGACGGTTTTTACCTCGATGTTTTCCGACGCATCTTCGACAACCTCAACCACTCGAGCCACTATAAGCTGATGATGGGTGATAACTACAAAGAGACTGTCGAAGCAAAAACGGGGTCAGGTTGACTTCCTAAGTGAAACACGCGTTCCAAGCCAAGTCCCCGTGCTTTGTAGGCATAGGCCCGCATGCCACCCGGGCAAAGGATCCAACACATTCGATAAGTGAACCTGACCCCGCTAGTCGAAGATCAATCGGGGACGACGTGGCAATGCGGTCCCTTCGCATTGAAATGGGATTAGCTTCGTGCATTGGAACGATCCTCCCACATCGGGCAACGTCTAGACTCTGCGCAGGGAAAGTGCACTCTGCCCCAATTTTATTTTAATCATCATGCCTAAGCTCGCCTCAATTCACTACAGGATTTTTGAATTTGACGAGTCTGCCGTGGATGCTGCGGCGAGAGGTGAGACTCACAACTTTGGCGGCGAAGTCGCTCTAACCTTCGACGATGGTAAAAAGCTGTTTGTTTCGTGGGATGGAGAGCCCGTGCAGTACGCCATCGGCAGCAAGGACACATCGCACTTCCTGCCAGACGCGTCACTGACGGATTTCGACGTGTCCGATTCCGCCATGTGGGCCGACCTGATACGGCATGAGGTATTGCTCCAGTTCGCGGCACCCGATAACCAGGTTCTAGAGGTTTCATCGGCAACCGGCCGTCTCCTGCTTTGCTCATTAGAGCGGGGCAAATGGTGGACAGACGAGGTAACGGTTTGCAAGCAATTGCCACCACCGTATGCCGCCCGTGACACGTCACTCGCACGATCGCGCAGATGAGCAGGATTTCCGTTGAGACATTCGACCCACTGGTTCATCGCAACCACATGCCGGAAATATCTTCACCAAATTGCGTGCGGCATGTATTGGTTGTCTCATCCGGGAAATTCAGACTCGAGTTCCTGTCCCGGGCCCAACTGGAGGCAGCAATCAGCTATTTTCTTTCATCGTCCGGCTCCACACGGCTCGCCGCGCAAGGCGGAGATCACTGGGAGTTCCAGCCGTGGCAAAGCAGATTGCCTGCCGGGATCAACAACCGCCACAACCGTGACCAGGTATTGTCGGCATTGCTTTCCGCCAGAGAACTGGCCAGTGAACACTTGCCGTCGTAACACACCGCGCTGATCAGGAACGAGCATGTTTCTACCCTGTTGCAAGCGTCCCTGCAGGGTGTCTGCGCCACCAGCCACCGCGGTCGGTGCAACAGCACCGACCGCTCAGGCATCCCCGTCAAATCGACAAGCACAGCTTCCCAAAATGCTTCCCCGCCGCCTGATGCGCAAACGCATCGGCGATGTCTTCCAGCGCGAAGGTCTGGTCGACCACCGGTTTGATGCCGGTGGCGTCGAGGGCGCGGACCATGTCGCGCTGGTGGCTGCGGCTGCCGACGATCAGGCCCTGCAGGGTCTGGTGACGTTGCATCAGCGCCACCGTCGGCACCTGGCCGGCAATGCCGGTCAGCACGCCGATCAGGGCGATGTGGCCGCCGATGCGGCAGGCCTGGATGGATTGCCCCAGCGTGTCGGGGCCGCCCACTTCGATCACGACGTCGACGCCGCGGCCGTTCGTGTAGTCGAGCACCTTGGACGCCCAGTCTGTGTCACGGCGGTAGTTGATGGTGAAGTCGGCACCCAGCGCCTGCGCACGCGCCAGCTTCTCGTCGGACGACGAGGTGGCGATCACGGTGGCGCCCATGTGCTTGGCGAACTGCAGGGCGAAGATCGACACGCCGCCGGTGCCGAGCACCAGCACGGTGTCGCCGGCCTTTAGCCGCGCGTCCACCACCAGCGCCCGCCATGCGGTGAGTCCTGCCGTGGTCAGCGTCGCCGCTTCGGCGTGGCTGTAGCCGCGCGGCGCATGGGTGAACCAGTGCGCGGGGCGCACCACGGTGTCGCGGGCGTAGCCGTCGACGCCGTCGCCGGGCACGGTCGCGAAATCGGCGATGGTCGGTCCGCCATCCAGCCAGGTCGGGAAGAACGTCGAGACGACCGCGTCACCCACGGCGAACTCGTCCACGCCTTCGCCCACCGCCTCGACCACGCCGGCGCCGTCGGACATCGGGATGCGGCCGTCGGCGCTGGGCATGCGGCCGGTCACCACGCCCAGGTCGTGAAAGTTGAGCGAGCTCGCATGCACGCGGACGCGGATTTCGCCGGCGCCCGGCTGGCCGGGATCGGGCAGATCGACGAGGCGGAGGTTCTCGAGGCCAGCGGGCTGGCGCAGGGTGATGGCTTTCATGGGCACGACATCCTTAGCGAAAAAGTGGCGAGGGGCAGTGCTGCACCGGTTGCAGCGCGACCGTGTTGCAGGCATTGTCGGGATGTACTTCCTGCATCGCAAGAACGTACAATTTTCGCAGGTACTATCAATTTTGTAGGCATAAAGACCATGCGTCTGAAACGTCTGGATGGCAAGAGTGGCTGCGCGGTCGAAGTCACGCTTTCGGTGATCGGCGGGGTGTGGAAGCCAGTGATCCTGTTCCACCTGCTGTCCGGAAAGAAGCGCTTCATGGAGCTGACGCGCCTGGTTCCCAATGCCACGCAGCGCATGCTGACGCTGCAGTTGCGCGAGCTCGAGGAGGACGGCGTGATCGTGCGGCATGTCTATCCGCAGGTGCCGCCCAAGGTCGAATATGCGCTGACGCCGCTTGGCCACTCCCTCGCGCCGGTCCTGATCAGCCTGCGCGAATGGGGCGAGTCGTATCGCAGCAGCGAGATGGCGCGCGCGCCGGCCGATGCCCCGGAATGCGTGCGCGGTGCAGCGACGGCTACTTGATTCAGGCAAGCGCTTGAAAAAAACGGGCGCACGCGTCGCAAGGCGACGTCAGCGTGGCAGGAAGCACGACGTGGCATCGGAACACCGATCGTCGTAAGTGACACCGCTGCAGATGCGAGGTCCGACGAGGCAAGGGAGCCTTCAATCGCGAAGGGACGCCCACTTGCAGGCGTCAACGATCATGCGCCTCGATCAACGAGGCCTCCCGGTTACCCGACCTTGGTAGGCGTCGGGACTGAAGTCCCTCCCACAGTGGGCCTGGTCAAAGCATCGCAAGTTCTGAGGAGCGGCTTCCGCCGCGACGCGCGTTAGCAGGAATGCCCTGTTGCGACTGAAGTCGCTCTCACAAACACAACGACGTGCCGCGCTGCGCCGGGCAAAGCATGTCTTCCGCGATGCCCCTCAAGACTCCGTCGGCGTGTTGTCCTCGAACGACTGCAGCACCACCAGCAAGTTGGCCAGATTGCCGGGACGTCATCGCCTGGTCCGGGGCTTCGCCGAGACCTTTGCGTTGGACTAGGTGACGACGTCGGTGATCCGGTTGTTGACTGCGGTGGGATGGAGCATGGAACGGCCCGCGTCAGGAAGGCGATTGCATCGCCAGCGCCGTCTTGCGGCGGCGTTAGCGCGCATGGCTCACGGCTGCTTGAACGCGTTGAGCACGGTCAGCAGGCTGGTGAGGTTGTCGGAGACGCCGGTCTGCGCGATCGTCTCGGTGGCGCCGGCGGCGGCGGTGGTGTCCAGACTGTAGATCTGCATGCCGCCCTGCTTGGCCGCCGCCTGCGCCAGGGTGTTCCGCTGCTGCTGCGCGGAGACGGCATTCCCGAACAGGATGCCGGTCGAGTGCGCCATGCTCTGGTAGATCGACGCCATCGCGAAGGCCGGCGCTTCGCCGATGACCTTCACGTTGGACTGGGTGACCGCATCGGTGATCTGGTTGTTGACCGCGGTGGGAAATGCCATGTGTTCGCTCCTGGGTTGAGGTACGGCCAACGCCGTACGATCTCTGAAAACAGAACAGTGCAGAGCAGGCGAGCGAGCGAGCGACTGTCCGCGACGTGGCACCAGGCTGGATCGCTGATCGCACGCAGCCATTTACATCGCGGCACCGTGGCGCAAAGCTTTGATGCACGCCGCAAAGCACACTCTGCGTGCACCAGCGCACCACGCACGCGTGCGCGTGAAAAACACACGCCCAGCACGGCTCAAGCAGCGGGAGGCGGCGATGGCGCTCCCGGCTCCGTGGCCGGCGCATCCGCGATGAGTCCCTGGGCGCGCGCCGCCTCGAGCACGGCCTGCATCTGCTGGGTCAGGGTGCCGAACTCGCGATCGAAGCACGCCTGCACTTCGGTCTGTACCAGCTTGGCCAGGCGATCGTCGATCTGCGCCATCACCAGGTGATTGCCGCCGCCCTCGCCATTCTGCGGCGGACGCAACTGGCCCGACCTCAGCTGGTCCAGCACATTGGCCGATTGGACTGCCTTGAGCACCGCTGCTTCGCTGGCCACGGTGGCGCCGGACAGTGCCCCGCGGCTGTTCTGCATCTGCTGCATCTGCTGCATCTGCTGGATCAATCCTTTCACGCGCTCGCGCTCGGCATCGATCAAAGACGGCGAGGCGCCGGCCGTTTCGGCGGCAGGCACTGCCGGCGGTGCGGACGATTCTGACGCGAAGCGCCGCAGTTGCTCCTCCTCGAGAGGACGTAGCGGGCGACGCAACCAGCTCTCGGCGAACTGGCGCAGCGTGGCGAAATCGGTTGCTTGGTTGTCTTGCATGATGCTCCCCTGTGAGCATGGTGAAATCGGTGGCACGAACCGCCTAGGTGGACACGAACTTGCGGCAGTGCATCAGGTCCGCGTGCTTGGCAATGCTCTGGTCGATCGTGTCGATGGCAAAGCCGGCCGATTCGTCCTCCAGCGCGCTGGCGACAGTCGCGACCGCCGCGGCAGCACCAACCAGCGCATCGCTCACCAGTACGTCCAGAACGTCGTCGGCGGCCTGCTCCGGCTTGTTCTCGGCCAGGTTCTTGAGCAGCACGCCCTGGCTGGCCAGCGCCGTCTTGCTGACGCCGTCGAAATAGACCGCCGCTGATTGCGCAACCAGGCCCGGCGCCTGTCTGATCAGCATGTTCGAGCCGACTTCAACCTGCGACTGTGCATAGGCCATGGTTTCAGCATCGCTGCGCTGTACGCCCCGCGCGAGCGGGCTGTCGAGCGTGTCGCAGGCCGGCCTTGTCGCCTCGGGCTGCGCGAGCCTGTGTGTGTCGAGCATCTTCAGCGTGGGTGGCGGCGTTGGCGACACGGGCGGCGATGCGGCGGCTGCCGCGCCGGCCGGCTCGCCGACCTCGCCGTGATCGGTTGCCGTTGCAGAAGGTGTCGCGGCGGAGGCCCCGGTGGACGCCGCCGGTGGCGTAGACACCGTCGCCGCTTTGGTGATCTGTGCATTGGCGCCGTTGGGAACTGTCATGGTTCGCTGCTGAGAGAGGGATGGCCGATGCCGTAAGCCCTGCGCATCGGATCAGGCGGCCGAGGACGGTATCGCGACCTGCAACGACGACCGTAGAAGCCGAGCGGGCCGGCACCATCGGGAGGCAACGCCACCAGACGGCGGCAACCAAGGCTGCGCTGCAGTGCACTACATAGCGACGCCCCCAGATACTTTGCTTGTGCCACGCGGCGTTGCGACGCACTCCTCTCGTGATCGGCTGCAATGCGTACTTCCTGCATAGCCCTTGCAGCAGGCTGCAGGCTTTGTCCACATTCGTAGACACCCTCCAGGCAATCCTCGCCCCCGCGTTCGGGCAATGGCAACACACCACAGTCTGGCGGTATGTCACCGCCTGCTCCGGCGCACACGTTACGGCGCTCGGCTCGGACAACGCGCGCTCCAAGCATCGAGGACGATGTCGCAAAAGATTCCGGCTCTAGAAACGCTCCCGGCGCTTGCATCGCGGCGCCGGCAAAACACGGGCATGCCTTGCAGAGTCAGTGGGCGGACGCCTGCGCCATCGACCGCCGATCACGAATCGCGTGGAGGGACTGCGCTCGCGCCGTACCCTCACCCCCGACCCCTCTCCCGGGGGGAGAGGGGAGTGTGCCCTAGGCATCGCGTCCTTCGTCGTCGCAGCCACTCCGAAATCTCTGCGCCTGCACGACGGCGCCCTCGCCACAAACGCCGCGTACAACTCCAACGAAAAAAGCCGCACCCGGCAGCGCGCCGGGTACGGCTTCGGTCTTGCTCCGCGAGCAGGATTCAACGCGTGGCGGACGCACCCACGTTGAACAACTGGAACTCGCGGATATGCGCGGCGTCGACGCTGGACAGGATGTTCAGGCGCACGCGCGAGGCGGTGACCGCGGGGAAGTGGTCGATCTTCATGTGACCGATCGCCTGCGCCTGCGCCACCTTGACCCAGGCGCCGTCGCGGAACACTTCCACCGCGTACTTCTGCACCAGTTGGCCGTCGTTGAGCCATTCCATCGACAACGCGGTGTCGAAGGTCACCGGCTGCTTGAACTGCAGCTCCAGCGTGGCGTGGTGCGAGCCGTCCGGCGCGCTCCAGAAGGTGTCGCGGTCGCCGTCCACCGCCGCGGCGATGCTGTCGTCGCTCTTGAGCCGGCCGCGTACCAGGTTGCGGTCGGCGCCGTAGCGCGCCTGCAGCGCCTGGCCCATTTCCTCCAGCCGCTTGACGTCGGCCTCGGGCAGCAGGCCGCGCTTGTCCGGGGCGATGCCCAGCACCAACTGGCCACCGCGGCCGACGCTGTCTTCCCAGATCTGCACCAGCTCGTCGACGCTCTTCAGCGTCTGGTCGCTGTTCGGGTGCCAGAACCACTGCAGCTTGTGCAGCGGCGTGTCCACCTCGACCGGGCGCCAGCGCAGGTAGCCGTGGCGATCGATGGTGTTCCAGTTCTCGCCCTCGATCACCCCGGCCTCGTTGCCGACCCAGCGCACGTCGCCGTACTCGAACAGTGCGGTATCGGCGAAGACCATGGCATTGGCCTGGTAGGTGCGCAGCTCTTCCATGTACTTGTCGAAGTTGTACACGTGGCCGGCGCTGCCGGCGCCGTCCAGCCACCACTCGGTGAGCGGGCCGTAGTGCGAGGCCAGGTCCACCAGTTGCGCGGCGTAGAACTTGTCGTAGGCCTTGGGATCGGCGTACTTGGGCTCGTGGCGGTCCCACGGCGACAGGTAGATGCCGAAGCCCATGCCTTCCTTGCGCACGGCCTCGCTGGTCATCTTCACCAGGTCGCCCTTGCCGTCGAGCCACGGGCTGTTCTTCACCGAGTAGGCGCTTTCTTCGGTCGGCCACAGCGCGAAGCCGTCATGGTGCTTGGCGACCAGGATCAGGTACTTGGCGCCGGCCGCCTTGGAGGCGCGGGCCCACTGCGCCGGGTCCACTTGGTCCGGTGCGAACACTTTCGGGCTGGCGGTGCCGTCGCCCCACTCGCGGTCCAGGAAGGTATTGGTGCCGAAATGCACGATCACGCCGAATTCCAGGTCCTGCCAGGCCACCTGCTGCGGCGAAGGTTTGACCTCGGCGAAGTTCTCGGCGAGCAGCGGCGGCGCGGCCAAGGCGGTCAGGCCGAGCACGCCCAGCCAGCGGAGCGGAGAGAGCGGGCGGTTCGGCATGGCGGATCCTCGCAATCGTCTGTCGGGCAGGCGGCGCTGCCGGTGGTGTCAGCATATGGTATTTAATTGATGATAAATAGGTATCCCCGTTAGCGGGACAGGACCGTACCACATGATGTCGCCTTCGCTGTTTCCGCTGCTGTCATTGTTCGCCGTGCGCGCCATCGCCGGCCCGGCCGCCGCCGCCCCGCCGCCGGTGCCGCCCTCGCCCATCGTCTACAGCGAATTCGTCAACGCGCAGGCGCCGACCGCGCAATGCCACGCCTCCACCCTGGTGGAAACCCGCGACGGCCTGCTCGCAGCCTGGTTCGGCGGCCGCCACGAGGGCGCCGACGACGTCGCCATCTGGGTGGCGCGCCGTGGCGCAAAGGGCTGGCAACCGGCGCAGCGCGTGGCCGACGGCACGCAGCCGCAAGGCAAGCCATTGCCGACCTGGAATCCGGTGCTGTTCCAGCCCGCGCAAGGGCCGCTGCGGCTGTTCTACAAGGTGGGCCCCGACCCGAAGCGCTGGTGGGGCATGCAGACCACTTCCAGCGACGGCGGCCATCACTGGTCCACACCCGAGCGCCTGCCCGCCGGCATCCTCGGCCCGATCAAGAACAAGCCGGTGCAGTTGCCCGGCGGCCGCATCCTCAGCCCCAGCAGCAGCGAGGACGCCGGTTGGGTCGCGCACATGGAATGGTCCGACGACAACGGCGCGCACTGGACCCGCGGCCCGGCGATGAACGACCCGGCCAGGATCGGTGCCATCCAGCCCAGCGTGTTGCTGCACAAGGACGGCCGCCTGCAGGCGGTGGGCCGCAGCCAGCAGAACCACGTGTTCAGCACCTGGTCGCGCGACCAGGGCCGCACCTGGGAACCGATGACCCTGCTGGACCTCGCCAACCCCAATTCCGGCACCGACGCGGTGGTGCTGGCCGACGGCCGCTCCCTGCTCGTCTACAACCCCACCGAGGCAGGCAAGGACTGGTGGGACGGCCGCGGCGTGCTCGCCGTCGCCCTGTCCGACGACGGCCTGCACTGGACCCGCGTACTGACCCTGGAAGACAGCCCCAAGGACGAGTTCTCCTACCCCGCGGTGATCCAGACCCGCGACGGCCAAGTGCACATCAGCTACACCTGGAAGCGCACGCGCATCAAGCATGTGGTGCTGGATCCGAAGCGGCTGGGCAGCGGAGAGGCGGAGGCAACCGGGAAGACCAGGGCAGCGTTGCGCTGACAGCGATTCGGCGCGTCGCGCGTCGGCGTTGCCGTCGCGGCGCCACGGTCACGCAATGCCTGATCGCGGATCGCGAAACTTTCGTCGGGCACCGCGCCGTGAGCAAAGCCCCGTAGGCAACGGCAATGCCCGGACGCGGTTCGCCCCTGGGCCCGATGTTCCACCCAAGCGGTTTCAACCACGACCGCCACAGCGCCCGATACCCCAGCAGCGCCGCCTTGCTGGAGCGCGGCGCCTCTGGTCGCCGCGCGCTCATTCTTCCTGGGGAGCGACGTCCGTCGCGACGAACGAAGCCTGTCACCGGAGGCGGCACCAGCATGCGCCAACACCACTGCAGCGCTATCAGTGCAGCGGCGACACCCTACTCCGCCAACAACGCCACCATCCGCCGCACCCGCGCCACATCGGTCTGCATGCGGTCGCCGCCCAGGCTGCGCACGTGCGGATTCGGCGCCAGCGCCCGCGACGCCAGCGGCCCACGCGCCGACCCATGGAACTCGCGCGCTCCGGTCCGCGCACGCAACTGCGCCAGGTTGGCCTCGGTGACGCCAGACCCCGGCATCACGCTCAAGCGCGCGCCGGCCTGCTGCACCAACGCGGCGATCAGGTCGGCGCCCTCTTCCGCGGTCTCGCGTGCACCGGAGGTCAGCACGCGCTCGCAACCCAGCGCGATCACGTCTTCCAAGGCACGCCGCGGATCGGTACTGACATCGAAGGCGCGATGGAAGGTGACGCCGAGCGAACCGGCCGCAGCGATCAACTCGCGCATCGTCACCCTATCCACCTCGCCGTCCGCGGTCAGCGCACCGAGCACCACGCCGTCGCAACCCAACCGCACGCACTGCTCCACGTCGCGACGCATTGCCTCCACCTCCGCGGCGTCGAACACAAAATCACCGACACGTGGACGGATCAGCACGTACAGCGGAATGCGCAACCGATCGCGCACCGCCGCCAGCGTGCCGAACGACGGCGTCAGCCCGCCGCCATCCAGGCCGCCGCACAGCTCCACCCGCATCGCCCCGCCGTCCTGCGCAGCGAGCGCCGAGCCGATCGCATCGGCGGCCACTTCCAGCCCCATCTTCACCGTCCCGCTCATGCCGCCGGCGCCGCGAAATGGCTCTGCCCGGGCAGCAGCAGATCCTGCCGCTGCGCATCGCAGACCGCGTAACTGAAACCGGGCTGGATCGCGAACGCACCGACCTCACCGCGCTTGTTCATTGCCAGGAAGCCCACCTGCAGATCGCGGGTGAGCTGCGGCTTGCGCCGCACGATCCGCATCACCACCTCGCGGCAGGCCTCGGCCGGGCTCTTGCCCTGCCGCATCATCTCCACCACCGCGAAACTGCCGACGTTGCGGATCACCTCTTCGCCGACGCCGGTGGAGGTCGCCCCACCCACCTCGTTGTCCACGTACAACCCCGCCCCGATGATCGGGCTGTCGCCGACCCGCCCGTGCATCTTCCAGGCCATGCCACTGGTGGTGCAGGCGCCGGACAGATTGCCGTGCGCATCCAGCGCCAACATGCCGATGGTGTCGTGATTGTCCTTGCCGCCGGGCAGCGTGCCGCGACGATAGGCGCGGTTCTCGATATTGGCCTCGGGCGCGTAGTGAGAGGTCTTCAGCCACTTCTTCCACGCCTGCTCCGATTCGGGCGTGAGCAGCTTGGTGCGCTCGAAGCCCTGCGCCAGCGCGAACTGCAGCGCGCCGTCGCCGACCAGCATCACGTGCGGCGTCTTCTCCATCACCCGCCGCGCCACCGAGATCGCATGCACGATGTCCTCCAGCGCCGCGACCGACCCGCAGCCGCCGGTGTGGTCCATGATGCAGGCATCCAGCGTGACCCGCCCATCGCGGTCCGGATAACCGCCCAGCCCGACCGTGTGATTGTCCGGATCCGCCTCCGGCACCCGCACCCCGGCCTCCACCGCATCCAGCGCCGCGCCGCCGCGCGACAGCACCTGCCAGGCCGCCTGGTTGGCTGCGACCCCGAAGTCCCAGGTGGAGATCACCCGAGCTGCGCCGTGTGGCAGCGGCCCGACACCGGTCGTGGCCTGTGTCTTGGCCGCAGCACGTGCGCCCGGCAGCACACCGCCCAACCCGGCGGCCAGGGCGCCGAAGGCGGCGGTCTTCAGGAAGTGGCGGCGTTGCGGCATGGGAGGCTCCGGCGTTGGGAGGGCGCGCGGGGGCGTGCGCTTAGCCTTACATCATGCGGCAGAGTGTGGAGAGATTAAACAGCGGCTAGGACTTACAGAACATCTTGATCCGACATGCTCTCGCAGAACCGCATTGAAGCGCACAAGGCTTTTCATGACAATCATCGGCATGCAGCAGCGAAAATTTCCCAGATGAATGTCACTACCACACCAGAATTCTCTTAAATCCCATCTAAAAAACACTCCCCCAACAGACTGAAGAACATATCAGGCACAGCTAATAACTAATAATTCGCACCCCTATCACACAGTTTGTGAAATTTCGCGCACCAATAACCAAACCCGAATAAGTCAACGCAAATTACTATATTCCACAAAAGCCACCCATGGAACTAAAAACCAAAAAAAATATTAACTATCAAGAATAGCATCGCCGCAAATTTTTGCACTATGGCGAGCGAACCCGTTACAACGCCACAGCCACATAATGTCGGCGCAATTAAAAAGTAAAATATTCAATTCTCCGATACCACAGATAATTCACCAACGTTTATATTACCGCTAAAAAAACTTAGATCCCTTCTCACTACAACACCCCCCCTGCAAACTATCTCAATCCTCTTATCAGAAACAATTGAAACTGCATAAACCTCCCTGAACTTTCCAGAGACGGGAAAGTTCTCCACAAGCCTTCCATCACTGTATGCTTTGAAGGTGCACGACATCTCTTTTTTTGCACTGCCTGACACAGTCACTTGCGCATCACCGATACAACCAGAAATAAAAATAGACGAACCAAAAACTGCCAACCACTTGACCCATCTCACTCGCACTCTCCACTCATGCATTTTTCGAACCTTTCCTTATTAGCATAGGCGAATGCATCAGCCTGAGCCTCAACACTTTTCCAGCCCCGAAGGTAAGAGATTATAGACATCCCCTTCCCCCATTGCTCAAATACATGAAAATACTCATGAAGCATGAAATGGGCACCATTAAAGTTATTACACCCCCCCGTGTAATTAATTTGCCCTGGCAAAGTAGTAGCCCCCTCAGCGAACCAGAACATTGGAAATGAGGCGGCATAAAGACTATTACCTCTCAGTGCAACTTCATCCACATCATGCTCTGTCACATTGAAGACTTTAGCCATGCACTTCCGCTCCTTTGAACTTAACCTACACTGGTCAAACATCGAGGGCATGGGCATACGGTAAGCAGGATCCGCATAGAAAATCGCACTTTCGAGACCATTTTTGTCTACCGAAGCTAGCGGATTTGACAGCACATATGAATACGTCCCGAATCCGCCCTTCAGCCCAATCGGATCACTCTGCCCATACCGCCCGGTTCCTGGCTCATAGTCACGGAAGTAGTTCTGGTTAAGCCCGCTCAGCGCGTCGTAACGCTGCCCAGGGAAGCGCATATCGAACACGAAGGCAGCGCCATCCTTGTCGGGGTCTTGGTCCGGAGCGGTGGCGCCGAAGGCCTCGCCCTTCAGGTCCCAACGCCAGATTGCGACATCACGGACCGGATCGATCACCGCGCGCGGCGTGCCAAGGTGATCCGGCTGAACGTACCGCAGCGTGGTCTTGGCCAGCACGCCGACCGGTAGGTCATCCAGCCAGATCGCCTGCTGCACGACCGCGCCGTTGTTGTCGTAATCGCCCAGCCAGTGACCACTCTCGTCGAACAGTGTGTAGATGTTGGTCTTGCCCACCTGCCGCACCTGCTCGCCGCGGCCGTTGTAGGCGTAGTTCGCCACGACCGTGCCGCTGCGCTTGACCTGTGTCAGCCGTCCATTTGCTCCATATACGTACTGCACGGCCGTGCCACCGATGGCCGTCGTGTTGCCGGCCGCGTCATAGCTGCGTGCGGTACCGGCCACGCTGCTCAGGCGGTGGCTGGTGGTCGGATAGCTGTAGGTCTGCGTGCTGGTGTTGACCTTGGCGCTGAGGCGGTTGCCGGTGGCGTCGTAGGTATAGCCGTCGATCACCATATCGGTTGGGCCGTCCTTGAAGGCGGTCAGCCGGCCCAGCGGGTCGTAGTCCAGTTTGATGACCGGCGCGGTGTTGCCCGGTGCGGTCAGCGCGCTGAGGTTGCCGACCGGGTCGAAGGTGAAGCCCACCGCCAGACCGTCACTGCGGGTGTCGTTGACCGCCAGCGGGCGATAGTCCTGGTCCAGCACGCGCTGCATCGGCCGGCCGTTGCCGTAGGTCCAGCCGGCGACCGGGCCGAACGGATAGTAGGTGGCTTGGTTCAGCAGCACCTGGCGGCTGCCGCCAGGCGGGGTCACCCCGACCTCGGTGGTCCGGCCCTGGGCATTGCGCACGTAGTCCACCACCGCCCCATCGGGATAGGTCAGCCGGCTCAGCTGCCCGGCCTTGGTGTAGGCATAGCGGACCACGAACACCTTTCCGTTGGTGGTCTGCACCTTGCGGACCACCTCACCGAAGCGGTTGTAGCAGTAGTCGGTGCTGCCGCTACCATCCTGCATCCGGGTCAGGCGACCAACACCATAGGTCTCGCCGCTGGCGCAGGTGCTCTGGCTGACGTCGTACGTGTAGCTGACATTGAGGCTGGTGGTCGGATAGGTGACCCGGGTCAGCCGGTTCAGCGCGTCGTAGCCGTAGGTCGTCTTGATGTTGCGCGCATCGGTCTGGGTGGCGCGATTACCGGCGCTGTCGTAGGTGTAGGTCGTGCTGCCGGTATCCGGACTGGTGAGCTTGGTCAGGTCGCCCAGGCCGTTGTAGGTGTAGGTGGTGTCCAGACCCTTGGGGTCGGTGACCTTGGTCAGATTGTCCAGCGCGTCGTAGCTGAACTTGGTCTCAGCGGCGATGCCGCCCACGTCCTGCAGGGTCCGCGCCAGGCGGTTGAGCGGGTCGTAGTCGTTCTGGGTGACATGACCGAGCGCATCTGTGACGGTCTTGGTGTTGCCGTTGCCGTCGTAGCCGAAGTCGGTCGGATCGCCCTGCGCTGTGGCCTGCGTCGCCAGTTGGCCGAGCTGGTTGTACACCCGCGAGAGCGTGCGTTTGAGCGTGCCCGACGCGTCCTTGGTGTCCTCCTTGGAACGGTTGCCGGCATTGTCCAAGGTGTAATGGATGGTATTTCCGGCGTTGTCGGCGATATCGGTCAGCCGGTGCGCGGCATCGTAGGTGAAGCGGGTGAACGCACCATCGGGCTGCGTCACCTGCTTGACCAGGCCGGTCGGCCAATAGTCGATCGCGGTGATGCGATCGTCGCTCTCGCTGCTGTCGTCGCCCCCGCGCACCTTGCTGGCGGCCAGCCAGCCACGCGGGTGATAGGTGTAGTTGGTGACCACACCGTTGGCGTCCTTCGCCGACAGCACGCGGCCGGCACCGTCGTACGACAGATATTCGGTGACTTGGCCCAGCGCGTTGGTCACCTTCCACAGGTCGCCCTTGCGGTGCGAACAGGTGGCCGAAGATGTGGAGCAGGTACTGTCGTCGGTGGGGTAGTAGGTGTACGTCGCGACGTCGTTGAGATCGGTGCGAGCGCCATCGACCTGCTTTAGAAGTCCCAGCATCGGGCAATTGCTCGAACTATCAGCGAGATCGCCATCAGCGCAATAGGTATAGGCAACCTGCCGGACACCAGCGGGCGCACTGGCCATCGCACCACAGACATAGGCGGAAGCAGCAGAAACAGACACATCGTACTGACAGCGGAAGGTGACTTTCCCTGCGGCGTAAACGGCTCGAGAAAGAGACGTCGTTCCGCTCCCATCGCTCGCTTGCTGCGCCACAACCTGATTTTCCGGGTCCCGTGTAAGCGTCTCCGATCTCTGGTAAGAGGTCCCAACACCTTCCGTCACAGTGCTGGACGAGGCCCCTTGACCGTCCAGGGAATCTTGATAACTGAATTTCTCAGAGTTCCCCAACCTATCCGTGATAGAGATGGGCCGCCCCGCATCAAAGCTCATTGACTTAGTACCATCAGGGCCGCTGATGGCTTCGATCTGACGGAAAAGGCCTTGGCCGAACTGATACGTATAGCTCGCACCATTAGGCTGCGAAACTTGAGCGCTACTAGCGCCCGAGTATGTAATGGAAGTCGTTTCCACCTCCGCCCCGTTTGCATGCAAACTGCTGCCCGCCACGCGCCCATCAGTTGCATAACTGAAGGTCGCGTATCGAACACCATCCTCTTCAATTCCAGTAAGCAGGTGCGCACGCCCCGCGGGCGCATGCCCCGACTCTCCATAGCGGTAAGTACGCACACTCCCGTCAGAACGGGTGACACTCACTAGATTCTGGGCGTCGTCATAGTCATATTTGACGTAACTTCCATCATCCAAGGCCACCGTATCGAGGAGTTCGTTGCGATAGATAAATGAAAGCGTGTATCCAAGCCCGTCGACCGCTTTGACCAGACGTCCACTTGAATATATGAAGTCAATATCAAACGCAGAGGAAACGCCAGACTTGATCGAGGCAAGACGACCTTCGGAGTTATAGATGCGCCGCTCACCATCCGCGGTTACTAGTGTCCAATTCCCGCTTTGCGAACGCAACATCATATCGCTGGCGTTACGCCGCCCTCGATACTTTCCCTCCCCCACTTCTTTGAATTGCTCGAAAAATCCCTCATGGGTCGTCAGGTAAGTCCCCTGATAGCCAAGGAGATCAGAGAACGAATGGCTCCAACCTGGCGCCATTCCCAATCCCGACTGGAGTTGTTGGATCGAATGGTAGAAGCGCTGGAATGGCTTGCCGGCGAAAACCAGATCATCTTCACGCCTGAACTTGTCGCCAGTGGCGGGGAGGCAAGGATTTGCATTTGCAGCGCAAGATTTAGTCTGATCGATGCCTTTAGCATAAATTATCGGCATATCTCCGTTCTGACAGAGATAAGGATACTCGGCTACAAAATCTGGATTCCCGGTATTGTTGTAAGCAGCATTGAATGCACTGACCGGCGCAAGACCAGCGGGACATGAATAGACCCGACTTTTAACAAGCATCAACTCACTAGGAGAAGGAGTGGGATCGCTCCAACCCGGGCAAGACATATTAAATTTGAACCACTTACCGCCGGGCGCATCGAAACTAAGCAACCCCATACCACTATAGTAAGGCTCACTCTTAACGTAAGGCTCGCCATAAGCGCCTTCTATCCGAGTGTCAGAAATCGTGCAGTCAGGCCATTGATGACGATAAAAGCTGAGATATCCATTGATCATCTCACCTTCATCAGCACACATCCCTTTCAATAAAGGCTCGCTATTGGCGCTACAAATGCTAGGATTAATGCCTTCACTGCCCGTGCCACCAATTAAATAACCAGGCGAGCTGATGTAGCTGGGTGGCTGACGTTTTACCTTGTAATAAATTTGATAAGAGGGAGTTGCCGAGACCCCCTCGGTAATCAGAGTTCTTTCACGCACAAGATAAGCGCCGTAAGGCAACATCGAACGCATCTCCGCCTCGGCCTCGTCAAGCGAGCCAAAACAGGATTGATAACAATATTGCCCCGCTGCCTGCGCCTCGGCCGTGAATGGTACAAAACAGCATATCCCGCCCAAGAAAATACCGAACAGAAGAGGCAAAAATCCACGCATGATCTAGCTCCATTAGAACATCAGTTCAAGAGGCCTGCTCAGTGATCGCCTGAAGCGAAAGATATTCTCGCAGCAATCAGCCAACCGACTTCAGACTTCAGACTTCAGACTTCAGAGAAGTCGACGACAAAACCTCAATAGCGTTGTGTAGCTTGCGGTTTCTAGAGTTATGAAACCACGGCAAACCGCTCCACCACCATCCCCTCGATCGCCTCCAGATCCGGCAGCAACGCGCTCTGCTCGCCCAGCAGCACGCGCATGTGCACGCCCGCCGGCAGCGTCTCTTCGGAGGCGTCGGCGAGCAGGCTGTCGCGGGGGACGGAGATCAGTTGCGGGAAGGATTGGGTGAGCAGTGCCACGTACGGCAGATCGGGGTTGCCGGCCTTGAGGACGCCGAAATCCCAGGTGGAGATCACTCGCGCCGCGCCGTTTGGCAGCGGCCCCACACCGGTCTTGGCCCGTGCCTTGGCCGCCGCGGCGCGCGCACCCGGCAGCGCAACGCCCAACCCGGCGGCCAGGGCGCCGAAGGCGGCGGTTTTCAGGAAATGGCGGCGTTGAGGCATGGAAGGCTCCAGCGTTGGGAGGGCGCGCGGGACGTGTGCGCGTGGCCTTACATCATGCGGCAGGGCGGGATGGGATTAAACCGCTTGGACTGGGACGATCACCGCGCGCGGCGTGCCCAGGTGATCAGGCTGCACGTAGCGCAGCGTGGTCTTGGCAAGCACTCCGACCGGCAGGTCGTCCAGCCAGATCGCCTGCTGCACGACCGCACCGTTGGCGTCGTAGTCGCCCAGCTAATGGCCGCTCTCGTCGTACAGCGTATAGGTGTTGGTCTTGCCCACCCGCCGCACCTGCTCGCCACGGCCGTTGTAGGCGTAGTTCGCCACGGTGGTGCCGCTGCGCTCGCCGACCAGCATCACATGCGGGGTCTTCTCCATCACCCGCCGCGCCACCGAGATCGCATGCACGATATCCTCCAGTGCCGCGACCGACCCGCAGCCGCCGGTGTGATCCATGATGCAGGCGTCCAGCGTGACCCGCCCATCCCGGTCGGGATACCCGCCCAGCCCCACCGTGTGATTGTCCGGATCCGCCTCCGGCACCCGCACCCCGGCCTCCACCGCATCCAGCGCCGCGCCGCCGCGCGACAGTACCTGCCACGCCGCCTGGTTGGCCGCGACCCCAAAGTCCCAGGTCGAGATCACCCGCGCCGCGCCGTTTGGCAGCGGCCCCACACCAGTCTTGGCTTGCGCCTTGGGCACGGCGGCGCGTGCGCCAAGAAGCACACCGCCCAACACGGCGGCCAGGGCGCCGAAGGCAGTGGTTTTCAGGAAGTGGCGGCGTTGCGGCATGGGAAGGCTCCGGCGTTGGGAGGGCGCGCGGGATGATGTGCGCGTTGCCTTACATCATGCGGCAGAGTGCGAGGGGATTAAACGGCCTGCTGGGTGTTACAGAACGGGCTTGGCCGCCTGCTCCAGCAGGATTGCGTCGAAGCATGCCTGGCCTTTCATAAAGCTCAGCGGCGTGTCCCCATAGTCGTCCTGCAAATTGATATCAGCGCCATGCCTCAAAAGAAGCTTCGCAACCTCAGGATGGCCCCACCTCGCAGCATAATGAAGAGGCGAAGAACCAATCCCACCCTTGATGTCGATATTTCTCACAAACGGGATAAAAAGCTCGACCGCCTGAATATCTCCATCCATTGCCGCAATGTGCAACGGCGTATCGCCATCCATCCCAGGGCTTTCAGGCTCGCTTACCTCGTGACCCTCAAACATTGCCAGTTGTCTGAAGGCAGAAAGCACAGCCTGCACATCCTCTGAGCCATTCATTTACTATCCCCACACCCATAACGAAAAAATTTTCCACTGGTCAATGTACAGCGGGGCGATCAATACTCATCCATCGAAATGATGATAGCCCGCGCGTAGCCCTCGAAATGAAGATAGAGATGCGCTGGCCGTGGATGCCGGGAGAGTTGACCGACGAGGTCGGCAAGACGACGGGCGGCATCCTTGCCGATGTGCCATAGGACGCCAGCGGGCAAATCACTCGCTGTTAAGGCATGCGGTGAGCTGTGTCGCTGCAACATGATTTCGACGCCCTCGTATTCCGGAATTATCGAGAACAAAGATGTTTGATCTGAGTATGCGATCCAGGCACGCAGGCCTGCACTAAATGCCCGCATATCCAACGCAGAACCTATAACGATCAATACATTGTCACTTTTGAAATCGTCCCGAAACTCAGTTCGCATTGCGGTCACTTGCTGCAGAAGTCCGCCTCAATCAATTTATATTTAAGCACGCATTTCATGGCAACCCAAAAATTAAAACCCCTATTGCCCTCTTCACATTCTAGCCCAAGGTCTAAAATATATAAAGGCCGCGACTACTGCCACAAGTAATCCATCAAGCACAAGCAACCACATGTCATGAAGAGGCGTTCCGCTCGCGTACATCATCTTGGCAATGGCCCCTCCAGATAAACAACCAATCAATGGCGGCAAAAGAACTGGTCCATACTTCATCTTCATCGCAAAATGCAAAGTAAGAAGACCTAATACTAAAACTACAGGCAATGACAAAAAGTACCAAATACCAAAAATAACAACAGCGTGAAGAAAACTTTCAGACTGCCCAGGAGTTACAGCAAGTGCAACTCCCCCCGGCATGAGGGCGGCAATGAGAAGCGATAAAGTCGCTCTACCTACATGCATAACTAGGAACATCCGCAATGAGATGAATTTTCGTCAATAAATCCTTGCATTTGATCGCCCCACACGAGCTCATTTACGACCCAATTGATCATTGCACCCTGCATACTTTTGTCATGCTGAACAGAGCTCGTACCTTCCCCATAGGTGTGAGCAACTCCGTTGGTGACCGTACGCGCAACGTAACCAGGGTCAAAAAAACTACCTGGAGCAGTAATGTTCACAACTACCGGCCCGCCGGTCTGCAAATCGATCGTCAAATAGCTAGTTACAAAATTAGAAATAGGCAAGTAAGGAACTCCAGCGTCGTTCCTCTTTGTCCCAGATGATGTAGCAGGCCTAGCGTTAGGTGATGGAGTCGGATGATTTATGAGGTCCTGCATTACGCCGTTGGCATTTGCGCATCCTATTTTGCGCCTGACGTCATAATGATGGTACATCCACTCGCTACCGTTAAAATCTTTCCAACCAGGGGGAGTTGGCAAGCTAAACGAAGGACCACCAGGATAATCACAACGCGTGGTACCGTTTGCTGAGCTACAAGCTAGCCCCATGGGATCCATAGAGGCCATCGGCCTTGAGCCGATGTAGCCGTAAGTAGAAATCCCACCAGCGAACCCAATCGGATCACTCTGCACATAGCGCCCCGTACCGGGCTCATAGTCACGGAAGTAGTTCTGGTTCAGTCCGCTCAGCGCGTCATAGCGCTGCCCCGGGAAGCGCATGTCGAACACGAAGGCGGTGCCGTCCTTGTCCGGGTCCTGGTCCGGTGCGGTGGTGCCGAAGGCTTCGCCCTTCAGGTCCCAGCGCCAAATCGCCACGTCGCGGGCCGGGTCGATCACGGCGCGCGCGGTACCCAGGTGATCCGGCTGCACATAGCGCAACGCGGTCTTGGCGAGCACACCGACCGGCAGATCGTCCAGCCAGATCGCCTGCTGCACGGCCGCGCCGTTGTTGTCGTAGTCGCCCAGCCAGTGGCCGCTCTCGTCATAGAGGGTGTAGGTATTGGTCTTGCCCACACGCCGCACTTGCTCGCCGCGGCCGTTGTAGGCGTAGTTCACCACCTTGGTGCCATTGCGATTGACCTGGGATAGCCGGCCATTGGCGCCGTACACGTACTGCACGGCCGTGCCGCCGATCGCCGTGGTGTTGCCTGCCGCGTCATAGCTGCGTGCAGTTCCGGCCACGCTGCTCAGGCGGTGGCTGGTGGTCGGATAGCTGTAGGTCTGCGTGCTGGTGTTGACCTTGGCGCTGAGGCGGTTGCCGGTGGCGTCGTAGGTATAGCCGTCGATCACCGTATCGGTCGGGCCGTCCTTGAACGCGGTCAGCCGGCCCAGCGGGTCGTAGTCCAGTTTGACCACCGGTGCGGTGTTGCCCGGCGCGGTCAACGCGCTGAGATTGCCGACCGGGTCGAAGGCGAAGCCCACCGCCAGGCCATCACTACGCGTGTCGTTCACCGCCAGCGGGCGGTAGTCCTGGTCCAGCACGCGCTGCATCGGCCGGCCGTTGCCATAGGTCCACCCAGCGACCGGGCCGAACGGATAGTAGGTGGCTTGGTTCAGCAGGACCTGTCTTGTGCCGCCAGGCGGGGTCACGCCGACCTCAGTGGTCTGGCCCTGGGCATTGCGCACGTAGTCCACCACCGCCCCATCCGGGTAGGTCAGGCGGCTCAGCTGCCCGGCCTTGGTGTAGGCATAGCGGACCACGAACACCTTGCCGTTGGTGGTCTGCACCTTGCGCACCAGATCGCCGAAGCGGTCGTAGCAGTAATCGGTGCTACCGCTGCCGTCCTGCATCCGGGTCAGGCGGCCCACGGCGTAGGTCTCGCCGCTGGCGCAGGTGCTCTGGCTGACGTCGTAGGTATAGCTGACGTTGAGGCTGGTGGTCGGATAGGTGACCTGGGACAGCCGGTTCAGCGCGTCGTAGCCGTAGGTCGTCTTGATGTTGCGCGCATCGGTCTGGGTGGCGCGGTTGCCGGCGCTGTCGTAGGTGTAGGTCGTGCTGCCGGTGTCCGGGCTGGTGAGCTTGGTCAGGTCGCCCAGGCCGTTGTAGACGTAGGTGGTGTCCAACCCCTTGGGATCGGTGACCTTGGTCAGATTGTCCAGGGCGTCATAGCCGAAGGTGGTCTCGGCGGCGATGCCGCCCACGTCCTGCAGGGTGCGCGCCAGGCGGTTGAGCGGGTCGTAGTCGTTCTGGGTGACATGACCGAGCGCGTCAGTGACGGTCTTGATGTTGCCGCTACCGTCATAGCCGAAGTCGGTCGGGTCGCCCTGCGCGGTGGCCTGCGTGGCCAGTTGGCCTAGCTGGTTGTACACCCGCGAGAGCGTGCGCTTGAGCGCGCCCGAGGCGTCCTTGGTGTCTTCCTTGAGCCTGTTGCCGGCATTGTCCAGGGTGTAGTGGATGGTGTTGCCGGCGTTGTCGGCGATATCGGTCAGCCGGTGCGCTGCGTCGTAGGTGAAGCGGGTGAACGCGCCATCGGGCTGGGTCACCTGCTTGACCAGCCCGGTCGGCCAGTAGTCGATCGCGGTGATGCGATCATCGCTCTCGCTGCTGTCGTCGGCTCCGCGTACCTTGCTGGCAGTCAGCCAGCCACGCGGGTGATAGGTGTAGTCGGTGACTACGCCATTGGCGTCCTTCGTCGACAGCACGCGGCCTGCGCCGTCGTAGGCCAGGTACTCGGTGACCTGGCCGAGCGCATTGGTCGCCTTCCAAAGGTCGCCCTTGCGGTGCGGGCAGGTGGTTGGGGACGTGGCGCAGGTGCTGTCGTCTGTGGCGTAGTAGGTAAAACCGGTGACATCGTTGACGTCTGTCCGCGGACCGCTCTTTTGCGTCAGCAGCCCTGCCATTGGGCAAGCATTCCCAGTGACGTCGTCCGCTGAGCAATACTTGAGCAACTGCTGACGAACACCGGCTTGCGGTGCAGATGCGGAACCACAGTTGTAAGCCAAAGCGCTCGCGCTACTTGGGTCAATCGTGCACTGAGCAGACAAGGCACCGTTCGCCGAGTACACATAGTTGGTGATGGAACTGACACCCTGCGATGTGGAGGACTGCAACTGGACAATCTGATTATCGGCGTCACGTATCCGCGTACGTGTACGTTGCTCCGCTTTACCTGCCGCCTCAACTTCGGTAATAGACGAACCGCCGCCACTCAGGGATTCGTCATAGGACCAGGTATTACGTACGCCATTCCCATCGACGGATGCCGCCAAACGCCCATCATCGGTAAACGTCCGCGAAAGAGATAAATTAGGCCCCACGATACCAGTGACTTGCCTAAACGCTCCCGCGCCGATGGTGTACTGATAGCTAGTTCCATTAGGCTGAGTAACCAACACGGCACCGTTGTCGACGTAGTTCAACGTCGTCTTCTCTACCATCCCGGCATCGACATGCAATCCGCTCGAAGCGACCTTGCCGTCATCGACATAAGTGAAAGAGGCATAGCGCACGCCATCCTCTACTATTCCGGTCAACAAATGACGTATCGACGCCGGTGCAGCGCCAGACTCGTTGTAGACGTACTCACGGCGACTGCCATCCTGGCGCACGACAGCAGCGAGGTTACGCTCTGCATCGTACTCGTAGTGCACCGTGCTCCCGTCGCTCAATGCTAGGGCAGAAAGCAAGCCGTTTTCGTAATAGAACGACAACGTGCGGCCCAAGCCATCCATTACTTGGAGCAAGCGTCCCTTTTGGTATGACAGACTTACACTCCGGTCAGGCGCCGCCGGGAAAAAGATGTTCGTCAATAGTCCATCAGTATTGTAAGTCCTTTGCTCTCCACCAGGCCGTTTAAGCAGCCAGGTATTACCCTGACGGATCAACAGGTCGGATTCATTACGAGAACCGCGGTAGGCATTGCCGGACAACAGTACGAATTTTTCGAAGTAGCCCTCTGCTGACATCAGATAAGGGACACCGTCGTAGCCAATTTTTTCCAAATAAGAATGACCCCAGCCTTGGGCCATAGTGTCGGAGATCTGGATCTGCTGCAGAGAATGGTAATAACGCGCAAAGGGACGACCCGCAAAATCGAAATCCTCTTCTACCCGCAACTTGTCGCCTGTTGCTGGGAAACAAGGATGCAAATTTGCAGCGCACGATGATGTCTGCGTGATACCTAGAGGTGACCGCACCTCGATATAAGCATAAATTTGGCCTGCAGTGCATAAATTTGGCCAAATCGCAATATAGTCAGGATTCCCGGAGTTATTGTACTCTGGACTATACCCCCACACCGGCCAAAATCCCGCCTCACAATCAAAATTCTGAAATTTCTGCAATTGGTTTTTGCGCGGATCACTAGCCGGCCAACTTGGACATTGAATGTCGTAATGAAACCACCTTCCTTGCGGAGTGTCGAAGGTTATCTGGCCATGCCCACCCACTGCACTACTGAAAACAAAAGGCTCAGCATAAGAGCCCTGGTAGCTTTCGTTACTTAATGAGCAGTCCGGATAAGACCGACGCATGTAGGCCATAAATTCTGCATTCATCTCCTCCTCACTTGCGCACATGCCTCCATATCCAAAATAGGGATCATCCGCTTTTGAACAAAACGGAGCACCACCTGGCGAGCTCGCTCCATTACTATAGCCCGGGGCGTAAAATCGAATAGGAGGACGATCTTTCACCGCATAAGAAATAACAAGAGAGGGAGAGTTACTACCGGGGTTTTTTACACTGGAACCCGATCGCTCCAAATAGGCCCCATGGTCCGCTTGACCGCGCATGTAGGACTCAGCCTCTGTAAGGCTGGCAAAGCACGATTCACCATAGCAATACTGAGAGGCTTGTGCGTGCAGATTCATCGAAGGAATAAACCATAGACTTAGCGCTCCTAAAAATAAAGTCAGAATAGAAGCACTTGATTTCATAGTCACAATTCCTTTCATTCAATAAGATCAGCATGCGCCGGTCAGATTAGCCCAATTTTTCCACGCCGAACTCCAGACCTATCAAGCCTGGATCAAATCAAATTTCAATCTGATACTTTATTAAGAACACAAATTCATCCCGCAGCCGCAAACCGCTCCACCACCATCCCCTCGATCGCTTCCAGATCCGGAAGCAACGCGCTCTGCTCGCCCAGCAGCACGCGCATGTGCACGCCGGGCGGGAGGGTTTCTTCGGAGGCGTCGGCGAGCAGGCCGTCGCGGGGGACGGAGATCAGTTGCGGGAAGGACTGGGTGAGCAGCGCCACGTACGGCAGGTCGGGATTGCCGCCCAGGGCCTTGAGCACGACGATCTTGTTGTTGGCGGCCACGGTTTCGGCGCCCAGGCCGGTCAGGCGGGCGAAGGAGACCAGCGGCACTTTCCAGCCGTACCAGGCGATCTGGCCGAGCAGCCAGTGCGGGGCGTCGGGCAGCGGTTCGACCGGCACGCGCGACATCACTTCGGCGATGGTGGCGTTGGGCAGCAGCACGCGCTCGCTGCCGGCCAGGATGAGGACACCGCGGATTTCGTCGTTGCTGGCGTAACTGCTCATGGAGTGACTTCGTCCTGAAAGCGGAAAAAACGCGCGATGCGGGCGCAGCGGCAAATGGCGTGTGCCGCCTCGTTCAGCCGCTCCACCGCGCCGTCAAGGCCTGGGCCAGTTGCGCCGGATCGCCGCCGGGATGGCCCTGCAGGATCAGTTGCGCGCCGGCGGCGGGGTCGTAGCAGCCGTCGCCGGATTGCCCGGCCACCCAGGCGCCCTGCGCGGCCAGCGCCAGCACGGCCTCCACCTGCTGCGGATCGCTGCCGCTGAGCAGCAGCACTGCGCTGTGCGCGGCCGGCAGGCCGGCGACTACCGAAGCACCGGCGTCCTGGGCGACGAAGCGCAGGCCGGCGATGCCGTGCACGCCGACGTCGTCGGGCAGGATGTAGACGTTGCCGGGGGCGACCGGCTCGCCGGCCTCGGCCAGCAGCACCGGCAACGCGGACACGCGCGCGATCTGCTTGACCAGGTTGCCGTAGCGGCCGCCATCCAGGCGCAACTGCACCAGCAGCGGCAGCGGGAAGCGTTCCGGCAGTGCGGCGAGCAGGCGACGGATCGCGTCGGGGCCGCCGATGCCGGCCATCACCAGCACCGCACCGCGCGCGGCAGCGCCTGCAGCGGCACCGGTCGTGGACGCGGGCTCTTCCGACTCCAGCGCGACCAGCGACAGGCCTTCGGTGGAGAACTGCGGGATGGGTTGCGACGCGCGCGGCGCAGCGACGAGCAAGGGCGCCTCGTCGTCGACCAGCGACCAGGCACTGGCCGGCAGCGCCGCGGGTGCGACTGTGGGCGCAGCCGGTGTGGCATCGGCATGCGGCGCAGCTGGCACCACAGGCGCTTCGCTGGCAGCGGCCTCGGCGCGCGCGAACTGCAGTTCCTCGAAACCGGGCGCGACATCGGCCGGCGGCTGCCAGGTGTACATGCCATCTTCCGGCGCGGCCTCCGCGAAGCTGGCGGCTTCGTCGACGTGCACGCCGATCGGCGCGGCGTCGTGCAGCTGCGCCGGCGTCGCCGGCAGGCCCGGCTCGGGCTGCAGGCCGGTCTCGGTCTCGCGGCCGGGCGGCAGCACGTCCTGATGGCCTTGCAGCTTGGCGGCCAGATGCCGCGCCCAGCGCTGCGCTTCCCAGCCCTCGCGGCGCGCGGCCAGTTCGGCCTCGTCGAAGATCACGGTGATGCCGGGCAGCGCCAGCGCCGCATCCAGCCGCTCCAGCGCATCCTCGATCGCCGGCTCCAGCGCGATCAGCACCGCACTTGGGCCGGCATCGGCCAGGGTCTGCGCATCGATCGCGCCCGGGTCGTCTTCCAGCACGATCGCCGCGCCGACCAAGTGCAACGCTTCGCGCAGGCGCTCACGCGCCTTGCCGGGACGGGCCAGCAACGCGACCGGCGTGGAGGTGGCGTCGCCGTCATTCGCGAACACGGGCGATCCCCAGCAGGTCGTAGACGTTGCGCATCAGATCCAACTCTTGGTAAGGCTTGCCGAGATAGCGCTGCACGCCCAGTTCGAAGGCGCGCTGGCGGTGCTTTTCGCCGCTGCGCGAAGTGATCATCACGATCGGCACGGCGGCGTAACGCGGGTCGGCGCGCATCGCGGTCGCCAGTTCGTAGCCGTCCATGCGCGGCATCTCGATGTCCAGCAGCATCAGGTCGGGCACGCGCTCTTCCAGGCGTTCCAGCGCCTCGACACCGTCGCGCGCGGACACCACGTCGAAGTTGTGCCGTTCCAGCACGCGGCCGGTGACCTTGCGCATGGTCAGCGAGTCGTCGACCACCATCACCAGCGGCACGCGGCGCTGTTCGGTCGGCGCGGCCTCCACCACCGGCCGCAGCGGCTGCGCCAGGTAGCGGCGCACCAGCGGGGCGATGTCGAGGATCACCACCACGCGGCCATCGCCGGTGATGGTGGCACCGTAGATGCCGGGCACCGACGCGATCTGCAGTCCGACCGGCTTGACCACGATTTCGCGGTTGCCGAGCACCTGGTCGATCGCCACCGCCGCGCGCAGGTCGCCGGCGCGCACCAGCAGCAACGGCACCTGTGCCTGGCCTTCGGCCCGTGCCGGCGCCTGCCCGACCAGCGAACCGAGGTCGTACAGCGCGTATTCCTCGCCGCTGTAGCGGTAGCCGCCAGTGCCGGCCTCGAAGCGTTCGCGGCCGATGCGGCCGATGCCGCTGACCGACGCCACCGGCACCGCGAAGGTGGTGTCGCCGATCTGCACGAACACCGCCTGGGTCACCGCCAGGGTCTGCGGCAGGCGCAGGGTGAAGGTGACGCCCTGGCCGCGCACCGAGTGGATGTCCACCGAGCCGCCGAGCTGGCGCACTTCGTTGCGCACCACGTCCATGCCCACGCCACGTCCGGCCAGCTGGCTGACCTGGTCGTAGGTGCTGAACCCAGGCGCGAAGATCAGCGCATCCAGTTCGTCGTCGGACAGCGCCGCGTCGGCGGCGATCAGCCCGCGCTGCTCGGCACGGCGGCGGATCGCCTCGCGGTCGAGCCCGGCGCCGTCGTCGGCCACTTCCAGCACGATTTCCGAACCTTCGCGGCGCAGGCGGATGGCGATGTTGCCCTCCTCCGCCTTGCCCGCATCACGCCGCTGTTCCGGCGCTTCCAGGCCGTGCGCGACCGAGTTGCGCAGCATGTGTTCCAGCGGCGCGACCATGCGATCGAGCACGTTGCGATCGAGTTCGCCGTGGGTGCCTTCCAGGCTCAGGTGCACCTGCTTGCCGGTTTCGCTGGCGGCCTGGCGTACCACGCGCCGCAGCCGCGGCACCAGGCCATCGAACGGCACCATGCGCGCGCGCATCAGCCCATCCTGCAGCTCGGAACTGACGCGCGACTGCTGCTGCAGCAGGCCGTCGTACTGTCGCGCCAGGTCGTCGAGTACGCCCTGCAGGCCACCCAGGTCGGCCGCGGACTCGTTGAGCGCGCGGCTGAGCTGCTGCAGCGTGGAGAAGCGGTCCAGCTCCAGCGGGTCGAAACTCTGCTCGGCCTGGTCCTGTTCGCGCTGGTAGCGGGCGACGATCTGCGCCTCGGTTTCCAGATCAAGACGCCGCAACTGGTCGCGCAGACGCGCATTGGTGCGGTCCAGTTCGGCCATCGCGCCGCGGAACGCGCCCAACTGCTGCTCCAGTCGCGAGCGATAGATCGCCACTTCGCCGGCATTGTTGACCAGGCGGTCGAGCAGGTCGGCGCGCACGCGCACCTGTTCCTGCATCGGCCGCGCGAGCATCGACTCGTCGTCGAGCGTGCCCTCCACCGGCAGCGGTGCCGACAGTGGCGCCGGCACGGCCGCCAGAGCGGTGTCGGCCGGGGCGGCGTCGGCCACCGTCGCCGGCGCCGCAGCAACGCGCTCGGTGTCGCCGACGGCGGTGTGCGCCCGCCCGTGCGTGCGCGCGTCGAACGCGCCGATCAGCTCCTGCGGCATCGCCACCGCACGGTGGTTGCCGGTCAGGGTCAGCAACTGGTGCAGGCGATCGAAACCGCGTTCCAGCAACTGCACGTCCTGGCGGTCGAGTTCGGTGCGATGGGCGGCGACCGCCTCCAGCAAGGACTCGATGCCATGGCCGAGGTCGCCGATGGCGTTGATCCCAGCCATGCGCGCGCCGCCCTTGAGCGTGTGCAGGTCGCGCTGCAGGCCGCCGAGCACGTCGCGATCCTGCGGCGCGGCGCGCAGCTGGGCGACCAGGCGATCGCAATGGTCGAGCAGGTCCTTGCCTTCGTCGACGAAGATATCGACCAGCTCGCGGTCGAGGTCGGCGAAATCCAACGGACCGAGATCGGCCGCTGGCAGATCGGCAGGCGCGCTGTCGGCCGGGGCCTGCGAGAAATCGGCTGTTTCCGCGTCGGTGTGAGGGTCGTGCTGCGTGCTGTCGGCAGAGCCCGCTCTGTCGGCATCCGCCGACGTGGTCGTGTCGTTCCGAGTCGCGTCGTCCTCGGGCGCATCATGCGCCGCGTCGGCGGTCGCGTGATGCGGGTCAGTCGCGGCTGCGTCGTCGGACGGGGGTGCGTGCGCGGCGTCATCCACTTCGGCGCCAACGTCGTGCGGTGCGCTTTCCGCCGCCACATCGACCGGCTCGACGTGCGCCGCATCCGCGTCGGCCTCGGTGTGCTCGCCCACCGCGTCGATGGTGCCGGAGGCGGCACCGCCCTCGCCTGTCAGCTCGTCCGCGTGCGACGCGGCATCCGGGGCGGCGTCGCCATGCTCGGCGGCGGCCTCGGTGTCGTCGTTGGCCGAGGCCGCGCCGTCGTGGCGCCAGCCGCTCGACGGCGCCAACGGCTGCTGGCGCAAGCCGATCGCAGGCGCGTCTTCGTTGAGCTGCTGCTCGTGCGCTTGGTCGGCGTCGCCTGCGGGCGCGTCGGCGTCGTGGTGCGCATCATCATGATCCGATGCATGCGCATCCTGCCCGTCAGCAGACGCATCCTGGATGTCGCTCGCCTGTGCGTCGGTCGCATGCTCGTCGGCATCATGGTCCGCTGCAGTGTGATCGGACTCCTGTGCTTGCGCGGGCGTCTCCTGCGTTGCCTCATCCTGCGTTTCGGTCGCGTGCGCCTCGGCGTCGCGGTCCACTGCCGAATGATCCGATGCTTGCGCATCCTGCCCGTGCGCGAATACCTCCCGGGTTTCCTCGGCTTGCGCGTCGGTCACCTGAGCCTCGGCGTCGCGGTCCGCTTCCGAATGATCCGGCGACTGCGCATCCTGCGCGTGCACCGATGCACCCTGGGTTTCCCCGTCCTGCGCGTCGGCCTCGCGATCTGCGGAATCGTGCGCCTCACCATCGTGCTCTGGGGCCTGCAGTTCCTGCGCATCCATCGGCGTATCGGTCGCAGCATCGGCAACGACCGCGTCCACTGTCGCGCCTTGCTCAGCGCCCGGCTCCAGCGCTTCCGGCGCCGGCTCGGCCGGCACCTGCTCCACGCTTAGCGGCGCCTCGACCGTCAGTTCGTCGAGCTGGCCGTCCTGCGCCAATGCCGCCTGTTCGTCTGCCTCGCGCGCGTCGTGTGTCGCCGCCACTTCGACCGGTGTCGCGTGCTCGGTCGGCGGGTGGTCCTGCGTGGAAACATCCGTTGCAGGCGCCGTGTCCTCGCTCGCCGATGCCGGCATGGCCGCATCAGCATCAGCGTCGATGGCAGGCTCGGCATCGGCCCGCATGGTCTCCGGTGCCGCGTCCGAGGACGGGGCGGACGACATGTCCGCGTGGACGTCAGCGGTACGCTCATCGGCATCAGTCTCGTCGGCCTGCGCGGCCGCTTCGTCCGCCGGCAGCGTTTCGTGCAGATGCGCGGCATCGCCCACGAACGCCGACAGGTCGTCGGCCGCGGTGAGTTCCACTGCCTGTAGGGCCTGCGCATCCAGGCCGGCCTCGGCCGGTGCGGACGCGGACAGGTCTTCGTCGTCCTCATCGTACGCGATCGGCGGCCACTGCACTTCCGGCAGCGTCTCCATCAATGCGCGCAGGCGCTGCGACAGGTCGGTGAACGGCGGAATCACCGGCGACGGCGCCTGCAGTTCCGCAATGGTGGCGGCGATGGCACGCGCCGACTCCTCGAGCGCACGCACGCCCTCGGCGCTCGGCACGCTGCCGCCGGCCAGTGCGCGCTTGATGTAGCTCTCGGCCGGGCCGGTGACCGCGGTGATCTCCGGCACGTCGGTCATCGCGAACGCGCCGCTCATGGTGTGCATCGCGCGCAGCAGCGCTTCGGTCGCCGGTTGCGGCGCGTGCTGCAGCCAGGCGTGCACGGTCTCCAGGTGGGTGGCGACCTCGGCTTCGAGGATCTCGCGCAGCACGCTGTCCACCGACGCCGGCGTGCCCGCGCGCGGCGCGGCCGGAGCCTGCGGGGTGGCGAAATAGAAGGCCTCCTCGCCGGCGGCGATGCGCTCGGCCACGGCCTGGATCGCATCCAGATCGGCCTGCACCGCGCCTTCGCCGCGCAACGCGGCATTGAGCTGCGGCAGCACGGCGTAGGCCTGGTCGACCATGGCCACCACCGCCGGGCTGGCCGGGCGCGACCCATCGAGCACGCGGTTGAGCATGCTCTCGATCTTCCAGCTGAACTCGCCGAGCACGCGCGCGCCGACCAGGCGGCCACTGCCCTTCAAGGTGTGGAACACGCGGCGGATCGGCCGCAGGCTTTCCGTGTGGCCGGGCGCGGCGCGCCAAGCCGGCAGCAGCGTGCCGAGATTGACCAGTTCCTCGTCGAACTCCTCGAGGAACACCGCGCGAATTTCGTCGTCGATCTCGCCATCGCCGTCGATGAAGCCGGCCTCGAGGGCAGGCGTTGCAGCCGCGGGCGCGGTGCTGGGCGCGGCGCTCGCCTCCGCGCTGGCGGGTGCGGCGGCATGCTCGCCGCTGCTCGCGGCAGAGGTGACATCGAACTGCGCGGCCGCGGCTTCCAGGTCGGCGAGGAAGGCGGCTTCGGCGTCCGACACGGCAGGCGCATGAGCATCGGAGGTGCCGGTCTCGGCCTCGGGCACGACGTGCTGCGGTGCCGCTTCGGAGTCCTGCGGTGTCGACGACAGCGACTCGGCGTGTTCGGGCGTCGACGGCACATCGGCCGGCGCATCGCGATGGGCGTCGTCGTGGGAGGCTGCAAGCGCAGGCGCGTCATGCGCCTCGGTGTCGACCAGGACGACCGGATCCGACGGCAGCGCAGGCGTCGTGTCGTCGTCCTGTACCGCCGACGACGCGTGCCAGTCGAGCTCGTGAACCTCGTCGGCCGCGGCGGTCGGCGCGTCGGCGAACGCCGGCGCGTCTTCCAGCTCGATGACCAGCACATCGGTGTCTTCTGCCGCAACCGGCGCGTCGACGATGATCAGGTTCGGATCGTCGCGTTCGTCCAGGCCCGCCACCGTGGCCGGCGTCTCAGTCTGCGCCTCCTCGGTGTATTCGGCGGCCACCGGATCGAAGCTGGCGACATCGGAGACGGAGACCGTAGGTACAGCTGCAGCATCGTCCTCCTGCGCGAACGCGGGCGGCGTTTCCGGCCGCAGCGCGTCCTGTTCCAGCACCAGCGAATCGAGGCTGATGTGCAGCGGCTCGGCGGTGCCGGTCCAGCTGTCCTGTTCGGCCGCGACCGGATCGAAACTGAGCGCCTGCGACGGTGCCGTGGACTCGCGCTCGTGCTCGTCGCGCGCAGTGCCATCATCGGCCGGCACGGAAACGGGTTCTGCCGCGGTATCGGCTTCGTCCGTCGCCAGGGTCCACTGCGGCGCCTGCGGTGCGGACGGCGTGGCGTCGGGTGCGCGCGTCGCCAAGTCCGGCGTGTCCTCGGCCGATGCCAGATCCCAGGCCGGCACGGTCGGCGCGGCGATGGTCGCGGCATCGGGTTCGACGATCGGCTCGGCCGACGTCGACCGCGCCTGCTCGCCCGCCTCGGTGGCTTCGCTTCCGGTCGGCAACACGCCGGGCGCGGCCGGTGCGGTCTCGGGCAACGGCCAGTAGCGCAGCGCTTCCAGGCTGCTGCGCGTGATGTCGAGGATCTCCTCGCGCCCGGGGCGACGCTCGCGCAGCGCCTCCAGGTAGTACTCGAGGCTGGCCATCGCGTCGGCCAGGGTGTCGAGCTGGCGGCCGCTGGGCACGCGGCGCTTGCCGATCAGTTCGGTGGCGACGTAACGGCGCACGCCTTCCAGGTAGTCGGCCGGCTGCGGCAGTTCCAGCATGCGCAAGGCTCCGGCGACCTCGCCGAGCAGGCGCGGCACCTCGTCCAGGCGCGCATGGTCCCAGTTGGTCTCGATGAAGGCGACGAAATGCTCGCGGGCGCTGCCGAAATTGGCGATGGCCTCGTGCGCCAGCACTTCCACCGTGCGCCGCGCCTCGGCGGCGCTGGCGTCGTCGTGCACGTCGCCGCCGGCGCCCAGGTAGGCGACCTGGTCGTCGAGCGAGGCGTCCACGTACAGCAGCGCGCCGGCGATATCCAGCAACAGGCCTTCGTCGGCGGCGCGGGTGCCGTCGACGATGCTGCGCAGCGCGTCGCGCTGCTGCACCACCACGCTGCGTGCCACGCCCAGGCCCATCACGCCCAGGGTATCGGCGACGCTGCCCAGCTCATCGACCTGGGTCTGCAGCGCGGCGACATCGCCGCCGGTGCGCAGGTGCAGGTCCAGCGCGTCCTTGACGCGCAGCAGCTCTTCCTTGATCGCGGTGCCGACGGTGTCGAGCAGCTCGCGGTTGCGCCCGGCGAGGCTGCCGCGCGCATGGTCCAACTCGGCCTCGGTGGCGGCGGCCGCGTCGGGCGCCAGCGCGAACAGCGCGCCTTCGCTGAGGCCGGCTTCGCCGCGCGCGGCGCGGATCTCGTTGAGCAAGGGCAGCAACACGATCGGAATGTCGCGATGGCCGTCCTGCAGGCGCTCCAGGTAGTCGGGCAGCAGCACGGTGCCGCGCATCAGCGTGGCGCACGCCTCGTCGCGGTCGGCCGCCTGGCCGTTCTGCACCGCGATCGCCAGCAGTTCCAGCTCCTCGGCGACCATCGCCGGCGCGTACAGCTCGACCATGCGCAAGGTGCCCTGCACCTGGTGCAGGTAGCCGGCGCAGAAGCGCATGCGGCCGGTGTCGGCCGGTTCCTCGACGAAGGCTTCGATCTCGCCGCGCACCTGGCGCAGGGTCTCGTCCAGTTCCGGCTTGACCCAGCCCAGTGCGGCATGGCTCATCGCATCGCGCAGCGCGCTCATCGCCGCGTCTCCACGGCCGGGCACGCGCCGTGCCGCGCGAGCGCGGCGACGGGATGCGGGAGTTGTTCACGGTACGTCATGTGCGCTTCCTTCCACCCGGTTCCGGCCCGCTTACGCCGGCAGCTTGAAGTCGGCGACCGAGCGCCGCAGGTCCGCCGCCAGTTGCGCCAGGCGGCCGATCGATTCGGCGGTCTGTCCCGCGCCTTGCGAGGTCTGTCCGGTGATCTGCCGGATCACGTCCATCGTCTGGGTGATGTCGATCGCCGCCGCCGACTGCTGGTGCGCGGCGATGGAGATGTTCTTGATGAGGGTGTTGAGCGCGTTGGACACGCGCTCGATCTCGGTCAGCGCGGTGCCGGCATCCTCGGCCAGGCGCGCGCCGGACACCACTTCGGAGGTGGTCTGCTCCATCGAGCTGACCGCTTCATTGGTATCGGCCTGAATGGTCTGCACCAGGCCTTCGATGCGGCGGGTGGCGCCGGAGGTGCGTTCGGCCAGGCGCTGCACTTCGTCGGCGACCAGGGCGAAACCGCGACCGGCCTCGCCGGCCGAGGCGGCCTGCACCGCGGCGTTGAGCGCCAGGATGTTGGTCTGCTCGGAAATGTCGTTGATCAGTTCCACGATCGAGCCGATCTCCTGGGTCGATTCGCCCAGGCGCTTGATGCGCTTGGAGGTCTCCTGGATCTGGTCGCGGATCTGGTCCATGCCCTGGATGGTCTCGCGGACCACGCCGGCGCCCTCGGCCGCGATCACCACCGAACGCTGCGCCACTTCCGCCGATTCGGTGGAGTTGCGCGAGACCTGCTCGATGCTGGCGGCGATTTCGTTGATGCGCTCGGAGGCCGAACCGATCTGCTCGGCCTGGTGCCCCGCCGCCTCGGCCAGCTGCCGCGCGGTGGCCTGGGTTTCCTCGGTGGACACGGCGACCTTGGCCGAGGTGTCGTTGATGGTGGTCACCAGGTGGCGCAGTTCGTCGACGGCGTAGTTGATCGCGTCGGCGATGGCGCCGGTCATGTCCTCGGTGACCGAGGCCTTGACGGTCAGGTCGCCTTCGCCGAGCGAGCTGATTTCGTCGAGCAGGCGCATGATCGCCTGCTGGTTGCGGCTGTTGTATTCGACCTGGGTCTGCAGGCGGATTTCCTGCTCGCGGCTGCGGCTGCGCACCGTGGTCCAGACGAAGCCGACGATCGACAGCAGCGCCAGCAGGCCGGAGATCACGCCCAGCCAGAAGTTCGGGAACAGGCGGGTGTCGCGGGTGGAGCCGAACGCGGAGAACGCGTCGAACAGTTTCTTGCTGTCCTCCAGCATCTTGCCCGAGCCGGCGGTCAGCGCCGCGGCGGCGGACTGCGCGGCGAACAGGCTGCGCGAGCTGGCCTGCAGCGCGTCCAGGTCCTTCTTCATCTCCGCCCACTGCGCCTGCGACTGCTCCAGCGCGGCCAGCGCGGCGGGGTTGCGCACCGGGACGATGCCCAGTTCCTCGTTGCCGTTGCGCAGGCCCTCGAGCATCTGCCCGAACACCACCGCGTCGCGCGCCAGCGCGTCGCCTGCGCTGGCCGCGCCGCGGCCGCCTGCGCGCATTTCGGTGACGCGGCGGGCCATGGTGCCGGCCACCACCACCTGCTGCAGGGTGTTGTAGATCTGCGCGGCGGGGGCGCCGCCCACGGTCATCGCGCGCACCACCTCGTTCAACTGCGCCTGCAGCTGCGGCACGCCGCCGACGAAGCGGTCGGCATTGCCGGCCAGCGCCAGCACCGCCGGCTCGCTGTCCACCACCTGCTGCGCGTTCTTGGCCAGCGGCGCCCAGGTGCCGGTGAGGGTCTGCAACGGCCCGGATACGCCGGTCTCGTTGGCGTAGCGCGCGTTGAGCTCGGCGACGGTGGTTTCCACCTTCGCCTTGGTCTGCTTGAACTGCTTGAAGGTCTCGGCGTTGCCGGACACCGCGTCGCGGGCCTGATTGGCCAGCTGCTGCGACAGCACCTGCAGGTCGGCCGCGCCGGTGCTGGCGCCGGCCAGGCGGTTGCCCTGCCAGGTGGCCACGCCGGTGTTGGCGCCGAACACGACCAGCGACAACGCCAGCAGGCCCAGCCAGAAACTCGTGCCCACGCTGCCGAGCTTGCTGGCCTTGCGGGCGTCCGGAGCAGTACTCATGATGCGACCTCGGTCTTCGATGCGGAGGCAGCGCGCGCGCTCAGGCGGCGGCTTGCCGGAATTCGGGGGTGCGCGACAGCAGCGACAGGGAGAACACGCCCCAGTCCTGGGCGTCGCCGCGGAAGGCGCGGTCGATGAAATGCGCGTAGCGGCCCTGGGCCAGATCGCCCGGCTCCACCGCCTGCGCCTCGGTGAAACTGCGCTGGCCGAACAGTTCGTCGATGGTCAGGGCCACGTCGCCGCCGCTCTGGCGCATGATCAGCACGCGCTGGCCTTCCTGCAGCGTGGTGCGCTCGCCTTCCAGGAATTGCTTCAGGTCGACCACCGGGAACAGGTTGCCGCGCAGGTTGCCCACGCCGAGCAGCCACGGCTGCGCGCCCGGCACCGGGGTGACCGGCGGCATGCGCACGATCTCCACCACTTCGCGGAAATCCGACACCAGGTGGCGCTTGCCGACGCGGTAGCCGACCCCGCGCCAGACGTCGTCGTCGAAGGCGCGTTCGGGCATCTGCACGGCGTGCGCCAGGCTGCGCCGCTCGTAGGCCTCGAGGATGTCGAAGGGCGAGCGCATGTCAGCCCACCAATTGCTTGATGCGGGCGATCAGCTCGTCTTCCCGCGGCGGCTTGACGATGTAGTCGGTGGCGCCCTGGCGCATGCCCCAGACCTTGTCGGTCTCCATGCTCTTGGTGCTGATGATCAGCACCGGGATGTGCCGGGTGGCCTCGTCGCGCGACAGCGCACGGGTGGCCTGGAAGCCGCTCATGCCCGGCAGCACCACGTCCATCAGCACCAGGTTCGGCGCCTGCTCGCGGACCAGCTTGATCCCGTCCTCCGCGTTGTCGGTGGACAGCACCTGGTGCCCGGCTTTTTCCAGCCATTGCGTGAACACCGCCCGGTCGGTCGGTGAGTCCTCGATCAACAAGATACGGGCCATTGCTGCCTTTCCCCCTGGTCAGGCGTTGACGTATGTACGGATCGCGCCCAGCAGCTCTTCGCGTGTAAAGGGTTTGGTGAGGTACTGCTCGGACCCGACGATGCGCCCGCGCGCCTTGTCGAACAGGCCGTCCTTGGAGGACAGCATGATCACCGGCGTGGCCTTGAACAGCTGGTTGCCCTTGATCAGCGCGCAGGTCTGATAGCCGTCCAGCCGCGGCATCATGATGTCCACGAAAATGATCTGCGGCTGCTGGTCGGCGATCTTGGCCAAGGCCTCGAAGCCGTCGGTGGCCGTCACCACTTCGCACCCTTCGCGCTTCAGCAATGTTTCGGCGGTACGACGGATTGTTTTCGAATCGTCGATCACCATCACCCGCAAGCCTGCGAGTTCCCCACCCGCAGTCGTGTTTTCACTCATCACTTGCCCCCAGCGCGCGACGCTTCATCGGATCCGGCTTCGCTGCGAAACGCCATGTATCCCAAGACCCGCTGCGACTGTCAAGGCCGCCGCTGCCGGTCTGCGTTGAACCACGTAACAGCACAAACTATGTCACAGTTTGGCGGATAACGTGCGACACCGCGCGGCCGCGCCCGACACCCGGTGCGCGGCGCCCCCGCCGACCCGCTACCATCTTCCGCTCAGTCTCTCAGGTGCCCCCATGCCGTTCGATGTCATCGTGGTGATGGACCCCATCGCCAGCATCAAGATCGCCAAAGACACGACCTTCGCGATGCTGCTGGAAGCGCAGCGCCGCGGGCATCGACTGCACTACGTTCGGCCGGGCGGGTTGACCCTGCGCGACGGCCGCGCGCTGGCCCAGGCCGCGCCGCTACGGGTGCGCGACGACAAGGCCGGCTGGTTCGAGCTGGACGCGTTCGCCGAACTGACGTTCGGCCCCGGCCAGGTGGTACTGATGCGCAAGGACCCGCCGTTCGATGCGGAGTTCCTCTACGACACCCACGTGCTGAGCGTGGCCCAGCGCGCCGGCGCGCAGGTGGTCAACGACCCGCAGGGCCTGCGCGACTTCAACGAGAAGTTGGCCGCCCTGCTGTTCCCGCAATGCTGCCCGCCGACCCTGGTCAGCCGCGACGCCGCCACGCTGAAGGCCTTCGTGCTCGAGCACGGCCAGGCGGTGCTGAAGCCGCTGGACGGCATGGGCGGGCGCTCGATCTTCCGCAGCGGCACCGGCGACCCCAACCTCAACGTGATCCTGGAGACGCTGACCGACGGCGGCCGCAAGCTGGCCCTGGCGCAGCGCTTCATCCCGGACATCAGCGCCGGCGACAAGCGCATCCTGCTGGTCGACGGCGTGGCGGTGGACTACTGCCTGGCGCGGATTCCGCAGGGTGACGAGTTCCGCGGCAACCTGGCCGCCGGCGGCCGCGGCGAAGGCCGCCCGCTGAGCGAGCGCGATCGCTGGATCGCTGCCCAGGTCGGCCCGGAGATGAAGCGGCGCGGCATGCGCTTCGTCGGCCTGGACGTGATCGGCGATTACCTCACCGAGGTCAACGTCACCAGCCCCACCTGCGTGCGCGAGCTGGACGCGCAGTTCGGACTCAACATCGCCGGGCTGCTGTTCGACGCCATCGAGGCCTACCCGGCGCGATGAGCGCGGCCGCCGCGACGCCCGCGCCGCGCATCGGCGAGCGCGAACGGCTCAGCGCCACCCTGGTGCTGTCGCTGATCGTGCACGGGCTGCTGATCCTCGGCGTGGGCTTTGCGATCGACGACGACGCACCGCTGGTGCCGACCCTGGACGTGATCTTCAGCCAGACCAGCACGCCGCTGACGCCGAAACAGGCCGACTTCCTGGCCCAGGCCAACCAGCAGGGCGGCGGCGACCACGACAAACCCCAGCGCCCACGCGACAGCCAGCCGGGCGTGGTGCCGCAGCGCCAGGACGGTCTGGCGCCGCAAGCGCTGCGCGCGCAGACCGCGGCCGCCGCACCGGAGCCGACCCCGCGCGTGGTCAGCAGCGCGCGCGGCGAGCAACGGCTGCCGGCGGCCCAGACCCAGCCGCGCACCGATGAGCCGCAGCGGCCGGTGGACGCGCAGCGCGAACAGCGCGATGCCGAAATGGCGCGACTGGCGGCCGAAGTGCACCTGCGCTCGGAGCAGTACGCCAAGCGCCCGAACCGCAAGTTCGTCTCCGCCAGCACCCGCGAATACGCCTACGCCAACTACCTGCGCGCCTGGGTCGACCGCGCCGAGCGCGTCGGCAACCTCAACTATCCCGACGAAGCGCGGCGACGCCGGCTCGGCGGCCAGGTGGTGATCAGCGTCGGCGTGCGCCGCGACGGCAGCCTGGAAAGCAGCCGCATCCTGCGCTCCAGCGGCGTGCCGATGCTCGATGCCGCCGCACTGCGGATCGTGCAGCTGGCGCAGCCGTTCCCGCCGCTGCCGCGCACCGACGACAACATCGACATCCTGCAGGTCACCCGCACCTGGGTGTTCCTGCCCGGCGGCAGCCTGGTCGACGACCGCTGAGTTGCGAGTACAGGCAGTAGCCCCTCTCCCGCGGGGAGAGGGTTGGGGTGAGGGTCCGGCCGCCCGCAAAGCCTGGCGGTCGCAAACAGGTCGAGGCTTCGCCCCGTACCCTCATCCGCCCCTTCGGGGCACCTTCTCCCGAGGGGAGAAGGAGAAGCGCTAGCCCCTCTCCCACCGGGAGAGGGGTTGGGGTGAGAGTACGGCCGCCCGCAACGCCTGGTGATCGCAAACAGGTCGAGGCTTCGCCCGTACCCTCATCCGCCCCTTCGGGGCACCTTCTCCCGAGGGGAGAAGGAGATGCGCTAGCCCCTCTCCCACCGGGAGAGGGGTTGGGGTGAGGGTACGGCCGCCCGCAACGCCTGGTGATCGCAAACAGGTCGAGGCTTCGCCCGTACCCTCATCCGCCCCTTCGGGGCACCTTCTCCCGAGGGGAGAAGGAGAAGCGCTGCCCCTCTCCCCTCGGGAGAGGGGTTGGGGTGAGGGTACGGCCGCCCGCAAAGCCTCGTGGTCGCAAACAGGTCGAGGCTTCGCACGTACCCTCATCCGCCCCTTCGGGGCACCTTCTCCGGAGGGGGAGAAGGAAAGCGCCGCCCCTCTCCCCTCGGGAGAGGGGTTGGGGTGAGGGTACGGCCGCCCGCAACGCCTGGCGGTCGTAAACAGATCGAGGCTTCGCACGTACCCTCATCCGCCCCTTCGGGGCACCTTCTCCCGAGGGGAGAAGGGAAGCGCTGCCCCTCTCCCACCGGGAGAGGGGTTGGGGTGAGGGTACGGCCGCCCGGAACACCCGGCGGGGGAGCGACATAACCATTGCTGCCGCCGACATAACGACGCGGCATTTCTGTGATGGCGTCCCATTAAGGTTAATGGAGCGGGGGAACGTTACCGCGCACACCGCATCATCCAGGACGGGCGGATTCGAGTCGGCGCGGCGGTCCCCGCCCCACCACTACCATCCGAGCCGCCCCCGCATGCACCACCACCGCTCCCTCCGCAGGCCCGCCCTGCTCGCTCTGGCACTGAGTGCCGCCCTCGCCCTTCCGCCGGCCCAGGCCCAGTCCACCACCGGCGCCGTCGCCGGCCAGGCGCCCGCCGATGCCCAGCGCATCCTGGTGCGCAGCGACAGCGGCCTCAGTCGCGAGGTCGCTGTCGACGCGCGCGGCCGCTACAACATCGGCCAGTTGCCGCTGGGCACCTACACCATCATCGCCAAGGGCGCCGACGGCAGTGTGTTGGGCAGCCGCGACGGCGTCAGCCTCACCGTCGGTGCCGTCACCGACGTCTCCTTCAGCCCCGCCACCACCAGCCTGGCCGGCGTGCAGGTCAGCGCCGACCGCGCCGCCGCCGCGATCGACGTCAGCAGCGTGGACTCGCGCACGGTGATCAACGCCAAACAACTGCAGCGCCTGCCGCTGGGCCGCTCGGCAGAGGCCATCGCGCAACTGGCGCCCGGCGTGGCCGGCAACAGCGGCAGCGGTACCTACATCGGCCCGACCGGCGCGCAATTGCTCAGCTTCGGCGGTGCCTCGTCGGCGGAGAACGCGTATTACATCAATGGCTTCAACACCACCGACCCGCTGCGCGGGCTGGGCGGGCTGACCCTGCCCTACGGCAGCATCGATCAGTTGGAGGTCTACACCGGCGGCTACAGCGCCAAGTACGGCCGTTCCGACGGCGGCGTGCTCAACGCCGTCGGCAAGCGCGGCAGCAACGAATGGCATTTCGGTGGCCAGGCGACCTGGGAACCGGACGGCCTGCGCTCCGCGCAGAAGGACGTGTATGCGCCCGGCAACGGCGCGCTGTATCGGCCGGACAGCAAGAGCGGCTCCACGCTCAGCAGCCAGAGCCTCTACGCCGGCGGCCCGCTGATCCAGGACCGGTTGTTCTTCTTCGGCGCCTACGAACTGCAGCGCCAGGACGGCGATCGCTTCTACGGTGCGCGCGAGACCATCCCAGGGCCGTACTACTACGACTACCAGTACCGCCGGCCAAGCTGGTACGCCAAGCTCGACTGGAACATCAGCGACAGCCAACTGCTGGAGATCACCGGCGCCTCCAGCCGCTACATCACGCGCGGCACGTACTCCCAGTACAGCGGCCGCGACATCGGCGCCCTGCGCGGGGATGCCGACACCACCAAGACCGGCGGCGACCTGTGGAGCGCCAAGTACACCGGCTACCTCACCGACCGCCTGACCTTCAGCGCGCTGTACGGCCAGCAGCGCACCGACGACTACAGCCGCAACCCCAGCTACAACGACACGCTGACCTATCTCTCCAGCCCCGGCTTCCAGAACCCGGCCTACACCGGCGGCACCCCGATCACCAACGCACAGACCACCTCGCTGCTGGTCGACCCCGCGCGCGGCAACCGCACGGACAACCTGCGCCTGGACCTCAACTACGCCATCGGCGCGCACAGCATCACCATCGGCATCGACAACCAGAACGCACGCGCGCTCAACCGCGGGTCGGTGGCCTCCGGCGACGGCTATTACTGGATCTACGGCCAGGCCAGTCCCAACGTGCCGATCAACACCGGGCTCGGCGTCCCGGCCACCGGCGGCTACCCCAACGGCCAGGACGGCTATTACGTGCGCAAGTACATCTACAGCGCACTGGCCTCGGTGCGCTCGGCGCAGCGCGCGCAGTACGTGGAGGACAACTGGCAGGTCAACGACCGGCTGCTGCTCAGCCTCGGCCTGCGCCTGGACCAATTCACCAACTACAACCGCGACGGCGCGCCGTACATCAAGCAGACCAGCGGGCAATGGGCGCCACGACTAGGCTTCAGCTGGGATGTCGACGGCGATGCGCGCTTCAAGGTGTACGGCAACGCCGGCCGCTACTACCTGGCGTTGCCACTGAATCCGGCGTTCAACGCCGCTGGCGCCACCCTGGCCACTTCCACCTACTACACCTACGGCGGCATCGACGCCAACGGCTACCCGACCGGCCTGACCCAGATCTCCGGCGCGGTCTCGTCCAACAACTATTACGGGATCCTGCCCGATCCCAAGACCGTCGCCACGCAGGGCATCAAGCCCTCGTTCCAGGACGAGTTCATCCTCGGCTTCACCAAGGCGTGGGGCGACAGCTGGGTCTACGGCGCCAAGGGTACCTACCGCGTCCTGCGCAGCGGCGTGGACGACTACTGCGACAGCGAGACCGTGTTCGCCGCCGCCGCGGCGCAAGGGCACACGGTGACCCTGGACAGCAATCCGGTCAGTTGCTGGCTGATCAACCCGGGCCGGGCCAACACCTTCACCCTGGTCGACACCTCGGGCAACTACGTCAAGGTGCCGCTGAGCAACGCGCAGTTCGGCTTCCCCGCGTTCAAGCGCAACTACTACGGACTCAACCTGTCGCTGGAGCATCCGTTCGACCAGCGCTGGTACGGCCGCTTCGACTACACCTGGTCGCGCAGCTACGGCACCACCGAGGGCCAGTTGCTGTCGGGCATCGGCCAGACCGCGGTATCCACCACCCAGGCCTGGGACTATGCGCAGCTGATGGAGCACACCAACGGCCCGCAGAGCAACGACCACACCCATCAATTCAAGTTCTACGGCTACTACCAGATCAACCCCGCATGGCTGGTGTCGGCCAACCTCAAGCTGATCTCCGGTTCGCCGTTCAGTGCACTGGGTTCCTACGGCCCCGACCACAGCGACCCCTCCGGCTATGGCATTGCCTATCACTACTACGATGGTCAACCGGCGCCTCCAGGCAGCCAGGGTCGCCTGCCGTGGCTGCAGCAACTGGATCTCGGCGTGTCGTGGCGGCCGGCCTACGCCGAGCGCAAACTGGCCTTTACCCTGGACGTGTTCAACGTCTTCAACGGCCAGGCCACATTGTGGAAGTATCCGTACTCGGAGACGGGCCCGGGGAACCCGGACCCGGTGTATGGCGCGGCCCTGCTGCGCCAGGCGCCGCGCTCGCTGCGGTTGAGCGTCAGCTACGACTACTAAGCGTGGCTGACAAAACGTCGCGAGCAGTCGCCAGGTCGGTGGCGTCCGCGCCGGCCTGACGGCTGCGCAGTCGTTTTGTTGGCCGCTCCGAGGCGCGCTGGCGGTACGCACGGGTGCCGGCCGCTGGCGGTCGGCACCGTGCAAGGCCTCAGGGTGCGAGGCTGGCCGCGTGCAGGCGATCGGCCAAGGCCACGATCTCGGCGGCATCCTGCACGCGCGTGCGCCAGGCCGCGGGGATCCCATCGAGGCCGTAGAAGGCGCCGGCCAACTGTCCGCAGATCGCCGCGGTGGTGTCGGCGTCGTCGCCCAGGTTGGCCGCGCGCAGCACCGCGTCGGCGAAGCACTCGGTGGTGGCGAAACACCACAGCGCCGCCGACAGGGCATCGACCACGTAGCCGGTGCCGCGGATCTGCGTTGCCGGCACCGCCGCGTGGTCGCGCACGGCCAGCGCACGCAGCGCCGGGGTCTGCATCGGTGGTGCGTCCGCCGGCTGCAGAACGTGCGCACGAGCGTCGCCGCGCAGCGCGGCACGCAGCTGGAAGGCGAACAGCCGGCTGGCATCCAGCACCTCGGCCGCGGCATGGGTGGTGCGGGAACTGTCGGCGGCGCGCTCGGCCAGTTCGTCGGGGCGCTGCGCATAGAACATCGCCACCGGCGCCAGCCGCATCAGCGCGCCGTTGCCGGCCGCGCGCGGATCGTCGCTGCCGCTGAACGCCGGCCCGCCCTGCAGGTAGCGCTCCAGCGCCGCGCGCACGGTGTTGCCGATGTCGAAACACGTGCCGGTGCTGCTCAGGTAGCCGTGCCGGTACCAGTTGCAGTAGCGGTTCATCTGGTCGGCGGCGTCGAAGCCCTGCCGGTACAACAGGCTGTGGGCCAGGCACAGCGCCATCGAGGTGTCGTCGGTCCACTGCCCCGGCTGCAGCTCGAACGGGCCGCCGCCGACCATGTCGTCGATCGGCGCGAAGCTGCCGGGCGCCTTGAATTCCAGCGTGGTCCCCAGCGCGTCGCCCACCGCCAGCCCCAGCAGACAGCCGCGGAAGCGGCCGCCAGGCGCAACGCCACCGGTCATCGTGCGGCCCGCTGCGCCTGTTGCTCGGCCAGGGTCAGGGCGACGTTGTCGCGCAGGTAGGCCGGCTCGGCGCGTTCCGGCGCGATCCCGTCGCCGCGCGCGTACGCGGCCGCGGCGAGGGTCAGCAGGTCGGCGGCGTGCGGCAGCGCCTGCGCATCGGCGCTGCGCCAATGCGTGCCGAAGCGGCGCTGCAAGCTGCCATCGACCGCCGCCAGCCCGGTACCCACCGCGGCCCAGGCCGCCTCCGGCTCCGGCAACACGAAAGCTTCCGGATTCAGCACCTGCTCCGCGGTCAGGGCCTGCAGGCTGCCATCTGCCTGCCGCGCGTAGGCAGCGGCGTAGACCTCGCCCATGCGCGCATCGATCGCCACCAGCACCCGCGGCGCATCCGCTGGCGCGCGCAGCGCCAGCACCTGCAGCGTGGACACCGGCAGCACCGGCAGGTCCAGGGCCAGGGCGATGCCCTGCGCGACCGCGATCGCCAGCCGCACCCCAGTGAACGCGCCAGGGCCGCGGCTGAAGGCCACCGCATCGAGCTGGCGGCGGCCGATGCCGGCCTCGGCCAGCAATTGCTCGGCCCAGGGCAGCGCCAACTCGGCATGCCGCCGCGGCGCCAGTTCGAAGCGCTCCAGCACGCGGCCGCCGACCAGCACGGCGACGGAGCAGGCTTCGGTGGAGGTTTCGAAGGCGAGGAGATTCATTGAGAAGCCGGGATTGGGGATTCGGGATTGGGGATTCGCAAAAGCAAGAGCGGCGCGTCGGCTAGTCGGATGGCGGCGACGTGCCCGTGTCGGGATTATCGCCCAGCGTCGGGGATTCGGCGGCGAAGAACTGGCGGACGTCCTCCACGTCGCGGGTGCGGGCGAACGGCGGTAGCGACTCCAGGAAGGTGCGGCCGTAGGACTTGCTCAGCAGGCGCGGGTCGCACAGCACCAGCACGCCGCGATCGCGCTCGCTGCGGATCAGCCGGCCCACGCCCTGCTTGAGCGCGATCACCGCCTGCGGCAACTGTTCGTCGCGGAACGGGTTGCCGCCGTCGCGGCGGATCGCGTCCAGGCGCGCCTCGAACACCGGATCGTCGGGGGCGGCGAACGGCAGCTTGTCGATCACCACCACGCTCAACGCATCGCCGACCACGTCCACGCCCTCGCGGAAGCTGGCCGAGCCGAGCAGCACGCCGTTGCCGGAGGCGCGGAAGCGTTGCAGCAAGGTCGCGCGCGGCGCCTCGCCCTGCACGAACAGCGGCCAGGGGCCGTCGCGCAGTGCCTCGGCCGCCTCGCGCAGCGCGCGGTGCGAGGCGAACAGCAGGAAGGCACGGCCCTGCGAGGCCTCCAGCACCGGCTGCAGCGCGGCGATCAGCGCCGTGCCGAAGCCGCGCGCGGCGGGATCGGGCAGCGCCGGCAGGTAGCACAATGCCTGCCGCGCCCAGTCGAACGGGCTGGGCTGCAGCAAGGTCATCGGGTCGCTCAGGCCCAGGCGCGTGGCGATGTGCTCGAACTCGCCCTTCACCGCCAGCGTCGCCGAGGTGAACACCCAGGCCGCGCGCGAGGCCTCGCGATGCGCGCGCAGCGGCCCGGACACATCCAGCGGCGTGCGCTGGCAGCGGAAGCCGCGCGGGGTCAGCTCGTACCACAGCACGTCGTTGGACGGCGCGTCCGCTTCCGGCTCGGCCTCGAAATCCGGAATCGGCGCATCCTCGCCGAGCCAGCGGCCCAGCCGCGTGCGCAGTTCGCGCGCGCGCGCCGCGCAGGCGTCGAAACCGGGCGAGGCCTCGCGCAGCACCGCCAGCGGCTCCTGCAGCCGCGCCAGATCGGCCAGCAGCGCATCGAAACCGTCGCGCACCTGCGGCTTGGCCAGCAGTCGCCACTGCGTGCCGCGCGCCGGCAGGCCCTCCATCGCCGCGCGCAGTTCGCGCAGGGTCTGCTCGATCGCCTGCACCGGCGGCTGCAGGCTGGCCAGCGCGCCGGCGACATGGAGGCTCTCGGCCACGCAATCGCGCGCCAGTTCCTGCAGCGGGCGCATGCCGAAGCCTTCGCCGAAGAAGTTCGCCGCCAATTCCGGCAACTGGTGCGCTTCATCGATCACGAAGGCCTGCGCGCCGGGCAGGATCTCGCCGAAGCCCTCCTGCTTCAATGCCAGGTCGGCCAGCAGCAGGTGGTGGTTGACCACCACCAGGTCGGCGGCCTGCGCGCGCTGCCGCGCCTGCACCACGAAGCACTCGCCCCAGAACGGACACTCGGTGCCCAGGCAGTTGTCCACGGTGGAGGTGACCAGCGGCAGCAGCGGCGAATCGTCGGCCAGCGCGTCCAGTTCGGCGATGTCGCCGAAGCGGGTACGCCCGCTCCAGGCGACGATGCGCTGGAACTGCGCGACCTGCTCGCGCGCAGTGAACCGCGGCTCGCCGCGGGCCTGCTCCAGGCGGTACTTGCACAGGTAATTGGCGCGCCCCTTCAGCAGCGCGCTGCTGAGGCCCACGCCCAGCGCCGCCCGCACCCGCGGCAGATCGCGGTGATAGAGCTGGTCCTGCAGCGCGCGGGTGCCGGTGGAGACGATGGTCTTCAGCCCCGACAGCAGCGCCGGCACCAGATACGCATAGGTCTTGCCGGTGCCGGTACCGGCCTCGGCGAGCAGCACGTCGCGCTGCTCGAACGCCTCGGCGATCGCCGCGGTCAACCGCAACTGCGCCGGCCGCGGCACGAAGGCATCGAGCTGGCGCGCAAGCGCACCGCCTTCGCTGAGCGCTTCGGTGCTGGCATGGGCTAAGGACATGGGGGTGCTGCCGGGATTGGGGAGTCGGGATTGGGGATTGGTAAAAGCAGAAGGCGCGTGCGTCGCGGATCAGTGCGTTCGCCCAACAAGCCGCAGGACACGCCAACGAGGGACTTCAGCCTGCACGCGCGGAAATGCGCTCCTGCCAATCCCCAATCCCAACTCCCCAATCCCCGCCCTCAGTACCTCTTGATCCCCGGCACCGTGCACCCCGCGATCTGCGCATGCGCCGAGGCGGCGTTTTCCTTCTGGCCGCGGGCCAGGCGCGCCTGTTCGATGGTCGCCCAGTGGCGGCGGCACAGCGGGCCGGTCTGCGAACCAAGGTCGATGGCGCGCTTGGCGAAGGCTTCGGCCTGCGCATCGTCCTTCTGCAGCAGCGCCACTTCGGCGCGGTCCTGCAGCAGCGCCGGGTCCTCCGGCACCAGCTTCAGCGCCTGGTCCAACGCTGCGGCGGCACCGGCCAAATCGCCGGCGGTGCGCTTGCGCTTGGCGCTCTCGCGCAGGTCCTCGACTTCCGGATCGCGCAGCGGCTGCACGCTCAGTTCGGTGTCGTCGGCGCCGCCGCTGGCGTCGATCGCGGCGATGCGCTGCGCCGGCGTGGTGGTGTCCACCGGCGCGGCCGGGGGCGGCGGCGGCGGCGCGCTGACGCAGGAGGCGAGCAGCAGGCTGAGGGCGGCGATGGCGGGAATACGTGGGGTCATGAGCGGTATCCGGAATCCGGGAATCAATGCGCCGGCGGCGGCGCGGCCGCGTCGGCAGGCGGGTCTTTCTTCTTGTCCAGGCCGAACCAGCTACGCCAGCCGCCGCCTTGGCGCTCGCCCTCGGCGGGCGCGGCCTCGTCCGGCAGCGCCTGCGGCGGCGTGCAGGCGGCATACGCGGGCACGAAACCGACCACGAACGGGAACTGGCGCGCGCCGGGGCAGCTCGGGTCGGTGCTGTTGTACCCCACCGGATCCATCCACTGCCAGTCGATGCCCTTGCCCTGCACCTGCAACGGCGCGCTCGGCAGCCGCGAGAAGATGCCCGACCACACCCGCATCGCGCCGGTGGCGCCGTACAGGCCGGTCTGCTTGTTCTGGTCGTTGCCGATCCAGATCACCGCCAGGTGATCGCCGGTGTAGCCGGCGTACCAGCTGTCCACGCCGTCGTTACTGGTGCCGGTCTTGCCGGCCGGCGACAGCTTGCCCAGGCCATCGCTGAGCAACTGCCGCGCGGTGCCGTTGCTGACCACCTGCTGCAGCGCCATGCCGACCAGGTTGGCGGCGATGGAGTCGCCCTCCTGCGCCGGCGCCGGGGTCTTGTCGTAGCGCTTGAGCAGCTTGCCCTGCGGATCGAGCACGCCGCGCACCGCATGCAGCGGCTGGATCTCGCCGCCGGAGGCCAGGAACTGGTACAGCTGCGCCATCGCGTACGGGCTCTGGTCGGTCGCGCCGAGAATCAGCGAGGGATTGACCTCGGCCTCGATGCCGGCCAGCACCTTCACCAGCTGCGCCACGCGCTCCGGCCCGACCTGCATGCCGATGCGCACCGTGGCCTGGTTGTAGGAGTGCGCCAGCGCATCGACCACGCGCACCGTGCCATGGCTGCGGCCATCGGAATTGCCCGGACTCCAGTTGCGGCCGCGGCCCAATTGCACGGTGACCGGGGTGTCGTCGACCCAGCTGGCCAGCGAATAGCGGTCCGGCTGCGCCAGCGCCAGCAGGTACACGAACGGCTTGAGCAGCGAACCGACCTGGCGCTGCGCCTCGATCGCGCGGTTGAAGCCGGGCTGGGCCACATCGCGGCTGCCGACCACCGCCAGCACCTCGCCGTTGTGGGTGTCGGTGAGCACCAGCCCGGCCTGCAGCGGCGGGCGCTTCTTGTTGGTTTCCAACGACGTGATGGTGCGGGTCACCGCGCCCTCGGCATAGGCCTGCGCCGACGGCGACATGCCGGTGAGCACGCTCAGGCCGGCGCCCTGCAGCGCGCTTTCCGGGTAATCGCGCGCCAGCTGGCGCCGCACCAGGTCGACATAGGCCGGGAAGCGGTTGGCGGCGACCAGGCCGGGATTGGCCGGCACGCCTAGCGGCGCGGCCAGCGCCTTGCGATAGGTCGGCTCGTCGATCAGCTCGCTCTCGCGCAGCTTGCCCAGCACGAAGTTGCGCCGATCCAGCGCGCGCTCGGGATAGCGCCGCGGGTCGTAGTAGGACGGCCCCTTGACCAGGCCGATCAGCAGCGCCACCTGTTCCGGCGCCAGCGCGTCGAGTTCGCGGCCGAACCAGAACTCCGCGCCCGAGGCCACGCCATGCACCGCCTGGCTGCCGCGCTGGCCCAGGTACACCTGGTTGAGGTACGCCTCCAGGATGGTGCGCTTGTCGTAGCGCGCCTCCATGATCAGCGCGTACAGGATCTCGTTGAACTTGCGGGTGACGGTCTGTTCCTTGCCGATGCCGAGTAGGCCGCTGCGCGCCAGCTGCTGGGTCAGGGTGCTGGCGCCCTGCCGGCTCTTGCCGCCGGAACGCACCATCACCCAGGCCGCGCGGACCATGCCGCTGAGGTCGATGCCGTGGTGCGAGTTGAAGTCGCGGTCTTCCACCGCCTGCAGGCCGGTGACCAGCAGTTCCGGCACCTCGTCCACGCGCACCAGGCGCCGCTCTTCCTGCTTCTGTCCGTACAGCGTGGCGATGCGCGCCGGATCCAGGCGCGCGGCCTTGAGCGACTTGCGCGTCTGCGCATCGCGCAGCGCCACCACGCGACCGCCGCCCAGGCCGACCTCGATGCGGCGCGGCGCGACCCGGCCGTCGACGTCGACGTAGCCGCGACTGGCGATGACGAAGCGGCTGCCGTCCTGCTGGTAGCTGCCGGGACGCTCGGCGCCGGCGTCGGCGCGATAGCTGGCCGCATCCAGTTCGGTCTTCAGCGTTTGCGGGTCCATCGCCGTGTCCGGCGCCAGCACCAGCGGCCGCGCGTACACGCGGGTGGGAATCTGCCAGCGCAGTTCGCCGAAACGCTGGGTGACCTGTTTGTTCAGATAGACCGTATACGGAATCAGGAAGCCCAGGCCGAGTGCGGCGGCGGCCAGGCCCCAGGTGAGCAGACGCCGGCGCCATACTGCGGCGGGGCTGTCCAGGGCGTCGTCCTGATCGTCGGTGTCGTGATCGTCGTAGCGTCGGGGCACGGGAATGCGAGAATGTAAATTCCGCCGAGTCTAGCGCAGCCCAGCGGGCAGCGCGGCGCGGGGGCCTCTTCGTTTAAGTTGGAGTGGTACCGGATGTCGATGTCGTGGGCGAATGCGCGCTACGCCCTGAACCGCCTGGCCGGCCTGGTCCGGCGCGGCCTGACCAGCCTGCGCACGCGCGGCTGGCGCAGCACCTGGCAACGCCTGCGCGTGCATGCGCAACCGCTGCCGCCGCCGCAGCGCGCGCTGTTCACGGTGGCGCCTGCACCGTTCGCGCCGTTCGCGGTGCCGAACAGTCCGGCGCCGCTGGTCAGCATCGTGATCCCGGTCTACAACCACGTCGACCATACTCTCACCTGCCTGCGCGCGCTGGCCGCGCACCCGCCGGCCGCGCCCTGCGAGATCCTGGTGATCGACGACGGCAGCAGCGACGCCACCGCGCAGTTTTTGCCGCAGGTGGTCGGCCTGCACTACCACGTGCGCGAGCGCAACGGCGGCTTCATCGCCACCTGCAACGACGGCGCCGCGCGCGCGCAGGGCCGCTACCTGGTGTTCCTCAACAACGACACGGTGCCGCAGCCGGGCTGGCTGGACGCGCTGCTGGACACCTTCGCGCAGGTGCCGGAGGCCGGCCTGGTCAGCGCGCAACTGCTGTATCCCGACGGCCGCCTGCAGGACGCCGGCGGCACGGTCTTCGCCGACGGCAGCGCGTGGAGCTACGGCCGCTTCGAATCGCCCGACGATCCGCGCTACGCCTACCTGCGCGACGTCGACTACGGCAGCGGCGCGGCACTGGCGATCGAACGCGCGCGCTTCCTGGCACTGGGCGGCTTCGACACCCGCTACATGCCGGCCTACTACGAAGACACCGACCTCGCCTTCGCGGTGCGCGCCGCCGGCTTGCGCACACTGGTGCAGCCGGCCAGCCGCGTGGTGCACGACGAAGGCACCAGCAACGGCACCGACACCAGCAGCGGGGTCAAGGCCTACCAGGTGCGCAACCGCGCGATCTTCGCCGCCAAGTGGGCCGAGGTGCTGCCGCAACACCTCGCGCCCGGCGAGGTGCCGACGCCGGCCCTGTTGCACCGGCAGCAGCGCCAGGTGCTGATCCTGGACGAAGCGCTGCCGCAGCCGGACCGCGACTCCGCTTCGCTGCGCCAGCTCAACCTGATCCGCCTGCTGCTGCAGGAAGGCGCGCACGTGGTGTTCGTGCCCAGCGAGCGCAGCTATGCCAGCCGCCACAGCGAGGCGCTGCAGCGGCTCGGCGTGGAGGTGTGGTACGCGCCCTATTTGAAGAACCTCACCTGGTTCCTGCAGCAGCACGGCACGCGGTTCCACAGCGTGCTGCTGGTGCGCCACCACGTCGCCCACGCCTGCCTGCCGCTGCTGCGCCGGTTCGCCCCGCAGGCGCGGCGGCTGTTCGACACCGTGGACCTGCACTACCTGCGCGAGCGCCGCGGCGCCGAACTCGCCGGCGATGCGCGCCTGTTGCGCGAGGCCGAGCGCACCCGCATGCGCGAGCTGGAGGTGATGGCGCAGGTCGATGTGACCGTGCTGGTCAGCGCGGTCGAACGCGAACAGCTGCAGCGCGAGGCGCCGCAGGTGCGCACGGCGCTGATCTCCAACCTGCACGAGGTCGCCGGCCCCGGCCTGCCGTGGGCGCAGCGTCGCGACCTGGTGTTCGTCGGCGGCTTCCGCCATGCGCCCAACGTGGACGCAGTGCGCTGGTTCCTGCAGGAGGTGTTCCCGGCGGTGCGCATGCGCCTGCCGGAGGTGCGCTTCCACTGCATCGGCGCGGACATGCCGGAGGACATCCGCCGCCTCGGCGAGGCCACCGCCGGTGTCGAACTGCTCGGCCACGTGCCCGACATCGCCGCCTACATGGATGGCATGCGCATCGCCGTGGCGCCGCTGCGTTTCGGCGCGGGGGTCAAGGGCAAGGTCAACCTGAGCATGGCCCACGGCCAGCCGGTGGTGGCCACCGCGTGCGCGGTGGAAGGCATGCACCTGCGCGACGGTGAGGACGTGCTCATCGCCGACGACGCCGCGGCGTTCGCGGACGCCATCGCGCGGCTCTACGCCGATCCGGTGCTGTGGCAGCGGCTGGCCGACAACGGCCTGCGCAACATCGAGACCCACTTCTCGCTGGACGCCGCCCGCGCCACCGTGCGCGAGGCGTTCCTGGACTGAGCCCCGACGGGCGTTGCGGTCTATCGGGTCGGGACTGAAGTCCCTCGCATCGCCGCTGCTCGGGCCGTGCTGCGCAGCTGCACGCGCGCGCCGCACAGAACAGGTGTTCCGGTAACGCTTCGTCGCGGCTGAAGCCGCTCCTACGGACGATACGAACGACGATACAGGCAACGAGGCAGGCGGCGTCTCCACACACGCGACGCTCGCAGGAACATCCGAGCGCTCCCTGCGGGAGGGGCTTCAGCCCCGACGCCTCACCGCCTCGGCCAACGCAAGACCTCACCTGCATCGCACACGCTAGCGCCCCGGACTGAGGCTGCGCAGGCGACGCTCGAACGCGGCGAGTTCCGGGGTGGCCGGATCGATCGCGCGGGCGCGCTGCAGCGCCTGCCGCGCGAAGGCGGCATCGCCGCCGCTCAGGCGCTCGTCGCCGACCGCCAGCCAGCGCTGCGCCAGGCGCCGGCGGGCGCTGGCCAGGCCGTTGCCGCCCGGCGCCAATGCGCGCCAGGCGTCGTAGCAGGCGCTGGCCGCCAGCACCCGGTTGCCGCGCATGGCATCGTCGAAACAGCGCCGCAGCGCCGCCAGCACGCGCTGCTCGGCCGCGCGCACCCGCGCATCGCGCGGCGCCAGGATCTGCGCCGCCAGCAAGCTGTCGTAGGCGCTGGCGCCAGGCGGGGTCAACCAGTCGCTTCGCGCCTCGGCGGCCTGCAGATCGGCCAGCAGGCGCTGCAGGCGCCGCTCGCGCTCGGCCGGCGATATCCGCGATTGCGGCGTCGCCTGGCTCTGACGGGCGCGCTGCAGCGCCTGCCTGGCATCGGCCAGAGCGCGACTGTCGGGTGCCAGCGCCTGGCCCTTGCGCAGCGCGCGCTCGGCCTCGCCGAAACGGAAATCGGCGGCGGCACGGCTCGCCTGCAGGGCATAGGCCGCGGCCACCCGCTCCAGGCCGTCGTTGGCGCCGGCCGCATCCGGCACCGCCGCGCGCCACTGCGCGAAGGCGCGCGCCGCCGTGTCCAGGCGCTGCCGGCGCAGGGCCTGTTCGGCCTCGCGCTGCAGGCGCTCCAGCGCCCGATTCAGCTCCGCCTGGGTCTCGGGCAGGTCGACATGGCCGGCGTCGTAGCCGCGCGCGCGCTCCACCAGCGCCGCGGCGCCTGCCAGGTCGCCGCGCACCAGCGCAGTACGCGCGTGCTGCAGCAGTTCCGACAGCGCATCCTCGCGGCCTTCCAGCGCCGCGGTGCGCTCCGGGGCGAACTCGAGCACCCGCTGGTACAGCGGCAGCGCCGCGTCCGGGCCATCGTCCAGATGCCCGTCGCGGCGCGCCTGCGCCGCCCGCTGCAGCAGTTGATCGATGCCGGCGTGCGCGGCCTCGCGCGTGCGCAACGCCGCCTCGATGCGATCGGCATCGGCGCGCGGCACCTGCAGCGCGCGCGCCAGGGCCAGCGCCGCGTGCGCCTGCGGGTAGCGGCCGGCGGCCAGCGCCGCGCGCGCCTGCCCGAGCGCCGCGCGCCCGGTCGCGGCCAGCCCGACGCGCGCCTGCATGCGGTCGCTGTCCAGCGCCAGCGCGGCCTCGAAACGCTCGCGCGCGCCGCTGCCGTCGGCGGCGCTGAGCCGGCCCGCGCGCAGTGCCGCGTGGCCCTGGTCGAGCAATTGCTGGATGCGCGTCTCCGGCCAGATCAGGTCGGCCAGCGGGCGGCGGAACACCACCACGGCCATGCCCAGCACCAGCAGCACCGCCAGCGCCCAGCGCCAGACACGCCGATCGCGCCACGGCGGCACTGGCCGCTGCCTGCGCTCGGGTTCGTCCCTGACCTGATCTGGCGGCATGCTCACCGCGCAAGCTTAGCGGTGCGCCGATGACGAACAGCTGTGCGTGGCGCCAGCCACCCGCCTGGGTGGCGGACCGGCCGCGGGCACGCCTGAGGCCGCCCCGCAGCCGCCTCAGCCCAGCCGCCGCGCCTCGTGCACGCCCGGCAGCGCATCGAGCTTGCCGAGCAAGGTGGAGAGTTGCCCGTAATCGCCGACCTTCAGCCGCAACCGCAGTTGCGCCAGGCCGCTGTCGCGCACGTTGTCGCTGTTGATCTCCAGCACGTGCGCCTCTTCCTGGGCGATCAGGTTGGTGATGTCCTTCAGCAGCCAGCGCCGGTCCACCGCGCGCACCAGCACGTCGACCTCGTAGCCGCCGCCGGCCTGGCCCCACTCCACCGGCAGCACGCGCTGCGGGTTGCCCGCGGCGAGCCGCGCGAATGCGGCACAGTCGCTGCGGTGCACGGTGACGCCGCGGGTACGGGTCAGGTAGCCGGCGATCGGCTCGCCGGCCACCGGCTGGCAGCAGCGCGCCAGCTGCACCAGCAGATTGCCCACGCCCTGCACGGTGAACTTGGACTTGCCCAGCCCGGTGCGGCGGGCGGTCGGCCGTGGCATGGCCGGCACGGCCGGCTGCGCCGCGGCACGCTCGGCCTCGTGCAGGGCGCGCCCGACCTGACTGGGGCCGACGTCGCCCAGCGCGACCTGGATGTACAGCTCCTCCACGCCATCGGCATGGAACTTCTTCGCCGCCGGCAGCAGGTCGGCCTGCTGCAGTCCCAGGCGCTTGAGTTCGCGTTCCAGCAGTTCCTTGCCGGCCTGCACGTTGCGCGCGCGGTCGAGCTTGTGGAACCAGGCGCGCACCTTGTCGCGCGAGCGTCCGCTGGCCAGGTAGCCGTTGGCCGGCAGCAGCCAGTCGCGGCGCGGTTCGGCCTCCTTGCCGGTGAGGATCTCCACGCGGTCGCCGCTGCGCAACTTGTGGGTCAGCGGCACGATGCGGTTGTTGACCTTGGCGCCGCGGCAGCGGTGCCCGACCATGGTGTGCACGTGGTAGGCGAAATCCAGCGGGGTGGCGCCCTGCGGCAGGTCGATCACCTCGCCCATCGGGGTCAACGCATAGACCCGGTCCTCGACCAGTTCGGCGTCCAGCGCGCCGGCCAGCCCACCCTGCTCGCCGTCCTGCGACTGCTCCAGCAGCTGCCGCATCCAGGTGATCTTGCGGTCGAAGGCCTTCTCCGCGCCCTTGCCGCCTTCCTTGTATTTCCAGTGCGCGGCCACGCCCAGCTCGGCCTGCGCGTGCATGTCGTGGGTGCGGATCTGCACCTCGATCGTGCGCCCTTCCGGGCCGACCACCGCGGTGTGCAGCGAGCGGTAGTCGTTGGCCTTGGGCCGGGCGATATAGTCGTCGAACTCGCTGGGCACCGGCGCCCACAGCGCGTGCACCACGCCCAGTGCCGCATAGCAGGCGGCGACATCGTCGACCATCACCCGCACCGCGCGCAGGTCGTAGAGCTGGTCGAAGGCCAGCCGCTTCTTCTGCATCTTCCGCCAGATGCTGTAGATGTGCTTGGGCCGCCCGCTGATCTCCGCGCGCAGGCCCTGCTCGGCCAGCGCCTTGGACAGGATCTTCTTGACCGCCTCGATGTAGCGCTCGCGCGCCACCCGGCTCTCGTCGACCTCGCGGGCGATGCGCCGGTAGGTGTCCGGCTCCAGGTGCCGGAACGCCAGGTCCTCCAGCTCCCATTTCAGCTGCCAGATACCCAGGCGGTTGGCCAGCGGCGCGTGGATGTCGCGGGTCAGCTGGGCAAGTGCGCGGCGCTGCGCCTCCGGTGCCTTGTCGGCCACGCGCATCTGCGCCAATTGCCGCGCTAGCAGGATCGGCACCACCCGCAGGTCCTGCACGATCGACAGCAGCAGCCGGCGCAGGCCCTCGCTGTTGCGCCCGGCCTCGCGCCCGGCGTGCAGCGCCCACACCTGGTCGGCGGCGTCCTGCGCGTCCAGCAACCCGGTGACCGCCTGCGCCCGTGCCGGCGGTTCCACCGGCAGCTGCGGCAACTGTGCGCGCAGGCCCGGCAGGTCGAACAGCAGCGCGGCCAGCAGCGCGGCCTCGTCGGCGGACAGCAGCGCCAGCGCGTCCAGGGTATCGGCCAGCACCGGCCACGGCAGCCGCGGTGGCTCGGGCTGGTCCTGCCAGGCTTGCAACAGCGCCGCGCGAAGGGCGGGCGCCAGGGTCGCGGCCGCCGGGCGCTGCAGCAACGCCTCCAGGCCGGAGTGGGCGGTGTGGTTCAAGGACGGACGCAGTCGACGAAACGGTGCCGCCTACACTAGCGCGCTTGTGCGCGTTCTCACAATTGCGCCGACGGCGCGCCCGCGGCGTGCGGCGCAGATACGCACCGCCAGCTCACTGTGACCCGGTTGCGACTTGCGGCGCTTTTACCGGAATTTCACAACCGCCCCGACCCCCGCGCCTATGCTCGAACGCGACGGCCACCCGCTTCTGTCCTGCATGCGCCGCGGCCGTCGACCCCTAGACCGACTCGAAGAGGAACGCACATGAAGAAGTGGAACAAGCCTGTGATCCGCGAGATCTGCGTCGGCGCGGAAATCAACTGCTACGCCTCCGGCGAGCTCTGACCCGCGCGCTCCTCCCTTCCCGCGACCGACGCGCGACCGGCCATGCGCTAAAGACGGAGACCGGATGCACCTCATCGTATTGGGATCGGCGGCAGGCGGAGGGCACCCGCAGTGGAACTGCCACACGCCCGCGAGCCAACGCGCGTGGCAGCAACATCCGGGTGCCCAACGCCGTACCCAGGCCAGCATCGCGGTCAGCGTCGACCGCCAGCGCTGGCTGCTGATCAACGCCTCGCCCGATTTCCGCCAGCAGGTGCTGGCCACCCCAGCGCTGTGGCCGCAACGCGAGCAGCGCCATTCGCCGATCGAGGCGGTGCTGCTGACCAGCGGCGAGATCGACCACATTGCCGGCCTGCTGTCGATGCGCGAAAGCCAGCGCTTCGACCTGTACGCCAGTGGCCGTGTACTCGAGCTGCTGGCGCAGAACCCGGTGTTCGACGCGCTGCACCCTGCCTATGTGCATCGCCACCCCTTCTCCCTGGACACGCCGCTGTCGCTGCTGGGGCTGCAGGTCACGCCGTTCGCGGTGCCGGGCAAGGTGCCGCTGTTCATGGAAAGCCGCCACAGCGGCGACCTGGCCGGCTCCGCCGAGGAGACGCTGGGCCTGACCATCGACGACGGCCGGCACCGCGTGCACTACATCCCCGGCTGCGCCGTATTGACCGATGCCCTGCGCGAGCGCCTGCGCGGCGCCGAGCTGGTGTTCTTCGACGGCACCCTGTGGCGCGACGACGAACTGGTGCAGCTTGGCGTCAGCGCCAAGACCGGCCAGCGCATGGGCCACATGAGCATCGATGGCGAGGCGGGCACCCTGCGCGCCTTCGCCGACCTGCAGGTGGCACGCAAGGTCTTCATCCACATCAACACCACCAACCCGATCCTCGACGCCGCCTCCCCCGAGCGCGCCACGGTCGCCGCGCACGGCTGGGACGTGGCCCACGACGGCATGGAGATCGCACTGTGATCCCGCACCACACAGCCCCTGCGAGACCGAGCCCGTGACCACATTGCTCAGCCCCGAGCAGCTGGAAACCGCGCTGCGCGCGATCGGCGCGCGGCTGTACCACGACCAGCATCCCTTCCACGCCCTGCTGCACAGCGGGCGCCTGAACCGCGGCCAGGTCCAGGCCTGGGCGCTGAACCGCTACGAGTACCAGCGCTGCATCCCGCTCAAGGACGCGGCGATCCTGGCGCGCATGGACGACCCGGCGCTGCGCCGGATCTGGCGCCAGCGCATCGTCGACCACGACGGCAGCGCCGACGGCGAAGGCGGCATCGCCCGCTGGCTGCACCTGACCGACGCGCTGGGATTGGATCGCGAGTTGGTGCAGTCCGGCCGCGGCCTGCTGCCCGGCACCCGCTTCGCGGTGCAGGGCTACCTGCACTTCGTGCGCGAGAAGAGCCTGCTCGAGGCCATCGCGTCGTCGCTCACCGAACTGTTCGCGCCGGGCATCATCAGCCACCGCGTCGCCGGCATGCTGCAGCACTACGATTTCGTCTCGCGCGAGGCGCTGGCGTATTTCGAGCATCGCCTGCACGAGGCGCCGCGCGATTCGGACTTCGCCCTCGACTACGTCAAGCACCACGCCGACACCGTGGAGAAGCAGCAACTGGTGCAGGACGCGTTGCGCTTCAAGTGCGGCGTGCTGTGGTCGCAACTGGACGCGCTGCACTTCGCCTACGTGCAGCCGGGCGTGGCCTGGCCGGACGCGTTCGCCCCGGACCCGGCGCAGGCCCCGGCATGAGCGTACTGGACGCCAGCAGCCAGCCACGGCTCGCCGCCGGCGTGCGCCTGCAGCACGACCGCGCCCGCGCGCAATGGGTGCTGCTGGCGCCGGAGCGGGTGATCGAACTGGACGAGATCGCCCACGCCATCGTCTCGCGCTGCGATGGCAATCGCAGCCTGGCGACGATCGCCGCGGAACTGGCCGCCGAATTCGAGGCCGAGCCGGACGAGGTCGCACGCGACGTGTGCGAGCTGGCGCAGCAGTTGCACGCCAAGCGGTTGCTGCGCGCATGAGCGCGCCGGTGCCGCCGCCGCTGTCGATCCTGCTGGAGCTGACCCACCGCTGCCCGCTGGCCTGCCCGTACTGCTCCAACCCCATCGAACTGGCCGGCCTGCGCGAGGAACTGGACACCGCCGGCTGGCGCTCGGCGCTGGACCAGGCCGCGGCGATGGGCGTGCTGCAGGCGCATTTCTCCGGCGGCGAACCGATGCTGCGCAAGGATCTGCCCGCGCTGGTCGCGCATGCGCGCGCGCTGGGCCTGTACAGCAACCTGATCACCTCCGGCGTGGCCGGCGGCGCGCCGATGCTGGCCGCCCTGGCCGCGGCCGGGCTGGAACACGTGCAGCTGAGCATCCAGGACGCCGACGCCGCCGGTGCCGACCGCATCGCCGGCTACCGCGACAGCCTGGCGAAGAAGCGCGCGTTCGCCAAGGCAGTGCGCGCCCTCGACCTGCCGCTGACGATCAATGCGGTGATCCACCGCCACAACGCCGAACGCGTGCCGGCGATGATCGAGCTGGCGCTGGACCTCGGCGCCGAACGCCTGGAAGTGGCCCATACCCAATACTACGGCTGGGGCCTGCGCAATCGCGCCGCGCTGATGCCCAGCCGCGCGCAGATCGACGCCACCGTGGCCGCGGTGGACGCCGCCCGCCTGCGGCTGCAGGACCGCCTGCACATCGATTTCGTCACCCCCGACTACTACGCGCACCGGCCCAAGGCCTGCATGGGCGGCTGGGGCCAGCGCTTCGTCAACATCTCCCCGCGCGGCGACGTGCTGCCCTGCCATGCCGCCGAGACCATGCCGGACATGGTGTTCGAGAACCTGCGCACACGGCCGCTGGCGGCGATCTGGGAAGACGGCGAGGCCTTCGTGCGCTTCCGCGGCAGCGCGTGGATGCCGGAGGTGTGCCAGGGCTGCCCGAAGCGCGAGGTCGACTGGGGCGGCTGCCGCTGCCAGGCGCTGGCGCTGAGCGGCGACGCCGCCACGCTGGACCCGGTCTGCGAACGCGCCCCGGCGCACGCCGCGCTGCAGGCGCTGGCGCAGCGCGAGGCCGCCGCGCCGGCGCCGGCCTTCGTATACCGGCGGCCGCCGCGCGCGCCGGCCACAGCCGCGGCCGCCGACGACTGAGCTGTCGAGCCGGCGTGGCCGGCGGCAATCTTGCCGGCCACGCGCCGTCACGACGTGCGGCTACATTGCAGCGCATTCCGCTGCCCGGATTGCCGTCACGGCCATTGCGCGCCTGGCTTCCAAGTTGAAGAACCACGGCTTCTTCGGCGCCGGCACCCACGATGGAAAGTACAGGCGGCCAAAAGCAACCGTCATTTCGAAAGACGACCGGGGCGCGGAAGCTTTTCCCTCATCCCGAAAACAAGGCGCAGCCATGCAAACCTGCGCAGGCCTCCCTCGTAGAGCACAAGGCACGCGGCCATGCTGAGGAGCAGGATGACGACGTATTTGATCCAGGGCCCCCACGAACACTGGATGACGTAGTAGCCGAGGATGACAATGATCGTCTGGTGCAGGATGTAAACGGGATAGCTTGCGTCTTTCGCCCAGGCAAGCACCCGGTTCGTCCGCGAGAGATAGCGGTAGCCGTAACCGAGAAACACCATCATCCACAGCCAGGTGAAGACATTGGCGCCCACCTGATCGATCAGGGAGTCGTGCTCGATGACCCCCAGACTGAACAGCGAGATCAACAAGAAGAACGCCGCCAGCCCCAGGACCAGCGACCACCTGCGCATATCGGAGAGCCACTTCCAGACACCGGGCATGGATGCCATGAAGTATCCATATGCCGTCAGCAGCAGGTATTGGCCGAAGATGTACCAATCGCTGACGAAATTGTGCGTCTCCGGGAACCGCGGCTTCAGCAGGGCTTCGTTGATGCCGAGCGGAATTCCCAGCAGGAACAGCCACGTTCCTGGCGCGATCCGCCTTGCGGCTCGCCTCCACCACAGCATCCCGGGAAGCAGCAACAGGACGTACGCGTAGAGGTACAGGATGAACCACAGGTGGTGCCAGCCGAAATCCCCGGCCGGGTAGAACTTCAATTGCAGAACGCGTGTCAGGTAGAAATCCAGATAGCGTCCGCTCCATTGTCCATGCAGCAGCCGCTCGTAGTAGATCTGCGGCGGCACGACCAGGAACATGCCGACGATCAGTGGCAAAAGCAGCTTCTTCGTCCGTTCCTGCAGGAACTGCCCGGTACTGCGCCGCTGCAGCGCGAACCACATGCCGGCCCCTGCGACGACGAACAGCAACGGCATGCGCAAGCGGTGGGCGATATCCATCGGCCATTGCAGCGACGGAATGGTCTGGCTGTTGACGATATGCCAGCCCCAGCCGACGAAGATCATCCCGGTATGGAAGAAGAACAGGACGAAAATGGCGATGACGCGCAACCAGTCCAGGAAATCGTAACGCTCCTGCGGGCGTGTGGTGGCAAGCATCGATTGGGCCCCTGTTCTCCGCGATACCGGGGAGCCTGAGCGAACGGCAGCCGGCCAGCAGCGGATTTGGGGTGAAAGGAGGCCCGCCGGGGCGAGGCGGACGCTACCCGCCCATGCGCGCGAACAAGGCGTCGCGATAGCGCCGGCTGAGCCGCAGGGTGCGGCCGTTGCGGAGATGGAGGTCGTAGTCGCCCTTGAACAGCGGCGTCAGCGATCCAATGCAGGCGAGGTTCGCCGCGGCCGACCGGTGGATGCGGACGAAGCGCTGTTCGCCCAGCTGCGCCAGTAGGTCCTGCAGCGTCCTGCGCATCAGATAGGTGCGCGCGGCGGTATGCACATGCACGTAGTTGCCGTCTGCCTCCAGCCATTCGATCGAGGTCGCATCGATCAACTGTAGCCGCTCGCCATCGGGCACCAGCAGGCGCTCGCATGCAGGGGTGCGCGCGCGTCCCATCGCCACCGCCGCGGCCCCGGACTCGTGCGCGCTGAGCCGCTCGCGCACACGCTGCACGGTCAGCGCGAGCCGGTCGCGGTCGTAAGGCTTGAGCAGGTAGTCGATCGCATTGAGGTCGAACGCCTTCACGGCATGCGCATCGAAGGCGGTCACGAACACGATCAGCGGCGCGCTCGACGGCTCGAGCTGCGCCGCGACCTGCAGCCCAGACAGCGTGGGCATCTGGATGTCGAGAAAGGCCACGTGCGGGCGCTGCTGCTTGATGCACAGGGCCGCGGACAATCCGTCCTCGGCCGATCCGACCACCGCGATGCCGGGCTGCTCCGCCAACCAGCGCTCGAGCTTTTCGCGCGCGGGCGCTTCGTCGTCGGCGATCACGGCGCGGATCATCGCCTGGGCTCCGCCAGCGGGATCGAGACGCGCGCGGCAACGCCGTCGCCTTCGTTACGCACAATCAAGGAGGCGGCAGCGCCGTAGAGGATGCCCAGGCGCGCCCGGCAGGTGCGCAACCCCACCCCGTCCTGCGTCCCCGGCGCCGGCAGGGCGGAGCAGGAATTGTGGACCACGATCTCCAGCGAGCCGCCTGCGTGTCGCGCACTGACCGCAATGGCGACGGGCACCAACGTGGGCTCGACGGCATGTTTGAACGCGTTCTCCAGTAAGGGCTGCAGCAGGAGCGCAGGGACACTGGCATCGAGCAGTGTGGGGTCCACCTGCCATGTCAGCGTCACCCGATCGCGGAACCTCTCTCGCATGATGTCCGCATAGCGCTCGAGTGTGCGCAGTTCCGCGGACAGCGGCGTCATCTCGTTCTCGATGGTGCCAAGGCTGGTGCGCAGCAGGTCGCCGAGTGCGGCCAACAGGCGGTCGGCGCGTTCCACGTCGCTGTGCATCACGGAGGAGACCGTGTTGAGCGCGTTGAACAGGAAATGCGGCCGCAGCTGCCCCTGAAGCTGCGCCAGCTGTGCCTCGGCCAGCGCCTTCTGCGTCTGCAGCAGACGGTTCCGCTGCAGTTGCCACTGGTCATGGGACTCGAGCCCGAACAGAATCCCCAGCCACAGGCCGACAAAGACGCTCAGCTTGGTGGTCTCGTACACGAACAGGGAGCGCCAGCCCGGATGCTCGTAGGTGAAGCCCATTGCGGCATAGATCCCGTGCCGCAGCGCATACACCGCCACGATGAAGGTGACGGCGATCACCGGCAACCAGCGCAGGTAGCTGCCGAACCAGATCAGCGGCCGGTCCAGATAGGCCGCATAACGTCCGCGCACGCGCACGGCGAGCCAGATCCAGCCGGTCGCGACCACCGCGGAACTTCCCTCCGACAGCACCCCTTCCCACCAGTGGGTCTGCGGGTTGCTCAGGCGCTCCTGCACGGACACGCCGATCATGAGCAGCCAGAACGCCACCCACAACCCGGTCAGCGCTTTCGGAGTGGACATCGCACCGCCGGCAGCGAGGGCGCCTGCCCGTGGCGGACAAGAGGGCGGGTTCATGATCGGCAAGTGTACCCACGGCGTTCCAGGCGGGCGTGCCCTGTGGGGCGAGCGGGACATATGCGGGGCGAAAGGGCCGATTGCGTGGACAAGCGCCGTGGCACCCATCGACCGGCAGCTGGCGACGCGAACGGACCCGGGGCTGGGCCGATTGGCCGCCGCGGGCGTCAGACACCGCGCGCTTGCGACTACACTACGGCGCATCCCACTGCCCGGATCCCCGCCATGTCCCTTGCGCGTCTCGCCCCCCTGGCCCTGTGCGCGGCGCTCGCCGTGTCCGCAACCCCGGCACTCGCCCAGCGCACCGTCTCCGGCGATCTGCAGACGCAGATGTCGCCGCAGGAATTCAAGGCTGCCGGGCTGGACAAGCTTTCCCCGCAGGAACTGGCCGCGCTGAACGACTGGCTGCAGGGCAAGGTCGCCAAGGAAACCGCGGTGGCGCTGGAAAAGGCCAAGGAGGAAGGCCGCCGCGAGGTGATCACCAAGAACCGCGGCTTCTTCGACTTCGGCAGCGCCGAGCCGATCGAGAGCACCCTGGTTGGCGAGTTCTCCGGCTTCGCCAAGGGCCGCAAGTACGTACTGGCCAATGGCCAGGAGTGGGAGCAGACCGAAGCGGCGAGCCTGCCCGGCGTGCACCGCAGCGCGCCCAAGGTGAAGATCACCCCCGGGATCATGGGCGTGTGGTACATGCAGATCGACAACTACAACACCCGCGCCAAAGTTCGTCGCGTCAAATAGGAACGCGTGTCGTGAACCTGCGTCCGCGGCCGGGCCTGGCCGACGCCTCGCACAGCCTCGCCGATGCGCTGCGCCGGCGCCTGCGCGCCAGCGATGTGTGGTTCATCGCCCTGGCCCTGCTGGTCGGGGTGATCGCCGGCCTGCTGACCCTGCTGCAGAGCAGCCTGGCGCATGGTGCGCAGGCCTGGCTGTATGGCCTGGAGGCCGACGAGCGGCTCAGCGCCATGTCGGACCTGAGCGTGCAGCAGTTGCTGGTGCTGCCGCTGGGCGGGCTGCTGGTGGGCCTGCTCGGCATGGCCGCGCGCGCGCGCAAGCGCCAACTGGTCGACGCCGTCGAAGCCAACGCGCTGTACGGCGGACGCATGTCGATGCGCGACAATCTGATCGTCTCCGTGCAGACCCTGTTCTCCAACGGCGTCGGCGCCTCGGTCGGCCTGGAAGCGGCGTATACGCAGATGGGCGCCGGCAGCGGCTCGCATCTGGGCCGGGTACTGCGACTGCGCCGTGCCGACATCCGCACCCTGGTCGGCGCCGGTGCCGGCGCGGCCATTGCCGCCGCCTTCGGTGCGCCGCTGGCCGGGGCGTTCTATGCCTTCGAGATCGTGATCGGCGCGTACTCGCCGTCGGCACTGGCGCCGGTGGCGGTGGCCTCGCTGGGCGCGGTGTTCGTGTCGCAACTGGCCGGGGTGCAGCCGTACCTGCTGCCGGCCTCGGCGGCCTCGGCGCTGGAGGCGCGCGACTACGTGCTGTACGCGCTGCTGGGCGTGCTCTGCGCCCTGCTGGCGGTCGCGGTGATGCGCCTGATCGGCGCGATCGAACAGGCCATCAACCGCAGCCCGCTGCCGCGCTGGGCGCGCCCGGTCGCCGGCGGCCTGCTGCTGATCCCGCTGGCGCTGATCACCCCGCAGGTGCTGTCCTCCGGCCACGGCGCACTGCACCTGGACCTGACCAGCCCGACCTCATTGCGCTGGCTGGGCATCCTGTTGCTGCTCAAGTGCCTGGGCTCGGCCATCTCGCTGGGCTTCGGCTTCCGCGGCGGCCTGTTCTTCGCCTCGCTGTTTATGGGTTCGCTGGTCGGCGGGCTGTTCGCCGGCGTGCTGAATCTCGGCAGCGGCATGGCCCTGGTCGACGGCACTGCCGCTTCGCTGGCCGGCATGGCGGCGATGGCCGCCGCGGTGATCGGCGCGCCGATGACGATGGCGATGCTGGTGCTGGAGGGCACCCACGATTTCGTGCTGGCCAGCGCGGTGATGGTGGCGGTGCTGGTGGCCAACACCATCGTCCGCCAGATCTTCGGCTACTCGTTCTCCACCTGGCGCCTGCACCTGCGCGGCGAGACCATCAGGAGCGCGCGCGACGTGGGCTGGGTCAAGCACCTCAGTGCCGGGCGGATGATGCAGAAGGACGTGCATCCGCTGGCCGCCACCACCAGCGTGGCCGAGTTCCGCCGCCGCTTCCCGCTCGGCTCGGGCACCCGCGTGGTGCTGGAGGACGAGAGCGGCCACTACGCCGGCCTGGTCACCCTGGCTGCCGCCTATGCCGACGGCGTCAACGCCGACGCAGCCATCGTCGACTACGCCGGCAACCGCGACGTGGCCCTGCCCGCCGACACCGACGTGGTCACCGCCATGCGCCAGTTCGACCTGACCCAGAGCGACGAACTGGCTGTGGTCGACGACCAGGGCAAGGTCCTGGGCGTGCTCAGCGAAAGCTTCGTGCGCAAGCGCTACGCCGAGGAACTGGACAAGCGCCAGCGCGAGCTGATGGGCGAGCGGGTGGATGACTGAGGGGCGGGGATTGGGGATGCGGGAGTGGGGATTCGCAGCATTCCTGCAAGCTGCAGTGTCGAAGCGCAGCCACCGCATCCCGTAAGAGCGGCTTCAGCCGCGACCATGTTGGTGCCATGCGTCGCGGCTGAAGCCGCTCCTACGACGGTATCGGCACGACTCCACGGCGATCTGCTGCATTCGCAGAAGCGAGAACGACGAATCGTTGCAGGGCAGTTGGCCTTCACCACAACCATGCGGCCTATATTCTTTGTGGGAGGGACTTCAGTCCCGACGCATTACCGCCTTAGCGTCGGGGCTGCGGTCCTTCCCACAAGAAAGCTGCCAACGCCGGCAGCGCGGTCATCACGGACAGCCCGAAAACAGCGCGGAAACCCCGCCACCAATCCCCAATCCCCACTCCCGGCTTTCCACAGCCGAACGGCTGGTCATCATCGCAGTCCAGCCACCCGCTGCGCCAGCTTCTTGGCCGAAATGCCCGCGCGGGCACCCAGCTCCTGCGCGAACAGCGACACGCGCAGTTCTTCCAGGTCCCAACGCAGCGCCTGCCACTGTGGATCGCCGCTGCGGCCGGCCGCGGCCGCGTCGGCCAGTGCGTCGACGAAGGGCTTCAGCTCCAGCATGCGCGCCTGGTCGCGAGCCGGATCGCGCTTGGCGCGTTCGGCGCGCAGGATCATTGCCCGCAGATAGCGCGGGAACTGCGCCAGCGCGGTGGCCGGGGTCTCGCGCAGGAAGCCCGCATGCAGCAGCGCCGCCAGTTGCGCGCGCAGATCGTCGAGGTTGCCGCTGGCCCAGCCCATCAGCGGCGATTCCAGCTGCGGTTTCAGTTCCGCAGCCGCGCCCATGATCGCCTCGGCCAGCTTCAGCCGCTCCATCGCCTCGCCGAACAGCTGCTTGGCGGCGGCGTCGCGACGCTGGGCGAAACTGTCCGCGTCGCGGATCGCTTCCAGCCCCTGCTCCAGCAGTGCGTTCAATGCCGCCTCCACCAGATCCCCGCGCAGGCGTTCCTGCGACTCGATCGCCGCATACAGCAGCCCGGTCTTGGGCGACACCGGCAACTGCTTGCGCGCCTGCTTGACCTTGTCAGCCAGGGCGATCTCCAGCAGCCGGCGGACGCCACGCGGATGCGCGGCCTCGGCTTGCGCGCGATCGGCGAAGATGCGTAGCGCGGCGCTGTCGCCCTCGTCCACCAGGGCCGGATAGGCCGGCACCCCGGCTTCGCCGGGGACCTGCAGCGGGATCGGCGTCGCCGGGAACTCGCGCAGCCCGGTCGCGGCCATGGCGCGGCCGGCCCGCGCGGCGAAGGCTTGTCCGGCGCGTTCGCCGAAGCGCGCACGCAGCGCGTCCAGGTCGCGCGATTCGGCCAGCACCTTGCCGGCATCGTCGCGCAGGCGCAGGTTCATGCGCAGATGCGGCTCCAGCGTGCTCTCGTCGAACTCCAGCGCGCTCAGCGGCGCGCCGGTGGCACGCTGCAGGAAACGCGCCAGCTCGCCGCGGAGATCGTCGGCGCTGGGCTGCGGGAACGCCTCGGAGAACGCACGGGCGAAGTCCGGCGCCGGCACGTAGTTGCGCCGCAGCGCCTTGGTCAGGCTGCGGATCAGCGCCGCCGCCTTGTCGGTGACGAAGCCCGGCGCCAACCACGACAGCCGCGTCGGGTCCAGCGCGTTGAGCAGATGCACCGGCACCTCCAGGGTCACGCCGTCGTCGGCCGCGCCCGGTTCAAACCGGTAGCGCAGCGGCAGCCGCGCATCGCCCAGTGGGAAGTACTTGGGATAACGCTCGGCCTCGCTGCCCTCGCCCGGCAGCAGGTCGGCCAGCGACCAGTGCAGCGTGCGCCGCTGCTCCGGCGCCAGCGCCTTCCACCAGGCGTCCAGGCCGGAGGCGGAGTGGATCTCGCCGGGAATCCGGTCCAGGTACCAGCGCGCCTGCCAGTCCTCGTCGGCGACGATGCCGGCACGGCGCAGCTTGGCTTCTTCCTCGTGCGCCTGCGCCAGCACCTTCTGGTTGTCGGCGACGAAGCTGGCGCGGGTGTTGATCTCGCCCGGCACCAGGCCCTGCCGCACGAACAGCTCGTGCGCACCGGGCGGATCGATGCGGCCGTAATGCACCGGCTTCTTCGGCGCCAGCACCAGCCCGAACAGGCTGATCTGCTCGGAGGCCAGCACCTGCCCCTGCGCGCGCGACCAGTGCGGATCGAAATGCTTGCGCGCCAGCAGGTGCGGCAGCTCGGCGATCACCCAATCCGGCTCGATCGCGGCGTTGGTCAGGCCCCACACCTTCTGCGTATCCAGCAATGTCGCCGGCAGCACCCACGGCGGCGGCTTGCGGGCAAGCGCCGAACCGGGGAACAGCAGGAAGCGACGCTGCCGCGGCGCCAGGAAATCGCCCTTTTCGGTGCGGTGGCCGACCTGGGTCGGCAGGCCGGCCAGCAAGGCGCGGTGCAACGCCTGGTAGGCCGCGGCGCGCTCGCGTTCGCTGGCACGCGGCGCCTCGCCCGCATCGGCGGGCGCCGGCGCTGGGGTCGGGGCCGCCGCCGACACGGGCGTGTTGGGCGCGCTGCGCCCTTCGCGGGCCAGACGCGCGGCACGGTGCAGTTGCCCGCGGGTGGCGCGCGCCGCGGTCTCGGCATCGCGCGCCGGCGCCGGCGCGGCGGCGCCGGCCAGCAACGGTTGCAGCGAGGCCGCCGCCGGTTCCTCGGCCCAGCCCAGCTCCGCGCACAACAGATGCAACTGGCGGTGCAGTTCGCGCCACTCGCGCATGCGCAGGAAGCCGAGGAAATGCCGCCCGCACCAGTCGCGCAGCTTGGATTGGGTCAGGTCCTCGTGCGCCTGCCGGTAGCCGTCCCACAGGCGCAGGATGCCGACGAATTCCGAGCGCGCATCGGCGAACTTGGCGTGCGCGTTGTCGGCGGCCTCGCGCGCCTCGGGCGGGCGCTCGCGCGGGTCCTGGATGCCCAGGAACGCGGCGATCACCAGCATCGGCCGCAGGCAGCCGTGCTGCTGCGCCGCCACCAGCATCCGCGCCAGCTTCACGTCCACCGGCAGCCGCGCCATCTTGCGGCCGATCTCGGTGAGCTTGCGCAGGCCATGCCGGTCCGGCTCGCCGACCGCACCCAGTTCCACCAGCTGCTGCCAGCCATCGGCCACCGCGCGCTCGTCCGGCGGCTCCAGGAACGGGAAATCCTCGATCCGGCCCAGCCCCAGCTGCAGCATGCGCAGGATCACCCCGGCCAGGCTGGAGCGGCGGATTTCCGGATCGGTGAACGCCGGCCGCGCCTGGAAATCCGCCTCGGCATACAACCGGTAGCAGATGCCCTCGGCGATGCGGCCGCAGCGGCCCTTGCGCTGGTTGGCGCTGGCCTGCGAGATCGGTTCGATGTGCAGCCGGTCGAGCTTCTGCCGCGGGCTGTAGCGCTTGACCCGCGCATAGCCTGGGTCGATCACGTAGCGGATTCGCGGCACCGTCAGCGAGGTTTCGGCAACGTTGGTGGCCAGCACCAGGCGCCGCCGCGGGCCGGGGTTGAACACCCGGTCCTGGTCGGCGTTGGAGAGACGCGCGTACAGCGGCAGTACCTCGGTCTCGCGGTACTTGCGCCGTTCCAGCGCATGGTGCGCATCGCGGATCTCGCGCTCGCCGGGCAGGAACACCAGCACGTCGCCGCGCGGATCCAGCCGGGTGATCTCGTCCACCGCCGCCACGATCGCGTCGTTGACTGAGAGGCCGGGAGTGGGGATTCGGGATTCGGGATTCGCTGAGGCGGTTCGCGGCGAACGTTGGGGCTCGCGCGCTTCTTCCAATCCCAAATCCCCACTCCCCAATCCCGGCTCCTCAAGCGGCCGGTAACGCACCTCCACCGGATAGGTGCGGCCTTCCACGCTGATCACCGGCGCATCGTCGAAATGCGCGGCGAAGCGTGCAGTGTCGATCGTCGCCGAGGTCACGATGACCTTCAGGTCCGGGCGTTTGTGCAGCAACTGCTTCAGATAGCCGAGCAGGAAATCGATGTTGAGGCTGCGCTCGTGCGCCTCGTCGACGATGATCGTGTCGTAGCTGGACAGCCAGCGGTCGCTGGCGATCTCGGCCAGCAGGATGCCGTCGGTCATGAACTTGATCCGGGTCTGCTCGCCAACCCGGTCGTTGAAGCGCACCTGGAAGCCCACCGTCTCGCCCACCGGCGTGCGCAGCTCCTCGGCCACGCGGCTGGCCACCGCACGCGCGGCGATGCGCCGCGGCTGGGTGCAGCCGATCATGCCGGCGGCGCCGCGACCGGCGGCCAGGCACAGCTTCGGCAACTGCGTGGTCTTGCCCGAGCCGGTCTCGCCGGCGATCACCACCACCTGGTGCTCGCGGATCAGCGCGACGATGCGCTCGGCCTCGCGCGCGATCGGCAACTGCGGGTCGAGGGTGATCGCCGGATGTTGCGCCGCGCGCGCGGCACAGCGCGCCTGCGACGTCTGCAGCGCCTGCTCGAACGCCGTCTCCAGCGCGGCATTGCCGGGCGCGGCCTGCCAGCGCGACCATAGGCCCAGCAAGCGGCCGCGGTCGCGGGTCAGCGCGCCGTCGATCGCGGCGCGGCGTTCGCGCAGGCGTGCCGGCACGGAAGGTTTTTCGATAGCGTTCATCAATCGGATGCCATTGAACGTTGAATCACAGCACATGCTTTAGTCTGTCTATTGTGACGCCATCTCGTCCGTAACCCCCAGGAGGAACTCCAATGGCCAAGAGCAAGACCCCCGGCAAGACCAAGAACTCCGCCAGCAAGGCCCTCGCCGGCCAGCCGCTGGCCGGGCTGGCGCCGTCCGCGCCCAATATCGATATCGGGATCGGCGGCGGCGATCGCAAGAAGATCGCCGACGGCCTGTCGCACTACATGGCCGACGCCTTCACCCTGTACCTGAAGACCCACAACTTCCACTGGAACGTGACCGGGTCGATGTTCAACTCGCTGCACCTGATGTTCGAGACCCAGTACACCGAACAGTGGGCGGCGCTGGACGACGTCGCCGAGCGCATCCGCGCCCTGGGCTTCAACGCCCCGGGGTCGTACAAGGAGTACGCCGCGCTGACCTCGATCCCGGAAGAGGAAGGCCTCAGCGACAGCGCCGACTGGCGCGAGATGGTGCGCCAGCTGGTGGTCGGCAACGAGGCGGTGTGCCGCACCGCGCGCAAGGTGCTCAAGACCGCCGACGACGCCGGCGACGACCCGTCGGTGGACATGCTGACCCAGCGCCTGCAGACCCACGAGAAGTACGCCTGGATGCTGCGCTCGCTGCTGCAGTAAGGGGTATCGCCCTGCCTGCTCGGCAGGCAGGGCACGCCGAGCTGGGCCCAGGCGACGCTGCGCTCGCTCCGTCGCCCGGATTGGGCGGCAATGCATGCCGATCGCTGCCTCGTCACACCTGGCTCCCTTGTAGGAGCGGCTTCAGCCGCGACCGGCGCGCGTGACCAGGCCCCGTCGCGGCCGATCCTCAAAGGAGCCAAGCGCCGCTCCAACCGGAACCTGCAGGGCGCTAGCTGGGTGCACTGTGGGAGGGACTTCAGTCCCGACGCCTTGCAAGGTCGGGCCAGGCAGACTTGGTTCGTCACGGCCGCAGGGCAGTTGAATCCTACAAAAAGCCGCACCTTCGCCTGATACCCGCTTGCGCAAATCCGGAAGCCAACCGCCCTTGCGCGGCAAGGTATCCTAGACGGATGTCTTCCCCCGCCCATGCCTTGCTCAGCCGCGTCTTCGGCTACGACCAGTTCCGCGGCCCGCAACAGGACATCGTCGAACACGTCGCTGCCGGCCACGACGCGCTGGTGCTGATGCCCACCGGCGGCGGCAAGTCGCTGTGCTACCAGATCCCGTCGCTGCTGCGCGACGGCACCGGTATCGTCATCTCGCCGCTGATCGCGCTGATGCAGGACCAGGTCGAGGCGCTGCGCCAGCTCGGCGTGCGCGCCGAGTACCTCAACTCCACCCTGGACGGCGAGACCGCGCAGCGGGTCGAGCGTGCCCTGCTGGCCGGCGAGCTGGACCTGCTGTACGTCGCCCCGGAACGGCTGCTGACCCCGCGCTTCCTGTCGCTGATCGAGCGCAGCCGCATCGCCCTGTTCGCGATCGACGAGGCGCACTGCGTATCGCAATGGGGCCACGACTTCCGGCCCGAGTACCGGCAGCTCACCGTGCTTCACGAGCGCTGGCCGCAGACCCCGCGCATCGCCCTCACCGCCACCGCCGACCCGCCGACCCAGCGCGAGATCGCCGAGCGCCTGGACCTGGCGCAGGCCCGCCACTTCGTCAGCTCCTTCGACCGCCCCAACATCCGCTACACCGTGGTGCAGAAGGACAATGCGCGGCGCCAGCTGCTGGACTTCCTGCGCGCGCACCGCGGCAGCGCCGGCATCGTCTATTGCATGTCGCGGCGCAAGGTCGAGGAGACCGCCGAATTCCTGGCCCGCGAAGGCCTGAACGCCCTGCCCTACCACGCCGGCCTGCCGGCCGAGGTGCGCGCCGACAACCAGCGCCGCTTCCTGCGCGAGGACGGCATCGTGATGTGCGCCACCATCGCCTTCGGCATGGGCATCGACAAGCCCGACGTGCGTTTTGTCGCCCACACCGACCTGCCCAAGTCGCTGGAGGGTTACTACCAAGAGACCGGCCGCGCCGGCCGCGACGGCGAGGCCGCCGAAGCCTGGCTGTGCTACGGGCTGGGCGACGTGGTGCTGCTCAAGCAGATGATCGAGCAGGGCGAGGCCGGCGAAGAGCGCAAGCGCGTGGAACGACGCAAGCTCGACCAGTTGCTGGGCTATTGCGAATCGATGCAGTGCCGCCGCCAGGTGCTGTTGGCCAGCTTCGGCGAGACCTATCCGCAGCCCTGCGGCAACTGCGACAACTGCCTGCAGCCGGCCGATGCCTGGGACGCCACCGTGGCGGTGCAGAAGGCGCTGAGTTGCGTCTACCGCAGTGGCCAGCGGTTCGGCGTCGGCCACCTGATCGACATCCTGCGCGGCAACGAGGGCGAGAAGATCAAGCAGTTCGGCCACGACCAGCTCAGCACCTATGGCATCGGCAAGGACCTGGACGCGCGCGCCTGGCGCGGCGTGTTCCGGCAACTGGTCGCCACCGGCCTGCTGGAAGTGGACAGCGACGCCTACGGCGGCCTGCGCCTCACCGACGCCAGCCGCCAGGTGCTCAAGGGCGAACGCAAGATCATGATGCGCCGCGAACTGCCCAGCCGCGGCCGCGAGCGCGGCGACCGCAGCGGCAGTCCACGTACCGGCGTGCCGGTGCAGGCGCAGGACCTGCCGCTGTTCAACGCCTTGCGCGACCTGCGCGCCGGCCTGGCCAAGGAGCAGAACGTGCCGGCCTTCGTGATCTTCCACGACAGCACCCTGCGCAACATCGCCGAGCAGCGCCCGACCAGCCTGGACGAACTGGCGCGGGTCGGCGGCATCGGCGGCAGCAAGCTGGCCCGCTATGGCCAGCAGTTGCTCGACGTGGTGCACGCGCAGGGCTGAGGCGCGGCACCGGCGCCTGCATCGCCGGCCGTCGACCCTGCGCAGAGCGCCCGCGGCGCCGACAGGCCGGGTTCAACGTGGTATTGATAGCGTCAGCGTCATGGCGGAGCGTGCAACCGGCCCCGCCCGGCCCCTCTCTTCTGGCAGATGCCCGATGAACCGCAGCCTCCTTCTCCTCGCCTGCACCCTGCTTGCCGGCCCGGCCCTGGCCCAGACCGCCGATGCCACCAGCGACAGCGAGGCGGCCAAGCGCAAGCTCGACCTCAGCGTGCCGCAGCAGCCGATCACCTATGCCGATCCCGGCACCAAGGCCGATCCGCCGGGCGCCTACTACGGCGATACCAGCGGCACCTCGGCCTCGGCACAGAAGGCCGCGGCAGCGCAGGCGCGCGCCCAGGCCCTGCAGGCGCAGGCCGACCGCTGCAACGGCGACGTGCACGGCAGCGTCGCCACCGGCATCGGTTATTCCACGCATGGCGGCAACAGCAACTACCAGGCCGCCAATCTGAACCTGTGCAAGACCTCCTATACCGACGACGGCAAGCCGCGGCAGATGGGCATCAGCATCAGCGTCGGCCGCGGCGATGGCCCGGTATTCGGACGCGGATACTACCCCGGCGCCTACGGCCCGCCGCCGTTCGGCTGGTAAGCGCGGCCAACCGCAGCGCGATACCGCGTCACCAAGCGGGTGCGAACGCTGCCAGGAAGCTTCGGCAGCGAGTCTTTCCTGTTCCCGTCCGCAGTCTTCACACCCTGCAGCTCCTTATGTGTTGCCGGCAGCGCTGCATCCAGCCACGTCCCTGCCTACGCTGTTTCGCAAGTCGACGCGCCCGATCGTGCCGCAATGCCTGCCGCTCTCATTGCAGGCGCGACGCGAGAAGTCGCACAAGCGTGCCGGTGGTCACGCTCATGGCTACGGGATCGACCGACTTGCCACCGCACGCGCGACCACGCCGCATCGCGTCTACAATCGCGCTGCACCGGCGTTCCGCGCGCGATGGTCACATGTACTCGGCGGCAGGCTCCGGGCAGATGTCCCCCTTCATTGGCACCGCTTCCCCCCGAGCTCACGCCATGTCCAACGTAGTCCGGCTGCACAGCGCCCGCGAACGCGAGCAGCGCCTGCACGATGACGTCCTCGATGCAGCCGAGCGCTGCATCGTCGAGAACGGCCTCGGCGCCACCACCTTCGAACTGATCGCCGGTAGTGCCGACGTTTCGTGCAGCGCGGTGCGCCGACAATTCAACGACAAGCGCAGCCTGGTCCAGGCGTTGATGGAACGCGGCTACGAGCGCGCGATCCGCACGATGTGGCTGCTGCAACCGCCGCCGCACCAGGACGCGACCGCCTTCATCGCCGGTGCCCTCGAAGACTGGCTGGTGACCGACGCCAACCAGCGGCGCCGCCGCCTGGACCTGGAAATGGACCTGGCCGCCGCGCGCGATCCCGAACTGGCGCAGTACGCGCGCCGGCTCAACGTGTCCCTGGTGCAGAACCTGGGCGACCTGCTGCGGCGCATGCTGCGCGACCATGGCTGGAGCGGCAGCGAAGCGGAGTTCCAGGCCCGCGTCTACGCGGTCGCGGCGATGTGCGGCGGCCTGCACATGATGATGACCACTGGCGTGGAGCTCAACCGCATGCACCTGCAGTTGATCCTCAGCGAAAGCCTGGCCGGGATCTTCAGTACCGCGCGCGGGTAGCGCGGTTTGGGTCCGCTCGACGCTCGAGCCTCGGGCGTCTACGGCGCGGGACATCGATGAACCACCCGCGTGCCAGCCAGCGCGACGTTCGGGTTGATTGCGTGTATCGCGCATGGTCGATCGCCGCCGATACATGCGTGGTGGGCGAAGTGGGTGAGCTGCCGAGACGCGATGAGCGGTCAAGGAAGCATGTCGGTTGATCCACAGCGGCATCCGATCCCCGATCTCCGCGATCCCAGAACGCAACCGCGTAAGCGCTCAACCCGCATCACCGCCGCACGGCATTGCGCAGAACCGTTCAGACCGGCTGCACGTGCCCATGCATGCGCTGCGCCGCACTGCGTATGGCCTGGCCGATCTGTTGCAGGGTCCTGGAACGGACCGCGACGTGCTGCCAGTACAGCGGCACGTCGAGCCAGCGCTGCGGGTCGACGACGACGATCTGCCGTTGGCGCAAGGCGGCCGCAAGCATCTGTTCCGGCGCCAGGCACCAGCCCAGCCCACGCGCGGCCGCTTCGACGAAACCGACGGAGGTTGGCAGGTAGTGCATCGGCGGGCTCAGCCGCGAGCGGGTGATGCGGCGCACGAAGCGCGCCTGCAGCGCGTCCTTGCGGTTGTAGACGATCATCGGGGCGCGGGCCAGCGCCGCCGCATCCAGGCCGTCGGCGAAATAGCGGTCGAAAAAGGCCGGCGAGGCGATCGCGCGGTAGCGCATCGCGCCCAGCGGCAGCACATTGCAGCCCTGCAAGGCCTGACCGACGGAAGTAACGGCACCGAGCACCGCGCCACTGCGCAGCAGCTCCAGCGTGTGGTCCTGGTCATCCACGCGGATGTCGAACAGGAACCCGTGCGCGTCGTGCAGGACCGCCAGCGCATCCAGGAACCAGGTCTGCAACGAGTCGTCGTTGACCGCGATCGCGATGCTGCGCGCGGCGGCGCTGCCGGCGGGCGCGGGCAGCAGGTCGGCCACTGCCTCGGTCTCCAAGACCTGCATCGGTCGCACGCTACGCAACAGGCGCTCGCCGGCGGGCGTAGGCCGGCATGGGGCCAGGCGCACGATCAGCACCTGGCCGAGCCGGTCCTCCAGCGCCTTGATCCGCTGCGACACCGCCGACGGGGTCAGCGCCAGGCGGCGCGCGGCGGCCTCGAAACTCCCTTCTTCCAGCACGGCGGCGAAGGCGGACAACTGGGGGTGGAGCAGGTCCATGGCAGCGATACAGATTAGGGATTCTTCACAGCCTACAGAAAAATGAGTTTGGCTAATCATGGCGTGGCGTGCAGCATGCTCGCCCCACCCACCAGGACATCGCGCATGTGGCTGCACGCACTGTTGGCCGGCCTCGTCGCCGGCGCCGGCCTGATCGTCGCGATCGGCGCGCAGAATGCCTTCGTGCTGCGCCAGGGGCTGCAGCGTCGGCATGTCGGCCTGGTCGTAGCCGTCTGCGCCGCCAGCGACATTGCGCTGATCGTCCTCGGCGTATCCGGCATCGGGGCCGTGGTGGATGCCTGGCCGGGCGTGCTGCAGGCATTGCGCTTCGGCGGCGCGGCCTTCCTCGGCGCGTACGCGTTGCTGGCGGCGCGACGTGCCTGGCGCGGCAGTGGCGGCCTGCTGGCGCAAGGCCAGGATCAGCGGAGTTGGCAGCGCGTCCTGCTGACCTGCCTGGCCTTCACCTTCCTCAATCCACATGTCTACCTGGACACCATGGTGCTGCTGGGCAGCCTCTCCACCCGCTACCCAGGACACTTGCGCTGGGCCTTCGCCCTTGGCGCCTGCCTGGCCAGCGTGACCTGGTTCTGCAGCCTGGGCTATGGCGCGCGGCTACTGCAGCCGGTGTTCCGCAAACCCGCTGCATGGCGGCTGCTGGATGCGGCGGTCGCACTGTTCATGCTGGGGCTGTGCGTCTCGTTGCTGCTGCAGCCTTTGGGGTGAGCGACCGGGAGGCGTCGGCGGTCGATACGATGGCTTCCACGCCGACGTCCGAGGCCGTGCCTGCCCTACCCTGGATTGCTCCCCGATTCAAAACGCTCATACCGACCGATGATGGCGTGGTTGCATGCTCTCCGCTGTCCGCCTGCGCGCAGATGAGAAGCGCGCAACAAAAACCCCGGCGCGTGGCCGGGGTTCGGAAGGTGCTGAGGGGTGGCGCGTGCCGCGCCGCCGGGTCAGTCCCAGAAGTTGTTGTAGTCGCGCGCCTTCTTGTCTGGTGCCTGGGAGCTGACCAGTTCGCAGTTGGTCGAGACCGGCGGGTTGCCCGTGTCGATCGAAGCACAGACGAAGCGCGCTAGGTCGCCGAGCTTGGCACCCGTCGCAGGGACGCGAGCACCACCTTTCAGGGTGGTGCTTCCCGCGCCGACTTCAACGACGGTCCCGACGATCTGTGGGCGCATGTCGTCGTCCGGCATGCTGGCAATCGTGAGTTGTTTGCGCACGACCATATAGCGGTCAGATTGGGCGGCGTGGACGGACACGGAAAAAACCGCCAGGACGGCGGTGAAAACAACGGCCTTCGATCGCATAGCAAGCCCCCTGTAGACAAAACCCATGGTAGCAGCTTCATCGCAGCGTTCAGATGCGGGGACATGCGTATGGCATCGGCAGCTTCTGCAAAAGCGCTTCGCCAAGTGCGGCCAAGGACGGCGTCATCGCCGCTGGTCATCGCGTTGCGGCGCACGGCCCCGACGCATCGAAGCCACCATGGGTTCGGAGGACGAGGGCCCAGGCGGCCCAAAATCAAGTCGATGCGGCAACGCGACGAACACGCGATGCCGAGCGTGGAACCAGCGAAACTGCCGGAGTTTTCAGGAGGATTTTCAGGAGGTGGTGAAAAAACCGCCAAAGGCGATACCTAACCCGCTGAGAGGAGTGGTGGGCCGTGATGGATTCGAACCATCGACCAAAAGATTAAAAGTCTTCTGCTCTACCGACTGAGCTAACGGCCCAAAACAAGACCCCGGCGTTGCACCGGGGCGCGTAGTCTACCCCAGGGCGGGGCGTTTCGCGAAATCAGGCGTAGCGGGTCGGGTCGGCGACGCCGGCATCGGCGAAGCCGGCCGCGCGCAGGCGGCAGGCGTCGCAGTGGCCGCAGGCACGGCCGGCGTCGTCGGCGCGGTAGCAGGACACGGTCAGGCCGAAATCCACGCCCAGGCGCACGCCCTCGCGCACGATGTCGGCCTTGCTCATGTGCTGCAACGGCGCATGCACGCGTAGTCCGGCGCCCTCCACCCCGGCCTTGGTCGCCAGGTTGGCCAGGGTCTGGAATGCCTCGATGAACTCGGGGCGGCAGTCGGGATAACCGGAGTAGTCCACTGCGTTGACCCCGCAGAAGATGTCGGCCGCGCCCAACACCTCGGCCCAGCCCAGCGCCACCGACAGCATGATGGTGTTGCGCGCCGGCACGTAGGTGACCGGGATGCCGTCGCCACCAGCGTCCGGCACCTCGATGTCGTCGGTCAGCGCGGAGCCGCCAATGCTGCGCAGGTCGACGTTGACGGTCTTGTGCGCCACCGCGCCGAGCGCCGTGGCGACACGCGCGGCCGCCTCCAGTTCGGACGTATGGCGCTGGCCGTAACGCACGCTCAGGGCATGCACGGCGAAACCCTGCGCACGGGCGATGGCGACGACGACGGCGGAGTCCATGCCACCGGACAGCAGGACAACGGCATTTTTCATTGGGAGGCCGGGATTGGAGATTGGGGATTGGGGATTCGCAAAGCTACAGCACGTGACAGGTGACCGGGAGGGCTTCTACGAATCCCGAATCCCCGATCCCCAATCCCGGCTTCTCAACGGCCCGGCTCGTCGTTCCACAGCAGCTTGTGCAACTGCATCTGGAACCGCACCGGCAGGCGATCGGCGACGATCCAGTCGGCCAGGTCGCGCGCGGTCAGTTCGCTCTTGCTCGGCGAGAACCAGACGGTGCAGCGCGTATCGAGCCGATGTTCGGCGACCACGCCACGCGCCCAGTCGTAGTCGGCGCGACCGCACAGGACGAACTTGATCTGGTCGCGCGCGGTCAGCAACGGCAGGTTCTCCCAGCGGTTGCGATGCGCTTCCTGCGACGCCGGGGTCTTGATGTCGACGACACGCGACACGCGTGGGTCGACCTGGGCGATGTCCAGCGCGCCGGAGGTCTCCAGCGACACGTCGTAGCCGGCGTCGCACAGACGCTGCAGCAGTTGCAGGCAGCGCTTCTGCGCCAGCGGCTCGCCGCCGGTCACGCAGACGTGGCGCACGCCGTGGCGCGCCACCTCTTCGAGGATCGCGTCGATGTCCCACCATTGCCCGCCGTGGAAGGCATAGGCGGTGTCGCAGTAGCTGCAGCGCAGCGGGCAACCGGTCAGGCGCACGAACACGGTGGGCCAGCCGGCGCTCTCGGCCTCGCCCTGCAGCGACAGGAAGATCTCCGTCAGCTTCAGGCGGGGCAGCGGGCTTTGGACGATATCGCTGGGAACGGCGGCCATGGCGGGAGAAGAGTGCTCCCGCGACAGCGGCGGCAGCGTAAGGGGCTCAGCGCAACTGCTGGCCGATACGGATCGACTGCAGACGGTCCTGCGCGGTCCGCGCGGCATCGGACCCAGGATACTTCGCGCCGACCTGTTGCAGGGTCTGCTCGGCGTCCTGGACGCGACCTTCGCCGTACTGGGACAGGCCCAGCTTCAGCAGGGCGCCCGGCGCCTTGTCGTGGGTCGGGTAGCGGCCGATCAGGTCCTGGAACTGGGCCTCGGCCAACTGGAAGTTCTTGGTGGCGTAATAGCTCTCGCCCAGCCAGTACAGCGCGTTCGGCGCATACACGCCGTTCGGGTAGGACTGCAGGAAGCTCTGGAACAGGTTTGCCGAGTCGGCATACTTGCCGGCCTTCAACGCATCGAAGGCGACGTTGTAGGCCGCCCGCTCGTCGCCGGCGGCCGCCAGGGTGCCGGCGTCGCCGTGCACGGACGGCGGCGGCTCGGCGGCGGCGGCCGGCTTGCCCGCAGGCGCGGCGGGTGCGGCAGCCGGTGCAGCGCCATTGGCCGGCGGCAACGGCGGCGTCGCCCCTGCCCCCGCACCACTTTCGAGCCGGCCCACGCGGCCATCCAGGTCCAGATACTGGTCCTTGATCTGCTGCTTGAGCTGGTCGTTGTTGTGCTGCAGTTGTTCGATCGTGGCCTCCATCGACTGCATCTGCGTCCGCAGCTGGTTGAGCTGGTTCAGGATGTCGGTGTTGGCCTGGGAATTCATGGCCTGCTGCTCGAGCGCGGAAACGCGGTCGGCCAGGCTCGCGCGCTGCGCATGAGCCGGCGCGGCGGCCACGAGGGCCGCCGCGACGATCATCGATGTAAGGACACCGATACGCATCTTTTCTTACTGCGCCGTGTAGACGATCTCGACGCGACGGTTCTGCGACCAGCAGGACTCGTTCGACTCGGTGCAGACCGGACGCTCTTCGCCGTAGCTGACCACGGTCAGCTGCGCAGCCGAGCCGCCGTTGGCCTGCAGCGCCGAGGACACGGCGTTGGCACGACGCTCGCCCAGGCCCATGTTGTACTCGCGCGAACCGCGCTCGTCGGTGTTGCCCTGCAGGGTGATGCGCGAGGACGGACGGTCACGCAGGTACTTGGCGTGGCACGCCATGATCGCCTGGAATTCCGGCTTCACGGCATCCTTGTCCAGATCGAAGTAGACCACGCGCTGACGCAGGCAGGAATCGGTCTCCAGATCGCCCGGGCCGTACAGACCGGAGGTCGACGGGCCGGTCGGGGCGGTGGTGCCGGTGGTGCCGGTGGTGTCGGTCTGGGGCTGTTCCTTGACCTTCTTGGCGCAGCCGGCCAGAGCTGCAACGGACAACAGCGAAACAAGCAGAACGCGGGTGGTCTTGTTCATGGGGATACCTTGTGGCTCCTGGGCCGATGAGGGGTTCAACAGCGAAATATTAACACCAAACTTACATGTCAACGTGCAGTGCGATACGGCGACCAGGACGGCTCGCGCACGTCGCCATCGGCGAGCACCAGGCGCTGCCGCACGCGGGCATCGGCCGAGACCGCGTACAGCACGCCACGGCCGCCTTCACGCGCCGCATACAGCACCATGCTGGCGTTGGGGGCGAAGCTCGGCGACTCGTCCAGCGAACCGGTCGACAGGGTGCTCCAGCGCGGCGAACCCAGGCTGCGGTCCATCATCGCGATCTTGTAGGTGTTGCCGCTGCCCTGGGCCACGACCAGCTTGTTGCCGTCGAATGACACGCTCGGGGTGGCGTTGTAGTTGCCCTGGAAGGTGATGCGGGTGGCGCTGCCGCCGGTCGCCGGCACCTGGTAGATCTGCGGGCGGCCGCCGCGGTCGGAGGTGAAGTAGATGCTGTTGCCGTCCGGCGCCCAGGTCGGCTCGGTGTCGATGCCGAAGTGGTTGGTCAGCTGGGTCAGCTGCTTGCTGCCCAGATCCATCACGTAGATCTCCGGGTTGCCGCTGCGCGACAACGCCAGCGCCAGCTTCTTGCCGTCCGGCGAGAACGACGGGGCGCCGTTGATGCCGCGGAAGCTGGACACCAGCTGGCGGGCGCCGGTGGCGATGTCCTGGATATAGATGGAGGAGTTGCCGCGCTCGAAGCTCACGTAGGCCAGCTTCTTGCCGTCCGGGCTCCAGTTCGGCGACAGCAGCGGCTCGGCCGAGCGGACGATCGTCTGCGGGTTGTAGCCGTCGGAGTCGGCGACCATCAGCGCATAGCGCATCGCCCCGCCCTTGCCGCTGGCGGTGACGTAGGCGATGCGGGTCCAGAACGCGCCGCGCACACCGGTGATCTTCTCGTAGATGGCATCGGCCATCTGGTGGGCGACGTCGCGCATGGCGTTGGCACGGGCGGTCATCGCCAGGCCGAGCATGCGCTCGCCCTTGCCCACGTCGAACAGTTCGTACTCGACGCGGTAAGCGCCTTCGCCGGCATCCATCACCCGACCGACGACCAGATAGCTCTGCTTGAGCGCGCGCCAGGTGGCGAACTGCACCTCGCTCCCGCGGGTCGGACGCTCGACGATCTGCGACTCGGGCAGGTTGCGGAACTGGCCGGAGCGATCCAGGTCGGCGCGGACCACCGCGGCGACGTCGGTGCTGGGCGGGGTCGCCGAGCCCTGGTAAGGCATCGGGACCACGGCGATCGGGGTCGCCGAGGCATTGCCGCCGACGATGTCGATTTCCAGGCCCTTGTCCTGCGCGGACGCGGCAAGCGGCAACAACAGGGCGGTGAGAACGGCAAGCCAGCGCGGCAGTTTCTTCATGGGTCGCTCAGCAGGATCGGAAAGGCGCAAGAGATAGCAATGCGCGGGTGAACGTATTCGCAATCATGAACCATCGCCATGTGAAGCCGATGGCAGGACGCGCTCCATTATCGCCCATCGCGTGTCCGGCGGATGGCCGGCCGCGCGCGAACGCGGCGGCGGCCGCCCGCCGGGGTCATTTGTCCTGGGCGGTGAAGTTGAAGGTCAGAGTGCGCGAGAAAACGGTCTCGAAGCCCCGATAAGGCAGTGGCTGCGCACGCAACACCGCCGCTTCGATCGAGCGCCGGCCGGCCTCGTCGTAGGGACAGTCGGGGCTGACCTTGGCCTCCATCACCTGACCACCGGGAATCTGCGTGATCACGATCTTGCACTTCTGCCCCAGCGGCACCGAATCCGGGCGCACCCACTGGCTCAGCACCGCCTGCTGGATCGCCGCGCTGTACTTCGCCAGCAGATCAGTGTTGGTGCCGTTCTGGCCCGGCGCCTGCTGCGGCGTGGTGGCCGCGGCCGCCGACGCCTTCTTGGCGTTCAGGTCGGCGATCTGCTGCAGTTTCTGCTCGGCCAGCTTGGCCTCGCGCTGGGCCTGCTCGCGCTGCTTGCGGATGTCGGCGATCTTCTTCTGCCGCTCCTCTTCCTGCTGCGCGGCCAGGCGCTGCTTCTGCTCGGCCTCCTGCTGGCGCTTCTGCTCGGTCAGGTCGATCTGTTCCTGGCGGCGCTTGGCCTCCTGCTCCTGCTTCTCCTTTTCCTGGGAGATCGCGGTACGGGTGGCGCGGTCCTGGTCGACCTTGTCGGGCACCGGGACGAAGTCCTGCGCCTTCTGCTGCTGCGGCGTCGGCGCCTGCTGCGGCTTGGGCGTGGGGAGCGGCTGCGGCGGCGGCACCGTGTCTTCCTCGGCGACGTCCTTGACCGGCTCGGGCAGCGGCTCGGGCAAGGGCTTGGGCGCGTCCTTGACCGCCTTCTGCGCCGAGCGCACGTCGGCGGCCGAGACCACCAGCGAGGCCTCGACCATCGGCGAACCGGCGGCCGGTTCGACCTGGCGCACCGGCGACCACCACCAGGCCAGGAAGAACAGCAGTGCGATCAGCACATGCACCAGCAACGCCAGGGCGACCCCGAAGATCAGCCCCTTGTCGTCGCCGCGGTGCTGCGGCGGGCGGGAATCGGCTTCAGCGTGCATTGTTTCCGGGCTGACTCATCAGGCCGACCTTGGGAACGCCGGCCTGCTGCAGCATGACCATGGTGTCCATGACCAGTTGATAGTTGGAACTGCCGGGCGCGGCGACGAACACCGGCACGTCCTTGTTCTGGCCGACGAAGGCCTGGATCTTCGCCTTCAGTTCCGGCGCGGCGATCTTCTCCGGCTTGCCGTCCTGCAGGGTCAGCGTGTAGTGGCCCTGGGCATCGACGGTGACGATCACCGGATCCTTCTTGCTTTCCACCGAGCGCGCGGTGGAATCGGGCAGGTCCACGTCCACGCTCAGGCTGAGCAAGGGTGCGGTGACCATGAAGATGATCAGCAGCACCAGCATCACGTCGATGTACGGCACGACGTTGATCTCGGACTTGAGCTTGCGGCGCTTGCGGCGGGAAATGGCGGCAGTCATGCGGGAATCCTGGGAGTCGGGGACAGGCGGGCGACGCTCAGTCGCCGCTGGCCTGGCGCTGCAGGATGGAGCTGAACTCTTCGGAGAAGGTCTCAAAGCGCACCGCCAGCCGCTCGACGCGGGTGGTGAAGCGGTTGTAGGCCCACACCGCCGGGATCGCCACGAACAGGCCGATGGCGGTGGCGAACAGCGCCTCGGAGATGCCTGGCGCGACCGCGGCGATGCCCGCCTGCTGGCCGCTGTTGATCATGTCGTGCATGGTCACCATGATGCCGAACACGGTGCCGACCAGGCCCACGTAGGGCGCGGTGGAGCCGATGTTGGCGAGCAGTTCCAGGTTGCGCTCGAGGCGGTCGACCTCGCGCGCATAGGTCGCGCGCATCGCCCGCTGCGCGCCTTCCAGCTGGATGCGCGCATCCAGCCGGCGCTTGTCGCGCAGGCGGGCGAACTCGCGGAAACCGGCCTCGAAGATCGCCTCCAGCCCGCCGACCACGCGGTTGCGGTCGGTGGCGCCGGCGTAGAGCTTGCTGAGATCGGTGCCGGACCAGAAGCGGTTCTCGAAGTCGTCGGCCTCGCGGTTGGCGTCCTTGAACACCTTGCCCTTGCGGAAGATGATGACCCAACTGATCAGCGAGCCGAGCAGCAGCAGCAGCACGATCACCTTGACCGGCAGGCTGGCCTTGACCATCAGGTCCAGGTAATTGATGCCGCCGTGGGCGGCGGTGTTGGCGACGGCCTGGGTGGCGGTCTGGGTCACGTCCTGCGGCAGCGCCTCCACCACCGTGTCCTGCAGGGCCAGGAGCAATGCGATCATCCGTCGTTCCTCAGTAATTCGGCTTCAGTGATTTCAAGAACTTTCAATACATCGTGCAGCGCGTCGTCCATGCCGCGCGGGCGGAAGTTGCCGGCGCTGAGCGCCGCCACCCGCACCTGCGCGCGCAACAGCAGCTCCCCGTCGTCGCGGTGGATCGACTGCGCGAACACCAGGCTGGCGCGCTTGCATTGCGACAGCGCGACGCCGACCTGCAGGGAATCGTCCAGGCGTGCCGGGCGCAGGAAGTCGAGCTGCATCGCGCGCACTGCGAACACCAGATCGTGTTGCAGGCGCAGACGCTCCTGACCATACCCCAACGCCCGCAACCACTCCGTGCGCGCCCGCTCCAGGAAGGCCACGTAGCGCGCGTGGTAGACCACGCCACCGGCGTCGGTATCTTCCCAGTAGACGCGTGTCGGCCAACTGAATAGCCGCGGGGATTGGGGATTCGGGAGTGGGGATTCGCCGCGCAGAGGCGCGTTCGGGTCGATCGCGGTCAAAACAGCGCTCCTGTATCGCCAATCCCCAATCCCGAATCCCGCTTGGGCTGCAAGCCCAAGTGCAGATACGCCTTGTTGGTGGCCATGCGCCCGCGGGCAGTGCGGATCAGGTAGCCCTGCTGGATCAGGAAGGGCTCGATCACGTCCTCCAGGGTCCCGCGCTCCTCCGACAGCGAGGCGGCCAGCGACTCGACGCCGACCGGTCCGCCGTCGAAGTACTCGATGATGGTGCGCAGCATGCGCCGGTCCAGCTCGTCGAAGCCCTCGGCGTCGACCTTGAGCATCTGCGTGGCGGCCTGCGCCACCGCCAGGTCGATCTGCCCGCCGGCGCGCACCTGGGCGAAGTCGCGGACCCGCCGCAGCAGGCGGTTGGCGATACGCGGGGTGCCGCGCGCGCGGCGCGCGATCTCGGCGCAGCCGTCGGCGTTGCAGGCGATGCCGAGGATGCTGGCGGAGCGGCGCACGATCTGCGCCAGCTCGTCCGGGGTGTAGAAGGCCAGGCGCTGGACGATGCCGAAGCGGTCGCGCAAGGGCGCGGTCAGCAGGCCGGCGCGGGTGGTGGCGCCGATCAGGGTGAACGGCGGCAGGTCGATCTTGATCGAACGCGCGGCCGGGCCCTCGCCGATCATGATGTCGATCTGGAAGTCTTCCATCGCCGGGTACAGCACTTCCTCGACCACCGGCGACAGCCGGTGGATCTCGTCGATGAACAGCACGTCGTGCGGCTGCAGGTTGGTCAGCAGCGCGGCCAGGTCGCCGGCCTTCTCGATCACCGGGCCGGACGTGACCCGCAGGTTGACCCCGAGCTCGTTGGCGATGACATGGCTCAGCGTGGTCTTGCCCAGGCCGGGCGGCCCGAAGATCAGCACATGGTCCATCGCCTCGCCGCGCGCCTTGGCCGCTTCGATATAGATCGACAGCTGCTCGCGCACCGGCTGCTGGCCGAGGTAGTCGTCCAGTCGCTTGGGGCGGATGCTGGCCTCGGCGACCTCATCCTCGCGGGTGGCGCTGCTGGCGATGATGCGGTCCATTTAAAGCCGGGATTGGGGAGTGGGGATTCGGGATTGGTAGCGCAATAGTATCGGCTGTGGGACGGTATCGGCGCCATGGCCTTGACCAATCCCGAATCCCGACTCCCCAATCCCGGCCGCCGCAGGCGGCCTCAGATCTCCACCTGCGCGCCCAACTCCACCAGGCGGTTGCCGGGGATGCGGAAGAAACCGGTGGCGGGGGCGGCGTTGCGGTGCATGACCGCGAACAGCTTGTCGCGCCAGATCGGCATGCCGCGGTTGGCGCTGGCCACGATGGTCTCGCGGCTGGCGAAATAGGTGGTGTCCATCGGGTCGAAGTAGATCCCGCCCTGGTCGCAGGAGCGCATCAGCGCCAACGGCACGTCCGGGGTCTCCATGAAACCGAAGCGCACGTAGACCCGGTAGAACTCGTCGCCGATCGCGTCGATCTTCAGCCGCTGCCCGGCGGCCGCGTACGGCACCTGCAGGGTTTCGACGGTCAGGAACACGTTGCGCTCGTGCAGGACCTTGTTGTGCTTGAGGTTGTGCATCAGGGCGTGCGGCACCACCATCGGGTCGGCGGTCAGGAACACCGCGGTGCCGGGCACGCGCACCGGCGGCGCCAGCATCAGCCCGGGCAGGAAGGTGTCGAGCTTGATGCCGTCCTTGCGGATCTCGTCGTGCAGCAGCTTGCGGCCGCGGCGCCAGGTGCGCATCAGGGTGAACAGGATCAGGCCCAGCAGCAGCGGGAACCAGGCGCCGTCCAGGAACTTGATGATGTTGGCGTAGAAGAACGCGCAGTCCACCGCCAGGAACACCAGCCCGAACAGCCACAGCAGCGGCGCCGGCACGCGCGGGTTGGCGCGCGCGTAGATGATCATCAGCACGGTGGTGATCAGCATGGTGCCGGTGACCGAGACGCCGTAGGCGGTGGCCAGCGAGGTCGAGTCGCCAAAGCCGATCACCGCCACCACCACCAGCGCCAGCAGGCACCAGTTCACCGCCGGCACGTAGATCTGGCCGATGGTGGAATGCGAGGTGTGGCGGATGTGCATGCGCGGGATGTAGCCCAGCTGCATGGCCTGGCTGGCCACCGAATAGGCGCCGGTGATCAGCGCCTGCGAGGCGATCACCGTGGCCGCGGTGGCCAGCACGATCATCGGATACAGCGCCCACTCCGGCACCGCCTCGTAGAACGGGTTGCTGACCGCGGCCGGGTCGCGCAGCACCAGCGCGCCCTGCCCCAGGTAGGTCAGGGTCAGCATCGGCAGCACCAGGAAATTCCACGAGCGCCGGATCGCCTTGGCGCCGAAATGGCCCATGTCCGCGTACAGCGCCTCGCCGCCGGTCACCGCCAGCACCACCGCGCCGAGCACGAACACCGCGTGCCAGTTGTGTTCGGCGAAGAAACGCACGCCCCACCAGGGGTTCAGCGCCTGCAGCACTTCCGGCGCCCGCGCCATGTTGTAGACGCCGATCGCGCCCAGCGCCACGAACCAGACCAGGGTGATCGGCCCGAACGCCTTGCCCACCCGCTCGGTGCCGTAGCGCTGGGCCATGAACAGCATCCCCAGCACCACCAGGGTGATCGGCACCACGAACGGTTCCAGCTTGGGCGCGGCCACCTCCAGGCCTTCCACCGCCGACAGCACCGAGATGGCCGGGGTGATCACGCCGTCGCCGAAGAACAGCGAGGCGCCGAAGATGCCGAGGATGCCGACCACATACATCGAGCGCGAGCCGCCCGGCAGGGTGCGCTGCGCCAGCGCGGTCAGCGCCATGATGCCGCCCTCGCCATCGTTGTCGGCGCGCATGATCACGGTGACGTACTTGAGCGTGACCACCAGCATCAGCGCCCAGAACACCAGCGACAGGATGCCCAGCACGGTGTCGTGGTCCGGGGACAAGCCGTAGTGCGGCGAGAACGCCTCCTTGAGCGTGTACAGCGGACTGGTGCCGATGTCGCCGAAGACCACGCCGATGGCGGTCAGCATTACCCCCAGGCCCGTTTTGGCATGCGGATCGTGGCTGCCCGGGCGGGCGGCGGAACTGGAGGAGCTGGACATGGTGGGAAGAGTAGCGCCAGAACGTGAAGAAAGAGCGGGAGGCCGAGCCGACCGGGCGGTCAGCGCAGGGCCGCTTGCAGGGCCTTGCGGATCACCGTGGCGACCTCGTCGCCGTCGGCGGCGGCGTCGCGCGCCATCTTCGCCGCCTCGGCCGGCTTGTAGCCGAGCTGCTGCAGCGCCACCGTGGCCTCGGAGACCGCGTCGGGGCCCAGTTGCCCGGTCACCGGCGCGCCGCCGCTGAAGTCGGCCGCACGGTCGCGCAGTTCCACCACCATGCGCTCGGCGGTCTTCTTGCCGATGCCGGGGATGCGGGTCAGCGCGGTGACGTCGCCGGCAGTGATCAACCGCGCGAATTCGTCGACGCTGACGCCGGACAGCACCGCCAGCGCGATCTTCGCGCCGATCCCGCTGACCCGCTGCACATCGCGGAACAGGCGCCGCTCGCCCTCGCGCAGGAAGCCGTACAGCGACACGCTGTCCTCCTTCTGCGCATAGTGGGTGAACAGGATCACGTCGCGACCGACGTCGGGCAGGTCGTAGAAGGTGCTCATGGGCGCCTCCAGCTCATAGCCCACCCCGCCCACATCGATCACCAGCCACGGCGGCTGCTTGTAGGCCAGGATCCCGCGCAGACGGCCGATCATTGGGCGCCTCCTTGGAGGCGCCGGGATTGGGGATTGGGGATTGGGGATTGGCAACAGCCGGGCGCGCAGGCGCCGGCTCCGCTTTGGCGAATCCCCAATCCCGAATCCCGAATCCCGGCTCCACTCATTTTCTACTCCAAGCCTGCTGCGTGCTGACGCCCAGGCGCTGCGCGGTGGCGCGCACGTGGGCATGGGTGATGGCGACGGCCAGCGCGTCGGCGGCGTCGGCCTGAAGTTTGCCGGTCAGGCTCAGCATGAGACCGACCATGTGTTGCACCTGTTGCTTCTCCGCCGCGCCCTTGCCGACCACGGCGAGCTTGATCTCCTTGGCGGCGTACTCGTGCACGGGCAGCTCGCGCAGCACCGCCGCGCAGATCGCCGCGCCGCGGGCATGGCCGAGTTTCAGCGCCGCGTCGGCGCTCTTGCCCATGAACACCCGCTCGATCGCCACTTCCTGCGGCCGGTATTCCTCGATCAGCGCATCCAGCCCGTACAGCAGGCGCTTGAGCCGCAGCGAGAAATCGCCCTCGCCCAGCAGCAGCAGCGGGGCGTGGTGCACGTGGCGGGTGCGGCCGGCCGCGTCCACGTCGATGATGCCGACGCCGGTGCGCTGCGAGCCGGGGTCGATGCCGAGGATGCGGGTGGTGGTGGTGCCGGGATTCGGGATTCGGGATTCGGGATTCGGGAAAGCAGCGCCCGTGCGGGCAGCGATGCCCGCGGCCGCCATCGACGTCTGCAATGCCTCCGGCATCGGCACAGCGGCCTTCCGGGTCCGGGGTCCCGGGCCCCGGGCCCCGGGTTTCATGGTGTCAGCCACCGTCACTCAGCGCGGCCTGGTCCACGTTGGAATAGACGTTCTGCACGTCGTCCAGGTCTTCCAGCATGTCCAGCAGCTTGCGCACCTGCACCGCGGTGTCGCCGTCCACGGCGATGTCGTTGTCGGCGCGGAAGGTGATGTCGGCGTGGTCGGGGGACAGGCCGGCCGCGTCCATGGCGTCCTTGACCGCCTGGAACGCCTCCGGCGCGGTCAGCACGTCGATCGCGCCGTCCTCGGGGTAGACCACGATGTCGTCGGCACCGGCCTCGATCGCGGCCTCGGTGATCTTCTCCTCGTCGGCGCCGGCGGCGAAGCTGAGCACGCCCAGGCGCTTGAACATGAAGGCCACCGAGCCGTCGGTGCCCATGTTGCCGCCGCACTTGCTGAAGGCGTGGCGGACGTCGGCCACGGTGCGCACGCGGTTGTCGGTCAGGCAGTCGACGATCACCGCCACCCCGCCCGGGGCATAGCCCTCGTAGCGCACTTCCTCGTACTCCACGCCTTCCAGCTCGCCGGTGGCCTTCTTGATCGCACGCTCGATGACGTCCTTGGACATGTTCGAGGCCAGCCCCTTGTCCATCGCCACGCGCAGCCGCGGGTTGTTGGACGGATCGCCGCCGCCGGCGCGCGCGGCGACGCCGATCTCGCGGATGATCTTGGTGAAAATCTTGCCACGCTTCGCATCGGATGCGTTCTTGCGGGCTTCGATCGAGGGGCCTCTACCCATGGGGCGTTCCGGACAGTTGTAAGGACAAGGCGCGGATTTTACCTGATGCCGCAGGCATCCCGGGGTCCGGCCGCGCCGACGACCGACCGCGCATGCGACCGGCGCATGTAGCCCGTTCCCCCGGCGGCGCCCGCTCCAGCGCGCGCGGCCCCGTGCTGCCCATCAATCCTTGGCGGACTGTCTACCCGTGCGCGCCACATCGCTGCCAGAACTGTAAGGCCCCACCTGGAGGCTGAACGCGCAAATCGCGCCCGCGTTCCTTCGCACCAAAGGAGATCCCACATGTTCCGCACCCCCTCCGCCCCCACCCCGCTCCTGTCGCTGGCCCTGCGCTGCCTGGGCCTGCTCGCCCTCGCCGCCCCAGGCCTCGCCAGCGCCCAGACCGATGCCTTCAGGGGCAGCTACAGGGCCGGCTTCACCACCTATTCGATCAGCGGCCAGGAACCCCGCGCGGCGGGCAAGTACCCGGTCTATGTGCATATCGGCGGGACCGGCGAGAACTACCAGAGCAATTGGGCGATGGCCGCAGTAAATGCCGCGGCGGCCAAGGGCTTCGTGGCCGCCTCGGTGGAATACGACAACGCCAGCTTCGGCAGCTGTGGCGTCATCGGCAACCGCGCCAAGGCCATCTTCGATGCGCAGAATCTCAACAGCGCCATCGCCCAACTCTGCGCCCGCGGCAAGGCCGACTGCTCCAAGGGTGTGGTGACCGGCGGCCTCAGCCAGGGCTCGATCATCTCGGTGCTGGCGCACGACTACGATCCCCGGGTCGCCGCCTCGTTCGGCCAGGGCACCGGCACGACCTACACCGCCTACTACAACCTGGCGTCCTGCATCGCCGACGGCAACCACAGCCTGCCCTCCGATCGCCTGCGCATCATCAACGGCGAGCGCGACATGTTCGTCGGCGGCACCGAGAACATCGCCCGCACGCAGGCGCAACTGGTCACCGGCCTGCGCTGCGACGGGCAGCAGTCGTGCTTCCGCAGCAACGGCAGCGGCTGGTACGTCGTCAAGGACCGGGAGGTGCAGGACCTGTACGCCGACCATTGCTTCATGGGCTTCGGCGGCTATCCCGGCACCCAGTGCACGGGCATTCTGGTCGACGGCAACTACCGCAGCGGCACCGCCGCCTGGGCGCTCAACCCGACGCTGGACTGGTTGAAGACCTTCGTGACGCCCTGAGGGACGGCATCGCCCCGGCTGGCGCCGCGTCGTGGCGGACACCCCGACGCGGCGCCGGCCGCTGCCGCGGGATGGTCGGTTCCGACAAATCGACTCAGGCAGCGAAGCGTCCGTCGCGCAGGAAGGCGGCGGTCTGCCGCGCGGCGTCCGCCGAGAACAGCAGGCCGCTGTGGCTGGCGCGGACCTGGCAGTGATCGCCAAGACCGGGCACGCGGGTCTCGGCCAGGGCCACGCTGCCGTCGGACTCGGGCCCCAGCGCGGCGAAGCGAGCGCCCAGCCCGCGCGCCACGGTGCCGGCGATCATGCCGACCTCGGCCGGCCCGTCCCAACGCGCCACGCCCTGCTGCAACAGCGCTGCGCTGCGGCCCAGCGCCACGCCGAGCCGCCGCTGCGCCAGGGCGCGCGCGGCGGCACTGCCCGCCAACGGACTGCCCAGGCACACCACGCGGGTCACCGGCAACGAGGGCGCCTGCCGCAAGGCCTGCAACGCGATCAGGCCGCCGAGGCTATGCCCGACCAGGGCCACCGGGCCGGCAACGGCCAGGCGCTCGATGCGCGCGTGCAGCCGCGGCAGCGCGGCCTCGGCGCCGCCGACGGCGGTCGAATAGCCGAAACTGGCGACCCGCCAGCCGGCGCGGCGCAGGCGTAGCGCCAGCGGCAGCAGCCACGGCCGCGCGTTCCAGATGCCGTGCAGCAACAGCACCTGCGGCGCGGCGGCCATCGGCGGCTCAACCGCAGGTGGTGCGGACGATGTGATTGCTGCCATCCAGGAACACATTGAGCCGGTCAAGGCGCAGGTCGCGAGTCACCGCCTGGCCCGGCGCGATCGGCCGCACCACGCCGGCTCCGCTCTCCTTCCAGACCCGGCTCATGGTCGCCTGGGTGGCTTCCTGGCCGACGGCCCAGGCCACCGCGTCGACATTGCAGCGGCCATCGCCCTGCACGGCGGGGCCGGCACTGGCCGGCTGCAACGCCGCCGGCGGCGCGCACGCGGCCAGCAGCGGCAGCACGGCGGCGATTCCCATCCACGGTCGGAACATGGCGCGTTCTCCTGCAGGCTGGACAGGCCTGCACTCTAACGCGCCCTCGTTGCCGCGATGTCGACGCGGCGGTGCCGGGACCTGGCCCGGCCGCACGGCGTCAGGCCGCGCGCGGCGGCCGGCGCAGGATGAATTCGAGATCGCGCACCTGCCCCACCGGGAATTCGTAGGTGCCGACCTTCTCGAAGCCGTAGCGCGCATAGAAACGCTGCGCCCCCAGGTTCTCCGACCACACGCCCACCCACAGCGTGCGCGGGCCGTCGCGTTCCAGCCAGGCCAGGGCGGTATCGAACAGCCGCGCGCCCCAACCGCCGTTCTGGTGTGCGCGCAGCAGGTACAGCCGCTTCAGTTCGCCGTCGCCGGGGCGCACCTCGGCGTGCGGCAGGCCACAGGGGCCGGCTGCGGCGTGCCCGACCACCGCGCCGTCGTGCTCGACCAGCCAGATCGCGTAGTCCGGATGCGCCAGCACGACCTGGGCACGCTCCAGCGAATAGGCCTCGTCGAGGAAGGCCTGCAGGTCCTGCGCGGGATACAGATGGCCGAAGGTTTCGCAGAAGGTGGCCGTGGCGATGCGGGTCACCGCCGCGGCATCGTCCGGCGTGGCGCGACGGATGCGCACGGCTCAGCGCGCCGGGTGCGCGGGGTCGGCGTCCTCGACGTCGTCCTCGTCTTCGTCGTCGCCTTCCTCGTCCTCGTCCTCTTCTTCCTCTCCCTCTTCGTCTTCCTCGTACTCGTAATCGTCCTCGCCGAAGTCCTCGCCGTCCCAACGGCCCTCCGGATCCGGCACGAACGCCAGCGGCGCGTTGGCGCCGCTGCCGGCGCGCACCAGCCAGCCGCCGAACACGCGCGCGCGCTGGGTGACGATGGCCTCCATTGCGCCCTCGTTGCCGAGGGTTTCCCACTCCAGATTGAATGCGGTCTCGCTCATGTGTCGGCCTGCGCTACGGTTGGAGGAAAGGAGTCACTGCGTCCGCGGGCGCACCTGCACGTGCACTTCGGCCAGCTGCGCGTCGGCGATCGGCGACGGCGCGTCGGTCATCAGGTCCTGCGCGCCGGTGGTCTTGGGGAACGGGATCACGTCGCGGATCGACTCGGTACCGGCCATCAGCGCGGCGATGCGGTCGATGCCGAAGGCGATGCCGCCATGCGGCGGCGCGCCGTAGTTCAGCGCATCCAGCAGGAAGCCGAACTTGGCGCGTGCTTCCTCGGCACCGATGCCGAGCAGCTCGAACACCGCGCTCTGCATGTCCGGGCGATGGATGCGGATCGAACCGCCGCCGATCTCGTTGCCGTTGAGCACCATGTCGTAGCCGCGCGACACCGCGGTCTTGGCATGCGTGCGCAACTCGGCGATGTCGTCCACCGCCGGCGCGGTGAACGGGTGGTGCAGGGCGACGTAGCGCTGCGCCTCCTCGTCCCACTCGAACATCGGGAAGTCGGTGACCCACAGCGGCCGCCAGCCGTCGGCGACCAGGTTGAAGTCCTTGCCGGCCTTCAGGCGCAGCGCGCCCATGAAGTCGGAGACCTTGCCGTAGGCGCCGGCGCCGAAGAACACGATGTCGCCGTTGCCGGCGCCGACGTGGGCGAGCAGCGCGGCGAACGCGGCCTCGCCGAAGAACTTCTGGATCGGCGAGCTGATCTCACCGCTGTCGGCGATCTTGACGTAGGCCAGGCCCTTGGCGCCGTACTTGGCGGCATGCGCGGCGTACTCGTCGATCTGCTTGCGCGAGAGGCTGGCGCCGCCGGGAATGCGCAGCGCGGCGACGCGGCCGTCGGGATCGGCGGCCGCGGCGCTGAACACCGCGAAGTCGCTGTCCTTGACCAGATCGGCCACGTCGGTCAGCTCCAGCGCGATGCGCAGGTCCGGCTTGTCCGAGCCGTAGCGGCGCATGGCCTCGGCCCAGGTCATGCGCGGGAATTCGGCGGCCAGTTCGACGTCGACCACCTCCTTGAAGATGGCGCGGACCATGGCTTCGACGAAGTCCTGCACGTCGCGCTCGCGGACGAAGGCGAACTCCATGTCGAGCTGGGTGAACTCGAGCTGGCGGTCGGCGCGCAGCGCCTCGTCGCGGAAGCAGCGCGCGATCTGGTAGTAGCGGTCGAAGCCGGCCACCATCAGGATCTGCTTGAACAGCTGCGGCGACTGCGGCAGCGCGTAGAACTCGCCCGGATGCATGCGCGCCGGCACCAGGAAGTCGCGCGCGCCTTCCGGGGTGGCCTTGGTCAGGATCGGGGTCTCGATGTCCTGGAAGCCGCGCTCGTCCAGGTAGCGGCGCAGCGCCTGCACCAGCTTGATGCGGGTGCGCTGCATGCGCTGCATCTCCGGACGGCGCAGGTCCAGGTAGCGGTACTTCAGGCGGGTTTCCTCGCCCGGGTTCTCGTGCGCATGGAACGGCAGCGGCGCGGCCTTGTTGAGCACGGTGATGGACGTGGCGATCACTTCGACCTTGCCGCTGCGCAGCTTGTCGTTGACCGCATGCCGCGCACGCACCACGCCCTCGACCTGCAGCACGTCCTCGTAGCCGAGGCTGGCGGCGACCTTGAACACCTCCGCGTTCTCCGGCTCCACCATCACCTGCACGATGCCTTCGTGGTCGCGCAGGTCGATGAAGCACACGCCGCCGAGATTGCGGGCCACGTCGGTCCAGCCGGCCAGGGTGACGGTTTGGCCGATCAGGGTCTCGTCGACCAGGCCGCAGAAGTGGGTACGCATCGCTAGCTCCAAACAGGGGGCGGCCGGCGCAGAAGGCGCCAGCAAGCCCGGTATTCTGCGGCGGCGCGTCGGCGCGGGCAAATCGCGCATGGCTCATCCTGGCTTAAGTTGGCCTGCGGCTATAGTCCGCGCACCATTCACGGGGAGGAGAGAACCCATGTTGAAGCACCTTGGCGGTTGGCTGGTGATCGCCGCACTGGCCCTCACCAGCGCACCTGCGGCGGCCCAGAGCGCCCGCGCCTACGCCCCGCAGGACCTGCGGCAACTGTCGGTCCCCGGCCGGGTCCGGGTGATCGAACGCGAGTACGCCGACCAGTCGCGCGGCCGGCAGATCCCCGACGATCAGCTCGAGTTCTACCTGGACCAGATCGACCGCGGCTGGGGCTTCGGCAACATCCAGCAGGACATCGCCACTTCGCTGCGCGGCCGCGGCGATGGCTGGCGGCAGGAACCGGGCTTCGACGGCCGCACCGTCGCCTGTTCCAGCAACGACCGCCGCCGCCAGCAATGCGCGACGCCGTTCCGCGGGCCAGCCCGGCTGGTCGGCACCCTGTCCGATTCGCCCTGCATCGAAGGCCGCACCTGGGGCTCGGCACCCGGCGTGGTGTGGGTGGACCAGGGCTGCCGCGGCCGCTTCGTCGAAGGCCGCGGCGCACCGGGCGGCAACTGGGGCGGTGGTGGTGGCGGCGTGGCCGGCACCGTGCGCTGCGAAAGCCAGGACCAGCGCCAGCGCGTGTGCCCGACCGGCTGGCGCAACGCCACGCTGGTGCGGCAGCTATCCGACACCCGCTGCATCGAGGGCCGCACCTGGGGGTCGCGCGACGGCGCGGTGTGGGTCGACGACGGCTGTCGCGGCGAATTCGCCGAGGGCCGCGGCGGCGGTGGCTGGGGACCGGGCCGGCCGCCGCTGGACAACGGTTACACGGTGACCTGCAGCAGCGACGACAAGCGCCTGCGCACCTGCGCCTGGGATCGCCGCCAGGGCCGCCCGGTGCTGCTCGAACAACTGTCCGGCACCACCTGCGCGGAAGGCCGCAGCTGGGGCTACGAAGGCAATACGGTGTGGGTCAACGGCGGCTGCCGGGCACGCTTCGGCGCGCGCTGAGCCAGGGCGAACGCCGGGCCCCGCGCGGCCCGATGCATGGCGTGATATGTCGAGTTAGGGGCGGCGCTTGCCGCTCTTTTGGATTAGCCGCGACCGGGTAACGCCTGGTCGCGGCTGAAGCCGCTCCTACGAAGAGCTAAGCGACCGGGCAGTTGGCCGAGGCGAGACTCAGGTCGCCGCAGGCTTGGCTGCGGCGGGCGCCGCGGCGGGCGTGGCCGCCGCCGCGGGCTTGGCCGGCGCGTCGGACGCCGCAGCTGCGGCTGCGGGCTTGCTGTCCCCGCTACCGCCGGTGCTGCCCGACTCGGCGAGGTTGCGCTTCTTGTCGCCGTCCTTCTTGAAGTCGGTCTCGTACCAGCCGCTGCCGGACAGGCGGAACGCCGGTGCTGTGAGCTGGCGCTTGACCGCCGAGGCGGCGCAGGACGGACAGGTCTCCGGATCGGGATCGGACAGTTTCTGCAGGCGGTCGAAGCTGTGACCGCATGCGGCACATTGGAAAGCGTAGATCGGCATGGCGGCAAAAACGCGAGAGCAACGGAGGCGGCCAGTATGGGGGCCGCACGCCGGCTTTCAAGCGTCTTCGCTCACGCCGGCCCGGGCTGGGGCCGCGGCGCCGTCTCCGGCACGCCCGCGGGCAGCGTCGGCGCAGGCGTCTCGGGCGCCTCCACCACCGGCTCGGCCGGCGCCTGCGCAGACGCGGCATCCGCCGGTGCAGGCGGCGCCGCTTCCAGCGGGCTGACGTCGAAGGGCATGCGCAGCAGCAGCGCCGGCAGCAACGTGGTCAGGGCCGCGTACAGCAGCAATGCGCCGAACAGCGCGTCGGCGATGGCGAAGCGGTCGCGCAGGATCCCGGCCAGGACGAGGGTGAAGATCAGCGTCGGCGACAGGGCCAGCGACACCCGCAGGCTGCTGCGCGCGCCCTCGCCGAACAGCACCCGCCGCTGCAGCCAGAGGATGCCGATGCGCAGCGGCAGCACGCAGGCGGTCAGGGCCAGGCCCAGGCCCAGCGCCTGCAGGCTCAGCGCCCCGCTCGGCACCTTGGTGCCGGCATTGAAGAAGTAGAACGGCACGAAGAACGAGGCGAACAGGCGCACCGCCTGCAGGTTCTCGTCGGAGGCCAGCAGCGGCATGCGCTGACGCAGCAGCCGCGCCACCAGCCCGGCGATGAACGCGCCGACCAGGTAGTACACGCCCAGCGAGTAGGTGATGTAGGCAGCGATCAGGCCGACCATCACCAGCAGCGAGAACTCCGACCCCGGCGCCTGCGGCGCCACCCAGCGCCCCAGGGCCACGAACAGCAGGGGCAGGCCGACCAGCATCGCCACCAGCGCCAGGCTGGACAGGCCCATCTGCCAGGGATCGCCGGCCTGCAGGATCACGAACAGCGCCGCCAGCGCCAGCAACTCGCCGGCGATGGCCTTGCTGGTGACCCAGAACCGCTCTTCCTCGTCCAGCCCCAGCCGCCCCAGCGACTCGATGATGAAACCGGTGGAAGGCGTCAGCAGGGCCAGCGCCAGCAATCCGGCCGCCTGCCACGACAACCCGGCGTGGCGCCAGGCCAGCCAGCCGACACCGAACAGGGTGGCGCCGCGCACCACCAGGTGCAGCAGCAGCGGCCACAAGCCGCGGCGCAGCGCCTTCGGGTCCACTTCCAGGCCGGCGAACAGGAACAGCGAGGAAATGCCGAGCGTGGCCAGCAGGGTCACCACCGGGTCGTGCGCACGCGGCCCCATCGCCAGCATCGCGATGATGCCGAACAGCAGGCAGGTCAGCGGCGCCGGCATCTTGAAGCGCTGCAACGCGCGCGGGATCACCAGCAGGGCGAAGATCAGCAGCAGGTAGATCAGTTCGTGACTCATCGGGCAGGAGGTTCCAGTGCGGGCCCGCCGGCGGCGGCAGCGGGCGATGATGCCGGTTTGCTCGTGTGGTACGCCATCACGGCCGGACCCCGGGCACGGTCGCGCGCCCGTGCGGCGCCGGAGTGCGGCTGCACGTCTACGCGAGGACACGGCCTCGCTGCGAAGAAACCATCGCGCATGCCGGCAGCCGTGCCTGACGCGGGCACCAACGGCGGCGTCACACACGCAGCGATCTCGCTGGAGCGCAATCCTAGCGGCCAGCCGTCCACCATCTGGGTGGCGCGCGCCAACGCCCCACTCCCGGAAGGCGGCACAAGCGCCGCCACGCCGCTTCAGCTACCGGCCGCCAGTTGCCGCGGCGCATGCCGCCGCATCGTGCCAGGCTCGTCTTTCATGCCGATTTGCGCATGATGCATGAATTCGCAAGATCGCGGTCACACGCACGAAACCGCTCGATCGGACCATGAGCGCCCCTCACGCAAGCCACGCACCCGATGACCGTTTCGGCGTATTTCCGCACCCCTGCCCCGACCCTGCTGGCCCTGGCGCTGGCCACCAGCCTCGGCTGCGCCCACGCCGCCGAGGCCAGCGACGGCGCCGACGGCACGGCCCCGTCCGACAGCAGCGACCGGGTCTCGACCCTGGACCAGGTGCAGGTGCTCGGCCAGGCCACCACCTACGCCAAGATCAACGTCAGCAAGGAGGCGCTGGACCGCCAGTTCGCGATGAGCAGCGTCAACGATGCGCTCAACGAGCTGCCCGGCGTGATCGCCACCGAGGCCGATGCGTTCGGCTCCTCCGACTGGGGCACGCAGATCAGCATGCGCGGCTTCGTCACCAACCGCGACGACCAGCAGATCGGCACCACCATCGACGGCGTGCCCAACGGCGGCTCGGCCTACGGCGGCGGCGCCAAGGCCAACCGCTTCATCGACACGCTGGACCTGGAGACGGTGGAGGTCAGCCAGGGCACCGCCGACATCGCCTCGCGCTCCAACGAAGCGCTGGGCGGCACCCTCAACTTCCTCACCAGCGAGCCGCTGGACCAGCAGCGCGTGCGCATGGCCTTCGGCATCGGCGACAACCAGGCGCGCAAGTACTACGCGCGCTACGACAGCGGCGACCTCGGCGGCACCCGCGCCTGGGTCAGTGGCTCGCACGCCAGCAACGACGACTGGATCGACGGCAGCGGCCACACCAACCGCGACCACCTGGCCGGCAAGTTCGTCAGCGACCTCGGCGCATGGACACTCAGCGGGTACCTGTCCTACGACGACGCCAACGAATCGGAATACAGCAGCGTCACCCCGGCGCAGTTCGCCACCGATCCGGACCACGACCTGCTCACCGGCAGGCTCACCGGCATCCCCTACTACGACCAGAACTACCGCTCCGGTTCGCGCGCGCTGCGCAAGAACACCTTCGGCTACCTGCGCGGCCAGTTCGACGGCGGCAACGGCTTCAAGGCCACCCTGACCGGCTATGGGCACGGCCTGCAGGGCCGCGGCGACTGGATCCCGCCCTACCTGGTGGACGTCACCAACGACGGCGCCGGGCGTCCGGAATCCGAATACACCGGCGGCCGCACCGTGTACGGCGGCAATGCCCTGGGCAAGCTCTACTTCGTCACCCCCAGCGGCGCGGCCGCGAGCATGCTGCCGGGCTGCGCCGACACCGCGACCCTGCCGGCCGAGTCCAACCCGGCCTGCTACCCGACAGGCTCGCTGCCAGTGCAGTCCTACCGCCACAGCCACTACGACAACCAGCGCGGCGGCGTCACCGCCGACGTGGAGTGGGCGCAGGACGTCGGCGGGCTGCACAACACCGTGCGCGGCGGCCTGTGGCTGGAACGCTACGACCGCAGCGTCACCCGCGACTGGCACCGCCTGCTCGACGTCGGCACCAACATCGCCTTCGACCACGTGCCGTACTGGGTGCAGTTCAAGGACGACTACCGCACCGACGAGCAGATGTACTACGCCGAGGACGTGATGCGCTATGGCGACTTCGCCTGGCGCGTGGGCTTGAAGCAGTTCTTCGTCGACCAGACCCGCGACCGCCACATCGGCGACGCCGCGCACATCGAATCGGATTCGCACTCCGATCCGCTGTTCTCCGCCGGCCTGACCTGGACCACGCCGCTCAAGGGCGTGGAGGCCTTCGCCGGCTTCTCGCAGAACTTCGCCGCGATTCCCTCCGGCGTGCTCGGCGAGACCGATCCGCTGGTGCTGAGCAAGGTCAAGCCGGAAACCGCCGACAACGTCGAGGTGGGCCTGCGCATGAGCCGCTGGCCGCTGACCGGCAGCATCACCCTGTACGACATCCGCTTCGACAACCGCATCGTCTACGTGCCGGCCAACTTCGTCACCGGCATCGACTACCTGGGCGAGACCGACGGCGTCTACGAGAACTTCGGCGGCGTGCACGCGCGCGGCGTGGAACTGGCGCTGGGCTACGCCTGGGACAACGGCTGGCGGCTCAACGGCGCCTACACCTACAACAAGGCGACCTACCTGGGCAGCGGCAACGCCGCGCGTGACCAGGCACTGGAGATCGCACCGGGCTCGCAGGTGATCGGCCAGCCGCGGCAGACCCTGGTGCTGTCGGCCGACTGGCAGGGCCAGCGCTGGCACGGCGGCCTGTCCGGCCGCTACCTGGGCCGGCGCTACCTGGACGCGGCCAACAGCGCGTCGCTGGATGCGGTGACCACCTTCGACGCCAATCTCGGCATCGCCTTGGGCGGGCTGAGCCCGCAGCTGCAGCAGGCCAGGCTGGACCTGGTGATCAGCAACCTCACCGACAAGCGCTACCTCAACGGCGTGGACGGCAGCGACAGCGCCTTCATCGCGCCGCCGCGCACGGTCGGCCTGACCTTCATGGTCGACCTGTAACCGGCGCCGTGGCAGTCTCGCGGCGGCAGCCGATCGCGGCTGCCGCCGTTTTGTGTTTCCCCGGACCGCCATGACCGACCAGACCCGCCGCCGGCTGCTCCGCGCCGGCCTCACCGCCAGCGCCGCCGGACTGCTGCCGCCGAGCATCGCCCGCGCCGCGGCGATCGCCCCGGACGTGCGCAGCGGCACCCTCGACGATCTGCAGCACGTGGTGATCCTGATGCAGGAGAACCGCGCCTTCGACCATTACTTCGGCAGCCTGGCCGGCGTGCGCGGCTTCGGCGACCGCTTCCCGATCCCCGCACCGACGCTGCCCGGCATCGCCGCGCGCACGGTGTGGCTGCAGCCCAGCGCCGACGGCAGCCGCCCGTTGGCACCGTTCCCGCTGCGCACCGCGCACAACTTCGCCACCATGCGCGTGCAAGGCACCCCGCATACCTGGCCGAACGCACAGCAGGCCTGGGACCACGGCCGCATGGGCCAATGGCCGGCGGCCAAGCGCGACCACGCTCTGGCCTACTACGAACGCGACGACCTGCCGTTCCAGTTCGCCCTGGCCGAAGCCTTCACCGTGTGCGACGCCTACCACTGCGCGATCCAGGCCGGCACCAATCCCAACCGCGTGTTCCTGTGGACCGGGCAGAACGATCCGCACGCCCGCGCCGGCGGCCCGATCATCGCCAACTCGCACGACAACTTCCCGGAACTGGGCGGCGCCCCGGACGACTACCGCTGGCCCAGCTACGTCGAGGCGCTGCAGCAGGCCGGCGTGTCCTGGCAGATCTACCAGGACATGGCGGACAACTTCACCGACAACCCGCTGGCCGGCTTCGCGCCGTTCCGCGCGGCCTGGCGCGGTGCGCCCGGGCACGATCCGCAGTTGCGCGCACGCGGCGTCTCCAGCCGCAGCCTGGCGCAGTTGCGCGAGGACGTGCTGGCCGCGCGGCTGCCGTCGGTGAGCTTCATCATCGCCGACGCCGCCGGCAGCGAGCATCCCGATCCGTCCAGCCCGGCGCAGGGCGCGGCCTACACCGCGCGCGTGCTCGACGCGCTGACCGCCGATCCCAAGGTGTGGGCGCGCACCGCGCTGCTGCTGATGTTCGACGAGAACGACGGCTTCTTCGACCACGTGCCGCCGCCGGCCCCGCCCTCGCCCGACCCGTCCGCGGCCGGCGGCTGGGCCGGCGCCTCCAGCATCCCCACCGACGGCGAATACCACCTGCACCCGGCACCGGGCGATGCCAAGGTCGACCCGCCGGAGCTGCGCGGGCGGCCCTACGGCCTCGGCCCGCGCGTGCCGCTGTACGTGATCTCGCCATGGAGCCGTGGCGGCTGGGTCGATTCGCAGGTCTACGACCACACCTCGGTGCTGCGCCTGCTGGAGCGCCGCTTCGGCGTCGCCGCCACCGGCCTGACCCCGTGGCGCCGCGCGGTCTGTGGCGACCTGCTCGACGCCTTCGATTTCCGCCAGATCGATACGCGCCCTTTCGTCGCCGACCTGCCGGACGTGCGCGAGGCGGCGGCACGCGCCGCGGCGCTGCGCGAGCATGCGCTGCCGCCGCTGCCGACGCAGCTGCAGGCGCCACGACAGGCATTCGGCGTGCGCCGCGCACGCGCGCTACCGTATCGGCCGACGGTGCAGTTGCAGTACGTGCTCGAGCGCGGCGAAGTGCAGTTGCGCATGACCAACACCGGCGCCGCGACGGTGCTGCACGTCTACGACCGCTACCTGCTGGAGTCGATCCCGCGCCGCTACACGGTGGGCGCCGGTGCAAGCCTGAACGGCACCTGGACCACCTACGACGGCGACTACGACCTGTGGCTGCTCGGCCCCAACGGCTTCCATCGCCACTACCGCGGCGATCTGAGCGCTCCGCTGCTGCAGGCAGACATCGTCCAGGACCCGGACGACGCGCAGACGCTGTGCCTGGTGCTGCGCAATCCCGGCCCCGACCCGCTCAGCGTGTCCCTGGAACCGGCCGCCTATGCGCAGGCACAGCCGCGCCAGCAGGTGACGCTGGCGCCTGGTGCCGAGCAGCGCATGCGCTGGAGCGCCAAGCCGAGCGGCGGCTGGTACGACCTGTGGCTGGTCCAGGACCACGCGCGTCAGCGCCTGGCCGGCCGCATGGAAACCGGCAAGCCCGGCATCAGCGATCCGGCGATGGGCGGGCCGGCGCGGCTGTATCAGGAGGGCCCGCCCAACTATCAAGGACCGGGACCCGTCTGAGGCGGGCGGGATTGGGGAGTCGGGATTGGGGATTGGCAAGGGCGGCGCCTGCACGCTGATGCGTTTCCGCCAATCCCGAATGGTGCGACCTAACTCCGACTCCCGCGGAAGCCGCTTTTACGAATCCCCAATCCCGACTCCCTAATCTAATCCCGGCTCTCAAGCACCCCGATCGTCCGCAGCCAGGTCTCCACCAGCTGCGGCCACTGCGCGATCGGGAGGTTCTTTGCACGCAGGCCGAAAGCGTGGCCGCCCTTGGCATAGATATGCATTTCCGTCGGCACGTCGGCGTGGTTGAGGGCGACGTAATACGCCAGCACCTGCGAGACGCCGTCCACGTGGTCGTCCTGGGCCTGCAGCAGGAAGGTGGGCGGAGTGTCGGCGACGACGCGGATGTCCGGACGCAAGGCCAGATCGGTGGGATCGCGGGTGTCGTCATCTTCGTCCTCGTGCGCCCACAGGTGGCCTGGATACACAGCGATGGCGAAGTCCGGGCGGCAGCTGACGCGATCGGCGGCATCCACCAGCGGATAGGTGCGCTGAGCGAAGTGCGTGCTCGCCGCGGCCACCAGGTGGCCGCCAGCGGAAAAGCCCATCACCCCGATCTTGTGCGGGTCCACGCCCCAGGTCGCGGCCTGCTGGCGCACCAGGCCCAGCGTGCGCTGCGCGTCCTGCAGTGCGGTCTGCACCTTCGGGTAGTAACGATGGCCATCGACCCAGGTCGGGCCCGAGTTCGGCACGCGGTACTTCAACAGCACGCAGGTGATGCCGCGCGAGGTCAGCCAGTCGCAGATCTCCGTGCCCTCCAGGTCCATCGCCAGCATTTGATAACCGCCGCCGGGAAACACCACCACCGCGGCGCCGGTGTTGTGGCCCTGCGCCGGATACACCGTCATGGTCGGCCGGCTGACGTTGTCGATCCTGGCCCCCGGACCGCCTGTTTCCGGCTTCGGATGCGGCAAGGCGTACGGCACCGCGCGGGGCCAGATCGGCACCTGCACGTGGCCCGGCGTGGGTTCCCAGACCCGGGCGTGCACGGCGTGGGCGAACAGCCCGAGGGCGATGGCGAACGAACAGCATACGAATCGACGCATGGGACGCTCCAAACAGGAAGGGACTGGAAGGGACCGCACGATCAGGTGGCACGGCCGCGGCGGCTGTGGCCGTTGGGTACAACGCAGGCGATCGCGCGCGACATGGACAGAATGGCGACGCCGATGATCGCGAGCGGCGTCGGGTAGGAACCGCTGTTGTCGCCTTTTGTGGGATCAGCCACGACGGACCTTCCCGGTAAAGCCCGTCGCGATTGAAGTCGGCCCTACGGAGAGCGACTAGCCGGCGCGCGGCGCCTGCGCCGGCAGCGTGGCCACCACCGCCTGCGCCACCGCCTTCAGCGCCGCATCGCGCGCGGCGCTGTCGACCGTGGCGCCATTGAGATAAGCGGTCAGCAGCAGCGGCGTGGGCCGTCCTGGCGCCCACACGATGGCGATGTCGTTGCGGGTATCGGTGCCGTTGCTGCCGGTCTTGTCGCCGATCTGCCAGCCCGCCGGCAGGCCGGCGCGCAGGCAATCCTTGCCGGTGCGGTTGTCGCGCATCCAGCCGATCAGGCGCTGCCGCGAGACGGGTTGCAGCGCCTCCCCGAGCAACAGGGTGCGCATCGTCGCCGCCATCGCCGCCGGCGTGGTGGTGTCGCGCGGATCGCCGGCGACAAAATCGTTCATGCCCGGCTCGTTGCGATCCAGTTGGGTCTGCGTATCGCCCAGCGCACGCAGGAAGCGGGTCACGCCGGGCGGGTCGCCGACCAGCGGCAGCAGCAGGTTGGCCGCGGCGTTGTCGCTGTAGATCATCGCCGCACGGCACAGCTCGGCCACGCTGAGCGTGCCGCCCACATGGCGCTCGGACACCGGCGAATTCCCCAGCAGATCCGCCTTGCGCACCGGCAGGCGCCGCTCCAGGGTCAACTCGCCACGATCGACCCGCTGCAGCACCGCCCCTGCCAATAGAAATTTGAAGGTACTGCACAGCGGGAAGCGCTCGTCCTGGCGCTGTCCGCCGAGCACCGCGCCGCTGCCGTCGAGCAGGCTCACGCCGAGCCGGCCACCGCTGCGCCGCTCGATCTCGGCCAGTCGCTGCTGTAGCGTTGGCGCCTTGTTTTGCGGCGTTCTTGCCTGCACTGCAGCCACCGCCAGCAGGCTCGCGCCCATGCCCACGCCCTGCAGGAACCGTCGTCTCGTCAGCATCGTCCATCTCCGTCGGGAGCCAGGATGATGGCCGCATTGACCTGCCCCCACCAGCGAGGTTATTCAATCGCACCCATGAGCCCAATTGATACCTGGCAATGATCCGTCCGCACCTGCCGCTGAACGCCCTGCGCGCCTTCGAGGCCGCAGCGCGGCACCAGAACCTCACCCGCGCCGCGGCCGAGCTGTGCGTGACCCAGGCCGCACTGAGCCACCAGATCAAGCAACTGGAGGCGCGCCTGGGCGTGGTGCTGTTCCAGCGCCTGCCGCGCGGCGTGGCCCTGACCGACGAAGGCCTGCGCCTGCATCCGGTGCTGACCGAGGCCTTCGACCGCATCGCCTCCACCCTGCAGCGCTTCGCCGGCGGCCGCTATCGCGAGACGCTGAGCGTGGGCGTGGTCGGCACCTTCGCGGTGGGCTGGCTGCTGCCACGGCTGGACGCCTTCCACGCCGCGCACCCGGGCATCGAACTGCGCGTGTACACCCACAACAACCGGGTCGACCTGGCCGGCGAAGGCCTGGATCTGGCGATCCGCTTCGGCGACGGCGACTGGCAGGGCCAGTACGCCACGCCGATCCTGGATGCGCCGTTCGCGCCGGTGTGCGCGCCGGCGCTGGCGCCACGGCTGCGCACACCCGCCGACCTCGCCAGGACCACGCTGCTGCGCTCCTACCGGCTGGACGAATGGCCGCGCTGGCTGCAGGCCGCCGGCGCGCCCGAAGTGCAGGCCGGCGGCCCGATCTGCGATGCCTCGCTGACTCTGGCCAGCATCGCCGCGACCGGCCACGGCGTGGCCTTGCTGCCGCTGCGGCTGTTCGCCCAGGACCTGGATGCCGGGCGCCTGGTATGCCCGTTTCCGACCCGCATCGACCTGGGCCGCTATTGGCTGACCCGATTGCGCTCGCGGGCGGAAAGCGACGCGGGGCGGCGGCTGCGCGAATGGTTGCTGGCCGAGCAGGCCGCACATCCCGACTGAGCGGCAGGGCCAGTGCTGCACGTCGCCTTCCACGCCACCTGCGCACATCCGGCACGTGCCTTGCTACGCCTACCAGCAGGCTTTGACAGCCATGTGAAGATTTTGTGCACTGCCGCTTGGCGGCCGTGCAAGCCCGAAATATGATCCCGGTCGCAGTCGCAGTGTGCGCCGGGGAAGGCGCCTATCGTCCAGGGGGAAACATGTTGATGAACCGTGGTGTCCTGACCACCCGTCCGGGCCTGGTCTCGCGTGACGTCGTGCTGGCCGCCGTACTGGCCTGTCTGTGTGTGCTGCATCTGGCCTATTTCCTGCGCGGTGGCGCCAGCGAATGGCATTGGGCGCTCAGTGCCGCGGGCCTGGCGCTGATGGCGCTCAAGGCCGGCCTGCGACCCACGCCGACCGCCCGCCCCTCACTGAAGAGCCTGCGCTCGCGCACGCCGCTGGACTGGGCAGCGATCGCCGGCGGCTTGCTGGTCGTGGCCAGCGCCGCTGCCTGAGCACCGCAGGCCGGCGCAACGCGCCGGCCGAACCGACCGTCCTCTTCTAGCCGACACACCCATCGCGACCATGGCGCTGGGGCACGTGTGTCACTGCCGCCAGAGCGTCCGCGCTGGCCACGCGCAGCGCCCGGGCCCTGGGCGCTTGCGCATGCCTTGCGGGTGGGGCTTTCCGTCGGCTGGGACAGTGAGGCGTCGGGGCTGAAGCCCCTCCCACAGGGGGTGTGCCCACTCGCGCTCCGGCGTGCCTGGACCAAGCGCGGACATCCACATCGCATGCATGTCCAGCGCACGCCGCAACCTGAGCGCCTGCTACACGGTGGACTTGCCAGTTCCGGTTCCCACCCGCGCCGCCAGCCGCCGGAACGCGTCGCGCTGTGCGGCGTCGGCAAACCATGCCGTCGGCACCACGTCGAACATGCCGTCGTTGTGGTACAGCAGCAACACCCGCGGACTCTCGCGATACCGGACGTAATCGCGCCAGCGGCGGTGTACCTCGCCGTTCGGCCAGGTGATGCGGATGCCCACCTGGTCCCATGCATAGGTGAAGCGATGCCGCAGCGACTCCTGCTGCGTGTAGAGGAACAGCAGCTTGCTCGGCACGACCCAGCCGTACCACAAGGCCAGCCAGATCGGAGCACCGCAACTGAAGAAGACCAGCGCCTCGCCCAGGACGCTCGCCCAGCCACCGCGCGCGTCAGACAACAACAGCAATACGCCGAGCAGGAACGCACCGCCCATCCGCATCAGTGCGCGGCGCAGCTTGTATCGATGATGCAGGCGTTGCGCAGGAAATCGTCCAGGCGGATGGTGCCGCTGATCATCGTCGTCGCTCCATGAAGGCATGACCGCGCCGGCCGGGCCTGCGGGATGGGGCGTCGGCCGCGTTGCGCGCGGCCGGCCTGTGCGACGCCATCAGGCGCCGTCGATCAACTCCATCCACGCCTGCTCGGCCTGCGCCAGATCGCGCGCGGTCGCTTCGCGGTCGCGGCCCAGCACCGCCATCTTCTCCGCATCGGCATAGCTGCGCGGGTCGGCGAGCTGGCGATCGAGCTCGGCCAGGGTGGCTTCCAGTTCGCCCACGCGCTTCTCTGCGGCGGCCAGCTTGTGCGGGTTCGGCGGCTTCTTCGCCGGCAGCGGCTTGACCGGCGGCGGCGGGGTCGGCGCGGCCTCGGCCAGTTTCTGCTTGGTGCCCTGCGCGGCCGGCCGGGTGCGTAGCCACGCGGCGTAGGCGTCGAGGTCGCCGTCGAACGGCTCCACCACGCCGTCGGCCACGCGCCAGAAGGTATCGCAGACCAGGCCGATCAGGTGGCGGTCGTGCGAGACCATGACGATGGCGCCGTCGAAATCGGCCAGCGCCTCGGCCAGCGCCTCGCGCATTTCCAGATCGAGATGGTTGGTCGGTTCGTCCAGCAGCAGCACGTTCGGCTGCTGCCAGGCGATCAGCGCCAGCGCCAGGCGCGCGCGCTCGCCGCCGGAGAAGCCGTCCACCGGCTCGAACGCACGGTCACCCGGGAAATTCCACTTGCCGAGGAAGTCGCGGAACGCCTGGTTCGGCGCATCCGGGGCCAGGTCGCGGAAGTGTTCCATCGGCGACTGGCCTTCATGCAGCGACTCCACCGTGTGCTGGGCGAAGTAGCCGATGCGCAGGTCCGGATGGGCGGCGCGTTCCCCTGCAAGCGGCGCCAGCTCGCCCACCAGGGTCTTCACCAGCGTGGTCTTACCGGCACCGTTGGGGCCGAGCAGGCCGATGCGCTGGCCGGCTTCCAGGCCAAAGCCCACGTTGTGCAGAATGACCGCGTCGCTGCCGTAGCCGGCCTCGACATGGTTCAGGCGGATCAGCGAGAACGGCAGTTTGGCCGGCGGCGCGAATTCGATGCGGAACTCGCGCTCGGCGCGCACCGCTTCGGTACCGGCCAGCTTGGCCAGACGCTTCATCCGGCTCTGCGCCTGCGCGGCCTTGCTGGCCTGGGCCTTGAAGCGGTCGATGAAGCTCTGCAGGTGGGCGCGCTCGGCCTGTTCCTTCTCGTGCGCGATCTGCTGCTGGCGCAGTTGTTCGGCGCGCTGACGTTCGAAATCGGTATAGCCGCCCGGATAGAGCTTGGCGCCGCCACCGTGCAGGTGCAGGGTGTGGGTGGCGACGTTGTCGAGGAACTCGCGGTCGTGCGAGATCAGCAGCAGCGTGCCCGGGTACTTCAGCAGCCACTGCTCCAGCCAGTACACCGCGTCCAGGTCGAGGTGATTGGTCGGTTCGTCGAGCAGCAGCAGGTCGCTGGGCATCATCAGCGCGCGCGCCAGGTTCAGGCGCACGCGCCAGCCGCCGGAGAACGAGGACACCGCGCGGTGATGGGTCTCGGCCGGGAAGCCGAGGCCATGCAGCAGCTTGCCGGCACGCGCATCGGCGTCGTAGGCGCCCATCTCGGCCATCTTGGTGTGCGCGGCGGCGACCGCCTCCCAGTCCTCGCGCGCGGTCGCCTCGGCCTCTTCGCTCAGCACCGCGGCCACCGCGGTGTCGCCACCGAGCACGAAGCTCAGTGCCGGGTCCGGCAGCGACGGGGTTTCCTGGGCGACGCTGGCGATGCGCACCTTGCCGGGCAGGTCGACGTCGCCCTTGTCGGCCTCCAGTTCGCCCTTCACCGCCGCGAACAGGCTGGACTTGCCGGCCCCGTTGCGGCCGACCACGCCCACCCGGTAGCCGGCATGCAGGGTGAGGTCGACATTGGACAGCAACAGCCGCTCGCCGCGGCGCAAGGCGAAATTACGTAGGGAAATCAAGGCAGGGCACTCGGCTAGCGAGGCGGAAGTGTAGCCGCTTCGCCGACGCCGGCCCACCCGGGCGGCGACGCGGCGGCGTCCGGGGCGGCACCCGGGGCACCGAGAAAATCCGACCCAGGTCCGTTTTTGTATACGCGCCGGCGTGAAAAACGGATTTCAATCCGATGGCAATCGCTGCACCGCAGCATTGCCCCGCCCACACCGGAAATCGCCAGACCCACGCCAATCCTCCCAGCCACTGGAGTCTCCGCCCGATGACGCAACGCCGCCTCCACCTCGTCAGTGCCGTCCTGCTCGCGCTCGCCTCCGCCAACAGCCTCGCCCAGTCCCAGCAGGCACCGACCACGCTGGACAACATCATCGTCACCGGCACCCGCATCTCCGACCGCACGGTGGCCGAATCGCAGTCGCCGATCGACATCATCGCGCCCGAGGCGCTGCAGGCCACCGGCGCCAGCGACCTCGCCAGCGCCCTCGGCAAGTTGTTGCCGTCGCTGAACTTCCCGCGCCCGGCGATCAACGACGGCAACGACGCGCTGCGCCCGGCGACCCTGCGCGGCCTGTCGCCGGATGCGGTGCTGGTGCTGCTGGACGGCAAGCGCTACCACACCACCTCGCTGGTCAACTACAACCCCTCGGTCGGGCGCGGCTCGGCGCCGGCCGACCTCAACTCGATCCCAATGTCGGCGATCGCGCGCATCGAGGTACTGCGCGACGGCGCCTCCGCGCAATACGGCTCCGACGCCATCGCCGGCGTCATCAACATCGTCCTCAAACATGGCGCCAAGGCCGGCAGCAACAGCGTCGCGGTCAACGGCGGCATCATGGACAAGGGCGACGGCGCGCAGAACGGTATCGACGGCTCCTACGGTCTGGCCTTCGGCGGCGCGCCGGGCGGCGAGGCGCCGGGCTGGGTGCGAGTGTCGTGGAACTACCAGAACGCGATGAACACCAATCGCGCCGAGAACACCGACAAGGCCACCACCCTCGCCGGCGCCGCCAACCCCAGCGGCGTGCCCTACGAGCGCTACGGCGACCCGGCGGTCAAGACCTACCAGGGCTTGGTCAATTTCGGCTACGCGCTCACCCCGCACGTCGACCTGTACGGCTACGCCAACTTCAGCCGCCGCGAGGTGCTGTCCAACGGCTACTACCGCGCCTGGGACAACAGCGACCGCAACGTGCAGGCGGTCTATCCCAACGGCTACCTGCCGCAGATCTACAACCCTTCCAACGACCGCGCCGCGGTGCTCGGCGTCAAGGGCAGCACCGACAACGGCTGGACCTGGGACGTCTCCGCCGACTACGGCAAGAACGACGTCACCTTCGACCTGCGCAACACCATCAACACCAACCTGTACTGGAGCACCGGCGCCTCGCCGACGCGCTTCAACGCCGGCGGCTTCCGCAACGAGCAGAACGCGCTCAACGCCGACTTCAGCAAGTCGCTGGACTGGGGCCTGGCCTACCCGGTGAACCTCGCCTTCGGCGCCGAATACCGGCAGGACAAGTACGCCGTGGTGGCCGGCTCACCCACCTCGATCTACTTCGATCCGAACGCCATCAACCCCGAGACCGGCGCGCCCTACCCCGGCGGCTCGCAAGTGTTCCCCGGCCTGTCGCCGACCGTGGCCGGGCAATTCCAGCGCCACAGCAAGGCGGTGTACGCCGACCTGGAAGCGGACCTGACCGAGCGCCTGTCCGGCGGCGTGGCCGCGCGCTACGAGGACTACAGCGATGCCGGCACCACCCGCTCGGGCAAGCTGTCGGCGCGCTACCAGCTCAACGACGCCTTCGCCATCCGCGGCACCATCTCCAACGGCTTCCGCGCGCCCTCGCTGGCGCAACAGAACTACGCCTCGGTGGTGACCCTGCCGGTGGACGGCGTCCTCAGCCAGATCGGCACCTACCGCACCTCCGATCCGGTGGCCATCGCCCTCGGCGCCAAGCCGCTGTCGCCGGAGAAATCCACCAACTACAGCATCGGTGCGGTCTGGCAACCGGGCGGCGGCTTCAACGCCACCCTGGACCTGTACCAGATCCGCATCTGGGACCAGATCCTGTATTCGGACCAGATCTCGCTGGCCGAGCCGATCGGCCAGGTCAGCGCCGCACAGTTCTTCGTCAACGGCGCCACCACCCGCACCCGCGGCGTGGACTGGGTGAACAATTACCTGCTCGACCTCGACCGCGCCGGCACGCTCAACCTCAGTTTCAGCGCCAACTACAACAAGATCGAGATCCTGGAGATCTCCGATCCGAACTTCGGCCGCGCCAGCCAGGGCCTGCTGACCGATGCCACGCCGCGCACCAAGTACGTGCTCAGCGGCGACTGGAGCCTGGCCGGCTGGACCCTGCACGGCGACGCCACCCGCTACGGCGCCATCACCCGCCGCGGCGACGAGGCCGACGGCAGCCAGGACCAGGGCTTCGCCGCACGCTGGCTGCTGAACCTGTCCACCAGCTATGCCTGGCACGACCTGACCTTCACCGTCGGCGCCGACAACGTCACCAACCAGTACCCGACCCGGACCGCGCTCAACAACATCTACGACGACCGGCCCAACGGCCTGCAGTACTCGCCGCTGTCGCCGTTCGGCTTCAACGGGCGCTATTGGTACGGACGGGTGAGCTACCGCTTCTGAGCGAACCTGGCGGGCGTCGCCGCGACAAGCGGCGACGCCTTGCCACGCGTGACTTCGCGCGGCCAACAGGCCGATGCCGCAGCTGTCCCGATGGGGCGCGGGCGCTGCTCGGCCTGCATAGCCGCCTCGCCATTGCGACTGCCGTCCACTCTCGGCGGCGGCACACGGCGTTCTGCCGACCCTTAGAACGTAATGGAATAAGAACATGCGCTTGCATCCTGCGACGCAGCACGCATGTTAAAAAATAATTAGACATCCCTGAGGACGCGGCCCGCCGGCCTTGCCGGCCGCCGCGGCTTCACCTGCCGTTTCGGCACCTGCTGGAGTTTCCATGAACCGTCCGTTGTCGCTGCTGACGAGCGCCGTGCTCGCCGCCCTCGCCGCCCCCTCCTTCGCCCAGACCGCGTCCGACGCACCCAGCACGCCCAGCACGCTGGACACGGTGATCGTCACCGGCACCCGCGTCAGCGACCGCACCGTCGCCGAGTCGCAATCGCCGATCGACATCATCACTCCCGAGGCGCTGCAGGCCACCGGCACCTCGGAATTGGCGACCGCGCTGTCGCGCGCGCTGCCCTCGCTGAACTTCCCGCGCCCGGCCTTGACCGACGGCACCAGCGGCATCCGCCCGGCGCAGCTGCGCGGGCTCTCGCCCGACCAGGTGCTGGTGCTGGTCAACGGCAAGCGCCGCCACACCTCGGCGATGATCAACGTCAACGGCACCATCGGCCGCGGTTCCTCGGCGGTGGATCTCAACGCGATCCCGATCGCCGCGATCGAGCGGGTGGAAGTGCTGCGCGACGGCGCCTCGGCGCAGTACGGCTCCGACGCCATCGCCGGCGTGGTCAACATCGTGCTCAAGGGCGCCGGCGAAGGCGGCAGCCTGGCCGTGGAGCACGGCCAGTACTCGGCCGGCGACGGCGCCAAGTCGCAACTCTCCGGCGACGCCGGTGTCGGCTTCGGCGACGGCCGCGGCAGCCTGCACGTGGCCGGGCAGATCAGCCAGCAGGACGCCACCAACCGCGCCGGCCCCTACCAGGGCACCGCGCCGAACACCGGCAACTACCCCGGCATCGGCCAGACCACCTTCGTCTACGGCGACCCCAAGGTCGACGCCACCGCGGTCTCGGCCAACAGCGAGTTCCGCTTCAGCGACAACCTCACCGGCTACGCTACCGCGATCGCCAGCAACCGCGACATCACCTCGTTCGCGTTCTACCGCTCGCCCAACCACAACGGCCAGACCGCGCTGCTGGCGCAGGTCTATCCCGACGGCTACGTGCCGCAGATCGAGCAGTACTCCAAGGACCGCTCGCTGGTCGCCGGCCTGAAGGGCAGCATCGCCGGCGGCTTCACCTGGGACGTCAGCTACAACTACGGCTACAACAAGGTCGACTTCCACACCGCCAACAGCATCAACTACAGCCTCGGCGTCGACAGCCCGAGTCGCTTCTACGACGGCGCGCTGGAGTACACCCAGAACGCAGTCAATGCCGACTTCACCCAGCCGCTGGAGTGGGGCCTGGCCTATCCGGTGACGCTATCCTTCGGCGCCGAATACCGCCAGGAGAAGTGGAACCAGTCGCCGGGCGAGCCGGCTTCGTACACCGGCACCACCGGCGGCGCGCAGGGTTTCGCCGGCTTCGCGCCGCTCAACGCCGTGCATTCGGACCGCCACAACTACGCGGTGTATGCGGGACTGGAAGCCGACCTCACCGACAAGTTCTCCGCCGGCCTCACCGGCCGCTACGAGGACTACTCGGATTTCGGCAGCAAGACCTCCGGCAAGCTGTCGGCGCGCTACGCGTTCACCGACAAGGTGGCGCTGCGCGGCACTGTCGCCAGCGGCTTCCGCGCGCCGTCGCTGGCGCAGCAGCAGTACCAGGCGGTGACCAGCAGCTACATCAACGGCAGCTTCTTCGAATCCGGCACCTTCCCGGTGAACAGCGCCGTGGCCCAGGCGCTGGGCGCCGCGCCGCTGAAGGCCGAGACCTCGCTGTCCTACAGCCTGGGCCTGGTGCTGCAGCCGGTCGAGCGCCTGTACCTGACCGTGGACGCGTACCAGATCGAGATCGACGACCGCATCCTGCTGTCGTCCAACCTCAACGACGCGGCGGTGCTGGGACAACTGCGCGAGCTCGGCTACAGCAACGTCACCAGCGTGCGTTACTTCAGCAACGCCGCCGACACCCGCACCCGCGGCGTCGACGTGGTCGGCACCTACAGCATCCCGTTGGCGGCCAGCACGCTGGACCTCACCGCCAGCTACGGCTACAGCAAGACCGACATCACCCATGCGGTGACCCAGCCGCAGGCGCTGGCCGCCATCGGCTCGACCCAGACCACCCTGGGCCGCGACGAGATCGGCCGCCTGGAGGACAGCTACCCGAAGGACAAGCTGATCTTCAGCGGCACCTGGAAGCTGCCGAAGTGGGACCTGAGCCTGGCCGCCACCCGCTACGGCGAGTTCACCGTGCGCAATTCGGCCACCGCCACCCGCGACCAGACCTACGGCGCGGACTGGGTGGTCGACGCCTCGGCCAGCTTCAAGCCGAGCACGAACTGGACGCTGACGCTGGGCGCGGACAACGTGTTCGACCAGTACCCGGACAAGACCGACAACCTGATCAACTCCACCTACGGCATGCTGCCGTACAGCAACTACTCGCCGTACGGCTTCAACGGCGCCTACGTGTACGGGCGGATCAATTACCGCTGGTGATCGCATGAGTGGGCGTCGATCGCGCCTACGTTGAGCGGCATGACGACGGCCCGGGTTTCCGGGCCGTTGTTGTGTTCGGGATTCGGGATTGGGGATTGGGGATTGGGGATTGGGGATTGTTCGCAGCGTGCCGTGCTGTGGCGGCCCGTGGCTTCTTGTAGGAGCGGCTTCAGCCGCGACCCTGCGCAGTCCGCGTCGCGGCTGAAGCCGTTCCTATGGGGTACCAGGGGCATGCTCGCGACATGCGGTGCCCGTACAACCACGCGCGCGCGACACCGTGCTCTGCCCTGTGCCGCGCAGCCAGCCTCCTGCGCATCGCGATGCAAAAACGCCACAGCGCCCGCGCGCAGGCACGACCGCGTGCACCACGTCCGCGCGCAGCGCCGGCATTTTGTCTACGAGGACTGAAAATCCGGGGATTCGCGCTGCCGCAACGCCTGCAGCGGTGGTTGCAATTGCAACCTCAGCACTGCCCTTAACGGAATATTGACTCCACTGACATCAACCGGTAATCCCTAAGGAGCGTCGCCGCATCCGCCAGGGGACAGGGGAGTGCGCATGCAGCGGCGCCCTTCCCCACTTCTGGAGCCGCCTCCCCCATGACGCGCACGCTCACTCCGCTCGCCCATGCCGTCGCCCTGTGCCTGGCGACGTCCGCCGTTTCCGTCCACGCACAGAACGCCGGCAACGCGCAAACGCTGGACACGGTCATCGTCACCGGCACCCGCGTGGCCGACCGCACCGTGGCCGAATCGGCCTCGCCGATCGACATCATCTCGCCGGAAACATTGCAGTCCACCGGCACCACCGAACTGGCCACCGCGCTGTCGCGCGCCGTGCCCTCGCTGAACTTCCCGCGCCCGGCGATCACCGATGGCTCCGATGCCGTGCGCCCGGCGCAGTTGCGCGGGCTCTCGCCGGACCAGGTGCTGGTGCTGGTCAATGGCAAGCGCTACCACACCACGGCCCTGGTCAACCTCAACGGCGCGCAGGGCCGCGGCTCCTCGCCGGCCGATCTCAACACCATCCCCATCGCCGCGGTCGAGCGCATCGAAGTGCTGCGCGACGGCGCCTCCGCGCAATACGGTTCCGATGCCATCGCCGGCGTCATCAACATCGTGCTCAAGGGCAGCGGCACGGGCGGCAGCCTGGCCGGGCGCTACGGCAAGTACAGCGCCGGCGACGGCGAGCAGTACCAGCTCTCCGGCGATGCCGGCCTCACCTTCGCCGAGACCGGCAGCGTGCACTTCGCCGCGCAGGCCGGACACCAGGACCAGACCGACCGCGCCACGCCGTACCAGGGCCAGGTGCAGCAGCGCTACGGCGACCCGGACGTGGACCAGGGCGCGTTCTCCTACAACGGCCAGTACAGCCCGGCCGACTACATCACCTTCTATTCCTACGCGATGCTCAGCCGCCGCGAAGTGCTGTCCAACGGCTACTTCCGCTGGTCCGGCGACAACCGCAACCGCCCGGAGATCTATCCCGACGGCTTCCTGCCGCAGATCTACAACGTCAGCAAGGACGTGTCCTGGGTCGGCGGGGTCAAGTCCAGCACCGCCGGCGGCCTGGCCATCGACCTCAGCTACAACTACGGCCGCAACGACCTGAGTTTCGACGTGCGCCACAGCCTCAACAACAGCCTGGGCCTGGCCAGTCCCACCGAGTTCTATGCCGGCGCGCTGCAGGTCACGCAGAACGTGCTCAACGCCGATTTCAGCAAATCGCTGGAGGTCGGCCTGGCCTATCCGGTGACCCTGGCCTTCGGCGCCGAATGGCGCGGCGAGAAATTCAACGAATCGCCGGGCGCGCCGGCGTCCTACGTCAACGGCGGCATCCCCTCGGCCAACGGCACCCTGCTGCCTGGCGCGCAGGTGTTCGCCGGCTTCAAGCCCAGCGATTCCGGCCACTACGACCGCAACAGCTATTCGACCTACCTCGATCTGGAAGGCGACATCACCGACAAGTTCTCCGCCGGCCTGGCCGGGCGCTACGAGAACTACAGCGACTTCGGCGACACCGCCACCGGCAAGCTGTCGCTGCGCTACGCCTTCAGCCCCAAGGTCGCGCTGCGCGCCACCGCCTCCACCGGCTTCCGCGCGCCTTCGTTGCAGCAGCAGTATTTCCAGTCGGTCGCCACCAACTTCATCAACGTCGCCCAGCCCGACGGCAGCATCGCCGCCACGCCGTTCGAGATCGGCACCTTCCGCACCGACAACCCGGCGGCGATCGCGCTCGGCGCCGAACCGCTGAAGGCCGAGAAATCCAAGAACTACGGCCTGGGCCTGGTGTTGCAGCCGGTGGACGCGCTGTACATCACCCTCGATGCCTACCGCATCGACATCGACGACCGCATCGTGCTCTCGGAGAACCTCACCTCCACGGCCGTGCGCAACTACCTGCAGGGCAACGGCTACGCCGGCATCGGCGGCGGCCGCTACTTCACCAATGCCATCGACACCAAGACCCAGGGCGTGGACGCGATCGGCACCTACAAGCTCGCGCTGCCCGCCAGCAGCCTCGACCTCACCGCCGGCTACAACTACAACAAGACCGACATCGAGAAGATCGCCGGCAACCCGGCGGTGCTGGAAGCGATCGACCCGACCGCGGTGCGCATCGGCCGCGCCGAGATCGGCCGCATCACCCGCGGTTCGCCGCGCGACAAGTTCTTCCTGAGCAGCGTGTGGTCGCCCGGCGCCTGGGCCTTCACCGCCACCGCGACGCGCTGGGGCGAGTTCACCGACTTCGGCACCACGCCCGCCGCCGACCAGACCTACGCGGCCAAATGGACCCTGGATCTGTCGGCCGCCTACACGCTGGGCCGCTGGCGCGTGACCGTCGGCGGCGACAACGTGCTCAACGAATATCCCGACCGCTCTCGCGCCGGCGCGGGCACCCGCACCTATCTGCCGTACAGCACGTCCTCGCCATTCGGCTTCAACGGCGCGTTCGCCTACGCCAACGTCAACTACAGTTGGTAAGCGCATGCGGCGGCAGTGTTCCGGCACCGCCGCCGTCTTCGCCACCGGCAACATAGCGACCGCACCGGCGGGATGCCGGTGTGCGATGGCAGGCGAGGCCACTGCCATGCCTTGGGAATTGGGATGCGCAGCAATGCCGTGGCGAGGAAGATTCGGCAGGCCACATGTACGCCGGCATGGCAGACGCGGTTCGGCAGCGCGCGGCGCACCTTGGCCATCGCCATGCCCATTGCGTTTTAAACCGCCGCCTCGACCGATCACGGCAGCACGACGTAAATGCGTCAAGCATTCGTCGCACGATAGAAATACATCAGGTTATTGAGTAACAGTCACTTCGCCACATTCAATCAGCGCGATGCCCGGCACGGGGACGCCGTGCCGCGTTCGAGAAACTCCCTGTGGCGGCGATTGTTTTCCCAGCGCTATAGAACGCAGGCGATAGACGGCGGCATTCGATCCGGCGCACCGCCAACAAAGACCGCCTATGCGCACATGCGCGACAAGGCGACAGGCCGCACCCGGCGGCTATGCCGCGCAGGCGTGACCGCCCTGAGTGGCATGGAAACTGCAGTGAGCACAGCGCCCGACGCCCCCGGCGATGCCGGACTGGTCCCACGCGATGGTGCGTGACCTTGGGGCCATACCTGAGCAGTCGATGCGGCGCACTTTTTCAGGACTCATTCCCGAATATATAAAAGTGATACGCATCACAAGTATGAATCGATTGATTATTTGTCAACAGTGGCCTGTTGCGATTCGCGTAATGTGGAATCGCCTGAACGGCAGGCAAAAAAACCCCAACAGGGGAAGGATCGTGTCATGTGGAAAACTTCGAAAATAGCGGTGCTATCAGGCATCGTGGCGTGTTCGGCGCTTGCGTCGAGCGCCTATGCACAAAGCTGTTGTCCGAGCGGCGGCAACGGTAGTCCGATCGCCATCCGCGGCCTGGGTGAAAGCGCGCCGGCGGCGACCAATCTGTCCACCAATGCGTCGGCGCGCATCTATCAGTTCGAGCGTAACGGCGTGACCTACCTGCAGATCAACGACAGCACCGGCCAGGTGCGTGGTGCGGTCGGCCGGGTCGGCGACACCGCATGGGTGACGCCGATGGGCAAGGACGTGGATCGCGTGAGCACCGTCGATACCTTCGACAGCAGCCGCGGCACCGTGGTCTACGACGCGCGCTACTTCACCGTGCAGCTGGCCAGCAGCGCCAACGGCGACGTCTGGACGGTGACCGTCAAGAAGTAACGGTCCTTTCCAGCGGTTCGGAGATCAGGAAACTGATCTTTCGCTCATGACGGCGCCGGCAGGTGCCGTCATGAGCCTTCAACCGGCTGGCCAGCTCCCAGTCCATCTCGTCGGCGTTGTGGTGCTTGCGGCCGGCACCCGGCATCGCCGCATCGGCTTCCAGGGTCACCACTACGCCACGCTTGCCACGCGCCGACCAGACCCGTGCCGTGATCGTATGCCGGCCCGCGTCGGGCAGGATTTCCATGGCATTGAGCACGCAGCGATACGCCGCCAACTGTAGCCCGATCGACAGCCGCCGCGAATCACCGTGCAGGCGCGCCTCGACCTCGGTATCGCAGGCGTTGGCGAAGGCGACCGAATTCAGCGCGCCGTACAGGCCATGGGTTTCGATATCCAGCGGATACAGGGCGGCAACATAATCGTCCAGCAGTTGCGCCTGGATCACCCCGGTGCGATTCATTTCCATCGCCGCGGCATAATGGCCGTGCTGCTTCAGTGTGGTGGCGATGTCGCGGCGCAGCTTGTTGATGTGTACGTGGATGTCGGTGTACTCGATCACCCGGTTGCGGAGGGTACGCTCGGCCGACATGTAGCTTGCCTGGGCGACCTGCAGCGCTTCCTGTTCGGCGAAGCCCAGGCGTCGGGCCTGCTCCATCACCCCGGCGATACGGGTGCCAAGCACGAACAGCGTAGTGGCGGCGAACGACACCAGCATCTGCACGTAGAACATTTCAAGGTCGAACGCACCGGCTTGATGCGACTTCGCCAGCGCCATCGCCACCGCGATGTCGGCCATGACGATGCCGACGGCCGCACCGCGCCACTCGTGGCCAAGGGTCAGCCAGAAGCCCGGTACGATCATCATCACCAGCAGGAACTGCCGCGCGACCCCGTCCGGTACGTTCATCGCCGCCGCGAACAGGGCCCCCACCATCAGCGCAGCGCGCAGGCTGTCGTGCATCAGGCCGCGCGACATCAGCGCCGTGCCTTCGCGACGTACCCACAGTAGCGCCGGCAACACGAACACCAGGATGCCGAGATAATTACCGACCCAGAACTTCAGCGCGTTCTCGACGTTGATGTCGGTCACCGGCCCATCCAGCAACCAGTTCAGCACCTTGTTGATCAGCACGCCCCACAGCGCCATGCCGAGCACCACCGGCAGCAACCGCTGCTGCCAGACCATCACATCGGGCACGCGGCGTCGGAACCACAGCGGCACTAGCGCCGACAACGGCATCAGCAGCAGCGGACTCAGATATGCCCAGGTCGCACTCTGGCCCTCGTCAATCAGCGGCACACGCAACGCCAGTAGCGCTGCGGCATCACCGAGCAACAGATAAGGCCAAAGCCGCAGCGGCATGAACAGCAACACGGCCGCACGCAGGCCGGCCGGCAAGAACCATTGGTCCAAAGACAACCGCCACGCCACCAGATAGCCGGCGCAGTACACGGCGCTCAGGAGGAGTCCCTTCGCGAAAGTAGTCAATCTAGCCATGCCACCCTGTCCTGCAGGACGCCCGATGGGGCGCAACAAGTGGCGCAAACATACACCAGGGAATGGGCCGAAACAGTAGACAGTTAACGTCCATCATGCGGTGTAATGCCTTTCCTGACAGGGAGTTGCGTGCGCCCCCCGATCGCTGCGACCTCCATCCCATTCAGGGTGTCAGGGAGCAGGCCTGCAGGGGCATGGTGCGGGACCGCCACGGGCCAACTGCGCAGCGACGGACGCCTGGCCGCCCCTCCTTCCCTGCCTGATCCGGACCGCCCGGGCCCGTCACGGGGACGGGCCAGACCCTCCAGCCAGCCTCAACTGATCCGTTCAGGCCATGACAGGTTGAGCCTGGCCGGGCACCGGACGCTGGCCGCTCGCTGTCAGTCGAACCACCCGCCCCGCGCGCAACGCCCCAGACGCGCGCGCACCAGGCGCGGGCAGCCACTGCCGCCGCTCCACCCCGCCACACCGATTTGCCGACAAAAGCCCCGATCGGCGACACTCGGGGCCTACTTGTTCTGCGATCCTGAATGCATCACGACACCAGTCTCATCGACATCATCGCGGTCGGGCTCGCGCTCGCCTTCATCCTCGGCACGCTCGCCCACCGTCTCAAACTCTCGCCGCTGGTCGGCTACTTGGTGGCGGGCATCTGCGTGGGCCCGTTCACGCCCGGCTTCGTCGCCGACCAGGCCCTTGCCAACCAGTTGTCGGAACTGGGGGTGATGCTGCTGATGTTCGGGGTGGGGCTGCACTTCTCGCTCGAAGACCTGATGGAAGTGAAGTGGATCGCGATCCCTGGCGCGCTGGCGCAGATCGCGGTCGCCACCCTGCTCGGCTGGGGGCTGGCCTGGAGCATGGGCTGGCCGACCCTGCACGGCCTGGTGTTCGGCCTGGCGCTGTCGGTGGCCAGTACGGTGGTGCTGCTGCGGGCGATGGAGGAGCGGCGCCTGCTGGAAACCCTGCGCGGGCGCATCGCGGTCGGCTGGCTGATCGTGGAGGACCTGGTGATGGTGCTGGCGCTGGTGCTGCTGCCGGCGCTGGCCGACGCGCTCGGCGGCAAGGGCGCCGACACCGGCGCGATCCTCGGCGCGCTCGGCATCACCCTGCTGAAGATGGCCGCGTTCGTGGCGGTGATGCTGGTGGTCGGCCGCCGCGCCATCCCGTGGGCGCTGGAGAAGGTGGCCGCGACCGGTTCGCGCGAGTTGTTCACGCTGTCGGTGCTGGCGATCGCGCTGGGCGTGGCGTTCGGCTCGGCCACCCTGTTCGGCGTGTCGTTTGCGCTGGGCGCGTTCTTCGCCGGCATGCTGCTGAAGGAGTCGGAGCTCAGCCACAAGGCCGCCAGCGACTCGCTGCCGCTGCGCGACGCCTTCGCGGTGCTGTTCTTCGTCTCGGTGGGCATGCTGTTCGATCCGCACATCCTGCTCGAGCATCCCTGGCAGGTGCTGGCCACGTTCCTGACCATCACCGTCGGCAAGTCATTGGCCGCGTTCGTGATCGTGCGTGCGTTCGGCCATCCCACCGGCATCGCCCTGACCATCTCCACCAGCCTGGCGCAGATCGGCGAGTTCTCCTTCATCCTCGCCGGCCTGGGCGTGAGCCTGGCGATCCTGCCCGAGACCGGCCGCGACCTGATCCTGGCCGGCGCACTGCTGTCGATCATCGCCAACCCGCTGCTGTTCACCTGGCTGGACCGCTGGCAGGCACGGCAGGCGGTGGAGGCGCCGGTGACCGTGGAGCCGGAGTTGCCGCCGGGCCCGTCGCTGGACCTGGTCGACCACGCCATCGTGATCGGCTACGGCCGGGTCGGCAGCGCGCTGGCGGCGGTGCTGCGCGAGCGCGGCGTGCCGGTGCTGGTGATCGACGACAACCGCGACCACGTCGAGCGCGCCCATGCCGACGGCATTCCCGGCATCCGCGGCAGCGCTGCTGCCGACCGGGTGCTGGCCGAGGCGCATCCGGACAGGGCCAAGATCGCGATCCTGGCAATCCCGCAACCGCTGGAGGCCGGCGAAGCGCTGGCCAAGCTGCGTGCGCTGAACCCGGCGCTGACCCTGCTGGCGCGCGCGCACAGCGATGCCGAGGTCAAGCATCTGCTCGACCACGGCGCCGACGGCACGGTGATGGCCGAGCGCGAGCTGGCCTATTCGCTGGCGGAGATGGTGATGGCGACGCCGCCGTACCGGGGGATGCGGGCCGCCGCGCGCTAAGCGCACGGCGGCAGGGATTGGGGAGTGGGGAGTGGGGATTCGCAAAAGCGGCTCCTCTTCGGACGGTGAGCCGCAGAGCGAAAAGCGCGGTAGCGCACAGAAACCGTCTACCGCGGCTGTAATGGCCCGCAGCGAATCTTCTTGATAAGCATTCTCGTTTGCGGCAGGATTGCGCTCCCTTCCCCAGTTCCGCTCGCCCTCCCCCATGGCCTGCAAGATCGGGTTGCTCAACTCCGTGCCCAGTGCCCTGCTGTGCGAGATGTTCGGGCATGTCGGCTACGACTTCGCGGTGCTCGACCTGGAACACGTGCTGCGCTCGCCGGCCGAGCTGGAACACGCCATCCGCGCCTGTGAGCTGGGCGGCTGCGAACCCTGGGTGCGCGTGCCCGAGGTCGATGCCAAGCTGATCGGCCGGGTGCTCGACGCCGGCGCCCGCGGGGTAGTCCTGGCCGGGCTGGACAGCGCCGAGCAGGCCGAGCGCGCGGTCGCCGCCGCGCACTTCCCGCCGCATGGCCGCCGCGGCATCACCGGCGGCCGCGTCACCGGCTTCGGCAGCGTGGGCCTGGCCGACTACATCGCCCGCAGCCGCGCGCGCCTGCGGGTGATCCCGATGATCGAGAGTGCTGCCGGCGTGCGCGCGCTGCCGCAGATCCTGCAGGTGCCCGGCGTGTCGCTGGTGATGGAAGGGGCGCTGGATCTTGCGCTGGACCTGGGAGTCGGCCCGCACCCCACCCATCCGCAGGTCTGGCAGCAACTGCTGGCGATCGACGCGGCCTGCCGCATCGCCGGCGTTCCCTTCTGCCCCAATCCCCGCGACGCCGCGCAACGCGCGCACTGGCTGGCGCAGGCGGGCCTGCAGTGGCTGTTCGCCGGCGAAGACCGCGCGCTGCTGCAGGCCGCGTTGCGCCAACGCGCGGCCGACCTGCGCAGTCCCTGACCGTTTTCGTGCCCTTGGAGTCGTCGTCTTGATCGCTTCGCTTTCCCCTTCGCTGCTGGCCGTCGCCCTCGTCGCCGCCATGCTCGCCCCCTCCAGCGCGCGCGCCGAGGACACCCCGCCCGACGCCGACGCACAGGCGCGGATCCGCCAGCTCGACGCGGTGCAGGTGCAGGGCAGCCTGCTCGGCCGCTCCACTGTCGAAGACGTGCAGCACTACGCCGGCAGCCGCCAGGTGATCGACAACGCGCAACTGCGCAACGGCGCCAACCGCTCCCTGGACGACGCACTGCAGAAGGTGCCGGGGATCAAGGTGTTCGACGAGACCGGCACCGGCGCGCTGCCGCAGATCATGCTGCGCGGCCTGTACGAGAGCCGCAGCGGCCGCGTGCAGGTGCTGGAGGACGGCATTCCGCTGGCGCTGGCGCCATACGGGCAGACCAGCCTGTCGCTGTTCCCGGTCGGCCTGAACCAGGTCGACCGCATCGACATCGTGCGCGGCGGCGCGGCGGTGCAGTACGGCCCCAACAACGTCGGCGGGGTGATCAACCTGATCAGCCCGGACATCCCCACCACCTGGACCACCACGCTGGGGCAGAAGGTCACCGCCGGCGGCGCCGGGCATTACCTGGGCGACACCGCGATCAGCACCGGCGGCTATGCCAGCGATACCTTCGGCCTGCAACTGGACGCCAACTGGACCAAGGGCGACTACTGGCGCGAGCACAGCGCCACCGACATCAAGAACCTGCGCCTGCGCGCGGAATGGTGGCTGGCGCCGGACAAGCTGCTCAAGGCCAGCGTGCAGCGCTACGTCGCCGACATGGACATGGCCGGCGCCTTGTCCACCGCCGACTACCTGCGCGATCCGCGCCAGTCGACGCGGCCGCTGGACGAATTCACCGGCCGCACCACCCGCGCCTCGCTGGTCTACCAGCAGGACTTCGGCGACGTGGGGCCGCTCCAGGACCTGCGCCTGGACTGGAGCAATTTCAGCGCTCGCAGCAGCCGCAACTTCATCGTCGGCATGCGTTCTTCGGCCAGCGAGACCTGGCGCCCCGACCTGCCGCCGCAACTGCGGCAGAGCGCGCCGCGCGATTTCCGCGTCTACGGCAGCGAGCCGCGACTGAGTTGGAAAATGGGCTCAGGCGCGGTGACCCAGCAATGGACGCTCGGCGCGCGCGCGATCAACGAGGACATCGACTTCCTGGTCGGCAACACCCGCCTCAGCGACGGCCTGTACACCCTGGTGCGCGACTGGCGCTTCAAGGACCGCGGCGCCGCCGCCTACGTCAGCGACGCGATCGCCTTCGCCGACGGCCGCATCACCGTCACCCCCGGCCTGCGCTACGAGCAGGTCGATTCGCGCTACTACAACCTGGCCAGCGGCGCACGCACGCGCAACAAGACCGACGACGTGCTGCCCGGCCTGACCCTGGGCGTCCAGGCCAACCCGCAGTGGTACCTGTACGCCGACGGCCAGCGCTCGCTGCGCGCGCCGCAGGTCACCCAGATCATCTTCGGCGACAACCTCGACGCCGAACTGGCCTGGAACTACGAGGCCGGCGCGCGCTACCAGCCCAATGAGCGCACGCGCGTGCAGTTCGGCGGCTACCTGATCGACTTCGACCAGCAGATCCAGCTCGACAACACCACCCGCACCTACCGCAACCTCGGCAAGACCCGCCACCAGGGCGGCGAAGTGGAACTGCAGTGGAGCCCCGCGCAACTGCGCGCGCTGACCCTCAACGCCGGTTACGCCTACCTGGACGCACGGCAGAAATCGGGCGTGTACGACGGCCTGCGCGTGCCCTACACCTCGCGCAACCAGCTCACCCTCGGTGCGTCGTACCAGCCCGAATCCGGTCATACCACCGTCGCCGTTTCCAGCTATTACTTCAGTCGCGCCTTCAGCGATGCGGCCAACACCGTGCAGGAGAACGCGATCGGCTCGGTCGGCGAACTGCCGGCCTACTGGGTGTGGAACGCGCAGCTGAGCCAGGTGCTCAGCGAAGGCGCCAGCGGCAAGCTCAGCGCGTCGCTGGCGGTCAACAACCTGTTCGATCGCAAGTACTGGTACCGCGGCATCGACACCAGCCCCTGGGGCCGGCAGCCGGCGCCGGGCCGCAGCGTCACCGTCGGCCTCGAGTACACGTTCTGATCCACGCCGGCGTCGGACGACGACGCCGGCCGCCGCACCACCGCGCGCCACCACGGCGCGCCGCCGCCCGCGGGAGACGCGGGCCAGTGCAACGGACGCAGCCGCGTCCTTTCCCACCCAGCGCGCGCCCGATGCGATGCGCCAGGCAACCACGCGACCCTGCCGCAGCCGCGGCGCATGCCTCCCGTGTCCGCCTCCGCGCGGCCGCGCCGGCGGCGTGCGTGCACCTGCGCCCGACGAGACCCGCATATGACCTCGCACGACGCTCCTCTGCTGATCCTCAGCCACGTCTGCCACCCGGCGGTGACCGATGGTTTCCTCCCCGCCGCGCAGCGCCTGGGCGTGCCGGTGCTGCTGCTGACCGACCATCGCCACGCCCACCTCGACCACTTCCGTCGCCATCCGCCGGCCGCACCGGTGCAGGTGCTGGAGTGCGACGTGTTCAATCCGCTGGGCGTGCTCGACCTGCTCGGCAGCCTGCCGCAGCCGCCGCGCGCGGTGTTCAGCAACAGCGACCACCTGCAGACCAGCGCCGCCGTGGTCGCCGCCGCGCTCGGCGTGCCGGGCAAGGATTGGCAGGTCTGCTACGCGGCCAAGAACAAGGCGGCGATGCGCCAGCGGTTGCGCGCGCTCGGCCTGCCGGCGCCGTGGTTCTGCAGCCTGGCGCCGGGCGCGATGCCGCCGGCGCAGGCACCCTGGCCGCTGATCGCCAAGCCGCGCGAAGGCGTGGCCAGCCTGGACGTGCGCCACTGCGCCGACGCGGCGGCGCTGCAGGCTTACCTCGATGATTTCTGGCAGCGCCACCCGCAGCGCAGCGTGCTGCTGGAGAGCGTGCTGGAGGGCCCGCTGTTCACCCTGGAAACGCTCGGCGACGGGCGCACCCTGCAGCCGGTCGGCGGCTTCGACGTGCGACTGTCGGCGCCACCGCATTTCGTCGAGTGCGAGGCGCGCTGGCGTAGCGCCATCGACACCCCGGTGCTGCAGCAGGCACTGGCGCAACTGCAGGCGTTCGGCATCGGCTTCGGCGTGTGCCACAGCGAGTTCATCCTCACCGCCGACGGCCCGGTGCTGGTGGAGATCAACTACCGCAGCATCGGCGACGGCCGCGAGTTCCTGCTCGATCGCCTGTTCGGCGGGCACTGGTTCGACAGCGTGCTCGGCCTGCACCTGGGCCGGCCGCTGCCCACGCTGCAGGCGCGCCGCGCGCAGGCGCTGGTGCGCTACTACGTGGCCGAGCACGACGGCACGCTGGCGGTGGCCAGCGCCGACCACGGCAGCAGCGACACGCATTGGGAAGCGCGCTACCGGCGCCTGCGGCAACCCGGCGACGCGATCCGCCTGAGCCATTCCAACAAGGATTACCTGGGCGTGCTGGACGTGCTCGCCGACACCGAGGCGGACCTGCAGCAGGCGCTGGCCAGCACCGAGGCGTCGCTGCACTGGCGTATCGACACCACCATCGGAGTGGCGGCATGAGCCAGGACGCCGACCGCCGTTACATCGACCTGCGCGTGATCGATGCCTGCCTGCGCGAGGACCTGCGCGGCATCGTCAGCCGTGGCGCCGCCGCCACCCCGCCGCCAGCGGTGCTCGCCGCCTGGGCGCAAGCGCCGCTGCCCGCGGACGCCACCTGGTGGCGCATCGCGCACCTGCCCGACGGCGAGCTGTGGCTGCCGCTGCGCCGCGCCGGTTACCTGCAGACCGTAAGCGCCTGCAGCGACGGCTGGGTCCTGCACACCGCGCAGCACAGCGCCTACGAATCCGGCGCCGCGCAGTGGCTGGCACGCCTGGGCGCCGGACTCGACGCGGAGACCCAGGCGCTGCACCGCGCCTATGTCGAGGAAGCCGACTGCGCGGTGCGCCAGCGCGCGCTGGCGCGGCAGGCCTACGCGCAGCAACGTCCGCTGCTGGCCACCGCGCTGGACGCCGCCGACGCGCACGAACGCGCCTACCGCTGCGAACAGCTGGCCAGCCACCGCGACCACCCGTTCTATCCCAGCGCGCGCGCCAAGCTCGGCCTGGACGACGCCGACCTGCCGCGCTACGCACCGGAGTTCGGCCCCAGCTTCGCGCTGCGCTGGCTGGCGCTGCCGGCCGCGCAGGTCACCCAGACCACGCCGCCGCCGGCGTTCTGGCCGCGCCCGGGCATGCTCGGCCTGGACCCGGCGCTGGACGCCGACCACGTCGCCTGGCCCGTGCACCCACTGATCTTCGCGCGGCTGGGCGAGGACGGCTTCGCCCTGCCGGGCGGCGCGATCGCCGCGCCGCAGCCGTGGCTGCAGGTGCGCCCGTCGCTGTCGCTGCGCACGGTGATCCCGCTGGCGTTTCCCGATCATCATCTGAAGCTGCCGGTACCGATGCGCACCCTCGGCGCGCTCAACCTGCGCCTGATCAAACCGTCCACGCTGTACGACGGGCACTGGTTCGAACGCGTGCTATGCGACCTGGCCGCGCACGATCCGGCGCTGGGCGAACGCTACCTGCACGTGGACGAGGCGCATGCCGGCCACGTCGGCGAGACACGGCATCTCTCCTATCTGCTGCGCCGCTATCCGGCACTCCCGGAGGCGACCCTGGTGCCGGTGGCCGGCCTGTGCGCGACGCTGCCGGACGGGCGGCCGCTGGCCGTGCACCTGGCCGAGCGCTTCCATGGCGGCGACCTCACCGCCTGGTGGGATAGCTACCTGGCGCTGATGTGCCAGGTGCACCTGCGGCTGTGGCTGCGCTACGGCATCGCGCTGGAGGCCAACCAGCAGAACAGCGTGCTGATCTACGCCGCCGGCCGCGCGCCGCGACTGCTGCTCAAGGACAACGACGCGGCGCGGGTGATGCTGTCGCGGCTGCACGCGCAACGGCCGGCGCTTGCAGCGTTGGGCGCGCCGCGCGACGCGCGCATCCTGGTGCAGGACGACGACGCGCTGGCGCGGATGTTCTGCACCATCATCCTGCAACTGGATCTGCAGGCGGTGCTGGAAGGGCTGACGGAATGGCAGCCGGGGCTGCGCGCGCCGCTGTACGCACTGCTGCGCGCGCGCCTGCACGGCACCCTGCGCGCGCTGCGCGAGGACGGCATCGACACCGCGCCGGCGCAGGCGCTGCTGGACGCCCCCACGCTGCCGGTGAAGTACCTGCTCAGCGCCGGCAGCCTGCTCGGCAAGCAGATCACCGGCGCGGCGGACATCAACAAGTTCTACGGCGACAGCGCGCCCAACCTGCTGCGCGAGGATGCGCTGGCGGCGCGCGCGGTCGCGGCCGGGGCGGCGCGATGAAGCGCCTCCTCGGCCCGGTGCTGGCCGCGCATTATCTGGCCGCCTTCACCGCGCTGGGCATGCCGCTGTTCCTGCCGCAGGTGCTGCAGCAGCTCGCGCCGGGCGCGGCGATCGGCTGGAGCGGCGTGTTGTACGTGCTGCCGACCCTGTGCACCGCGCTCACCGCCAGCGCCTGGGGCCGGCTGGCCGACCGCTACGGGCGCAAGCGCTCGCTGCTGCGCGCGCAACTCGGTCTGGCGCTGGGCTTCCTCATGGCCGGCTTCGCGCCGAACCTGGGCTGGCTGGTCGCCGGCCTGGTCGTGCAGGGCGCCTGCGGCGGCTCGCTGGCCGCGACCAACGCCTATCTCAGCAGCCAGGCGCAGAGTGGCTCGCTGGCGCGGGCGCTGGACTGGACCCAGTTCTCGGCGCGGCTGGCGATGGTCACCGCCCCGGCGCTGCTCGGCCTGGCCATCGCGCTGGGGCCGGCGCAATCGCTGTACCGCTATCTGGCGCTGCTGCCGCTGCTCGCCTTCGCGCTGAGCTGGCGGTTGCCGGCCGATCCGCCACGCGCGCCGGCGACAGCCGCATCCACAACCGCCATGCCACACGCGGATGCGGCGCAGCGCCGCCAGCGCTGGGCGCTGTGGGCCACGCAGTTCCTGTTCTGCTTCGCGATGGTGGTGACCTTTCCCTATTTCCTGCCGTACGCGCAGGCGCACGGCATCGGCAGCACTGCGGTCGCCGGCCTGCTGTACAGCCTGCCGCACCTGGTCTACCTGGTGCTGATGCCGTGCTGGCGCGGTCGCGACCACCGCGTGTCGCCGCTGCCGGCGGGGCTGACGCTGTTCGCACTGGCCTGCCTGCTGCAGATGGCGCCGCCGGCGCCCGGCTGGCTGATCGCGGCGCGGCTGCTGTTCGGCCTGGGCATGTGGATGGCGTTGCGCGGCCTCAACCGCACCCTGGCCGAGGTTGCGGGCGGGCGCGGCGCGGGCCAGCTGTTCGGCCGCTTCGATGCCGCCGGCAAGTACGCCGGCGTCGCCGGCGGTGCCCTCGCCGGTGCCCTGGTGCAAGGCCATGGCCTGGCCGTTCCGTTCCTCGCCGCCGCCGCGGCTGCCCTGCTGGCACTGCTGCCGGCCCTGATGCTCACGTCCGTTCGGAGAACCGTCCATGTCCCCGTTGCCGATGCATGACCCGTGGTACGACAGCCTGGCGCAAGCGCAGGCGATCACCTGCTGGCTCAACTGCTACCTGCGCGAAGTCGCGCTCGATCGCGGCCTGGCCGACTTCGACTATCGCGGCCGGGACCGGCCCGGTGTGGCCGCTGCGGGCGAACGCTGGCTACGCCTGCAGCTGCCCTCGGGCGCGACGCTGTGCGTGCGCCTGGCCCATGCCGACCGCCTGGGCCGCTGTCGCTTCGCTTCGGCGCCCTACCTGAAGGCCGACGGCCGTCCGTGGCACTGTCTGGACGCAGAGGCGCTGGTGCGCCTGCTGCTGCAGGAACTCAGCGAAGGCGAGCAGGCGCCCAACCTGGAACTGCTGGCGCAGAGCGCCAACAGCGTCGCCATCACCGCGCAGCTGCTGCGCCAGGCCGACGCCGCGCCGCCCACCGGTGAGGCGCTGATCGATGCCGAGCAGTCGATGCTGTGGGGCCACGCCTTCCATCCCACGCCCAAGAGCCGCGAGGGCGTGCCGCTGGACCAGGTGCTGGCGTGCGCGCCGGAAGCGCGCAGCGCGTTCCCGCTGTTCTGGTTCCGCATCGACCCGCGCCTGTACCGCGCGCAGGGCGATGACGTGCGCGCCGCGCTGGCGCAGGCCGGCGGTGGCGCCGACCTGTATCCCTGCCATCCGTGGGAAGCCGAGCGCGTCCTGGCGCATCCGCTGCTGCGCCAGGCGCAGGCGCGCGGCTGGATCGAACCGCTGGGCGAACGCGGCCTGGCGCTGCGCCCGACCTCGTCGGTGCGCACGCTGTACCACGCCGACCTGGATTACTTCCTCAAGCTGTCGGTGCACGTGCGCCTGACCAACTGCGTGCGCAAGAACGCCTGGTACGAACTGGAGAGCGCGGTGGCGCTGACCCGTCTGCTGGCGCCGGACTGGCAGGCGCTGGCGCAGCGCGTGCCCGGCTTCCACGTGCTGCTGGAGCCGGCGGCCACCGACCTGGATTTCTCCGCACTGGACGCCGATGCGCAGGCCTGCCGCGAGTTGGGCGAGAGCTTCGGCGTGCTGTACCGGCAGGCGATCCCGGCAGCGCAGCGCGCGCGCTATCGCCCGCAGGTGGCCGGTGCGCTGTTCACCAACGATGCGCGCGGCCAGCCGGCTTGCGCCACTGCGCTGAAGACCCTGGCGCAGCGCACCGGCAGCAGCGCGGACGCGGCCACCGCGATCTGGTTCCGTGCCTACGCACAGCTGCTGCTGGACGGGGTGTGGAGCGCCTGGTTCGGCTACGGCATCGTGCTGGAGCCGCATCTGCAGAACACCGTGATCGGCTGCGAAGACGGCCTGCCGACGCAGGTGTGGATCCGCGACCTGGAAGGCACCAAGCTGCTGCCGTCGCGTTGGCCGGCCGCGCGCCTGCCCGGCATGTCCGAGACCGCGCGGCAATCGCTGTACTACAGCGCCGAACGCGGCTGGAACCGCATCGCCTACTGCGCGCTGGTCAACAACCTGGCCGAAGCGATCTTCCACCTCGCCGACGGCCACGACCGCCGCGAGCACCAGCTGTGGCAGATCGTAGGCGACATCGCCCGCCGCTGGCAGCAGCGCCACGGTGCACAGCCGGCGCTGCAGGCCCTGCTCGACGGCGCGCCGCTGCCGGCCAAGAACAACCTGCGCCTGCGCCTGCTGCAACGTGCCGACCGCCATGCCGACTACAGCTTCCTGCCCAACCCGATCGGCAGCGCCGCGCTGCGGCAGGCGGCGGCATGAGTCTGCGCATCGATCCTGCCCCACTGCAGGCGGCGCTGGCGCGGCTGCGCGCGCAGGCAGACGGCCCGGTCTGCGCCTATGTCTACGACCTGGCGGCGCTGCAGGCGCACGCGGCGATGCTGCGCGCGCACCTGCCGGCCGAGTGCGACCTGTTCTATGCGGCCAAGGCCAACGCCGAGCCCCCCGTGCTGCGCACGCTGGCACCGTGGGTGGACGGCTTCGAGGCGGCCTCCGGTGGCGAGCTGCAGTGGCTGCACACGCATCAGCCGGGGCGCCGGCTGCTGTTCGGCGGCCCCGGCAAGCTCGACGCCGAACTGCAGCTGGCCGCCAGCCTGCCCGACTGCAGCGTGCACGTGGAAAGCCTGGGCGAGCTGCAGCGGCTTGCCCGCATCGCCGCGTCGGGTCCCCGCCCGCTGTCGGTGTTCCTGCGCCTGAACATCGTGGTGCCGGGCATGCAGGACACGCGCCTGGTGATGGGCGGGCGGCCCTCGCCGTTCGGCCTGGACGTGGACGACCTGGACGCGGCCATGCAGGTGCTGCGCGGCGGGACCGGACTGCGCCTGGACGGCTTCCACTTCCACCTGCTGTCGCACCAGCGCGATGCGCAGCTGCAGTTGCGGCTGATCGCGCACTACCTGCAGACCGTGCAGGGCTGGCGCCAGGCCTACGCCCTGGGACCGCTGACGGTGAACGCAGGTGGCGGCTTCGGTGTCGACTATGCCGATCCGGCGGCCTCGTTCGACTGGGCCGCGTTCTGCGCGGGATTGCCGGCGCTGCTACGCACGCATGGCGAAGGCCTGCGCCTGCGCCTGGAGCCGGGCCGCTACGTCAGCGCCGCCTGCGGCTGGTACCTGATGGAGGTGCTGGACATCAAGCGCAGCCATGGCGCGCACTTCGCCATCGGCCGCGGCGGCACCCATCATTTCCGCACGCCCGCCGCGCAAGGCCACGATCATCCGTTCCTGGTGCTGCGCGGCACGCAGCCGCCGCTGCTGCGCGATGCGCGGGTGACCCTGGTGGGGCAGCTGTGCACGCCCAAGGACGTGCTGGCCCGCGACCAGCCGGTGGCCGCGCTGGCGCCGGGCGACTGCCTGGCATTCCCGCTGGCCGGCGCCTACGCCTGGAACATCTCGCACCAGCAATTCCTGATGCATCCGCCGCCGCAGATGCTGTTCCTCGACGGCCCGGCGCAGGCCCCCGATGCCATGCCGCAGCGCCGCATTGCCGACCCGGCCGCCGCCGCGTCATGATCCGGTCACCCGTGCCGGCGCACCCTGCCGGCACACCCAACCGGAGCTGCCGCCATGACCCGTTGCGCCCGTCTCGCCGCTACCTGTTTGCTGCTGAGCTTCACCGCCGCCCCGCTGCTGGCCACCGCCGCGACCAAGCCGCAGACCGCGCAACAGACCTTGATGGCCAAGTGCTCGGCCCAGAACAAGGGCAAGAAAGGCGATGAGTACAAGAGCGCGCAGAAGGCCTGCCTCAGCGGCGGCACCGCCCCGGCGGCGGGCAACGCCTCCCAGCAACGCATGAAAGACTGCAACGCCCAGGCGGCCACGCAGAAACTGCAGGGCGATGCCCGCAAGACCTTCATGAGCGGCTGCCTCAAGAAGCAATGAGCCCACTAGCCCCTCTCCCATCGGGAGAGGGGTTGGGGTGAGGGTACGGCGCGCAGCGCCAGCACAGGCAGCATTGGCATCTCCGCCAACCGCCGCGGATGCGGCCAACGCCGATGCAGGTATCGGCCGTCTTCCGGCCGCGGCCGGGTCTGATCGGAATCGCCCTGCCGCGTCCAAGACCAGAAGCTTCCCGACTCTGTGACATGCGGGCTGCCCGGATAAGCGCAAATGCCTGGTGGGGGAGAAACTTCAGTCCCGACGGCTCTTGCACGGGACGCCTGCCCATCGGCAGCGGCGGGCCGCGCTGGCGAGAGAACGCATTCCCCATCAAGCTCCGGCGATCGCGGCCGATAACCGGTCGCCAGGGGCGACGAGCAAGCCGGGAATGGAAAGCAAACGACACGGCACTGCAGCGGGGTCCCGTCGATGAGTTGGGCGACCGAGGCGCTCGGGCTGCCGTCCGATGCCGATGCGCGCGCGATCAAGCGCGCTTATGCCAAACGCCTGAAAACCACCCGGCCCGACGACGACCCGGCCGCGTTCCAGCAGTTGTATGAAACCTATCAGGCAGCATTGGCCTGGGCGCAGACGGAAGCGGAAAGCGAAACGACGACGTTGCCGCCTTGCGCCGGCACGAGGGTCGAAGACGCAAACGCGGACGTCGACACGGCGCCGCGCCTGGCCTCCACCCCACGCGTCGAAGAGGCGCAGGTGCGACCACGGTCCCGCCCGCGAGCCGAAGCCGTGCGCGACCCCGCGCTGGAGGCCGAACTGGCGCAATGGCAGGACGATGCCTATGTGCAGGAGCGGGCCACGCGCATCCTTGCGGCGGCGCAGACCCTGCCCGCGGCGAAGTTCGGCCCCTGGTTGCGCGCGCTGCCGGAGCTGTGGTCCTTTGAGCTGCGTCCGCGCATCGGCCAGGCGATCCTCAGCCGCGTCGCGGACGATGACACGATCATGTCAGATGCGCTCTTCGACGCGTTGATCACCTGCTTTTCCGATGAGCAGGACAGCGAATTCCGCCATGCGCTGTGGACCAGCCGCGTGCTGGCGGTCGCCCTGGGGCAGTCGCCGGACTTTTTGGACCACTGGCTGTCGCAGCGGGTCACCACGCTTTCCGACGATGAGCATGGGGCGATCGGTGCGCTCGTGCTACGCACGCTGCGCGAACAGCGGGCCTCGCCGCAACTGGGGACCATCAAGGCGCTGTCGAAGGCCTTGCGATGGAGCCAGTTCGACTACGACCAGCATGATCGCTTATGGCTGCACGACGCCTGCAAAGCGGCGCGGATACAAGAACGCATGCAGCGACGGCTGGCCGCGCTGCTCCCTGGCAGTGACTCGGCGGCGCTGGCCGAAGAGTTGGAAGCGGCTCATTGGCAGAAGATGACGCCGCGCCAGGCCGCAGCGTTGAGAGCATGTGTGGTGGGGTCGCCATCGCGCTGGCGCTGCTTCCTGTCCGCCTTGCTGCCGGTGCGGCCGATGCGAATGTACCGCTTCTGCGGCATCGTCGAGCAATGGTTCCCCGACGGCTTGCCAGCATCACTGCAGCCGCGCCACGTGCGTTTTTGGAAACAGCTCGGCGACCCGCAGCGTCCGCATGGCTGGCAATTGGCCATCAACCTGACCCGCGGGTTGGCGGTCGCCGCCCTGGTTGCCATCTGCGCAATCTTGATGCTGCCGTTTGCCGGCACAGCTAGCATTTCACTGACGTTCCCTGTGCTCGCGACCGGACTGGCGATCTGGAGTGCGCTGGTGCTGGCGCAGATGGCCGCCCGCTGGCAGGCACGCACCACGCTAACGGGCACAGGCAAGCGTCTAGCGCACTGCTGGGCGCTGCCGGCAGCCAGTGCCTTCGTTTTGACCGTGATGCGCAGTGGCACCTATGGGGCTGCCATTAGCGCAGCGCTTGCGTATGCCGCTGTGTTTCGTGTGACCGGACGCATGGAGGCCGATTCACGAACAGCGAGCATGCCCATGCTCACCTTTGTCGCACTTGGCACGCCTGCCCTAATTGCAGCGCAAGCGGGCGCCTGGCCCGGCACCCTGTTCGCCCTGCTGCTCTGGGCGATTTCGTTCATCCAGGACACGCAGCGTCAGGCGCTGCAAAGGCAGCGATAGCACTTTTTGCAACGGACGGAACACAAGGATTCGCACATGATTGTAGGTATCGACCTCGGCACCACCCACTCGTTGATCGGCGTGCACGATGCCGAAGGGGGGCGCCTGTTCGCCAATCCGCACGGCAGCCTGCTGACCCCGTCGGTGGTCAGCATTGACGACGATGGCACCCTGCTGGTCGGCCAGCCCGCCCGCGAGCGCCTGGTGAGCCATCCGCACCACAGCGTGGCCGCATTCAAGCGCTGGATGGGAAGCCCGCGCGAGACCAAGTTGGGGCAACGCAGTTTTCGCCCGGAAGAGCTGTCGGCGCTGATCTTGCGCTCGCTGATCGCCGATGCCGAAGCCGCGCTGGGCAGCAAGATCGAGGAAGCGGTCATCAGTGTCCCGGCATATTTCTCAGATGCGCAACGCAAGGCCACCCGGGTGGCCGGCGAGTTGGCCGGCATCCGCGTCGAACGGCTGATCAACGAGCCGACCGCGGCCGCGCTGGCCTATGGGCTGCAGGAACGCGGCGGCGAAGGCCGCGTGCTGGTGCTCGATCTCGGTGGCGGCACCTTCGACGTTTCCCTGCTGGAGATGTTCGACGGCGTGGTCGAAGTCCATGCCAGCGCGGGCGACAACTTCCTCGGCGGCGAGGACTTCCTGCAAGTGCTGGTCGACGGCTTCTGTAGCGAGCATCGGCTCGATCCCGCCAAGCTCGCGCCGGGGGACAGCGCCCAACTGCGGCGCCGCATCGAACAACTCAAGCGCGACCTGAGCACACAGCCACAGGGCGCGGTGAGCCTGAACATCGCCGGACAGGCCTACAGCTGGGAGCTCGACGAGTCCCGTTTCGCCCAGCTGGCCGAACCCTTGCTGCAGCGCATGCGCTTGCCGATCGAGCGTGCGCTGCGGGATGCCAAGCTGCGGCCCTCGGAGCTGGACGATATCGTGCTGGTCGGCGGTGCGGTGCGCATGCCGATGATCAGCCGGCTAGCCACGCGCATGCTCGGCCGGCTGCCGCTGCGTCATGTCAACCCCGACCATGCGATCGCCCTGGGCGCGGTGGTGGCGGCGGGCCTGAAAAGCCGCGACGAGAGCCTGCGCGAGGTGGTGCTGACCGACGTCTGCCCCTACACGCTGGGCACGCAGGTGGCGCGCCAGGGCGGCGATGGGCAACTGCGCAGCGGCTACTTCCACCCCATCATTCCGCGCAACAGCGTGGTCCCGGTGAGCCGCGAGGACCGCTTCCACCCCATCCACGAGCAGCAAACCCAGTTGGTCATCGATGTGTACCAGGGCGAGAACCCCATGGTCGAGCGCAACATCAAGCTGGGCGAGTTGCGCATCGCCCTGGATCCCAAGCGCCCGCGCAGCGAGCAGAGCGTGCTGACCCGCTTCACCTACGACGTGGACGGCTTGCTGCAGGTCGAGGTGATCGAGGAAGCCACCGGCAAACGCCACGAACTGATCCTCGAGCAGAATCCCGGCCTGCTCGACCGCGACGAGATCGCCAGGCGCTTGCAGGCGCTGGCCGAACTCAAGGTCCATCCGCGCGACCAGCAGCAGAACCTGGCATTGCTGGCGCGCGTTGAGCGTGTGTACGAGGAGTACATCGACGCACGCCAGATGGTGCAACGCTGGCTCGATCAGTTCCGCGAAGTGCTGGAAAGCCAGGACCTGACGCGCATCGAACGCCATCGCGAAGAACTCGCCCAGGCCCTGGACGAGCTGGAAGCGCGCGCATGAGCTGGGCATTGTCGGCGCTGGGACTGGCCGAGGACGCGGACGAGCGCGCCATCAAGCGCGCCTATGCGGCACGCCTGAAGGTGACCCGCCCGGACGATGACCCAGCCGGCTTCCAGCAACTGCACGAGACCTATCAGGCGGCGCTCGGATGGGCGCGGCAATTCGCCGCCGATCGCGCGGCCGACCGTTCCATCGACGCGCTGCACGCCGATGACGACGCACTGCAGATGCAGGCGGCGGACGCAGCCGCAGCGGCTTCCCTTCCGCAGGAAGCCGCATCCGTCGCCGTCGCCGATTCCGACGCCGCCCGATCGCCACCGCCGCACGTCTCCGACACGCACGCGGCAACGCGCACGGTCGCTGCCGACGATGCACTACTGGAGCTGCAGGTGGCGGAAGCGCCCGCACCGCGCTCCCTTCCGCAGCAAGCCGCATCCGCCACTGCCGCCGATCCTGGCGCCGCCCCTTCACCACCGCCGCAGGCCTCCGACGCGCGCGCGGCGCCGCGCACGGTCGCCGCCGAGTGGCTCGCGCCAACCCCGGCGGACCTGCCGCCCCTCGACATCGCGCAGATGCAGTTGCGCATCCTGCATCAGGCGCAGCGGCTGGAACCGGAACCGCTGCGCGCCTGGCTGTTCGCGCAACCGGAGCTGTGGTCGCTGGAAAGCAAATCGCAGATCGGCGCGGACCTGCAACAGCATCTGCTCGACCACGATGAGGAAGCGCTCAGCACCTACCACTATGCGGTGCTGGCCGAATTCTTCGACTGGGAGGGCGCGCTGGATGCGCCCGATCCCTACCTGGTGCAGCATGCCTGCGCACGGATGCACCGGCGCTGGCTGTTGCAACCGGCCGGGCATGCGGAGCTGAGTGACGCGCTGCGGCGCCGCGGCGACAGCGCGGCGTCGGTTCCGCATGTGCGCAAACTGCTGGCGCTGCTGGGGTCTGCGCCGTCGGACGGCGCGGTGCTGGCGGCCATGCTGCGGCCAGGCCGCCCCACCAGTGCGCGGCTGCTGCTCGACCTGATCGGCTACGTGCCCGATGGCCGCAAGCCGCCGCGGCCGCTGGATCGCAGTCGCGCCGCCGCCTGGTATCTGGCCGGCGAACGCAACAGGTTCACGCCGATCGCCGCCATGCTCGGCGTGGCGCGCAGCCTGATCGCCGCCGCGGTCGTCCTGTTGCTGTTCCTGCTGTTGGCGATGATCGACCGCAACCCGGCACCCGGAATGTCGCCGGTACTGAAGGCCGGCTTCTATGCCGCCGCCCTCATCGTCGGCGGCTGGATCGCCTGGGACGCCTTCAGCTCGCTGCTGCGTTGGCAATCGCGGCACGAAGCCGACCCATGCGTCCGCCGCCCGCTGTTGCAGCGCTTCTTCATCCCGGTAGCCGCCGCGATGGCCACCGCCTGGATCATGGCCGGCAAGCCCCATGTCGCCGCAGCCATCGCGCTGCCATTGCTGGTGATCGCCATTGTGCGATGGGCGCGACGCGCCGGCTTCCGGCTTCAACTACAGTGGAACTGGGGTTGGGCGTGGCTCGGGTTCATTGGTCTCAAGTTCGGCCTCTTGGGCATCGGCGTCTTGATCGTCTATCCGCAAGCCACCCTCGGCGCCACCGCGATTGCGTGGCTGAGCGATCTGATTTCGCAACGAAACGCGCGCAGGAAGGCGCTGCGCTGAGCGAATCGAGCGCCCCTCAGCCGGCCATCAAGCCAATCACGCCCGCGGCGCCGACACCGGCACCGCGGGCGCCTCGGCATGCAGCGGCAGCCCCGCATGGTCCACCGGGATCGGCGCGTAGTCCTCGCCGAACGCCACCTCGCCCGGCGTCCATCCGGAGCGGCGCCGCACCGCGCCCCAGAAGCGCTTGAGTCCTTCCCACTGCAACGCGACCAGGCCCAGCTCGTTGTCTCGGTCCACCATCGGATCGCCCACTCCGGTCGGCCGCACCGGCTCGCCGTACAGCGCGGTGCCGAACAGCACGTCCCAGAACGCGAACACCTGGCCGAAGTTGCAGTTGTGCAGGCCGGGCCGCTCCGGGTCCACGCGCATGTGGTGCAGGCGATGGAACGGCGGATCGACCAGGAGTTTGTTGAGCACCGGGCCGAAGCCGAAACGCACGTTGGCGTGCGAAAGGTTCTGCACCAGTTCGCCGAGCAGCATCAACCAGGCGAACTCGTCGGCCTCGATGCCGAAGGCGATGCCCACCGCAGCAAGCACGAACGACTGCAGCATGCCGTCCAGGTAGTTGCTGCGGTCGTTGGCCCAGCAACTGAGCTGGCGTTGGCTGTGGTGCATGCTGTGCATCGCCCACCACCACGGCATCCAGTGCTGCACCCGGTGCATCCAGTAGTAGGTGAAGTCGTAGGCCAGGTAGTACAGCGCGAACAGCACCAGCGGATGCTGGTCCAGCCACGGCCAGGCATGGCGCAGGCCCGTCTCCGGCGCCGCCGCGGCATTGGGGTCGGCGCCGCCCAGTGCGTTGACCACCGGCGTCAGGATCAGGAACGAGAACAGCGGGAACACCCCGATCAGCATCAGCCAGGTGTAGTGGAAGTCGATGCGCGCCAGGCGCCGGTGTTCCCAGCGCTCGGCCGGCCACAGGCTCTCCAGCGGCCGGAACAGCACGCCGATGATGGACAGCTGCAGGGCCGCCACCAGCAGCGAGGCGGCGATGTCGTGCGGATCGTCGCTGAGCCCGGTCAGGTGCAGCGCCGCCAGCAGCGGCGCGACGGCGTGGCTGGCGACCAGGTCGACCAGCGTGGACCAGGCGTGGGCAATGGACGAGACCATGGCGATGACAGGCATGCGAAGACTGCGATGGGGGCGCGACGGCCGGCGCGACAGCATGCTGCCGCTGGCTTTCGCCAAGCTGTCCGTGCCGGCGGAGGCCGGTCGCGACCGCCGCGCTACTGCGCCGCAGCGGCGCCCGGGCGCCGGCTCGGCAGAAACGCCGCGACGATGCCCAGCAGCGGCAGGAACGACATCACCTGGTACACGAAGACGATGCCGCGTTGGTCGGCGAGCAGGCCCAGCACCGCCGCGCCCAGCCCGCCCATGCCGAAGGCGAAGCCGAAGAACAGCCCGGAGATAGTGCCGATACGTCCGGGCATCATCTCCTGCGCGTACACCAGGATCGCCGAGAACGCCGAGGACAGCACGAAGCCGATCACCACGGTCAATGCGGTGGCCGCATGCAGGCCCACGTGCGGCAGCGCCAGCGCGAACGGCGCCACGCCCAGGATCGATACCCAGATCACCGGCTTGCGGCCGATGCGGTCGCCGACCGGGCCGCCGATCAGCGTGCCCAGCGCCGAGGCCAGCAGGAACGCGAACAGGTGCAGCTGCGCGCTCTGCACCGAGAGGCCGAAGCGCTGGATCAGGTAGAACGTGTAGTAGCTGCTCAGCCCGGCGATGTAGAAGTACTTGGAGAAGATCAGCAGCAGCAGGATGCCGACGATCCGCACCACCGTGGCGCGCGGCAGCGCCGGCACCGCGGCGACCGGCCGCGGCGCCGCGCGCGCGGCCTGCAGGTGCAGCGCGTACCAGCGGCCGACGTAGGACAGCAAGGCGATACCGAGCAGCGCCGCACCGCCGAACCAGGCCACGCTGTGGCGGCCGTTGGGCACGATCACCGCCGCGGCGATCAGCGGCCCCAGCGCGGTACCGGTGTTGCCGCCGACCTGGAACACCGATTGGGCCAGGCCGTGGCGGCCGCCCGAGGCCAACCGCGCGATGCGCGAGGATTCGGGATGGAAGATCGCCGAGCCGATCCCGACCAGGGCCGCCGCCAGCAGCACCATGCCGAAGCTGGGCGCATAGGCCAGCAGCAACAGTCCGCACAGCGTGGAACCCATGCCCATCGGCAGCGAGTACGGCGCAGGCCGGCGGTCGGTGCGCAGCCCGATGAGCGGCTGGAACAGCGAGGCGGTGATCTGGTACGTGAGGGTGATCAGGCCGACCTGGGCGAAGCTGAGCTGGAACTGGCCCTTGAGCACCGGATACAGCGCCAGGATCAGCGACTGCATCATGTCGTTGATCAGGTGCGAGGAGGTGATCGCGGCCAGGACGCCGGAGGCGAGCTTGCGCGGGGCGGCGGTGCCAGTAGCTGAGGAAACGACGGGCGCGGCAGGACGCAGAGTGGACATGGCGGGACGGGCATTGCCGGAAGTGCGTGCATGGTAGGCTTCCCTGCCCCGACCTTCTTGCGCGACATGCCCAGCAACCATCGCAAAAAGGGCGCGCTGGTACCGCGCTCCACCCGCAATGCGGACGACGCGCCGGCCGATGTGGTGTGCAAGGCCGTCGACTACGCACCCGACAGCGCGATCGCCCCGCACCGGCATGCGCGCCATCAATTGATCTACGCGGCGTCCGGACTGATGGTGGTGCGTTCGGGCCAGGGCCACTGGGTGGTGCCGAGCACGCGGGCCCTGTGGATCCCCGCCGGCACCGAGCACAGCGTGCGCTGGATCGGCAGCTTGCACATGCGCAGCCTGTACATCCGTCCCACCGCCATCGCCGGCATGCCCGACACGCCGGCGGTGATGGCGGTGGAGCCGCTGCTGGAAGCGCTGATCCGCAGCGCCGCGGAGATCCCCTGGGACCATGCCGCCGACTCGCGCGACGGGCGGCTGATGCGGCTGATCCTGGACGAACTGCATGCGCTGCCGGCGCTGCCGCTGTACCTGCCGCAGCCGCGCGATCCGCGCCTGCTGCGCATCGCCGCCGCGCTCGACGCCGACCCGGCCGATGCCACCACCCTGCACGCCTGGGCCGCGGAACTGGGCGTGGACGTCAAGACCATCCAGCGCCTGTGCCAGCGCGAACTGCAGATGCGCTTCGGCCAGTGGCGGCAGCAGCTGCGCCTGCTGCGCGGGCTGGAGCGGCTGGCCGCCGGCGACCGCATCATCGACGTGGCGGTGGAACTGGGCTACGACAGTCCCAGCGCGTTCACCGCCATGTTCAAGCGCCAGTTCGGGCAGCCGCCGAGCCAGTTCTTCCGCTAGCGACGCAGGCATCGCGGCGGCGACGGCGCATCGACAGGGCGACGGCTAGCACCGGGCCAACACGACCGCGCTGTTCGCGCAGCCAGGCGCATGCGTCGAGACCATGAGCACCGCTAGCGGCCATGCCGCTGGCGATCAGGCGTCAGCTTTGGATTCGGAGACGGCGGACGCGCGACGCTCGCTGATGCGCTCGACCATCTGCATGTGCTGCGTGCCCCACTCGCACAGCCCTACCAGCGCCGCCGCCAGGGACTGCCCGAACGGCGTCAGCGAGTACTCGACCCTGGGCGGGATCTCCTGGAAATCGATGCGCGCAACGATCAGGTCGCGTTCCAGCTCCTTGAGCTGCTGGATCAGCACCTTGTCGGTCACCCCGCCGATGGCACGCCGCAACTCGCCGTAGCGGTGAACGTTCATCGCCAGGTTGTAGAGAATCAGCGGCTTCCACTTGCCGCTGAGCACGGACAGCGCGGCCTCGAGACCGCAACGGAATGTGGGGTTGGCCATGATCGTTCGCTCCGAAGGCACTTACCAAATGGTGCATACTATTCAAAATAATAGCTCAGATCTACAGTGGCGCCTCCCCATTCTCTGGAGCGCAGCATGAGCAGGCTCAACGGCAAGATTGCAGTGATCACCGGCGGCAACAGCGGCATCGGTCTGGCAAGCGCGATTCGCTTCGCGGCCGAAGGCGCACAGGTCGTCATCGTCGGGCGTCGGCAGGAGGAACTGGACAAGGCGCTGCGCCTGATCGGCGCCGACGCCATCGCCATTCAGGGCGACATTTCGAAGCTGGACGATCTGGACCGCGTCTTCGCCCAGATCCAGGCCGAAAAGGGCCGCATCGATGTGCTGTTCGCCAATGCCGGGCTGGGCGACTTCCTGCCGCTGGGCGCGATCACCGAGGAATCGTTCGACCGCACCTTCGGCATCAACGTCAAGGGCACCCTGTTCACCGTGCAAAAGGCCTTGCCGCTGATGCGTGCCGGCGGCTCGGTGATCCTCACCGGCTCGACCGCCGGCAGCACCGGCACGCCGGCCTTCAGCGTGTACAGCGCCAGCAAGGCCGCGCTGCGCAATTTCGCCAGGACCTGGGCGCTGGATCTGAAGGGCACCGGCATCCGTGTCAACGTGCTGTCGCCGGGACCGATCACGACGCCGGGCCTGGACACCGCCCTGTCCGGCACCGGCCAGCAGGACGCGATCCTCGCCGACATGACCGCGCAATTGCCGCTGGGTCGCATCGGCCGTGCGGAGGAAGTGGCGGCCACGGCCCTGTTCCTGGCCTCGGACGAGAGCAGCTTCATGACCGGCAGCGAAGTGTTCGTGGACGGCGGCCTCGCCCAGGTCTAGCGCCAGCCGGCGCCGGAGCAGGCCTGGATCGGCGCAGCCCGGCCTGTCGGTCGAATCGCGCGCCGATCAGGACTGCAGCGGCGCCGAGGGCGTCAGCGGCGCCTGGAGTTGCACGCTTTGCTGCGCGCCGGCCTGGAGATACTCGCGCGCGCAAAGCGCCATGTCCCACAGCAGCATCGCCGTGTGCCAGTGCGCCTGGGCCTGCACATCCTGGCGGTCGCCGGCCAGCGCCGCATGGTGGCGCGCCGCGCGCGTGGCCTGGTGCGCCACGCCCGGCAGGTCGCCGCGCGCGAGCCGGCGCAGCACCGCACGCACGCGGGGCCCCGGCGTGCCATCGGTCCGCGCCAGATCAAGCGCGTCGCTGCCCACGCCCAGCGCGCCGAGCAAGGCAGCCAGGTCGCGCTGCAGCGCCGTCTCCGGCAACGCGGCGGCCAGGCCCAGGCGCGCGCGCATGCGGTCGGCCATCAGGCCGAACCATGCCCGTCGTTTCATGCGCCCCGGATGACGCGCGATCGCCGCGAGATCGGCATCGACCGAACGTCGCAGCCTGCGCACGTACCGCTCGGCCCCACTGGGCAGCAGCACGGTGAACATCAGCACGCCGATGCCGATCCCCAGCAAGAGCGTCAACGCGCCGTTGAACAATTGCACCACCCCGGTATTGGTGCCATTGAGCGGCCCCACCAGATCGAGGAAGAAGATCGAGCCACTGGCGCCCAGCGCGGCGGTCGACGGCCGCCGCATCGCCACACCGGCCAGGATCAGGAACGGCGCCAGCACCACCGCCAGCCCGGCGAAATCCTCCACCCACGGCAGCAGCCAGACGATGCACACGAAGGCCGCCAGTGCCGCCAGCCCGGCGCCCTTGAGGAAGTCGAGACTGCCGAACACCGGATCGGGTCGGGTCGCATACAGCGCGCACACCACGCCGACGATGGTCACCATGCCCGAACCCGCACTCCAGCCGCTGTAGACCCAGAACAACGATGCCACCCCCACTGCCAGGAAGGCGCGCCATCCGTTGTACACCGCCTCGTGCAGGTCCCGATGGCGGCGCGTGGCGAAACGGCGGCGCGACGGCTGGCCCTGTTCGAACGCCGCCTGTTCGCGCTGGCTGGCCTGCATGTCGCGCACGATGTTGCGCGCGTGTTCCAGCGCGAAGGCGCGGTCGAAGGCCTCGCGCCGATGCGCACACAGCCGGCGCAGGCGGCGATGGCGCCGGTCGAGCAACCCCAGCGCGGCGGCCAGTTCTTCCTGGCCGGGCAACCGGCCCTCGGCACGCTGGACCAAGACGTCGTGCACGCCGCGCAACGCACGCGAAGGCGCGCGTCCATCCAGGCCGATCCGGCACGATTGCGCCGCCAACAGTTGCGCCAGCATCAGGTAACTGATGTGGCGCAGGCGCCCGCCCAGCCGCGCGATCTCGCGTGAGCGCGCGGCGGCATAGTCGACCGCATCGTTGAGCGCCAACGCGCTGGCGAAGAAGTCATGGATCTGCGTGCCTGTCGCCTCGCCGCGCAGCAGGCGCGCGGCCAGCGCGCTGCCCTGGCGCAGGTACGCCTCCAGCCGCGACTCCAGTGCCGGGCGCGGCGACGCCGGCGAGAAGATCGACGCCATCGCCCCTTCGACCACGATGCCGAGCAGGATCTCGGTGGCGCGCGCCACGGCGATGTCGAACACCTGCTGCGGATCGGCGGTGGAGGACATGCCCACGATCATCGCCGTGTAGCCGGCCAGCACCACGCCATAGCTGCGGAAGGGCGATACCAGGTTGGCCATGCCGGTGCACGCGCCCAGCCACAGCGCCAGCGCGATCATGAACAAGGGGGGCGCCTGGCCGAACAGGCCCATCAAGACCACCGCCACGCTGGCACCCGCCAGCGTGCCGACGATGCGGTTGCGTGCCTTGACCACGCTCATGCCGCGGTCGGCCTGGGCCACGATGAAGACCGTCATCGCCGCCCACTTGGGGTCTTCCATCGAACACAGCAGCGCGATGGCCAGCGCCAGCAGCGCGGCGGCCGTGGTCCGCAGCGCGAACCACAACGCGGGCGAAGGACGGAGACGGACCATCGACACCGGGTCGAAGCAGGGCAGGCGCATGGCCGTCATCGTAGAAGCAGACGGTCTGCAGGATAATGGCGCCACAGATGGATAGACTCTTGCCAGAAACGGGAGAAACCAGGCGCGCCGCCAGCGTGGACTTCGACAGCGTGCGGCTGTTCCTGCGCGTGGTCGAACAAGGCAGCCTGACCGCCGCCGCGCGCCAGGCACGCGTGCCGCTGACCAGCGTCAGCCGTCGCATCAAGGCGCTGGAACAGGCATTGGGCGTGCAACTCCTCCACCGCACCACCCGTCGGCTGGCGGTGTCCGAGGCCGGGCGCGCCTTCTACGCGCGCTGCGTGGAGGCCGAGCAGACCCTGCAGGATGCCGTGCAGGCCGCGCGCGACCTGCGCGCTCAGGCGCGCGGCACCCTGCGCGTGCTTGCCCCCTATGCGCTGGGCCTGCTGGTGCTGGAGCCGCAACTGGCGCGCTTCCGCCAGCGCCACCCAGGCGTGCAACTGGCGCTGACCTACGACGATCAGCCGCTGGACCTGCTCAGCCATGGCCTGGACGTTGCCGTCCATGTCGGGCCACCGGCCCACGCCAGCTACGTGGCGCGGCCATTGGGCGCCTCGCGCGGGATCCTGGTGAGCAGCCCCGAGTATCTGGCCCGCGCCGGCACGCCCACCCACCCCAGGGAGCTGCTCGGCCACGCCGTGCTCGCGGTGGGCGCGGATGCACCGTTGGTCCTCTGGGCATTGCGGCACAGCGCTGGCGAATCGATCGAGCTGACCCTGCGGCCGGTGCTGATTTCAAACGAATCGACCACGGTGATCCGCCAGGTCGTCCAAGGGGCCGGCATTGCCCTGCTCTCCCAGCCGCTGGTCCAGGCACGGCTGGACCAAGGCGAGCTGGTGCGACTGCTTCCAAGCTGGCAGCGCTGGCCGGATCTGGAGATCACCGCGCTGTATCCGCGGCGCGCCACCCAGGAACGCAAGGTCCGCGCCTTCGTCGACTTCCTGCTTGAGATCTTCGCCGATTGGCGCGTGTCCGATTGAAAGGCGCCTCTCATCACCTGCCTCCGGCACCATCGAGCCGGACGCGAGTTGCCCGGTAGGAGCGGCTTCAGCGGCGGCGGGCCTTCCCGGCAACGCCCCGTCGCGGCTGAAGCCGCTCCTACAGGACACTTCCTTGGGGTATTAGAGGTGCCCTGACGTCAAGCAGTTTGCAGAAGCTGCCATCGCGGCGATGCGGCCTCGCACTCAGGCCTGCGCCAGCGCCTGCTGCAGGTCGGCGCGCAGGTCGTCGATGTGCTCGATGCCCACCGACAGGCGCACCGTGTCCTCGCTGACGCCGCTGCGCTGCAGTTCCTCGGGCGAGAGCTGGCGATGCGTGGTGGACGCCGGATGCGTGGCCAGCGACTTGGCGTCGCCGATGTTGACCAGGCGGGTGAACAACTGCAGCGCGTCGAGGAAGCGCGCGCCGGCGGCACGGCCGCCGCGCAGGCCGAAGGTGAGCACGCCGGAGCCGTGCCCACGCAGGTACTTCTGCGCCAGCGCGTGTTCGGGATGGTCGGGCAGGCCGACATAGTTGACCCACTCCACCTTGGCTTCGCCCTGCAACTGCCGCGCCAGCGCCAGCGTGTTCTGGTTGATCCGGTCCATGCGCAGCGGCAGCGTCTCGATGCCCTGCAGGAGTTGGAAGGCATTGAACGGCGACAGCGCCGCGCCGGTGTTGCGCAGCGGCACCACCCGCGCGCGGCCGATGTAGGCGGCCTCGCCCAGCGCCTCGGTGTAGACCACGCCGTGGTAGCTCACGTCCGGCTCGTTGAGGCGACGGAAGCGCTGTGCGTGCGCCGCCCACGGGAAGCGCCCGGAATCGACGATCGCCCCGCCCAGGCTGGTGCCGTGGCCGCCCAGGTACTTGGTCAGCGAATGCACCACGATGTCGGCACCGAAGTCGAACGGCCGCAGCAGGTACGGCGTGGGCACGGTGTTGTCGACGATCAGCGGCACGCCGTGCGCGTGGGCGATGGCGGCGACCGCTTCCAGATCGGTGACATTGCCGCGCGGGTTGCCGATCGACTCGACGAAGATCGCCTTGGTACGGTCGTCGATCAGCCCGGCGAACGCGTCGGGATCGCGGTAGTCGGCAAAGCGGGTCTGGATCCCGGACAGCGGCAGCGTATGCGCGAACAGGTTGTAGGTGCCGCCGTACAGCGCGCTGGAGGAGACGATGTTGTCGCCGGCCTCGGCGATGGTCTGGATGGCGTAGGTCACCGCCGCCTGCCCGGAAGCCACCGCCAGCGCACCGATGCCGCCTTCCAGCGCGGCGATGCGCTGCTCCAGCACGTCGGTGGTGGGGTTCATGATGCGGCTGTAGATGTTGCCCTGCACCTTCAGGTCGAACAGGTCGGCGCCGTGCTGGGTGTCGTCGAAGGCATAGGCCACGGTCTGGTAGATCGGCACCGCCACCGCGCGGGTGGTCGGATCGGGACGGTAGCCGCCGTGCACAGCGATGGTTTCCAGCTTCCAGTTCGGGTCGGACATGGGCAGGTCTCGGCAACGGGAGCGCAGACGATAGCGCCGCGCGCGGCAGCGAATGCAAACCTGCGGTTATGAGGCCATGCCGTGGGGTTGTCAGCGCTCACGGGCTGTGCGGTTGGTCAGCCGCAACGACGCGACAGTGCCGGCGCGGCCTATGATGGACCACTCTTCCTGCGGGACGTTTGCGATGAAAGACGCCATCCGCTGCCTGCTCTGTCTGGGTTTCCTGGCGTTGCCCGCGACTGCAGCAGCCGCGCCGCCGGCCTACGCGATGGAACCCTGGAGCCAGCCCGGCATCTGCCAGGCGCAGCACCAGCGCCGGCTTGACGCTGCGGCGCACGCCGACAACGTCTCCACGCAGGTCTTGATGCAGCGCTTTCTCGACGTGCTCGACGCGGTGGTTGGCGGCGACACGACGGCGCTGAAGCTGGCCCATCTGTGCGATCGGCTCGATGTCGATCTGGTTGCCGGCGTGCTGCCGCCGTCGCGCCCCGAGCCGTGGAATCCCTCGCCACCGCCGCCAGTCGGCTACGTCTTCACCGCGTATGCCGAGGCCGCCGGCACGGCATTTCGGCAACGGATCGAAGCCACGTATACGCCGGAGCAGGCGTTGCTCTCGCTCTCCATCAGTTCGCCAGAGGACGCGCCCGTGGCCTCGGGGAGCGAGCTCGGCTTCCGCTATCGCGACATGCGCGATGCCTGCCCATTGCGCCTGGGCCAACTGGCGGACAGGCTCGCAGCCGCCGGATTCTCCAAGGAGTACTACGCGCTGGAGCCGCCCGCGCCGGACGCTGCCGACTCCGATTTCGGGGTCAGCGCCAGTTTCCGCCGCGACGCCCTTGCCGTCGGCGCCATGCTGCAGGGGCCGTTCGTCGACCAGCGCGCCCACCCGGAGGCGGCCTGCGTCGCGGAGATCACGCTGTCCCTCGCGAAATAGGCGCACGCGCCGGCACCTGACGAGACACGAACGCCAGCGCCGGATACGGCCGAGACGGTCTTGCGCGGCGGCAAGGGCGGATCGCCCCCGGCCGGGCCCATCCGGCTCGCTGTCAGCGTCGCCAACGCCACGCGGGTCCAGAGACTCGACGTTGCGGCACCGAACCCCGCGCCGGCGGGTGCGGGAAGATGCGTCGCTGCCGTAGCCGAGCGGGTTCAGTCTTCGCCGAGCGCACCCTGCGCGAGCAACCAGGCCCGCAATGCCGCGGCGCCGACGTAGCGCTCGGCGCGCAGGCCCAAGGCGCGCGCGGCCTCGATATTGGCAGCGGTGTCATCGACGAACAGCACCTCGTCCGCGCCCATCCCGAGCTGCGCGAGCGCATGCAGGAAGATCGCCGGCTCCGGTTTGATGGCGCCGACCTCGCTCGAATTCAGCACCGCATCGAATGCATCGGCGATGCCGAGTGCGTCCAGATCGCGCGGCAGCCGGGAAGTGGCGTTGCTCAGCAACACCACCGGCATGCGCTGCCGCACGTCCCGCAACAGCGCCAGCACGGGCTGATTGAGGCGGGCCGCCGTCGGCGCGGACCATGCGGCGACCAGCGCAGCGGCGTCCGCCTCGGGCGCCAGCGCAGCGATGCGCGCGGCCACCTCGGCGAGCCATTGCGCGTCGCTGGTCGCCCCGCGGATCGCCGGCTCCAGCAGCGCCGGCGCGAACGCCACCGCGCGCAGGCTGCCTGGCGGCACGCCGTGCGCGCGCTCCAATGCTGCGTCGTCGTCGGGCCACAGCCGCAGCACGCCGTCCATGTCCACCAGCAGCGCGCGCGCCGCAGACGCGACGGAACGCGCCTGCAGCGCTTGCCCGACGGGGCCCATCAGGCCTTTTCGAACACCAGGCGGCCGCCCTCGGCCTCGACCTTGATGGTGTCGCCGCTGAGGAACTGGCCGGACAGGATCTGCTGCGCCAGCGGATTCTCCAGTTGCGCCTGGATCGCGCGCTTCAGCGGGCGCGCACCGTACACCGGATCGAAGCCGACATTGCCGAGCAACTCCAGCGCACGCTCGCCCAGCTCGATCTTCAACCCGCGCTCGGCCAGGCGCTTCTCCAGGCCGTGCAACTGGATGCGCGCGATCGACTTGATCTGCGCCTTGTCCAGCGGATGGAACACCACGATGTCGTCCAGGCGGTTGATGAACTCCGGGCGGAAATGCGCCTGCACCACGCCCATCACCGCCGCCTTCATCTGCGTGTAGGCCTCGGCGCTGCCGTCGCCGCTCAGCTCCTGGATCTGGTGCGAGCCCAGGTTGGAGGTCATCACGATGACGGTGTTGCGGAAGTCCACGGTGCGGCCCTGGCCGTCGGTGAGGCGGCCGTCGTCGAGCACCTGCAGCAGGATGTTGAACACGTCGCTGTGCGCCTTCTCGACCTCGTCGAGCAGGATCAGCGAATACGGCCTGCGCCGCACCGCCTCGGTGAGGTAACCGCCTTCCTCATAGCCGACGTAGCCCGGAGGCGCGCCGATCAGCCGCGCCACCGAGTGCTTCTCCATGAACTCGCTCATGTCGATGCGGATCATCGCGTCGCTGCTGTCGAACAGGAACTCGGCCAGCGCCTTGCACAGCTCGGTCTTGCCGACGCCGGTGGGGCCCAGGAACAGGAACGAGCCGCTGGGCCGGTTCGGATCGGACAGGCCGGCACGCGAGCGGCGCACCGCGTCGGACACCACCTTGATCGCCTCTTCCTGGCCGACCACGCGCTGGTGCAGTTCGTCCTCCATGCGCAGCAGCTTGTCGCGCTCGCCCTCAAGCATCTTGTTGACCGGGATACCGGTCCAGCGCGACACCACCTCGGCGATCTCCTCGGCGGTGACGCGGTCCTGCACCAGCTTGAAGTCGTGCTGCTCGGCCTCGTTGGCCGCGGCCAGCTGCTTCTCCAAGTTCGGCAGCAGGCCGTACTGGATCTCGCTCATCTTGGCATAGTCCTGGCGCCGCTGCGCCGCCTCCAGTTCCACGCGCGCCTGCTCGATCTGCTCCTTGATCTTGGTCGCGCCCTGCAGCGCGGCCTTCTCCGACTTCCACACCTCGTCCAGGTCGGAGAACTCGCGCTCGAGCTTGTCGATGTCGCTTTCCAGGTCGGCCAGGCGCTGCCGCGAGGCGTCGTCCTTCTCCTTCTTCAGCATCTCGCGCTGGATCTTGAGCTGGATCAGGCGCCGCTCCAGGCGGTCAAGTTCCTCCGGCTTGGAGTCGATCTCCATGCGGATGCGGCTGGCCGCCTCGTCCATCAGGTCGATGGCCTTGTCCGGCAGTTGGCGGTCGGTGATATAGCGATTGGACAGCGTGGCCGCGGCGACGATCGCCGGGTCGGTGATCTCCACGCCGTGGTGCACCGCGTAGCGCTCCTTGAGCCCGCGCAGGATGGCGATGGTGTCCTCCACCGACGGCTCGCCGACGAACACCTTCTGGAAGCGCCGCTCCAGCGCCGCGTCCTTCTCGATGTACTTGCGGTACTCGTCCAGGGTGGTGGCGCCGATGCAGTGCAGCTCGCCGCGCGCCAGCGCCGGCTTGAGCATGTTGCCCGCGTCCATGGCGCCATCGGCCTTGCCGGCGCCGACCATGGTGTGCAGCTCGTCGATGAACAGGATGATCTGGCCTTCGTTCTTGGACAGGTCGTTGAGCACGCCCTTGAGCCGTTCCTCGAACTCGCCGCGGAACTTGGCGCCGGCGATCAGCGCGCCCATGTCCAGCGACAGCACGCGCTTGCCGCGCAGGCCTTCCGGCACCTCGCCGTTGACGATACGCTGGGCCAGGCCCTCGACGATCGCGGTCTTGCCGACGCCGGGCTCGCCGATCAGCACCGGGTTGTTCTTGGTGCGCCGCTGCAGCACCTGGATGGTACGGCGGATTTCCTCGTCGCGCCCGATCACCGGATCGAGCTTGCCGCTCTCGGCGCGCGCGGTGAGGTCGATGGTGTACTTCTCCAGCGCCTGGCGCTGTTCCTCGGCGTTCTCCGACTGCACGGTCTCGCCGCCGCGCAGCTTGTCGATGGCGGCCTCGAGCTTCTTCTTGTCGGCGCCGGCGGCGCGCAGCGCCAGGCCCAGCGCGCCGCTGTCGTCGGCGGCGGCCAGCACGAACCACTCGCTGGCGATGAACTGGTCGTTGTGCTGCTGTGCCAGCTTGTCGGTCTGGTTGAGCAAGCGGCTGAGGTCGTTGCCCATCGACAGGTTGCCGGGCTGGCCGCTGACCTTGGGCAATTTTTCCAGCGCCTCGCCGAGCCGCTCGCGCAGCACCGGCACGTTGACGCCGGCCTGCGCCAGCAACGGCCGGGTGCTGCCGCCGGCCTGGTCGAGCAGCGCCACGAACACGTGTACCGGCTCGATGATGGTGTGATCGCGGCCCACGGCCAGCGACTGCGCGTCGGCCAGGGCCTGCTGGAAGCGCGAGGTGAGCTTGTCCATCCGCATCGGGAAGTCCTCTGTCATGAAGGGCCGGCCGTGCCGGCATGCCAGCAAAATGCGGCTGTCCGCCCCTGTTTCAAGGCCGGCGGCGATCGCCGTAGACGGCGGACGGCCATCGCCGCGGTCCAGGACCGCCACGGCCGCCGCCTCCCGGCGGTCACACGCCGCTACCGGAACGGCGGCTACCCTCGGCGCTCTCGTCCCCACGCGCAGGAGCCGCCATGCACTATGAGCTTTACTACTGGACCGGCATCCAGGGCTGCGGCGAGTTCGTGCGGCTGGCGTTGGAGGATGCCGGCGCCGGCTATCGCGACGTGGCCCGCGAGCAGGGCGACGCGGCGATGCAGCCCTTCCTCGACGGCGCTCATGCCGGTGCGCGCCCGTTCGCGCCGCCGTTCCTCAAGGCCGGCCGGTTGGTGATCGCGCAGGTCGCCAACATCCTGCACTTCCTCGGCCCATCGCTGGGCCTGGTGCCGGACAGCGAATCGCGGCGACTGCAGGCACTGCAACTGCAATTGACCATCGCCGATCTGGTCACCGAAATCCACGACAGCCACCACCCCATCGCCAGCGGGCTCTACTACGAAGACCAGCAAGCCGAAGCGCGGCGCCGCGCCGAGGACCTGCGCACGCAGCGGCTGCCGAAGTTCCTGGGCTATTTCGAGCAGGTGCTGGACCAGGGCGGCGGGCGCCACGCGCTGCGCGAGCATTCCTACGTGGATCTGTCGTTGTTCCAACTGATGAGCGGGCTGGACTACGCGTTCCCGCAGGCGATGAAACGGCTCTCGCCGAAGTTGCCGCGGCTGCGCGCGTTGCAGCAGCGCGTGTGCGAGCGTCCGGGCATCGCCACCTACCTGGCCTCGCCACGGCGCCTGCCGTTCAACGAGAACGGCATCTTCCGGCATTACCCGGAGTTGGATGGTTGAGCGGGGCTGTACGTCCGGCATCGGCCTGCCACGTCCGGTTGAAAAACAGCCGTCATGCCGTGGTGATCTCCCACTTGGCAATGACAGGGATGGTGTAGCGCGTCGGGACTGAAGTCCCTCCCACAAGGGCGCTTCAGGCGTGGCCATATGCACTTCCCGCCGGAGCGGCTCGACATGGCCTCGGACCATCAGCCGCGACGGGCGTTACCGGTAATGCCCATCGCAGCTGAAGCCACTCCTACAAAAAACAAAAAACCCGCAGACGCGGCCGCATGGCGCGGCAAGCGCCTCCCCTGGCTCGCCCTGTCGCTCAGGTCCGCGTCAGCGCCTCGCGCACCGCACGCAATTGCGCCTTGACCGCGGCGGCCTGGGTCGGGCCCATGCGCAGCAGCGCCTTCTGCCCGATCGACAGCGACTCCAGCGCCGGATCGACGAAGCCGTACTTGCCGCGCACCGGATCGACCACCACCGCCAGCGGACCCTTGGGCGTCGGGGTCTGCAGCAGATGGTCGATCACCTGCACCAGGCGATCGTTGAAGTAGCCCTGCGGATAGCCCAGTTCCACGTAGGCCTGCTGGAACAGCGGATAGAAGCGCCGGTATGCCGCCACCGCCGTCGCCGGATCGGCGCGGGTGAACGCCTCCACGTAGGGCGCATAGCGTTGTGCGTTGGCATCGGCAATGACGCTGACGCCGCTGGCATCGGTACTTACCTGCAGCTCGCCCGGCACCGGCTTGAGCGCCAACGCGCGCGAGGTGACGCGGCGCTGGGTCAGGTTGTCGACCATGGTCACCAGGCGCTGGATCAGGTGGTCGCGCAGCAGCAGCGCCAGCGTCCCATCGCCGCCGGCCAGCGCGCTCAGTGCCGCCCAGGCGGCATCGTCGCTGGCGGCCAGGGCCGGAATCGCCGCATCGGCGGCTTCCGCCGCATCGATGGGGTGCTGGATCGGCGGTGGCGTTGCGGCCGCGGCCGGCGCGTCGGGTGCTGCAGGCGGGACGGCGGCGGGCGCTGGCGCGACCGCGGCAGGTGCCGGCGCGGCGGTGGGCCACAGCGCCGCGATGTTGTCGCGGAACAACCACGCCGCGGCGGCGGCCACCAGCACGGCGACCAGGATCCACGGCCAGAACGAATGACGCGGCTGCATGGGATGCACATCTCCATTGGACAGTGAAGCTGTGACCGCGGCGGTGCGCCCCGGTTCCAGCGCGGGACGGCCAGCGTTCAGCCTGGGCGCACATCAATCGAAGAACGCTTTCACTGTTGTCGCGGTGCGGCGCGCCATGGGAGGTGATGACTGGCAGACCTCAAGCATTCGGTCTGCGACGCATCCTCGCGCCGCAGGGCGCTAGCTGCGCGGCGGCTGGGCACTATCCGGGAGGCCGCAGCGACGCGCGCACCAGCAACGAAGCGACCACGGCCGGCTTGCGATCGAACGGCAGCCGCACGACCACCGCACGCGAGGCGGAAAGCGTGCCGCAGCGCCGCTCACTCCACCAGCACCGCGCGCGGCTTCTGCAGCGAGAGCAGGCCGAGCAGTGCGGCCAGCACCAGGTAGCCGCCGACGAACTGCCAGGCGATCAGCTTCGGCACGCCGCTCAGGGTCCACGGCAGGTACAGGCCGCCGCGCGGGTCCACCGAATGGATCAGCCCGAACAGGGTCAGTCCCGCCGCCACCAGCAGGAACACCGCAGCGCGGCGCAGCCTGCCGTCGACCATCGCCGCCACCGTGGCGATCCACAGCATCGCGGTGATGATGAAGCCGTTGCCCAGGGTCAGGATCACCGCCAGCTCGGGCAGCCCGTGGCCATCCAGGGTGGTGGTGAGTTTGGCCAGCTGCTCCGGGGCGATCCAGCCCGGCGCCTTGATCGCCAGCAGGTACGCCACCGACGGCAGGAAACCCAGCACCATCGCCCCGGCATGGCGCTTGGGCGTGGCCTGGAAGGCCTGGGTGGTGATGTCGATGGCGACGTAGACGATGATCGGCGCCAGCACCGCCATCGGCAGCCACTGCACCAGGCCGGCGACCAGCCCGAACATGCCGCCCAGGCCGATGAACAGGCCGGTCAGCAGGGTGTAGCCGCTGCGCGCGCCCATGTGCTTGTAGGCCGGCTGGCCGATGTACGGCGTGGTCTGGGCGACGCCGCCGCAGGCACCGGCGATCAGGGTCGCGCCGGCTTCGACCAGCAGGATGTCGCGGGTGCGGTAGTCGTCGCCGGCGGCGCGCGCGCTTTCGCTGACGTTGATGCCGCCGACCACCATCAGCAGGCCGAACGGCAGCAGCAGCGGCAGCAACGGCACCGTGTCGGCCAGGCCTGCGACGAAGCCCAGGCTCGGCCACGGCAGCACCAGCTGCGGCGCGATCCACTGCGGCGCCTGGTGGCCGGGAATGCCGAAGCCGGCCGCATTGGCCCAGTAGTACAGGCCGGTGCCCAGCGCCAGCGCCAGCGGTACCCCGGGCAGGCGCCACGGCAGCCGCCCCTTGGCGATCAGCACGTACAGCAGCAGGCCCAGCACCACCAGCCCGACCAGCGGCGTGCGCAGCGTCTCCAGCAGCGGCAGGAAGCCCATCAACACGATCGCGATGCCGGCGATGGAGCCGAGCAGCGCGGCGCGCGGCAGCGCGCGGGTGACCGCGTCGCCGAAGAACGACAGCACCGTCTTCAGCACGCCCATCACCACCAGCGCGGCCATGCCCAGGTGCCAGGTGGCCAGCGCCGCGGCCTGCGGATCCAGGCCCTGCTGCTTGTAGCGCACGAAGGCCGGGCCGAGCACCAGCAGGGCCATGCCGATGCTGGTCGGTGCGTCCAGGCCCAGCGGCATCGCGGTCACGTCGCTGCGCCCGCTGCGCGCGGCCAGCCGCCGCGCCATCCACGTGTACAGCAGATTGCCGACCAGCACGCCGAAGGCGGTGCCGGGAATCATCCGGGTGTAGATGACCTCGGCGGGGAACTGGAACAAGCCGACCAGGGCCAGGGTGATGAAACCGAGGATCGACAGGTTGTCGACCACCAGGCCGAAGAAGCCGTTGAGGTCGCCGGCGACGAACCAACGCGGACGCGGCGAGACAGGAGCGGGAGTGGACATGCGGGCAGTGGCGGCGTGGGGGTCGAGGGATGGTAAGGGGAAGCGGTGCCGCAAGAACGCTGCACGCGCAGGATGCCGTTTTCCGGCGACGACGCGCCGCTACGGCGACAGCGGCAGATGCAGGAACTGATTGAACGCACTCGGCACGTAGTCGCCGAACGCCGGCCCGTTGCGGAAGCCGCGCCGCCGGTACAACGCCAGCGCCGCCTCGAACGCCGCGCCGCTGCCGGTTTCCAGGCTCAGCCGCTGCAGACCCTCGGCGCGGGCGACCGCGATCATATGCTCGAGCAGCGCCGCGGCCGCACCCTGCCGCAGGAACGCCGGATGCGTGCGCATCGACTTCAGCTCGCCGCCGCCATCGCCGAGCACGCGCAGCGCACCGACCGCAGCCAGCGCGTCGTCGCGCCACACGCTCCATACCCGTACGTCGGTGCGCCGCAGACCGGAAACATCCAGCGCATACACGCTCCCTGGCGGCGACTGCGCGTGCATCTGCTGCAGGTGGTACTCCAGCAACCCACGCACCGCCGGATCGTCGAGATCACCGGGCCGAATCACGAACGGCCCCACCATCACCGCAGCACCCCGCCCTTGCGAATCCCCAATCCCCACTCACGAATCCCCGCCGTCAAAACGACACGTCCACCGGCGACCGCGCCCACAGCACCGACTGGTGGCCGGTGGCCTGCTTCCACGCCAACCGGATCGCCTCGATGTCGGCGCGGCGCTGCGGCGTGTCCTCGTGCAGGATCACCAGCACCTTGGTGTTGAGCCGGTTCGGCTCCTTGGCGCCGCGGAACAGCCACTGGCCGTAGGCGTCGAACACGGTCAGGCCATCGGGAAAGCGTGGCGTGACCTCCTGGTCCAGGAACGCGCGCCAGCGCGCCTCGCTGATCGGCTCGGCCTGCGGGCGGTCGGCCGGGCCGCTCTCCTCGCCCACGCCGAAGTACAGCTCGCTGCGCACCCAACCACTGGCCTGCCCCGGCCGCGCCGCATCGCCCTGCAGCGTCGCGCTGACCTTGCTCGGCGCGGTGGACGCGGTGGGCGCGACGCTGGCGCAGGCGCTCAGGGCCAGGAGGACGGCGATCAACGGGGCACGCAGCAGCATCGGCAGGGTCTCGGTCGGAACGGAAAGGGAGCAGGCGATCGTAGGCCAGGCGCGGTGCGAGGCCGGATAACTGCCGGGCATGAGCTCATGCCCGAAGCACCGAATACGCGGCTCGCACATCGCCTTAACGTCGGGCTAATATATCGCTTCATCCGGATGGATGCAGCAACCTTTGCCGACCCCAGTCGCCGCCACGGCCGGCGCGGCCGGTCTTGATGGTCATCGTTTCAGGAGAGAACCCCCATGTCGTCCCCGTTCGTCAGGCCGCTGAGCCTGGCCATCGCCCTGGCCCTGGCGGCCCCCGCGTTCGCCCAGGAGGCCGCCCCGGCCACCGCGACCAACCTGGACACGGTCATCGTCACCGGCACCCGCGCCAGCGGCCGCACCGTGCTCGAATCCACCGCCCCGGTGGACGTGCTCAGCGCCGAGGACATCCGCAAGGCCGGCGTGGTCAACGGCGAACTCGGCAGCGCGCTGCAGGCGCTGCTGCCCTCCTTCAACTTCCCGCGCCAGTCCAACTCCGGCGGCGCCGACCACGTGCGCGCCGCGCAGCTGCGCGGACTCTCGCCCGACCAGGTGCTGGTGCTGGTCAACGGCAAGCGCCGCCACACCTCGGCGCTGGTCAACACCGACAGCAAGATCGGCAAGGGCACCACGCCGGTGGACTTCAATGCCATTCCGATCAGCGCGATCAAGCGCATCGAAGTGCTGCGCGACGGTGCCGGCGCGCAGTACGGCTCCGACGCGGTGGCCGGGGTGATCAACGTGATCCTCGACGACGACCCGGACAGCGGCGCGCTGGAGGCCAGCTACGGCGCCAACCACACCGACGTCAAGCCGATCCACCGCACCCTCACCGACGGCCAGACCGGCTATGCCAGCGGCAAGGTCGGCACGCGCCTGGGCGAGGACGGCGGCTTCTTCAAGGTCGGCCTGGAACTGAAGAACCACGAGGCCACCAACCGCGCCGGCTTCGACCAGATCCCGCCGTTCGAGGAACAGACCCCGGCCAACCTGGCGCTGGCCGGCAAGCGCAACTATGAACTCGGCGACGGCGCCAGCAAGGACCTCAACGCCTGGATCAACGGCAAGCTGCCGTTCGGCCAGGGCAGCGACGTCTATGCCTTCGGCACCTACAACCAGCGCGACACGCAGGGCGCCAACTACTTCCGCTACCCCGACGGCGCCGCCAACTGGACGCAGGTGTATCCGCAAGGCTACCGCCCGGTGTCGCTGGGCGAGAACCGCGACCTGCAGGCCGTGCTCGGCGCGCGCGGGCAGTGGGGCGAATGGGCCTACGACGCCAGCCTCGACTACGGCCGCAACGACTTCACCTACCGGCTCAAGCACTCGCTCAACGCCTCGCTGGGCCCGGGCAGCCCGACCCGCTTCAAGACCGGCGACTACGCCTTCGAGCAGGGCGTGGCCAACCTCGACCTGAGCCGCAGCTTCGACGCCGCCGGGGCCACCCACACCGTGGGCACCGGCGTGGAGCTGCGCCGCGAGCACTACCGCACCCGTCCGGGCGACCCGGCCAGCTACGCCGCCGGCCCCTACACCGACCGGCCCACCGGCGCCCAGGCCGGCGGCGGCCTGACCCCGCAGGATGCGGCCGACCTCTCGCGCAACGTCGCCAGCGTCTACGCCAGCGTGTCCAGCCAGTTCGGCGACAAGCTTTCCACCGACCTGGCCGCGCGCTACGAGCACTACCAGGACTTCGGCGGCGAACTGACCGGCAAGCTGGCCGCGCGCTACGAGTTCGTCCCGGCGTTCGCCCTGCGCGGCGCGATCTCCAACAACTTCCGCGCACCGTCCTTGAGCCAGATCGGCTACGAGGCCAGTTCCACCGGCTACAACGCCAACGGGCAGTTGCTGCAGGGCCGCCTGCTCTCGGTCGACAACCCGATCGCGCAGGCGCTGGGCGCCCGCACGCTGCAGCCGGAAAAGTCGCGCAACTACAGCCTGGGCTTCACCAGCCGCGTCGGCAGCCACTTCGACCTGTCGCTGGACCTGTTCCAGATCGACATCGACAAGCGCATCGCGCTGTCGGAAAGCATCGACGGCGACGCCCTGACCGACTTCGTCGCGCAGCGCTTCGGCATCACCGGCCTGCAGAGCGCCAGCTTCTTCGTCAACGCCGCCGACACCCGCACCCGCGGCGCCGAGCTGGTCAGCAACTGGCGGCAGGCGCTGGGCCAGGGCCAATTGCAGTTGACCGGCACCTGGAGCTACGCCAAGACCGAGCTGGAGAACGTCGTGGCCACGCCGGCACAGTTGCTGGCGCTGAATCCGGACTACGTGCTGTTCGGCGTGGAAGAGCGCAACACCCTGACCGAGGCGACCCCGCGCACCCGCGCGCAGCTGGCGGCGAACTGGAGCGATGCACGCTGGTCGTTGCAGACCCGTGTCACCCGCTACGGCAGCGCCACCCGCGTGTTCGACTTCGGCGACGGCTTCGCCCCGGAGCAGACCTACCGCGCCAAGTGGCAACTCGACGCCGAGGTCGAATACCACCTCACCCCGCAGTGGAGCGTGGCGGTGGGCGGCCAGAATCTCACCGACGCCTACGCCGACCGCTCCAAACCGGACATCGCCTACTTCGGCAACCTGCCCTACGACGTGCTGTCGCCGATCGGCAGCAACGGCGCTTACTACTATGGGCGGGTGCGGTACACCTTCTGACTGAGGTGCCGGGATTGGGGAGTCGGGATTGGGGAGTCGCAAAAACAGCCGGGATTCGGGAGTGGGGATTGGGGATTCGTAAAAACAGCCGGGATTCGGGAGTGGGGATTGGGGATTCGTAAAAGCGGCGCGTCGGCACTCGTGGAGCGCTAACCAAGCACGAATCTCCACTCCCAATCCCGGCATCTGCAGACAGCCGCAGCCGCTGGGCGCCCGCTGTTGCGAATCCCCAATCCCCACTCCCGAATCCCCGCCCCCAATCCACCTGACGCTAACGCCCGTTACCCCATCATGGGGCGATGGCAGACGCGCTCCCCCTCCGACCGCCGCCGCCGCGTCTGGACGATGCCTGCGCATTGTTCCTGGACGTGGACGGCACCCTCATCGCCTTTGCCGAACGCCCCGACCAGGTGCAGTTGCTGCCCGAGGTCCGCGAGGCGATCGGCCGCCTGCACCAGCGCCTCGGCGGCGCGGTGGCGCTGGTCAGCGGACGTCCGCTGACCCAGCTCGACGCCTTGTTCGCACCGCTGCGGCTGCCCGCCGCCGGCCTGCACGGCCACGAGTTGCGCAGCGACGCCGACGCGCAAGCGGCGATGCCCGCCGATACCTCGGCGTTTCTCCATGCGCTGCATGCGCGCGCCGCACACCTGCGCCAGGCGCATCCGGGCGTGCTGGTCGAAGACAAGGGCGCCAGCATGGCGCTGCATTGGCGTGCGGCACCGAGCGCGGCCGACGCGGTGCTGGCGTTCGCGCACGAACAGATCGCCGACCTGCCCGGCTACCGCCTGCAGCCCGGCGACCACGTGGTCGAGTTCGTGCCCGAGGGCAGCGACAAGGGCGTGGCGCTGACCACGCTACTGCAGCAGCCGCCGTTCCGCGGGCGCCGCCCGGTGTTCGTCGGCGACGATCTCACCGACGAATTCGGCTTCGCCGCGGCCAACCAGGCCGGCGGCTGGAGCGTGCTGGTCGGCACCCGCGCCGACAGCGTCGCCACCTATGCGCTGCCCGATCCACGCGGCGTACACGCCTGGCTGCGCGATAACGCTGGATGAGGGCGCCACCGCGCCCGCCCGCCTGCGCCCCGTGGCCGCTTCCCCCACTGCTTCCGCACAAGGACCCGTCCGCTCCATGAGTTCCCCCAATCTCGACCTCGGCGTCATCGGCAACGGCAGCTTCGGCGCCCTGATCGACAAACGGGCCAGTGTGGTGTGGAGCTGCCTGCCGGCCTTCGACGGCGATCCGGCGTTCTGCGCCCTGCTCTCCCCGCGTGCGCATCCCGGCGGCGACTTCAGCATCGAGCTGGAAGATTTCGTCGACAGCGACCAACACTACCTGGCCAACACCGCGATCCTGCGCACGGTGCTGCGCGACGCCCATGGCGGCGCGGTGGAGGTGATCGACTTCGCGCCGCGCTGGCGCAACCACGGCCGCTTCTACCGCCCGGTCAGCATCATCCGCCAGGTGCGGCCGCTGGCCGGCAACCCGCGCATCCGCGTGCTGGCCAGGCCGCTGGCCGACTGGGGCGCGCGCCAGCCGGAGCGCACCTGGGGCAGCAATCACGTGCGCTGGCTGCTGCCGGACTTCACCCTGCGCCTGACCACCGACGTGCCGGTGCGCTTCATCCGCGACGAGCTGCCGTTCGTGCTCAACCACCCGGTCAACCTGATGCTGGGCGTGGACGAATCGCTGACCCGCTCGCTGACCGGCTACATCCAGGAAGCGCAGGAACGCACCGAGGAATACTGGCGCGAGTGGGTGCGTTACCTGTCGGTGCCGCTGGACTGGCAGGACGCGGTGATCCGCAGCGCGATCACCCTGAAGCTGTGCCAGTACGAGGACAGCGGCGCGATCATCGCGGCGATGACCACCTCCATCCCGGAAGCGCCGGACACCCCGCGCAACTGGGACTACCGCTACTGCTGGCTGCGCGATGCCGCCTTCGTGGTGCGCGCGCTGAACCGGCTCGGCGCCACCCGCACCATGGAGCAGTTCCTCGGCTACATCTTCAACATCGCCACTACCGACGGCAGCCTGCAGCCGCTGTACGGCATCGGCTTCGAAGCGGCGCTGGAAGAACACGAGGTCGAGTCGCTGGCCGGCTACCGCGGCATGGGCCCGGTGCGGCGCGGCAACCTGGCCTGGATCCAGAAGCAGCACGACGTGTACGGCAGCGTGGTGCTGGCCTCCACCCAGCTGTTCTTCGACCTGCGCCTGAAGGATCCCGGCGATACCCACACCTTCCTGCGCCTGGAACCGCTGGGCGAGCGCGCGTTCGAACTGCACGACGTGCCCGACGCCGGCCTGTGGGAATTCCGCGGCCGCGCCGAGGTGCACACCTACACCAGCGCGATGTGCTGGGCCGCCTGCGACCGCCTGGCCAAGATCGCCGCACGGCTGGGCCTGGACGAGCGCGTGGCGCACTGGCGCGACCGCGCCGACCGCATCCACGCGCGCGTGCTGGCCGAGGCCTGGAACGCGGAGCTGGGGCACTTCACCGACACCTTCAACGGCCACCGGCTGGACGCCTCGCTGCTGTTGCTGGCGGACATCGGCTTCATCGCCCCGGACGATCCGCGCTTCATCGCCACCGTCGAGGCGATCGGCCGCGACCTCAAGCATGGCGATGCGCTGTACCGCTACGTGGCGCCGGACGATTTCGGCGAACCGGAGACCAGCTTCACCATCTGCACGTTCTGGTACATCGACGCCCTGGCCGCGATCGGCCGCAAGGAGGAAGCGCGCGAGCTGTTCGAGCGCATCCTCGCCCGGCGCAATCACCTGGGCCTGCTGTCGGAGGATCTGGCCTTCGACAACGGCGAAGCCTGGGGCAATTTCCCGCAGACCTATTCGCATGTCGGCCTGATCATCGCCGCCATGCGCTTGTCACGCAGTTGGCAGGAGGCATCATGAGCAGATTGGTGGTGGTATCCAACCGTGTGGCCTTGCCCGGCGAGAACCGTGCCGGCGGCTTGGCGGTGGGCTTGCTGGCGGCGCTGAAGGAGCGCGGCGGCGTGTGGTTCGGCTGGAGCGGCAAGACCGTGCGCGGCGACAGCGGCGCCATGCACGAGCAGACCCAGGGCGACATCCGCTTCGTCACCATGGACCTGAATCGCGCCGACCTGGACGCGTACTACAACGGCTTCGCCAACCGCACGCTGTGGCCGCTGCTGCACTTCCGCCTGGACCTGGTCGACTACGACCGCGCCACGCGCGAAGGCTACCGCCGGGTCAACGCCATGTTCGCCGACAAGCTCGCGCCGATGCTGCGCGAGGACGACACGGTGTGGATCCACGACTATCACCTGATTCCGCTGGCCTCGCTGCTGCGCGAACGCGGCATCGGCTGCCGCATCGGGTTCTTCCTGCACGTGCCGTTCCCTTCGGCCGACCTGATCCAGGCGCTGCCGGACCACGCACGGCTGTTCTCCGGCTTCTACGCCTACGACCTGATCGGCTTCCAGACCCGCCGCGACGTCGACCGTTTCCAGGCCTACGTGCGCCTGTTCGGCGGCGGCAAGGTGATCAAGGACGGCGTGCTGGAAGCCCCGGGCGGCCGCCGCTTCCGCGCCGCGATGTTCCCGATCGGCATCGACACCAACCTGATCGCGCAGCAGGCGCGCGCGGCAGTGAGCAAGCCGGCGGTACGCGATTTGCGCAACAGTCTGCGCGATCGCCAGCTGGCGATCGGCGTGGACCGGCTGGACTACTCCAAGGGCCTGCCGGAACGTTTCCTCGGCTTCGAACGCTACCTGGAACGGCATGCCGACCAGCGCGGCAGCCTCACCTACCTGCAGATCGCCCCGGTCTCGCGCGGCGACGTCACCGAATACAAGCAGCTGCGCAACCAGCTCGAACAGATCGCCGGGCACATCAACGGCGGGCATGCCGAGCCGGACTGGACCCCGCTGCGCTACGTCAACCGCAACTTCACCCACGCCACCCTGACCGGCTTCTACCGCGCCGCGCAGGTCGGCCTGGTGACGCCGCTGCGCGACGGCATGAACCTGGTGGCCAAGGAGTACGTGGCCGCACAGGATCCGGAGAATCCCGGCGTGCTGGTGCTGTCGCTGCTGGCCGGCGCCGCCGACGAACTGAAGGAAGCGCTGCTGGTCAATCCGCACGACCTGGACGGCGTCGCCGACGCCATCGCCACCGGCGCCTCGTTGCCCAAGGCCAAGCGCATCGAACGTTGGCAGGCGATGATGGACCACCTGCGCAAGCACGACATCAATGCCTGGCGCCAGCGCTATCTGCAGGCGCTGGAAAGCCTGCGTTAGCGGCGGCGCGCTTTCGCACGCCGCGCGGCCGGCCCCTGCGCGCCGCGCGCTCCCCTCAAGATATCGCCATGCGGCGTCCACCACGGCGCCGCATGACGCAGTGTTCCGCGTGCCATCACGGCCCGACGACCTGCGCAGCCTAAAATAGGCCCCACGCGCCGCGCCGGTTCCATGCTTTCCGAGAACGCAGCGGCGCGGTCGCTGCCTTGCGATGCGCGCCGTCCTCGCGGCCCCGCCCTCGCCTCTCCCCCCACGATCCGCCTGCACCGCTGCCATTCGCGCCACGCGCCAGGGATCCTCGTCGGATGTTTCGCTCATGACTGCTTCTTCCTCCCCACACGGACCCGGTCGCTGGCTGTTCGCCGGCTACGCCGTCCTCATCGCCGTGATCGGCGTCGCGCTCGCCGTCATGGGCGGGCAACTCGTCGCCGTCGGCGGCTCCTGGTACTACCTGCTCGCCGGCGTGGCACTCGCCGTGTCCGGCTTGCTGCTCGCGCTCGGCCGCCGCGTCGGCCTGTGGCTGTTCGGCGTGACCCTGGCCGCGACCATCGCCTGGGCCCTGGCCGAGGTCGGCCTGGACGGCTGGGCGCTGATCCCGCGCCTGGCGATGATCTCGGTGCTCGGCCTGCTGCTGTTGCCGTTCTGGAAGGTCGCACGCTGGCGTCTGGCGCCCGTCTCCGGCATCGGCTATCTGCTGGTCGCCGGCGTGCTGCCGGTGCTGGGCGCGGCCCTGGTGTTCGCGCCGCTGCTGTTCCCGCGCACGGTGGAACTGGCCGATCCCAGCCTCGCCGCGCAGCGCCCGCAGGCCGCCTTCAGCCGCGCCACGGTGAACAGCCCCGATGGCAACGTCGCCGGCAACCACGATGCGGGCAACTGGACCGCCTATGCCGGGTCCAACCTGTCCAACCACTACAGCCCCGGCGCACAGATCACTCCGGACAACGTCAAGGATCTGAAGGTCGCCTGGGAATTCCACACCGGCGACCTCAAGCCGGCCGGCTCCAAGCTCGGCTATGCGTTCCAGAACACCCCGCTGAAGGTCGGCGACCTGGTCTACATCTGCACGCCCACGCAGAAGGTGATCGCGGTCGAGGCCACCACCGGCAAGGAGCGCTGGCGCTTCGATCCGCAGACCAATCCGAAGGCCATGGCCGGCGTCGCCGCCACCACCTGCCGCGGCGTGTCCTATTTCGAAGCGCCCACCCCGGTCGCCGAATGCGCCAAGCGCATCTTCTGGCCGATGGTGGATGGCCGCCTGGGCGCGCTCGACGCACTCACCGGCAAGCTGTGCGACAGCTTCGGCACGCACGGCTATGTCGACCTGAACAAGGACACCGGCAACACCAAGCCCGGCTTCGTCGGCCCCACCTCGCCGCCGGTGGTGATGCGCGGCGTGGTGATCCAGCCCACCGGGCAGATCCGCGACGGCCAGGAACGCGACGCGCCGTCCGGCGTGGTGCGCGCTTTCGACGCGATCAGCGGGCAGCTGCGCTGGGCCTGGGACCTCGGCAATCCGGCAATCGACGCGGCCCCACCGGCCGGCCAGACCTACACTCGCTCGACCCCGAACGTGTGGTCGCTGATGGCCGCCGACGACCAGTTGGGCCTGGTCTATCTGCCCACCGGCAACGCCTCCGGCGATTTCTTCGGCAAGCAGCGCACGCCGCAGGAAGAGGAGTACACCGCCTCGCTGGTCGCGCTGGATGCGGCCACCGGCAAGGAGCGTTGGCACTTCCGCACCATCAACCACGACCTGTGGGACTACGACATCGGCCCGCAGCCGAACCTGGTGGATTTCCCGGTGCCCGGCGGCGGCACCCGCCCGGCGGTGATCCAGGCCACCAAGTCCGGCCAGGTGTTCGTGCTCGACCGCGAGACCGGCGCGCCGATCATGCCGGTGCAGCAGCTCCCGGTGCCGCAGGGCACCGACCACGGCGACTGGACCGCCAAGACCCAGCCGGTGTCGCCGGGTATGCCCAACACCGTCGGCGCGCCGAGCAAGGACTACGAGACCCTCGTCGAATCCGACGCCTGGGGCATCACCCCGTTCGACCAACTGGTGTGCCGCATCCAGTTCAAGCGGCTGCGCTACGAGGGCATGTTCACCCCGCCCAGCCTGGGCGGCTCGCTGGCCTTCACCGGCAACCACGGCGGCATCAACTGGGGCGGCGTGTCGGTGGACCTGCAGCGCGGCATCATGGTGATGAACAGCAATCGCCTGCCCTACACCGAACACGTGTATCCGCGCCAGGAAATGCAGGCGCTGGGCGTGGTGTCGGTGTTCAACGGCAAGAGCAAGACGCCCGGCTACATGGCCCAGGAAGGCCTGCCGTACGGCGCACGCAAGGAGCCGTGGATGTCGCCGCTGAACACTCCGTGCGTGGCGCCGCCGTGGGGCTATATCTCCGGCGTGGACCTGCGCACCCAGCAGGTGATCTGGCGGCGTCCGCTGGGCACCGGCTACGACCAGGGCCCGATGGGCATTCCGTCGAAGATGAAGTTCGAGCTGGGCACGCCCAACAACAGCGGCTCGCTGGCCACTGCCGGCGGCGTGACCTTCATCGGCGCGGCGCTGGACGACTTCCTGCGCGGCTACGACACCCAGACCGGCAAGCTGCTGTGGGAAGTGCGCGTGCCGGCCGGTCCGCAGGCCGCGCCGCTGAGCTACACCGTCGGTGGCAAGCAGTACATCGTCGCCGCGATCGGCGGCCACGACCGCATGGACACCAAGGCCGGCGACAGCGTGATCGCCTGGACCCTGCCCGACGCGGCGACGCCGGCGAAGTAAGCGGCCCGCCCCGTACCACCCCGCCACCGGCCGCGCAGATGCGGCCGGTGGCGATGACGGCCTGCCCGGCCATGGCTGGGCCGGCACGCTCGCCCGGCCGACTGCACGTCCGCCCGCGACGCCATCCTGCTGCAGCGCAGCACACCATGGCACCTTGCCCAGCGGGCGATGGGTGTCCAGGCCATGTGAAGTTTCCGACGAACGGCAGGCGCCTGCGATCAAGCACGCCTGGCGATGCGCCGATACTGGGTGTACCCCCGCGAGATCGCGTCGCCCCCGCGGCGTTGCCCGTTGTTTCCTAACCGGTGCACACCATGCCCTCGCCATCTGCCGCTCTCCGCCCGACCTCCCCTTCCTGGCTGCGCCCGCATTCGGCGCTGCTCGCCCTCGCCCTCGCCCATGTGCTGGTGCTGCTGGCGCTGGCCGGCTATGCCGTACATGTGGGTCGCGCGACCGGGCCCACCGGCTCGGCGCTACCGCGCTTGCTGCCAGCACTGCTGGGTGCCGCAGCCGTGGCGGCGACGCTGGCCTGGGCCGGCAGACGCAGCGCGCCGCGCTCGCTGGAGCGGGCCACGCAGGCGCTGCAGGCGCTCGGCGAAGGCCGCTTCGAGCAGCGCGTGGACCTGACCGGCGACGCCGCCGAGGTGGCGCTGTTGCGCGCGGTGCAGCACGCGCAGCAGGCGCTGGCCGCGCGCCAGGTGCAGACCGAAGCGGAACTGCAGCATGGCCGCTTCGTCATCCAGGCGCTGGACGATCTCGACACCATGGTGCGCATCGCCGACGACGATGGCCGCGTGCATTTCGCCAACCGCAAGCTGCTGCAGATGCTGCGCACCATCGAGCCGGACGTGCAGCGCTTCCGCCCGGAATTTCGTGCCGAACAGTTCGTCGGCGGCAGCATCGGCGACATCTACCCGGACAGTCAGGCGGCGATCGACCGCATGCGCGCGCTGACCGGCTCCAAGCGCGTACGTGCGCCGTTCTTCGGCCGCCAGATCGATTTCGTGTACAGCCCGATCAACGGCGCCGACGGCCGCCGCCTGGGCACCATCGCGCAATGGGAGGAAGTGACCGCACAGGTCGCCGCCGAACAGGCGCTGGCCACGGTGATCGAGGCCGCCGCGCGTGGCGATTTCAGTCAGCGCATCGACACCGCGGCGATGGACGGGGTGCTCAAGTCGCTGGCCGAAGGCGTCAACCGGATCGCCGACGCGGTGGAGCGCAACCTGGCGGAACTGGCCGGGGCGCTGACGGCGCTGGCCGAGGGCGACCTCACCCACCGCGTCGACGGCCAGGCGCAGGGCGTGTTCGCACGGTTGCGCGATGACACCAACCGCACCGTCGCCAAGCTCACCGAGATCATCGTCGGCATCCAGGACGCGGCCGAGACCATCCGCCGCGCCGCCTCCGAGATCGCCGCGGGCAACACCGACCTGTCCGATCGCACCGAACAGCAGGCGGCGAGCCTGGAAGAGACCGCCAGTTCGATGGAGGAACTGACCTCGGCGGTGAAGCAGAACGCCGACAACGCGCAGCAGGCCAACGGCCTGGTGCAGAACACCGGCGAGGTCGCCCGTTCCGGCGGCCAGGTGATGGACGAGGTGGTGGCGACGATGCGCGCGATCAGCGCCTCCTCGCAGCGCATCGGCGAGATCATCGGCGTGATCGACGGGATCGCCTTCCAGACCAACATCCTGGCGCTCAACGCCGCGGTGGAGGCGGCGCGCGCCGGCGAACAGGGCCGCGGCTTCGCCGTGGTCGCCGCGGAAGTGCGCTCGCTGGCGCAGCGCTCGGCCGATGCGGCCAAGGAGATCAAGGACCTGATCGAGGCATCGACGCGCACCGTCGGCGAAGGCGCGGCGCTGGTCAACCGCGCCGGCGCCACCATGCACGAGATCGTCGGCTCGGTGCAGCGCGTGACCGGCCTGATCGGCGAGATCAGCGCCGCCAGCGGCGAGCAGTCCAGCGGCATCGAACAGGTCAACCGCACCGTGGCGCAGCTGGACGAAGTGACCCAGCGCAACGCCGCCCTGGTCGAGGAAGCCACCGCCGCCGCGCGCAGCATGGAGGAACAGGCTGGCGGCCTGGCCGCCGCGGTCGGCGTGTTCCGCCTCGACAGCGGCCGCGCCGGCGGTACCGACGGCAAGGTGGTGCCGTTCGCGCGCGGCAGCGGCTGAGTCGGGCGGCGCGCCGCGCTCAGTCCAGAAACCGCGACCGCTGCGCCGGCTCCGGCAGGAAACACTGCGCGGTGGTGCCGAACCAGCGATGACGATTGCGCGCCAGCACCCGATAGCCGGCGTCGCGCCAGCGCCGCGGCAGCAGGCGCAGCACCGCGACGCTGCGCCACACCCCACCGAGCCCGGCAATCACCGCGATCGCCGCGTCCGAATCGGTCAATGCGCCATGCCGGGTCAGCAGCAGGAACGACAGCGGATCGGCCGGATCCAGCCCGTGTTCGCGCAACAAGGCGCTGCCGCGCGGCGACTGCATCGCCGCAAAGCGGTAACGACCGCGGCGGTCATGGCGCAGCAGGAACCGCACCCAGCGGCTGCACAGCGCACACACCCCGTCGAACACGACGATGGCCGCGTCCTCCGGCGCCGTGGGCGTCGCGACCGGCGGCGGCTCAGGCCGGCGCAAGCCAGCCCTCGTAGCGGATGAACGGCCCGATCCACGGCAGGGTCACCGCGATCACGAACGCATAGCGGCCGTCGCGCTGGTCTTCGCGGCAGTGCACGCCGGCCAGCCAGCGCCGTGGCAGCGGCAGCACGCCGAAGGCCCAGGCCCGCGCCGCGCGCCATTCGATGCCGGCGCCCTCGATCCGCAGGGCGAATTCGAAGACCACCGCACCCAGGCGCTCGCGCAGGCGGCCACGGTGCAACCACAGCCGCGAGGGCATGGCATGCGTGCCGAAGCGGCGCTCCCAGCGCTCGCCGTGCGCATCGGCGCGGAACACCACCTCCACCGGCGTCGCCGGCCCGGTGCGCGGCAGCCGTACCAGCCACGCGCACAGCGGCAGCAGCGGATGCTGGCCGCGCTGCACCACCGCCTGACCGACATAGCGCGACTGAGACGACGGGGTGTGCAGCGCGCGCAGCACCGGCGGCAACTGCGCGAACGCCGGCCCCAGTAGCTGCGCGAACAACGGCGAGGTCAGGGCGCGATCCACGCCAGGGTCGCCATGCGCCCGCTGCGGCGGTCGCGCCGATAGGAGTAGAAGCGCTGCGCATCGGCGATGGTGCACAGGCCGCCGCCGTGGATCTGCTCCGGCGCCATGCCGGCCGCGACCAGGCGCTGCCGCGCCAGCGCGTACAGGTCCACCCGCCAGTGTCCGGGCCGGGTGTCCACGAACGCGGCGGCGGCGGCGGCCGGATCGTGGCGCAGGAACGCCTCGCGCACCTCGCTGCCGATCTCGTAATGCTGCGGTCCGGCCGCCGGGCCCAGCCAGGCCTGCAGGTGTGCAGCCGGCGTGCGCAGCGCGGCCACGGTGGCCTCCAGCACGCCGCCGGCCAGCCCCTGCCAGCCGGCGTGCGCGGCACCGACCTCGCTGCCATCGCGCGCGGCGAACACCACCGGCAGGCAGTCGGCGGTCAGGATCGCCAGCACCACGCCCGCTTCGGCGGTGACTGCGGCATCGGCGGTCGGCTCGGCGTCGATGCCGGTACCATGCGGCGGCCCGTCGAAGCGCAGCACCTGCACGCCGTGCACCTGGCGCAGCCAATGCGGCGGCGTCGGCAGCGTCAGCCGATCCGCCAGCTCGTCGCGGTTGCGCTGCACCGTGGCCGGGTCGTCGCCGTCGGCGGCGCTGCGGTTGCCAAGATTGAAATGGTCGAACGGCGGCCGCGAGGCGCCGGCGCCGTGGCGCAGCGTGGTCAGGGCGCGTACGCGCGGCGGGGCCGGCCAGTCGGCGTGCAGGGCGAAGTCGGTCATCGGCGGCGGGCTCGGCCGGCAGCGGCTGCCGCGTCGCCGCGGACCGGCCGGCCATCTGCCAGGGCCGGACCGCAGGCCAGCAGGGCACGGGAGACGGGCGACCTGGCCATGCTCAGCGCCGCGTCCGCTCGGCGGCCGCCTGCGCATCCGCACGCAAGGAGGCCATCAACTGCTGCAGGTCGGCCGGCACCGCCGCGGTGGCGCGCACCGGCTCGCCGCTCGACGGATGCTTGAACTCCAGGGTCTCGGCATGCAGTGCCTGGCGCTTGAAGCCGCGCAGCTCGCCGATCAGCTCCTCGCTGGCGCCCTTGGGCAGCTTCAACGGGCCGCCGTACAGCGGGTCGCCGACGATGGGGTGCTTCAGGTGCGCCATGTGCACGCGGATCTGGTGGGTACGGCCGGTCTCCAGGCGGCATTCCAGGGCCGTGTGGGCACGGAAGCGCTCGCGCAGCCGGTAGTGGGTGACCGCGTCGCGGCCGTCCTCGCGCACCGCCATGCGCAGGCGGTCGCGCGGATGGCGGTCGATCGGCGCGTTGGCGGTGCCGCCGGAGACCAGCGCCCCGACCACCACCGCCAGGTATTGCCGGTGCACATCGCGTGCGGACAGCTGCGCCACCAGCGAGGTGTGCGCCTGCAGGGTCCGCGCCACCACCATGGCGCCGCTGGTGTCCTTGTCCAGGCGGTGCACGATGCCGGCGCGCGGCAGCGCCGACAGCCCCGGATCGCGGTACAGCAAGGCGTTGACCAGGGTGCCGCTGGGGTTGCCGGCGCCCGGATGCACCACCAGCCCGGCCGGCTTGTTCAGCACGATGACCTGGTCGTCCTCGTACAGCACCTCCAGCGGGATGTCCTCGGGCAGGGCGTGGGTCTGGGTGTCCAGCACCGCGTGCAGGCTGGCGATCTCGCCGCCGCGCAGCGCATCGCGCGGCCGCGCCGGGGCGCCGTCGAGCAGGGCGTCGCCGGATTTGATCCACTCGGCCAGGCGCGACCGCGAGTACTCGGGGAACAGTTCGGCCAGCACCGCGTCGAAGCGGCGGCCGGCGGCATGATCGGGGACGCGCGCCTGGCGCGGGCCGTCGCTGACGGCGTCCTCGGGGAGATCCGGGGGGGTATGGGGCATGGCAGAGGCACGGCTTGGGTCGGAAAAAGGGGGTCGCGGCGGCCATAGTCAGTCGCAGGACAGGCCACTAGGCTATCATCGCCCCTTCGTATTCCTGCCCTGCCGCGCCCGAACCCATGATCCGACGCTCCGTCCCGCTGTCCGCGCACGTCCGTTTCATCGCCCTGCTGCTGGTCACGCTGGTCGTGGCGACGGGTTGCCACCGTCAGAAGAAGAACCCCGAAGAGGGGATGCCGGTGGAGCAGCTCTACCAGAAGGCGCATGCGCAGATGGAGAGCGGCAACTGGGCCGGCGCCGAGAGCAGCTTCAAGCGGCTGATCGCGCAGTACCCGTACGGCAACTACACCGAGCAGGCGATGATCGAGAGCGCCTACGCCCAGTACAAGGCCGGCAAGCACGACGACGCGGTGTCCACCATCGACCGCTTCATCCGCACCTACCCGACACAGCGCAACATCGCCTACATGTACTACCTGCGCGGGTTGTCCAACTCCAACCGCGACACGGTGTTCCTGCGCCGGGTGTGGTCGCTGGATGCCAGCCGCCGCGACCTGTCCACCCCGCAGCAGGCCTATGCCGACTTCAACACCGTCGCCGAGCGCTACCCGAACAGCCGCTACGCCGCCGATGCGCGCGAGCGCATGATCGCCCTGCGCAACGTGTTCGCCCAGCACGAGCTGGACAACGCGCTGTACTACCTGCGCCGCGACGCCTGGGTGTCGGCCGCCTCGCGCGCCACCTACCTGCTGGAGACCTACCCGCAGAGCGCGTACCAGTACGACGCAGTGGCGGTGCTGGCCGATGCCTACACCCACCTAGGCAACAAGACCCTGGCCGCCGACGCGCGCCGCGTGCTCGAGCTCAACGACCCGCAGCATCCGTGGCTGACCGGCAACTGGCCGAAGTACCCGTGGATGATCCGCAAGCTCAACCCGTTCGCTGGCGAGAAGTCCGCCGCCACCGGACAGTCCAACTCGCAGATGCAGCGCTGATCCACCGCGCCGGCAACACGCACACCGACAGGGGCCGCAAGGCCCCTGTCGCGTTTGAGGGCTGCCGATTGGACCTCTGCCGACTGGTCGGCGCGTGTGTTCGGCCGCCGCGGAAGACTGTGGCGACGCGCCAGGGCGCACAGAGGCCGGTGCCTACGCAGCAGGGCTGCCCTGGCCACAGGGCGCACAGCCGTGTGCGCGCGCTTCCAGACCAGGCACTGCGGAGTGCGACCCGCACCGCAGTCCCGGGAATTGGTGCCGACGCCGCCGGCCGCGCTTGCTAGGCTGCCTCCACGCCTCCTCCGTGCCGATCCGCTGGGACCCATGCCCATGCCCATCCTGCGCCCGCTGCTGTGGTTGTTCGCCGCCGTTCTCGCCTCCGCCGCCCTTCCGGCCGCCGCGGCACCGGCCATCGTGTACGGGGTCAACGGCCACGACGGCCGCCAGGCCTACCCGCTCAGCCAGAGCGAGGCGGTGTTCCGCCTGCTCGACCAGCGCAACCTGCGCAGCTACCGGTTCGACGTGGACCCGCGCAACTTCACCGTGCTCGACCAGTTGGTGCAGTTCTCGCGCAAGTACAACATCGCGCTGCGGCCGATGGTGTATCCGATGTCGCGCGAGATCGGCTACGCGCTGGCGCGCCGCTACGCCAACGACATCAAGGTCTGGGAGATCGGCAACGAGCAGGATCTGGACCGTGCCGCCGCCCCGGCGCGGATCGCGGCGATGACCACGATGTACCGCGGCATGAAGCAGGCATCCGACGAACTCGGCGCCGGCCTGCAGTTCACCATCAACATCACCGCCTGCAACAGCGACGACCGTTCGGCCAACGCGCGCTGCCCCGGCGACCGCAACGGCTCGCTGTGGTTCCTGGACCAGGCCAAGGCGGCCGGCTTCGACTTCGACCGCATCAGCTTCCACTACTACGCCTTCCACGGGGAGCGCGGCTACTGGATGGATCTGTATCTCGGACAACTGCGCGCCGCCGCGCAGAAGTACGGCACCAAGGTGTACGTCAACGAGCTCAACTGCGCCGAGGTGTACACCGGCAACACCGATGGCGGCCATCCCGGCGACGGCGCCTGCTACGACAGCGTGGCGGACCTCCTGCAGACACTGCGCAGCGATTACGCCGACGTGGTCGCCGAGGTCAATCTCTACGAATTGCTCGACCAGCCGGACCAGCAGGGCGCGGAAGCCCATTTCGGCCTGATGTACGACCTGAGCCGGCCGAAACCGACATTGGACCTGCTGACCGGCGCCGCCCGCTGAGGCCGCGGCGGCGTCTTCGCGCGGCGTGGTCGCCGCCTGCGGCTATGCTGCGGCGATGTTCGAACTGCATCGGGTCACCCGCCGCTACGGCGACACGCTGGCACTGGACCGGGTCGATCTGCGCATCGCCCCGGGCCGCACCACCGCGTTGATCGGCCCCAGCGGCGCCGGCAAGTCCAGCGTGCTGCGCCTGCTGCTGGGGCTGGAATGGCCGGACGCCGGCGAAGTGCGCTTCCAGGGCGAACCGCTGCGCCGCGCCACTCTGCTGGCGCAGCGCCGGCGCATCGGCTACGTGATCCAGGAAGGCGGCCTGTTCCCGCACCTGAGCGCGCGCGACAACGCCGCCTTGCTGGCGCGCACGCTGGGCTGGGCACGGCCGCGCATCGAGGCGCGCCTGCACGAGCTGGCCGAATTGTGCCGCCTGCCGGAAGCGCTGCTGGCGCGTTACCCGGCCGAGCTGTCCGGCGGCCAGCGCCAGCGCGTTGGGCTGATCCGCGCGCTGTTGCTGGACCCGCCGGTGCTGCTGCTGGACGAACCGCTGGGCGCGCTCGACCCGATCGTGCGCCACGAGCTGCAGACGCAGATGCGCGAGCTGTTCGCGCTGCTCGGCAAGACCGTGGTGCTGGTGACCCACGACGTCGCCGAGGCCGCCTACCTGGGCGATACCCTGGTGCTGATGCGCGGCGGCCGCGTGGTGCAGGAAGGCAGCGCACGCACCTTGCTGGAGACGCCGGCCGATCCGTTCGTCGGCCAGTTCCTGCAGGCGCAGCGCACCCTGGAGGATGCGCGGTGACGTCGCCGGGCGCGCGCTGGCGCGCGATCGCGCTGGTCGCCTTGGGCGGCCTGGCCAACCTGCTGGGCGCGCCGGCCGCGGCCGCCGACGCCAAGGTGGTGGTCGGCTCGAAGAACTTCACCGAAGCGGTGGTGCTGGGCGAGATCGCCGCCGGCGCCGGGCGCCAGGCCGGCGTCGAGGTCGAGCACCGGCGCCAACTCGGCGGCACCCGCATCCTCTGGCGTGCGCTGGAGCAGGGCTCGATCGACGCCTACGCCGAGTACACCGGCACCCTGGCCGCCGAGCTGCTGCAGATGCCGGGTGCCGACGACGCCGCGCTGCGGCGCGCGCTGGCGCAGCGCGGCCTGGCGATGAGCGCGCCGCTGGGCTTCGACAACACCTATGCGTTCGGCATGCGCCGGCAACGCGCGCAGGCGCTGGGCATCGCACGCCTGTCCGACCTCGCCGCGCATCCAACGCTCAAATTCGGGCTGAGCAACGAATTCGTCTCGCGTGCCGACGGCTGGCCCGGCGTGCGCGACGCCTACCGCCTGCCGCAGACCCCCACCGGCCTGGACCACGACCTCGCCTACCGCGCGCTCGACAGCGGCGCGATCGACCTCACCGACCTGTACAGCACCGATGCCGAGATCCCGGCGCACGACCTGCTGGTGCTGCAGGACGACAAGCATTACTTCCCGCGCTACGCCGCAGTGTTCCTGTACCGCGCCGACCTGGCGCAGCGCGCGCCGCGCTTCGTGCAGGCGCTGCAGGGACTGGGCGGACGCATCGACGCGGCGACCATGCAGCGCCTCAACGCCGAGGCCAAGCTCGACAAGCGTGCCGAAAGCGCCATCGCCGCGCACTGGTTGGGCATCGCCGCGCCGGCCCAGGACGGACGCCTGCAGCGGCTGCTGCAACGCACCCGCGAGCACCTTGCGCTGGTCGGGCTGTCGCTGGGCCTGGCCCTGCTGGTGGCGCTGCCGCTGGGTATTCTGGCGGCACACCGGCCACGGCTCGGCCAGGCGGTGCTGGCCCTGACCGGCGTGCTGCAGACGCTGCCGTCGCTGGCGGTGTTCGTGTTCATGATCCCGCTGTTCGGCATCGGCGCCAAACCGGCGATCGCCGCGCTGTTCCTGTACAGCCTGCTGCCAATCGTGCGCAACACCCATGCCGGCATCACCGGTATCGCCCGCGAACTGCGCGAGACCGCCGCCGCGCTCGGCCTGCCGCCGGGCACCCGGCTGTGGCGGATCGAACTGCCGCTGGCGCTGCGCACCATCCTCGCCGGCATCAAGACCGCGGCGGTGATCAACGTCGGTACCGCGACCCTGGGCGCGCTGATCGGCGCCGGTGGCTACGGCCAGCCGATCCTCACCGGCATCCGCCTGGACGATCTCGGCCTGATCCTGGAAGGCGCGGTGCCGGCCGCGCTGCTGGCGCTGCTGGTGCAGGGCCTGTTCGAGTTGCTGGAGCGGGTACTGACCCCGCGCGGGTTGCGCCTGGCGGCGCGGCGGTAAACCAGGCGCCTCGCCGCGGGCATGAGGTGCGGCCGGCCATCGGCGCCCGCACGAAACGCATCACAACCGCATGCGGTCGCGGTTGAAGCCGCTCCTACGGCGTGCATGCCGCTTTCTCGTAGGAGCGGCTTCAGCCGCGACCAACGAAGCCATGCACCCAACAGGATCGACGATGCAGACCGGTAATCGACTGCCTTCCCCATCGAAACTGAAGATAGACAACGCACGCACGCACGTGCGTTCAAGCACGCGCCGCAGCCACCATCTCTTGTGCCAGGCCACGCATCGCCTCCGGCGTCAGCTGCAGGTACGGGGCGATGCGCAGGGCACCATGACGATGCGTGCAGATGACGTGCGCCTGCTGCAACCAGGGCAGCAGCGCCGGCATCGCCGACGCCGGTGGACGCAGCGCGTACAGGTGCGGCGCGTGCCCGGGCACGGTCCAGTCGCCCGCGCCCAGCGCCTGCAATTCCGCGTCGAAGGCCCCGCCAAGGTCGGCGAGCCGCTGCGCGATGCGCGCCGGCTGCCACTGCTGTACCTGCTGCAGCGCGGCACTGGCCATCGCCAGACGCAGCGGATCGGCGACACCGCCGGCATCGAAGCGACGCGCGCCGCTGTGGTACGGCGGCGGCGCTTCGGCCGGAAACTGCCAATCGCCGCCCGGATCGCGCGCCTGCCAGTGCTGCTCGAACGGAACGCCATGCACGCGCCAGTGCGGCGAGGCCCACAGCCACGCCAGCCCCATCGGTCCGAGCAGCCATTTGTGCCCGACCGAGACCACGAAATCCGGCCGCCAGGCATCCAGCCGCACCGGCAGCACGCCCAGGCTCTGGCTCAGGTCCAGCACCAGCATCGCGCCGGCCGCATGCACGCGCGGCGCGATCCGGTCCAGATCCAGCAAGCTGCCGTCGCGCCAGTAGGCGTTGGGCAGGGTCGCCACGCGGACGCGCGGCTGGGTGTCCAGCGTCGCCAGCACCGCCGCGGTCCAGTCCTGCCCAGGTGCACGCCGCACCACCGCCAGGGATGCGCCGCTCTCGGCGCAGCGTTGCTGCCACGCCAGCAAATTCGATGGGAACTGGCCATCGAGCAGCAGTACCGCATCGCCGGGCGCCAGCGGCACCTGTCGCGCCGCAATGGCCAGGCCGTACGCGGCCGACGGCACCATCGCCACGCCCTCGCTGTCGCCCGAGAACACCGTGGCCGCGGCCAGCGTGCGCAGGTCTTCGATCTGCGCGCGCCAGGCATCGAAGGACAGCGTCCACGGCGCAATCGAATCGGCCAGCGCCGCCTGCCCTGCGGCCAGCGCCCGGTGCAGCCGCGGGCCCTTGCTGGCGGTGTCCAGGTAGCGCACGCCGGCCGGCAGCGCGAACGCATCCGCCGCGGCATCGAGGTCGACCAGCTCTTCCGCAGAAGCCGGACTGGCAGCAGGGCGCGAGGCGGTCGTAGACATGTGTCTAGGGTAACGCCGTGGTCCGCGACGCGTGACGGTCCGTTCACGCCGTAGCGCTAAGACTGCATCGATGCAAGCGATCTCTCCGGCGTCACCGCCCTCGCCCATCGCATCCGTCGCGACACTGGCGGACCGCCTGCGTCGCGTGCGTGCGCGCAGCCGTCAGCTCGCCGCGCCGTTGAGCGAAGAAGACGCGATGGTGCAGAGCATGGACGACGCCAGCCCGACCAAATGGCATCTGGCGCACACCACCTGGTTCTTCGAGCGTTTCGTGCTCGGCGCCGATCCGGCGTACCGCGCGCACGATCCGCAGTGGGACTATCTGTTCAACAGCTACTACCAGAGCATCGGCCCGGCGCATGCGCGGCCGCATCGCGGCCTGCTGTCGCGGCCATCGCTGGCGCAGGTGCTGGACTATCGCAGCGAGATCGATACCCGCGTGCTGGCGCAGTTGCAGGCCGGCACCCTGGCACCGCAGACCCTGCAGATCCTGGAACTGGGCCTGCAGCACGAACAGCAACACCAGGAACTGCTGCTCACCGACATCAAGCACGCGTTCTGGCGCAATCCGCTGGGTCCGGCGTATCGCGCGGACCTGGCGACACAGCACGCGCCGGCGTCGCCGCTGCGCTGGCTGCAGCGCGACGAACAGATCAGCGAGATCGGGGCTGCCGCCTGGCCGGCGCAGACGACCTTCGCCTACGACAACGAATCGCCGCGGCATCGCGTGCTGGTGCCGGCACACGCGCTGGCCAGCCGCCCGGTGAGCAATGCCGAATACGCCGAGTTCATCGCCGATGGCGGCTATCGCACGGTCGGACTGTGGCTCAGCGACGGCTGGGCGCAGCGTTGCGCCGAGGACTGGCAGCGCCCGCTGTACTGGCATGCCGATGGCGTGCGCGAATTCACCCTCGGTGGCTGGCGCGAGCGCGATCCGCATGCGCCGGTGTGCCATCTCAGCCTGTTCGAGGCCGACGCCTTCGCGCGCTGGGCCGGCGCGCGCCTGCCGACCGAGGCGGAGTGGGAACAGGCCGCTACCGGCGTCGCCATCGCCGGCAACTTCGTCGAGAGCGATGCGCTGCACCCGCAGCCGGCGGCGCCGGCCGATACCGGCCTGCAGCAGTTGTTCGGCGATGTCTGGGAATGGACCGGCAGCGCCTACCTGCCCTACCCCGGCTTCCGCCCATGGTCGGGCACGCTGGGCGAATACAACGGCAAGTTCATGAACGCGCAGTGGGTGTTGCGCGGCGGCAGTTGTGCCACGCCGCACGATCACATCCGCGCCAGCTACCGCAACTTCTTCCCCTCCGATGCGCGGTGGCAGTTCGCCGGCGTGCGCCTGGCCAAGGATTCCGCATGAATGCCGCAACCGCCCGTGCCCTGACCGAAGCCGCCCTGACCGACCTGCATCCGCAAGCGGACGACATCACCGCCGATGCGATCGCCGGCCTGTCATGCAGCCCCAAGCAGCTGCCGTCCAAGTATTTCTATGACGCCGAGGGTTCGCGCCTGTTCGAGGCGATCACCCGCCAGCCCGAGTACTACCTGACCCGCACCGAGCTGGATCTGCTGGAAGCGCGGATGCCGTCGATCGCGCAGGCGGTGGGCACCGGCGCGCATGTGGTGGAGCTGGGCAGCGGCAGCGGCCGCAAGACCCAGTTGCTGCTGGACGGCCTGCGCATGCCGGTGGCCTACACGCCCATCGAAATTTCCCGCGACATGCTGATGTCCAGCACCACGCGGCTGGCCGAGCGCTTCCCGCACATCCAGATGCTGCCGGTGTGCGCCGACTTCACCGCGCCGGTGGCGCTGCCGGCGCCGCAGCGCGGGGCGCGCCGTACCCTGGTGTTCTTCCCCGGCTCGACCCTGGGCAACTTCACCCGCGAGGACGGCATCGCCCTGCTGCGCTCGATGCGCCAGACCATGGGCGCGGACGGCTGTGCGCTGATCGGCATCGACCTGGTCAAAGACACGGCATTGCTGGAGGCGGCCTACAACGATGCCGCCGGCGTCACCGCCGCGTTCACCCTGAACTTGCTGCGCCGCCTCAACCGCGAGATCGGCAGCGACTTCGACCTGGCGCAGTTCCGCCATCATGCGGTGTATTCGGAAGCGCGCGAACGCATCGAGACCTTCCTGGTCAGCCAGTGCGCACAGCAGGTGACCGTGGCCGGGCAGCGCTTCGATTTCGCCGAGGGCGAAGCGATGCAGGTCGAGTACAGCCACAAGTACACCGACCAGAGCTTCGCGGCGATGGCCGCCGAGGCCGGCCTGCGCGTCAGCCACGGCTGGAATGCGCAGGACGATGCGTTTGGGTTGCGACTGCTGCAGGTGGTGTGAGGGTGGGGATTGGGGAGTCGGGATTGGGGATTCGCAAAAGCGAGCGCGGCGCGCGCGGCGGCGGCTTCCTGTCAACGACTTCCCTCATAGGAGCGGCTTCAGCCGCGACGCTTCCCAATCGACTGCGTCGCGGCTGAAGCCGCTCCTACACTATCTGCCAGGTCGAAAACCGCCTCAGGCCTGATACCCATTGCTGATCGGATAGCGCCGCTCGCGTCCGAACGCGCGGCGCGACACCTTCGGCCCCGGCGCGGCCTGGTGCCGCTTCCACTCGCTGATGCGCACCAGCCGCACCACCCGGTCGACCACCTCGGCGGCGTAGCCGGCGGCGACGATCTCGTCGCGCGATTCCTCCTGGTCGACGTAGCGATACAGGATGCCGTCGAGCACGTCGTACGGCGGCAGCGAATCCTGGTCGGTCTGGTTGGCGCGCAGCTCCGCGGAGGGCGGCCGCGTGATCACCGCCGGCGGGATCACCGGCGTGCCGCCGACCGTGTTGCGCCATTTCGCCAGGCCGAACACCTCGGTCTTGTACAGGTCCTTCAGCGGCGCGTAGCCGCCGCACATGTCGCCATAGATGGTGGCGTAGCCCACCGCGTACTCGCTCTTGTTGCCGGTGGTCAGCAGCAGGCCGCCGAACTTGTTGGCCAGCGCCATCAGGATCACGCCACGGCTGCGCGACTGCAGGTTCTCTTCGGTGACGTCGGGCTCGGTGCCGGCGAACAGCGGGCCGAGCGCGCTCAGCAGGCCCTCGAACGCCGGCTCGATCGCCACCGTCTCCAGCTTCACGCCGAGGACACGGCATTGATCGGCAGCCAGGTCGTTGGACAGGTCGGCGGTGTAGCGCGACGGCAAGCGCACCGCGGTGACGTTGTCCACGCCCAGCGCGTCCACCGCCATCGCCAGCACCAGCGCCGAATCGATGCCGCCGGACAGGCCAAGCCACACCTTGGAAAAGCGATTCTTGGCGCAATAGTCCTGCAACCCGCGCACCACCGCGCGCCAGGCCAGCGCATCCATGCTCTCGTCGCCGTCGTCGGTCCAGCGCAGCGGCGCGAAACGGCGTGCGGCGGTGTCGTATTCCACCACCAGCCACTGGTCGGTGAACGCGGCCGCGGCCGGATGCACGGTGCCGTCGCCGTCGGCCACGACCGAGGCGCCGTCGAACACCAGCGCATCCTGGCCGCCGACCACGTTGAGATAGGCCAGTGCCGCACCACTCTCGCGGCTGCGCTCGGCCAGCAAGGCATCGCGCTGCGCGTGCTTGCCGCGCTCGTAGGGCGAGGCATTGGGCACCAGCACCAGTTCCGCGCCCGCCCGCACGGTCGCCGCCAGCGGCTCCGGGAACCACAGGTCCTCGCAGATCACCAAACCAACCGACGTGCCGTTGACCTCGAACACGCAGTTCTCGCCGTCCGGATCCACGTCGAAATAACGGCGCTCGTCGAACACCGCGTAGTTGGGCAGTTCGCGCTTGCGATAGGTGCGTTCGATGCGGCCGCCGCGCAGCACGCTGGCGGCGTTGTAGACCACGCTGCCGGCGCTCTGCGGCCAGCCGAGCACCGCGACGATGCCGCGAACCTGCGCGGCGATGCGCTGCACCGCGCGCTCGCAATCGGCCAGGAAGCCCGGCCGCAGCAGCAGGTCTTCCGGCGGGTAGCCGCTGACCGCCAGCTCCGGGAACAGCACCACGTCGGCGCCGTACTCGTCGCGCGCCTCCTCGATCAACGCGATGATCCGGTCGGTGTTCTGGGCGACGGCGCCGACCGGGAAATCGAACTGGGCCATGGCGAGGCGAAGAGAAGAAGACATGGACAACCTTGCAGAAGCGGGAGGGGAAAAGCGCGGCGGTCGCGCCGCGGCCGCTCACAGCATGCTGCCAGCAGCAGCGTCACCGAGATGCGCGCGGCAGCAATGCGCAGTGTAGCGCCGCACCGGGGCCGGCGATTAGCCTGCCCACCTCATGCTGGGCCGGTCACCGGGCGGGTGCACTGTTGGAAGGACCCCGGTCCCGACTGGCTCCGAAGCCAGCCGCTGACAGACGCCGCGTCGCGACTGAAGCCGCTTCCAGAAGGAGCAACATGTCGTGTGCTGACGGGTGCACTGTGGGACTTCAGTCCCGACTGCATCGATCCCTGAGCGCCGGCCAGCCACGACCATGTGCTTCAGCGGGCGCCAGCGCCAGCGCGCGCGCGGCGCCGCCGGCGCCAACGCCGCACCAGCAACACCAATCCCGCACACAGCCCGAGCGCGGCGAGGCCCAGCACCGCCATACGCACGCCGACGCCGTGCTGGAACACCACTTCCTTGCCGTCGCCGTCGAGCGTATAGGCGACCACGTAGTCGCCCATCGTGCCCATGCCTTCGCGCCCGCCGGCGGCGATCACCACGTACTGCTTGCCGCCCACCGCATAGACCGACGGCGTGGCCTGGCCGCCGGCCGGCAGCTTGGCCTCCCACAGGGTCTTGCCGGTGGCGCTGTCGAGCGCGCGCAGGCGCGAATCGGCGGCCGCGGCGATGAAGGTCAGACCGCTGGCGGTGGTCACCGCGCCGCCGAGCAGCGGCGTGCCCACGTCCAGTGGCAGCCACGGCAGCCTTTCTTCCAGCGTGCCGAGCGGGCGTTCCCAGGCGATCTTGCGCGTACGCAGGTCCACCGCCACCAGCCGTCCCCACGGCGGCTTGACGCAGGGAACGCCGCGTGACGAGCCCAACATGCCGCGGCGCATGTAGTACGGCGTGCCTTCCATGTCGTTGAACTGCTGGTCCGGATGGCGCGCGCGCTCGGCCTCGCTGAACTGCTCGCGCGGGATCAGCGCCACCTGCATCGGCAGGTCCGACACCGGCATGATCGCCAGCTGTCGCTGCGGATCCACCGCGATGCCGCCCCAGTTCACGCCGCCGGCCCAGCCGGGCAGCGCGATCGTGCCGCGCACGCTGGGCGGGGTGAACAGGCCTTCCGAACGCAGCCCGGCGATCAGCGCGGCGCATTCGCGGCGCGCGCCCGGCGTCGCCCCCCAGGCATCGGCGGCGGTCAGCGGCGCATGCCGTGCCAGGCGCAGACCCGGTTCGGGCATCGGCTGGGTCGGCGAGGCACGTTCGCCCGGAACGTCGGAGGCCGGCACCGGCACCTCGCTGATCGGGAACAGCGGCGTGCCGTCGCGGCGGTCGAAGGCGAACAGGAAGCCGGTCTTGGTCGCCTGCAGCACCGCCGCGCGCGGTCCCTGCGCGGTCTGCACCGTGGTCAGCACCGGCTGCGAGGCCTGGTCGTAGTCCCACAGGTCGTGATGCAGCAACTGCTGCGCCCATACCCGGCGGCCGCTGTGCAAATCCAACGCCACCAGCGAATCGGCATCGCGGTTGTCGCCGAGACGCTCGCCACCGTAGTAGTCGGGACTGGCCGAGCCGGTCGGCACGTAGACCAGACCCAGCGCAGGGTCCACCGACAGCGGCGCCCACGCGTTGCCGCCGCCGACCGTGGCCGCCTGCTCCGGCTGCCAGCCGGCCGCGGTGGCCTTGGCCGGATCGCGCGGCACCGGATCCCAGCGCCACAGCTCACGGCCGCTGCGCGCGTCGTAGCCGCGCACCACGCCCTGCTCCAGCGCATGCCCGCGGTTGTCGCCGATCGAGCTGCCGACCACCAGCACGTCGCCGGCCACCACCGGCGGCGAGGTCACCGCATAGTTGGACCAGGCATCGCTGGCCGTATCGTGCACATCCACCCCGGCATGCAGGTCGATCGTGCCGTCCTTGCCGAACCCGGCGCAGGGCTTGCCGTCGGCGGCGTCCAGCGCGATCAGTCGCGCATCCAGGGTGCCGTACACGATGCGCTCGCGGCACGCACCTGCAGTGGCCTGGGTGTCGCGCCAGAAACTCACCCCGCGCGAGGCCGGGTCGCTGTAGTGCTTGTCGCGCGCGACCTTGGCGTCGAACGACCACAGTTCGCGGCCGCTGGTCGCATCCAGGGCGAAGGCGATGCCGGTGCCGGTGGTGAGGTACATGCGCCCGCCCAGCACCAGCGGATTGGCTTCGAAGCGCCGCCGTTCCGGATCGGGCAGGCCCGCACCGAGTTCGCCGGTGCGGAACGACCAGGCGATGCGCAGCCGGCCGATGTTGTCCGGGGTGATCTGGGTCAGCGGCGAGTACTGCCCGCCGCCGGGCGCGCCGGCATAACTGGCCCAGTCGCCCGGCGCCGCCGCGCAGATGCCACCGATGCCCATCGCCATGCCCGCCCCGCATACCGCTGCCCGCCATCGCCTGATCACGCATCCACCCCTGTTGCTGCCGAAGAAAGTGGGCCAGTGTCGGCACTGCGCCGCGCCCTGTCAGCAACAAGTGACGGCACCGCCACGTCAGGGGACCAATGGCGGGGCGGCAGGGACGAGTGGCGAGCGCTGGGATGGCGCAACTGCTTGATTGCGCAGGGACGGGCCTGCGGGCATCGCATGCCCATCCCATCCGTCCCGTCCCACCGGGGGAGCTGCCACAGTGCCGCGCAGCGGATCCTCGAAACGAAAAAGGCCTCGCTCGCGCGAGGCCCTTCCGGACAGCGGCGGCGACAACGACGCACCCGAAGGCGGATCGCTGCCGCGGCGCTGACGGCTTACTTCATCAGCGAAGCGATCGCCGCACCCAGGTCGCCCGGCGAACGCACGGTCTTGACCCCGGCCGCTTCCATCGCCGCGAACTTGCCCTCGGCCGTGCCCTTGCCGCCCGAGGCGATCGCACCGGCGTGGCCCATGCGCTTGCCGGCCGGCGCCGACGCACCGGCGATGAAGCCGACCACCGGCTTCTTGACATGCTTGGCGATGTACTCGGCACCGGCTTCCTCGGCGTCGCCGCCGATTTCGCCGACCATGATGATGCCTTCGGTCTGCGGATCCTCGTTGAACAGCTTGAGGCAGTCGACGAAGTTCAGGCCGTTGATCGGGTCGCCGCCGATGCCGATGCAGGTGGACTGGCCCAGGCCGACTTCCGTGGTCTGCTTGACCGCTTCATAGGTCAGCGTGCCCGAACGCGAGACGATGCCGATCTTGCCCGGCTTGTGGATGTGGCCCGGCATGATGCCGATCTTGCACTCGCCCGGGGTGATCACGCCGGGGCAGTTCGGCCCGATCAGCACGGTCTCCGGGAAGGAGCGGGTCAGCACGTTCTTGACGCGCAGCATGTCCAGCACCGGGATGCCTTCGGTGATGCAGACGATGACCTTGATGCCGGCGGAGGCCGCTTCCAGGATCGCGTCGGCCGCGAACGGCGGCGGCACGTAGATCACCGAGGCGTCGGCGCCGGTGCTCTGCACGGCATCGGCCACGGTGTTGAACACCGGCAGGTCGATGTGGGTCGTGCCGCCCTTGCCCGGCGTGACACCGCCGACGACCTGGGTGCCGTACTCGATCATCTGGGTGGCGTGGAAGGTGCCCTGCTGGCCGGTGAAGCCCTGCACGATCACCTTGGTGTTCTTGTTAATCAAAACAGACATTGGAGTTCCTTGGTGTCGTGGATCAGGCGGCGTTCTTGACAGCTTCAACGACCTTCTTGGCGCCGTCGTTGATGTTGTCGGCCGGGATGATGGCCATGCCGCTGTCGCGCAGCAGCTGCTTGCCCTCTTCCACGTTGGTGCCTTCCAGGCGCACCACGACCGGAACCTTGACGCCCACTTCCTTGACCGCCGCGATGATGCCCTCGGCGATCATGTCGCAGCGGACGATGCCGCCGAAGATGTTGACGAAGATGCCTTCGACCTTGTCCGAGGACAGGATCAGCTTGAACGCCTCGATCACGCGCTGCTTGTTGGCACCGCCGCCCACGTCCAGGAAGTTCGCCGGCTCGCCGCCGTTGAGCTTGATCACGTCCATGGTGGCCATGGCCAGACCGGCGCCGTTGACCATGCAGCCGATGTTGCCGTCCATGGTGACGTAGTTGATGTCCAGCTCCGAAGCGGTCACTTCGGTCTCGTCTTCCTGGGACTTGTCGCGCATGGCGACCAGTTCCTTGTGGCGGAAGTTGGCGTTGTCGTCGCTGTTGAACTTGCCGTCCAGCGCGTAGAGGTTGCCGTCGTCCAGGATGGCCAGCGGATTGATCTCCACCAGCGCCAGGTCCTTCTCGTTGAAGATGCGGTACAGGTTGACCATGATGTTGGCGAACTGGCCGGCCTGCTTGGCGGTCAGGCCCATCTTGAAGCCGATGTCACGGCCGTGGTAACCCTGCACGCCCTCGACGAAGTCGACGTTGAGCGTGTGGATCTTGTCCGGGGTCTCGGCGGCGACCTGTTCGATCTCCATGCCGCCCTCGGAGGAGGCGATGTAGCTGATGGTGCGGGTGCCGCGGTCGACCAGCACCGACAGGTACAGCTCCTTGACGATCTCGCCGGCGGTGGTCACCAGCACCAGGTTGATCGGCAGCTCGACGCCGGCGGTCTGGTAGGTGGCCATCTTGGTGCCGAGCAGCTTCTCGGCAACGGCCTTCACATCGTCGGTGGTCTTGCAGAACTTGACGCCGCCGGCCTTGCCGCGGCCACCTGCGTGGATCTGCGCCTTGACCATCCAAGGGCCAGCGCCAAGCGACTTGGCGGCTTCAACCGCTTCTTCCGCAGTAGCCGCGACCTTGCCGGCCGGGACCGGGATGCCGTACTCGGCAAGCAGTTGTTTTGCCTGATATTCGTGGAAATTCATGCGTCACCGTGGGAAAAGGAACGGCCGTCCCGCAGCGATCCGGGCCCTGAGTGGCGGCCGGGAGCGGTACGGACGGGACGCCTATTGTCGCCGACCCAGGGCGGCGGCGCAAAAGCACCGGCGGTCTGGCCCGGCTGCGGCCTCCGGGAAGGTCCGCGGTGGCGTCGCCGGGTGGGTGACGCGGGGCCGCGCGCGCCCTGCCGCGCTCATCCCGCCGCCTTCCCCTGCCTGTCCAGACAGGCCGCCGGACCGCCGACGGCGGCCATCGCGGTTGCGCCGTCGTGACCGCGATGACCGCGGTGAGACCGGCCCCAGGCTGGCCGCCGCCGGCCCGAGCGGCCATCCGCGTGGACGGCGCCCCCCCTATACTCGCGCCGTCCGCTGTCCGCCCGGAGTCCGGCTTGCCCACCAGCGCCTCGCTCATCGATCGCATCGAGTCCATTCCGCGCCGCGAGCTGTACTTCTTCGCGTTGTACCGGGTGCTGGTGGCCGGGCTGATCGCCGCCCTGGTATTCAGCCCGCTCAGCGTGCTGGTCGGCGAGCCGCGCTACCCGCAACTGGCCAGCACCCTGGCCACCGCCTACCTGGCAGTGGCGCTGGCGCTGCTGATGTGGGGGCGCAACGAGGCTCACCTGGCGCCGATCGTCGGCTTCAGCGCCGTCGCCGACATCGTCGCCGCGACACTCGCCGCACATGCCCTGCCCGCGGCCAGCGCCGGTATCGCGATGATGCTGCTGTTCAACGTCGCCGCCGCGGCGATGCTGCTGCGCCTGCGCGGCGGCCTCGCCATTGCCCTGATCGCCTCGGCGGCGACGCTGGCCGAGTACGTGTGGAGCGTGCTGGATGGCGCCGACAACACCCGCAGCCTGGCCGAACTGGCGATGTTCGCCACCAGTTATCTGGCGGTGGCCTACATCTGCAACGGCCTCGGCCAGCGCGCGCGCACCAGCCAGCGCCTGGCAGAACGCCGCGGCGCCGAGGTCGCCAATCTCTACGAAATCAACGAACTGATCATCCGCCGCATGCGCACCGGGGTGCTGGTGGTGGACGCGCAGAACCGGGTGACCCTGGCCAACGAGGCCGCGTCGGCGCTGCTCGGCGACACCGACGGCAACAGCGGCAGCGGCCGGCTCGACCTGCTCAGCGCCGCGCCGGAACTGGCCCGGCGCCTGCAGCGCTGGCGCAACGGCTGGAACCAGGACGAAAGCCCGCTGCAGCTGTCGCCGGACCAGCCGGAGGTACAGCCGCGCTTCGCCCGTTTGCTGGCCGAGGGCGACCTGACCCTGGTGTTTCTCGACGACGCCACGGTGGTCTCGCGACGCGCCGAGTCGCTGACCTTGTCGGCGCTGGGCCGCTTCTCGGCCAGCCTGGCCCACGAGATCCGCAACCCGCTGGCCGCGATCAACTACGCCTCGCAGTTGCTGGAGGAATCGCCGGCGATCGGCGATGCCGACCGCCGCCTGCTGCAGATCATCCACCAGCAGTGCCAGCGCACCAACGGCATCGTCGAGAGCGTGCTCGGCCTGGCCCGGCGCGAACGTTCCAACCCGGAGAACCTGGACCTGGGCGCGTTCGTGCGCCGCTTCGTCCTGGAGTACCGGCAGACCCTGTCGATCGAGACCGACAGCCTCGAGGCGATCCTCGCCCCGCAGCCGGTGCACGCGCTGGTCGATCCCAAGCACCTGCACCAGATCCTCAGCGCGCTGGTGCACAACGCGCTCAAGTACGGGCGGGTGATGGAGGAGCCGGCACGGGTGCGCCTGCGCGTGGCGATGCAGGAGCGCAACGCCGTCGTCGACGTGATGGACCGTGGCCCCGGCATCCCCGAGGCGGTGGCGGCGCAGTTGTTCCGGCCGTTCTTCACCACCTCCGAGCACGGCACCGGACTGGGCCTGTACATCGCCCGCGAGCTGTGCCGGGCCAACCAGGCGCGACTGGAATACGTGTCGGTGCCGGCCGGCGGCGCCTGCTTCCGGGTCGCCCTGCCCGGGCCGCACACCATGCTCAGCGGCGACAGGTGAGAATCGCTCCGCCAGCGCGCGGCCGGCGCCGGTAAATTGGCACATGCCCCGGTTCCTACGCTATCTTCTTTGCACATGAACGAAACCCGAAGCGCCCTGGTCGTCGACGACGAGCGCGACATCCGCGAGTTGCTGGTCCTGACCCTGGGCCGGATGGGGCTGCGCATCAGCACCGCCGCCAACCTCGCCGAAGCGCGCGAACTGCTGGCGAGCAATCCCTACGACCTGTGCATCACCGACATGCGCCTGCCCGACGGCAACGGCATCGAACTGGTCAGCGAAATCGCCAAGCACTACCCGCGCACGCCGGTGGCAATGATCACCGCCTTCGGCAGCATGGACCTGGCGGTGGAAGCACTGAAGGCCGGCGCCTTCGACTTCGTCAGCAAGCCGGTGGACATCCACGTGCTGCGTGGCCTGGTCAAGCATGCGCTGGAACTCAACAACGAAAGCCGCGCCGCGCCGCCGCAGCCGGCCCCGGAACAGGCCAGCCGCCTGCTCGGCGCGTCGGCGGCGATGGACGCGCTGCGCAGCACCATCGCCAAGGTCGCGCGCAACCAGGCGCCGGTCTACATCCTCGGCGAATCCGGCGTGGGCAAGGAACTGGTCGCACGCACCATCCACGAACAGGGCGCCCGCGCGGCCGGCCCCTTCGTGCCGGTGAACTGCGGCGCGATCCCGGCCGAACTGATGGAAAGCGAATTCTTCGGCCACAAGAAGGGCAGCTTCACCGGCGCCCACGCCGACCAGGCCGGCCTGTTCCAGGCCGCGCACGGCGGCACCCTGTTCCTCGACGAGGTCGCCGAACTGCCGCTGCCGATGCAGGTCAAGTTGCTGCGCGCGATCCAGGAGAAATCGGTGCGTCCGGTCGGCGCCGCCACCGAAGTGCCGGTCGACGTGCGCATCCTCTCGGCCACGCACAAGGACCTGGCCGACCTGGTCGCCGAGGGCCGCTTCCGCCACGACCTGTACTACCGCATCAACGTCATCGAACTGCGCGTGCCGCCGCTGCGCGAGCGCGGCGGCGACCTGCCGCAACTGGCCGCGGCGATCCTGGCGCGGCTGGCCAAGAGCCACGGCCGCCCCACCCCGCTGCTGTCGCCCTCCGCGCTGGATGCCCTGAGCAGCTACGCCTTCCCCGGCAACGTGCGCGAACTGGAGAACATCCTCGAACGCGCCCTGGCGATGGCCGAGGACGACCAGATCAGCGCCGCCGACCTGCGCCTGCCGCAGCCCGGCAACCATGCCCGCAGCGCCGCCGAGGCTGCACCGGCGCTGCCGCGCGGCGTGGTCGACATCGACCCGACCTCCTCCGCGCTGCCGTCCTACATCGAACAGCTCGAACGCGCCGCCATTCAGAAGGCGCTGGAAGAGAACCGCTGGAACAAGACCCGCACCGCCGCGCAGCTGGGCATCACCTTTCGCGCGTTGCGCTACAAGCTGAAGAAGCTGGGGATGGAGTAGAAGGGCCGGGATTGGGGAATCGGGATTGGGGAATGGGAAGAGCCGCTCTCCTGGCTACTCTTGGTCCTTCGCCCGATTGAGTGGGGTGATTCCGTTGGGCGCAACCGGCATTGCCCGCCTGCGCTAAACGTCGAGAAGCCTGGGAACAAGGCTTGGGCTACCGGAAGACCAATAGGGACGGAAAAGCCGCTTTTGCCATTCCCCAATCCCGATTCCCCAATCCCAGCTTCTCAGTCCTTCGTCACCCGATTGATCTCGGCCAGGCTGGTGATGCCGTTGCGGGCCTTGAGCAGGGCCGACTGGCGCAGGTCCTTGACCCCGATCTTCTGCGCGGCGCTGGCGATGTCCATGGCGTTGCCGCCCTGCAGCACGATCGCGGCGATCTCGTCGTTCATCGGCATCACCTGATAGATACCGGTGCGGCCCTTGTAGCCCTCGGTGCACTCGTCGCAGCCGACCGCCTCGTACAGCTGGACGCCGGCGGCGATCTCCGCCTCGGTGAAGCCCTCGGCGAGCAAGGCCTTCTCCGGCAACTGGACCGGGCGCTTGCAGTTGTTGCACAGGCGCCGCGCCAGGCGCTGGGCGATGACCAGGGTCACGGAACTGGTGATGTTGTAGGGCGCGATGCCCATGTTCATCAGGCGCGCGATGGTCTGCGGCGCGTCGTTGGTGTGGAGGGTGGACAGCACCATGTGACCGGTCTGCGCGGCCTTGATCGCGATCTCGGCGGTCTCCAGGTCGCGGATTTCGCCGACCATGATGATGTCCGGATCCTGGCGCAGGAACGAGCGCAGCGCCGCGGCGAAGGTCATGCCGCGCTTGTTGTTCTGCTGCACCTGGTTGACCCCGGGCAGGCGGATTTCGACCGGGTCCTCGGCGGTGGAGATGTTGCGGGTGTCGTCGTTGAGGATGCCCAGCGCGGTGTACAGCGACACCGTCTTGCCCGAGCCGGTGGGGCCGGTGACCAGGACCATGCCATACGGCTTGTGGATCGCATCCAGGAACAGCTTCTGCTGCTCCGGCTCGTAGCCGAGTTTGTCGATGCCTAGCTTGGCCGCGCTGCCATCGAGGATACGCAGCACTATCTTCTCGCCGAACAGCGTCGGCAGGGTGCTGACGCGGAAGTCGATCTGCTTGTTCTTGGACAGGTTGAGCTTGATGCGGCCGTCCTGCGGGACCCGCTTCTCGGCGATGTCCAGCTGCGCCATCACCTTCAGGCGCGCGGCGATGCGCTGGTTGAGCTTGACCGGCGCCTTGGCCACGCTCTTGAGCAGGCCGTCGATGCGCAGGCGCACCCGGTAGTCGTCCTCGTAGGGCTCGAAGTGGATGTCGGACGCACCACGGCGGATCGCATCGACCAGCACCTTGTTCACGAATTTGACGACGGGGGTGTCCTCACCCTTGGCGTCGATGCCGGTATCGCCACCGCTGCCCATGTCCTCGTCGCCGCCGCCGACATCGAGGTTGTCCATGCCCTCGTCGTCGCCCAAGGCGCTGCCGAGCGAGTCGTTGCTGGCCTGCCACTGCTCCAGGGTCCGGCGGATCTGGTCCTCGTCGACCAGGATCGGCTCCACCGTCAGATTGGTGTGGAACTTGATGTCGTCCAGCGCCCGGGTCTGGGTCGGGTTGCTGATGCCGACGAACAGGCGGCTGCCGCGCTTGAACAACGGCAGCACCTGGTACTTCTGCAGCAGTTCCTCGCTGACCAGCTTCATCGCATTCTGGCTGGCGTCGAAGACCGAGACATCCATCAACGGCATGCCAAACTCGACCGCGTTCGCGGCGGCCAACTGCGCGGCGGTGACCAGCTTCTTCTCGGAGAACCACTGCGGCAGCGGCACCTTGGCCTCGGCCGCCTGGGCCATGGCGGTCCGCGCCGCGGCTTCCTCCAGCGCACCGTCCTGCACGAGGCGGCGGGCGATGCCGGTGATGCCGACAAGGTTGCTCGTCATTGCGTTCATGAATACCTGCTCGGAAGCTTCAACTTGAATGTATAGACAGGCTGTTCAAACTCGGTCCGCACAACTTGTGGCGATCGGGCTCAAAGCCTGGACCGACATCTACCTAGTCAGGACTATAGCGTTGTACGTATCCAGTGGAACACAAAAAAGAAAAGGCCCGTGAGGGCCTTTTCTACTTGAAACCAAAAGCACTTCTTAGGTGCAATTGCTCGGCTTGTGCTTCGCGAGCACCGAACCACCGGTGATCGTGCAGGTCCAGACGCCGGTGTTGGCGCGGGTCAGCGTCAACGTCGCGCCAGCGACGATATCGTTGCCCTTGATGGTGTTGCAGGTAAGAGTGGTCGCGGTGGCACCGAAGGTGGTGCAGCGCGGCGAGGTGGTCTGCAGGCCGACGTCCGCGGCGGTAGCCGGAACGAAGGTGCTATCTTCCTGCAGCTTGGATTCCAGCATTGTCTTGGCCGGGCTCACTTCAGCAAGCGCGGCAGCCAGCTGCGACTTAGCGACATAGTCACGGTACATCGGCAGCGCGATGGCGGCCAGGATGGCGATGATCGCGATCACGATCATCAGTTCGATCAGGGTAAAGCCCTGCTGCTTCTTCATAACAAACCCCTAGAGATGGAATGTAAGTGGTGGGCACTCGCCCGCGGATCCTACTCCCCGAGCGCCGCGGCTGAGCGCCACGTGCGGGTAAGCGAAGCAGACTGCGTGCCAACTTCTCGCGCATGTCCAATCTCCTACCGAAGTGCATCATGCCTCAGCCACAGGGCCAAGGTGCAGGCAAATCAGGAATTTGCGACAGAATGGGCCATCCGCCCATGCAGGGCAGAAAGTGACGTCCTGCGTCACGCCATGGAACGCGATCTGGCTGGATGACGGTCGCTACGGATGCCAGACGTCCAGGAAACCGATACCATGCTGGGTATGTCCGCCCGGGGATGGCCGGACGGGGGAGACAACCTGATGTCCGCAACGCGCAGCGCAGTCAAGAAAGAGCCGGTCGCACGCAGCACCAGTCAGCAGGTGCCCTTTGTCTGGGAAGGCACCGACAAGCGCGGCGTCAAGATGAAGGGCGAGCAGATCGCCAAAAGCGCCAACTTGCTGCGCGCCGAACTCCGCCGGCAGGGCATCACGCCTTCGGTAGTCAAGCCCAAGCCCAAGCCGCTGTTCGGGGCGAGCGGCAGCAAGATCGGCACAAAGGACATCGCCTTCTTCAGCCGCCAAATGGCGACGATGATGAAATCCGGCGTCCCCATCGTGGGTTCGCTGGAAATCATTGCCAGCGGGCATAAGAACCCGCGCATGAAGAAGATGGTGGACCAGATCCGCACCGACATCGAGGGTGGCTCGTCGCTGTATGAAGCGATCAGCAAGCATCCGGTGCAGTTCGACGAGCTCTACCGCAATCTGGTCAAGGCCGGCGAAGGTGCCGGCGTGCTCGAGACGGTGTTGGAGACGGTCGCGACCTATAAAGAGAACATCGAGGCGTTGAAGGGCAAGATCAAGAAGGCCTTGTTCTACCCGGCCATGGTGATGGCGGTCGCCTTGATCGTCAGCTCGATCCTGCTTGTCTTCGTGGTTCCGCAGTTCGAAGACGTGTTCAAGGGTTTTGGCGCGGAACTGCCGGCCTTCACCCAGATGATCGTGGCCGCCTCGCGCTTCATGGTGGCTTACTGGTGGTTGGTGCTCTTCATCCTGGTCGGCACCATCGGCGGCTTCATGTTTGCCTACAAGCGGTCGCCGGCCATGCAACATGGCATGGACCGCTTGATTCTGAAGGTACCGATCATCGGCCAAATCATGCACAACAGCTCCGTGGCCCGCTTCTCCCGGACACTGGCGGTTACCTTTCGCGCAGGCGTACCGTTGGTGGAGGCGCTGGATATCGTCGCCGGCGCCACCGGCAACAGCGTGTACGAAAAAGCCGTGCTGCGCATGCGCGACGATGTGGCGGTCGGTTATCCGGTCAATATGGCGATGAAACAGACCAATCTGTTCCCGCACATGGTGATCCAGATGACCGCGATCGGCGAGGAGGCAGGCGCGCTGGACGCGATGTTGTTCAAGGTGGCCGAGTATTTCGAGCAGGAAGTGAACAACGCGGTCGATGCACTGAGCAGCCTGCTGGAACCGTTGATCATGGTGTTCATCGGCACCATCGTCGGTGGCATGGTCATCGGCATGTACCTGCCGATCTTCAAGCTGGCCTCCGTCGTTGGATAAGCATTAATGGCATTTCTCGATCAACACCCCGGCCTCGGCTTCCCGGCCGCGGCCGGACTTGGCCTGCTGGTGGGCAGCTTCCTCAACGTCGTGATCCTGCGCATGCCCAAGCGCATGGAGTGGCAGTGGAAGCGCGATTCGCGCGAGATCCTTGAGCTGCCGGACATCTACGATCCGCCGCCGCCCGGCATCGTGGTGGAGCCGTCGCACTGCCCGCACTGCAAGCACAAGCTGGCCTGGTTCGAGAACATCCCGCTGTTCAGTTGGCTGGCGCTGCGCGGCAAGTGCCGCTACTGCCATGCGCCGATCTCGCCGCAGTACCCACTGGTGGAACTGCTCACCAGCCTGCTGGTGGTCGCCAGCGTGTGGCGCTTCGGCTTCGGCTGGCAGGGCTTCGGTGCGATCGTGTTCAGTTGTTTCCTGGTGGCGCTGTCCGGCATCGACCTGCGCACCCGCCTGCTGCCGGACCAGTTGACCTTGCCGCTGATGTGGCTCGGCCTGATCGGCAGCATGGACAACCTGTACATGCCGGCCAAACCCGCCCTGCTTGGCGCGGCGGTCGGCTATTTCTCGCTGTGGTCAGTGTGGTGGCTGTTCAAGCAGATCACCGGCAAGGAAGGCATGGGCCATGGCGATTTCAAGCTGCTGGCCGCGATCGGCGCCTGGTGCGGTTTGAAGGGCATCCTGCCGACCATCCTGATCTCCTCCCTGGTCGGTGCGATCCTGGGTTCGCTGTGGCTGGCTGCCAAGGGCCGCGACCGCGCCACGCCGATCCCGTTCGGCCCCTATCTGGCCATCGCCGGCTGGATCACCTTCTTCTGGGGCACGGAGATCGTGGAGACCTACATGCACTGGTCTGGACTGCGCTGACGGAGTCCCCGGCTTGACTGATTTCGTCGTCGGCCTGACCGGAGGCGTGGCTTCCGGCAAGAGCGAACTGAGTCGCCGCTTCGAGGCCAAGGACATCGTCGTCGCCGATGCCGACCTCGCCGCACGCGCGGTCGTTGCGCCCGGCCATCCGGCCCTGGCGCAGATCGTGGCCCGCTTCGGACCGCAGATCCTGCAAGACGATGGACAGCTCGACCGCGCCGCCTTGCGCCAGCGCGTCTTCGAGGACGTGACGGCACGCCGCGACCTCGAAGCGATCACCCACCCCGCCATCCGCCAGTTGCTACAGGAACGCTGCCGCGAAGCCTTAGGGCCGTATGCGATCGCGGCCATTCCGCTGTTGACCGAGGTCGGCGCACGCGCCGCCTATCCCTGGCTCGACCGGATCCTGGTGATCGACGCCCCCGAGGCGCTGCAACACGCACGCCTGATGCAGCGCGACGGCATCACCGCCGACCTGGCGCAGCGCATGCTGGCGGCGCAGGCCACCCGCGCCGCGCGCCTGGCCATTGCCGACGATGTGGTGGTCAACGACGGCGCCGCAGCAGAGCTCCAGGAAGCCGTGGAAACGCTGGATCGGCAGTACCGCGCGCTGGCGGCGGCCAAGCGTCTCCTTTAGGAGCGCGCTCAAGCGCGATCCGTTGCGAAGACGTCGTGGCTGAAGCCGCTCCCACAAAAGCCGGGGCATGAGATCAGGGATGTTTAGCGAATGCAGTGCGGTTGCGACTGCACTGCGGGAGGGACTTCAGTCCCGACGGGACGGGCTTGCCCGGAAAGCTTGGTCGCGGCTGAAGCCGATCCTACAAGGAAGCTTAGACGCACCGTCCCGCCAGCACCTCAAGCCGGCTTGAACCATAGCGTCGCCACCACGCCCTTGGTGGCGCCCGGACGCACGTTGACCTGCCAACCATAGAGATCGCATAGCCGGCTGACGATCGACAGGCCGATGCCGCCGCCCTGAGAATGGCCTGCATGCGTGCCGCGATAGCCGCGCTGGAACAGCTTGGCCGCGTCCTCTTCGCTCAGGCCGGGACCGGAATCGATCACCTGCACCGCGTCGCTCAGCACCCGCACCACCACCTGCCCTTCCTGGGTGTACTTGACCGCATTGCCGATCAGGTTGCCCAGCGCCACCGACAGCGCCGCTTCCGGCGCATCGATGGTGAGGTTGCGCTCGCCTTCCAGCAACAACTGCAGCGGCTTGCCGCCCAACTGCGCGCGGTGCGATTCGATCAACTGCTCGGCGACCTTGGCGACGTTGCTGTGGCCCTGCCCGCGCTCGTTGCGCGACAGCAGCAGCAGCGAGCCGATCAGGTCGCTGCACTGCTGTTCGGCGCGCTGGATGCGCTGCAGGCGCTGCAGCACCTTCTCGTCGAGATTGGGCCGGGTCAGCAGCAGTTCGGTGGCGCCACGGATCACCGCCAGCGGCGTGCGCAGTTCATGGCTGACGTCCGCATTGAACTCGCGGTCGCGCTGCACCACTTCGGTCAGGCGCGCCGAGTAGTCGTCCAACGCCTCGGCCAACTGGCCGACCTCGTCGTCGGGAAAGTGCGGCGCCAGCGGCTTGGGATCGCTACTGCCGCGATACGCGCGCAAGCGCGCCGCCAGGTCCGACACCGGCCGCATCACCCGCGACGCCGACCACCAGCCGATCACCAGGGACAACGCGCTGAACACCAGCACCGACAGGATCAACGTGCGATTGAGCTGCACCTCACCCTGCATGGTCTGGGTCATGTCGTAGGCGAGGAAGAACCAGACGTTCGGGGTCTTGCGCACCGCCACCTTGTAGGAGAACGGCTTGCCGGTTTCGTCGCGACCGGACACGTTGTGGATGCCGTCGGAAAAGTTGTACCACTCCGGCTGCTCGCGCCGCAGCGCCTCGAAACGGTCGCTCTTGACCACCCGGCCGACCATCTGCTGCACCGGCAGATCCGGATTCTTCGACGGATCGGAAAAGAACCGGTGCGAGTACTCGTCGATGTTGCGGTTCAGCACCACCTCGACCAGCTGGTTCTCCACGCGCGCGCGCGCCCAGTTGGTGGCGAACGCGAACAGCGCGGTCAGGCCGAAGCCCAACAGCACGAACGAGAGGATGATGCGGCTGCGGAGGCGGCGGCGGTAACGCCCGCGCCGCCGCACGACCCGCGGCAACGCCGGTGCTTCAGGCATCGGGTGCGGCGATGCGGTAGCCGATGCCGTGACGGGTCTGGATCATCGGCACGTCGAACGGCTTGTCCACCACCGCGCGCAGGCCATGGATATGCACGCGCAGGGAGTCGGAATCGGGCAGTTCCTCGCCCCACACACGGGTTTCCAGCTCCTGCCGGGTCACCACCGCCGGCGCGGCTTCCATCAGCGCCTGCAGGATCTTCAGCGCGGTGGGATTGAGCTGCAGCAGCTTGCCCTGGCGACGGACCTCCAGCGTATCCAGGTTGTATTCCAGGTCGCCGGTCTCCAGCACCCGGGTGTGCACGCCCTTGCCGCGGCGCGACAGCGCGTTGAGCCGCACTTCCACTTCCTGCAGCGCGAACGGCTTGATCAGATAGTCGTCGGCACCGGAATCGAAGCCGGCGAGCTTGTTGTCCAGCGAATCGCGCGCGGTGAGCATCAGCACCGGGGTCTGCTTGCGCGCCTCGTTGCGCAGCTTGCGACAGACCTCGATGCCGTCCATGCCCGGCAGGTTGAGGTCGAGCACGATCGCGTCGAATTCATGCACTACCGCCAGGTGCAGGCCGGTGACGCCATCGGCGGCGAAATCGACGGTATGGCCGCGGTCCTCGAGGTAATCGCCCAGATTGGCGGCGATGTCGCTGTTGTCTTCGATCACTAGAATTCGCACCAACATGTACCCCGTCAGTCGTACTACTTGCCAGTGGAGGGCGCCACGTCAATGCCGCGCCTCCTCGTTGTCCACGACGGCAACCGCCATGGTCCTGCAATGCATCCTGGTGAATGTTCAGCGACGCCTCGCTTGCGACCCACCTGGCAGGTCGCTGCATCAGACAGCGCCTCACCCTGATTAGTTCTTGCAGCAGCACAGCGGTCGCGACCTGCACCGATCGCGAATGTCACGACCTGCGTCGAATGCTTGCGCCAAACCGTGATCGTCCGCTTTCGGGGACGTTCGTACCGCTCCGAGTGCTGCGAGATTGTACTGAGTTGCCGCGCGAACACTTTCTTCACGTTCATGGGCGCCTCACCTTGGCACATCGCCTCGCATTCCCGGCATCACAACAGCACTGCACTACATCGCGAATGTAGCTTTCGCCGAAACATTGCCGCAAGCACGCGCACGCATCAGCCCCATTCCAGCATCCCCAACAAAAAGACCCAGGCAGCGGGGCTGCCTGGGCCGAAAGGTTTTCTATCCCGATTACCGTTCCTGCTGAGGAGGGCAGAGCTGCGGTCCGATGAAGCTTACGCAGGGCCGAATTAAACCAGCGTTAAGCCAGAACGCGCGGCCAGAAACGCAGCTAAATCACTGATTTCTTTCGCTTCAGGCAGGCCTCGAGGTGCTCGATGACCTTGCCGGCGATATCCAGCCCACAGACCGTCTCGATGCCTTCCAGGCCCGGCGTGGAGTTGACCTCCAGCACCAGCGGCCCGCGCCGCGAGCGGATCAGGTCGACGCCGGCCACGCCCAGGCCCAGCGCCTTGGCCGAGCGCACCGCCACCTCCTGCTCGCCGCGGCTGGCCACGGTCCGCTCGGCGGCACCGCCGAGATGCAGGTTGGAGCGGAAGTCGCCCTCCGGCGCGGTGCGGCGCATCGCCGCTACCACCTGGTTGCCGACCACGAAGCAGCGCAGGTCGGCGCCCTCGGCCTCGCCGATGAACTCCTGCACCAGGAAATTGGCATACAGCCCGCGCAGCGCCTCGACCACGCCACGCGAGGCGCTGGCCTTCTCGGTCAGGATCACCCCGGTGCCCTGGGTGCCTTCGTTCAACTTCACCACGTGCGGCGGCGGGCCGAGCATGGACAGCAGATCGCCGGTGTCGTCCGGGTTGTCGCCGAACACGGTCATCGGCATGTCGATGCCCTTGGCCGCCAGCAATTGGTGCGCGCGCAGCTTGTCGCGGGCGCGCAGGATCGCATCGGACGGGTTTGGCGTACAGACGCCCATCATCTCCAACTGCCGCAGCACCGCGGTGCCGTAGCGGGTCACCGAATTGCCGATCCGCGGGATCACCGCGTCGTAGCCGGTGATCGGCTTGCCCTTGTAATGCATGGTGAAGGCGCCGGCGGCGATGCGCATATAGCAGCGCAGCGGGTCCAGTACGCGCACCGTGTGCCCGCGTTCGCGGCCGGCCTCGACCAGGCGCCGGGTCGAGTACAGCTTGGTATTGCGGGACAGGATGGCGAGCTTCATCGAAGGCAGCGGCGGTGGCAGGCCCGGCATCATACGTCGCGCCGCTGGCGCTGCGATGCCGCGCGTCGCCGCAGGTGCCGACTGCGCCGCAAGGCCAGGATGCGCGGTGATCACCGTCACCCGCGGTCGGCGCGCTGTCCCACAGCCGACACCGGACCGCCCCGAAACGTTCACAAAACCGTTGCATCGTGGCGGGCGGGCCGCGTACCGGCCCGGTGCCGGCTGCCCGCGCCCAGCGCGGCAGGTCCGGAGCCTCTCTCCCTCATGATTGGTGACTTTCGATGACCCCCACTTCCAGATCCTTGCGCCCGCACGCGCTGGTGCTCGCCGTCGCGTCCGCCCTGCCGGCCTTCGCCGCGCTGGCCGAGACCGCGCCGGCCGCCGCCACCGCAACCGCCGATGCGGCGGCCAGCGCGAGCGGCAACGATGCCACGATGCTCGACGCGATCACCGTCGTGTCCAGCGGCACCACCCGCCAGGTGCAGCGCATCACCCGTGAGGACATCGGAATCGCCGCCCCCGGCACCAGCGCGCTGAAGGTGCTGGACAAGCTGCCGGGCGTGCAGTTCCAGTCGGCCGATCCGTTCGGCGCCTACGAATGGTCCACTGCGATCAGCCTGCACGGCTTCGACCAGAGCCGGCTCGGCTTCACCCTGGACGGCGTGCCGCTGGGCAACATGAGCTACGGCGTCACCGACGGCCTGCAGGTGACCCGCGCGATCATTTCCGAGAACGTGGCCTCGGTGGAACTGGCGCAGGGCGCCGGCGGCCTGGGCACGCCGTCGAGCAGCAACCTCGGCGGCACCGTGCGTTACTACTCCGCCGATCCGGATGCCGACGCCGGCATCCGCTTCAGCCAGACCCTCGGCTCCGACAGCACCCGCCGCACCTACCTGCGCGGCGACACCGGCGACATCCACGGCTTCTCGCTGTACACCTCGCTGGTGCACGGCGAAATGGACAAGTGGAAGGGCTACGGCAACAACGAGTACAACCAGGCCAATGCCAAGGCGCTGTACCAGTGGGGCGACGGCAACCGGGTCAGCCTGTACCTGGACAGTTCGCACCGCAAGGAATACGACATCATGGACCTGTCGTTGACCTCGCAGCGGGTCCTCGGCTGGGATTGGGACTACCTGATGCCGGACTGGAACAGCGCGGTGCAGATCGCCAACGCGCTCAACGGCAAGGGCAGCTACCCGGCCAGCCTCAACGGCCTGCCCGCCGACTACGGCAAGGCCGACGTGTCCTACTACTCCGGCGCCGGCCTGCGCCGCGACAACCTGGCCGCGCTCAGCGGCGTGTTCAACCTCGGCGGCAGCGCCACGCTGAACCTGACCGGCTACTATCACGACAACAACGGCGAAGGCCAGTGGACCACGCCGTACGCCGCGTCTTCGGCCAGCGTGCCGCTGTCGATGCGCACCACCGACTACCGCCTCAACCGCCACGGCGTCACCGGCTCGCTGAACTTCACCGTGGCCGGCAACGAGATCGAGATCGGCGGCTGGTACCAGAACGCCAAGACCGTGCAGGAACGCAACTACTTCCTGCTCGATGGCCCGTTCACCGATCTGTACTACTTCAACAAGAACGGCACCCTGTTCGCACGCGGCTTCGCCCAGCACTACGACACCGACACCACCATGGTCTACGCGCAGGACACGCTGCGCCTGCTCGACGAGCGCCTGACCCTGAACTTCGGCGCCAAGAAGCTGATCGTCGACACCACCGCGCAGTCGCAGGTGCCGTCCGCGTCCAATGCCGCCGGCGAGATCAAGGCCGATTCGGACCTGCTGCCGCAGGTCGGCGTGAACTACAAGATCGACGATCACCAGGAGGTCTACGCCTCCTACAACAAGAACATGGCCGGCTTCGGCTTCACCCCGTTCCAGGAATCGCAGGCCTCGTTCAACGCGATCAAGGGCTCGCTGGAGCCGGAGACCGCGCAGACCTACGAATTGGGCTACCGCGTGCGCGGCGGCGGCGTGGAAGCGTCGCTGGCGCTGTACCACACCACCTTCGACGACCGTCTGCTGGTGACCTCGCCGTGCAGCGCGATCCAGACCTGCCCGGCCTCGCTCAACAACGTCGGTTCGGTACGCAGCCAGGGTGCCGACCTGGCGGTGATCTGGCGCCCGATCGAACAGCTGCGCTGGCTGAACTCGCTGTCCTACGACGATTCGACCTACCAGGACGACTACACCGATTCCAGCTACAAGAACAATCCCCAAAATCCCGGCGTGGTGCCGACCTCCGGCAAGCGCGTGGTCGGCATCCCCGAGTGGATGTTCTCCAGCAGTCTGGCCTACGAGAACGCCGGCTGGCACGCCTCGCTGGACGGCAAGTACACCGGCCGCCGCTACATCAGCTACCTCAACGACTCGTCGGTGCCCAGCTACTGGCGCTTCGACCTCAGCGCCGGCTACGACTTCGGCCAGGTCGGCATGTTCCAGAACCTGGGGCTGAGCGCGAACGTCACCAACCTGTTCGACAAGCGCTACTTCGCCACCGTCGGTACCAACGGCTACGTGGTCTCCGACCCCAACGGCTACAACCAGACGCTGATGGCCGGTGCGCCGCGCCAGTTCTTCGTCACCTTCAGCGGCAAGTTCTGAGCCGACGCGACACCGCCAGGGAAGGCACCTACGCCGCCGCTGCGCTTGCAGCGGCGGCGTTCGCGTTCTGGGGCAGGCAAACGTGTGGAGTGCTGTAGATGACCCGGCAGTACGAGCGGCGTTTCCGGATTGCATGCGGTCGAAGCGGTCGCGGCTGAAGCCGCTCCTACGACAGCCGCATGGCCTGTAGGAGCGGCTTCAGCCGCGACCGTGTACAGCCAGAAATCGTGTCCCGCTGGTAAGACGCGGCCGCTACGCGTCGACCGTGCGGCCGATCGCCGGATCGCTCATGCTCGGGCGGCCGGTCTCGATGTGTCCGGCCAGGCGCCGCCGCCATTGCGGCAGGGTCGCACTGTCGATGGTCAGGTCGTACCAATGGTGCTGCGCCTGCAACGGCAGACGCACGACGGTGCGGTCGCCGGCAGCCAGGGTGAGCGTCTGCTCGCCGCCATCGCCGCGGTACCCGTCGCGGACGCGCAGGGCGCAGGGCTGCGTGCCGGCATTGCCCAGCGTCAGCAGCAGGCATTGCGCGGCGGCATCGTAGTCGGCCTCGGCCAGCAGTCCGGCATCGCCGATCCCGTCGCCATGGAACTCGCGCAGGAACCCGTTGGGCCCGTGCACGCGCAGCGCATAGCCGGCGTCGGCGGCATCGCCGCGCCACGCGCGCGCATCCTGCAGTTCGCTGCCGGCGGCCAGTGTGTAGAACCAGGGTCCGGCCACGCCATCGTCGGCATAGGCATTGAGCGCCACGCCGGCGGCGCCGCGGTTGCGCATGCGCAACACCCGCGCATCTCCCTGCACCTGCAGCCGCACGTCGAAGTCGTAGGGCAGCGCGCGCGCCGGACGCTGGCCGGGTTCCTGCACCGGCAGCGCCTGCTGTGCAGGGCGCTGTGGCGGCGGCAGGGTCGCGGTGGCGTCGATGCGGGCGATGTAGTCGCGGGTATCCGGCAACGCCACCGGCGCCGGATCGTGGCCGACGAAATCCAGCGTGGAGGTCAGATCGCCGGCGACGGTGCGGCGCCAGGGATTGATGTTCGGCTCCATCACCCCGAAACGGCATTCGAGGAAACGCAGCACCGAGGTGTGGTCGAACACCTGCGAGTTCACCCAGCCGCCGCGGCTCCACGGCGACACCACCAGCATCGGTACCCGCGGCCCCAGGCCGACCGGCACGCCATGATAGTCCTCGCCATGCAGGTCCACGTTGCTGGCGCCCAGTTCCGGCCGGATCGCCGGCAACGCCGGCGGCACGTGGTCGAAGAAGCCGTCGTTCTCGTCGTAGTTGATCAGGAACACGGTCTTCGACCAGACCTCCGGCGAGGCGGCCAGCACCTCGAGCAGACGCGCGCTCAAGGATTCGCCATAGGCCGGCGTCGCCTCGGGATGCTCGCTGAGCAAGTACGGGGCGACGATCCACGACACCTGCGGCAGCGTGCCGGCACGCACGTCGCGCGCGAACGCCGCCACCAGATGTTCGCCGCGCGAGGCCTTGGCGTTCTCGGCAGTGGACCCGGGCACGATGGCACGGCCACGACGATACAGCGGCGATGCGCGGTCCAGCTTGCGGAAGTTGGCGAAGTACGGATGGCTGTTGTCGCCGTAGTTATCGAACTCCTGATACACCTGCCAGCTGATGCCGGCCTGCTGCAGGCGCTCGGAGTAGGTGCTCCAGGTGTAACCGGGGAAGCGCGGATTGTCGCGCGCCATGTCCGCGGTCCAGTTGCCGTCGTCGCGGTTATTTACCGCCTGCTCGCCGTCATTGCCGACGCTCAGCCCGCTGGTGCCGGTGAACATGTACATGCGGTTGGGATTGGTCGGGCCGAACAGCGAGGCGTGGTAGCCGTCGCAGAGGGTGAAGGCATCGGCCAGCGCGTAATAGAACGGCAGGTCCTCGCGCTGGAAGTGGCCCATGCTCATCGCGCTCTTCTGCGCGATCCAGGCGTCGTGGTGCTTCCAGGTCTCGTGCGAGCCCTTCCAGTCGTGATTGAGATCCTTCATCCACTGCGCGCTGCTGGTCTGGCTATTGAGCCGGAACGGCAACACATAGCGATCGCTGCCCTTGCCCTCGGGCTGGTACCAGACCGGCTTGCCGCTGGGCAGCCGCAGCGGCCGCGGATCGCCATAGCCGCGCACCCCGCGCAGGCAGCCGAAGTAGTGATCGAAGGAACGGTTCTCCTGCATCAGGATCACCACGTGCTGAACGTCCTGCAGCGTGCCGGTGACCCGCGCCGGCGGCACCGCCAGCGCGCTGCGGATGACGCCTGGCAACAGCGGCATGGCCGCGCCGGCTCCCAGGGCCAGGGACGCGCGGGCGAGAAAACGACGACGACTGTGTTCGACCACGGCAAGCAGGACCGGCAACGAGCAGATGCTCAGGCGTCGGCCAGCCTAGCGGCGGCGGATGAAGCGGGTTTGACAGCCGCGTCGATCCGGCCTGCGCTTGCCCCCCAGCTCCACGGATCTGGCGACGCCGCAAGCCGTTCCCGTGCACCGTCCCTAGGCGACATCGCCGCACTGCGAATGTCATCGTTCGATGCAAGAATGCCGTCGGCCTGCGCGCAGCCGCGGCAGACCGGGGGAGCGAACGCGGATGCAGGTGCTGGGTCCGATCTATCTGGGTGCGCATTTCGGCAAATGCCTCATGTGGCATGCCAGCGTCGTGCTGTTCACGTTTTTCCTGACCGAAACCTGCCACCTGCCGCCAGCCACTGCCGGCGCGTTGCTGGCTTCCACGCTCGCCCTGAACGGAGTGTTGGACCTGCTGCTGGGCCGCTGGCAGCGCACACGCATCGCGTCGGCAACGGATGCCGCGCGTTTCCAGGCGATCGGCGCCGCGATCGCCGCCCTGTTCTTCTTGCTGTTCTGCGCGTCCTCGCTGGTAGCCGAGTGGGCACGGCCGGCCTGGGCATTGGCGACCCTGATCGGCTTTCGCTGCGTCTATCCGCTGGTGGACGTCGCCCAGAACGCCTTGATCGTACTGGGGTCGGCGACGCTGCACGAGCGCCAGCACGTCACCGTGCGACGGACGTTCTTCTCTGCGTTGGCGCACCTGGCGGTATGCCTGTGCGTCGCACCGCTGCTGCTGCGCTTGTCGGCGCGCAGCGGCATCGAATTCGCCGGCGCCGGCGCGGCGATCGCGCTGATCACGGTGAGCTGCGCAGTGCCGCTGGCATGGTGCAGGAACACGATTGGCGAACCGCCAGCCGGCATGCATGCGGGTTGGCGCGCCGCACCGCCATTGCGGCTTTCGTCGATCATCTTACTGACCGTGCTCGTCGGCTTCCTGGTGTCCGGCTTTCGCAAGCTGGAGCCGTATGTCTCCGCCTATGCGCACGCGCCGGGGAAAGAATCGAACCTGTCGCTGGCGGTCGCGCTGGGCGTGCTGTTGGTGCAGCCGCTGTGGCGGTGCATGTTGGGCCAATGCAGCCACCGCGGCATCTTCCTGGTCTCGAGCGCGGCGCTGCTCGGCGCCGGCACGCTGCTGCATCAGGTCGGCGAGCGCGGGGCCTACGCCACCTACGCCGCCGGGCTCCTGTCGGGGATCGGCTTCAGCGGCATCGGCACGGCCTTGTGGCTGTGCGTGGCGGCCACGGCCAGCCAACGCACCGCCACCCGCGACTACGGCATGCTCACGTGCGCGTCGAAGATCGCCCAGGCGGCAGGTACCTTCGCCATCGCCCTGATGCTGCAGCAGTCCGATTACCGCACCGCGCTCGCCGTTGCAGGCTCGCCTGCGTCGCTGCTGGTGCAGGCGATCCCACTGGCGGTCGGACTATTGAGCGCGGTGGCGGCGCTGATGCCCCGGCTAAGCGGACAAAAGATCGCCGAACAGCAACGCTGCCGCGCCGACCGGCGCGGTCGTCTCCGGCGGCAGTTGGGCAACGCATAGGCGCGGCGCGGGCAGCGGGCGCAGGCGGCGTGGCGCGACGGTCTGCTCGTGCCAGTGCACCGCGGCGATGACGCGCTCGGCCAATGCCGCCGGCAGCAGCCCCCCGAGCACGATCGCATCCACATCCAGCGTGTAGCGCAACGCCGAGAACAGGAACTGGAAACTGCGGGTATGCGCCTGCAGCCACGCGTCCACACCCTGCCACTGCGGATCGAACGCCTCCAGCATGTCCTTCAGCGATGCGAAGGCATGGCCATCATGCAGGTTCACCGCGTGCAGCAGTCCTGCCAGATGCGGCACCGGCAGGTCGGCCGCGTTGAGCGTGCCTGCCAGTTCGCCGGCATTGCCGAAGCGGCCACGCATGAGCCGGCCGTCGATGACGATGCCGCCGCCGAAACCCATCGCGAAATTGAGGTAGCAGAAGCTGGCGTGCGTCGCCCCGGTGCCGAGCAGGTATTCGCCCATGGCCGCGGCGTTGGCGACATTCTCGATCTTGACCGGCACGCCGAAGCGTTGCGCGATCTCCGGACCGAAGTCGACCAGCGCCCAGTCCTCCAGCTCCGGGCTGGGGTTGACCGTGCCGTCATCGACGAAGTAACCAGCGATGGCCACGCCAACGCCGATCAGCCGCGGCGCCATTGCGGCGCGCCCGCCCAACGCCTCCACGGCGAGGGCGTGGCAGCGCGCCAAGACGTCTGCGCGTCTCAATCCCAGCGTGGCGACGTCGGCGCGCGCACGGATCCGGCCTGACAGATCCACCAGCACCGCCTCGGCGCGATCCGCCATCACCGACAGTCCCAGGCTGAACGCGGCATCGGGCTGCAGATGGATCATGGCGCTGGGCTGGCCACGGCCTTCGGCGATCGTCTCGCCGACCCGGATCAATCCCGCCTTCTCCAGCTCGTCGGTGCTACGGAACACCGCCGTCCCCGAGAGTCCGGTATCGCGGATCAGCGCGGCGCGTGAGACCGCACCGTGTCGCCGGACCAGACCCAGCACCAGCCTCGCCCGGGGCGTGAGCGTCTTCTTGATCATCCTGCCGCGCCTCGCCATGCCTCGTTCCGGAGCGGCGGCATGCTCCGCTACCCGGCTGGTCTTGTCAAATTAATTTCATACTGTTCGTAATATATTTAGCAACCATCCATCTTTGATCCCGGTCATGCCTCAACGCCACGCCGCGTTTCACCTTCGCCTCAGCCGCCTCGCCTCCGCCCTGCTCCCCGCGCTCGCCGCGGCGAGCCAGGGCCATGCCGCGCCGCTCCCACCTGTCGCCACCACGGCAGACGCCGCTGCCGCTCAAACGGGTGCGCCCGCGACCGTCGATCTGGACCAGATTCAGGTCACCGGCTTTCGCGCTGCCGCCACCGCCGCGGTCGACGCCAAACGCGAGAGCCAGGTGGTGCTGGACGCCGTGAGCGACGACGACATCGGCAGCCTCCCCGACCTGAGCATCGTCGAATCGGCGCGGCGCATCGTCGGCCTGTCCACCGTCGCCGGCATGGACCCGACCCGCAACCGCGACCTGTACGAACGGGTGACCATTCGTGGCCTGGACCCGAAGTACAACCTCATCACCATCGACGGCGTGCCGATGGCCAGCAGCGAGATCGACGTGCGCGGCGCGCGCCTGGACCAGTTGCCCTCGCCGATGGTCTCGCGCATCGAGGCGATCAAAACCCTGACCCCGCAGTACGACCCGCACGGCCTCGGCGGCCAGGTGAACCTGGTCACCCGCAGCGCCTTCGACAAACCCGACGGCTTCGTCGTGGTCAATGCGGGGCTGGGCCACAGCTCCAGTGCCGGTGCCTTTGTGCAGGACGATCGTCCGCTGCAGAAGGCCAACGCCACCGCGTCGAAGGTGTTCGGCGAGCGCGGCCAGTGGGGCGTGGTGGTCTCGCTGGACTGGCAGAAGCTCTGGTCGACCTCGCACAGCCAGTTGCCGGGCGACAGCGCCGGTGCCGGCTGGGTGTACTACACCCCCTCGGGGACGGCGACGCCCTTCGCCAACCTGTCGCGCGACGGCGTGCTGTACCCGGTGCGCCCGCAGGGCTACTGGTTCGACGATGCGCGCAGCCGCAAGGGCGTCAACGCCAAGCTGGAGTACCTGTTCGCCAATGGCGGGGAGATCTCGCTGTTCGGCGGCCATTACCAGGCCGTCGATGCGGAACTGCGCGCAGAGCAACTGGCCATCCCCAGCACCCCGCCGCGCTACGTGGATGCGCAGCACGGCAGCTACGGCGCCGCGCAGTTCCAGCAAGGCATCGTCTGGCAGCCGCAGACCCGCGACACCGACATCGTCACCCTCAAGGGCGCCTTCCGCCCCACCGACGACGTGAGTTGGGACGCCACCGCGTCGTGGTCGCGCGCCACCAGCGCACTGCAGCGGGACATGTACAAGTGGGCGTCGGACGTGCGCCCCGGTTCCACCACGACGCTGAACGCCACCGACTACCGGTTCGACTACGCCCTCGACGGCGGCAAGGTGCTGGCCACCTTCCCCGACCCGCGCCGCGCCACCGACCCGTCGTCCTACGATCTGCTGTACCTGCGCAACATCACCCGGGATTCGGCATCGACCGTCCGCTACGTCGCCGCCAACGTGGCGCTCAACGCCGACCCCGAAGACCAGGGCTTCGGCGCGCGCGCCGGCGCCTCGTACACCGACAGCAAGGTCGGCAACGACCAGTCCTACCAGGAATGGTTCGCCAGGAACGCCGCGGCGCAGACGGCGATCGGCGGCCTTCCCGGCTACACCTATCCCACCACCTGGCCCAGCGACTTCATCGGTGGCGTGCCGTTCTACGTCGTCGACCCGGCCAAGGGCACGGCGCTGATCGCCAACCACCCCGAGTGGCTGGCCCAATCCAATCGGGTCGCCGACAACTACACCAGCGACTTCGACGACAAGGAAGCGGTGACCGGCGTGTATGCCGAAGGCGTGTTCCGCTCGGAGCGCTTCTACGCCCTCGCCGGCGTGCGCTACGACGACACCAAGGTGGACGTCACCACCTGGCAGGTCCCCAACCCGGCGGCGCCTTCCGCGTATGCGCCAGCGCTGCGCAAGGGCGGCTATGCGTACCTGCTGCCTTCGGCACTGGCGACCTGGAAGATCGACGACGACGCGCGCCTGACTGCCGCCGTCAGCAAGACCATCGGTCGTCCCGACTACGCCCAATACGCGGCCACCACCTCGTTCGCCGTCACCAGCAGTGGCGGCCTGGCGATCAGCCGCGGCAATCCCGCGCTCGAGCCGCGCCAGTCCGTCAACCTTGATCTCTCCTACGAGTGGTTCATGGACGATGGCGGACTGTTCTCGGCGGCGGTGTTCCAGAAGCGGATCCGCAACGAGATCTTCACCGCGGTGCGCAACCTGGGCCCGACGGCCTACAACGGCGTGGTGTACGACGATGTCAGCGAGAGCACGCCGCTGAATTCCGGTCGCGGCAAGGTGCGCGGTCTCGAACTGAACTACGTCTCCGGCGAACTCGCCTTTCTGCCGGACGCCCTGCGCGGACTGGGCGTGAGCAGCAACCTGACCCTGCTCGACGGCAGCTTCGACATTCCCGCCAGTTCGGCAGCAGTCGCGGCCGGCGCTCCCGCCAGCCGGCGCAGCAGCGGGCTGGTGCAGCAACCGGACTACATCGCCAATGCCACGTTGTTCTACCGGCGCGGCGGCTTCGAGGCGCGCGCCTCCTGGAACCGCATCGGCGAAGCCTTGCAGTTGGTGAGCAGCGACACGCCGGAGCGCGATCTCTACGCCCAGCCGCGCAGCCAGCTCGACCTGCAACTCAGCTACGCGATCAACCCGGCCTGGGACGTGATGCTGCAGGCGCAGAACATCACCCGCGCGCCCTTTGTCGTGCGCCAGGGACCGGGGCAGGCGCTGGTCAACAACTACTTCCCGGTCGGCTCGACGCTCTGGCTGAGCTTCAGTTGGCATCCCAATGGAGGCAGCAAGTGATGCGACCGATGCAGCTGCAGGGCCATCGCCGCGACAGTCGGCCGCAACGCCTCTGGCGTTGCCCGCTCGTCGCCGCAGTGTGCGCCGGACTGGCGCTGGGGTCCGCGCACGCAGCGAACGCGGACGATGTCGCCGTCGTACTGAAGCTGGTCAAGGCCGACGGGCATGCATCTGCAAAGATCGCCTTCGACGCAACGTCATGCCGTCCCTGCACGCCGATCCACATCGACGGCTACAACGCCGACAACGCCAAGGAAACGGTGGTCGCCCTCCGGGTTCCGCGGATGCGCACGCTGGAACTGACGTTCTCCGGCGACCCCGACGCGATCGAACGTGTGCGGGTGGAGGACGGTGACGTGCCGTTCCATTACGCGCAAGGCCGCTGGGTGGTGCAACTGGCACCTCTGGACCGCGACGCGATCACCGCGGCCGAATACTCGATGCACATCGTCGAGCCGGGCATGGTGCTGCGACTCGAACATGCCGACCCCGCACGCCGTGCCGGTGCCTACCGCAGCGGCGCCTTCCCTGTTCGCCAGCGCCGCGCCGCGGACACTCTGGAGTTCGCGCAACGTGAGGTGGTGCGGCGCCTGGGGTTGGGCGAGCAAGCCGTGCGAGAAGGCCTCGGCACGATCCAGATCATGGGCTTCGACACCAACGATCCGCACGGGCATCGGGACGACCCGCCGCATATCCACATGCACCTGCGCTGGCCACAGGACACCGGCACCCAGATCGGCCATCTCTACCTGGACGACCACGGCCTGCTGGTCAACAACCGCATGGGCATCAAGGGCATCGAACGCCCGCCGCGCGATTACGGCAAAGGCGAAACCGCCACCACCATCGCACCGGATGGACGGCCGCTGTATGCGCACACCATCACCGCCGAGGGCTGGTTGCAACTGGGTCGCCCGGGCCAGGCGCCGTGCCTGATCCAACCGCTCGGCGATGGTGGCTTCGACACCGGTGCGCGCATCGCCTGCCCGGGTCTGACCCCGATCCCGCTCACCGTGCGCGACGATCTGACCACCGGCACGGTCACCGTGCATACCGGCGACATCGAAGAGATCTACCGCTACGACACCGACACCGGCGCACTGACCTCGCCGCAGGACGTCCCGCTTCCGGCGCCGTCGGTGGACACCACGCGACGCGCAACGGCGCGCTGAGTCGGAGGTGCGCACAGGCGTGCGCGCGCCGGACGCCGCGCATGCCCTGAAACGGATCCGGACGCGAACGACGCCGTTCGACCAACGGACGGCGTTGCCATTGATGAAGGAGCGTCGAATTTCCTGGAAAAGGAACGGCTCTGCCGCATCGGGATCGCCACGTGCTGCACGTCCTGCAGGGCGTGGGGATCCGAGTGCCGGCGGCACCGCCATCGCACTGCGGATGACGCACGGCAAGACTGGCAGTGCCGTGCCGGCCGCCAGGGCCGACGATGCATGGGTGAGGAAGCGGCACGGCGGTATTGGACTGCGATGGAAAGATCGGCAACGAGCAAGCGCTCAGGCATCGGCCAACCCCAATTTGGTCGATGACGTGGGAGTTGCCGGAGATCTGCGGCAACCGCGCCGCGGAGTGTCGTGACATGCATGCAACCGGGCCACATGCATCGGCGAAACCACGCCATCTCACCGCTCAGCGTTGGTTAGACAAGACAATGAGAGAAAGGCGTCATGACCACCCTGATCCTCGCCCGCCATGGGCACGTCGACTGGATTGCGCCCGAGCGGTTCCGCGGGCGTGCGGAACTGTCGCTATCGAAGCTCGGCGAACTGCAGGCCGCGGCCTTGGCAACGCGTGTAGCACAAAGCTGGACACCGGACGCGATCTACACCAGCCCACTGTCGCGGTGCATCCGAACCGGCGATGCGATCGCGCAGGCAACCGGTGTGCCGGCCAAGATCCTGGACGACCTGTCCGACATCGACTACGGCCAATGGCAGGGGCTGACGCACGAAGAGGTGGCTGCGCGCTGGCCCGATCTCGCACGGGCCTGGTTTGCGACGCCGGATCTCGCCGTGATTCCAGGAGGCGAAACGCTGGCGGACGTGCTGGTTCGCGCAATGAAGGTGCTGCACACGATCCTGCATGATCACAGCGACCAGACCGTCGTCATGGTTGGTCACGACAGCATCAATCGGATCATCCTCCTGCAATGCCTCGGGCTGCCGCTGGCGCGCTACTGGCGCATCAAGCAGGAGCCGTGCTGCGTAAATGAAATCGCGATCGAAGCAGACGACTTCACCCTACATCGCCTCAACGAGACCCATCACACGCTCGGGCTTCGCGTTTAGCGTTGTCGAGTGCAGCGCGCGCGACGCTGTCGAAAGAAGCAGGGGCAGAACCGCAGGCAATGCGCAAAGGCCGGTACAGTCGGCGACAGCCGCCAAGCTCAGGCGCAATGGGGGACACAAGTCGGTCACGACGACCGCGGTCTACGTGCGTAAGCGCAGTGGCGCCAAGACAACCCCGACGCGCAATTGCGGAGCGCCCAGGATATTGCGGAGCGATTCCTTGATAGGTCGCGCCAGACGATACTGCCTTGTCTGAACCTTTTATCTCTGCTGCCCAGCAAGATCAGGTGTTTGTTAAGAGGTCTCCTCTCAAGGTCAACCGTTCGTCCTTTATTAGAGTTTCGCAGCGATCCAGAATGACCCGACGAAGTTGCTGGCTCGTGCTCTTGTAGCCAAGCTGCCGCGAGGCCATTGTCACCAGTTCCTCAGCCTTGGCGCCAAGATTGTCCTTCACGATCCTAATCAAAGCGACATCGATTTCGGAGGGCGGCAGAAATTCTGGGCGGCGTAGCGTCAACGACTCGACCATCGAGCGGTCCCGCACGCGGACCTCTTTCCCCGGAATGACCAAGAAGTCTTTGTCCACGATCTGCACACCACCCAGAGATACCAATGATCCAATCGCTTCTTCAACCGCCTGCTGGATGCGCGAGCCTGCACGCTGCAACCCCCAAAGCGTTCGGGCACGGCTCATGACTTCGCTTCGATGGATCGGGCTCTCTACTTCGACAATCTTGTTAACGATCGTCGCTAGCAGACCTAGTGGTGCCAGGTGCAACTCGAACTGCTTGCTCGGCACAGCGAAGGACGCCTCAATGTAGGGCTCCGTGTCCGGAGGAATTTGAGCTTCAATGAGCCCCATCTCGGCCACTTCACCGCGATCAACGGTGAGGATCTCGACTGGCACCGCACGATGCGAAGCCTTAGCCTTGGACTCGAAGGCGCCTGACTCTGACTTCGCGTGTTCAATAGCGGCAACAAGCTTTTCAAGCTCCGCCTCAGGCCGATGGAACCAGTCTGAACTCCAAATGCGGCAAACCTGCCAGCCTTTGTCACGCAACACGCTCTCGCGCAAACGGTCCCGATCACGGGCACTTTTTGCATCTCGATACGACTGCCCGTCGCACTCAATCCCTAAGATGTAGCGTCCAGGTTCGTCCGGATTGGCAATCGCGATATCGACGAAGAAGCCTGCCAAGCCCACATCTGTGTGGAGATCATAGCCTCGCTCGCGAAGCGCTTGGGCGACCTCTTGCTCAAACACACTTTGCTTGGCGTCACGTGCCTCAGTGGTAAGGGTGAGCCGACCAGTCCTAGCGTAATTCAAGAAGAGCTTTAAGGCGAAAGTGCCCTTGCCCTTGGCGCGATCGGTATCGACGTCTTCGTCAGTGATCGAGGTGAATATTTCGCAGCGCGACTTGGCCCGGCTGATCAGCACGTTCAAGCGACGCTCGCCACCTTCACTGCTCACGGGACCGAAATTCATCGTCATGTGGCGCTGAGCATCGCGCCCGTAGCCGACCGAGATGAAGATGACATCGCGCTCGTCGCCCTGGATGTTTTCCAAACTCTTGACGAAGAAAGGCTCTGCTGGATGATCGGCGAAGAACCCTTCCGTTTCAGGGTGCTGGCGGCGCAGGAGCTCTAATTCATCAAGAATGGCACGGCGCTGCGCTGTCGAGAAGGTCGCTACGCCCAGCGTTAGTTGAGGCGTGTTCTGCGCATGGGAAAGCACCGCGAGTGCTACGGCCTTGGCCTCCTTGGGATTGGTGCGTGTGTTGCCCCGGTCGTAGATGGCTTCTGGCAAATGGTGCAGTCGCAAGCCCACACCGGCTTCGCTGGTATAGGGACTGGGGACGATGAAGAGCTTGCCTTCGTAAAACTGCTGATTGGAAACGGCAATGAGCGACTGATGGCGGCTCCGGTAGTGCCAACGCAGCATGCGCTCAGGCAAGCCTCTTGCGCGGCAAAGGCCCAAGATGCTCTCCACATCCGACGCCTGTGCCCCACCCTCGTCGTCCTCCCGATCACCCCCATCGCCAAGCGCCTTGGAGAAGAAGCGCGTGGGCGGAAGCTGCCGCTCGTCACCGACAATGACCAACTGCTTGGCGCGCGCGATCGCACCGAGCGCATCGATCGGCTGCACCTGGCTCGCCTCGTCAATGACCAGCATGTCAAAGTCCAACGCACCCGCCGGCAAGAACTGCGCCACCGACAGCGGACTCATCATGAAGACGGGTTTAAGCGCCTGGATGGCCGGGGCGCACCGTTGCATCAGTTGCCGGATCGGCAGATGCCCCTTCTTCCTCGCCATCTCGCCAATCAAAACAGCGGTCGGTCCCGTTGCTCCACCTTGCCTCGGGATCTTGCTGTGGTGCGCCTTGACGACCTCGTAGCGGGCAAGCTGCATGCGCTCTTGATCGAGGCTTGCAAAGCTTGCCACCACTTGCGATTGACGCTGCCCGTCAAAGCTTGCCAGCGCCCGATCGCGTTGCACCAGTGCTTGAAGCACCGCTTCGTAGTAAGACAGTTCAAACACGCCCAGAGCATCGGCAACTGCCAAGTCCCCTTCGGTAAGCGCATCGACCACCGTGCCAAGGCCTTTGCGCTTGGCCTCATTGGCAATGGCCAGATACGCCACCCAAGTCCTAAGCCCTTCCGGGTCGGCTTGCCAGCTCGCCAGCTGTGATTTGAGCGTCGCCAAAGGCGTTTGGCTTGGGTCACGCGTGATCTCGGCGTTGCCCTCAAACTGCAAGCCAACCAGAAGATCCATCACTTCGCCTGCCAGGATGCCGGCAGCCGACGAGGCACGTTCGGCTTGGTCCAACAGCGGTTGAGGCTCACTGATCCGTGCGGCCAAAGGCCGAAGCTCGGGATTTTGCTCAATCCAAGACACGATTAGGCGAAGCTCGCTTGGCTTACTGTCGAGCGCTAGCCAAAACGGGCCAAACGCAGACGCCCCATCATCGGCCAAACCCTCAAACGCAGCAGTGGCCGCTTGTGCCTGCTGGATCTCCCCTACCACAGCAAGTGCCTGCTCTACCGTCAGCTCTTCTGCCCCGAGCAAGAAGGCTGCCTGTTCAGATGCGGCCAGCCAAAGCGCCGATTTATCCGTGAGATCAGAAAGCGCAACACGCTTTAAGACGGTCTCCTCGCCCCAAGGATTGCGCTCAGCTGCAAGCAATGCTTCGTGCACGGGCAAGAGATTGCGACCGAGTTCTTCCAGAACTGGCTTCACGCGCTTGGCAATCTCGGTTGCCAGCACCCGATCACCGATATCAACCAGGCGCTCGCGCACCCCACTCCCTAAGGGACGGAGCGTGCGCATCCAAGCCACAACGCCTCTCAGGAACGAGGGGTTGGAGCGCTCACGCTGCCAATTCGAGCCAAATGCCTCTTGGCCTTGGGAGTCGTGCTCGGCGATTTTGCGCTGTGCCGCTTTGGCATCGAGCAGCACATCCAAAGAGCCAAGCATCTCCAAAGCTGAAAGCTTGGGGTTAGAAAGCAGTGTGCGGATTGTCTGATTGGCGCGACGCCAATCTCCACTCAGGAAGCGAAACAGGCTCGTGCCGCGCATGGCCAACTGACCGCGCGCCGCTTCAAGTTCCGCAGGGTCTTTGTTCCAGGCGCTGTCCCGGAAGACCGTTGAGAGGCTTGCTTTGGCCTGCTGGACGCTTTCAACGGCCACGACGATCTCTTCGACCGCATCAACCCCTCGGTCCCAAATGTGAGCCACCAGCGCATCGCGATCGAGTTCCGGAATGCTCGTGGCCCGCTCAGCGATCGCAACGAGGCGGAGGGCAAGATCCAGCGTTAGCGTTGACCTCTCAGCTAGAAGCTGCGTCAAGCGAGTGAGGTCTGGCAGAAGCCGAACCAGCACGCTGTGCGCCCCAACGAGCGTTGCAAGCTCTTTCCCCAAAACGAAGATGCTTGGCAAGACGCCCAAGGTCGCCTTAGTGGCGTCCCAGTCCTGCACCAACGCGTCCACTTTGATCTTGGCTTCGACCGCCGCCCTGGCCTTCTGAACGCTTTCCAGCGCGTCGATGACTGTCGAAGCACGACCAGGCTCGTCCCAAACCTCGCTTTGGAGCGCGTTGGAGCCAAGCTTCGGCGCTTCGAGGAGCGCTTTCACGCGCTGGACCGCAAAGCCCGCATCATCAAAGCGCGCGGGAGGGGCAAGGTCCAGTGTGTGATGGAGCGAAGTGCTTGACGCTTCCCAGTCCCCCAGCCGCTGGGACAATCCTGCGACCAAAATGAGCAACCGGTCGCGTTCACTCGGCAAGAGACCGTCGTTCTGAACGCCGCTCCAAGCGTGCTCATCTGGAACGCCAATTTCTTCAATTCGCTCGATCAGCTCACGCAGGAGTGATTCCCGCTCATCCTTTTGATGAGACGCCCAAGAGGTCGGCACTTCGAGAGGCAGGCTTTGGGTCGTGTAGCCCAAGCGACGCAGGCGCACCATGTGTCCGAAGACTTGGTAAGGCGTCAGTCCAGACGGCTGGTGAGCTTCGTGGAGCCGCGCCACATGGGCATTGAGCGTGTCACGTCGTTCGGTAAGCTGCTCGATGATAGGCGCAGCACTGCTTCGCTTGGGCTCGCCCAAGTTCAGCGTGTGGCGAAGTTCTTCCAGTAATGAGCGCTTGTTGGCTTTGTTGCTGTGAAGTTCCAAACAGGCCACCCCCACACCGACATGATCCAAGCGCCGTTTCACGACTTCGAGCGCGGCCATCTTCTCGGCCACGAACAACACCCGCTTACCCTCAGCCACAGCACCTGAGATGATGTTCGCGATGGTTTGAGATTTGCCCGTTCCAGGCGGCCCTTGCACCAGGATGTTGTTGCCTTGGAGCACATCGTGCACCACCAAGGCTTGCGACGAATCGCAGTCCACCACATGACGCATCTTCTCAGGCGGAATGATGCTGTCTAGATTGCTCGCCTCATCCGTGAGGCTGGCGCCAGGGAAGCCGTCCTGAACGACGCCGCGAAGTGTCGGGATGGCCTCCATCCCACCAAGCGCCTCCCAACCGTGAGGGTCTAGGTCTCGATACATCATGAACTTGGCGAACGAGAACAGCCCTAGGATGGCGTCATCGCGAAGCACACCCCAGGCGTCCTTGCCTTCCAGCATCACTTCAACCGACGCCAAGTAGGCATCGATATCGAGCGTTTCGAACTCATCGATGTTGGGTAAGCGAAGCCCAAACTCGCGCTGCAAGAACAACTGCAACGACAGATTGGCTTGTATGTCGTCACCGGTCCATTTGAGGTGGAACTTCTCGCCCGCAGTGCTGCGCTCTAACTGAACGGGGATGAGCACCAACGGCGCGAAGCGATCCGTTTGAGGAGTGGAAGTAGCACGCCAACGCAAGTAGCCAACGGCCAAGTAAAGAACATTGACGCCCTGCTCTTCTTGGAGCGTGCGTGCGTCTACGTAAAGATCCAACAGGCGCTTCTGGAGGCCCGTTGGCGTGAGACGCGTTGTGAGATGCGCATCCCAATGCGCTTTGACTCGCCCATTTTCATCCAACTCGAAGTCAGGCTGAGCCATCAACTCCCGGTCTTCCGGGGCCTCATCCAAGAAAACTTCCGCATCTTCGTCATCTAAGTCAGGCAACGCGCCGCCTTGCTTGGGGTCTTGCTTTCCTGGCACGAAAGTGAAGCGCTTACCATCGATGACCAAGGTCTGATACATCGCCTTGGCAAGCTCATGGACAACCTCAATGGTCTTTGCACGCCCGCCTCTGGGTGTATGGAGCAGACGATTGCGCGTAGACAGGTCCAAAAGCTCCAAGCGGGCCTTTTCAATCTTGTCTTTAAGGCCGCCGGTTCCCCGAAGTGAAGACTGCTCATCTGCCTGTGCTACTGCCGTCTGATCCATCGACTCGTCCCCTGTGACGGGACATGGCCGGGCGTGCAAGGCCGCCCTCCGCTGTCCCAAAGCGTCTGTCTATAATGCGCCGAAAGTGACGCGTGTTCCAGCCAGCCAGGAGTCGCTGTGGGCGAGTTGAGAAGCAGTGAAATTCATTGGATTGTCTACCAATACATCGGCGTGGAGGGCGGTTACTTAGGCGACTTTTCCTATAAGACTCACCGCGAGTTTTACCCCGGCTTTTGTGACCTCGACTTGGATCCCGATGCTTTTACCGGCAGCACAACCCGTGAGCGCTTCACTGCCATACTGGCGGGCGTTGAAGCACATCAACAAGGCGCCATCTTGCGCGGTATCGCCCGGAAATATCCACTTGGAAGCGAACACTTCCGGACGCAACAGGCATACCGGCAACTCATGGAACTTACCAAGCGCTGTGCTGACGCGCTTTCGGTCCAAGCGAGTAACCCAGCGATCACCAGCGAAGTCTTGAAGCGCGCGTTAGCCGATACCGATCGACTCATCCAAGGCGCAGGACCAACTCATGCAGTAGATCGGATCCATACCGCAATTCATGCTTACTTGAAAGCGGTTTGCCAGGCTCATGGGATCGAAGCCCCACCAAACGCGACGATTACCCACTTGTTCAAGCAACTCCGATCGGGCCATCCGGGGTTGCGTGATATGGGGAGCCAATCCGAGGCCATGAGTAAAATGCTGTCCTCGTTGAGCAATGTCATGGATTGTCTCAATCCTGCGCGCAATCACGGGAGCTTGGCGCACGCCAACGAAGAGCTTCTAGACAAGGACGAGGCGACGCTAACGATCAATGCTGCTCGAACCATATTCCAATACCTGGACGCGAAATTCCGTTAGGCCTGACAGCAAAGCCCTTGCAATCCGCTTTGCACTGTATTCAATGAGTCAGGATCGCCTCCAAATCAGCCTAGTCGTCTCCTATTAACTGGACGCACAAGTCGTCAGCGCTTTGCCAGCTGCCACCCTCCCCGCCCGCATGGCCTCCTCGGGGCTAAAGAACCAGACCCCTTTATCACGCTCTACTATTACAACTCAGATTTTTCACAGCTGATTGCTAGGGCCACAGTTACTAATTTTCCAAGGGAGGCATATCCCTAAATGCTTTGGGGTCAGCATCACTGCCCTGATAGTAATGAAGTCTGATCAACGCTTCCCTAAGCACCTCCGCGGCTAGTTGCGTGGCAAGGTGGCGGTCGCGCTGGAACTCCATCATGCGATCGTGGTGATTGCCGTGCAGGATTTTCGATCGACACTCGTCATAAATACGCTTAACCAAAGCTCTGAGGGTAAGTTGAACAGCCCCCTTCGTCACCAAGGCGTGTTCTTGACGCCTGGTCATATGTATAACGACACCTAAGATGCCACCGAACTTTCCGCCACAAGCTAGCACATCTAGCGATGTTCCAAGCTTGGCAACCGCAATAGCGTCGCTTAGCTCCCGCTGCGCTTCTGCATACCAGTCCAAGGCTGTCGCCCAACGACTGGCCAACTGTGGATGAGGATGTTTGCTGGGGTCAACTAGACAGTCCAGAACCATAGAGATTGCATCCAACTCCCCTTTTACCCGCTCAAAGTGAGATTTAATTTCCTCAGGAGGGAGCTTAGTCAAGCGCTGGCTGGCTATGCGACGGGGCGACCAAAGGAAGCCATCGGTTTCAATGATGTCTTGAATTTCTGTTGGTGGTAGCCGTTCGGATTGAAGCGCTTGTTGGTAGAACGCACCTTGTTGCCCGATCAGCAAAGAAGACGCATCCAGCGCCGTTTTGCAGGCGATCTCTGCGCGCTGGCGCGAAAATTCTGTGTCCAAGCCACTAATCGTGACTGCTAGCACGGCGGGTGAGGAGCGAATAACGGGAAGGACCATTCGGGCCAATCCCTCCTTAGGCTCATCGGCTTTTCCGTCAAGCACCGCGCGAACAAGACTCTTCCACTGCGCGTTATCCACCGCGTTGCCGGGGAAGTGCTCCTTAGCCCAGTCTGCGAATTCAACGCCTTCAAGCCATCGATCCCAAGTCATAAAAGAGACCGGTCCGATGGACCACTCTCCAAGTGACTCAACACCCAGTGTCCAGGCAGGAAGGTAGTGGCGCTTAGATTGAGTGCGATCATTGAGCTGCCGTAGAAGCTCTTCGCGCAGCAAGAGAAGTGGTTTATCGGTGACAAAGGCCTGCGTTGCGTGGAGTTCGGTGACTGCTTGGCGAAGCATCAGCCCCAGACTATTCTCATCAATCTGGTGTCCAAGGGGACCAGGCTCCACATGCAGCTGAGCCGTTAGGCGATGCATCAGCAAGGCCGCCTGCTGCGTGAAGTGTCGCTGCTCACCCGACTTCGCGGTGGAAAAGTTAGAAAGACCGAAATTTTTCCAAAATTCGTGACTTGAAAGCACCTCAGGCCGATGCGTGTAATCCAGCTCATCAATAAGCTGCCGAAGCAAACCATCAGGCCCTGATGCACTGGTCATCTCCACTCTTTGCTATCCATCAGACCCGTGTGGTTTTCCAATCGACAACATCGAAAATTAACGCCGCATCACCAGCCTTATTCCATACCGCCACACCCAGCTTCCAGAAGAAAACATGAGTTGTTGTTTGATACTTATTGACCATAGAGGCATTTCTCCCATCTTTGGTCATGAGCTGAATCCAGTCACCCTTCTTGACAGCAAGATTATTGAACCAGTATAGGTGCCGAAGTTCATTAGATACATGATTTTCATCAGTGTAGGTGGTATCACAGAGAAGATAATGACTGAGGCTTTGAATATCCTCCAATACCTGGATCCATACGCATTCGCTCGCCAAGTCACCCTTATTCGCCACGGAGTGCACCTTCAGCTTACTCATCACGACCTCTGCTGTTTGGGTTCTACATATGATCTAGAGAGCGCTTCGCCCCCGATGCCATCCCCTTGATCGTATCGCAATATTCGCCACTGCGGATCGGCTTGACTAGCTGCACGGCACTTGAAAGCATGCAAGTTAGGACAAGGGGAGCCTGATGGACAAAGCAAGGGATCTTCGAAGCAATCAAGAATACACAGCACAGGAAGTCGCGGATCTAGATCCGTCCTCCCGGCGCGCCTTGAAGCTCCATTTGCGCTGCCCCTATTGCGAGGCCACGGCTCATTTCAGATCCGCATCCAGGCCGAGTCCTGGCCGGCGCAGCAAAGTCGCACACTTCTACGCTCTTCCCCACGCAGATGAGTGTGACATCACTCGAAGCTATGGCGACCCCTGGGAAGACGACGACAGCGATCGAACGGTGGCTCATTGGGAGCAGCGCAACACCAAGCTTATCGTGTTGATCCCGTCTTTGACGGCAGAGAGCGATGACATCACCTCAGAGGATCAGGAAGGGCCTGGGGAAGAAAGTCGCTCGCGGAGCAGCGGCGATGGCACAAGGCGTTCAAATACCGTCTCGCGTGGGCCTCAAAAGCTGCTTGAACAGCTGGTCGAGTGGCCGAGCTTTAAGACAAGTTCGATGACGATTCGCATGCCAGGCAACGACCGGCCTGAGGTGGCTGTCCATGATGCATTCGTGCGTTTTGAATCAGCGATCATGGCGCATCACACGGGCCGATGGTTGGGGTTCTGGGGCATCGTCCGTCCGTGGAAATTGTGGACAGCGCATGACACTTATTACTGCAACTTTGGCACCACACGTGAGAGTTTCCGTATCGCGCTTCTGCGTGATCACATCCCTTCGATCCTCGCTCGCTATGGCCTATCGAGCATTGACGAGATGGTTGGCCACTATCTTCTCCTTTTCGATTACGCCCGAGAGTCAGGCTCAGGGCGTTTCATGGCTGACATCAACTCCGTGCATCACATCGGGTTCTTGAGGAACGATCAAAGTAGCTGAGTAGCTCATCAAACACGACAGCCATGCGCCATATCGAAATTGTCCGATCGAAGCGTTCCAGCCCTTCACCAGAGGACGCGAACAAGGCGTCCTCGAAGCGATCTTGGTCCATCACCACGTTGATCGGCAGTATCGCTGCGATGACAACGCTGGCTGGGATCGTGCTTCACGGGTGTGGGCATGTTGCCTACACCAGCTATCTCAATGCGTGGGGTGTCCAGGCAGATCTCTTTCCTCAATCCACCGACTGGAAAGTCATCCGAGGCTACTATGCCATTGTGTTGGAAGGCATTGGAGTCATCCACTCCGTGCCTTGGCTTGCAGTGTTGCTCGCTTTTTTCTTCTTGTGGTTGGCAGTTTGGGTCTACCGCTTCCCTGCCCGACCCTACAAAGGAGTTCGCATCAAAGAATTTGGCCGGCGTCACCCTTCAATCATGCTTGTCCTGTCATCAGCGGGTATCGCCGCCTCTGGCATTTATCTTGCAGCGACACTTTTTTTCGTCGGCTTGTTCGTATCAGTCTTACCAGGATTTGTTGGCGAACATGCTGGAAAAAATGAAGCAAGCGCTGAGCGGCGTCGCTTACTCGGCCCGGTGTCGCGCGGCGATACGGAACTCTGGGAAAAGGGCGAGCGTAAGATCCGAGGCCACATCATCGCCAGTAGCTCTGAACTGATCGCCATTTATGACATTGACCTTCATCAAGTTCGAACAATGTCGCGTGGCGATTGGGAGATTCGACGGGTAACTCCATGAAAGCCGGGGCCAGGAGCGCCTAAGGAACCGAGCACCCTCTGCGTGGAAGCAGACAGGACCTCTATCCTTTCTTGCTTCCCATCCCCCGAGTCGGCGCTGCCTGCTCTTGCGCTTACTTCTGGGTCATCTCCACCTGGTGCTGACGCACTTCGACTTGCTTGATGACCTCCGCCTGTACCAGGTTCTGCTCCGCTGGCTGCTGGGCCGCCTCCCTACCGTCCACTTGGGCATAGAGAACGCATGTCAGCGCAGTGCCGGCCGCCACCCTGCCCGCAAGGCTTCACGGGGGCCAGGCACGTGGTAGATCTTATTGCCCTGACGCGAGATGTTGCCCTTGATGCGGCACCCACCGGACCTGGGTGCCGCAACGATCGGTGCTCTACCTCCCGCCTGCTCGCGCTTGCTGCGCCGGCAGTCCGCTCAAAGATCAATCCCACCAATCCTTCTCAGGCTTGTTCCAATGCGAGTAGCCACTGAAGTAGGGATCGAGCTTTACGTCCAAGTTGATTACGTGCGAAAGAGATGAGGTGATCGGATCGAGGCATTTCACTTGTTCGTTGGCCCAGGCTAGCCACACCTGCGCTTCCGGTGTCGGATCTGCGCTTTGTTGAACTGCCAAGATGAAGTGGCGAATTCGCTGAGCGCGCTCCCAAGCAAGCATGTTCTGCACCAGGCGGGCTCGTTGTGTGCGCAAGACAGCCCTTGCCCGCTCCGCTTCTATGCGCCTAGCTTCTTGTTCTCTCGCATCGGCAGTTCGCTTCTCGTTCTCCAAGCGACGCGTGCGCAATGCGTCTTCCCACACAGGGACTTCTGCGATCACCTCATGGAGCTGAGCCTCCAAGGGGTTTCCTGCCCGATCCTTCCAAATGTGGCGACTGTTGCCAAGCCATTGGTCAAACTCCAAGGCAAATTCGCCCGTTCCCACCAAGATGTAAGCTGGCCTCCACGGCTCGTAGTAAGACTCTCCTCTTCGTCCGGGTGGGCGAGGCGGTGGTGGTGGCGGTAGCGTTTGCTTGGTCCTTTCGCTCAACCGGAAAGATACAGTTCCTTCTTTCAACACCAATTCTGTTGAAGCCCGCTCCTCGTTGAGGCGGACTTTGCAGCCCTTGGCCTCGAACTGCTTGATCAGGACGTCCAATAGGATCAAGGCTCTGGGTAGCTGAGCCGTCGAGGTTCTGAGCCGAAGCACCTTGTTATAGCTCAACTGCAAGACGCCCTTGTCCTCTCGGGCAGCCTTTGCTGCCGCTTTGACCTCAGCGATCAAGCGGTGGGGCTTGATGAGTTCTTGGGGAACCGCAACAGGTGGCCCAAGCGGCACCTCGGGTCGAGGTGGCTTGGAAGGAGCGTTCTCGGACACGGTAAAGAGCACGACACTTGGCTGCCCTTCCTTGGCATCCGGAAGAGGGGGCTGCTTGACGGTCCGCCCAGTCCGGACGATTGCCCAGTGCCCTCTGTTCGGAAGTGGAATCTCCGCTTTTCGACATGCCTTCGAGAAAGCGACATCGGATACGCCGATTTCCTTGGCAAGGACGAGCACAGGGCGTGCCCAAACCATCTCGTAGAGTTCTTCCCGAGTGAACTTGACCTGCTTATACACAGAAGGCGCGCCTTTGATGTGCCAACCAGATGCATCTTAGATCGACCGGATGACCAACGGAACCAGCACGACAAGATCATCTAGGCGTCCATAAAAGCACAATCAACTCGGGGCTTTTCGTCTACTGCCTATCGAGTAGATCAGCCAGGACACTTGGGAAACTTCAATCCTTCTTGGGCGGGCCACCAAAAAATCCCAGTTCGATCCACAACGCCAAGGCGCGCACAGCAACTTCTAGCGAGTGACTGTCTTCATATCTTCCTAGACGCAGCGCTGCTAGTGACTGGACCTCAGGTGGCATCATGAATGCCGCATTCTTCTCGCCTTTAGATCTCTTCTTGACGACGAAGCTAAACGGCATCAAAGGCCAATATCGAATAGTCGGCCACGTGTGGGTCGAATATACCCTGGTGAGGGATGAAGGCTCAATTTGCGCCGAGATTTTGGCACCGTCGCTTCCGACGCCAGAGAAGAAGTAAACCATCCTTTTCGCCGGCAACAGATAGCCCAATTTTAGCAAAGGCGTCCCTCGCCACCTCATTGAATATCTGCTTTCGCGCAACAACCGATTCCCTTCCTTTCAAATCGATAGGGGCTCCACGCGTGACGACACAGAGATTCTCAACCTCTTGGTCGACGCTTTCTTGATAGGCCGGCAGATGCGCGAAGAGGATCTGACTGAATTGTTCAGGAAAGAACCGGACGAGCAATTCCACTTTCGCAAGAAGTCGAGAGTAGGATCATCCAAAATAAGGGAAATGGTTTTGCCCACCTCATCCCGAGAAGTGGCTTTCCCTTCCCCAAGTCGAACGCCGAGCTCATTCTCCCAGTTTCCGGGGAAGACTGATTTTCAATAAATTTATGGTAGCTATCAGGCCCAAAAACAGCCATCGCAAGAGACATCTCGCCTTGAATGCATGAAAACCCCCGATCGACGAAAATCTCGTCGATTGGGGCTAGATTCAACGCAGCAACTAACGCTGCGTCCTCAGGCGTATCGATCTGGGCCTTAACGATGCGTGCCATTAGGCAGCGTCACATCGGTCAATGTGAGTTCGCGCAGTCCTTGCTCTCGAATTCGGCGCAGCACTTCGTCCAGATCCACTGACTTTCCCTGCCTCAATGCTTGGAACGCGTTCGATAGTGCCACTCCCATGTAGGCAGACACCAGACGCGCAGCGTCGCCGGGGCAAAGATAGAGAGGACGAACAAGAAAACGCGAGCCGACTTACCCCTGCAAATCAGCAGGAACCAAGAAGCGCACGTAGAGGCCTGATGACCGATGCAGCAAGAGGGGCTTTGGGAAAAACGATACCTCAAACGATACCTTGGGAGGTCGTTCGAGGCGGTCTTCAGCCGGACGGAATAGTCAGCGCGGTCAACAACTTAGCGCTAGCATTCGCGAGACTGGAGCGGGCGATGGGAATCGAACCCACGTCAGTAGCTTGGGAAGCTACAGCTCTACCATTGAGCTACGCCCGCGTTGCCGGTGCAGTCTATGCGCTGGGCCGGGGGTTGCGCAAGAAATCGGCGCGATGCGGGCTGCAGTGCGCGGACGAAAGCGACACGGCCCGGCAGGTGCCGTGGAAATGCAGAAGGGCTTCAGTCCCGACGGCTCGAACTCCGAGGCGTCGGGGCTGAAGCCCCTCCCACAACAGGCACTGCTGCCTTTGTACATCCCTCGCCCTACCCTGCCCGGCACGCAGCCGGGCAAGGCGGGCAAACCCGGGCGGTGCTTAGAAGCTGCCGCCGAAGTTCACGAACAGCGAGGTGTCGTGCGCGCGCGACTGGCCCGTGGTGGTGGCGATGCCGACGTTGCTCTCGAAGCCCCACAGCTTGGTCCGCGCGCCCAGCACCACCGACGCGTAGTTGCGGTCGAAGTCGATGCCCGGCACCGCGTACTCGCCCAGGTCGGACATGGTCTGCAGCCACGCGGTGGCTTCCTGGTTCTTCTTGAACTCGTGGTCGTAGGTGGCCTGCAGGTACGGCTTCACCATGCCGGCATCGAGGCTGGCCTTCCAGCCGATGCGGCCGACCATCGACTCGACGTCGCGGTCGCTGTAGCCCAGCGCGCTGGAGTTCGGGTTGCTCTCGGTGTAGCCGTCGAGCTTGACCTTCTGCCAGATCGCCGCGGCCACCGGGCCGTGCTTGAAGCTGCCTTCGCCGAACTCGTAGCCGCCCTGCAGCGCCGCGGTCAGGTTGCTGCCGTCCGGCGAGCCCTTGTGCTCGATGGTGGCCGGGCCGAGGTTGACCTTGCGGGTGACGTCGTAGCTCAGCCAGGTGTAGCTGACCTGGGCGTTGACCCAGGCGTGCTCGCCGTACCAGCCGGCGAAGCCGCCGAGGGTGCTGTCGTCCTGGGTGTAGTCGCCGCCGCGGTTGCCGAAGTCGGCATCGGTGCGACCGAAGCCGCCGAAGCCGCCGAACACCCACTCGCCGCGCGACCAGTCCACGCCGAACAGGCCGGCCGGGGCCATGCCGTCGTACAGGTCGCCGTGCTGGTAGCGCTGCATGTCGCCGCGCAGGTTGCCCCACCAGCGCACGCCGTCCGATTCCGGGCGGCCATCGACGTGCCAGGCGACCTGATCGGCGCGCGAGCGGCCGACCATCTGCGCCGAGTGCGTCAGGATCTGCTGGGTGCGCGGGCCTTCCAGGATCGACAGCGCGTACTGCGCCAGCAGTTCATGGGTGCGGCCGGTCGGGTGCACGCCATCGGCAAACACATAGGTATCGGCGGCATCGGCGCTGACGTAGCTGGTCGGGTTGCAGGTCAGCGACTGCGCGGTGACCTGCGGCTGGCAGGCGGTGCCGGTGACGTTGGTGAAGCCGTAGGTGCCCGGGTTGGCCACCACTTCCTGCAGCAGGTGGAAGGTATCGACCGGGATCACCCGCAGCCCGGCGCTCTTGAGGCCGGAGAACAGCGCGTTGTTGTAGGCGGTGGCCAGCGCGGTGCCCTGCGCCATCGCCACGGCGCCGCCGGCGCGGAAGCGCGGGGTGATGCCGACGTCGGGCAGGTTGTTGACCATGACATAGCGCGCGCCGGCGTTCTGCAGGCTGGCGACGATGCCCACTTCTGCGGCCACCGCATTGCCGATGGTGGTCTGCACCGGCGCGCCGCCGGCGATGGCGAACAGGTCGTTGGCGCCGCCCCACACCGAGTACAGCGCATTCGGGTCGGCCTTGCCGCCGTTGGCGGCCAGGTAGTTGCTGGCCTGGGTGGCCAGCGACGGCGCCACGCCGAGGGCGCTCGGGTTGGCCACGCCGACGCGGGCGTTGCCGGCGGCATAGTCGTCGCCGATCTGGCCGTTGCCGTTGGCGGCGGCGTTGGTGCCGTAGTACTCGGCCACGTACTGCGCCCAGACGAAGTCCGGGTTGGTGGTGAACTGGCCGGTCACCGCACGTACCGAGGCCGGCAGCAGCGGCCGGTAGTAGCCGGCGTCGGTCAGGCTGTCGCCGAAGAACACGGTGCGGCTGTAGGTGGACTGCGCGAACGCAGGCGCGGCGGCGAGCACGATCGCGGCGGCGAGCAGCGAACGGAGCGGACGGATGGACGAAGTCATGGAAGCCCTCCCGGGCAGAAATGGAACACGAGAAATGCAACGAAACGGGGGAGCGGCCGCGCCATACGTTGCCGCATGGCCGACATGATTTCACCTCTGCCGGACACGCTCACGTTGCACTGCCGCAAGATCGCGACTCGCGCGCCCAGGGCGCGCATTGCACAATGATGGCATGAACATCGAATTGAACGGCAGACAATGCACGCTGGCGCCGGCCACCACCGTGGCCGCGCTGCTGCAGGCCGAAGGACTGGGGCAGCGGCGGGTGGCGGTCGAGGTCAACGGCGAGATCGTGCCGCGCGGCGCGCACGCCGCGCACGAACTGCACGCCGGCGACCGGGTCGAGATCGTGCACGCGCTGGGCGGCGGCTGAATCGCGCCGCCGCGCGTCCCGGTGCGGACTCGGCAGGGCCGGTGCGATGGGCGATAATCCGCCGATGAACGCTCCCGCCCCCCACGATGCGCTGGTGATCGCCGGCAAACCCTACCGTTCGCGCCTGCTCACCGGCACCGGCAAGTTCGCCGATCTCGAACAGACCCGCCTGGCCACCGAGGCCGCCGCCGCGCAGATCGTCACCGTGGCGATCCGCCGCAGCAACATCGGCCAGAACCCGGGCGAGCCCAACCTGCTCGACGTGCTGCCGCCTGAACAGTACACCATCCTGCCCAACACCGCCGGCTGCTACACCGCCGAGGATGCGGTGCGCACCTGCCGGCTGGCGCGCGAACTGCTCGACGGCCACAACCTGACCAAGCTGGAAGTGCTGGGCGACCAGCGCACCCTGTTCCCGGACGTGGTGCAGACCCTCAAGGCCGCCGAAATCCTGGTCGCCGATGGTTTCGAGGTGATGGTCTATACCAGCGACGACCCGATCCTGGCCAAGCGCCTGGAAGAGATCGGCTGCGTGGCGGTGATGCCGCTGGCCGCGCCGATCGGCTCCGGGCTGGGCATCCAGAACCGCTACAACTTGCTGGAGATCATCGACAACGCCAAAGTGCCGATCATCGTCGACGCCGGCGTCGGCACCGCCTCGGACGCGGCGATCGCGATGGAACTGGGCTGCGACGGCGTGCTGATGAACACCGCCATCGCCGGCGCGCGCAATCCGGTGCTGATGGCCAGCGCCATGCGCAAGGCGGTGGAAGCCGGCCGCGAGGCGTTCCTGGCCGGGCGCATCCCGCGCAAGCGCTACGCCAGCGCCTCCTCGCCGGTCGACGGATTGATCGGGTGAGGCCGCAGGCATGACCGATCCGTTCTCCAGCGCCGGCGCCAAGACCCCGCCGAAACCCTTCACCGTCGAGGAAAGGCGCCGCCAGGTGCGCAGCTTCGTGCTGCGCCAGGGCCGCTTCACCCCGGCCCAGCAGCGCGCGTTCGATGCGCTGTGGCCGCGCTTCGGCCTGGACTACAGCGGCCAGCCGCGCGATCTGGACGCCACCTTCGGCCGCAACGCGCCCAAGGTGCTGGAGATCGGCTTCGGCAACGGCGCGGCCTTGCGCCATGCCGCGCAGCACGATCCGAGCCGCGACTACATCGGCATCGAGGTGCACGCGCCCGGCGTGGGCCGCCTGCTCAACGCGCTGGCCGAGGACGGTGCCGACCACGTGCGCCTGTACCACCACGATGCGGTGGAGGTGCTGCAGCACGAGATCGCCGACGGCAGCCTGGACGAGGTGCGCATCTACTTCCCCGATCCCTGGCACAAGAAGCGCCACAACAAGCGGCGCCTGCTGCAGCCGGCGTTCGCCGCGCTGCTGGTGCGCAAGCTGCGCGACGGCGGCCGCCTGCACTGCGCCACCGACTGGGCCGACTACGCCGAGCAGATGTGGGACGTGCTCGACGCCACCCCCGGCCTGGTCAACCGCGCCGGCCCGCGCGGCCACGTACCGCGCCCGGACTGGCGCCCGCAGACCCACTTCGAGACCCGCGGCCAGAATCTGGGCCATGGGGTGTGGGATTTGCTGTACGACAAGCCGGGATTGGGGAGTCGGGATTAGGGATGAGGAGCGAATCCGCCACCTTCCGGACACAATGCCTCCGCGGCACGCCATTAGCGCGGCCGGTCCCGATTCGCGCTGTCAGCTAATCCCGAATCCCCAATCCCCAATCCCGGCCCCCAATGGACACCGCGCTGACGCTGACCACCGATATGAAGCTCGTGCTCGGGCTGGTCGGCTTCACCATGGCGATGTTCGTGTTCGAGCGGATCCGCGCCGACGTGGTGGCGCTGGTGGTGCTGGTGGTGCTCGGGGTGACCGGGTTGATCGCGCCGGAGGAGCTGTTCAGCGGTTTCTCCGGTAATGCGGTGATGAGCATCATCGCCACCACCATCCTCGGCGCCGGGCTGGAGCGCACCGGCGCGCTGAACCGGCTGGCGTCGTGGCTGCTGCGTCGCGCGCGCGGGGTCGAGGAACGGCTGATGCTGCTGACCACCGCCATCGCCGGGCTCAATTCCTCGTTCATGCAGAACCCCTCGGTGATGGCGCTGTACCTGCCGGTGGCCTCGCGCCTGGTCGGACGCACCGGCCTGACCCTGCAGCGGCTGCTGCTGCCGATCGCCGCGGCCATCGTGATGGGCGGCGCGCTGACCATGGTCGGCAACTCGCCGCTGATCCTGCTCAACGACCTGCTGCAGTCGGCCAACAACAACCTGCCCTCGGGCATGGCCACCATCGAGCCGCTGCGCATGTTCGCGCCGCTGCCGATCGGCATGGCGCTGCTGCTGGCCTCGCTGATCTACTTCCGCGTGCGCGGCGACAAGGCATTGGCCGAAGAAGAGCGGCTGATCAACGACGGCGTCACCCCGGCGCGCACCGAGAGCTATTTCGCCCGCACTTACGGCATCGAGGGCGATGTGTTCGAACTGATCGTCAGCGCCGACAGCCCGCTGGTCGGCATGACCCTGGGCGAGGCCGAGACCGTGCACAACGCACCGCTGTTGCTGGCCCTGAAGACCGGCAACGACACCCGCCTGGCGCCGCCGGCGGACATGCGCATCTGGGTCGGCAGCGTGCTCGGGGTGATGGGCGCGCGCCAGCAGGTGGCCGATTTCGCGCAGAACCAGTTCCTGCGCCTGTCCTCGCGCCTGCGCAACCTCGGCGACCTGTTCAACCCCAGCCGCGCCGGCATCTCCGAGGCGGTGATCCCGCCGACCTCGCGCTTCATCGGCAAGAGCGCGGCCGAACTGCGCCTGCGCAAGCAGGCCGGGATCAGCCTGCTGGCGATCAACCGCGACAAGCAGGTGATCCGCGAGGACGTGCGCAAGGTGCCGCTGCGCGCCGGCGACATGCTGGTGTTCCACAGCATCTGGCAGGACCTGGCACAGGCCTCGGAAAGCCGCGACTTCGTGGTGGTCACCGACTACCCCAAGGGCGAGCACCGTCCGCACAAGTTCAAGATCGCGATGACGATCTTCGCCCTGACCATCCTGATCGCGCTCACCTCCAAGCTGCCGGTGGCGCTGACCCTGATGACCGGCGTGGCCGGCATGCTGCTGACCGGCGTGCTGCGCATGGACGAGGCTTACGCCTCGATCAACTGGAAGACCGTGTTCCTGATGGCCGGGCTGATCCCGCTGGGCTGGGCGATGGACAGCAGCGGCGCGGCGGCCTGGGTCGCCGGCCACACCATCGCGCGCTTGCCCGAGGGCATTCCGGTGTGGGCGCTGGAGATCGCCCTGGGCCTGCTGACCACCGCGTTCTCGCTGGTGATCAGCCATGTGGGCGCGACCATTGTGATGGTGCCGATCGCGGTCAACCTGGCGCTGGCGGCCGGCGGCAACCCCACCGCGTTCGCGCTGATCGTGGCGCTGTCGGCGTCCAACAATCTGATGACCGCGTCCAATCCGGTGATCTCGATGATCACCGGCCCGGCCAACTACCAGCCGCGCGAACTGTGGCGCGTCGGCGGCCCGCTGTCGCTGGTCTATACCCTGGTGGTGGTGCTGATGGTCAACCTGATGTCGATGGGCTGGTGGCACGCGCTGTAGCGCGCCGCGCCGCAAGCGCGCTTGCTGCGCGCTAGACCAGCACCACCTGCCCTGCCCGCACGTCCACCGGCACCGCATGCAGGCTCTGGCCGCGGCACGGGCCGGACACGCACAGGCCGTCCCGCAGCTCGAACGCGGCACCATGCGCGGCGCACACCACATGGCCCTCGCGGCTCTTCAGGAACTGTCCGGGCGCCCAGTCCAGGCGGCGGCCGGCGTGCGGGCACACGTTCAACCACGCACGCACGCTGTCGCCCTCGCGGTACAGCAGCAGCGACTCGGACTCGCCGCCGAGCAGCGCCTCGGCCTCGGCCAGTTCGCCGGGGACGAGGTCGTGCAGCGACGCCAGCACGGCGGAAGACTCGGTCATGACGGACGAACAGGCAGCGATGGGGCCGCAATTCTGGCACGGACCTGCCTTGCCCGCCCCTGCGTGATGCTTCACTCCGCGAGGACATGCAAGCGGTTGAACGCAAAGTGTTAATTTTTCGCTTAACGAAGTTTTCACTCCGTCACATAAAACAGCGTCGATACTGCACCCCTTCGGTTCAAACTGAAACAGAGTTCTGCCATGCGTGCTTCCGTCTTCAATTTCGACCAATTCCGGCATGTCTTCGCGCCGCGCAAGCCGCGCCATCCGCTGGTCAAGCTGGCAGTGGGCCTGCTCGGCCTGGCGATCCTGGCCGGGCTGGTGTTCGTCAGCGTGTTCGTGGGCGCGGCGATGATCCTGGGCGGCATCGCCATGAAACTGCTGAGCCAGCGCGGCAAGCGCCCGGCCACCGCACGCCGCCATGTCGTCGATGGCGAGTACCGGGTGGTGCGCAAGCCGGCCTTGCCGCTGTAAGGCGGGGATTGGGGAGTCGGGATTGGGGATTCGCGAAAGCGGCATCCGCATCCCTGTTGGAATTGGGTTGAACCCGACGCGTTAAACTGCGGCATCCCCTCTCGTTGGATGCACGCCCATGAAAGACCTGTTCGCCGCTGCCGAGGCTCCGCGCGTTCCCGTGCGCGGCCAGGGCCTGTTCCCGGTGCATCGCATCTACTGCGTGGGCCGCAACTTTGCCGACCACGCGCGCGAGATGGGCGCCAGTGCGCCCGCCTCGAAAGCCGAGCGTGGCCAGCCGACCTTCTTCATGAAACCGGCCGATGCGCTGGTGATCGGCGACGAAGCCATTCCCTACCCGTCCGCGACCCAGGACCTGCACCACGAGGTGGAACTGGTGGTGGCGCTGGGCCAGGACGCGCCCGCAGGCGTGCTGCCGGTGGAAGGCGCCGAGGCACTGGTCTTGGCCTATGGCGTGGGCCTGGACCTGACCCGTCGCGACCTGCAGGCCGCGGCCAAGGCCAAGGGCCTGCCGTGGGACATCGCCAAGGGCTTCGATGCCTCGGCGCCGATCAGCGAGCTGGTCCCGGCTGGCGAGGTCGGTGCACTGGAGGCGTTGAACCTGTCGCTGGAAGTCAACGGCGAGGTGCGCCAGCAGTCGCTGCTGGAGCAGATGATCTGGAACGTGCCGGAGATCCTGCACGAATTGTCCAAGCTGTTCGCGCTGCGCGCCGGCGACCTGGTGTTCATGGGCACGCCGGCCGGCGTGGCCGCGCTGCGCCCGGGCGACCGCTTCAGCGCGCGCCTGGAGAACGTGGCCGAGCGTCACGGCCGCATCGTCGGCTGAGCGGGCGCGCCTGTCGCGCGGCATGCGCACGGCTGTGATCCGACCACCACGGCGACTGCGCTAGGCTAGCGCCGCGGCGACAGGACCGCACTGACAAGAAGAGGAGTTCCGATGAGCATGATCCGCGAATTCAAGGAATTCGCCATGCGCGGCAACGTGCTGGACCTGGCGGTTGGCGTGGTGCTCGGCGCCGCGTTCGGCAAGATCGTCACCGCGCTGGTGGAGAAGATCATCATGCCGCCGATCGGAATGCTCGCGGGCGGCGTGGACTTCTCGCGCTGGGCATGGACGCTGAAGGCGGCCACGGTGGACGCGGCGGGCAAGCCGGTACCGGCCGTGGTGATCGGCATCGGCGACTTCCTCAACACCATCATCCAGTTCGTGATCGTGGCCTTCGCCATCTTCATGCTGGTCAAGGCGATCAACCGCATCGCACGCAAGGAACCGCCGGCGCCCAAGGCCCCGACCGAGGAAGTGCTGCTGCTGCGCGAGATCCGCGATTCGCTCAAGCACGACGCGCGTCCCGAATAAGCGCAGCGTCGCGCGGCCTGCACCCTGCAGGCCGCGCGGTGCATCGTGGTGAGGCACTGCTAAGCTGGCCGTTCCTGTGTTCGCGGAATCCGTCATGCGTCGTCTCGCCCTCGTCATCGCTGCCGTCCTCGGCCTGTCCTCCACTGCCGCCATGGCCGCCGACGCCACGCGTATTCCGGAGGCGGCGCTGCGCGACGCGGCGACCTTGCGCGAGCAGGCACTGGCCGACAACACCGGCTGGAAGGTCGTGGAATCGCTGACCACCGAAATCGGCCCGCGCATGGCCGGCAGCGAAGCCGATGCGCGCGCGGTGGCCTGGGCCACCGCCAAGTTCAAGGCGCTGGGCTTCGACAAGGTCTGGACCGAGCCGGTGACATTCCCGAAATGGGAACGCCGCAGCGAACACGCGCAGGTGCTCGGCGCGCACGCGCAACCGCTGACCGTCACCGCGCTGGGCGGCAGCCCGGGCGGCACGGTCGAGGCCGAGGTGGTGCGTTTCGTCGACCTGGCCGCATTGCAGGCGGCGCCGGCCGACGCACTGCGCGGCAAGATCGCCTTCGTCGATTACCAGATGCTGCGCACCCGCGACGGCAAGGACTACGGCAACGGCGGCGCGGTGCGCAGCAAGGGGCCGTCGGAAGCCATCCGCAAGGGCGCCATCGGCTTCGTGATGCGCTCGGCCGGCACCGATTCGCACCGCGTGCCGCATACCGGCATCACCCGCTTCGACGAGGGGCTGACGCCGGTGCCGGCGGCAGCGCTCTCTGTGCCCGACGCCAACCAGCTTGCGCGCCTGCTCGCGCGCGGCCCGGTGCGCCTGCGCCTGGCGCTGGACTGCGGCTGGGATGGCACCGCCACCTCCTACAACGTGATCGGGCAGATCACCGGGCGCACGCTGCCCGACGAGGTCGTGCTGATCGGCGGGCACCTGGATTCGTGGGACCTGGGCACCGGCGCGATCGACGATGGTGCCGGCGTGGCCATCAGCATGGCCGCCGGGCATCTGATCGGCCAACTCAAGCAGGCGCCCAAGCGCAGCATCCGCGTGATCGCCTTCGCCAACGAGGAGCAGGGCCTGTATGGCGGCAAGGCCTACGCGCAGGCGCATGCGCAGGACGTGGCGCGGCACCAGATCGCCGCCGAGAGCGACTTCGGCGCCGGTCGCATCTACGCCTTCAATACCGGCTCGGGCGACGCCGCCGGCTCGCGTGAAGCGACCCGGCAGATCGCCGAGGCGTTGGCGCCGCTCGGCATCGCCTATGCGCCGGAGGCCGGTGGCCCCGGCCCGGATGTCGGCCCGCTCGCGGCCAAGGGCGGCGCCTGGGCCTGGCTGGCGCAGGACGGCAGCGATTACTTCGATTTGCATCACACCGCCGACGACACCCTGGACAAGATCGACCCGAAGGCGCTGGCGCAGAACGTCGCTGCATACGCGGTGTTCGCGTATCTGGCCGCGCAGGCCGACGGTGGTTTCGGCAGCCAGGCCAAGACAGTGGAACCGCCCAGGGAGTAAAGTGCGTTGGCCCTGCGCAGGATGCGCGCGAGGGCGTTCCCTTCGCAGCAGCGCCAGGACCTTTGATGGGCATACGGCAACGTCGCGCGGGCTCAGCGGTGACGTTGCTGGATGTGGCCCGCCATGCGGGCGTGTCGCCGATGACCGCTTCGCGCGTGATCAACCGCCACCCGCGCGTGAGCGCGACCATGCGCGAGCGCGTCGAAGCGTCGATCCAGGCGCTGGGCTACCGCCCCAACCTCGCCGGCCGTTCGCTGCGCACCGCAGGACTGGCACGCATCGGCGTGCTGTACAGCAATCCCAGCGCGGCCTACCTCAACCAGTTCATGCTCGGCGTGCTCGAGCAGAGCAGCCTGGAAGGCTGCCAGGTGCTGGTGGAAAAGAGCGACGACAGCGACAGCCAGCGCGCCGCCACTGAACGCCTGCTCGATGCCGGTGCCGATGGCCTGATCCTGCCGCCGCCGCTGTGCGATGCGCGGCACACCATCGCCGAACTCGACGCGCGCGGCATCCCGCTGGTGGCGGTGGCCACCGGCGCACCGATGCCCGGGGTCAGCTCGGTACGCATCGACGACTACCAGGCCGCGTGCGCGCTCACCCAGCACCTGCTCGACCTGGGCCACCGCGACATCGGCTTCGTCAGCGGCGATCCCGGCCACACGCCCAGCGCGCTGCGCAGCCGCGCGTTCTTCGACACCATGGCCCGGGCCGGGCTGACGGTGGCACCCGAGCGCGTGGCCGAAGGCATGTTCACCTACCGCTCCGGCCTGCTCGCGGCCACCGCGCTGCTGCAGGTCACCCCGCGCCCCAGCGCGATCCTGTGCAGCAACGACGACATGGCGGCGGCGGCGCTGGCGATCGCGCACGGGCTGCGCCTGCGCGTACCCGAGGATCTGTCGATCGCCGGGTTTGACGACACGCCGGTGGCGACCACGATCTGGCCGGAGCTGACCACCATCCACCAGCCGGTCGCGGCGATGGGCGGGGCGGCGGTGGCGCTGCTGCTCGGCGAGATCCGCCAGCGCCGCGACGGCCTGGCCAGCCGCGGCACCCACCAGATACTCGACTACACCCTGGTCACGCGCGGCTCCACCGCGTCGCCCGCACCGCGCTGATCGTCGTCACGGCGCGACAGGCAATGCCTCACGCGCGCGCGTGCCGGACCACGTCGACCTGGGCCACGCCGAGCAGGCCGGTCAACGGCACCGCGGCGCGCCGCTGCTGCGGGTCCGCGACCAAGTCCTGACCGCGCAGCAGATCCAGCAGCCGCTCCGCCAGTGGCATGACCATGTGTCGTCCCCAGCAGCGCTCGGCCGCGTGCCCGAACGGCAGATAGCCCGGCAGCGCATCCGGGTCCAGGCCATCCCAGCGTTCGGGGCGGAACGCGTCCGGCTCCTCCCACAATGCCGGATCGCGATGACTGAGCAAGGGCAGCACCAGCACGTCGTCGGCAGCGCCGATGCGCGGGTCCAGCGCGCCGTATTCCGGCGAGGCATTGCGCAGGATGTTCCAGGACGGCGGCAGCAGGCGCAGGGTTTCGTAGAGGATGTTGCGGTTGGACGCGTTGGCGTCGAACGGCGACCCCAGCCACAGCGCGTTGGCGACCAGGGTGGAAATGGTGAAGCACACCGGCGCGGCGGTGCGCCGGTACAGGCCCATGGCGTCGCGGCGCTCGCGGTAGCTGCCGGCCGCGGACAACAGGGTCGCCAGGGTCGAGGCATCGTCGCCTGGGGCCAGCGGTGCGAGCGCGCCGGCGGCGATCGCCGCCCAGGTCAGCCGCGGGGTCAGTTCCAGCGTGCGGTCCATCAGCAGGCGCAGCCGCCATGGATCGCCGCCGAGCAGCAGATCGCGCAGATAGACGTGGCCGACGTGCGGCCACGGGCCGGACAGGTCGAGCGTCGCGGGCACCGGACGCTTCAGCGCCTCGCGCACGTCGCGGCCGATCGCTTGCATCAACTTTGCCGCTTCGCTGCGCGCGATCGAACGGCCGTGCAGCGGCTTGAAGGTCGGCCGTTCGTGTTCGGTGGCCGGCCGCGCCGCGAGCAGGCGGTCGCTCAGCGCGGCGCCGGCGACGCCGATGGTGTCCGCGTCCAGGCGGAACGCGTCCTGCCCCAGATGCGTGCGCAGCAATGCCTGCAGACGCGGCGCGAACACGGTGGCGCGCGCATCGCGGTCGACCATGATGGCGGACATCCCGACTCTCCCGAAGCATCGGCGCCCGGCGAAGCGCATCCGCCGGACACCGGCCGCACGGCTCGCCGTGCGGCAAGACACGCAGCGCTCAGTACCAGATGTACCAGGCGTACGACTTCAGCGGCTTCTTCGACGACAGCAGGTGCTTGATGGAGAACAGCAGTTTCATGAGCGACATCTCCGCAGGAGTGACGATGACCCTTTCGGGGGAACTGCACGGTCGTGCTGATGCGCATCGCACGAGGCGCGGCCTCATGGATGCGCCTGCGCGACGCTACGCCGCCGACGCGCGCCCCGCAAACCCGAAACCGGCCGCCGCGCACACTATCGCGTAGCCAAATGCAGCGCGCGCTCAGGGCGTGACGCCGTGCTCAGCGCGTCACGTGGTCGTGCGGATGCCGGCTGCGCCAGGTCCCCAGCAACACCGCCGTGGCAGCGGCGACGTTGAGGCTTTCCACCGCGCCGCTGCCCGGGATGGACAGACGCAGGTCGCAGGCCTGCGCGAAGTCGCGGTCCATGCCGTCGCTCTCGGCGCCCATCACGTAGACCAGGCGTTGCGGCAAGGCGGTGGCGAACAGATCGTCGCCGCCAGCCACCAGCGTCGCCGCCAGGGCGAAGCCCGCGCCACGCAACTGCGCCTGGGCCTGCGCCGTGGGCGGCAGCCGTACCAGCGGCACCGCCTCGGCACCGCCCTCGGCCACGCGCGCGGCGGCACCGGACAGCGCCAGTGCGGCCTGCTCCGGCAACAGGATCGCGCCCACGCCGAAATGCGCCGCCGAGCGCAGGATCGCGCCGAAGTTGTGCGGATTGCCGACGCCATCCAGCCACAGCGCCATCGCCGGCCCCGGCGCCAATGTCTGCAGCCAGTCGGCCAAGGCCAGCGGCGCGACACGCAGCACGTCGGCGACCACGCCTTCGTGGTGGCTGCTGGCGGCGAGCTTGTGCAGATCGGCCTCGTCCACCACGCGGTAGCCGACGCGGTTGGCCACGCACCACTTCAACAGCGGCTGCAGCGCCGGGATCCGTGCCTCGCTCAGGTACAGCTTGCGGATCGCTTCCGGCCGCCGCGCGTACACCGCACGCACGGCGTTGAGGCCGTAGAGGCGCAGTTCGTTGCGGGGCGCTGCGGCTGCCGTACCCTCACCCCCGGCCCCTCTCCCGGGGGGAGAGGGGGGATGCCCCCCGCGCGGGCGGTTGCCCCAGGGCGAGGTCATCGGCGCAGGCCCGTGGCGCAGGCGCGCCAGGCCAGGGCGGCGCAGCGGGAACGAAGGGCATGACGCATGGGAATCTCCTGGAAAAACGCGGGGGCGCTCGCCACGACGGCGCGCTGCGGGGATTTTCGCTCATCCGCGCGCCGTCGGCTGCCCCGACGTGCCAATCGCGGTGCCGGCACTTGTCTACGCTACGCCACGCAAAGCGCTACCCGTATTCCGGCAGGCACCGTGAAGCAGTTCGCCCTCGCCCGGCATCATGCGGGATTCGCGGCGACACATGCGCAAATCCGACAAGCGCGGCATGCGTATCGGGTCCATGGTCGCGGCTCCTTCCGCGACCACGCAGGCCTCCTCGACCACAGATTCCCGCGCCACTCGCTTCGCAGACGGGATGCCTGCGATCACCTGCGCCTGCAATGCGCGCAGCTCCGCGGCCTCCCGAGAACGCACTCCGCATTCTCACGACAAGGCGACTCCCATGCACTCCGACATCCGTCCGTTTTCCTCGTCCGCGCGCCGCCTGGGTGGCGCACTGCTGCTGTTGCTGCCCCTGCTCGGCCTGAGCGCCAGCGCACTGGCACAGACCGCCGCGCCCGACGCCCGGCTTGCGCGGGTCGGCGCCCTGCCCGCCACGCACAAGCCCGCCGACGTGCCCGACGACTACGTGCAGACGCCCTTCGGTTACTTCGCACCGGCCTGCGTGCGCCAGGTCCAGCGCAGCGAGCGCGTGCTCGCCGACGGCCGCCTGCAGCATGCCGATGGCGTGCGCGAACAAGCCCAGGCCTGCGCCCAGGACAACTTCATGCCCAATGGCATCCGCGTCCATCCCGACGGACGCGGCCTGGATGGCCAACAACTGCGCGGCAACGCCGCGCTGCGGGCGTCGAGCGCACGCGGCGCCGTGCCGCCGCCGATCACCCACGACTGGGTGCAATCGGCCATCGAGGTGACCGGCAACAAGATGGGCCGCATCGTCGCGCGCTGGACCGTGCCGCAGAACCCGACCAACGTGGCGCAGCAGACGGTGTACTTCTTCCCGGGGCTGCAGAGCGACGATCCGACGATCCTGCAACCGGTCCTAGGCTACCGCGGCTACAACAACAGCTGGGACCTGAGCAGTTGGAACTGCTGCCAGGACGGCATGGTGTGGCACAGCGACTTCATTGCGGCCAAGGCCGGCGACCAGATCGTCGGCGACACCTACGCGACCTGCAACAACGGCCTGCCCTGCTCGAACTGGAACGTGGACACGCGCAACGTCACCACCGGCCAGAGCGTGCGGCTCAGCACCACCTACAACATCAATTCGGCCAGGCACCTGGTGGTGGGCGGCGCGCTGGAGGTCTATGCAGTAGACAGCTGCGACCAGTATCCGCCGGACGGCAGCATCACCTTCGACGCGATCGGCGTGTACGACTACCGCATGCAGCAGGTGACGTCGCCGGCCTGGGCGTCGTACAGCGACAGTTCGGGCCTGGACGTGCAATGCAACTACGCGGTGGATACCACCGCGACCTCCGCAACCATTTCCTACTGAGGCCCAGAGCGGGCAACAAAACGGCTGCGAAGCCACCAGGCGCGCGCGGACGGCACTCGGAATCCTTGTGTACCACTTGCACACTGCGGTTCCTCCGCGCCATCGGCACCCACCAGGCGGCTGCTCGCGACGTTTTGTCAGCCAGGCTTGGGCCTGCCGCGCGTCGCTCACCGCGGGCGACGCGCCACTCAGGCTGCCGGCCAGGTCCGCGCGAACAGCCGCAGGTCGCGCGGCTGTCCATCGCGCAACGACGCTTCGCGGCGCGTGCCGATCTCGGCGAAGCCGTTCTTCTGCAGCACCCGCGCCGAACCGTGATTGTCCGGCAGCGTCAACGCCTCGATGCGCTGCAGGCGCAGCGCCGGCACCGCCCAGTCCAGGTAGGCGGCGACGATGCGGGTCATCCGGCCATGGCCCCAGTGCGCGCGGCCGAGCCAGTAACCAAGCTCGGCCTGGTCCGGCGCCGGCTGCGCCGCTGGGTGCAGGCCGATGCCGCCACAGGCCTCGCCGCCGATCTCGATCGCCAGCACCGGCGCTTTCAGGTCGATCACCTGCCCGCCCAGGAAGGCCTCGCCGTCGGCGCGCGTGTACGGATGCGGGAAGCGCCGGCTCACCCAGCGTGCCACCTGCGCATCGTCGGCATGCCGGACCAGTGCGTCCAGGTCGCTGGGGCGCCAGCGCCGCAGCACGATGCCGTCCAGGTGCAGTTGCAGATCGCGCCAGGGGGCGGCAGCGGCGGTCTCGGACATCGGCGGCTCCTGCGGCAAGGGGCCCCGCAGCATAGCCGCCGGCCGCGGTCGCCGCGGCGTCGCAATCGTCTACGACTGAGGGTTTTACCCGACAGACCAGCGAAAGCCAGGCCCGGTAGACTCCCGCGCCGCACATCGCCCTTCCGTCACCGAGCCGTTCCCCGATGCCTTCCGACACCGCCGCCACGGCCCGCATTCCGATTTTCATGTACCACAACGTGGCCGAGGCGCCGCGCCACCTGCAGGTGTACCGCAGCCTGTACGTGAGCCCCGGCCGTTTCGCCCGGCAGATGCGCCTGCTGCAGCGGCTGGGCTACCGCGGCGTGTCCATGTCCGACGCCATGCCCTACCTGCGCGGCGAACGCGAGGGGAAGATCGCGGTGGTCACCCTGGACGACGGCTACCTGGACAACCTGCAGGCGGCGTTGCCGGTGCTGCAGCGGCTGGGCTTCACCGCCACGGTGTACATGGTCAGCGGCTGCATCGGCCGCCACAACGTGTGGGATGCGCAGAAGCTCGGCATCGAGAAGCCGCTGATGAACCTCGCCGAGCTGCGCCAGTGGCGCGCCGGCGGCATGGAAATCGGCGCGCACACCCGCTCGCACCCGCACCTGACCGGCTGCAGCGATGCGGCCCTGCGCGAGGAGATCGGCGGCTGCAAGCGCGAGCTGGAGGACCTGCTCGGCGAGGCGGTGCCGCAGTTCTGCTATCCCTACGGCGATGTCGACGACCGCGTCGCCGAGGTGGTGCGCGAGGCCGGCTACACCGCCGCCACCAGCACCCGCCGCGGCCGCGCGCTGGCCGGCTCGGACCCGATGCGTTACCCGCGCATCCAGGTCGCGCGCCATCACCTGCTGCCGCAATTCGCGCTGCGCGCGTTCACCGCCTACGAGGACCGCCGCGGATGAAATTCCTGTTCGTCGGCACCAATCCCGAAAACACCGGCGCGGCCACGCATTTCGTGGCGCTGGCGCAGGCGCTGGCCGGCGTCGGCCACCAGGTGGAGGTCATCGCCTGCGAGGGCGGCCTGATCGCCGACGAGTTGCGCCGCAGCGGCATCACCGTGCACGTCGGGCACTTCCGCAACGTGCTCGACCCCGACGGCTACGGACCGCTGCTGCGGGTGGCGCGGCGCAGCCGACCGGACTGGCTGGTCGGCAACTTCGGCAAGGAGTACTGGCCGCTGCTGCTGGCCGGGCGCACGCTGGGTATCCCCGTCGCGCTGTTCCGCCACCGCACGCCGGCGATGAGCGCGCTGTCCGGTTATGCGATCCCGCGCCTGGCGGCGCGCTTCTTCGCGGTGTCGCACTACGCGCGGCAAGCCTACCTGGAATGCGGCGTACCCGAGGCGCTGGTGCAGGTGCTGTACAACCCGGTGACCATGGAACGGCTGCGCCCGGATCCGGAACGCGGCCGCGCCATCCGCGCCGCGCAGCGGTTGCCCGAGGACGCGATCGTGCTCGGCTACAGCGGGCGCATGCACGCCGGCAAGGGCATCTTCCCGTTGCTGGAGGCCGCTTCGGCGGCGATGGCGCAGGAGCCGCGGCTGCACTGCCTGTGGCTGGGCGACGGCCCGGACGCGGCGCAGCTGCAGGCGCAGGCCGCGGCGCAGCCGCACGGCGAGCGCCACCGCTTCGTCGGCTGGGTCAACGACACCACCCCGTACTACAACGCGATGTCGATGCTGGCGTTCCCGTCGCTGGCGCCGGAAACCTTCGGCCGGGTCTCGGTGGAGGCGCAGGCCAGTGGCGTGCCGGTGCTGGCCAGCCACGTCGGCGGCACCGCAGAGACGCTGGACCCCGGGGTCAGCGGCGAACTGCTCACGCCCGGCGACGTGGACGGCTGGCGCGATGCGATCCTGCGCCTGTGCGACAGTGAACGCCGCCAGCGCATGGGCCAGGCCGGGCGCCACTTCGTGCAGCGCCATTTCGGCGGCGCGGTGATCGCCGCGCAGTTCGTGCACCTGCTGCAGCAGCCGCGCTGCGCGCCGCGACCGCTGGCGCCGTCGCGCACCGATCCGGCCTGAGCGAACCGGCCTGCGCGCCGCCGCCCAGGCGTGGCCGCCGACCGGCGGCGTCTGCGCTTCCAGTGGCTGCAGACGCTGCTGCACCGCATCCGGCGAGCGGGTGTACGGCGCCAGCAGCGCGCGCGTGGCGCGGCCTGCGCCGCGCCCGTTCGGCGTGCTTAGCGCGGCGCGCCGGCGATGTGCTGCCGCTCGCGCAGCGCACTGCACAGGCGAATGGTTTCGGCGGTCTGCGCCAGCCCGCGGTCGGCGCCGCTGAGCGCTTTCAGGCGCGGCGTGAAGAACGCCTCCAGTCGATCCGCTTCGGCGGCGTCGCAGCCACCGGCGGCGGCCAGCGCCGGCAAGCGGCCACCGTCGAAGGAACCGGAGCGCGCCACGATGCGATCGAAGTTAGCGGTGTACCACGGCCACATCGAGGCATGCGTGGCCGGCTCGGCATGCCCGCCCATCAACAGGCTGGCCATCTCGCCGACCTTGATCGCATCGGTCAGGGCGAAATCGCGCACCTTCTGCAACTGCTGCGGATCGCGCACGGCACCGAGCGCAGCGATCATCGCGTTGCGCTGGGCCGGCTCGCCATGACCACGCAGGGCCGCGATCAACGCGTCCACCGCCGGCGCACCGCGCTGCTGCACCGCCACGGTCAGCGCTGCGCCGAGCAGATCCGGGTTGGCGGCGGCGAACTCCAGCGCGCCGCCCTTGCCGGCCAGCACCGCATCGCCCTGCGCCAGCAGCGCCTGTCGCACCGCCGGCACGCCCATAGTCACCCCGAGCAACCCGGCCAGCTCGGAGCGCAGCGCCACATCGTCGTCGCTGTCGCCGGCGCGGCGCTGGTAGCCCAACGCCTGCAGGCGCGCGCCGAACGCGGCTTCGGTCGCCAAGCGCAGCGCATCCCGCTGCGCCTCGTCGCGCATCAGCACCCGCCAGATCCAGGCAATGCGGTCGTTCATCGCGGTGGCCACCGCCGTGGCCTTGGCCGGCGCCAGCTGCCGCATCGCCGCGATCACGTCGGTGGTGTCGGCATCGCCGGTGCGGAAGGCACTGTCGATGGCATCGGCGTAGGCCAACTTCTCGGCGTCGTCGAGCGCATCGAGGTGGTGGCCGAGTGCGGTCAGTTGCGGCTTGGGCAGGGCGAAGCGGTAGTAGCCGGTGCCGCCGGCGTTCGGCATCACCCAGCTGTCGGCATCGGCGCCGGCGAGCGCGAGACGGCCGTCGCTGGCGGACAGCATCTGGCAGGCGCGGCGCACGCCCTGGCGCGTGCCGTACTTGACGCACACCGGCACGCCCCAGGTCTGCGCGGCGCTGCCGCGCGAGCCCAGCGGCAGGAAGCGCTGCTGGTGCAGTTGCAGCACCGCACCGCGCGCCTCCGGCTGCAAGCGCGCCTGCAGGTAGGGCACGCCCGGCTGATCGAGAAAACTGCGGAACGCAGCCTTGAAATCCTCGCCCTTGCCGGCGGCGGCGGCGATGGCGTCGACCAGATCGTCGGCAGTGGCGTTGCCGAAGCGGTGCGCGCGGATGTAGCTGCGCATGCCGCTGCGGAAGGTGTCCTCACCGACGAACTGCTCGAACATGCCCAGTACCGCGGCGCCCTTGCGGTAGGTGATGCTGTCGAAAGCGGTCTCGATGTCGCCGTTGCCGGTGATCGGCTGGCGGATCTTGCGTGCGCTGACCAGGCTGTCGTTGTTCATCGCGTCCTGAGCGGCACTGATGCGGTCCAGGTCGGCGCGGTACTGCGGACGCAGGCGCATGGTGATCTTCTGCTGCATCCAGGTGGCGAAGGCCTCGTTGAGCCACAGGTCGTTCCACCAGGCCATGGTCACCGTGTCGCCGGTCCACTGGTGCGCCAGTTCGTGCGCGGTGACGTTGAACGAGCCCTCGACGTTGTGCCGCGGCGAATCGTCGTCCAGCAGCAGTAGCCAGTCGCGGAAGGTGACGAAGCCGGGGTTCTCCATCGCGCCGGCGGAGAAGTCCGGCGCGGCCACCAGGTCCAGCTTGTCGAACGGATAGCCGAAGTCGTAGTAGTCCTCCAGCGCGGCGATGATGTCCGGTGTCTGCTGCAGCGCGCGCTGGATGCGCAGCCCCTGCCCGTGCGCGGCCACGCCGCGCAGCGGAATCGACTGCGGGCGCTGCGGCGTGGCCGGCAGCACCGGTCCGTCGACCACGTCCCACGGCCCGACCGCGTAGGCCACCAGGTAGGTCGGCAGCGGCACGGTCTCGGCGAAGCGCACCGTCTTCCAGCCCTTGCCGGCCGGCTCGGTGGACTCGGCGCGGGTATTGGCCAGCGCCTGCTCGCCGTCGGGCACGGTCAGGCGCAGCGCGAACGGCGTCTTCAGCGCCGGCTCGTCGAAGCCGGGAAAGGCGTAGCGCGCGCTGATCGGTTCCATCTGCGTCAAGGCGTAGGCATGCCCCTGCGCCTTGACCTGATACAGGCCCTGTAACTGCTGGTTGAACGGCGCGCTGTAGACGATGGTGAGGGTCAGCTCCTGCGGCTGCAGGGTGCGCCCGAAGGCGATGCGGGCCACACCGGCCTGTGCATCGGCCTGCGCGTAACGCACCGGGAACGAGGCGCCGTCGGCGGTGCGCAGCGTGGCCTTGCGCACCCGCAGCTCCTTGCCGTGCAGCCACAGGTGGTCGGAAGCGCGCTCCAGGCGCACGCGCAAGGTGGCGGTGCCGTCGAAGTCGGTGCGCTCCGGATCGATCTTCAGGTCCAGCGCATAGTGCTCGGGCACCGCCCAATCCGGCAGGCGCCCGCTCGGCACCGCATCGGGCGCCTGCGCGCAGGCCGCGCCGCAGCACAGCGCGAGGACGGAGAACAGCACGCGACGGGACAGAGCTGGCATGGAAGGCCTTCGCCGATGAGGAGGGCGACGACTTAAGCATGCGCGGCCGCGGCTGTCACGTGATGACGGTCAGTGGGACAACACTAGCGCTCGCGCGGGGAGCAGTTCGTCGTAGAAATCAACTGCCATGCAGCCGCGACGAACGATTCCTGCTGTGCACCCACCCTTGAAAGGCGTCGGGACTGAAGTCCCTCCCACAGTGAACTCGGCCAACGTATCGCAAGTCCCGGCAGGCGTCGTTCCGCACGCGCGAACGGCGCCTGCGGCTGCTGCGGAGACCAGCGGTGTTGCGTGCCCACCACGATCAACAGGCGACGTGGGCCACCAAGTGCAGCGCATTCGCTTTGCTATCGCTGTTGCTTCGGCTTTGACTTGCCGGGTTCCCTTCCGCAAGGCAGGGCGCGCTTGACCAGCCTTCGGCTGTGGTAAAGCGCTCCTTTTGGTTACCTTTTTCTTTGCGCGAGAAAAGAAGCGCTTCTCAGCAGCCGAAGGCTGATCAAAGTAACTCGCCCGCAAGGGCGAAAGCCGTTGCTATTGCTCATTTTGTTGCGGCGGCAGTTGGATTGTAGGAGCGGTTTCAGCCGCGACCGGACTTTACCGGGAAAGCCTGGTCGCGGCTGAAGCCGCTCCTACAAGGGCGCTACAGGGGCACGGCGACATGATCGACACCGGCACGCCAGCGGCAAAACCTCGCTCCCCACCTCAGTCCTGCAGTCCCAGCGCCGCCAGTACCTGTGCGGCCAGCGCTTCGGCATTGTCGCCGTCGGCGTGCAGGTGCAGTTCCGGCCGCTCCGGCGCCTCGTACGGCGAATCGATGCCGGTGAAGTTGGGGATCAGGCCGGCGCGCGCCTTGGCGTACAGGCCCTTGATGTCGCGCGCCTCGGCCACCGGCAGCGGCACGTCGACGAACACCTCGAGGAATTCGCCCTCGCCGAAGCGCTCGCGCGCCAGTTGCCGCTCGGCGCGGAACGGTGAGATGAAGCTGACCAGCACGATCAAGCCAGCATCGACCATCAACCTGGCCACTTCGGCAACGCGGCGGATATTCTCGACCCGATCCTCGTCGGTGAAGCCCAGGTCGCGATTCAGGCCGTGGCGGACGTTGTCGCCGTCGAGGATGAAGGTGTGGTAGCCCAGTGCGTGCAGGCGCTTGTCGACCAGGTTGGCGATGGTCGACTTGCCGGCGCCGGACAGGCCGGTGAACCACAGCACCTTCGGCGTCTGTCCCTTGATCCGCGCGCGCGCGGCCTTGTCCACGTCCAGGTGCTGCCAGTGCACGTTGCCGGCGCGGCGCAGCGCAAAATCCAGGGTGCCGGCGGCGACGGTGGCATTGCTGTGGCGGTCGATCAGGATGAAGCCGCCGAGCGTGCGGTCCTGCGCGTACGGGGCGAAGGCGATCGGCTGGTCCAGCGCCAGGTTGCAGTAGCCGACCTCGTTGAGTTCCAGGCGCTTGGCCGCCAGCCGCTCCTGCGTGTTGACGTCGATGCGGTGCTTGATCTCGGTGACGCTGGCGGCCACGGTGCGCGCGCCGATCTTCAGCCAGTACGGGCGGCCCGGCAACAGCGCGGCATCGTCCATCCACAGCACGTGCGCGGCGAACTGGTCGGCCACCTCCGGCGGATCGCCGGCGGCGGCGATCACGTCGCCGCGGCTGACGTCGATCTCCTCGGTCAGGGTCAGGGTCACCGCCTGCCCGGCCACCGCGCGCGGCACCGGCTCGGCGCCGACCAGCACCTGTGCCACCTGCGCGCGCCGCGCCGACGGCAGCACCACCACCGCATCGCCGGGCTGCACCGCACCGGCCGCCACGGTGCCGGCGAAGCCGCGGAACTGCGCGTGCGGGCGGTTGACCCACTGCACCGGCAGGCGCAGGCCGCTGTCGCCGCCGCGCGCATCCAGCTGCACGCCTTCCAGATGCTCGAGCAGCGCCGGACCGGCGTACCAGGGCATGCGCGGCGAGCGCTGCGACAGGTTGTCGCCCTCCAACGCGGACAGCGGAATGCACTGCACGTCGGCGATGCCCAGTTGCGCGGCGAGCGCACGGTACTCGCTGGCGATGCTCTCGAACGTCGCCTGATCGAACTCGACCAGGTCCATCTTGTTGACCGCCAACACCACGTGGCGGATGCCCAGCAGGGCGACGATGTAGCTGTGCCGGCGGGTCTGGGTCAGCACCCCCTTGGCGGCGTCGACCAGCACCACCGCCACGTCGGCGGTGGACGCACCGGTGGCCATGTTGCGGGTGTACTGCGCATGCCCGGGGCAATCGGCGACGATGAACTTGCGCCGGTCGGTGTCGAAATAGCGGTAGGCCACGTCGATGGTGATGCCCTGTTCGCGCTCGGCGGCCAGGCCATCCAGCAACAGCGCATAGTCGATGGCCCCACCGCGGGTGCCGTGGCGCTTGCTGTCGGCACCGAGCGCAGCCAACTGGTCGTCGAACAGCCGCTTGCTGTCGTACAGCAAGCGCCCGATGAGCGTGCTCTTGCCGTCGTCGACGCTGCCGCAGGTGATGAAGCGCAGCAGTGGCTTGTGTTCGTGTTGTTGCAGGTAGGCGGCGACTGCGTCGCCGCCTACGGGATTGGAGATTCGGGATTGGGGATTCGTAACAGCGTTCCCTCCCGACACCGCATCCGTCGCCGAACTGCGCTCTTGCGAATCCCCAATCCCGAATCCCGACTCCCGGCCCATCAGAAATAACCCTCCACCTTCTTCTGCTCCATCGACGCGCCCGGATCCTGGTCGATGATCCGGCCCTGGCGTTCGGAGGTGGTGGCCTGCAGCATCTCGGCGATGATCTTCTCCAGGGTGTCGGCCTGCGACTCGATCGCGCCGGTCAGCGGGTAGCAGCCGAGGGTGCGGAAGCGCACCCGGCGCAGTTGCGGGGTTTCGCCGGGACGCAGCGGCAGGCGCGCGTCGTCGACCATGATCAGCGCGCCATCGCGCTCCACCACCGGGTGTTCGGCGGCGAAGTACAGCGGCACCACCGGGATCGCTTCGCGGTAGATGTACAGCCAGATGTCCAGTTCGGTCCAGTTGGACAGCGGGAACACGCGCACGCTCTCGCCGGGATGGATCCGCGGGTTGTACAGATTCCACAGCTCCGGACGCTGCTGCTTGGGATCCCAGCGGTGGTGCGCGTTGCGGAACGAGAACACGCGCTCCTTGGCGCGCGCCTTCTCCTCGTCGCGGCGCGCGCCGCCGATGGCGGCATCGAACTTCCACAGGTCCAGGGCCTGCTTCAGCGCCTGGGTCTTCATCACGTCGGTGTGTACGCTGGGGCCGTGGCTGAACGGGCCGACGTCCTGGGCGACGCCGTCGGGATTGATGTGCACGCGCAGTTCCACGCCGGTCTCGGCGGCGCGGCGGTCGCGGAAGGCGATCATCTCGCGGAACTTCCAGCGCGTGTCCACGTGCAGCAGCGGGATCGGCGGCGGTGCCGGCGCGAACGCCTTGAGCAGCAGGTGCAGCAGCACCGAGCTGTCCTTGCCCACCGAATACAGCAGCACCGGGTTGCGGAATTCGGCGGCGACCTCGCGCAGGATGTGGATGCTCTCGGCCTCGAGGCGGTCGAGATGGGACAGGGGTGACGAACTCATCGAGACGGCAGCGGCAGGCAGTGGAGACCGGACCGAAGCGTAGCAGCGGTCGTGGCAGTCGGGTCGGCAGTGTGCGTCCGCTGGCCACTCGGCAGAAATAAGCCCCGGGCATGAGCCGATAACCCCTGTTCCTTTCTGCACAGCGCAACGAATCCCTAACATCGGTCATCCCTTCCTCATACATCGGACCGGCCATGACCGCCGCCTCGCCCGCGTTGCCGCCCAGCCCCTTGCCCGAGGAGCGCAAGGCACTGCTGGCGCGGACCGTGGAGGGCCTGGACGCGGCCGGCCTGTGGTGGCTGTCCGGCTACGCCGCCGGCCTGGCCCAGGCGCAGGGTCCGGCGACCCCGGCGCTGGCTGTGGTCGCCGGCGCTGCCGCGGCCCCCTCGCCCGCGCCGCAGTTAAGCATCGTCTACGGCAGCCAGACCGGCAACGCGCGCCGCGCCGCCGAACAGGTGGCCGCCGAGGCCGAAGCCGCTGGCCTGGCGGTGCGCCTGCTGCGCGCCGACGCCTATCCCACCCGCGAGCTGGGCAACGAGCGTCTGCTGTACGTGGTCATCAGCACCCAGGGCGAGGGCGACCCGCCGGACGATGCGATCGGCTTCGTCGAGTTCCTGCAGGGCCGGCGCGCGCCGAAGCTGCCGCAGCTGCAATACGCCGTGCTCGGCCTGGGCGATTCCAGCTACGCCGATTTCTGCGGCATCGCCCGGCGCCTGGACGCGCGCCTGGCCGAACTCGGCGCGCAGCGGCTGCTGCCGCTGGGCGAGGCCGACCTGGAGATCGAGACGGTGGCGGCGCCGTGGCGCGCGCAGGCGCTGGCGCAGGCACGCGACGTGCTGGGCCGCACGCCCGCGGCGCCATCGGCCACGGTGACGCCGCTGCGCGGCGCCGCCGCCGCGACGTGGAGCTGCACCCAGCCGTTCGCCGCCGAGGTGCTGGCCAACCAGCCGATCAGCGGCCGCGACTTCAAGGGGCCGCGCTACGCCGCGCACGGCCAAGCCGACAAGGACGTGCGCCACCTGGAACTGTCGCTGGCCGGCAGCGGCCTGCACTACGAACCCGGCGATGCCCTGGGCGTGCGCCATCGCAATCCGCCCGCGCTGGTCGAGGCGGTGTTGACCGCGACCCGACTGGACGGTGACGTCGAATTCACTGCCGATGGGCAGACACTGTCCCTGCACGAGTGGCTCAGCGGCCACCGCGAGCTGACACGGGCCTCGCGCCCGTTGCTCGCCGCGGTGGCCGAACGCGCCGGCGCGACCGCGCTGACCGAGCTGACCGAGCTGCTCGACCCCACCCAGACCGCCGGCCTGGCGGCGCTGCTCGCCGATCACCAAGTGATCGACGTGCTGCGTCGCTGGCCGGCGGATTGGGACCACGCCGCGCTGCTGCAGGCGCTGCGGCCGATGGTCCCGCGGCTGTACTCGATCGCCTCCAGCCAAAAGCGCGTCGGCGACGAAGCCCACCTCACCGTCGACGTGCTGGCCTATCACGCCCACGGTCATGCCCATGGCGGCGCCGCAAGCGGCTATCTGGCCGCCTTGGCCGAAGGCGACAGCGCGCCGGTCTACATCGAACCCAACGAACGCTTCCGGGTGCCGGCCGACGGCAGCCGCGACATCCTGATGATCGGCCCCGGCACCGGCGTGGCGCCGTTCCGCGGCTTCGTGCAGGAGCGCGCCGAAAGCGGCGCCAGCGGCCGCAACTGGTTGTTCTTCGGTGCCCGCCACTTCAACCGCGATTTCCTCTACCAGGCCGAATGGCAGCAGGCACTGCGCAGCGGCGAACTGCACCGGCTGGACCTGGCGTTCTCGCGCGACGTGCAGCCGCTGCGCGGCACCGCCGCGCCAGCCAAGGTGTACGTGCAGCAGCGCCTGCGCGAACACGGCCGCGCCGTCTACGACTGGCTGCAGAATGGCGCGCACCTGTACGTGTGCGGCGCCATCGCCATGGGCAAGGATGTGCACGCCACCCTGCTGGAGCTCGTCGCCGAACACGGCGCCCACAGCCCCGAGGACGCCGCGGCCTACCTCAGCCAATTGCAGCGGGAGGGGCGGTATGCGCGCGATGTCTATTGAGGTGGGGATTGGGGAGTCGGGATTGGGGATTCGTCGAAGCGGCGATCCGCGCGCCTGTTGCTGTCGAAGGCTTTGATCCGTCAGTACACGTCTGCTCGCTCCACCAATCCCGAATCCCTACTCCCCAATCCCGGCCCTTCAATGTCCCATTCCGTCGAAGACATCAAGCACAAAAGCCAGCGGCTGCGCGGGTCGCTGCTGCAGAGCCTGGCCGATCCGGTCACCGGGGCGCTGCGCGAGGACGATCAGACCCTGATCAAGTACCACGGCAGCTACCAGCAGGACGACCGCGATCTGCGCGAGGAGCGGCGCCGGCAGAAGCTGGAGCCGGCCTACCAGTTCATGATCCGCACGCGCACCCCGGGCGGGGTGGTGGAGCCGGCGCAGTGGCTCAAGCTCGATGCCATCGCCACCACCTACGGCAACCACTCGCTGCGCATCACCACGCGCCAGGCATTCCAGTTCCACGGGGTGATCAAGCGCGAACTGAAGGCGACCATGCAGGCGATCAACGCCGCGCTGATCGACACGCTGGCCGCCTGCGGCGACGTCAACCGCAACGTGCAGGTCGCCGCCAATCCGCTGGCCTCGCAGGCGCATGCCACGCTCTATGCCGATGCCGCGCGCGTGTCCGAACACCTGCTGCCCAACACCCGCGCCTACTACGAGATCTGGCTGGACGAGGAGCAGGTCGCCGGCAGCGGCCAGGAGGACGAGCCGATCTACGGCAACGCCTACCTGCCGCGCAAGTTCAAGATCGGCTTCGCACTGCCGCCGGTCAACGACGTCGACGTGTTCGCCAACGACCTGGGGTTCATCGGCGTGCTCGACGCCGACGGCACCCTGGCCGGCTACAACGTCAGCCTCGGCGGCGGCATGGGCGCCAGCCACGGCGACGCGGAGACCTACCCGCGCGTGGCCAACGTGGTCGGCTTCATCGACCGCGCGCAGTTGCTCGACGTCGCCACCGCCGTGGTCACCACCCAGCGCGACCTGGGCAACCGCACGGTGCGCAAGCGCGCACGCTTCAAATACACCATCGACGACCACGGCCTGGACACGGTAGTGGCGGAGATCGAGCGCCGCGCCGGCGTGCGCCTGCAGCCGGTGCGCGCCTTCGCCTTCGAGCACAACGGCGACCGCGACGGCTGGAACGAAGGCGAAGATGGCCGCTGGCACCTGACCCTGTCGCTGCCGGCCGGGCGTATCGCCGACCACGCCGACGGCGCGCAGCACCTCAGCGGCCTGCGCGCGATCGCCGCGCACCTGCGCGACGCCGGCGACGGTGCGCACTTCCGCATGACCGCCAACCAGAACCTGGTGATCGCCGGCATTCCCGCCGCGCAACGCGCCGCGATCGACGCGCTGGTGCGCGCGCACGCGCTGGACGCCGGCAACCGCGCGCCCACCGCGCTGGCGCGCGCGGCGATGGCCTGCGTGGCCCTGCCGACCTGCGGCCTGGCGATGGCCGAGGCCGAGCGCTATCTCCCGGCCTTCGCCGCGCAGCTGCAACCGTTGCTGGCCCGCCACGGCCTGGAAGACGCGCCGATCCTGCTGCGCCTCTCGGGCTGCCCGAACGGCTGTTCGCGGCCGTACCTGGCCGAGATCGCCCTGGTCGGCAAGGCACCCGGCCGCTACAACCTGATGCTCGGCGGCGACCACCGCGGCCAGCGCCTCAACACCCTGTACCGCGAGAACATCGCCGAGCCGGAGATCCTCGCCGCGCTGGAACCGCTGTTCGCACGCTATGCCAGCGAACGCGGCGCGGACGAGCGCTTCGGCGATTTCCTGCATCGCACCGGCGTGGTCGAACTGCCCGCCTACCCCACCCACCGTCACCTGATTCCGTCGGAACTGCACGCATGAGCGCTCTGCCCGCTTCCTCCCACAACGTCTCCGCCAACGCACCGGCGCCAGCCCTGGATCTCGATGCCGCCAATGCGCTGCTGACGACGCTGTCCGCGCCGGAGCGGGTGGCCTGGGCGCTGCAGCACGGCCCGGCCGAGCCCGCGTTGTCGTCCAGCTTCGGCGCGCAATCGGCGGCCACCTTGCACCTGCTGACCCGGCAGCGCCCGGACATCCCGGTGATCCTGATCGACACCGGCTACCTGTTCGCCGAAACCTATCGCTTCGCCGACGCGCTCACCGAGCGGCTCAAGCTCAATCTCAAGATCTACCGCCCGCTGGTCAGCCGTGCCTGGATGGAAGCGCGCCACGGCCGCCTGTGGGAACAGGGCATGGTCGGCATCGAGCAATACAACAACCTGCGCAAGGTCGAGCCGATGCGCCGCGCCCTGGACGAACTGAAGGTCGGCACCTGGTTCACCGGCCTGCGCCGCAGCCAGTCCGACAGCCGCGCGCAGACCCCGTTCGTGCAGAAGCGCGGCGACCGCTACAAGATCAACCCGATCGCCGACTGGAGCGACCGCGACCTGTGGCAATACATGCAGCAGCACGACCTGCCCTATCACCCGCTGTGGGAGCAGGGCTACGTCTCCATCGGCGACTTCCACACCACCCGCCGCTGGGAACCGGGCATGCGCGAGGAAGACACCCGCTTCTTCGGGCTCAAGCGCGAGTGCGGGATCCACGAGGATCTGTGACGCGCTCCAGCACGCGCCCGGCCTGTTGTAGGAACTGTAGGAGCGGCTTCAGCCGCGACCGGGCGTTCCGATGCCCCCCGGTCGCGGCTGAAGCCGCTCCTACAAGGGCGGCCCCGTGTCCGCTGTGCAAGTCCTGACGCCAGCGCTGACCACTGATCCCTCCTTGTGGGAGGGACTTCAGTCCCGACTGCAGCCAAGTCGGATGCGCCGATGGCTTCGCCTATCGCCGCAGAATCACAGTGGGCTGCTACCCCGATGTCCTAAGCCCCCACCGCGGGCTCGCGCCGCAGCACCAGCACCCAGTCCAGCGCCAGCATCAGCAGCAAGGACAGGCCGACCAGCGGGAACAGCATCCCGCCCAGCGCCAGCAGCGCGACCACGCCGCGCAAGGTGCGCCGATCCGCCGGTAACGGCGGCACCCCGAGCCCGCCCTGCGGACGCCGCTTCCACCACATCACCGCGGCGCTCACACACAGCAGCACGATGCCCAGGCAGGCGCCGATCAGGATGAGCTGGTTGAGCACGCCGTACTCCTGGCCGAGGTGCACGTTGATGCCCCACTCCAGCGTCTTGGCCAGCGGGCCGTAGTCGGCATAGCGCATGTCCAGCAGCACCTGGCCGCTGTACTGATCCAGATGGATCACCCGTTGCTGGGCCAGGTCCGGCGGATACACCGAGGCGGTATAGACCCCGCGCACGCCGCGCGGCAGCGCCACGCTGTAGCCCGGCGCGATGCCGCGCGCCTGGAACCGCGCCACCGCTGCATCCAGGCCGATCGCGTCCGCCGCCGGCGCGGCGTCCGGCATGTCGGCCATGCCGCCGTGTTCGGCGTGACCATCGTGCGCGCCGTGCGCCGCATGCGGGTCCGCGGCCGGCGGCGACGATTGCGGCAGGCGCGCCTGCCGCAACGACCACGCCGGCACCTCGCTGTCGCTCAGCCGCTGCGTCGACATCGGCACATCCACCCGCAGCCCGGACGGATAGCCATAGTGGTGGCCATTGGCCAGGCGGTTGACCTGCGCGCCCCAGAACCACGACCACGGCATCCCGGTCAGCGCCAGGAACAGCAGCAGCGCACCGACCACGCTGCCGGTGAGCGCATGCAGATCGCGCCAGAACACGCGCTGCGCCGGCCGCCCGCGCACCGTGCTCACGCCGCCGCGGCGACCGCGCGGCCACCACAGGTACACGCCGGTAAGCACCAGCAGGATCGCCCAGCCGGCCGCCACCTCGATCAGCGCATTGGCGAACCAGCCGACGTAGTCGAGGCTGTGCAGGCGGCGGATCGTCCAGGCCACGGTGCCGTGCTCGGGCAACTGACCCAGCACACGCGCCCGGTACGGATCCACGTACACGACCGCGTGGCGACCATCGGCGGTGGCGATGGTCACTTCCGCCGAGGCATCGCGCCGCAGCGGCGTGGTGTAGCGCAGCGCCTGGCCCGGTTGCGCGGCCAGGGCCGCATCCAGCAGCCGCTGCGGTGCCAACGACTGCGCGTGCTCCGGCACCGGCACGGTCTTCAGCGCGCGGTGGAAGTAGCCGTCGATCGGCTGCTGGTAGACGAAGGCCGCACCGGTCAGCGCCAGCCAGACCAGCAGCGGCAGCACCAGCAGGCCGGCATAGAAATGCCAGCGCCACACCGCGCGGTAGAAGCGCGCCGGCGCCGCCTCGGTGATGATGACTTTCGTGGTCATCACCAACCCCAGCTCAGCGTGGCGTACAGCGCGCGGCCGTCGCCGGGCGAGTAGCCGGAGGACCCGCTGTCGTACCAGGCGTAGACGTAGTGCCGATCGGTCAGGTTCTTCAGTTGCAGCGACAGTTCGCGCTGCGCGCGCCAGCGCCAGGTCGCACCGAGATTGGCCAGCGCGTAGCCGCCGTAGCGGCCCAAGGTGTTGCTGCGCTCCACGTAGTAGTCGCCCTGCGCATTGCCCCAGGCCGACAGCGTCAGCCGCGGCGTGGCCTGCCAGTCGATGCCCGCCGTCGCAAGATAGTGCGGCACGTTCTCGATCTCCTTGCCGCGTGTGTCAGGCGCACTCGGGTCCGGCGTGACGATCAGCGCGCGTTGCCGCGAGTACGCCAGCCACAGCGTCCAGCGTTCGTCCGGACGCAGGTTCAGTTGCGCGTCCCAGCCGCGGCGCAGGGTCTTGCCGACGTTGCCGACCTCGCCGGTGCCGACACTGCCGTTCACGCCCAGGATGGTCGCCACTTCGTCGGAGGCGCGCTGCTCCCAGTAAGCCACGCGCGCGTCCCAGCGCTGCTGGGCGCCGGCGAACTTGAGGCCGGTCTCCCAGCCATCGTTGAACGAGGGCGCCAGGTTGCCTGCCTGGGTGCGATAGGCGCCGTTGCCGCTGCCGATCTGGAAGGTGCGGCCGATGTTGGCGTACAGGCTGGCCTGCGCGGTCAGCGCATACACCGCGCTGAACTTGGGTTGGCGGATCGTGCCGTAGGCGTAGGTGGGATAGCGCGCGCCGCTGGCGACATCGCGGAACTGCCCGCCCACCCGATCCACCCGGTAGCCAGGGACCAGCTGCAGGCGCGCGGTCGGGCGCAGCACCGCCTGCACGTAGGCGCCTTCGGTGTGCAGATCGAAGTCCCAGTCGCGCAGCGGCGCGGTGCGCACGCGCGCCACCGTGCGGTAGCGCTGCGAGATGTTGTCCTGCCACTGCGCATCGACCCCGCCCTCCAGCGCGAAGGCGTCGACGCGGGCCAGCGCCGGGCGCCAGTTGAGCTTGGCCAGCACGCCGCGCTGGCGCTCGTCGGTGTCGCGCTCCTGCTGCGCGCCGGCGGCGGTGAAGCGCACCCAGCGCTGGTTGTCGTAGCGGTTCCAGTACGCCTTGGCGCTGCCCTGCACGCTGTCGGCCAGACGCGCGTCCAGGTGCAGCGACAGCTGCGTGGTGTGGCGTTGGCTGCGGTCGTCGCGCGCGTAGTCGGGGGAACTGCGCGGGGCGCGCTGCGCGGTGGCGTAGTCGAGATAGCCCGCCTCCAACGCCGTGTTGCGGTAGTCCCGCGCGCTGAGCCCGGCGCGCCAGCGCCCGTCCGGATCGGTATAGAACCATTTGCCGGAGAACGCGTGCTTGCGTGCGTCGGCGTGGTCGCGGTAGCCGTCGCTGTCGCGCCAGGCGGCGAAATAGTTCTGGCTCCAGGCGCCACGCTCGATGCCCTGCGTCGCCTGCACCTCGCGGGTGCCGAAGCTGCCGACGGTGACGCTGGCGCGGCCGTCGTTGCCGCCGCTGCGGGTCAGCACGTCGACGCTGCCGGCGATCGCGTCCAGGCCGTAGCGCGGGTCGTTGGTGCCGCGCACGATCTCGATCGCGGCGATGTCCAGCGGGAACACCGCATCCAGGTACGGCATGGCGCCGGCATTGTCGTTGCTGGGCACGCCGTCGATCAGCAACTTGACCGCATTGACCCGGCCTTCGCCGTTGAAGCCGCGGAAGGAAAAACGCCCGGCGTCGGTGCCCATCTTGAATTGGGTCACCTGCACGCCGGGCGCGCGCATCAGCAGTTCCCAGCTGTAGTCCACGTGCTGGTCCTGCAGCAGGTCGCCGCCGAGGATGTCGACGGAACTGAACACGCTGCGCGCGTTGGAACCGGCGGCCAGCGGTGAGGTGGCCTGGACCTTGCCCAGGGTGAGCACGGAATCGCCGGCGGCGCCCGGTGGCGCATCGGCGGCATGGGCGGGCGCGACCGCTGCGAGGCACACGCAGCAGCACGCCGCCACGGGCGGCATGGCAGAAAAGCGGAACATGGCGAAACTCCATCGGCACGAGGACATGCCGCAGCAGCGCCGCGGCACGGAAACGGCAACCCGTGGATCAGGAGAACAGCGGTGGCCCGCGCACCGGGTGTGCGCGGCGTGCGGTGGCCGTGACGACGCGGCGGCGCAGCGCCGCCACCGGGGCCGGCGGGCAGCGCCAGGGCAGCAGCGCCAGCAACAGCGCCACCCACGGCAGCAGCCGCGCGGCGAGCAGGCAGTAATCGCAGGCCGGCGCATGCGCCAGCCCGGCATCGTCGTGGTGGCCGCCATGCGCCGCGGAGACGGCACCTGCCAGCGCCGCCAGGCGCAGGCCGCCACTGGTGCACAGCGCCTGGTCCTGCAGCGCCGTCGCCTCGGCCTGCGCCTGCCGCCACTGGCTGATCGGCGGCGCCAGCAGCAGCAGGCCGAGCGCCAGTGCGGCAAGCGCGGCCCAGAGCGGTGGCGGCTGGCGGAGACGGAACATCGGCGCATTCTAGAGGGTGTGCCGGCCATTGGACCGCCGGCGACGCGGTGTGCGGCGAAGTGACGCACACCCCGCGTCGCGGAAGTGCAGGGCGGACCGCGTCATCGGTCGGCAGGCCACGGCCGTCAACAACGGCCTCTGCCTCCGTCATGGCCTCAGGCGGCGTCCTGCCGCCGGCCAGGCGCCCGGCAAGGTGGTCCATCGGTTACCCGGCCAGACCCGCTGTCGCTGCAGATCGACGACCGGCCGGTCCCATCCGACCACGACCGCGACGAGCGCCGCGCACGCGCGGTGTCCGACGAGCGTGACCCTTGCATGGCGCCGCGAATGCGGCACCATCGGCCGCGGCCGCGTAGCGCAGTCCCTTCCGGCCGCCCTTGTCATGTCCATCCAGCGAGCCGCTCCATGCCGACGATCACCATCTACCACAACCCTGCCTGCGGCACTTCGCGCAACGTGCTCGGGCTGATCCGCAACAGCGGCGTCGAACCGACGGTGATCGAGTACCTGAAGACACCACCGGACCGCGCCACCGTGCAGGCGCTGGCGGCCGCCAGCGGCCAGCCGCTGCGCGCACTGCTCCGCGAGAAGGCCACACCGTACGCGGAGTTGGGACTGGACGATCCGGCGCTGGACGAGGACGCGCTGCTGGACGCCATCCAGCAACACCCGATCCTGCTCAACCGGCCGATCGTGGTCACCCCGCTGGGCACGCGCCTGTGCCGGCCGTCGGAGACGGTGCTGGAGATCCTGCCGTCGCCGCAGCGCGGCGCCTTCGCCAAGGAGGACGGCACGCCGCTGGTCGACGCGCAGGGCCGCTGGGTGGGCTGAAGCGAGGGGTCGCCGACGCTCCATCGAATTCGCTAAGCACGGGTGCAGCTCACGCGAGCGCCGCGTGAACGCCACGTCGGCAAAAACCGTGACAGGTACCATAAACTGCGCGCCTTCCTGTCCGAGTCGCGCTGCATGTCCACCGTCGAAACCGCCGCCGACCCGGTCTACTGCGCGGCCAAGCCCCGCAACGAAGCGCTGCGCCTGGACGCACTGCACAGCTACGCGATCCTGGACACGCCGCGCGAGCCGGCATTCGACGACATCACCCGGCTGGCCGGGCTGATCTGCCAGGCGCCGATCGCGGTGGTCAACCTGATCGACAGCGAGCGCCAGTGGTTCAAGAGCGAGATCGGGCTGGGCACGCGCGAAACGCCGTTGGCGACCTCGCTGTGCGCGCACGCCCTGCTCGAGGACGACCTGCTGCTGGTGCCGGACACCCGCGAGGACCCGCGCTTCGCCTGCAATCCGCTGGTCACCGGCGACATGCGCCTGCACTTCTACGCCGGCGCGTTGCTGAAGACCTCCGACGGCCTGGCCCTGGGCACGGTGTGCGTGCTGGACCGGCGCCCGCGCCAGCTCAGCTACGAGCAGATCGAAGCGCTGCGTGCGCTGGCGCGCCAGGCCATGGGCCAGTTGGAACTGCGCAAGGCGCTACACATGGCGCAGGAATCCAACCACTACCGCAGCCGCCTGATGGCCATTGCCGGCCACGATCTGAAGGCGCCGCTGCGCACCGCGTCCTATGCGCTGAGCAAGTTGCAGCGTCAGCAGGACGCCGCGCAGGATGGTTCGCTGGAGACCGCGCGCGCCGCCTTGAACCAGGTCGCCAGCGGACTCGACCAGCTCGCCACCAACGCCGCCGCCGGCGAACTGCGCCTGCCGGCGCTGCAGGACCTTGCCCTGGCCGACGTGCTGACACCGATCCTGGCCACCTGGCAGCCGCAGGCGGCGGCCAAGGGCGTGCGGTTGCGCAGCGTGCCGACGTCCCTGCGCGTGCGCAGCAGTGCGCCCTTGCTGTCCACGTTGCTCGGCAACCTGCTGGGCAACGCGGTCAAATACACCGCGCAGGGCAAGGTGCTGATCGGCTGCCGGCGCCGTGGCGACCAGGTGGCGGTGGAGATCATCGACCGCGGCATCGGCATGGACGGAGACGGCCTGCGCACGCTGTTCCAGGCCTTCCGCCAGGCCGACCCGCGCAGCGACGGCCTCGGCCTCGGCCTGTGGATCGTGCGCCGCGCCGCCGAGACCCTGGGCTGCACCGTCGAAGTGCGCAGCCAGCCCGGCCAGGGCACCCGCTTCACCGTGCTGCTGCCGGCGGCCGCGCCCGTCGCCTGAGCCGTGCCGGGCGCAGGAGCTGCCGCTGGCGCCCGCACCCTCATCCGCCCCTTCGGGGCACCTTCTCCCGGTGGGAGAAGGGTGCGGCTCGACCCGCATACAGTCGGGACTGAAGTCCCTCTCACAATGGCCACGCCCGCTCAGCGTGAGGGGCCTGGGCGCAGCCGCTGCGGAAATCCCGCCTTTGCGAATCCCGAATCCCGAATCCCCATTCCCGGCTTCACCATCACTCCTTCAACACCATATCGATGCACAACACCGCCGCCATGATCAGGATCCGCCGCGGATCCTCGACCGGTACGCTGTCGGCGATCGACAGCATGTAGTTGTCGGCGCTGGTGAACAGTTCCTTGCCCAGCCCGGCCCACTTCTTGGACACCTGCGCCAGTTCGTGCTCGCCCTGCACGAAGCGGAAATCCCAGCTGGTCCACTTGCCGCGCAGCGTGCACACCGGCGCGCCCTGGGCATCGAGCACATCGAACTTGCCGCCGATGGAAAAGAATTTCTGGCTGAAGGAACCGACCAGCCGGTCGTGCTCGTCCAGTACCTCGACCTTGGACAGGAACAGCGAGAACCCGCGCTTGACCGTCAGCACCTTCTGCCCGTCCGGGCTGCGCACTTCCACCTGGAACGGGGTCATGCGCTTGTAGTCGCTGAAACGAAAGATCTTGGTGAACACGCCCAGGTTCGGCTCGCGGCATTCCAGCAGCTTGCGGTTGCTGTGCGGGTCGAACACGTCGTAGTTGTTGGCGGCCTTGAACATGCCGACCTGTTCCTTGACGAAGAACAGGTTGTGCTGAAGAACGGGATGCATCGGGCGTCCTTGCGTTGGGGAAATCGACGCGCCCTGGGCGGCGGCCGCACGGCGGCGGCGCAGTGCCGGCCGCCGCCGGCACGTCCAGGGTCGCGGTCTGCCGGGTGGCAGAGCGGGCCGCATGATAGGCGGCGGCTCCGGCAGCGGCAACGCGCGCGGCGGGCAGCCGCGCCAGTGCGTGGTCTGCATTCCAGCATTCCAGTGCAGGCCGCGATGCCGTTGCCCTTGCTTCTTTTGCTCGGAAACCTGTCCGAAGCCGTCGACGCATCGAGCACGGGGCGCCGCTGTTGCCATTCCCCATTCCCGATTCCCGACTTCATCGCGCCTTGGCTGGCGATGGCCTAATCAGCCGCACCAAGCGGCCATGTCGATGCATCGATGCGGGTCTTCGTTCCAGCATCCCGCACAGGCCGCGGTGTCGTTGCCCGCATGTCTTTTGCCCGGACGTCTGCCCGAAGCCAATCGACGCATCGCGAACGCGGCGCCGCTGTTGCCATTCCCCAATCCCGATTCCCCATTCCCGGCTTCAACTGGTGATGGTCTGGGTCAGCGCTTCCCAGCTCGGCGGCGCCGGCCAGTCCGGCTGCTGGTTGCCCTCCATCACCCGGCGCAGGTCGCGGGTGTCGATCTGCGGCGCCAGCACGTGCACCAGTTCCAGCGCGTAGTCGCGCAATACGCGGTCGCGCGGCAGCACCGCCCAGGCGATGCACTCGGGAATCTCCGGCGGTGCCGGCCACGCGCGCAGGTCGGTGTCGTTGGCGCTCACCGCCATCTCCGCCAGCAGGCCCACGCCGAGCCCGGTGCGCACATAGGTCTTGATCAGGTCGGCATCGAGCGCGGTCAACGCGATCCGCGGCTCCAGCCCGAGCCGGCCGAAGGCGCGCTGCAGCGAGGAGCCGGCGCGGGTCGAGGATTCGTAGCTGATCAGCGGCTGCGCCGCCAGCGCGGCCATGTCCGGCACCCGCTTCGGTACGTCCAGCGCATGCCCGCGCGGCACCAGCACCAGCCGCCGCCAGCGGTACAGCGGCACCGCGATGCCGGCCGCCGGCGCGGTGCCGGCGGTGCTGACGATGGCGATATCGGCATCGCCCTGGCTGAGCAGGTCCAGCGCCGCGCTCTCGGCGGCCTGCTGCAGGTGCACGCTGACCTGCGGATAGGCCTGCTTGATCTGCGCCACCGCCGGCGGCAGCACGAAGCGTGCCTGGGTGTGGGTGGTGGTGAGGGTCAGCTGGCCCTGGCTCTCGCGGCGCTGGTTGGCCGCATAGGTGCGGATGTTGTTGGCCTCGGCCAGCACCGCGCGGGCGCGCTCGATTACCTCGCGCCCGGCCGGCGTCACCGTCTCCAGGCTGCGGCCCTTGCGCACGAACAGCAGGAAGCCCAGTTCGTCCTCCAGTTGCTTGAGCTGCTTGGACAGCCCCGGCTGGGTGGCATGCACGCGCGCCGCCGCCAGGGTGATGTTCAGATCGGCGTCGGCAATGGCGACGAGGTAGCGGAGTTGGGTCAGCGTCATCGGGACGAGGGCGAGGCGCCGCCTGGCGGAGACGCTCGACTGTAGTGGAATTCGGCCTTTCACCTTATAACCGAAAGCTATCTGCGGTGGGCATGAAGTCATTTCCTGGGGCTATGAGCCGGCGCTACGGTCGTCGTTCCCGTCTGCCCCGCGTTGCGAGCCGTCCCTGTGAGCCGAGCCCCGATTGCCCTGTATCCGGACCTGCGCGACCGGGCCGTGCTGGTGATCGGCGGCGGCGCGGCCGCCGAGCGCCAGGTGCAGGCGCTGCTCGCCGCCGGTGCCGCGCCGCAGGTGGCGGCACCGGCCCTGACCCCGACGCTGCACGCGCTGGCCGCGCAGGGGCGGCTGGCGTGGCGGCGCGGCGCCTTCGACAGCGCCTGGCTGGACACCGTCTGGTACCTGATCGCCGCCAGCGAGGACGCCGCGGCCAACCGCCAGGCGCTGCAGGCCGCTACCGCCAAGCGGGTGCTGGCGCAGGCGTTGCCGGCCGAGGCGCTGGCGACGCCGGCGGATGCCGCCGCCGAGTCGACGCTGCCGCCGCTGCGCCCAGGCAGCGTGACCCTGGTCGGCGCCGGCCCCGGCGATCCCGGCCTGCTCACCGGTCACGCGCTGCACGCCTTGCGCCAGGCCGACGTGGTCCTGCACGACCGTCTGGTCAGCGCCGCGATCCTGCAGCTTGTGCCGGTGGGCACCGAACGCATCGCCGTCGGCAAGTCGGCCGACGGCCACAGCGTCGCCCAGGAGCAGATCCACGCGCTGCTGCTGGAACACGCGCGGCGCGGCCGCCGGGTGGTGCGGCTGAAGGGCGGCGATCCGTTCGTGTTCGGCCGCGGCGGCGAGGAACTGGAGTACCTGCGCGCCCACGGCGTGGACTACGCCGTGGTGCCCGGCATCACCGCCGCACTGGCCTGCGCCGCTTACGCCGGCATCCCGCTGACCCATCGCGACCACGCGCAGTCGCTGCGCCTGGTCACCGCGCACTGCAAGGCCTCGCTGGACACCCTGGACTGGGCCGCGCTGGCGCAGGAGCGACAGACCCTGGCGGTGTACATGGGCGTGGCCGGCCTGGACACGGTGCGCACGCGCCTGCTCGCCGCCGGCCGCGCCGCCAGCACGCCGTTCGCGCTGGTGGAGAACGGCTCGCGCACCGAGCAGCGGGTGGTGCTCGGGACCCTCGCCGACCTGCCCGACACCGCCCGTGCGCATGCGGTGCGCGCGCCGGCGCTGCTGATCCTCGGCGAGGTTGCCGCGCTGGCCGACACACTGCACTGGTTCGGCGCCGCGCCGTTGCGCGCGCCCTCACCTTCCCCGAAGCCGGCCGTGCCTACCCTGGCCCACGCCGCCTGACCCGCACTTTCCGGAGACCCCACGCATGGCCATCTACGACAACATCCTCGACACCATCGGCCACACCCCGATCGTCAAGCTGCAACGCCTGGCGCCGGCGCACGTGGACCTCTACGTCAAGGTCGAAGCCTTCAATCCCGGCGGTTCGGTCAAGGACCGCCTGGCCCTGGCGATCGTGCTCGACGCCGAGGCGCGCGGCCTGCTCAAGCCCGGCGACACCATCGTCGAAGCGACCTCCGGCAACACCGGCGTGGCCCTGGCAATGGTCGCCGCCGCGCGCGGCTACAAGTTCGTGGCGACGATGGTGGAAACCTTCTCGATCGAGCGCCGCAAGCTGATGCGCGCCTACGGCGCCAAGGTCATCCTGACCCCGGCCGCCGAGCGTGGCAGCGGCATGGTGCGCAAGGCCGAGGAACTGGCCAAGCAGCACGGCTGGTTCCTGGCCCGGCAGTTCGCCAACCCGGCCAATCCGGCCTACCACCGCAGCACCACCGCCGCGGAGATCCTGCGCGACTTCGCCGGCCGCCGGCTCGACCATTTCGTCAGCGGCTGGGGCACCGGCGGCACGCTCACCGGCGTCGGCGAAGTGCTGCGCCTGGCCCGCCCGGAAGTACGCATCACCGCCACCGAGCCGGCCGGTGCGGCCCTGCTGCAGGGCCAGGAGTGGAAGCCGCACAAGATCCAGGGCTGGACCCCGGACTTCGTGCCCGAGGTGCTCAACCGCGAGGTCTACGACGACGTGCTGAGCGTGGACGACGCCGACGCCATCGCGGTGTCGCGCCGCCTCGCCGCCGAGGAAGGCATCTTCACCGGCATCTCGGGCGGCGGCACCGTCGCCACCGCACTGCGGGTGGCCGAGACCGCCACGCCCGGCGCGGTGATCCTGGCGATGCTGCCGGATACCGGCGAGCGCTATTTCTCCACGCCGCTGTTCGCCGACATCAACGAAGGCAGCGACGACGACTGGCTGGCCGGCCTGCCGTAAGCCTGCGTGCTCGCCGCGCCACATCGGCGCGGCATCGCTAGTGCGCGTGCGGATCGAAGTACGCCGTCCATGACACCGCGGCGGCGCGCAAGCTCGCCGCCTGCCGGAACGCGGCCCTGGCCTCGGCCTCCTGGCCCGCGTTGAGCAAGGCCACGCCGAGGTTGAAGTAGGTATTGCGATCGTCGGACCGCAGGCGCACGGCGCGGCGCAGGACGGTCAGCGCCCGCCGGTAGTGCCCGCGATCGCACAACACCGCGCCCAGGCAGGTGAGTGCGCCGGGATCGGCCGGCGCCGCCCTGCCCGCGGCGCGCAACAGCGCCTCGGCCTCGGCCAGCAGCGCATCGGCACGCTGCGGATCCTGGAACGCCGACATGGCCAAGGCCTTCGCCTGCGCGAGGCGGTCATCGGGCGAGGACGCGCTCATGCGGGAAGAGCCCAGACCGGCGCCCCGCCTGCGCCGCATGCGAGCGGCATGGACACAGGTCGGCTGCGCACCACGACGCCGCGCCTTGCACCGGACTGCACATCCGCGTGCGCCATGCCTCAGCCCGGCAGCGGCGCGCCCAGCGCCGGCGGCTGCGGCGCGGTCAGGCGCTCTACCAACAACTCTTCGATGGCCGCCACGTCGACCTCGCGCACCACCTGCTGCGCCTGCTCGCCCAGGCCCGGCTGGTAGCCCGGCGCCCACGACAGGATGTCGCCGTAGCCGGCGCCGAACTCGGTGTTGGTGTCCACGTACAGGGTCTCGCTGACGGTGGCCAGTTCCGGGCGCAGCCACAGCGCGGTGGCCAGTTCGTCCCACATCGGGAAGCCCGGCTCGCGCCGGCGCAACGCATGCCCGATCGGCGTGTCGGCGGCGCTCATCCGCGCCAGCAGCTGCGGGGTCAGTTCGGTGGCGGTGGACGGATCCACCGGCACCATCACCATGCGCCGCCACGGCGAACGCATCACGATGCTAGCCGCCTCCGGATCCCAGCGGATGTTGAACTCGCGCCGCGGCGAATTGACGAACTCGCGCGCAAACTGCGCCGCCGACACGCTGTCGCGGCGCTGCCGCGGGTTGAGGCTGCCGCCCATGTAGACCAGTTCCTTGGCCAGCGAGGCGAAGTCCGGGTCCAGCCGCTGCGCCAACGCCAGGTTGGTCAACGGCCCGGTGGCGACGATGCTGACCTCGCCGGGGAACTCGCGCACCTTGCGGATCATGAACAAGGCGGCCGGCTCGCTGGCCGCCTGCACCACGGTGGGATTGCCCAGCGGCAGGTCCGGGACCACGTCGTGCGCGTGGTAGCGCGGCGCGCTCTGCACCGTGTCGTGCTCGACCCATTGCTTGGTCCAGGCGCCCTTCCACAGCAGCTTGCCGTACAGCGCTTCCCAGCGCTCGGTGGCCAATTCGCTGTTGAGCAGCGGGAACACCGGGCCGGGCAACACCGGCACCTCGCCGCGCCCGGCGATTTCCAGCAGCCGGCGCGTATGCGCCAGCGCCTCGTCGCGCCAGATGTTGCCGCTGACCACCGAGATGCCGAGCACCTCGACCTCGGGCGATTGCAGCAACAGCAGCTGCGCCGGGGTGAAGCCGTCGATGTCGTCCTCGAGGATGACCCGGCGGCGTGGGGCGATGGCGGATGAGGACGCGAGAGTGTTGGCGGTGCTGGTGGAGGCGATCGGCATGAGGCGTGAAAGCGGATGGCGGAACGGAAACGGGACACGATCGGCGCGCAAGGACAGCGGTCGAGGTGGACGGATCCGGCACGTCGAAACTCAAGCGCGTGCGACGTGCCGCGTGGGCGCTAGGGTAATCGGTTTACGTGCACTGCCACGCGCGCGATACGCCGCCGGGCGCTGTCGGGCCGCGCTCGCGGCATCCGTGACGCGCTCGCGCGCGAACGCCGTGGGCAGCCGCGTAAACTTGCGCGGCCGCAACCAGACCAGGGAAGGACTTCATGCACGAACGAACCGACCGCACCGATCCACCGCCCGTACGCGCGCAGGCGCGCGTGCCGCTGCTGGTGCGCACGACCTCGCCGGCGCATTTCCTGCTGGCGCTGCTGCTCGGCGCCAGCCTGCAGCACGCGCTGCCCTTGCCGCTGCCGCAGGGCGCCGCCCTGGCCTGGCTGCAGTTGGGCGGCGGCGTGGTCGCGCTCGCCGGCCTGCTGCTGGCGTGCTGGTGCTTCGTGCTGTTCGCGCGCGGCCGCACCACCCTGCTGCCCGAGCGCGCACCTTCGCAGTTGGTCTGCCACGGGCCGTATCGGCATACCCGCAATCCGATGTACGTCAGCCTGACCCTGAGCTACCTCGGCCTGAGCGTGCAGATCGGCTGGCCGTGGTCGGCGCTGCTGCTGCCGTTGCCGCTGCTGGCCTTGCAGTGGGTGGTGATCCCCTACGAGGAGGCCCGCCTGCGCGAGCGCTTCGGCAGCGCCTACGACCGCTACTGCGCGCAGGTGGCGCGCTGGCTGTAGCCGTCGCCACGGGGGTTCGCCTCAACGCAGCAGCCACCAGGCCGCTGCCGCGACCAGCAGCAGCGCCAGCAGCACCCAACGCCAGGCCCCGCCGCGGTCGCCGGCCACCACGGTCGAAGCAGCGCCCAGCGTCGGCGCCGACCGCAGATGCCGCTGCACCATCTCCAGGGCCTCGCGCAGCGACATGTCCGGGTAGTGCTCGAACACCAGCTTGGCGGCCTTGCGCCGCTCGCCGCGGCGCAGCGCCAGTTCCGCCGCCGGCGGCAGCCGCCGTTCCTCGGCCACGGCCGGCGCGTGCGCCTCGGCCGTGGTGTCCGGCCTCGCCGCCGCGCCGGAGGCATGGCGGTCGAGCAGGTCCGTCACCGAGCGCGCCGCGCCGTCCAGCAGCCAGGCGTCGACCTGCTCCTTGGCGCTGCGCAGATCCATGCCGCTGTGCGTCCGCAGCAGCTTGATCGCCTTGATGATCTGGCCCTGCGCGATGGCCTCGGCGACCTGCGGTGGCGGCGGATTCGGGTTCATGTCGCAGGTGCTGAGATGGGAGCGCGCCAGTCTTGCCGCTGGCCGGTTAAGCGGCTGTGGCAATGCGCGACGGCAGTGGCGACACCCTCACGTGTCCATCATTCGGCTCCCCTAAAGATCGGCGTATGGACATCGAAATCTGGCAAGGCGACATCACCCAACTCGACGTGGACGCGATCGTCAACGCCGCCAACGAGTCCCTGCTCGGCGGCGGCGGCGTGGACGGCGCCATCCACCGTGCCGCCGGCCCGGACCTGCTGGAAGAATGCCGGCGCCTGCCGGAACTCAAGCCGGGCGTGCGTTGCCCGGTGGGCGAGGTTCGCGCCACTGCGGGCCACCGGCTCAAGGCACGCCACGTGCTGCACACGGTGGGCCCGGTGTGGCGCGACGGCGCCCACAACGAACCGGCCCTGCTCGCCAACTGCTACTGGCGCGCCCTGCGCCTGGCCGAACAGATGGGTCTGCACTCGGTCGCCTTCCCGGCGATCAGCTGTGGCGTCTACGGCTACCCGCTGCACCAGGCCGCACGCATCGCGGTCACCGAGACCGACGCCTGGCAGCGCGCGCATGCGGTGCCCAAGCGGATCATCCTGGTGGCCTACAACGACGCCACCACCAAGGCGTACCGACAGGCGCTGCGCGACATGCAGTGCGCCACCGCGGCCTGAGCGGCCGATTGCTGGCGGGGCCCAGCCGAGCATCTTCATCCCAAGCGCCCGCATCAAGCGCCTGACCATGCGATGCCTGCGCTCCACCCGATCGCAGGCATCGTCGATCGTCTGCAATGGCGGCGGCACCGCGCACTGCGGCATTCCCCCGATACCGTGTCGTGGGACGCCGTAAAGAGTGACTGCGCGCCAAAGCGCTGGGCGTGAACGTCCTCGAGTACGACCGGCGCCGACTCGACACGCAGATGTACCGCTTGCGGCGCCGCGTGGAAGAGATCAGCGGACGCCCGTTGCCGGTGAAGACCCTGCGCAACAGCGGCTACCGCTTCCACGCGCCGGCCGCGTTGGCGCCCTGAGCGCAGTGCGGCGTTTTTTCTACGCACGCCCTATCGCTGGCGTCAGCGCTGCGAAAGCACCTCTGCGCGCATCATCCGCACGACACTGGGCCTCAAAACGAAAAACGCCGGCGATGCCGGCGTTCTTCGTAGGCGGTGTCAGGGAGGGCTCAGCCCTGCCACTTGCCCAGCGCGGCCAGGCCGTTTTCCTTGGCGCGCTCGTACACCACCTGCTGCGCCTTGGCGAAATTGCCCTTCATGTCCTGCGCCCACAGCTTCAGCGCGGCCTGCTGCATGGCGCGGCCATAGGAGAAGCTCAGCGGCCACGGCAGGTTGCCGAGCTGGTTCATCGCGTTGAGGTGCGCGGTGGACTGCTCGTCGGTCTGGCCGCCGGACAGGAACACGATGCCCGGCAGGATCGCCGGCACGGTGCTCTTGAGGCACATCACGGTGGACTCGGCCACTTCCTCGACGCTGGCCTGCTCATCGCAGTCCTTGCCGGCGATGACCATCGACGCCTTGAGGATGGTGCCTTCCAGGACCACGTTCTGCTCGTACAGCGCGCCGAACAGCGAACGCAGCGTGGCTTCGGTGACTTCGTAGCAGGTCTCGATGTCGTGGTCGCCGTCCATCAGCACCTCCGGCTCCACCATCGGCACCAGGCCCTGCTCCTGGCACAGCGCGGCGTAGCGGGCCAGCGCATGCGCGTTGGTCTCGATGCACACGCCGGACGGAATGTCCTCGCCGATGGTGATGACCGCGCGCCACTTGGCGAAGCGCGCACCGAGCTTGTAGTACTCCTCCAGGCGTGCGCGCAGGCCGTCCAGGCCTTCGGTGATCAGCTCGCCCGGCATGCCGGCCAGTGGATGCGTGCCCTTGTCGACCTTGATGCCGGGGATGATGCCGTGCTCGGCCATGTACTTGGCGAACGGCACGCCGTCCTTGGTCTTCTGGCGGATGGTCTCGTCGTACAGGATCGCGCCGGAGATGTGGTCGCCCAGCTTCGGCGTGGTCAGCAGCAGCTCGCGGTAGGCACGGCGGTTCTCTTCGACATTCTCGATGCCCACGCCGGCGAAGCGCTTGGCGATCGTGCTGGTGGATTCGTCGATCGCGATGATGCCCTTGCCCGGGGCGACCATTGCCTGTGCGGTTTCGGCAAGCTGTTCGATGCTCATACGGTTCCTGATGGCTGCAACGGGGGAACCCCCAGTATACCGGGCCGGCCTGCATGCATTCCGTTACCGCCAGCGCTGCAAGCGGTTACAGGCGTAGACCGCATTCGGTCGGCTTCAGCCAAGCGCGTCCGTCATCGCCTCGCACTGCGCCTCTTCGTCGACCTGCGCCGTCTGCAGCGGCGCAGCGCCCGCGGCTGGTGCCGGTGCCGGCGGATGCACGGCCTGCACCGCCGGCAGTGCGATGTCCAGCGCATCGAGCACGGGCCGCCAGTCGTCGGCGCTGCGCGCGCGGCGGTGCGCCAGCAACGCGGCATGGCGGCGGAGCCCGGGCAGTTGCCAGCGCAACTCGCAGCAGATGCGATCGACCTCCTCGGCCGCCTCCGGCGCGGCGATCAGCCACGGCAACTGCTCGACCATCTTGCCGGCACCGGAATCGTGGATGGCCATGATGTAGCCGACGATCAGCAGCAGCAGGTGTTGCAGGGCCGCGCGCTCGTCTTCGCGCAGGTCGCCGCCGCGCTGCAGCCGCAATACCTCGTCGCGAGCCTGTTCCAGGCCGTCGAGCGAGGCCGCCACCACCTCCCGAAGGTGCTGCGGGTCGTGCGTCGGCGCCGGCTCCAGCGCGCAATCGCGCAACCGCTCGGTCAACAGATCGACCACGTCGCGCGGGAACTGCCCGGGCACCATGCGCAGCGCGATGCGCATCCGCGCCAGCGCGTGCGCATGGCCGTGCTCGCGTTCGAGCAAGGCATCCAGCGCTTCGGCGCAGGAGATCAACCGGCCCAGCGGCGACAGCACTGGCGCGCCGACCGGATAGCCGGAGCCGTCGATGCGCTCGTGATGCTCGCGCGCGGCAGCGGCCTGCTGCGCCGAATACACGCCGGATTCGCCCAGCAACGCGGCGCTGATCACCGGATGCACGCAATGCATGCGCCACTGCGCGAAATCCTGCTGCGCTTCCGGCAGCTCCAGCACCGCCGGATCCACGTACATCTCGCCGAGATCGTGCAGCAGGCCGACCTCCGCCGCCTCGCGCATCGCCGCGTCCGAGCGCGACAGCAGCGCCGCCAGCCAGGCCACCAGCATCGCCGCCCGCACCGCGTGCGAGAACGCGGCCGGTCGGGTCTGGCCGAGCGTGGTCAGCAAGGTGCCGGGCGCGCCCAGCGTGCGGGCACGGGCCAGCGCGGTCATGACCGATTGCACGTCGTCGCCCAGCAGCACGCGCAGGTGCGGGTGTTCGTCCAGCTCGCGCTGCGCGGCCAGTTGCACTTCGCTCGGGCGCAGCTCCTCGCAGAACGCCAGCGAGGATTCCAGCGGGCGCAGCAGGCGCCGCGCGATCAGGCGTTCGCGCAGGCCGGCATTGATGCGCTGGCCCTTGGCGACCAGCAGGATGCCGCGGCGGTCGCGGATGTCCTCGGTGACCACAAGCTCGCGCGTGGCCGAGGCCTGGATCAGGTGTTCAAGACAATGCGTGCCGGGGCGCTCGGGCAGTTCCAGCCCGAGTTCGGCGTGCGCGCTCGTGGACGTCATAGGGAATCGCGATCAGGGAACGATGGATGCCGCGCCGTTCCATGCGCGATCGAGCAGGTGTTGCCGACGGTGCGGCGGCCTTGGCCGCCGCACCGCGTGTCCTTCAGAGTTCGCCGAGGCCGCTGGCGCGGCCGTCCGGGCCGACTTCGAGCAGGCGCAGGGTGTTGGTGGCGCCGTGGGTTTCCATGTGCTCGCCGCTGGTGAACACCACGCGGTCGCCCGGCGCCAGCAGGCCGGCCTCGACCAGCACGCGGATCGCGCCGCGCGCGGCCTCGCGCGGGGTCAGGCCGCGGCTGTCGAAGTTGATCGGGAACACGTCGCGCATCATCGCCATGTGCCGGCGCGCGCCGTCGTGGCGGGTCACCGCGAAGATCGGCGCCTTGGCGCGGAAGCGCGACAGGTAACGCGGGGTGCCACCGGATTCGGTCATCGCCACGATCGCGCGCACGCCCACGTGCTGGGACAGGAACATCGTGGCCATGGCGATGGCCTGGTCGGCGCGCTCGAGGTTGCGCGGGGCCATGCCGAAGTCGGTTTCGGTTTCGAACTGGCGCTCGGCGCCCAGGCAGATGCGCGCCATCGCCTCGACCGCACGGATCGGATAGGCGCCGGCGGCGCTCTCGGCCGACAGCATCACCGCGTCGGTGCCGTCGATCACCGAGTTGGCCACGTCCAGCACTTCGGCGCGGGTCGGGATCGGGCTCTCCACCATCGACTGCAGCATCTGCGTGGCGGTGATCACCACTTTGTTCTGCGCCAGCGATTCCTTGATGATCTTCTTCTGCAGGCCCGGCAGTTCGGCGTCGCCGATTTCCACGCCCAGGTCGCCACGCGCGACCATCACCACGTCCGAGGCCTCGACGATCTCGCTGAGGTTCTCGATCGCCTCGGTACGCTCGATCTTGGATACCAGCGCCGCGTCGCAGCCGTGCGCGCGGGCGATGCGCCGCGCCTCGTTCATGTCCTCGGCGTTGCGGCAGAACGAGACCGCGATGAAGTCCACGCCGATCTTGGCGACGATGCCGATCAGTTCCTTGTCGCGCTCGGTCAGCGCGCCCAGCGACAGACCGCCGCCCTGCTTGTTCAAGCCCTTGCGATCGGACAGCACGCCATCGTTGAGCACGCTGGTGACGATGCGCTCGCCATTAACCTCGACCACCTGCAGCTGCACCAGGCCGTCGTCCAGCAGCAGCACGTCGCCGGCGGCCACGTCCTGCGGCAGGCCCAGGTAGCTGACCCCGACCTGGGTCGCATCGCCGGGCGCGGCGTTGGGGTCGGCGATTAGGTCGAAGCGGTCGCCGAGCTTGAGCGAGACCTTGCCCTGGGCGAAGCGCTCGATGCGGATCTTCGGACCCGGCAGGTCGGCGAGGATGCCGATCTCGGCGCCGACGCGGGCCGCGGCGGCACGCACTTCGGCGGCGCGCTTGGCCTGGCCGGACGGATCGCCATGGCTGAAGTTCAGCCGCACCACATTGACGCCGGCGCGGAACAGATCCTCGAGCACGCCGGGCGGGTCGGTGGCCGGACCGAGGGTGGCGAGAATCTTGGTGCGGCGCTGGCGTTCGATCATGACGGCATCCTTGGAAAAGCGCTCAAAGCTAGCACACGCGCCCATCACACGGCATGGCATTTCGGCATAGACGCACGCGCGGCCCGGCATAGCGACCGGACAATGCGGGACAGTATGTGGTCACGCCACGCCCGCAGACGCCGGCCTGCGGACGTTGCAGCGGCGATCGCAGCGTGCGCCATGCCGTGCATGGCGCCCCTCGCATGCGCCGGACACGCCGACGCATGCAGGGGCCTCAGGCCGCGACCAGCGCCGGCAACTGCGCCGGCGTCTGCGCCAGGACATCGGCGCCGGCCTGGCGCAGTTCCTCGGCATCGCCGAAGCCCCACAGCACGCCGATGCTGCGCATGCCGTGGTGGCGCGCGCCGTCGATGTCCATGCGCCGGTCGCCGATCATGCGGCACTGCGCCGGCACGACAGAGAGCCGCCGCAGCGCCTCGGCGATCAGCTCGGGCTTGGCCCGGCGCGCACCGTCGTCGCTGGCGCCGATCACGTCCTCGAAGCGGGCGCCGAACGGCAGATGCTCGACGATGCGGCGCGCGAAGCGCTCGTTCTTCGAGGTCACCACCGCCAGGCGGTGGCCGGCCGCGGCGATCGCCTCCACCGCTGCGCCGATGTCCGGAAACACCGTGTGCTCGCGCCAGCCGTGGCTGTCGTAGCGGCTGCGGTACAGCGTCAGCGCCCGCTCCACCAATGCCGCGTCGTCGGGGAAGTGCTGCTGGAAGCTGTCGCGCAGCGGTGGGCCGATCCAGGCGCGCAACTGCGCCGGCGTCGGCAGCGGCTGCCCCAGTTCGGCAAAGGCATGGCGCAGGCTGCCGACGATGCCGGCCTCCGAGTCGACCAGGGTGCCGTCCAGGTCGAAGAACAGAACGTCGGCGGCGCTCACGCGCCGCGCGCCTGCAGTGCGGCCACCGCCGGCAGGGTCTTGCCTTCCAGGAACTCCAGGAACGCGCCGCCGCCGGTGGAGATGTAGCTGACCTGCTCGGCGATGCCGTACTTGTCGACCGCGGCCAGGGTGTCGCCGCCGCCGGCGATGGAGAACGCCGGCGACGCGGCAATCGCCCGCGCCAGGGTCTCGGTGCCCTTGCCGAAAGCGTCGAATTCGAACACGCCGACCGGGCCGTTCCAGACCACGGTACCGGCCTTGGCGATCAGGTCGGCGTAGTGCGCAGCGGTCTGCGGGCCGATGTCCAGGATCAGGTCGTCGTCGGCGACGTCGGTGACGGCCTTCACCGTGGCCTCGGCATCAGGCATGAACTGTTTGGCCACCACCACGTCGCTCGGCAGCGGGATCGCCGCGCCGCGCGCGTTGGCGTCGGCCACGATCTTGCGCGCGGTCTCGAGCAGGTCCGGCTCGCACAGCGACTTGCCCACCGCATGCCCGGCCGCGGCGATGAAGGTGTTGGCGATGCCGCCACCGACGATCAGCTGGTCGACCTTGTCCACCAGATTGGACAGCAGCTCCAGCTTGGTCGAGACCTTGCTGCCGGCGACGATCGCCAGCAGCGGCTTGGCCGGCTGTTCCAGCGCCTTGGCCAGCGCATCCAGCTCGGCCATCAGCAGCGGGCCGCCCGCAGCCACTGGCGCGAACTTGATCACGCCATGGGTGGACGCCTGCGCGCGGTGCGCAGTGCCGAACGCGTCCATCACGAACACGTCGCACAACGCCGCGTACTTCTTCGCCAGGGCCTCGTCGTCCTTGCCCTCGCCGACGTTCATGCGGCAGTTCTCCAGCAGCACGATCTGCCCCGGCTGCACGTCCACGCCATCGACCCAGTCGCGGATCAGCGGCACGTCGACGTCGAGCAGCGCGGCCAGTCGGATCGCCACCGGCTCCAGCGAATCCTCCTGGGTCCACACGCCTTCCTTGGGCCGGCCGAGGTGAGAGGTCACCATCACCGCCGCGCCCTGCTCCAGTGCGTGCTTGAGCGTCGGCACCGAGGCCAGGATGCGCTGCTCGGAGGTGATCAGGCCATTGTCGATCGGCACATTCAGGTCTTGCCGGATCAGCACGCGCTTGCCGGACAGGTCGAGATCGGTCATTCGCAGGATGGACATGTGATTGCTCGCTTTCGTGGGGTTGCAAAGGGAAAACAGCGCCAGCCACGCAGTATCGGCGTCGGCTGCGGAACGCCGGGTGCACGGACGCCGGCCGAGCGCCGCGCGGCGGTCAAACCGGCATTGTCCGGCGTCGGCCGCACAGCGGCAAATCGCGGTGGTGCGGTGCCGCGCACGGTACAGCGTGCGCGCCATCGCCGGATCGGTCAGCCCGTGCCGTCGGCGGCGCCGGGTTTGCGCAGCAGGCTCAGTGCGAAGCCGACCACCAGCAGCGCACCGCCGACCAGCAGCGCCCACAGCAGCCAGGTCTTCCAGTCGCGCGGCGGCGGCGGCGCCTGCAACGCCGCAGCGCCGGCCAGCGGCTGTGCGGCGCCGAGGCTGGCGGTGGCCGGCGCCCATTGCGGCCCGCGCTGAACATGCAAGGCCTGCAACGCGGCGGCCAACGGCGCCTGCGCACGCTGGGTACGCGCACTGCCGGCAGCCAAGGCATACGGCGGCGCGCCCTGCGCCAGGAACACCAGCGTCTCCGGCTGATAGCCCAGGCGCAGCGCCGGCCGCTGCCGGCCCGGGTCCTGCGCCGCGAACAGCCGCCAGTAGCGGTCGCGTACCGGCGCGGTCAGCGCCTGCGGCGGCGAGCGGCTGCCGCCACCGACCTGGTAGGCCAGCCACGGACCGGCGCGATCCTGCCAGGGCGCCTCGGCGCTGTCGCGGCTCTGCACGCGCCATTCGATCGCGTTGTTGCCGGGCAAGGCGACGTCCACGCGCGTCACCGGGTAGCGGCCCGGCGACACGAAGGCGTAGCTGTGCTGCGCGGGGTCGGTGCTGACTGCGTCCAGTTGCTGCCAATGCCAGTCGGCGGCCACCGGCGCGGGCGCCAGCTCGGCCTCCACCCCGGTCAGCGGCGGCGCGCTGGCGCCGGCCAGCGGCAGCAGGCGCAGGTAGCGCAGCTGCCGGCCGATGGGGATGCGCAGTTGCTGCAGCCGGTGTCCCTGGTTGCTGAGGTCGACCAGGGTCGCATCCGCCACCAGCACCTCCCAGTCGCGCAGGTCGTCGCTGCCCTCGACCCGGTAGCGCGCCTGCTGCGGCTGCGCGGCGGCGGCCCATTGCAGCGACACCGCGCGCAACGGTGCGTGCAGCGCGCTGGCGTCGACCAGCCAGCCTGCGCCGGCGTCGGCTTCACCACTGGCCACGCGGGTCTGGATGCGGCGCACGCTGCCGTCACGGTCGCGTTCGGCGATCAGCTCCAGGTCCGGTGTGCGCCCATCGCGCGAGGCCGGCAGCGGAAACCACGGCAACGGCTGCCGGCGCGGCGTGGTCTCGGCCTGCTCGGCGGCGAACAAGGCGGCCGGCAACGGATCGCCCGCCGCGTTGAACACCTCCACGTCGCCCAACGAGGCGCGCTGCGCGCTGCGGTAGACCGCATCGTCGAGCTGCACGCGATAGGCCCCGGCATCGGCGTCCTGCAGGGTCAGCGGCCACTGCTGGGCGTAATCGTCGCGCTGGCTGGCGGCGAAGGCGCACAGCGGCAGCCAGGCCAGCAGCAACGGACACAGCGCACGTCGGATCATGGGATGGCCTCCTCGGCCGGTTCGGCGGCGCGCGGCGGTGCCGGCGCCAGATAGCCGACCACGGTACACAACAGCCCGTAAGCGATGAACGACGCGATGCCGGCGACGTTGCCGAGGTTGCCGCGGTCCACCAGCAACAGCTTGCCCAGCACGACCGCCATCAGCACCGCACCGGCCAGCCACAGCCCGCGCTGGCCGCGCCGCGAGCCCAGCACCCAGCCGAGCACGCCCAGCACGCTCCAGACCACGGTCAGGCTGGTCTGCGCCACCCCATTGCCCAACACGCCGGGCCACGGCACCGCCGCCCAATAGTGCACCGCATGCAGGGTGACGCTGGTGATCCACAGGAACCCGGCGCCGGCCAGCAGGTGCGTGCGCCAGGGACGCAGCAGCGCCGGCAGTTCGGGGCTGCGGGTCCAGCGCACGCCGAGCACCAGCAGCGCCAGTTGGGTCAGTTCCAGCGGGTTGAGCACCGGCACCCACGGCAGCGGCGCGCTGCTGCCAGGCCGGCCCAGGCTGTACAGCCAGGCCACCGCGAGCAGGCCGAAGTAGGTGCTCTGCAAGGCCGTGCGCCACGGCGCGAACGCCGCGCCCAGCGGCGCCGCCAACCAGGTCCAGCGCCACAGCGACAGCGCCGCGACCAGCAGCCAGGGCGCCACCAGCAGCATCCAGCGCCAGCCGGCGGCGAGACCGCTGTGCAGCGCCAGCCAGCCGCACAGCAAGGTGGCCACGATCGGCCACACCAGCCACCACACGTACTGCGCCGCGCGCGCCACGCCGCCGCCACTGTCGCGCAGGCACAGCAGGCTGCGCACGCCGAGCACGGCGTACAGCGCCCAGGCCCAGGCGCCATGCCCGGCAAACGGTTGCCCGTGCGCATCGGCCTGCCAGGCCGCCAGCGGCACCGCCAGCGCCAGGCTGCCCAGCGTGGTCGCGGCCAATGCCGGTGCCGGCCAGCGCCGCTGCGCTTCGGCGGCGAGCCAGCCGCTGACCGCGACCCAGGCCAGCAACACATCGGCACGCGCATCGGTGTCGACGAACCGCAGGATCTCGGCAACGCCGATGCCGCACCACCAGGCCAGCCCCCACAGGTAGTAGCCCAGCGCCGGCAGCGCGGCACGCTCGCGGCGGTAGCACCAGGCGCTGACGAAGCCGGCCAGAGCCAGCAGCAGCGCGCTCATGAAGGTGGCATTGACGATCGCCTGGGTGTCCTGCGCCACCGCGTCCAGGCCCACGGTGAAGCCGAACGCGGCCGCCAGTTGCAGGCCGGCGCCGCTGAGCTGCGGCAGCCAGCGCCGCTGACGCAGGCCCAGCCACACCAGCGCCGCGCCCTCCAGCGCGAACACGCTGGCGGTGGCCCGCGCGGACAGCGCCAACGGCACCGCCAGCGTGGCGAAGCCCACCGCCAGCACCGCATACGCCTGCCCCAGCAGCGCGAAGCGCGCGCGCCGGATCAGCGCCGCCGCCAGCAGCGCATAGATCGCCGCCAGGCCCAGCGCGCAGAAGGCCAGCGGCAGGCGCTCGCCGCGCAGCAGACCGGCCTGCAGCGAGAACGCGATCAGCGGCGTGCCGAACAGCAGGCTGCCGTCGATCAGCGTGCTGCGCGTGGCCTCCTGGCGCCGCGCGTACAGGATCGGGATCAGCAGGTAGAAGGCGAAGAACAGCAGCAGGAACGGCTCGGTGCTGGCGAACTTGTCCGGCCGGTACTGCAGCACGCCCCACAGCGTGCCGATGCCGAAGGTGAAGCCGAACCCGAGCAGGTTCAGCACCCGCCACGGCCGGTACCAGGCGATCGCGAACACCGCCGCGTTGAGCAGCGCGTAGTAGGAGAACAGCGCGACGTGGTTGCCGCTGCCGGTGGACAGCCACAGCGGCGCGAGGAAGCCGGCCAGCGTGCCCAGCACCGCCAGCGTGCGCGACTCCTGCGCCACCGCCAGCACGCACATGCCCGCGACCAGCGCGACGCTCAGCGCCAGCGCCGCGCCGGCGGGGATCAGCCCGGACAGCTTGAACGCGGCAAACACGGTCAGCAGCAGCACGCCGATCGCCCCGCCCTGCAGGGCCAGCGCAAAGCTGCGCTTGCGCGTGCGCTGGCGCCAGCCGAAGGCCAGGCCGGCCAGCGACGCGGCGGCGATGCCGGCATAACGCAACTCGATCGGCATGCGCAGCCAGCCCTGGTCGCCGGCGTACTTCAGCAGCGCGGCGACGCCGGCCAGCAGCACCAGCATGCCGATCTTGACCGGGACGTTGCCCTCGGTGAACCAGCGTTTGATCCCGCCCAGCAGCCGCTCGATCGGATCCGGCCGATGCAGCGCAGCGATCGCGGCGCTGGCGGCGGCGCGCGCCTGCGCCTGCTCCCGCTCGGCCTGTTCGACGGCGGCGGCCAGCGTCGCGAAATCGTCGGCCTGCGGCGGCACCGGCAAGGGCGGCGGCAGCGGCGGCGGCACGCCGGCATCCTCCGCGACCTGGTGCGGACGCGCGAGGTCGAGGGACGCCGCGATCGGCAGGCCCTCGGCCTCCACCTCGGGTTCGGCGGCAGCATCGGGCTTCCCGGCCGCGGCCGCGGCCACGGGGCCGGCCCAGGCCGTCGCAGGCGGCACCGGGGCGGCGGCCATCCGTGCGACCTGCGCCTCCAACGCGGCGAGCCGCTGGCGCAGACGCGATTGCCCCACCAGCGTCACGATCAACAGCACCGGCACCGCCAGCACCGCCAACACCACCAGCACGATCAACATCTCCATTCGACTCGCATCTCCACAGCGGTGGTGCGGCGCCACAAGGCGCCCATCCGGTGTCCGGCAGCGCCGGACCTGGCGCAGATGGTAGACGAGTTCGGTGCCGGCATCGGTCCGCGAACGCGGCCGCAACCCAGGCAGGGCAAGGCACGACGTTCCGACGGACGGTCTTCACGCCACCCTCAAGGCGTTAGCTCGACGGCCGCTACACCCCTTACCACGTCGTGCGTCTGCTGTTCCCTCCCACCCCACCGGCAGCATGAATGAACCTACCCGCCCACCCCGCCGACGCGGGGATCGATGACCATATCCGCGCGGTCGTCGGCCTGTCCGACCAATTGCTCGGCCAGCTGCGCCGCTCGTTGCAGGGCATCGACGCGATCAACCGCACTACCCACATGATCTCGATGAACGCGCGCATCGAATCGGCGCGGATCGGCGCCGCCGGACGTGGCTTCAGCGTCATCGCGCAGGAAATGGACGGGCTGTCGCGACGCGTGGCCGAAGCCACGCAGGACCTGGACAAGGTCGCCGCGCGCACCAGTGCGGAGATGCGGCAGACGCTGGGCCGGCTGCAAGACGACGTGCGCCGCACCCGGCTCAGCGAACTGGCGCTGAGCAACATCGACCTGATCGATCGCAACCTCTACGAGCGCAGTTGCGACGTGCGCTGGTGGGCCACCGACGCCGCGGTCGTGGCGGCGGCACGCGCCGACAGCGACGCCGATGCACTGGCCTACGCATCGCGGCGCATGGGCCAGATCCTGGATTCGTACACGGTTTACTTCGACCTGATCCTGGCCGGCAGCGATGGCCGCATCCGCGCCAACGGCCGGCCGCGGCAGTTTGCCTCGGTCGGCAGCGACGTCTCCGCACAACCGTGGTTCGAACACGCCATGCGCACCCGCAGCGGCGAGGACTTCAGCTTTCAGGGCGTGCACCCCAGTGCGCTGGCCGATGGCGAGCGGGTGCTGGTGTACGCGTGCACGGTCCGCGAGGGGGGCCGCATCGATGGCCGCGTGCTCGGCGTGCTGGGCATCGTGTTCCGCTGGGACGCACTGGCGCAGACGATCGTGCAGCGCACGCCGCTGTCCGAATCCGAATGGGGCCGCAGCCGCGTCTGCATCGTCGACGCGCAGGGCCAGGTGCTGGCCGACTCGGCCGGACGCATGCTGCAGGAGCGGCTCGACTTCGACGGCCGCGAGGCCTTGTTCAAGCAACCGCGCGGCGCGTTGCTGATCGACCTCGATGGCCGGCCGCACTGCATTGCGCATGCCGCCTCGCCCGGCTACGAAACCTACCGCACCGGCTGGCACTCGCTGATCCTGCAGGCGCTGTAGTCGGTACACGACGCACCGCGTCCTGCGCAAAAAGCGGCAGCGGATCACAGGGCAGTGCGTGCTGTGTCGGCACGATGCGCAGGCAACGCCATGCCGCATCGCGTTCGCGATCCGGCCACGAGCATCGCCGACACAGGTGTCGTCGCTGCCTGAACGCCGCTGCATGCCGTATTGACGGCGTCATTTCGCCATGCCTAAGCTCGTTGCGCCGCGCTGATGCCGGACCGACGCATCGCCTCGACGCGACCGGTGCACGCTGGATTGCAGACGCCACTCCCCAGGTAAACGGACATGACCATGAAACCCTTTCGCACCCTGCTGATCTCGACGCTGCTGGCCGCGTCCTTCGCCGCTCCCGCCCTGGCCGAAAAGGTCGACAATCCAGCGCTCTACACCCCTGATGCGGTCAAGAAGAACATCGTCATCGGCAAGACCACCAGGGAGCAGGTGCGCGCCATCTATGGCGAGCCCACCTATGTCTCCAGGACCTCCGGGAAAGAAGGCGGTTACGAGAAGTCTTGGAGCTATCGCCCCAGCGAATCCCACGGCGAGAAGGCGCGCAAGACCGCCACCGGCCTGCTGAAGCGCATGCTGCCCGGTTACTACACCGGCCCTGCGGTCAACGAGGCGCAGGAGCATGGTGTCGGCGCGCGCAACGTCAAGTCGTACGACCTGGAAGTGGAGTTCGATGCCAAGGGCGTAGTCACCGATTACCAGCAGAGCGAAAGCAACGTCTCCAAGGACGCGCTGTAACGGCGGCTGAGACGGAGCCGGTGCTCATCGCGCCGTCTCCATCCGCAGCAGTCGGGCCGCCGTCGCGACGGCAAAGCCCATCACGCCACGCCCTATCACAGCAAAAAGGAGCGCCGATGCGCTCCTTTTTGTTTGCGTCCGTTCGCGGTGTCGCGGGCGTTCGACCGGCGGCGGCACGCCGCCGCGGTCGATGCCACAAGGCCGCGCCGTCCGCACTCGGCGAACGACGCCAGGCGTCTTACTTCGCCACCACCTTGACCATTTCCAGGCACTTGTTGGAGTAGCCCCACTCGTTGTCGTACCAGGACACCAGCTTGACAAAGGTGCTATCCAGGGCGATGCCGGCATCGGCATCGAAGATCGAGGTGCGTGCGTCGCCGCGGAAATCGGTGGCCACCACCTTGTCCTCGGTGTAGCCGAGAATGCCCTTCAGCGCGCCTTCGCTCTGCGCCTTCACTTCGGCGCAGATCTCGGCGTAGGTGGCCGGCTTCTCCAGTTCCACGGTCAGGTCGACCACCGACACGTCCGAGGTCGGCACGCGGAAGCTCATGCCGGTGAGCTTCTTGTTCAACTCCGGGATCACCACGCCGACCGCCTTGGCCGCGCCGGTGCTGGACGGAATGATGTTCTCCAGGATGCCGCGGCCGCCGCGCCAATCCTTGTTGCTCGGGCCGTCCACGGTCTTCTGGGTGGCGGTGGCGGCGTGCACGGTGGTCATCAGGCCACGCTTGATGCCCCACTTGTCGTTGATCACCTTGGCCAGCGGCGCCAGGCAGTTGGTGGTGCAGCTGGCGTTGGAGACGATGGCCTGGCCGGCATAGGTGCTGTCGTTGACGCCGTAGACGAACATCGGCGTGTCGTCCTTCGAAGGCGCCGACAGGATCACCTTCTTGGCGCCGGCGTCCAGATGCTTCTGCGCGGTTTCCTTGGTCAGGAACAGGCCGGTGGATTCGATCACCACGTCCACGCCGACCTCGCCCCACTTCAGCGCCGCCGGATCGCGTTCCTGGGTCAGGCGGATCTTCTTGCCGTTGACCAGCAGGTGGCCGCCGTCGACCGACACCTCGCCCTCGAAGCGGCCGTGCACGGAGTCGTACTGCAGCATGTAGGCCAGATAATCCGGCTCCAGCAGGTCGTTGATGGCGACGATCTCGATGTCGCTGCCGAAATTCTGCACCGCCGAGCGCAGCACGTTGCGCCCGATGCGACCGAAACCGTTGATGCCGACCTTGATTGCCATTTCAGTAGCTCCTGCGGCCGCGCCTGGCGCGGCGGATGGAAGGGGAAATCCCATTCTAGCAGGCCAGCCGCGCCCCGCCGGACACGCCGGTTTGATCAGGATCAAGGCGCCACGGTGCCCCGCGCCGGACACTGCGCCCACACCCAACCGAGACTCCACCATGCGTACCCCCTCCCCCTTCCTGCTCACCGGCCTGGCCGCCGCCCTGACCCTGTGCGCCCTGCCGGCGCTGGCGCAGTCGCAAGGCGACTGGACCATCGGCATCGGCGCCCACCAGGTCAATCCGAAGTCCGACAACGGCGCGTTGGCCGGCGGCACCCTGCCGCTGCGCATCGACAGCAACATCCGCCCGACGGTGACCTTCGAGTATTTCGTGCAGCAGAACCTGGGCGTGGAAGTACTGGCCGCGCTGCCGTTCGAGCACGACATCAGCGTCAAGGGCGTGGGCAAGGTCGGCAGCACCAAGCATCTGCCGCCGGTGGTGTCGCTGCAGTACCACTTCAACAGTGCCGGCAAGGTCTCGCCGTTCGTCGGCGCCGGCCTCAACTACACCACCTTCTTCAGCGAGAAGACCACCGGCGCGCTGGCCGGCAGCAAGCTCAAGCTGGACGACTCCTGGGGCCTGGCCGCGCACGCGGGCGTGGACATCGCGCTCACCGAAAAATCGGCGCTGCGCGTGGACATGCGCTGGATCGACATCGACAGCAAGGTGAAGGTCAACGGCAGCGACCTGGGCACCGCGCACATCGATCCGCTGGTGTACGGCCTGGCCTACGTGATGAAGTTCTGAAAAGGCTCCGGCGCCGCCGCCATGTGCGACGGCGCCGACAGGACTGGCGCCGTTCGCCGCGGTGGCGCCATCCCGGGCACCGGTCGGGCGCCAGGTCGGCAGCGGCCACGCACGCGGACACGCCGGCCGCAGCGCGTCCGCGGCGCTTCTCTGGCAGACTACGCGCCACACGGATGTGGATCGGCGCCCGCCGGGCCGACACCGGGTTCGCATCCGCCCACTCGTCGTCCACCGGGGTCTCCCATGCCGCCACGCCTGTTCCGTCGCCTTGCCGTCGCCGCCATCGCCAGCATCGCCCTGCCCGCTGCGGCGCAATCGGCCGGCCATTTCACCACCAGCTACGGCCTGCACGGCATGGTGCCGGGCGGCTCCAACGGCACGCTGCGCGGCAGCGACCAGCGCTTCGACGCCGACACCGCGCCGGCCGTGTCGTTCAGTTACGAGTACTTCTTCCGCGGCAACCTCGGCCTGGAGATCCAGGGCCTGGTCGGCCAGCAGAAGATCGGCGTGGACCGCGGCGGCGATATCGGCAGCGCCTGGATGCTGTCGCCCACCATCTCGCTGCAATACCACTTCAACGGCAACGGCGACATCTCCCCGTTCGTCGGCGCCGGCCTCAACTACACCGCCTTCCTCGGCAGCGACGGCAAGGGCGCATTTTCGTCCAATGACGTGAAGTTCAAGGACAGCGTCGGCCCGGCGCTGCATACGGGCGTGGACTTCGCCGTGGGCGAGCGCAGCGCGATCCGCGTGGACGCGCGCTGGACCGGCATGCGCAGCGACGTGGAGGTCGATGGCAGCAAGCTCGGCAAGGCCAAGCTCGATCCGGTCACCTACGGCGTCGCCTACCTGATGTATTTCTGAGCCAGCGCATCGGGCCGCGTCCAAGGCGGCCCTGGGCAGCCGGCACACCTGCCGCGCCACGTTGTCGCCACGCTGAGCCGCAGCGCAACGGACCCGGCGCGGGTCATGGCCGCGTCGTCGTCGCCGGCTAGAATCCGCGCATGAAAACCTCTTCCCTCGTTTGCACCGCGCTTGCCGCGGCCCTCGCCGCCGCGCCGTCCGCCGCTTTCGCCTGGGGCCCGCTGGGCCACCGCCTAGTCGCCGATCTCGCCGACACCCAACTCACCCCGGAAGCCCGCGCCCAGGTCCAGGCCCTGCTGCAGGGCGAACCCGAACCGACCCTGGCCGGCGTGGCCAACTGGGCCGACCAGCTCCGCGAACACGATCCCGACCTGGGCAAGCGCAGCGCGCGCTGGCACTACGTCAACCTGGCCGAGAACGACTGCCACTACGAACAGACCCGCGACTGCCCGGACGGCAACTGCGCGGTCGAAGCGCTGCGCCGCCAGGCCGCGATCCTCGCCGATCGCAGCCAGCCGCAGGCCGCGCGCGTGCAGGCACTGAAGTTCGTCGTGCATTTCGCCGGCGACGTGCAGCAGCCGCTGCATGCCGGCTACGCCCGCGACAAGGGCGCCAACACCGTGCAGATCCAGTTCGATGGCAAGGGCACCAATCTGCACGCGCTGTGGGACAGCGGCCTGCTGCGCAGCCGTGGACTCGACGAACAGGCCTACCTGGCCGAGCTGGAAAAGCAGCCGTTACCGGCGCCGTCCCCGGCCGGCAGCGCACTGCCGCCGCCAGCGGCCGCCTGGGCCGAGGCCTCCTGCAAGATCATGATGCGCCCGGGCTTCTATCCGCCTGGCGCCAAGCTGCCGGCCGATTACGTGACGACCTGGCGCCCGGTCGCCGAGGCGCAATTGCGCCAGGCCGGCGCCGACCTGGCGGCAACATTGAACGCAGCGCTGGGCAAGTAAGCGCGGCGCACAGGGTAGGAGCGGCTTCAGCCGCGATGGGCTTGCCTGGGAAAGCACATCGCGGCTGAAGCCGCTCCTACAAGAGCACTTCTTACGCCACGCCCAGCTGCGCCCGCACCCAGCGCACGATCTCGGCGGTGCCGATGGCGCCGCTGTGCCGGCCGAGTTCGCGTCCCTGCCGCAGGAGAATCAGCGTCGGAATGCTGCGAATCCCGAAGCGCCCGGCCAGCGCCGGCTGCGCGTCGCTGTCGAGCTTGCCCAGGCGCAATTGCGGCTCCAGTTGCGCCGCAGCAGCGGCGAAATGCGGGGCCATGGTCCGGCACGGGCCGCACCACGGCGCCCAGACGTCCACCAGCAGGGGAAGATCGCTGCGTTCGGCATGCGCGGCCAAGTTGTCCGCAGTCAGCGTCACCGGCGTGGCGTCGAACAAACCGCGATGGCAGCGCCCGCACTGCGGCGACGCCGACAGCTTCTCGCCCGGCACGCGATTGAGCGCGGCGCAGTGCGGGCAGGCGACATGCAGCGGCTCGCTCATGCCCCGGCCTCGATGCTCTTGTCACCGAGCAGCACGGTGCCCTGCGCATCCTTGACGGTGACCTGCACGTCGATGCCCTGGCGCACGCTCTGGGTGACCACGCAGAACTGCTCGAACTGGGCGAGGATCCGCTCCAGTTGCGCGTAGTCCTGGTTGGCGCCGGGCAACTGCAGTTCCACCGATGCCTGCGGAATGCGCCAGAACCCCTCCGGATTGCGCATCGGCGTGGCGGTGATGTGCGCGACCACACCGGCCGGATCGTTCTTGTACTTGCGCATCGCGAACAACAGGCTCGCCGCCAGGCAATTGGCGATGCCGGCCAGCAGGATGCGCGTGGGATTGGGGCCGCGCTCCTGGCCCAGCGGCGCGGCTTCGTCGCTCAGCCAGGGCTCCAGCGCGGTTTCGTCGAAGCGGATACGGAACGCGAAGTCCGTGTCCTGCTCCAGGGTGACGCGGATCGGATCGCCGATGGGCATGGCGGAGGCTCCACTGCGAAGAAGGGACTTGCGACTCTACGCCGGCACCGGGAACGGGATGTGGACGCATCGTCGCGCTCACGTCGCCGCTTCGCGCCGCGCCAGCGGGTAGTACAACAGCGGGATGACCAGCAGGGTCAGCGCGGTGCTGACCAGGATGCCGAACAGCAGCGCCACCGCCAGGCCGTTGAAGATCGGATCGTCGAGGATGAACAACGCGCCCAGCATCGCCGCCAGGCCGGTCAGCACGATCGGCGGCGCGCGCACCGCGCAGGCCTCGATCACCGCCTGTTCGGCGCTTCGCCCTTGCGCCAAGGCATGACGAATGAAGTCCACCAGCAGGATCGAGTTGCGCACGATGATGCCGGCCAGCGCGATCATGCCGATCATGCTGGTCGCGGTGAACTGCGCGCCGAGCAGGGCGTGGCCCGGCATCACTCCGATCACCGTCAGCGGAATCGGCGCCATGATCACCAGCGGCAGCAGATAGCTGCGGAACTGCGCCACCACCAGCAGATAGATCAGCAACAGGCCGACCGCGTAGGCGATGCCCATGTCGCGGAAGGTCTCGTAGGTGATCTGCCATTCGCCGTCCCACTTCACCGCGAAATCGCCGGTGTCGGCCGGCGGCGCGATGAAGTGCTGCTGCAGCGCCTGGCTGCCGGGCTGGGGCCGGCGCAGTTGCCCGACCAGGTCGAACATGCCGTACAGCGGGCTATCCAGGCGCCCGGCTTCGTCGCCGGTGACGTACACCACCGGCCGCAGGTCCTTGTGCGCGATGCTGTCGTCCCAGGGCAGGCGCTGCACCGTCACCAGTTCCGACAACGGCACCAGTTGCCCATCGCCGCCGCGCACGCGCAGCGCCAGCAGGCGTGCACTGGCGGCCTGATCGGCAGCCGGCAGGCGCAGCCGCACCGGCTGTGCCACCTTGGAGGCGCCATCGTGCAGCCAGGTGACGTCCAGGCCCTGCACGGCCGTGGCCAGGGCGTCTGCGACAGCCGCCTGGCTCACGCCAAGGCGGGCGGCGCGGACCCGGTCCACCACCAGCGTTTCGCGGCTGGCCGCGCTCTCCACGCTGGTGTCGACATCGACCACGTTCGGCGTGCGCAGGAAGCGCTGCGCCAGCGCCAGGGCGATCTGGCGGCTGCGCGCATAGTCCGGCCCGTACACCTCGGCCACCAACGGCGCCAGCACCGGCGGCCCCGGCGGCACTTCCACCACCTTCAGCGAGGCGCCATGCCGTCGCGCGATCGCTGCCAGCGGCGGCCGCAGCGCACGGGCGATGGCGTGGCTATGGCGCGTGCGCTGGTGCTTGTCGACCAGGTTCACCTGCAGGTCGCCGACGTTGTTGCCGCTGCGCAGGAAGTACTGGCGCACCAGACCATTGAAGTTGACCGGCGCCGAGGTACCGGCGTAGCCCTGGTAATCATGCACCTCCGGCGTGCGCTCGAGCACGCCGGACAGTTCCACCAACAGCGCGTCGGTCTCTTGCAGGGTGCTGCCCTCGGGCAAGTCGACCACGATCTGCAGTTCGGACTTGTCGTCGAACGGCAGCATCTTCAGTACCACCCACTGCAGCCCGACCAGGCCCACCGCGGCCAGCAGCAGGGCGGCGATGCCGGCGAACAGCCAGCCGCGCCGCCGCGCGCCGCGGACCGGATCCAGGAACGGGTGCAGCAAGCGCGCGAACAGGCGCTGCAGGCGCGGCGGCGCGTCGCCCCCCGCCTCTGCCTGCGCGGCTTGTACCGGCACATGGCGTTTCAGCAGCTTCAGCGCCAGCCACGGCGTCACCACCAGCGCGATCGCCAGCGACAACAGAATGCCGACCGAGGCATTGATCGGGATCGGCCGCATGTACGGCCCCATCAGGCCGCTGACGAAGGCCATCGGCATCAGCGCCGCGATCACGGTGAACGTGGCGAGGATGGTCGGACCGCCGACTTCGTCCACCGCCGGCGGAATCGCCTCGCGCAGGGTCTTGCCACCGGCACGGAGATGGCGGTGGATGTTCTCGACCACCACGATGGCGTCATCGACCAGGATGCCGATCGAGAAGATCAGCGCGAACAACGACACGCGATTGAGGGTGAACACCATCGCCCACGAGGCGAACAGCGTGAGCGCCAGGGTCAGCACCACCGCGCTGCCGACCACGATGGCCTCGCGCCAGCCCAGCGCGAACAGCACCAGCAGCACCACCGAGGCGGTGGCAAACACCAGTTTGTGGATCAGCTTGCCGGCCTTGGCCGCCGCGCTGGCGCCATAGTCGCGCGTGACCTCCGCATGCACGCCCTGCGGCAGCAGCTCGCCACGCAATGCCTGCAGGCGCGCACTCACCGCGCGGGTGAGCGCCGAGGCGTCGCTCCCCGGCTTCTTGGCGATGGCCAGGGTCACCGCCGGCGCTCGTCCCTGCGCCGGCCCGCCGCGCGCGGCCGGCGCGCTGTACCACACATACGCATCGGGCAGGTCGGCGCCGGCCTGCACCTGCGCCACGTCACGCAACTGCAGCGGCTGGCCACCGTGCATGCCGATCACCAGGTCGCGCACCGTATCGGCATCGGCCAGGAAGCGGCCGGCACTGAGTGGCACCGCGCGGCCGCCGCCGATCCGGTCGCCGAGCTGGCGCACCACGTTCGCGCCCTGCAGCGCCTGACCGAGGTCGGCCACGGTGAGGTCGTATGCGGCCAGCCGCGCCGGGTCCAGGGTCACCGTCAGCACCCGCGGCGGCGCACCGATGCTGTAGATGTCGCGCGTGCCGGGAATGCGCTTGAGTTCGGTTTCCAGCGTGCGCGCGATCGCGCCCAGGTCCGCGGCGCTGTGCTGCGGATCGTCGCTCCACAGGGTCACGCTCATCACCGGCACGTCGTCGATGCCCTTGGGCTTGATCAGCGGCGCGCTCGCGCCCATCCGCGTCGGCAGCACGTCCAGGTTGGAATACACCTGGTTGTACAGGCGCACCAGGGCGGTCTGGCGCGGCACCCCGACCTCGAACTCGACGGTCAGCACCGCCTGGCCAGGGCGGCTGACCGAGTACACGTGCTTGATGCCTTCGATCTCGTCGAGCTTCTGTTCCAGCGGCGTGCTCAGCAATTGCTCGACTTCGCGCGCATCGGCGCCGGGCAAGGCGACGAATACATTGGCCATGGTCACGTCGATCTGCGGCTCTTCTTCGCGCGGGGTGACCGCCACCGCGGCCAGGCCGAGCAGCAGGCCGAGCAGGGCCAGCAGTGGCGTGAGCGGATTGGCCTGGAAGAACGCCGCCAGGCGCCCGGACATGCCCATCTCAGCGCTCCGCCAGCGTGCGCCGCTGCGCCGCCAGCGCCTGTCCGGCGGCGACCGGGTCGCGCACCACACGCTCGCCCGCGCGCAACCCGGCCAGCACTTCCACCCGCTGTGCATCGCGCCGCCCGATCCGCAGCTGACGCAGGATCAGCCGCCCATCGGCCAGGACATAGACGGCGCTTAGCTCGCCTCGCTGCAACAACGCCGAGCGTGGAATGCTCAACGGCACCGCCTCCGCGGCAGCGCCGACGACCAGCGCAAAGCCGACCTTGGCCGTGGTGCCCGGCGCCGGGGCCGGCTGCAGCGCCGGCAGCGGCACCCGCACCGTCACGCTGTGGCTGCGCGGATCGGCGGTGGGGAACACCGCCACCTGCGGAACCTGCAGGCTGCGCCCATCATCCAGCCGCACCTGCGCGCGCGGCGCGGCACGGATCGCCTCCGCATCGGACTGCGGCACCTGCACCTCGATGCGCTGCGCGCCGGGCACGTACAGCGACAGCAACGCCTGCCCGGCCGCCACCGCCTCGCCCGGCTGCACCTGGCGCGCACTGATCACCCCGGCAAACGGCGCGCGCACCAGCGTGTACTCGGCCGGCTGTTGCGCCTGGGCCAGTTGCGCGGCGGCCGCGGCGCGGGCCGCGCTGGCCGCATCGCGGGTGGCGCGGGCCTGATCCAGTTGTGCGCGCGACACGTACTGCGCGTCGGCCAGGGCGGCATAGCGGCGGTAGCTGGCCTCGGCCTCGCCGGCGCTGGCCATGGCAGCGCGCAGCTGCGCCTGTGCGCTGTCGACACCGGCGCGCTGTTCCACCGCGCTCAGTTGCAGCAGCACCTGGCCGGCGGCGACCCGATCGCCCACGTCCACCACGACGCTGCGCACCCGACCGCCGGTCTGCGCGCTCAGCTCCGCATGTTCCACCGCGGCGACCACGCCGTCCCAGGAGCGGGACCCTATCGCCACGGCTTCCACCGGCGCGGTCGCCAGCACCGGCAATGGCGGCAGCGCAATGGCAGCGGCGTCATGGCGGCAGCCGGCGAGCGCCAGCATGGCCAGCGACGCGAACACAGCGGGCAGCGTCGCGCGGACGCTCCGGCGCAACGGCATGGCGGCAGTCGTGCCCGTGCAGCGCCGCCGTCCGGCGTTCTCCGCGTCCCAGATCGGCCAACGACGCACATGCATGATCGAACTCCAGAAGGAAAGGCAGGTTTGCGCCGTCGACGGGCGATGCCCCGCGGCGGCGGTTGCGACCGCGCGAGGCTGGCCGCGAGATAAATTAGAATTTTCTTATATTAGAGTCAACTGATATGATGTGCACACTTTCCCGCCGAGCACCCCCAATGCCCGTCTCCTCCGCTCAAGCCCTGGTCGATCGCGCACGCGCGCAAATCCACGAAACCCCCGTCCACACCGATGCCGCCGCCACGCCGCTGCCCGGCGAATGGATCATCGACGTGCGCGAACCCGGCGAGTTCGCCATGGGCCACCTGCCCAACGCCATCAACATCCCGCGCGGCATCCTCGAATTCCGCCTCGACGCCGATCCGGCGCTGGCCCGGCGCGACCAGCCGATCCTGCTGTACTGCGCCAGCGGCGGCCGCTCCACGCTGGCGGCGCTGAGCCTGCAGCACCTGGGCTACACCGCGGTGCGCTCGCTGACCGGTGGCTTCCTCGGCTGGACCGCGGCCGGCGGCCCGGTCGATTTCTGAGCCCATGCCGCGCCGCGCCGCGCCCGCCCTGGATCCTGCCGCGATGCGTGCGCACGCCAGCGAGGCCGCACGCCTGCTGAAGGCGCTCGGCAACGAGAAGCGGCTGCTGCTGTTGTGTCTGTTGGTGGACAGCGAACAATCGGTCGGTGAACTCAACGCACGCGTGGAGTTGAGCCAGTCGGCGCTATCGCAACATCTGGCGCTGCTGCGCGAGGATGGGCTGGTGCAGACCCGTCGCGACGGCCAGACCATCTATTATTCGCTGGTGCCCGGCCCGGTGCAGCGCATCCTCGAGGTGCTGCACGGCATCTACTGCAGCGCCGCGCCACCCGCCGCCACCAGGAGCGATCGATGAGCCAGCGTCCGCACGTCCATCCCTTCCACCATGCCGGTTCCGGCACCTGGAGCTATGTGGTCGAGGATGGCCAGGACGCCGCGGTGATCGACCCGGTGGTGGGCTACGACCCGCAAAGCGGCGCGCTGGACGACGCACCGGCGCAGGCCCTGGCCGAGTGCCTGGCCGAGCGTGGGTTGCACTTGCACTGGATCCTCGAAACCCACGCCCACGCCGACCATGTCTCCGCGGCGCAATGGTTCAAGCAGCGCTGGCCACAGGCGACGCTGGCGATCGGCGACGGCATCCGCGAGGTGCGCGCCCGCTTCGCGCCGCAGTTCGGCTTGGACACAGAGGCGCAAACGCAGGCGCGCTGCGGCTTCGATCACCTGTTCGCCGATGGCGAGCACTTCGCGATCGGCGGACTGCAGGCGCAGGTGATCGCGGTACCCGGCCACACCGGCGACAGCGTCGCCTACCTGATCGGCGATGCGCTGTTCCCGGGCGATTCGCTGTTCATGCCCGACAGCGGCACCGCGCGCTGCGATTTCCCCGGCGGCGACGCGGCCACGCTGTACCGCTCGATCCAGCGGCTGTACGCACTGCCGGAGGCGACGCGCGTGTTCGTGTGCCACGACTACGGCGCCGGCGGCCGCGCGGTCGCCTGCCAGACCAGCATCGGCGAACAGCGCCGCGCCAACATCCACGTGCGCGACGGCATCGACGAAGCGGCCTTCGTGGCCTTGCGCCAGGCGCGCGATGCCACGCTGGCCGAGCCGCGGCTGATGCAGCCATCGGTGCGCGCCAATATCCAGGCCGGCCGCACCGACGATCTGGCACCGCCCACGCACTGAAGACGCTAGGATGCGGGCATGCAACGATCCCGCTTACTCGCCCTGCTCTGCCTGAGCCTTGTCTGCATGCAGACCCGGGCGCAGACCGCACCCGCGCCCGGCGACGCCGCAACGCACGCCGCCGGCGCCCTGCCCATCGCCCTCGACCCGACCGCGCTGGCCGCGGTTCCACGCGAGCGGATCGTCGCGCAGGCGCACGGCCAGCGCCTGGACTGCGAAGGCGTGGCGCTCGCCGCCCTGTTGCAGGCGCAACACGCGATGCCGACCGAGCCGCTGCGTGGCGCGCAGTTGCAACGCCGGATCGAGGTCGTCGCACGCGACGGCTACACCGCCGTGTTCGCCCTGGCCGAGCTGGACCCGACCCTGGGGGCGCGGCGCGTGCTGCTGGTCGACCGCTGCGGTGGCGAGCCACTCGCGGCCGACGCGGGGCCACTGCGCCTGATCGTGCCGCAGGACCAACGGCCGGCGCGATGGGTGCGCCAGGTTCGCGCGATCACCGTCATCACCCCCTGATCCTCTGGAGCCGCTCATGCCTCGTTTCCTGCGCCGCTTGTGCCTGTTCGTCCTCGCCGCCGCCATCGCGCTGCCATCGGCCGCCGCGCAAACCCCGCTGACCGTGTTCGCCGCCGCCAGCCTCAAGGAATCGCTGGACGAGGCCGCCAGCGCCTACCAGCAAGCGCACGGCACCCCGGTACAGGTGTCCTACGCCGCCAGCTCCACGCTGGCCCGGCAGGTGGAACAGGGCGCGCCGGCGGACGTATTCGTGTCCGCCGACCAGGAATGGATGGACTACCTGCAGCAGCGCAAGCTGATCGACCCGGCGCAGCGCCGCGATCTGCTCGGCAACACCCTGGTACTGGTGGCGCCGGCCGCCAGCACGGCGCAGGTCGATCTGCGCAAGCCCGGCGCGCTGCTCGCCGCGCTCGGTGCCCAGGGGCGGCTGGCAGTCGGCCAGACCGCCAGCGTGCCCGCAGGCAAGTACGCACGCGCCGCGCTGCAGGCGCTGGGCCAGTGGGACAGCGTGCAGCCGCGCCTGGCCGAGAGCGAGAGCGTGCGCAGCGCGCTGATGCTGGTGGCGCGCGGCGAAGCCCCGCTGGGCATCGTCTACGGCTCCGACGCCCAGGCCGAGCCGAAGGTGCGGGTGGTGGCGACTTTCCCCGCCGACAGCCATGCACCGATCGTGTATCCGGTGGCGCCGCTGCGCGCGAGCACGCAAGGCAAGGCCGCCGCAGAGTTCGTGCGCTGGCTGGGCACGCCACCGGCGCAGGCGATCTTCCGTCGCCACGGATTCTCGCTCGCCCACTGAGGCCTGCCGTTGTTCGACTTCACCGCGCAGGAACTGACCGCGATCGCACTGAGCGTCAAGGTGGCGCTGGTCGCGGCGCTGGCCAGCCTGCCGTTCGCGGTGGCCTGCGGCTGGCTGCTGGCGCGGCGCCGCTTCTTCGGCAAGGCCTTGCTGGACGCGCTACTGCACCTGCCGCTGGTGATGCCGCCGATCGTCACCGGCTATGCGCTGTTGCAGCTGTTCGGCCTACAGGGTCCGATCGGCGGCTGGCTGTTCGAACAGTTCGGCGTGCAGTTCGCGTTCCGCTGGACCGGCGCGGCGCTGGCCAGCGCAGTGATGGGCTTTCCGCTGATGGTGCGGGCGATCCGCCTGGCCCTGGAAGCCACCGACCGCCGCCTGGAAGCGGCCGCCGCCACGCTCGGCGCCGGCCCATGGCGGGTGTTCTTCACCATCACCCTGCCGCTGGCGTGGCCGGGCGTGGTCGCCGGCGGCGTGCTCGGCTTCGCCAAGGCGCTGGGCGAGTTCGGCGCCACCATCACCTTCGTCTCCAACATCCCGGGACAGACCCAGACCCTGGCCTCGGCGATCTACGGCCTGCTGCAGGTGCCCGGCGCCGAAGCCGGCATCTGGCGGCTGGCGGCGGTGGCGCTGGCGATCTCGCTGGGCGCCTTGCTGGCCTCCGAATGGCTGGTCCGGCGCCAGCGTGGCGCGGAGGCGGACGCATGAGCCGCGCATGCACCCGGAGCCGGCGCCGATGCTGAGCATCGACCTGCACCTGCAGCGTGGCCGTTTCGCCCGCCACGTGCGCATCGAGGAGCAGGCGCGCGTGGTCGCCCTGGTCGGCCCGTCCGGTGCCGGCAAGACCAGCCTGCTCAACGCCATCGCCGGCGTGCTGCCGCCGCGCAACGGGCGCATCGCCATCGATGGCCGCGTGCTGTACGACAGCGCCGCCGGCATCGACCTGCCGGCGCACCGCCGCGGCATCGGTTACGTGTTCCAGGACGCGCGGCTGTTCCCGCACATGGACGTGCGCCGCAACCTCGGCTACGGCCGCCACGGCCGCGGCCAGCCGGCACGCTTCGCACTGGACGCAGTGGTCGAGCTGCTCGGCATCGGCGCCCTGCTCGGGCGGCGCCCCGACACGCTCTCCGGCGGCGAAGCGCAGCGCGTGGCGATCGGCCGCGCGTTATTGGCGCAGCCGTCGCTGCTGCTGTTCGACGAACCGCTGTCGGCGCTGGACGCCGATCGCCGCAGCGAACTCATTCCCTACCTGCAACGCGTGCGCGACGAAGTGCGCCTGCCGATGCTCTACGTCAGCCACCAGGCCGAGGAAGTGGCGCGCATCGCCGACGCGGTGCATCGGCTGGACTGACGCCGACACCGCGTTCACCGCCGCTGGCGAGACTGGGTTCTCCACCCGCCAGCACACTTCGCATGCGCCGCTACCGCAAGCTCGACTTCCCCACGCAGGAGGTCCGCCGCTTTCTCGAGCCGGGCCCGGTGGTGCTGGTCAGTTCGGCCTGGAAGCAGCAGCGCGACATCATGACCCTGGGCTGGCACATGGTGCTGGAGTTCTCGCCGTCGCTGCTTGCGTGCTGCATTTCCAGCGCCAACCACAGCTTCGACCTGATCCGGCGCAGCCGGCAATGCGTGATCAACCTGCCCACCGCCGACCTGGTCGACACCGTGGTCGGCATCGGCAATACCAGCGGCGCGGAGCTGGACAAATTCGCGCACTTCGGCCTCACCGCGGTACCCGCCACGCACGTGGCGGCGCCGCTGATCGCCGAGTGCTACGCCAGCTTCGAATGCCGCCTGCACGACGGCAGCCAGATCGGCAAACACGGCCTGTTCGTGTGGGAGGTGGTCAAGGCGCACGTCGCCGCCTCGCCGAAGCGGCCGCGCACCCTGCACTACCGTGGCGACGGCCGCTTCATGCTGTCCGGCCCGGAGATCTCGCGGCGGCGCCTGTTCAAGCCGGAGATGCTGTAGCCCCGCGCGGATCGCGCCGCTGTCAGTGGAGCGGAGCGGAAGCGGACAATCCCTGTGCCGCCCCGCCCGAGCGAGGACCACGGGCATCCGGAAGACCGTCCTGACCGGATGCCCCAGCCGCCGGCTCAGCGCACGCCGCTCACGCGACCGGACTGCACGCTGGCCTTGCCTTGCCGGACCTCGAAAGTGAACGCATAGGCCAGCGTCACCGGCACTTCCTGCACCGACTGCGCGTCGTCGCAATGCCCGTCCTGCGCCGGCCGCTGCGCCGGATCGGCATAGGTACAGATGGCCGCCGGCACGAAGCGCCACTGCGCGACCGCGTCCTGTACCGCCTGCAGCAGATCGGCCATCTCCGGCTGCGCGCCCGCACTGCAGTCCGGGCGATCGTCCAGCAGCGCGCTGCGCTCCACCGCGCCTTGTGCGGACAGGATCACCCGCACACAGACCGTGGTCGGGGCCAGGCTGCGGCGCGGCGAATCGGCCGGCAGCTGCGGGGTCGGTGCCTGCAGCGGTTGCGGCATGCGGAACACCTGCTGCGGCTGCATCTGATACGACTGCACCGCGGCCGCGCCCGGCGCCGCGCCGAAGCCCGTTTCCAGCATGCGCTGATCCACCGAGTCGATCCGTTGGGTCTGCTGCGGGGCCTCCCGTGGCACCTGGCTGGCGCAGCCGGTCAAGCCGAGTGCGAGCAGCATGCCGGTTCGCCAGTGCGCCTTCATCGCACGGTCCGCACCATGCCGCACAGCGGCGCGGCACCGCCCGTGCCGGGGAACACCTTGTCGCACAGGCTCGCCACCGCATCGCCGGCACCTTCGCCCAGGCGGTACCAGCGGTAATCGGCGGCCTCGGCGACGCCCGCCGGCGCCTCCACCGGATCCATCTCCACGTCGAACGCCACCGGGATCTTCATGCGGCTGGGCACGGGGCTGCCGTGTTCGGTCGCCGGAGAGAACCGCCACTTCCAGGCGGCGGACACCGCCGCCGCATCCAATGCCGCACTGCCGCTGCCATGATCGAGCACGCGCACACCGCTGGGCGTCCCGTGCGCGTCGAGGTCGACCAGCAGCATCACCTTCCCGGAGACGCCGGCACGCACGGCGGCTTCGGGATACTTCGGCGGGGTCATGTCGATCACCTTGGCGGGCCGCGTGGTCGCCCGCGCTTTGGCAGATCCGCGCTGCGGCACGGGTGCCTGTGCGCTGTCCATCTCGCTGGCAACCAACTCGCGCGCCATCCCGCCGACCGGCGCAGCGCTAGGCAGCGCCAACACCACGGCACTCCCGCTCAGCGCAGCCAGCGTCACCACCGCGATGCCGGCACGACGCCGCCAGCCGCGCACCGCCGGACGCCGCAGCAGGGCAATGCGCTGGCACAACACGCTACCCGCCTGCCAATGGCAGCCCACCGGCAAGGCCAGCGCATCCAGTTGCGTCTGCAGCATCGCCTCGGCGTAGTGGCGGCGCGTGCCGGGATGGCGTGCCAGCACCGCCGCATCGCAGGCCAGTTCCTGATCCAGGCGGAAGCGCGTGGCCGCCCAGTGCAGCAGCGGATTGAACCAGTACACGCAGCGCAACGCGGCGAGCAACAGATTGCAGCGGGTATCGCCGCGGGCGATGTGCATGCGCTCGTGCGCCAGCACCAGCTGCGCCTGCGGCGGCGGATAGCGCGCGGCGAAGTCCATCGGCACCACCACCTGCGGCCGCCACGCGCCCAGCACCAGCGGCCCGTGCGACGCATGTTCGGCGACCAGCACACCCTCCTCACCCCGCCGCAAGCGACCCAGGCTGCGCCGATAGCGGCGCTGTTGCCGCCACAGCACGGCCGCCGAGGCCAACGCACCTGCCAGCCACACCGCCAGCAACCACACCGTGGCGTGGCCGTTCGCCGGGGCGCCGCCATCCGCGGACATCTGCGCCTGTGGCGCGCCGACCAGCACCGCCGGCATGTCCAGCACCAACCCCGCCGGCAACGATGGACGCCAGCCGCTCGGCAACAGCGCCACCAGCAGCGCCAGCGGCACCGCCGTCCATAGCGCGTAGGCGATGCTGGCGCCGAACGCGCGCCGCATCGGCACGCGCAGCGCCAACACAGCCGCGATGGCCACGCTGACGACCAGCGCGGTGCTACCGAGGTCCCTCACGATCCCGTCAATGCTCATCGTCCAGCTCCTGGATCAGTCGTTTGAGTTCGGCGATATCGGCGTCGCTGAGCTTGCCGCGCTCGCTGAAGTGCGCCACCAGCGGCGCGATACGGCCGCCGAACAGGCGGTCGAGCAGGCCTTCGCTCTGCTGCTGCACCCACTGCGCGCGCAGCAGCAGGGGCGTGTACAGATAGCGGCGGCCTTGTTTGTCGGCGCGGATCGCGCCCTTGTTGAGCAAGCGGTTGAGCAGGGTCTTGACCGTGGGTTCGGCCCAGCCGCCATGGCCGGACAAGGCGGCGAACACCTCCTCGGCGCTGAGCGGGTGGCGCTCCCACAGCACCTCCATGACCACGGCTTCCGCATCGCTGATCGACATTCGTTTACACCCGTAAATTTTCATCGATTACACGAGTAAACAAAACCGCTGTCAAGCGCTTTTTCCAATCCCGGCGCCGCCGCCGCGACGAGTACCGCGGCGCCCGGACACTGCGGCGACAACGAGCACGCCGACGCGTCACCGGCGCCCGGCGGCTACAAGCACTCATCGGAAGCCGTCCCGCCTGCACCGACGTACCCGCGCCATGTCCGAAAGCACTGCAATCGGCGGCACACCCTCTAAGCTATGCCGATGACCGATCATCTCGACGACCTCGACGCCGCTGCCGACCTGATCCTGCAGCGCATCGCCGGCCCGCTGCGCGTGGGCGCACCGCTGGGCCTGGGCAAACCGCACCGCCTGCTCAACGTGCTGTACGACCGGGTCGAACACGATCCGACGCGGCCGCTGCAGATCTACACCGCGCTGTCGCTGCATCCGCCAGCGCCCGGCGGCGGGTTGCAGGGGCGTTTCGCGCGGCCGTTCGTGCAACGCCATTTCGGCGACGACTTCCCGCGCCTGCGCTACGTGCAGGCGATGCAGCGCGATGCGCTGCCGGCGCACATCCAGGTCGAAGAGTTCTACATGCAGTCCGGCGCGCTGCTGCGTTCGACCCAGGCGCAGCGCAGCTACACCAGCCTCAACTACACCCATGCCGCCGACGCGGTGGCGCAGCGCGCGCCGAACCTGATCGTGCAGAAGGTGGCGCGCGAGCCCGACGGCACCCGGCTGTCGTTCTCGTGCAACAACGACATCACCCAGGACACCCTGGCCGCGGTGCAACGGCGCGGCCTGCCGCGGCCACTGCTGGTGGCCGAAGTCGATCCGCAGCTGCCGTGGATCGGCGGTTGCGCGGCAGTGGAGCCGAGCTTCTTCGACGTGGTGGTGACCCCGCCGGGGCCGTATCCGCGCCTGTTCGGGCTGCCGCGGCAGCCGGTCGCCGATGCCGATTACGCCATCGGCCTGTACGCCAGCACCCTGGTGCGCGACGGCGGCACGCTGCAGATCGGTATCGGCACCCTGGCCGATGCGCTGTGCCACGCGCTGGTACTGCGACATACCGACAATGCGCGCTACCGGCAGGTGCTGGCGGCGCTGGATCCGGGCCTGGAGCGGCATCCGGCGGTGCGCGAATGCGGTGGTCTGGATCCGTTCGCGGTCGGCCTGTTCGGCTGCAGCGAGATGCTCAACGAAGGCTTCCGGCAACTGGTCCAGTGCGGAGTGATCCGGCGCAAGGTGCTCGACGACGCGCCGCTGCTGCAGCGCGTGGCCGACGGCAGCGCCGACGCGCAGGACCTGCAGCGCCTGGAGCGTGAGGGCGAATACCTGCAGGGCGCGTTCTACCTGGGCTCGCCGGAGTTCTACGCCTGGCTGCGCGACATGGATCCGCAGGCGCGCGCGGCGATCGGCATGCGCCGCATCAGCGAGATCAACCAGCTCTACGGCGGCGAGACGCTGCGCCGGCTGCAACGGCGCGAGGCGCGCTTCTTCAACTCCTGCATGATGGCCACCGCGCTCGGCGCGGCGGTGTCCGATGCGCTGGACGACGGCCGCGTGGTGTCCGGGGTCGGCGGCCAGTACAACTTCGTGTCCATGGCGCACGCGCTGGACGACGCGCGCAGCGTGCTGATGTTCCGCGCCGTGCGCAGCGATGCCGGCGCAGCGCAGTCCAACGTGCGCTGGAACTACGGCCACACCACCATTCCGCGGCACCTGCGCGACCTCTACGTCAACGAATACGGCATCGCCGATCTGCGCGGCCTGACCGACGAGGATTGCATCGCCGCCATGACCGGAATCGCCGACGTGCAGGCCCAGCCCGCATTGCTGGAAACGGCGAAGGCCAACGGCAAGCTGGCCGCCGAGTTCGCGGTGCCCGCGCACTGGCAGCGCAACCACGCTGCGCGGGTACGCGACGCGCTGGCGCCGTTCCGCCGCGACGGCACCCTGCCCGACTACCCGCTGGGCAGCGATTTCACCGAAGTCGAGCAGCGCCTGCTGCGCGCCCTGTCCTGGCTGCAGCAACACACCGCCACTACCGGCGCCAAGTTGAAAACGGTGGCCAGCGCGGTGCTGGCGCGCCCCACGGCGGATGCCGCCTGCATGCAGCGCATGGGGCTGGATGCACCGCGCAGCATCGGCGAGCGCCTGGAAGCGTCATTGCTGGCGTTCGCCCTGCAGCGCACGCGCACGCCGCAGTGACGCGCGAACGCGCCTGACGCGCCAATGCGCAGGCGCGGGTCGATCGCGGCCGACGGCGCGAGAGGGTGATCGCAGTCGCGCGCGCGACGCATCGCAGGGTTCGCCGCACATCGGCAGCGATGACACGATTCGGCAACATGCCGGCAGGACGCGCGTCAACTCCGCTCGGGATGCTGTCGGGATATCGTTACCAAACGGATCCGCGATGCCTTCCAAGCGTTCTGTCCCGATGTCGTCGAAGTCCCGTCGCGGGTCGGTTGCGCTGCGCGCCCTGTTGGTGGTGTTGGCGCTGTTGCCGTTGGCGCTGCACGCCGAGCCCAAACTCAACGACCTGCAATACATCGGCAGCCACAACAGCTACCACGCCGGTTTCGCGCCCAGCGAAGCGGCGCTGTGGAAGCGGCTGGACCCGGCGACGTTCGCATTGCTGGATTACCGGCATCCGCCGTTGACGCAGCAACTGGACGACGGCGTGCGCCAGATCGAACTGGACATCTACGCCGACGCCAAGGGCGGACGCTATGCGCACCCGGCGATGATCGACCAGCTCGCCAAGGCCGGCCTGCCGCCGGCTCCGCCAATCGCCGCGCCGGGGGTGATGCAGCGACCGGGCTTCAAGGTCATGCACATCCAGGACCTCGACCAGCGCAGCACCTGCCAGCCGCTGCTGGCCTGCCTGCGCGAAGTGCGGGCGTGGTCGAAAGAGCACCCCGGGCATCTGCCGATCTTCATCCTGCTGGAAACCAAGCAATCGACGCTGCCGGCAGCGTTCCCCACGGTGCAGCCGGAGCCGTTCGACGGCAAGGCGTTGGATGCGCTGGACGCCGAGCTGCGCTCGGTGTTCGCCGCGAACGCGTACATCAGCCCGGACCTGGTGCGCGGCAACGCCGCCACGCTCAACGCCGCCGTGCTCGCGCATGGCTGGCCGACGCTGGCGGCGGCGCGCGGCAAGGTGGTGTTCCTGCTCGACCAGCGTGCCGTCGGCCCGGCCTACCTCGCCGGCCATCCGTCCTTGCGCGGCCGCGTGTGCTTCACCAACGCCGATCCCGGCACCGACGATGCCGCCTTCGTCGAGCGCAACGACGGCAGCGCCGATGAGATCGCGCAGTTGGTGAAGGCCGGCTACCTGGTGCGCACGCGTACCGATGCCGACCTCAAGGAAGCCGCGCACGCCGACACGAAACGGCGCGACGCCATGCTGGCCAGCGGCGCGCAGTTGCTCAGCACCGACTTTCCCGACCACGAGCCGGCCGCCTCCGGCTACGTGGTGCATTTTCCCGGCGACGCCGTCGCCCGCTGCAATCCGCAACGTCCACAAGCCGACTGCCACGGCGTCGACCTGCGCCACTGATCGCCCGCGGCCGCGCTGCGTCGCGGCCACGCCCACACGCATGCAATGGAAGGCCTGGGCGATCCGCGCGCCGGCATCGGCGTGTCCGGACCTCGGATCGCAACCGCTGTTTCCCCCAACGAGTCGCCCCCATGTCCCCGTTCCATCGCCCCAGTCCCCTGTGCTGTGCCATCGCCCTCGCGCTTGCGCTCTCGCCCGCCGCCCACGCCAGCGACGCAGCTGACGTCACTGACGCCAGCGCGCGCACCACCACCCTGGATTCGGTCAACGTGCAAGCCGCGCAGGCCACCGTGCCGGGTTCGCTGGACGAACAGCGCCTGTCCAACGGCGTCAACAGCGTGATGAGCAAGCAGCAGATCGATGCGATTCCCTCCGCCGGCATCGCCGACGTGGTCGCGCACCTGCCCGGGCTGTCGGCCTACAGCGACATGCACCTGGGCCAGGCCACCACCGGCGAGAACGCCTACGTCAGCATCCGCGGCCTGGATGCCAGCTACAACAGCTACCGCCTCAACGGCTTCGGCATGCCCGAGACCGACTCGTCCACGCGCGCGATCTCGCTGAACATGCTGGCGCCGTTCGGCATCCAGTCGGTGAAGGTCTCCAAGTCGCCGACCCCGGACCTGCCGGGCGACGCGATCGGCGGCGCGATCGACATGCGCACGCCCAGCGCGTTCGACTTCGATGGCGATTTCTACGGCAAGACCACCGCGCAAGGCCAGTTCAACGCGCTCGCCTCCGACCTCGGCGGCAAGCACACCGGCGGCACGGTGCAACAGGAACTGGCCTGGAAGTTCGGCGACGACCACGCGTTCGGCGTCTATGCCTCGGCGTACTACGGCAAGAACAACAACATGGCGCAGGCGCCTGCGCCCAACAGCGCGTACTTCCCGGCGGATCCGGCGCAGGCCAAGGCCGTCGACCTGCGCGACGTCGGCCCGCTGCTCAGCGCCCGCTACAAGTACAGCGTCTACACCAGCCAGATCGAGCGCTACGGCGGCAATCTCGCCTTCGACTGGCAAGGCGACCATAGTTCCTTCTTCACCCGCGCCATCTACGGCAGCTACAACGTCACCGGCCAGCAGGATCAGTCCAGCGCACGCCTGGAAACCGTCAACAACCAGCCGACCGCGGTGCGCGGCGGCTACTTCAACACCCACGACATCAAGGAAACCCTGGCCACGCTGCAACTGGGTGGGCAGACCACGCTGGACCGCCTGCGCTTCGATTACGGCAGCTCGTTCGGGCGCGGCACGCGCAGCCGCCCGGACTACGTCGCGGCGAGCCTGTACGGCTTCACCCCGGGCAGTTTCGCGTTCGATCTCAGCGACCCGACCTACCCGAGCATCGGCCCGAGCTCGCCGGCCCTGAAGAACTTCTTCTACAGCCTGGATTCGGCGCTGTTCTGGAAGACCCAGGGCCACGATGCCGGCAGCCACGACAACCGCGCCAACGCGCATGCCGACATCAGCTACCGCGTGGACGGCGACATCCTCGACGAGGTCAAGACCGGCCTGTCGCTCGACCACGCCGATCGCGGTTCCTACGATCACCCGTTCTTCCACAAGGACGGCAACTTCATCTACAACGGCCCCTACTTCGGCGGCAGCAACTACGTGTTCCCCAACGCCGGCGGCCCGCCGCTGAGCGCCCTCCCCGGCCGCCTCACCTACGCGACGTTCGATGGCCACTATGCCGGCCCATTCAAGATCCTGGACCGCGACTGGGTGCGTGCGCAGGCGGTGCCGTACAAGTACGTCAACGATCCCAATGGGGCCGGCATCTATACCGCCAACGACTACAACGCCAACACCACCTCCAGCACCGAGGCGATCTACGCCGGCTACGCGATGGCCACGCTGCATGTCGGTGCGGTGACCATCCTGCCCGGCGTGCGCTACGAACTGACTCGCTACTCCGCCGACGCCTGGCAGTCGAACGGCGACGGCATCAATGGCCGCTTCGTCGGCAGCGGCCGCAGCTACGGCGAGGTGTTGCCGGGCATCAGCCTCAACTACCGTCCTGACGACCTGACCGTCTACCGCGCCTCGTTGCGACGCAGCTTCAGCCGCCCGGCGTTCGGGCTGATTTCCGGCGAGACCGTGTACACGGTCGACCCCACCCAGAAGGTCATCGGCATCTCCAAACCCAATCCCGACCTGCAGCCGAGCAAGGCCGACAACGCCGATCTGTCCGCGGAATTCTACGACCGCAACGGCGGCGTGCTCAGCGCCTCGACCTACTACAAGCGCATCAGCGGCTTCATCTACACCTCGCAGTCGGCGACCAGCAACGACAACACGCTCGGCGGCCTGGTCCCGACCGGCACCACCTTCGAGGACGGCGTGCCGGTGACCATGCCGCAGAACGGCGGCACCGCCAAGCTGTACGGCGTGGAGCTGGCCGGCAGCAAGCGCCTGCAGGACCTGCCCGGGGTCTGGGGCAATTTCGGCATCGCCGCCAACCTGACCCTGCAGCACAGTTCCGCCGACAGCAAGCGCGCCGATCAGCCCGGCAAGACCTGGCTGCCGCGTGCGCCCGAGCGCATCTACAACCTCGACCTGTTCTACGACGACAGCCACCTGCGCGCCGACCTCAGCTACAACTACACTGGCCTGCAACTGCTCGGCCTGACCAGCGACCGGCTCAACTACTACCTGCAACCGGTCAAGTCGCTGGACTTCACCGCCACCTACCACCTGCCGCACGGCATCGACGTCGGCATCGCCGCCAAGAACCTGCTCAACTCGGCCACGTTCTACGAGACCCAGGGCAAGTCCACGCGCTACATGGCCTACGACCCGGGCGCCGATGGCGCCTATGTGGAGACCGGGCGCGTGTACATGCTTACGCTGAGCTATACCTACTGACGCTGCCCCTGCCTCCGGCGCGCCGCGCCGGAGGCCTTGTGGCGTATCGGCAGCCTTGGACGCACCGGGCTGTGCGCACGCCTGGAATAGCGTTGGTCCCGAGGGCCGCCGCGTGAGCGGCGCCTGCGCGCCACCAGGACCGCGCGACGCCCGCCACGCAACGGTTTCCGCCCCACAGACGCACGCGCCGACGGGGGATGTCATTCGCGTGTAAAATTGCGGGTTTTTGACCACTCACATGGCGAAAGCCCCTCCACGGGCGCCCGTCCCGGGCCCGGCCTTCATTCGCCTGCTGGCGCGCCTAAGCGATGCGCCGATGCCCGCGTCCAGCCCCGCGCTGGCCGACCGGCTCGGCCAATGGATCGACTGGAACCGCGCGGTGGCGGTGTCGCGGGCGCTGGACGGCAAACTGCCCGAGCCTGCCGAGGACGCGCCCGAGGTGCCGGAACCGTCGGCGCTGGAGGCCGAATGCGGCCGCGTGCGCGCCGCGCTGGAAGAGAGCATCGCGCTGGATATCGCCAAGGAGACCGGCAAGCCCGTGGGCAAGCGCCAGCACGACCCCGACGCACCGATCGAGTACGCGCCCTTCCGCCAGCGCTACCTGGCGCTGCAACGGTCAATGCTCACCGCCACCGGGCGCCTGCGCGGCCTGCTGCGCGACGCCCTGGTCCCGCTCTCGCCGGACATGGCGCGGCTAGCCGAGGTCGACGCGGTCATGGAACTGACCCTCAGCCCGCGCGAGCAGAGTTTGCTGGCCACGGTGCCCAACCTGCTCGAAGCGCATTTCCAGCGCCTGCGCGCCGCTGCGGCGGCGCCCGCCCCCGATCCCTCCCTCATCGACGTTCCGCCGGCGCCGTCCGATACGGCCTGGCTGGACCTGTTCCGCCAGGACCTGCACAGCGTCCTGCGCGCCGAACTGGACGTCCGCTTCCATCCCATCGAAGCGCTGCTCGCCGCGCTTCGCAGCCGTTGATCCGACCCTCATGCCCAAGACCCTGTTCCATTCCGCCCTGTTCCTCGCCGGCCTCGCCGTGGTCTGCTGGATCGGCGCCGGCTATCTCGGCTCCAACCCGCTGGGCGCCGGCTTCGCCGCGTTGATCGGCCTCTGCTACCTGGCCGGCGTCGCCGAGCTGTACCGCTACCGCCAGGCCACCGCGACCCTGCACACCGCGCTGCGCGACGCCGAAGCTGCGCGCAGCGATCTGGGCGGCTGGCTGCAACGGCTGCACCCGAGCCTGCGCAACGCGGTACGCCTGCGCATCGAAGGCGAGCGCACGGCCCTGCCGGTGCCGGCGCTGACCCCGTACCTGGTCGGCCTGTTGGTGCTGCTGGGCATGCTCGGCACCTTCCTGGGCATGATGGCGACGCTGCGCGGCACCGGTCTGGCGCTGGACAGCGCCACCGACCTGCACGCCATCCGCGCCTCGCTGGCGGCGCCGCTGAAGGGCCTGGGCTTCGCCTTCGGCACCTCCATCGCCGGCGTGGCCGCCTCGGCGATGCTCGGCCTGCTCGCCGCGCTGTGCCGGCGCGAGCGCCTGCAGACGGTGCAGCAACTGGATCTGCATGCGGCCACCGCGCTGCGCACGCACTCGCTGGCCTACCAGCGCAACGAGGCGTTCAAGCTGCTGCAGACCCAGGCCACGCTGATGCCAAGCCTGATCGAGCGCATGCAGACGATGATGGCGGCGCTGGAACAGCACAGCGCGGTCAGCGGCGAACGCCTGGTCAGCAGCCAGGACGCGTTCCACAGCCGCACCGAGGCCGCCTACACGCGCCTGGCCGGAGCAGTCGAACACGCCCTGCAGGCCGGCGTGGCCGCGCACGCGCGTGCGTTCGGCGACGCGCTGGAGCCGGTGGTGCAACGCACGCTAGACGGCGTGGCGCGCGAGACCGCCGCGCTGCAGGACACCGTCGGCCAGGCGGTGCGGCGGCAACTGGACGGCCTGGCCAGCGGCTTCGCCCAGGCCGCCGAGCAGGCCACGCAGCGTTGGGACAGCGCGCTGGCCGAACAGCAACGCGTCAACGGCGCGCTGCTGGAGGAACTCGGTAGCGCGCTGCAACGCGCCGGCGACGGCCTGGAACAGCGTGCAACCACGATCGTGGAGGCGACCGCGGCACGCCTGCAGGCCGCCAGCGACGACGCCAGGCAGGCTTGGGCCGAAGCGCTGACGCAACAACGCGAGGTCAACGACAGCCTCGCCGCGCGCCATGCGCAGGCACTGGACACCGTGGCAGGCCGCCTGGATGCCACCGCCGAGGCCGCACAGCAGGCCTGGAACGCCGCGCTGGAGCAGCAGCGCGATGCCAACGCGGCACTGGTCACACGCAACGCGCAGGCGCTGGACACCGTGGCGATGCGCTTGGACGCTACCGCCGAGGCCGCACAACAAGGCTGGGGCGCGGCGCTGGCACAACAGCGCGAGGTCAACGACACCCTCGCCACGCGCAATGCGCAGGCGCTGGAGACCGTGGCGACCCGCTTGGATGCCACTGTCGAGGCCGCGCAGCAGGCCTGGAGCGCGGCGCTGGCACAGCAACGCGAGGTCAACGAGGCCCTGGCCGTGCGCAACGCGCAGGCCCTGGACACCGCCGCCGCCAGCCTGGAACAGCGCGCCGCCGCGCTCGCCGAGACGCTGCAGCAGGCCCATGCCGACCTGCAGGAGGCGCTGGAAGCGCGCGACCAGGCGCGTCTGCGCGCCTGGACCGACAGCTTCGCCAGCATGGCCGCGACCCTCGGCGGGCAATGGGAGCACCACGGCGAGCGCATCGCGCAGCGCCAGCAGGAGATCTGCAGCACGCTGCAGGAAACCGCCGCGGCGATGTCGGAACAGAGCCAGGCGCAGGCGCGCGACACCATCGCCGAGATCGAACGGCTGGTGCAGGTGGCCTCGGAAGCGCCAAAGGCCGCGGCCGACGTGGTCGCGGAACTGCGCCAGAAACTCTCCGACAGCATGGTCCGCGACACCGCGATGCTGGACGAGCGCAATCGCCTGCTGGCCACGCTGCAGACCTTGCTGGAGGCGGTCAACCACGCGTCCACCGAGCAGCGCAGCGCGGTGGACGCCTTGGTCGCGACCTCGGCGGATTTGCTGGAGCGCGTCGGCAGCCGTTTCACCGACCAGATCGAAGCGCAGACCGGCAAGCTCGACGAGGCCGCCGCGCAGGTCGTTGCCGGCGCCACCGAGGTGGCCAGCCTGGGCGACGCGTTCTCCGGCGCGGTGCAGGCCTTCGGCGAATCCAACATGGCCCTGCTGGAACGCCTGCAGGGCATCGAGCAGGCGCTGGACAAGTCGCTGGCGCGCAGCGACGAACAGTTGGCCTACTACGTGGCGCAGGCGCGTGAGGTGATCGACCTGAGCATGCTGTCGCAGCAGCAGATCACCGAGGAGCTGCGCCAGCTCGCTGCGCGCCAGGCGCCCGACCAGGCCGACGTGACATGAGCGACGAGCTGGAACTCGACGCCGACACCGGCGCGCCGGTCTGGGCGGTGTTCGGCGACCTGATGTCGGTGCTGCTGGGCGCGTTCGTGCTGATCCTGATCGGGGTGATCGGCGTGCAGCTGCAGCTGTCGAACAAGCTGGATGCGGAAATGCGCCAGCGCCAGCTCGAAGCGCAGCAGCGCAAGACCCTGGAACAGGCGCTGGCGGCGCCGCTGGCGGCCGGCCGGGTGACCCTGGTCGATGGCCGCATCGGCATCCGCGGCAACGTGCTGTTCGCGCTGAACTCCGACCAGTTGCAGCCGGAAGGTCGCGACTTGCTGAAGAGCCTGGCCGCGCCGCTGGCCGGCTATCTCAAGGCGCGCAACGAGATCCTGATGGTCAGCGGCTTCACCGACGACCGCCAGGTGCGCGAGAGCAACCGCCAGTTCGCCGACAACTGGGAACTGTCGGCCGAGCGCGCGCTGACCGTGACCCGTGCGCTGATCGAGGCAGGCGTCCCGGCCGATGCGATCTTCGCCGCCGCCTTCGGCGCACAGCAGCCGGTGGCGCCGAACGCCGACGAGGCCGGACGCGCCAGCAACCGCCGCGTGGAGATGGCCCCGCTGCCGCGCATGGGCAAGCGTGCCGCGACACCGCATGCACCCTGATCCGAATCCCGCCATCGACCGACTTGCCGCCTGGCGCGCACAGCACGCCGAGCGGCTGGACCCCCCGCTGCACTTCCGTTTCCTGGAAGCACTGGCGCGCCGCACCGAGGCGCAGCAGGGCAAGACGCGGGAGCTGCTGGAGCAGAAGCTGTCCGCCCTGCTCGACGCCTACGCGGCGGCGCTGGATGCATCCTCACGGAACGCCGGCGATCCTGATGCCGACGCCGCGATGCGATCGACCCAGCCGAGTCCGCTCGGCGCCCTGTTGGCGCAGTATCGTGCGGCCGCTGCGCCCACCATGTCCGGCACCGATGCCGAACTTGGCAGCGGCACCGACAACACCGCCGGCGCCGCGGCGCAGGCAGTGCCGATGGCAGCGGAGGCAACGACGTCATCCCCCGCCGCGACCGCGGCCGCGCGCCTCGCTGCGCCGCAGCTGCCCGCCGTCGAAGAGGCGCGCCGGCTGTGGACCGAACTGCGCAGCCGCAGCCAGCTGCGGCAATCGCTGCAGCAGGCACCCGCCGATGCCGGCCCGCTGAATTCCGGCGTGCTGGTACACCGCTCGCTGGCATTGATGCGCACGCTCTCGCCCGGCTACCTGCAGCACTTCCTGTCCTACGTCGATGCACTGTCCTGGCTGCAGCAACTGCACGATGGCGGCGCACTGGCGAAGCAGCAGCAATCCGGCAGCGCCGTCGGCAAAGCGACGACACCGCGCAGCAAGCCGCGCAAACGCGGTTGACCACATCGCCAATGCACGTAACGCCGACAGCGTCGTGGTAGGAGCGGCTTCAGCCGCGACGGGCGTTACAGGGAACGGCGGTCGCGGCTGAAGCCGCTCCTGCCAAAGCCACTTTCCTCACACGACACATCCACACAGGCAAGAAAAAGGCCGGCATGCGCCGGCCTTTCCCGTCACCCATCGTGGAGCTCGGCTTACAGCGCCTTCGCCGCCGCCACCACATGCTCGGCGGTGATCTGGAAGTGCTTGTACAGCACGTTCGCCGGCGCCGAGGCGCCGAAGCTGTCGATGCCGACCACGGCGCCGTCCAGGCCCACGTAGGCGCGCCAGAACGCGGTGACACCGGCTTCCACCGCCACGCGCTTGCGCACCGCCGACGGCAGCACCGACTCGCGGTAGGCGGCGTCCTGGCGATCGAACACGTCGGTGCACGGCATCGACACCACGCGCGTCTTCAGGCCCGCGGCATCCAGCGCCTGCTTGGCTTCCACCGCCAGGCCGACTTCCGAGCCGGTACCAATCAGGATCACGTCGGGCGTACCGCCCTCGGCATCGGCCAGCACGTAGCCGCCGCGCTCGATCTGCTTGATCTGCTCGGCGCTGCGCGCCTGGAACGGCAGGTTCTGGCGGCTGAACACCAGGCAGCTCGGGCCATCCTTGCGGGTGATCGCGGCCTTCCAGCTCACCGCCGACTCCACCGTGTCGCAGGGGCGCCACACGTCGTTGTTGGGGATGTAGCGCAGCGACGCCAGGTGCTCCACCGGCTGGTGAGTCGGGCCGTCCTCGCCCAGACCGATCGAGTCGTGGGTGTAGACGTGGATCGCATGCGCCGGGATCAGCGCGCTCATGCGCACGCCATTGCGCGCGTAGTCGCTGAACACCAGGAAGGTGGCGTCGAACGGAATGAAGCCACCATGCAGCGCCAGGCCGTTGGCGATGGCGGTCATGCCGAACTCGCGCACTCCGTAGTACACGTAGTTGGCGTTCGGATCGTCGGTCGCGACCGACTTGCTGGCCTTCCACAGGGTGAGGTTGGAATGCGCCAGGTCGGCCGAACCGCCGACCAGCTCCGGCAGCAGCGGCGCGAAGGTTTCGATCGCCATCTGCGAGGCCTTGCGCGAGGCGATGGTCTGGCCTTCGGCGGCCTGCTTGGCGATGTAGGCGTCGGCCTGGGCGAGGAAGTCCTCCGGCAGCTCGCCGTGCGAGCGGCGGGTCAGCTCCGCGGCTTCGGCCGGGTACTGCTTGGCGTACTTGTCGAAGGCCTGCTCCCACTCGGCCTGGCGCAGCGTGCCGGCCCCGCCGGCGCGCCAGCCGTCGTAGATTTCCTGCGGAATCTCGAACGGCGCGTACGGCCAGTTCAGCGCCTTGCGCGCGCCTTCCAGCTCTTCCTTGCCCAGCGCGGCACCGTGCGAGGATTCCTTGCCGGCCTTGGTCGGCGCACCGAAGCCGATGGTGGTGCGGCAGCACAGCAGGGTCGGCTTCTCGCTCTCGGCGATGGCCGCCTCGATCGCGGCCTTGACCGCGTCGGCGTCCTGGCCGTCGACATCACCGATCACGTGCCAGCCGTAGGCCTCGAACCGGGCCGGGGTGTTGTCGCTGAACCAGCCGGCGGTGTTGCCGTCGATGGAGATATGGTTGTTGTCCCAGAACGCAACCAGCTTGCCCAGGCCCCAGGTGCCGGCCAGCGAGGCGGCCTCGTGGGACACGCCTTCCATCATGCAGCCGTCGCCCATGAACACCCAGGTGCGGTGGTCGACGATCTGGTGCTCGGGGCGGTTGTAGCGCTGCGCCAGCAGCTTTTCGGCCAGCGCGAAACCGACCGCATTGGCGAAGCCCTGGCCGAGCGGGCCGGTGGTGGTCTCCACCCCGGGGGTCTCGCTGCGCTCCGGATGGCCGGCAGTCTTGCTGTGCAGCTGGCGGAAGCGCTTGAGCTCCTCGATCGGCAGGTCGTAGCCGGACAGGTGCAGTAGCGCGTACTGCAGCATCGAGCCATGGCCATTGGACAGCACGAAGCGGTCGCGGTTGAACCAGTGCGGATTGTTCGGGTTGTGGCTGAGGAAGTCGTTCCACAGCACTTCGGCGATGTCGGCCATGCCCATCGGCATGCCGGGATGGCCGGAATTGGCGGCCTCGACCGCATCGGCGGCAAGGAAACGGATCGCGTTGGCGAGTTCGCGGCGGGTAGGCGTCGTCATGAGGGATCTGTCGGAAGCGGGCGCGTGGCGTCGGGTCCGTTATTGTCCCACAGGCGGGGATTGGAGATTGGGGATTGGGGATTCGCAGCGGCACTGGCTGGACGCTTCAGATGGCGTCGGAGCGGCTTCAGCCGCGGCGGGCCATTCCCGGCAAACACCTATCGCGGCTGAAGCCGTTCTCACGCGTGGTCCGTCAGGCGGCGGCACTGCCGCCTTTACCAATCCCTAATCTCGAATTCCTAATCCCGGCCGTCCTCGCCCTTGGCCACCAACGTGGTCAGCGCCAGGTCGCCGGTCACGTTCAGCGCGGTGCGGCACATGTCCAGGAAATGGTTGACGCCCAGGATCATGCCGATGCCGACCGGGTCCACGCCGACCATCGCGCAGATCAGCGCCACCACCGGCAGCGAGCCGGACGGCACGCCGGCAGTACCGATGCCGCCGAGGATGCAGACCAGCATCACCATGCACTGCTGCGCGATGCTCAGCTCCACGCCGAAGAACTGCGCCAGGAAGATCACCGTCACGCCTTCGAACAGCGCGGTGCCGTTCTGATTGGCGGTGGCGCCGACGGTCAGCACGAAGCGCGAGACCTTGTGCGGCAACCCCATCTGGTCGGCCACGCGCAGCGCAGTCGGCAGGGTGGCGTTGCTGGACGCGGTGGAGAACGCCATCACCGTCGCTTCGCGGGTGGCGCGGAAGAACCACAGCGGCGAGCGCCCGGCCAGGCGCACGGCCACGCCGTAGCTCACCACCATGTGCAGGCCCAGCGCCAACACCACCACGCCCACGTAGGCGCCCAGCCGTACCAACAACTCGAAGCCGAACAGGGCCGCCAGGTTGAACATGAAGCAGGCCACCGCATACGGCGCCAGGCGGATCACCAGCCCGATCAGGGTCATCGAGATCTCGAACACGCCCTCGATGCCGCGCCGCAGCGTCGCCACCTTGGCGTCCTCGCTGAGCACCATGCCCACGCCGAACATCACCGCGAAGAACATCAGCGACAGGATCGCGCCGTTGCTGGAGGCGGCTTCGATCACGTTGTCGGGCACGATCGACAGCAGCATGTCCATGCCGTGCGGCTGGTGCTTGCTCTGGTCGACGATCTGCGCGGTACGCTCCACGTTCTGCTGCAGCAACTGCTGCGCCAGCTCGCGATCCACGCCGATGCCGGGCTTGAGCACGTTGACCAGCACCAGCCCGAGCAGCACCGCCACGCCGGACAGCACCACGGTGTAGCCCAGCGTCTTCCAGCCGATCCGGCCGAGCGCGCGGATGTCGCCCATCTCCGAAATGCCCATCACCAGCGCCGAGAACAGCAGCGGCACGATCAGCATGAAGATCAGGTTGAGGAACAGCTTGGAGAACGGCGTGGTGAGGTACTTGGTCAGCGCCTGCACCCAGGCCGCATCGCCCCCGACGCTCATGTGTACCGCCAGCCCCAGCACCAGTCCGAGGACGAAGCCGATCGCCATTTTCCAGTGCAACGGCATGCCGGTTTCGGCCTTCACGGGGGTGTCGGTCATGAGTGCGCCTTGCGAGAGAGAACCCCGAGCTTAACAAACCCCCACTGGGAGGCCGCAAGCCCGCGCGGGCCGTGCGCCAGCCGCGCCGCATCCATGCCCGCATGCGTGGCCGTGATCCGCGATCAAGACACGCTTCGCCCCCTTTCTTTCTCCGTACATGCCAGCGCGACCGCGTCACGCCCTACCCAGACAGGTCTTGCTGAGCCGGGCGCGGATCGGGCCACCCTCGCACCCTCGACACAGGCAAAGACGCCTCGGCCACGCACATCTTGCGACCCACGACATCGAAGCAACGGCTGCTGGAGGAAATACGCCTCTGTCTTCTCTCCGGGACCAATCCGTCGCCAAGCGCCAGCTTGCGGCAACTCCTTGACGCACGCACTACGCGGCGCCGTTCGCTCTCGCCGACGAGGGACGCTTCACGCGTCGCGCGGATACAGCGGCGGCAGCTCGTCCTTGTCCTGCTTGCGCGACGTAGTGCGCCAGCGCGGGCCGGCCCAGAACGCCTGGCGCAACGCGGCGCGCGCGCCGGCCACATCGCCACCACCGCCCCAGCGTGCGTGTTGCATGCGCAGCACCGCGTCGCGCTGCGTCGGATCGTCCAGACGCTGCACCACCGTATCCAGATCGGCGACGCCAGCCTGCGCGCACAGGATCGCCGCGACCTCGTCCAGTCCGCCGCTGTCCAGGGCCTTGCGCAACTCCGGCAGCGCGGCGCGTGGATTCACGGGCGCCGACGTCGCGCCAGGCGCAGCGTTGGGCGCCGTCGCCGGCAATGCGGCGGCGACGCGCAAGCGGCGCGCGCGACGCCAGGCCCAGACCAGGGTCGCCAACCACAGCACCGCGAAACCCGCGGCCAGCCCCATCCACAGCGACAACGAGGCCAGCCAACCCTGCAACGTGTGCGTCGGCGCCACCGCGTTGTCGGCCGGCACCACGTTCAGCGTCGGCGCCGCGGGACTGACCGGGGCCGGTGCCGGCGCAGGCACGCCTTGCCCGGGCTGCACCTGCAAGGTCAGGTCCGGCAGGCTGGCCTCGCGCGCGGCGCCGGCGCCGACGTCCCACCACGGCATGCGCAGGCCACGCACCAGCAACGGGCCCGCCGCCTGCGGCACGATCGAGTAGCGACGGCTGACGGTCACCTGCGGACCGCCGTCGACGAAGCGTTCCTGCACCTGCGGCGGCTCGGCGAACACCTGCGCACCATCGACGCTGGGCGTGGGCAGCTCGGGGAACTGCGCCTGGGTTGCGCCGCGCGCGGTCGCCTCGACCACGATGTCGGCAGCCTCGCCGGCCTTGGCGCGCTGCGGCGTGGCGGTGTAGCGCAGGCGCAGTTCGTGCAGCGGCAGCCACGGCTGCGGCGCGTTGGCCGGCTGCGCGCGCACCTGCAGGGTTTGCGCAGTGCCGCGCGCATTGAGTTCGCCGCCGCGGCCGAAGTAGTCGTCGAAGAAGCCGGTGGGACCGCGGCCACTGAAACGCGCGCCCGGCAGCAGCAGCGAACCGCTGCGTTCGGGGACCAGCAGGTAGTGCCGTTCGACCACCGTGTACATGCGTCCGTCGATCTGGCGGCGATTCTGGATGTCGTCGCCGACGCGCTGCAGCGACGCGCCGGCCGGCGCGTCCAGGTCGAGTTCGCCCGAACTCAGCGGCACGCCGAGATACAGCCGCACCACCACGCCCACGCTCTGCTGCACGTAGGGTTGTGCGTCGTCGACGACGGTCTGCACGAACACGTCGGCGTTGCCCACCTGCGCCGGCACATCGGCATTGGTGGTGGCCGGCGCCGCGGCACTGGCCGCAGCCACCTCCAGCCGCAATGGCGCGGTGCGCTCGTTGCCGACCTGCAGCGACGGAATCTCCAACGTGCCGGTGTTGCGCGGCGTCAGCATCACCCCGAACAAGGACTTCGCCGAGACCGCGCCATTGACGATCTGCATCTGCCGGCTCTTGACCTCGTTGCTGAGCGCGAAATCGGCGCGCAGCGGCGTGTAGTCCGGCGTCGCCGCCGCCTGGTCGGTCTCGATGTTGAGGGTCACGCCCTCGCCGGCGCCGACATTGTCGCGATCCAGCCACGCGCGCGTGGCGGCGCCCGCCGGCAACGCCAGCAGCAGCGCGGCCACTACCATCAACGCCGCGAAGACGCGTGTCCCCTGGCCGAGTCGCTTGAAGTGGGTCATGGTTCTTGTTCCCGCTGCCTGCGTTCGTGTTCCAGCCTGAATTTGGCGCGCAGCAGATTGCCCGGATCGTCCGGCACCCGCCGCAACCACGCCTCTACCGCCTGGCGCTGCTCGCGCTGCTGCGGCGTCTCGTTCGCGGCGGCAGCGGCACGTTCGGCGGCCTGCTTGTCGGCGCCGCCCTGCTGCGCCATCGCCTGCTGCATCTGCTGGCGCTGCGCCGCATCGGCCTGCTGTTGCGTCTGCGCATCGCCGGGTTTCGGCGGCGCCTGTTGCGCGTCCTTGGTGCCATTGCGTCCCTGCTGGCCGTTCTGTTGCTGGCCGCCCTGTTGCTGATCCTTCTGCTGCTGGTCCTGCTGCTTGCCCGACTGCTGCTGACTGTTCTGCTGTTGACCGCTCTGTTGCTGGCCGTTCTGCGGCTGCCCATCCTTTTGCTGCTTGCCGTCCTTGCCCTGCTGGCCGGACTTCGAATTCTGCGACGACTGGCGCTTGCGTGCCGCCTCCACCGCAGCGCGGTTGGCGATCGCATCGGCCATCTGCGGATGCAGCTTCAGCGCCTTGTCATAGGCGTCGATCGCCTCGTCGTAACGGCCCTGGCGCGCCAGGGCATTGCCGAGGTTGTACCAGCCGGCATCGCTGTCGATGCCTTCGAACTGCTGTTGTGCGGCGGCGAAATCGCCCTTGCGGTAGGCCTGCACGCCCGCGTCCAGCCGTTGCTGGCGGACCTGGTCGGCACGTTCCCACCACCCGCCTGCGACAGGGCCGGGCGCCGGCGTCTGTGCCTGCGGCGCTGCCGGTGCCTGCGCATGAACCGGTAGCGGCATCGCCAGCGGCGCCAACACCAGCAGCAGCACCGCGGCGCCACCACGGCGGCGGAACGCGAGCAATGCCAGCAGCATCAGCGGCGGCAGCAACCAATAGCCTTGATCGAGCCACACGCGGCCATGGCTTTCGTCGGCCGCCGTCGCCTCTTCTTCCTGGGGCCGCAGCACGCCCAGCGCGCGCAGATCCGCATCGTCGGGCGTCAACGCGGCATAGCGTCCGGCGCCGGCCGTCGCCAACGCACGCAGCGAACCCGCATCCAGTTGCGCGTGCGCCAGCCGGCCCTGGTCGTCGCGGTACGCAGCACCCTGCGCAGTGCCCAGCCCCAGCGCTGAAACGTGATACCCCTGCCCGGCCGCACGCGCCGCCGCCTGCTGCGCTTGTGCGTCGGCCTGATCGCTGAGCACCAGGATGTCGCCGCGGGAGAAGCCGGCCTGACGCAACAACTGCGCCGCCCAGTCGATCGCCAGGTCGGTACGCTGTCCCGGCACCGGCATCACCTGCGGCGTCAAGGCGTCGAGGAACAGGCCGACGTTCGCCGCATCGTCGGTCAGCGGCGCCACCGTGTATGGCTCGCCGGCATACGCGAGCAAGGCGACTTCGCCGCCGGCGCGCTCGTGCAGCAAGCGCGCCAGCTTGGCCCGCGCCTGCAATAGCCGCGACGGCGGCAGATCGCGCGCGTCGATCTGCGCGGACAGGTCCAGCGCGATCACCAACGGCGTGCGCGCCTGCCACAGCGGCTGCTGTTCCTGGCGCCAGCTCGGCCCGGCCAGCGCCAGCACAGCCAGCACATAGCCCAACGCGCCCACCAGCAGGCCGGCATTGCCCTTGGCGTCGCCACGTGCCAACAGGTGCGGCAGCAGATGCGGGTCCACCGTGCGCCGCCAGATGTCGCGGCGGCGACGCCGGCGCCACCAGCTCCAGCCCAGCAACGGCAGCAACAGCAGTGCCCACAGCCACTCAGGGCGCAGCAGGTGCAGGGCCTGGAGGAACTCCATCATGCGGGTCATTGCCGCCTCCAGGGCCAGATGAAGGACAGCAGGGCCAGCGCCAGCGCCGCAGCCAACGGCCAGGCGTAGCGCTCGATCCGCGGCCGCACCGCCGGACCGGCCGAACGCACCGGTTCGAGCCGGTCCAGCTCGGCGTAGATCGAGGCCAGTTCGGCGGTATCGCGGGCGCGGAAGAAGCGACCGCCGGTGTCCTGCGCGATCTTGCGCAGCGTGTCCTCGTCGACCTGGTCGCCGCCGCCGCTGCCGGGAATCGGCAGGCCGAACAGCGACATGCCGCCATCGCCGCCGAAGGCGATGGTGTACACGCGCACGTGTTCGGCCTTGGCCAGTTCGGCGGCCTTCAGCGGATCGAGCACGCCGGCGGTGTTGACGCCGTCGGTGAGCACGATCAACACCCGCTCGCCCTGCTGCTGCTCGCGCAGGCGCTTGACCGCCAGCGCGATCGCATCGCCCAGCGCGGTCTCGCGGCCGGCCAGGCCGACCACGCTGTCGCGCAACTGGTCGCGCACCGTGGCAAGGTCCGCGGTCAACGGCGTCAGCGCATACGCCTGCTGGCCGAACACCAGCAAGCCGATGCGGTCGCCGTCGCGGCGGTCGAGGAAGTCGGCCAGCACCGCCTTGGCCGCGGTCAGGCGATCGACGACGCGCCCGCCCAGGGTCATGTCCGGCTCGCTCATGCTGCCGGACAGATCCACCGCCAGCATCAACTGCCGCGCCTGCTGCGGCGGCGCGATGGGTTCGCCAAGTTGCAGCGGTCGCGCCGCGGCGGCACACAGGCAGAACCATGCCAGCCAGGCCAGCCAGACGCTGGCGCGCCACAACCCGCCACGCGCCGGGGCGGCGGCCACGGCCTGCAGGCGCTCGCCATAGGGCACGCGCAAGGCCGGCGCATTGCCGCGCCGCGCCGGCAGCAGCAGATTGGCCAGCAAGGGCAGCGGCATGGCCAGCCACATCCAGGGCCAGGCGAAGCCGGCCACCAGATCGCTGAGGCTCTGCCACGACGACGGCAACAGACTCATCGCCGTCCTCCGCGCCGCGCCGCCATCAACGCCAGGAACCGGCGCCGCGCCAGCGGCAGCAGCGCCTGCACCTGCGCCGGGTCCACGCTGGGCCGGTAGCCGCCATCGAGCAGCACACGGCCGGGGCCGGTGGAGAAATCCTGGCGCTTGTCGCCGCCATCCAGGAACCGCAGCCAGTCCTCGCCCTGCAAGGCCGCAGCGGCCGGATCGCGGCGTTGTGCCGCACGCCGCAACAGCTCCGAGACCGCGGCCACCTGCGCCGGCGGTTCGCCCGTGCGCGTTGCCGCGTCGAACTGGCGCTGCCAACGCTGCACGCGCTGGCGCCGGCGCATCCACACGAACAGCGCCGCGCCGATCGCCAGCAGCAACACCACCGCCAGCATCCACCAGCCCGGCGCGGGCGGCCACCAGGCCGGTGCCGGCGGCAGATGCACATCGCGCAGGGGCAGTTGTTGCGGGCTCATACCGTCGCGCCCCGTTGCACCGGCAGCAACCACGACTCGCTGGACGCATCGCTCAGCAACACCCGCACCTGCACGCCGCGGCCCGGCAGTTCCGCGGCCAGGGTTTCCAACGGCTGCACGAACTGCGCGCGCCAGCGCTGTTGTGCGGTGCTCGCCAGCAGATCCACTTCCACGCGGCGGCCGCTCGCCCAGAACGGCAGGGCCGCGCGCGGCGGCTGCACTTCCAGCGGATCGGCGAGCAGCAGCAGCTCCACTTCGTTGTGCAGTGCCAGCGCAGCCCAGCGCGCCGCGGGCACGGCCTGCGCGCTGGCCGGGTCGGCCAGCACGGTCAGGCGCGACCCCGGGCGCAACAGCTTGGCCGCGTGATCCAGGGCCATGCCCAGGCCGGCGTCGTCCTGCGGCGGCTGCGCATACCAGCGCGTCAGCGCATCCAGCACGCGCAGGACGCCGCGCGGTCCGGAGGCGGGCGGCACCGGTGCTTCGCTGCGGCTGCCGCGCAAGGCGGCCAGGCGATCGCCCTGGCGCTGCGCCGCCCACGCGGCGACCGCCCCGGCACGCGCCGCCTGCACCGACTTGAAGCGGACGCGGGTGCCGAAATACAACGACGGCGCGGTGTCGGCAACGATCAGGCTGAGCCGTTCGCGCTCGGCCTGGAACAATTTTGTGTGGGTGCGGCCGCTGCGCGCGGTGAGCCGCCAGTCGATGTGGCGGACGTCGTCGCCCGCCACATACTCGCGCGATTCGGCGTACTCCATGCCGCGCCCGCGCATGGGCGACGGCGCAGCGCCGCTGAGGCCATGGCGGCCGCGGCGCGGTGGCGGGATACGCGCAACGGCGGCACGCAGGGCCACCAACTCGGCCAGGCTGGGACGGATCCCCGCCTCGGCCGGCGCGGCGGCGTGCGGCATGCCCGGCGCGGTCGGCTGCGGTGCCATGCTCGTTACTCCGCGCGCAGGCGGGCGGCGGGCAACAGCCGTGCTTGGCCGCGTCCGGTCACGGCGGCGGCACCTTGTCCAGCAGCGCCGCGACCAGGCGATCGCCGTCCCAGCCTTCGGCGGTGGCTTCGTAGCTGGGCAGCACGCGGTGGCGCAGTACATCGGCGGCGACCGCGCGCACGTCGTCGGGCGTGACGAAGTCGCGTCCGGCCAGCCATGCCCGGGCGCGCGCGCAACGCTCCAGCGCGATCGAGCCGCGCGGGCTCGCGCCCCAAGCAATGCGCCGCGCCAACGCGGCGTCGTAGCCGCTGGCATCGCGCGAGGCCAGCACCAGTTCGATCAGATAGCGCTCCAGCGGCGGCGCCATGTGCAGCGCCAGCACCGCGCGTCGCGCCGCGAACACGTCGTCCAGCGGCATGCGCGGCGGCGGCGCCTCGCCCGCCTCCAGCGTCTCGCGCGCGCGTTCGCGCGCCAAGCGCAGGATCTCCGCTTCCGCTGCCGCTTCCGGATAGCCGATCCGCACGTGCATCAGGAACCGGTCCAGTTGCGCCTCCGGCAGCGGGAAGGTGCCTTCCTGCTCGATCGGGTTCTGCGTCGCCATCACCAGGAACAGCTTCGGCAGCGCATAGGTATGCCGGCCAACGGTGACCTGACGCTCGCCCATCGCTTCGAGCAGCGCCGATTGCACCTTGGCCGGTGCACGATTGATTTCGTCGGCGAGCAGGATCGGATGGAAGATCGGCCCAGGCAGGAACTCGAAGCGGCTTTCCTGCGGACGCCACACTTCGGTGCCGGTGAGGTCGGCCGGGAGCAGGTCGGGCGTGAACTGCACGCGGGCGAAGTCGGCCTCCAGGCGTGAGGCCAGGGCGCGAATCGCCGTGGTCTTGGCCAGGCCGGGCGCGCCTTCGACCAGCAGATGGCCGTCGGCGAGCAGCGCGATCAGCAAGCGCTCCACCAGCGCCGACTGGCCGACGATGGTCTGGGACAGGCCGTCGCGCAGTGCGACGAACGCGGCGTGCAGGCGCTGCTGCTCGGGCGCGGCCAGCGGGGAATCGGGGGTCGGGGATGGAGTGTTCATTTGCGCAGTCTGACCGATCGCCGGTGAAAATGGTTCCGCGTCTGGCCGAGGCTCCAGGCCGCGAATTCAGGGTTTCCTCATCCATGGCCGCAAACGGCGACGGGAGAGGCCTGCGCCTCTCCCGTCGGAAGATCCCGCCTGTCCGCAGCGGCTCAGCCCGGCGCGCGCTTGGCTACGCGCATCACCTTCGGGGTCACGAAGATCAGCAACTCTGCCTTGCTCTTGCTGCGACCACGCTGCTTGAACAGGTTGCCCAGGAACGGGATGTCCCCCAGGAACGGCACCTTGGAGATGCTGCTGCGATCGCTGAACTCGTAGACGCCGCCGATCACCACGGTCTGCCCGTCTTCGACCAGCACCGCGGTATTGATTTCGCGGCGATTGATTTCCGGAACGGTGCCGTACAGCGGCAGGGTGACGTAGCGCTCCACCTCGTCCTTCTTGACGTTCATGTTCAAGAAGATGCGGTTGTCGTCGGTGATGGTCGGCGTCACCTTCAGTTCCAGCAGCACTTCCTTGAACTGCACGTTCGGGGTGGCGGCGGTGCCGCCGGTACCGCCGGTGACCGTGACGTAGCCGATTTCCTTGCCCTGCCGGATCACCGCCTCGCGCTGGTTGGAGGTCACGATGCGCGGATTGGAGATCACCTCACCCCGGCCTTCTTCCTGCAGCGCCGACAACTCCATGTCCAACGAAAAGTTGGCGCCCAGCAAGGTGTAGGCGATGGCGCCGGGCGTCCCGGTGGTGAAGGTCCCAGCCGGCATGTTGAAGTTCAGGCCGCCGGGGATGTTGTGCACGTTGTTGTTGATGATCGACGTGTTGTTGGCCAGGTTGCCGCTGACCACGCCGGTATTGCCGCCGTACTGCCGGCGGCCGGCAATGCCGAAGCGCGCGCCCAGGTCGCGGGCGAAGGTGTCGGTGGCGATAACGATGCGGCCCTCGATCAGCACCTGGTCGACCGGCCGGTCGATCACGTTGATCAGCTCGCGCATCTGCGCGACCTTCTTCGGGATATCGCTGATCATCAGCGTGTTGGTGCGCTCGTCGGCGACGAGGCGCCCGCGTGGCGACAGGAAGCCGTTGTCGTTCTGGCTGCTGCCGCTGCCACCCGAGCCGCCACTGCCACCACCGCCACCGCCACCACCGATGCCCTTGGCCTCAGTCAGCGCCTTGAAGATCGCCGTGGCGCTGTGGTAGTTGATCTGCACATAGTCGGTGATCAGGTCCTCGCGGTTCTCGATCGCGATGCGCGCGTCTTCCTTGTCCTGCTCGAACTTGGCCAGTTCCTGCTGCGGCGCGACCCAGATCACCTTGCCGTCGCGGCGCTTGTCCAGGCCCTTGGCGCGCAGCACGATGTCCAGCGCCTGGTCCCACGGCACATTGACCAGGCGCAGGGTGACGCTGCCCTGCACGGTGTCGGAGGCGACGATGTTGAGATTGGATTCCTCGGCGATCAGCTGCAGCACCGTGCGCACCGGCACGTCCTGGAAGTTGAAGGTCACCGGCTTGCCGCTGTAGCCGCGCTCGGCCACCTGCGCGGCGGCCTGGCTGACCGTGGTCGCGGTGACGGCGCCCACCGCCGGCGCGGCGGCGCGCGGGGTGATCTCGACCACGTACTCGTTGCCCGACTGGTAGGCCAGCGATTCGAATGCGCCATTGGTGTTCAGCACCAACTGCGCGCCGCCCGCGTAGGGCTTGGCATCGATGCGCTGCACCGGCGTGGCGAAATCGGTGACGTTGAGCGGGTGCTGCAGCTCAGGCGGCAGCATGGCGTTACCGACGTCGACCACGACGCTGTTGCCCTGGGTACGCAGGTCAGGACTGGCGCCGTTGCCGTTGAAGGACAGGATCAGCCGCCCCGCACCGCCGTCGCCGCGCTTGAAGTCGATCTTCGACACCGTGAGCTTGGCCGGCGCCGCCGCGGGTGCGGCGGGCGTGACAGCAGGCGCGGCGGCCGGCGCCGCGCTGGCGACGACCGCATTCCCGAGTAGTGCCGCCAACCCCAACGCGCATAGCCGCATCGTCGCATGACGCCGGATGGGGCGCAGGCTCAGGGCTTTGGAAAAAGTCATCGTGCTATCCCCATAATCAATCATTGATCGTCCAGCGCGACGGAGGCGGGACGTTCCAACCAGCCGCCGGCGCCATCCGGCACCAGTTCAATCAAATCGATGCGATCCTCGTGCACCCCGGTCACGCGGCCATCGCTCTGCCCCATGTACACGCCCGGACGCACGCGGTAGGTCACCTTGTCCGGCGCCATCACCAGCGCGACCTGACCCGCGCCGCTACCCAGCGTGCCGACCATGTTGAGGCTGTCCAGCGGGAACTGCTCCAGCGGTTCCTTGCGGCGGTTCGGATCCGGGCGCAGACCGCTGCTGCCATCGGGATTGGCCCAGGCATCGCTGAACGGATCGCGCAGGCCCTGCGCCGCATATTCGAAGGTCTCGAACTGCTGCATCACCGGCAACGGCTCCAGCGGCTGCGCCGGTCGCGCGCGCACTTCCTTCACCCAGTTCTCCAGGTTCGGCGCATCGCCCGGCGTGCTGGTGATGGTGCGGCCGCACGCGCCAAGCACCAACGCCAATGCGCCCGCAACGAGCATCCTGACCATCCGCTGCTGCCGGCTCATGCGCCACCGCCTTGCTTGCCCGCCTTCTTGGCGGCCTGCTCCTGCTCTTCCATTTCCTTGTCGTCCAGGTAGCGATAGGTCTTGACCGTACCGGACAGTTCCAGCTCGCCGCGCGCGGTGATGCCGTTGCTCTTGTCGCGCGGTTTCAGGTTGATGTCGTGCATGGTCAGGATCACCACCCGTGGCAGCGACGCCACGCCGCTGACGAAGGCGCCGAACTGGTGGTAGCTGCCGACCATGCGCAAGGCGATCGGCTTCTCCGCGTAGAACTCCTTCGGCGACTCCGGACCCGGCTGGAACAACTCGTTGGTCAGGCCGCTGGACAGCGCGGTCTGCGAGATGTCGATGATCAGGTCGGGCATCTCGGTCTTGCTCGGCAGCTGTCGCAGCATCTGCTGCAGCACCTGCTCCATCTGCACCAGTTGCTGCTTGAGCGGCTGCAGGTTGACCGCACGGCTCTGCTCCTTCTCGAAGGAGGCGCGCAACTCGGTTTCCTTCTGTTCCAACGCCTGCAGCTCGTCGCTCTTGCTGCTGATCAGCAGGAACCAGGACAGGATCAGGATGAACAGCGTCACCAGCACGCAGAACACGATCTTGGCCTGCTGCGGCCAGTTGCCGATGTTGTTGAAATCCAGCTCTTTGATGTTGAATTTCTTGCTCATGACGCCGGTCCCTGTTGCGCTGGCTTGGCGGCGGGTGCCGGCGGAGTGGCCGGGGCCGGGGCGGCAGCGCTGCCGGGGGCAGGTACGGCCGCAGGTGCTGCGCCTGGTGCCTGCGCAGGCATCGACGTGCCAGGCGTGCCGCCCGCGGGGGCTGCGCCAGGGGTTGCGGGCGTGGCGGCACCGCCCGGCGCCGTGCCGGCGGCCGCCGGATCGGTGCTCTCGCCCGGCACCGGCAGCTTGACCCGCAGCGTGAACACGTACGGCAGCGCCTTGGTGTCGAGGATCGGGCCCTTGGCTTCCTTCTCCTGGGCCTTGGCCTCGATCACCGTCAGCTCCGGATTGGTCATCCAGCCCGAGCCTTCGAGGTTGCGCATGTAGGTACTGACTCGCGCGTTGGACTGCGAGCGACCTTCCAGGGTCAGCATGTCGCCTTCCTGCTTCACCGAGGTCAGCACCACCCCGTCGGGGATGGTCCGCACCAGCGAGTCGAACAGATGCACCATCTGCGAGCGCTTGGCCTGCAGTTCCTCGATGACCTGCTTGCGCGCCAGCAGCCGCCGCTTCTTCTCGTCGAGGGTGTCGATTTCCTTGTTCTGCGCCTGGACCTTCTCGATCTCGGTCTGCAGATACGCGTTGCGCTCGTTCTGGCCGCTGATCTGCAGGTCGTAGTAGAACCAGATCAGCCCGGCCAGCAGCACCCCGGCGAATGCGGCCAGGCCCAGCATCGAGTAGAACTCGCGTTCGCGCTGCTTGCGCCGTTCCGCCCGCCAGGGCAGCAGATTGATCTTCGCCATCAGTCGAAGCTCCTCAGCGCCAGGCCGGTGGCGATCATCAGCGCCGGCGCATCCTGGGCCAGCGCGTGCGCCTGGACCTTCGGCCCCAGGGTCATCTGCGCCAACGGATTGGCGACCACCGTGGCGACGCCGAGTTGCTCCTCCACCATCTCCGGCAACCCGGCCAGGGCGGCGCAGCCGCCGGCCAGGACGATGTGATCGACCCGGTTGAATTCGCTGCCGGCGTAGAAGAACTGCAGCAGGCGGCTGATCTGCTGCACCGTGGCTTCCTTGAACGGTTCCAGCACCTCGACCTCGTAGCTCTCCGGCAGCCCGCCCTGGCGCTTGGCCATGCCGGCTTCCTCGTAGGTGAGCCCGTAGCGGCGCATCACTTCGTCGGTCAGCTGCTTGCCGCCGAACACCTGCTCGCGGCTGTACAGGCTACGCCCGCCGCGCAGGACGTTGAGGGTGGTCATGGTGGCGCCGATGTCGACCAGGGCGACGATGCCGTCGGCGGCCACCGGCAATTCGCTGGCCACCAGCGCGAAGGCGTTCTCGACCGCGAAGGCCTCCACGTCCATCACCTTGGCCACCAGGCCGCCGAGTTCAAGGGCCGACTGGCGCAGTTCCACGTTCTCCGAGCGCGAGGCGGCCAGCAGCACCTGCACCATCTCGGGGTTGTTGGGGATGACGCCCAGCACCTCGAAATCCAGGTTCACTTCGTCGATCGGGTACGGGATGTAGTTCACCGCCTCCAGCTCGACCTGGGCTTCCAGTTCGCTCTCGTCCAGCTCGGCCGGCATCGGGATCACCTTGGTGATCACCGCCGAACCGGCCACGGCGGCCGCGGCATGCTTGGCGCGGGTGCCGGAACGGGTCACGGCGCGGCGGATCGCCTCGCCCACCGCCTCGACCTCGACGATGTTCTTTTCGACCACGGCATTGGGCGGCAAGGGTTCGACGGCGTAATGCTCGACACGGAACCGGTTGCCGTTACGCGAAAGCTGCAGCAGCTTGACCGCAGTCGAGCTGATGTCGATGCCGATCAGCGGTTGCTGACTCTTTGGGATAAGCCCCACGGATTTTCCCCTGCCGGCGGGCACTTGGACGCCAATGTTGCGCCAGCGCATTAATAACAAATTTTTTGCAATTGGCAACCGCCCGGTTGCATGCCGCGATCCGTGTCACGGCACGACCTGCGGCAGCAAACCCGTCGCATCCCCGGAACCGGCCCCAGCCGTTCCCCGGCGTACTCTATACTCTGCGCCCAAGAAATCTGCAATCGGAATCTCTCGCGATGCCCCGTTTTCGTCGTTGGCTGCGCTGGGCGCTGGTCATGTTGGTCCTCCTTGGCCTGGTCGGCGCCGCCGTGGCAGGCGGGCTCTACTACGTCGTCTCCTCCAAGCTCCCGGACGTGCAGACCCTGCGCAAGGTCGAACTGCAGGAGCCCATGTACGTCTACTCCAGCGACGGCAAGCTGATGGCGCTGTTCGGCGAGACCCGGCGCTACCCCATCACCATGAAGGACGTGCCGGAGCGGCTCAAGCAAGCCTTCCTGGCCACCGAGGACGCCCGCTTCTACGAGCACGGCGGGGTCGACTACAAGGGCATCGCCCGCGCGGTGTGGCTGCTGGCCACCACCAACGACAAGCGCGTGCCGGGCGGCTCCACCATCACCCAGCAGGTCGCCCGCCAGTTCTTCCTTAGCTCGGAATACAGCTATACCCGCAAGCTGGCGGAGATCCTGCTGGCGCGCAAGATCGAGGCCGAGCTGACCAAGGACCAGATCTTCGAGCTGTACCTCAACAAGAGTTTCTTCGGCAACCGCGCCTACGGCATCGCCGCCGCCGCCGAGTACTACTACGGCAAGAAGCTCAACGAGCTGAGCCTGGACGAGATGGCCTCGCTGGCCGGCATCCCCAAGTTCCCCTCCAGCGGCAACCCGATCAGCAACCCGGAGCGCGCCAAGCAGCGCCGCGACAACTATGTGCTCAGCCGCATGGCCGCCCTGGGCTTCATCACCCCGGCCGAGGCCGAGGCGGCCAAGGCGGTGCCGATGCACGCCGCGCCGCACGAGCGCCCGGTCGAGGTCGAGGCCCCGTACGTCGCCGAACTGGTGCGCCAGGAGATGATCGCGCGCTTCGGCGGCGACGTGCTGGACAAGGGCTACCACGTCTACACCAGCATCGATTCGACCCTGCAGACCGCCGCCAACCATGCGGTGCGCCAGGGCCTGGTCGTCTATGACCGCCGCCACGGCTGGCATGGCGTCGAGAAGCATTTCGACCTGCCCGCCAACGCCGATGCGGCCGCACTGGCCAGCCACCTGAGCGGCGTCTACGCGCAGGGCGGGATGCTGCCGAGCATCGTCGCCAGCACCGGCAGCGACGGCAGCGCCACCGTGGTGCTCCCCAACAAGACCGAGCTGGTGCTACCGGTGGCCGCCAGCCGCTGGACCGGGCGCAGCCCGGCCACCCTGCTCAAGCGCGGCGACCTGGTGCGTATCCAGGCCGGCGACAAGCCGGGCGAATGGGAGATCACCCAGATCCCGCGCGGCCAGGCCGCGCTGGTGTCGCTGGACGCCCACAACGGCGCGCTGCGCGCCATGGTCGGCGGCTTCAGCTATGCCGGCAACAAGTTCAACCGCGCCACCCAGGCGCGCCGCCAGCCGGGTTCCAGCTTCAAGCCGTTCCTGTACGCGGCCTCGTTCGAAAAGGGCTTCAACCCGGCCTCGATCGTGCTCGACGCGCCGGTGGTGTTCCGCGACCGCCGCGGCAAGACCTGGTCGCCGCAGAACGACGGCGGCGGCTTCCGCGGCCCGATGCGCCTGCGCGAGGCGCTGGTGCAGTCGCGCAACCTGGTCTCGGTGCGCCTGCTGGACGCCATCGGCGTGGACTTCGCACGCAAGTACATCAGCCAGTTCGGCTTCCAGGAAGCCGAACTGCCGCCGAACCTGTCGATGTCGCTGGGTACCGCTTCGCTGACTCCGCTGTCGGTGGCGCGCGGTTACACCGTGTTCGCCAACGGCGGCTCGCTGGTCAACACCTGGATCATCGACAAGGTCACCGACCGCGACGGCAATGTCCTGTTCCAGGAGCACCCGCTGACTGCCTGCCGCAGCTGCGGCAGCGTCGGCGGCAACACGGCGCCGGTCAGCCAGGTGGTCGACGGCTTCAACTTCGGCGCGGCCACGCCGCCGCCGGCGGCCAAGCCGGCCGCGACCACCGCGCCAGCCGCGGACGAAAAGGCCCCGGCCACCGATCCCGAGGCCAAGGTGGCGCCGCGCGCCATCGACGAGCGCACCGCCTATCAATTGGTGTCGATGATGCGCGACGTGGTCCAGCGCGGCACCGGCGCCGCGGCCAAGGTGCTCGGCCGCGAGGACGTGGGCGGCAAGACCGGTTCCACCAACGACCATCGCGACGCCTGGTTCTCCGGCTTCGGCGGCCCCTACGTGACCACGGTGTGGGTCGGCCGCGACGACTACCGCTCGCTCGGCTACCGCGAGTACGGCGGCAAGGCCGCGCTGCCGATCTGGATCGACTACATGCGGGTCGCGCTGAAGGACCAGCCGATCGCCCGCAACGATCCGCCGGGCGGCATGGTCCAGGTCAGCCTCAACGGCGCCACGGAATGGGTCAAGACCGAGGACATGGACCGCATCCAGCAGTTCGACGAAAGCCTGCAGGACCAGAAGACCGACGACGCCGCGTTCGACATCTTCTGATCACTCCGCTTCCCCCGCCCCCGGCGCTCGCCGGGGGCACGTCCGCCGGGCGCGCCTCGCCCGGCGGACACTGGCTCACGCGACACCGCCGCTACACCTGAATTTCGCAAGGCTGCGGTACAGTCGGGGCAGGCTTTGAGGGGAGGCGCACCATGCACCACGCTCGGCAACATGCCCGGACCCGCACGCACGAACGCCGTCGCCGACTGGCGCACGAAGCCGCCCGGCTGATGGCTGAAGGCGGCATCCGCGATTTCCACCAGGCCAAGCTCAAGGCCGCCGAGCGGCTCGGCATCCATGACGACGCCTCGCTGCCGCGCAACAGCGAGATCGAGGACGCGCTGCGCGAGTACCAGCGGCTGTTCGCCGGTCCGGACCATGCCGGCGAACTGCGAAGGCGGCGCGAGGCGGCGCTGCGCGCGATGGACTTCCTGCATGCGTTCGCGCCACGGCTGGCCGGACCGGTGCACGACGGCACCGCCGATGCCAACAGCCCGGTGCAGCTGCACCTGCACAGCGACGACGCCGAGGCGGTGGCGCGCTTCCTCGAAGAACACCGGATCCCGGCCGAGCTGCGCAGCCGCCGCCTGCGCCTGGACCGCGAGCGCAGCGAGGACTTCCCGGTGTGGCTGTTCGCCGCCGAGGAACTGACCTTCGACCTGACCGTACTGCCCTACGACGCGCTGCGCCAGGCGCCGCTGTCGCAGGTGGACGAGAAGCCGATGCGGCGCGCCTCGATGCCGCAACTGCGGCAACTGCTGACCGAGCAGGACATCGCCGCCTACCAGGACGGCTGAGCGCACCACCATTCCGCGTCGTGGATGCGACGGGCGCCGCACGATCGCGCGGGCGCCCGTATTCCGGCTCGCCGCGCACGCGACGAGGCACCTGCCACTTCCCTTCCCCGCTTCACCCGCCACAAACGAAAAACGCCCCGCGAGGCGGGGCGTTCCGGACAGCCTTGCGGCGATCGATCAGCGCTTGTCGGCGTTGGTGTAGTCGCGCTTGTCGTAGCCGGTGTAGATCTGGCGCGGACGGCCGATCTTCATTTCCGGGTCGACCTGCTGCTCCAGCCAGTGCGAGACCCAGCCGGCGGTACGGGCGATGGCGAACATCACGGTGAACATCTCCACCGGAATGTTCAGCGCCTTGTAGATGATGCCCGAGTAGAAGTCGACGTTCGGGTACAGCTTGCGCTGCACGAAGTAGTCGTCCTTCAACGCGGCCTCTTCCAGCTTCAGCGCAACTTCCAGCAGCGGGTCGTTGACGCCCAGCTCGCCCAGCACCTTGTGGGTCATCTCGCGGATGATCTTCGCGCGCGGGTCGAAGTTCTTGTAAACGCGGTGGCCGAAGCCCATCAGGCGGAAGCTCGAGTTCTTGTCCTTGGCCTTGGCCACGGCGCTCTCGACGTTGTCGGCGGTGCCGATCTCTTCCAGCATCTTCAGCACGGCTTCGTTGGCGCCGCCATGCGCCGGGCCCCACAGCGCGGTGATGCCCGCGGCGACCGAGGCGTACGGGTTGGCGCCGGTGGAACCGACCAGGCGCACGGTCGAGGTCGAAGCGTTCTGCTCGTGGTCGGCGTGCAGGATGAACAGCAGGTCCAGGGCCTTGGCCACGACCGGGTTCATCTCCAGCTGCTCGCTCGGCACCTCGAACATCATGTGCAGGAAGCGCTCGACGTAGCCGAGGTTGTTGCGCGGATAGCGGATCGGCCAGCCGATCGAGTAGCGATAGGCGGCGGCGGCGATCGTCGGCACCTTGGCGATCAGGCGGATCGCGGCCAGGCGGCGCTGCTCCGGATCGTTGAGGTCGAGGGTATCGTGGTAGAACGCCGACAGCGAGGCCACGGTACCGGCCATCATCGCCATCGGGTGCGCGTCGTGGCGGAAGCCGCCGAGGAAGTTCTTCAGCGACTCGTGCATCATCGTGTGATGCGTCACTTCGTGGTCGAACTTCTTGAATTCGTCGGCGGTGGGCAACTCGCCGTTCATCAGCAGGTAGGCCACTTCGAGGAAGTTGGACTTCTCGGCCAGTTGCTCGATCGGGTAGCCGCGGTACAGCAGCACGCCGTTGTCGCCGTCGATGTAGGTGATCGCCGACTTGCAGCTGGCGGTCGCGGTGAAGCCCGAGTCGTAGGTGAAGAGACCGGTCTCCTTGGTCAACTTGGAAATGTCGACGCAATCGTTGCCCAGGGTGGGCTTGAGTACCGGAAGAACGACCGACGTGTCGCCGGCGTTCAACGTGACCTGATCAAGATCGGACACAGTGTGCGCTCCTCGATGGAAGGCGCCTGTCCGATTACGTTGCGAACAGACGCGTGAAGGAAGTCCACGGCAATCGCCACGGATCGCGCCATTATCGCACAGCAGCATTTGCGCCGTCGCTCACCGCTCATGCCGCACGATGGCGGCAGGAAAGCGACACAGCGTTGCATCCTCGCCGCACTTTCACGGAAGGATGACACCGGCGCATCACGCCGGGAGGAGATCGCAGATAGCAAAACGGCCGCGCAAGCGGCCGTCGCTTTACATCCGTTCGACGGTTCCGATCAGCGCGCGTAGCGCTTCTGGAACTTGTCGATGCGGCCGCTGGTGTCGATGACCTTGTGCTTGCCCGTATAGAACGGATGCGAAGCCGAGGAAATTTCGACCTTGATCAGCGGATACTCTTCGCCGTCCTCCCACTTGACCGTCTCTTTCGAGGACATGGTCGAACGGGTCAGGATCTTGAAATCGGAGGTGACATCGTGGAACACGACGTCGCGGTACTGGGGATGGATGTCGGCCTTCATGGGCTCGCACCGTAGGTGGCTGCTGGACAAGAGGGAAACTATAACAGCCCTCCTGCCCTGCACGCAACGTTTACGTGATGGCACGTGAGGTGACGGCTCACGAGGCCGCCGCCCTACCAATGGGTCCCGCCCGGACTCGGGCGGGACCGGCAGGCTTAGCCGGCACCGACCGCCGTGCGGGCCAGATCCAGGAACCGTGCATGGTCGTAGCGGATGAGCATGGTCGCGTTGTCCGGCAGGCCCAACTGGCGGTTCCAGTCGACCAGGGTGGCGCCGCGGGTGTGCACCCCGGACAGCTCGATCTGCATCGGGCGCGACTGCACCTCCTGGGCACCGTCGGGCTGCAGCGCCCAGGCCATCGCCAGCGCGTCGGCGGCATACCAGTGCTCGCCGCGCGCGTCTTCCGACCACAGCCGGGTCTTGCGCGAGATCAGCTCGTAGAAGCGCGCCTTCGGCGCATCCACCGCCAACCACTGCTCGACCTCACGGTGCGGCAGGCCGTGCGCCACGGTCGCCTCCCAATCGGCGACCTCGATGTGCGGGAACGCCTTGAACACGATGTGCGCCGCCTCCGGATCGAAGGCGATGTTGAATTCCGCGGCCGGGGTGATGTTGCCGTGGCAGGTGATCGCCCCGCCCATCACCAGGAAGCGGCCGACGCGCTGCGGCAGGGTCGGATCCAGCTTCAGCGCCAGCGCGATGTTGGTCAGCGGCCCCAGCGCGACCAGCAGCAGGCGCCCGGCGTACTGGTGCGACAGGCGCAGGATCGCCAGCGCGGCATGCTCGGCCTCGGCGCCGCGTGCGGCCGGCGGCAGGTCGACGTCGCCGAAGCCGTCCTGGCCGTGCACGTGCCCAGCGTCCACCGACGGATGCAGCAGCGGATCGGCGCAGCCGGCGAACACCGGCACATCCTCTCGCCCGGCCACTTCGCACAGTTTCAGCGCATTGCGCACGGTGTGGCGCAGCCCGACGTTGCCGGCGGCGATGGTCAGCCCGACCACCTCATGGCGCGGATCGGCGAACGCCATCAGTAGCGCCAGCGCATCGTCCACGCCGGGGTCGGTATCGATCAACAGGGGAATCTTGTCGCTCATGCGTCGCTTCGCTCGTCCATTCGGTCGCCGAGTCTGGCACCGCGGCGCAGGCATGGGAAGGATTGGGGAGTCGGGATGACCAGCCATTCGGCTGTTGAAAGCGGGGATTCGCAAAAGCGGCATCGCCACGTCTTCGTTCGAAGGGGCGGCTTTAGCCGCGATCGGGTCTCCTGGTAACGCCCGGTGGCGGCCGAAGCCGCTTCCTACAACAGCAGGCGGACGGCCGCTTCTAACGAATCACCAATCCCGAATGCCGAATCCCGGCCGCTCAGGCCCCGGCGAACCGCACCGCCCCACCGACCCAGCGCGCGACGATGCGGTCGGCCAGGACCGGCGCCTCCTCCAGCAGCCGGTCGGCCAGGGCATGCACGCGCGGCAGCAGGCCGGCGTCGCGGGCCAGGTCGGCCACGCGGAACGCGGCCAGGCCGGTCTGGCGGGTGCCGAGCAGTTCGCCCGGGCCGCGCAGTTCCAGATCCTTCTCGGCGATGACGAAGCCGTCGTTGGTCTGGCGCATGGTTTCCAGGCGCTGCCGCGCCATCGCCGACAGCGGCGCCTGGTACATCAGCACGCAGCTCGACGCCGCCGCGCCGCGCCCGACCCGGCCGCGCAACTGATGCAGCTGCGCCAGGCCCAGGCGTTCGGCGTTCTCGATGATCATCAGCGAGGCATTGGGCACGTCCACGCCGACCTCGATGACGGTGGTGGCGACCAGCAGGTCGATCTCGCCCTGCTTGAACGCGCGCATCGCCGCCTGCTTCTCCGCCGGCTTCATGCGCCCGTGCACCAGGCCCACGCGCAGCTCCGGCAATTGTGCCGACAGCGCCTCGAAAGTGGCCTGCGCGGCACTGGCCTCGAGCCGGTTGCCGGCGCCGGCCTGCGCGGACTTCTCGCTGTCCTCGGCCTCTTCGATCAGGGTGCAAACCCAGTAGGCCTGGCGGCCTTCGGCGCAGGCCACGCGGATGCGCTGCACCAGCTCGGGACGGCGCTCGGCATTGAGCACGATGGTCTGCACCGGGGTGCGCCCCGGCGGCAGTTCGTCGATGGAGGAGACGTCCAGATCGGCATACGCAGCCATTGCCAGCGTGCGCGGGATCGGCGTGGCGGTCATCACCAGCTGGTGCGGCACGCCCGCGCCGGAGGCGCCCTTGTCGCGCAGCGCCAGGCGCTGGTGCACGCCGAAGCGGTGCTGCTCGTCGACGATGGCCAGCGCCAGGTCGTGGAAGCGCACCGCCTCCTGCATCAGCGCATGCGTGCCGACCACCACCTGCGCCTCGCCCGAGGCGATCTGCGCCAGGGTCGCGCTGCGCGCCTTGCCGGTGACCTTGCCGGCCAGCCAGGCCACGCGCACGCCCAGCGGCTCCAGCCAACCGCGCAGGTTGGCCAGATGCTGTTCGGCGAGCAGTTCGGTCGGCGCCGCCAGCGCCGCCTGCTTGCGCCTGTCCACCGCCAGCATCGCCGCCAGCGCGGCGACCACGGTCTTGCCGCTGCCGACGTCGCCCTGCACCAGCCGCAGCATCGGCGCCGGCCGCTCCAGGTCGGCGCGGATCTGCGCGAACACACGCTGCTGTGCACCGGTCAGTCGGAACGGCAGCGACTGCTGCAGGCGCTTGGCCAGCAGCCCGCGGCCGCGCAGCGACGGCGCCGGCTGGCATTGCATGGCAATGCGCTGGCGACGCAGGCTCAGGTGATGCGCGAGCAGTTCCTCCAGCGCCAGGCGCTGCTGCGCCGGATGCAGACCAGCGGCGAGCGCAGCCAGATCGGCCTGCGGCGGCGGCCGGTGCGCGACCAGCAGCGCGCTGCGCAGCGACGGCAGGCCGAGTTCGGCCAGCAGCGAGGCCGGCAGCAATTCCAGCGCCGCTTCGTCCGGCAGCCGGTCCAGCGCCTGGCCGATCAACCGGCGCACGGTCGCCGGGCCGACGCCCTCCACCGCCGGGTACACCGGATCCAGGCGATCGCCCAGCGCCGCGTCGTCGTCCTCGCCGAGGATCTGATAGCTGGGATGCACGAATTCCAGCCCATGTTGGCCCGGCTTGGGCGTGCCGAAGGCGCGCAAGCGCGCGCCGACCGCGAACTGCGCGGCCTGTGCGGCACGGAACTGGAAGAAGCGCAGCACCAGGGTGCCGCGCGAATCGTCGGCCACCGCCACGCGCAGCATCGGCCGGTAGCGGAAGCCGCGGTCCACCGCCTGCACCCGCCCTTCGATTTGCGCGGGCACACCCGGCTGCAGCGCCGCCACGGTGGTCAGGCGGGTGCGATCCTCATAGCGCAGCGGCAGGTGCAGCCACAGGTCCTGCAGCGTGGACAGGCCGCGCGCGGCGAATTTCTCCGCCAGCTTGGGACCGACGCCGGGCAGCGTGGTCAGCGGCACCTCGCCTGCCGCCGACAAGGCCGGCGCCGGAACCTGCACGCGCGGCACGGCTGGGAATCAGTCCAGCACCATCACCGCATCCACTTCGAAGCCCGCGCCCTTGGGCAGCGCCGAGACTTCGATGGTGGAGCGCGCGGGGAACGGCGCCTGGAAGTAGTCCTGCATCACCGCGTTGACCTGCGCGAACTGCGCCAGATCGGTGAGGTACAGCCCCAGGCGCACGATGCGGTCCAGCGAGCCGCCGGCCGCCTCGGCCACCGCCTGCAGGTTGTCGAAGGCACGGCGCGCCTGCGCGGCGATGTCGCCGGCGACGATCTCGCCGGTGGCCGGATCCAGCGGGATCTGCCCGGAGAAGTACACGGTGTTGCCGGCACGCACGGCCTGCGAATACGGGCCGATCGCGGCCGGTGCACGGTCGGTATGGATGATCTGGCGGGACATGGCGACTCCGTTGGAAGAATGTCCGCCTAGTTTAGCTGGCGTGCGCGATTGGGGATTGGGGATTGGGGAATCGGGAATCGGGAATCGGGAATCGGGAACAGCGTGCCCGCCGGGGATGCCGGCCATGCGCTTCGCCCGCTTTTCGTAGGAGCGGCTTCAGCCGCGACGCTTTATCGGTAAGGCGTCGCGGCTGAAGCCGCTCCTACGACGCCAGGACCAGGCCCCCTTCGACTCCCCAATCCCGACTCCCCAATCCCGGCACCACCTATTGGCGCCGCACGCTCTGCACCGCATGCAGACGCCGCAGCCGGCGCATCACCTCGGCAAGGTGATTGCGGTCGCGCACCTGGATGTTGAAGCGCAGCACCGCGGCGTTGAAGTCGCGGTCCAGGTAGTCGACGCGCTCGATGTTGGACTGGCTCTGCGCGATCGCCGCGGCCAGCTGCGCCAGCACCCCGGTGCGGTTCTCGACCTCCACCACCAGCGCGGTGTCGTAGTCGCCGATGACGCTGCTGTCCCAGCCGATCGGCACCCAGCGTTCGGGCGACTTGCGCAGTTCGGCCAGGTTCGGACAGTCCAGCCGATGCACCACGATGCCCTTGCCGGCGGTGTGGTAGCCCATGATCTCGTCGCCGGGAATCGGCTGGCAGCAGTTGGCGAAGCTGACCACACCGCGCTCGGTGCCGTTGATCAGGATCTTTTCCTGCGAATGCTTGGAGTGGCCGCCGCCACGCAGTTCGGCATAGGCCATCAGCGCCTGCGCGGCCTGGTTGGGCATCCAGTTGCCCAGCGCCACGTCGGCCAGCAACGCCTCCAGGCGCGGGTAGCGGTGCTCGCTGAGGAACGAATCCAGGCGCCCCTTCGGCAGCCGCTCCAGCGAGCTGTCCATCGCCTCCAGCGCGCGATCGAGCATACGGTGGCCGAGCTGCACCGCGTCCTCGTGCTCGAGTTGCTTGAGCTGATGGCGAATCGCGGTGCGCGCCTTGCTGCTGACCACGAACTCCAGCCACTGCGGCTTGGGCGTGGCCGAGCGCGCGGTGATCACTTCCACGGTCTGCCCGCTGACCAGCTTGGTGCGCAGCGGCACCAGCTTCTTGTCCACGCGCGAGGCCACCGCGCGGTTGCCGACGTCGGTGTGCACCGCGTAGGCGAAGTCCAGCGCGGTGGAGTTGCGCGGCAGCGCCAGGATCTTGCCCTTGGGCGTGAACAGGTAGACCTCGTCCGGGAACAGGTCGACCTTGACGTTGTCCAGGAACTCCAGCGACGAGCCGGCGGCGCGCTGCGATTCGATCAGTTCCACGATCCACGCATGCGCACGGCTCTGCGCGCTGTTGGGCGAATCGCCGCCGAACTTGTAGGTCCAGTGCGCGGCGACGCCGCGCTCGGCGATCAGGTCCATTTCCTCGGTGCGGATCTGCACTTCGATCGGCGAGCCGTAGGGCCCGAACAGCACCGTGTGCAGCGACTGGTAGCCGTTGGCCTTGGGAATGGCGATGAAGTCGCGGAAGCGCGCATCCAGCGGCTTGAAGGTGGCATGCACTGCGCCCAGCGCGTGGTAGCAGTCGGGCACGCCGCGCACCACCAGGCGGAAGCCGAACACGTCCATCACCTGGTCGAAGGATTTGTTCTCGTCGCGCATCTTGTTGTAGATGCTCCACGGCGTCTTGATCCGGCTCACCAGCCGGTGTTCCAGCCCCTCCTTAGCCAGACGCTGCGACAACTGCACTTCCACCTGCGCCATCGACTCGCGGCGCACCACCGGCTGGCTGCGGATGTGCTTCTCGATGATCGCGTGGCGCCACGGATGCAGCGCGCGGAAGCCGAGGTTCTGCAGCTCGGACTTCATCAGGCTCATGCCCAGGCGCTGGGCGATCGGCGCGTAGATCTCCAGGGTTTCGCGAGCGATGCGGCTGCGCGCCTCGGCGCTCTGCGCGCCCAGCGTGCGCATGTTGTGCAGTCGGTCGGCGAGCTTGATCATGATCACGCGCAGGTCGCGCGACATCGCCAGCAGCATCTTGCGGAAGCTCTCGGCGGCCGCTTCCTGGCGGTCGCGGAACTTGAGCTTGTCCAGCTTGGTGACGCCATCGACCAGTTCGGCCACCGCCTCGCCGAACTCGGCGGCCAGCTCGGCGCGGGTCAGCGGCGTGTCTTCGATGGTGTCGTGCAGGATCGCCGCGATCAGCGCCTCCACGTCCAGGCCCAGCTCGGCCAGCACGCCGGCCACCGCCACCGGATGGGTGATGTAGGGCTCGCCGGACTTGCGGGTCTGCCCGGCGTGCGCGGCCGCACCGACCTCCCAGGCGCGGCGCAGCAGCGGGATCTGCTCGGCGGGCAGATAGCTGGCGCTGCGTTCGAGCTGCAGGACGTAATCGGGGACCGCCTCGTCGGCCGACGAAGGCGCGGCGTGGGCGACCTGGGCAGAAGGGCCTGGGTTCATGCGGAAAGACTATGCCAGCGGCGCGTGGACGGCAAACCCGCAAAACGAAACAGCCCGCGGATGCGGGCTGTTCGTGGGACGATCGCGACGCGGAGACGCGATCAGTCGTCGTTCTTGGACATGTCCTCGTCGGCGACGACTTCGGCCGCGGCCCATTCCAGCGCCTCGCGCTCGGCGCGCTCGCGCTCGGCCTTCTCGACCTCGTCGATCAGCGCGTTGTCGATCTTGCGCGCGGCGATCTCGCGCAGCGCCAGCACGGTCGGCTTGTCGGCCGATTCGCTGTTGTCGAGGGTGGCCTGCACGCCGTTGGCGAGCTGGCGGGCGCGCTTGGACGCCATCATGACCAGTTCGAAACGGTTGTTAACGACTTCCAGGCAATCTTCTACGGTGATGCGGGCCATGCGGGCTCCCGGCGGGCCGGTGGCGGCCGCGCGTTCGAATGAGGGAAAGGGCGGGGATTGTAGGGCGACAACCGCCCGAGTTCAACCCCACCCCATCCGGTTCCCTTTGGAATCAGCCAGTTGGCTGTTCCTGCAGGAGGGTATCGATCAGCCCGGCATGGCGCAGTTGCTGCTGCGGCCGGCGCAGGCGGCTGGCCACGAAGATCGCGCACATCTCGTCCACCGCGGTATCGAAGTGCTCGTTGACGATTACGTAATCGAAGTCGGCGTAGTGCGACATCTCCTCGCGCGCGGCGGCCAGCCGCTGCGCGATCACCGCCTCGCTGTCCTGGCCGCGCTTGCGCATGCGCTGCTCCAGGGCCTCGCGCGAGGGCGGCAGGATGAACACGCTGACCGCGTCCGGCACCTTGGCCCGCACCTGGCGCGCGCCCTGCCAGTCGATCTCCAGCAGCACGTCGTGGCCGGCGGCCAGTTGCGGCTCCACCGACTGCCGCGCAGTGCCCTTCCAGTCGCCGTGGACCCGGGCGTACTCGAAGAAGTCGCCGGCATCGATCATCCGCTGGAACTCGTCGGCGGAGACGAAATGGTAGTGCTCGGCATGGCGTTCGCCCGGGCGCGGCGCGCGCGACGTGAACGAGATCGACAGCGCGATCTGCGGGTCGCGCGCCAGGGTGGCGTTGACGATGCTGCTCTTGCCGGCGCCGGACGGGGCCGCCACGATGTAGAGAGTGCCGCGCATAGGATCAGGGATTCGGGAGTGGAGAGTCGGGATTCGCGAACGGAGCCGCGGGCCAACACCCACGGGGTCGATATGCTACCCGGTATTGGACGTGACCGGCCCGGCGCGCCAATCCCCAATCTCGAATCCCGCCATCCCGGCTATTCGAGGTTCTGCACCTGCTCGCGGATCTGATCGATCAGCACCTTCAGTTCCACCGCGGCATTGGAGGTGCGGCTGTCCACCGACTTCGAGCCCAGGGTGTTGGCCTCGCGGTTGAACTCCTGCAGCAGGAAATCCAGCCGCCGGCCCGCCGGTTCCGGCTGGCGCAGCACCCGGCGCAGTTCCTTGATGTGGCTGCCGAGCCGGTCCAGTTCCTCGTCCACGTCGAGCTTCTGCAGCCACAGCACCAGCTCCTGCTCGGCGCGGCCGGGATCGACCGGATGCGGCAGGTCGGCCAGACGCGCCGCCAGCTTGGCGCGCTGGCCGTCGCGGATGGCCGGGATCAGCGTGCGCACCTCGCCGGCGATGCGCTCCACCGCATCGACCCGCTCGACGATAGCCGCGGCCAGCTTGCCACCCTCGCGCTCGCGCGCGGCGACGAACTCGGCCAGCACCTCGTCCAGCAGTTCCAGCGCCTGCGCCTGCAGCGCCGCCGGATCGACCGTCTGCCCCTGCAGCACGCCGGGCAACTGCAGCAGATCGACGAACTGCACCTGCATCTGCCCAAAGCGCGCACCCAGCCGCTGCGCGAGCACGCCCAACTGTTCGACCAGGGCCTCGTTCACCGCCAGCGTCTGCGCCGCATCCGGCGCGCGCAGGCGCAACATCAGGTCGAGCTTGCCGCGGCTGATGCGCGCGGCCACGCGTTCGCGCAGCTGCGGCTCCAGCGCGCGCAGTTCTTCCGGCAGGCGCACGCCCACTTCCAGGAAACGGTGGTTGACCGAGCGCAGCTCGCATCCCAGCGTGCCCCAGGGAGTGATGCGCTCGGCGCCGGCGTAGGCGGTCATGCTGCGGATCATGCGGTGTTCCGGTGCGGACAAGGGGCGAATGTTAACCTAGGGCTCTCTCACGCCTCACCGACGCGGTCACATGCCGCGCACGGCCCCGCCCTTCCCGGAACCCCTGCATGTCCTTCTCCCGTCCCAGCGGCCGCACGGCCGATCAGTTGCGCCCGGTCCGCATCGAACGCGCCTTCACCCGCCACGCCGAAGGTTCGGTCCTGGTCAGCTTCGGCGACACCCGCGTGCTGTGCAACGCCAGCGTCGAGAACCGCGTGCCGGGCTTCCTGCGCGGCAAGGGCGAAGGCTGGGTGACCGCCGAATACGGCATGCTGCCGCGCGCCACCCATTCGCGCTCCGATCGCGAAGCCGCGCGCGGCAAGCAGGGCGGACGCACGCTGGAGATCCAGCGTCTGATCGGCCGCGCGCTGCGCGCCTGCGTGGACCGCAATGCGCTGGGCGAGCGCACCATCACCCTGGACTGCGACGTGCTGCAGGCCGACGGCGGCACCCGCACCGCCGCCATCACCGGCGCCTATGTGGCGCTGGTGGATGCGGTGAACTGGCTGCAGAAGCGCGGCGACCTGAAGAAGCCGGTGGTGCTGGGCGCGGTCGCGGCAGTCTCGGTCGGGGTCTACCGCGGCGTGCCGGTGCTGGACCTGGACTACGCCGAGGACAGCGACTGCGACACCGACATGAACGTGGTGATGAACGACGGCGGCGGCTTCATCGAGGTGCAGGGCACCGCCGAAGGCCATGCCTTCCGCCGCGACGAACTCGACGCGCTGCTCGGCCTGGCCGAGCGCGGCATTGGGGAGCTGCTGGCGGCGCAGCGCGCAGCCCTGGCGCAATGAACCGGCGCCTGGCCCTGGTCACCCTGGTGGTGGGCGACTACGACGAGGCCATCGCCTGGTACACCGGCAAGCTGGGATTCCAGTTGCTGGAGGACGTGGACCAGGGCCACAAGCGCTGGGTCGTGGTCGGGCCTGGCGATGCGCACGGCGCGGCGCTGCTGCTGGCGCGCGCCGGCAACGACGCCCAGCGCAGCCGCATCGGCGACCAGACCGGCGGCCGGGTCGGCTTCTTCCTGCACACCGACGACTTCCAGCGCGACCATGCGGCGATGCTCGCCGCGGGCGTGGAGTTCCTGGAAGCCCCGCGTCACGAACCCTACGCCACGGTCGCGGTGTTCCGCGATCTGTACGGCAACACTTGGGATCTGCTGGAGCCCACCGCATGAAACTGGTCCTGGCCAGCAGCAACGCCGGCAAGCTCGAAGAACTGCACGCCCTGCTCAACGACGTCGGGGTCGAGCTGATCGCGCAATCCACCCTCGGCGTCAGCGATGCCGACGAAACCGGCCTGACCTTCGTCGAGAACGCGCTGCTCAAGGCACGCCACGCCGCCCGCGTCACCGGCCTGCCGGCGCTGGCCGACGACTCCGGCATCTGCGTGGACGCGCTGCACGGCGCGCCGGGGTTGTACTCGGCGCGCTACGCCGGCGAACACGGCAATGCGCAGGCCAACATCGACAAGCTACTGGACGCGCTGCGCGATGTGCCCGACGCACAGCGTGGCGCGCACTTCTACTGCGTGCTGGTGCTGCTGCGGCATGCCGAGGATCCGCAACCGCTGCTGGTGGAAGGCCGCTGGCGCGGCCGCATCGCGCATGCGCGTGCCGGCAGCGGCGGGCATGGCTACGATCCGGTGTTCCTGGATCCGGAACATGGCCAGACCGCGGCCGAGATGCCACTGGCGCTGAAGAACCGCATCAGTCATCGCGCCCTCGCCCTGCAGCAGCTCAAGCAGCGCCTGGCCGACCTGCTGGCGGCGCAGCCCGCCGTGTGAACGCGCCGCGCGCGGGCGCCGGGCCAGTCCAAGCACCACGGCGCGCGCAGACTGCCTTGCGCCGCTGCGCCAAGCCCTGAGCCATCCAGCGCCCGCACCGCCTGCCTCTCCGCTCAACCGCCCCGCCCGCCATGCCGCACACCCACGACCATTGCCAGCACCCGCCCGGCGCCGCCTGCCCGGAACCGTCCGCGCACGCCGACGGCCCGGCACTGGTGCCGCCGCCGCTGTCGCTCTACGTGCACCTGCCCTGGTGCGTGCGCAAATGCCCGTACTGCGACTTCAATTCGCATGCGGCCAAGGGCGCGCTGCCCTTCGACGCCTATGTGGATGCACTGATCCGCGACCTGGACCAGGACCTGCCGCTGGTCTGGGGCCGCGTGGTCAACAGCGTGTTCTTCGGCGGCGGCACGCCCAGCCTGTTCCCGCCCGAGGCGATCGACCGCTTCCTGCAGGCGGCCAGCGCCCGGCTGCGCTTCGCGCCGGGCCTGGAGATCACCCTGGAGACCAACCCCGGCACTGCCGAGCACGGCCGTTTCGACCGCTACCTGGCGGCCGGGGTGAATCGCCTCAGCTTCGGCATCCAGAGCTTCGACGATGCGGCGCTGCAGCGGCTGGGCCGCATCCACGACGGGGCCGAGGCCGAGCGCGCGGTGAAGCTGGCGCAGGACGCCGGCTACGCCAATTTCAACCTGGACCTGATGTACGCGCTGCCGCAGCAGACCCTCGCCGAGGCCGAGCGCGACATCGCGCGGGCGCTGGCGCTGCAGCCGACCCACATGAGCCACTACCAGCTCACCCTGGAACCGAACACCGTGTTCGCCGCGCGGCCGCCGCAGGGCATTCCCGAGGACGACGACGCCTGGGACATGCAGGAGCGCTGCCAGGCACTGCTGGCCGAGGCCGGCTACGCTCAGTACGAGGTCAGCGCCTACGCCCGCGCCGGCTACCGCTGCGCGCACAACCTCAACTACTGGACCTTCGGCGACTATCTCGGCATCGGCGCCGGCGCCCACGGCAAGATCAGCTCCGGCGCCGAGCAGAGCATCCTGCGCCGCTGGAAGCACAAGCACCCGCAGGCGTTCCTGGACGCGGCCGGGACGCCGGCGGCGATCGGCGGCGACGAGTGGATCGCGCCGGAGCGGCGTCCGTTCGAGTACATGCTCAACGCGCTGCGCCTCAACGACGGTTTCGCGCTGCGCGACTTCAGCGCCCGCACTGGCCTGCCGCTGCAGGCGATCGCCCCTGCCCTGGCCACCGCGCAGGCCCGCGACTGGCTGCGGGTGGACGCCGGCCACGCCGTGCCGACCGAGATGGGGCGGCGTTTCACCAACGACGTGGTCGCCCTGTTTTTGCCCTGAGACGCGTCCTGGCGAGGCCGCCCGCCTTGGTTGCGGCGGCGGATCGTGCTACATACCCCGCAGAAAAGTACAACGGCGATCACAAGATGCCCGTGTCTGCGACCTTGTCGGCCCCGCCGGCGACGCTTGCCAGCGCCGCCCTGCCGGCGCGCGTGCGCGATCTCCTGCTGGGCCTGAACGACCTGCTGTGGCAGTCCCTGGAGGGGCCGTTACAGGCGACCCTGGACGACCTGGAGCAGACCCTGTTCGAGCAGGCCGAGCGCGCCCGCAACGGCCAGGTGCAGCAGGACATCTACCAGGAGGCGCAGCGCCTGCGCGCGCAGCGCGCGCGCTTCGCGCCGTTCTATCGGGCGCACCTGGAAGCCGAGCTGGCCGGCATCCGCAGCTCGGCGGCCCTGGCCGCCGCGCCGCGCGCGCCCAGGGCCGGCGCCGCCGCGCAGATGCTGACCCTGGTCGCCGACGTGGATATCGACCGCGACATCGTGCTGCACGAGATCGCCCGCCGCGAGGCCACCCGCTGCAACATCCCGCTGCAACTGCTCGGCCAGCGCTTCGGCGTGCTGGCGGCGCGGCCGGCCTTCGAGATCGAGCAGTTGCCGCCGGGCCCGCATGCGCTGTGCCGGCTGCTGCGCGATGCCGGCCAAGCGCTGGGACTGGGCCTGGACACGCAACTGGCGCTGTACCGCGCTTTCGAACGCCAGGTGCTGTCGCGCTACGGCGAGATCGTGGAACGGGCCAATGGCATGCTCACCCACGCCGGGGTGCTGCCGGGCCTGATCTACCTGCCCTACGTGGCGCGCAGCACCAGCGTGGAGCCGGGCGCGCGCCGCGTCGCGCGCATGCCCGCAGGCGCCGATCCGGCCCCTGCCGCAAGCGGACCCAGGGGTCACGGCCCCGCCCCCGGCCAGGCCATGCCCGGCATGGGCACCGCATCGGCGGCCGCTGCCGCCGAGCCGGCCGCCAGCGGCCCGGATCTGGCCACGCTGCGCCAGTTGCTGACGGCCGCGCGCGCGCATGCCGCACCCGGCGCGCCCGCGGCGATGCCCGCCGGGGCCGCCACGCTTCCGCCGCTGCCGGCGAGCGCCGCCGGCACGGCTCCGGTTCCGACCGCCAGCCTGCTGGAGGCCCTGGGCGAACTGCAGGCGCAGCCGCCGGCCCACAGCACCCTTGGCGGGCTGCGTAGCCGCCGCCACCTGCGCGACGTGCAGACCGCCCTGCTGCAGACGCTGCGCGCCACCCACGGCGCGCAGGCGACGCTGGCCGCGCAGCAGGCCGACACCTTCGACCTGCTCGGCCTGCTGTATGGCGAGATCGAACGCGAGGTGCGTCCCGACGCGCCGGCCGCGGCGCTGCTGGAACGCCTGCAGGTACCGCTGGTGCGCGCCGCGCTGCAGGATCCGGCGTTCTTCGCACGCAGCCAGCACCCGGCGCGGGAGCTGCTCAACGCCGTCGCCGAATCGGGCGCGACCTGGCTGGGCGAAGAGGACAGCGATCCGACGCTGCTGCTCAAGCTCAACCAGGCGGTGGACCGCGTGGTCGAGGAGTACGAAGGCGACGCGGTCGTCTTCGAACAGGCCCACCAGGACATCCAGGCGCAGCAACGCAACCTGGCGCACAAGGCGGAGATCGCCGAACGCCGGCACGTCGAGGCCGCGCGCGGCAAGGAGCGGCTGGAGCTGGCCAAGCAAACCGCGGCCGCCACCCTGGACGCGCTGTGCACCGCCCGGCAACCGCCCGGCTTCGTGCAGACCCTGCTGCAGCAGGCCTGGTCCGACGTACTGGTGCTGACCCTGCTGCGCCAGGGCGAGGACTCGGAGACCTGGCGCGAGCGTATCGGCCTGGCCGAGCGCATCGCCGAGGTCACCTGCCGCAGCGATGGCGCCTCCGATGCCGCCCTCGCCGAGCGCGTGGGCCAGGCGCTGCTGCAGGTGGGCTACCACCAGCAGGAAGCCGAGGCCATCGCCCGCCGCCTGTCCACGCCCGGCGGCGCCGACGCCACCACCTCGCGCACCGAACTGAGCATGCGGCTGAAGGCGCACACCCGCCTCGGCGAGCAGGGCGAGGACGGCGAGCGGCCGTCGCTGCCGCCACGCACCGAGGCCGAACAGGCCGCGTATGCGCGGCTGCGCACGCTGGCGTTCGGCACCTGGTTCGAATTCGTCGTCAACCAGCAGGGCGACCTGAAACGGCAGCGGCTGTCCTGGTACAGCCCGATCACCGATCGCGCGCTGTTCGTCAACCAGCGTGGACAGAAGGCCGCCGAACACACCCTCGATGGACTGGCGCGCTTGCTGGCGCAGGGCCAGGCCCGCATCGTCAGCGAAGACCGTGCCCGTCTGATCGATCGCGCCTGGCAGGCCGCGGTCCGCGCACTACGCACCCTGGCCGGCGCCCCCGCGGTCGACGACAGCATGGAGAACGCATGAGCGTCGACGCCCGCCGCTCGCCGCGCCGCCAGGTGCCGGAGATGGTGCCGGTGCTGGACCTGATGGAAGACGCCGTGGTCGGCCGCCTCGGCAACGTGTCCGAACACGGCATGCTGTTGCTGGCCTCGGCGCCGCTGCACGAGGACGCGCTGTACCAGTTGCGCTTCGCGATGCCGCACGCCGACCGCGAGGTGCAGATCGACGTCGGCGCGCACCTGTTGTGGAGCGAACCTTCGCACGCACCCGGCCAGGCCTGGGCCGGCTTCCGCTTCCTGACCATTTCCGCTGCGCATCGCGAGCTGTTGCGGCAGTGGATCAACTCGGGCCCCGGCGGCTAACGAGGTCAACCTCGTCGCAGCGGCTCTTGTCGCCTTTTGCGGGATCAGCCGCTGCTACGTCGGCCATGCGCGCCCATTGCGCGATCTGATGCAAGGAAGATCCGACGGAATCGGCAAAGACCGCCACGTCGCCAACGCAGCTTCGCATCGCCGCATGCATGCGCATGCCACACACGCGTGTCCGCACGTCCGCACCGTTTCCGGCACACTTGGCGCCCCCGTTTCCGCATCGCCGAACGAGCCACCGCCATGCCCCAGCACGACCCAAGCGCCCTGTATGCCGACCACCTGCGCACCCTGACCCGACGCGCCGACGAGGCGCTGGCGCGCGGCGGCTTCGACCACTTGGTCGTCCCCAGCGGCAGCCTGCACTACCAGGTGTTCGACGATCGCGACTATCCGTTCGCGGTGAACCCGCAGTTCAAGGCCTGGCTGCCGCTGACCCGGGTGCCGAACAGCTGGCTGGTGTACACGCCCGGGCGCCGGCCGCAGGTGATCTTCCACCAGCCGCGCGACTACTGGCACGTGGTGCCGGACGCGCCCAGCGGCTGGTGGGTGGAGCACTGCGACATCCACCTGATCCGCACCCCGGACGAGGCGCTGGCGCTACTGCCGGATGCCGCACGCAGCGCGATCCTGGGCGAGCCGCAGAGCGCCCTGGGCGACTACGTGCCGAACAACCCGGAAGGCGTGTTGCACTACCTGGAGTACCACCGCGCCTACAAGACGCCCTACGAGCTGGCGCTGATGCGCCAGGCGCAGCAGTCGGCGGTGCGCGGCCATCGCGCGGCCGAGACCGCGTTCCGCGACCGCCGCAGCGAGTTCGAGATCCACATGGCCTACTGCGCAGCAGTCGGGCAGGACGCGAACGAGCTGCCGTACGGCAACATCGTGGCGTTGAACGAGCACGGCGCCGTGCTGCACTACACCGACCTGCAGCGGCAGGCGCCGACGCCGCTGCGCAGCTTCCTGATCGACGCCGGCGCCTCCGCGCACGGCTACGCCAGCGACATCACCCGCACCTACGCCGCCGATCCCGGCAGCGAGTTCCAGGCGCTGATCGACGCGGTGGACGCCGCGCAGCAGCGCATGGGGCAGAACGTGCGTGCCGGCGTCGACTATCGGCAATTGCACCTGGATGCGCACCTGGCGCTGATGGGCGTGCTCAAGGATGCCGGCGTGCTCACCGTGTCGCCGGAAGCGGCGGTGGCCACCGGCGTCAGCGCCGCGTTCTTCCCGCATGGCCTGGGCCACCCGATCGGCCTGCAGGTGCACGACGTCGCCGGCTTCGCCGCCAGCGACCGCGGCGGCCGCATCGAACGCCCCGACGGCCACCCCTACCTGCGCATGACCCGCACCCTGGAACCGGGCATGGTGGTGACGATCGAGCCGGGCCTGTACTTCATCGACATGCTGCTGGACGAGCTCAAGCAGGCCGGCCACGGCGGCAGCGTCGACTGGGCGCGGGTGGAGCAATTCAAGCCCTACGGCGGCATCCGCATCGAGGACGAAGTGGTATGCACCGAAGACGCTCCGGAGAACCTGACGCGGCCGGTGTTTGCGGCGGCGGCCTGAGCCGCCGCCGCGGGATTGGGGATTCGGGATTGGGGATTTGCCAGTGCGCGCAATGCCGTGCCGGCGAGGCAAGGCTGCACCCGCTCTTCTTCAGGATGATCAGCCCGCGCCAGCCGCCGCGGTTACCTCATCCCTAATCCCGAATCCCCAATCCCGGCTCCCCAGCCATCAAGGCCTCGATCTCCTCGGCGCTGCGCGCCAGTGCATCGGTGAGCACGCGGTGGCCGTCGTCGGTGATCAGCACGTCGTCCTCGGTGCGGATGCCGATGCCGCGCCACTTCGGGTCCACGTCCTTGTCGTCCGGCGACACGTACAGGCCGGGTTCGATGGTGAACACCATGCCCGGCTCGAGCAGGCGCGATTCGCCGGCCAGCCGGTAGTCGCCGACGTCGTGCACGTCCAGGCCCAGCCAGTGCCCGGTCTTGTGCCGGTAGAAACGCCGGTAGTCGCCGCTGGCCAGGTTCTGCTCCAGGCTGCCCTTGAGCAGGCCCAGCCGCAGCAGGCCGTCGGTCAGGGTCTGCACCGCGGCCAGGTGCCCGGCCTCGTAGGCCACGCCCGGGCGCGCCTGCGCCAGCGCGGCGGCATGCGCGGCGCCGACCAGGTCGTGCAGCGCGCGTTGTTCGGCGCTGAAGCGGCCGTTGGCCGGGAAGGTGCGGGTGATGTCGGCGGCATAGCCGCGGTATTCGGCACCGGCGTCGACCAGCACCAGCTCGCCGTCGCGCAGGCGTGCGGCGTTGGCGCGGTAGTGCAGCACGCAGGCGTTGTGGCCGCTGCCGACGATGCTGCCGTAGGCAGGCCAGGCGTCGCCGGCACGGAACTCGCGCTCGATCTCGGCCTGCAGTTGGTACTCGTGCATGCCGGGCCGCGCCAGCCGCATCGCCGCGCGATGCCCGGCCACGCTCAGGTCGGCGGCCACCTGCATCAGCGCGATCTCGTCGCGCGACTTGAACAGGCGCTGCTCGTGCAGCAGGTGGCCCAGTTCCAGGAACTCGTGCGGCGGCTGCGCGCCGTGCCGCACCTGCTCGCGCACGCGCTTGACCCAGCCGATCAGCTTCAGGTCGAAATCGACGTCGCGGCCGAAGTGGTAATAGACCCGCGAGCGGCCTTCCAGCAGCCCGGGCAGGATCTCGTCGAGGTCGTCGATCGGATAGGCATCGTCCATGCCGTAGCGCTCGACCGCGCCGTCCTGGCCCGCCCGCGGGCCGTCCCAGGCTTCACGCTCGGGATCGCGTTCGCGGCAAAACAGCAGCGCCTCGCCATGACGGCGCCCGGGCACCAGCACCAGCACCGCATCCGGCTCGGGGAAGCCGCACAGGTACCAGAAGTCCGAATCCTGCCGGTACGGGTAGTGCGTGTCGTGGCTGCGCACCCGCTCCGGCGCGCTCGGCAACACCAGGATGGCCTGCTCGCCGGCCATGTCCATCAGCTGCCGGCGCCGGCGCGCGTACTCGCCGGAGGAAATCCCGGTGAGCCGCTTCATCAGTTCAGGCGCTGCCGGTGGCGCGGGCCGAGAACGCAGTCGCTGTGCAGCAGCAGCACCGCCACGCGCACGAACTCCTCGATCTCGGCCAACGCGTCCTCGTCCTCGTCGCCGCTGTCGAAATCGTCGGCGCTGGCCTGGGCCAGCCGCGCCACGTCCTGCAGCGCTTCCTGCCCTTCCTCGGACAGCGGCGGCGCGGCCCCTGCGGCCAGGCCGAAGCCGCCGAGGAAGCCGCGGCACCAGTCGAACAGCGCGTCGGCCCGCTCGGGCAGGGGCGCGCCGGCATCGGCCAGCACCAGGTCGAAGCCGAAATCGCGGTCGTTCAGTTGCGCAGTCGTGGCCTCGCGCAGGCGATCCAGCGCGTCGCCGGGGCGCGGCGCGGCGATGCTGGCGTCGGCGAGCACGGCCGCCGGCCATGCCGGCAACTCGGCGCCGCCGCCGGCCAGCCAGCCGCACAGGCCGCCGTGCAGTTCGGCCGCCGACGCAGCCAGGCCAAGCGTCCGGCTGGCATCGGCGATCTGGTCGGCAGTGGGAAGTTCAGTCATGGAGCGAAGCCTGTCGGGCGCTGGCCGCCGGCCTGTCGAGGCCCGCAGCGGAATCGGGACTGCGCAGTGTAGCAATCGCGTGTGCGCCGCCGCTTGTGGAGGCTTCCGGCACGCGCCTACACTCCACCACCCGTTCTTTGACAGAAGTCACTTTCCGCCATGCCATTGGAGCACGTTGCTGCAGGAGCTGCGGAAGGGATCGGCCTCGCCCTGGTTGGCGAAACGCTGCTGGCCGCGTGGCCGCTGGCGGCCATCGCCGCGCTGGCGGCGGGCACCCTGCTGGCGCTGTCCGCGCTGCGTTCGCGGCGGCGCCTGCGCGAGCAGTTGCAACGGCATGCGCAGCTGCAGCAGCGCGACCAGCACCTGAAGCTGGCGCTGTGGGCCTCGGGCGAGCACTTCTGGGATTACGACCTGCAACAGCGCACGCTGCGGCTGATGCGCGCAGACGAGGCCACGCCGCACGCGCAGGACATCGGCCTGGTGATCCGCGAGAACGAGCCGCTGCGCATCCATCCCGACGACATGGAACAGGCGCGGCAGGTGCTGCAGGAACACCTGCAGGGCCTGACCGCGATCTACACCGCCGAGTACCGGGTGGACCTGGCCGGCGACGGGGTCTGGCACTGGGCGCGGGTGCGCGGCCGCGTGGTCGACTACGACGCCAGCGGCGCACCGCGCCGGCTCGCCGGCACTGCACGCGACATCACCTCGCACCGCCAGGCCGACCTGGAGCGGCGCATCGCCGCCGAAGTGCTGCGCAGCATGGGCGAGGCGGTCGCCGTGCTCGACGAGGACCGCCGCTTCATCTCGGTCAACCCGGCCTTCACCCGCATCACCGGCTACAGCGAGCGCGAGGTGCTGGGCCAACCGATGGCGCTGATCGACCACGCACCGGAAACGCCGGCGGCGCCGGTGGCCGACCACGGCCGGCACTGGCGCGGCGAGGCCTGGAAGCGGCGCAAGGACGGCCAGGAGATCCTCTGCCACCTGCGCCGCAATACCGTGGTCGACGCGGACGGCCGCCAGAGCTTCCAGGTGGTGGTGCTGGAAGACATCACCGAACAGAAGCGCGCCGAGCAGGAACTGCGCTACCTGGCCAACTACGACACGCTGACCAGCCTGCCCAACCGCGCGCTGCTGTCCGAGCGCCTGGCACGGGCGATCGTGCGGGCGCGGCGCCAGGCCGGTTCGGTCGCGGTGCTGTTCCTGGACCTGGACCGCTTCAAGGACATCAACGACTCGCTCGGCCACGCGGTCGGCGACCGCGTCCTGCGCGCCGTGGCCGAACGCCTGCAGCAGGCGGTGGGGCCGCAGCACACGGTGGCGCGCCTGGCCGGCGACGAATTCACCGTGGTGGTCGAGGACATCGTCAGCCAGGGCGAGGCCGAGGCGGTGGCCGCACGCGTGCTGGCCGCGTTCGAGGCGCCGCTGCGGCTGGACGAACGCCCCGACGTCGCGGTCTCCACCTCCATCGGCATTTCGCTGTTCCCACAACACGCGCTGCTGCCGAGCGAACTGCTCAAGCACGCCGACACCGCCATGTACCAGGCCAAGGCTGCCGGGCGCCGCAACGCCCAGGTGTATTCGGCGCGCATGGACGAGGCCACGCGCCACCGCGCCACCCTGGCCAGCACGCTGCGCAAGATCCCGCTGGACCAGGAACTGAAGCTGGTCTACCAGCCGCGCTACTCGCTGCGCACGCAGCGGGTGGTCGGCGTGGAAGCGCTGCTGCGCTGGCACAGCGCCGATTTCGGGCCGATCTCGCCCAGCCAGTTCATCCCGCTGGCCGAGGAGACCGGGCTGATCCTGGAGATCGGCGAATGGGTGCTGCGCCAGGCCTGCAGCGCGCTGCGCGACTGGCGGCGGATGGGGCTGACCGACCTGTGCATGTCGGTGAACGTCTCGGCGATCCAGCTCGAGCGCGGCAACCTGCCTGACCTGATGGCCGAGATCCTCGCCGAGACCGGCGTGCCGGCCGCCAACATCGAACTGGAACTGACCGAGAGCGTGGTGATGTCGCAGGTCGGCAAGAACGCCGAGCTGCTGCGCGCCTGCCGCGCGCTGGGGCTGACCCTGGCGATCGACGACTTCGGCACCGGCTATTCGTCGCTGGCCTACCTGAAGCGCCTGCCGATCAACACCTTGAAGATCGACCAGGAATTCATCGGCGACCTCACCCGCGACCCGGACGACGAGGCCATCACCAGCACCATCATCGCAATGGGCCACTCGCTGGCATTGAAAGTGGTGGCCGAGGGCGTCGAAGACGCCGGGCAGCTGGCGTTCCTGCGCGCGCATGGCTGCGACGAGATCCAGGGCCACCTGGTGGCGCCGGCGCTGGAGCCGGACGCCTGCCTGCGTCTGTTGCAGCAACCGTTGCGGCTGCCTGCCTGAGCGCCGGCCATGCCGCCGCCACGCGGCGTCTTGACCGCCCCTCGGGCGCATGCCTATCGTGAGCGCCATGGACAGCCCTGACACCCTCGCCGAGCTTCGCGCCCTTGCCGCGCGCGTGGAAACGCTGGTCGAGCGCTGCCAGCGCCTGTCCGACGAGAACCGCAGCCTGCGCCAGCAGCAGGAACAGCTGATCGGCGAGCGCTCGCAGTTGCTGACCAAGAACGAACAGGCGCGCTCGCGCGTGGAAGCGATGATCGCCCGATTGAAGTCCCTGGAGCAGCACACGTGAGCGAACCGGTCAGCGTCCGCATCCTCGACCGCGAATACACCGTCGGCGTCGAGGCCGAGGAGCGCGACGGCCTGCTCGCCGCCGCACGCCTGCTCGACGCGAAGATGCGCGAGGTGCGCGGCAGCAACCGCATGGCCGCCGTGGATCGCGTCGCCGTCCTGGCGGCGCTGAACCTGGCGCACGAGTTGCAGCAACTGCGCGACGAACAGGCAAAGCGCGACCGCGAGATGGCGCGCACACTCGCCGATCTCAATCGGCGCCTGGACAGCGCCGTCGATACGACACGCTGATCCGTCATTGGCGTTGCGATCATCAACGTGAATTGCAACGCACCGAAGGACCGACGAACGGACTAGCCAAGCGCGATCACGGCGCTATACTCCACTTGCGTTCTCTGCTGTGAACGACAGCGTGTGCAAACATTCGCCTTGTCCCTTAATGACGACCACGGGGTGGCGACGGAATCGGGAGTGCAGGTCCGCCTCGTAGCGGGAAGCCCGATGATTCTCCAGCCATCCCACTTGAACCCCGGGTTCAAGGTCGTTTCGCACGCATCGTCACGGCGGAGAATGCAATTGTTCCAGGAAGCGGCGCCGCAAGGCGCCGTTTCCTTTTTGCGCGTCCGCCACGTGCGTGTCCACCCGCGTCGTCGCCGACGCAGCGCAGGCGCCACGCGTTCTCGCGCCGGCCGAAACCCGGGATACTGGTGCACCCACCACGGAGATCCCGGATTGCCGACGCTCGCCCAGATCCTCGAAAGCTTCGACCCCGCCGCGGGATTCGACGTCCCCGCCAGCTGGCGGCAAGGCCGTACCGCCTTCGGCGGCCTGTCCGCGGCGCTGGCGCTGCAGACCGCGCTGCGCACGGCGCCGTCCGCGTTGCCGCCGCTGAAGTCGGCGCATATCGGGTTCGTCGGCCCGGCCGATGGCACCCTGCGCTTCGATGCGCAGGTGCTGCGCCAGGGCAAGTCCGCCACTTCGGTGGGCGTCGATTGCCTGGCCGACGGGCAGGTCGCCTTGCGCGCGGCGCTGCTGTTCGCGCAGCCGCGCGCCAGCCGCATCGCCCACGACTTCCTGCCGGCGCGGCCGGCGGTGGTCGGCCCCGACGAGGCGACGCCGATCGCCGACAGCACGGCGACCCCGGCCTTCGTCGCCAACTTCGACATGCGCCTGGCCGGCGGCGCGCTGCCGCTGTCCGCCGCGGCCGACCCGGAATTGCTGGTCTGGGCGCGCCATCGCGACCCCGGCGGCGTGGACCCGAGCGTGGCCCTGGTCGCGCTGGGCGACTGCCTGCCGCCCGCCGCGATGACCTGCTTCACCGAGCCGGCGCCGGTCAGCTCGATGACCTGGAGCCTGGACTTCCCGCAGCCGGCCAGCGCCGGCGACTGGTTCCTGCTGCGTTCGGCCAGCCGCCATGCCGAGGACGGCTACTCGCTACAGGACATGCAGATCTGGGACACGGCCGGGCGGCTGGTGCTATGGGGCCGGCAGACGGTGGCGCTCTACGCGTGATCGCAGCAGCGGCGGCCGCGCCCAGGACCTGTCCTCCTGGCATGCCGCGCCGCACCGCGATTGCGTATGCCTGCGGCAAGGGAGCGCGAGGATGTGGACGTCCGTCCACGCCCGCGCGATGACGCGGCCGTGGACCCGCGCAACCGCAGCGCTTCGGGTTGGGCCTGGCAGATCCAGCGCGGTGTACTCGGAGATGGAGGACCCACCCTGGTCAGGGTGCGCGCTGGCGCCGACAATAGCGCCCTCCCTCGCTCCGCCTGCCCGATGACTGCCGACGACCGCGACTCCCTGCGCCAGGATCTGCGCGCCCGCCGCCGCGCGCTCTCGGCGCCCGTACGCCTGGCCGCCGCCGACGCGCTGGCGCAGCGCTTGCTGGACCTGCCGTTCGCGCCGCAGCACGGCCATGTCGGCGGCTATTGGGCAATGGACGGGGAGATCGCGCTGCATCGCTGGCAACTGTCGTTGCCGGACACGGTGCAGTACTGCCTGCCGATGCTCAGCGGCGACACCCTGCGTTTCGCGCCGTGGCGCCCCGGGCAGCCGCTGCGGGCCAACCGCTACGGCATTCCCGAACCCGACGTCGACCCGGCCGCGACCCTGGCGCCGGCACAGATGGCGCTGGTGGTGGCGCCGCTGGTGGGCTTCGATGCCGCCGGCGGGCGCCTGGGCATGGGGGGCGGCTGGTATGATCGCAGCTTCGCTTTCCGCCAGCGGCAGGCGCCGCCGCCCTGGCTGGTCGGGGCCGCCTTCGACGCACAGCAGGTCGCGGCCTTGCCGCTCGCGGCCTGGGACGTGGCGCTGGACGCGGTCTGCACCGAATCCCTCACCCTGTCGACCGCGCACGATTCCCCCGCATGACCGCACGCACCCGCTATTGGCTGATGAAGTCCGAACCGGACCCCTTCTCGATCGACGACCTGCAGCGGGTCGGCACCGAACCCTGGAACGGCGTGCGCAACTACCAGGCGCGCAACTTCATGCGCGACGGCATGAAGGTCGGCGACGGCATCCTGTTCTATCACTCCAACTGCAAGGTGCCGGGCATCGTCGGCGTGGCGCGCGTGGCCAGCCAGGCCTATCCCGACGCCACCCAGTTCGACCCGTCCTCCGACTACCACGACCCCAAGGCCACCCCGGAACAGCCGCGCTGGTACCTGGTGGACGTGGCGTTCGAGCGCAAGCTGGCGCGCACCATCGCGCTGGACGAGATCAAGCAGCACGCCGACGCGCTGGGCGAGGGCTTCCCGCTGGTCGCCCGCGGCAATCGCCTGTCGGTGTTCCCGGTCAGCGCCGCGCAGTGGAAGCTGCTGCTGTCGCTCGAGTAGCCGGGATTCGGGATTGGGGAATCGGAATTCGCCCAGTCCCCATCCGCCGACCCGCTTTTCACGAATCTCCAATCCCGAATCCCCACTCCCGAGCTCTCCAAATGTCAGAAGCCAAACGCCTTGCCGCCGAGAAAGCCATCGACTACGTCCAGGACGGGATGATCGTCGGCGTCGGCACCGGCTCCACCGTCGCCTATTTCATCGACGCGCTGGGCCGCATCGGCCACCGCATCAAGGGTGCGGTGTCCAGTTCCGAGCAAAGTACCGCGCGCCTGCGCCAGCACGGCATCGAAGTGCTGGAGCTGAACCACACCGGCAACCTGTCGCTGTACGTGGACGGCGCCGACGAGTGCGATCCGAACAAGTGCCTGATCAAGGGCGGCGGCGCGGCGCTGACCCGCGAGAAGATCATCGCCGAGGCCAGCGAGCGCTTCATCTGCATCGTCGACCCCAGCAAGCAGGTGCAGACCCTGGGCGCGTTCCCGCTGCCGATCGAGGTGATCCCGATGGCGCGCAGCCTGGTCGCCCGCGAGATCCTGGCGCGCACCGGCGGCCAGCCGGTGTGGCGCGACGGCGTGATCACCGACAACGGCAACGTGGTGCTGGACGTGCACCACCTTTCGATCACCGACCCGGTGGCGCTGGAGCGCGAACTGAACCAGATCCCGGGCGTGGTCTGCGTCGGCCTGTTCGCGCGCCGCCCGGCCGACGTGGTGATCGTCGGCGGCGAGCCTCCGCGCGTCCTGTAGGACGCGCGCGGGATTGGGGAGTCGGGATTGGGGATTCGTAAAAGCCGGGATCCCTGCCTTTGCGAATCCCCAATCCCGACTCCCCAATCCCCGCTCTCTTGACTCGTCGCGCACCATGCAACAAGGTGCGCGCTGTCCTCCTCGCCCCGGCCCTGCCATGTCCCTCATTCGCGCTTGCTGCGTCCTTCTCCTGCTCGCCCTCAGCGGCTGCGCCAGTGCCGGCGGCGACCATTGGGTGGAACTGGGCGGACACCGCTACGACGTGGAACTGGCGCAGAACGATGCGACCCGCGCGCGCGGGCTGATGTTCCGCGATCAGATGGACGCCGACCACGGCATGCTGTTCATCCACGACCGCGAGGAACCGCAGGCGTACTGGATGAAGAACACCAAGATCCCGCTGGACATCCTGTACTTCGACAACCAGCGCAAGCTGGTGGCGCAGCAGCGCGACGTGCCGCCGTGCTCGGCCGGCGACGCCTGCCCGCCCTACCCCAGCAACGCGCCGGCGCGCTACGTGCTCGAACTCAACGCCGGCCAGGCCGAGCAGTTGAAGCTGCAGGACGGTACCGAACTGCGCTTCGGCCCCGGGATTCCGCAGGGCCGCTGATCGCCCGACGCGTCGGCCCGGGTCGGGAAAAGATCCCGCCACCACGGCGCTGAACCCGACACCGCTGTCGGGAACCGCCGGACTTGATCGGGCCCGGCTTTGCCGCCAGTCTTGGGCCATGGCCGCCCGATTGACATTGCCGAGCTGGAATACCCTGGCCGCTCTGGACGACGATGCCCTGCCGCTACTGGCGACCGCACTGCTGATCGCCCGCGACGAGTATCCGGAGCTGGATGCCGCCCATTACGACACCCTGGCGCAGAGCCACGCCGACCACCTGCGGCACGAGGTGGCGATGATCGAGCAGTGGCCGCTGAAGATGGCGGCGATCAATCGCCACCTGTTCGAAGAACTCGGCTATAGCGGCAACCACGACGAGTATTACGACCCGCGCAACAGCTACATGAACCAGGTGTTCGAGCGGCGCCTGGGCAACCCGATCTCGCTGGCGCTGGTGCAGATGGAAGTGGCGCGGCGCCTGGACATCCCGCTCGACGGCGTGTCCTTCCCCGGGCATTTCCTGGTGCGCTTGCCGGTGGACGACGGGCTGCTGGTGATGGACCCGTTCAACGGCGGTCGTCCGCTGGCGGTGGAGGAGTTGCGCGAGCGCGCGCGGCCGCACATGGGCGGCGAAAGCCCGGACGACCGTGCACTGCTGCAGATCCTGGACCCGGCGCCGCACCGCGCGATCCTCGCCCGGGTCCTGCGCAACCTGCATGGCCTGTATGCCGAACGCGACGAGTGGGACCGCGCCGCACGCAGCGCCGACCGCGTGCTCAAGCTGATGCCGGACCAACCCGAAGCCCTGCGCGACCGCGGCATGGCCTACCTGCAGATGGACTACGTGCCCGGCGCGCGCCGCGACCTGGGCCGCTACCTGCAACTGAACCCCGAGGCCTCCGACGCGCTGCCGATCCGCGAACGCCTGGTGGAGCTGAGCGCCCGCGCGCAGCGGATGCATTGACGGCGGGGATTCGGGAGTCGGGAGTCGGGAGTCGGGATTGGGGATTCGCAAGAGCGGCCATCCGCTATGTGCAAGTCGTCCTGAGCATCTTCAGCCTGGAAGCCCTCAAGAGAAAGCAGCGTCGCTCAGCGACGCGTCAGGTCACGCCGCAGCCGCTCTTGCGACTCCCCAATCCCGACTCCCATTCCCAGCGCTCAATCCATCTCCACCATTTCGAAATCGTCCTTGGTCACGCCGCAATCCGGGCAGGTCCAGGTGTCGGGCACGTCTTCCCAGCGGGTGCCAGGAGCGATGCCTTCTTCGGGCAGGCCGTCGGCCTCGTTGTAGATGAACCCGCAGACGACGCACATCCAGGTGCGATAGGTGGTGGCGGTGGCGTCGCTCATTGGATAATCGCAGGTCACAGTCGGACGGAACGGCATTGTCCCATCGCCGCCGACGCATCGGAAGGCTTGGCCATGAACGCATCCCCGGCGCCGCGCGGCGTGTACCTGATCACCCCCGACGAGGCCGATGGCGCGCGCCTGCTTGCGCGGGTGACGCCACTGCTGGACCAGGGCGTGACCTGGCTGCAGTACCGCAACAAGCGCGCCGACGCGGCGCAGCGGCGGGATCAGGCGGCAGCGCTGCAGGCGCTGTGCACGCAGGCAGGGGTGCCGCTGATCGTCAACGACGACGTCGCGCTGGCGCAGGCGGTGGGTGCGGCCGGCGTGCACCTGGGCGAGGACGACGGCGACCTGGCCGCTGCGCGCGCCGCGTTGGGACCGCAGGCGTTGATCGGTGCGTCCTGTTACGACGACCTGGCCCTGGCCCGCAGCGCTGCGGCGGCCGGCGCCAGCTATGTCGCCTTCGGCGCGTTCTTCCCCACCCGCAGCAAGGTCACCACGCGCCGCGCCACGCCTGACCTGCTGCGCGAAGCGGCGGCACTGGGCCTGCCGCGCGTGGCGATCGGCGGCCTCACACCCGACAACGCACGCCCGCTGGTGGCGGCCGGCGCCGACCTGCTGGCGGTGATCAGCGGCGTATTCGATGCGCCCGACCCGCGCGCGGCGCTGGCCGCGTACCGCGCTTGTTTCGACTGAGGTGGCAGCGCCTTTCCTTCTCCCACCGGGACCATGGCCCCCTTTTCGGGGGAAGGTGCCCCGCAGAGGCGGATGAGGGGCCGGGCGCAGCCTCGTGCACCCAAACATCGCGAGCCGCTGCGCGCCGGACCCTCACCCCAACCCCTCTCCCGGCGGGAGAGGGGCTTTGGCTTCTCCCTTCTCCCACCGGGAGAAGGTGCCCTACAGGGGCGGATGAGGGTACAGGCGCAGCCTCGTGCACCCAAACATCGCGAGTCGCTGCGCGCCGGACCCTCACCCCAACCCCTCTCCCGGTGGGAGAGGGGCTTTGGCTTCTCCCTTCTCCCACCGGGAGAAGGTGCCCCGCAGGGGCGGATGAGGGTCCGGGCGCAGCCTCGTACACCCAAACATCGCGAGCCGCTTCGCGCCGAACCCTCACCCCAACCCCTCTCCGGGCGGGAGAGGGGCTTTGGCTTCTCCCTTCTCCCACCGGGAGAAGGTGCCCCGCAGGGGCGGATGAGGGTCCGGGCGCAGCCTCATGCCCCCAAACATCGCGAGCCGCTGCGCGCCGGACCCTCACCCCAACCCCTCTCCCGACGGGAGAGGGGCTTTGGCTTCTCCCTTCTCCCACCGGGAGAAGGTGCCCCGCAGGGGCGGATGAGGGTCCGGGCGCAGCCTCGTGCACCCAAACGTCGCAAGTCGCTGCGCGCCGGACCCTCACCCCAACCCCTCTCCCGACGGGAGAGGAGCTTTGGCTTCTCCCTTCTCCCACCGGGAGAAGGTGCCCCGCAGGGGCGGATGAGGGTACGGGCGCAGCCTCCTGCACCCAACATCGCGAGCCGCTGCGCGCCGGACCCTCACCCCAACCCCTCTCCCGGTGGGAGAGGGGCTTTGGCTTCTCCCTTCTCCCACCGGGAGAAGGTGCCCCGAAGGGGCGGATGAGGGTCTGGGCGCAGCCTCGTGCACTCAAACATCGCGAGCCGCTGCGCGCCGGACGCTCACCCCAACCCCTCTCCCGACGGGAGAGGGGCTTTGGCTTCTCCCTTCTCCCACCGGGAGAAGGTGCCCCGCAGGGGCGGATGAGGGTCCGGGCGCAGCCTCCTGCACCCAAACGTCGCGCAGCACCGGCCGCGACGGGTCGGCAACATGGCGCATGCCGGCGGCAGCCGCGACAATAGGCCGCCTCGCTCCGCGCCCGGCCGATCGGCCGGGCCAGCATCGCCAAGGATTCCCGCTCATGAACCATTCCCGCTCGCACGCCCTGTTCACCCAAGCGCAGTCGCTGATTCCCGGCGGCGTCAATTCGCCGGTGCGCGCCTTCAAGTCGGTGGGCGGCGAGCCGTTCTTCGTGCAGCGCGCCGATGGCCCGTACCTGTACGACGTCGACGGCAACCGCTACATCGACTACGTGGGCTCGTGGGGGCCGATGATCGCCGGGCACAACCATCCGGCGGTGCGCGAAGCGGTGCAGCGCGCGATCGGCGATGGGCTGTCGTTCGGCGCGCCGTGCCCGGCCGAGGTGACGATGGCGCAGACCATCACCCGGCTGGTGCCGTCCTGCGAGATGGTGCGCATGGTCAACTCCGGCACTGAGGCCACGCTGTCCGCGGTGCGGCTGGCGCGCGGCGCCACCGGGCGCAACCGCATCGTCAAATTCGAAGGCTGCTACCACGGCCACGGCGACTCGTTCCTGGTCAAGGCCGGCAGCGGCATGCTGACCCTGGGCGTGCCGACCTCGCCGGGCGTGCCGGCGGGCCTGAGCGAACTCACCGCCACCCTGGCCTACAACGATGCCGAGGGCGCCAGCGAACTGTTCGAACGGATCGGCCAGGAGATCGCTGCGGTCATCATCGAGCCCGTCGTCGGCAACGCCAATTGCATTCCGCCGCGTCCGGGCTATCTGCAGCACCTGCGCGACCTGTGCACGCAGCACGGCGCACTGCTGATCTTCGACGAGGTGATGACCGGTTTCCGCGTCGCCCTGGGCGGTGCGCAGGCGCACTACGGGGTGACGCCGGACCTGACCACCTTCGGCAAGATCATCGGTGGCGGCATGCCGGTGGGCGCCTATGGCGGGCGCGCCGAGCTGATGCGGCAGGTGGCGCCGTCCGGGCCGATCTACCAGGCCGGCACGCTCAGCGGCAATCCGGTGGCGATGGCCGCGGGGCTGGCGATGCTGGAGCTGATCCAGGCGCCGGGCTTCCACCAGCGCCTGGACGCGGCCACCGCGCAGCTGTGCGCCGGCCTGGAAGCCGCCGCGGCGGCGGCCGGCGTGGCGGTCACCACCAACCAGGTCGGGGCCATGTTCGGGCTGTTCTTCACTACCGAGAAAGTCGAGACCTATGCGCAGGCCACCGCCTGCGACACCGCCGCGTTCAACCGTTTCTTCCACGCGATGCTGGAGCGCGGCGTGTTCCTGGCGCCATCGGCCTATGAGGCCGGCTTCGTCTCCAGTGCGCACGACCAGGACGTGCTGGAGGCCACCCTGGCCGCGGCGCGCGAGGCGTTCGCGGTGGTCGCCGCCGGCTGAAATGCCGGCGCAGCGGCTATTGCACAACGACAACGCGCTACGCCGATGGCCGGCGCAGCGCCGCTGCGCTGGATCAGCCGAACACGAACTTGCCCTTCATCATCGCCCAGTGCCCAGGGAACGAGCAGAAGAAGGTGTAGTCGCCGCCCTTGCTCAGCTTGGCGGTGGAGAACTTGACCGTGTCAGACTGCCCCGCGCCGATCACCTTGGTGTGGGCGATGATCCGCGGATCGTTCTTGGGCAGGTAGTTGTCGGCCAGGCTGGAACTGGTGCCGGCATTGGCCACCGCCTGGAAATCCGGAGTCTTGGTCAGCACCCAGTTGTGGCCCATCACCGCGGCGGCGAGCTTGCCGCTGTGCTTGAGCGTCACCGCCACCTCGGTGCAATCGGCCGCGACCTTGATCTGGGTCTGGTCGAAGGACATCTGGTCGGTGCCGGTGATGGTCACCGCGCAGGTCTTGGCCCAGGCGGCAGGTGCGAACGCGAGGCCGGCAAGGACGAGCAGCAGGGACGGAAACTTGGTGTTCAAAGTGGATTCCTCGGCAAGAAAAACGACATTGCGCCGCGGCAGGTCGCGCGCGCGGCGGCGTGCCCCGACTGTCCGCCGGCCCGCGATGGCTTGTCAACGACAAGCGATGGCGCATTGCATCATCGGCACGCACCACGGCGCGCGGCGATGACCGCGAGACGCAGCTCGATCTGCGCAGATGACGCGCCGCGCCCATGGCGCTTGCCACCACTTTCGCAGGCCCACTCATGTCCGCCATGATCCGCGCGCAGCCGGCGCTGCTGCTGCTCGATTTCGATGGCGTGCTGGCGAACTACACGCGTGCCGCACGCATCGCCGCGCTGGCCGCGCACTGTCGCTGCGAGGCCGCGCAGGTGCGCGAGGTCCTGTTCGGTTCCGGGCTGGAGACCGCCTACGACGGCGGCGAACTGGACACTGCGGCCTACCTGCAGCGGCTGAGCGAAGGCCTGGGCGCTGCCGTGGACGTGGACGCCTGGATCGCCGCGCGCGTGGCGGCCAGCCGCGCCGATGCCGGCGTGGTCGCGCAGGTGCTGGCGCTGGCCGAACGCGTGGTCATCGGCGTGCTGACCAACAACGGCGCGCTGATGGCGCAGGCGATGCCACAGATCGTGCCGGCGCTGTTCCCGCTGCTGCACGGGCGCGTGCTGTGCAGCGGCAGCCTGGGCGGGCGCAAGCCGGATGCCGCGGTGTACCGACAGGCGCTGGCGCACTTCGGCGTCGCCCCGCGGCAGGCGCTGTTCATCGACGACCTGTTCGTCAACGTGCGCGGCGCCCGCGCGATCGGCATGGCCGCGGAAACCGCCAGCGGCACGCGTGCCCTGCGCCGCGCGCTGGCGCGGCACGGGCTGGGGTGAAGCGGTTTCAGCGTGCGGCGAGGTAGGCGCGCAGCGCGCTGCGCAACCGCGTCAGGCCTTCGCTGAGTTCGGCATCGGTGAGGTTCAAAGACGGCACGAAGCGCAGCACGTCCGGGCCGGCCTGCAGGGTCAGCAGGCCGTGCGCCGCGGCGTGATCGAGGATCGTCCCGGCCTGCCCGGCGTGCGCCGGCGCCAGCACCGCACCGAGCATCAGGCCGCGTCCGCGAACCTGCGAGAACAGCGCGAATTCGTCGTTGAGCGCCGCCAGGCCCTTGCGCAGCGCTGCCGACTGCCGCGACACGTTGGCGGCGATCGCCGTCGAAGCCAGCTTGCGCAGCGCCACCCGCGCCACCGCCGCGGCCAGCGGGTTGCCGCCGAAGGTGGTGCCGTGCGCGCCGAACTGCATGGTCTCGGCGACCTTGGGCCCGGCCAGCAGCGCGCCGATCGGGAAACCGCCACCCAGCGCCTTGGCCAGGGTCACGATGTCCGGCGTCACCTGATCCTGCCAGTGCGCGAACAGGGTGCCGGTGCGGCCCATGCCGCACTGGATCTCGTCCAGCACCAGCAGCGCGCCGTGGTGATCGCACAGCGCCCGCACCTGCGCCAGGAAGCCCGGCGCCGCCGGCATCACACCGCCCTCGCCCTGCACCGGCTCCAGCATCACCGCGGCCACGTCGCCGCCGGCCATCGCCGTTTCCAGCTGCACGATGTCGTTGAAGTCGACGTAGCGGAAACCGCCGGGCAGCGGCTCGTAGCCTTCCTGGTACTTGGGCTGCGCGGTGGCGGTCACCGCGGCCAGGGTGCGGCCATGGAAGCTGCCGCGGAAGGTGACGATCACCCGCTGCTGCGGCGGACGGCCCTGCGCGGTGGCCCACTTGCGCACCAGCTTGATCGCCGCCTCGTTGGCCTCGCTGCCAGAGTTGCACAGGAACGCCCTCTGCGCGAAGCGCGAGGCCAGCACCAGTTCTTCGACCAGGCGCAGCGGCGGCTCGCTGTAGAACACGTTGCTGGTGTGCCACAGCTTGCCGGCCTGTTCGAGCAGCGCCGCATGCAGATCCGGATCGTTGTGGCCGAGCCCGCACACGGCGATGCCGGCGGACAGGTCGATGTAGTCGCGTCCCTCGCTGTCCCACACCCACGCGCCCTGGCCGCGCTCCAGCACCAGCTGGCGCGGACGGTAGATCGGCAGGGCATAGCGTTGACCGAGGGCGATCAGGTCCGCGGCGGAGGAAGCGGTCATCGGGGGAACATCCTGCGGGAGAGCAGTCGATTATAAGACCGTCGGCAGCGCACGGCCGGCGACTGCCGGCCGCCGTCTGGACCGACGGGGCAGCCGGCTGCCGTGCCACACCGCCGCCGCCCGCGCGCGTGCCGCAGCAACCCCACCACGCCGTTGCTCGACATGTGGGAGGGACTTCAGTCGCGACGCTTCAGCGCTACGGCGTCGGGGCTGAAGCCCCTCCCACAAGGGATTCTCCAGCAACCGCGTCGCATCCGATCAGGACGCCGCCTGCCGCGGCGTGCGCGTCCGCGGCTGCAATGCGGCTCGGGTAGCATGGGCGCATGCGCTTTTTCCTCGATTCCCAACTCGCCCCGGCGACCGAGCACGGCTGGCGGCGCCGTTGGTTCGACATCATCTATCGGCACGACACCCGGGCGTCGCGCAACTTCGACCTGTTGCTGGTCGCGGCGATCCTGGCCAGCGTCGCGGTGATCCTGGCCGACAGCGTGCCGGCGCTGCACGCCCGCCACGCGGACACCCTGTACGTGCTGGAGTGGGGCTTCACCGCGCTGTTCACCGCCGAGTACGCGTTGCGCCTGGCCACGGTGAAGCGGCCGCTGCGCTACGCGCTGAGCTTCTGGGGCGTGATCGACCTGTTGTCGACCTTGCCCACCTACATCTCGTTTCTGCTGCCTGGCGCGCAGACGCTGCTGGTGGTGCGCGTGCTGCGGGTGCTGCGGCTGTTCCGCATCCTCAAGCTGACCCGCTATGTCGAGGAAAGCAGCCTACTGGTCGACGCGTTGTGGCGCAGCCGGCGCAAGGTGTTCGTGTTCCTGTTCACGGTGATCACCCTGGTGGTGATCTTCGGCGCATTGATGTACGTGGTCGAAGGCCCAGCGAACGGATTCACCAGCATCCCCACCGCGATGTACTGGGCGGTGGTGACGATGGCCACGGTCGGCTTCGGCGACATCGCCCCGCTCACGCCGCTGGGCCGCGCCATCACCTCGGTGCTGATCCTGATCGGCTACAGCATCATCGCCGTGCCCACCGGGATCTACACCGCCGAACTGGCCAACAGCCTGCGCGATGTCGACCGCAGCCGCGCGCCGGATCAGCGCACCTGCGCGCACTGCGGCCTGCAAGGCCACGACCGCAACGCCGGCTATTGCCGGGGCTGCGGTCAGGCGTTGCCCGATACCGCGCCCTGAGCCATTACCAGACGCCGGTATTCGGCATCGACGCCCACGGCTCGGCCGGCGCCAGCGCTTCGCCCTTCTGCAGCAATTCGATCGAGATCAGGTCGGGGCTGCGCACGAAGGCCATGCGCCCATCGCGCGGCGGACGGTTGATGGTCACGCCGAGCGACTGCAGGTGCGCGCACAGGGCGTAGATGTCGTCGACCTCGAAGGCCAGGTGGCCGAAGTTGCGGGCGCTGCCGTAGTCCTCGTCCGAGCCCCAGTTGTAGGTCAGTTCGACCTCGGCCTCCGGGTTCTGCGGGGCGCCGAAGTACACCAAGGTGAACTTGCCGGCTTCGTTCTCGATACGGCGGGTTTCGTGCAGGCCCAGGCCTTCGGTGAAGAACTTGCTGGTCTTCTCCAGGTCGTGGACGCGGATCATGGCGTGCAGATATTTCATCGTGACAGCTCCGTGGTGGGGATCAGGCGCGCACCGTGCCGCGATGGCGCGCGGAAAGGGCGCATAGGGTAGCGCCGGCGGCGTGCAGGCATGGCGACCGGTTCAGCGGAAATAGCAGGCCTTCAACGGCAGCGCCGCCGCGCCCACCGCGCTGGCATCGGCGGTGGCGGCGGCCGGCAGCAGCAGCGGCAACGGCCGCGCCTGGCCGCGCCGCGGCTGGTTGTCGATGCGCACGTGCGGAATCAGCCGCGTCGCCAGTTCGCGCGGCATGCGCCCGCCGAACACCACCGCCTGCGGATCGAAGATCGCCACGATCGCCGACACGATCAGCGACAGGCCCGGCGCGACCCGTGCGATCCAGCGCTCGATCGCCGGCCACGCCGGATCGTAGGCCGCCAGCAGCGCGCGGATGTCGGGCAGCGCGATGCCGTCCTCGGCCAGCAATTGCCGCAACAGCTCCAGCGTGCCGCGCTCCAGCCCCTGCTGCGGCAGCATGCCGGCGAACTCGCCGGCGTTGCCGTGCGCGCCGCGCAGGCAGGCGCCGTCGATCACCACGCCGCCGCCCAGGCCGTAGTTGAAGTGCAGATAGGCGAAATCGCGGTACTGGCGGCCGATGCCGAGCAGGCTCTCGCCCGCCGCCGCCACCGTGCCGTCGTTGTCCACCCACACCGGCAGCCCCAGCGCCTCGGCCAGCCAGTCGCCGATCGACAGCTCGCCCAGCGCACGCAGCGGCTCGGGCGGGTTCATGTGCACGCCGTCCTCGACGAAGAAGCCGGTCATCGCCACGCCCGCACCCAGGCGCGGACCGAGCCCGGCACCGGCAGAGGCCGTCAGCGCGGCATCGGCCTCGCGCAGTTGCGCCAGCAGCGCGGCCGGCTCGGTCGAACGCAGCGCATGCTCGGCGGTGGCGCGGATCTGTCCGCTGAAATCCAGCAGCGCCAGCGACAGCGCGTCGGTCGCGATCGCATAGCCGACGGTGTGGCCGTAGCCGGGATTGAGCGCGATGCCCGCGCCCGGCTTGCCGCGGCCCGCATGCGCCAGCGAGGCGCCGATCGCGACCAGGCCGCGCTCGGCCAGCGCGTCGACCAGGCGCACCGCCGACTGCACGGTCAGCCCGGTGCTGCGGCTGAGATCGGCACGGGTGGCGGTGCCGGCCAGGCGCAGGCGATCGAGCATGTGCCGCTCGTTGTCGCTGAGATCGGCATGGACGGCGTGACGGGACTCGGGAAGACGCGGCAAGGCGACGGCGACAGGAGCGGGCATAGGCGGCGGTGGCGTGAAGACCCCGGCAGCATAGCCGCGCCGCACGCCGTCATTGCGGCGCCAACGGCGATTAGGTGGAACAGAGCGTTTTCGCGGCGCGCCGCGATCGTTCGATCCATGTCGTCCTTGCCCGAAGCGCGCAGCCGCATCGCGTCCGGTCAGCCGACCACGCCGGGCCTTAGTCCAGGAACAGGTCCGGCAGCAATGGCTGCGCCGGATCCAGCGCATAACCGGACAGATCGTGCACGCCGGCCTCCGCCAGCACCGCGTCGTCGATCAGGAACTGGCCATGGAAGCCGGCGGCCGGCCGGGTCAGCACCGCGTGCGCGGCGTCGGCCATGATCTCCGGACGGCGGCCATTGCCGGCCTCGACGCCGGGGATCATGTTCAGCGCCTCGGTGGCGATCAGCGTGCGCGGCCACAGCGCATTCACCGCCACGCCCTGCGGACCGAACTCGCCGGCCAGGCCCAGGGTGACGAAGCTCATGCCCATCTTGGCCAGGGTGTAGCCGGTATGCGGCGCCCACCACTTGGGATCGAGCGACGGCGGCGGCGCCAGGGTCAGGATGTGCGGGTTGGCGCTGCGCAGCAGATGCGGCAGGCAGGCCTGCGCGCACAAGAAACTGCCGCGCGCGTTGACCTGCTGCATCAGGTCGAAGCGCTTCATCGGCGTGTCCAGCGCCCCGCGCAGCCAGATCGCGCTGGCGTTGTTGACCAGGATGTCGATGCCGCCGAAGGCCTCCACCGTCGCTGCCACCGCCGCGCGTACCTGTTCCTCTTCGCGGATATCGCACTTCAGCGCCAGCGCGCGCCCGCCGGCCGCCTCCACCTCCGCCGCTGCGCTGTGGATGGTGCCGGGCAGCTTGGGATTGGGCACCGCCGACTTCGCCGCGATCGCCACGTTGGCACCATCGCGCGCCGCACGCAGCGCGATCGCCAGCCCGATGCCGCGCGAGGCACCGGTGATTAGGAGGGTTTTGCCTTGTAAGGTCACGGGATTGGGGATTCGGGAATGGGGATTCGCCAAAGCTTAGCGCCTTTGCCGTCTGCGCCATGACAGCCTCAGACGGCAGCCATCCGCTCTTGCCAATCCCCAATCCCCAATCCCGAATCCCGGCGCTTCAGGGCTTCGGCCCCTGCCCCTCGTTGTCTTCCCACTTGAGCAGGCGCCGGGTCACGAAGCGGTACACCGGCTTGCCGCTGGCGAACCACAGTTCGCGCACCCAGGAATGGCGCTTGAGCAAGCGCCGCTCGATCGGGGTGAGCGCGTGCGCGCAGTACATGCGCTTGTGCTTGAGCAGGTGGCGCAGATCCTCGCGCGCCAGCAGGCGCATCCAGCGCGAGCGCGGCGCACCGCGCACGGCAAGCTGGAAATCGATCAGCGCCGGGCTGCCGTCCGCCAGTACCAGCCAGTTCGCTTCCTTGGCCAAATCGTTGTGCGCCACGCCGCGCCGGTGCACCTGCTGCAGCAGGCGCCGCGCGGCGCGGAAATAGGCTAGGTCGCCGCGCGGCGGGCGCTGGTACATCGCCGCGCCGTCCAGGTAGCTGCGATCCAGAAAGGTGCCGTCCCAGCCGCGCAGTTGCGGCGTCGCGGCCATGCCGTCCAAGTGCCGCAAGGCGAGCGCCTCGCGCCGCGCCAGCCACCACGCCGGCAGCCGCAGCCACCACGGCGAGGCGGTGAGATCGCGGCGCACGAAACGCGCCTCGCCCTCGCCCAGCAGCAGGATGCGACCGAAGCTGTCGGCCTTGAGGATCTGGACGGTGCGGGGAGCGGCGGCGGGCATCCGGCCAGTGTAGAGCGTGCGCTGCCGTTTGCGCGGCGGACCGGTGCCCTGCCAGGCCATCGTCATGGGTCATCGACCCAGCCGGGTGAGAGAGCACGCTAAGCTTGCGAGCGATCCACGCGGCATCTCCCCCATGAGCTCCAACGACCTGTTCCTGCTGTTCACCGCACTCTTCAGCGTCATCGCCCTGGTCCTGCTGATCGTGGCGCGCCCCAAGCTGCATCCGCTGCTGGCGCTGCTGCTGGTGTCGCTGGCCACCGGCCTGGTCGTCGGCATGCCGATGGACGCGCTGCTGCACGCCGTCGCCACCGGGGCGGGCAAGACGCTGGGGGCGGTGGGCCTGGTGGTGGCACTGGGCGCGATGCTCGGCAAGCTGTTGGCGCAGGCGGGCGTGACCGACACGCTGGCCAACGCGATCCTGCGCCGCGCCTCGCCACGCGCGCTGCCCTGGGCCATGGCGGGTGTCGCCTTCATCGTCGGCATTCCCATGTTCTTCGAGGTCGGCCTGGTGATCCTGCTGCCGCTGATCTTCGGCGTGGCCCGCAAGCTGCAAGCGCAGCGCCAGGTCAGCGGCTCGGCCTATGCCTACGTGGGCGTCCCGGTCATCGCCGCCCTCGCCGCCATGCACGGCATGGTGCCGCCGCATCCTGGCCCGCTCACCGCCATCGCCACGCTGGGGACCAGCGTGGGCGCCACCATGCTCTACGGCTTCATCGCGGCCATTCCGGCCATCGTCCTGGCCGGACCGCTGTACGGCCGCTACATCGCGCGACATATCCAGGCCGAGCCGGACGCGGCGCTGCTGGCACAGTACGCGTCGGCCGACGCCGAGGACGGTGACGCATCCGCACAACGCACGCCGCCGGCCTTCGGCCTGGGCGTGCTGGCGGCGCTGGCGCCGGCCCTGCTGATGCTGTGCCACGCCGTGGCCGAGATGCTGTTGCGCAAGGATTCGGCAGTACTGCATGCCACGGCCTTCGTCGGCCACCCCATCGTCGCGATGCTGCTGGGCGTGCTGTTCGCGCAGGTCGCGTTGCGGCCGGGTGCGCCGGCCGCGCTGCGCAAGACCCTGGGCGACAGCGTCAAGCCCGTCGCCGGCGTGCTGCTGATCATCGCCGGCGGCGGCGCCTTTCAGCAGGTGCTCACCGATGCCCATGTGGGCGATGCGATCGTGCACATGAGCCAGCAATTGGCGTTGTCGCCGCTGCTGCTGGGCTGGCTGATCTCGATGCTGCTGTCGGTGTCCACCGGCTCGGCGACGGTCGGCGTGGTGGGCGCCGCGGGATTGCTGGCGCCGCTCGGCAGCGCCGAACCCACGCTCAATCTGCCGTTGCTGGCGCTGTCCATCGGCTGCGGCTCGCTGTTCTTCAACTACGCCAACCATGCCGGCTTCTGGCTGGTGAAGGAATCCTTCGGCATGAGCATGGGCGAGGCGACCAAGACGATCTCGGTGGTGCAATCCATCGTGGCGCTGGTGGGGCTGGGGATGGTGCTGTTGCTGAACCTGCTGCCGCCGTTGGCATGAGCCGTCGCGACGGCCGTGCGGCGTCGCCCTCGCCTTGCGACGGGCTGCCGCAGCGCGGTGGGACCTGGAGGATCCGAACGGTGCGGGCCGCCGCGGCGGGCGTTGCCGCGGCGTGGACAGACCGTCATCGCCTGCCCTCTATAATCGCCCGATGAATGCCTCATGGACCGATGCCACGCTGGAGTGGATCGCAGCACACCCCATCCTGGCCGGCGCGGTCATCTTCGCCATTGCGTTCTGCGATGCGGTCATCATCCTCGGCACCCTGGTGCCGGCGCTGCCGCTGCTGTTCGCGATCGGCGTGCTGATCGGCCTGGGCCAGATCTCCGGCCCGTATGCGGTGGTCAGCGCCGCGCTCGGCGCGCTGATCGGCGATGCGCTCAGTTACTGGGTCGGTTACCGCTGGGGCGACCGGTTGCGCACCTACTGGCCGTTCCGGCGCTACCCGCAGCTGCTCGACCGCGGCGAGGCGATGTTCCGCCGCAATGCCTTCAAGAGCATCCTGGTGGCGCGCTACGTCGGCGCCATCCGTCCGTTCGTGCCGGCGGTGGCGGGCATGATGAAGATGCCGCTGCGGCGCTATCTGCTGCCCAGCAGCGTGGCCGCGGTGACCTGGTCGCTGCTGTTCCTTGGACCGGGCTGGCTGCTGGGCCAAGCCTACGACGCAGTGGCCGCGGTCGCCGGGCGCCTGTTCCTGGTGCTGGGCCTGCTGGCGCTGGCGCTGGGCCTGGTGTGGGCGATCGTGCTGTACGGCTACCGCTGGTCGGCCGGGCACATGGACGCGCTGCTGGCGCGGGCGCTGGACTGGTCGCGCCGGCATCCGGTGCTGGGCCGCTATTCGATCGCGGTGTTCGACCCGCAGCGCCGCGAATCGGTGCCGCTGGCGATGCTGGCGGTGATGCTGCTGGCGCTGGGCTGGGGCTGGTTCGCGCTGCTGATGGTGGTGGTGGCGCACGGCGAGCCGCTGCGCCTGGACCTGGCGGTGCACGACCTGATGCTGGCCCTGCGCAACCCGCTGGCCGACTACCCGATGACCGCCCTGGCCTCGCTCGGCAACTGGCAGGTGCTGGTGCCGCCGACCGCGCTGGGCCTGCTCTACCTGGCCTGGCGCCGGCGCTGGATGGCCGCGGCGCACTGGCTGGCGGCGCTGGCGTTCGGCCTGGCCCTGACCAAGCTGCTCGGCGCCACCGTGCACGTGGTACGCCCGCCGGCGGCCAGCAGCGGCTTCGGCTTCCCTTCGGTGGCGGTGACCATGGCCACCATCAGCTTCGGCTTCTTCGCGGTGCTGATCGCGCGCGAGCTGCCGGGGCGCTCGCGGGTGTGGCCGTACCTGCTGTCGGGCGCGGTGGTGACCCTGATCGGCTTCGCCCGCCTGTACTTGGGCGCGCACTGGCTCAGCGACGTGGTCGGCGGCATGCTGTTCGGCATCTTCTGGCTGCTGGTGCTGGGCATCGCCTACCGCCGCCGCTTCAACCGCGGGTTCTGGATGAAGCCGCTGGCCTGGCTGTTCTACGGTGGCTTCGCGATCGCCGCGCTGTGGTACGCGCCGCGCCAGCTGGAACGCAAGCTGGCCAAGTTCGAACCGCCGCCGCCGCAGGTGACGCAGCTGGCGGACGCGGCCTGGTGGCAGCACGACTGGCGGATGCTGCCGTCGCGGCGTAACGAGTTCGACGACGACCAGCGCTGGCCGCTGGACATCCAGGTGGCCGGGCCGCTGGCGCCGCTGCAGCGCCAGCTCGAAGCGGCCGGCTGGCGCGTGCAGCCGCAGGCCGGCTGGCAGCAGGCGCTGCAGTTGCTCGACTACAAGGCCACGCCCGCGCAGGTGCCGGTGCTGCCGGCGACGCTGGACACGCGGGTGGAATCGCTGCTGATGCTGCGCCCCGGCCCGAATCCGGACGAGCTGTACGCGCTGCGCCTGTGGCCGGCGCCGGCCCGCCTGCAGCCGGGCAACGTGCCGCTGTGGCTGGGCAGCGCGCAGAGCCTGCGCTACGAACGCCACTTCAACCTGATCGGGTTGTGGCGGCCGCTGCGCGGCGCCGATCCCGCGCTCACCGCGGTGACCGAAGCGCTGCACGCGGTGCCCACGCGCAGGGACATGCATCGTCGCAGCGAGATCCCCGTGCTGCTGGTGCGCAGCGATGGCGAGGCGCCGCCGTCGCACTGACCGGCAGCGGTACGCCTCAGCCTCGAACCGGTCGGCGCCGCGCCGGTGCAGCGCTGCCCTGCGGACGCCGACGAGCGACGATGGCGGCTACTTCACCTCGACCCGGATCGAACGCGAGTCGGTGGCACGATCCTCCCAATGCCGCGAGTAGATGAGATCGATGGTGCCGCTGCCGTGATCGATGGCCTTGAAGGTGTAGGTGACATTGCTGGGGCAGCCCATGCGGCCCGTTGCACAGGCCGTGCCGGGTGCATGCTCGATGTCGAGCAGCGCCAGCGACGCGGGCAGGCTGCGCAAGGCCCAGGCGCTGCCGGTCGACCCGTTCTCGGAGAGCGTGACCGCGAACAGTTGCCCGCGCTGCAGGGCGAACGGCTTCATCGATGGCGTCAGGCAGGTCTTCGGCGACACCTGATCGGCATTGCCGGTGACCAGGGCGATGGAGCCGCGCGGACAGTCGGGCTGGCTGGCGGTGGGATTGGAGGCCGGCTCGACGGCGATGGCCGGCAAGCTCAGACAGCCGCCGGCGGACAGCAACAACAGCAAGAAGGAACGCCTCATACGAAGTCCTCGATCATGCGTGGATAGGACGTCAGGCCGCCGTGGCGGGATGCCGTTGCCGGCAGCCGAGCGCGGCCGCCGATCGCCGCCAAGCGTCGCCTGCGCCTGCTAGCGGCGCGCTGAACGCCGAATGCGAAGAGTGCGTGGGACGCCTGGGTGTAGCCGATCGAGGGCAGCGCGTGGCAATCGTGGCTGATGGCTACGCCGATGCCGCCGCCGTGCTCTACGCGCAGACCAGGACGGCGATGCCGCCCTCGCCGCCTCGCTCAGGGAATCCAGGCCAGCAACTGATCCAGCCGCGCGTGCGGGTCGTCTTCCTGCAGCAGCGACAGGCGTTGGCGTTCGTCCAGCGGCAGCAGTTCGGCCATGCGCCAGCCGACCCAGGCGGCCTGGTCGAGTTGCCGCGGACCGGCCAGCGGGTACACCGCGGCGGCCTGGTCGAGGATGCTGTCGAGCACGGTCGCCAACAGCGCGTGCTGCGGACGCAGTTCGTCGTCGCCATCGGCCTCGCGCCATTCCACGTCGCCGACGACGAGGCCGTTGTCGCGGACCCGGCTGCGCAGCACGTGGAAGCGCCGCGCGCCGCGCAGGCTCAGCACCAGCACGCCATCGGCGCCGACGTCGAAATCGACGATGCGCGCCTCGGTGCCGAACGCCGCCGGCACCGCCGGGGCGCCGGTCTCGCTGCCGTCCAGGATCAGGCAGACGCCGAAGCCGCTGTCGGTGCGCCCGCATTCGCGGACCAGGTCCAGATAACGGCGCTCGAACACCCGCAGCTTGATCGACGCGCCGGGCAGCAGCACCGCGTGCAGCGGGAACAGCGGCAGCGTGGTCCGCTGCGCGCTCATGCGCCGGCTCCGCCGTGCGCGGCGAGACTCATTGCAGCGCCGCCAGGAAGCGCCGCGGTGCGCCGTCGAAACCGCCGTTGGACATGAACACCACATGGTCGCCGGCGCGCGCCTGCGCCTGCAGCGCCGCCAGCAAGGCGTCCACGTCGGCCGCCGCACAGGCGTCGCCGCGCACCGCGGCGATCACCTTGCCGGCATCCCAGGCCAGCTCCGGCCGCTGCAGGAACACCACCGCGTCGGCGGCGTCCAGCGATGGCGCCAGCGCCTGGGCATGCGCGCCCAGCCGCATCGAATTGCTGCGCGGCTCCATCGCCACCACGATGCGCGCCGCGCCGACCTTGGCGCGCAGGCCTTCGAGCGTGGTGCGGATGGCGGTGGGATGATGGGCGAAGTCGTCGTACACGGTGATGCCCTGCGCCTGGCCGAGCACCTCCAGGCGCCGCTTGACGCTGCGGAAGCGCGCCAGCGCCGGCATCACCTGCGCCGGCGCCACGCCTACCGCGTGCGCCGCGGCGAGGGCAGCCAGCGCGTTCATCACGTTGTGGCGGCCGAGCAGCGGCCATTCCACCTCGCCCAACTCGCGGCCCTGCTGCAGGACCGCGAAGCGGCTGCCATCGGCGGCGATCAGGCGCGCGCTCCACTCGAAGGCCGGATCGAAGCCGAAGCGCTCGACCGGGGTCCAGCAGCCCATCGCCAGCACCTCGCGCAGGTGCGCATCCTCGCCGTTGACGATCAGCCGGCCGCGGCGCGGCACGGTCCGCACCAGATGGTGGAACTGGCGCTGGATCGCGGCGACGTCGGGGAAGATGTCGGCGTGGTCGTACTCGAGGTTGTTGAGGATCGCCACCAGCGGCCGGTAGTGCACGAACTTGCTGCGCTTGTCGAAGAACGCGGTGTCGTACTCGTCGGCCTCGACCACAAACAGCGGCCGGTCCGTCAGGGCCGGCTCCTGATGTCCTTCTCCCCCCGGGAGAAGGTGGCGCGAAGCGCCGGATGAGGGTTCGGCAGCCCTCTGCCCCAGCCGCGCGGAGACGCCGAAGTCCTCGGCCACGCCGCCGATCAGGAAGCCCGGTTCGCGCCCGGCCGCCTGCAGCAGCCAGGTCAGGATGCTGGTGGTGGTGGTCTTGCCGTGGGTGCCGGCCACCGCCAGGGTGTCGCGCCCCGGCAGCACCTGCTCGCTCAGCCACTGCGCGCCGGAGGTGTAGGCGCGCCCGGCATCGAGCACCGCCTCCACCGCGGCATTGCCGCGCGACAGCGCGTTGCCGACGATCACCTGGTCGCAGTCCGCGGCGATGTGCTCGGGCAGGTAGCCTTGCTTCAGCGCGATGCCCAGGTGTTCCAGCTGCGTGGACATCGGCGGGTAGATCGCCTGGTCGCTGCCCTCGACCGTATGGCCGAGTTCGCGCGCCAGCGCGGCGACACCGCCCATGAACGTACCGGCGATGCCGAGAATATGGATCTTGCTCATGGTCCGATTGTCGCCGATCCCCCGACGCACGCAAACCGGCGGCGCAGCCGGCCCCTGGCCGTGGGAGGCGCTGCATTGGGCGGCGCGGAGTTGGCTCGCCGCTGCGCAGTCAAGTAGGAAATCCCCCACATCGGCTGGGGAAAGTTCCCGATAGGCAAGTCGGGAGCGGACACCGAAAATGAACGGGCCAGCCTCGACACCCTGTGGTTCTACTCCCCAAGAGACCATCCCCAAGGGAGCTCATGTCGTGGGGCCCTGAGCAAGCCCGTTCGCTGGCACCTTCTTCCGGATCCCGCCCCGTGTGTGGCGTGGATATTGCGCGCCGTGCCTGTCGCTTTGCTGCGCAAGGCGTGCGTCTGATGTCAGTGAATCGGGCAATGCCCTGCGCTGTCTGCACGGCCGGCGCCCGCTGCGGGCGCCGGCCGTGCCAGGTGGCCTCAGCGGCCGATCGCCGCCAGGATGCGGGCGAGCACGTCGTCCTGCGAGCCGACGCCATCCACCCGCGCCAGCGTGCCGCGCTTGTCGTAGAAGCCGATCACCGGTGCGGTCGAATCGGTGTAGACCTGCAGGCGCTTGCGCACCGACTCGGGATTGTCGTCTTCGCGGCCTTCGGCCTTGGCACGGCCGGCGATGCGCTCGACCAGCAGCTCGTTGGCCACGTCCAGTTGCACCACCGCGTCCAGCGGCTGGCCGAGCTTGGCCAAAAGTTCGTCCAGCGCGCCGGCCTGGGCCAGGTTGCGCGGGTAGCCGTCGAGGATGAAACCGTTGCGCACGTCGTCGCGGCCGAGGCGCGATTCGAGCATGCCCAGCAGGATGTCGTCGGAGACCAGATCGCCGCGCGCCATCACTTCCTTGGCCTGCACGCCCAGCGGAGTGCCGGCGGCGACTTCGGCGCGCAGCAGATCGCCGGTGGAGATGTGTGGAATCTGCAGCTTGTCCTTCAGGCGGGCCGCCTGCGTGCCCTTGCCCGATCCGGGCGGTCCCAACAGCACCAATCGCATCAACCTGACTCCTCGAGGAAAGTACCGTGCGCGGCCGGCGGCGTTAGACTCGGGGGCCACGCCTGCGCTGCGCCGCAAGATCCCCAGCTTACCGCATCCAGGCAATGTCCCGGCAATGTCCCCACCCCAGGAGCGAGTCCCGACCATGGCCCAAGGCACCCTGCTGTACGCCCAGTCCGGCGGCGTCACCGCCGTCATCAACGCCAGCGCCGCCGCCGTCATCGGCGAAGCGCGGGCGCGCAAGGTCAAGGTGCTGGCCGCGCGCAACGGCATCCTCGGCGCGCTGCGCGAGGACCTGATCGACACCTCCAAGGAATCGGCGGCGGCGATCGCCGCGCTGGCCCACACCCCCGGCGGCGCGTTCGGCTCGTGCCGCTACAAGCTCAAGTCGCTGGAGGCCGACCGCGCCAAGTACGAGCGCCTGCTGCAGGTACTGCAGGCGCACGACGTGCGCTACTTCCTCTACAACGGCGGCAACGATTCGGCCGACACCGCGTGGAAGGTCTCGCAGCTGGCGCAGGCGTTCGGTTATCCGCTGCACTGCATCGGCGTGCCCAAGACCATCGACAACGACCTGGCGGTCACCGACACCTGCCCGGGCTTCGGCTCGGCCGCCAAGTACACCGCGGTATCGGTGCGCGAGGCGGCGCTGGACGTGGCGGCAATGGCCGAGACCTCGACCAAGGTATTTGTCTACGAAGCCATGGGCCGCCATGCCGGCTGGCTGGCCGCCGCCGCCGGACTGGCCGCGCAATCGCCGGACGACGCGCCGCAGATCATCCTGTTCCCCGAACGCGCCTACGACGAAGCCGCCTTCCTGGCGCAGGTGCGCAAGGTGGTGGACAAGGTCGGCTGGTGCGTGGTGGTGGCCAGCGAAGGCATCCAGACCGCCGACGGGCGCTTCGTTGCCGATGCCGGCGGCGGCACCGACGCGTTCGGCCACAGCCAGCTCGGTGGCGTGGCCGCGTACCTGGCCGGCAAGGTCAAGGCCGAACTCGGCTACAAGGTGCACTGGACCCTGCCCGACTACCTGCAACGTTCGGCCCGCCACATCGCCTCGCGTACCGACTGGGAGCAGGCGCAGGCGGTCGGCAAGGCCGCGGTGCAGTTCGCGCTGAAGGGCATGAACGCGGTGATGCCGGCGATCGTGCGCAGCAGCGACGCGCCGTACCGCTGGAAGATCGAGGCCGCGCCGCTGGCCAAGGTCGCCAACCACGAGAAGAAGATGCCCGCCGGTTTCCTGCGCAAGGACGGCTTCGGCATCACCGAGAAGGCGCGCCGCTACCTGCAGCCGCTGATCCGCGGCGAAGCGCCGCTGCCGTACGGCAGCGATGGCCTGCCCAAGTACGTGGCGCTGAAGAACGTGGCGGTGAAGAAGAAGCTGCCGGCCTGGGAGGGGTGACCCGGCCTGCGCACGCCGGCCATTGCGGCGCAGCGGCGCAAGCCGAGGCGCGCGTGGTGCATGGAGGATGGCGCCACCGCCAGTGAACCCGTTGTCGAACGTCGCAGCGAACGCAGCGGCTTCGCTTCATCGCGCTTGCCGTCCCCGCCATGCCGTTCTGGGCGCCCGTGCCGCGCGTCCTGGCGACTGCCTGGCGCCGGTTAACGCGGATGCAGCGGGTCCATTCCCATCGTGGCGTCAGCTCTAGCGCGCGTCGCGTTCCTGGATGGCATAGCGAACCGGCACCGACGGCAGCATCAACGCAGGGGCGGCGGTGCCCGGCGCGACCAGCGCCTGGTCCACCGCGATCGCGTCGTCGCCCTCGCGCTCGACGAAGGCCTGGACCAGGCGCGTGCCGGCCGTCGGCAACAACGCCTGCGGGATCGGACTCGGCTTGCGGCCCATCCCCTCCAGCCATTGCGGACGCCCGGCGACGAGCGTCGTGCGCGGGTGCACCACCTGCAGATCGACCGAACCCGCGAGCAGGCCTACCGTCAGTGGCTTGCCGTGCCGCATCAGCACCACGGATCGGCCATGGGTCTTGGGCTCGGCGATGGCATACAGGTCGGCATCGGGCCGATTCATCGGGATCGGCGACAAGCCCGCCTGGTCGATGGTCAACGGGTCGATTCCCGTGGCGCGCTTGAGCCGCTGCGCCATCATCTCGACCTTTCCGCCCTCGGCCGCGATCGGCCGTTCTGCGACATGGTGTTCGCCGGCATAGATCAGGATCTTGCCGCCGGCGGGAGCTTGCTCGAGCGCGCGCCGGACCAGATTGTCGGCCTGGTCCTGTTCCCGCTGCGCCTGCGCCTGGCCGGGATCGTCGGCATACTCCGTGCGCGTGGTTTCGTACGACACCGGGCGGTAGCCCAGCGCAAGCGACTGGCGCAGGAAATCGGCGAAGACCGGATCGTGCAGGTAATAGCCGCTCGGCTGCCGCACATAGCCGTCTTTCGAGAGCGCCGCCATCTTGTCGCGCGACACGGCATCGTCGGCATCGCGCTTCAACGCCTCCACCGCCAGCGTCGTGTAGCCGAGCGGACGCAAGGCGCGCGCGACCTCCAGCGCGAACGCGCGGCCGCGCGGATCGAGATGGTTCTCGTCGAGGATCACGATGCTGGTCCGGCGCGCGCGGCGGACGATCTCCGCAAGCGCGGAAACGCCGTGCGCGCCACGCAGGTCGGCGAGTTGTTCCTTGGGCACGTGGAAGTCCGCTGTCTTGGCCGGATTGAACGTCGGCATGCCGGTCATGCACGACATCACCTGCGTCCATTGGTCGAACACGTCCGCATCCTTGATGTCGGTCGCCGATGCGACACCGAGATGCGCCAGCAGGCCGAACGAGGCATCCAGATAGCGGCCATGCATGGCATCCTGCACGGATTGGTCGTTGGCGGCTTGAACACGCTTCGCCTCATCGGCCTCATCCGCCGCCGGCGAGGCCGCCGCGGAAGGCATCGCGGCCATACTCGCGGCTGACGCCGTCATCAGGAGCAGGCTACCGACGATCGATTGAAACCGCATAATGGATGCTCAGGCTTCTGGCGCGTTCGTCACTATTGCGGGGAACCTCGCGGAAGGCAAGAGCGAAAACGGCGCACACGATCGGCAGGAAACGAGAAAGCACCAGAATGCGCTTCGATTGGCACAACGGCCCGATCACCCGCGCAACGCCGGTGGACGACAGCTATCGCACGACGCAGGCCATGCGCCGCTTCCTGGCGCATGCGTGGCCAACGTCAGGTTCGATCGTGTCTTCATGGCGTGGATCGAGGACGGCGCGCCCAAGAACAGGGGCGAGGTCGCCGACGAATGGCTGCGCCGGCGGCAAACAGGATCCGAACCGACTCGATCAGTCTGCATGCAACTGCATGCTGCATACGTTCGATGAAAACCAGAGACGGCCCACAGCAGCATGCATCAGCGGCTGAAAAACCTACGTTCGGCGACGCCGCTAACGGCGCCGATGATGGCGACCGATACGGGCGTACAAGCGATCGAGCCGGTCAGGGAAACTCGCCCGACCAGCCGATGTCACTGCTCCGCATCGGCGACGCGGCATGCGCAGCGGCTGATTCCGCAAGGAATGTCGCTACGCATCCGGCTCAACGGCAGGCATTGCCTTCCAGCGTCATCTGCGCAGTGAACTCCGGGACCTGCGGGACCTTGCCGGCGGCCGCCTGCTGCTTGGCCTCTTCCAGATAGATCCGCGACTGGCCCTGGCCATCGCGCTCGGTGTTCAGCGCGACCGGCTTGCGCCAGACCCGTACCACTGCCTGCTGCGAAGGACAGGCTGCGCTGGGCACGCGGATCAGATCGTTGAACTTCCAGCCGGTGGCCTCGCTGGGCTTGGCCTGATCGAACTCGACCAGCTTGGCGCGCGGCTGGCAGGTGGGACTGCTGCGCACCGCGGAGAAGCGGTAGGGCTGCGCCGCATCGCCGGTGTACTGGCCCTCGAAGCGCACGCAGGCCTCGGGGATCTGGCGGATGGTGTGCACCACGCCCACCGCCTGCGGCGCACTGGCCGGGCGCTGCAGTTCCGGGGTCGGGTCGGCGGCCGCGGCGACCAGCGGCGCCAGCGTGCACAGGCCGAGGGCCAGGATCGAGGCGCGGCCGCACGGCCGCCGGGAAATCGTCGAGTGCATCGGATGGCTCCTGGGAAGCGATGCGCCACGCTGCCACGCGCAGACTGAACCGGACGCCAAAGTGCGACGCCCTGCCTGGTCGCTGGCGGCATCACGGAGTCAGGCGCATACTCGCCGCGTTCAGGCCAGTCGACATTGCGATACGCACCAGCGGCGCGCGTTGTGGCCGCGGAGTCGTTGCATGCTTCAGCTCCTCCGGTGTGATCCCACGGTATGTCCAGCGCTTGGGCGCCATCCACATCCTTGGGAGGGGTCATGCTGGAACGATATGCAGTCACCGTGGCACTGGCGTGCGCGGCTCTGGCGGTGCTCTACGGCATCGTCTCCACGCGCTGGATCCTGGCGCAGCCCGCCGGCAACGAACGCATGCGGCAGATCGCCGATGCGATCCAGGAAGGCGCCCGCGCCTACCTCAACCGCCAGTACCTGACCATCGCCATCGCCGGCGTGGTCCTGCTGGTGCTGGTTGGGATATTCCTGAGTTGGTACACCGCTGGCGGCTTTGCGATCGGCGCGGTGCTGTCGGGGGTCGCCGGCTACATCGGCATGAACCTGTCGGTGCGCGCCAACGTGCGCACCGCCGAGGCGGCGCGGCGTGGGCTGGCGCCGGCGATGGCGGTGGCGTTCCGCGGCGGCGCGATCACCGGCATGCTGGTGGTGGGGCTGGGCCTGATCGGCGTGGCCGGCTACTACGGCCTGCTGCAATGGCTCGGACACAGCGTGGGCGACAGCCTGCATGCGCTGGTCGGCCTGGCCTTCGGCAGTTCGCTGATCTCGATCTTCGCGCGCCTGGGCGGCGGCATCTTCACCAAGGGCGCCGACGTCGGCGCGGACCTGGTCGGCAAGGTCGAGGCCGGCATCCCCGAGGACGACCCGCGCAACCCGGCGGTGATCGCAGACAACGTGGGCGACAACGTCGGCGACTGCGCCGGCATGGCCGCCGACCTGTTCGAGACCTACGCGGTCACGGTGATCGCCACGATGCTGCTGGGCGGGCTGATGGCCGCCGAGGCCGGGCGCAACGCGGTGCTGTATCCGCTGGTGCTGGGCGGGGTGTCGATCGTCGCCTCGATCGTCGGCACCTTCTTCGTGCGCGTGCGCCCGGGCGGCTCGATCATGGGCGCGCTGTACAAGGGCGTGGTGGTCTCGGCGGTACTGGCGGCGCTGGCGTTCTGGCCGGTGACCCAGCAACTGATGGGCGACACCGCCGCCGGCGCCGGCAAGCTCTACGGCTGCGCGCTGATCGGGCTGGTGCTGACCGGCCTGATCGTCTGGATCACCGAGTACTACACCGGCACCCAGTACAAGCCGGTGCAGCACGTGGCCTCGGCCAGCACCACCGGCCACGGCACCAACATCATTGCCGGCCTGGGCATCTCGATGAAGTCCACCGCGCTGCCGGTGATCGCGGTGTGCGCGGCGATCTGGGGCGCGTTCGCACTGTCGGGCCTGTACGGCATCGCCATCGCCGCCACCGCGATGCTGTCGATGGCCGGCATGATCGTGGCACTGGATGCGTACGGCCCGATCACCGACAACGCCGGCGGCATCGCCGAAATGGCGGAACTGCCGCCGGAGGTACGCGCGGTCACCGACCCGCTGGACGCAGTCGGCAACACCACCAAGGCGGTGACCAAGGGCTATGCGATCGGCTCGGCGGCGCTGGCGGCGCTGGTGCTGTTCGCCGACTACACCCACAACCTGCGCGCCGCACATCCCACCGAGACCTTCGCCTTCGACCTGTCCGACCACACGGTGATCATCGGCCTGCTGATCGGCGGCCTGATCCCCTACCTGTTCGGCGCGATGGCGATGGAGGCGGTCGGCCGCGCCGCCGGCGCGGTGGTGGAGGAAGTGCGGCGGCAGTTCCGCGAGATCCCCGGGATCATGCAGGGCACCGGCAAGCCGCAGTACGACCGTGCGGTGGACATGCTGACCCGCTCGGCGATCCGCGAAATGATCGTGCCCTCGCTGCTGCCGGTGGCGGTGCCGATCGTGGTCGGCCTGTTGCTGGGCCCACGCGCGCTCGGCGGCCTGCTGATCGGCACCATCGTCACCGGCCTGTTCGTGGCCATTTCCATGACCACCGGCGGCGGCGCCTGGGACAACGCCAAGAAGTACATCGAGGACGGCCATTTCGGTGGCAAGGGCAGCGAGGCGCACAAGGCCGCAGTGACCGGCGACACCGTCGGCGACCCGTACAAGGACACCGCCGGCCCGGCGATCAACCCGCTGATCAAGATCATCAACATCGTCGCGCTGCTGCTGGTGCCGCTGCTGTAGCCACACGCACAGTGGGCGCCGGCGGCATGCCGGCGCCCACCGCGCAGCTTCCGCCGCTACAGGCAGTCGATCAGCCCATCGTTGATGCTGCGTTCGCTGTGCGGCAGCGGCGCGAACAGCGGCCGCTCGCCCGACAGCGCCGCGTACAGTGCGTGCAGCCGGGTCTGCGGCTGCAACGGCGTACGGCAGTGCCACAGCCGCGCATCGACCACGACCCGGCCGCTGTCCGGATCGACACTGGCCTCGCTGGCACCGAAGCTCCAGATGCACTCCCCGATCACCCCGTCGCGCTGGCGTACCGAACAGCGATAGCGCAGCGGCCGGTAGTCGCTGTAGTCGCCTTCGCAGAAGGTGTCGCCGCAGAGCTGGTCGAAGTCGTGCGCCAGCCGTCGCTCCAGGTCGGCGAACGCCTCCCAGCCCTCGCCGGGGGCGGGATAGTCCATCGCATCCACGTAGGTCGGTTGCACCTGTTGCGCCTGCGCAGCGCCGCAGGCCAGGACCAGCACCGCCAGCAGCGGCAGCATCGATCGCCGGATTCCGTTCATCGCCTTGCTCCTTGGGGGACAGTGACCGCAGGATCGCCGCCGCCCGGTACCGGCACTATCGGAATGCGCCCCATGCGGGCGGGTATGGAGCCCGAAACCGCTGTAGGAATCCTCCGAACCGGCATGCGCTGCATTGCAACAGCCAAGCGACTAGAATGCCTGCCTCTTTAGAAGCCACTCCACTGGAGCTAGCGCATGGGTCTGGAACTGGTCACCTCCGGCAAGAACCTGCCGGAAGAAATCAACGTCGTCATCGAAATCCCCAAGGATTCGGAGCCGGTCAAGTACGAAGTGGACAAGGCCAGCGGCGCCATCTTCGTCGACCGCATCCTCTCCACCCCGATGCGCTATCCCTGCAACTACGGCTACGTGCCCAACACCCTGTGCGGCGACGGCGACCCGGCCGACGTGCTGGTGGTGCTGCCGCTGCCGCTGGTGCCCGGCTGCGTGGTGCGCTGCCGCCCGGTCGGCGTGCTGAAGATGAGCGACGAGGCCGGAAGCGACGAGAAGATCCTGGCGGTGCCGGTGGCCAAGGTGTTCGAAGGCTACGGCCACATCGAGGACATCGCCCAGGTCTCGGGCCACTGGATGGAGCGCATCGGCCACTTCTTCGAGCACTACAAGGACCTGGAAAAGGGCAAGTGGGTCAAGCTCGACGGCTGGGGCAACGCCGAGGAAGCCAAGCGCATCCTGCGCGAGTCCGTGGCCCGTTACGAAGCCGGCGCCTGAGCCGCGCCGCCGTGGCGGGGCACTGCCCCCGCCACGGCTGATCCGTTTCACGTTTTTGGCGTTGCCGGGCGCCGTCCTTCGGGGTTTGCGGTACATTGCGCCATGGCATCACCGAGCCGGGTCCGTCCGCGACCCGGCTCTTCTTGGGGGACAGTCTCTTGCGCATCCTGTTCGTCGGCGACGAAGCCAGTCTTCCGTCCGAAGTCACTGAATACATTCGCGATCTTGGCGAGGACTGGCAGGTCCAGAGCGTCGCTGACGGCAATGCCGCCATCGCCGCGGCGGCCACGGTGCGCCTGGATGCGGTGATCGCCGCGCCGACGCTGCCGGACCTGACCACGGCCACCCTGCTCGGCCAGATCCGCACCCTGAGCCCGGAAACCATCCGCATCGCGCTGATCGAAGCCGAACAGAGCAACCGCGCGCCGCCGGCGCGGATCATCGGCGTGGCGCATCGGTTCCTGCCGCTGCCGCTGTCCCCGGAAATGCTGCTGGAGGCGGTCACCAGCCTGGAGGAACTGCAGGAACTGCTGGGCAACCCGCGCCTGCGTTCCAGCATCGGCCGCATCGAGAAGCTGCCCTCGCCGCCGCATCTGTACCTGAGCCTGATGCACGCCCTGGAGCAGGACGAAGGCAGCAACGCCGCCGACCTGGCCAAGCTGGTCTCGGCCGATCCGGCGATCGCGGCCAAGGTGCTGCAGCTGTGCAATTCGGCGTTCTTCTCCAATGGCCGCACCATTTCCGACCTGCGCACCGCCGTGACCCGCCTGGGCACCGCCACCCTGCGCGACCTGGTCCTGGCCAGCGAAGTGTTCTCGGTGCAGGCGCTGTCCAACGCCGAGCGCAACGCGCTGCAGCAGCGCTCGCTGCTGGCGTCCAAGCTGGCCGCGAAGATGCTGCCGACCTCCAGCGTCGAGCTGGGGTCGACCGCGGCGCTGCTGGCCGACATCGGCCTGCTGCTGCCGGGCGTGCGCGACGAGCGCGAGCCGCCCACCGACGCCGACGACGTCCGGCCGGGCCACGCCGAAGCCGGTGCCTACCTGCTCGGCCTGTGGGGCCTGCCGATGCCGATCATCGAGGCGGTAGCCTTCCATCGCCAGCCGCAGCGCTCCAGCACCCGCAGCTTCTGGGTCACCGGTGCGGTGCACGTGGCGATGGCGCTGGCCAGCGGCTCGGAGATCGACGAGGAGTACCTGGCCAAGACCGGCATGCTCAACAAGCTGCCGACCTGGCGCGAGCACGCCGAGAATCTGATGGGTCTGACTTCGGCGTAAGCCCATCGTGGTGCACGCGGCCCGTTGCCGCGTGCGTCGCCCCCGACAGGCGCCGTGCGGCGGCGTCACATCGTTTCCGCCACTGCGCCGAGCGCTCCCGGATCACGGCGCGTCGGCATGGTGCCGCTGTGGCTGCCGGTGGCTGCCCTCGCCACAGGACATGCCGATGGGCGCCCGAACGGCCACGCCTACGCCATGCCAGGTCGCGGCTGAGCCGCTCCTACGACGAGCGCCCGGCGACGGATGCCGGGGCGGCTCTTGTGCCCCTTCTTAAGATCAACCTCTGCCGCAGGGCAGCGGATGCCCGGCGCATGCTGGCACGGCCGCTCACCTTCGCCCGATGCTAACCGGGGCGCCTTGCATACAGCGATCCACAGTCCTCTCGCTGCGTCGCCGCCGCATCGGCCGCAACCAATTGGCTGGGCTGACGGTTCCAGGGCTTGCACAACCCACAGCCACGCTCCAATCGATATGAGGCACAAAAAAAGACGGGCCTTGCGGCCCGTCTTCGTTTTACGCAGTACAGCTGGATCAGAAGCGCTGGGTGTACTTCATGTACACGTAGCGACCGATGTCGAAGCCGCCGTAGTAGGCGAAGCTGCTGTCCGGGGCCGAGTACATCAGCGGACCGCGGTGATCGAACACGTTGTTCGCACCGATGGCGATCGTCGCGTCCCACGGCGCCTTCCAGTTGACCTGCAGGTCGTGGAAGGTATTAGCGCCGGTGTGACGCAGCGGATCGGCTTCGCCGTTGGCGAAGTGGTCCGGCGCGTCGCAGTAGTCCGCGGCACGCGAGATGCAGCTTTCCTTCATGCCGGAGTAGTAGCGCAGGGTGTAGTTCACACCGAAGTCGCCCATCGTCCAGTTCACGCCCAGGTTGGAACGCACGCGGAAGATGCCCGGCTCGCCAACGCGGCCGATCGTGATGTTGTCACCCGCCTGATTCTGGCCGGCTTCGTCGTACTTGCTGACGTAGCTGGTCTGCCAGTCGATCATGATCTTGCCGAACGCCATTTCCGGCAGACGGTAGCGGATGCCCAGATCGTAGCCTTCGGTCTCCATCTGGCCGAGGTTGGCCACGCCGTAGGTCATCGCCGAGATGTGGCCGTCGGCGGCACGGGTCACGCCGGCGCAGCGCTCGGCATTGCCCAGCACGTAGCAGTCGCGCAGGATGCGGTCGACGCTATCGGCGATGATCATGTCCTTGATCTCGTAGCGGTACCAATCCAGCGAGATGTCCAGGCCCTGCACCCAACGCGGGCTCCACACCAGACCGGCGGTCTTGCTGGTGGAGGTTTCCGGACGCAGGTTCGGATTGGAGCCGCTGATGAACTCGTCCGGGGTCTGGCAGGGAAGAGTCGAACACGGCACGTAGCCCTGGCCCACCTGGGTGTAGCCGACCGGCACACCGGCCGCAGAACACGCCGCATTGCCGTTGACGCTGTTCGGCGCGCCCACGCCGCACGGATCGACGTACGACTCGAAGCTGCTGTTCAGGCCGCCGTAGAGATCGCTGATGGTCGGCGCGCGGAAGCCCTCGGCGTAGGTGCCGCGGACCAGCAGTTCGTCGATCGGCTTCCAGGTGAAGCCGAACTTGGAGTTCACCGTGTCGCCGAAGTTGCTGTAATCCGAATAGCGGCTGGCCAGGTTCAGGGTCAGCTGCTTGGCGAATGCCATGTCGGCCAGGATCGGCACGTTCAACTCGAGGTAGAACTCATCCAGATCGTAGTTGCCGGCGGTGGTCTTGGCGCCCAGGCCGGTGCTCTCACCCGACTGCGCGAAGGCGTCCGGCGCGAAGCGGCCTTCTTCCTTGCGGTGCTCGTAGCCGACCGCGATGCCGAGGTCGCCCGCCGGCAGCGTCGCCAGCGTGCCGCTCAGGTTGGCGGTGTAGCTGGTGGTCTTGGTCAAGCCGGTATCGGTGAAATCCGGGAACAGGAAGGTCTGGGTGTCCGCATCGGCCAGCGAGCCCGGGCCTGCCACGCCGTACGGCAGCAGCGGGTTCCACGGACGGCAGGCGCTCAGCGGCACCGGCGCGGCGGCGGTGCCGCACTGGGCGACGCCGCTGGCGTTGATGAAGGACGAGCCCAGCGCCTGGCGCGAGGCGATCAGGCTCATGTCGCCGTGACCGGTCTTGGTGCTCTCGTTGCGGTTCCACAGCGCACCGACGTCCCAGTCCCAGGTCTTGTCGGCGAACTCGAAGGAGCCACTGATGGTCGGCGCGAAGCGCGTGGTCTTCAGCTTGCTCTCGGTGGTGCGCGGCACTTCCCACAGGCGGCGGCGGAAGTCGATGTCCTGGCCGATCGGGTTGAACGCGCTGTCGCCGGCCAGCGGCGTGCCGAACGCGGCGGACTGGTACGGATAGCCGGCGATCTGCTGATCGGTGGTGCGCTCGTTGTAGAGCACGTCGGCGTTGAAGACGATGGAATCGGTCAAATCGTAGTTCGCGTTGGCGAACACCGACTTACGCTCGATGCCGGTCTGCACCATCATCTGCTGGTTGGAGTTGGAATACTCGGCAGGGGTCAGCGGATGGTAGTCAGCCGGGTTGTTCGGGTTGCCGCCCTGGTTCAGCGTCTGCCACACCGCGGCTTCCGGATCCGAGCAATCAACAGTCAGCGGGTTGCACCAGCTGCCGTTCTGGCTGATCGGGCTCCAGCCGCTCGGCGTGGAGTTCGGGCCACGGCTGCCATCGCGACTGAACCAACGGTTCTTGGCGAACACCGGATCCTGCTTGGAGTACTCGGCGGTCAGCGCCACGCCACCGCGCTCGCCCTGCGTGCCGATGGTGAAGGAGTACTGCGAGGTCTTGCCGTCGCCTTCGCCGAACTGGCCTAACTCGGCCGAGACTTCGGCGCCGTCGAAGCGCTTGCGGGTGATGACATTGACCACGCCGGCGATGGCGTCGGAGCCGTAGATCGACGAGGCGCCGTCCTTCAGCACTTCGATGCGCTCGATCGCCGCCATCGGCACTTGGCTCAGGTCCTGCAGGCCAGAGGTGGTCGCACCCAGGCGCTTGCCGTTCAGCAGCACCAGCGTGCGCTGCGCGCCGAGGTTGCGCAGGTCGACGTAGTAGCCGCCGACGTTTTCGCCGGACGCCAGCGCGTCGGCGCGCGAGATCGCCGGAGTACCGGCCGAGGTCAGGTTCTGCAGCACGTCGGCGACCGAGGTATAGCCCTGGCGCTCCAGCGCCTGGCGGTCCAGGGTCAGGATCGGCTGCTGGGTTTCGACGTCGGCGCTGCGGATGCGCGAACCGGTGATTTCGATCCGGTCCAGCGTGGTGGTGGACGAGGCGGCGGCTTCTTGCGCGCCGGCAATTGCCGGCGTCAACGCGATCGCGATGCTGGCGGGCAGCAAGCCCAGCCGCACTGCGGAAGTGCGAAGGTTCATCAATCTCTCCAGGGTAACGTTAGGGGCGTGTTAAGACGCCCTGGGCACGTTACGTTCCGGTGAGCGCGGCTGCTTTGCCGCTGTCGCCCGCAGACTTTGCCGATCCTGGCGGCACCGCCCTGCCATGGCGATATTGCGAGGCGGAGACACCGAAGCGCGCGCGGAATGCCCGCGCGAAGCTGCAGCAGTTGTCGAATCCGCTGGCGGCGGCCACCTCACCGATCATCATCGTGGTGTCGCGCAGCAGGTCCGCCGCGCGCTCCAGGCGCAGGCGCGCCGACAGCGCCTGCGGACTTTCCTCGTACAGACTCTGGAACGTCTTGGACAGATACCAACCGGAGAAGTTGGTCAGCTCGGCCAGTTCGCTGATCCGCACCACGCGGTCGCGATGGCCGTCCAGGTACAGCCGCGCGCGCTGCATGCGCCCGAACACCTGGCGCTTGCGCATCCGCGAGCGCCCGGGACAGCGTTGCACGCGGCGCGACAACTCGCCCTGCATGGAAGCCAGGTGCAGCAGTACCGGCCGCATCGCCAACGCATCGCCGGGCCGCGCCGCCGCCTGCCGCCACAGGCGCAGGGCGGTGCGCGTCTCGCGCAAGGACAGCTCGCCGCGCCCCGCATACAAGGTCTCGTCGGCCATCCGGCCCAAAGCCTTCAGCGCCTCGCCGTCCAGGCTCAAGCCGATGCACAGCCCATCGCGGTCGGTCTGCAGCAACGGGCGCGAATCGCGTTCGAAGGCCAGCCACTGGCCGCGGCGCAGCACGAACCGCCCCTCCTTGGCCTCGATCCAGGCGCTGCCGCGCAACTGCAGCCAGACCGTGAAGGCGTTGCCCGACGCCTGCACGCTGGCCAGGCGCGCCGCGCCCAGACAGGCGGGCCCCGCCGGCGCGTCGTCGGCGTCCAGCACCAGTTGTTGTCCATGATCGACCAGGAAAGATTGCCGCATCCGAGCACCTGCTTGACGTAAACCGGCGCGCAGTCTTTGCCGAATCTGGCGGCAGGTCAGGAAGGCTCGGCGATATTTGTCCGAAATCGCCACGATGCTCTTACGAACAACTTACGAAACCTATTTCTCTTTTTTGATCAACCAGTTGTGCGAGATCGTCGAGAACCATTCCGGCTGCTCGTGCATGCGGATGAAACCGATTTCACTGCCGTCCTCGACCGCCAGTGCCACATAGGCGTCGCCACTGCGCGGGTCGATGCTGAAACCGTTGATCGCACTGAAATGATCGCGGTCCAGGCACACGCTGACGTCAGGGTCGCCGTCGATCCGCGCCATCCGGCTGGCGCATTCGCCGGTCTGGAACAGGTAATGCACCGCGCCATCGGGGCCCAGCGCCCAGCTGCGGTAGCGCCACAACGACGGCAGGCTGGCGTCCACGGCCCGCACGCTGGCCAGGTCCAGGCTGGCGTCGGCGCGCCACAGGCCGCTGCGCGCGAGCCGGGTGAACAGGATCTGCCCATTGGCCGGATCGGTGCGGACCTGGGACACGTCCGGCAAGGTCGCCAAGGGCCGCCAGGGCACCGCACGCCGGTCATACAACTGCAGGCGGGTACGCCCGTTCTCGCCCAGCAGCACCAGCAACTGCCCGGGATCGGCGGTATACAGCGCCTGCAACGGCTCGCCGGCCGGCACCGGCAGCGCTGCCACACTGCCGGACTGCGGCCGCACCTCATAGATCGCCGAACCGCCCTGCGCGTCGCGGCCGCTGACCAGCAGCGCCTGGCTGTCGGCCGACCACGCCAGCGGTTGCCGGGTCTCCGGCCGCACGCCCTCGATCAGCCGCAGCGAGGCCGGCTGGGTCACGTCGCCCCACCACAGCGCATAGCTGCCGTCGCGATCGGAAGTGAAGGCGAGCTGGCGCCCGTCGGGGGCAATGCTCGGCTGCCCATCGCGCCCGGTGGACGCGAACAGCCGTTGGCGCTCGCGCGGCGCGTCCGCCGCGCCAGCCGGGATGCGGTACAAGGCGAATTGGGGACGCCGGTGCACGAACGCCAGGCTGCCGCCATCGCGGGCCAGCCGCGGCGCCTGCGCGTCGCTCAGGCCGAGGTCGCGCAGGCGCCGGGTCTGGGTGTCCAGCCGGTACAGCCGGGTCTCGCCATCGACCCGGCGCCCGAACACGATGCCCTGCCCGTCGCGCGCCCAGTCCCAGCCGCGGATCTCGGCGAATTCATGGGTCAGCGGCTCGGCGGTGCCGCCGGCGGCCGGCACCCGCCACAGCCCGCCCATCTGCGGATTGCGCACGAAGGCGATCCATTTGCCGTCCGGCGAATAGCGCGGTGCGTAATCGAAATCGCCGACGGCGACCGGATAGTCCAACGCCGTCCAGCGCCCGCTGCCCAGATCCAGCACGCGGATGCCACGCGCCGCCAGTCGCCCGCTCATGCTGCCGAACACCAGGCCACGGCCGTCCGGCGTCCAGTCGAAGCTGAGCAATTCGCTGTCGTCGCAGCGCGCGACCTCGCGCGCGGGCGCGTGCCCATCCACCTGCACCAGCATGATCCGGCACTGCCGCTCCGCACCGAGCCGGACGAACGCGATGCGCGTGCCGTCCGGCGACCAGGCCGGCAGGCGGTCGGACTCGCCTCGGGCGGGGACACCCAGCGAGCGCGGGGCGGTACTGCCGGCGGCACCGCTGGTCGGCTGCACCAACAATTGCGTGCCGTCGCTGCCGGTGGTGCGTGCGGCATAGGCCACCTGCGCGCCGTCCGGAGACAGCGCCGGCTCCAGCTTGAACCCGGACAGCGCGGTGATCAGCCGATAAGGCCGCTTGGGGCTGCCCAGCACACGCTCCTGTTCGGCGCTGTCGGCGGGCGCGGCCGGATCGCGCGCGAACCACCACCAGCAGGCCAGCGCCAGGACCAGCATGGCGGCCGCACCGGCGGCAGCGGCCAGCCACGACGGCGGACGCCGCCGCGCCGCCGTGACGCCGGCCGGGGCGACGATGGCGGTCGTCTCCGCTGCCGCGTCCGTTTCGACGGATGAGGCCGACGCCGCGCCCGCCTCGGCCTCGACATCGGGCAAGGCCTGCACCGGCGCCACCAGGCGGTAGCCGGTCTTGGCCAGGGTCTCGATGTACACCGGCGCCTCGCCGCGCACGCCGGCCGCAAAGGCCTTGCGCAACTGGGTGATGGCTTGGGTCACCACGTCGTTGGTCGGCTGCGTGTCCGGCCAGACCTGCGCCAGCAATGCCTCGCGTTCCACCACTTGGCCCGGTTGCGCCAGCAACACCCGCAGCACGCCCATCGCCTTGGGCGTGAGCCGTTGCGGCCGGCGCGCGCGCGGCGCGTGCACTTCCCGCAAGGACAGCAGTACCAGGCACTCGCCAACCTGCATCCGCTGCGGAAGCGTCGGTGTGGCGGACGATGAAAAAGACATGTTGGACAACGAAGAAAACGCCGTGACGGAAGTGTCGCAGATGCGGCGGCGACGCAACCGCGTGTGGCCCCGCAGCAGGAGCCAACGAGCAAACTCGGCAAAGCGAGGCAGCGGATGCCGCCAAGCGCTGCATGTCACCTGATTCTACTCTAGTCGTCGCCGCCGCCAACCGCGACGACGCATTCAGGCCCTCTCTCCGCCGACGAAACTCACATAATCGCTTCATGATTGCGCGTCTTCTGGCGCGCTTTTTTTTGAGAGCGCCTCACACTTTCATGTTGCGCGTCACGCTGAGCCCAATCAGCCGCGACACCACCAAGGCGATGTACATCACGCCGGCGAACTGTTCGATCATCACCAGCGCGCGCGCGAACGGCTGCACCGGCACCACGTCGCTCAGGCCCACGCCCGAGAGCACGCTGAAGCTCAGGTACAGCAATTCCATCCAGGTCCGCGGCGAGGTCGGGTCCACGGCCGCGGTGAAGCTGCCCGGCAGCCATTGCTGGCACACCGCGAACACGAACGCGAAGGCCCAGGCCAGCAACGTGAAGGTGGCGCCGGCCGCGTAGAGTTCGTCGCGGGTGACCACGTGGTCCTGCAGCATGTAGGCGATCAGGCTGGCGGCGGTATAGAAGTACAGCAGGCTTTCCAGCAGTTGCGCCCAGGCGGTCATCGCCGGATTGCCGAGCAGGGCAGCGGCGATCGACAACGCCACCGACGGCAGCGCCAGGCAACAGGCGATCCATAGCGCCGAGGGTCCGCGGTTGACCACCCACAGCGCCAGCGCCAGTACCACGATGCCGAAGGCACCGAACAGCGCACGTCCGGCCGCGGTGTCCTCCATCCAGGGATACAGCAGCACGCCCAGCAGTTGCACCGCAAGCAACAGCGCGGACGGATGGCGACGCAGCGCGAACGCATAGCGCAGCATGAGACATTCCCTGTGGCGACCCAACGCGCATCATAGACGTGCGTGCGCATGGCGCCGTCGTGATGGCCTCGCACGCCGGCAGCACCTGCGTCGCGTTCGCCTTGGCGGCAGGTGCCGCATCGCACCGCACAAGCGCGCGCGCTGCTAACTCCACGTCGGCAGTGGCGGTCGGCGCCCTGCGCGCCGACCGCCATCCGCTCACTCGGCGCGGTACACCTGCGCGCCGGCCGCCAGGAACTGCGCCGACTTTTCCTCCATGCCGGCCTGCAAGGCCGTTTCCGCATCGACCCCATGCTCGGCGGCGTAGTCGCGCACGTCCTGGGTGATCTTCATCGAACAGAAATGCGGTCCGCACATGGAACAGAAGTGCGCCAGCTTGTGCGCATCCTTGGGCAGGGTCTCGTCGTGGAACTCGCGCGCCTTCTCCGGATCCAGGCCCAGATGGAACTGGTCGTCCCAACGGAACTCGAAGCGCGCCTTGGACAGGGCGTTGTCGCGCACCTGCGCGCCGGGGTGGCCCTTGGCCAGATCCGCGGCGTGCGCAGCGATCTTGTAGGCCATGATGCCGTCGCGCACGTCGGCGCGGTTGGGCAGGCCCAGATGCTCCTTCGGCGTGACGTAGCACAGCATCGCGGTGCCGAACCAGCCGATCATCGCCGCGCCGATCGCCGAGGTGATGTGGTCGTAGCCCGGCGCGATGTCGGTGGTCAGCGGCCCCAGCGTGTAGAACGGCGCCTCCCCGCACTCGCGCAACTGCTTGTCCATGTTCTCCTTGATCAGGTGCATCGGCACGTGACCGGGACCTTCGATCATGGTCTGCACGTCGTGCTTCCAGGCGATCCTGGTCAACTCGCCCAGCGTCTCCAGTTCGCCGAACTGGGCGGCGTCGTTGGCGTCGGCGATGCAGCCCGGGCGCAGCCCGTCGCCCAACGAGAAGGCCACGTCGTAGGCCTTCATGATCTCGCAGATGTCCTCGAAGTGGGTGTAGAGGAAGTTCTCGCGATGGTGCGCCAGGCACCACTTGGCCAGAATCGAACCGCCGCGCGAGACGATGCCGGTGACGCGCTTGGCGGTCAGCGGCACGTAGCGCAGCAGCACGCCGGCATGGATGGTGAAGTAGTCCACGCCCTGTTCGGCCTGCTCGATCAGGGTGTCGCGGAAGATCTCCCAGGTCAGCTCCTCGGCGCGACCGTCCACCTTCTCCAGCGCCTGGTAGATCGGCACGGTGCCGATCGGTACCGGCGAGTTGCGCACGATCCACTCGCGGGTCTCGTGGATGTGCTTGCCGGTGGACAGGTCCATCACCGTGTCCCCGCCCCAGCGGATCGCCCACACCAGCTTCTCCACTTCCTCGGCGATGCCGGAGCTGACCGCGCTGTTGCCGATGTTGGCATTGATCTTGGTGAGGAAGTTGCGGCCGATGATCATTGGCTCGCTTTCGGGATGGTTGATGTTGCACGGCAGGATGGCGCGGCCGCGGGCAATCTCGTCGCGCACGAACTCCGGCGTGATCACGGACGGAATCGCGGCGCCGAAGGCCTCGCCGGGATGCTGCGCGCGCAGTTGCGCATCGCGCAGCTCCTGCAGCCGCTGGTTCTCGCGGATCGCCACGAACTCCATCTCCGGCGTGACGATGCCACGCCGCGCGTAATGCATCTGGGTGACGTTGGCGCCATCGCGGGCACGCCGCGGCAGGCGCCGCGCCGGAAAGCGCACCGCCTGCAGGCGTGCGTCGTCCTCGCGCGAACGGCCGAACTGCGAACTGAGCCCGGCCAGCGCCACGCTGTCGCCGCGTTCGGCGATCCAGGCGGCGCGCAGCGGCGCCAGGCCGGCACCGAGATCGATGCGTGCCTGCGGATCGGTGTACGGCCCGGAGGTGTCGTAGACGGTGATCGGCGCGTTCTCCTCGCCGCCGAACACGGTGGGCGTGCGGGTCAGCGCGATCTCGCGCATCGGCACCTGCAGGTCGGCGCGCGCGCCCTGCACGAAGATCTTGCGCGAGCCGGGGATCGGGCGGGTCACCGCCGCGGACAAGGTATCGGTCTGCTGCTGCAGCGGATTGGGTACGGCGTTCATCGGCGTTCGTCCTGGTTCAAGTGACCCGCGGCAAAGGCGGGACGGGTGCGAGCGGACTCGCATCTCGGACGAAGCGGCGGCGCGGGCCCGCCACGGACGCACAGGCGCCCGCGGCGGACTTGCGAAGCTTCCCTACGCCGGTATCAACCGGATCAGGTTCGAAGGGACTGTCTCAACCGCAGCCTGCGCCAACGGTACCCCCGCTTCTGCGGCTATTAGACCCGTTTCCGCCGCTGGCCGCCAACCGACGCGGCTGAACGCCGGCACAGCCGCCGTGCGCATGTGGCGACGCCGCCACACGCCGCGCCGCCGGCGACACACCGCGACCACGTGACCGGCCTAGCCTGGACGCACAAGAATCAGAGCTCTCTCCCTCATCGCCGTCGGCACTGTCGACGGCATTTTTTTGCCCGCGTGCCGCGCTCGCTCACTCGAGCACGTAGGCCACGCGCAAGCCGCCCCAGTGGCGTCCGCGCACCTGCACGGGCACCGACAGGTCGAACAGGATCTGCCCGGTATCGCGTCGGTACACCTGCAGCAGGTACGGTTCGGTGTGACGGCCGACATTGCGGCCGACCCGGTCGCTGAAGATACGCTTGGTGCGGTTGCCGACCAGATCGCGTGCGCGGTCGCCGCTCAGCGGCTGGCTGAAGCGCAGGTTGTGGGTCGGCACGTAGCCGTCGACGTTCGCGCAGATCGCGAACACGATCCACGGATGCGCGGCCAGCAGCGGCTCCTGCAGCGGCGGCAACAGCTCGTCGCACAACGCGTCGAAGGCGGTGCGGTACTTGGGCGGGTCGATGCCCGGGATCGGGACGTAGTCGGTGGCGAACAGCGCGTCCTCGGCAATGCGCCCGCGCGCGAGCGCGGCCTCGAACGCCAGGCCGATGCTGGTCGCGGCTGCCTTGGCCAGATCGCGCACCCGCGCATGCCGCGGCTGCCGCATCGGATCGGCGGGCAAGCGGAACAGGTTCACGCAGTCGTGCAGGGTGTCGCTGCCGGCCGCCAGGTCGGCGCTGCGTTGCACCACGCGCGCGGCGTGCTCAAGATTACTGCGGCTGAGCCCGACCACGTGCTCGACGGCGCGGTCGATGCCGCCGATCTCCCCGCTCTGGGTGGCGATGCGGCCAGCCACCGCGTCCATCGCCGCGCTGGCGCGGCCGAGCAGTTCGCCGATGCCGCCCAATACCTGTTCGGTGCGCTGCGCCGAGGCCGCGCTGTCCTGCAGGGCCGCACCGGTCTCGCCGATGATACCGCGCACGTCGCGCGCCGCGGTGGCGGCGCGTTCGGCCAGCTGCCGGATTTCGGTGGCGACCACCGCGAAGCCGCGCCCGGCCGGGCCGGCGTGTACCGCCTCGATGCTGGCGTTGATCGAGAGGATATTGGTCTGGAACGCGACCGCATCGATCACCTCGATGACCTGGTTGGCGCGCGCCGAACGTCGCGCCACCTCCTGCATCGCCTGGCCGAGCGTGCGCGCCGCCTCCACGCCCTGGCGGGCGCTGTCGTCGGCGCTGGCCGCCACCGCGATCACCGCGCGCAGGTCGCGATCCATCTCGTGCAGGCCCTGCAACAGTTGCCGGGTGGTGGCGAGCACCGTCTGCAGCGCTTCCAGCTGGGTCTGCGACTGCCGCGCCAGTTCATCGTTCTCGGCGACCACGTGCGGCACGTCGGCGGCGATCTGCAGCGACAGCGCTACCGCCTGGCGGATCGCCTCAGCCAGGTTGCCGAACCCAGCCGACAGGCGTCGCCCCGGCATCGCTTCGGTGTCCTCCACCGACAGCGGCGTATGCAATCCCAGATCCAGATCGCAGCCGGTCAGCCGCTCGCCGACCCGATCCAACAGCGCCTGCGCGGCCGTGCCCTCGTGGACCCGTTGCGCCAGCGCCTGCAGCGCTGGACTGATGGCGCCCTGCGCCTGGCCGGCACTCAGCAGCGCCACATCGCGCAGCAGCGCCGCGGTTTCCGGATGCGGCAGCGACAGCAGCCAGCCCTGGCCGCCGCGATCGCGGTCGCGCTGGTAGCGCACGCGGCGCGAGGGATCGGCACCGGGCGCCTGCCAACTGCCCTCGGCGTCGACCAGGGCGGTCAGCGGCAGACCCCAGACCGCCTCGCTGGCGGCGCCGAGCAGGCTCTGCGCCGTCACCCCCAGCAAATCCAGGGCGGCGCGGTTGGCGGCGCTGACGCGGCCATCCTGCTCCAGCCGCAACAAGGCGATCGGGGCATCGGGCAAGCCGGCAGCGGGCGCGGCATCGGCTTCCGGACTGCGTGAGAACAAGGCCATCGTCGTCTCCCTCGGTGCTGCACCCATGGTATCGGCTCCCACCCTGCACTCGCAGTTGCGGCCAACGCAACCGGAATCGCCATCCATCCCGGCGGGGTGTCTGGCAGACACGATCACGACGCGGCCGTGACGCCGCCTTCGCGAAGATGCAGACCATTGCAAGGCGCAACCCGACCCCACATCGGGCGTCTGGGGGCCGGCGTGATGCCACCTCGCGTTGAGCTGGCACCCACGCCGCGGGCCACATTCGCAGCACGCCCGGTGCCGGCCTGATGCGCCGTCCTCCCTGCCCGCTTGCCCTGGATGCGTACCGCGACAGCCGGTGCCCCCTCTGATCCACGACTGGAGACGCTCCCCCCATGGTGTTCCGCATTTCCATCGCCCTGGTGGCGCTGCTGGTCCTGATCGCCGGCGTCGCCCCCGGCCCCTTCAATGCGGTGGTGCAGACGGCGCTGACGGACGTGATCCGCAGCGCCGGCTGGCTGTACCTGCTGATCGTGTTCCTCACCCTGACCTTCCTGCTGTACCTGGCGTTCGGCCGCTTCGGCAACCTGCGCATCGGTGGCGAAGACGCCGAACCGGACTTCTCCCGCGCCAGTTGGCTGTCGATGCTGTTCGCCGCGGGCATGGGCATCGGCCTGGTGTTCTGGGGCGCGGCCGAGCCGATCTCGCACTTCCTCAAGCCGCCGGAAGGGCTGGCGCCGGAAAGCATGCAGGCGGCCCGCGCCTCGATGCGCTACGCCTTCTTCCACTGGGGCCTGCACCCGTGGGCGGTGTATGCGCTGATCGGCCTGGCGATGGCCTGGTTCCAGTACAACCGCAATGGTCGCGGCCTGATCAGCGACATCCTGCAGCCGGTCATCGGCCGCCATCATCGCGGCTGGATCGGGCAGAGCGTGAACATCGCCGCAGTGGTCGCCACTGCGGTCGGCGTGGCGACGACGCTGGGTTTCGGCACCATCCAGATCGCCGCCGGCATACAGCGCGTGTTCGGCGTGCACGCGGGACTGCCATTGCAGATGACGGTGATCTGCGTGGCCTTCGTGCTGTACATGATCTCCACCAGCACCGGCGTGGAACGCGGCATCAAGTGGCTGTCCAACATCAACCTGGCGCTGGCGGCGCTGTTGCTGGCGACGGTGCTGGTGCTCGGCCCCACCGGCTTCATCTTCGATACCTTCACCACCACGCTGGGCACCTACCTCAACCAGCTGGTGACGATGAGCCTGCGCATGTCGCCGTTCTCCGGCGACCGTTGGGTCGCCGACTGGACCATCTTCTACTGGGCATGGTGGATCGCCTGGGCGCCGTTCGTCGGCGCGTTCATCGCCCGCGTCTCGCGCGGTCGCAGCGTGCGCGAATTCGTGGTCGGCGTGGTGCTGGCGCCGACCCTGCTTGGTTTCCTGTGGTTCTCGGTATTCGGCGGCACCGCGCTGTGGTCGCAGCTGTTCGGCCACGTCGACATGCTGCAGGCACTGCACAACGGCTACGAAACGGTGCTGTTCACCCTGTTCGACAGCCTGCCCGGATCGCTGCTGCTGTCGAGCGTGGCGCTGCTGTTGCTGATGATCTTCTTCGTCAGCTCCGCCGATTCGGCGGTGCTGGTGCTGGCCAGCATGTCCACCGACGAAGCCGGCGACCCGCCGCTGTCACGCAAGCTGGTGTGGGGCGTGGCGGTGGCACTGATCGCGGCGGTGCTGTTGCTGGCCGGTGGCCTGGACGCGCTGCAGGGCGTGATCACCATCGCCGCGCTGCCGTTCGCGCTGCTGATGGTGTTGGTGATCGTGTCGCTGTACCGCGTGCTCGATGCCGAGTCCAACCGCCAACGCCGCCAGGCGCAACGCGCGCGGCACATGATCGAGGCCTGGATCGCGCGCGAACAGGCGGCGCAGGACGCCACCGGCGATGAGGCGGGGAACGCGCCGAAGCCGCGCTGATCCAGCCACCACGGGCGGCCGCAGCAGTGCGCCGCCTGCGGCGGCGGGCCAGCCGGCCTCAGTAGCCGGCGGCCTGCCCGTCCTTGCGGCTTTCCGAGGCGCCGTAGTACACGCCGCTGTCCGGGTCGCGCGCGATCGCCTGGTAACCGCCGTAGGGGCCGTCGGCGAAGATCACCCGGTGGCCCTTGCGCATCAGTTCGCGGATGGTGTCGTAGGCAAAGCCGGTTTCCAGGTTCAGCTCGCCGCCGTCGCGCATCGCCGTGGCCTGCCCGGTCGGCTCGGTGGAGCCGTCGTGCTGGATCCGCGGCGCGTCGCCGGCCTCCTGCAGGTTCATGTGGAAATCGATCAGATTCATCAGGATCTGCACATGGCCCTGCGGCTGCATCGCCCCGCCCATCACCCCGAAGCTCAGCCACGGCTTGCCGTCCTTGGTCACGAACGCGGGAATGATGGTCTGGAACGGCCGCTTGCCCGGTGCGTAGCCATTGGGGTGGTCCTTCTGCAGCACGAACATCTCGCCGCGGTCCTGCAGGATGAAGCCCAGCCCCGGCGGCGCCATGCCGCTGCCCATGCCGCGGTAGTTGGACTGGATCAGCGACACCATCATGCCGTCGGCATCGGCCACGGTCAGGTAGATGGTGTCGCCCTCCTCCAGTTGCTTCGGCGTGCCCGGCTGCACTTCCTTGAGCGCGCGGTCCATCGAGATCAGCGCGCGCCGCTGTGCGGCGTAGTCCTTGGAGATCAGCCGCGCCAGCGGCGCCGGCTGGAACGCCGGGTCGGCATAGAACCGCGCGCGGTCGGCGAAGGCCAGCTTCTTGGCCTCGGTGAACAGGTGCACGTGCTCGGCCGAGCCGAACGGAATCTTGGAAAAATCGTAGCCTTCCAGGATGTTGAGCATCTGCAGCGCGGCGATGCCCTGACTGTTGGGCGGCAGTTCCCACACGTCGTAGCCGCGGTAGTTGGTGGACACCGGCTCGACCCATTCGCCGTGGTGGCTGGCCAGGTCCTCGTAGCGCAGGAAGCCGCCGTTGGCCTTGAAGTAGGCATCGATGGTGCGCGCGATCGGCCCCTTGTAGAACGCGTCGCGGCCGCCGTCGGCGATCTGCTGCAGGGTGTTGGCCAAGTTCGGGTTCTTCCACAGCTCGCCCTTGCGGGGGGCGTGGCCGTCGATGGTGAACTGCTCCTTGAAGCCGGGGTACTGCGACAGCCGCGGCACCGAGCGGTCCCAGTAGTAGGCGATGGTCTCGGCCACCGGATGGCCGTCGCGGGCGTAGCGAATCGCCGGTGCCAGGTTCTGCGCCATGGTCCTGCGGCCGAAACGCTCGTGCAGCGCGAACCAGCCATCGACCGCACCGGGCACCGACACCGGCAGCGGGCCGGTGGCCGGGATCTCCTTGAGTCCGCGGCGCTGGAATTCGGCCAGGGTCAGCGCCTTCGGCGAGCGCCCGGAGCCGTTGTAGCCGTAGAGCTTGTGCGTCTTCGGATCCCAGACGATGGCGAACAGGTCGCCGCCGACGCCGTTGCCGGTCGGCTCCATCAGTCCCAGCGCGGCGTTGGCGGCGATCGCCGCGTCCACCGCCGAGCCGCCGTCGCGCATCGTCTCCAGCGCGATCTGCGTGGCCAGCGGCTGCGAGGTGGCGGCCATGGCGTGCGGGGCGATCACTTCCGAGCGGGTCGCGAACGGCTGGCCGGTGATGCGGTCGGCGGCCTGCGCCGGCACCGACGTCGCCAGCGCCAGCGCGAGCGCCAGGCGCGCCAGGGAAGGAAGCGAAACGGACATGCGCGACTCTCCGGGGAACAGGGGAGGCCCACCGTACCCGAGTGCGGCCAATGCCGCCGCGCACGCGTGCACATCGCGTCATCGGCAGAGGCCGGATTTCCGCGCAATTGGCGATATTCGCCGCCTGCGCCGCCTCCGTTTCATGCGTAACCATGCAGCGCTGGCGCGGCTTTCGGCATATTCGCCGGTGCAGGCCCGCAACACAGTTGACAGTCGCGCAAAGCCCATGGTTATCTCGCTGCATGTTGCAGCGCCACACCCGCCCGAAGTCGACCTGCCAGCCCGCCGCGTTGCGCGCGGACGCTGCCGCGTCGCTCCTCGTACTCGTGCTTATTACCTCGCCCACAAGTGCGGGACGAACCGGCGTGTAAGCGACAAGCAGCCAGGATTCGATCAGACCCCGCACCGGCAACGGCGCGGGGTTTTTCGTTTCAGTGACCCGCAAATGCAAGAACCCCCTCCACTCCAACACCGTTCAAGGACATCCGCCCCATGACCAGTTCCGCCCAGCCCACCACCAAGATCGCCATCGTCGGTTACGGCAGCCAGGGCCGCGCGCACGCGCTGAACCTGCGCGAGTCCGGCTTCGACGTCACCGTCGGCCTGCGTGCCGGTGGCCCGACCGAAGCCAAGGCGCAGGCCGACGGCTTCGTGGTGAAGAGTCCAGCCGAGGCGGTCAAGGACGCCGACCTGGTCGCGGTGCTGACCCCGGACATGGTGCAGAAGAAGCTGTACGAGGAGGTACTGGCGCCGAACATGAAGCAGGGCGCGTGCCTGCTGTTCGCGCACGGCCTGAACGTGCACTTCGACATGATCAAGCCGCGCGCCGACCTGGACGTGGTGCTGGTCGCGCCGAAGGGCCCGGGCGCGCTGGTGCGTCGTGAATACGAGATCGGCCGTGGCGTGCCGTGCATCTGGGCGGTGTACCAGGACAAGAGCGGCAAGGCCGAGCAGTTCGCGCTGGAGTACGCCGCCGGCCTGGGCGGCGCGCGCGCCAACCTGATCAAGACCACCTTCAAGGAAGAGACCGAGACCGACCTGTTCGGCGAGCAGGCCGTGCTGTGCGGCGGCGCCTCGTCGCTGGTGCAGGCCGGCTTCGAAGTGCTGGTGGAAGCCGGCTACCAGCCGGAAATCGCCTACTACGAAGTGCTGCACGAACTGAAGCTGATCGTCGACCTGTTCTACGAAGGCGGCATCACCCGCATGCTCGAGTTCGTCTCCGAGACCGCGCAGTACGGCGACTACGTCAGCGGCCCGCGGGTGATCGACGCGGCGACCAAGGAGCGCATGCGCGACGTGCTGACCGACATCCAGAACGGCACCTTCACCAAGAACTGGGTGGCCGAATACGAAGCCGGCCTGCCGAACTACAAGAAGTTCAAGCAGGCCGACCTGGACCACCCCATCGAAACGGTCGGCAAGCAGCTGCGCGCCAAGATGGTGTGGCTCAACGGCGACGCCGCTGCCGCGCCGGCCGCCGGCGGCACCAAGGCCGCGTAATCCGCGGCTCCCCCACCCGCTTCCACCGAAAGGTCGCCACCGTATGAACACCTCCGCTCACGGCACGCCCCGCAACGGCGCGCGCTGGCTGACGCAGGCCCTGGAAGCCGAAGGCGTGGACACGCTGTTCGGCTATCCGGGCGGCACCATCATGCCGTTCTACGACGCGCTGGTAGACAGCCAGCTCAAGCACATCCTGGTCCGCCACGAGCAGGGCGCGGCGCTGGCCGCCAACGGCTACGCCCGCGCCAGCGGACGGGTCGGAGTGTGCGTCGCCACGTCCGGCCCGGGCGCGTCCAACCTGGTCACCGGCATCGCCGATGCGATGCTCGACTCGGTGCCGATGATCTGCCTGACCGGGCAGGTCGCCACGCCGCTGTTGGGCACCGACGCGTTCCAGGAACTGGACGTGTTCGGGCTGACCCTGCCGATCGTCAAGCACAGCTTCCTGGTGCGGCACGTGGACGACCTGCCGCAGGTGCTGCGCGACGCGTTCCGCATCGCCCGCGAAGGCCGTCCGGGCCCGGTGCTGATCGACCTGCCCAAGGACGTGCAGCTGGCCGATGCCTCGCATCTGCCCGCGCACGTGCCGGCCGCGGTGCCGACCCCGCCGGCGCCGCAGGACGCGGTGCTGGCCGAGGCGCTGGCGGCGATCGCCGGCGCCGAGAAGCCGGTGATCTACGGCGGCGGCGGCATCGCCCTGGGCGATGCGGTGGACGCGTTCCGCCACTTCGTCGAGGCCACCCGCATCCCCACCGTGCTGACCCTGCGCGGCCTGGGCGCACTGCCGCATGCACATCCGCATTACCTGGGCATGCTCGGCATGCACGGCACCCGCGCCGCCAACATGGCGGTGCAGGAGTCGGACCTGCTGATCGTGGTCGGCGCCCGCTTCGACGACCGCGCCACCGGCAAGCTGGCCGAGTTCGCACCGTTCGCGCGGGTCATCCACCTGGACGCCGACGCCTGCGAGATCTCCAAGCTGCGCCAGGCCGACATCGCCGTGCCCGGCGACGTGGCGCAGGCGCTGCGCGCGCTGGCCGCGGCGACCAGCACCTGCGAGGCCTGGCACGCGCGCTGCGTCGGCCATCGCGAGAAGTTCGGCGCGCGCTACGACGCGCCCGGGCAGGACATCTACGCACCCGGCCTGCTGAAGCGGCTGAGCGAACTGGCCCCGGCCGACACGGTGATCGCCTGCGACGTCGGCCAGCACCAGATGTGGGTCGCCCAGCACTGCCGCTTCAACCACCCGCGCAACCACCTGACCAGCGGCGCGCTGGGCACCATGGGCTTCGGCCTGCCGGCGGCGATGGGCGCGCAGTTCGCCTGCCCGGACCGCACGGTGGTGCTGGTCAGCGGCGACGGCAGCTTCATGATGAACGTGCAGGAGCTGGTGACCATCGCCCGCTGCAAGCTGCCGGTGAAGATCGTGCTGCTGGACAACAGTTCGCTGGGCATGGTGAGGCAGTGGCAGGAACTGTTCTTCGCCGAGCGCTACAGCGAGATCGACCTGTCCGACAACCCGGATTTCGCCGCGCTGGCGCAGGTGTTCGGCATCCCGGCCAAGCGCATCACCGCGCGCGGCCAGGTCGAGGACGCGCTGGCGGAACTGCTGGCGCAGCCGGGCCCGGCGCTGCTGCACGTGGCCATCGACGCCCGCGCCAACGTGTGGCCGCTGGTGCCGCCGAACACCGCCAACAGCACCATGCTGGAAAGCAATCCCGCTGCCCAGCGCCAGGAGACGACACATGCGTTACCAGCTTGACCTGGTGCTGAAACCGATCGACGGCGCACTGCTGCGCGCGATCGGCATGGCCGAACGCCGCGGTTTCGCGCCGATCTCGATCAGCGGCGCGCCGGTGGCCGAGGACGCCGGCCGCTGGCACCTGCAAATGGTCGTGGACGGCAACCGTCCCGGCGAGACCCTGCGCCTGCAGATGGAAAAGGTCTACGACTGCGAATCGGTGCGCGTGACCGCGCTGGATGGCGTAGCGTGATGGCGCCGGGATTCGGGAGTCGGGATTCGGGATTGGGCGCGCACCCCGACGTGCCGACGTGCATGGCGGTCCTGCCGCGCCAGCGCCGCGCTGCCATGCGGAGGCATCTTCTTCAACGGAGGTCGCTTCTTCTCGCCTGCACCCGGGGTTTCCGCTGCGAATCCCCAATCCCGAATCCCCAATCCCGGCTTCACCATGTCTGACGCCGGTCGCCCTGCGCAGGAGCCGGATGTAGGCCACGTCGCCGTCAGCGTAGCCGACGTCCTGGCCGCGCAGGCGCGGCTGCGCCGCTATCTCTCGCCGACGCCGGTGCATTACGCCGAGCGCTTCGGCGTCTGGCTGAAGCTGGAAAACCTGCAGCGCACCGGCTCCTACAAGGTCCGCGGCGCGCTCAACGCGCTGCTGGCCGGGCTGGAACGCGGCGACGAGCGGGCGGTGATCTGCGCCTCCGCCGGCAACCATGCGCAGGGCGTGGCCTGGGCCGCGCACCGCCTGGGCGTGCAGGCGATCACGGTGATGCCGCACGGCGCGCCGCAGACCAAGATCGCCGGCGTCGCCCACTGGGGCGCCACCGTGCGCCAGCACGGCAACAGCTACGACGAGGCCTTCGCCTTCGCCCGAGACCTGGCCGAGCAGAACGGCTACCGCTTCCTGTCCGCCTTCGACGACCCGGACGTGATCGCCGGCCAGGGCACCGTCGGCATCGAGCTGGCCGCGCACGCCCCGGACGTGGTGATCGTGCCGATCGGCGGCGGCGGCCTGGCCTCCGGCGTGGCCCTGGCGCTGCGCTCGCAGGGCGTGCGCGTGGTCGGCGCCCAGGTCGAGGGCGTGGATTCGATGGCGCGGGCGATCCGCGGCGACGTCCGCGCCGTGGATCCGGTGCCCACCCTGGCCGACGGCGTCAAGGTTAAAATCCCCGGGTTCATCACCCGCCGGCTGTGCGCCAGCCTGCTCGACGACGTGGTGATCGTGCGCGAGGCGGAACTGCGCGAAACGCTGGTCCGCCTGGCGCTGGAGGAGCACGTCATCGCCGAGGGCGCCGGCGCGCTGGCCCTGGCGGCCGGGCGCCGCGTCGCCGGCAAGCGCAAGTGCGCGGTGGTGTCCGGCGGCAACATCGACGCCGGCGTGCTGGCGACGCTGCTGTCGGAGGTGCGCCCGCGCCCGCCGCGCAAGCCGCGCCGCCGCAGCGCCGAGCGACTTCGCAGCCAACGTCCCGCCCCACCCGCTCCTGCCCGCACCATCTCGCCCACGCATCCCCATCCGCAAGCCACCGCCGCCGTAGAGGAACCCATCTGGTGAACACTTCCGTTTCTTCCCAGACCCCCCGCATCCGCATTTTCGACACCACCCTGCGCGACGGCGAGCAATCCCCCGGCTGCAGCATGACCCCGCCGCAGAAGCTGGTGATGGCGCGCGCCCTGGCCGAGCTGGGCGTGGACATCATCGAGACCGGCTTCCCGGCCAGCTCGCAGTCCGACCGCGAGGCGATGGCATTGATCGGCCGCGAGCTGCGCACGCCGACCCTGGCGGTGCTGTCGCGTTGCCTGACCGCCGACATCGAGACCTCGGCCCGGGCGCTGGAAGCGGCGGCCAATCCGCGCCTGCACGTGTTCCTGTCGACCAGCCCGCTGCACCGCGAGCACAAGCTGCGGATGAGCCGCGAGCAGGTGCTGGAGTCCGTGCGCAAGCACGTGTCGCTGGCGCGCCAGTACGTGGACGACGTGGAGTTCTCGGCCGAGGACGCCACCCGCACCGAGGAGGATTTCCTGGCCGAGGTCGCCAGCGTGGCGATCGCTGCCGGCGCCACCACCATCAACCTGCCCGACACGGTCGGCTTCACCACCCCGGAAGAGATCCGCGGCATGTTCTCTCGGATCATCGCCAGCGTCCCCGGCGCCGACCGGGTGGTGTTCAGCGCGCACTGCCACAACGACCTGGGCCTGGCCGTGGCCAACTCGCTGGCCGCGGTGGAAGGCGGCGCACGGCAGGTGGAATGCACCATCAACGGCGTCGGCGAGCGCGCCGGCAACTGCGCGCTGGAAGAGATCGCCATGGCACTGAAGGTGCGCAACGCGTTCTACGAACTGGACACCGCGATCAACACGCCGCGCATCGTCGCCACCTCGCAGTTGCTGCAGCGCCTGGTCGGCATGCCGGTACAGCGCAACAAGGCGATCGTCGGCGGCAACGCCTTCGCCCACGAATCGGGCATCCACCAGCACGGCATGCTGCGTCACCGCGGCACCTACGAGATCATGCGCCCGGAAGACGTGGGCTGGGAGTCCTCGCAGATGGTGCTGGGCCGCCACAGCGGCCGCGCCGCGGTCGAGCAGCGCCTGCGCGCGCTGGGCTACGTGCTGGACGAGGCCGAACTGAACATCGCCTTCGACGCCTTCAAGGCGCTGTGCGAACAGCAGCGCGTGGTCAACGACGCCGACCTGCAGGCGATGATGCAGGACGCACCGGAGAGCCAGGGCTACCGGCTGTCGTCGATGACCGTCAGCGATCGCGGCCAGCGCGCCAGCGCGCAGGTCGAACTGTCCGATCCGGACGGCCAGCGGGTCAGCGAGCGCGCCGAGGGCGACGGCCCGGTGGACGCGCTGTTCGCCGCGCTGTCGGCCGCCACCGGCGTGCAACTGGTGCTGGACAGCTACCAGGTGCACAGCGTCGGCATCGGCGCCGACGCGCGCGGCGAGGCCAATCTCAGCGTGCGCCACGGCGACATCGAATACGACGGCACCGGCACCAGCCGCGACATCATCGAGGCCAGCGCGCTGGCCTGGCTGGACGTGGCCAACCGCGTGCTGCGCCAGCGCCAGGGCGCGCCGGTCGGCGCCGCCGACGCACTGGCCTGAGCCGCCACGCCGCGGTCATCGTCGTCGTGCACGCTCGCCTTCGCTCCCCTTCCCCGCCCAGCTTTCCTGCCAGGTAGTTCCGCAATGTCCGCCACTCCCCGCACCCTGTACGACAAGCTGTGGGACGCGCACGTCGTCGTCCCCGAAAGCGCCGCCGCCCCGGCGGTGCTGTACATCGACCTGCACCTGATCCACGAAGTGACCTCGCCGCAGGCGTTCACCGAGCTCAAGGCGCGCGGCCTGAAACCGCGCCGGCCGGACCGCACCAAGGCGACGATGGACCACTCCACGCCGACCCTGCCGCGCGGCGCCGACGGCAAGCTGCCGTACTACACCCCGGCCTCCGAGGCGCAGGTGGACATGCTCGCGCGCAACTGCGCCGACTACGGCATCGAACTGTTCGACATGGGCTCGGACAACCGCGGCATCGTCCACGTGATCGCGCCGGAGCAGGGCTTCACCCAGCCCGGCATGACCATCGTCTGCGGCGACAGCCACACCTCCACGCATGGCGCGTTCGGCGCGCTGGCGTTCGGCATCGGCACCAGCGAGGTCGGCCACGTGCTGGCCACGCAGTGCCTGCTGCAGCGCAAGGCCAGGACCATGGCGATCACCGTCGACGGGCCGCTGGCGCCGGGCGTCGGCGCCAAGGACGTGATCCTGCACATCATCGGCGTGATCGGGGTCAACGGCGGCACCGGTCACGTGCTGGAGTACCGCGGTTCGACCATCGAAGCGATGGACATGGAACAGCGCATGACCCTGTGCAACATGTCGATCGAGGCCGGCGCGCGCGCCGGCATGGTCGCGCCGGACCAGGTCACCTTCGACTGGGTCGCCAAGACCCCGCGCGGGCCCAAGGGGGCCGACTTCGACGCCGCCGTGCAGCGCTGGTCGCAGCTGCGCAGCGATCCCGACGCGCGCTTCGACGCCGAGGTGCGCATCGACGCGCGCGACATCCGCCCGACCCTGACCTGGGGCACCCACCCCGGCACCGCGATCGCGGTGGACGTGCCGATCCCGGCCGCGCAGGATCCGGCGGCGCAGAAGGGCCTGAACTACATGCACCTGGAAGCCGGGCACGCGCTGATCGGCACGCCGGTGGACGTGGTGTTCGTCGGTTCCTGCACCAACGGCCGGCTCAGCGACATGCGCGCCGTGGCGCAGGTGCTGCGCGGCCGCAAGGTGGCGCCGCACGTGCGCATGCTGGTGGTGCCGGGCTCGGAGATCGTCAAGCGCCAGGCCGAGGCCGAGGGCATCCATGAAGTGGTGCGCGCGGCCGGTGCGGAATGGCGCGAGTCCGGCTGCTCGATGTGCATCGCCATGAATGGCGACCTGGTGGCACCGGGGCAACTGGCGGTGAGCACCAGCAACCGCAACTTCGAGGGCCGCCAGGGCCCGGGCTCGCGCACCCTGCTCGCCTCGCCGCTGACCGCAGCCTGGGCCGCAGTGAACGGCCAGGTCAGCGATCCGCGCGCGCTGTTCGCCGGCGCGGTGGAGAGCGCGGCATGACCTCGCACATCGGCGCGTTCGCCGCCACCCTGACCTTCATCGCCGCCACCACCCGCGCCTTCGCGCACCGCCACAAGCCGCTGCTGCCGCCGCACGCGCCCCCCGCGGCACTGCCGCCGGCGGCCGACGCCGCGGCGGCGCCCGCCCCCGACTCCGTCGCTTCCCAGGAGACCCCGTGATGGCCGGCTTCGCCACCCTCACCTCGCGCAGCGTGGTGCTGCGCCAGACCAACATCGACACCGACCAGATCATCCCGGCGCGGTTCCTGTCCACCACCGAACGCGCCGGCCTCGGCCGCCACGCCTTCAACGACTGGCGCTGGCAGGCCGACGGCACGCCGAACCCGGAGTTCGCCTTCAACCAGGCGCACAACGCCGGCCGCCAGATCCTGCTGGCCGGGCGCAACTTCGGCTGCGGCTCCTCGCGCGAGCACGCGCCGTGGGCGCTGACCGACCTGGGCCTGCGCGCCATCGTCAGCAGCGAGATCGCCGACATCTTCCGCAACAACAGCCTCAAGAACGGCCTGGTGCCGATCGTGCTGGCCGAGGACGACGTGCAGACGCTGATGCAGCGGCCGGACGACGAATTGACCGTGGACGTGGCCGCGCGCGAGCTGCGCACGCCCGACGGCCGCGTCTACGCCTTCCCGCTCGATGCGTTCTCGCAGACCTGCCTGCTCGAGGGCGTGGACGAGATGGGCTATCTGTTGCTGCGTCAACCCGACATCGAACGCTACGAGGCCACCCATGCACGCTGACATCGTCGTCCTGCCCGGCGACGGCATCGGTCCGGAAGTCGCCGCCGCCGCGGTCGCGGTGCTGCGCGCCGTCGCTGCGCGCCACGGCCACGACTTCCAGTTCCACGAACACGACATCGGCGGCATCGCCATCGACCGCCACGGCGAACCGCTGCCGGCAGCCACGCTGACCGCCTGCCAGGGCGCCGACGCGGTGCTGCTGGGCGCGGTCGGCGGGCCGAAGTGGTCCGATCCCAACGCCAAGGTGCGCCCCGAGCAGGGCCTGCTGGCGATCCGCCGCGGCCTGGGCCTGTTCGCCAACCTGCGTCCGGTCAAGCCGCATCCGGCGGCGCTGGACGCATCGCCGATCAAGCCGCACCTGCTGCAGGGCGTGGACATCGTGGTGGTGCGCGAACTGACCGGCGGCATCTATTTCGGCGACAAGACCCGCAGCCCCAGCGACGCCAGCGACCTGTGCCGCTACACCGTCGCGGAGATCGAGCGGGTGCTGCGCAGCGCGTTCCGGCTGGCCCAGCAGCGCCGCAACCACGTCGTCTCGGTGGACAAGGCCAACGTGCTGGAGACCTCGCGGCTGTGGCGCGACGTCGCCGCGCGGATCGGCCGCGAGGAATTCCCGGACGTGCGCCTGGAACACCAACTGGTCGATTCGATGGCCATGCACCTGCTGGCCAAGCCGCGCGAGTACGACGTGATCGTCACCGAGAACATGTTCGGCGACATCCTCACCGACGAAGCGTCGATGCTGGCCGGCTCGCTGGGGCTGCTGCCGTCGGCCTCGCTGGGCGAAGGCCGCATCGGCCTGTACGAGCCCATCCACGGCTCGGCGCCGGACATCGCCGGCAAGGGCATCGCCAATCCCTACGCGACCATCCTCAGCGCGGCGCTGCTGCTGCGTCACTCGCTGGGCCTGGAAGCCGAAGCGGCGGCGATCGAGCAGGCCGTCAATGCCGCACTCGACGCAAAGGCGTTCACCGCCGATCTCGCCGCGCCCGGCCAGGGCATCTCCACCGAGGCCGCTACCCAGGCGGTGTTGCAGCACCTGCAAGGCTGATCCGCGGCGGAGCACCGGCGCCGACCACCTCCTGCCCGCCGCAACGATGCGGCGGGTGCGGAATGCCCCTCTGTTCGCCGCGCCTGCTTGGCGCCTGCGCCTTCACTCCACACGCAGGTCTGCGCAGTCGCATGGCCGACCGCCGCGTCTGCTCGTTGCCGCAGCGGCACAACGCGCGGACGACGTGCGGCGTCTGTGCCGCTGCAGCGACCTAGCCGATCACCCGATCGCGCCCCTCGCGCTTGGCCTGGTACAGGCGCTTGTCGGCCTGCACCAGCAGGTCGCGGCGGGTGCGCAGGGTCGGCGACAGGCAGGCGAAGCCGATGCTGGCGGTGAAGCACACCGCGCTTCCGTCGTCGTCGTGCAGCACCAGCTCGGCCAGGTGCGCGCGCAGCGCGTCCAGGCGCGCGCGTGCCTGTTCCTGATCCAGGCCCGGCAGCACCAGCAGGAACTCCTCGCCGCCGTGGCGCGCGGCAAAGGCCTGCTCGCCGAGGCTGGCGCGCAGTGCCTCGCCGACCCGGCGCAGTACCTCGTCGCCGATCTCGTGGCCGTAGGCGTCGTTGATCTTCTTGAAGTGGTCGATGTCCAGCAGCGCCACGCACAACGGCGAGCGCGTGGCCAACGCCCGCTCCAGCGCCGAGTTGAGATAGGGATCGCCGGTGCGCCGGTTGGGCAGGCCGGTGAGCGCGTCGTGTCCGGCCTGGTAGGCGAGCTTGCGCACCAGGTCCTCGCGTTCGAGGTTGGCCAGCTTCAACGCCAGATTCTTCGCCTTCAGTTCGTGGGTGCGCTCGGCGATGATGGTGTTGAGCCGGCGCTGGCGGCGCCGGTAGCGATAGCTGCGGCCGCGGTACCACCACAGGAGCAGGCCGGTCACGCACAGCGCCACCAGCATCACGAACGGCCAGCGTTCCCAGAACGGCGGCACCAGTTGCAGGCGCAGCGAGGCGCTGCCGATGCGTTCGCTGCGCGACCAGTCCAGCGGGCTGCTCATCGCCTGCACGTCCAGGCGGTAACTGCCCGAAGGCAGGTTGGTGTAGACCGCTTCCTCGCTGCTGCCGGCGTCGACCCACTGCCGATCGAATCCCTGCAGGCGGTAGCGGTAGCGCACCTTGTCCGGCGAGCGGAAGCTCAGCCCGGCATAGCCGATCGCGAGCCGGGCGACGCCGCCGGGCAGGCGATAATCGCCGCGCAGCGGCTGCGCCACACCATCCACCTGCACACGGGAGATCACCAGCGGCGGCGCACGCACATTGCGCCGGCTCGGCAGCGCCGGATCGATCAGCGCCAGCCCGGCCGAAGTGGGGATCAACAGCACCCCGTCGCGGCTGCGCCAGCCGGCCGGCGCGCTGCTGCCGTTGCCCTGGCCGCCGGGCATGCCGTCGCTGCGGTCGACCACGTCCACCGCCAGCGTGCTGCGCTGGCCGGCGTCCAGTTCCGCCAGGCGCGCGCGCGCGATGCGCAGCACGCCGCGATTACTGTTCGCCCACAGGTTGCCGTTGCCGTCGTCGAGCAGCCGGAACAGCTTGTCGCGCGGCAAGCCGACGCTGTGGTCGTAGATGCGCCATTGCCCGTCGCGCAGCCGCAGCAGGCCGCGGTCGCTGGCGACCCACAGGGTGCCGTCGGCATCTTCGAGAAAGTCGAAGGCGTTCTGCGCCGGAAAGCCATGCCCGCTCGGCCGCGCCTGCAACGTGCCGTCGGCCGCGAGCGTGGCGATGCCCTGGTTGGTGCCGATCCACAACACGCCGGTGTGATCGCGGTACAGCGTCTGTACCTGCCGCCCGGGCAGGCCGTCGGCGGTGCCGTAGGTCCGCGTGCGATCGCCCTTGCGATACAGCAGTCCTTCGTTGCCGCCGATCCACAGGCCGCCGTCGGCATCGGCCAGCAGCGCGCGCACCATGCTCCGCGGCACGCCCGCAGCCACGCCCAGGCGTTGCCGGATCGTGCCATCCGCCGCCAGCAGCAGCACGCCCTGGTCGTAGGTGCCCACCCACATGCCGCCGTCGCGGGCCGCAGCCAACGCCAGCACCGACGGATCGCGGCCCGGGCGCTCGCTCAGCCGCAGCGGGCGGATGCGGCCGCCCTGCCAGCGATCCAGGCCGGCGGCATGGCCGATCCAGATCGTGCCGTCGGCGTTCTGCTGGACCACGCGCACATAGTCGCTGCCGAGTCCGTCCTGGCGGGTCAGGCCGCCGGCGTCGCCCTTGGCGACACGGAACAGGCCGTCGGTGCTGCCGGCCCACACCAGGCCCTCGCGGTCCTCGATCAGCGCCGGGCTGACCACGCCGGAGATCGACAGCACCTCCTCGCTGGCGCCGTTGGAGTCGCGCCGCAGCAGTTGCCCGCTGGACAGGCTCATCCACAACTGGCCGTCCTGGTCCTGCAGCGCCGCATCGACGCGCTGGCCGCGCCGCAGCCATTGCAGGCCGCCGTTGCCGCCGAGCCAGAACACGCCCTCGTCGCTGGCCACCAGCAGGCCGCCATGGCGGTCGGGGGTCAGGCGCCGGATCGACGCCGTGCGCATCGCCGCCGCGCCCCAGCGCTGCGCCCGCGTGGCGTGCGCGGTCAGCCGGAACAGTCCCTGCGGGGTGCCCACCAACACCGCATCGCGGTAACGCAGCAGCGCGGCGATACGGGTCCTGCCCAGCCCCGCGGCAGCGCCGGCGTCGACCAGGCGCCCGTCGGCCTCGATCCGGAACAGGCCGTCCTCGCTGCCCACCCACAACCCGCCGTCGGCATCGCGCAGCATCGTGGTGACCCGCAGCCGCTGCGCGCGCGCATCGCCCAGATGCTCCCAGCGCCCGGCGGCGTAGCGGAACACGCCGTCGTAGGCGGTGCCGACCAGCATGCCGCCATCGGCTTCGGCGAGCAGCGCGAACACCCCCGACAGCTCCATGCCGGGAGTGTTTTGACGATCGAACACGGTGAAGGCGCGGCCGTCGAAGCGCGCCACGCCCTCCCAGGTGCCGACCCAGATCATGCCGTCGCGGTCCTGCGCCAGCGCGTGCACCAGGTTGTGCGGCAGCCCTTCTTCCATGGTCCAGCGCGCGATCACCGGGCGGTCGAGCACGGTGCGCTCGGTCAGCGGCGCGGCCGGCTCGGCGGCGCGCGTGGCGGTGCTGGCGCAACACAGCGCCAGTAACAGGCACAACATCACACCCACGCGGTGACGCAGCGCATGCGCACCGTCGCGACTACCGTGACGCCGATCCCCCTGTTCCATCCCTTTCCGAATCACACCGGCTACGGCGCGCGGCACCCCCTGTGGGCAGTTGACTAATCTATCACCGCCTGTTCGCTGCCGATGTCAGGGACTTCCTGACGGCTTGGAGTCGTCCAGGCCAGGCGCGCGAGGCCACCGAGCGCACGCCTGGCCCCTGCGCGACGCCGGCCGGACGCACCGTCACAATAATGAACCCATGGGTCTAGTATAAATATCGAACCGACTGGTCTAGTATTGCCGCCATGGTCAGCAAATCGCCCGCCGTCTCCGCCAAATCCTCCTCGCGTCCCGCCGGGCCCGGCCGCCCCAAGGACATGGGCAAACGCGCCGCGATCCTGGAGGCGGCACGGGAGATGTTCACCGAACTGGGCTTCGGCGGCGTCAGCATGGACGGCATCGCCGCCCGCGCCGGCGTCTCCAAGCTCACCGTCTACAGCCACTACGGCGACAAGGAAACCCTGTTCGCCGAGGCGGTGCGCGCGCAATGCCAGGCGCTGCTGCCCGACGACCTGTTCGGGCACGCGCTGAAAGGGCCGCTGCGCACGCAGCTGGTGGAGATCGGCCTGGCCTTCTTCGCCATGATCAGCAGCGAGGCGGCGATGGCCACCCACCGCATGATGCTGACCCCCGGCACCGGCGACGACCACGTCCGCGAGATGTTCTGGAACGCCGGCCCCAAGCGCACCCAGCAGGACCTGGCGACGTTGTTGCAGGCCCACGTCGCCGCCGGCGAACTGGACATCGCCGACCTGAACCTGGCCGCCTCGCAGTTCTTCTGCCTGGTCAAGGGCGAGCTGTACTCGCTGATGATGTGCGGCCTGTGCCGCGATGCCGGCCAGGACCGGATCCGCGCCCATGTCGAGGCCAGCATCGACTTCTTCCTGCGCGCCTATGCGCCGCGCTAGCCCGGCCGCGGCGCCGTCCGCCCACCCCGATGACTTCCGGCACTGCGCGCCGGGGCGCCCGGCGGCGATGCTGCGGCATACGCCCGGCCTCCGTGCCGGCTAAAATGCCCGGCCCTCCGCGTTGGATGCCCGAAATGACGATCGACTACTCCCAAGCCCGCGAAAAGATGGTGGAACAGCAGGTCCGTCCCTGGGACGTGCTGGACCTGCGCGTGCTCGACGTGCTGTCGCGGCTGCCGCGCGAGACCTTCGTGCCGCCGGCCCACCGCGCCGTGGCCTACGCCGACCTGGAAATTCCGCTGGGCCACGGCCAGTACATGATGAAGCCGGTCATCGAAGGCCGCATGCTGCAGGCCCTGGACCTGCAGCCGGGCGAGGACGTGCTGGAGATCGGCACCGGCAGCGGCTTCGTCAGCGCCTGCCTGGGCGAGCTCGGCCGCGAAGTGGTCAGCCTGGAGATCGAACCGGCCCTGGCCGCCGCTGCGCGCGCCAACCTGGATGCCGCCGGCCTGGGCAGCAACGTTCGCATCGAGACCGCCGACGCCTTCGCCTGGAACAGCGAGCGCCGCTTCGACGTGGTCTGCGTCACCGCCGCGGTCACCGAGATCCCGGCCCAGTTCCTGGCCTGGCTGCGCCCCGGCGGTCGCCTGTTCGCGATCCGCGGCCGCGCGCCGGTCATGGACGCGGTGCTGGTGCATGCCGAGGCCGGCGCGCCGCGCACGGAATCGCTGTTCGAAACCGACCTGGCGTACTACCTGCGAGGCGCAGCGCCAGTCCCCCAGTTCACATTCTGATCCATCAAGGAAGCCGCAATGATCCGCCGATCCCTCGTCCTGGCGCTGGCCGCCGCGCTGTCTCCGCTGGCTGCCAACGCCACGGACCTGCTGCAAGTCTACGAAATGGCCCGCAACAGCGACCCGCAGTTGGCCACCGCGGAATCGACCCGGCTGTACGACAAGGAAGGCGAGGTGCAGGCGCGCGCCGCCCTGCTGCCGCAGATCAACGGCAGCGCGTCGCTGCAGCGCAACCATAGCGAAGTCGAGCGCGGCGGCGGCGAACTGGCCGGCACCGGCAAGAGCCGCAGCTATGCCGTGCAGGGCCAGCAGACCCTGGTCAACTTCGCGCAGTTCTCCAACCTGCGTGCGCAGAAGGCGCGCAGCCTGGCCGCCGACTACACCCTGGACTCGGCCAACGACGACCTGATCGTGCGCACCTCGGCGGCCTACTTCAACGTGCTGGTGGCGATCGAATCGCTGGTCGCCGCCGAGACCAACGAAGCCGCCGCCAAGAAGCAGTTCGACTACGCCGACAAGCGCCTGGAAGTGGGCCTGGCGCCGATCACCGACGTGCACGAAGCGCGCGCCGAGTACGACCAGGCCCGCGCCGACACGATCACCGCGCGCAACTCGCTGCAGGACCTGTACCAGGCCTTGACCGAGATCACCGGTCAGCCGGTGCGCGACCTGCGCGGCCTGCCGGAGGACTTCCGCCCGCAGCTGCCGGCCACCGGCGGCGACATCGACAGCCTGATCGCCTCGGCGCTGGACAAGAACCCGTCGCTGCGTTCCTACCAGTACCAGGTGCAGGCAGCCGAAGCCAGCGTGTCGGCGGCGCGCGCCGGGCACCTGCCGACGCTGAGCCTGTCGGCCAGCGCCGGCCGCGACGCGAACTGGGGCGACAGCGTCTCCGGCAGCGGCAGCACGCCGCGCGCCGACAGCAACACCATCGGCCTGACCTTGAACATCCCGATCTTCGCCGGCGGCGCCACCCAGTCGGGCGTGCGCCAGGCCCTGGCGCAACGCGACATCGCCCAGGACACCTACGAACTGCAGAAGCGCGCGCTCGACCGCAACACCCGCAACGCCTACCAGACGGTGGTGGCCGGGATCAGCGAGATCGAGGCGCGGCGCCTGGCGGTGGTCTCGGCGCAGGCCGCGTTCGACGCCTCGCAGGTCGGCCTGGAAGTGGGCACCCGCACCGTGCTGGACGTGGTGCAGAACCAGCGCACCCTGTACCAGGCGCAGTTGGCCTACGCGCAGGCGCGCTACAACTTCCTGCAGAACCGCCTGCTGCTGAGCCAGGCGCTCGGCTCGCTGGACGTGGCCGAGGTGCAGTCGATCAACGCGCTGCTGACCCAGAGCGCCGAATCCAAGCTCAACTCGGCCAACAGCACGCAGTAAGCGCACGCACACGCGCTTGCTGCCAGAACGGCGGGCCTTCGGGTCCGCCGTTTTTGTATTGGGTAAGGCTTCGCGGAAGCTCCCCTGTGGGAGGGACTTCAGTCCCGACGCGGTGCGCGGTGGGATGAGAGGGGCGGCGAGTGCCATGCGTCGCAACTTGAAGGGCACCTCGAGTAACGACGAATGTCATTCGTAGGAGCGGCTTCAGCCGCGACGAAGCGCTACCGATAACGCCTCGTCGCGGCTGAAGCCGCTCCTACACGTGTGCGCATCGCACTGCGATATGCGCCATGTTGCGTCGAACCATCCTATGTGGCGCAGCGAACGCCATCCTGTGCAATGGCGCAATGATCCGGAAGCTCACTGTGGGAGGGACTTCAGTCCCGACGCGGTGCGCGGTGGGCTGGACGGAATGTGCCAACGCAGAGTGTCATGCGTCGCGACTGAAGTCGCTCCCACAAGGGGGCTTCTGCCCGTCTGCAGGCGCTCCTCCAGGCGCGTACATCTCGACGCGCCGGCGCGCTACTCCTGCGCGCCCGCGTCGTCCGCCAACGGCGGCAGATGCGGCGCGATCAGCTGCAGGGTCCGCTGCAATGCGCCGCGGCCGTTGGCGACCAGCGCGCAGCCGGCCTCGGCCATGCGCTTGCGCGCCTCGGCGTCGGCCAGCAGGCTCTGCAGCGCCGCGCACACGGCGCCGGCATCCTCGCAGATGGCCACCGCGCCGGCTTCGCGCATGCGCCGCGAGATCTCGGAGAAGTTGTGCAGGTGCGGACCGGTAACCGACGGCGTACCGACCGCGGCCGGCTCCAGCAGATTGTGCCCGCCGATCGGCTGCAGGCTGCCACCGACGAAGGCCACCTGGGCGCAGGCGTAGAAGCCCATCAGCTCGCCCAGCGTGTCGATCACGAATACCGCATCGTCGGCGCCCGGCCACTGCTGCTGGCGGCGCGTGGCCACGCGCCAGCCCTGGTCGCGCGCCAGCGCCTCGACCTTGGCGAAGCGCTCCGGATGCCGCGGCGCCCACAGCAGCAGCAGGTCCGGCCACTGCCGACGCAGTTGCCGGTGCATCTCGATCACCGCCGCTTCCTCGCCATCGTGGGTGCTGGCGGCGATCCACACCGGACGCGTCGCCGGCACGCGCTCGCGGAACGCCGCGACAACGTCGGGCAGGTGCGCAGGCGCGGCGATATCGAACTTCAGGTTGCCCAGCGCACGCACCTGCTCGGCGCGCGCGCCCAGCGCCACGAAGCGCTCGGCATCCTCCTGCGATTGCGCCGCCACGCAGGTGACGGTGCGCAAGGCGCGCCCGATCAACGGCCGCAGCACCCGGTAGCCGCGCAGCGAACGCGCCGACAGCCGCGCATTGAGCACGTACACCGGAATGCCGCGGTCGCGGCAGCCGAACAGCATGTTCGGCCACAGCTCGGTCTCCAGGATCAGCGCCAGGCTGGGGCGGAAATGCTGCAGGAAGCGGCCGACGCTGCCGGGCACATCGTAGGGCAGATACACGTGGTCCAGGGCGTCGCCCCAAAGCGCGCGCACCCGCTCCGAGCCGGTCGGGGTGATGGTGGTGATCACCCAACGGATGTCCGGGCGCTGCGCGCGCAGCGCATTGACCACCGGCGCGGCGACGTTGACCTCGCCCACCGAGACCGCATGCAGCCACACCCGCGGGCGGCCGCACGCCTGCGCATACGAGGCGTAGCGCTCGTCCCAGCGCTGGAAGTACTGGCGCACGCGGAAACCGCGCCAGACCAGGTGGTAGACGGTGACCGGCAGCAGCAGATAGAGCACGGCCGAGTACAGGCCGCGCAGCAGCCGCTCGATGAAATCGTTGCGCATCCGGACAGCATAGCCGGTTGCATGCGGCCGGCGGCAGACGATCGACATGCCCACCACGGAAGCACCGACGCGGTCGTGCGCGTGCCCGGCTAAACTTGGCGCATGTCTGCCGCCCCCACTCCGCCCGCGTCCGCCACCCAGGCCGCACCGCCGCCGCGCTCGCCCCGCCACTGGCTCACCTGGCTGCTGCTCGGCCTGGCGGTGATCGCCGCGCGTCTGCCCTGGCTGTTGCAGCGCGCCCTGGGCCGCGGCATCGGCTGGCTGGCGCTGCGCCTGGCCGGTACCCGCCGCCATGCCGCCGAGGTGAACCTGAAACTGTGCTTCCCGGAGCAGAGCGAGGCCTGGCGCGAACGCCTGCTGCGCGACAGCTTCGATGCGCTGGGCGTGGGCGTGTTCGAGTTCGCCCGCGCCTGGTGGGGCGGGATCGGTGCGATTCGCCGGCGCACCCGCATCGAGGGCCTGGAACACCTGCAGACGCTGCAGGCGCAGGGCCGTGGCGTGTTGCTGGTGTCCGGCCACTTCATGACCCTGGAGATCTGCGGCCGGCTGCTGTGCCAGTACGTGCCGCTGGCCGGGATGTACCGCCGCCACCGCAATCCGGTGTTCGAATGGGCGGTCAAGCGCGGCCGCCTGCGCTACGCCACCGCCATGTTCGCCAACGAAGACCTGCGCGGCAGCGTGCGCCATCTCAAGCGCGGCGGCTTCCTGTGGTACGCCCCGGACCAGGACATGCGCGGCAAGGACACGGTGTTCGTGCCGTTCTTCGGCATGCCCGCGGCCACCATCACCGCCACCCATCAGTTGGCGCGGCTGACCGGCTGCGCGGTGGTGCCGTATTTCCACCGTCGCGAAGGCGCCGACTACGTGCTGCGCATCGCGCCGCCGCTGGAGCAGTTCCCGTCGGAGGACATGGTCGCCGACACCGCGCGGGTCAACGCCGCCATCGAGGCGATGGTGCGCGAGGCGCCGGCGCAGTATCTGTGGATCCACCGCCGCTTCAAGCGCCAGCCCGGCGGCCGCAGCGACTTCTACGAGCGCAACTGAGCGCTCAGCGCGGCGCCGCGGCGTCGGCGCGTTCGCCCGGTTCGGGGTCATTCGCCAATAGGGCGCCGGCGTACAGGCCGATCAGCAGCATGGTCAGCCCGCCCCAGAACGACGAGTAGAAGGCCAGGTGGGTGTTGAACGGGAACACGGTGATCAACAAGGCCTGCATCGCCGGACGCGCCCGCTCGCGCGCCTGCGCCGACGCGTAGCGCCAGGCGCGCCATGCCTGTGCGGCACCGGCCAGCCACAGCAGCAGCCCGATCACCCCGGTCTCGGCGAGCACCTCGAGCACGATCTGGTGGGCATGGAAGGCCGGCTCGCGCCCCCATTCCCCGGCGTGAGTCGGATCCGGGTCGCAACTGGCGTAGGCCTCGCGGAAGCCGCGCACGCCGACGCCGTTGACCGGATGCTCGCGGATCATGCACCAGGCCGCGGTCCAGATCTGTGCGCGCCCGGTCAGCGCCGCGTTGAGGTCGGCCGGATGTCCGCTGAGCACGCGCGCGGTGCGCTCGAAGCGGTCGTGCACCTGCGGCGACACCACGCCCAGCACCGCGGCCACCAGCAGCGCGGCCACGCCCAGCGCGAGCAGCTTGCGCGCGCCGAGCAGGCGCCAGCCCGACAGCACCAGCAGTACCGCATAGGTGACCCATGACGCGCGCGAGCCCGCCAGCACCAGCACCACGCCCACTGCGCCCGCCGCGAGCAGCCAGCCCCAGGCGCCGCCGCGGCGCGCGGCCAGCCACAGCAGGAACGGCGACACGCTGGCCAGCACCTGGCCGAACTTCAGGTTGCACGGGCCGAACACGCCGCTGAGGCGATCGGCCAGGGCGATCTCCTGCGGCGTGCACAGGCCATGGTGGCTGATCGCCCACTTCAGTTGGTCCATCGACCAGAACAGCGGGCTGGTACCGCACAGCGCCTGCGCCAGCGCATCCACGGTCCAGATCGCGGCGATCACCGCCAGGCCGTTGAAGGTGGTGCGGCGCCCGCGCGGCGTCGCCACCGCCATCGCCACCAGCCACAGGAACGGCAGGAAACGCAGGTCCACCGCCGATTCGCGCAGGGCCAGCGGCACGTCCACCGCGCCCAGCGCCGACAGCGGCTGCGGCAGCCAGTAGGTGAGGAACAGCAGCGTGGTCAGCGCCCAGGCCGGACCGCTGAGCAGGCGCGCGCCGCCGCGGAAGCGGCTGTGCAGCAGGCGTACCAGGGTGACCAGCGCGCCCAGTGCCAGCACCCCGGCGGCCAGGCCCGGCGCCGGCCACAGCGCGACGAACACCAGCACCCAGACCGGCGCCCAGCGTTCGCGGACCTCGGGCAGGGGGGAAGTGGACAGGGAACCGTCAGGGCCGGAGTTCGTCATAGATCGCCAGAGTGCTGCGCTGCATCGCCTGCAGCGTATAGGGAAGCGTCGCCGGCGGCGCCGGCGGCTGCGCCAGCAGCGCGCGCGCGGTCGCCAGCAGGGCCGTGGCATCGAAGGTCGCCACCGCGCCGGCGGGCTGCAGTTGTGCCAGCAGTTCGCCGACCCCGCCGTGCGCCCAGCCCAGGACCGGCCGCCCCACCGCCAGCGCCTCGACCACGGTGCGGCCGAACGCCTCGGGCTTGCGCGAAAGCTGCAGCACCAGGTCGCTGGCAGCGTAGGCCTCGGCGATGCGCGCAGTCGGCGGCGTGAACGCCACCGCGTCGGCCACGCCAAGCGTCGCCGCCTCGGCTTCCAGTTCGCGGATGTAGGCCTCGCGCCCGGCCTCGCGCGCGCCGGGCAACCACAGCCGCGCGTCGCTGCCCTCGCCGCGTAGCGACGCCAGCAGGCGCAGCGCGTCGGCGTGGCCCTTCAGGCGGGTGCCGCGCCCCGGCAGCAACAGCAGCGGCCCGTTCCCGGCCAGCACCGGCGCCTGGCTGGCCGCCCAGGCCTGCGCATCGGGCCGGGGACGGCGCGGGAACTGTGCCGGATCGATGCCGCGCGGCACCACCCGCAGGCGCGCCGGGTCGGTCTGCGGATAGTGCTGCAGCACGTAGTCGCGCACGGTCTCGGACACGCAGATGACCCGCTCGCCGCGGGTCATCACCGCGCTGTAGCGGCTGGGCGAATTGAGCCCGTGCACGGTGGTGACCAGACGCGGGCGCTGCGCCGCCGGCATGCCCTGCAGCGCGCGCCAGCCCAACCAGGCCGGCAGCCGCGAGCGCGCGTGCACGATGTCGGCGCGCTCGCGCGCGAACAGGCGCCGCAGCGCCGGCACGTGGCGCAGGGTCAACAAGGATTTGCGGCCGATGTCCAGGGCGATGTGCTCGGCGCCGGTGGCGGCCAGCGCCGGCAGCAGCCGGCCGCCGGCCGAAACGACCACGGCGCGATGCCCGGCGTCGACCAGGGCCTGGGCGATTTCCAGCGTGGACCGCTCGACGCCGCCGGACTCCAGCGCCGGCAGCAGCTGCACCACGGTCAGGCGGTGCATCGAACCCGGATCAGTCGACCAGCACGAAGACCGCGCCGCAATACGGGCACTTGGCTTCCAGGCCCGGCTCGTCTTCGATCGGCAGGTAGACCCGCGGATGCGAGTTCCACAGCGCCATCTCCGGCGTCGGGCAGCTCAGCGGCAGGTCGGCGCGGCGCACCTCATAGCGCGTCTGGGCATTGGCGGGCGCGGTGGCGGTATGGCTCATGGCGGTGGGGACACGGCGAAAAGGACAGGCGATTCTAGCAGCCCGTCCCGGGCCAGGCGCAGGTCCCGGAGGCGACGGCAGCGGCGCCCTTTCACGCGCCTTTCTTATTCGCTTGATGCAGGGCGAACGCAGCACTATGCTGGTATCACGCGGCGCCAACATGCCGCTTTGAGGTGTCTCGTGGATATAGGTGTGCGTTTGATGCAGGCGCGGCGAAATGCCGGTTTCACACTGCGCGAGCTTGCCGCCTTGCTAGGCGTGGCGCATAGCACCCTCGGCCATTGGGAGAACAACCGTTCGGTCCCCAATGCCCGGCATTTGCTGAAGATCGCCGAACTTACCGGCGTCGATGCCTATGTGCTGCTGACTGGCAAGCCGTCCAAGCTGAACCAGACCGACAGCGACAGCCTGCCGTTGCCGGTAGGCAAGCGCATGGCCTGAGCGCGGCGTGGCGCCGTTGGCGCCGCCCCCGTGCCCGGCTCGACCCTGCGCAGCCCGCATGCCGGCTGCGCGTGATGACGCGAATGGCACTGCGTAACTTGCTATCGCCCGCGCATGAAACCGTTTCCAGCCCCAACCTTTCGCTGATCCTGCCGCAAGCGGCGCGCCCGTTCCGCCACCCAGGCCGCTTTTGGCGCGGCTCCCCGCACTGACGCTTGCGCGATCGCCGCCCTTCCCTCCCGGCCATCCTGTCTGCTGCGACACCACGCCTTTCAGGCACAGCGCCGAACACGCCCTCGCACCTTCAGGATTGCGCGCAGCGCGTGACCGCCCTTCATCCGGGACATCGGGGTGGCAGCCTTGCTGCCGTCTGTACCGTCTGCACGCTCCGGCAGTGCCGCATAGCACGCGCAGCAACACCGGCGCCGCGGTCGCGCGGGCCGGTGCGCAAGCCGCGTGGCGGCTTACTTCTCCGCTTCGAGCTGCTTGCGGATCTGCGCGTCGACCGCGGCGATCGCGGTCATGTTCATCACCCGGCGCGAGGTGGCGCTGGTGGTGAGGATGTGGACCGGCTTGGAGATGCCCATGAGGATCGGGCCGATCGCCACGCCGTCGGTGAACACGCGCACCAGGTTGTAGGCGATGTTGGCCGCTTCCAGGTTCGGCAGCACGAACAGGTTGGCGCGGCCCTTCAGCGTGCTGTTGGGCATGATCTGCTTGCGCAGCGCCTCGTCCCACGCGGTGTCGCCCTGCATCTCGCCATCGATGTTGAGCTCGGGCTTGCGCTTGAGCAGCGCCTCGCGCACCTGGCGCATCTTCAGCGCATCGCGCGAATCGTGGCTGCCGAAATTGGAATGCGACAGCAGCGCGATGTTCGGCTCGATGCCGAACAGCTTCAGGCGATAGGCGGCCTGCAGCGTGGCTTCGACGATCTGCTCCACGCTCGGATCTTCCTGCACGTGGGTGTCGACGAAGAAGAACGCGCCCTGCTGGTTGATCACGCCGGTCATCGCCGAGGTCGAGCTGACCTTCGGCTCCAGCGGAATCACGCTGCGCGCGTAGCCGAGTTTCTTGTGGAAGCGGCCGACCACGCCGGTGAGCAGCGCATCGGCTTCGCCGCGCGCGACCATCACCGCCGCGATCAACGTCGGCCGCGAACGCATCAGTTCCTTGGCCGCGGTGACGGTAACGCCACGGCGCTCGGTCAGCGCGTGGTAGTACTGCCAGTAGTCGTTGAAGCGCGGATCGTCGTGGATGTTGGTGATCTCGAAATCCACGCCGGCGGTGATGCGCAGGCCCAGGCGCTGGATGCGCGCCTCGATCACGTCGGGACGGCCGATCAGGATCGGGAACGCCAGGCCCTCGTCGATCACGCTCTGCACCGCGCGCAGCACCACTTCCTCTTCGCCCTCGGCATAGACCACGCGCTGCTTGTCGGCGCGCGCACGGTCGTACACCGGCTTCATCATCAGGCTGGTGCGGTAGACGAACTGGCTGAGCTTGTCGCGGTAGGCGGCCATGTCGGCGATCGGCCGCGTGGCCACGCCCGAATCCATCGCCGCCTGCGCCACCGCAGAGGACAGCTCGACCAGCAGGCGCGGATCCAGCGGCCGCGGGATCAGGTAGTCGGGACCGAAGCTCGGCGTCTCGCCGCCGTAGGCCGCACCGAGGTCGGAGGCCTCGCGCCGCGCCATCGCCGCGATCGCCTTGACGCAGGCGATCTTCATCTCCTCGTTGATGCCGGTGGCGCCGACGTCGATGGCGCCACGGAACAGGTAGGGGAAGCACAGCACGTTGTTGATCTGGTTCGGATAGTCCGAACGGCCGGTGCCGATGATCGCGTCCGGACGCACCGCCTTGGCCGCCTCCGGGGTGATCTCCGGATTCGGATTGGCCAGGGCGAAGATCACCGGCTGCGGCGCCATCGTCGCCACCATCTCCGGCTTGAGGATGCCGGCGGCCGACAGGCCCAGGAAGATGTCCGCGCCCTCGACGATCTCGGCCAGGGTGCGCTTGTCGGTGTCGCGGGCGTAGCGCGCCTTGTCCGGATCCAGGTCGGTACGTCCGGTGTGGATCACGCCATCGCGGTCCAGCGCCAGGATGTTCTCCGGCTTCAGGCCCAGCGAGACCAGCATGTTGACGCAGGAGATGCCGGCCGCGCCCATACCGGTGGTGGCCAGCTTGACCTCTTCGATCTTCTTGCCGGTGACCACCAGCGCGTTGAGCACGGCCGCGCCGACGATGATCGCGGTGCCGTGCTGGTCGTCGTGGAACACCGGGATGTTCATGCGCTCGCGCAGCTTGCGCTCGACGATGAAGCACTCCGGCGCCTTGATGTCTTCCAGGTTGATGCCGCCGAAGGTCGGCTCGAGGCTGGCGATGATGTCGACCAGCTTGTCCGGATCGTTCTCGTTGATTTCGATGTCGAACACGTCGATGCCGGCGAACTTCTGGAACAGCACGCCCTTGCCTTCCATCACCGGCTTGGACGCCAGCGGGCCGATGTTGCCCAGGCCCAGCACCGCGGTGCCGTTGCTGATCACCGCGACCAGATTGCCGCGCGCGGTCAGTTCGCTGGCCTGTTTCGGGTCGGCGACGATGGCCTCGCAGGCGAAGGCCACGCCCGGCGAATAGGCCAGGGAGAGGTCGCGCTGGGTCAGCATCGGCTTGGTCGCGGAGACCTTGATCTTGCCCGGCGGCTGCTGGCGGTGATAGTCGAGGGCGGCCTGTTTGAAATCGTCGTTTGACATCGAGGGCTTCTTTTGTCGAAAGGCGCGGAGGCCCGGAATTCTACCCCCAGCAGCAGGAGCGGTCCTGTCTGGCGGCTGTCGCGAGCGCCTTGGGCGCAGGGAAAATGCAACGCGCCGGCTGGGCCGGCGCGTCGTGTGGTGCAAGGGATCAGCGCGTGGCGAGCGGTTCGGCCGCCACCGCCGGCAGCGGCACGGGCTCCCCATCCAGTGCCAGGCGCAGGCGATCGCGATCGAGCGCATTCTCCCAACGCGAGACCACCACGGTGGCCACTGCATTGCCCATGAAGTTGGTCAGCGAGCGGCACTCGCTCATGAAACGGTCCACGCCCAGGATCAGCGCCATGCCGGCCACCGGCACTTCCGGCACCACCGCCAGCGTTGCCGCCAGGGTGATGAAGCCGGCGCCGGTCACGCCGGCCGCGCCCTTGGAGCTGAGCATCGCCACCAGCAGCAGCGTGATCTGATGGCCGAGGGTCAGCTCGGTGTTGGTGGCCTGGGCGATGAACAGCGCCGCCAGGGTCATGTAGATGTTGGTGCCGTCGAGGTTGAACGAGTAACCGGTGGGCACCACCAGGCCGACCACCGACTTCTCGCAACCGGCGCGCTCCATCTTCTCCATCAGCGACGGCAACGCCGATTCGGACGAGGACGTGCCCAGCACCAGCAACAATTCCGTCTTGAGGTAGCGGATCAACTTGAAGATCGAAAAGCCGCACAGGTACGCCACGGCGCCGAGGATCACCACCACGAACAGCAACGAGGTGACGTAAAACGAGCCCACCAGCCAGGCCAGCTGCACCAGCGAGTGCAGGCCGTGTTCGCCGATGGTGTAGGCGATCGCGCCGAGCGCGCCGATCGGCGCGGCCTTCATCAGGATGTGCACCAGCTTGAACACCGGCGCGATCAGCGCTTCCAGGAAGTTCAGCACCGGCTTGCCGCGCTCGCCGACCATGGCCAGCGACACGCCGAACAGCACGGCGACGAACAGCACCTGCAGCACGTTGGTACCGACCAGCTTGCCGTTGACCACCTGGTCGCCGGTGAACGCGCCGACCAGCGAGTTGGGGATGATGTCCATCAGGAAACCGACCAGGGTCAGTTCGTGCGACTTCTGCACGTAGCTGGCAACCTTGCTCTGGTCCAGCGTCGCCAGATTGACGTTCATGCCCGCGCCGGGCTGCACCACGTGCGCGACGATCATGCCCACCACCAGCGCCAGGGTGGAGAAGAACAGGAAGTACACCATCGCCTTGCCGAACACCCGACCCACTGTCTTCAGGTGCGTCATGCCGGCGATGCCGGTGACGATGGTCAGGAAGATCACCGGCGCGATGATCATCTTCACCAACTTGATGAAGGCGTCGGCCAGCGGCTTGAGCTGGGTGGCAAACTGCGGCTCCAGATGGCCGAGCACGGCGCCGATGACGATGGCCACCAGCACCTGGACGTAGGTATGCCGGTAGAACGGCACAGGCCGCGGCGCAGGCGTGGCCGGGGAAGTTGAGATCTGCATCGAAGACGCTCCGGGACGGTCCGCCCACCCGACGCGGGTCGCGGAATGCTGCCTTTGTACGCGGCGCCAGCGCCGAAGCAGATAACCTATTGGTACTAGGCCCGGTCGGCGGCCCCGGCGAGGCGGTTACAGTGTCCCCGCAGGCTCAAGGAAGGGCTGCGCGCAGCGCTGCATCTGATGGCCGCCCAGGCGGCCCGGAGCAGTGCCGCCGCCATCGCAGCGCGGTCTTCAGGGGGAGACGCCGCCGCAGGACTGCAACATCGCCGTAAAGAACAGCCGGGCGCGTCCGCTATTGCATGCAGGGGGCATCACGTTCGGCACCGTGTCCGCACCGCAGCGGCGTCGCCGTTCGCGTGCGGCCCGCCACCGCACTGCCCGCGCCATCGCACCACCAAGCCCGGCCGGGGACTGCCGCGCCTTCATTCCTTACCGAGACGACTCCATCATGCGCCACACTCTTCTCTTCGCCGCGCTGGGCCTGACCGCTGCCGCTCCCGCCGTCGCCGCCAACAGCTTCGACGACTGGCCGACCAAGATCGCCTTCAACGACGGTACCGAACTGGCCGTGACCGGCAACTACGCCTACGACTGGAACAACTTCTCCAACGACGACGGCCGCCTGGAGGACGACAACGCGTTCCGGCGCAAGGAGTTCGGCGCCACGCTGAAGAAGAAGGGCGTGTACGACGCGATGGTGTACTTCGACTTCGAGTCCAAGCTGTGGCTGGACGTGTTCTTCCGCTTCGAGACCAAGGCGCTGTTCGGCGCCGACTACGGCAAGGTGCGCCTGGGCTATATCAAGGTGCCGGTGGGCCTGGAAGGCGTGACCAGCTCGCGTGCGGACAGCTTCATGGAAGTCGCGCTGCCGGTGCAGGCGATCTACCAGGGCCGCCGCACCGGCGTGGAGTGGACCTTCGAGCGTCCGCAGTACCTGCTGCAGGCCGGCGCCTACGGCGGCAAGGACCTGCAGGGCGACAACCCAGGCACCACCCAGGCGGTGCGCGGCGTGTGGACCCCGTTCAAGGCCGACGGCGACGTGCTGCACCTCGGCCTGGCGTACTCGCAGGAAAATCCGCGCGGCTACCACAACGGCCTGGACGTGAGCTTCAGCCCGCGCGCGCGCTTCCGCGCGCGTCCGGAAGCCGGCCTGACCGACGTGCGCCTGATCGATTCGGGCACGCTGGTCGACGTCGACCAGGTGCGTCGCACCGGTCTGGAGGCGATCTGGATCAAGGGTCCGTTCTCGATGCAGGGCGAGGCGCTGCGCGCCGACGTGACCCGCGACAACGGCCGCCCCGACTACACCGCCGACGGCCAGTACGTGTTCGCCAGCTACGTGCTGACCGGCGAATCGCGGCCGTACAGCGCCGGCAACGTCGGCAACATCAAGCCGGCCAACGCCTATGGCGCGGTCGAACTGCTGGCGCGCTACAGCCGCCTGGACCTGGACGACGGCACCGTGCTCGGCGGCCGTCAGCACGACTGGACCCTGGGTGCCAACTGGTACCTGACCAGCCACTTCAAGTTCCAGGTCAACTACGTGCGCGCCGATGCCGAGCGCGCCGGCGTGCGCCTGAAGCCGAACTCGCTGGATGTCCGCGCCCAGGTCCAGTTCTGAGCCGGCGCACGTCGGCCGATCCGACGCGATCGGCCGGCGTGCGTCCTGCGGTACCAGCCGCAGGGGCTGAGCAACGAAACGCCGCGTGGGTCGTCGGCGATGCCGACGGCCCTTTTGCGATCTGACCTCGCCGCCCCGCAACGTGCCCGCGGCACATCCACGGCAGCACGCACTGACACGATCGCCAGCCAAGCCTGACCAGGCCGCGTCCTGCCGTTGGCGATCCGCAACATCGGCCATCGCCGCCGCATGCCGCAAACGGCATCGCACCCTCTAAGCTGATGCGGCCCTAGTCGCCGCGTTCTTCCGCATGCCTTCGCTCCTGCGCCATCGCCGCCTTGTCCTGCTAGTGATCGTCATCGTCGGCGGCATGGTGCTGGCGATGCTGTCGGCGCAGCATGTCGCCGAACAGCGCGCGCTGCGCGCCGAGAGCGTGCAACTGCGCCAGCAGTTGGAGTTGTATGCGCAGACCCTGCAGCAGCGCATCGACCGCTACCGTACCCTGCCGCAGGTGCTGGCGCTGGATCCCGAACTGCGCGACGCCCTGACCCGCCCGCTCGACCCGGCGACGCAGCGGCAGTTGAACCTGAAGCTGGAGCGCGCCAACGACGTCACCCGCTCCTCGACCCTGACCCTGATCGACGCCGAGGGCGTGGCCCTGGCCGCCAGCAACTGGCGCCTGCGCAGCAGCAACGTCGGCGCCGACTACAGCTTCCGGCCCTATGTGAAACAGGCGCTGGCGCAGGGCAAGGGCCGCTTCTACGGCATCGGCGTGACCACCGGCGTGCCCGGCTACTTCCTGTCGGAGGCGATCGTGGATGCGCGCGGGCGCCCGCTCGGCGTGATCGCGATCAAGATCGAACTGGCCGCGCTGGAGCACGAATGGCTGCGCGTGCCCGACGTGGTACTGGTCAGCGACGGCCACGGCGTGGTGTTCCTGGCCAGCCGCGACGTGTGGCGCTACCGCCAACTGCAGCCGCTCAGCGCGCACGAACGCGACGAACTGCTGGCTACCCGCCAGTACGCACAGCAGACGTTGCTGCCGGCGCGGCGGCGGGTGCTGAAGACGCTGGACGACGGCGGCCAGGTCATGCGCATCGACGCGCCGGCGCAGCCGGCGCCGCTGCTGTGGCAGAGCATGGCGCTGCCGGAGAGCGGCTGGCGCCTGCACCTGCTGCACGACGTCGGCGGCAGCCGCGCGGCCGGCCGCGCCGCCGCGCTGGCCGCGGCCGGGATCTGGCTGGCGCTGTCGTTCCTGGGCCTGCTGTTCCAGCAGCGCCAGCGCCTGGCGCGGCTGCGCCAGCGCAGCCGGCGCGAACTGGAGTCGCTGCTGCAGCAGCATGCGCAGGAACTGCGCACCGCCCAGGACGGCATCGTGCAGGCCGCACAGCAGGCCGACACCGGCCTCAGCCGCAGCCTGGAGCACCTGCCGCAGGGCGTGGTGATCATCGACGCGCAACTGCGCCTGGTGGCGTGGAATTCGCGCTACCTGGAGATCTTCCGCTTCCCCCCGGAACTGATCCGGGTCGGCCGCCCGATCGAGGACGTGTTCCGCTACAACGCGCGCCGCGGCTTGCTCGGCCCCGGCCCGGTGGAAGCGGCGATCCAGCGCCGCCTGGATCACCTGCGCAGCGGCCGCCCGCACATGCGCGAGAGCGAGAAGGACGACGGCACGGTGTTGGAAATCCGCGGCAATCCGCTACCCGACGGCGGCTTCGTCACCAGCTACGCCGACATCACCAGCTACAAGAACGCCGCGCGCGAACTGCGCTCGCTGGCCGACGCGCTGGAGCACCGCGTCGCCGAACGCACCCGCGACCTGGCCGAGGCCAAGCGCGAGGCCGAAAACGCCAACCGCTACAAGACCCGTTTCGTGGCCTCGGCGGTGCACGACCTGCTGCAGCCGCTCAACGCCGCGCGCATGTTCGTCTCGGCGCTGCGCGGCAAGCTGCACGACGCCGACGCGCGGCAGATCGCCGATCACGTCGACAACGCGCTGGCGGCGCAGGACGCGATCCTCAACAGCCTGCTGGACATTTCGCGACTGGAGGCGGGCACGCTGAAGACGCAGGTGCAGGACCTGGCGCTGAACCCGCTGCTGCAGACCCTGGCGCGCGAGTTCGGCATCGTCGCCGAAGGCCGCGGGCTACGTCTGGACTACGTGCCGACCCGCGCCACGGTGCGCAGCGATGCGACCCTGCTGCGGCGCATCCTGCAGAACTTCCTGTCCAATGCGGTGCGCTACACCCCGCGCGGGCGCGTGCTGCTGGGCTGCCGGCGCGATGGCGCGCAGCTGCGCATCGAGGTCCACGACCAGGGGCCAGGCATTCCCGACGCCCTGCAGCAGGAGATCTTCGAGGAGTTCCGCCGGCTTGGCGACGGCGTCGCCAACGACCGCGGCGCCGGCCTCGGCCTGGCGATCGTGGAGCGTATCGGCCGTCTGCTCGGCCATCGCATCGGCCTGCGCTCGCAGTTGGGCCGCGGCAGCGTGTTCTCGGTGACCGTGCCGCTGGGCGATGCCGCCGCCGCGCAACGCCAGGCACCGGCGGCGATGGCCAGCGACAACGGCGACGACCCGATCCTGCACGGCTGCCGGGTGTGGTGCATCGACGACGACCCGCGGGTCTGCGAGGCCAGCCGCACCCTGCTGACGCGCTGGGCCTGCCAGGTGGAACTGGCCGCCGGCCCGGAACAGGCGCTGGCCGCCGCGCAGCCGGCGCAGGCACCGGAACTGGTGCTGCTGGACGTGCGCATGGGCGACAGCGACGGCCCGACCCTGTTCGCGCAGCTGTGCGCACGCTGGCAGGCCGAGCCGCGGGTGATCCTGATCACCGCCGAACCCGATCCGGCGCTGCGCAGCCTGGCGCAGGAACGCGACTGGGGCTTCCTGGCCAAACCGGTACGGCCCCCGGCCCTGCGCGCGCTGATGACGCAGATGCTGCTGCGGCGGGGTTGAGGTTGAGCCCCTCTCACACCAGGAGAGGGGTTGGGGTGAGGGTCCGGGGCGCAGCGCCACGCAAGATCTCGTGCAAAGTTGGCGAACCAAGCTCACCACTGCCCTTTCAATGAGGGAGCACTGGCCGCCGTACCCTCATCCGCCCCTGCGGGGCACCTTCTCCCGAGGGGAGAAGGGAAGCGCGCTAGCCCCTCTCCCACCGTGAGAGGGGTTGGGGTGAGGATCCGGGGCGCGCAGCGCCACGCAAGACCTCATGCGCAGCTGGCGAACCAAGCTCATCACTGCCCTTGCAATGAGGCAGCGCTAGCCGCCGTACCCTCATCCGCCCCTGCGGGGCACCTTCTCCCGGCGGGAGAAGGGAACAACCGGAGCCCCTCTCCCACCGGGAGAGGGGTTGGGGTGAGGGTACGGGGCGCGCAGCGCCACGCAAGACCTCATGCGCAAATTGGCAACCAACCCCTTCACTGCCCTTGCAATGCGGCAGCGCTGGGCGCCGTACCCTCATCCGCCCCTGCGGGGCACCTTCTCCCGAGGGGAGAAGGGAAGCGCGCAAGCCCCTCTCCCCTCGGGAGAGGGGTTGGGGTGAGGGTACGGGGCGCGCAGCGCCACGCAAGACCTCATGCGCAGCTGGCGAACCAAGCTCATCACTGCCCTTGCAATGAGGCAGCACTGGCCGCCGCACCCTCATCCGCCCCTGCGGGGCACCTTCTCCCGAAGGGAGAAGGAAAAGCCGATTTCACCACTCGCGCGGAGCGATCAGTTCTTCGACGTCGGCGTCGGCAAAGCCATAGGCCCTGGCGATGTGCAGGAAATCCACGCCGATGTTCGCGCTTGCAGCGGTCTCGATCTCGCTGTCGTGGGCCTCGAACTCCAGCGCCAGCTTGTTGAACTCCTCGGTGGCGGCATGGGTCAGCCGGTATAGCGCCGGCAGGTCCGCCGGTGCCTGCGCCTCGATCGCCTCGCACAACCGCAGCAGGATCTTCTGCCCCTTGCCGACCAGCGACGGGGGAAAGTAGTCGTCGTCCAGCATCTCCTGCAGGAACGGATAGTAGGCGGTCTGCTCGTTGCGGATGGTCGTGGTGGGCATGGTCCGGTGGTCTCCGCCCGCAGGGGGCGCGGGCATCGGCGCATAGCATCGCGTATCCGGGCGCCGCGGAAAACGCCCCCCGCCGGCGCCCCGGTTCAGGCTTCGCCTTCCGGCTCCAGCGCCTTCACCAGGACCGCCGCCTGGGTGCGGCTGTGGCATTCGAGCTTCTTCAGGATCGCGGTCACGTGGACCTTGACGGTGTTCTCGGCCAGGCCCAGCTCATAGGCGATCTGCTTGTTGAGCAGGCCGTCGGCCAGGCACAGCAGCACGCGGAACTGCTGCGGGGTCAGTTGCGCCAGGCGCGCGGCCAGCTGCGCGTCAGCCTCCGAACGCGCCGCGGTCAGCGGCGGAAACCAGGTGCCGCCATCGAGCACCGCCGCCACCGCGATGCCGATGGTCTCGGCCGGCGAGGACTTGGGAATGAACCCGGCCGCGCCGAACTGCTGCGCGCGGCGGATCACCCGCGGGTGGTCGTTAGAGGAGATCACCACCACCGGCACGTCCGGGCGCTCGCCGCGCACGTGCAGCAGGGCCGAGAATCCGCGGGCACCGGGCATGGCCAGGTCCAGCAGGATCAGGTCGGCATCGGCCTGCGCGGCCAGTGCGGCGTCCAGGGTTGCGGCGCTGGCCGCCTCCACCACCAGGGCACGCGGCAAGGCCTGGCGCAGCGCGTGCAGCACGGCGGCGCGGAACAGCGGGTGGTCGTCGGCGACCAGGATCGTCGGGGCATCCATGGGCGTGAGGCGGCTGGCAGGACGCCGCGAGGCGTCGTCGGGTGGGCGCGGACAGCGCGCAGAGCATGCAGTGTACGTGCGGCGCGGTTGGATGCCGAGCGTGCGCGCGCCGGGCCGCGTCGGTAGCGCGGCGATTGGCGGGCCAGCCTCGGCGTGCCGGTTGTCGCTGGCGGCACGTGCCACGTGGCGGAGCTCGGCATGCTCCGCACGGAACAACGCGCCGCGCCTTACCTGCCGCAGCCAGCGACGAGGCACCGCCCGCCGTGCATTCAAGGCCGGCCCCACCATGGCCGATAACACGGCGTGACCGTCTCGCTCTCCAACTTGCTGGACCGCCTGCCGCTGGCCGCGTCCTGCCTCATCCTGTGCCTGGTGCTGACCCCGGCTGCGTCCGCGGCCGCGACGGTCGACGACACCGACCTGCCCAGCAGCCTGGAACACTTCGGCCTGGACGACGGCTTGTCGCAACTGTCGATCAACGCCCTGCAGAGCGACGACCAGGGCTTCCTGTGGGTGGGTACGCAGGAAGGCCTGAACCGCTTCGACGGGCATCTGTTCCGCGCCTACCGGCACGAACTCGGCAACGACAGCCGGCAAAGCCTGCTCAGCAGCAGCATCGACAGCATCGGCTTCGAGCCGCGCGGCACCCGCCTGTGGCTGGGCACCAACGATGCCGGCCTGGAAGTGATCGAGCTGGCCACCTGGCAACACCACCGCCTTGGCGCGAAGCAGGGGCTGTCGCACAACCGCATCACCCAGATCCTGATCGATCCGCAGGGCGGCGCGTGGCTAGGCACCGAACGCGGGGCGGACCGTGTCGACGCCGACCTGCAGCGGGCACGGCCGCTGGGCGGCGATGCGCCGGTGGTAGGCCTGACCTGGATGCCGGACGGCAAGCAGCCGGTGGCGCTGGACCGGCAATGCCGGCTGTGGCGGCTGGGCCGCGAGGCGCGCGAGGAACTGCCGGCGCCGCGCGGCATCGACGAATGCGTGGGCCTGCAATCCGGGCCGGAAGGGCTGTGGCTGGCCTCGGCGCGGGGCGGACTGTTCCAGCTCGATGCGCATGGCGCGGTGCTGGCGCACTGGACGCCGGCGCAACTGCTGACCGGCGGCAGCGACCTCAGCGCGCTGATCCGGCTGCACGATGGCCGCGTGCTGATCGGCACCACCAACGCCACGGTGACGCAACTGGACAGCGCGCGGCATGTGCCGCAGCAGCTGAGTTTCGACATGCCGCCGAACAGCGCCATCATCCGCTTCTACCAGGCGCCCGACGGCACCTGGTGGATCGGCACCTACACCGGCGGCCTGTACCGGGTACGGCCGCTGTCGGCGGTGATCCGCAACGACGAAGAGCGCGTCAGCGACATCCACGCCTGGCCCAGCAGCAGCGTGCGCAGCATCTGGCGCGACGGCGAGCGCATGCTGATCGGCACCGACCAGGGCCTGTTGCTGCGCGACGGCAGTCACACCGCCTGGCATGTGGTGCCGGGACTGGCCAGCCAGGCGATCCGCAGCATCGCCGCCGACCGCGACGGCTGGTGGCTGGGCACGCGCCAGGGGCTGTGGCACCTGGACCGGGGCGGCGCACTGCGGCGCCTGGGCGGGCTGGCCGACGAGCACATCAACGACCTGATGCTGGAAGGCGACACGCTGTGGGTGGCCACCCGCCGCGGCCTGACCCGCGTGGTCGGCGGACGCGTGCACGACGATCCGCGCTGGGCGCCACTGAACGGACACACCCTGACCCGGATCTACCGCGACAGCGAGGACACGCTGTGGATCGGCTGCAACGACTGCGGCCTGTGGCGCATGCGCAGCGACCGTCCGGTCGAGCCCTACCGCCCGCGTGGCAGCCCGCTCTACGCCTCGGTGTGGTCGCTGTACGAACGCGATGGCGTGCTATGGGTGGGCACCTTCTCCGGCGGCCTCTTCCGCGTCGATCTCAAGCGCGACGTGGCACTGCGCTACAGCGACCGCGAGGGACTCAGCAGCAATGTGATCTACACCATCCTGCCGGACCCGCAGGGACGGCTGTGGCTGAGCACCAACAACGGCCTGAGCGTGCTCGATCCGCGCACCCGCATCGTGCAGAGCCTGGGCCGCCGCGACGGCCTGCAGAACCAGGAATACAACAGCGGCCGCGGCTATCGCGACGCGCGCGGCCTGCTGTACTTCGGTGGCACCCAGGGGGTGGACGTGATCGACCCCACGCGCCTGCCGCTGCGCAGCCCGCAGGCACGCGCGGTGCTCACCGACCTGCGCATCCTCAATGCCGGCGAGGACCGCAACGGTGGCGAGAACCAGGCCGAGAGCGACGTGGTCTACGCGCAGCGCATCGTCCTGGACCACCGCGACAACGTGTTCACCATCGGCATGACCGCGATCGACTTCGCCGCCCCGGGCACCGCGCGCCTGCGTTATCGCGTGGACGGGCTGCAGAAGGGCTGGGTGTACCCGCAGACCGCGCACAGCGACTTCTCGGTCAGCCACCTGCCGCCGGACCGCTACACGCTGGTGGTGGAAGCGGCCGGCCGCGACGGCCAGTTCGGCGCCGCGCGACGGCTGCAGATCGAGGTGCTGCCGCCGCCGTGGCGGCACCCGCTGGCCTACGCCGGTTACGTGGTGCTGGGCCTGGCGCTGCTCGGCCTGGCGTTGCAGCGGGTGCGGCGTACGGTCAGTCGCGAGCGCGACATGGTGGAACTGCTGAACCTGACCGTGGCCGAGCGCACCCGCCAGCTCGAGCGCGCCAACCAGCAACTGCTGCAGAGCAATGCGCGGCTGCAGGCGGCCACGCGCCTGGATCCACTGACCCAGGTCGCCAACCGCCGCGAACTGCAGGACTGGCTGGCACGCGAATGCCCGGCCCTGCTGGCGGCGCTGGACGCGGGCAGCAGCGCCGATGCGCTGTACTTCTTCATGATCGACGTGGACAACTTCAAGCGCATCAACGACGACTACGGCCACCAGGCCGGCGACGCCGCGCTGGTGCACTGCGCCGACCGCCTGCGCGGGCTGTGCGGCGAGCGCGACCTGCTGGTGCGCTGGGGCGGCGAGGAGTTCCTGCTGGTCACGCGCCTGCCGCGCGAGGACGCCGCCAGCGACCTGGCCGAACGCTTGCGCGCGGCGGTGGCGACGCAGGGCTTCGTCCTGGCCGAGCGCGAACTGACGCTGACCTGCTCGATCGGCTTCGCGCCCTGGCCGTTCGTGGCCGCGTGGCCGGCGCTGGGCGACTGGGAACAGAGCGTGGGCCTGGCCGACCGCTGCCTCTACGCCGCCAAGGGCGCCGGCAAGGACGCCTGGGTCGGGCTGGCACCCGGCGCAGCCCCGGACCGGCCGCGCCTGCACGCGCTGCTGGCCGGCGGCGCGCCGGAGGAACTGGGCGACAGCGTGCGCGTGCTGTGTTCGCCCGGGCGCCAGCCACGCTTCGCACGCTGAGCGCCGGCGCCCTAGGGCGTGTCACCCATTCCCGAGTATGCCGCGTTGGGTCTGGCAGGCGCGCTGCCGGCGTTGCGTGGCGCAGCGCCTGACTGGCCGTCAGGTCAAGCCGCGCGGCGCCGGTAGCGCGCCTGCCAGACCCAACCCGAAGGGCCGCGGTTGCGCGCGCCCGTGGCCGCGTCATCGCTCGGGCGTGGACGGACGTCCACTTCCTCGCTCTTCCTTGCCACAGGCGCGCGCAATCGCGGCGCGGCATGCTCGGGGAGGGGTGACACGCCCTAGCTCAGTGCGGCGGGGCCTGCTGCATGCTGCTGCGCCAGGCGTCCAGGAACTGGCGCCGCTTCAGCGCGTCCAGGTACACCAGCAGCCCCGGCCCCAGCGCGATCGGGCGGAACGCCGCGGCGGCGGCCGGCCCACCCTGCGCCGCCACGCCCGGCTGCGGCAGGATCGGCTGCAGCCGCGCCTCGCGCGACAGCACCTGCTGCCCGCGCGGGGACAGCAGGTAATCCAGGAAGCGGCGCGCCTCGGCCGCATGCGGGCTGTCGCGCGGGATCACCGCGGTGCGCAGCGCGACCAGGGTGTAGTCCTCCGGCTGCACGATCGCCAGCGGCGCGCCGGCATCGATGCGCGCCTGCGCGTACGAGCCCAGCACGTTGTAGGCCAGCAGCAGTTCGCCGCGCGCGACCTTGTCCAGCAGCACCCCGGTACGCTCCTCCAGCACCACCTGGTTGTCGCCCATCGCCGCCAGCAGCGCCCCGGCCATGCTGCCGAGCTGGCTGTCCTGCGTCGCGAACAGGTAGCCCACGCCGCTGCGCTCCACGTCGTAGGTGCCGATGCGCCCGCGCAGCGGCAGGCCGGGCGCGCGCAGCAGTTCCAGCAACCGGCGGCGGGTGCGCGGCACCTGCACGGCCGGCAACCGCGCGGTGTTGTAGACGATCGCCACCGGCTCGTAGCTGATGCCGAACACTTCGTGCCGCCACTGCGCCCACGCCGGCAGCGCCTCGGTCTGCGGCGAGCGGTGCGCCAGCGCGTGGCCGTCGTTCACCAGCTTGGTCTGCAGGTCCATGCTGGCGCTGATCAGCAGATCGGCGCAGCGCGGGCCCGGGCCTGGATGCAGATAGCGCTGGTAGATGTCCCAGGCGATCGCGTCCTGGTAGATCACCTCGGTCTGCGGATGCAGGCGCTGGTAGTCGCCGATCACCGCGGCGAACACCTCGATGTCGGTCGAGCCCTGGATGCACAGTTGCGCGGTGGCGGCGCCCTGCGCCGGGAAGCGGCGCACGTCGCCGGGCGCAGCCAGGGCGCTGCCGGCGAACAGCACGGTCAATAACAGCGGCAGACGGCGCAGCAGCGCGGGCAGGGTCATGGATGCAGCCTCGGCAAGTGCAGGCTGGCGATCAGGCCGCCGCCCACGCGATTGGACAGGTCGATGCGCCCGCCATGGGCCTCGACCACGCGCTTGACGATCGCCAGGCCCAGTCCGGCGCCGCCGGCGGCCGCGCCCTCGCCGCGCACGAAGCGCTCGAACACGCGCTCGGCCTCGGCCGCGGCGATGCCCGGGCCGTGGTCGGCCACGGTCACCACGCAATCGCGCGCGCTGCAGGTCAGCGCCACCTGCAGCGCGCCATCGCCGCCGTACTTGCAGGCGTTGTCGATCAGGTTCTTGATCGCCTCGCGCAACAGCAACGCATCGCCACGCACCAGCGCCGGTTCGCTGGCGATGGCCAACTGCACGCGCGGCCGCGGCGCGGCCTGCGGCAGGGCCTCATGCAATGCCTGGTGCAGCACCTCGGCCAGGTCGACGCTGGCGTAGCGTTGCAGGTTGGAGCGGTGGATCACGCTGGCATCGCTGAGCAATTGGTTGAGCAGGCGGCTCATGTGCGTGGCATTGCGCTCGATCGCCTCCAGGCTGCGGCGCATCTCGTGCGGGTCGTCCTCGTCCAGCGCCAGTTGTGCCTGCGCGCGCAGCGCCGCCAGCGGCGTGCGCATCTGGTGCGCGGCCTCGGCCATGAACGCACGCAAGGTCTCGTTGCTGCCGGCCAGGCGCGCCATGAAGCGGTTCAGCGCCGCCACCATCTGCTGCATCTCCTGCGGCGCGGTCGCGGCCACCGGCTTGAGCTCGGACGGTTCGCGCCGCGACAACTCGCGCTCCAGCGTGCGCAGCGGCCGCAGCGCGCGCGACACGCCCAGCCACACCAGCGCCAAGGCCAGCAGCGACAACAGCGCGATCGCCACCAGCGCGTGCAGCACCACGTCCTGCGCCAGCGCCTCGCGTGCGCGGCGGGTCTGCCCCACCTGCACCCACACCTGGTCCTGCGCCGCCGCCGAGGATACGCGCCGCGACACCACCGCAAAGCGCACCGGCTCGCCGCTGTAGACCGCGTCGAACAAGCGTGGCGGTGCGCTCGCGCGCGGCAGCGACGGCGCCGCCGGCAGGTCGTCGTAGCCGGTGATGGTGCGCCCGCGCGCATCGAACACGCGGTAGAACACCCGGTCCTCCGGCGCCATCGCCAACAGGTCCAGCGCCGCATACGGCAGGTCCACCTGCCACTGGCCGCCGGCCAGCGCCACCGAATCGACGATGGACAGCGCCGAGGACACCAGCAGGTGGTCGTAGGAGCGGTTGGCGGCACGCTGGCCGTAGTCGCGCGCGACGAAGAACAGCGCCACCGCGCCGAGCAGCGACAGCGCGCCCAGGTAACGCAGCAGGGTGCGCCGGATCGATGGCGGCGGCGCGGCCTCAGCCATCGGCGTCCGCTGCCGCCGGATCCGGGGGCGTCGCGGCCGCCTCCAGCTTGTAGCCGACGCCGCGCACGGTGACGATGCGCAACGGCGCGTCGACCAGCTTCTTGCGCAAGCGCCCCACGTACAGCTCGATCGCGTTCGGCCCGGCCTCGTCGTCGAAGCCGAACAGGCCGTTGCCGATCTCGTCCTTGCCCACCACCTGGCCGAGCCGGCCGATCAGGATCTCCAGCAGGCGGTATTCGCGATTGGGCAGTTCGATCGGCGCGCCGTCCAGGCTGACGCTGTGCGCGGCGTTGTCGAAGGCGAAGCCGCCGAGCTGCACCACTTCGCTGGCCTGGCCGCGATTGCGCCGCAGCAACACCCGGCAACGCGCCTCGAACTCGCGGAAGTCGAACGGCTTGCCCAGGTAATCGTCGGCGCCCACGTCCAGCGCCTGCACGCGATCCTCGATCCCATCGCGCGCGGTCAGCATCAGCACCGGCGTGGTATCGCCACGCTCGCGCAGGCCGGCCAGCACGCGCAACCCGTCCAGCCCCGGCAGGCCGATGTCCAGCACCACCAGATCGAAGCGTTGATAGCGCAGCACCCCGGCCGCACTCAAGCCGTCGCGCTGCCAATCCACCGCATGCCCGCTGCGGCGCATGCGCCGCACGATCGCATCGGCGAGATCGGCGTTGTCTTCTACCAGGAGCAGGCGCATTGGGGCGGGGATTGGGGATTCGGGATTGGGGATTCGCAAGAGCGGCTCCGTACGCGGATGCTAACGCGCCTACGTCCGGGCAGACAGCGCGCAGAGCGCTTTTACCAATCCCGAATCCCGAATCCCCAATCCCGGCCCCACCGACAGGTCGATGACAGCTATGCCCGACTAGGCTGCGTCCATGCCGGTCCGCGGCGATTGCTTGCGGACCGATCCAATCGCTGCGACACGCACCTGGGAGGGGACGTGGAACTGAAGACTCTGACATTGGGCAGCGCCTGCGCGTTGCTGTGCCTGGCCGGATCGGCGCGCGCCGCCACCGACGACGATGGCCCGGTGACCGCCGAGTTCGGCGGCCGCCTGCACTGGGATTTCGCCCACTTCGACAACGACCATCGCGGCACGCCCAACCCCGACGACACCGAGATCCGCCGCCTGTGGCTGGACGTGTCCGGCAAGTTCTTCGGGTTCGGCTACAAGGTCGAGGGCGATTTCGCCGGGTTGCAGGACGACTTCAATGGCAAGGGCATCGAGGCCAAGGACGTGTACATCACCCGCACGTTCGGCGCCGGCATGCTGACCGTGGGCCAGTTCAAGCAGTACTTCTCTCTCGACGACCGCACCGGTTCCAACTTCGGCCAGTTCCTGGAGCGCAGCGGCGCGGGCAGCACGCTGGCGCCGCTGTACCGCAAGGCGGTGTCGTGGCAGGCCGCGGGCACCGATACCACCTGGGCGGCCAGCGTCTACAGCCTGCAGAGCATCGATGTCTCCAACGTCCGCGGCCATGCGTTCGGCGGCCGCGGCACCTGGGCGCCGGGCGCGCGCGACGGCGACGTGCTGCACTTGGGCCTGTCGCTGGCGCACGAGCACTACGACCACCCGGGCGCCGGCGGCGCACCGGCGCTGAGCATCCGCCCGCGCCCGGCCGGCCACCTGTCCGACGACAGCCGCGTCACCCTGGCACGCTTCGCCGACGGCCGCGACACCGACGTGGACAAGTGGTCGCTGGAGTACGCACAGGTGCGCGGGCCACTGTCGTGGCAGGGCGAATTCAGCGGCGGGGTGTTCGACGACGGCGCGCAGCGCGCCGACGTGATGGCCGCCTACGGCTTCGTCAGCTGGTTCGCCACCGGCGAGTCGCGCCGCTACGACCGCAAGACCGGCCGCTTCACCCGCATCAAGCAGGTCAACCACAAGTACGGCGCCTTCGAACTGGCGCTGCGCTACGACCGCATGTGGGGCGAGCAGCACCGCGACGGGCAGCCGGACCTGCTCGACGCCTCCACCGCATCGTGGACGCTGGCCGGCAACTGGTATCTCAAGCCGAACCTGCGGCTGATGCTCAACCTGATCGATAGCCGCAACCGCGATCACCTGGCTGGCGTGACGCTGGACCACACGCGGGCGATCACGGGGCGGTTTCAGTATGACTTCTGAGAGCCGGGATTGGGGAGTGGGGATTCGGGATTCGCAACGGCGGCATCGTGCGATGTGACGTTTGGTCGGTTTCGATTTTTTAGATTCTTCGCTGTCGGGTCCATTTTCTTTCATGCACCACCCTGAGGAACTTCCATGCTGACCGCGCTCGGTTTCGGAATGGTCATTACCTTCATGTACCTGATCATGAGCAAGCGGCTGTCGCCGCTGGTCGCGCTGATCATCGTGCCGATCGTGTTCGCGCTGGCCGGCGGCTTCGGCACCGGCATCAACGAGATGATGCTGGAGGGGATCAAGAAGATCGCGCCCACCGGCGTCATGCTGATGTTCGCGATCCTGTACTTCGGGGTGATGATCGACGCAGGCCTGTTCGATCCGCTGGTGCGGCGCATCCTGCGCCTGGTCAAGGGCGACCCGATGAAGATCGTGGTCGGCACCGCGGTGCTGGCGCTGCTGATCTCGCTCGACGGCGACGGCTCCACCACCTACATGATCACCGTCTCGGCGATGCTGCCGCTGTATCGGCGGCTGGGCATGAACGCGCTGAACATGACCTGCGTGACCATTCTCGCCGGTGGCGTGATGAACCTGACGCCGTGGGGCGGCCCGACCGCGCGCGCCGCCACCGCCCTGCACGTGGACCCGGCCGACGTGTTCGTGCCGCTGGTGCCGGCGATGGCGCTGGCGATCGTCGGCATCCTGCTGCTGGCCTGGTACCTGGGCCTGAAGGAGCGGCGCCGGCTCGGCGTGGTGACGCTGCCCGGCGATGCCTGGATGGACGGCAGCGTGGCCGACGACGGCGAGGCGCTGCCCACCGTGGAAGACGCCGAGGACATCAAGCGGCCGCGGCTGCTGTGGGTGAACCTGGTGCTGACCCTGGCGCTGATGGCGGCGCTGGTGATCGGCGTGCTGCCGATGCCGGTGCTGTTCATGATCGGCTTCGCGCTGGCGCTGCTGATCAACTACCCGAACCTGGCCGAGCAGCGCCGGCGCCTGGTCAACCATGCCGGCAACGTGCTGTCGGTGGTGTCGCTGATCTTCGCCGCCGGCGTGTTCACCGGCATTCTGTCCAACACCGGCATGGTCGAGGCGATGTCGCGCAGCTTCCTGGCGGTGATCCCCGACGCCTGGGGCCCGTACCTGGCGGTCATCACCGCGCTGGCGAGCATGCCCTTCACCTTCTTCATGTCCAACGACGCCTTCTACTTCGGCGTGCTGCCGATCCTGTCCGAAGCCGCCAGCCACTACGGCATTACCCCGGTGGAAATGGCCCGCGCCTCGCTGGCCGGGCAGCCGGTGCACCTGCTCAGCCCGCTGGTGCCGTCCACCTACCTGTTGGTCGGCCTGGCCAAGGTCGACTTCGCCGACCACCAGCGCTTCACCCTGAAGTGGGCGGTGTTGATTTCGTTGGTGTTGATGGGCGGCGGGTTGTTGTTCGGCCTGTTCCCGCTGGCCAAGTGAGCGCTGCCCGGGATTGGGGATTGGGCATTCGGGATTCGTAGAAGCAACTGCCCGCGCGCTCATCCAATCCCGACTCCCCAATCCCCAATCCCAACTCCGAAGGAGTTCACCGTGACCCTCAGAATCGCCTACGTCACCAGCGGCATGGGCAGCATCGGCACCGCGATCTGCCAGAAGCTGGCGCGCAATGGCCACACCGTGGTCGCCGGCTGCGGGCCGGACTCGCCACGCAAGTCGGCGTGGCTGCGCGAGCAGCGCGAGCTCGGTTTCGACTTCATCGCCTCCGAGGGCAATGCCACCGACTGGGATTCCACGGTGGCCGCGTTCGCCAAGGTCAAGGCCGAGGTCGGCGAGATCGACGTGCTGGTCAACAACGCCGGCGGTAGCCGCGACATGCTGTTCCGGCAGATGGGGCGCGAGGATTGGCAGGCGGTGATCGCCAGCAACCTGCATGCGCTGTTCAACATCACCAAGCAGGTGGTGGACGGCATGACCGCGCGCGGCTGGGGCCGCATCGTCAACATCGGCGCGGTCAGCGCGCAGAAGGGCCAGATCGGGCAGATCAACTACGCCACCGCCAAGGCGGCGATGCAGGGTTTCAGCCGCGCGCTGGCGCAGGAAGTGGCCTCGCGCGGAGTCACCGTCAACACCGTCTCGCCCGGCTACATCGCCAGCGCAGCGATCAGCGGCTTCCCGCCGGACGTGCTCGATCGCCTGGCCAGCTCGGTGCCGCTGCGCCGGCTCGGCAAGCCCGAGGAAGTGGCCGCGCTGTGCGCCTGGCTGGCCTCTGACGAGGCCGCCTACGTCACCGGTGCCGACTACGCGGTCAACGGCGGCCTGCACATGGCCTAGGGCGTGTCACCAATTCCCGAGTATGCCGCGTTGGGTCTGGCAGGCGCGCGGCCGGCGTTGCGTGGCGCAGCGCCTGACTGGCCGTCAAGTCAAGCCGCGCGGCGCCGGCCGCGCGCCTGCCAGGCCCAACCCGAAGGGCCGCGATTGCGCGCGCCCATGGCCGCGTCATCGCTCGGGCGTGGACGGACGTCCACTTCCTCGCTCTTCCTTGCCACAGGCGCGCGCAATCGCGGCGCGGCATGCTCGGGAATTGATGACACGCCCTAGCCATGCGCAGCGCCGCGACGCGCGCCTGGCATACACTGACGGTTCCGTTTCGTCCGTCGCGCCCGCTCCGCATGTCCGACAAACCCGAACCCGGCGCGCCCGCCGCGCGCCTGCAGATGGCCGACATCGCGCGCATGGCCGGCGTGTCCGAATCCACGGTGTCGCGCGCGCTGGCCGACAATCCGGTGGTCGCCGAACGCACCCGCGCCTACATCAAGCAGCTTGCGCGCGATGCCGGCTATCGGGTCGACCCGGTCGCGCGCAGCCTGCGCTCGCGCCGCTCCAACATCGTCTGCGTGGCGGTGCCGCTGATGCACGCGCACGAGCAGCCGCTGTCGGACCCGTTCATGATGACCATGCTGGCGCTGCTCGCCGACGCGTTGACCGCGCGCGGCTACAGCATGCTGTTGTCCAAGCTGGACCAGCACCAGGACCACTGGGTCGAGGACCTGGCGCAGAGCAGCCGCGCCGACGGCGTCATCATGCTCGGCCAGAGCCACGAGCACGCCTCGCTCGACGCCGCCGCGCGCGGCGGCCTGCCGATGCTGGTGTGGGGCAGCCGCATCGACGGCCAGGCCTATGCCAGCGTGGGCAGCGACAACCTGCGCGGCGGCGAACTGGCCACCGCGCACCTGATCGAGCACGGCCGCCGACGCATCGCCTTCCTCGGCGACGAACAGCTACCGGAAGTGGCACCGCGCTTCGCCGGCTACCGGCGCATGCTCGACGCGCACGGCCTGGCGTTCGACCCGCGGCTGCATGCGCGCAGCCATTTCCTCAGCGAGGACGCCTATCGCCTGACCCGGGCGATGCTGAAGAAGACCGACCCGCCGGATGCGGTCTTCGCCGCCTCCGACGTGATCGCGCTGGGCGCGATTCGCGCCCTGATCGAAGCAGGCCACCGGGTGCCGCAGGACATCGCCCTGGTCGGCTTCGACGACATCCCCCTGGCCGCCTACAGCCAGCCGCCACTGACCACCGTGCGCCAGGATCTGGCACACGCCGCTACCCTGCTGGTGGACGGCGTGCTGAACCTGATCGGCGGCACGCCAGTGGAATCGGTGGAGTTGCCGGTGAGTCTGGTGGTGCGGGAGTCTGCGTGAGGGGCCGGGATTGGGCAGTCGGGATTGGGGATTCGTAAAAGCGGGACTTGCGCGCTGAGGGTGTCCTGGCTGAACCGGCTTTTTCCAATCCCGACTCCCGACGCGCGAATCCCGGCTCCACCGCTTTACGAATCCCGAATCCCCACTCCCGAATCCCGCCCCCTCACCAACCCCATCGCCACCGCCGCCGCCAGCATCAGCGCGCCGGCCAGGCGAATCACGTTGCGCGGGTCGCCGTGCAGCAGGCTGTCGTAGTACAGCGGCAGGGTCACGATCTGGATCAGCATCGGCAGCACGATGAACAGGTTGAACAGGCCCATGTACACGCCGGTGCGTTCGGGTGGGATGCTGTTGGCCAGCATCAGGTAGGGATTGCCCATCATGCTGGCCCAGGCCAGGCCGATGCCGATCATCGGCAGCAGCAAGAGCCAGCGGTCGTGGATCGACGGCAGCAGGCACATGCCGAGGCCGGCGGCGACCAGGCACACGGCATGGGTGGCCTTGGGACCGAAACGGCGCGCCACCGGCACCATCGCGAACGCGGCCAGGAACGCGACGAAGTTGTAGAAGCCACCGATCTGCCCGTTGACCAGGCCGGCCTCGCGGAAGCCATGCGAATCGGCCGCGGTGGTGCCGAACAGGGTGGTCGACAGCGACAGCACGATGTACTGCCAGTAGCAGAACATCGCATACCACTGGAACAGCATCACCGGCGCCATCTGCCGCATCGTCGGCGGCATCTGCCGCACCGCGTCGACGATCTCGCGCAACGTCGCCAGCGGCCCGACCGCGGCGCTGCGCAAGCGCTGCAGTTGCGCCGGCGGCAGCACCGGCTCGCGCACGCTGCGCGCGGTGAGCAGGATCGACGCGGCGGAGAAACCCGCACCGATCGCGAACGCGGCGATGGTGACGTAGGGAATGTGGTGGGCGTTGGCCGCGTCCTGGTTCATGCCCAGCCACACCAGGAGCGGCGGGGTGACGTAGGCCAGGGTCTGGCCAAGGCCGGTGAACGCGCTCTGGGTCAGGTAGCCCAGCGGCCGTTGCGGTGGCGCCAGCACGTCGCTGACCAGCGCACGGTACGGCTCCATCGCCACGTTGTTGGCCGCATCCAGCATCCATAGCAGGGCCACCGCCATCCACAGCGCCACGCTGAAGGGCATGGTCAGCAGGCACAGGCTGCAGACCAACGCGCCCACCACCATGTACGGCATGCGCCGGCCCCAGCGGGTCACGGTGCGGTCGCTGAGCACGCCGACCACCGGCTGCAGCACCAACCCGGTGATCGGGCCGGCCAGCCACAGATACGGCAGGTTGGCGTGGTCGGCGCCCAGGTAGTTGTAGATCGGGCTCATGTTGCTCTGCTGCAGCCCGAAGCTGTACTGCACGCCGAAGAAACCGGCGTTGAGCGCCAGCACGCGCGAGAGCGGAAGCAGGGGACGATCGGAACGCATGAGCATCGGCATCGGCCTGAAGGGGTCGGACACGCGGGAGGCGTGCCGCGGCGGCGGAGCGGAGTGTCGCTGCGCCTGCAATCGTTTGTAACGCTGCGTTGCACCATGCAAAATGCAACCTAATCCCGTTTGAAAGAGAGCGAACGGTACGGCGACCGGATTTGCTGCACTGCAAGTTGCAATCGTTTGCAGGCAGCCGTATCTGTAGCCCGCCGCACCCACCGTTCGCGCCGTGTCCTGCCCGTTTGCGGCATTGGCGCGCCGCCGCCAACTGCACCCTCGCTTCGGGAGAGACAGCGATGCACCACCCTTCGATCCGCTTGCAGACCCTGGCCCTGGCCGTCGCCACGGCGCTGTCCGCCCCGGCCGCGCTCGCGCAACAGGCCACCCCCGCTGCCGACGCCCCGGCGGCGCAGAACGACGTGGTCAGCCTGGACTCGGTGTTCGTCACCGGCACCGCCACGCCCAAGAGCAAGCTCAAATCCAGCGTCTCGGTCAGCACCGTCGGCGCCGAGGCGATCGAACAGTCGGCGCCGCGCAGCACCGCGGAGATCTTCCGCAACATCCCCGGCATCCGTTCCGAGTCCAGCGGCGGCGAAGGCAACGCCAACATCGCCGTGCGCGGCCTGCCGGTCGCCTCCGGCGGCGCCAAGTTCCTGCAGTTGCAGGAAGACGGCCTGCCGGTGCTGGAGTTCGGCGACATCGCCTTCGGCAACGCCGACATCTTCCTGCGCGCCGATTACAGCCTGGAGCGCATCGAGGCGATCCGCGGTGGCTCGGCCTCCACCTTCGCCAGCAACTCGCCCGGCGGCATCATCAATTTCATCAGCAAGACCGGCGAGACCGCCGGCGGCAGCGTCGGCCTCACCCGCGGCCTGGGCGGCTACGACAACACGCGCCTGGACTTCGACTACGGCGCACCGTTCGCCGAGCACTGGCAGTTCAACGTCGGTGGCTTCTATCGCCGTGGCGACGGCATCCGCGATGCCGGCTACACCACCGACAAGGGCGGCCAACTCAAGGCCAATCTGACCCGGCTGTTCGACAACGGCTACGTGCGCGTCTACGCCAAGTACCTCAACGACCGTGCCGCCGGCTACCTGCCGGTGCCGACCCGGGTCAGCGGCCGCGACGGCGCACCGCACTTCGGCAGCATCGACGGCTTCGATCCGGGCACCGACACGCTGTACAGCCCGTACTTCCGCAGCAGCGCCACCCTCGATGGCGGCAACAAGCCCTCGCGGGTGGAACTGGGCGACGGCATGCACCCGCTGTCGCGTGCGTTCGGCGCCGAGGCGCAGTTCGACGTCGGTGGCGGCTGGACCCTGACCGACAAGTTCCGCATCGCCGACACCTCCGGCCGCTTCGTCTCGCCGTTCCCGGCGCAGGTCGCCGATGCCGGCGCGCTGGCGGCGAGCATCGGCGGCGCCGGCGCCGGCCTGCGCTACGTCGACGGGCCGAACGCCGGCCAGGCCTACACCGGCCTGGCGCTGCGCACGCACCTGTTCAACGTGCACCTCAACGACCTGGGCAACGCGGTCAACGATGTCAGCCTGGCCCGCGACTTCGGCAGCGGCGACGGCGGCAACCTCAACCTCAAGGCCGGCTGGTACACCTCGCGGCAGACCATCGACGTGGACTGGACCTGGAACTCCTACGTGCAGTCGCTGGCGCATCGCCCGCGGCTGCTGGACGTGGTCGCCGCAGACGGCAGCCTGCGCTCGCAGGACGGTCTGTACGCCTACGGCGTGCCGTACTGGGGACTGGACAATACCCGCCACTACGACGTGCGCTACGACATCAACGCACCGTATCTGGCGCTGAGCTGGGACCAGGGCCCGCTGAGCGTGGACGGCAGCCTGCGCTACGACATGGGCCGCGCCCGCGGCAACACCGCCGGCGGCGTGCTGGCCAGCAATGTCGACGTGAATGGTGACGGCGTGATCGAGGCGCCGGAGCAAAGCGTGGCCACCATCGACTACGGAAACCGCAAGCCGGTGCGCTACGACTGGAACTACCTGTCGTACTCGTTCGGCGGCAACTACATGTTCAACGACGATCTGGCGGCCTTCGCGCGCTACAGCCGCGGCGCTCGCGCCAACGCCGACCGCCTGCTGTTCGGCGTGGTCCGCGACGACGGCTCGGTGCCCTCCAACGAAGCGGTGAACGTGGTCAAACAGCTCGAAGGCGGCCTGAAGTGGCGCAGCGGCGGGCTGAGCCTGTTCGCCACCGCCTTCGCCGCGCGCACGCAGGAGCAGAACTACGAAGCCACCACCCAGCGCTTCTTCGACCGCACCTACAAGGCGCACGGCCTGGAGCTGGAAGCCGCGTACCGCGCCGGTGGTTTCAACCTCAACGGTGGCCTGACCTGGACCGATGCCACCATCGACAAGGACCAGATCACCCCGGCCAACGCCGGCAATACCCCACGGCGGCAGGCACGCTTCGTCTGGCAGCTGACGCCCAGCTACCGCGGCGAGCGCTACCAGGTCGGGGTCAACGCGATCGGCACCAGTTCGGCCTACACCCAGGACAGCAATCAGTTGAAGATGCCCGGCTACACCCAGGTCAACCTGTTCGCCGATTACCGCATCACCGATGCGCTGACCGTCTCGCTCAACGTCAACAACCTGTTCGATACCTTCGGCCTGACTGAAGCCGAGGAGGCATCCATCGCCGATGCGTCCTCCGGCGTGATCCGCGCGCGCTCGATCCCGGGCCGCACCTCCAGCCTCAGCCTGCGCTACGACTTCTGACGAGGACCGCACATCCGCGCCCCGCCCGGGGCGCGGCCAAGCCCCCCCATGACCGCACCCGCTCCTTCCGCACTGTCCGCGCTCGCCCACACCCTCTGGCAGGCGCATCTGCCTCCGGACGCCGCCGCCGTGCTGCTGCCGCGCCTGCAGCGCCACGGCGAACGCCTGCTGGCCCCATTGCACGCGCTGTACGGCACGCATCCGGCGTTCGCGCAGTGGCTGCCGCAGTGGCTGACGCAATTGGCGGCTATCGCCAATGCGCGGCCGCCGGCGCTGCGCCAGCTCGATGCCGAGCGCGCGCCCGACTGGTTCGCCACCCCGGCGATGCTCGGCTACAGCGCCTATGTGGACCGCTTCGCCGACACCTTGAACGGCGTCGGCGAACGCGTGCCCTACCTGCAGGAACTGGGCGTGCGCTACCTGCACCTGCTGCCGTTCCTGCGCGCGCGCGCCGGCGACAACGACGGCGGCTTTGCGGTCAGCGACTACGGCCAGGTCGAGCCGCAGCTCGGCGACACCGACGACCTGGCGGCGCTGACCGCGCGGCTGCGCGCAGCGGGGATCAGCCTGTGCGCCGACTTCGTGCTCAACCACACCGCCGACGACCACCCCTGGGCGCTGGCGGCCAAGCGCGGCGATGGGCGGTTCCTGGACTATTACCACCACCTCCCGGACCGCGACGCGGTGGATGCCTACGAGCGCACCCTGGGCCAGGTGTTCCCGCACACCGCGCCGGGCAACTTCACCTGGGTGGAGGAGGCCGGCGCGTGGCTGTGGACCACGTTCTACCCCTACCAGTGGGATCTGGACTGGAGCAATCCGGCAGTGTTCGGCGAGATGGCGCTGGCGCTACTGCACCTGTCCAACCTGGGCGTGGAGGTGTTCCGCCTGGATTCCACCGCCTATCTGTGGAAGCGCCCGGGCACCGACTGCATGAACCAGCCGGAAGCGCACACGATCCTGCAGGCGCTGCGCGCGCTTACCGACATCCTGGCCCCGGCGGTGCTGCTGAAGGCCGAGGCGATCGTGCCGATGGCGCAGTTACCGCCCTACTTCGGCGACGGCGCCGCGCGCGGCCACGAATGCCACCTGGCCTACCACAGCACGCTGATGGCGGCCGGCTGGGTGGCGCTGGCCGAGCAGCGCGGCGACATCGTGCAGGCAGCGATCGCGCAGACGCCGGCGCTACCGCCGGCCTGCGGCTGGCTCAGCTACGTACGCTGCCATGACGATATCGGCTGGAACGTCCTGCAGCGCGAAGCCGCCGGCGGCGATGGCGTGGCGCCGTTCGCGCTGGCGCGCATCGCCCAGTTCTACGCTGGCCGCACGCCGGACAGCTATGCGCGCGGCGAAGCCTTCCAGAGCAGCGGCGATGGCGTGCACGGCAGCAACGGCATGAGCGCGGCGCTGACCGGTATCGCCGCGGCGCTGGCCGCCGACGACGCCGACGCGCTGGAACTGGGTGTGCGCCGCCTGCTGCTGCTGTACGCCGTGGCGCTGGCGATGCCGGGCATGCCGCTGCTGTACATGGGCGACGAATTGGCCCTGGGCAACGACGAGACCTACCGCGACGATCCGCTGCGCCGCCACGAAGGCCGCTGGCTGCATCGCCCAGCCATGGACTGGGAGCGTGCTGCTCGACGCCACGACACCGCCAGCCTGCCCGGCCAGGTCTACACCCGCCTGCGCCACCTGATCACCGCGCGCGCCGCTACTGCGACACTGGCTGCCGATCAGCCGCTGCGCGCGGTGCCGCTTGGCGATCCCGCCCTGCTCGGCCTGGCCCGCGGCGAGGACTTCGTGGCGGTCTACAACTTCAGCGCCCACCCGATCGTGGTGGATGTCGCCGCGGCGCTGGGCACTAGAGACTGGCAGACCATCGCCGACGGCGGCAGCGATCCGGCAGGGCTGGCGAACTGGAACGGCACCCTGCCCGCCTACGGCCTGCGCTGGTGGCGGCTCGGCTGAGCGGACGCGGGACGCGACGCCGGCAAGGCGCCGCTGCCGCGCAACCGCGATACGGCTGGATCGCATGGCGTCGGGGATGACGTCCCTCCCACAACCGCGCAGCCGCATCCTCGCGCGCACCGGTGGTACTGAATTGTGGGAACGGCCAACAAAGCCGTTCAGCGAAATGCAAGCAGATGACCGCGCAAGCCGCCAGTTTGGGCAATGTCAGGTGGGTGTCGAGCGACCGTTCGAACCGAATGCGTAGCGTGCCCAACCCTGCGAACCCGGCATGGAAGCCGTTGAAGGCGGTACGGTCATCGAGCCGTGGCGCCGCCCCTTGGGCGAGAACTTCGGCCAGCACCAATGGCTCGGGTTCTTGCCAGAGCGTCTGGTCGATCAGGGCGCTCTTCAGCCTTGCGCAGACAACAGTGTCGGTCCTTGCCATTCACGACGTGATGGAAGCGACGGACTGCTGGCCTGATGCCCGGCTCTCGCGCGCCTTGGCCAAGGCGCGGAAGTCCCGGGGCGGCATGTCATACGCGCGGCGGAACGCGTGGTTGAAATCCGCCGCACTCCTGAATCCCAGGCCGTAAGCGATCTCCACGACCGGCACCTTCGGGAATCGAATGAGTTCGTCCGCGGCCTCGCGCAACCGGCGATTGCGGATGTAGGTGGCCAGGCCGCCTTCATGCTCGAACAGGCGATACAGCGCGGCGCGGGACAGCCGCGATGCATCGACGATGCTCTCCAGCGAGAGTTCGGGCTCGTGCAAGTGGTGCTCGACATGCCGCCGCACCCTGCCGAACACCGCCGCGCGGACCGCGGCGCGCGCGTCGCCACTCAGGCCGCACTGTTTGGCGAAGGCCCCGACGATCAGGTGCGCGCATGTGGCCATCATCGCGCTGGCTTCAGCCCCGCTCATGGTATCGATGCTGCTGGAAAGCGCCTCCAGCTCGCCGAGAAACATGCGCGCGTGCGGCGATGCGGAGTCGATCACGCGGCCATGCAGCGATTCCGCATCGGGCAGCATCGATTCCACCAGTGCGCGCGGCAGGAACAAGGCCATGACCTGGCTCCTGTACTCCCGCTCCATGCGCATCGACTGGCCCATGTCCAGCGCCAGGATGCCCGGCCGGGATTGCAGCGCCTTGCGCCGCGGATACAGGCCGGTTGTAGTTTCGACGCAGCCGCCCACCCGTAGCACGTGAAAAATATAATCACGCATGGTGTCGGTGGAAATTTGTGGCGCCGTGCGGGTCTGCGTGATCGGGTCGGTGCAGGCGTGGAGAAACCTCATGCCATCGACCCGGTAATGGTCGAGCGTGGCGCGAAACCCGGCAGCCACCTGTGCGTGCGACACCGCTATATCGAGAAAAGAGGAGGTTTGATCACGCCACGCCACCAGTTGTTGCGTTCGTGCGACGTCGCGTGTGCTGAAGTGCTGGCGGATCGGCGGCGCGCGAACGCTTGCCTCGACCTCGACATGGCTTGTGCTGTTGCTGGTCATCCCGGGCCCCGTCCGCGCGCGCTCAGGCTACAGGACGCGCGCCCGCTTTTATACCCGCATCGTGACAGGCGGTAACACCCTCCTACGCTGGCCCTGAGGCTTGCTGGCGCATCAACGCGCTACCGCCTGCCGTCTTGCCCACGAAAACAACGCGCTCCCCCATGTCGCCATTCCCGGGAAGGCGCGCGCTGCTTTAGAACAGCGAAGCAGGTAATCGCCCCACCAAAGCGAACCGCTGCTCCGCTGTGGCCTTGCCGTCGCAAGCGATTGCTCGTCACCCAACGCCGTCATTCCCGCAACCTCCCCTTCCCAACTGAGACAGCAGATCAAGTCGACTGTGACTTCACACGCAAAATTCCCAGCTAACCACCCCGCTCATCCGAGCCTGTCCAAGAGAGGCTTGCTCGGGGAAATCCGCGTTGCACCACAGGGGAATCGCGTGAATCATATCTACAGGCTGGTCTGGAGTCAGGTCCGTCGCACCTGGCTGGTCGTTTCCGAACTCGCCCGCGGTCGCGGCAAGCCCGGGCGTACCTCGACATCGCACCGTACGCGCCCGGCCTGGTGGGCTGCGCTCCCCCTGAGCCTGCCGATGCTGGCCTTCGCTACCGCGCCAGCCGGCGTGACGGCGATGGATGCAGCCCATCCGGCGGCGGCCATCGTCGCCACCCATCCGACGGTCGTCGCCTCGGCGGCCTCCTCGGCCCATCCCACCGGCGGTCAGGTCACCGCCGGCAGCGGCCGTATCGACTACGGCGATCACCTCACCACCATCCAGCAGAACAGCCAGAACCTGTCGCTGAACTGGCTGAGCTTCGACATCGGCACGCAGGACACGGTCAATTTCCTGCAGCCGAACGCGCAGTCCATCGCCGTCAACCGCATCGCCGCCCCCAACGGCAGCGTGATCCTCGGCCACCTGAACGCGAACGGCCAGGTGTTCCTGATCAACCCCAACGGTGTGCTGTTTGGACAAGGCGCGCAGGTCAACGCGGGCGGCCTGGTCGCCAGCACGCTCGACGTCGGCGACAGCCAGCTGGGTCGCGGCACGTTGCATTTTGCCGGCGCAAGCGTCGGCAGCGTGACCAACCTCGGCACGCTCACCGCGGCACCCGGCGGCTACGTGGCCCTGCTCGGCCACGCGGTGTCCAATCAGGGCGCCATCCACGCGCCTGCCGGCAGCGTGGCGCTGACCGGCGGCAGCGCGGTCACCTTGAGTTTCGACGGCAGCCACCTGCTCGACATGCAGATCGACGCCAGCACCTTGAACGCGCTGGCCGAGAACAAACAACTGATCGTCGCCGACGGCGGCCAGGTGCTGATGAGCGCCGGCGCGAAGGATTCATTGCTGGCCAGCCTGGTCAACAACAGCGGCACGATCCAGGCGCGGACGGTCGAAAACCGCGCCGGCAGGATTGTGCTGCTCGGCGGCATGGAAACAGGCACCACGCAGGTGGACGGCACGCTGGACGCCAGCGCGCCGAACGGCGGCGACGGCGGCTTTGTCGAAACCTCGGCGGCGCATGTGCAGGTGGCCGACGGCGTAAAGATCACCACCCTGGCCGCCATGGGCAACGCCGGCACCTGGCTGATCGATCCGCACGATTTCACCATCGCCTTCAGCGGTGGCGACATGAGAGGCGGCACCTTGAGCAGCCAGCTTGGTGCTGGCAACGTCACCATTCAGTCCAGCCAAGGCGCCAACTCCAGCGGCAGCGGCGATATCCAGGTCAATGATGTAGTGAACTGGGGCGCCAACACGCTCACGCTCACCGCCGCCCACGATATCGATATCAATGCCGTGATGACGGCCAGCGGCAGCGCCGGCCTCGCGCTGAACCCGAGCACCAGCAACGGCGGCGATACGGCGATTGGCGGCGGCACCGTGAATGTCAACATGGTCAATACCACGCCGGGCCAGAGCGGCCGGGTGGATTTCACCGGCGGCAGCAACACGCTAAACATCAGCGGCCAGTCGTACACCATCATCACGACGTTGGGTGCCCCCGGCAGCACCTCCAGAACGGACCTGCAAGGCATCAACGGCGCCCTTGCCTGTGCTTGCTATTTCGCGCTGGGTGCCAATATCGACGCCAGCGCCACGGCCAACTGGGGGGATTCCACCTTCGGCTCTGCCATCGGCTCAGGATTCGTGCCGATCGGCCACAGCTTCAACGCCACCGATTTCAAGATGTTCACCGGTACCTTCGACGGCCTCGGCCACACCATCAGCGGCCTCACCATCAACCGGCCCGGCTCCAGCAACGTCGGCCTGTTCGGTTACACCTACACCACAACGAAGATCCGTAACATCGGCCTGCTTGGCGTGTCGATCGCCGGGCTAAGCAGCGTAGGCGGCCTGGTCGGGTACAACTACGGCACGATCAGCCAGGCCTACGCCATCGGTGCGATCAGCGGCAATCGCGGCGGTTCCGACGTCAGCTTCGGCGGCGGTGCCAACATCGGCGGCCTGGTCGGATACAACGACAGCAGCGGCCGGATCAGCCAAGTCTATGCCAGCGGTGCAGTCAGCGGCGTGGCCACGGTCGGTGGCCTGATCGGGTACAACAACCACGCCCCGATCAACCAAGCCTATGCGACCGGTACGGTCAACAGCAGCGGCGGTGAGGTCGGCGGTCTGATCGGGATCAACGACGGCGGGCCGATCGGCCAAGCCTATGCGACCGGTACGGTCAGTGGCAGCAACGACGTCGGCGGTCTGGTCGGATACAACATCAGCGGCGCGATCAACCAGGCCTATGCGACCGGTGCGGTCAGTGGCAGCAACTATGTCGGCGGCTTGGTCGGGAACAATGTCTCCGGCACCACGATCAGCCAGGTCTATGCCACTGGTGCGGTCAGCGGCACCGGCAGCAACGTCGGCGGTCTCGTCGGGTTCAACAATGCCGGCACGATCACCAGCAGCTACTGGGACACGGAAACCACCGGTCAGTCCACCAGCAGCGGCGGTACCGGCCTGACGAGCAAGGCACTGATCGCAGCGCTGCCCGGAGGTTTCACGACCGCCAGGTGGGGCAACGTCGGCAACCAGACCACGCCATACCTGCTGGGCATGTCCGGCAATCAGGTCTTCAATACCAACGACCTGCCCACCGGCACCGTGACGCCCAGCAACCGGCCCAACCTCTACACCGTCATCCTGGATCTGAATCAGTTGCAGGCCGTGAACACCGGCCTCGCCGGCCGTTATGTACTGGGCAACGACATCGACGCCAACGCCTCGAGCGGATGGGTGGGCGTTGAGTTAGACGCCCGAGGCCGCCCCATCTTCGCCTACAACGGCTTCAAGCCGATTGGCGTCTCAGGCACACCGTTCACCGGCGTCTTAGACGGCCTTGGTCGCACCATCAACAACCTGACCATCAATTGGCCAAACACCGATTACATCGGCCTGTTCGGCGTCACCGGCAACGGCAGCGCGATCCGCAATCTCGGTCTGTTCGGCGGGTCGGTGACAGGCCAGAATGACGTCGGCGGCCTGGTCGGAGGCAACGGCGGAACGCTCACCAACGCCTATGCCACGGGGGCGGTCAGCGGCGGCAACACCGTCGGTGGCTTGGTTGGCTCCAACGGAACGAGCGGCACGATCACCAACACCTATGCCACCGGGGTGGTCAGCGGCGCCAACCACAACTATGTCGGGGGTCTGGTCGGAAGCAACCTTGGCGCGATCGCGAACGCCTACGCCACCGGGATGGTCAGCGGCGGCAACGCCGTAGGTGGCTTGGTTGGCTCCAACGAAACGGGCGGCACGATCACCAACACCTATGCCACCGGAGCGGCCAGCGGCGGTGTTTTCAACAACCATGTCGGTGGTCTGGTCGGTCTCTACCGCGGAGGCACCATCATCGGCAGTTACTGGGACACGGAAACCACAGGTCAATCCACCAGTGAAGGCGGCGGTACCGGCCTCACCACCGTGCAGATGATGGACCCGGCCAGTTTTGCGGCCTGGAACACGGAGATCAGTGCCGTCGGCGGCAGCTCCGCGACCTGGCGGATCTACGCGGGCGACACCGCGCCGCTGTTGCGCACCTTCATGACAGGCTTGGCGGTCACCGCCAAGAATCTCGGCACGGTCTACAGCGGCACCGCCTTTGCTGGCAGCAGCAGCGTGATCCTCGGCACGCTGACGCCGAGCTACTGGCGGCCGTCGAGCAGTGTGGATGCGACCCTGATGCTGGGCGACGCCAACGCTAGAACCGGCACCCCGGCGATCAATGCCGGCAGCTACGCGTTGGCTAGCGGACTGTATTCCGGCCAGATGGGTTACGACATCGCGTTCACGCCCGGCACGCTGACCATCGCCCCAGCCGCCCTCACCTATCTGGCCGATATCGCAACTACCACCTACGGCAACACGCCGACAGGGTTGACCGGCACGGTGACCGGCTTCGTCAACGGCGAGACCCTGGCCAACGCCACGACCGGTACCGTCAGTTTCGCGACCGGCGCCACAGCCACCAGCAACGTCGGCACCTACGCCATCAACGGTAGCGGCCTGACCGCGAACTACGGCAACTACACCTTCGCACAAGCCGCAGGTAACGCCAGCGCACTGACGGTGAACCCGGCCACCCTGACTTATCTGTCCGATACCGCCACCACGACGTACGGCAACACACCGAGCGGGTTGACCGGCACGGTGACCGGCTTCGTCAACGGCCAGACCCTGGCCAACGCCACCACCGGCACCGTCAGCTTCGCGACCGGCGCCACCGCCACCAGCAACGTCGGCAGCTACGCCATCAACGGTAGCGGCCTGACCGCGAACTACGGCAACTACACCTTCGCACAAGCGGCAGGCAACGCCGCCGCACTCACGGTGAACCCGGCCACCCTCACTTATCTGTCCGATACCGCCACCACGACGTACGGCAACACACCGAGCGGGTTGACCGGCACGGTGACCGGCTTCGTCAACGGCCAGACCCTGGCCAACGCCACCACCGGCACCGTCGGTTTCGCGACCGGTGCCACAGCCACCAGCAATGTCGGCAGCTACGCCATCAACGGCAGCGGCCTGACCGCGAACTACGGCAACTACACCTTCGCACAAGCGGCAGGCAACGCCGCCGCACTCACGGTGAACCCCGCCACCCTGACAATCACGGCGAATAACGCCGGCAAGACCTACGGTGACACGCTCACCTTTGCAGGCAACGAGTTCACGGCCAGCGGCCTGCAGAACGGCGAAACCATCGGCCATGTCGCGCTCACCAGCGCCGGTGCCGCGGCAAGCGCCGGCGTCACCGGTGGCCCGTACACCATCACCTCGAACGCGGCTACCGGCGGCAGCTTCAACGCGGGCAACTACGCCATCACCTACAGGAATGGCAGCCTCACGGTGGGTCGGGCCGCGCTGACCGTCACCGCCAATGACGACAGCAAGACCTACAACGGCCTCGCTTATACGGGCGGCCACGGCGTCACCTACAGCGGCTTCGTCAACGGCGAGGCCACCTCGGTACTCAGCGGCGCGCTGGGCTACGCCGGCGATGCGCAGGGCGCCACCAACGCGGGCGGCTACACGATCACGCCAGACGGCCTCACCTCCGGCAACTACGCCATCACCTACAGGAATGGCAGCCTCACAGTGGGTCGGGCCGCGCTGACCGTCACCGCCAATGACGACAGCAAGACCTACAACGGCCTCGCTTACACGGGCGGCCACGGCGTCACCTACAGCGGCTTCGTCAACGGCGAGACCACCTCGGTACTCGGCGGCGCGCTGCGCTACGCCGGCGATGCGCAGGGTGCCACCAACGCGGGCGGCTACACGATCACGCCAGACGGCCTCACCTCCGGCAACTACGCCATCACTTATAGAAATGGCGGCCTCTCGGTGGGTCGGGCCGCGCTGACCGTCACCGCCAACGACGACAGCAAGACCTACAACGGCCTCGCTTACACGGGCGGGCACGGCGTCATCTACAGCGGCTTCGTCAACGGCGAGACCACCTCGGTACTAGGCGGCGCGCTGCGCTATGCCGGCGATGCGCAGGGTGCCACCAACGCGGGCGGCTACACGATCACGCCCGATGGCCTCACCGCTGGCAACTACGCCATCGCCTACAGGAATGGCAGCCTCTCGGTGGGTCAGGCCGCACTGACGGTCAGCAGCAGCAACGTCAGCAAAACCTACGATGGCGGGCTGAGCGCGATCGGCACAGCGGTAGTGAGCGGCGGTAGGCTGTTCGGCAGCGACACCCTCACTGGCGGCAATTTCGCCTTCACCGACAAGAACGTCGGCATCGGCAAGCACGTGACCATCAACGGCGTCACCGTGAGCGACGGCAACAGCGGCGGCAACTATGCCGTCAGCTACGTCGACAACAGCAGCAGCACCATCACCGCGCTGGGCATCACCGTCGATGCCACCGGCACCAATCGCGTCTACGACGGCACCACCGCCGATGCGGTGAAACTGACCAGCACCGGCATTCTCGTCGGAGACACGGTGGGCTTCAACGGCACCGGCGCCTTCGCCGACAAGGACGTCGGCGTCGCCAAGGCGGTCGGTGTCAGCGGCATCACCGCCAGCGGTGCCGATGCCGGCAACTACAACTACAACACCACCGCGAACACGACGGCCGACATCCACCAGCGCCGCATCACTGTCGATGCCACCGGGACCAACCGCATCTACGACGGCACCACCGCCGATACGGTCACGCTGGCAAGTGCCGGCGTGCTGTCCGGCGATACGGTGAACTTCACCGGTACCGGCAGCTTCCTCGACAAGAATGTCGGTACGGCGAAGGCGGTCGGCGTGAGCGGCATCGCCGCAAGCGGCGCCGATGCGGGCAACTACCGCTACAACACCACCGCGAACACGACAGCCGATGTTGTCGCCAAGACGATCACGGTCGACGTGATCGGCATGGACAAGGTGTACGACGGCAGCACGGCCGCGACGATCGCAGCACTGGGCACGACTGACCTGGTGGCGGGCGATGCTGTCACTTTCGGCAATGCCTCGGCGGCCTTCGCCGACAAGAACGCCGGCAGCAACAAGACCGTCACCGTCAGCGGCATCACCGCCAGCGGTGCCGACGCGGGCAACTACCGCTACAACATCACCACGAACACGACGGCCGACATCCGCCAGCGCGGCATCACCGTCGATGCCACCGGCACCAACCGCGTCTACGACGGCGGCACGGCCGATGCGATCACGCTGGCAAGTGCCGGCGTGCTGTCCGGCGATACCGTGAACTTCACCGGGACCGGCAGCTTCCTCGACAAGAATGTCGGTACGGCGAAGGCGGTCAGTGTGAGCGGCATCGCCGCCAGCGGCGCCGATGCGGACAACTACCGCTACAACAGCAGCGCGAACACGACCGCCGATATTACCGCCAAGACGATCACGGTCGACGCGATCGGCATGGACAAGGTCTACGACGGCAACACGTCCGCGACGATCGCAGCACTGGGCACAACGGGCCTAGTGGCGGGCGATACTGTCATCTTCGGCAACGCCTCGGCGGCCTTCGCCGACAGGAATGCCGGCAACAACAAGACCGTCACCGTCAGCGGCATCACCGCCAGCGGCACCGATGCGGGCAACTACCGCTACAACACCACCGCGAACACGACGGCTGACATCCGCCAGCGCGGCATCACCGTCGATGCCACCGGTAGCAACCGCGTCTACGACGGCACCACCGCCGATGCGGTCACACTGGCAAGTGCCGGCGTGTTGTCCGGCGACACCGTGAACTTCACCGGGACCGGCAGCTTCCTCGACAGGAATGTCGGTACCGGCAAAGTCGTCAGCGTCTTCGGCATCACGGCCAGCGGCAGCGATGCCAACAACTACAGCTACAACTCCAGCGCGACCACGACCGCCGATGTCACCCCCGCGACGTTGACGTACCGCGCAGATATCGCCCACTTCAAGATTGGACAGATGCCGGGTGATTTGAGCGGCGCCGTCACCGGGCTGGTCGGTGGCGATACCTTGGCCGATGCCACCGACGGCACGCTGACATGGCGAACGCCAGCCACGGCGGCCAGCCTGGCCGGGCCTTACGCCATCGACGGCAGCGGCTTGTCCGCACGCAACTATGTGTTTGAGCAGGCACCAGGCAACGCCGCCGCGCTACACGTGGTCGATGGCAGCGCGCCGCGCCTTGTCGTCAGCACCGTCGCCGGGCTGCAGCAATCCCCCGACGACACCCATGCTGTCCACGCGCCGTATGCCCCGGATGTGCACATCGTCGACGGTGGAGTTCGTCTGCCGTGAATCACGCAACCCGCACATTCCGCCCCCCGCGCAAGGATCGCCCTATGCCGTCACCGTTCGGCTTGCGCTTCGCCCCGCTCGCACTGGCCTGCTTCGCCCTGCCGCTGGCCACGTCAGCGCAGACGATCCCCAACAGCGGCCAGATCCTGCAGCAAGTGCCGCCGACGCCGCCGGACAAACCCGTCGCCGCACCCGGCGTAGCGATCGAATCGCCGCCCAGCGCCACGACTGAAGACGCCACCCCGTTCGCGGTGACGCACCTGCAGGTGGAAGGCAACACCATCTTCGACAACGCAACCCTGCATGCGCTGGTCGCCGACGGCGAAGGGAACACGCTGACCCTGACCCAGCTCAACGCGCTGGCGCAGCGGATCACCGACTACTACCGCGCGCACGGCTACCCACTGGCCCGCGCGCTGGTGCCGGCGCAAACCTTGAGCGGCGGCACGGTGCGCCTGCAAGTGGTCGAGGCACGCTACGACCAGATCGCACTGGCCAACCAAAGCCGCATCGGCGATGACCTGCTGCGCGCCACGCTCGCGCCGCTGCACTCCGGCGAGGTCGTCACCCAGTCCACGCTATTTACCCGCTTGCTGCTGCTAGGCGACCTGCCCGGCGTGGAACCCCACGCCACCCTGCGTCCCGGTACAGGACCGGGCACCTCGACCCTTGACGTGCGGGCCGGTGCCGAACCAACGCTGCAAGGCCAGTTGGTCGCCGACACCGCGGGCAGCCGCTACACCGGCCGCCTGCGCGTGGGAGCCTATCTCGACATCAACAATCCGATGCGCCACGGCGACCAGCTTAGCCTTGGCACGCTCACCTCAGGCCACGGCCTGCGCTACGGCCGCCTGGGTTACCAGTTCACCCTGAACGGGCATGGCACCCGGCTCGGCGCGGCGTATTCGATGCTGGCCTATGCGCTGGGTGGTCCGCTCGATAGGCTGGAGGCACACGGTACGGCCGGGGTTTCCAGTGCCTGGCTGACGCAGCCGCTGGTGCGCACGCACGACAGCCGAGTGGACGTCCGTTTGCAGTTCGACCGCAAGCAGCTACGCGACCGCATCGACAGCACCGCCCTGCGCAACGACCGCGACAGCAACCACTGGACAGCCAGCGTCGTCGGCCAGCACGGCGACGATTGGGGCGGCGGCGGGCTGACCAGCGCCAGCCTCAGCCTCGGCCACGGTCGGCTCGACTTCGCCAACGCCGCGGCAGCGGCCGCCGACGCTGCCACCGCACGCACGCAAGGCAGCTACACCCATTGGAACGCCAGCCTGGCCCGCCTGCAGCACCTCAGTGCCACTACCCGCGTGTCTGTGAGCCTCAGCGGCCAGTACAGCACCCGCAACCTCGACTCCTCCGAGCAGTTCCTGCTGGGCGGATCGAACAGCGTGCGCGGATACGACGTCTCCAGCATCGCCGGCGCCAGCGGCTGGCTGGGCACAGTAGAGCTACGCCACGACCTGCCGTTCGACTGCGGCGGCCGCTGCGAGGGCAGCCTGTTTGTCGACCATGGCAGCCTGCGCGTCAACGCCGCCCCGTGGATCGCCGGCCGCAATCAATTCGACCTCGATGGCGTCGGCATCGGCTTCAGCTGGGTCGGCACGCGCCATTGGCAGGCGCAGGTGCAACTGGCCATGCCTGTGGGCGCCACACCCACATCGCTCGGCAAGCGCAGCTCCGCACGGGCATGGTTACAGTTGGTTAGGGGGTTCTGAGCAGTGCGTAGTGGACGGAGGCAATTGAATGCCGTCTTTTGCCCTGCTGATTCCCACATCACGCATCCACGATTGAGAGGCGATCGCTCAGTGGACGGGGCCACGCGGCAGCGATGATGAGGCGGGAGATCAGCGCGGCCAAATCAAAGCAGCGATCAAACCGGCAGCAAATTTCGGACGGGTTCTCCCCCCCGAAATCACGAGCGCGTGGTTGGAGGTGCCCTGAAGCCCTTCCCACAACCACGCACCTCCATCCTCGCGTACACCAGTGATATTGCATTGCAGGAGCGGCTTCAGCCGCGACGCGCCTTACCGAGAACGCCCGTCGCGGCAAAGGTGCGTCCTGCGTGGTCGCGGCAGAAACCGACGCCATCGGTGTCCTTCAACCACGACGCCGAACGACGTTCGTCCACCGCACCATCGCCGCTTCGGGGACGGACGCTCCTTCCACATCGAGATCGCAGATCGGAGCGCCGTCAACGCAGGCGGGCACCCCTCACTTGCCGCGCAGCATTCCCAGCAAGGCCTCGGCCGCCGCTTCGGACGAGGCCGGATTCTGCCCGGTGACCAGGCGGCCGTCCTCGACCACATGCACGCCCCAGTCGGCGACCTTGCTGTACTGCCCGCCCAGGCGCTGCAGTTCGTCCTCGACCAGGAACGGCACCACATCGGTCAGGCCCACCGCGGCTTCCTCGCCGTTGGTGAAGCCGGTGACGCGGCGGCCCTTCACCAGCGGCGTGCCATCGGCCGCGGTCACCCGGCGCAGCACGCCCGGCGCATGGCAGACGAAGCCGATGGGTTTGTCGGCGCGCGCGAACGCTTCGATCAAAGCGATGGAGTCGCGGTCTTCGGCTAGGTCCCACAACGGGCCGTGGCCGCCCGGATAGAACAGCGCGTCGTAATCGTCCATGCGCACCGACGCTAGCGGCTGGGTGCTGGCCAATTGCTGCTGCGCCGCCGGGTCGTCCTTGAAGCGGCGGGTGGCTTCGGTCTGCGCGTCCGGCGCATCACTCTTCGGGTCCAGCGGCGGCTGCCCGCCCTTGGGCGAGGCCAGCGTGATCTCGGCGCCGGCATCCTTGAACGTGTAGTACGGCGCGGCGAATTCTTCCAGCCAGAAGCCGGTCTTTTTGCCGGTATCGCCCAGCCGGTCGTGCGACGTCAGCACCATCAGGATCTTCATGCGGGTCTCCTCGTGAGGGGAAGCGGCCATGCGGGGGCAGGCCAGGCGCCGCAGTATCGGCAGCCACACATTCGCGGCGGGTGAGCGCGGCGTGGCGCCGTTCAGTCCACCTGGTCCATGCGGATGCGGTTGGCGAACAGCGAGAACGCCAGCATCCCGGCCAAGCCGCTCGCCCGTGCCACCCACGTCGGCAACCACCGCGGCGGCGACAGCACCCCGGACTCGAACAGCGGCGCGAACGCGGCTACATCCTCCAGCGCCATCTTGCCGGCGAACAGCCAGCGGCACAGCGGCAGCCGATCGCGCTGCAGCGCCTGGCGGAAGAAGGTATGCACCGACACCAGCCCGCGCAGGTACACGGTGTCCTTGGTGAAGGCAGCGCCGCCGGTGGTCGGCACGCCGCGGAACACCCGCTGCGCCGAGGAGAAACTCTCCGCCGGCGACTGGCCGGCCGCATCGAAATAGCGGAACACCTCGATGAAGTCGGCACCGTCGCGTGCCAGCGCGATCGCCTCGATGCGCAGGCTGATCCGCTTCATCCGCGCGATGTCGATGCTGCCGGTGATCTGCTCGGCGAAGGTCGCCAGGCCTTCCTGCGTGGCGGTCGTGCGCGGCGAGGATAGCGCCAGGCTCGGCAACTGCGCCTGTTGCCGGCCGTTGAGCGCGGTCAGCGAATGCACCAGCGCCTCGTGGTGGAACAGTTGCGCGCGGTCGTAGTCGCTGAAGTGCGCGCCGGAGCGCAGGCGGATGCGCTGCGCGCCGGCGGCGGCCTTGGCCAGCAGGTCCGGATCCAGTTCCACCGTGATCACCCGCGCGCCGAAGAATTCATCGAGGTCGCGCTGCAGCAGCAGGCGCAAGGCGGTGGCCGAGACCGGCACCTGTTCCTCGGCCGAGAACAGCTCGCGGTCCAGCTCCTGGGCGATGCGGATGAAGTGGCCGGCGGCCTCGCGGGTGGTGGGACCGTGGCCAGGCATCGGGTCGTCCGGCACCCCGAACAACTGCGCCGAGTACGTGCCCACCGCCGGCGTGCCGAGCGCTTCCAGCAGGGCCGCGGCCAGATCCCAGCTGTGCACCGAGGCCTGCAGATAGGCGCCGAGCGGATGCGCCGGATCGGCGGCCTGGGCGATCGCCGCCAACTCGCGGCGGGTGTCGGTGAAATCCAGCCTGTGGTAGTCCACTTGCGGCAGCTGCGGCTGCCCGCGCGCCACGCTCTCCAGGAACGGCGCCTGCAGCGCCACCGGCCAACTGGCCAGGGCCAGCAGGCGGATGCCGCGCACCGCCTTGACCAGCCGCGCATCGAGCGCGGCGTGATGGCGGATCTCGGTGGGCAGTGCGCGCTTGGCCACGACTGGCGTCAGCGGCGCAGGGTGCGCGGTGGCGGCCGCTTGCCACCTGGTTTGCCGCCGCCCGGTTTGCCGCCGCTGGGCTTGCCGCTGCGGCCGGCGGCCGCGTTCTGCGCCTGGCGCTGCGCCAGCTTGCCGGCGGCGCCAGCGACCTCGTCGCGCAGCTTCAGGTAATTGGCCAACCGCGCCTCCTCGATCTCGCCGCGCTCGATCGCCGCCTGCACCGCGCAGCCCGGCTCGGCCAGGTGCGCGCAATCGTTGAAGCGGCATTGCGCGGCCAACGCCTCGATGTCGGCGAAGCCGCCTTCGGCCAGGTCCTCCTCGCCGGTGGGCTTGAGTTCGCGCATCCCGGGGGTGTCGATCAGGCAGGCGCCGGACGGCAGCGGCAGCAGCGCGCGATGGGTGGTGGTGTGGCGGCCGCGCGAGTCGGTGGCGCGCACCGCCGCAGTGCGCATCTTCTGCACGCCGAGCAAGGTGTTGGTGAGGGTGGACTTGCCGGCACCGGACGAGCCCACCAGCACCGCGGTCTGCCCCGGCCCGAGCCACGGCCGCAGCGCGTCGACGCTGTCGGCCTGGCGGGCATTGACCGTGAGCAGCGGAATCGACTGCGCCGCCAGTTCCTCCAGCACCGCCAGCGCGTCGTCGGCGTATTCGGTGAGATCGGCCTTGGTCAGCACCACCACCGGCGCCGCACCGCCGCCGCCGACCAGCAGCAGATAGCGCTCGATCCGGCGCGGGTTGAAGTCCGCATCCAGGCCGCAGACGATGAACACCGTGTCGATGTTGGCCGCGATCACCTGCTGGTGGTAGTGCTCGCCGGCGGCGCCGCGCTTGATCGCGGTGCGCCGCGGCAGCAACGCGACGATGCGCGTGTCCTCCAGCAACACCCAGTCGCCGACCGCGGCGCGTTCGTGGCTGGGGAAGCGCGGCCGCTGCCAGTCCGGCAGCGATTCGACCTTGAAGCCGGTGTCCACCGCGTCGGCGACCACGTAGCCGGTGCGGTGCTGCTCCACCACCCGCGCCGGCCGCGCCCGCGGATGCGCGTCGAACAACGCGCGCCAGGCCGGCTCCTCGGGCAGTCCGGGCCAGGGCCAGCCGATGGGGCGCAACGCGTCGAAGTCGATCGGGGAGGAGGTCATGCGCGAATTCTAGAGGGTGCGCCACGCTTGAGGTGAGCGCAGTGCGTCCGCCGGCAAACGCGCAGGGTGGCGCCTGGCGTGGCTGACCGCCTCGCCGCGACGATACGGCGCGCGACAGGGTGACTTCCCGGGATTGGCCAGCAACAGCGCAGGACCCGCGCGACGCATGTATTGGCGCCACAGGGACCAGCCACGCGCCGCGCCCGTTGCAGCGCCGAGCGTGGAGGCCAGCCGCCGTAGACGGCCCGCCACCACGGCGCCCCTCCGCCCCGCCGCGGTGTCACATTTCCGCTACCATGCAGGTCCCACGCCCCACCGGCCAATGCGATGCCCACCCTGCCGATCAAGCCGCTCGCGATCCGCGAACGCCTGTCCGAAGTCCGCTACGAAATCCGCGGCGAACTGGCACGGCGAGCCCGCGAGCTGGAGGCCCAGGGGCGCAAGCTGATCAAGCTCAACATCGGCAATCCCGGCGCGTTCGGCTTCCGTGCCCCGGAACATCTGCAGCGCGCCATCGCCGACGACATGGGCCGCACCGATCCCTACACCCACCAGCAGGGCCTGCCGGAGGCGCGCGAGGCGATCGCCGCGGCCTACGCCCGGCGCCAGCACCCGGACGCGCACCCGGACCGCATCTTCGTCGGCAACGGCGTCAGCGAGCTGATCGACCTGTCGCTGCGTGCGCTGCTCAACCCGGGCGACGAAGTGCTGGTGCCCTCGCCGGACTACCCGCTGTGGTCGGCCGCCACCATCCTCAACGACGGCCGCCCGGTGTACTACCGCTGCGCGCCGGAGAACGGCTTCCAGCCCGACCCGGTGGAGATCGAGACGCTGGTGTCCTCGCGCACCCGCGCCATCGTGCTGATCAACCCGAACAACCCCAGCGGCGCCAGCTACTCGCGTGCGTTGCTGGAGAAGATCGTCGCCATCGCGGTCAAGCACAACCTGCTGCTGATGGTCGACGAGATCTACGACCAAGTGCTGTACGACGCTGCGGAATTCGTGTCGGTGGCGCCGCTGGCCGGCGCGCATCCGTGCATCAGCTTCGGCGGCCTGAGCAAGGTGCACCGCGCCTGCGGCTGGCGCGTGGGCTGGGCGCTGCTGTCCGGCGACGCCGAGCGCGTCGGCGATTTCCGCAACGCCATGGACCTGCTGGGCGCGCTGCGCCTGTGCGCCAACGTCCCCGGCCAGTTCGCGATCGATGCCGCGGTCAACGGCCCGGACACGATCTCGCCGCTGTGCGCGCCGGGCGGGCGCCTGTACGAAACCCGCCGCGCGGTGATCGAGGCCTGCGCGGCCAGCGAGCACCTGTCGCTGGTGCAGCCGGCCGGCGCGCTGTACGCGTTCCCGGCCGTGGTCGGCCCCGCCGCGCGTGGGTTCGACGATCACGCCTTCGCCCTGGAACTGATGGAACAGGAAGGCGTGCTGGTGGTGCCAGGCTCCAGCTTCAACGTGCCCTACCGGCACCATTTCCGCGTCACCCTGCTGCCGGAGGCGGCCACGATGCGCGAGGTGTTCGCGCGCATCGACCGGGTGCTGGCGCGGCGTGCCGAGGACGCCACCAAGGTGGTGCCGCTGAAGCCGCGGGCGGCTGTGGGGCGGTGAATCGGGAATGGGGAATTGGGAATGGGCAAAGCGCGCTGGTCGGCGCAGCTGAGCGCATGCGCGGCCACGTTTCGACGGTCGCTGCGCGATGAACGCATCCATTTCGGCGCCCCAGCACCACGCGCACTTGCGTTACCTGGCGCTCGGCGATTCCTACACGATCGGCGAAGGCGTTGACGCCGACGGACGCTGGCCGATGCAACTGGCCGCGGCGCTGCGCCGCGACGGCATTGCCCTGGCCGATCCGCAGATCATCGCCACCACCGGCTGGACCACCGACGAACTGGACGCCGGCATCGATGCAGCCGCGCCGCAGGGACCGTTCGACCTGGTGACGCTGCTGATCGGCGTCAACAACCAGTACCGGGGCTATCCGCTCGACGACTACCGCGCGCAGTTCGACGCGCTGCTGCAGCGCGCGATTGCCTTCGCCGACGCGCGGCCGCAGCGGGTGCTGGCGGTGTCGATCCCGGACTGGGGCGTGACCGCCTTCGCACAGCCGCCCGCGCACGATCCGGCGCGCATCGCCGTGCAGATCGATGCCTTCAACGCTGCCGCGCAGGCCTGCTGCGCCGCACGCGCGGTGCGCTTCGTCGACATCACCGGTTGCAGCCGCGATGGCGGTGGCGCTCCGGCGATGCTGGCGGCCGACGGGCTGCATCCCTCGACGGCAATGTATGCGCGCTGGACCGCGCTGCTGTTGCCGGCGGCCCGCGATGCGTTAGCCTAACTAGCACACGACGCCCGCTGCCAAGGACCGACATTGCGCGACGCCAGCACCACCCAGCCCATGACCCGCCCGCAGGCCCTGGCCATCGCCCGTGCCTTCCTGCCCACGCATCCGCTGGGCAACCGCTACGACTACTACTACACGCGCACCAAGCTGCGCACCGATCCGCTGTACCCCGGTGTGCTCGCCGCGCTGCGCGGCACCGACGCGCCGGTGCTGGACCTGGGCTGCGGGTTGGGTCTGCTCGCGCACGCGCTGCGCGCCGACGGCCAGCGCCAGCGCTACCACGGCGTGGACATCGATGCGGCCAAGATCCGCCGCGCCGCGGCCATCGCCGCGCGCAACGGACTGCAGGACACGCAGTTCGCGGTCGTCGACCTGGGCCAGTCCTGGCCCGAGCACCACGGCAGCGTCGCGATCCTGGACGTGCTGCAGTACCTTGACCGCGACATGCAGTCCAACCTGATCCGCAGCGTGGCGCGAATGCTCACGCCCGGCGCCAAGCTGGTGATCCGCAGTGGCCTGGGCGATGCCAGCGGCCGCGGCCGCACCAGCCGCATCACCGACGTGCTCGCGCACCTGGCCGGCTGGATGCAGGAGCTGCCCAAGGCCTACCCCACCCGCGACAGCCTGCAGGCCCAGCTCGACGACGCCGGCCTGCGCGCCAGCTTCGCGCCGCTGTACGGCAATACGCCGTTCAACAACTGGTTGATCGTGGCGGAACCGCGCTGAGGCGGCCCCCGCCGCGCGCGCAAGCCGCCTCCCCACGCCTGCGCGCCTCGGCGGCGCGACGCTCCTCTCCCCCCACGGAATCCCCATGACATCCCCCACGCTTCCGCCCTATTCCGGGCTCGGCATCGCCGCGTTTGCGGTCAGCCTGATCGCTGCCGTCCTGACCCTGGCCTTGGTCGGCGTCTCCGCCGCGCTGGTGTATTACCAGCCCGCCAGCCTGGACGAAGACGCGCCGCTGGCGATGCTGGTCGGCATGGCGATGATGGTCGGCGTGATCGCCGAACTGGCCGCCGCAGCGCTCGGCATCGGCTGCCTGTTCCAACGCGACCGCAGGAAACTGTACGGTGTGCTCGGCCTGGTCTTCGCGGTCACGACCCTGGTCGGCATCACCGCGCTGATCGTTTTTGGGCTCGTCCAGGGCGGCTGAGTCCCGCGAACCGCACGCCGCGGGCGACGCGACGCGGGCCTACCGGGATGGTCGGTCGGCGCTCGGCATGGCCATCGCGCCGACTGGCGGCGCTAGCCCGGCAATGCGCTGCCGAGGCCGCGCTCGCGCATCGCCTGCAACACGCCTTCCACGATCGCCGGGTTGTGCCCGTGCGCCGCGCCTTCGTGCAGCAGCACGATGGCGCCGGGCCGCAGGTCGCGGGCGATGCGCGCGACGGTGACCGCGGGGTCGCAGCGCACGCCATCGAATCCGCGCGCGCTCCAGGCCACCCGGGTCAGGCCATGCCGGCGCAGCGGTGCGGCGACGAAGGGATTGGTCATGCCCACCACCGAGCGGTACCAGCGCGGCGCGGTGCCGGCGATCGCCGCCAGCGTCTGCTGCGCCTGGCCGATTTCCTGCGCCATGCGCCGCGGCCCCAGGGCCCAGAACCAGGCTTGCGGATGGTGCTGGCTGTGGTTGCCGATGCCGTGGCCGCGGCGCAGGATCTCGCGCACCAGCTGCGGGCGCGCGGCGGCGCGGGCGCCGACCAGGAAAAAGGTGGCCTTGGCCTGATAGCGATCGAGCAGGTCCAGGATCGCCGCGGTGTCGTCGGAGGGGCCGTCGTCGATGGTCAGCCACACCTGCGGCGCGCTGCCGGGCAGGCGGTCCAGCACCGGCGCGTACAGCCGCGCCCGCGGCAGGAACACCGGCAGCACCAGCGCTGCGTGCGACAGCAGCAGCGCCGGCAGCCCGACCCGCCAACCGTAGGCCCACCACAGCGCCGCCACCAGCACCTGCGAGGCCAGCGCCCAGGGCAGCCAGCGATACGGGTGGCGCGGGATGCGATGCAGCGTTTCCGGAACTGTCATGCCCCATGATGCCATGCGGCGTAGAATGACCGGTCCGACTCTGCGACGACTGCCTGCCATGTCCCTCGACCCCGCCCTGCGCTCCCGTATCGAAACGCTGCTCAGCTCCAACCGCGTCGTGCTGTTCATGAAAGGCCAGCCGAGCATGCCGCAGTGCGGGTTCTCCGCCAAGGCGGTGGGCGCGCTGAACGAGCTCGGCGTCGACTTCGCCCACGTCAACGTGCTGGCCGACCAGGACATCCGCGAGGGCATCAAGGTCTACGGCGACTGGCCGACCATTCCGCAGCTGTATGTGGACGGCGAGCTGGTCGGCGGCAGCGACATCATCCTGCAGATGGCCGGCAGCGGCGAACTGAGCGAACTGTTGGGCGTGGCCGCGCCGGACCGCACGCCGCCCTCGATCACCATCACCGACGCCGCCGCCGAGATGCTGCGCGGCGCGCTGGCCGACGCTCCGGGCGCGAGCCTGGCGCTGGCGATCGACGCGCAGTTCCAGCCGAACTTCCAGCTGGCGCCGACCGATCCCAACGCCATCGCCGCCGAGTCCAACGGTCTGCGCGTGCAGTTCGACCTGGGCAGTGCGCGTCGCGCCGACGGCATCACCATCGACTGGGTGGACGACCTGCGCGGTCGCGGCCTGGCGATCGACAATCCCAACGCGCCCAAGCCGGTGCAGGACCTCAGCCCGCGCGACGCCGACGACCGCGTGCGCGCCGGTGGCCTAATCCTGGTGGATGTGCGCCCGCCGGAAGAGCGCGCGGCGGCGGCGGTCAACGTGCCGTTCCGCACCCTCGACGGCGAGCAGCGTGCGCAACTGGAAGCGCTGCCGAAGGACACCGCCCTGGCCTTCCTGTGCCACCACGGTGGCCGCAGCGCACAGGCGGCCGAGCATTTCCGTTCGCTCGGCTTCACGAAGGTGCACAACGTGGTCGGCGGCATCGACGCCTGGACCGACCAGGTCGACGGCAGCGTGCCAAAGTACTGAGTCACGCACCTCGTGCTGGTTTGCGTCCAGTATGGACGCGTCGAAAGGGCGATCGAACGATCGCCCTTTTTTGTGCCCGGCCGCCACAACGCGCAAACGCGTAGGAGCGGCTTCAGCCGCGACCGGGCGTTCCCGGTAAGGCCCGGTCGCGGCTGAAGCCGCTCCTACGAAGGTATGACGTCGGTTGCATGAGTGCACATCAAGGCGCCAGACGGACATCACGCGCGCCGCGACACATCGATCAACGGCGTGCGATAAAGCGACGCCACATGAGGGGTAAAGATGTAGGCACCGCCGCCCTCACCCAGGCCTCTCTCAACCACTCTTCCCTCAACCAGCGAACCCACCCGCATCCAGGAACGCCTGCTCCTCCGGCGTCGTCGTGCGCCCCAGCGCCGCATTGCGGTGCGGGAAGCGGCCGAAGCGCTGGATCACGTCCTCGTGCACCACCGCCCACTGCAGCGACTCCGCGTCGCCGAGCGCGCTGAACAGTTCCACCGCCTGGCGTTGCCGCGCGGCGTCCTCGGCATGTGTGTAGGGAAGATAGAAGAACATCCGCAGTTCCGCTTCGGTCTCCTGGTCGAACCCGGCCGCCAGCGCCCGGTCGGCGTAGCGGCAGGCCAGGCCGTCGGTGGCGAAGGCATGCGCGCTGCCGCGGAACACGTTGCGTGGCACCTGGTCGAGCAACAGCAGCAGCGCCAGCGCGCCCTCGGCGTCGGCCAGCCAGTCGCCGCGTTCGCCGCGCGCGGCGGCGTGGTGCACCTCCAGCAGGTGTTGGCGGACGTTGGCGTCGAAGGAGTCGTTGGCGGCGAACCAGCGTTCGCGGCCGGCGCTGCGCCAGAAGTCCACGACGGTACGCGCAGGGGTGTCGGTCATCGCAATTTCCATGGGCGGCAATCGGCCTGCATAGCAGGTCCGGCGTCGCGGTCCGGTGCAGCCGGCCACGTCGATGCCGCAGCCGCACTTGGCAAGCGCGCCGGCTCGGGCTAGCGTGCGGGCACGGCCGCAACGGCCGCGTCCATCTTCCGGGGAAAATTCGATGCGTCATCTGTTGCTCGCCTGCCTGGGCGTGGCGTTGTGCGGCCCGGCCGCTGCCGCCTCGCGTTTCGTCGACGATCCCTATCCCAGCACCTACCGTGCGCTGCCCTCGGTGCCGGTGCTGATCGAACACGCCACCGTGCTCACCGGCACCGGCGAGCGCCTGGACGATACCGACGTGCTGCTGCAGGACGGGCGCGTGCAGGCGGTCGGCCGCGCACTGACCGCGCCGGCCAACGCCACCCGCATCGACGGCCACGGAAAGTGGGTCACGCCCGGCATCATCGACGTGCACTCGCACCTGGGCGTGTATCCCAGCCCGGGCGTCAGCGCGCACAGCGACGGCAACGAGGCGACTGCGCCGGTGACCCCGAACGTATGGGCCGAGCATTCGATCTGGCCGCAGGATCCCGGCTTCGGCACCGCGCTGGCCGGCGGCGTCACCGCGCTGCAGGTGCTGCCCGGCTCGGCCAACCTGGTCGGTGGCCGCGGCGTCACCCTCAAGAACGTGCCGGCCACCACCTACCAGGCGATGAAGTTCCCCGGCGCGCCGTGGGGCCTGAAGATGGCCTGCGGCGAGAACCCCAAGCGGGTGTACGGCGAGAAAGGCGGCCCGTCCACGCGCATGGGCAACGTCGCCGGCTACCGCGCGGCCTTCATCGACGCCAGCGAATACCTGCGCAAGAACGCGCCGAAGCAGAAGAGCCCGCCCAAGCGCCACTGGTGGAGCCGCGGCGCCGGCGACGACGACAGCAGCGGCGACAGCGGCGGCAAGCGCGACCTGAAGCTGGACACGCTGGCCGGCGCCATCAACGGCGACATCCGCGTGCACATCCACTGCTACCGCGCCGACGAGATGACCACCATGCTCGACCTGGCCAAGGAGTTCGGCTTCAAGATCGCCGCGTTCCACCACGGCGTGGAGGCCTACAAGATCGCCGACCGCCTGGCCCAGGAGAACGTCTGCGGCGCGCTGTGGGCGGACTGGTGGGGCTTCAAGATGGAGGCGTTCGACGGCATCCAGGAGAACATCGCCCTGGTCGACCGCCCCGCCAACGGCTGCGCGATCGTGCACTCGGACTCGGAGGAAGGCATCCAGCGGCTCAACCAGGAAGCGGCCAAGGCGGTGGCCGCCGGCCGCCGCGCCGGCATGGACATCCCGCCCGAACGCGCGATCCGCTGGCTGACCAGCAACCCGGCCAAGGCGCTGGGCATCGACAAGCAGACCGGTTCGCTGGAGCCGGGCAAGATGGCCGACGTGGTGGTGTGGAACGGCAACCCCTTCAGCTCCTACGCCCTGGCCGACAAGGTCTACATCGACGGCGCGCAGGTCTATGACCGCGCCGACCGCCGCCTGCAACCCACCTCCGATTTCATGCTCGGCCAGGAGGCTGCCCGATGAGCCGCGCCCTACCCTCGCCCCACCGCCTGGCGCAGCGCCTGGCCCTGGCCGCCTGCCTGCTGCTCGGCAGCGCGCCCGGCTTCGCCCAGGACGTGCTGATCCGCGGCGCCACCGTGCACACCGCCAGCGCCCGCGGCACCCTCGCCAATGCCGACGTGCTGGTCCAGGGCGGGGTGATCCGCGCGGTCGGCCCCGGCCTGAGCGCGCCGGCCGGCGTGGCCGTGGTCGAGGCCAAGGGCCGCCCGCTGACCCCGGCGCTGTTCGGCGGCATCACCGAGATCGGCATCGAGGAGGTCTCCGGCGAGGCCTCCACCGTCGACAGCACGCTGACCCTGCCGCACGACCAGCCGATGCGTCCGGAGTTCGACGTGACCCTGGCCTACAACCCCGAGTCGGTGCTGATTCCGGTCGCGCGGGTGGAAGGCATCGGCTTCACCGCGCTCGGCGCCAATACCGGCGGCGCCTTCGTCGCGGGCCAGGGCGCGGTGATGCGCCTGGACGGCGGCGCCGACCCGATCGGCCCGCGTGCGCTGTACCTGCACCTGGGCAGCGATGCGCTGGAACTGAGCGGCAAATCGCGCGCGGCGCAGTGGATGCTGCTCGACCAACTAGTGGCCGAAGCGCGTGGGCGCATGCCTGCCGATTCGCCGCATGCGCTGTTGACCCCGGCCGGACGCGCGGTGCTGGCGCGCTATCTCGCCGGCCAGGGCCGCATCGTGGTGACGGTGAACCGGGCAGCCGACATCCGCCAACTGCTGCGCTGGGCCCAGCGCGAGAAGGTGCGCATCGCCATCGCCGGCGGCGACGAGGCCTGGAAGCTGGCGCCGGAACTGGCAAAGGCGCAGGTCCCGGTGTTCGTCAACGCACTGGACGACCTGCCGGCCAGCTTCGACCAGATCGGTGCCACCCTGGAGAACGCCGCACGCCTCAATGCCGCCGGCGTGGCGGTGAGCTTCACCCAGGGCGGCGACGGTGCGCACAACGCGCGCAAGCAGCGGCAACTGGCCGGCAACGCGGTCGCCCACGGGCTGCCGTGGGACGCCGCCCTGGCCGGCCTGACCCGGGTCCCGGCCGAGGCCTTCGGCGTGGGCGATCGCCTGGGCAGCATCGCCCCCGGCAAGCTCGCCGACCTGGTGCTGTGGGAAGGCGATCCGCTGGACGTGGCGCATTACGCCGAGCAGGTCTGGCTGGGTGGCCGCGCCATCCCGATGCGCTCCCGGCAGACCGAACTGCGCGACCGCTACATGCAGCAGAGCGGCGCGCTGCCGAAGGCCTACACCCACTAGCGTCGCCGGCGGCGCAGGTGCGGCATTGCCCAGGCGTGCCGCACGTCGCTGGCGACGACGTGCGCGAGCGGCGATGCGCCGTACCATGCCGCGCGAAAAACGCACGCGCGACGCACCGACCGCGACAGGCCGCGACCAACCGATGCGCGGATCGATGCGTCGGTCGCGCGAGCGCCGACGCCGTGCGCTCAGTTGGCGCCGATGTTGGCCTGGATCCAGGCCCAGCCGTTGCCGCGCACCACCTCGAAGCCGGCCTCGACCACGTGCAGGTACATCGCGTTGCTGAAGCGCCCGTCCTTCGCGCGGTTGGTGTGCAGCCAGTTGAGGAACGGCTTGATGTCGATGTTGAGATTGCCGTTGCTCGGCAGGGTCGGCTGGCCGGCGGTGTTGTGCGGAATGAAGGTGTAGACGTAGTAGCCGGCGGCGCTGTTCATGCCTTCCCACAGATCGAAGGTGTAGCCGCCGGCGCTGATGACGTTGCTGGCGGTGAGCGTGCCGATCGGATACGAGTTGTGGCCGCCCCAGATCATCACTTCGGCCTGCGGGATCGCGCTGGAGGAGACCGTGCTGTCCCAGCGGAAGAACAGGTCGTAGGCGAAGTCGCCGGCCAGGTTGCTGCCGCCGGACGAGTACGCGAAGGTCGCCGGCAAGGAGCGCAGGGCCGAGACCTGGCGCGGGAAGGTGCGGTCGGAGGTGGGATTGAAGCCGTAGTGCGAGCCGCGCAGGATCGCCGGATAGCCGTACAGGCTGGCGTTGGGGAAATTGAAGGTCACGGTCATGCTCGGCGTGCTGCCGCTGTGGAAGGTGCCCTGGATGACGTTGTTGGGATCGTTGAAGTTGTTCACCCAGGCGTACTGGTTGCCGTAGACCTGGTAGGGCCCGGCCAGCGCCATCGGCGCAGCGGCGAACAGGGCCGCGGCGAGCAGCGCGCGCACGGACCGCATGCGGCCGCGCAGTGACGGTGCAACGGTGGCGGGAAGGCGCGGCGAAGCGGTGGCGGCGCAAACGGGAGCGGAAGCGTGCATGGCGGTCTCTCCTGAGCGTGCAGGGGCAGCGAAGGTGCTGCCGCGGCGGACGCTAGCAAGGCACGCGCGCCACGAGCTATGACAAGACCCGCGCGCGCCATGCGCCAGCGCAATAGCGCTACCGCGATCCAGGCCGCGGGCGTGGGGCGCTTCACAGGTATCTCGTGCCGGCGAGATTTTCGGCAGGGCATCGTCTACGCAGCGCTGTCGTCGCGACGCCGAAGCGGCACCAGCATTCCGCACTGCACCATGCGCAGCGAGTCGCAGTGGGCACGACGTCGCGATAAGCTGTTGGGTCCTTGCGGAGAAGCACGATGACGTTGCGCTGGTACTTCGATTTCATCTCGCCGTTTTCCTATCTGCACTGGCAGCAGGTGAAAACGCTTCCGGAGTTCGACCGGATCCAGCCGGTGCCGATCGTGTTCGGCGCGGTGCTGGCCCAGTTGCAGGCGCGCGGGCCGGCCGAGGTGCCGCACAAGCGCGAGTTCACCTATCGCTTCGTGCAGTGGCAGGCGCAGCAGCAGGGCGTGCCGCTGCGCTTTCCGCCGGCGCATCCGTTCAATCCGCTGACCGCGCTGCGCCTGTGCATCGCTGCCGGGACCACGCCGCAAGCCATCGACGCGATCTTCGACTGGCTGTGGCGCGATGGCCACGCCGGCGACGACGCCACGGCGCTGGCGCCGGTCGGCCAGGCGCTGGGCATCGCCGACGTGGCCGCGGCCACCGCCGAGGCTCAGGTCAAGGCGCAACTGCGCGCCAACACCGAGCAGGCGCTGGCGGCCGGCGTATTCGGCGTGCCGACCCTGCAGATCGACGACACCCTGCTGTGGGGCAACGACGCACACGCGCTGATGCGCGCGGTGCTGGCCGACCCGCAGTTGCTGCAGCGCGGCGAGATGGCGCGCCTGGGCGTCCTGCCGGCCGCGGTGCAGCGCAGCGCCTGAGCCGTCTCCATGTTCATCGACATTTTCCCCTCCCGGAGATCCAGCGGATGCGCATCGGCATCGTCGTAGATTCCGCCTGCGATCTGCCGCAGGACTACATCGCCCGACACGACCTGGTGGTCCTGCCGATCAGCGTGCGCCTCGGCGGCACCGTGCTCGCCGATCGCCGCGACGAAGTAGCGACGCTGGAGTTCCTGCATGCGCAGGTCAGCGCGCACGGCGCCGAGGCCGAGACCGTGCCGTACAGCGTGGCGCAGATCCGCGAGCTGTTCCTGGGCCGGCTGGTCATCGACTACGACCACGTGTTCTGCCTGACCATCGCCAAGACCCGCAGCCCGATCCACGACCACGCGCAGCAGGCCGGCTTTGCCATCCTCAACGACTACAAGCCGATCCGCCAGGCCGCCGGCCACGCCTCGCCGTTCGCGCTGCGGGTGATCGACACCCAGAACCTGTTCGCCGCACAGGCGGTGGTGGCGGTCGAGGCGGTGCGGTTGCGTGCCGATGGCGCGGGCATGCAGGCCATCCGCGAGCGGCTGGAGACGCTGGCCGAACACACCCATGGCTACATGATCGCGCGCGACCTGTATTACCTGCGCAGCCGCGCGCGCAGCAAGGGCGACCGCAGCGTCGGCCTGCTCAGCGCCGCGCTCGGCTCGGCCCTGGACATCAAGCCAGTGCTGCACTGCCACCGTGGCGAGACCGCGCCGGTGGCCAAGCTCAAGGGCTTCGACCACGCCGTGCAGACGCTGTTCGGCCTGGCCGCCAAACGCGTGGCGGCCGGGCTGATGACGCCCACGCTGTGCCTGAGCTATGGCGGCGAACTGGCAGAACTGCACGCCCTGCCCGGCTACGCGGCACTGCGCCAGGCCTGCGATACCCACGGCGTGGAGCTGCTGGAAAGCGTGATGAGCCTGACCGGCATGGTCAACGTCGGCAAGGGCGCGCTGGTGCTGGGCTTCGCCGGCGAGGCACTGCGCTTCGGCTGATCCGCGCGCCGGCCACGTCGACGGCGGGGCGCCGCCGGCTCTGCTAGGCTGCGCCGCTTCGTACCGCCCACAAGAGATGCCCATGGCCGTCACCTACTCGATCAGCCTGCCCGATCCCGCCCGTGCCCGCGGCAGCCAGCCGTCGCTGAGCTTCACCGCGCACGGCGCCGACGCCTTCGCCGAACAGTTGCAGGCCGCCCTGAGCGACCCGGCCTGGTTCGAGCGCTGGCGCGCGATGCAGCCGGAGCCGGACGAGGTGGATCCGGCCCTGGGCGTGACCGATCCGGCGGCACGGGTCAGCGGCCGCCAGGATGATCTGCGCATCGACCTGTCCGCCACCACCAGCATCCCCGGCGACATCCTCAAGCAGCGCCTGCGTCTGCTCGCCGGCAGCGGCTGGGAACTGCGCGACGTGCGCTGAGCCGAACGGCACGGCCGCCGCGCTGCGGTGGCCGAGGCGAGCGCCGCGCCGCTAGGGTGCGGCGACCGCGCGGCGCGGCCAGGACCAGCGCAGATTGACCGCCAGCGTCCCCAGCACGATCAGCGCCAGGCCGAGCCACTGCACCGGCACCAGCCGGTGGCCGTACAGCAGGTAGTCGAGCAACAACGTCACCAACGGGTAGACGAAGGCCACCACCGCGATCGCCGCCACGTGCAGGTGCCGGTAGGCGCTGTAGAACAGCACGTACACCACGCCGCTGTGGATCACGCCCAGGCCGACCAGCCAGAACCAATGCCGCCCGGGATGCAGCGCGGCGCTGCTGGAGAAGCCGGCGAGCATCGCCGCACCGACCCAGCACTGCACCGTCACCACCGCCAGCGGCCGCTCGCGGCTGATCCGCCGCGACATCAGCAACGACGCGCCGCACAGCAGCGCGCCGAGCAGGGTCAACGCGATGCCGACCAGGTAGCCGCGGTCGGCGCTGGACCACAGCCGCAGTGGATCGGCCGAACAGGCCACGCCGACGAAGGCCAGCAGCGTCCAGCCCAGGTCCGAGCGCCGGCTGCGCTCGCCCTGCAACAGCGCCGCCAGGATCAGCATGACGAACGGAAACACGTGGTAGACCATGGTCGCCACGCCGATCGACGAGCGCGCCATGCCGGCGAACAGCGCCACCCAGTTGAGCACCAGCAGCACGCCGCTGAGCGCAGCGTCGCGCAGCAACGCGCGCTCGCGCCACAGCCCGCGCAACTGTCCGCCGAGCAGGCCGCACACGGTCAGGAACAGCGCCCCGAACAGGCAGCGGTAGAACACCGCGGTCACGGGATCCTGGCCGCTCTCGTGCACGAACACGCCGACCGAGCCGATCAGCACCTCGGCCAGCAGCAACTGCCACAGCGCGCGCCGTGCCGCGCCCGCAGGCGCTGCCTGCACCGCGCTCACAGCGCAATGGTCCCGTGCAGGTACTGCACGGCCGCGCCGCGCACCTGCACGTGGTCCGGCAGTACCCGGCAATCCAGTTCGCCGCCGCGCGCCGAGGCCTGCCACGCGCGCAGGTCCTGCTTGCCCAGGCGCTGCGCCCACAGCGGCGCCAGCGCGGCGTGGATCGAGCCGGTCACCGGATCCTCGACGCCGCCGTTGGCCGGCCAGAAATAGCGCGATACGAAATCGTGGAAGCGGCCGGGCGCGGTGACCGCGACATCGCGCGGCGCCAGCGCCAGCATCCGCGCCAGGTCCGGCACCACCGCACGCACCTGGGCTTCGTCCGCGTACACGGCGATGTAGGCCTGGGCGTTGCGGTACGCCGCCTGCGGCGCGATCGACAGCGCCTGCGCGAGTTCCTGCGGCACCGTCGCCAATGCGGTCGGCGCCTGGTTCGGGAAGCGCAGGACGAAACGCCCGTCGGCCTCGCGGTCCACCGCCAACTCGCCGACCGCCGCGGCGCGGAACCGCAAGGGCAGCGGTGCCAGGCCCTGGGTGGCGACGACGAAGGCGCTGGCCAGGGTGGCATGGCCACAGAACGCCACTTCGCGCAGCGGCGAGAACCAGCGGATCGCGAACGCGCCGTCGGCCTCGCGCACGAAGAACGCGGTCTCCGACAGATTGTTCTCGCTGGCGATGGCCTGCATCAGCGCATCCGGCAGCCAGGCCTGCAGCGGCACCACCGCGGCCGGGTTGCCGCGGAACCGCACCGTGGTGAACGCATCGACGATGAACAGCGGCAGCTGCACGCGCGGCCTCGCGGGATCGGAAAGGAGGCGGCCAGTGTGCGCCCGGCTGGGCGACCAGCACAGAGTCAGATACGCTGCAAATCGACCGATACAGATGAGGCCGCGCATGCGCCTGTACGAAGCCCTCGCCAGCCAGTTGCGCGACCAGATCGCGCAAGGCACGCTGCGCGCCGGCGAGCGCCTGCCGTCGATCCGGCAACTGGCCGCCGGCCACGGCATCAGCGCCGCCACCGCGGTGCAGGCCTGCCTGCAGCTGGAACGCGAAGGCCGGGTGCAGGCGCGGCCGCGCTCGGGCTATTTCGTGCGCGCCGCGGCGACGCCGGTGCCGACCGGCGCCGGCCCGTCGCGACGACGCGCCCCGGGCACAGTCGCCAATCCCGCGCTGCAAGGTGTGCTGGACATGCTCGCGCGTTCGGACCTGGTGCCGCTGCACACGGCCACGCCGACGGCGGCGCTGCTGCCCGGCGCGCACCTGGCCAGCGCACTGGCGCGGCAACTGCGCCGCCAGCGCAGCGCCGCGCTCGACTACGCACCACCGCAGGGCCACGCCGCGCTGCGCCGGCAGATCGCGCAGCGCTACGCGCACTGCGCCACCGCCGTGGCGGCCGACGAGGTGGTGGTGACCGCCGGCGCGATGGAGGCGATCAGCCTGGCGCTGCGCACCCTCACCGCGCCCGGCGACGTGGTGCTGGTCGAGACCCCGACCTACCACGGCATCCTGCAAGCGGTGGCGGCGCTACGCCTGAAAGTGCTGGAGGTGCCCAACCGGCCCGGCCAGGGCATCGACGCCACGCGCCTGGACGCGCTGCTGCAGCGCACGCCGGCGCGCGCCGCGGTGCTGGTGCCGAACTTCAACAATCCGCTCGGCAGCCTCACGCCCGACAACGCCAAGCGCAGCCTGCTCGACAGTTGCGCACGCCACGGCACGGTGGTGATCGAGGACGACATCTACGGCGAACTCGACTGGTCGGGACAGCGCCCACGGCCGCTGCGCCATTTCGACACGCACGGCAACGTGATCACCTGCGGCGCCTTCTCCAAGGTGCTGGCGCCCGGCCTGCGCGTGGGCTGGCTGCTCGGCGGCGCCTGGACCGACGCGTTGGTGCGTGCCAAATACTTCTCCACCATCGGCGGCGCCAGCCTGCCGCAACTGGCCCTGGCCGACTACCTAGAGCGGCACGACCTGGAACGCCACCTGCGCAAGCTGCGCCGCACCCTGGCCGACAACGGCCAGCGCCTGCGCGAGGCAGTGCTGCGGCACTGGCCCGCCGGCACCCGCATCGGCGACCCGGCCGGCGGCCTGTCGCTGTGGCTGCAATTGGCCGACGCCGGCAGTGGCCAGGTGCTGTTCGAGGCCGCCCTGGCCGAGGGCATCGGCACCTCGCCCGGGCATCTGTTCTCCAGCCGCGGCGACTACGCCGACCACCTGCGGCTGAGCTGCGGCCAGCCGTGGAGCGAGACCCTGGAACACGCGATGCGGCGGCTGGGCGCGCTGGCTGCGCGGCTGTCGCGCTGAACTCGGCGTCCAGCGCTGCGCCGCATTCCACACGCTAGGCACGCGCTGCCAGCGCTTGCCTCCCAATCGACTGCAAGGCGTCCTGCCCCGCCTCCGAGCGAGGCGATGCATCCGAATCCATGCACGAGCGCCGGCCGGTCGCGGCGATCGCCCGCGCAGTGGGACACGACCGTGGTGACGTCATCCGACGCAACGGCGCAACGCGATCGACGGCAGTCAGGAGCGGCTTGCGCTATGGCGTCGCCGCGCCGATCGCCAACGCCACGCAGGCACCAAACAGCGTGCAGGCAAGCATCGCCACCGCGCTGAGCGGGCTGCGCCAGCGCTGCCAGGGGAGCAGCAAGATGCGACGGCAAGACATGGCGCGGCTCCGATCCAGGGACGTGGCGAGGGCGAACCCTGCGCAATCTAGCCAGCGCCCGTCTCAGCAGGCGCGAACGCGGTCGCACAACCGCGTGAAGGGCGATTCGCGCCCCCTGTTTGTTTACGAGACCGGCCACGCGGCGCCTGTCGTGGTCACCGGCCTGTCATCTGCGCGCCCGGCAAGGGGCCGGCGGCGCTGCTCGCGTGCCGTCGCGCCGGCACCGGGCAGCACGGCCAGAGGCGACGGCGCGGAAGGCCGGTGCGTCCCCGGCAGCCCCGCGCGCGGCACCCTGCCCGGCGGTCCGCGTCGTGCGCGCCCGCCGGCGGAGCGCGCTCAGCCCTGCAGCGCGCGTGCGTGGAAGGCGATGTGCTCGCCGATGAAGCTGCCGATGAAGTAGTAGCTGTGGTCGTAGCCGGGCTGCACGCGCAGGGTCACCGGATAACCCGCTGCCTCGGCGGCGGCCTGCAGCAGCTGCGGACGCAACTGCTTCTCGAGGAACTCGTCGCCGCCGCCCTGGTCGATCAGCAGCGGCAGGCGCTCGCTGGCGCTGCCGATCAGCACGCTGGCGTCGTACGCCTGCCATTGCGCGCGGTCCTCGCCCAGGTAGGCGGTGAACGCCTTCTCGCCCCACGGCACCTGGGTCGGCGCCACGATCGGCGAGAACGCCGACACGCTGCGGTAGCGGCCGGGATTCTTCAGCGCGATGACCAACGCGCCGTGACCGCCCATCGAATGCCCGCTGATCGCGCGGCGGCCGTTGTGCGGAAACTGCGCTTCGATCAACGCCGGCAGTTCCTGCACCACGTAGTCGTACATGCGGTAGTGCGCAGCCCACGGCGCCTGTGTGGCGTTGACGTAGAAGCCGGCACCCTTGCCCAGGTCGTAGCCCTCGGCATCGGCGACCTGCTCGCCACGCGGACTCGTGTCGGGCGCCACCAGGATCACCCCGTGCTCGGCCGCGTAGCGCTGCGCGCCGGCCTTGGTGATGAAGTTCTGCTCGGTGCAGGTGAGGCCGCTGAGCCAGTACAGCACCGGCAGCGTGGCGTGCTCGGCCTGCGGCGGCAGGTACACGGCCACCTGCATGGGGCAGCCGAGCACGGCCGAGTCGTGGCGATAGACGTCCTGCCAGCCGCCGCAGCAGGCATGGTGTTCGATGCGTTCCATGGACAGTTCCGTAGAGAGAGCGCCTGCGGCCGCGACCGGCCGCAGGCGGGGATGCCGCGACGCGCCGAACGGCGACGCGCGCGGCAGCGGGCTTCAGTGCAGCACGCCGTTCTTGCGCGCCACGTGGGTGGAGATCGCGTCCATCAGCGGCGGCGACAGGCAGTCGTACGGTTCCAGCTGCAGTTCGCGCAGGCGCTTGCGTACCCCGTCCATCGCCTCCGGAGGCGTGCCGCTCTCGATGATCGACGACACGAACGCGGCGAAGCCCGGTGCCGACCAGCCCTGCTGCGGCGACAGTTCGGTATGCACGAAATCCAGGCCGTAGAACGGATGCTCGGTGTTCTCGATGCGTCCGTACATGTGCACGCCACAGCCGGTGCAGGCGTGACGACGGATCGTCGCGCTCTCGTCCACCACCTTCAGCTTCTCCGGATGCGCGGTGACCTTGACCTTGTCGCGTGCCACCACCGCCACCACCGAGAAGGTCGCGCCCTTCGGCTTCCAGCACTTGGTACAGCCGCAGGCATGGTTGTGCGCGGTCTGCGCACCCACGTCCACCACCACCTTGTCGCTGGCGCAGTGGCATTCCAGGGTGCCGCCCTGGAACTGCTCCGCGCCGGCACGCACGCCGGCATCCACCGACGGATGAATCGTCACAGTACTCATCTTTCCCCCTCCCGGGTTCGTTGCGTCGCTGCAATGCGCGGAAACGGCCGCGCGCCGGACTGACCTTCGGGTCAGAAGTGGATGACGGTACGGATCGACTTGCCCTCGTGCATCAGGTGGAAGGCTTCGTTGATCTCGTCCAGCGGCAGGGTGTGGGTGATGAACGGATCGAGGTCGATCTCGCCGTGCATCGCCTGCTCCACCATGCCGGGCAGCTGGGTGCGGCCCTTGACCCCGCCGAACGCGCTACCGCGCCAGACGCGGCCGGTGACCAGTTGGAACGGACGCGTGCTGATTTCCTGGCCGGCGCCGGCCACGCCGATGATGACGCTCTCGCCCCAGCCCTTGTGGCAGCACTCCAGCGCCGAACGCATCACGTGCACGTTGCCGATGCACTCGAAACTGAAGTCCACGCCGCCGTCGGTCAGCTCGACGATGACCTCCTGGATCGGCTTGCTGTAATCCTTCGGGTTGATGCAGTCGGTGGCGCCCATGCTGCGCGCCAGCTCGAACTTGCCCGGATTGGTGTCGATGGCCAGGATGCGCCCGGCCTTGGCCTGCACCGCGCCCTGGATCACCGCCAGGCCGATGCCGCCCAGGCCGAACACCGCGACGCTGTCGCCTTCCTTCACCTTCGCCGTGTTGTGCACCGCGCCGATGCCGGTGGTGACGCCGCAGCCGAGCAGGCAGACCTTCTCCAGCGGCGCTTCGGGATTGACCACGGCCAGCGAGATCTCCGGCACCACCGTGTACTCGCTGAAGGTGCTGCAGCCCATGTAGTGGTAGATCGGCTGGCCGTTGTAGGAGAAGCGCGTGGTGCCGTCGGGCATCAGGCCCTTGCCCTGGGTGGCCCGCACCGCCTGGCACAGGTTGGTCTTGCCGGACAGGCAGAACTTGCACTTGCGGCATTCGGCCGTGTACAGCGGGATCACGTGGTCGCCGACCTTGACGCTGGTCACGCCCTCGCCCACCGCTTCGACGATGCCGCCGCCCTCGTGGCCGAGCACCGCCGGGAAGATGCCTTCCGGGTCGTCGCCGGACAGCGTGAACGCGTCGGTATGGCATACGCCGGTGTGGGTGATGCGCACCAGCACCTCGCCCTGGCGCGGCGGCTCGACATCGATCTCCACGATCTGCAGCGGCTGGCCGGCTTCGAAGGCAACGGCGGCTCGGGATTTCATGCGATTTCTCCTGGCTGAGGAAATGGGTGTGGGGTATGGATCACTTGAGATAGGAGCGGACCAGCATGCCCATCTCGCGCACGCGCGCGGCGCGCTGCGCGTCGGAGCTGGCGGGCTGGCCGAATTCTTCGCGAACGTGGGCTTCCATCACCTCGGACATGAGGCCGTTGACCGCACCGCGGATGGCGGCGATCTGCTGCAACACCGCCGCGCACTCGGCGCCGCCCTCGAGCGCGCGCTCCAGCGCTTCGGTCTGGCCGCGCAGGCGGCGGATGCGGGCAAGGACGCGCTTCTTCTCGTGCGGGGTATGCGGCATGCGACGGGGAACCCGGGAACTATACTGGGGGATAGTATTCCCGCAGCCGGCAAAAGGGAACGCCCGGGCCGCCCCGCAGCCCGTCGGCGCGTCCCCGGCCGCCGCCGGAGACCCCGCCAGCGCGGGTGCCGGCGCATGGCAACGCATGTCGGCACAGGACACGAACCGGCCATGTTCGCGCCCCTGGCGCTGCCTATGATGGTCACGCGTTCAAGCGCGGCCCCCGGCTCCGGCGGCCACGTCCCTGTCCGCCCCAGTTCCAGGCAGCCGCGGCCACGTCTAGACTGGGCGACTCCCCGTGTGGCCGCCCCTCAAGATCGTGGACATGAAATCCTTCATTCTGGTCGTCGACGACGATCCGGATCTGCGCCGACTCATCAGCGAGTTCCTGAGCGACCACGGATATCAGGTGGACACCGCCGAGACCGTGGCGGAAATGCGCCTACGGATGGCCGAGCGCCAGCCGGACCTGGTGATCCTGGACGTGATGATGCCCGGCGAGGACGGCCTCAGCGCCGCCCGCCAGCTCGCCAGCGAGCGCGGCGCGCCGGCGGTGATCATGCTCAGCGCGCTGGGCAGCGACACCGACCGCATCATCGGCCTGGAAGTGGGCGCCGACGACTACCTGGCCAAGCCGTGCAACCCGCGCGAGCTGCTGGCGCGGGTGCGCGCCCTGCTGCGACGCAGCCAGGCGGCGACGCTGCCGCCGGAAGCGCGCGGCAATGTCTACGAGTTCGCCGGCTGGCGGCTGGACGTGATCCGCCGCGACCTGCGCGACCCCACCGGCATCTTCATCAACCTTTCCGACGGCGAGTTCGCGCTGCTGCGCACCTTCGTCGAGCACCCGCAGCGCGTGCTCAGCCGCGACCAGTTGCTCGACTACGCGCGCGGCCGCGACACCGAGGTCTACGACCGCGCCATCGACAGCCAGATCAGCCGCCTGCGCCGCAAGATCAACGAACGCGTGCAGACCGAACTGATCCGCACCGTGCGCAACGAGGGCTACATGCTGCTGCCGAGCGTCGCCCGCCTGTGAGCGGGGCCACGCGCGCCCGCCGCGGCGTGCCGATCTTCGCCCGCGCCTTCCTGCTGCTGGTGGTGGCGCTGCTCACCGCGCAGCTGATCGGCATCGCCCTGGTGCTGCGCACGCCGGTCTACGAGATGCCAGTGCATCCGCCGGAAGTGATCGCCCTGCTCAGCACGCGCATGCCGGCCGGCACCCAGACCCTCAAGGTGCAGGACACGGCGCATGCGCCGCTGCCGGCGCGCGACCAGGTGCGCGACCGCAACGTCGAACGGCTGATGGCGCACTGGCTGGAAGTGGCGCCGGACCAGGTGCGCTTCTACCGCAACAGCGACGGCCGCCTGGAACGCCTGCGCCTGCGCCTGGGCGAACGCCCACCGCCGCCGCCGCATGCCGTCACCGCTGCCGACGACGCCCCCGCACCCGCGCCCGCCGCGATGGCACCGCCAGCCACCGCGCAGCAACCGCCACCGCTGGAGCCGCCGCACGCGCCGGGCGAGGCGCCGCGCAATGGCGCCTTTGGCGCGACCATGCGCGCGGTGGGCTGGCGCGAGCGCGGCTTCGCCCCGGCGGTGCCGCTGCTGGACGGCTTCACCGCAGCGCTGCGCCAGCCCGACGGGCACTGGCGCAGCGTGATGTCGCCGCCGCGGCGGTTCTCCAACGAATTCAAGACCCAGGTGGTGATGCTGTTCCTGGTCGGCATGCTGGCGATGCTGCCGCTGGCCTGGTGGTTCTCGCGGGCGCTGTCGGCACCGATCCGGCGTTTCGCCGAGGCGGCCGACCAGCTCGGCCGCAATCCCGACGCGCAACCACTGCGCCGTAGCGGTCCCAGCGAGATCGTGCAGGCGGCCGATTCGTTCAACGCCATGCAGGCGCGTCTGAACCGGCTGATCAACGAGCGCACGCACATGGTCGCGGCGATCGCCCACGACCTGCGCACGCCATTGGCGCGGCTGGCGTTCCGCCTGGAGACCCTGCAGCCACCGTTGCGCGAGAAGACCATGGCCGACATCGACGAGATGAAGGCGATGATCTCCGCAGCGCTGGACTTCATCCACAACGACAGCCGCCGCGGCACCCGCTCGCCGCTGGATTTCCGCCTGCTGGTGGAAAGCGTGGTCGACGACGCCAGCGACACCGGCGCCGACGTGGTGCTGCTGCTCGGCGAGGCCATCACCCTCGACGGCGACCCGCTGTCGCTGCGGCGCATGGTGATGAACCTGGTGGAGAACGCGCTGAAGTACGGCAAACGCGCGCGCCTGCAGTTGCGTCGCGAGGCCGGCGAGTGCGTGCTGTGGATCGACGACGACGGCCCCGGGATCGATCCCGCGCAGCGCGAGAAGCTGTTCCTGCCGTTCTTCCGCGGCGAGAACTCGCGCAACCGCGATACCGGCGGCATCGGCCTGGGCCTGTCGGTGGCGCACAGCATCGTGCTGGCGCATGGCGGCCAGATCGCCCTGGACAACCGCCCCGAGGGCGGCCTGCGGGTCAGCGTGCGGCTGCCGTGCCAGGCGGTCGGCGGCTGAGCCGGGCGCGCCGCCGTACCGCCTCATGCCGATCGGCTCAGCGCTGGTTCGGCTCGACCACCACCGCCGTGCCGTAACACAACACCTCGGTCAGGCCGGCCATCAACTCGGTGGCGTCGTAGCGCACTGCGACGATGGCATTGCCGCCCATCTGCCGTGCGTGCTGCAGCATGTCCCGGTAGGTCTCCAGGCGTGCCTGCTCGCACAGCTGGGTATAGATGGTGATATTGCCGCCGAAGATGGTCTGCAGCCCGCCCAGGAAATTGCCGACGATGGAGCGCGAGCGCACGGTGATGCCGCGCACGATGCCCAGATTGCGCACGATCCGGTAACCGGGAAGCTCCAGCGCGGTGGTCACCATCGCATCGTTCAGCGGCAAGGCCGCCGCACGCGGCGGCGAGGAATTGTACGGATCGGTCATCGATGCCCCCTGGTGGCGTGGCCCGTGGCTCCGCGGACCGCAGACCCGGTGCGCGCGCACCGAGGCCGGCAGTGTTAGCACCGCAGGAAGAACCACGCAATCGCCAGGACCAGGCCGCCACTCCATAGCAGCAACATCGCCACCACGCCGGCAAGGACGATCGCCGCGCGCCGCCACCGGCGCAGCCCGCGCGAGCGCCGTACCGCCCACACGCACAGCCAGCCGCCCAGCACCACGCCGCTGACGATCACGGCCCAGCCGAGCAGATCGATGAGCGGATCCTTGGAACCGAACTCGGTGGGGCATTGGCTCGTCGCATGCGCGGATGTCATGCAGCCGAGCGACGCGGCCAGAACGCAAACCAGACCGACACGATGGCGCCGAGAACCGCTGCGCGCCGCAAGGCAGGTGGCAAGGCGAGTGCGAACGATACGAAATGCGCGCATTGCAAAGCGACTCGACGAGCGAAAGGGCATCACGCATATCTGGTCGTGAAGTCTCTGACCGAACGTAGAAGACAACACCCTCATGCAGCGGACACGGTCATCACGGCACATGCTCGTAGCGCCCCGTGCGCCGCCAATCGGGCAACACATGTCGATACCAATAGAGCATTTTCGACCAGTTTGAAGTCTCTAACGCCAGCAGTGCACCCCACGCGCCACTGCGTTCGCCCACGTAGCGATCCTTCCAATGCAGGATCGGAATGATGAACAGCCAGAGCAGGAGCGGCACCACCAACAGCCCTCCGACAGCGACAATCACCTCGCGCTCCGCGCTCCAGCCAGCAACGATGAGCACGCTTCCCAGTGCAGCGGCGCCCGCGAATCGCTTGAGCCATCGCCATTTCGATTCGAACCAATCCGCACGCACCATGGAGTCCCCCTTCCCGGTCTGAAGCACCGTTGACTGCAAAACCCGAAAAACTGCAGATCAACGCGTCGGTGGCGCGCCGCTGCTGCCCATCGTCGGCAATGAACGCCGAAACTCGGCAGCGACAGGTCGTGAAAGCAAGCGCGCGATGATCCAGCCATGCAGGGCGACGAAAGCCGCAGCAAAGACCACGCCGATCGCCGACATGGCCCACAGCATCGGCTGCATGTCCGGCGCGCCGTGCATCTGCGCAACAGCGAGTTGCTTCTGCATGAAGGCGATCATCTGCACCTGCACGACCGCGCCGCCCAGGTTCCATGCGATCACCAGCAACATGGCCGCGATGAAACACCACCGCGCCCAATTCAGCCGCCGCAGAAGCCCGACCGAACTCGCCAGGGTCCACACTGAAAACAGCGCAGTTCCAAGAAACAACCAACGAAAGTTGGAAAAAATGAAAGCAATCGTCGGCGGCATCCCTGGCGGCAGCATCTGCACCGCATCGGCAAACTTCACGTGATCGAACATGACGAACACAACGAAGACCTGCATGGTGCCGACCACCGTGCCGAAACCCGAGAGTGCGATGAAGATCCAGGCCAGGATCGTGACAAAGCTGGATCGCGGCGGCGCTTGGTGCATGACGTCCCCCTGAAGACGAATGCGGCATTGTCGCCTGCATCATGGCCGCCGTCATCACCATTCAGGCGCGCCAATGGAGGGCGCGAGGCCGCAAACCAGGCAAGCCGATGCGAGGCACTATCGACGCTGCGCCATCCGCATGCGCCGGAGCAATAAATCGCTTTTTCGAACGAACCTATGCCGAGAGCGAGGAAAGCATTCCAATGCAATGAACATCGTCGCACCTGGCGTAACCCACGCTTGAGCAGGGCGCATTAGTAACCGAACAGACACGAGAAGCAGAAAATTCAGAAGCGTTATTTTACCAAGCGGGATGTCGTGTTCGCGATGTCTTCGGGAGTGCAATGCGCCATCTGTTCCCTTCCCAAGTTGTCCATCCATAGAAAGGAAACATCGGAGGCACCTGAAAGCGGCCGGCATCCACGTTAGGATGCATTGGAACGTACTCACTCACACTCTCTTGCCTACTGCACTTCGGGTGACTACCCAATATCCGCAAAGCTTTCACATGACGAAAAAATAAGATATCTTGAGATTGGCCGACTACAAATTTACTGACTCGCACGGAATGCGCCATGACAGATCCAATGCCTGAATTACCCGAAGAAACGGGCGCAAAACCAGCCGAAACATCAGTTACAAAAGAGGACAAGCGCGCATGGGCGGGGATCGCGCGCGACCTAACGTCAGAAGAGCTAGCCAGTCCTGGAGCACAAAAATTGTTATTGGATGACTTGGAGCGTCTTTATAGGGAAAATTCATTAATAGCATCGCTTCGCGATTCGCTGCACGCAGAGAAGCTAGAGAACTGCCGCCTCAATGCCAACCTTGGAACAAAAAAATCCATAGAAATCATGTCCATGGCGATGTCAAACGTCGGGGCATTACTCGTCGGATTTGGACCATTCGCCTGGGACTCCATAAAACTCGTTACCTTTGTCTGCGTTTTACTTGGCATTGGATTAGTTGTCGCCGGCTTCATGACACAGAAGATCCCCAAATGAACAACCTAAAATTTGCATCATTTGCCGATGCAGGTAATATTGAAAAGGAAAGACTCGTCCTAAATGCCATCACCGACCTTAAGGTTGGCGAGTATGCCATTTTTTCATCTAAATCCGGCCCTACTGGAGGCGCCACCTCAGGCAAGAAGTCGGCGTACTGGTTTCCTGACAAGGATTTAAAGAAGGGCGATGTTGTAGTACTGTACACCAAACAAGGGCGCGCCTCGGAAAAATTATTGGATGGCGACCGTACAGCACACTTTTTCTACTGGGGAAATAAAGAGACCCTATGGAGTTCGGAATCAATTGGCGCCGTGGTAGTAAAGGTCGAAAATTGGAATTTCTATCGCCCCCCCTTAGCTCCATTAGCCGAATGAAATTTGGCGCAATGTCAAAATATTTAGCCAATCATGAAACATCAAAAACCTTCATGGAATTCAAAAACCGCCCAAAATCAACAAAAATTTTAGCGGAAAATTCAATTCACAGGTTAGGACAATAAGGCACACAGCAAAATTGACTCAACCCCTTATTGCACGCATCGGCAATTATAATATTGAGCCGAAATCAATTATTCGCTCACACCAAAAAATCCACTCGGAGCAACTTAACAACCACGCTTAATACGCGAACTCGCGGAACACGTGGTCGATGTCGCCCTGCCACGCGCCGTGGTACAGCGCCAGCTTGCGCTCGGCCGCGGTCTCGCCGGCGTGCAGGATCTCCACCAGCGGTTCGAGGAAGCGCGATTCGTCCTGGCCGTCGCGGTTCAACCGCGCGCGGCGGCGCAGGCCGTCTAGGGCGATCTTCACCGCCTCGGCGGCGAGGTCCTGCACGGTACCGTTGCGGAACGGCAGCTTCAGCGCCTGCTTCGGCACGCCGTCGCGCAGCGCGTGGCGTTCGACCAGGCTGAAATCCTTGACCAGGTCCCAGGCCGCGTCCAATGCGGCATCGTCGTACAGCAGGCCGACCCAGAACGCCGACAGCGCACACAACCGGCCCCACGGACCGGCGTCGGCACCGCGCATTTCCAGGTACTTCTTCAAGCGCACTTCCGGGAACGCGGTGGTCATGTGGTCGGACCAGTCGCGCAGCGTCGGCAGCGCACCCGGCAAGGCCGGCAACCTGCCCTGCATGAAATCGCGGAAACTCTGCCCGCTGGCGTCGACGTAGGTGCCGTCGCGGTAGGAGAAGTACATCGGCACATCGAGCAGGTAGTCGACGTAGCGCTCGTAGCCGAAGCCGTCCTCGAACACGAAGTCGAGCATGCCGGTGCGGTCGGCGTCGGTGTCGGTCCAGATGTGCGAGCGGTAGCTGAGGTAGCCGTTGGGCTTGCCCTCGGCGAACGGCGAGTCGGCGAACAGCGCGGTGGCGATCGGCTGCAAGGCAAGCGACACGCGGAACTTCTTGATCATGTCCGCTTCGCTGGCGTAATCCAGGTTGACCTGTACCGTGCAGGTGCGGGTCATCATGTCCAGGCCGAGCGAACCGACCTTGGGCATGTAATTCTTCATGATCTGGTAGCGGCCCTTGGGCATCCACGGCATCTCGTCGCGGCGCCACTTCGGCTGGAAACCCATGCCGAGGAAGCCCAGGCCCAGCTCGTCGGCGACCTGCTTGACCTCGTTGAGGTGGCTGCCCACTTCCACGCAGGTGTCGTGGATGGTCGGCAGCGGCGCGCCGGACAGTTCCAGTTGCCCGGCCGGCTCCAGCGTCACCGAAGCGCCGTCGCGCAGCAGGGCGATGGTATGCCCGGCTTCGCGTACCGGCTCCCAGCCGAAACGGGTCAGGCCGAGCAGCAGCGCCTCGATGCCGCGCTCGCCCTCGAAGGTCGGCGGCCGCAGGTCGTCCAGGCGGAAGCCGAACTTCTCGTGCTCGGTGCCGATGCGCCACTGCGCTTCGGGCTTCTCTCCGGAGGCGAGCACCTGGACCAGTTCGGCCCGGTCGGTGATCGGCGTCTCGGCAACGTAGCTGGGGCTCGACAAGGGCAGGACTCGCACGGCGGGTGAGGCGATGTGGGGACCATGTCCCGCCATCGCAAGGCCCGCACTATAGCGTGACGGGGGCGAGGCCCGTATCGCTACCGGCGGCACTGCAGCATTCCACGGTCGCGCCGCTGGCGGCGTCGAGAGTGAGACGCAGCAAGCGCTCGCGGCACTGACTCGGCTAGGCTGCGGTCTCCTTCCGCTCCGCTGCAGGCAGCGCCATGCGCCAGACCCACGCCGAACGCCATCGCACCGACCGCGCCGGCTGGTTGCGCGCGGCCGTGCTCGGCGCCAACGACGGCATCCTCTCCGTGGCCGGCCTGGTGGTCGGCGTCGCCAGCAGCGGCGCGTCGGCGGCCACGGTATTGACCACCGGCATCGCCGGCCTGGTCGCCGGTGCGATGTCGATGGCCGCCGGCGAATACGTGTCGGTGCAATCCCAGGCCGACACCGAACGCGCCGACCTGGCGCTGGAGCGTCGCGAACTGCACGAGGATCCGCAGAGCGAGCTGGACGAACTCACCGCGATCTATCGCCAGCGCGGGCTCGATCCCGTGCTGGCCCGCCAGGTCGCCGAACAGTTGACCGCACACGATGCGCTGGGCGCGCACGCGCGCGACGAACTCGGCATCACCGAGAGCCTGCGCGCGCGTCCACTGCAGGCGGCGGCCGCGTCGGCGGCGGCGTTCTGCACTGGTGCGGCGCTACCGATCGTGGCCGCATGGCTGGCGCCGGACGGCCGGCAACTGTGGGTGACCGGCGCGGCGACCCTGGTCGGCCTGTCGTTGACCGGCGCGCTGGCCGCGCGCGCCGGCGGCGCCCCGGGCCTGCGCGGCGCGCTGCGCGTGGTGTTCTGGGGCGCGGCGGCGATGCTCGCCAGCGGCGCGATCGGCCATGTATTCGGCGTGCATGTCTGAGCGGGCGCGGCGCACGCCACGGTCGCATCGCGGCATGGCCGACACCCGATCTCCCGGAGGCTCGCGATCGGCAGGCTGGGCGCCTGACTGACGGCGCCAGGAGAGCGCTGGCCACCCCGACATTGCCGGTGCCTGCGCCTCGAAACCCCGAGGTGGCAGCGACAGGAGCGTCCAGTCCAGCGAGGCGCCATGGGTAGAACACAAGGCCACGACGCGCCTATCCTTCGAACAGAACGGGAAGCAGAGTGATGAATATCAAGACCGATACCGTCGTCGTCGACCACGCCGGATTCTCCGTTTCCTCATTGGAGGAGGCGATCAAGTTCTGGACCGAGGCCATGGGCTTCGAACTTGTTCGCACGGGCGAAATGGGCGGCGATTTCCTGCAGCAGGTGACGGGTGTCGAGGATCCGCGTTGCCGCATGGCACTGGTGGTCTCGCCCGCCGGGTTTCCCATCGAACTTCTCGAGTACTCGACAGCCAGCACGTTGGGCAAGGCACCCGAGAGCGCTGGCGCGATCGGCGCGACCCATCTGGCCGTCACCGTGGCGGATATCGACTTGGTTGTCGCCAGGATCCAGGCGCAGGGCTGGCACCTGAAAGGATCTCCCCGGCCGATCGAGGCCGGGCCACGCGCGGGAACCGTCGTTGCCTACGTCAGCGGGCCCGATGGGATCACCATCGAGGTCATGCAACCTCCCGCGTAGGTCTCATCCGGCGTGGTGCAAGCCGCCGCGGCTCTTTCGATCGCCGATGGCGAGCGCGTGTCGTGGGCGGTGAGGCGAGGTGCGTTGGCGGTCCGCAGCGCGTCACCGCGTTGTACCCGTTGCCCGGGCAGCGAGCCTGGGGCCACAGCGCACGCCTTGTCTCCCTGGCGCCGCCTCCGGTCCGCGTGGCGGGTGACGGTCCACGGCGCGGCGGCAATGCTGGCCGACGATGCGATCGGCCGGATGCTGGCGTGCAGGTCCGAGTCCGCGCGCAACGCGCTGCGGTAGCATCGGCAGCCATGGCCGACACCACCTCCCCCGACGCCCTGCTGCTGGCGCGCCTGGCCAGCCTGGCCGACTGCGCGCAGGCCGAAGGCTACGCCTGCATCAGCGCGCGCCGCGAACACGGCGCGCGCTCGGTGGAGATCCCGCGGCCGCAGCTGGCGATCCTGTTGCAGGGACGCAAGCAGGTGCGCACCGCGACACAGACGCTGGCCTTCGTGCCGGGCGATCTGTTCCTGGTGACGCGGCGCTGCCGCATCGATGTGGTCAACATCCCGGATCCGCACAGCGGCGTGTATCTCAGCGTGCTGGTGCCGCTGTGCGAGGAAGCGCTGAGCGCCGCGCGCGTGCTGTGGAACGAACCGCTGCCCGCCGCCGGCGCGGAGCTGGCGCGCCTGCGCGCCGAGGACGTCGGCGGCACCCTGCTGCAATGGCGACAGGCGCTGCAGGACGGCCGTTACACCGAGGCGCGGCTGGCGCTGGCGGCGCTGGTGGTGGCGCTGTGCCGGCGCGGCCATGGCGGCCTGCTGCTGCCGCCGGCGCCGAGCGTGGCCGCGCAGGTGCGCGACCTGGTCGCCGCGCAGCCGCAACGCGCCTGGCGTTCGCGCGACATCGAAGACAGCCTGGGCCTCAGCGGCGCGACCCTGCGCCGGCACCTGGCCAGCGAAGGCACCTCGTTGCGCGAACTGCTCGCCGATACGCGCCTGGCGCATGCGATGCAGTTGCTCTACACCACGCGCTGGCCGTTGAAGACGGTCGCCGCGCACGCCGGCTACCGCTCGGTGCGCAGCTTCAGCCAACGCTTCCAGCAACGCTACGGCCTGGACCCGGCCAGCATCGGCAACTGAGCCGCGTCGGCATTGAGCGCCGCGCGCAGCGGAATGAGCGAATCGCGCAGCGGCGCAGGGGCAGCATGCCGGTACCGCGGCGCCTGCCGCTCTGCCAGGAAGTCCCCATGTCCGTGTTCCCCTTGCGCGCGCTGTGCGCGCTGGCGCTGAGCGCCAGCGCGGCGCTGACGCTGCCGTCCCCCGCCCATGCCGCCGCACCGGAGGCGACCGCTGCGCAGGTGCCCGGCGTCTATCGCCAGGCGATCGGCCGATTGCGCGTGACCGCCCTGTTCGACGGCACCGTGGCGCTGCCGCGCGCGCAACTGGCGAACATTCCCCCGGAGGCGATCGCGCGCCTGCTCGACCACCGCTATGTACCGGAGAACGACAAGGGCCTGCAGACCGCGGTCAACGCCTATCTGATCCAGGACGGCACGCACCTGACCCTGGTCGACACCGGCACCGCCACCTGCTTCGGCCCCGGGCTCGGCCAGGTGCTGGCCAACCTGCGCGCGGCCGGCTACGTGCCCGAGCAGGTCGACGACGTACTGCTCACCCACGCCCATCCCGACCACCTGTGCGGCCTGCTCGACGCGCACGGCCAGCCCGCCTACCCCAAGGCGACGGTGTGGCTGAGCGCCGCCGACGCCGCGTACTGGCTGGACCCGGCCAGCGAGGCCGGTGCGCCGCAGGCACTGCGCTTCGCCTTCCCGCTGGCGCGTGCGGCGGTGGCGCCGTACCAGGCCACGCAGCGGCTACGCCGTTTCCGCCCCGGCGACGCGCTGCCTGGCGGCGCGGTCGCGCTGGATACCCACGGGCACACGCCCGGGCACGTGTCGTACCGCTTCGATGGCGGCGATGGGCAACAGTTGCTGGTGTGGGGCGATCTGGTGCACTACCACGCGGTGCAGTTCGCGCAGCCGCAGGCATCGTATGAGGCAGACAGCGACCGCGATGCGGCGATCGCCGCGCGCAAGCGCATGCTGGCGCAGGCCGCGGACCACGGCTGGTGGGTGGCCGGTGCGCACCTGCCGTTCCCGGGGCTGGGCCACGTGCGCCGCGCGGACACCGCCTTCGCCTGGGTGCCTGCGGAGTTCTCGCCATTGCCGGCGACGCCTTGAGACCGGTCTTCTCCCGTTGGAAGAAAAGAGCCGCTAGCCCCTCTCCCCTCGGGAGAGGGGTTGGGGTGAGGGTACGTCGCGAAGCGTCTCGCAGAGTCCAAGCACGCGAGGCTACGCCCGAACCCTCATCCGCCCCTTCGGGGCACCTTCCCCCAAAAAGGGGGCCATGGTCCCGATGGGAGAAGGGAACGGCTGCTAGCCCCTCTCCCCTCGGGAGAGGGGTCGGGGTGAGGGTACGGCGCGAAGCGTCTCGCAGAGTTCAAGCACGCGAGGCTGCGCCCGTACCCTCATCCGCCCCTTCGGGGCACCTTCCCCCAAAAAGGGGGCCATGGTCCCGATGGGAGAAGGAACGGCCGCTAGCCCCTCTCCCCTCGGGAGAGGGGTTGGGGTGAGGGTACGGCGCGAAGCGTCTCGCAGAGTCCAAGCACGCGAGGCTGCGCCCGGACCCTCATCCGCCCCTTCGGGGCACCTTCTCCCGATGGGAGAAGGAAACGGCCGCTAGCCCCTCTCCCCCGGGAGAGGGGTTGGGGTGAGGGTACGGCGCGAAGCGTCTCGCAGAGTCCAAGCACACGAGGCTGCGCCCGAACCCTCATCCGCCCCTTCGGGGCACCTTCTCCCGATGGGAGAAGGAACGGCCGCTAGCCCCTCTCCCCTCGGGAGAGGGGTTGGGGTGAGGGTACGGCGCAAAGCGTCTCGCAGAGTCCAAGCACGCGAGGCTGCGCCCGGACCCTCATCCGCCCCTTCGGGGCACCTTCCCCCAAAAAGGGGGCCATGGTCCCGATGGGAGAAGGAAACGGCCGTAGCCCCTCTCCCACCGGGAGAGGGGTTGGGGTGAGGGTACGTCGCAAAGCGTCTCGCGGCGTTCGTGCGCACGAGGCCTCGCCCATACCCACGCCCGCCGCCGCGCTCACTCCGCGGCGGGCGGTTCGACGTCAAGCCCCAGCCAGCCGCCGATGATGCCGCGCGCCTCGTCCACGCCCTGGCGGGTCTCGCCGGAGAAGGTCTGCACGCTGACCGTGTCGCCGAACGCGCTGGCCAGCTCCTTGCGCACCTGCTGCAGCGCCTGCGCCTGCTGGCCGCGGCCGAGCTTGTCGGCCTTGGTCAGCAGCGCATGCGCCGGCAGGCCGCGCTGCACCGCGTACCCGAGCATCTGCCGGTCGTAGTCCTTGAGCGGATGGCGGATGTCCATCACCACCACCAGCCCGCGCAGGGCCTCGCGGGTGCGGAAATAGGTGTCGATGAACTTCTGCCAGTGCGCCTGCAGTTCCAGCGGCACCTTGGCGTAGCCGTAGCCGGGCAGGTCGACCAGGCAGCGCTCGGGCTGCACCTCGAAGAACACCAGTTGCTGGGTGCGGCCGGGCGTCTTGGAGACGCGGGCCAGGGCGTTCTGCCGGGTCAGCGCGTTCAGCGCGCTGGACTTGCCGGCGTTGGAGCGGCCGGCGAACGCCACCTCCCAGCCGCCGTCCTCCGGCAACTGGCGGGCGTTGTGGGCGGAAAGGAGATAGTGGGCACGTTCGAGGATCAGCGACATCCCGCTAGGATCGCACGTCCGCGGCCCCTGGCGGGCTTCGTTGACCGCCGGGCCGCGGCATGCCGATAATCGCGCGAGTGCGGTCGCCGTCCGGCAGCCGCGGGGTCGGGTCATACGGAGCTTCAGCTAATGCGCCACGCTCGCGTTCTTGCCTTTGCCGGTCTAGCGGTTTCCGTCGCCGCCGCGGTCGCGTTCGCGCAGACCTCGGTGGTTCCCATTCCCGACCACGCCCCGGTGCGCACCACGCCGCTGGAGGGCGACATCGGCAAGGCCGCATGGGGCGACCCCAAGGCCGGCCAGGCCAAGGCCGCGGCCTGCGCCGCCTGCCATGGCGCCGACGGCAATCCCGCCATCGCCATGTATCCGCGCATCGCCGGCCAGGTGGAGCGCTACAGCGCGCGGCAGATGGCGCTGATCGCCCACGGCGAGCGCACCAGCGGCGCGGTCGCGGCGATGGTGCCGTTCGTGCAGCCGCTGAGCGCGCAGGACATGCGCGACATCGGCGCCTACTTCGCCACGCAGAAAGCCGGTGCCGGCATCGCCGACGACGCGGTGATCGCCGACGGCCCATACGCGGGCATGAAGTTCTACGAGGTCGGCCAGCAGTTGTATCGCGGCGGCGACGCGACCCGCGGCATCCCCGCCTGCATGGCCTGCCACGGCCCCGCCGGCGCCGGCAACCCGGGTCCGGCCTATCCGCACCTGGGCGGCCAGCACGCCGACTACGTGGCGCGGCGCCTGCAGGAATACCAGGCCGGCACCACCCAGGAGCGCGACCCGACGATGTTCAAGATCATGGCGCAGGTGGCCAAGCCGCTGACCGACCAGGAGATCAAGGCGCTGGGCAGCTATCTGCAGGGCCTGCACGACCGCGCCGACGACGCGGCCGCCGCGCAGGCGGCGCCGGCCACGGCAACGCCACAACAGCCGGCGCCCGCGCAACAATCCTGACCGTGCGCCGCTGCGGCGGCGCCGGCCCGTTTCCCCTTCGCGCCGGTCCAGACGACCGGCGTTCGTTTTTTGCCACTGGAGATCGCATGAACCGTTTGCCCCGCCTGCTGTTGTGCCTGCTCGCCCTGCTGCCGTTGAGCGCCTGCGCGCAACCCAAGTCCGCGACCGCGGTGGAAGGCGAGGACTACACGCTGATCGCCGATCCCAAGCCGTTCGCGCCGCTGGCCGGCAAGATCGAGGTGGTGGAAGTGTTCGGCTACACCTGCCCGCACTGCGCGCACTTCGAGCCGCTGCTGGAGGAATGGGCCGGCAAGCAGGCCAAGGACGTGCGCCTGACCCTGGTGCCGGCGGCGTTCGGCGGTTACTGGGACAGCTTCGCCGCCGCCTTCTATGCCGCGCAGCAACTGGGCGTGCAGAGCCGCAGCCACCGCGCCATGTTCGAGGCCATCCACGACAAGCGTAGCGTGCCGGTGCAGAACGTGGCGCCCGAGGAACTGGCCGCGTTCTACGCCGGCTTCGGGGTCAAGCCGCAGGCCTTCATCGCCGCCTACCAGAGCCCGCAGGTCGCCGCGCAGGTGAAGACCGCACGCGATTTCGCCGTGCGCGCGGACATCTCCGGCACCCCGGCGCTGATCGTCAACGGCAAGTACCTGGTCAAGGGCAAGAACTTCGAGGACATGCTGCGCATCGCCGACGCGCTGATCGCCCGCGAGCGCGCAGGCAAGTAATCGGCGCACGGCGCTTCATCCGCGCCATGGCATCATGACGGGGTGGCCGGACCGCGCTTGCGGCGCGTCCGGCATTTTTCCCCCATCCTGCTGGAGATGTCGCCGATGAAGACCCGCTTCGCCCTGACCCTGATGGCCCTGCTGCCGATCCTGGTGGCATGCAAGGCCCAGGACGGCACTGCCGACGCCGTCGCCCCTGCCTCCGGCACCGCCGCGGCTCCGGCTGCCGCGCCCGCAGCCGGCAACGACGCTGCCGCTGCGCCCGCCGAGACGCCGGCCGCTCCCGCGGCCACCAGCGCCGATGCCGCCGCGCAGCCCGCCGCCGAAGGCGACAGCGCCGCCCCGGCCAAGCCGGTCGCGGCCAAGACCCCGAATGGCCCGGAGCCGGTCGCCGGCACCGACTATGTCGACATCGCAGGCGGCCAGCCGTTCCAGCCGACCAACGGCAAGATCGAGGTGGCCGAGGTGTTCGGCTACGTCTGCCCGGCCTGTGCGCGCTTCCAGCCGCTGATCGGCCCGTGGAAGGCCGGCCTGCCGTCCGACGTGCGCTTCGTTTACGTGCCGGCGATGTTCGGCGGCACCTGGGACGACTACGCCCGCGCGTTCTACGCCGCCGAGGCGCTGGGCGTGCAGGAGAAGACCCACGATGCGCTGTACAAGGCGATCCACGTCGACCAGACCCTGAAGGGCGAGCGCGGCCGCGACTCGGTGCAGGACATCGCCAACTTCTACGCCAAGTACGGCGTGGACCCGAAGCAGTTCGCCGACACCATGGGCAGCTTCGCGGTGGCCACCAAGACCAACCGCGCCAAGCAGTTCGCCACCCGCAGCGGCATCAGCGGCACGCCGTCGCTGATCATCAACGGCAAGTACCTGGTCAAGGGCAAGAGCTACGACGACATGCTGCGCATCGCCGATCACCTGATCGCGCGCGAACGCGCGGCGATGGCCAAGTAAGCCGTCCGCCCCGGGCCGCACCGCCGTGACTGCTCCCGCCATCCGCACCCTGCGCGTGCTCACCGCCAACATCCAGGCCGGTTCCAGCACGCGCCGCTACAGCGACTACGTGACCCGCAGCTGGTCGCATGCGCTGCCGGCCGGGCGCAAGCGCAGCAGCCTGGACGCGATCGCGCAGCTGGCCAGCGACCACGACATCGTCGGCCTGCAGGAGGCCGACCCCGGCAGCCTGCGCTCGGGCTTCACCAACCAGACCCACTACCTGGCCGAGCGCGCCGGCTTCAACTACTGGAGCCACCAGCCGAACCGGCGCGTGGGCGGCGTGGCCTCCAGCGCCAACGGCCTGCTCAGCCGGCTGGAGCCGGTGGAAGTGCAGGACCACGCCCTGCCCGGCCGGCTCGGCGGGCGCGGCGTGCTGCTGGCCAAGTTCGGCAACGGCGCCGAAGGCCTGGCGGTGGCGGTGGCGCACCTGTCGCTGGGCGCCAACTCGCGCGCGGCGCAGCTGGCCTTCATCGCCGAACTGCTGTCCGATCATCCCAACGTGGTGCTGATGGGCGACTTCAACTGCGTCGCCGATCGCCCGGAAATGCAGTTCCTCTACCAGCGCACCCGGCTGCAACCGCCGGGCTGCGTGGTCCCGACCTTCCCGAGCTGGCGCCCGCAGCGCGCCATCGACCACATCCTGGTCAGCGACGGCCTGCGCTGCAACGCGCAGCGTGCGGTGCCCGCCGCCTTCTCCGACCACCTGGCCGTGGCCACCGAGATCGAAGTGCCGCAGCACTTGTTGCGCTGAGGCGGCGACACCGGTTCTTGCACCACGCGTAGGAGCGGCTTTAGCCGCGACGGGCGTTCCCAGGGAACATCGGTCGCGGCTAAAGCCGCTCCTACAGCATCAAGGTTGCTTCGCCCCCCGCATCAGCCGCGCCCTGCGAGAGCGAACGCTCGCTTTCGCAGGGTGCCATCGCGTGCAGCAACTAGAACTTCAGGTCCGCGCGCACGTACAGGTAGCGGCCGCCGGGAATGCCGTAGGTGGAGGCGTCGTAGCCGTTGAGCGAGCACGACAGGCAGATCGGCGGGTCCTTGTCGAAGACGTTGTTGACGCCGCCGCTGAGGGTCAGGCCCTTGAGCCAGTCGAAGCGATAGCCGACCTGCAGGTCGTGGTAGGTGATCGCGTCCAGCGTGTTGGTGCCGGCCACCGGATTGCTGCACACCGGGAACGCGACCGCGTCGCCGCACTGTTCGGTCAGCTCGGAGATGTGCCGCAGCGTCCACGACGCATTCCAGCGGCCGCGCGACCAGTCCAGGCTCAGATTGCTGGTCCACTCGGGAATCGAGCTGTCCACCACTTCCACGCCCGGGCGCTGCGGCTGCACCTGGCCGGCCGCGCCGGTGGCGACGTAGCGGGTGACGAAGGTGTTCTGCCAGCCGATCTTGAAGCGGCCGGCCGCGGTCTCCGGCGAGTTCCAGAACAGGTCCACGTCCCAGCCGTCGGTCTTGATCGAGCCGAGGTTGGTGAGCCGATTGTTGAAGCCGTTGATGCCGCCGGTGGAGGCGCGGGTAATGCCGTCGCAATAGGTCGGAGAGAGCGTATCCACGCACAGGTCGAGCTGGGTCTGCGCGTTGATCGCCTGGATCGCGCCGTCGATGTCGTGGCGGTAGAAGGTCACCTCCACGTCGAAGCGGTCCGACCACGGCACGTTGCTGGCGAACCACGGGCTCCAGACGAAGCCGGCGCTGAAGCTGCGCGCCTTCTCCGGCTCCAGCGCGCGGTTGCCGCCGGTGGTCACCGAGATCTGCGAATTGGCCTGCTGGTAGCCGGCTGGCACGCCGAGCGTGGCGCAGTTGCTGGCGCTGCCGCGCGGCGCGGTGCCGCCCAGGCCGATCGAGCACGGGTCGGACAGGGTCAGGTCGGCGCGCGCGGCCGAGCCGTACAGTTCGCCGATGCTGGGCGCGCGGAAGCCTTCGGCATAGCTGGCGCGCAGCACGAAGTCCGGCGCCACCTGCCAGCGCAGGCCGTACTTCGGGGTGAACTTGCCGCCGAAGGTGGAGTAGTCGGAATAGCGGCCAGCCAGGCTCAGGTCGAGTTTGTCGCCCAGCGGCGAGTCGGCGAAGATCGGCACGCTCAGTTCGAGGTAGGCCTCCTTGACGTCGTAGCTGCCCTGCGTCGGCAGCGACGGCACGCCGTTGTAGTGGCCGATCACGGTCAGCGGATCGGGGCGGTAGAAGCCCTCGTACTTGCGGTACTCCACACCGGTGGCGAAGGACACCGCACCGGCCGGCAGCCGGAACAGGTCGCTGCTGAGGTTGGCGGTGAACTGGGTCAGCTCGTTCTGGCTGCGGTCGTGCACCACCGGCTGGATCCAGCGCAGCATGTCCGGGGTGATGCTGCCGGCGCCACCGAAGATGTTCAGCGGCACGCAGCCGGCCACCGCCGCGCACGCCGCCGGATCGCCGAGCGCCAGGTTGATGTTGTAGATGTTGTAGCTGCCGTAGTTGGTCTGCTCGGCCTTGTTCTTGCTGTAGGCGCCGTTGACGTCCCAGAACCAGGTGCGGTCGGCGCTCTCGAAGCTGCCGATGAAGCCGGTGCCGACGTACTGGGTGTCCACGCGCTGCTCGAACACGCGCGCGCCGCCTTCCACCGGGCGGCGCCCGATCATGATCAGGTTGCTGCCCGAATCCAGCGCGAAGCCGAACGGGTTGTACGGGTTGGCGGCGGAGATGACGATGTTGTCGGCCAGCGGATTGCCGGTGCCGGCATCGGGCCCGAGGAAGATCGGCTCCGGCGCGGCCTGGTTGGTCGATTCGCGGCGGTTGCCGAGCAGCTTCAGGTACCACTGCACGTCGTCGTTGAAGAAGAAGCGGAACTGGCCGAACACGCCCTTGCGCTCGGACGGCGTCAGCAGCAGGTTGGACGCGGCGAAGTTGTAGCGGTCGGCGGTGGTGAAGCAGTGGTAGTCGTCGCTGCGGCTGCAGCCGCCGGCGCCGTCGTAGCGGGGCGTGCCCACGCCACTGTTCGGGGTCAGGTTCTGCTCGGCGCCGGTGTTGGGGTCGACGAAGATGAAACGCCCGTCCGGCGTGGCCGAGCTGCCGAAGCTCAGGCCGGTGCCGGGAATCGGATACAGCGACTGCGCGCGGTCGCGCGCGTAGATCGGATCCTGCTTGGTGTAGCTGGCGCCGAGGAACAGGCTGGTACGCTCGGTGCTGTGGCCCCAGGCCAGGTCTACGCCCTTGCTGGCGCCGTCGCCCTTGTCGTACTCGCCGTAGTTCAGCGTGACCTGGCCGCCTTCGAAATTGCGCCGGGTGATGATGTTGACCACGCCGGCGATGGCGTCGGAGCCGTACAGCGAGGAGGCGCCGTCCTCCAGTACCTCGACGCGTTCGACGATGGCCAGCGGGATGGTGTTGAGGTCGGTGGCCGCGCCCACGCCCGAGGCGGAGGACTCGTTGACCCAGCGCATGCCGTCGACCAGCACCAGCACGCGTTTGGCGCCCAGGTGGCGCAGATCCACCTGCGCCGAGCCGGCGCCGACGCCGCTGCCGTCCGGCGGGAAGCCGAAATTGCCGGAGGAATTGAACTTGGCGTTCAAGGCCGAGCCGGAGGCGGTGAGTTCCTGCAGCACATCGCCGATGGAGGTGAGGCCGGTGCGTTCGATGTCGGCGCGGCTCAACGTCTGCACCGGCACCTGGCCCTCGACTTCGGCGCGGCGGATGCGGGTGCCGGTGACCTGCACGCTGTCCAGGGTCGTGGCATTGCCGGGAGCGGCCGGGGGCGTCTGTTGCTGGGCGCCGGCGATGGCGGGGACACCGCCGAGCAGGGCCAGGGAAACCGCGAAGACCAAAGGATGGCGGTGCAGGAAATTCATCCGTCTCTCTCTCCAGAAAGGATGTGAGTCGGCCGCTGCGACCCCCTGCACCGCGACGGCGTGGAATTCTTTGTAAACAAATCGTGAACGGCCTGCAAGCATCCGGCGGGCAAAGCGCGGGCGATCGCGACGACTGGTCGATCTGGTAGACACGGGGGTGCGAGATGTCGTCAATCGGCGACGCAATGCCGAAGCCCCTCTCCCCTCGGGAGAGGGGTTGGGGTGAGGGTACGGAGGCGCAGCGCCCGCGCCGATTTGGCGACACGAGGCTTCGCCCAGACCCTCATCCGCCCCTGCGGGGCACTTCCCCCGAACAGGGGGCCATGGTCCCGGAGGGAGAAGGGAGAAGCCGAAGCCCCTCTCCCACCGGGAGAGGGGTTGGGGTGAGGGTCCGGCACGCGAAGCGCCCGCGCCGATCTCGCGACACGAGGCTTCGCCCGCACCCTCATCCGCCCCTGCGGGGCACCTTCCCCCGAAAAGGGGGCCATGGTCCCGGAGGGAGAAGGGAGAAGCCGAAGCCCCTCTCCCACCGGGAGAGGGGTTGGGGTGAGGGTCCGGCACGCGAAGCGCCCGCGCCGATCTGGCGACACGAGGCTTCGCCCGCACCCTCATCCGCCCCTGCGGGGCACCTTCCCCCGGAAAGGGGGCCATGGTCCCGAGGGGAGAAGGGAAAAGCCGAAGCCCCTCTCCCACCGGGAGAGGGGTTGGGGTGAGGGTACGGCGCGCGAAGCGCCCACGCCGATTCGGTGCATCCAGTGCGATCGCCGGCGCGCCGGGACGACGCGGAACGACAGCGCCGCAGCCGCGATGCCGGAACGTACCACTGCGTGCGCCCTCGCCCGATGGCACGGCGATTCATCGGCGTTCGGTATAGTCCCGCGCATGATCCTGCGCACGTCTCTCCTGCTGTTCGCCGCCGCGATGTGCGGCCCCGTTTCCGCCCTCGCCCAGTCCCTGGACGCGCAACGCCCGGCGATCCGCTCGGCGATCGACGATGCCGAGCAAGGCCGTTTCGATCCGGTCCGCGCGGCCGCGTTCAAGCAGCATCCGCTGTACGGCTGGCTGGAGTACGCCAACCTGCGCCGCAACATCGACAAGGTGTCCGATGCGCAGGCGCAGGACTTCCTCAAGCGCTATGCCGGACAGCCGGTGGCCGAAAGCTTCCGTGCGCTGTGGCTGCCGGCGCTGGCGCGGCGCGAGGACTGGCCGGCGCTGCTGGCGAACTGGAAACCCACCGAGAACCTCGGCCTGCGCTGCGCCCAGCTCAATGCGCGCCAGGCCACCGGCCGCGCCGACGCGCAGTGGGTGGACGAAGCGCAGGCGTTGTGGCGCAACGCCGGCAAGTCGCTGCCCGACGCCTGCGATCCGGTGTTCGCGGTGCTGCAGGCGCGCGGCGGCATGACCGATGCGTTGCGCTGGGCGCGGGTGGAAGCGGCCGCGGACACACAGCAGCCCGCGGTGATGCGTGCCGCCGCCCGCGGCCTGCCCGCGGCCGACTTGGCCCTGGCCAACGACTACGCCGCGTTCCTGGACGCGGTGCATGCGCGCGCGCTGAGCTGGCCCAAGACCGAGCGCAGCCGCAAGGTGGCGGTGGACGGGTTGGAGAAGCTGGCCAAGGCCGATCCCGACGCGGCCGAGCGGCAACTGCCGCAGTTCGCCCAGGCGCTGCAGTTCAGCGAGGCGCAGCGCAGCGCGGTGCTGTACCAGATCGCGCTGTGGACGGTGGCCTCGTACGGCTCCGATTCGGCGCGCCGGCTCAACGCCGTGCCCGAGTCCGCCTACGACGAACGCCTGCACGAGTGGCGCGCGCGCGAGGCAATGGCGCGCGGCGACTGGCCGGCGGCGCTGGCGGCGATCCGCAAGATGCCGCCGACGCAGCGCAGCGATTCGCGCTGGCAGTACTTCGAAGCGCGGCTGGCGGAGAAGACCGGCAATGCCAGCGAGGCGCAGCGGCTGTACCGCGAGGCTGCCACCTCCGCCACCTTCCACGGCTTCCTGGCCGCCGACCGGCTCAAGCAACCGTACGCGCTGTGCCCGTGGGAACCGAACGACAGCGCGCAGGCGCAGGCGGCGGTGGCACGCGATCCGGCGCTGATCCGCGCGCTGGAGCTGTTCAAGATCGACCGCGCCGGCTGGGCGGTGGCCGAGTGGAACGATGCGCTGAGCCGCTTCGACGACACCCAGCGGCGCCTGGCGGTGGAAGTGGCCAGCGCCAACGGCTGGTTCGACCGCGCGGTGTTCTCGCTGGGCAAGCGCCCGGAGGAACAGCGTCTGTACACGCTGCGCTTCCCGCTGCACCACGATGCCACCATTCGCCGCGAAGCCGGCAAGAACGCCATCGACGCGGCCTGGGTCGCCGCCGAGATCCGCGCCGAGAGCGTGTTCAATCCGAACGCGCGCTCGCCGGCCAATGCGATGGGCCTGATGCAGGTGGTGCCGGCCACCGGCGCCAGCGTCGCCCGCAACCTCGGCCTGGCCGGCTACGGCGGCGCCGCCAGCCTGTACGACCCGGACACCAACATCGCCATCGGCACCGCCTACCTGCGCCAATTGCTCAACACCTACGGCCTGCCTTACCTGACCATCGCCGCCTACAACGCCGGCCCCGGCCCGGCCGCACGCTGGCAGAGCCAGCGCCCGGGCCACGATGCCGACTTCTGGATCGAGACGGTCAGCTACAAGGAAACCCGCGAGTACGTGGCGCGCGTCCTGGCCTTCAGCGTGATCTACGACTGGCGCCTCAACGGCGACGCCCTGCCGCTCAGCGACCGCATGCTCGGCAAGCTGGATGCGCCGCGCAAGAAGTTTGTGTGTGAGGCGGGGAATCGGGATTAGGGAGTCGGGATTGGCAACAGCGCAGCGCATCCGTATGCAGGTAGCATCCGCCGGAATAGGCCAGGGCAGCGTCCATTCGCACGACGCCGCTCTGGCCAATCCCCAATCCCCAATCCCCAATCCCGAATCCCCGCCCATGAACACCTACCTCGTCGGCGGCGCCGTCCGCGACGCCCTGCTTGGGCAGCCGCCCGGCGATCGCGACTGGGTGGTGGTCGGCGCCACACCGCAGCAGATGCTCGACCTGGGCTACAAACAGGTCGGGCGCGATTTCCCGGTGTTCCTGCATCCACACAGCGGCGAGGAATACGCGCTGGCGCGCACCGAGCGCAAGTCGGGGCGTGGCTACCACGGCTTCGTGGTCGATGCCGATCCGTCGGTGACGCTGGAGGAAGACCTGCAGCGCCGCGACTTCACCATCAACGCGATCGCCCGCGACGAGGACAGTGGCGCGCTGGTCGATCCCTACGGCGGCGCGCGCGACATCGAACGCCGCGTGCTGCGCCACATCGGCCCGGCGTTCGGCGAAGACCCGCTGCGCGTACTGCGCGCGGCGCGCTTCATGGCACGACTGGCGCCGCTCGGCTTCAGCGTGGCACCGGAAACCATGGCCTTGATGCGCGAGATGGCGGCCAGTGGCGAACTGGACACGCTGGTGCCCGAGCGCGTGTGGCAGGAACTGCGCCGCAGCCTCGCCTCGGCGCAACCGTCGGCGTTCCTGCGCACCCTGTACGACGCGGGCGCGCTGCGCAGCGTGCTACCTGAGCTGGACGCGCTGTACGGCGTGCCGCAGCGCGCCGAGTACCACCCCGAAGTCGACACCGGCCGCCACCAGGAACTGGTCAGCGACATGGCCGCGCGACTGGCGCCGGGCGATGCGCTGATCGGCTTCGCTGCGCTCACTCACGACCTGGGCAAGGCGCTGACGCCACCGGAGGAATGGCCGCGCCACCTGATGCACGAGCAACGCGGCCTGGCGCCGCTGCGCGCGCTGTGCGAACGCCTGAAGGTGCCGCAGGAGTACCGGCAACTGGCCGAAATCGCCTGCCGCGAGCATCTGAACGTGCATCGCCTGGACGAGCTGCGCGACCGCACCGTGCACGAACTGCTGCAGCGCTGCGACGGCTTCCGCAAGCCCGAACGCATCGCGCAGCTGGCAACGGTGTGCGAGGCCGACAAACGCGGCCGCCTCGGCAGCGAGGATGCCGACTACCCGCAGGGCCGCACGTTGCAGCGCCTGCACGCAGCGGCCCTGGCGGTCAACGCCCGCGACCTGGCCGCGCAAGGCCTGAGCGGCCCGCAGATCGGCGAGGCCCTCGCCAAGGCGCGGATCGCGGCGATCGCCGCGGCGCGTCGCGCATCCGCAGACTGACGCGGCCGGGCCTTGCGCCGCATGCCGTTCCGCAGGTACGGCGCGGTTTTCGCCTGATAGGCGGCAGTTCCGCGCCGCTGGCCGGGACGCGAAGCGTTCCGTTCGCAGAAGCTGGCCGAACGAGGCTCCGCTCACCTCGACCACGGCAAGTGTTCCAGGCGGCGGGCTTGTGCCTTTGGTCAGGGACCCGGTCCTGACTGACCGGGAAACTGGATCACCACGTCGTTGAGCGGCAGCTGCGACCGGCGATCTTCGATGGGCGAGGCGTGCCATGGCTCGCCCTGCCCAAACAGCTGGGCTTCGGATTCGGTGCCGAGATAGCCGAAGCGCTCGAACGCGTAAGGCACGCCTTCGGAACCTTCGAACGCGACGGCATTGGACAGCTGAAAGTGCAGATGCGGCGCCGCGGAATTGCCGGACTGTCCCAACTGCGCAAGCACCTGCCCCCGCCGCACCCGCTCGCCCGCTTTCACCTTGAGGCTGCCCCGGCGCAGATGCGCATAGCTTGCGAACGTGCCAGGTGCGATTTCCAGCACCACATAGTTGCCGAACAGGCCGTCGCTGGTGAGCGAGGCGGGTTGCGGTTGCGCACTGAGCGGCTGGTGTTCGGCCTCGCCATCGCGCGCGCTGCGCACGACGCCGTCGGCCACGGCAAGCACGTCCGCGCCGTAGCCGATCCAGTCGGCGTAGCTGGATCTGTGGATGTCCTTCACGCCGGCTCTCAGCACGTGCCCGGCATCGTCGACACCCACCAGATCCAGGGCGTAGCGCTGCGGAATGGTCAGTTGCCCGTTCACCGCCACCAGGCTGCCCCAATGGTGCGACTGGGCGGCACCGGGGCCTTCGTGGGCCAACCAGCGGCCGCCGCGCAACGGCGCGCCGATGACCATGGGCTGCGCATCGCCGACCTGGACGGTGGCGCCGTCGAGCATGCTGCTCGCATGGGCGTCCGCGGTGAAGTGGATGCGGTGACGCAAGCGGTGCGGCACCGACACCCCCGCCGGCAGGGTCAACCAGACGAAGAACACCGCGCGGTTGCCGGGGAGGATCGCCACCGGCTCCTGCGCCGCCGGCGCAGGCTTCACCACGTGCGACAGTTGCTTCGCATCCAGTGCCAGCAGGGGCGTGGCCGCATCGTCACCGAACACGTCCAGCCCCTGCGGCGCCAGCGCGCCGGAATCGCCATAGAAATTGGTGACGTGCAGCTCATAGGCCAGATGCGTGCGTCCGTCGCTGCCGGCGAACGCAGCGGGCGCGAACGGGACGCGCGCTTCCACCGGCGCCAAGGCGTCCTCGGCACGGGCGGCGGAAATGCCGGCGATTCCTGCAAGCAGGAGCACCAGTGCAGCGCTGCGAGTCATTCGATGCACACTCCTGGCAAATGCATGGAGCGCGGCGAGGACCGTGCGTCCCTGCGCCATCGCTGCGTGGAAACCGATGGTCAAGCTTGCCGACGACCCAGGCCGGCCGCAAGGTGTCCTTCGGCATGCCTACCCAAAGCGGGACGGCACCCGCTCCACGCCAGGCAGCGCTTGCACCTGCACGATGCAGCAGCGGCTTCTGCGAGGACTCGCTCGCGTTGCCACTCCCACGAACGCGCTTCCCGGAGCGAGCAGAGGCGCCTTTCCGCCCCGACCCGCTGGCCATCGCCGCCGCCGCAGCCGACATCGCACATCCGGATGACCGGCGCATCGCCGGAAAACGCGGCAACGGCAACTTCGCTGCCGTCGATCGGCGCACCGCCGGCCCAACGACCGCTACGGCACCTGGATCGCCTCTCCGCTGGCCACGACCACCGTGGCGATCTGCGACGCGGCATCGCGGCTGTCCACATCGGCCAGCGTCCCCAACAGCGTGCTGTTTTCCCGCATCTCCAAGGCGTCCCGGTAACGCGCGTTGGCCACATCGACCAGTTGCAGGCCGAGCTCGCTGGTACGCAGCGCTGCCGCGTCCAGCACACCGTCCAGCAGCTGCGCGCCCTGCAGGGCGATGCGCGCGGCGCGCGCGTTGGCGGTATCGCCCAGGTCGACGACGCCGGTGAATCCCTCCAGCGTGCCCGCCGCGTCGATCACCTCATCCATCAACTCGCCATACACGAGCGACACGCGCTGGGCCGACGCCGACAGCGCGCCGCCGGCGTTCGCGCTGCGCCGCACGCGCAGTTCGGCGCTGGCATCGCGCGCGTCGACCAGGTCCAGCAGTTCGTCGACCAGTTCGCCCTCGACGATGTCCAGCGCCTGGACCCGGGCGTTGCCGGCATCGGTCATGTCCAGGCGCAGATCGGCATGCGCGAGCAGCCCCTGCAGATCGAGCGCTTCGTCGATCAGTTCGCCATGGGCGATGGCCAAGGCGTCGCCGCTGACGTTGCCGCTGTCCGCGAACGCGATGGTGAGCGTACCGCCGTCGAAGGAGGCGGCATCGATCGCCTCGTCGATCAATTCGCCCTCCTCGATCCGCGCCGTCACCGCATCCAGATTGCCGGCATCCTCGAACCGCACCGACAAGGCCGCGTTCTGCACCGCGCCGACGTCGATCGCTTCGTCGATCAGCTCTCCGTCCACGATCAGCGCATCGGCGGCGACGGCGTTGCCGCTGCGCAGCAGCGTCACCGCCACGTCCGAGGCGAGCAGATCGGACGCGTCCAGCGGCTCGTCGATCAGCCCACCATCGTGGATGCGCAATGTGCCGGCGAGAATCGCGCTGCCGGCATCGCTCAGGCGCAGGTCGATCGCCGCGTTCTCCACGCGCTCGGCGTCGACCAGTTCGTCGATCATCACCGCATCCTGGATCTCCAGCGAGCGCGCGTCGACATTGGCGGTGTTGCCCAGCGCGATCGCGATCTGGCCGCCCAGCCACGGCCCGGCTTGTAGTACCTCGTCCAGCAGCTGGCCGGCGAACAGGCGGACCTCGTCCGCCGCCACGTTGGCCACGTCGTCGGCCTGCACGGCGACGCGGCTGCCACGCAGCGGATGCGCGACCAGCGCGCCCTGCAGGCGGCCGCCGCCGACCGTCAGTGTGCCGCGGCCACCGCGGACCCGATCGCTGCGCTCCACCGCGACCTCGAGGCAGGCCGCATCGGCGGCCACGGCCGACGCATCGCGCGGCGCGATCAACCGTTCGCTCAGGCTGCCGCCGCCCAGATGCAGGTGGCTCTGCGGCGTCTGCAGGCTGACGTTGGCCGCATCGCGCAGTTGCAGATCGATACGCGCGCCGGCGGCGATGGGGCCGTCGACCAGCGTGCCGATCAGCGCGGCCTGTACCGGCCCCGTCGGCGCGCGCAGCGTGCCATCGGCGGCGAGCGTGTCCTCGCCCAGGGTCAGGCGCCCGGCCAGCGCCACATTGGCGCTGTCCTGCACCAGGATCGCCAGCGTGGCGTCCGCACCGACACTGTGGACCAGCGTCGGCAACAGCGATGGCTGTGCCAGCCAATGCGCATCCTGCACGGTCTGGTTGGCCTGTCCGCAGATCGCGATGGCCAGGGTCTGCCCTGCCGGCACGTCCAGCGGCTCGGCGAACGCGTAGGGCTGCCAAGGGCCGGCATTGCGGGCGACGAAGCGCCCGACCGCGGTCGGGCCCGTACAGGCCACCGGCAACGCAGGCCGCCGGCATGCGGCCGGTGCCGCCGCCGCCCAGGCCGGCCAGGACACGGCCCACAACAGCAGAACGATCCCGGCACCGATGCCGCCGGCACTGCGCGGATGGGGCCCCTGCCAGTGCTGATGGCGCCGCCCTCGCGGCGCGCGCGGCACATCGACGCCGATGCCCTTCCACTGTATTCGCCAGGTCGCGGCGATGCGCGACACACCGTCGAACCAATCTTGGCCGCTGCCGCAAAGACGCGGCACGACCGTATCCACGATCCGCATGACGATCTCCCCCTGTGGCGATCGCCCGCGATCCTACTGCATGCGGGCGACAGCATCGGCACACAGGTGTGGCGGAAGCCCTTGGCTGCCGAGGCCGAGGATCGTCACCTCGCCGGGAGACACCTGCCGTGTTGGCGGCGGTGCCGGCGGCCGTCTACTCCATCGCGCCGGCGATCCAGGTGTGGCGGACCTGCAGCGCCTCATCCAGCAGCACCAGGTCGGCCTGGTAGCCGGGCGCGATGTGGCCGTAGCGGTGGTCCAGGCCCACGCACTGCGCGGGGTACAGCGAGGCCATGCGCGCGGCTTCTTCCAACGGCACGCCCAGCCACTGCACGCTGTTGCGTACCGCGCTGGCCATGTCCAGCGCCGAGCCGGCCAGGGCGCCGGCGGCATTGCGCACCACGCCGTCGATGGCGGTGATGGTTTCGCCGTACAGGTCGAACGCGGGACTGTCGGCGCCGACCATCGGCATCGCGTCGGTGACCAGGAACACGGTGCCGCGCGGCTTGGCCGCCAGCGCCACGCGCAGGCTGGCCGGATGCACGTGCACGCCGTCGACGATGACGCCGCACCAGGCGTTGCGGTCTTCCAGCGCCGCGCCGACCACGCCGGGATCGCGTCCCTGCAACGGCGTCATCGCGTTGTACAGATGGGTGAAGCCGCAGATGCCGGCATCCAGCCCGGCGCGGGTCTCTTCGTAGCTGGCGGCGGTGTGGCCGGCGAACACGCGCGCGCCTGCCGCGGCCAGGGTGTGGATGCTGGCCGGCGGCACGCGTTCCGGTGCCAGGGTGATCAGGGTGACGCCGTTGTCCAGCGAGGTAGCCAGCGCAAGTTCCTCGGCGTCGGGCACGCGGAACTTGTCGGCGTTGTGGGTGCCCTTGCGCGCCGGCGCCAGGTACGGCCCTTCCAGGTGGATGCCGAGCACGCCCGGCACGCCGTCGGCGATGGCCTGGCGGGTGGCGGCGATCGCTGCGCGCATCACCTCCAGGTCGTCGCTGATCAGCGTCGGCAGGTAGCCGGTGGTGCCGTAGCGGCGATGGCCCTGGCCGATGCGGCGCAGCGCCTCGACGTCGGTGCGGTTGTTGAACAGCACGCCACCGCCGCCGTTGACCTGCAGGTCGATGAAGCCCGGCAGCAGGCTGCCGCCGCCCAGGTCGTGCTGCACTGGCGCTGCCGCCACGCGCGGGTCGGCGTCGTCGAGCAGGGCGAGGATGCGCCCGCCCTCCAGCAGCACGCTGACGCCGTCGAGAAACCCGTCCTCGCCGAGCACGCGGGCATTGCGCAGCGCCACCGTCGTCATCAGACGGTCTCCGTCACTTTGTTCAGATGCGGCGGCAGGTCCGGGTTGTAGCCACGGCGCAGCGCCAGGGCGTTGATCGCGCGGTAGAAGCTCTGGATCGCCAGCAGCGGCGCACAGGCCGGGTGCGGCGCGGCCACCAGCGGCAGATCGCCGCCGGCGCTGGCCAGCCACACCTGCGCGCCACGGCCGCGGAACTCCTCGGCCAGGCGCCGGGTGCCCTCGCCGGCCTCGTCCGGCTGGTCGAAGGCCAGCACCGGGAAGCCCGGACCCACCAGCGCCATCGGCCCGTGCTTCACTTCCGCCGAGCTGTAGGCCTCGGCATGCAGGCCGCAGGTTTCCTTGAACTTCAGTGCCGCTTCCTGCGCCGCCGCCAGGCCCAGGCCGCGGTCGAGCACGAACAGGTTGTGGGCATCGACCAGGCCGTCGGTGAGCGAGCGCCAGTCGGCCTGCCAGGCCGCGCGCAGCGCCTGCGGCAGTTCCTGCAGCGCGCCCAGCAGCGCCGGGTCGTTCTTCCAGTGCGCACCGAGCTGCAGGATCGCCGCCAGCGAAGCCAGGTAGCTCTTGGTCGCGGCCACGCTCTTCTCGGGGCCGGCGCCGAGCGGGATCACCGTGTCGGCCAGTTGCGCCAGCGGCGAATCCTCGACGTTGACCAGGGCCACCACGCGCGCGCCGGCATCCTTGGCGGCCTGCGCATTGCGCAGCAGGTCCGGGCTCTTGCCCGATTGCGAGATCACCAGGTACAGCGCCCCACGCAACTGCAGCGGCGCCTCGTAGACCGAGCCCACCGAGGGCGAGGCCGAGGCGGTGACCACGCCGAGCTGGGTCTCGAACAGGTACTTGGCGTAGGTGGCGGCGTGGTCGGAACTGCCGCGCGCGCAGGTCACCACGAACGGCGGCGGATCGGCGCGCAGCGAGGCGGCCAGTGCGGCCACCGTGGCGTGGTTGCGCTCGAACTGCGCGGCGACGACCGCGGCGGCTTCCGCGGCTTCACGGAACATCAGGGTTTCGGTTTCGGAGGGCAGCGCCATGGGCAGGGTCATGTGGGGTCGGGGGAGGAGGAACGGCGGGAATGCGGCTGGGAATGCGGCTGCATGGGCGCAGTCGAGCCGCGCACCACCAATTGCGGCACGAAGCCCTGGTTGTGCACCGGCGCCGGATGGTCTTCGTAGGCATCGCTGCGCAACTGGCTGATCAGCAAGCGCGCGGCATGGCGGGCGATGTCCTCGGTGGCCTGCTTGGCGGTGGTCAGCGGCGGCCACGACTGGCGCGAGAACGGGCTGTCCTCGAAGCCGGCGATGGACAGGTCGTAGGGCACGTTCATGCCCGCCGACTTGGCCGCCGCCAGCACGCCGGCGGCGATCTCGTCGTTGGAGCCGAAGATCGCCGTCGGCGGTTCGCGCAGTGCCAGCAGGCGCCGCGCGCCACGGAAGCCGTCGTCGAAGGTGTAGTCGCCGGGGATCACCAGGTGCTTGTCCAGGGTGATGCCGTAGTCCTTCAGCGCCGCCTCGTAGCCGGCATAGCGCTCGCCGCTGGAGCGGTGCGAGGTGCCGCCCCACAGAAAGCCGATGCGCTGGTGGCCGAGCTGGATCAGGTGTTCGGTGATCGCGTAGGCGGCGTCGCGGTCGTCGACGTAGACGCACGGGCCGTCCTGCGGATCCTCGGTGGCGGCGATGATGCGCACGGTCTTGATCCCGCGCGCGGCCAGCGCCGCGACCAGGTCGGCGCGCTCGGACATCGGCGCGGTCAGCACCAGCCCGGCCAGGCGCGAACGCTGGGTCCACTCGGCCAGTTCCTCGGCCAGCATCGGCGCGGTGGAATCGCAGGGGTGGATCTGCAGGCCGAAGCCGGTCTCGCGGCAGGCGGCGAGCACGCCGTTCTGCACGCCGATGATGTGGTACGGATTGGGGTTGTCGTACACCAGCCCGATCACGAACGGGGTGCCGCTGCGCAGGTTGCGCGCCGACGGATCCGGCTCGTAGTCCAGTTCGGCGATGGCATGCAGCACGCGCGAGCGCGTGGCCTGCATCACCGACGGTTCGTTGTTGATGACCCGCGAGACGGTCTTCAGCGACACCCGCGCCCGTTCGGCGACGTCTTTGATGGTGGGTCTGCGCATTGGATAATTTGCCGAGTTGGGGAAAAGCGCGTCAGCTCGCCGCGCCCTGGCCGACGCGGTGACCGCGCAGCGCAAAGAACAAGATGTAGAGGTAGCAGGCGATCATCAAGCCGGCGAAGACCACCTGGAAATCGAAGAACTCCTTCAAATGGGCGAACAGCTGCGGAACCGCGGCGCCGCCCACGATGCCCATGATCAACAATGCAGCGCCCTTTTCGGTGAACTTGCCCAGGCCCTTGATGGCCAGGGGGAAAATGGCCGGCCACATGATGGCATTGGCGAATCCGAGCGCTGCCACGAATGCCACCGACACGTAGCCACTGGTCAACATGGCACACAGCGAGAAGACGATGCCAAGGCAGGCCGAGAAGGACAGGTACTTTTCCTGGGAGATGTACTTCGGGATCAGCACCAGGCCGAGCAGGTAGCCCGCCAACATGCAGGCGAGCGTGCCGATCGTGAAATATTTCGCGTAGTCGAGCGACAGACCGAGGCTCTTGCCATAGATGCCGATCGCATCGCCCGCCATCACCTCCGCACCGACGTACACGAAGATGCACAACGCGCCCAGCCACACATGCGGAAACGCAAAGATGCTGTCGCGGTTGCGCTCGTCCGATGCCGACGCGTTCGCCTTCTCGGGGCTGATCTCGGGCAAGGGCGAAAACAGGAGGGCGACAGACAGCACGGCGAGGACGCCGGCGATCGCCATGTACGGGCCGTGGATTCGGCCAGCGAACTCCTGCAGCAGGATTTCCTTCTGCGCAGGCAGCACCTGTTCGATCTGGGTCGAAAAATCCTCCATGCCGTGCAGGACCACTTTCGCCAGGCCATAGGTGGCCAGCGCTCCGGCCACCTTGTTGCAGATGCCCATGAGTGCGATACGGCGCGCGGCGCCGTCGATCGGCCCGAGAATGCTGATGTACGGATTGACCGCGGTCTGCAGCAAGGCCAGGCCGCCGCCGATGATGAAGATGCCGCTCACCGCGCCCACGTAGGAGCGGTCATTGGTGAACTGGCCGAAGATGGCGGCACCGATCGCCATGATCAGCAGGCTCAGGGCCAAGCCCTTCTTCATCCCGGTCAGCTTCAGGATGAACGAAGAAGGCAGCGCCAGGCAGAAGTAGGAAATGTAGAACGCGCTCGGGATGAGGAACGCGAACGCGTCGCTGACGTTGAAGGCGACCTTGGCGAACAGGATCAACGGCCCGTTGATCCAGGTAAAGAAGCCCATGATGAAGAACAACAGGCCGACGATGGCGATGGAGGCGTAGGGACTGGCGGGCCGTGCGGTGGTCATGGGCGGGCGTGCTCCGGGAGGGCGCGGGGTTCGGCGATCAGCGTCGCAGCTCGGCGACGAAGTCGTAGTAGTCGTTGTGGCAATAGGTGTCGGTCAGTTCGATCGCGCTGCCGTCGCGGGTGTAGCCGACCCGCACCACGTGCAGGATCGCCTCGCCTTCCTTCATACCCAGATGACCGGCCAGCCGCGCCGGCAGGTTGATGGCGCGGAAGTACTGCAGCGCCCGCACCACCGGGGTGCCGCGCTCGTCCAGGTAGGTGTAGAGCGAATCGGCGATGGCGTGCGGATCGGGCACCACGTGCTGCGGCAGCACCGCCTTCTCGTAGGCCATCACCCGGCCGTCGGCGCTGCGCAAACGGGTCAGCGCCGCGACCACCGTGTCCGGCGATAGGCCAAGACGCAGGATCTCCTCGCCGTGCGCCGGGCGCGTGCGCCGCTCCAGCCAGCGCGTGCCCGGCTCCAGCCCCTTCATGCGCAGGGTCTCGCTGAAGCTGGCCAGGCCGCTGAGCTGATGCTGGATGTGCGAAGTGACGAAGGTGCCGGCGCCCTGGCGGCGCGACACCAGGCCTTGCTCGACCAGCGCATCCACGGCCTGGCGCAGGGTCACCCGCGACACCTGCAGGTACTCGCACAGTTGCCGCTCGGCCGGCAGCGCCTCGCCCGGCTTCCACTGCCCGCCCTTGATCGCCTCCACCAGCTTGCTGGCCAGTTGCAGGTACAGCGGGGTCGGCGCGTCCGGATCCACGGCCAGCGCTTGCAGGCGGGGATCGGCCTGCGGCTTGGGCTTGGTCATGGCGCGCTCTCCAGTCCGCATGAATTCGTTATGTCCAATATAGTACCAATTCGCGGTCCGTGCACGCCGGGCTACAGCCGCAGGTACAGCCGCCGTCGATCCATCCACCAGCCCATTCCCCAGCACAGCAGGGTGTAGGCCAGCGCGCAGGCCAGGCTGCCCCAGGGGCCGGGCAGCAGCCGCTGGAACACCTCCACGCCCAGCCACTGGTACAGGTCCATACCGCTGGCACCGGCCGGGACCAGCCGCAGGCAGACCACGAACAGCTCGGAAAACAGGTAGATCGCCAGCGGATTGCGCCCGAGCACGGTGAAGAAGCCGCTGCCGGCCCGCCAATGGCGCACCTCGATGGCCCACAGCAGTGCGCCCAGCAACAGCAGGTCCAGGCCCACGGTCAGCAGCACGAACGAGCCGGTCCACAGCTTCTTGGCCAGCGGGAACCACGGCTGCCAGGCCAGGGCCAGCAACGTCAGCGCGATCCCGGCCAGCAGCAGCCAGCGCACGGTGCGCGCCTGCTTGCCGGCGTGGCGCACGTACAGCCCGGTCAGGTAGCCGGCGATGACGTTGACCGTGGCCGGCAGCGTGCCGAGCAGGCCTTCCGGATCGAATCCGCCGTCCTTGCGATACAGCTGCGCCGGGTCCAGCAGCCACAGGTCCAGGCGCGTGCCGGCGTTGCCGAGCTTGCTCAGCTCCGCGCCCGGCTGGCCCCACAGGTACAGCGCGCCCCAGTAGCCGAGCAGCAGTGCGACACAGGCGCCCAGCAGGGCGCGAGGCGACAGCCAGCGGCACAGCAGCGCGGCCAGCGCATAGCACAAGGCGATGCGCTGCAGCACGCCCGGCACCCGGGTCTGGTCGATCGCGGTGAAGCTCCAGTGGCCGTCGGCGCCCTGGTGCACGAACGGAAACCAGTACATCAGGAAGCCGAGCAGGAAGATCAGCGCGCTGCGCTTGCCGACCCGGCGCAGGAAGGCGCCGAGCGGCTGGCCACGATCCAGCGCGAAGCTCATCGCGTTGCCGACCGCGAACAGGAACGACGGGAACACCAGGTCGGCCGCGGTGAAGCCGAACCACGGCGTGTGCCGCAACTGCACGAAGGCATCGGCGCCGGCGCCCGGCGTGTTGACCAGGATCATCAGGAAGATGGTCAGGCCGCGGAACACGTCCAGCGACAGGAAGCGTTCGCGCGACGGCGCCGCGGCGGGAGGGCTGGCGGGCGCGGCGCTCATGGCGCATCCACCTGTTGCAGCAGCGCGCGCACCGCGGCGACCGGATCGGCCGGCGCCTGCCGCGCGTAGGCCGTGTCGCGCGCCACCCAGTCGCGCTCCCAGGCGCGCAGGCGCTGCTGCAGCTGCGCCTCGTCCACGCTGCCGCCGGCCACCGCCGCGTCACGCAGCATCTGCAGCGCCAACGTCCAGCGCGGCAGGTAGTAATCGGCGTACATGCCCTGCCAGGCCTTGGACGCGTAGTCGCCGAGATTGCCCTCGCCGCCCCACACGCTGACCTGCGCCTTGGCGTCGCGCCGGTAGTACGCGGCATCCTGCGGCGTCTTGGCATAGTCAGCCGCCGCGTCGAGCCAGCTCGACAGGGTCTCCTGCTGGCCGCCGACCAGACGGTCGAGTTGCGTCACCGCCTCTCGCACCCGCGCCGCCGCGGCGTCGCCGGCCGCGACGTCGCCGCGTCGGTAGGCGGCCACCGCCTGCTGCAACTGCGCGTCCACGCGGCCGGTGGCGTAGTGGCGGGCGAAGTCGACCAGGTCGTAGCGATACAACGGCGCGTCGGCGTATTCCGGCGCCAGCGCCAGCAATTGCTGCAGGGCGCGGCGCAACCGTGGCGGATCGCCCGGCGCCTCATCGAAGTCGCCGATGTCCAGCGTCGGCCGCTTGAACAACAGGTAGGCGCCGGCCCGGCTGCGCCACCAGCGCGGCGTCCAGTAGCGGGTCGACAGCACCGAGGCCTGCAGGTCGTCCCAGGCCGCGCGCAAGGCCGGCGAGGTGTGTCCGTAGCGGGCGCGGGTGTAGTCGTCGAGCCAGTCCTGCAACGGGCGCTGCTGTGCGCCCCAGGCCAGCGCGTACATGTATTCGTAGACCACCGAATTGGTGTGCAGCCCTTCCGGGAATGCGCCGAAGCCGACAAGTTGCCGTTTGTCCTTGTCGGCAAGCAGCGTGCGCAGGTCCTGCCGGTAGAACGCCAGGTCGCCGTACACCGGATTGCTGCCGCCGTAGTTGTGCACGTAGCCGTAGATCCATTGCTTGCCGTCGAACGCATCGGAAAGCTTCCAGGTCCCCGGGTAGCGGTCGTTGCCGATGTCCAGCACCAGCAACTTGTCGTTGGGCACCTCGCGCAGGAATGCGGCGATCGCCTGTGGCGTCCAGAAGTGGCGGTCGGCGCCGAACAGCCAGCCCTGCATCACCCACACCGCATCCGGATTGGCGCGATGGATCGAGGCGTACAGCGCGCGGCCGTATTCGGCCAGGCGCTTGTCACGCTGCGCCGGCGGCACCTCGGGTGGCGCGGCCTTGGCGGTGTTGGCGGTGCTGTCGCCGTAACTGGCCAGGCGCGCGTCGCTGCCGTCGGCGGCGATCGGCGGCAGCATCTCGTTGAACGCATCGGCCAGGTAGTAGGTGCCCTTGCCGTAGGTGCGGTCGTAGAGCTGGATGAAGCGTTGCGCGATCTGTGCGAACAGCGGATCGGCCGGATCCAGCCAATAGGTCTCGTGGAAGCCCTCCCAGGCGCGCATGCGGTAGATGCGTGCCTGCGGATGCGCCTGCGCGAACGCCTTCGGCACGTAGCCGGCGAAGGCCGGCAGCACCGGCTTCATGCCCAGTGCACGCATGCGCTGCAGGATGCGCAACTGCAGCGCATGCTTGTCCTCGATCCACTGCTGCGGCAGCGGCACGTCGTAGCCCTCGATGTTGCCCATGCGCTGCCACGGCGCGAACGCCGGGCCGGAGAAGTACTGCGCCAGCTCGGCATCGGCGACGCCGAACTCGCGCCACAGCGCCTGCCACACGTACTCCTGGCCTTCCATCGCCAGCGGCATGTCGATGCCGTGCAGGGCCATCCAGTCGATCTCGCGCTCCCAGCGCGCCCAGTCCCACCACGGCGTGGTGTAACCGTAGGTGCAGACGTTGAGGTAGGCGCGGTGCGCGAACGGGGTGGCCGTCCGCTGCCCGCGGAAGTCCGCATAGGCCGCAGGCAAGGCGATCCGGCTGCCTTCCCAACTCACCGATGCCGCGCCGATCGACTGCAGATAGCTGTAGGCGCCATGCGCCAGCGCCACTTCGGACGACCCGGACACGCGCAGCGCGCCGGCCTCGGCGGCGACCTGGTACCAGTCGTTGCCGCGGCCGCGCGGCTGCCGTTGCAGCTGTAGCTCGGCCGCGCGCGGGCCGAGCGTGCGCAGCAGCACGCCGCGCGCGGCATCGCCCTGCGCGTCCTGCACGTCCTGCGCCGCCGCGGCGGACGCGACCGGCACCAGCAGCGCACAGGCCAGCAGCAACAGCACAGCATGCGTGCGCATCGACAGCGCCTGGACGCGGCGCAGCCCGACATGGCCATGCGGGAAGATCTGGCGGAAAGCACGTTTCATTGGCTCAATACTCCACTGTCGCGACATCGTCGAAGCCGAACGGCGTTCCGGCCGTCACCTGCATCACCACGGCCAGCACGCGTTCGCCGGACGCCGGCGGCAACCGAAGGGACACCGGCTGCCCCGCGGCCACGCTGGCGACCCGCTGCCGGTCCAGATACACCTGGACCGCGCCGGTCGCGCGGCCCAGCCGCAGCCGGCCACCACGCTGCTGGATCCCGGCCCAGGGCGTGAACGCGGTCCGATACAGCACGTAGCCGTCGCGCTCGGCACGCGTCTCCAGGTTGCCGGGCTGGCAGAAGCTCCAGCTGTTGTTGTCGTTGGGCGCGCGCGGCAGCGCCGGATCCGGCGGCGCGGCGAACGGCAGGGTATGCCGCCAGCCGCCCACCACCATCGCCGCGGCAGCCGGCGGCAACGACAGCGGCGGCGGCGCCGCCTCCAGCGCGATGCTCGCCTGCGCCGCCCGCAGGCCCGGCGCGCTTGCCTCGATGCGCAGCCGGCGGCGATCGCTGCCGGCCTCGACGATGGCCTGCGCCAGGCCGTTGAACAACTGCACCTGCGGCACGTTGTCGGGCGCATGCCGGTTCGGGTCGCCGTTGCCGACGCCGAGCAGGCGCCCGCCCTCGATCTGCAGCGTGATCTGCGCGTCGGCGAACGGCACGTGGCGGCCTTGCGCATCCACCGCCTCCAGGGTGATCGGTTGCGCGTCGCGGCCGTCGCCGCGCATGCGCAGCCGGTCCGGGGTCAGCCGCAGCGCCACCGGCGCGTCGACCGTCTGCACCCGCTGCCGCGCGACCTCGCGCCCGTCGCGGTACGCCACCGCTTCCAGCACGCCGGGCGCGTACACGACCTGCCAGGTGTTCATCGCGATCCGGTCCACCGCCTGCCGCCCCTGCGAGCGGCCGTTGAGCCACAGCTCCACCTGCTGCGCGTTGCAGAACGCCATCACCTTGATCGGGATGCCCTCGCGGCCCGGCCAGTTCCAGTGCGGCAGCAACTGCAGCACCGGCGCATCGTCGATCCACTGCGCCTGGCGCAACCAATAAGCGCCTTTCGGGAAGCCGCACAGGTCCATGATGCCGAAGAACGAGGACACCGAGGGCCATTCGAACGGGGTCGGCTCGCCGCGATAGTCGAAGCCGGTCCAAACGAAGCTGCCGGCCAGGTAGGGCCGCTCGTCGATCAGTTTCCAAGACTGGCGATGGGTGTTGCCCCAGGGCGCGGCGACCGAATCGTCCTCGGCGATGACGTGCGCCTCCATGTCGGTGAACCAGGCGCCGCGGGTCTGGAACGCACTGGTGTCCTCGCTGGACAGCAGCGGCGTGTGCGGCATCGCCGCATGCACCCGGTCGTAGTTGAACTGGCGGTAGTTGAAGCCGACCACGTCCACCGCATGGGCCGCGTTGCGCTGGGTCAGCATGCCGTCGTTCATCGCCGCGGTCACCGGGCGGCTGTCGTCCAAGGTGCGCACCAACGCAACCGCGCGGCGCACCATCTCGTAGCCGGCGGCGGTGCCCTGCATCGGCTCTTCGTTGAACACCGACCACAGGAACACGCAGGCGCGGTTGCGGTCGCGGCGCACCAGCCAGCGCAGTTGCGCGGCATAGTCGGGCGCGGGATTGAACACGCGGTTCTCGGCCATCACCAGCATGCCCAGCCGGTCGCACACGTCGAGCAGTTCGGCGGCCACCGCGTGGTGCAGGCGGATCGCGTTGCAGCCCAGCGCCTTGAGCCGGCGGATGCGGAATTCCAGCAGGCTGTCCGGCACCGCCACGCCGACCCCGGCATGGTCCTGGTGCAGGCAGGCGCCCTTGATCTTGAGCGGCCGCTCGTTGAGGAAGAAGCCTTGCTGCGCATCGAAGCGCAGCGTGCGAAAGCCGATCGCGCATTCGCGGCGGTCGCGCTCGCGGCCTTCGCTGCGCAGCACCGTCGCGAGCCGGTACAGGTGCGGCGCGGCCACGTCCCAGCGCTGCGGCCGCTCTACCTGCAACACCACCTGCGCCTCCGCCTGCGCCAGTGCGCCGGCCTGCAGCGAGGTACTGCCCTGCGCCACCACCGTGCCCTGCGCGTCGTACAGCGTGGTTTCCAGCCGCGCCGCATCGGCCTGATCGCCGACATTGGCGACGGTGACCGTCACCGGCAGCGTCCAGCGATCGTCGACCCCGGCGCGCGGCACCGCATGCACGCCGTCGCCGACGATATGCAGCGCATCGCGCACCGCCAGCCAGGTATGTCGGTAGAGCCCGGCGCCCTCGTACCACCACCCGTCCATCGCCTCGGCGTCCACACGCACCGCGATGGTGTTGAGATCCTGCCCGTAGCGCGCGATCGCGCTGATGTCGATGGCGAGGCCGTCGTAGCCGCTCCAGCCGCGCGCCATCAGCAGGCCGTTGACCCATACCGTGGCGCGGCTGGCGATACCGTCCAGGCGCAGTTCCAGCGCCTTGCCGCGCTGCGCCTCGTCCAGCCGCAGGCTGCGCCGGTACCAAGCGATACCGCGGCGGCGATAGCCCTGCGCCACGTTGGCGCTGGCCTCGATCGGCTGCTCGATGGCGAAATCGTGCGGCAGCCGCAGTTGCCGCCACTGGCTGTCGTCGAAATCGCCGGCGGCCGCGCCCCAGGCCTTGCCGGCCTTGGCGTTGTCGTAGCTGGCGTCCTGACCGGTGATCGGCGGAAACGGGATGTCGCCTTCGTGGAAACGCCAGCCCTCGTCCAAGCAGAACCGGCAGGGATCGGCCGCGAGCGTCAGCCCCGGCACGGCCGCCACCGCGGCGGCGCCGCTGCCGGCGATGCCCGCGGACGCCGCCATGCCGGCCCAGCTTCCGCGCGGCAGCGCCAACAGCAGGCCGGCGCCGGCGCTGCCGGCCAGGAACGTTCTTCGTTGCATGCGCTTGTCCTCATCGGCTCGAGCGCCCGGCGCCACCGCGGCGCCGGGCCAGGGTCGCGCTAGCCCGCAGGCGCGTGCACCGCCGTCACAGGATGTCCCACTGCATCGACACGTAGAAGCTGCGGCCGGTGACCCCGGTCATCTGCCAGCGGCTGCTGATGTCCTTGTACGCTTCTTCCTTCTTGTTGGTCAGGTTGAGCGCGCCGAGCTGGAAGCTGAGCTTGTCGGTGGCCTGGTAGCCGAGCACCGCATCGACCTGGGTGCGCGCCTTCATGGTGTGGCCTTCGCGGGCGAAGAAGCTGTCGCTGCTGTCCTGCTCGTACTCGCTGCGGTGGTTCAGCGACAGGCGTGCGGAGAACATCGCGTTCTCCCAGTAGCCGGTGGCGTTCCAGGTCTTCTCCGACAGGTTGCGGATCTTGAAATCGGTGTCGCGCTGCGGGATCACCCGGGTGAAGTTGGCGGTCAGGCCGAAGCCGGGGATCGGCAGCCAGGCATCGAACGATTGCGTCCAGCCCAGTTCGTAGCCCTTGATCTTGACCTTGCTCGGATCGTTGCGGGTGGCGGTGATCTCGTAGATGTTGCCGCCGCCGTCCACGCAGTCGCCGGCGCCATTGGTGGACAGCGCCGTGCCGTTGAACGTGGCCGGGCAGACGATGCTGTTGAAGGTGCCGTTCTTGACGTTCTTCCAGAAGCCGGCCAGGGTCAACCCGCCGCCTTGCCCGTAGTACCACTCCAGGCTGAGGTCGGCCTGGTCGGCGGTCAGCGCCTTCAGGTCGGTCTGGCCCAGCGACACGTCGTAGGTGGTGGTGCCGCCGGTGTTGCTGCCGGAGGAGATGGTCGTGGCGATGGCGGTGTTGCTGTCCAGGATCGGCCGCACCAGCACCTTGCCGGCGGCCAGGCGCAGCAGCAGGTCCTCGCGCATGTCCAGCACCAGGTTCAGGCTGGGCAGCCAGTTGTGGTAGTCGTACGGCGCGCGCTCGGTGCCGACCACCTCGTTGGCATCCTCGCTGTACTGCGAGGCGGTGGTCAGGTAGGTGTCGGTGGTGCGCTTGGTGTTCTCGTAGCGCACGCCGACGTTGCCGCGCAGGCGCATGCTGCCGAGGTCGGTGTCGATCTTGGCCAGCGCATACGCGGAGAAGATGTCGTTGCGGATGTGGTAGCTGGCCTGCGGCGCGAACAGCACCGGCACGGTGATGCCGGAAGCGGCCAACGCCCTGGCGTAGGCGTAGACGTCCGGCGCCACCCAGTCGCTCTGCGAGGCCAGGTTGCCGTCGAGGAAGTTGCTGACGTTGGAACTGGCCGCCGACAGCTCCGGGAACATGCCGTAGCCGGACACCGCGCCGGAGTTGATCAGGTACAGGAAGTCGCGGCGCCACACGTTGCGGTCGAAGGTCTCGCGGCGGAACTTGGTGCCGACCTTGACCGCGTCGAGGAAGCCGTTGCCGACGTAGCGCTCGGCGTCGAACTGCAGCGACCATTCCTTGTTGCGCAGCGCGTTGATCGCACCGTTCGGGTACTCGTCGCGGACCAGGTTGGCCTTGTTCCAGGCGCTGGCGTCGGTGGCGTCGGCATCGGTGGTCAGCGAGATCGCGCCGGGGTTGGACATGTCGAACAGCGTCGCGGTCGGCTTGCGGCCGAGGATCGCCGCGCGCTCGTCCTCGTCGGTCTTGCCTTCGGTGTAGTTGGCCACGCCGCTGAAGGTCCATGCGTCGCCCTTCCAGCGCGCGTCCCAGGTCAGCAGTTGCGAGGTCAGGTCGTGGCGCTCGAGCTGGCGGTTGTTCTCCAGCCAGTAGTTGGACGCCGACACCTTGGTCGCGGTCAGGCCGTCGGTCTGCAGCACGCTCAGGTAATTGCGTTCGAAGGAGTAGACCAACTGGTTCATGTCGTTGTCGGTCTTGTCCTGCGAGTACAGCGCCGTCAGGTTCATCTCCAGCCGGTCGTTGGGCTTCCACTGCAGCCCGGCGGTGAGCATCTTGCGGTCGGTCTCGCGCTCGATCGAGCGGTAGCGCGGACGGCGCGGGATGTACAGCGTGCCGTCCCCGGTGTCCTGGGTGTACCAGCGGTCGATCCACAGGTAGTCGGCGCGGTCCTTGAGCTTCTGGTAGCCGGCGTTGACGAACACGCCCAGTTCGCCGCCGTCGGCCAGATGGAACTGGTCGATGTAGGTCAGCACGCCCTTCGGCGTCGGCGCGCCGCCGGCGAATTCGGAATACTGCTCCTTCGCCGAAAAGATCAGCTTGCGGTCCTTGTAGTCCAGCGGCTTGGTGGTCTCGATGTTGACCGTGCCCGACAGCCCGCCGGCGTCCATGTCCGCCGAGGGCGACTTGATCACTTCGATCGCCGCGGCCACTTCCGGCTGGATGATGTCGTAGCGGAAGCCGTCGGTGAAATCGGCGCTCTTGATGGTCTGGCCGTTGATCGTGGTGGCCGAGTACTGCGGACCCAGGCCGCGGATGCTGATGGTCGAGCCGCGGCCGTTGATGGTGGAGATCTGCACGCCGGGAATGCGCTGGATCGCCTCGGCGATGTTCTCGGCCGGGAACTTGCCGATGTCCTCCGACGAGATGCCATCGGTCATGCGCGCGTCTGCGCGTTTGTTGTCCAGCGCGGTGATCAGGCTCTTCTGGTAGGAACTGGTGACGGTCACCGTATCGAGCTGGGAAATCGAATCGGACGCTGGCGCTTCCTGCGCCTGCGCACCGGTGCTGAGCAGGCCGAACGCGATGGCGCTGGCGAGGACGGACAGGGGACAACAATGCGAACGGGAGCGGGCGACATGTGGCATTGGGCTATCCTGGTTGATGGCTGATCGGCACGACGACGGCTGACATCCAGGGCGGCGATCGGCAGGCAGCACCCTCCATCGCGCCCCACGCGACGCGCAGGGCGATGCCGTCCGTGCGGACACGGAATCGATGAAGCGTTCTGTCTGTTTCCTGCGCCCTGTCTTGCGGGAGGCGCGTCCCCGTCCCTTCCCCGGAACGGGCGACTGCATGTGCTGCTGGACGGATCGAGCCCGAATTGGCAAGGACCAATTCCAGGCGCCTCGATTCTTATGGTCTTAGAAAGATTGTGTCAACGCCGTGCCGCACGAAATCGCACAATGACGCCTGGACTCGCGCGCAGATCCCGATAAATCTCCTATTTATCAATTACATGCGCGGATAAAATATTTCCGGCGCGGCATTTTCCACGCATCGTTGTCACGATACCTATGCCGCACCAATTGTGACAACGAGACCAATTTTGTGCGACGCCACATAACCGCGCTGCATTCTCATTTGTGCACGGTCGCGAACTCGCCCGACCGCTCGCACAACCACTTGATAACTATGCATTTCTCCCCCGCCGCACCATTATTTCCGGGATCCACTTCCGATTTTTTGTGGCAAAACCAGAACCAGACAAATTTTCCTGCCAAGACTTGACATCGTTGTCATAGCCTCGTAAGAATCGGCGCACACGGGGGTGTAGCCGCGCATGTGCGGCGCGAAAGCGGGGCCAGGGGAGGCATGTGATCGCAATGATCCGGATGCGCGTACCGCGTGTCGCACGCGGCACTTCGTGGCAGGAGCAGAGACGGCGGCCCGCCCTGCCCGGCTTGCGGCCGTCGGCGCATGCCGCGCCAAGCCCCCTGTCGCGATTGCTGCGGCATCTCGCTGTTGGTGCGTGGTCCGATCGACCGCCACGGGCGGCGTCGCCGTCATCCGCACCCGATTCACGCCATCCGCCCTGAACACGCCGGAGCCCTTGAGGAATGCGCGTCTGCGCGACACCGGCAGCACCCGCCGTCCTGCGCAACGCGACACGGCCTCCGCGTTCCGCATCACTCGGCACTCCAGCCCGCTTCCGCACCACAGGCAGTAAGGCAACAGGCAACTCCGGCACGCGGCCCGACGTCCGCGCAATCGCGTTGATTCATTGAATGATGAGGGAGAGACATCATGCAATATCGCCATTCCGTCTTGTCTGCGGCCATCGCCGCCAGCGTCCTCGCCTTCGCCGCGCAGGCGCAGCAGGCCGATTCCGCCGCCACCGACCTGGACGCGGTCCAGGTGGTGGGCATCCGCGCCAGCCTGGAAAAGTCGCTGGACACCAAGCGCAACAACGTCACCGTGTCCGAGGCGATCACCGCCGAGGACATCGGCAAGTTCCCCAGCACCAACGTCGCCGAAGCGTTCGCGCAGGTCCCCGGCGTCACCATCGACCGCCGCTTCGGCCAGGGCGAGCGGGTCAGCATCGACGGCACCGATCCCAGCCTCAACCTGTCGTTCCTGGACGGCCACCCGGTGGCGCAGGCGATCTGGCTGTACGGCGAGCAGCCCAACCGCGGCTTCGACTACACCCTGCTGTCGCCGCAGATCCTGGGCCGCGCGGAGATCGTCAAGTCCACCGAGGCGCGACTGACCGAGGGCAGCCTCGGCGGCACCGTGCTGATGCACAGCCGCCAGCCGCTGGACCTGAAGGCCAACGAGATCGCCGGCTCCGTGGGTTACAGCTACAGCCAGCAGGCCAGCGAGGGCAAGCCCAACGCCTCGCTGCTGTACAGCTGGAAGAATCCGCAGGAAACCTTCGGCGTCGCGGTCTCCGCGCAGCACTACGAAGAGCGCGTGGACCGCCAGGGCCTGGAGGTGTTCGGCTACGCCAAGGCCAGCACCTTCGCCAACGCCGCTGGCGCGCCCGCCGATGCCGACGTGCCCAACTCGATCAACGCCGCCTGGTTCCAGCAGGACCGCAAGCGCGACAGCGCGGTGCTCAACCTGCAGCTCAAGCCCAGCGACGCGCTGGAGTTCAACCTCAGCGGCCTGTACATCAAGGAAGACTTCGACAACTACAACCAGTCGATGTACAGCTTCCTGACCTGGAACCCGGGCACCGTGGCCGCGGTCGACGCATTGGGCGACGTGCGCAACGGCGTGGTCAACAGCGGCCATTCCAGCGCCAACGCCAGCGCGGGCGGCGGCACGGTGATCTACGACAACAACGTGCGCCAGTCGCAGGTGACCACCAAGGGCCTGGACCTGCGCGGCGCCTACCGCGGCGAACGCTGGACCTTGCGCGGCCAGGTCGGCCAGAGCAAGTCCGACAACGACCACCTGGCGCAGTATTTCATCGAGCCGTTCTACAACGGCGGCTTCCGCTGGGACCTGAATCGCGGCATCCGCTTCGACGATGCGGCGGCCGCGCGCAATCCGGCCAACTGGGGTTCGGCCGGCGGCTGGATCGGCAACAACGGCGTGTTCTCCACCCAGAGCAAGGACCGCTACGGCCAGCTCGATCTGGACCTGCAGTTCGACGGCGTGTTCAACCAGTTGCTGGTCGGCGTGCGCCAGGGCAAGCACGACGAAGACTTCGCGCTCAATGTGTACGGCGGCGTCACTCCCGCCACGTTGGCCGACATCGGCACCATCGGCCTGACCGACATCCGCGGGTTCTATCCCGACCACGGCCAGCACGTGCAGGCCGGGCGCGGCAACGTGATCGACTGGATCCGCAACAGCCCGGTCGACTACGCCAATTCCGATCCGTCCAGCTACCTCAACAACACCTGGGCGCTGCAGCAGACCAACAACGCCGCCTACGTGCAGCTGAACTTCTCCAACGCCGGCCTGCGCGGCAACCTGGGCCTGCGCTACGTGAGCTCCAAGACCGAAGGCAGCGGTTTCGTCTACAGCGGCACGCCGACCCTGCAGGACCTGGACAGCAAGTGGCAGACCCGCTCGCAGACCGAGCATTTCCTGCTGCCGTCGCTGAACCTGGCCTACGACACCGACAACGACTGGGTGTTCCGCTTCGGCACCGGCAAGGTGATCGCCTGGGCGCCGTACAACCAGATGGTCAACAACACCTTCCTCAACGACACCACGCTCACCGGCAGCGGCGGCAATGCTGGGCTCTCGCCCTACGAATCGTGGAACTTCAATCTCTCGGCCGAGTACTACTTCGCGCCGCAGGCGGTGGTGGCGTGGTCGATCTTCTACAAGAAGATCGACAACTACATCGACACCTCGGCCACCATCGAGCGCCAGTACAACGCGATCCGCGACACTTCGCCGCAGACCTGGGCGCAGATGCTCGGCAGCAACGGCTGCACCGCCGACGGCTATTGCGACTACAGCATCCAGCGCCCGCGCAACGCCGGCGACGGCAAGGTCAAGGGCTTCACCCTCGCCTACCAGCAGCCTTTCGGCGAGAGCGGCTTCGGCCTGTCCGCCAACTACACCTACGCCAGCGGCGAGAACAACAGCGGCAACCCGCTGCCTTACCAGTCGCGCAACAGCGTCGCGTTCAGCCCGTACTACGAAAAGGGACCATGGAACGCGCGGATCAGCCTGAACTGGCGCGACAGCTACTTGGCCGGCGGCTACGTCGCCGGCGCCGCACCGGCCAGCGTCGACGCCTACACCGACCTGGGCGCGAGCGTGGGCTACGCGATCAATGCGCAGTGGTCGCTGCAACTGGACGCGCAGAACCTGCTGGACGAGGAATACCTGCAGTACCTGGGCGACAAAGATCACCCGGTCGGGCGCTACCACAACGGCCGCCGCTACATGGCGACGGTGCACTTCAAGTTCTGAGCCAGCAACGCGCCTGCACCGCGGAGCCATCTCCGCGACGCAGGCGCGCGTCTACCGATAGCGCATGCGCGACCGTGCTTCAGCGCGGAAACTGCACGTGCCCGTCGGCGAAGTACACGTCCTTGTCGCCCTGGCTGGGCAGCGCGGCGAGCGTATCGGTGACCACCTGGCCGCGGATGTCGGTGAGGCGGATTTCCAGCAGTTGCGCGCCCATCTGCTCGCCGACGAAATGGTTGTACGCGGTCTTGGGCAGGCTGATCCAGTCGCCGTTCTTCTTGTATTCGAACTTCACCACCGGATAGCGGTGGTTGCGCACCTGGATCGCCGCCCAGTATTGCGAGCTGCCCTCCTTGATCCGGTACACCACGTTGCCGCTGACCGGCGCGGCCACCACCTGCCAGCGGATCGGGATGCGCCCGGCGCTGGTGTCGCCGATCGCGGCGAAGGCATTGGGCGACAGATCCAGCCCGCAGTCGGCGCCTTCCGGATACAGGTCGGTGACGTAGACGGTGACCGTACCCCGCGGTCCCTGCACCTGCAGGTAGGCGCCGGCCAGCGCCGCCTGGATTCCGCCGTAGTTGAGCTGCGTCGGATTCAACGCGGTGATCGGCGCGGTGGGATCGATGGGATCCAGCAGCAGGGCGCCGCCGGAATAGCCGGAGCTGGTGTAGGTGGCGGTGCCGCTGCAGACATCGTTCCAGGCCGCGCTGGCGGGGGTGGCGCTGGCGGCCAGGCACAGCGCGGCGAACAGGCCGGCGCCGCGCGCGGCACGGGGGGAGTGGCGTGCTTGCATGCGTGTTCTCCTGCACAGGCGCGCGGAGTCGCCGCGCGGCGACCGGGCAGTCTGCCCGGCGCCGGCACTCTAGGCTGCCGCGCGCCTGCCGCGCCTTGCGCGCGGCCGGGAATTCCACAACTTGGCCGACGCCGTAGACCGCGCGGCGACATCGTCAGCGACGGCGCAGGCTGCCGCGCTCCAGCCGCCAGAGCAGATCGCGCCACGGCGTGGCCGCGGTGGCCATGCCGGCCGCCACGCCCAGGGCATCGGCCAGCGCATCCAGCGGATCGGCCGAGCGCGTGGTGGTCCAGGCGCCCTGCGCGAACTCGATGCCCACGCCCAGCGCCAGCAGGCCCAGCGCAGCCCAGGCCCAGGCGCGTGGCCCGGCATAGACCTGCACCGCCGCGGCGGCCAGCAGCAGGTAGGCAATGAAGTGCTCGGCCTTGTCGCTGTCGGGCAGGTCCGACAATTGCGGCGGGTGCGGCATCATGCACACGTAGATCAGCACCGCGATGCCCAGCCACCACAGCCCCAGCCACAACCAGGGCCAACGGAAGGCGCGCACCGCCGCCATCACAGCCGCCAGGTCAGGTCGCCGGACAGGAACGCCGGTGCCAGCGACACGTCGCGCTCGAAGCCCATCACCTGGAAGCGCTCGCCCATCTCGCTGGGCAGGGTCAGCCGCTTCACCTGCTGGCGCAGACGCAGTTGCGCGGCTTCGTCGCCGCGCGCCTCGGCCTCGGCCAGCAGCGCGTCCAGGCCGTTACCGAGCAGGAAGCTGGCCTGGTTGCAGTAGCCGGCCAGGTCGAAGCCCGCTCCGGTGCCGGCCTCGGCCAGCGCGGTGAAGTCCACCGACGCGGTCAGGTCCTGCAGGCCCGGCCAGCGGTACGGGTCGGCGTGCGTGCGGTGCCGGTAGAACGCGCGCAAGGTGCCGTCGTCGCGCTCGGGCAGATAGAACTCGCGGCGCGGATAGCCGTAGTCCACGAACAGCATCGCGCCGCTGCGCAGGCCGCCGGCCACCGCCTGGATCCAGTACGGCAACTGCGGCAGCAGCTCGGAGCGGTAGCCGTCGGCGAACGGCACCTGCAGATAGCGCTCGATGTGCCGCACCGCCGCCGCCAGCAGCGGGTCGGCCGGCTGTTCGCCGCGGCGGAAGCGGCCCTCGCCGTCCAGGGTCACGGTCTCCTCGAACACTTCGCCGTCGCGCAGCGCGAAGCGCGGCGTCGGCAAGGCATCGATCACCTCGTTGGCGAACAGCACGCCGTTCCAGTCGTCGTCGAACGGCCGGTCCAGCCACTCCACCAGATCGAACACCGGCGGGATCAGCGTGCGCGCCAAGCGCTCGCGCTGGCGTTCGCGCAGGTCGGCACTGGGTTCCAGGATCGCGTAGCGCTCGGGCAACGCATCCAGCGCCAGCAGGCGCTTGAGCATGACCTCGGCGAAGGCGCCACTGCCGCCGCCCACCTCCAGCATGCGTGCCTGCGGCCCGAGTTGTTGCAGCACCGGCGCCAATGCATTGGACACGGTCGCGGCGAACAGCGGCCCCAGTTCCGGCGCCGTGACGAAATCGCCCTCTTCGCCGAACTTGCTGCTGCCGGCGCTGTAGTAGCCGAGGCCGGGCGCGTACAGCGCCAGCTCCATGAAACGCGAGAAGGGAATGGCCCCGCCGGCGGCGGCGATCTCGGCGCGCACATGCGCGGCCAGGCGCTCGCTGTGGGCCAATGCGGTGGCATCGGGCAAAGGAAGGTCGGTGGGCATGCGGTGCCGGATTGCGTGGACAATGCACAGCATAGCCGAGCATGGAACCCGTACATGACCCAGACCAAAGTCGCCCTGATCACCGGCAGCGCGCGGCGCATCGGCGCCGGCATTGCCCGGCGCCTGCATGCGGCCGGCTACGACGTCGCCTTGCATGCGCACACCTCGCAGGCCGAGCTGCACGCGCTGGCGCAGGAACTGGAAACCGTGCGCACCGGCAGCACATTGACCCTGCAGGCCGATCTGCGCGACACCGCACACCTGCCCGAGCTGGTGACGCAATGCGTGGCGCGCTTTGGCCGGCTCGATGCGCTGGTCAACAACGCCTCCAACTTCTATCCCACGCCATTGCATGACGCCACGCCAGCGCAGTGGGACGACCTGTTCGCGGTCAACGCGCGCGCCCCGCTGTTCCTGGCGCAGGCCGCGGCCCCGCAGCTGCGCCAGCATGGCGGCGCGATCGTCAACCTCACCGACCTGCACGCCGAACAGCCGCTGCGCGCGCATCCGCTGTACAGCGCGGCCAAGGCCGCCCTGGCGATGCTGACCCGCTCGCTGGCACTGGAACTGGCACCGCAGGTGCGGGTCAACGCCATCGCCCCCGGCGCGATCCTGTGGCCCGACGCCGGCAAGGACGCCGCCGCGCAACAGGCACTGCTGGCACGCACCCCGCTGGCGCGCACCGGCCAGGTCGAGGAAATCGCCGAGGCCGTGCGTTGGCTGCTCGACGACGCCAGCTTCGTCACCGGACAGACCTTGCGGCTGGATGGGGGGCGCGGGCTGATGTGAGGCCGGGATTGGGGATTCGGGATTTGGGATTCGCTGTGAAGCAGGGATTCGGGATGTAGGGATTCGGGATTCGCTTCAGGCAGCAGCAACGGCGAGAGCGCATCGGGTATCCGCTTTTGCGAATCCCCAATCCCGAATCCCCAATCCCCACTACTCAACCAACTCCACCACCTCGAACGCCTTGCCATGCTCCGCATGCGCCTGCCACAGCGCACCAAGGCGTTGGCCGCTGACAGGATCGACGAAGTCCGCGGCGATGTCGGCCAGCGGCTTGAGCACGAAGGCGTGGCGCAGCTCGGGGCGGGGGATGCGCAGGTGGCCGGGCCCTTCGACGATACGATCGCCGTAGAACACCACGTCGATGTCCAGGGTGCGGTCGCTGAAGCGCGGGCCGCTGCGGTCGCGGCCGTGCGCATCCTCCAACGCGTGCAGCCAGGCATCCAGCGGCGCCAGCTCCCAATCGGTCTGCAGTGCCACTGCATTGTTGAGGAACGCCGGCCCATCGAAACCGACCGCTGCGGTGCGATAGGTCGGCGACACGACGATCGCGCCGAACTGCCGGCGCAGCGCCGCGATCGCCGCGGCCAGGTGGTGATGCGGGCGCAGGTTGCTGCCCAGGCTCAGAAGCACAGTGGTCATGCACTATTCGCGCATGCCGCGGCCGCGAGCGTCAACCGGCAAATGCGCTCGCCACCACGGCGCCAGGTCGCTGCCGACTGCTCCGCCCGTTGCGCGCGATAGAAGATCCATCGGATGCGCGCTGCGAACATGGCGATGCATGCGAAGCACAGGCCTGCGGACGGTAAAGACGACACGCCCGTCGTCTCACCCTAGAGAACGTCACCCCGGATCGACCGTTCCCGGCGCCAGCACCGCTCGCGCCTGTGACCACGCGACAACACGGCCCGAGAGTTCAGCGCGCGACCGCGCGTCACGCCGGAACGGATGGCCCGGCCTCGATGCCGCGCGGAATCCTCATCGCCCGTCGCGGCTCCAATGCAGGTCGCGCAGGGCGGGCCTGTCTTCTGCTGCAGCGAATGACCCCACAGGACAGCCCGCGACCATGCCATGGCGTAACCGCGCGGGGCCGATACCCACGCGCTGCAGGTCGCATCACCGACCTCTGCTCATACCCAACCAGACCAGCGTGCTATCGCAAAACGACACCCTGGCAGCCCATCACACCTTGCTCACAACAGCCCTAAAGGTCTCTGCCCACCCGCCGATACGTGAAGAGTTCGTCAAAAATTGACCTCATTTTGTAAACAAATTGGCTTTACTTCACTAGTGTTTCAGATTTGTTCATAAATGCAGTCAGTCGGCAACTTGTTCATTCAAATCAAACACCTCCATCCTCCCAAGGACCCGTAATGGCACTCGTGAAACATTCCCAGAAGCAAGCCACCAGGGCGTCCGACGGCCCGCGTGCGACCACCACCCGCGATGCCGAAGCGCAGCGCAAGCGCGCCCGCACCCTGGCCAAGCAGCAGCAGGCCGCCGAGCGCATCGCCGCGGCGACGACGCAACTGGCCTCGGGAATCAACGAGGCCGCCGCGGCGGCCGAAGAACTGAAGCGGGCCTCCGATCAGATCGCCGCCGGCGCGGAAGAGGCGAGCAGCGGCGCGCAGGAATCATTGGCCGCCTTCAAGCTGATGGACGACGCCATCGCCCGCCAGCGCCACAACGCGGACCTGAGCCAGGCGCGGGTGGAATCCACGCAGGCGCTGGTGGCACGCGCCAACACCGACATCATCAGTCTGGTCGCCAACGTCGGCTTCGTCGCGCAACGCCAGGCCGCCTCGGTGCAGCGGGTGCAGGAACTGGAGCAGCAGGCCGCCAACATCGGCGACATCGTCAAGGCGGTGGTACGCATCGCCGACCAGACCAACCTGCTGGCGCTCAACGCCGCGATCGAGGCGGCCCGTGCCGGCAAGCATGGCAAGGGCTTTGCCGTGGTCGCCGACGAGGTGCGCACGCTGGCCGAGACCTCGGAGAAGAGCGCCAAGCAGATCCAGGACCTGGTCGGACAGATCCAGCAGGAAGTGAAGGTGGTGGCCGAGGGCATCAACACCTCCGCGACCTCCATCGAAAGCGAAGTGGCCAAGGGCCGCACGATCACCGAACAGCTCGAGCAGATCCGCAAGGACGCCATCGAGGTCGCCGCCGGCGCCACCGAGATCGCCAATGGCGCGCAGCAGTCCGCCAGCGCCACCCAGCAGGCGCTGAAGGGTTCGGAGAACATCGCCGCGGCGGCCGAGGAGCAGTCGGCGGCGGCCGAGGAATCGGCCAAGACCGTGGCCGAACAGTCGCGTGCCCTGAGCGAGTGCGAGCAGACCACGCAGGCGCTGTCGGAACTGTCCGAGGACCTGAAGAGTTCCACCGATGTGGCCAAGAGCGCCGAGGAAGTGGCCTCGGCCGCCGAAGAACTGTCCTCGGCGGTGCAGGAGATCAACCGTTCCAGCGCGCAGATCCTGACCGCGATCGACCAGATCCGCCGCGGTGCGCAGGTGCAGGCGGCCAGCGTCGAAGAAGCGGCCACGGCGGTCGCGCAGATCGAAAGCGGCCTGACGATCGCGCAGAACCGCGCGCAGACCAGCAACGAGCGCGTGATCGCGATCAAGGGGCTGATGGCGGTCAACAAGAGCGCGGTCGATACGCTCATCGCCGGCATCGGCCAGTCGGCCGAAGCCACCCGCATCAGCATCCGCCAGATCACCGAACTGGAGCTGGTGTCGCGGCGCATCGACAAGATCGTCGACGCCATCACCACCGTCTCGATCCAGACCAACATGCTGGCGGTCAACGGTGCGATCGAAGCCGCACGTGCCGGCGAGTTCGGCAAGGGCTTCGTGGTCGTGGCCACCGACATCCGCAACCTGGCCCACGATTCGGCCGAGAACGCCGACCGCATCAAGGACCTGGTGAAGGCGGTGCAGGACCAGATCGGCGTGGTCGGCCGCGACCTCAACGAGATCGTCACCACCACCTTCAACGAAGCCGAAAAGGCCAAGGTCAGCACCGCCAACCTGATCCAGATCGAGACCGACATCACCGCCGCGGAAGCCGGCATCGCCGAGGTGCTGGCCAGCGCCAACGACATCGCCACCGCGATCTCCCAGGTGCGGACCGGCATGACCCAGATCTCGGCGGCGGCGCAGCAGGCCGAAAAAGCCGCCAGCGAGTCCGCCGCCGCCGCCCAGCAGCAGTCGCAAGGCACCGAAGAACTGGCCGCCGCCATCGAGGAGATTTCCTCGCTGGCCGACGAACTGCAAAGCGCGTGAGCGCCAGCGAGGGTCTTATGAGCAACGATCCTTCTTCGCAAGCCGCAGCGGCTGCGCGAATGGACGACGACGCGTCGGACGCCGAGGGCGCCGGCACGTCCAGCGGGCGCCTGTTCGTCACCTTCCTGGTCGGCAGCGACGTCTTCGCGGTGGACATGGCGCCGGTGCAGGAAATCATCCGCGTCCCGGACATGGTCCGCGTGCCGCTGGCGCCGCCGGCGCTGGACGGCCTGGCCAACCTGCGCGGCCGGGTGCTGCCGATCATCAGCCTGGCGCGCGTGTTCGGTCTGCCCGAACGCCCGGCGGACGACAGTTCGCGTGCGGTGGTGATCGACCTGGGGCAGCCGCTGGGCTTCGTGGTCGACCGCGTCGCCAGCGTGGTGGAGGTGCAGCCGGATTCCATCCAGGACATCGGCGAGATCAGCGCCACCGTCAACAGCGAACTGCTGTCGGGCCTGCTCAAGGACGTGGGCGGGCACCAGATGGTGATGGTGCTGGATTTCGCCCGCCTGATCGCCAGCCAGTTCGGCACCATCGGCGCGCTGGTCCGGCATGCCGGCAGCGCCGGCTTCGTCGAGGACGCGCGCGACGAGGAAGACGACGCCAACAACGATCAACTGCAGTTGGTCAGCTTCGAGGTCGCCGGGCAGGAATACGCCATCGGCATCGAGCAGGTGCAGGAAATCGTGCAGGTCCCGGAACACCTGGTGCAGGTCCCGCACTCGCAGCAGCACGTGCTTGGCGTGATGACGCTGCGCCAGCGGCTGCTGCCACTGGTGTCGCTGCGCAGCCTGTTCGGCCTGCCCAGGCAGGGCGTCAACGAACGCAGCCGCATCGTGGTGATCAACAGCGGGCACCTGTCCGTCGGCGTGGTGATGGACAGCGTCAAGGAAGTCCTGCGCGTGCACCGGAGCGCGGTGGACCAGGTCCCGGCGCTGCTGGCGCGCGGCGGCGACATGGCCGAGATCAGCCAGATCTGCCGCCTCGACCAGGGACAGCGCTTGGTGTCGATCATCGAAGCGAGCAAGTTGTTCGACCACTCGAAGATAAAGGAAGCCCTGCACATGGATCTTTCCCGCCAGAACGACGCCGCCGACGAACTGCTCGACGAGGAGATCGACGACGAAGAGCAAGTGGTGGTGTTCCACCTGGACGCGGAAGAGTTCGCCGTGCCGATCGCCAGCGTGCAGGAAATCGTGCGCGTGCCGGCGGAACTGACCCGGGTCCCGCGGACGCCGGCCTTCGTCGAAGGCGTGATCAACCTGCGCGGCGCCGTGCTGCCGGTGATCGACCAGCGCCGGCGGCTGGGCCTGGCCCGCGTGGACCGTGACGACCGGCAGCGGATCATGGTGTTCCTGCTCGGCGGCGTGCGCACCGGCTTCATCGTCGATGCCGTCACCGAAGTGCTGAAGCTGCCGCGCCAGGCGATCGAACCGGCGCCGCAGCTGAGCGAGGAGCAGGCCAACCTGATCACCCGCGTCGCCAACCTGGAGAAGCAGCGCCGCCTGATCCTGCTGATCGAGCCGGAGCGGCTGCTGCCGCACAGCGACCTGCAAGCGCTGGAGCAACTGAGCGAGGCGGCGTGATCAAGCTGCTCATCGTCGACGACTCGGCGCTGATGCGGCGCAAGTTGTCCACCCTGTTCGAGCAGGCCGGCGGCTTCGAGATCCGCCTGGCGCGCAACGGCAGGGAAGCGGTCGAGGAAAACCGTGCGTTCCTGCCGGACGTGGTGACGCTGGACATCAACATGCCGGAAATGGACGGACTTACCGCCCTGTCGCTGGTGATGGCCGAGCGCCCCACGCCGGTGGTGATGCTCTCCTCGCTGACGGTGAAAAGCGCGCTGGCCACCTTCGAGGCATTCGCGCTGGGTGCGGTGGACTGCGTCGCCAAGCCGGACGGCACCATTTCGCTGCACCTGGAGCGGATCGAAGAAGAACTGCTGAGCAAGGTCAAGCAGGCCGCGCGCGCGCGGCCGCGGACAGCGCGCGCCACGCCGGCGCCCAAGCCGAAAGCGGCGATGCCGGTGCCCAAGCCGGCCGCCGCACCGCGGCGCGAAGGCGGCCTGGTGCTGATCGGGGTGTCCACCGGCGGGCCGCGCACGCTGGAAGACATCCTGCCGCTGCTGCCGGCGGACTTCCCCTGGCCGGTGCTGATCGCACAGCACATGCCGGCGGCGTTCACCGGCCTGTTCGCGCAACGCCTGGACCGCATCTGCGCACTGCAGGTACACGAAGTGGCCGAACCGATGCCGCTGGTGCCCGGCAACGTCTATATCGCCCGCGGCGGTGGCGATGTGGTGGTGAGCAAGCGCCGCGACCAGCGCGTGGCCCTGCCGCAGCCGGCGCATCCGCAGCACCTGTGGCATCCATCGGTGGAACTGCTCGGGCGCTCAGCCCTGCAGCACTACCCGGCGCGCGAACTGGTCGCGGTGATGCTCACCGGCATGGGCCACGACGGCGCCGAGGCGTTCGCCGAGATCCATCGCGGCGGCGGGCTCACGGTCGCCGAATCGGAGGAGTCGGCCGTCGTGTTCGGGATGCCGGAACGGCTGATCCAGCAAGGCGGCGCCGATCGGGTGCTGCCGGCCAACCGGATCGCCAAGCAACTCGTCGAATGGCTTCACTAACAGGATTCCCCCGATGCCGCTGATTCCTTCCCGCGCCGCCCTCCCCACCGACAGCGGAACCGACTACGCCGACCTTCTGGCGCAACTCGCTGCCGACTCGGCAGCACAGCGCCGTACTGCCGCCCGTGAATTGCAGGCGCACCGCGATGCCGCCGCAGCGCTGGTCGCGCAGTTGCAGAACGAGAGCAGCCCCAGCGTGCGCGAAGCGATCCTGCTGACGCTGGCACACCTGCGCGATTCGGTTGCGCTGCAGGGCCTGGTGGACTGCCTGCGCAGCGAAGACGCCGCGCTGCGCAACGAAGCCATCGCGGCGATGCAGCAGTTGCCGGAGGAAGTGGCGCCGCTGATGAGCCAATTGCTGACCGACCCCGATTCGGACGTGCGCATCTTCGCGGTGAACATCCTCGAATCCTTGCGCCATCCGGAGATCGAGGAGTGGCTGCTGCAGGTCATCGAGCAGGACGCGCACAGCAACGTCTGCGCCACCGCGGTCGACCTGCTCGGCGAAGTCGGCAGCGCGCGTGCGCGCGGGCCGCTGCAGCGGCTGAAGCAACGCTTTCCGGACGACCCGTTCATCCGCTTCGCGGCCGACCTCGCCCTGCAACGCCTGGAAGCCCCGTGACATGAGCATGTCGCTGAGCGACGCGGACTTCCACAAGTTCCGCGAATTCTTCTACCGCAAGACCGGCATCCGCTTCGACGACAGCAAGCGCTACTTCGTCGACAAGCGCCTGCTGGACCGTATCCGCGACACCGACAGCGGCGATTTCCGCAACTATTTCGTGACCCTGCGCTTCGAAGCCTCCGGGCAGGAGCTGCAGACGCTGACCAACCTGATGACGGTCAACGAAACGTACTTCTTTCGCGAGGAGTATCAGTTCCGCTGCCTGGTCCGGTCGCTGATGGAGGAGATCGTCGCGCGCAAGACCGATCGCAAGCCGATCCGGATCTGGTCGCTGCCGTCCTCGTCCGGCGAGGAGCCCTACTCCATCGCGCTGTACCTGCTCGAGTACTGGAACCGCATCAACGACTGGGACGTGGAAATCATCGCATCGGACATCGACACCGCGATCCTGCGCCAGGCGCAGCAGGGCCTGTTCAGCGCACGCTCCATCCAGCATCTGCCCCCCAGCGTCCTGCAGCGGTATTTCGAGAAACAGGCCGACGGCTTCCAGCTCTGCGACGACGTGCGCGATGCGGTCCGCTTCACCCGCGTCAACCTGATGGATGCGGACGACGTGCGCGGCCACGACAGCTTCGACGTGGTGTTCTGCCGCAACCTGCTGATCTATTTCGACGACCTGTCGCGACGCCGGGCCGCGGAGACCTTCTACGAGGCGCTGGTGCCGGGCGGCTTCGTCTGCCTGGGGCATTCGGAGTCGATGAGCCGCATCTCGTCCTTGTTCCGCGTTCGCAAGTTCCCCGAAGCGATCGTCTACCAGAAGCCCTTGGAGGACCGGTGAAACGCATCCTGATCATCGACGACGCCGCGACCGTGCGGCTGTATCACCGCAGCATTCTGGAAAGCGCCGGGCACGGCGTGGAAGAAGCGATCAACGGCATCGAGGCGCTGGAGAAGGCCTTGTGCGCGCCCTACGACCTCTACCTGGTCGACGTCAACATGCCCAAGCTCGACGGCTACGGCTTCCTGCGCGAACTGCGCGACCAACCGATTCCGCAGGCGCCGGCGCTGATGATCTCCACCGAGTCCGATCCGATCGACGAGCGCAAGGCCTACGCCGCGGGCGCCAACTTCTATCTGGTCAAGCCGGCCAAGCCGGAAGAACTGCTGATCTATGCCGGCCTGCTGCTCGGGGAGATCGCCGCGTGAATCCCCTGCTCGCCCAGTTCATCGCCGAGTCGCGCGACCTGCTGCAATCGATCGGCCAACATCTGATCGAGATGGAGCTGGCGCCGGACGACGACGCCCTGATGAACGAACTGTTCCGCATGGTGCATACCCTCAAGGGCAACAGCGGCCTGTTCGAACTGCCCGGCATGACCTGGCTGCTGCACGCGGCCGAGGATCTGATGGATGCGGTGCGCCACGGGCGCGTGGCCTACTCGCGCGACCTCGCCGATACGCTGCTCGAGGCGATGGACGAGGTCGCGGCGCAACTGGACCTGCTCGAAGAGGGCGCCGAACGCATCGCCGAGTCCGCGGCCACCCGGCAGTTGGCGGCGGGGCTGCGGGCCCTGATGGACACCGACACCGCACACGCCCGGGTGACGACGGCGCACGACGCGCCACACGCGCAGGGCGCACAGGACGCCGAGCCGAGCGTCGATGCGCAGCTTCAGGCCGAACTGCAGCAGATGCCCGAAACGCTGCGCATGCGGCTGTTCCGCGAGGCCTGCGCCGGCGCGACGCTGCACTGGGTGGTGTACCAGCCCGAACCGGATTGCTTCTTCAAGGGCGAGGATCCGCTGCACCTGATGCGGCAGATCCCGGACACGCACTGGACGCGCGTGCAGCCGCTGGCGCCCTGGGCGCCGCCGACCGAACTGGACATCTATCGCTGCCAGGTGGTGTTCCACGCGCTCAGCAGCGCCAGCGCCGAGGCGTTGGACCATCTGTTCCGCTATGTCACCGAGCAAGTCGTGCGGCACCCGGTGCCGGCAGCGGCGCTGGTCGTGGCGCAGGGACAGCCTGGCGCCTGGGCCGACGATGCGGCATTCCAGCAGGACGCGCAGGCGGTGCTGGAGGGCGGCGACCTGTCCGCGTTGCGCCAGCACGTGCAGGCACGCCTGGAGCAGTGCCCGGAAACCTCGTGCAGCGCCTCGGCGTTGCGCTGGCTGGACCTGCTGCTGGACTGCGCCGTGCCCGATGTGGCGCTGTTGCGGCGGGTGCTGCAGCAAGACGATACGGTCGCGCAGAGCGCTGCCGCTGCCGTCGCCCTGTCGCCCGCGCAGCAGGTCGCCTTGCGCAACCTGATCCAGGCGCAACGCCAGATCCTGGGCCAGGCCGATCCGCTGTCGCCGGGCAGTCTGCTCGGCGTCGGCGCGACGCTGTCGGCCTGCTGCGCCGCCAGCGGCCAGACCGCACTGCAGCCGGCGCTGACCGATGCCCTGGACATGAGCCTGGTCAGCCACTCGGCACAGCCGCTGCTGGAGTGGCTGGAGCGCCATGCCCGGCAGTTGCCCACAGCCGCCGCGGCGAGGCAACCCGACACGCCACCCGCTGTGGACGCAACGCCCGTCGTCACCCGCGACGCGACGCCCGCGCTGCCTGCAACGGCGACCCAACCCGCCGATACGATCGCAGCGCCAACGGCGCCATCATCGGGTGCCGACGCCGGCGCACGGCGCAGCGAAGAAGGCGGCCAGGGCTCGCGCATCCTGAAAGTCGACCAGGCCCGCATCGATCGGCTGATGGACCTGATCGGCGAGATCGTGGTCGCCAAGAACGGGCTGCCCTACCTGGCATCGCGTGCCGAGGAGCACTACCGCGTGCGCGAACTCGGCCGCGAGATCAAGGCGCAGTACGCGGTCATCAACCGGATCGCCGAGGAGTTGCAGGACGCGATCATGCAGGTGCGCATGCTGCCGCTGTCGTTCATCTTCCAGCGCTTTCCGCGCCTGGTGCGCGACATCTCGCGCAAGCTGGGCAAGGAGGTGGAACTGGTGATCGAGGGCGAAGACACCGAGGCCGACAAGAACATCGTCGAAGCGCTGGCCGATCCGTTGATCCACATCCTGCGCAACAGCCTCGATCATGGACTGGAAACGCCCGAGCAGCGTCGCGCCGCCGGCAAGCCGGCGGTGGGGCGCCTGTTGATCCGCGCCCAGCAGGAAGCCGACCGCGTGCTCATCGAGATCAGCGACGACGGCCGCGGCATCGACCCGCACGTCATCAAGCGCAAGGCGTATGCCAAGGGCCTGATCAGCGAAGCGGCGCTGGACAACCTCAGCGACGTGGACGCGCAACGGCTGATCTTCACACCGGGCTTTTCCACCGCCGAGACGGTGTCCGACCTGTCGGGCCGCGGCGTGGGCATGGACGCGGTGCGCTCGGCGATCGAGAAGGTCAACGGCAGCATCGGCCTGGACAGCACCCCGGGCAAGGGCACGCGCCTGCGCCTGACGCTGCCACTGTCGATGGCGGTCAGCAACGTGATGGTGATCGAGACCGCCGGACAGATCTTCGGTATCCCCATGGACCAGGTCGTGGAGACCGTGCGCGTGCCGCAGTCGTCGGTGCGCACCATCAAGCAACAGCGCACCGCCACGCTGCGCGACCGCATCGTGCCGTTGGTGGCCCTCAACGACCTGCTGGCGCTGGACGCGCCGCCACGCCCGAACGCCGATGACGCGCTGGCCACCCTGGTGGTACGCGTGGAAGGCGAACACGTCGGCATCCTCGTCGACGAGTTCCGCGCCACCACCGACATCCTCCTCAAACCGATGAGCGGCGTGCTCGCCGGACTCGGCGGCTACGCCGGCTCGGCCCTGCTCGGCGACGGCTCGGTGCTGATGGTCCTCAATCCCAAGGAGCTGCTCTGATGCCCATCGCGTATCGCAAGCGCTCCGCCACCCTGGCCGGCGTGGTCAGCGTGGAAGACGCCGAAACGCTGCTGGCGTGGCTACAGGCCAACCGCAATGCCAAGCTCAATTGCGCCGACTGCGAACACCTGCATACCGCGGTGCTGCAGGCGTTGATGGCGACGCAGGCCGGCGTGTCCGCCTGGCCCAAGGACTCCCAATTGCGGCAATGGCTGCATTCCGCCCTCCATCCCTGATTCAAGGAACCCCCACCCAATGTCCAAATCCATCCTCCTTGTCGACGATTCAGCCACGATGCTCATGAGTCTGCGCAGCAGCCTGGAGCTCTCCGGCGGATTGACCGTGGAGACCGCCAGCGACGGCGTGCAGGCGCTCAAGCGCCTGCGCAGCGGGCCGCGCCCGGACCTGATCATCACCGACATCAACATGCCCAACATGGACGGCCTGGAACTGATCCGCCAGGCACGCCAACTGCCTGGCTTGCGCTTCACGCCGCTGCTGGTACTTAGCACGGAAAGCCAGCAGACTCGGCGTGACGAAGCCAAGACCCTGGGCGCGACCGGCTGGCTGGTCAAGCCGGTCGCCCCCACCGAGCTTCTGCAGGTGATCAAACAGGTGCTGCCCGGCGCATAGCCGAAAGGACGCTTCTCCCATGCTAGCCCCCGCTTCCTCTCCCGATCCGCTGGCGCGCTTCCGACGGCACCTGCTGTGCGGCCTCGCCGTGCTGGTGCCCTGGCAATGGCTTGGCTGCTGGCTCCTGCTCGGCCATGCCAGCGGCCGTCCGCTGCTGCAGGCCACGCTCGCCGCCGGCATCGCCGTGCTCGGCGCCGCCGTACTGGCGCTGTGGCTGTTCCGGCTGCCCTTCGCAGGCTGGCGCGAACTGAAAGCGAGCGCGTCGCAAGGCCGCGTGTTGGCGCACAACCAGCGCGTCGACGCCGAGGCCGGGGCGAAACTGGATGTGGCGATGCACGAGCGCCTGCAGGACGTGATCCAGGAAACCGAGCATTCGGCCTTGAACATCCTTCGCAAGCTGGAGTCGCTGCGCAAGCATTCCGATGAACTGCTGCAATACCTGCACAACTCGGCGCACAACAACGTGAGCCTGCAGGACGATATCGTCGCCAGCACCAAGCTGATCGAGGAAACCGGCGAATTTCTTCTGGCGCTGCCGCAAATGCTGTCCAACGAGTACGCCAATGTGCATCGGCTGGTGGACGAGATCGGCGCGCTCGGCGATCTGGTCAAACTGGTGCGCGAAATCAGTGCGCAGACCAACCTGCTCGCGCTCAACGCGTCGATCGAGGCGGCCCGGGCCGGCGAAGCCGGGCGCGGCTTCGCGGTCGTCGCCGAGGAGGTCCGCAACCTCGCCAACCGCTCGGCCAACGCGGCGCAGTTGGTGCAGAAGAACATCGAGCAGGCACAACGCCTGGCGATGGACAGCTTCGCCCTGGAAAGCCAGCTGAAGGAAAGCGTGCCGCTGCGCAACGCCTGCAAGCTGGCGAGCACCGTCGCGGAACTGCGGGCCAGCTATGTCGACCTGCGGTCGTTCCACAACACCCTGACCGCCAACGCCACAACGCACAACCAGGAGCTGGCCAACGGCATCGTCGATCTGCTGGGCGACATCCAGTACCAGGATGTGGTCCGGCAGCGGCTGGAGCGCATCCAGACGGTGCTGCAGCAGCGCAGCAGCGGCGACGTCGGCGACCCCAGCGCCCTGGTCGCGCAGTATCTCAGCCAGGACGGCCACCACGCACGCTACGGCCAGGCCGGGGTGCAACGCATCGAGCTGTTCTGATGGATGTACAGGGCGCCCTGAGCCCGCTCCGGGCCGCCCGGTTGCCGCCAGCAACGGTAGCCAAGTCGGAGCCACCCCGCATAGAATCGGGACGTACCTGGTTTTTGGCAGCGCCATGACATATTGCGTCGGCATCGAAGTGGACGAAGGCCTGGTCTTCGCCGCTGACACGCGTACCAACGCCTCGCTGGACGACGTCCGCGTGCATCGCAAGCTGCACGTGTTCGAGTATCCGGGCCAGGCGGTGTTCGCCATGATGTCGGCCGGCAACCTGGCGACCACGCAACTGACCCTCTCGCGCCTGCAGCGCGACGCCGACGATCCCGACGCGCCGCGCAGCCTGCGCACCTTCCGGCATCTGTTCGAGGTCGCCGAGTACGTCGGCGAAGTGCTGGCGTCCAGCCAGATCAAGCTCTCCGAGCAGTCGCAGAACAGCGGCGTCAACGTGCAGTCGACGCTGATCCTGGGCGGGCAGATCGCCGGCGAACGGCCCGGGCTGTACATGATCTATCCGCTCGGCAACGCCATCGCCACCTCGCCGGAGACGCCGTATCTGCAGATCGGCGAATCCAAGTACGGCAAGCCGATCCTGGACCGCATCATCCGCTCGGAAATGCAACTGGAAGACGCCGCGCGCACTGCGCTGGTGTCGCTGGACTCGACGATCCGTTCCAACCTGTCGGTGGGCATGCCGATCGATGTGGCGCTGATCCGCCGCAACGACCTGCGTGTCACCGAGCGCATGCGCCTGGAAGCCGACACCCCGCTGTACGCCGAGATCCACGACACCTGGTCGCGCAAGCTGGAAAACGCCGTGCGCACCCTGCCGCGCTTCCCCTGGGAACCGGCGCTGGCCGCCGACCACGACGACACCGCCCGCGACACCCTGCCGCCCCTGCCCCCGCGCCGCGCCCCGGCCCGCCGCGACCCGGAAGACCAGTCGGCGCAGCAGTGAAAGGCCGGGAGTCGGGAATCGGGATTGGGGAATCGTAAAAGCGGAGCGCGACGCCTCCGTTCCGATGTACGGAGTATGCCGGCGCTCATGTCATTGCAAGTTGCAATGCACGGCGGCTGCCTTTCGGCTCGCGGTCCCAACGTCTCGGCCATGAATAGGCAATGAGAAAATCGGGACTCGAGTCCCGACATCCTAGCCCTTGCGCGGGAAGCGCAATGGCCACCGAGGCGACGGCCGCTTGCGGTTGCCTTCCTATTCCCGATTTCTCAGCAACAGCGGGCCACAGTTGCTGTTGCCTTTCCCATTCCCCATTCCCGCATCCCCATTGCCAGCTCCTCAACCGCTTTCGAGGGCATGCGCCACCGCGCGGAACACGCGCTGCATTTCCAGCGGCTTGCGCAGGACGTGCACGGCGATGTCGGCGGGGAAGTGGTCGCGTTCCAGGTGGGTGCCGGTGTCCTCGAGCACGATCGCCGGGCCCTGGTAGCCCAGGTCCTGCAGCGCCAGCAGCAGGCGCACCGCCGACAGCAGGATGATGTCGCTGTCGACGATCATCAGATCCGGCAGGCCATGCTCCTCGACGTCGCGCAGCGCGGCGGCGCCGTCGGACGCCAGTTGCGGACGATAGCCCTGGCTGGACAGCGCATTGCCGAGCAGCGACAGCCGCGTGGCCTCGCCGTCGACCAGCAGCACGCGCTGGCCCTTGCCCATCGGCAACGACAACTCCGGTTCGGCCGATGGCGCCGTCGCGCGCAGCGGCATCAGCATTTCGAAGCAGGTGCCCTCGCCCGGCGTGCTGTCCACGCCGATCTGGCCGCCGTAGCTCTCGACGATGCGCTTGCAGGAGATCAGGCCCAGGCCGGTGCCGTCCGGCTTGGTGGTGAAGAACGGGCTGAATAGCCGCGCCTGAGTCTCCGCGTCCATGCCGATGCCGCTGTCGCGGACCAGGATGCGCACCTGCTCGCTGCCGTCGGCGCCGATCGCCGGCGTCGCCGACAAGCTCAGCTGGCCGCCGTCGGGCATCGCCTGGATCGCGTTGAGGCCGAGGTTGAGCAGGCACTGCTGCAGCTCGGTGTAGTTGGCCTCGATCGACAGTGTCGGATCGGCCACGTCCACCTTCAGCGTCACCCGCTCCGGCAGGCTGCTCTTGAGCAGCATCTGCACCGCCTGGAACAGCTCGGCCAGGCGCACCGGCTCGCTGGGCGTACGCGAGCCGCGCACGAACGACAGCATCGACTCGGCCATCTCATGGCCGCGCCGGCCGCACTCGGCGATGACGTCGGCCAGATGCCGCAGTTGCGGATCGTCGCTGCGACCGACGATCAGTTCCGGCACGATCAGCAGCGGCTGCAGGATGTTGCGCAGGTCGTGACTGAGACCGGCGGCGAGCAGGGCCAGGCTCTCGAGCCGCTGCGCGCGCATCAGTTCGCGCTCCACCCGCTGCCGCTCGCGTTCGGTGCGGGCCTCGCGGATCGCGCGCGCCACCGCCGACGGCAGACGCGTGGGGTTGTGCTTGATGATGTAGTCGTTGGCGCCGTCGCGCAGCGCCTCCACCGCGGTCTCCTCGCCGATGGTGCCGGAGACGAAGATGAAGGGCACCGCGTTGCCGTCCTCGCGCACCACCCGCAGCGCCTCGTGCCCGGAGAACCCAGGCATGCTCAGGTCCGACAGCACGATGTCCGGGGCGAACTCGCCGAGCGCCTCGCGCAGCGCCGGCTCGCTTTCCACGCGGCGGAACACCGCCTCCAGGCCGGCCTCCAGCAGCTGATCGGACAGCAGCTCGGCATCCTCCGGCGAATCCTCCACCATGAGGATCCGGATCGGGCCAAGCCTGGGGCCGGTGGTGGGCATGCGCGCTTACTCTTTGTCCGGCGCCTGGTTGATCAGCGCCCAGAAGGTCCCCAGGGTCTTCACCGCGGTGAAGAACTGGTCCACGTCCACCGGCTTGACCACATACGCATTCACGCCCAGGTCCCAACTGCGGGCCAGGTCGCTTTCCTCGCGCGAGGACGACAGGATCACCACCGGCAAGCGCTTGAGCGACTCCTCGCTGCGCACCAGCTTGAGCACTTCCAGGCCATCCATGCGCGGCATCTTGATGTCCAGCAGCAGCACCGCCGGCAGGCCTTCCTCGCGGTCGGCGTAGGCGCCGCGGCGCAGCAGGTAGTCCATCGCCTCCACGCCGTCCTCGACGTGCACGATGGGATTGGCCAGGCGCGCGTCGCGCAACGCATCCACCGCCATTTCGGCGTCGGCGGGACTGTCTTCGGCAAGCAGGATGGTGCGGATGGCGGTCATGCGATGAACTCGGTAGTGGGCGCTTCGGGCGCCGGAGGCAGGACGAAATGGAAGGTGGCGCCCTGTTCGGGGGCGGACTCGGCCCAGATATGGCCGCCATGGCGGGTCAGCACGCGACGCACGCTGGCCAGGCCGATGCCGGTACCGGAATACTCGCTGGCCTTGTGCAGGCGCTGGAACACGCCGAACAGCTTGGCCGCGTAGGTCATGTCGAAGCCGGCGCCATTATCGCGCACGCTGAAGTGATGGCTGCCGTCCGGCTGCACCTGATAGTCGACCTGGATCTGCGCAACCTCGCGCTTGGCGCTGTACTTGACCGCATTGCCGAGCAGGTTCAGCCACAGCTGCCGCATCATGTTCTCGTCGGCGACCAGGATCGGCAACGGCGCGATGGTCCACTCGATGCGGTGGCCGCTGTCGCCGTGGTCGGACTGGTAGTTGGCGTCGAGCACCGAGCGCGTCTCCGCCACCAGCGACTGCATGTCCACCGCCTGCAGACGCAGCGCGCTGCGGCCCAGGCGCGAGTACACCAGCAGGTCGTCGATCAGCGAGGCCATGCGCCGCGCCGAGGTACCGATCACCTCCAGGTAGTGCCGGCTCTTCTCGTCGGCGCCGTCGCCCAGATGGCGGGCCAGCTTGTCGGCGAAGCCGGCGACGTGGCGCAACGGCGCGCGCAGGTCGTGCGAGACCGAGTAGCTGAACGCCTCCAGTTCGCGGTTGACTTCCGACACCTGCTCGACCTTGCCCTCCAGCTGCCGGTTCAGCTCCTGGATGCGCTGCTGCGCGGTTTTCTGCAGGGTGATGTCGCTGACCGTCATCAAGACCACTTCGTCCTCGCTGTCCGGCAGCGGCATGCGCCGCGCATTCAGCAGCATGGTCCTTGGTACGCCGTCGGCGCCGACTTGTTCGTGCTCGAAATCCCACAATTCGCGTCCGCGCAACAGCACGTCGGCCAATCGCTGCACGATCACCGGATCTTGCCAGACGCCGTCGCCGACGTCGGCGAGCAGCTTCGGCGGATCCGCCAGGTCCATGCCGTACAGTTCGGCGAAGGCGGTGTTGTGCATCAGCATCCGCTGCCCATTGTCCAGGAGCACGATCGGCTCGCGCACGGTCTGCAGCACCGCCGCGGCGCGGCCGTTGGCGCGCAGCATGTGGCGCTCGGCGTCCAGGCGCCGGCCGATCTGCCGTTGCAGCAGCCAGATCACCAGGCCCAGCAGCAGGAGCTGCACCACCAGCGAGGTCCAGCTCATCATCGAGGCGAGCATCCGACGCTGCTCGGCGTCGGCGGTGCGCTCGCTCAGCAGTTCGTCCTCGCGCCGCTGCAGCTCGGCGATCAGGCCGCGCACCGGATTGTCGGCGGTCATGTCCTGGATCAGCGCGCGGATCCGCTCCGGATCGCGCGCCTGGGCGATGCGCTCGGCCAGCAGGCCGCGCCGTTCCAGCGTGCTCTGCAGGCGGCCGATGCGGATCTGCTGGTCGGGATTGTCGCGGGTCAGTTCGGCCAGGTGGGCCATGGTCGGCTGCAACGACGCGCGCGCCTCCTTGAAGCGCGCGGTCAGGATCGGCGACTGCACGCCATGCGACATCGCCATCGCCGCCGACTCCATGTCGCGCATGTCCGCTTCCATCGCGTTCAGCGTGGCGGTCACCTCCTGGCTGTGGCCGACCCAGTCGGCAGCGCGCAGGGTGCTGGCATTCATTTGCCGCAGCAGCAGCGAGGGCAGGATGACGATCAGGACGACGGCCAGGGCCAGCAGCGGCAGGCGCCAGCGGTCCCAAGCATCGTGTTTGGCGATGGTCTGCATAGCGGTGCGTCAGAAGAAGGAACGGCTGCGGCCATCGCGGGCGCGCATTGTCGCCCATCTTCCCCGGCAGCAGATAAATTGTTCAGCGAGCGCGCGATACCCCGATCGCGCCAGCGGCGTGGACGCTATCCCAGCCAGCACGCACGGCGGTACCGGCGGCAGGCCGCCGCCGAAGCGCCACCCGCGCGCGCCGCTCAGGGCTGGCGCGCCAGTGTAGGGGCGGCGCCGTGGGTGCCGGCCAGGGTCCAGGCCGGCATGCCGGCGCGGACCAGCAGGAAATCGGCGTGGCCACGCAGGCGGCGGCGCTCGGACTGGCTCAGGCCATGATCCAGTTCCTGCATCAGCGTCGTGAACGCCGGCCAGAAACCGGCATCGTCATGGAAAGTCGTCAACAACATGCTCAACTGCGCTTCGAGCCTGCGCACCGCGGGCAGCAGCGGCGACGTCTGCGTGTCACGGCTGGACAGCGCAGCGCCCAGCGCTTCGGCAGCCGAAGCCGCATGCCCCGCGGCCGGGTGGGGTTGGGTGTCCAACATTGCGCGCGATCCGTTGACGAACATGAAGGCATGATGTCTGAGCGGGTGTCAAAACGGCGCGAAATGCGATGCAGGTCGCGAATTTAGGCCACTCCGCCCAAAAAAAACGCACCCCGCAGGGTGCGCCATTGGCCGGTGTCGCGAGTGGGGCGCCTCGTCGCACCCCACCCGCGGCCGCGGCCGCGGATCGCAATGCTTACTTCTTGGCAGCGGCGCTGACCGTCAGGTCGGCCGCATCCACCTTCTTGACTCCCTTGATCTTCTTGGCAACCGCCACGGCCTTGTCCTTCTCCGCCTTGGTCGCGACCGTGCCGGACAACTTCACCGTGCCGTTGACGGTATCGACTTTGATTTCGGTGCCCGACACGTTCTTGGTGGCCAGCAGATCGGCCTTCACCTTGGTGGTGATCCAGGTGTCGGTGACCGGCTCGTTGGAGTCGTGATGGCTGGCGTCATGGGCAGTGGTGTCGTGCTGCATCGTGTCCTGCTGGCCCATGGTGCCGTGGTCCTTGGCGCTGGTGGCCTGGCCGGCTGCGAACGCCTGGCCCGCGCCGAACGCGAAACCGGCCACCAGGGTGGCGCCAAGCAGGGTGCGTGCATTGATCGTTTTCATCGTGTCTTCCTCCGCTGAAGGTGTGCGTGCAGTCTCCCCTAGTCCGTTGTACAGGCAACGTGACCGCCGAATCGCCGTAGCGTGAATACGCAAGCCGCCGACGCAGGGCGGGCGATACTGGCGTCCCGTCGCTTCCCGCCCGCGCCCATGTCCGACTTCAATCTCGCCCTGCTCGGCTTCGGCTACGTCGGCCGCACCTTCCATGCGCCGTTGATCGCACACACGCCCGGTCTACGCCTGCATACCGTGGTCTCGCGCCAGGCCGAGGCAGTGAGCGCAGACTGGCCGCAGGCGCGCGTGGTCGCCGATGCAACGCAGGCCTTCGCCGATCCGCAGATCGACGCGGTGGTGATCGCCACGCCCAACCAGACCCACGCGCCGCTGGCGCTGGCCGCGCTGGCGCAGGGCAAGCACGTGCTGGTGGACAAACCGTTCACCCTGGACGTGGCCGAAGCGCAGCAGGTGCTCGACCAGGCGCAACGTGTCGGCCGCATCGTCAGCGTGTTCCAGAACCGGCGCTGGGACGGCGACTTCCTCGGCGTGCGCGCCTTGTTGGAGGCCGGCACCCTGGGCGAGATCGCCGAGTTCCATTCCCATTTCGATCGCCATCGTCCGCAGGTGGGCGACCGCTGGCGCGAGCACGCCTTGCCAGGCTCGGGGCTGTGGTTCGACCTGGGGCCGCATCTGCTCGACCAGGCGCTGCAACTGTTCGGACCACCGCAGGCGCTGCAGGCCGACCTGGCGCTGCAGCGCCCCGGCGCGCAGGCGGTGGACTACGTGCATGCGGTGCTGCGCTATCCGCGATTGCGGGTGGTGCTGCATGCCGGTTCGCTGGTCGCGGCCAACGGCCTGCGCTTCGCGGTGCACGGCACCGGCGGCAGCTACCTCAAGCACGGCCTGGATACGCAGGAAGCGCAGTTGCGCGCCGGCGTCGTGCCGGGCGCGCCCGACTGGGGCGCCGATCCCCTGCCCGGCCAGTTGCGCCTGGTCGGCACCGATGGCACGCACGCGCTGCAGACCCTGCCCGCGCATCGCGGCGACTACCGCGAATGCTACGCGGCCTTTCGCGAGGCGATGGCCGGGCGCGCGCCCGCGCCGGTGGATGCGGCGCAGGCGCTGGCGGTGATGCGCCTGCTGGAGGCGGGCGTGCGCAGCGCCGCCTCCGGGTGCAGCGTGACGCTGGACTGAGGCGTCAGGCGGGACGCGTGCCGCCCGGCGCGGGCGCGTCGCCGCCCTCGTGCTTGATCGCATGGCCGCCGAACTGGTTGCGCATCGCCGCCAGCAACTTGTCGGCGAACGAATCGTCGTCGCGCGAGCGCAACCGCTCCAGCAACGACAGGGTGATCACCGGCGCCGGCACGTCCAGGTCGATCGCCTCGGCCACGGTCCAGCGGCCTTCGCCGGAGTCCTGGACGAACGGCGCGATCCCGGCCAGGGTCGGATTGGCGCCCAGCGCATCCGCGCACAGGTCCAGCAGCCACGAACGTACCACGCTGCCCTGGCGCCAGACCTCGGCCACCTGGTGCAGGTCCAGCGCGAATTCCTGCTTGCGCCCCATCAGCGCGAAGCCCTCGGCATAGGCCTGCATCATTCCGTACTCGATGCCGTTGTGGACCATCTTGGTGAAGTGGCCGGCACCGCTGGGGCCGACATGTCCCCAGCCGGCATCGGCGGCCGGCGCCAGGGTCGCGAACACGTCGTGCAGGCGCTGTACCGCGGCGGTGTCGCCACCGATCATCAGGCTGTAGCCCTCGCGCAATCCCCACACCCCGCCGCTGGTGCCGCAATCGACATAGGCGATGCCGTGCGCGGCCAGTTCACCGGCGCGGCGCATCGAATCCTTGTAGTAGGAGTTGCCGCCGTCGATCACCACATCGCCCTTGTCCAGCAGCGGCAGCAACGCGGCCAGGGTGTCGTCGACGACCTTGCCGGCGGGCACCATCAGCCACACCGCACGCGGCGCCGGCAACGCCGCGATCAGCGCGGCCATGCTGTCGACCGCTTCCACCCCGCGCTGCTGCGCCGAGTTGCGCGCGGCCTCGCCCAGGTCGAAACCGACCACGCGATGCCCGCCGCGCACCAGCCGCTCGGCCATGTTGGCGCCCATCCGGCCCAAGCCTACAAGTCCCAGTTCCATGCGTCGTTCCCGGTTCGAAAAAAGGAGGATTAGGGTCTCACGAAGCGACGGCGCCGACGTGACGCGCAGCTAAGGCGCTGGTGCGGCGGCGGGCGCCGGCGCTGGCGCCTGCGCGCAATCGCGCAGTTGCAGGTCGCGCCAGCGTTGGTACAGCGTGGTGTGCAGATTGTGCAGGGTCAGCTCGACCGCGAACGGCGTGCGCGGATTGCGATCCAGCAACCGCACCACGTGATAGCCGATCGGCTTGACGCCCTTGGGATGCACATAGACCTGGAAGCCGCGGTAGAACGGATCGTCGAGCAGGGCGTCGAGTTGCGCGAGCGCCGCCTGCTGCGTCGGATCCAGGCGCGCGCGCAGCGCCGGGTCGCGCGCGTACAGCAGCCGTTCGAAGCGTTCGCGGCCCGGGCCGCGCAGCGTCTTCGCTAGTTCCCAGATGCGCCGGTTCTGTGCGTCGTAGTACGCGAAGCCGCCGTGCGCGCGCAGCGCCGCCGCGGCCTCGGCGCTGACCGCGGCGACCACGAAGTTCTCCGCCTGGTTGTTGATGTCGTCCAGATAGCGGCGCTCGAACACATGCACGATGTAGCCCGGCGCGCCGAGGAAGGCGGCACGGCCGCGCTGCGACGTCTTGACCGCCTTGCCGTCGGCGAAGAAGGTGCCGGCATGCGCGCCGAGCAGGATGCTGTCGGTGTCGTGCAGGGTCAGGAAGGTGCCGATCGACAACTCGTCGGCACTGAACGCACGATCGAATGCGGCATCGCCGTACAGCTCGCGCTGTGTGGCCAATTGCGCGATCTGCCGGCCGACGCCGCATTCCGAGCGCACGTGGCCGCTGTAGAACGCCTCGATCGCCTGCGCATTGCCGCCTGCCGGACGATAGCCGCGGCCGAAGCTGCGGAAGCGCTCCCAGCCCTGCGCCTGCGCCCCGCGCAGGCCGAAGCCGATCCAGCCCAGTTGCAGCGCCGAGAAGCGATAGCCGGGATTGTCCTGCAGCCGTGCGACCGCGCGCGTGGTGGCCGCGCCCAGCTGCAGGAAATAACCGCACTGCGTCGCCGGCGCGTCCAGCAAGGCACGCAGCGCCTGCTGCCGTTGCGCGGCGTTCCAGGTCGCGGGCAAGGCCGCCTGCAGATCGCCGTGCGCCTGCGCCTCGGCCAGCGAACCGCGTTCGCATGGCGCGCCGGCCGCAATCTGCGGTTGCGCGGCGGCGGTGCTACCGAGGCGCCAGCCCAACCGCTCCAGCAGTGCCGCCAGGCAAGCCGCGCTGGCCTGGTCGGCCGGCGCTGGCGCGGCAGTGGCCGCGGCACTGGCGAGCAGTGCGGCCAGCATCAGGCCAACGCTGCGGCGCAGACGCGGCATGCGAGCGAAGCGGGGTAGTTGGATCATGGAGCGGGCATCGCGAGCAGGAACGTCCGTTGGCCGCGCCGCGGTGGCGCCCGCGCAGCGTGCCGCATGGCCCGTGCAGGCATCGCGAAACCACCCCACCGCACCGACGGCCCCGGTATTCACTCTTCCGCCATGCCCAGCGCCCCTACACTGCGGCTCCCTTGGCGCAAGCGACCCCCTGCATGCACGTGCTCGTTACCGGAGGCACCGGATTCATCGGCCGCGCGCTGTGCCCGGCTCTGCTCGCCGCCGGGTACCAGGTCAGCGTGCTCACCCGCGACCCCGCACGCGCGGCGCGGCTGTTGCCGGCGGTGCAGGTGCTGGACGACCTGCAGCGCGCCGCAGCGGCCGACGCGGTGATCAACCTGGCTGGCGAACCGCTGGGCGAGGGCCGCTGGAGCGCCACGCGCAAGCGCCGCTTCCGCACCTCACGCATCGGTACCACCCGTGCGCTGATCGACTGGATAGGCAAGCTCGACGCCGCGCAGCGTCCGGGCTGCCTGATCTCCGGCTCGGCGATCGGCTACTACGGCGACCGCGGCGACGAGGTCCTGGATGAAACCAGCACGCCCGGCGACGACTTTTCCGCGCAACTGTGCCGCGACTGGGAAGCCGAGGCGCTGCGCGCGCAGGAACTGGGCGTGCGCACCAGCCTGGTCCGCACCGGCGTGGTGCTGGGCCGCGACGGCGGGGCGCTGGCGCGGATGCTGCTGCCGTTCCGTTTCGGCATGGGCGGGCGCATGGGCGATGGCCGCCAGTGGATGAGCTGGATTCACCGCGACGATCAGGTCGGGCTGCTGATGTGGCTGCTGCAGCAAGGCGGCGAAGGCGCCTATGACGCCACGGCGCCGGCGCCGGTGACCAACGCCGCATGCGCGCAGCAGCTCGCCGCGACGCTGCATCGCCCCGCGCTGTTGCCGATGCCGGCGGCGGCGCTGCGCCTGGCCTTCGGCGAGATGGCCGACCTGTTGCTGGGCAGCCAGCGTGTCCTGCCGGCACGCGCGCAGCGCGAGGGCTATGTGTTCCGCTATCCGCAACTGGACATGGCACTGCGCGCCTTGCTTGCCGACTGAGGCACCGCGTCGCCACATCGCGCAACGTCGCACCGCACACCAAAATGAAAACGCCCCGGCGGAGGCCTCCGCCGGGGCGAGCTGCATCAGGTTGCCGCGTCGGCGTCAGGCGCCGATCGGCACGCTGCGGTCGCGCGACTCAATAGCGCTTGCAGACGGTCTCGACCACGCGATTGCCATTGGCCTGCTGACGCTGACCCTGGATGTAGCGGCCGGTGGCACCGCCGGCAACCGCGCCGCCGACCGTGGCCAGCTTGCGGCCATCGCCCTTGCCGATCTGGTTGCCGAGCAGGCCGCCGATCGCTGCACCCGCCACGGTGCCGCCGATGCGGTCGGGGTCGGTGCTGTTCTTGCGCACCGCGACCTTCTTGCAGTGCACGCGGGTGCCGTCGCTGAAGCGGCGGCCGGCGTCCTCGGGACCGTAGTGGCGTTGCGCCTCGGCCAGCGGCGCAGCGGCCGTGGCGATGGCGAGCACGGAAAGACACAAGGCGGACTTGAGAGTGTTCATGCTGATTGCTCCTGGGTGGCGGAGCCGATGCGCAAGCACCGCGCTCTCGACGGGCGCCACCTTCTCACCGGCTTCGCGAATGGTTCGTGAAGCGAAATTTGCCGCATTCAGCTTCTACAGCTGCACCTGAATCAGTCGGCCCCGCCGGGGCCGCCGCTCGGCGGCACCGTGGTGGCCGGCGGCTGCACCGCGGTGGTGGCCGCGGGTGCCGGCGGCGGCGTGGTCGCCGCGGCGGGCGTCGGAGTCGGCGCGGCAGTCGGCACGGGTGCCGGTGCGGTCGGTGCCGGCGTCGTCACGGCCGCGGGTGCGGGCGTGGCCGCGGGCGGATGCGCAGGCGGCTCCGGTGCCGGCTTGCTCTTGGGCAGGTACTCGGTCATCAGCTGGAAGAAGCGCTTGTAGAAGTCGCCGTCCTGCACCGTGCTGCTGGCCACGCGCACCATCGAGTCGTCGCTGCTGCCGATCGGCAGCGACACCGAGCCGAGCACGCCGACGCCGACGCTGGCCGAGGTCGGGCTCTTCTTCAACGCATAGCGGTCCTGCAATGCACTGACGAACACCCAGGACTCGTCCTGCCCATGCGCCACACAGGACACGCGCAACTCGAGTTGCTCGTGCAGATCGTCGCTGGGCTGGAAGTTCTTGGTGCCCTCCACCGCATCGGCGGTGGCCTTGGACACCACGTAGCCCTGGCTGAGCAGCGCGCGGCGCGCCGATTCGCAGGCCTGCGCCGGCTGCACCGGGTAGTTGCGCGAATAGGTGTTGTCGGAATTGAAGGTCTCTTTCACCAGGCCGTCCTGCTTGCGGGCGAAGCAGCCACTCAGGCCGATCGCAATCAGCGCGAGCGCGGGAATGGCGAGAACCTTGGAGGTAGCGGACATAGGCCGTTGACCGAAGAGAGGGAACCGCGGCAAAGGATAGCCGCAAGCGCGTCGGCACGGCCTTGACGCCGCCGCGGCCGCTCATCCCGCGGTTAGCGAGGTGCGCGGCGTGGGGTACCGCCGCGTCAGGCGGCGGACTCCAGCGCCAGGTCCACGCGCAGCAGGCCGCCGTCGCGGTCGCGGCGTTCGGCGCGCAGGTAATGATGGGCGTCGAGCAGTGCCAGGGTCGGCGGCGTCGCCAGCGGTTCGCCCCACAGGCTCAGCAGGAAGCCACGTGCGCGCAGCCAGTCGAGCAGCCGCAGCAGCCTGTCCAGGTCGCGCGGCAGCAGCAGGTCGACGTCGCCGGGCAGGCGCGCCGCCGCCGCCGGATCGGCCAGCCAGCATGGATAACTGCCGTGCACCGCGAAGGCAAACCCGTCGGCACGCAGGGCCGCCAGCAATTGCGCCGTGCCCGGCAGGTCGATGGGCTGGCGCCGGTGCTGGAAGATCAGCGCGTACTCGTGGCTGCGGTCGCTGCGGGGATCGCCAGGTGCCAGCGACTGCGCCGTCGCGCGCGGGTAGCACAGCACGCGCTCGGGACAAGGCGCGAACAGGCTGCCGAGGATCCGCGCCAGGTCCCAGGCCTGCGGCAGCGTGGCCTCGCCGAGTTGCACGTTCTCCACCATCGCGATGCAGAAGCCGTCCTCGCGCAGCAGGCGGCGCACGCCATGGAACACGGCGCGCAGGCCCTGCAGATAAGCGGCGTAGTCGGCGCTGGCGTAGAGCTGACCAGGCGCCGCCGCGGCCGGCCAGGCGCAGCCGAAATACGGCACGTTGGTCAGGCACAGATCCACCGGTGCGTCGGGCACGCACAGCGGCAAGCCGCCGTCCAGCACTTCGGCCCGTAGCCCGAGCCGTTGCAGCCGTTCGCGCGCCAGCAGCGCGCGCGCCGCGTCGATCTCCAGGCCGATGCCGTGGCGGCCTTCCACTTCGGCCGCGAGCAAGGTGCTGCCGAAGCCGCAGAACGGATCCAGCACGCGCTCGCCTGGCGCGCTGAAGTGACGCACGAACGGACGCATCTGCCCGACCCAGCCGCAGTCGCGCGCGCCCAGCGGATCGCGCTGGCGCAGGTCATCAGGCAAGCGATGCTCCGGCGGATCCTGCACCGGCGTCCACCAACTGCGGCTATCCATGCTCCGCCCGCCACAGCAGATCGCGGTCCGGCTGCCAGCCGGCGCACAGCCGGCCGTCGGCGAAGAACACCAGCTTGTAGATGTCGCCGCTGTCGTGGCGCGCCTGCATCGCGCCGTAATCGGAGGTCTCGAACACCACCTCCATGCCGTCGGCGGTGGCCAGGCGCAGGTTCCAGAAGTAGTAGCCCTCGGTGATCTGCAGCGGCTGCAGGTCGCGCCACCATGGCGCGGCCATGCAGGCGCCGAGCACCTGTTCCACCGCGACCCGTGCCTGGGTCAGATAGCGCGCGGTTCCGCCGTCGCGGTAGCCGTCGCCGAGCCGGGAGAACTCGCGGAAGATCACCGTACGCGCCCCGCAGGCGCGCGCCCAGTCCAGATAGGCCGCGACGCCGTCGGCATCGGCGATGCCGCCGTGCTGCAGGATGCACACCAGGCGCAGCGGCAGCGCGTCGGCGATGCGCTTCGCGGTGGCGACGAAGACACCCGCATCGGCGATCGCCTCGCCGGGGCGAAAACGCATGATCGCGTCGTTGCGCGCCTGTTGCGGATGGTGCCGCGACAACTCCAGCCACGACAGGCCGAAACGCTGCAGCGCCTGCAGCAGCGTCTCGCCCTGGCCGCGGGCGAAGCCGGCGCCATTGCTGTACAGCACCCGCTGTTCGACCAACAGGCCCTCGCGCTCGGCCGCGCCCAGGGTCTGCAGCAGTTCCACGAACCAGTCTTCGTCGTCGGTCATCTCCAGCCCCGACAGCGAATGCGACAGCGGCAGCCCGCGCAGCTGCGCCAACGCCTGGCGCAACTGCGGGAAGTAATCCGGCGGCGGCCGCAGGCTGGCCGCGGCGGTGCCGCCGGCCTGCGGCCGCAGGGTTTCCGAGCAGAAGCGGCAGCGCGCCGAACACGGCCGCACCGACGCGTAGGGAGTGAAAGTCACCGGCTGCGCGACGCGGTAGTCGCGCGCAGCGATGCGCTGCTGTCGCCAGCGCGACGCATCCGCCGCGGCCGGCACCCGCCATTCCAGATGCGGGGTGCTGGCGCGCAGGGCGGCGAACAGCGGCGAGCCGCCGCTCAACGGCGGCGGACTCGGCAGGGACGCATCCATGGGCGCCTCCTACAGGCGCGCGGCGTTCGCGCGCTCGCGCACCTCGGCGAAGGTCCAGTCGTGCACCAGGCGGCCGTTCTCCCACACGGTGACCATCGCATCGTCGTAGCCGGCCGGACCGGCGACCGACTCGGCCGACACCGCGTCTGGCGCCACCGGCTCGGTGCGATAGCTGCCGTACTCGCGGTGACGCAGCAGGCGCATGCGGCCGCGCTTGCTGAGCTTGCCCTTGTCGGTGACCGGGTCCTTGTAGACGTCGATCCAACGCCCGTCGACACGGGCGGCCGAGCACTTCAATGCGAACTTCTGCGTATCGCGATCGAGCCGCTGCAGCAACGCACCGCCCATGCCGAAGGCCAGGTTGTCGGTGGCGTAGCCGGCGCTGGTGATGCGCTCCAGGATCGCGCGAATGCTGGTCGGGTTGACCCCGTCGCCCTGGATCACCCGCACGTGGTTGAGCACCTTGTAGCCCTTGCCGTTGACGGTGTGGCCGAAGGCCTCGTCGAGCAGTTCCAGGCACTGGTGCACCACCGCCACCGGATCGCCGGAGTCGGGGCGGATCACCACGGTGGCGCCGGAGGCGATCACCTCGTCGCGCAGCGTGGTGCCCCAATGCTCGCGGATCGCATGGAAGATGTCGTAGCTGTCCGACACCACCGCGACCACGCCACCGGGCTTGCCGAACTGCTTGAGCATGTTGCGGTACGCATCGACCTCGCGCTCGCGGCCCCAGCTGGTGATGGTGCTGTGCTCGGCGGCGGGAATCGAATAGCCGGCCATCGGCTCATGGTAGTGCGCGCGCGCCAGCAACAGCCCGGACACGGTGTCGGTGCCGAGGAAGTTGACCAGGTGCGAGGCACCGCCGATCGCCGCCGATTCCAGGCTGGATACGCCGCGCGCGCCGAAGTCGTGCAGCTTGAACGGCAACTGCCCATCCGGATCGTCGCTGGTGCGCTCCAGGAACTGGCGCAGGGTCTGCTTGGCGTGCCAGCTCACCGTGGCCACCGTCACCGGGTACCAGATGCGCAGCAGCAGCGTCTCCAGGTACGACGGCACCCAGTAGGCCTGCGCGTCGGTGGATTCGATGGTCATCAGCGCGTTGTGGGTCGGCACCACGCTGCCCTCGGGCACGGCGCGAATGCGGATCGGCAGCTGGCCGCCGAGGCGGTCGACGATGTCGCGCCAGCCGGCTTCGTTGAACGGCTCGCCGTGCGCGGCGAACAGGTCGCGCGCCTCGTCGATGTCTGCATGGGTGACGGGGCGGCCCAGCGCCTCCTTGAGGATCGACTGCAGGCCGAAGAACACGGTCCGGTCATAGACGCCGCCGCGCGATTCCACGTAGAAGAACGTGGCGTCGGTGCCGGGCGGGTACTGCAGCCAGTGGCTGGCCTTGTAGCTATCGGTGTTGAGCAGCAGGTTGTTCAGGCATTGCATGACGGAAGCTCCTTCGCGTCTGGGAAAGCCGGCGGTCTGTCCGCCGGCCGGGAGGCCGCATCAACCGCGGCCCAGGAAGAATTCGAGCAGGTGCAGATGGTCTTCGAACAGTTTCGGGCCCATGCCCAGCACTTCGCTCACCGGCACCCAGCGCGCCTTGTCGGCGTCGTCGCCGCCGCGCACCTCGGGCAGTTCGCCGAACACGAACTCGAAGTGGAAGGCGTGGGTGATGGTGCGCCCGCGCAGGCTGCGCTCGGGATGATCGAACACGTGGCGGTTCTTCAGCGAGCCCTTGAGCACCGGCACCGGGATCTTCAGCCGGGTCTCCTCGCGTAGTTCGCGCAGGCAGGCGTCGAGGATGCTCTCGTGCTGGCCGACGAAGCCGCCCGGCAGCGCCCACAGGCCCTTGCCCGGGGCCGCACGGCGGCGCACCAGCAGCACGTGCCCGGAATGCACCACCACCGCGTCGGCGGTGACGAAGGTGGGCGGATACGGCGCCTCCTTCCAGGCGGCGCGGTACTGCTCGATGAACTGGTATTCGGCGAGCAGCTCGGCATACGAGGGCGAGTTCTTGCGGAACGCCTCGAGCATGTCGAACACCGGCGTCGGCACGTTGCCGCGCAGCATCAGCAGCGCGCCGTGGAAATCGATGCTGCCGGCCTCGAACAGGTAACGGCGCAGCTCGGTCGCCGACAGCGTCTCTGTGTGCTGCACGTCGACCAGCGGCCATTGCGGGAACTCCCGCAGGTAATAGCTGCTGGCATCCTTGTCCATGCCGATCAGGCCGATCCGCGCCTCGGCGCTGCCGCCATCACTACGCACCGCCTCGGCCACCGTGGACTGCACTGCGGCGATCCACTGGCTTTCGTTGTACAGGTGATCGCGCAGCGGACGCAGGATCAGCCGCTCGCCGGCGCCTTCCAGCGCGGCCTGGATCATCACGCTGCGCTCGGCAACGGTCCAGGGATTGCGGATGGTGCGGGGGGTCTCGGCCGAGCCGATCAGGAAGATAAGTTTCTGTCCACGCGCCAGGGCGTGGCGGGCAACGGCGGCGTGGCCGTTGTGGAAGGGCTCGAAGCGCCCGATGAACACGAGATAGTCGAATTCCATGAGCATCCCTCACGGTTGGGTGGATCGCCGCGGGTCTGTCCCTTGGCGTGAGCGGAATGCTACGCCGATGCCGCATCGCGTCAAGTGACGCACCGCGCAGATTCATCGGCCGTCCAGACAGCGCTTGCGGACGCCGCGCCGGAGCCCCGCTGCAGTGCAGCGCGCGTCGCCACGACGATCGCGCTAGCCTCGTGCGCGCCGCGGCCGCGGGGACGGCCCGGCACGTCCTGCGGGCCGCCGCTCAGGGCCACGCGACGCCCTCCCTCCCCGTTCCCACATCACCGCGAGAATCGCATGAACCGATCGAGCAAGCGCATGTCCGCCTGGCTGCTGTTGTTGCTTGCGTGCCTGTGTGCGCCGGCCATGGCGCAGAGCTTCGCCAAGGGCGCCGATGTCAGTTGGATCGACCAGCAGGAGAGCAGCGGCCGCGTGTTCCGCAACGCCTCCGGTGCCACCACCGACTTCTTCGCGCTGCTCAAGGGCACCGGGGTCAATGCGATCCGGCTGCGCGTGTGGGTCAATCCGCAGGGTGGCTGGAACGACGGCGCCGACACGCTGAACATGGCCAAGCGGGCCAAGGCGCAGGGCATGCGCATCATGATCGACTTCCACTACAGCGACAGCTGGGCCGATCCCGGCAAGCAGACCAAGCCGGCGGCCTGGAACGGCCACGACTTCGCCACGCTGGTCAAGGACGTGTACGCGCACACCAGCGGCATCCTCTCCTATCTCAAGTCCAACGGCATCGACGTGAGCTGGGTGCAGGTAGGCAACGAGATCAACAGCGGCATGCTGTGGCCGGACGGCAAGACGCCCAACTTCGGCAACCTCGCGCAACTGATCAACAGCGGCTACAACGCCAGCAAGTCGGTCTACCCCAATGCCAAGGTGATCGTGCACCTGGCCAACGGCTACGACAACGCGACCTTCCGCTGGTTCTTCGACAGCCTCAAGTCGGCCGGCGGCAAGTGGGACGTGGTCGGCATGTCGCACTATCCCTCCACCAATGCCTGGCAGAGCGCCAACACCCAGATTGCCAGCAACATGCAGGACATGGTGACGCGCTACGGGTCGGACGTGATCGTCAGCGAGGTCGGCATGGACTGGCAGCAGGCCGCCACCACCCGCGCGATGCTGGCCGATCTGCTGAGCAAGACCCGCGCGCTCGGCAGTCGCGGCCTGGGCGTGTTCTATTGGGAACCCGACGCGTACCCGGGCTGGCAGGGCTACACGATGGGTGCGGTCGACAACAACGGGAAACTCACCCAGGCACTGTCGGCGTTCAACTGATCGCCGCTCGGCGGGAGCGCCACGCGGTGGTCACCGACACCACCGCCATGCCACCATCGCGTGCTCCGCTCCTGTCGAGATCTGCCATGTCGCTGTCGCTGTCGTCCGCGCGCAAGCTCGCGCTTCCTCTGCTGCTGGTGTTGGGCGTGTGCATCACGCCAGTGCAAGCGCGCGAGCCGGCGTCGCCCGCCGCACCGGCCCCGCTCAAGGTGATGAGCTTCAACGTGCGCGTGCCGGTCGACACCGACGGCGACAAGCGCTGGGACGTGCGCCGCAGCGCGATGGCCGCGCTGATCCGCGCGCAGCACCCGGATGTATTCGGCACCCAGGAACTGGTCAAGCGGCAGGCCGACTACCTGGCCGCGCAATTGCCGGAGTACCGCTGGTTCGGCCCCAGCCGCGACGGCAAGGACGACGGCGAACGCATGGGTGTGTTCTACGACAGCCAAAAACTGAAACTGGTGGAATCGGGACACTTCTGGTTGTCGGACACGCCGGAAGTCATGGGTAGCATCAGCTGGGGCCATCCGCTGCCGCGCATGGTCAACTGGGGGCTGTTCGAGCGCGTCGGCGATGGCCGCCGCTTCTATCTGTTCGACACCCACCTGCCCTATCGCGACGAGGACGAAGCGGCACGCGCCAAGGGCGCGGCGCTGATCGTGTCGCGTCTGAAAGGCCTGCCGGCGGACGTGCCGGTGGTGCTGACCGGCGATTTCAACACGGTGCCGGACTCGCCGACCTACCGCACCCTCACCGCCAGCCTGGCCGATGCGCGCACGCAGGTCGCACAGCCGCAGGGCCCGGAAGCGACCTTCCACGATTTCACCGGCCACCCGGACCGGCGCATCGACTGGATCCTTTCGCGCGGGCTGCAGGCCACCCACTACGCCACGCTCGACGCGCGGCCGCAGGGTCACTGGCCGTCGGACCATTTCCCGGTGATCGCCACGTTCGCCTGGCCGCAGTGACGGGATGAAGCCTGCGGCATGGACCGCAGGCGCGCGTGCAGGAGCGGCTTCAGTTGCAAAGAGGCGCTAGCGGTAACGCCTGTCGCGGCTGAAGCCGCTCCTACGAGGCAAGATGATGCCAGGCGAAGCAGGCCTTAGCGGTGTTCTGGCCTCCTTCCCAGGGGAGCATGTACGCCTACGAAAGGCCGCTCGTCGTAGGAGCGGCTTCAGCCGCGACGCGCATGACCAGGAAACAGCCATTGCGGGTGATCCGAACAGGCGACACGAACGCTTCCGCAAGGTAACGACACGTTCCGCCGCACCACTGAGAAGCACGTCGTCAGAGCCATCCGCAACGCGTCAGCCTGCGGACTTTCACGCCGCAGGCGAAGCATGCGCACACAGCCAGTCCAGCACCTGCTGCACCGGCGGCGACGGCACCGGTGTCGGACGCCAGACGATCGACAACTGGCGCAGCGCCCACGGCTCCTGCAGCGGCACCGCGACCAGTTGCGCGCGCACGCTGACCCGCTCCAGCGCCGCCTGCGGCAGGATCGCCACACCGGCGCCGCGCGCCAGCATGCGGCACAGCGGTTCGATGCCGTGCACCTGCGCGCGGATGCGCAGCCGCCCGCCTGCGCGCGTCGCCTGCGTGCGCAGGTGTTGTTGCAGGGCGCTGTCCTCGGCCAGGCCGAGGAACTGCGCCTGCCACACCTGCGCGAACCGCAGCTGCGACGCCTGCGCCAGCGGGTGCGTGGCCGCGGCCACCAGCACCAGCCGGTCCTGCCGGAACGGATGCGCCTGCAGACCCTGCAGATCGGCATGGTCGGCGATCACCGCCAGATCGGCGCGTTGCTCGCGCAGCGCATCGGCCGCGGCGACGCTGCCCTGCTCGCGCAGCGCCAGATCGATGCGCGGATGCGCCACCAGGAACTCGGCCAGCAGCTCCGGCAGCCATTCCGACAGCGCCGCGGTATTGGCCAACAGGCGCACGCTGGCCTGGTGGCCGCCGGCGTAGTCACCCAGTTCGCTGCGCATCGCCTCGGCCTGGCGCAGCAACTGCCGCGCGTGCCGCAACAGCGCGGTGCCGGCCGCGGTGAGGCCGACGCCGCGTGGGCCACGCTCGAACAGTGCGACGCCGAGCTGCGTCTCCAGCGCGCGGATGCGTGCACTGGCGGCGGCCAGCGACAGCGCCGCGCGATCGGCGCCCGCGGTGATGCTGCCGGCCTCGGCCACCGCCAGGAACAGCCGCAGATCGGTGAAATCCAGATGCATCGGCGCTCCCGCCTTCGTCGTTGCCGAAGTCTGCCTGAAGCATTCGCGCATTGTCCGGCCGCCACGACGCGCAGATGCTCGTCGCCATGGACACGCTCGCATCGCACCTGCTGCCGATCGCCCTGGTCTTCCTGCTCGCCGGCGGCGTCAAGGGCGTGGCCGGCATGGGCCTGCCCACGGTGGCGATGGGCCTGCTGGGGCTGTGGCTGACGCCGACCGAAGCCGCTGCGCTGCTGGCGCTGCCGTCCCTGCTGACCAACCTGCAACAGGCCTGGGGCGCGGGCACCGGCATGTTGCTGCGGCGACTGTGGCCGTTGCTGGCGTGCATCGTCGTCGGCACCTGGTTCAGCGCCGGCATCCTCGCCGGCGCCGACCCACGGCTGGCGCGCGCCGGCCTGGGCGCGTTGCTGGCGCTATACGCCGCGCTCGGCCTGAGCCAGTGGCAGGCGCGCCTGTCGCCCTCGCAGGCGCGCTGGGCAGGGCCACCGGTGGGCCTGGCGACCGGTCTGCTGACCGGCGCCACCGGCGTGTTCGTGCTGCCGGTGCTGCCCTACCTGGTGGCGTTGGACCTGCCGCGAGACACGCTGATGCGCGCCCTGGGCAGTTGCTTCGCCGCAGCCACCCTGGCGCTGGCTGCGGCACTGGTCGCGCACGGCGCCTTCCCCGCGCAAGCGCTGGGTCCGTCATTGCTGGCGTTGCTGCCCACGGCCATGGGCATGTGGCTGGGCGCACGGCTGCGACAGCGCATTTCCGCCAGCGCGTTCCGCCGCGTGTTCTTCCTGACCCTGCTGGGACTGGGCTTGCACCAACTGTGGCAGGCGCTGGGCTGAAGATGTGATCCCGCCACAACCGCTCCTACAATCGCGATGACATACCGTACCGAGCTGCGGCAACAAGGCGTTACCAGAGGTGTCCTGAAGCCGCTCCTACGACGACACGCATCACGCGCGCGGCAGACCAAACGCCACGCCCGCGGTTCTCACCAATCACCAAAAAACTGCAGGCCGGCCCCTCAGTCCGCCCAACCCTCCGCAAGCATCGACACGGCGGACGATCGACGGGCGCACGCCTGCCCTGCAAAGCCCGAACCTGCAATGAAAAACGCGCCATCGCTGGGCGATGGCGCGTTCGGTGTTCGCGACGGTAGAGCGCGAGCTTAGTCGGCCCAGCGCCCCGGGCCGGTGGACTGCGGCAGGACCTGCACCGACAGCGGGTGGTCCTTCTCCAGCAGATTGACCGCGTCGCTCAGGATCGAGGCCGATTCGCGCAGCAGCGGATCCGGGCGCTTGTCGACCAGCTTCTCGCGTGCGGCATCCTTGACGATGTCGCGCTCGTTGCCGGTCAGGCCGTCGTCGCTGCTGTCGTCGGCCAGCGGATCCAGCGGCAGGCCGAGCTGCTTGCGGATCTCCTGGCGCTGCTTGCGCTGCGCATCCTGCTTCTCACGCTCGGCGCGGCGCTCGGCCTCGTTGAGCACCACGTACTTCTTCGCCGCCTCGTCGCGGAACTGGCGCACGTCCTCTTCCCACCACTGGAACTCCTTGTCGCTGGCGATGCGGCTGCTGTGCAGCGCTTCCAGCTTCGGCAGCAGCGGCGCGAAATTGCCGTACTGGGTGTGCGGCACCGCGGCGATGCGGCTCCACGGCAGCGCGTTGTCGTAGGTGCTTTCACCGAACTCGGTGGCATCGACGCTGGCCGGGAAGGCGATGTCCGGCACCACACCCTTGTGCTGGGTGCTGCTGCCGCTGACGCGGAAGAACTGGGCGATGGTCAGCTTGACCTGGCCGAAGCGGTCGGTCTCGTTGGCCGGCCAGCGGTCCAGGTCGACGATGTTCTGCACCGTGCCCTTGCCGAAGCTGGTCTCGCCGATGATCAGGCCGCGACCGTAGTCCTGGATGGCGCCGGCGAAGATCTCCGAGGCCGAGGCCGAGCCACGGTTGATCAGCACCGCCAGCGGGCCGTCCCAGGCCACGCCCGGGTTCTGGTCGCTGTTGACGGTGACGCGTCCGCCGGATTCACGCACCTGCACCACCGGGCCCTGCTCGATGAACAGGCCGGTCAGCTCGATCGCCTCGTCCAGCGAACCGCCGCCGTTGTTGCGCAGGTCCAGCACCACGCCGTCGACCTTGTCGGTTTTGAACCCGGCCAGCAGCTTGGCCACGTCGCGGGTCGCCGAGGCATAGTCCTTGGCGTTGCGGCGACGGCCTTCGAAGTCCTGGTAGAACGCCGGCAGCTTGATCACGCCGATGCGCCGCGCCGGCTCGCCGTCCTTCGCCGGCAATTCGATGGTCTCGCCCTTGGCGGCCTGTTCGGCCAGGCGCACCTTCTGCCGGGTCAGCAGCACCTGGCGGTGCTTGCCGTCCACGCCGGCTTCGGCCGGGATGTATTCCAGGCGCACCTGGGTGTCCTTGTCGCCGCGGATCTTGGCGACCACGTCGTCGATGCGCCAGCCGATCACGTCCTCGACCGGCCCGGTCTTGCCCTGGCCGACGCCGACGATGCGGTCGCCCGGCTTGAGCGTGCCGTCCAGCGCGGCCGGCCCGCCCGGGATCACCTCGCGGATCACCACCAGGTCGTCCTGCTTCTGCAGCTGCGCGCCGATGCCTTCCAGCGACAGCGACATCTGCTGGTTGAAGTTCTCGGCGGTGCGCGGGGTGAAATAGTCTGTGTGCGGGTCGACGGTGTTGGTATAGGCATTCATGAAGAACTGGAACACGTCCTCGCTCTTCAGTTCCTTCACCGAGTCGTCGAGATTGGCGTAGCGCCGATCCAGGGTCTTGCGGATGTCTTCCGGCTTCTTGCCGGCCAGCTTGAGCCGCAGCCAGTCGTTCATCACCGACTTGCGCCACAGCGCATCCAGTTCCTGGTCGTCCTTGGCCCACGGCGCGTTCTTGCGGTCGTACTCGAACTTCTCGTCGCCGTCGAAGTTGAAGTCCTGCTTGAGCAGCTTGCGCGCATAGGCGATGCGCTCGTCCACGCGCTGCCGGTACACGGCGAAGATCTGGAACGCCGGTTCCAGCTGGCCGGAGGAGATGTTGGCGCCGAGGTTGTTCTGGAACCCGGCGAACTTGTCGACGTCGGCCTGGGTGAAGAACTGCTTGCTGCCGTCCAGGGTCTCCAGATATTTCTTGAAGACCTCCTTCGAGGTCGCCTCGTCGAGGGCGCGCGGCCGGTAGGCGTAGCGGCTGTCGGAAAGCAGGCCGTACACCAGCTTGGCGGTGGTGGCCTGGTCGGCGGTGGCAGCGGCCGGCAGCGCGGGCGCATCGGTACGGGCGAACAGCGCCAGCGGTGCGGTCAGCGCAAACGCCAGCAGGAAGGCGGAAGCTTTGAATTTCATCTGGGAACTCTCGGCACCAGGCCGTCAGGGGGGCAGCACATCGCGTGAGACAACACGACAGTGACGCAAGTTGCAGGCCGTGTCACCTGTTCATGAAGCAGACTAGCGGCCGACATGCGCAGAAGTGTGAACGTTGCCGGTGCGAGCCGTGTGGACGGTCGCTGTGCGGCGACGAACGTGCGTCGCCGCCGCGGCCATGCGCGATGCGCGCGGGCCATGTGCGCGGAGAAGGATCAGGCGGCGACGCCGGCGCCGGCAGCCTGGCGATCGGCGTGGTAGGACGAGCGCACCATCGGGCCGGAGGCGACGTGGCTGAAGCCCAGCGCGTTGCCGTACTCCTCCAGCGCCTTGTATTCGTCCGGCGTCCAGTAGCGCATCACCGGGTGGTGATGCGCGGTCGGCTGCAGGTACTGGCCGATGGTGACCATGTCCACGTCGTGCGCGCGCAGGTCGCGCAGGGTCGCCTGCACCTGCTCCAGGGTCTCGCCCAGGCCGAGCATGATGCCGGACTTGGTGGCGATGGCCGGATGCTGCGCCTTGAACTTCTTCAGCAGGGTCAGCGACCACTGGTAGTCGGCGCCGGGACGCACGTTGGGATACAGGTCCGGCACGGTCTCGATGTTGTGATTGAACACGTCCGGCGGATTGGTCGCCAGGATCTCCAGCGCACGGTCCATGCGGCCCTTGCCGCGGAAGTCCGGGGTCAGGATCTCGATGCGGGTGGTCGGCGCGGCGGCGCGGATCGCGCCGATGCAGTCGGCGAAATGCTGGGCGCCGCCGTCGCGCAGGTCGTCGCGGTCGACGCTGGTCACCACCACGTACTTCAGGCCCATGTCGGCCACGGTCTGCGCCAGGCTGGCCGGCTCGCCGGCGTCCGGCGGCTTGGGCCGGCCGTGGGCGACATCGCAGAACGAGCAACGCCGGGTGCAGACCTCGCCCAGGATCATGAAGGTGGCGGTGCCGTGGCCGAAGCACTCGTGGATGTTCGGGCAGCTGGCCTCTTCGCAGACGGTGACCAGACGGTTCTCGCGCAGCTTGGCCTTGAGGGTCTGCACCGCATTGCCGGAGGGAATGCGCACGCGGATCCACGAGGGTTTGCGCAGCACCGGCGCGTCGGCGAACTGCACCGGCGAGCGCGCGATCTTGTCGCCGCCCAACTGCTTGACGCCGGTCTGCAGCGGCGCGGAGGCGCTGTCGCCGGAAAGGACCTGCAAGGGAATGGAGCGTGCGCTGGGCTGGGTCATGGCGTGGTCGGCGGGCAGGCGGTCAGGCCGCGTGCGTGAGCGAGAGGTCGGGCAAGGCGTCGAGCGGCTGCAGGGTCAGCCCGAACTGGCGCGCCAGTTGGGCCAGCAGGACCGGAGTGACCGCCTGCATGCCGGAGGGACCGCCCAAGTCTAGCACCGCAGTCACCTGCAGGCCCTGGTAGCCGCAGGGATTGATCCGGTGGAACGGCTCCAGGTCCATCGCCACGTTGAACGACAGGCCGTGGAAGGTGCAGCCGCGCCGCACGCGGATGCCGAGCGCGGCGACCTTGGCGCCGCCGACGTAGACACCCGGCGCGCCCTCGCGGCGCTGGCCGAGGATGTTCCATTCGTCGAGGGTGTCGATGATCGCCTGCTCGATGCGGCACACGTAGTCGCGCACGCCGATGTGCAGCCGGCGCAGGTCCAGCAACGGGTACACCACCAACTGGCCGGGGCCGTGGTAGGTGACCTGGCCGCCGCGGTCGACCTGCAGCACCGGGATGTCGCCTGGCGCCAGCACGTGTTCCGGCTTGCCGGCCTGGCCGAGGGTGAATACCGGGTCGTGTTCGACCACCCACAACTCGTCGGGGGTCGCCTCGTCGCGCGTATCGGTGAAGCGCTGCATCGCCCGCCACACCGGCTCGTAGGGCTGGCGGCCGAGCTGGCGGACGCGGCACGGCGGCAGCGTCGTTGCCGGCGCCACTGGCGCGTCCGCGGCTACAGCGTCCACTTCACTTCCGGGTGCTCGCGCAGCGCCTGGTGCGCGGCGTCGTACTGGGCGCGGTCCGCGGCACGGAAGGCGATGCGCACCGACACGTATTTGCCGTTGGACGAATGCTTCCAGCTGATGCGCTCGTCCATCACCTCCACGCCGGCGGCGGCGAGCAGGCGCGGCAGCTCGGCCTCCAGGCCGGTGTCGGCGGTGCCCATGGCGCTCAGTTCGAACACGCCGGGGAACTGGAAACCGTGATCGGGGTTGTCGGAAGTGATGTCCATGCCCCGCATTATCGGGCCGGCACCGGACAAACCCAAGGCCGCGCCGAGTAGGCCGGCAGTGCTCCGGCACCCGGAGCCGCGCAGGACAGGGTACCGACCAACTGACCAAGCGTCGCCGTGGCGTGGCCTCCTGCCGGCGGCAGTGCTCCTTGCCCCCGCACGGTGCACCGTCGCCTTCACACGACAAGAGGGCAAATGGGACGGACAAACCCAAACGGACGAATTTGTCCGCTACGCCACATTTGCCTATCCTTGTCGCACGGGCTGCGTTCATGGTCCGGGGTGTTCGCCGGCATCGGCTGCCGCAGGCGCGCATCGCCGCTCACTCCCCTTCCCGACCAGAGACGCCGTCCATGCCGTCATCGCGCCCGTTTCTCCCCCTTGCCGCCGCGCTCGCCCTCGCCGCAGCGCCGGCCGCCGCCACCGAATGCCCACGCGAGACGCGGGAGGCGACCCCGCCCACGGTCAACTTCCGCCTCGACAACGACCTGTTCGGCGGCGCCGGCCAGGATCAGGGCTATACCAACGGCTTCGGCCTGATCCTGGTCTCGCCGAACCTGCGCGACTACACCGACGACCCCTGCCTGCCGCGGCTGGCGCGGGCGGTGAACCGCTCTCTGACCTGGCTGCAGCCGAACAGCGACTTCACCCAGCGCAACATGACCTTCGCGATCGGGCAGGCGCTGTTCACCCCCACCGACAAGACCCGCCGCGACCTGATCGAGGACGACCGTCCCTACGCCGGCCTGTTGCTGATGAACATCGGCTACAACGCGCGCAACGACGACCGCCTGCGCACCACGCAACTCACCCTGGGCCTGATCGGCCCTTCGGCACAGGGCAAGCAGGTACAGGATGCGGTGCACGAGGTGCTCGGCGACGCCAAGTTCCAGGGCTGGGACAACCAGTTGCACGACGAACCGGTGTTCCGCGTGCTGCACGAACGCATGCGCCGCTGGTCCGGCGAGGGCAGCCGCGACGGCTGGGGCTGGGACGCGATCAGCCACTGGGGCGGCGCGCTGGGCACGCTGGACACCCACGCCAATGCCGGCATGGAACTGCGCCTGGGCTGGAAGCTGCCGGACGATTTCGGCAGTTCGCCGCTGCGTCCCGCCGGCGAGAACGTCGCCCCGCCCGCCAGCAGCGTCGGCAGCGGCTGGTCGGCGCATCTGTTCGTGACCAGCGACGGCCGCTGGGTACTGCGCGACATCACCCTGGACGGCAACACCTTCCGCGACAGCCACAGCGTGAAGAAGCGCCCCTTCGTCGGCGACGCCGGCGTCGGCCTGGCGGTGACGCGCGGCAAGTGGAAGTTCGCGCTCGCCCGCTACTGGCGCACCCGCGAATTCGACCTGCAGCGACAGACGCCGGTATTCGGGAGTTTCACGATCAGCTATCGGCTTTAGCCGCCGGGATTGGGGAGTCGGGATTGGGGATTCGCAAGTCTTCGCGAGCGCGCAGTGCCTTACGAGAACGAGAGGCAGCACGCGTTGTCGCCACCAATCCCGAATCCCCACTCCCGAATCCCCAAGAAAAAAGCCGGCGTCAGCCGGCTTTTTTCGAGAGGAGAGGAACTTACTCCGATTCCCACCACATCCAGAAGCTGTCCCACAGACGCTTGAAGAAGCCGGCCTCGTCGACCGCCTTCAGCGCCACCAGCGGGGCCTGCGCCACCACCTTGCCGTCCAGGCTCACCTTGACCATGCCGATCTGCTGGCCCTGCTTGATCGGCGCTTCCAGGGTCTTGGGCACTTCGATCGCCGGCTTCAGCTCGTTGTAGCGGCCGCGCGGCACGCTGACCAGCAGCGGCTGCGCCACGCCCAGCAGCACCTGCTTCTCGGTGCCCTTCCACACGCGCTGCTGCGCGACCTGCTTGCCCGGCTCGTACAGGCTGTGGGTCTCGAAGAAGCGGAAGCCCCAGTTCAACAGCGCCAGGCTGTCCTCGGCGCGCTGCTTCTCGGAGCTGTCGCCCATCACCACTGCGATCAGGCGCTGGTCGCCGCGCTTGGCAGAGCTGAGCAGGCAGTAGCCGGCCTCGGAGGTGTGGCCGGTCTTGATGCCGTCCACGCTGGGGTCGCGCCACAGCAGCAGGTTGCGGTTCGGCTGGGTGATGTCGCCGACGCGGAATTCCTTGATCTTGTTGTAGGCGTAGGTTTCCGGGTAGTCGCGCACCATCGCCCGGCCCAGCAGCGCCAGATCGTAGGCGGTGGTGTAGTGGCCTTCGGCCGACAGGCCGTGGGCGTTGACGAAGTGCGAGCCGGTCATGCCGATCTTCTTCGCGTACTCGTTCATCAGCGACGCGAAGGCTTCCTCGCTGCCGGCGGTATGTTCGGCCAACGCGATCGCCGCGTCGTTGCCGGACTGGATCGCCATGCCCTTTTCCATGTCTTCCAGGCGCGCGGTCTTGTTGACCGGGAAGCCGCTGTAGCTGCCGTCGGTGCCGGCGCCGCCCTCGCGCCAGGCGCGCTCGCTGAGCATGACCTGGTCGTCGCGGGTGATCTTGCCCAGCTTCAGTTCGGCCGCGATCACGTACGAGGTCATCACCTTGGTGATGCTGGCCGGGGCCACGCGTGCGTGTTCGTTCTCGCCGGCCAGCACCTGGCCGGTGGCGTAGTCCATCAGCACCCAGGACTTGGACACGGCCGGCTTCGGCGCGGGCGGGATCGCCACGGTGGCCGGAGCGGCGGCGGCAGCGGGCGGCGGCGCGGGAACCGGGCCGGGCGTCTGCGCGGAAACCAGGCCGACGGCGAACGTGGCCACGGCAGCGACGGCGAAGCGGAATTTCATCTAAAACGACTCCTGGCGGGCCCGAAGGCCGATGGAAAACGCGACATTGTAGGCCGAGCCGGCGCCCTGGCAGGCGCGGCGCGGACCCGCGCGCGAACCGGCGTTAAGCCATCGGCGCGGCGCAGGCCCGCAACGGCGGGCGCGACGCCTCAATCCTTGACGATCTGCGGCCGGCCGAAACCCAGGCCGGCGATGCGGGTGGCCAGCTCCGCGGCGCGGCCATGGTCTTCGGCCGCCACCCGCAGCCGCCACAGGGTGCGGCCGCCGGAGACGATGTCGCTGATGCTGGCGCCGACGATGCCGGCCGAAGCGAGCTGCGACAGCGCGCGGTTGGCGTTCTCGCGACTGGCGAAGCTGGCCACCTGCAGCAGGATGCCGAGCGGCCCGCGCGCGCTGTCGGCCTCGGCGCGCGGCGCGGTGGTGGCGACCGGCGCAGGCGGAGTCGCCGGCGTCGCCGGCGTCGCCACGGCGACGGTCGGCGCTGCCGCGGCGGCCGCAGGCGCGGCAGTGGGCTTGGCCGTCGCGACGCCACGGGATCCGCGTGCCGGCGCACTCGCCGCGGCCACGCTGGGCGCGGGCGTGGTCGGCTTGCCGGTGGCCACGCGCACGCCGCGCGACTTCATCCAGGCATCGAAGCGGTCGGCATCGCCGACCCGGCCCGGCGCATCCTGCACGCGGTAGCGCCAGCGCTCGCCTTCCGGCAGCGCCGCGGCCGTGGCGGTCGCCGCCGCGGCGGTCGGCGCGGCAACCGCAGCCACCGGAACCGCGCGCGCCGGCACGGTCGCGGCGGCGGCCACGGTGCCGCCGGCCGATCCACTCGATTTCGCCGGCAGGGTCTTCACCAGGTCGTCCATTTGCGCGGCGCGCCGCACCGCGGCCGGATCGCGCGTGGTGGCGTCGCTGCGCGCGCTGGCCAGCAGCGTCGCGGGCTGGCGGCCGGTACGGCGACGCGCCAGCAGATCACCGTTGTCGGCCGGGGTCAGTCCGCGCACTTCCACGCGGCCGGTGCCCTTGCCGGTGATGCCGAGCTTGACCGCCGCCGCGTAGCTCAGGTCGATCAGCCGGTCGTCGTGGAACGGGCCGCGGTCGTTGATCCGCACCACCACCGATTCGCCGTTGTCCAGGTTGGTGACCAGGGCGAAGCTGGGCAGCGGCAGGGTCTTGTGCGCGGCGGTGAACGCGTACATGTCGTAGACCTCGCGGTTGGAGGTCAGCCGGCCATGGAACTTGCCGCCGTAGTAGGAGGCGGTGCCGCGCTCGACGTAGCTGTGCGGATCGTCGATGACCACGTACTCGCGGCCCAGCACCGTGTACGGCGAGCGGTTGCCGATCGCCGAACGCGGTTCGTCGGTGACCAGCGGCTCGGGGATGCAGGCGACGTTGGGCACGTAGTCCGGTGTGGTATCGCGCACGCCGGGCGCGTACAGGCCGCCGGCGGTGTAGTTGCCGCGCTTGGACGGGTCTTCCTTGGCCGGCGCGTAGGGCGAGGTCGACGGGCAGCCGGTGGCGACGTGCGCCGGCCCCTTGCCCTCGACGCGGATGCCAGGGCTGGCGCCGCCGGCGGTCTTCTTCGGAGCGCTGCTGCAGGCGGCCAGCGCCAGCACAGCGACGACGGGAGCGATCCGGAGCAGCGCGTTCGGGTTCATGCCGGGGGTAACTCCTTGCCGGCGATGGCCTGGGACAGTTGATAGACGGCCATCGCGTACATCTTGGAATTGTTGTAGCGGGTGATCGCGTAGTAGTTCTGGAAGCCCAGCCAGTACTGCTTGCCGGCGCTGCCGTCGAGCGTGATCGGGGTGGCGCCGCCGGCCGTCGCCGGCACCGGCGCGGTCGGCGTGTAGCCGCGCGCGGCCAGGTCGGCCAGGGTGTAGGTCGGGGTCCAGTCGCTGGGATTGAATTCCTCGGCGCCCGGACGCAGCGTCGCCGGCACCGCGACCACGCCGTCGCGCACCCAGCCGCCCTTCTTGACGAAGTAGTTGGCGATGGACGAGAACGCGTCGTCGTAGTCGCTGAACAGGTTGCGCTTGCCGTCGCCATCGCCATCGACGGCGAACTGGCGGTAGCTGGACGGCATGAACTGGCCCAGGCCCATCGCGCCGGCATAGCTGCCGATCAGGGTGGTGATGTCCAGGTTCTCCTCGCGGCCCAGCGCGAACAACTGGCCGAGTTCGTCGCGGAAGAACAGTTCGCGGCGCACCTCGCGCTCGAGCTTGGCCGGATCGCCGCTGCGCGGATAGCGGAACGCCAGCGTGTACAGCGCGTCCAGCACGCGGTAGGAGCCGGCGTTCTTGCCGTAGCTGGTCTCCACGCCAATGATCGCCACGATGACTTCGGCCGGCACGCCGGTGCGCGCCTGCACCCGCTGCAGTTCGTCGCGATGCGTGGTCAGGAAGGCACGGCCGCCATCGATCCGCGCCTGGCTGATGAACATCGGCCGGTATTCGCTCCACGGCTTGACCCGCTCGGCCGGGCGCGACATCGCCGCAACGATCGCATCCTTGAATTGGGCCTGTGCCAGGGTCGCCTCGATCTGTGCCGGCTCCATGCCGTACTTGGCCGCGGTATCGCGGACGAAGTTGGCGCGGGCGACCTCGAACGGCACCGGGGTCAGGTCCACCGGCGGTGCCTGCACCACTTCCGGGGCGGCCTCGGCCGGTGGTGCCGGGCGCGGCGCAGGCGGCGGCGCGCTGGCCTGCGGCGGCGACGGTGGCGCCTTGGGCTGGGTCGCGCATGCGACCAGGCCAAGCGTGAGCAGGCAAATCAGCGAGCGTCGGATCATGCCGGCAGACTACCAGATTCAAGATGAATTTCTACCAATAACGCCATGAAACAAAAGAACTTTGCCGCAGGTCAAGTGCGCCTGCAGCATTCTTTCCCAGGGCGCCTTGCATCTTCAGGGCCACCTGCTGCTGCCGGAGCGTGAAACACCGCCTGGGATTGCCCCGCAGTCGCAGCAGGTGCTCGCTGTGATGGGGCTCCCGGAACAAGCGGACGGTCAGCGGCGGAACGGCATCGGCGCGCAGGCGACATCGGCATGGGCCACACCCGCGCGGCGCCTTTGTGGTGGCGTCTCACGCCAGGCACTCTCAACGGCGGACGTTTCGAGCGCGTCGGCGCGCGCCGCGCAACGGGCTACAGCGCCGGAAACACCGGCGCATGCGCGCAGGCCGGGACCGAGCCTGCGAGCGTGGTCGCGTAGGTGGAAGCCGCGCTGCTGTCCTCGCTCAAGCGCAGGTCGGACTGATCCACGCCGATGTGCGCGTTGCTGGCATGCAGGGCGGTGACGTCGGCCGTCACGTGCGCCAGTACCAGATCGAGCGGCGTCGCGTCGCTGTAGCCCTGCACGGTGCTGCCCTTGCCTGCAGGCGTGTCCTGCGCGCGCAGTCCGTCGACCACGATCCCGGCGAAGGTCGGCACGCTGCCGCTGCGGCTGCCACCGTGGTCGTGGCCGTACAGCGGCGTGATCACCAGCGGCCTGGCCACGCCGAACAGGCAAGTGTTGCGGTAGAGCACGTCGCGTACCGGGCCACCCTTGGCCAGGCCGGTCTTGATGCGCAGGCCGTTGTTGTCGGTGGCGACGATGCCGTCGGCGTCATGACCGACCACGCTGTTGCCGTCCACCAGCACGTTGCCGACGCCGTACATCACCTCGCTGCCGATGGAGATGCCGTGGGTGCCGTAGAAGCGCGAGTCGCGCACGGTGATGTCGGCCGAGCGCGCGGCGCTGGTCTTGATCGCGATGCCGTCGTCGCCGGCCATCACGTCGTTGTCGGCCAGGGTCGCGTTGCGCACGCTGTCCAGATCCAGGCCGTCGGTGTTGGGGCTGTTGGCGGGCGCCCTGACCCGCACGCCCCACACGGTGACGCCGTCGCCGCCGTGCACGAAGAAGTGGAAGTACGGCGCGTCGAGCAGGTTGACGTGATAGAGCTGCAGATCGGCGACGTCCTGCGCACGGATCAGGTCGGGCGCGTTCTGGGTCTGGCCGGCGGCCTTGGCGCTGCGCGCGAACTGCCACCAGCTGTCGCTGCTGCCGAGCATCGGCAAATCGCCGCGGCCATCGATGCTGCCCTGGTGACCGGCGGCGTCGCGCACGCCCATCACCCCCAGCGCGCGTCCCTGCAGGGTGATCAGCGCGCGGCAACCGCCGCTGCGGGCCGCCGCCTGGCCGCAGGCATTGCGGCCCGGGACCTGATAATCGGCGGGCTGGCGCGAGGCGAACAGGGTCGCGCCACTGTCGATCGCCAGCGTGGTGTTGCTGCGAATGGTCAACGGCCCGCTGAGGAAGGCAGTGCCGCGGCCGGCGCGCAACAGCACCGCGCCATGCGCGCCATCGGCGCAGCGGTCGAGCGCGGCCTGGATGCGCGCTGTGTCCGGCGGGCTGCGCTCCTGCGCATCGGCGAAGCGGCGTTGCTGCGCCTGCAAGGTGGCGTCCAGGGTCATGCACAGCGGCGGCAGGCGCGGTTCGACGACGCGGCGGGAATCGCCGGTCGCCGCCGCGCTGCCGAACGCAGCGGCGGCGAGCAGGCCGCCGAGCAGCAGCGCCGCGCGCATGCGCGAGGTCATTGCCGGAGTGCCGCCTGCGGTGGCTGCGGCGTGGCCGAGGGCGATGCAGCGGCCGGTGCATGGTGCGGCGGCGTCCGCAGTTCGGCGATGGGCTGCGCGCCGGCGGACAGCTGCTGCCAGCGGGTATCGACGATCGTCGCCAGGCCGGCCGGACGTTCGTCGAAATGGTGACCACCGTGCAACACCACGACCTCCGCACCGCGCGCGCGCAATTGCGGGCAGAGCGTATCTTTTTCCTTGTCGCCGTACACGCACAGCAATTGCGCCGCGGGAATGCGCGCCAGTTCCGGCTGCACCGGCAGCGCGTCGTCGTCATCGCCGAGATTGAGCCAACCGCGCACGCGGATCTGGAAATCGGCCTTGTGCTCCAGGCCCAGCAACGCCACCAGGCCGACCTGCTCGCGCTGCGCCGGCGGCAGCCGGTTGACCATGAACGGCAGCGTGGTGGCACCGAAGGAATAGCCGACCAGCAGGATCTTCTGCGGACGCCAGCGCTGCTGGTAGTAGGCGATGACCCGGCTCAGGTCGGCGCTGGCGCGGGCCGGCGGCTTGGCCCGCCAGAAGTAGCGCAGGCTGTCCCAGCCGACCACGGCGATGCCGCGCCGCTGCAGGGCCTCGGCCATGCCCTTGTCGATGTCGCGCCAGCCGCCGTCGCCGGACAGCACGATGGCCAGCGGCGCGCCCGGGGTCGCCGACGGCAACTCGGTCAGCGGCAGATCGTCCAGCGCGCCGCCGCGGCCGCGCGCATGCAGGTGCGCGGCGACCCGCGCGGCCAGCGCGGCATCCACGCCGCCATCGGCCGGTGCCGCCACGGTGTCGACGAAGCCCTGCGCCGCGGTGGCGGCGGCGGTGCCGGCGCAGACCTCGGTGGGTGCCGGCGCCACGCCGATGGCGCCGCCCAGGGTCGCGGAGGGCGCCGCGCCGACGATGCGCGCGGCCAGGGTCGCGGCGGTGCCGGTCCCGGCCAGGACCGGCAGGTAGTAGCTGTCGCCGTGCAACTGCCGCTGCAGCCGCCGGCTCAGCCGTTCGGCGTCGTGCCAGGCCTTGTCGCAGCCGTGGCCGCCATGGCGCAGGTGCTTCAGATAGCGCTGGCCGTCGACCACCGCGACCAGCGCGCCGCTGGCGGCGATGCGCTGCGCAGCGGCCTGCCGCTGCGCCGGGCTACCGCTGGCCAGCAGGATCACCACGCCCTGCGGCGCGCCCTGCGGATGCACCAGGGTCGTGCGGCCATAGCCGCGGACGTGCAGCGCCCCCGGCGGAAAGTAGTAGCGCAGCAGTGCGTAGCCGCTCAGGCCCAGCACCACGCTCGTCAACAGCAACACGCGCAGGAATTTCATCAATACGCATCCATCTCGGCCAACGCCGAGCATCGGGACAACCACGGGAACGGCGAGGGAGCGGCGGACGACGCGAACGGACGGGCCAGGCCCGGATCGGCGGATGCGCTGCGTGGGGTGCCTCGGCGATGTGGGCTGGGATGGATGCGCGGGGTCGCACCTGCCTGCCCGGAAGTTCCTGCACGCGTGTGGGCCGGGGGGAGCGGCGCGCGTCACGTGGCATCGACGCGCATTGTGCGCATGCGCGACACGCGCCGCAATAATGCAGTCACCTGCCTGCAAGGGCGCGGTTAAGCCAGCGCGCAGCGGCCGCGGTGCCGCTCGCTCAGTAGCCGTGCACCGGACGGTGCGCCTTCACCGCCATCACCAGGCCCAGGCCGGCCAGCAGCGACACCGCCGAGGTGCCGCCGTAGCTCATCAGCGGCATCGGCACGCCGACCACCGGCAGCAGCCCGGAGATCATGCCGCCGTTGACCAGCACGTAGACGAAGAACGCCAGGCCGGTGGCACCGGCCAGCAGCCGCGAGAAGGTGTCGCGCGCCTGCGAGGCGATCCACAGACAGCGCCCGATCACGATCAGGTACAGGGTCAGCACCGTGGCCACGCCGATCCAGCCGAACTCTTCGCTGAGCACGGAGAACGCGAAATCGGTGGTCTGCTCGGGAATGAAGTTCAGGTGCGACTGCGAGCCCAGACCCCAGCCCTTGCCGTGCAGGCCGCCGGAGCCGATCGCGATCTTGGACTGGATGATGTTCCAGCCGGCGCCGAGCGCGTCGTTCTCCGGATTGAGGAACATCATGATGCGGTCCTTCTGGTAGGGCCGCAGCAGCCACAACCAGGCCACCGGCGCGGCCGCGGCGACGCCGCCGACCGCGATGCCCACCCACCACCACGGCAGGCCGGCCAGCAGCAGCACGAAGCCGCCGCTGGCGGCGATCAGCACGCCGGTACCGAAGTCCGGCTGCAGCATGATCAAGGCGGTGGGAATGCCGATGATCACCGCGCTGACCAGCACGGTCGGGATCCGCGGCGGCAGCGGCATGCGGTGCAGATACCAGGCCACCATCATCGGCATGCTGATCTTCAACAGCTCGGCCGGCTGCAGGTAGAACACCTTCAGGTCCAGCCACTGCCGCCCATACTTGCCGGTGCCCAGCACGAACACCGCCAACAGCGGCAGCATCGACAACGCGTAGATCATCGGTGTCCAGGCGCGCAGGCGCAGCGCCGACACCCGCGACAGGCCCCACATCGCCGCCGCACCGATCGCGAAGCGCGCGCCCTGCGCCATCACCAGGTGCATGCCGCCGGCGCTCTTGAGCACCGCCAGCCCCATCGCCATCAACGCGCCCAGCGCCAGGCACATGGGCCAGTCCAGGGTACGGGTGAAGCGGCCGCCGATCTCGACCAGCCAGCGCAGGAAATCCTTCATCGCTCGTCCGGAATTTCGTCGGGAATCGGCGGCGGCGCGGCCTGCAGCGGCACCGCCGCGGCGTCCACCTCGGCCTGGCCGATCAGCACCGGGCGCTCACCGGCGGCCAGCGCGACCGCATCGGCCGCGGCGCGCGAACCCGGATCCTCGGCGTAGTACAGGTGGCTGCCGAACGCGGTGGCGCCGCGCAGGCTGTCCAGCGGCTCCACGCCAGGCGGCAGCCGGCCGAGCAGCCAGGCGTCGAAGATCTTGCGCGCGATCGGCGCGGCGGTACTGGCGCCGTAGCCGCCGCCTTCCACCGCGATCGCCAGGGCGATGGTGGGCTTGTCGGCCGGCGCGAAGCCTTCGAACAGCGAGCGGTGGCGCAGGTGCATCGGCAGGCTGCGCGGATCGACCGCCGCCAGCCCCTTGCGGCTGACCACCTGCGCGGTACCGGTCTTGCCGGCCATCTCGTACGGCGCGCCGATGGCGATGGCATGGCCGCTGCCGCCCGGACGCATGGTGTCCATCATGCCTTCGCGCACCGCCTGCAGGTTGCTGGGGTTGTCGCTGATCGGCTTGCTCGTGCCCGGCTGTACCGGCGCCCACGGTTGGTCGAAGGCCTCGCGCGTGGCCATCACCAGGTGCGGCGTGCGCAGTTGCCCATCGGCGAGGCCGGCGACGCCGCGCACCAGTTGCAGCGGCGTCACCTTCCAGTCGCCCTGGCCGATGGCGATGTTGACCGTGTCGCCGGGGTACCAGGCTTCCTTGCGGCTCTTGGCCTTGTATGCCGGCGACGGCACGATGCCGCCGGTCTCGCCGACCAGGTCGATGCCGGTGGGCACGCCGAAGCCGTAGCGGCTCATGTACTGGTCGACCTTGGAGATGCCCATGTCGATGGCCAGCTTGTAGTAGTAGGTGTTCACCGACTGCGCGATCGACTTGCGCAGGTCGGTCCAGCCGTGGCCGCCGCGGTGCGAGTCGCCCCAGCCGCGGCTGACCCCGGGCAGGTAGAACATGCCGGTCGAGAGGATCTTGTCCTCCGGGCGGCGGGTGCCGCTGTCCAGGCCGGCCAGGCCCATGAACGGCTTGATGGTGGAGCCGGGCGCCACGCCGCCCAGCACCAGGCGGTTGAACTGCGGCCGCGACGGGTCGCTGTTGAGCGCCTGGAAATCGGCGTGGGAGATGCCGTTGACGAACAGGTTGGGGTCGTAGGACGGCAGGCTGACCATCGCCAGGATCTCGCCGGTGCGCGGATCGATGGCGATCGCCGAGCCCTGGTAGTCGCCGAAGGCGGCGACCATGGCCCGCTGCAGATCGGCGTCGATGGACAGGCGCAGGTCGGCGCCGGACTGCGCCGGCACCCGGCCGACGGTGCGGATCGCACGGCCCTGCACGTTGGTCTCGACCTGTTCGTAGCCGACCTTGCCGCGCAGCTGTTCCTCGTAATAGCGCTCCAGCCCGGACTTGCCGATGTGGGTCAACGCGGCATTGCCCTCGCCCAGCGTCTCCAGGTCCTTCTCGTCGATGCGGCCGACGTAGCCGATGATGTGCGCGAACAGGTCGCCGTAGGGGTAGTGCCGGGTCAGGTAGGGTTCCAGCTCCACGCCCGGGAAGCGCCAGCGGTCCACCGCGAAGCGTGCCCGTTCCTCTTCGCTGACGCGCAGCTTCAGGGTGATCGGGCGGAAGCTGCGGCTGGCCTTGCGTGCGGCCTGGAAGCGCTCGATGTCTTCCGGCGACAGCGCGATGACCTTGCCCAGCTCGGCCAGCAGGGCGTCCATGTCGGCGACCTTGTCCGGGGTCACGTCGAGCCGGAACGCGGGCACGTTCTCGGCCAGCAGGCGGCCGTTGCGGTCGTAGATCATGCCGCGCCCGGGCACCACCGGCCGCGGCTTGATGCGGTTGGCGTCGGAGCGGGTGGCGTAGACGTCGTGGTCCAGCACCTGCAGCTTGAAGTACCAGCCGCCCAGGCCCAGCAACGCCACCAGCACGCCGAGAAAGCCCAGCGCCGCGCGGCGCCGGAACTGCTCGGCCTCGGCGTGCGGGTTCTTCTGCGCGCGGCGCGGGTGCAAGGCCATGCTACTTGCTCCGCCGGCCCAGCCGCAGCGCGTCCAGCAGCACGAACAGCGGCGGCCACAGCGCCATGCCCAGCAGCGGCGCCCACCAGTAGTTCCACGGCAGCGTCGGCTCGCCGACCGCCAGATGCACCGCCGCGGCGACGATGCGGTCGTTGACCAGCAGGCCGCCGATCGCCAGCGCCTGCTGCGACATCGGGAAAAAGCGGATGCGCGCGCGGAAGCGCTGCAGGATGAAGCTCAGGATCACCAGGCGCAGCGCCTGCTCGCCCAGCACCCCGCCGTACAGCAGATCGGCGAGCACCCCGACCGCAAAGGCGAAGCCCAGCCCGACCTTGTCCGGCGTCTCGATCACCCAGTACGCCACCACCAGCGCCAGCCAGTACGGCCGCAACGGCTGCACCGCCAGCGGCAACGGCATCAGCCCCAACAACAGCGCCACGATCACGCTGACCGGCAACACCCAGCCTTTGCTGCGCAGGCGGCTCATTGGGTGGGCTCCTTTGGAGCCGGGATTGGGGATTGGGGATTGGGGATTGGGGAAGGCCCTGGCTGCTTGGGGGTTGCGGGCGCGGCCGCAGGCCGTGCACGCGATTGGTCACTGGTGGCCCGCGAAGGCGTCGCCTGCTGAGAGGAAGACACCGGCTGCGTGGTCGCCGCCGGCATTCCATGACCATCGCCGACGCCAGTAGCGCCGCTTTTCACCAATCCCGAATCCCCAATCCCCAATCCCGTTGCCGCGGCCGAAGGCCGCAGCAACAACACATCCCGCCCGCGGTCCAGCTTCGCCGCCGGCTTCAGTTCGCCGACCAGGAAGGCGTGGGTGTCGTCCGGGCGCAGGGCGGAGATGGTGCCGACCGGGAAGCCGGCCGGGAAGCGGCCGCCCAGGCCGGAGGTGACGATCTCATCGCCCACCTCGACGCCGGCGCTGAGCGGGATGTCGCGCAGCTCCAGGCTGCCGCCGCGGCCGTAGACGATCAGGCGCACGCCGTTGCGCGCCACCGTCACCGGCACCGCGTGGTCGGGGTCGGTCAGCAGCAGCACGGTGGAGTGCAGCGGGGTCACCGCGATCACCTGGCCCATCAGGCCGCCGGCATCGATCACCGCCTGGCCGACGTGCACGCCATCGCGGCTGCCGGCATCGAGCACCAGCCGCTGTCGGGTCGGGTCCAGGTCGATGTCCAGGATCGGCGCCAGCTGCACGTCCAGGCCGCGGCGCTCGGCCACGCCCAGCAGTTCGCGCAGCTGCGCGTTGTCCAGCGCCGCGGTCTGCAGCCGGGTCAGGCGCGCCTTGGCGATCAGCAGTTCGTTGCGCAACGCGCGATTTTCCTTGACCAGCTGCGCGTGGCTGGCCGCGTTCTCCTGCACCTGGGTGCCCAGCCGCCCCGGCAGGCCGGCCAGCGCCCAGATCGGCTGCACCAGCACCGTGGCCTGGCTGCGCAGGCGGGCCAGCCAGTCGGCCTGCGCGTCGAGCACGATCAGCACCAACGCCAGCGCCAGGTAGACCAGCAGGCGCGGCGTGCTGGCGGATTCGCCGGGGCGGGCGGTGACGGGAGGACCGGCGTAAGGAGGCACGGTTAAAGCCGGGATTGGGGAATCGGGAATGGGGAATCGGGAAGCAACGGCGCGTCCCCGGCGCGATCAGGCCGGGGCGCAGGCGGTGCGGTGGAGACGGGGCCGGCAGTGCGGAGGCGGAGGGGCCATTCTATTCCCCATTCCCGATTCCCCATTCCCGGCCTCACGCTCACTCCGGCGCGAAGAACTCGTTGCCGTGCATGTCCACCAGCTCCAGCGCACGGCCGCCGCCGCGGGCCACGCAGGTCAGCGGGTCGTCGGCGACCTGCACGTGCAGGCCGGTTTCCTCGGAGATCAGCCGGTCCAGGTCGCGCAGCAGCGCGCCGCCGCCGGTCAGCACGATGCCGCGCTCGGCGACGTCGGCGCACAGTTCCGGCGGGGTCTGCTCCAGGGCAAGCTTGACCGCCGAGACGATGCCCGACAGCGGCTCGTGCAGCGCTTCCAGCACTTCGTTGGAGTTGATCTTGATCATCTTCGGCACGCCCTCGGCGAGGTTGCGGCCGGAGATCTCCATCTCCTGCACCACCGCCTGCGGGTAGGCGCAGCCGATCTCCAGCTTGATCCGCTCGGCGGTGGCCTCGCCGATCAGCATGCCGTGGTTGCGGCGCACGTAGTTGGTGATCGACTCGTCGAAGCGGTCGCCGCCGATGCGCACCGACTGCGAATAGACGATGCCGTTCAGCGAAATGACCGCGACCTCGGTGGTACCGCCGCCGATGTCGATGACCATCGAGCCGCGCGCCTCGGTGACCGGCATGCCGGCGCCGATCGCCGCGGCCATCGGTTCCTCGATCAGGTACACGTCGCGGGCGCCGGCCTCCTCGGCCGATTCCTTGATCGCGCGGCGCTCCACCTGGGTGGAGCCGGCCGGCACGCACACCAGCACGCGCGGGCTGGGGCGCAGGAAGCGCGACTTGTGCACCTTCTTGATGAAGTGCTTCAGCATCGCCTCGGTGTAGGTGAAGTCGGCGATGACGCCGTCCTTCATCGGGCGGATGGTGGTGATGTGGCCGGGAGTACGGCCGAGCATCTGCTTGGCCTCGGCGCCGACCGCGGCCACCGAGCGGGTGCCGCCGATCGCCCGGTCCTGGCGTACCGCCACCACCGACGGTTCGTTCAGCACGATGCCCTGGCCACGCACGTAGATGAGGGTGTTGGCCGTGCCCAGATCGATGGACAGGTCGTTGGAGAACATGCCGCGGAGTTTCTTGAACATCGGGGGATTGGGTCCTGGGGCGCGCCGTCGCCAGAATGGCGAAAAAATGGGCAGAAAACGAAGTCCGCTAGCCTAGCAACCCGCCTGGGTACGGGCAAGGAAAATTCTCGCTAAAACCACGCGTTGCGTGGTATCGGCGAGATCGCGATGGATCGTGGTTCTGGCCCTGCCGGGCCGCAGCCGTTACCCTTTGCGCCGCGGCGACCCCGCCCTCGCCCGCCTGAATGCGGGCTCATTCCTCCGCCAAGGCCTGCCCGATGTCTGCACTGATCTGTGGTTCCCTCGCTTACGACACCATCATGGTGTTCCCGGACCAGTTCAAGAACCACATCCTGCCGGACAAGGTGCACATCCTGAACGTGTCGTTCCTGGTGCCGCGGATGCGCCGCGAATTCGGCGGCTGCGCCGGCAACATCGCCTACAACCTGCACCTGCTGGGCGGCAATCCGATCCCGATGGGCACCGTGGGCCAGGACTTCGGCCCGTACCGGGAGCATTTCCAGGCGCTGGGCATCGACCTGTCGCGGATCAAGGTGATCGACGAACTGTTCACCCCGCAGGCGTTCATCACCACCGACCACGACAACAACCAGATCACCGCCTTCCACCCCGGCGCGATGATGCGCAGCTACGAGAACCACGTGAAGGACGTGCCGGGCGTGACCCTGGGCCTGGTCGGCCCGGACGGGCGCGAGGGCATGATCCAGAACGCCGAGGAATTCAGCGCCGGCGGCGTGCCGTTCATCTTCGATCCGGGCCAGGCCATGCCGCTGTTCAACGGCCCGGAGCTGCGCCAGTTCATCGAGCAGGCCGACTACGTGGTGGTCAACGACTACGAGTCCAACCTGCTGCAGGAACGCACCGGCTGGGACGAGAAGGACATCGTCTCGCGCGTGCAGGCCTACATCACCACCCAGGGCCCGAAGGGCGCACTGGTGCACACCCCCGAGAAAACCTACGACATCCCGCCGGCGCACGAGCGCCGCGTGGTCGACCCGACCGGCTGCGGCGACGCCTTCCGCGCCGGCCTGATCTTCGGCATCCAGCGCGGCTGCGACTGGCTGACCATCGGCCGGATGGGCAATCTGATGGGCGCCCTGAAGGTCGAACACCCCGGCACCCAGAACCAGCGCTTCGACTTCGACGAGTTCAACGACCAGTTCAAGCAGCAGTTCGGTTACGCGCTGTAAGGCCGGGACACTGCCGGCGGATCCGGCAGCTTCGACCCCGGCCATCGCGCTTCCCGGTCGCTTACCCGACAGGCCGCCGTTCCACGACCGATTGTGATGCGGCATCCAGGCTTGTAACGCCGATCCGGGCGGGGCTAGACTCGGCCGCCCGCGTCGATGGAATGATCGGATGGAGACCGCGTCTCGCTGGACCACCAGGATCCTGGCCGCCGCACCGGCCCCGCGTGGATTGCTGCTTTCCCTGTGTTGTGCAGCGACCCTGTGCGCCTGCGGCAACGCCGCCCAGGCACCCGCGAGCGCGGCGCCCTCCGCGCGCCCGACCGCCCCCGCGCCTGCGGCGAACGGCCCAACGACCCCTACTGCGACACAGGGTGCGACGGCCGCGCAAGTGCCCGCCGGCCACTATGCCACCCAGCCCGGCTGGGGCCAGCTGACCGTGCAGCCCGATGCACGCTTCACCCTGGAAACGCAGAATGTCGATGCCGGTTGCAGCTTCAGCGGCACGCTGCACGGAACCCAGGGCGCGGTCGACGACGGCACCTGCACGCTGCAGATCGCACCCAACGCAAACGGCGTGGCGGTGGCCGCCGCGGCCGGTGCGGAGAGCACGTGCCGGGAGTACTGCGGCGGCAACGGCAGCTTCGTAGGCGACTATCTGAAACAGGCTGCGACCTGCGCGCCGGAAGCCATGCAGCGCACGCGCAAGGCCTTCCAGGCATCCTACGATCGCAAGGACTATGCGGCTGCCGAAGTGGCGCTTGCGCCGCTCTACCGCGACTGTGTGGCGGCCCTGAACTTCAGCGACGCCGGTGCGATCCGCAACGACTACGCCCTGACCCAGCACAAGCTCGGCGACGATGCCGGATGCCGGCAGACGCTGGCGCCCTACAAAGACGACGCCAAGCGCAGCGACGACGCCATCAGCGATGGCATGACGCCTGCCCTCGTCGACGACTACCTCGGTGTGATCCGCGCCGCCCGCACCAACCTCAAGCTCTGCGGAGAGGGCCTAGGCTAACGCGGAACCGATGGCCGCCACAGCCATCGATTTGCTGCACTGCGGGTTGAGCATGGACCCCGTTTGTGCGTCACTTGCGTCAGGGGCCCCCTGGGGGGACGAGAGCGCGCCCATGTCCGAGTCGACTGTCGCCAACCTCGCGCACGCCGCTGTCGCACCCGTGCAGGACGCCGACTGTGCGCCGCTCGCGCGTATGCGCCAGTTTCGCCAGATCGAGACCTTGCCACCCGCCCTGGCGCGCTCGTGGCGGCGCTGCCTCGACGACTACGGCCTGGATCCGGACACCCATCCCTCGCCGATGGTCCACGACAACGGCGAGTTGCGCGAGCGCCAACAGCGGCTGGAGGCGCTGCTGCGCATCGCCAAGGTGGAGATGGAGAATCTCTACGAGCAGATCGCCGGCGGCAGCTATGCGGTGGTGTTCGCCGACACCGAGGCCACCGTGCTGCACAGCGTGCAGGATCCGGCGCTGCTGCGTGCGTTCCGCGAAACCGGGCTGTTCTGCGGCGCCAGTTGGGCCGAACGCTACCAGGGCACCAACGGCATCGGCACCTGCGCGGTCGAGGGCAGCGCGCTGAGCGTGCACCGTGGCGAACATTATCTGGAGCGGCATCTGCCGCTCTCGTGCAGCGGCGCGCCGATCCTGGATCCGCAAGGCAACTTGCTGGCGGTGCTGGACGCGTCCACGCCCGACGCGCGCGACACCAGGCTGGTGCAGTGCCATACCGGCGCATTGGTGCGCATGTCGGCGGCGCAGATCGCCCGCGCGTACTTCCTGGAGCAGTACCGGCATGCGTGGATCCTGCGCTTCCATAGCCGCCCGGAGTTCGCCGGGTTGCTGCACGAGGCGCTGATCGCAGTCGGCGCCGACGGCCGCGTACTCGCGGTCAACGAGGCGACGCTGGAACAGCTGGGCAAGCCCGACCGCTCGCCGCTGGTCGGGCGCGATATCGCCCAGGTGATGCAACTGGATTTCGATACGCTGGAGCAGCGCGCGCGCAACGACGCCAGCACCCTGTGGTCGATCCGTTGCGCCTGCCACGGCCGCCGCTTCTTCGCCCTGGCGCAGCCGCCACGCGCGCGCAGCACTGCCGGCCGCACGCGCGCCGCGGGCGAGGATGGCCAGGCCGCGCGCGCCAACGACCATGTCGGCTCCGATCCGCGCATGCTGCACAACCTGGACAACGCGCTGAAGCTGGCCAAACACCGCGTGTCGATCCTGCTGTGCGGGGCCACCGGCACCGGCAAGGAAGAGTTCGCCAAGGCGGTGCACCGCAGCTCGCCCTGGGCCGACCGGCCGTTCGTTGCGGTGAACTGCGCGGCGATTCCGGAAGCGCTGATCGAGAGCGAACTGTTCGGCTATGCGCGCGGCGCCTTCACCGATGCCGCGCGCGAGGGACGCCACGGCAAGCTGCTGCAGGCCAGCGGCGGCACCTTGTTCCTGGACGAGATCGGCGACATGCCGCTGCCCTTGCAGACGCGCCTGCTGCGCGTGCTGGAGGACCAGAGCGTGACGCCATTGGGCAGCGACCGCGCGATGCCGCTGGAACTGCATGTGATCAGTGCCAGCCACCGCGACCTGGCGCAGATGGTCGGCAGCGGCGGCTTCCGCGAAGACCTGTACTACCGCCTCAACGGCGTGGTGCTGCACCTGCCGCCGTTGCGTGAGCGCAGCGACAAGGCCGAACTGATCCGCACCCTGTTGCGCGAAGAGAGCGGCGAGCAGCCGGTGCGCATCAGCGAGGATGCCCTGCACAAGCTGCTCAGCTATGCCTGGCCCGGCAACCTGCGGCAGTTGCGCAACGTGCTGCGCACCGCCGCGGTGCTGTGCGCCGATGGCGTCATCCGCATTCCCAACCTGCCGCAGGAGATCGTCGACGCCGACAGTGGGCCGTGCCTGCTCGGCGACGATGCGCACGCCGCCGACGGCGTGCCTGGCCGTGTAGCCCTGGACAGCGCCGAACGCAGCGTGCTACAGCAACAGCTCGAGCGTCATCGCTGGAACGTCAGCCGTACCGCCGATGCGCTGGGCATCAGCCGCAACACCTTGTATCGCAAGCTGCGCAAGCATGGGTTGGCGACGGTGAGCTGAGGAGGACTTACACGTTGCGGGTCTTGCCTGCGAGTTGCGAATGAAGCCTTGCCTGTTATGTTTTGCCAAGCAGCTGGCGCTACGATTGCCACGGGAAACGCAAGTCCCAACCTCTGAGGAGGCTGGATGATGCCTGGCTTCGATGTCGCGACTGAAGTCGCTCCTTGTATCTGGACCTGGCGCCCTTAAACAGGCGTCATGTCTTCCGACTGATCATCGGAGGAGGTGTGGGAAGTCCAGTCGCTCCTGAAGCTTCGAGCTTGCATCGTAGATCGGCTCCCCTCTCCACATGCTGGCCCTTGTGGGTCCGAACGGTATCCAGAGTCCGCCCCCGGCGTGAACTCGCATCGACAAGGCAGGACCGGGCCCAGCGCCGATCATGACCCTGACACGATGGAGGAATCGCGTATGTCTCCCGTCATCGGCATCGACGTCGCCAAACGCAGTTTCGATGTGGCCAGCGAGCTGACCAATGGCAAGCACCGTACCAAGGCCAAGTTGTCCAACGATGCCAAGGGCTTCCAGGCCCTGCAGGCATGGCTGCAGACGCATGCGCAGCCCGATAGCTGGATCGCCATGGAGGCCACTGGCACCTACCACCAGGCACTGGCCGAGTTCCTCCACGCACGAGGCTATCGGGTGTGCGTGCTCAACCCGGCGCAGACGGCCGCGTACGCACGCAGCCAGCTCAGCCGGGTCAAGACCGATCGCAGCGATGCCAAGCTGATCGCCAGCTATGCCCTGCGTCACCGCGAGCAGTTACGCCGTTGGCACCCTGATCCGCCGGCGCTCAAGCAACTCAAGGCACTGGTGCGCCGGCGCCAGGACTTGCAACAGATGCTGCAGATGGAGCACAACCGGCTGGACGTCGCTCCGGCCCAGGTGAAGGACTCGATCCAGGTCCATCTGGCCGATCTGCAACATCACATTGCCCAGATCGAGCAGGCCATCGATGACCATATCGACCAGGATCCGACCTTGCGGGGGCAGCGCGAGTTACTGGTGAGCATCCAGGGCATCGCCGACACCAGTGCGGCCTTGATGCTGGCCGAGCTTGGCGATGTGAGGCGCTTTGCCGATGCCTCGGCGGTGACCGCCTTCGCCGGCCTGAATCCGTGCCTGCAGGAGTCGGGCGACCGCAAAGGCCATGTCTGCATCTCGCGCACCGGCTCGCCCCGCCTGCGCGCGGGCCTGTTCATGCCGGCCCTGGTGGCCATGACCCACAACCCGGTCATCCGGGCGCTGAAACAGCGGCTAAGCGAACGCGGCAAAGCCGGCAAGCAGATCGTGTGCGCCGCTATGCGCAAGCTCCTGCACCTCGCCTATGGCGTCCTCAAATCGGGCACCGCGTTCGACCCGAAAAGGGGTCTTGTCTGCTAGGGGGTAAGACGGTATCTACGACAACAGCCGGCGAATCGATTGGGCGACACAACCTGTGGGAGGCACTTCAGTCCCGACTGCTATCGGAGCCAGATAGGTTCTGGCTCCGAGGTCGCGGCTGAAGCCGCTCCTACATGGGTTTCGCGCTTGGTACCGGCGCAGCGTTTCCTGTAGGAGCGGCTTCAGCCGCGACGGTCACCGGAGCCTAGCGGCTCGCGGCCACGGTAAGGCAAATGGCACGAAGTCCATCAGCGCCGACGCCAACCACGCGACGCGCGCTAGAAGCGCCAGCGCAAACCGACCTGGTATTGCCGCGGGGCGCCAGGCGCGACGAAGCGCGAGGGGCCGTCTTCGACCGCGGCGTCCTGCGGGCGTGCCAGTGCGCCGCCCGGGAACAGATCCTCGGCGATCGCCGCGTAGGTCTCATAGCGGCGGTCGAAGACGTTGTTGATCCGCAGGTACAGCGACAACCCGTCGGCCAGTTCCCAGGTGCCGTGCAGGTCGAGCAAGGCATAGCCGCCGGTGGACAGGTCGTGGCGCGCGGGCGCCTCGCCGTCCTCGGGATCCTCGACCAGGCCGTCCTCGTTGCCGCTGGCCACGCGCCGCGACACCGCGCGCAGGTCCGCGCCCAGCGACAATTGCGCCAGCGCCTGCCAGTCCATGCCCAGCTTCAGCGTGCTGCGCGGCAGGCCGGCGATGCGCGTGCCCGGACGCAATGTCACCGTGCGCTCGCCCGACAGCAATTCGCCGGCACTGCGGTAGGTGGCGTCCAGATAGCTGTAACCAGCGAACCAGCGCAGCGCGCCGTGGCTGCCGCGGTAGCTGAGGTCGGCGCCCTGGTAGCGGGTACGGCCGACGTTGTCGAAATAGCCCTGCTGGGAATTGGGCGCGCGCAGGAACAGGATGTCGTCGCGGTTGTCGGCGCGGTACAGCGAGGCGTTCAGCGTCTGCGCCGGCGACGGATTCCAGCGCAGGCCGACCTCGTAGGTGCGCGAGACGATCTGCTCCAGGCGCGGGTCGGCCTGCAGCCCGGTCGGCAGCCGGCACGGTTGTTCCGGGTCGGCGCAGCCGAGTTCGATCGCAGTCGGCGCGCGGCTGTTCTGCGAGGCCGACGCGAACGCGGTGAAGCCGCTGCCCAGGCGCTGGGTGATGCCCAGCGAGGGATTGGCCTTGGCGAACACGAAGCGTTCGCGCGGCAGCACGCCATCGTCGCCGGTGGACAAGGTATTGGCGACGGCGACGCGGTTCCAGCGCAGCGCGGCGTTGAGGTGGGTGGCCTCGCCCAGTTCCCAGGTATCGGCAGCGAACAGGCCCAGGGTGCTGCTGCGGCCGTCGACGCCGGAGAAGAACGCCCGCTCCTCGCCCGGATCGGCGACCACCGACCGGTCGTCCTGCACGAACGCGTCCTGCTCGTACTGGCGGTAGCGCACGCGGTTGCGGTCGTAGGTGGCACCGATGCTCAGCGCATGCGCGCCGGCCTGGTGGCTGAAGTTCAGCGCCAGGCCCTCGGCGTGCTGGCGCATCTGCGTGGTGTTGAGCACGCCGCTGTGCAGCGCGTCGGCATCGGCGCGCGAGACCGTGCAGCCCGCATCCCGCGGCGTGCCGTCGGCGGCGTAGCCGTCGGCGCAGTCGTCGACGAATGCCTCGTAATCGTCGTTGATGTCGCCATTGACGGTGTCGCGGCGGCCCTGGCGGTAGTAGGCCAGCAGGTGCAGCGCAGTGCGTTCGTCGAAGCGATGGTCGAACTGCCCGGTCAGCAGCGTGTTGCGGTTGCGGGTCAGGTCCGGCGAGGTGTAGACCGCGGCGCGGTCCGCCTCGTACAACCCGGGCTCGGTGCCATCGTCGGTGTAGCGATGGCTGGGCAGCAGGCCATTGCCGACCAGGCGGCTGCGCCCGTGCAGCAGCGACACGTCCCAGTCCGTGCTGTCGCCCTGCCGGCCAAGCTTGCCGAACACGGTGCCCAGGCGGCCGGCGGAGGCGTCGCGCCAGCCGTTCTCGTCGAAGCCGGTGACCGCGACGAAGGCATGCAGGCCGTCGCGGCCGGCGTAGCCGTACGACGCATCCAGGCGCTTGCGCGCGCCGCTGCCCACCGACAGGTCGGCGCGCACGCCCGGTGCGGTCAGGCCGGACTGGGTGGTGAAGGCCAGCGCGCCGCCCAGCGTGTTGGGACCGAACAGCGGGTTGGAACCCGGCATCAGCGCCACGCTGCGGATCGCCGCCTCCGGCATCATGTCCCAACTGACGATGTCGGCGAACGGCTCGTTCATGCGCACGCCGTCCAGGTACACCGACACGCCCTGCGAGGCGCCCGGCAGCGCCGAGGCGCGGAAGCCGCGGAAGGTCAGATCGGTCTGGAACGGGCTGCCCTGCACCTCGTTGGTGTCCACGCCGTTCATCTCGCGCAGCAGGAAGTCGGTGAGGTTGCCGGCCTGGCTACGCGCGATGTCGTCGGCATTGGCGGTCTGCACCGTGTACGGCAACAGGTCGGCATCGATGAGCGTGCCGGGAATCGGCGTGGCGGTGACCTCGACCCGGTCCAGCGCGGTGATCTGCGCATCGTCGGCGTTGACCGTGGTTTGCGCGCGCGCGGGTGCGGCGAGCAGGCCGATGGCGGTGGCGACGGCCAGCGCGAGCAGGTTTGCCGACGGGAGGCTGCGTCCGTGGATGCGGGTCATGCCAACTCCTTGCGTGTCAGTAAAGAACGATCGATTTGATGCCACGGCCGGCGCGCATGGTCTCGAAGCCGCGATTGATGTGGTCCAGCGGCAGGGTTTCGCTGATCAGTTCGTCGATGCGGATCTCGCCGGCCAGGTAGCGCTCGGCGTACGCGGGCAATTCGCTGCGGCCCTTGACCCCGCCGAACGCGCTGCCGCGCCAGGCGCGGCCGGTGACCAGTTGCAGCGGCCGGGTGCTGATCTCCTGCGCGCTCGGCGCCACGCCGAGGATGATGCTTTCGCCCCAGCCCTTGTGGCAGCACTCCAGCGCCGCGCGCATCGCGCGCACATCGCCCACGCAGGCGAAACTGTGGTCCGCGCCGCCGTCGGTGAGGTCGACGATGACCTGCTGCACCGGTGCGCCGAAATCCTTCGGGTCCAGGCAGTCGGTGGCGCCCAGCGCGCGCGCCAGCGGGAACTTGTCGCGGTTGATGTCGACCACGATGATGCGTTCGGCGCGCGCCATCACCGCGCCCTGCACCACCGACAGGCCGATGCCGCCGAGCCCGAATACCGCCACGCTCTCGCCCGGACGCACCCGCGCGGTGTTGAGCACCGCGCCGATGCCGGTGGTGACCGTGCAGCCGAGCAGGCAGACCTTGTCCAGCGGCGCGGCCGGATGGATCCTGGCCACCGCGATCTCCGGCAGCACGGTGTATTCGGCAAAGGTGCTGGTGCCCATGTAGTGCAGCAGCGGGCGCCCGTGCAGCGAGAAGCGGCTGCTGCCGTCGGGCATCAGCCCGCGCTCCTGGCTGCTGCGGATCGCCTGGCACAGGTTGGTGCGGTTGGAACGGCAGTACTTGCACACGCCGCATTCGGGCATGTACAGCGGGATCACGTGATCGCCCGGACGCACGCTGCTGACGCCGATACCGATCTCCTCGACCACGCCGGCGCCTTCCTGGCCCAGGATCACCGGGAACGCCGCCTCGGCATCGACGCCGGACAAGGCGATCTCGTCGCTGTGGCAGATGCCGCTGGCGACCATGCGCACCAGCACCTCGCCGGCCTTGGGCGGCTGCAGATCCACCTCCTCGATGGCCAGCGGCTGGTTCGCCGCCCAGGCGACCGCGGCTCGCGTCTTCATTCCGGCTCTCCCCGCCTCCCCGTCGCGGCGCCCGCTGGCGCCGCTCGCCTCACGTCATTGCGCCACGACCACACCCCATGGCATCTCGCCCACCGCGATCTGCTTGATCTCCTTCATCGCCGCCGTGTCGATCACGCTGACGCTGTTGGAACGGCCGTTGGCCACGTACAGCTTCTTGCCGTCCGCACTCAGCGCCGGATTCCACGGGCGCTGCCCGACCGGGATCTGCGCCAACGCACGGCGCGCGGCCGGGTCGATCACGCTGACCGTGCCGGCACCGTTGGACGCGTACACGCGGCTGCCGTCGCGGGCGATGGCGATGCCGGCGGTACGCTGCCCCGCCTGGATGCTGGCCACGCGCTTGCGTGCGGCCAGGTCGATCACGTCGACCACGTTGGCCGCTTCCTGCGCCACATAGGCCGTCTTGCCGTCGGGCGCGAACGCCATGCCGCGCGGATGCCCGCTGGTGGCGATGACGCCGGTGGAGGTACCGGCCTTCACGTCGATCACGTCCAGGTCGTTGGAGCCTTCGTTGCTGGTCAGCAACAGCGCGCCGTCCGGGGTGTAGACGCAATGTTCCGGGGCCTGGCCGCGGGTGGCGATGTGCGCGCCGATCGCGAAACTGGCCGGATCGATCAGCATCACCTGGTTCTGCCCTTCCACGCACACCGCCAGCTGGCGGCCATCCGGCGCCACGGCGACGCCTTCGGCGTTCTCGCCGATGTCGACGCTGCGCAGCACGCGGTCCTGCACGGTATCCAGTTCCAGCAGGCGATGACCCTGCGCGTCGATGACGTACAGATGCCCGGCCGGTCCCGGCACCACCTGCTGCAGACGCTTGCCGAGCTGGCCCTGCGCCGACAGCGTGCGCACCACGCGATCGCTGCCGGTGTCAATCACCGAGATGGTGCCGCTGCGCTGGTTCGGCACGTAGGCCAGGGCCGCGGCGCTGGTCGCAGGCGCGGGCGCCGCGGCATCGTTGCCTGCGGCCGGTGCCGACGTGCGCTGGCAGGCCGCGGCGAACAGCGACAGCGCGACGACGGCGGACAGACGCCACGCGTTCCTCATTGCGTGGCGCCTGCCGTCTTGTTGATGGAATGGATGAAGGCCAGCAGCTTCTCGGTATCGCCCGGCTTGAGCACCGGCCCGAACGGCGGCATCTGCCCGACCACCTTCTCGTGGCCGATCCGGGTCTTGCCGTGCGCGGTCATGCCGGCGGTGCCTTCGGTGATCAGCGCGCGCAAGGTGTCGTCATCGTTGCCATACACCCAGATATCGTTGGTCAGCGGCGGGCACATGCCACCACCACCGGTGCCGCCGTGGCAGGCGGTGCAGCCGGCGGAGTTGAAGATCGCCTTGCCTTCGGCGACCAGCTCCGGGGTGACCTTGACCGGCGGCCCCTTCGGAATCGGCGTCACCGCCGCAGCGGGTGCCGGTGCGGCGGCGGCGGGCGCGGGCGCGGCTGCCGCCGGTGCGGAGGCCGCGGCAGGCGCGGCCGGTGCAGGCGTGGCCGCCGGCGCGGGTGGCGTTTCCTGCTTGCCGCAGGCGGCCAGCAGCAGGAGCGAGGCGAACAGGGACAGGGGCAGCAGCGCGGAGACGGCGCGACGACGGATGGAAGCAGGACGCATGGGGACAACACCTTTGCGGAATGCACGATGGGAAGAGCAGGCCGCGCGAGCGGCATGTGCGGGACGACAGGAAGCGGTCATTGCGTGCGTCTGTGCTGGGCCTCCGTCAGCAGGTGGGCGAGTTCGGCATTGCCGCGCTGCTGGGCCAGCGCCGCCGGGGTCTTGCCATCGGCATCGCGCGTATCGGCGCTGGCGCCGGCGGCGAGCAGGCGCCGGGCGCTGTCCTCGCGCCCGGCCGCGGCGGCCAGCATCAACGGCGTGACGCCGGCGCGGTTCGCACGGTCGGCGTCGGCGCCGCGCTTGAGCAGCAGGTCGAGGATCTTCGGATCGTTGCGCGCCACCGCGAACATCACCGGAGTGAAGCCGGCCGGGTTGGCGCGACGCACGCTGGCGCCAGCGTCGAGCAATGCCTGCACCAGGTCGGCATCGGCGTAGGAGATCGCCAGGTCCAGCGGCGTCCAGCCATCGGTGGACACCGCATCGACCTTGGCGCCATGCGCCAGCAACTGCGCGGCGCTCTTGCCGTCGTTGGACCAGGCCGCCTTCATCAGCGGCGTCCAGCCACTGCTGTCGTGGCTTTCGACCTTGGCACCGGCCGCCAGCAGCTCGCCGACCAGCAGTGGCGCCTGGTTGCGGATCGCCTGCTGCAGCGGCGGCTCGCCGAGCAGGTTGGGTTTGTCGGCGCTGGCGCCATGGCGCAGCAGCCAGGCCACGCGCACGCCGTCGCCGGCATCCAGCGCGTGCGCCAGTTCCTCGTTGGGATCGGCACCGCCGGCGATGCGCAACTGCAGTTGCGCCAGCATGTCCGACGAGGCCTGCGCGCTCGGCGTGTCGTCCTGGTCGGCGGGCGCCGCATAGGGGCCGTGCGAGCGCAGGTCGCCGGCGACGATGCAATCGGCGCAGGCCACCAGCGGCACGTGGTAGTCGCGCAGGATCGCGTCGATCTTGCCGGCGCTGCGCTGCATCGCCTCATTCAGCGCATCGCGCAGTGCCGCGTTCTTGCGCGACACCGCCCACGCCATCGAATACTCCAGCACCTCGTTGTCGATGACGTTCAACGGCACCACGCCGAGGCCGCCGCGCGCGGCGTAGTAGCCGGCCACGGGGCCCCAGGATTCGGCGGCATCGAGCTTGCCGGCGGCGACCTGCTCGGCGAGCTTGCCGGGATGCTCCTGCGGCGCGCTGGCCGAGTCGTAGAACAGGTACTGCACCTCGCCCTGCACGCCATGGTCGAACAGCGCCTGCCGCGCCGGCGAACTCTGGAACACGCCGACCTTGAGTTTCTTCAACGCCGGATCGTCCAGCGAGGCCGGGCGCAGTGCCAGGCCCTTGCGGGTGACCAGCACATAGGTGGAGCGATACAGCGGGCGCGTGGGCAGGCCCATCTCGAAATCGCTGTTCATGTCCATCAGCACGTCGCAACGCCCGGCGTTGATCGTGCTGCGCGCCAGGCCGCGCTGGTAATAGCTGCGCCATTCGTACTCCAGGCGCCGGCCCATCTCCGCGGCCACCACCTGCGCGATCTTGTTCTGGAACCCCTCGCCTGCGCGATCGGACAACGGCATGTTGCCGGGATCGGCGCAAACCCGCAGCACCGGTGCATTGGCCGGCAGCGTGGCGGCAGGCGCGGCGGAGGCCGGCGCCGCAGTGGCGGCTGGGGCAGCAGTGGCGGCTGGGGCAGCAGGAGCGCGAGCCGTCGCGGACGACGGCTCGCGCGTGCAACCTGCGGCGACGAGTCCGAGGCTGCACAACAGCAACACGGCGCGCGCGCCCGCAGGCAGGCGCCACGAGCCGGGCGCCATGCGGCACCCGCTCGTACCCTGGACGCGGCGCCGCCGGCTCATCGCACCGTCTTGGCGGCGACTGCCGCGCTACCGCCGCCGGCAGCCGCCGTGGCGGTCGCGGTAGGCGTGACGGTCTTGCCGGCGCCGTCGATGCGGAAGGTGTGCACCATGCCGCCCAACGGGATCTTGTCGAAGCCATTGCTGAAGGCCAGGCCGGCGGCACCCAGCGCGCCGTACGGATCGCCCGGATCCAGACCGGCAGCGACCGGCAGGCCGATCCAGCCGCCGATGCCCGAGAACACCGCCACGTACTGGTGGCCGTTGGCCTTGTAGGCGATCGGGTTGCCGATGATGCCCGAGGGCAGCTTGGTCTCCCACAGCTTCTTGCCGGTGTCCTTGTCCACGGCGCGGAACCAGCCGTCGAGCGTGCCGTAGAACACCAGCCCGCCGTCGGTGACCAGGGTACCGCTCCACACCGGGAACTTCTCCTTGATCTCCCACTTGGACTTGCCTTCGACCACGTCGAACGCCTTGACGATGCCCAGCGCGCCCGGCTCGTTCGGCTTCATCATCACGTTGGCGAACACGTACGGCAGGCCCATCATGGTGTTGCCGCGCTCCTGCGGGTCCAGCTCCATGTGCCAGTTGTTGGTGCCGCAGAAGAACACCGCCGAGTTGGCCGGATCCACCGAGCACGGCTGCTGGTCCTTGCCGCCCATCGCCGACGGGAACGCTTCGACCTTGCGGCCGCGTTCCAGCGGCGAATGCGCCGCGACCTTGACCGGGCGCCCGGTCTTCATGTCGATGCGCTCGGCCCAATTGGCCGGCACGAACTTGTTGGCGCGCAGCAGCGTGCCGTCGCGGCGATCGAGCACGTAGGCGAAGCCGTTGCGGTCGAACTGCACCACCGAGGGCACCTGCTTGCCGTCGATGGTCAGGTCCACCAGGATCGGCTCGTTGATGCCGTCGTAGTCCCATTGGTCGAACGGAGTCTTCTGGTAACCCCACACCGCTTCGCCGGTATCGATCTTGCGGGCGAACAGGGTCATCGACCACTTGTTGTCGTACTCGCCGCTGTCGCATTCCTTCTGCGTGGTCTTGCCGCAGCGGTACGACGGGCTCCACAGGCCGGGATTGCCGGTGCCGTAGTAGACCAGCTTGAGTTTCGGGTCGTAGCTGTACCAGCCCCACGCCGCACCGCCGCCGCGCTTCCAGCCTTCGTCCGGATAGGTCTTCTGGCCGAGGTCGCCGAGCTGGCCGTGCTGCGGATTGGCCTTGTTGAAGTCCGGGCCGAGGCAGATGTCCTTGTCGGTGCCGGTGGCTTCGCAGGACCACGCCTGCTTGCCGTCGGCCAGCGCATACGCGGCGACGCGGCCGCGCACGCCGAACTCGTTGCCGCTGATGCCGGCCACGACCTTGCCGTCGGCGATGATCGGGGCCATGGTGATGGTCTCGCCCTTCTCGGGATAGGCGAGCTTCTGCTTCCACACTTCCTTGCCGGTCTTGGCATCGAGCGCGATCACGTCGCCGCTGAGGCTGCCGAACACCAGCTTGCCGTCGGCATAGGAGGCGCCGCGGTTGACCGTGTCGCAGCAGGCCACCGCCACCGCGCGCTCGTCCTGCTGCGGGGTGTACTTCCACAGCACCTTGCCGTTGTCTTCCTGCGACAGGTCAATCGCGAACACGTTGTTCGGGTAGGCGCTGACCATGTACATGGTGCTGCCGATCACCAGCGGCTGGCCTTCGTGACCGCGGGTGGCGTCGGTCTTCATCTCCCACGACATCTTCAGGTTCTTGACGTTGTCGCGATTGATCTCGGCCAAGGGGCTGTGCCGGTTCAGGCCGAAGTCGCGACCGATGCCACCCCAGTTGTCGGGGTTGGCGGCATTGGTGGCGAACTCGCTGTCGGTATCGGCGACCGCGGCCGGCGCGGCGGCCGGCGGTTGCTGTGCGGCGGCCGGTGCGGCTGGTGCCGGGGCCTCTTCCTGCTTCTTGCAACCCGCCAGCGCCAACGCAGTGGCCAGCGCGAGCAACGTACAAGCCCGGGTACGACGTGAATGACTGTGCATCGTTCTACTCCCCTCGTTGAAGAGCCGCGACAGCTGCACCTGGGTCGGCGTGTGCCACGGAACCTGAAGCGTGGGTGTCTACGAGCAACGTCCATGCCATCGCACCGCTGCGATGCAACATCCCTTGACGTACGGATCACAACGTCGGTTGTCGTCCCAGAGACGCGCGTCGTCGCGGTCGCAGGCGTCCCGAGAACGTGACACTTTGTGCCACGCCATTGCATCGCGATTGGAGCAGTGTGGGCACACGCACCGGTGGCACACCCTGCGCCATCGGTGCGCTTGCCGCACAGGTGCAGGCGCACGGCGGGACGCACGACAGGCGCGTGCATTCGGCATGCATGCGCCGGTATGCGGTACGGGTTGGGTGTGAGTACGCGGCGGCCGTCAGCCGCCGCGTGCAGCATCAGTGCGGCTGCGGTCCGACGTGGTCCTGCCACCACGCCAGCAGCGCGGCGCAATCGGCGAAATGCAGATCAGCCAGCGCCGGCCATGGGTTCTCCGGGTGCAGCAGCACGGTGGTGGCACCGGCGTGGCGCCCGCACTGCAAGTCGTAGGCGTGGTCGCCGACCATCGCCAGCGCCTGCGGCGCCACGCCCCAGTGTTCGGCCAGCTGCAGCAGGCCGCCCGGATGCGGCTTGGGCGGGGCCTCGTCGCGGCCGAGGATGGTCACTTCCTCGAACAGGTCGTCGACCTCGATCTCTTCCAGGGTCAGCTGCGCCAGTTCGCGGGCATTGCGGGTGAGCACCGCCAGCCGGCAATCGGCCGCATGCAGGGTGCGCAGCAGCGCCGGCGCGCCGTTGGCCGCGGTGGCCTCCTGGGCCAGTACGCGCTCGTGCTCCAGCAGCCAGGCATGCTTGCTGGTGCGCTGCGCGTCCGGCAGTGCCGCCAGGTGCTGCAGGATGTCGGCCTGCGGCGGGATCTGCAGTTCGCGGCGGATCAGCGCGAAATCGTGCACGGCGCGGGTCAGGGTGCCGTCCATGTCGAACACCCAGTGGCGCACCTGGCACAGCGCCTCGGCCGGCGGGGGCGTGGCGGCATGCATCGCGTTCAATCCCAGCCCGGCATCTGCGCACCGTCCAGGCCGCCGGTCTCGAACACCGCGGTGCGGGTGCCGCCGGCCTTCACCGGGAAGGTGATCTGCAGCACCGTGGTCTTGCGCGCCAGCTTCCACAGCGCCTTGTCGTCGCTGATGAACATGGCGATGGCCTCGTCGGTCTTGGGCCGCCAGGCCGCGGCCGCGTGCGGCGGCGCGTCGTCGGCCTTCAGTTCCACCTTGCAGCCGCCGGCGCAGCGGAAATCGCCGGACTGCAGCACCAGGTAAGCGCTGCGCTTCCATTCCGGGTGGTCGCGGAACACCAGTTGCACCGGCTTGGGCCCGCTGCCGTCCACGTCGACCTTGTCGCGGCTGTACAGCATCGCCGAGCGCTGCACGCCCTTGCCGGCCGGCACCTGCGAGTACTGCCAGGCGGCCTGCATGCGGCGCAGCTCGCGCGCCGCCTCGCCCTTGGCCTTGACCTCGGCGTAGCCGGGCTGGATGCGCTCGGCCGCGTCCGACCCGGGATACTGCTGCAGCAGCGCCGCGCCGTGGATCCGTGCCAGGTCCCAATTGCCCGACTTCACCGCGGCATCGTATTGCTTGGCCAGGTCGTCGGCGGCCTGCGCCTTGGCCTGCGCTTCGGCCGCGGCCTGCGCCTTGCGTTCGGCCTCGTGATCGCCGCAAGCGGCCAGGGCGACGGCGCACAGCGCGCCGAGCAGGATGCGTTTCATCGTGGGGTTCCTCGTTGGATCAGGGTGTCGATGGCCTGCGCGACCTCGGCCGGCTTCTCGACGATGGACATGTGGCCGCTGCCGTCCAGCAGCACCTGGATCGCCTGCGGCAGGCGTTGCGCGTACAGCGCCAGCGCGCTGGCGTCGATCACCGCGTCCTGCACACAACTCAGCAGCAGCGCCGGCTGGCGGATGTGCGCGGCTTCCTCGAACGGCAGGAACGCCTCCTCGCCGCGGCCGATGCGCGCCAGCACCTGCTGTTCGAACGCGGCCTCGCGGCGGCGCCAGGCCACCACCGCCGGCACCGCCCAGCGCGGGATGCGCGGCTTGGCGCGCTCGAGCAGGAACACGGTGTCGATATAGCGCTGCAACGACGCCGCATCGTGCACCGCGAACGGATTGTGCCCGTCCAGCACCGCCTGGCCGAACGCGTTGTCGGCGAAGCGCACGCCGGCGGCGTTGAACAGGCCGACCCGGTCGAACACCGCCGGATGGCGCGCCGCGGCCAGCGCGGCGATGCCGCCACCCATCGAATGTCCGAGCAGCACGCATTCGCTGCCGGCACGACGCGCGCACTGCGTGGCGAACGCCGCCACGCGCTCGGCCTGCGCGACGAAGCCGTAGTCCTGCCCGGCGATGCGCTGGCTCTCGGCCCAGCCGGGCAGATCCGGGATCACCAGGTGATAGCGCATGCCCAGCGCACGCGCCAGCGGCAACCAGTTCTCCTTGCTGCCGGTGAAGCCGTGCACCAGCAGCAGGGTCGGCGCGGCGGGATCGGTCGCCGCGCGCACCAGGTAGGTCCAGGTGTGCCCGGCGACCTGCGCCTGGCGCCGCTGCAGTCCGCTGCCACGGCGCTGGCGCAGGCTCTCCAGGCGCACCAGCAGGAATGGATCGCGCAGCACCAGCAGCACGCCGATCAGCACCGCCGCCACCAGCAGGGCAAAGGGCAGCAGCAGCCAGGCCATGGTCAGCACCAGCACGGCGACACCAGCAGGCCGGGACCGGTCATGCGCTCACACCACCACGTCGGCTTCGCCGAGATGCAGCGCCAGCCACACGGTCGGCTGCCCGGGATCGGTGAAGGTCACCCAATGCGGCGTATCGGCCGGGATGAACAGATGGTCGCCCGGCGCCAGCGCGACCTCGCGCTCGCACAGCGCCACCCGTGCGCTGCCGCGCAACAGCAGCACCCATTCGTCGTGCGCCTGCAGGTAGGGCGCGTCCTGCGGCGTGGTCTGCCCGTGCGAGACGATGCGCTCGACGCGGCAGCCGGAGCGCCGCAGCAGTTCGGTGAAGATTTCGCCACCGCGGGCATCGGGCAATTCGGCCAGCAAGGAGCCGGACAGGGCGTGAGCGTCAGTCATCTCGGCATTGCCTCCGCAGGCGCGAGCGGATCCGCTCGCATCGGCGATGGCAGTGTCCTGCCAGGGCGATGGCGCTTGCTGCGACGACCGGGGCGGCGGTGGCGAACGATGTCATGCACGCATGGACCGAGGACCATCGGGACTGCCGAGGATATCGCGAATGCGTGGCAGCGGGTCGTGCACGCCCGCGACGGCGCGTGTGGAAAAAGTTAAGCACGATGGGACAGGCACGCGCTTCATGCAGGCAGCGCATGCGACGGCGCGCAGGGCGACATCGTGCAACGCGCGCGACCAAGCGCCGCCGAAGCATTCGCCTCCGCCCCGCACAGCACACTCACCGCAACAGGCCGGCCGCACATACGCACACGGCGCCGGGATCGCTCCCGGCGCCGTGTGCGCGGTCTTTCCAGGTGGCGGCGCGCGTCAGTGTGCGGTGCTGCCGGCCTTGGCCTTGTTCAGCATCTCCTGCACCGACACCGTGGTGATCGGGTGGTAGCCCGGCTTGGCCTTGGCGAACACCTCCTCGGCGAAGGCCAACCCGTCCGGGGTCTTCACCAGTTCGGCGTAGATCGGCAGAATCAGCTTGCGGCGGCCGACGCGGGCGATGAACTCGCTGGCAGCCGGGCGCGCGTCCACGTAGCCGCTGCGGATCGCCAGCGGATACCAGCGCATGGCGATTTCGCCGTTGGCGGTGCCGGTGAAGTGGTAGGCGTCGTCGAGCTGCTTGAGCTGCGCCGGCGTCAGCTTCTCGCCCAGGCCGCTGAGGAAGCGCGTCCACTCCTGGGTGCTCCAGGCATCGGTGACCTGCTTGCCCGGCAGGGTGCCGCTGCCGGTCCAGGCGATGCGCGCGGTATCGACCATGGCGAAGTTGCGCGAGCGCGCCTTCTGCGCGAACGCCGGGATGCCCGGCTCGTCCAGCCACGCATGCAGTTCCTGCGCGGTCACCGCGTCGGGCTTCTTGGCCAGCAGGTGGGTCTTCAGGTACGCGACGAACTGGTCGGTGTTGGCGCTCTGGAACGCGTGGTCGTCGAACCAGCCGCGCAGGAACGGATCGAAGGTGTCGCGGCCGAAGCGCTGCTCCAGGAACTGCAAGAACCACGCGCCCTTGACGTAGGCGACCTGGCTCAACGCCTCGTCCGGATCGCGCTCGGTCAGCGCCGGCAACGCCAGCGCCTGGTCGGCCGGGCTCATGCCCTTCAGTTCGGCCAGCAGGTCGGTCTGGTCGATCTCCCGCTCCATCTCCGCCGCTTCGGGGCCGTACAGCGCCTCGGTGATGCGCGCCTGCACGTAGGTGGTGAAGCCCTCGTTGAGCCAGATGTCCTTCCAGCTGGCGTTGGTCACCAGGTTGCCGGACCAGCTATGCGCCAGCTCGTGCGCGATCAGCGACACCAGCGACTTGTCGCCGACGATCACCGTCGGCGTGGCGAAGGTCAGGCGCGGATTCTCCATGCCGCCGAACGGGAACGACGGCGGCAGCACCAGCATGTCGTAGCGGCCCCAGCGGTACGGACCGTACAGCGTCTCGGCGGCCACGATCATCTTCTCGGTGTCCTCGAACTCCTTGGCCGCCTTGTCGACCATCGCCGGCTCGGCCCACACGCCCGAGCGCGCCGAGATCGGCTTGAACACCAGGTCGCCGGCAGCGATGGCCAGCAGGTAGGACGGGATCGGCTGCGGCATCTTGAAGCGGTAGTCGCCGTTGCGCACCGCCTTGGGATCGTTGTCGGCGCTCATCAGCACCATCACGTCCGGACGCGAGACTACGTGCGCGCTGTAGGTGAAGCGCACGCTCGGGGTGTCCTGCAGCGGCACCCACGAACGCGCGTGGATCGCCTGCGACTGACTGAACATGAAAGGCAGCTTCTTGCCCTCGGTCATCGACGGCTCCAGCCACTGCAGGCCCGAGGCGGTCGGTGCGGTGTGGTAGGTGATGCTGATCTTCTGCGGCTGCGTCGGCGCCTCGATGGTCAGCTTGCTGCCGTAGATCTTGTCGGCCGGCGCCAGCGCGTACTGCAGCGGCGCGCCCTGGCCCTTGCCGTCGTCGGCCTGCACCTTCTCGATGGTCAGGTCGCGGGTATCCAGCACCAGTTGCTTGGCGCTCTTGTCCTTCCAGTCCAGCGTGTAGGTGGCGGTGCCACCGATCTGCTTGCTGTCGAAATCCAGCTTCAGATCCAGCGCCAGGTCCTTGATCACGACCTTGGACGGCTCGGCGTAGGAGGTCTCGTCGTGGCTGCGATCGGCCGGCTTGGCCGCGGCGGGCGCCGGCTTGGCGGCAGGTGCGGCCGCATCGGGCGCGGACGCTTCACGGGAACACCCGGACGCGATCACCGCGGCCAGGGACAACAACAGGAACGGGGAACGCATGGCAGACAGCACCGGTTCGGGGAAACCGGAAGTTTACCGGAAGGCCGGGATTGGGGATTCGGGAGTGGGGATTCGCAACGGCAGTGCGGCGCACGTTGACGAATCCCGAATCCCCAATCGAAGCGGGGATTGGGGATTGGGGATTGGGGATTCGCAGCAGCGAACAGCCGGCGCGCTTACGAATCCCCAATCCCGATTCCCGAATCCCGGCTCCACTCAGATCTTGTAGCCGAGTGGATCGCCACGATGCCGCCGGCAAGGTTCCTGTAGTGGCTGCGGGCGAAGCCGGCTTCTTCCATCCTTGCCTTCGCGTCCTGCGGCGAATGCTTGCGCCGGCATCGCCGGACCGCGCGTCGGGACTGAAGTCCCTCCCACAAGGACTACCCAGCGCCGCGATCGGTCAGCAACCGATCGCCCGCTATTGCGAATCCCCAATCCCGATTCCCGAATCCCGGCTTCACTCAGATCTTGTAGCCCGAATGGATCGCCACGATCCCGCCGGTGAGATTCTTGTAGTGGCTGCGGGCGAAGCCGGCTTCTTCCATCATCGCCTTCAGCGCGTCCTGCGGCGGATGCTTGCGGATGCTCTCGGCCAGGTACTGGTAGCTGTCGGCGTCCTTGGCGAACAGTTGGCCCAGGCGCGGCAGCACCTTGAACGAATGGAAGTCGTACAGCGGCTTGAACCAGTCGGCGGTGACTTCGGAGAACTCGAGCACCCGCGCCTGGCCGCCGACCTTGAGCACGCGGTACATCTCGCGTAGCGCGGCGTCCTTGTCGGTGACGTTGCGCAGGCCGAAGGCGATGGTCACCAGGTCGAAGCTCTGGTCCGGGAACGGCAGCGCCTCGGCGTTGCACTGCACGTAGTCCAGGCCCGCGACCAGGCCGCGGTTGGTGAGGCGGTCGCGGCCCACCGAGAGCATGCCGGCGTTGATGTCGCCCAGCACGATCTCGCCATCGGCGCCGACCCGGTCCTTCAGCAGCGCGGCGATGTCGCCGGTGCCGCCAGCCAGGTCGAGCACGCGGTCGCCCGGCTTGACCTGCGCGGTGGCGACGAAATAGCGCTTCCAGACCCGATGGATGCCCATGCTCATCAGGTCGTTCATCATGTCGTAGTTGCCGGCGACCGAAGTGAAGACCTCGCCGACCAGCTTCTGCTTGTCCTTGGCGGCGACGTCGCGGAAGCCGAAATGGGTGGTGCCGGATTTGTAGGGGGATTCGCTCATGCCGGGATTATCGCACCGCCGGCCGCTCCGTGCCGGTGAAGCGCCGCCCGGGATGACAGCCGCCCGCCGCCTGCGCCAGACTGCCGGTCATCCCTCACCCCGGCCATCCCATGCTGACCACGCCCGACTACCGCGCCCTGCTCGACACCGCCATCGCCGAAGCCCGCCAGGGCCTGGCCGAGGGCGGCATCCCGATCGGCGCCGCCCTGTACCACCGCGACGGCCGCCTGCTCGGCTGCGGCCACAACCGCCGCGTGCAGGAAGGCGACCCGTCGGTGCACGGCGAGACCGACGCCTTCCGCAAGGCCGGGCGCCAGCGCCGCTACCGCGACACCATCATGGTCACCACCCTGGCGCCGTGCTGGTACTGCAGCGGCCTGGTGCGGCAGTTCAACATCGGCACGGTGGTAGTGGGCGAATCGGTGACCTTCCAGGGCGGCATCGACTGGCTGCGCGAGAGCGGCGTGGAGGTCATCGACCTGCACAGCCAGGAATGCATCGACCTGCTCGGCGGCTTCATCGCCGCGCACCCGGACGTGTGGAACGAGGACATCGGCGAGGACTGAGCGGCCCGCCGCGGGCGCCGGCGCGGCGCACCGAGCACCACGCCGCCGCCGTCAGGCCCGCAGGCAAACCAGGCGACGCCGACCGCCGCCCCCCACCAGGCGCATCAACCTGCCCCACTCAAGCATGCCGCCGCAGCGCCGGCAGCCCTGCGCTGCCATGGCCTGAGCCCCCACGCCAGTCGCGCCGGGAATGGCTCTGCCACTCGAGTGTTATATTGTTTCAAAATCAACGCCGATCGCACCGCATGCCGTCTGTTGCCCTCGCTTCGCCCACTTCCCTCGCCGTTTCCGCAACGCCGGCCGCGCGGCTAGCCTCGATCGACCTGCTGCGCGGCACGGTGATGCTGCTGATGCTGCTCGACCACGTGCGCGAGACCTTCTACCTGCACCACCCGGTCGGCGACCCGATGGAGGTGGAAGGCACGGCGCCGGCGCTGTTCGTCGCGCGCACCCTCGCCCACCTGTGCGCGCCGGTGTTCGTGTTCCTGACCGGCCTGTCGGCCTGGCTGTACGCGTCCCGGCAGGCCGATGGACGCGCGGCGGCCGCCGGCTTCCTGCTCAAGCGCGGCCTGTTCCTGATCGTGCTGGAGCTGACCCTGGTCAACCTGGCCTGGAGCGGCGCCTTTCCGCCGCAGACGCTGTACCTGCAGGTGATCTGGGCGATCGGCCTGAGCATGCTCGCCCTGGCCGCGCTGCTGTGGCTGCCGCGGCCGGCACTGGCCCTGCTGGGCGCGGCGCTGGTCGCCGGCCACCACCTGCTGGACGATGTGCAGGTACAGGGCGACGGCCCGCTCGCGGCAGTCTGGGCGGTGCTGCACGACCGGCGCTGGCTGGAACTGGGCGAGCTGCGCCTGCGCACCTCCTACCCGGTGCTGCCGTGGATCGGGGTGATCGCGCTTGGCTACGCCGCCGGCCCCTGGTACGGCACCGCCACCGACCCGGCGCAACGCCAGCAGCGCCTGCTGGCCTGGGGGCTGGGCGCGCTGGCCGTGTTCCACCTGCTGCGCTGGCACAACGGCTACGGCGATGCGCCCTGGCAGGTGCAGGACGACCTCGCGCATACCGCGATGAGCTTCTTCAACGTCACCAAGTACCCGCCGTCGCTGCAGTTCCTGCTACTGACCCTGGGCGTGGGCCTGCTGTTGCTGCGGCTGTACGAACACCCCGCGGTCGCTCGCGCCCTGGCGCCATTGGCGGCGATCGGCGCGGCGCCGATGTTCTTCTACCTGCTGCACCTGTACGTGCTGAAGCTCGTCTACCTGGCCGCGGTGGCGCTGTGGGGCACCAACCAGGGCGATCTGTTCGGCGTGGACAGCGTGGCCGCGCTGTGGGCCATCGCCGCCTTGCTTGGCCTGGCCCTGTACTGGCCCACCGCCGCATTCGCGCGGCTGAAGGCGCGGCGCCGCGACCTGGCCTGGCTGCGCTACTTCTAAGCTGCGATGGTTCATCTGCGTGCAATGCCGGCGTGGTCGACTGCCGGTTCCTTCGTCCGCGCCTGGAGACCTGCGATGTCCACCCGCCTGCCGCAGTTGCTGCTGATCGGCCTGACCCTTGCCGCCTGCGCCGGATGCGCGACCGCGGCAAGCAAGCGCGACGCCTGGGTAGTGCAGCAGATCCACGACTACAACCATCCCTACGCCGCGCAGCGCGCCGAGCTGGACACCAAGATGGCGACCATGGCCACCAGCGCCTACGCCTTCTACCGCGGCACCGACCACATTTTCTATCAGGACATGACGACCCTGCCGGGTTCGCTGTGGACCTCGCCGCAGACCGGCTACACCTGGCTCGGCGGCGACACCCACATCGGCAACTTCGATGCGGCACGCGACAGCAGCGGCAAAGCGGTGTTCAAGGTCGCCGACTTCGACGAAGGCCACCTCGGCCAGTACGTGTGGGACCTGCGCCGGCTGGCCGCGAGCATGGTCCTGGCCGGACGCGACAACGGCCTGTCCGACAGCGACATCGGCGACGCCATCGACACCATGGTCGGCGCCTACCTGGACAAGATCGCCGATTTCCGCGGCAGCGACGCCGAAGCAAGCTTCCAGTTGAGCAAGCGCAACACCAGCGGCGCGGTGGCCAAGATCATCGACGGCGCCGACGGCAAGAGCCGCAGCAGCCTGCTGTCCAAGTACACGGTGGTCAGCGGCGGCAAGCGCCAGTTCCAGGACCTGGACAACCTGGTCGCGGTGGACGCCGGCACCGCCTCGGCGGTGGCCACGGCGATGAACGGCTACATCGGCTCGATCGCCGCGTCCAAGCGCTATGCGGCCAGCTACTACAGCATCAAGGACGTGCGCCAGAAGCTGGGCTCGGGCACCGGCAGCCTCGGCCGCCTGCGCCTGTACGTGCTGATCGAAGGCCCGAGCGCGTCGACCAGCGACGACGTGATCCTGGAATGGAAGCAGGAAGCGGCCAGCGTGGTCGCGGTGGCCGCGCCGTCGCAGATGCCGGCCTCCACCTACGACAACAACGAGGGCGCACGGGTCGCGCGCACCGCCAAGGCGCAGACCATCGACGCCGACGTGCTGGTCGGCTACGCCAGCGTCAACGGCACGCCGTTCTATGTGCACGAGAAGTCGCCATTCCAGCAGGACCTGGACCCGACCGCGCTGGACAGCGCCGGCAAGCTCGCCACCGCCGCCAACTACCTGGGCCAGGCCCTGGCCTCGGCGCACGCGCTGGCCGACCAGGACTACGACCCGAACGTGGTGCCCTACAGCATCGACAAGCAGATCGATCAGGCGGTCACCAGCAAGAGCGGCCTGAAATCGGAACTGCGCCAGTTCGCGTTCGACTACGCCGCGCAGGTACAACTGGACTGGCAGTCGTTCGTGGCCGCGTACAAGGCGGGAACGCCGCTGTATTGAGTTGGCCGGGTGCGGGCAGGTGACGCACGCGCTGCGCGGTTTTGCGGCGGGCCTACGCGGCGGAGCCGCGTCTTGTAGGAGCGGCTTCAGCCGCGACGAGGCGTTACAGGGAAGGCTTGGTCGCGGCTGAAGCCGCTCCTACGACGCGCGCGATGTAGGCGCGACGTAGGGATCAGGTGCACAGCGGCAGGCGCAGGTAAGGCGCCTGCCGCTTTAGATCGCGCTGGCGTTACAGGATGTACCGGCTCAGATCCGGATCCTGCACCAGCTCGCCCAGGTGCGCGTCGACATACGCCGCGTCCACGGTGACGCTCTGCCCGTCGCGGTCCGGGGCTTCGTAGCTCAGCGTGTCGAGCAGGCGCTCGAGCACCGTGTGCAGGCGCCGCGCACCGATGTTTTCCTGGCGCTCGTTGACCAGGAAGGCGATCTCCGCCAGGCGCGCGATGGCGTCGTCGGTGAAGCGCAGGCTCACGCCCTCGGTCAGCAACAGCGCCTCGTACTGCTTGGTCAGCGCCGCCTTCGGCTCGGTGAGGATGCGGATGAAGTCGTCCTTCGACAGCGCCGACAGCTCCACCCGGATCGGGAAACGGCCCTGCAGCTCCGGGATCAGGTCGCTGGGCTTGGCCAGGTGGAACGCGCCGGAGGCGATGAACAGGATGTGGTCGGTCTTGACCGTGCCGTACTTGGTGCTGACGTTGGACCCTTCCACCAGCGGCAGCAGGTCGCGCTGCACGCCCTCGCGCGAGACGTCGCCGCCGGTGGCGCCGGCCTCGCTGCGCTTGGCCACCTTGTCGATCTCGTCGATGAACACGATGCCGTGCTGTTCGCAGGCTTCGATCGCCGCGGCGCGGACATCGTCCTCGTTGACCAGCTTGCCGGCCTCTTCCTCGATCAGCAGCGGCCGCGCGGCCTTGATGGTCAGCTTGCGCGACTGCGACTTGCCGCCGCCCAGGTTGGAGAACATCTGCCGCAGTTGCTGGCCCATTTCCTCCATGCCCGGCGGGGTCATGATGTCCATGCTGACGTTGACCGCGACATCCAGCTCGATCTCGCGCTCGTCCAGCTCGCCTGCGCGCAGCATGCGTCGGAACTTGCTGCGGGTGTCGTTGTCCTGCGCCGAGGGTTCGTTGCGCGCGGCTTCCGGATCGAAGCCGATGCCGGCGCTGCGCCGCGGCAGCAGCGCATCCAGGATGCGGTCCTCGGCACGCTCCTCGGCCTGCGTGCGCACGCGGGTCTTGGCCTGCTCGCGGTACAGCTTGACCGCGGTGTCGGCCAGGTCGCGCACGATCTGCTCCACGTCCTTGCCGACGTAGCCGACCTCGGTGAAGCGGGTCGCCTCGACCTTGACGAAGGGCGCGTTGGCCAGCGTCGCCAGGCGCCGCGCGATCTCGGTCTTGCCGACGCCGGTGGGGCCGATCATCAGGATGTTCTTCGGCATCACTTCGTTGCGCAGCGCGTCGGGCAACTGCATGCGCCGCCAGCGGTTGCGCAGCGCGATCGCCACCGCGCGCTTGGCCTCGTGCTGGCCGACGATGTGGCGGTCCAGCTCCTGCACGATCTCGCGCGGGGTCATGGTGGAAGTGTCGGGATTGGGCATTGGGGATTGGGGATTCGTAAAAGCGGAGGAGGAATGATCGATGCGTGGCCGGAGACCGGGAGGGAGTCGCTCAGCGAATCCCCACTCCCGACTCCCGAATCACAGCTCTTCGACCACCACGTTGCGATTGGTGTAGATGCAGATGTCGCCGGCGATGTTCAGCGCTTCGGTGGCGATGGTGCGCGCGTCCAGCGTGGTGTGGCCGAGCAGCGCGCGCGCCGCCGACAGCGCGTAGGAACCGCCGGAGCCGATGGCGATGATGCCGTCCTCCGGCTCGATCACATCGCCGGTGCCGCTGATGATCAGCGAGGTCTCCTTGTCGGCCACTGCCAGCAGCGCCTCGAGCTTGCCGAGGCGGCGCTCGGTGCGCCAATCCTTGGCCAGTTCCACCGCGGCGCGGGTCAGCTGGCCGTGCTTCTCCAGCTTGGCCTCGAACAGTTCGAACAGGGTGAACGCATCGGCGGCGGCGCCGGCGAAGCCGGCCAGCACCTGGCCCTCGCGGCCGAGCCGGCGCACCTTGCGCGCGTTGCCCTTCATCACGGTGTGGCCCAGGGTCACCTGGCCGTCGCCGGCCACGGCGACGCGGCCATCGCGGCGCACCGACAGGATCGTGGTGGCGTGGAAAACATTGGGGTTCTGACTGGGGTCCATGCGGCCTCCGGAGCGATGACTCAGGTGTGGGGGCTGGCGGCGCGCGGTTCAAGCGTCGCCGTGCGCGAACGGGTCGTCGCCCAGCTGGGCGTGCGCCGGCCGTGCCGGATCGGCGGCGATGCCCCACGCGACGTGCCAGTCCTCGCCCTGGGTTTCGATCGGGTGCAGGGTGCGCCCGGCGCCGTTGCCGCAGGCCAGGTCGTACGCGGCGCAATAGCGATCGCAGCCCCAGCACAGCCGTTCGGGATGGCGCGGCGCCAGCGGGAAGGGTTTGGCCATCGGGGAGCCCTCGCGACGTGGGAGGGCAGTGTCGTCCTGCGTGCGCCGGCGCGCCTTGATCCAGAACAAGCGCGGGTGCGGCAGCGGCCGTGCGACCGCGATTCCGCGATCAGGACTTGCGCTTGGCCCGCGGGTGCGCCGCGTCGTAGACCTTGGCCAGGTGCTGGAAGTCCAGATGCGTGTAGATCTGCGTGGTGGCGATGTCGGCATGGCCGAGCAGTTCCTGCACGCCGCGCAGGTCGCCCGAGGATTCCAGGATGTGGCTGGCGAAACTGTGCCGCAGCATGTGCGGATGCACGTGCTTGAACAGGCCCTGACGCCCGGCCAGTTGCTTGATCCGGATCTGCACTGCACGCGCGCCGATCGGCGCCCCGCCGCGGCCCGGGAACACCGGCGCGGCGGCCTCGCCTTTGCTTTCCTCGCGCCACGCCAGCAGCGCGGTGCGCGCATGCGAGCCGACCGGCACCAGCCGCTGCTTGTTGCCCTTGCCCAGCACGCTGACCATGCCGGCGACGAAATCCAGATCGCGCCAGCGCAACGCGCACAGCTCGCTCAGGCGCAGGCCGGAGGAATAGAACAGCTCCAGCAGCGCGCGGTCGCGCAGGCCCAGCGGCGCATCGGTCGGCACTTCGACCAGGCGCACCGCCTCGTCGGCGTCGAGCACCTGCGGCAGCTTGCGTGGTGCCTTCGGTGCGCGCAGTGCCGCGGCCGGGCTGACGGCGACATGTCCGTGCTTGAGCAGCCACGCGTAGAAGCTGCGGCACGCCGACAACCGCCGTTGCAGGCTCTTGGGCGACAGCCCGCGACGGTGCTCGGCGGCGATGAAGTTGCGCAGTTGCGCGGCATCGAGCGCGGCCGGTTCGCCGAGCAGGTTGGCTGCCGCCCACGCCTCCAGCGCTGCCAGGTCGCGCCGATACGCGTCCAGGGTATGCGCGGACATGCGCCGCTCGACCTGCAGGTAGGCGAGGAACCGGGACTCGGGACTCGGGACCTGGGATCCGGAAGAAGCGGCCTCGCTTGCGGTGCCGGTAGTGCCCTGCCCGGCCTGACGATCGGCAGCGCCGGCACCGACGCTGTCCCGGGTCCCGGGTCCCGAGTCCCGAGTCCCGGCCCCACTCATCGCTGCAACGCCACCGCCAGCGCCTCGCCCATCATGCGCAGGAACAAGGTGCCCATGCCGGGATAGAACCGGTTCGGGTCGCGGCTGCCGACCGCGATCAGGCCCAGGCCGGGCAGCGGCAGCAGCGCGGTGGATTGCACCTCGTCCACGCGCTCGCCGTACAGCAGCGCCTGCTTTTCCGGTTGCAGGCGGCCGCAGATCGGCTCGCCATCCTTGAGGCAATCGCGGAACGGCGCCAGCCGCGGATCGTCGGCCGCCAGCACCTGCAGCCACGGTGCCTGCTCCAGGCCGGGCAAGGGCTGCAGCAGCACGATGCTGACCAGGTCGCCCTGGAAATCCTCCTGCAGCGAGGCCGCCATCGCGCGCACGCTGTCGGCCGCGCTGCGCTGGCGCATCAGCGCCAGGGTCAACTGATGGGTGCGCACCGCCAGCCGTTCGTTGACCTGGGCATTGGCGGCCAGGTCGGCCAGCCGCCGCGACAGTTCGCGGTTCTTGTCGCGCAGCACTTCCAACTGGTAGCTGGCCAGCGACGCGGTGGGGCCGTCGTCGCGTGGCACCACCAGGGTCAGCGCCAGATCGGGAAACTGTTTCAGGAAGCCAGGATGGCGCCGCAACCACGCCGCCACCTCATGTGCACCGAGCTTGTCGTGGCTGTCGCTCATCGGATCCATTCTCCATCGAAGACGAACGTCGCCGGCCCGGACATCACCACCGGTGCGGCGTCGTCCGGCCACTGCACGCGCAGTTCGCCGCCAGGCAGGCTGACGCGTACGTCGCGCTCGACCCGTCCGCGCTGCATCATCACCGCCGCCGCCGCGCAGGCGCCGCTGCCGCAGGCCAGCGTCTCGCCGACGCCGCGCTCGTACACGCGCAGGCGCAGGTGGCCACGGTCGATCACCTGCACGAAGCCGACGTTGACCGAATCAGGGAACGAGGCGTGCTGCTGCAGCAACGGACCCAGGCGCTCCACCGGCGCCGCATCGACCAGGCCCACTTCCAGCACCGCGTGCGGGTTGCCCATCGACACCGCGCCGAAGCGCACGCTTCCGCCCTGCAGCGGCAACACGTACTCGTCGCGCGCGCGCGGAAAGCCGACCAGCGGCACGTCTTCCGGCGCGAACCGCGGCACGCCCATCGCCACGGCGAATTCACCGTCGGCACTGCGGGTGATGTGGTGGCTGCCGGCGGGGCTTTCGATCACGAAGTCCGCGCCGCTGGCACTGCCGTCGCGTACCAGCCAGGCGGCCACGCAGCGCGCACCGTTGCCGCATTGCCCGGCGGCGCTACCGTCGGTGTTCCAGATGCGATAGCTGGCGACCGCCGCGGCATCGCGCGGCGGTTCGATGGTCAGGATCTGGTCGCAGCCGACGCCGAAGTGGCGGTCGGCCAGGCGGACCGCCAGTGCGGCGTCCGGCGGCGGGGAGCCGTCGCGCAGGTCGAGCACCACGAAATCGTTGCCCGCGCCCTGCATCTTGCTGAAACGCAGGCGCGTGTCGTGGCGGGCCTCACTCATTCCCATTGGTGGGCATGGTGGTGTCGTTGGCCGGCGGGCGCTGCCCGTCCACCGGCTGCGCCTGCCCGGCGGGATCGGTGGTCGCCGGCGGCGTCGCGTCGGGCGCGGGCGTGGCGGGCGCGGCTTCCACCGGGACCGGCTTCTGCGGCATCACCAGCGGCCCCTTGTTGCCGCAGCCGGCCAGGGCCAGCAACGCAGCGGCGGAGAGAACGAGACGGATCGGAGAAGAGGACGATGTGCTCATGCGCCGAGTATAGCCACACCGGCATGAACCGGCTGTGCCGCGCGCGCTGCGGCGCACTCACTCGGGCGGCGGTTCGGGCCGCCACCACAGCCACAGCGCCACCGCGCTCATGCAACCGATCGCCAGCGCCTGCACCCACGGCCGGTGCACGAACAGCAGCAGCACCAGCGCGCACGCGGCCATGGTCAGCGTCGCCATCCACTTGCCGCGGCGGCTGACCGCGCCATGCCGTTCCCAGTCGCGGATGCTGCGGCCGAAGCGCGGATCGCGCAGCAAGCGCCGGCGCAACCGCGGCGAACCGCGCGCGGCGGCGTAGGCGGCGATCAGCACGAACACCGTGGTCGGCAAGCCCGGCACGAAAATGCCGACGATGCCGGTCGCCAGGCTGGCATAGGCCAGCAGCCACCAGGCCCAGCGGAAACGGGAGTTCGGACGCATCGCGCCATCATAAGCCCACGTCGGCGCGCACTGGCGTCGATCCGACTACTGACGCGACCGCCGGACGCGTGCAGCAACGGCTGTAGGAGCGGCTTCAGCCGCGACGGGCGTTACCGGTAACGCCGTCGCGGCTGAAGCCGCTCCTACGACCGCAGTCTTTCGTGGTCGCTGGAGCACACCGTTGGTCGCGAAGAAAGACGTCGCCGGCCGATCGGACTTCGGCGCAGCCGGGACCGGCGCCCATCCCGCACAACATCAGCGCCATCGGTCGGCCCGCAGGCCAGCCGACGCGCGCCGCACTCACTTGGCCGGTTGCTCCACGCCCAGTTGGTCCAGCATGAAGGCATAGGACTCGGCCATTTCGCGGTAGCGACGGAAGCGGCCGGACTTGCCGCCGTGGCCGGCTTCCATGTTGACGCGGAACACGATCGGCTGGCTGCCGGTGTCGTTCTCGCGCAGCTTGGCCACCCACTTGGCCGGCTCCCAGTACTGCACCTGCGAATCCCACAGGCCGGTGCCGACGTACATCGCCGGGTAGGCCTGGCGGGCGACGTTGTCGTAGGGCGAGTAGCTGAGCATGTAGTCGTAGTACGTCTTCTGCTCGGGATTGCCCCACTCGTCGTATTCGTTGGTGGTCAGCGGGATGCTCGGGTCGAGCATGGTGGTGACCACGTCCACGAACGGCACCTGCGCCACCAGCACGCGGTAGTCCTTGGGCGCCATGTTCGCCACCGCGCCCATCAGCAGGCCGCCGGCGCTGCCGCCGGCCGCGGCGACGCGGTCCGGGGCGGCGTAGCCCTGCTGCACCAGCCCGCGGGTGACATCGATGAAGTCGGTGAAGGTGTTCTTCTTGTGCAACAGCTTGCCCTGGTCGTACCAGTCGCGGCCCATTTCCTGGCCGCCGCGGATGTGCGCGATGGCGTAGACCACGCCGCGGTCGAGCAGGCTCACCACCGGCAGGTTGAACGCGGGGTCGGTGGACATGCCGTAGCTGCCGTAGGCGTACTGGTACAGCGCGGCGCTGCCGTCCTTCTTGAAGCCCTTCCTGTAGACCAGCGACACCGGCACCTTGACCCCGTCGCGCGCGGTCACCCAGACGCGTTCGGTCTGGTACTTGCTGGCGTCGTAGCCGATCACCGGCTGCTGCTTGAGCAGCTTGCGCTCGCCGGTGCGGGTGTTGAGTTCGTAGGTGGTGGCCGGGGTGGTCAGCGAGGTATAGCTGTAGCGCAGCCACGGCGTGTCCGCCTCGGCGTTGATCGACAGGCCCATCGAATACGCCGGCTCGTCGGCCTTGACGTACTCCTCCTTGCCGTCGGCGAAGTGCAGGCGGATCCGCTCCAGGCCGTCGGAGCGCTCGGCGATGGCGGTGAAGCCGTCGAACAGCTCGAAGCCGTCGATGAACACCTTCTCGTCGTAGGGCAGCCAGCTCTGCCACTGGTTGCGCGAGGTGGCGCCGTCGGGCGCGGTCATCAGCGCGTAGTTCTTGGCCTTCCAGTTGGTGCGGATCACCCAGCGGCCGTCGAAGTGGTCGGCGTGGTACTCGACGTCGCGCTCGCGCGGCGCCAGCACGGTGAAGCGCTGCGGATCGGCGGCCGGCGCGTAGCGCTGCTCGGAGGACACGGTGCTTTCGACGCCGATGACGATGTACTTGTCGTCGCGGGTGCGGCCCACGCCCATGTAGAAGCTGTCGTCCTTTTCCTCGTAGACCAGCGTGTCCTGCGCGGCCGGGGTGCCCAGCACGTGCTTCTTGACCCGCACCGTCAGCAGCGTCTCCGGGTCGTTCTCGACGTAGAACAGGGTCTTGTTGTCGTCGGCCCAGACCACGTCCGGCGACACGCCGGGAATGCGGTCGGCGTAGACCTCGCCGGTGTCCAGGTTCTTGAAGCGCACCACGTACTGGCGGCGGCCCACGTCGTCCTCGGTCCAGGCCAGGAGGCGATTGTCCTGGCTGACCGCCGCGTCGCCGACGCTGAAGTAGCCCTTGCCGGCGGCCATGGTGTTGACGTCGAGCAGGATCTGCTCCGGCGCCTCCATGCTGCCCTTGCGGCGCGCCTGGATCGGGTAGTCCTTGCCGCTCTCGTAGCGGGTGTAGTACCAGTAGCCGCGCTCGCGGTACGGCACGCTGCTGTCGTCCTGCTTGATGCGGCCGACGATCTCCTGGTAGAGCGTGTCTTCCAGCGGCTTGAGCGGCTTCAGCACCTGGTCCGCGTAGGCGTTCTCGGCATTGAGATAGGCCAGCATCTGCGGATTCTTGCGCGCGTCGTCGCGCAGCCAGTAGTAGGCGTCCTGGCGGACGGCGCCGAACGGCGCCTTGACCGCGTGCGGCTGCTTGGCCGGACGCGGCGGGGTCGCCGCGGCGGCGGAGGCGGAGGAAGCGAAGGAGGCGGTCATGAGCAGGACAAGGCTCGCTAGCAAGGGGCGGTGAGGCATCTAATGGGGCTCCGGCGGCGGTAACGCAACGGGACGCGTCGCCCAGGCCGGGCGGCGGCAGCGGGCGGGCGCCGCGCAGTGCCGGCCGAGTCTCCCTGCAACGCCGCGCCGTGGCAAGCATGTCGGGCAACGCGTGCGATGCGGCGTGGGATGCGGTGGGTCGGGCGACCTGCGGCGCGGCGATGGCATTGCGGCATACGACCTTTCGCGCAAAGGCGAATGGCGCCGTGCAACGAACGATAGCGCTCGCCGGGAAACGACGCCTGACGCGCCGACCGCCGTGTGCGCCACGCTGCACGACCGCTCCGCCCGGGTGCAGCGCACACGGTGTGTCGGCATGGCACAGCCGTTTCGCAGTCCGCTCGACATCGCTAACACGCGCGAAAGCACGCTCCTCTATCATCGGCGGCATGGCTTCCCTTCCCGGCGACACCTTCAACGCCTCGCCCGCCGCGCCTGGCTACAGCCAGCGCAGCCGCGAGATCGAACCCTTCCACGTGATGGCGCTGCTGGCCCGCGCCAACGAACTGGAACACGCCGGCCACGACGTGATCCACCTGGAGATCGGCGAGCCGGACTTCACCACCGCCGCGCCGATCGTCGCCGCTGGGCAGGCCGCGCTGGGCGCCGGCCATACCCGCTACACCGCCGCGCGCGGCCTGCCCGCCCTGCGCCAGGCGCTGGCGGATTTCTACCGGCAGCGCCACGATGTCGACCTGGACCCGGCACGCATCCTGATCACCCCCGGCGGCTCCGGCGCACTGCTGCTGGCCAGCGCGCTGCTGGTCGATCCCGGCCGCCACTGGCTGATGGCCGACCCCGGCTATCCGTGCAACCGCCACTTCCTGCGCCTGGTCGAAGGGTCGGCGCAGTTGGTGCCGGTCGGCCCGGACAGCCGCTACCAGTTGACCCCGGACCTGCTGCAGCGGCACTGGAACGCCGACAGCGTCGGCGCGCTGGTGGCGTCGCCGGCCAACCCCACCGGCACGCTGCTGTCGCGCGCCGAACTGGCGGCGCTGTCGCAGACGCTGCACGCCCGCGGCGGGCACCTGGTGGTGGACGAGATCTACCATGGCCTGAGCTACGGCATCGACGCGCCCAGCGTGCTCGAGGTCGACGACGACGCCTACGTGCTCAACAGTTTCTCCAAGTACTTCGGCATGACCGGCTGGCGCCTGGGCTGGCTGGTGGCCCCGCACGCGGCGGTACCGTCGCTGGAGAAGCTGGCGCAGAACCTGTACATCAGCGCGTCCAGCATCGCCCAGCACGCGGCGCTGGCCTGCTTCCTGCCGGAGACGCTGCAGATTCTGGAAGCGCGCCGCGCCGAATTCGCCCAGCGCCGCGACTACCTGCTGCCGGCGCTGCGTGCGCTCGGCTTCCGCATCGAGGTCGAGCCGGAGGGCGCGTTCTACCTGTATGCCGACGTGTCCGATTTCACCGACGATGCGCAGGCCTTCTGCGCGCACTTCCTGGAGACCGAGCACGTCGCGTTCACCCCGGGCGTGGATTTCGGCCGCCACCGCGCGCGCCAGCACGTGCGCATCGCCTACACGCAGAGCCTGCCGCGGCTGCAGGAAGCGGTGGCGCGGATCGCGCGCGGGCTGTCGCGCTGGCCGCGCTGAGGCGGCCAGCCGCACTGGGAAGCGACTGGAGCCCCCTCATGCTCACCTATCGCGAAGCCACCGCATCCGATCTGCCCGCGATCTGCGCGCTCGGCGAGGAAGTCAATGCACTCCACCATGCGGCGTCCCCCCACATCTTCGCTGGCCCAGGCGCCGCGGACCGCGACGCGGCGCACTGGACGCGCAGCATCGGCCAGAACGATGCCACCACCTTCGTCGCCGAGGCGCAGGGCGTGCTCGTCGGCTTCGTCACGGTCGGCATCGTCGTGGAATCGCACTCATTGCTGCAGCCCATGCGCTTCGGCCGGGTGGGCAGCGTGGGCATCACCCGCAGCCATCGCGGCCAGGGCATCGGCCCGGCGCTGATGCAGCGCGCGCACGACTGGGTGGCGCGACGCGGCGGGGTCGAAATGCGTCTGAACGTCTGGGCCTTCAACAGGCACGCGCTGCACGTGTATGAAGAACTGGGCTACGACGTGCGTTCGCTGACGCTGGTCAAGCCGTTGACCGACGACGTCTGAGCATCCACTGCGGCAACGCGGACAGTGCCGGCGCGTTCATTGATGCCGCGCGTTGCGCGCGTCTCGACCGTTCACTGCCGAGACGCCAACCAGGCGATGGTCCGCGCCCCGACCGGAACGCGGACCGCGCCACTCACTTGGACAGCCGCTCCCACAGGAAGCTGTACGCCAGCGCCTGCATGTGCGCCGCCTGCGCGTTGTTGGCCGCGCCGCCATGACCGCCTTCGATGTTCTCGTAGTAGGTCACGTCCTTGCCGGCGTCGATCATCTTCGCCGCCATCTTCCGCGCATGGCCCGGGTGTACGCGGTCGTCGCGGGTGGAGGTCAGGAAGATCACCGGCGGATAGCTCTTCTTCGGATCGAACAGGTGGTACGGCGAGAAGGTCTGGATGAACTTCCAGTCGTCGGTGTCCGGGTTGCCGTACTCGGCCATCCACGACGCACCGGCCAGCAGGTGGCTGTAGCGCTTCATGTCCAGCAACGGCACCTGCACCACCACCGCGCCGAACAGCTGCGGGTACTGCATCAGCATGTTGCCGGCCATCAGCCCGCCGTTGCTGCCGCCCTGCACGCCCAGGTGCTTGGCCGAGGTGATCTTGCGCGCGACCAGGTCCTGCGCCACCGCCGCCATGTCCTCGTAGGCCTTGTGCCGGTTCTGCTTCAGCGCCGCCTGGTGCCAGCGCGGGCCATACTCGCCGCCGCCGCGGATGTTGGCCAGCGCGTACACGCCGCCCTGGTCGAGCCAGGCGCGGCCGAGGCTGCCCGAGTAGAACGGGGTCATCGAGATCTCGAAGCCGCCGTAGGCGTACAACAGGGTCGGTGCGCTGCCGTCGGCCTTGAGCTGCTTGGGCCGGACCAGGAAGTACGGCACCTTGGTGCCGTCCTTGGACACGGCGAAGTGCTGCTCGATCGCATCCTTGGACGCGTCGAAGAAGCTCGGCATCGCCTTTAGCGTCTCGATGCTCTTCGGCCCGCGCTGCACGTCGGCCAGCATCAGCGTGGTCGGGGTCAGGAAGTCGGTGGAGGTCAGCCACACCTGGTCGTTCTCGTCGGCATCGACCGCGTCGACGCTGGTGCTGCCGAAGGCCAGGTCGCCGACCGGGAACGGCGCGCGCGCCCACTCGCCCTCGCCCGGGGTCAGCACCCACAGCCGGCTCTTGACGTCGTCGAGCACGTTCAGCACCAGCCGCGACTTGGTCCAGGCGAAGGACGCCAGCGACGCGGTCTCGGTCGGCGTGAACAGCACCTGGAAGGTGCGCTTGCCGGCCATGAAGTCGTCGAACTTGGTCGCCAGCAGCGCACCGGCCGGGTAGGTCGTGCCGCCCACCGTCCACGGATCGCGCAGTTCCAGGGTCAGCCATTGGCGGTGCACGCCCTTGTTGGCCGAGTTGGGCACGTCGATCTTGGTCAAGTGGCCATCGGCGCCGCGCAGGTACATCTCGTCGTTGTAGAAGGCCAGCGTGCGGCTGACGAAATCGCGCTCGTAGCCGGGCGTGTCGTCGTGCATCGCGGCGATGTACATGTCGTCCGGCTTGCCCTCGTAGACCAGCGTGGCGCTGCTCATCGGGGTGCCGCGCTTCCACTGCTTGACGATGCGCGGATAGCCGGAGCTGGTCAGCGAGCCGGGGCCGAAGTCGGTGTACAGGTAGACGGTATCGGCATCGATCCAGCTCAGCCCGCCCTTGGCCTCGGGACGGAAGAAGCCGTCCTTGATCCATTGCTTGCTGCTCAGGTCGAACTCGCGGGTGACGTCGGCGTCGGCGCCGCCGCGCGACAGCGCGATCAGGCAGCGGCGGTATTCCGGGCGCAGGCAGTTGGCGCCATGCCACACCCAGTTCTCGCCCTCGGCCTTGTTCAGCGCGTCCAGGTCCAGCACCGTCTCCCACTTCGGCTCGGGCTTGCGGTACTCGTCCAGGGTGGTGCGGCGCCACAGGCCGCGTTCGTGCGCGCGGTCCTTCCACAGGTTGTAGTAGTACGGGCCGATCTTCTGCACGGCCGGGATCTTGGCGTCGGAATCCAGCACCTCGCGGATGCCGGCCTCGCGGGCCTTGAAGGCGGGGGTGTCGGCCAGGCGCGCCTCGGTCTTGGCGTTCTGCGCCTTGACCCAGTCCAGCGCCTTGGTGCCGGTGACGTCTTCGAGCCAGGCGTAGGGGTCTTGGGGCATCGCGGTTTCCTTGGCCGCGGCGGTGCCGGCGGCGATCAGGCCGGCGATCAGGCAGGCGTGTGCGAGTGAGGACATGGTTCGGATCCGGGAAGGACAGCGCCGCACCGTAGCACGCAGCATCGCCGCCCTCCCCTGCCGAAGGTCAGGCCGGGCGCGCGCTCCGCAGCGCCGGCCGGCGCCGCCGCGCCTGCGCCCGCGGCCGGGCCCGCCATTGCCCCCACAGGCGGCGCAGCGGCGGCAACGGGAAGCGATGCAGGGCCCACCAGGCGCTCAGCGGCATGCCCAGCAGCCACAGCGGCCGCCAACCCAGCCATTCGCTGTGGCCGCGCGCGGCCGGCCACACCAGGACCAGGGCCAGTCCGGCCAGGATCGCCTGGCGCAGCAGGCGGCGCAGGCCGGGGTGCGGGAGGTGGGTGCGCGGGGACGACGGGACGATCGGCATGACGGCAGCTCCTGGAAGTCGAGGCGCGCAGGGTGCCGCCGCGACATCTCAGGGGCTGCGACGCACCATTGACATGGCACATGCGCATACTTCACCGGCGTTCGCCCTTCGCCCCGGAATTCCCTATGCGCCTGCTTTCCCTGTTCGCTTCCGTGCTGCTGCTGGGCATGGCCGTCCCGTTGCCGACGGCCCGCGCCAAGGCGCCGGACCCGGAACAGGAGCCGGCGCAGCCGCCGATCGACCTGCAGCGCTTCATGGGCCGCTGGTACGTGATCGCGCACATCCCGTATTTCGCCGAGCGCGGCCACGTCGCCAGCAGCGACGAGTACACCCTCGAGGAAGACGGCAAGATCGCGGTGCGCTACGAGTACCGCAACGGCTTCGACGAGCCGGTCAAGGAGCTCAAGTCGCGCGCCACGGTCAAGGAAGGCACCGGCAACCGCCGCTGGACCACCTGGTTCTTCAGGATGGTGCCCACCAAATACCGCATCCTGGAAGTGGCGCCGGACTATTCCTGGGCGCTGATCGACTACCCCGGCCGCGACCTGGCCTGGGTATTCGCGCGCTCGCCGAACATGAGCCACAAGCAGTACCGCGAGCTGGTGGACAAGCTGGACCACCAGTACGGGGTCAATATCGACAAGCTCAAGCGCGTGGCGCAACACCGCGACCAGGTCGGCAAGCTCGGCTTCGAAGTGCCGAACAAGCCCTGAGGCGGCTCACGACCAAGGCCGGTCGCGACGCGGCCGGCTGCCTGCGCTGCGGCAAGCCGGCGTGCCTATCCGTCATTCGGGCCGCATCAAGCAGCGGTACTGCCAGCACAAGCGCCATGAACGTCATGGCGCCACGGACGGCCTGCACCGAACCATCGATCATCCGTCGCTCAGCGAAACGCCCGGCGCGGCCCGTATGATCGGGGCGCCCTCCCCCACAGACAGGTGCACCGCTTGGCCAGCGTCCTCTCCGACCCTCTCGACGAAGCGCCGCGCGGCTGCGCGGACGCGACCCTGCTGCGCGGCCAGGTGTTCGCGCAGAACTGCCCGTCCCGCGCCGTGCTCAGCCATGTCACCAGCCGCTGGGGCGTGCTGGTGCTGGTGGCGCTGCGCAAGGGCACCCACCGCTTCGGCGACCTGCGCCGCAGCCTGGAAGGGGTCAGCGAAAAGATGCTGTCGCAGACCCTGCAGGCGCTGGAGGCGGACGGCCTGGTGCAGCGCACCGCCTACCCGGTGGTGCCGCCGCACGTGGAATACGACCTGACCCCGCTCGGCGAGGAAGCGGCCGCGCACGTGCATGCCTTGGTGGACTGGATCGAGCGCAATATCGGCGTGATCCTCGGCGGCGGCGCGCCGCTGGATGCGGCATAGAGCGCCCACATCCCGGCCGCGACGGACATTGGCGGTAACGCCCCGGTCGCGGCTGAAGCCGCTCCTACAACAGACGCTGTGTCGTGTGGACCAGGATGCATCCAGCCCACTGCGATGCATACCTCGGCGACGACGCATTCTGGACGCGAGGCGGATCACCCGTAGGAGCGGCTTCAGCCGCGACACGCTGGGCAAGTGACGCCCGCCGCGGCTGAAGCCGCTCCTACAGAAATCGCGTCGCCGGCAACGGCGCCTCAATCGTCGCTGTAGTTGCTCAGCGCCAGCGACAGCAGCGCCTTGGCCTGTTCGCGCAGCGAGCGCGGCTCCACGATCTCCGCATCCGAACCGTAGTGCAGCACGTCCATCAGCAGCTCGCGCGAGACGCTGTAGGGCACCTTCAGTTCGTAGCGGCCATCGGCCAGGAAGCGGCCCTGCTGCTTGGAATGCCAGTGCTCGTCGGCGACCCAGCGCGCCGCCTTGGGGCTGAACACGATGGTGGCCCAGCCCTTGGGCGCGCCGGAGAAGATGCCGTAGCTGGCGGCCAGTTGCGAATCCAGCTCGGCGTCGGCCACGTCCTGCGCCGGCTGGTCTAGCAGGCGCGCATGGTTGATGCGGTCCACCGCGAAGCTGCGCACCGCGTCGCGGCCATGGTCCCAGGCGTCCAGATACCAGTTGTCGCGGTAGTGGGTGATGCGCTGCGGCGACACCGTGCGCTTGGTCGATTCGTCGGTGGAGCGGGCACGGTAGTCGAAGGACAGGCGCTTGCGCTCCAGCACCGCCGAGGCGACGGTGCGGAAGCTGGCTTCGTCGAGCTTGCGGCCGCGGTGCGGGATCACCCGCACCCGCTCCACCGGCCAGTGGGTCGCGCCGGCCTGGGCGGCGAGCAGGCTCTCGATGCGCTGCTGCAGCGGCGCCAGCACCGAGGACAGCACCCCGCCGCCGGTCCGCGCCAACAGTTGCTGCGAGGCCAGCAGCGCGTGCAGTTCCTCCGAACTCAGCCACAGCCCCGGCAACTCGAAGCGGTCGCTCTCGCCGGATTCGTAGCGGAAGCCGGCCTCGCCATCGCCCTCCACCGGCGCCATCAGCGCGTCGCGCAGGAAGGCCAGATCGCGGTAGACGGTGGCGCGGGAGCAGCCCAGTTCGTCCTGCAGCCGCGCCACCGTGACCGGATAGCGTGCGGACTTGAGCAGGCGGTGCAGTGCGTTGATGCGTTCGTAGCGGTCCATGGCCTCGATTATGTCTGAGTCGCGGGCGGAAAACGCCTGCCCGGCGCGGCTGCCGGCAGGGCGCCCTAACCGGCGATGAAGCCGGGGGCCGGGGCCGGCCAGGGTGTCATGTGGATCCGGTATGATGAAATCGTTTCCATTTCGTTAGCCGAAGGCTGCGTCCCCCCCCCCCGGAGAAGCCATGTCCCGCCGTGCCACCCTCGTATCCGCCATCGCTTTGTTGCTGCTGAGCACGTCCCCGGCCTGGGCCGCCGACGTTGCGACCTCACCGACAGCCACAGACCCGGCCAGTTCGCCGTGGAGCGGATCGGGCGAACTGGGCTTCGCCTCCTCGCACGGCAACAGCAGCAACGAAAGCCTCAACGGCCGGCTCAAGGGCCAGTACGTGGACGGCGACTGGATCCACAGCCTGGACCTGCTGGCCCTGCACGCCAGTGCCGAGTACGTCGACACCAATCCCGACGGCACCACCACGCGCAAGCGCCAGACCACCTCCAACCGCTACACCGGCAGCGCCGGCAGCGCGCTGCAGCTCGGCGAGCACCGCCAGCTGACCGCCTCGCTGCGCTACGAGCGCGACGACTTCGCCACCTACGACCGCCTGGCCACGATCGGCATCGGCTACGGCACCCGGATCATGGACGGCGACCGCCGCAGCCTCGACGTGCAGATCGGCCCCGGCGTGCGCCGCGCCCACGACGTGGTCGAGAACCGCAACGAGACCGGCCTGATCGGCCGCGGCCTGGTCGACTTCAAGTACGGCCTGACCAGCAACACCGAACTGGGCAACACCCTGCTGGTCGAATCCGGCGCGTACAACACCTTCGCGCAGAACGACCTGGGCATCTCGGTGAGCATGAACGAGCGCCTGGCGCTGAAGGCCGGCTGGCAGGCGCGCTACAACAGCGACGTCAGCGTCGACAAGAAGAAGACCGACACCCTGGCCACGATGAACCTGGTCTACAAGTTCAAGTGAGCCGGGATTGGGGAGTGGGGATTCGGGATTGGAGCACGGCGGTGCGACGAGCCGCCACGCTGCAGGGCTGACCCGTTGACCGCTTCTCGTAGGAGCGCTGCAGCCGCGCCCCGCCAGCACAGAATGGCGGTGGCGCGCAGAGACCAAATGTCTCACCTGTAGCAGCGGCTTCAGCCGCGACAGGCCTTCCCGGTAACGCCCGTCGCGGCTCAAGCCGCTCCCGCACGTGCACAACCGGCACTGTCGGGATCTGCACTGTGGGAGGGACTTCAGTCCCGACGACGGAGGGTATCAGTCGGCTTTCGGCTTGGCTTGTCGCGGCTGCATGACAGTTGACTCGTACGGCGGATGGCGCGGGGCGGTGGACACCCTCAGCCCGGCAGGTCCACATCCAGCAATTCGCGCGCGCCGGCGCCGAGCAGGGCCTCGGCCACGGCTTGGCCCAGGGCCTGCGGATCCTGCGCACTGCGCTGCAGGTCGGCGCGCACCAGGCGCCCGTCGGCGACGCCGCCGACCAAGCCCTGCAGCAGCAGGTCGTCGCCACGCCATTGCGCGAAAGCGGCCACCGGCACGTGGCAACTGCCATGCAGGGCACGGTTCATCGCCCGCTCGGCCTCCACGCAGGTACGGGTCGGCGCGTCGTCGAGCGCGGCGAACAGCGCCAGTGCGGCACTGGCGTCCTCGCGGCACTCCACCGCGATCGCGCCCTGCGCCGGCGCCGGCAGCCAGTCCGGCGCCTGCAGGCGCTGGGTGATGCGTCCGTCCAGGCCCAGCCGCTGCAGGCCGGCGCAGGCCAGCACGATGCCGTCGTAGCCACCGTTGTCGAGCTTGGCCAGGCGCGTGTTGACGTTGCCGCGCAGGTCCAGCAGCTCCAGGTCCGGGCGCCGCGCGCGCAGCTGCGCCTGCCGCCGCAGCGAGGAGGTGCCGACGCGCGCGCCGAGCGGCAGCGCGTCCAGCGAGGCGTAGAGGTTGGAGATCAGCGCATCGGCCGGATCGGCGCGCGGCAGGATCGCCGGCAGCACGAACGGCGGGTCCAGCTCCATCGGCACGTCCTTGAGCGAATGCACCGCGCAATCGGCCTCGCCGCGCAGCATCGCCAGTTCCAGCTCCTTGAGGAACAGGCCCTTGCCGCCGATCGCCGCCAGCGAGCGGTCCAGGACTTCGTCGCCGCGGGTGCTCATCGGCACCAGCACTACGTCCAGATGCGGGTGCGCGCGGCGCAGGCAGGCGGCGACATGCTCGCTCTGCCACAGGGCGAGCGGACTCTTGCGGGTAGCGATGCGCAGGATCTTCATGCGCGCATTATCGCGGAAAGCCACCGCCCGCCGCTGCTGCCGCGCGATCCGGCCGGCCTCAGCGCTGGTGGATCTCCTTGCGCAGCTGCGCCACGCAGCGCCGGCTGACCTCCAGCGGCTGCTTGCCATGGCGCAGCACCGCCTGCACCTGGCCCTCGCCGAGCCGGCGCAGTTCCACCAGCTCGTGGCGCGCGACCAGGCAGTTGCGGTGGATGCGCACGAAGCGCTCGGCGAACTCCTCCTCCAGCGCGCGCAGCGACTCCTCGATCAGGTCCTCTCCGCGGGCGTGGTGCACCACCACGTACTTTTCCTCGGCCTGCAGGTAGTGGATGTCGTCGACCGGGATCAGCCGCAGGCTGCCGCGCAGGCGTGCGCACAGGTGGGTGCGCGCCTGCGGCGCCGGCGTGGCGGCCGCGCCGTTGCCGCGTCCAGCCATGAAGGTGCGGGCGCGCTGCAGGGCCGCGGCCAGGCGCTCGGCGCGCACCGGCTTCATCAGGTAGTCGATCGCCGCCGCTTCGAACGCGGACAGCGCATGCGCATCGTAGGCGGTGCAGAACACCACGGCCGGGCGCGGCTCGAACGTGGCCAGGTGACGGGCGGCCTCCAGGCCGTCGAGGCCGGGCATCGCGATGTCCAGCAGCACCAGGTCCGGCTGGGCGGCAGCGCAGGCGTGCAGCGCATCCATGCCGTTGTCGGCTTCAGCCACCACTTCCACACCGGCATGCGCGGCCAGCAGCGTGCGCAGGCGTTCGCGGGCCAGGGGCTCGTCGTCGGCGATCAATACCTTCACCCAGGTCTCCCCCGATAGGCTGGCGTGCGCTGCGGCCGATACTAGCCCCGGTTCCGGGCGCCCGCCATCGGCAGCGCACCATGCCGCCACGCGGCCGCCGTCCTCAGTTGCCGGTGATGCAGGCATCCATCCAGTCGCCCAGGTCGGCGATTTCCTCGGCGCAGACCTGATGCGCCATCGAATAGCGCCGCCACTGCACCGGCATGCCCAGCGCCTGCAGCGTCTGTGCGGTGCGCTCGGCGTAGGTCTGCGGGATCACCGGGTCGCCCTGGCCATGGGCCATGAACAGCGGCTGCTGCAGGGCCGCCGGGGCGTGCCAGCGGGCGACGCTCTCCAGTTCCGGCAGATAGGTGGACAGGCCGATCAGGCCGGCCAGCGGCCGTTCGCGGCGCAGGCCGGCGGCCAGAGTGATCGCGCCGCCCTGGGAAAAGCCGGCCAGCAACAGGCGCTCGGCCGGCACGCCGCGCGCGTCCTCGCGTGCGATCAATTCCTCGACCTGGGCCACCGAGTCGGCGACGCCGGCGCTGTCGGCGCGGTTGGAGAAGTCCATGCTGACGATGTCGTACCAGGCGCGCATGCGCACGCCGTTGTTGATCGTCACCGCCCGCACCGGCGCGTGCGGAAACACGAAGCGCAGCGCCGGCCAGTGCGGCCGCACCAGCTCCGGCACCAGCGGCGCGAAGTCGTTGCCGTCGGCGCCCAGGCCGTGCAGCCACAGGACGGTCCAGCGCGGCGCTGCGCCGGTCTCGTGTTCCACTGTTTCCAGCATGTCGGTTCCCGATGGAGGAGGCCGGATAGTATGCCGGCGTCAGCCCTGGGCCTGCGCCTCGGCCTCGACACGGCGTGCGGCGGCTTCGCGGCGCAGTTCGGCGGCGCGCAGCAGCACTGCCGGCGGTTGCGATTCCTCGGGTATGGCGAGGATGCGCAGCTTGCGCAGCCACAGGCCGGCGGCGCGCGAGGAACTGATCGCCACCACCGGCACCGCCAGCGCCATGCCGATCACCACCGGCGCCATCCATGCCGCCAGCGACGGCGACACGGCATAGGCCATACCGCCCATCAGCAGACCGAACGCGCTCAGTCCGCCGTAGCTGCGCAACAGCGCCGCCCACGAAATGCGGCCGTCGTCGCGCTGCTGCGCGTCCCAGCCCGAGTCCTTGCCGGCCAGCACCTCGGAGACGCCGCGCGACTGCACGTACATCACCACCGGCGCCATCAGCGCGGCCAGCAGGGTTTCCAGCAGCATGCTGACGAAGGCGCGCAGTCCGCCGCCGCAGCCGCGACGTTCGCCGGGCTTGAGCAGCATCGCGAAGTAGCCCATCACCTTGGGCGCGAGCAGCACGAACATGGTCACCGCGAACACCCAGAACACCCGCGTGGAGTCCTGCTGGTGCCAGTAGCGCGCCGGCGAGAACGGCGAGATCACCGAGGCGACCAGGTCGAAGCCGCCGTTCTGCAGCGGAATGGCGATGCCGATCAGCATCAACATGCCCCACATCGGCGCAGTGAAGTAATGGCCGATGCCGATCAGCATGTGCATGCGGCTGACCCAGTGCAGGCCACGCGCGCGCACCACCTTGGAGTGCTGCAGGTTGCCCTGGCACCAGCGACGGTCGCGCACCAGCAGGTCGGTCAGCGTCGGCGGGCCTTCCTCGTAGCTGCCCTGCAGGTACGGCACCATGTGCATGGCCCAGCCGCCGCGGCGCATCAACGCGGCTTCGACGAAGTCGTGGCTGAGCACGTGGCCGCAGAACGGCTTGCGCCCGGGCAGCGACGGCAGGCCGGCCTGCGCGGCGAAGGCCTCGGTGCGGATCATCGCGTTGTGGCCCCAGTAGTTGCTTTCCGAACCGTGCCACCAGGCCACGCCGAACGCGATCACCGGGCCGTAGACGCGGCCGCCGAACTGCTGCATGCGCGCGAACAGGGTATTGCCGTTGACCACTTCCGGCAGGGTCTGGATCAGGCCGACGTCGGGGTTGGCCTCCATGCCGGCGGCCAGGCGCACGATGCTGTCGCCGGTCATCAGGCTGTCGGCGTCGAGGATCAGCATCTGCGGATAGGCGCCGCCGAAACGGCGCACCCAGTCGGCGATGTTGCCGGCCTTGCGCCCGGCGTTGCTGGCGCGGCGCCGGTAGAACAGCCGGCCTTGCCCGCCGACGCGCTCCACCAGTTCGGCGTACACCTTCTCTTCTTCCGCACCGATCGCCGGACGCGTGGTGTCGCTGAGGATGAAGAAATCGAAGCGCTCGATCTGGCCGGTGGCCTCCACCGACTCGTAGATCGCCTGCAGGCCGGCCATCAGCCGGTGCGGATCCTCGTTGTAGGTGGGCATCAGCAACGCGGTGCGGTTGCGCACCTGCGGTAGCGGCGCGTCCGGATCGATGCCGAGCTTGCGGCCCTTGCCGAACACCAGGGTGAAGAAGCCGGCCAGCGCGCTGACGAAGGACAGCGCGATCCAGGCGAACAGCGGGATGAACAGCACCATCAGGCAGGCTTCGAGCACGCTGACGCCGCCGATCAGCAGCACTTTGCCGATCAGCCAACTGGCGTAGGCGGTCATCGCCGCAGTGGTGCCGAACACGTAGAACCGCCGCCAGCCGATCCCGACCGGGGTGCTGGGCAGGCGCTTGTTGCGCAGCTTGCCTTCCTGCAGCGACTGCAGCGGCATCGCCAGCGGCGCTTCGGCCGGCAGGACGGCGTGGCCGGCATCCAGCGGAGCGTCGACGTGCATGGCCGATGTGGGGGCGACCGTGCTCATGCGACCTGCCGACCGCGTCCGGCGCCGCAGCGCCATCGGGAAGTGCCGCGGGCGGACGGCACGGCGGATGCCGCCGCGGCCACGCGCGCCTCGTTATGTTCGCCAGTTCGTACCACGTGCTCTCCTGTCGACGGGCAAAGACGCCGGTCAATGTAAACCCTAAATAGTAAGCTTTCGCGAAGGCGACACCGGCGCGGTGGCGGCGCTGGCCGCCGATCCGTTCAGCCACGTCTTCACTCGCGCTCACCTTGGTTTCACCGCGCGCGCCGACCATGAAGCCCTGTCCGGCAATGGAGGATCGGCGCATGCGGCACCCGGCCCGGCGACGTACTGACACCCCTGGCGATCAGCCGCGCCCATCGACGTCCAAGCAGGCACCGACCCAGCCAGGGCAACCGGCGTTGCTGATCGTGGACATGATCAGCCGCTTCGATTTCCCCGGCGGCGTGAATCTGGCCGCCGCCGCGTTGCCGGTGGCCGAGCGCATCGCCCAGGTTCGTGCACGCTTCCATCGCCGCGGCTGGCCGGTGCTGTTCGCCAACGACAACTTCGCCGACTGGCGGACCGACTTCGAAGGCCTGTGGACGCTATGCGCCGATCCGGCGCAGCGCGGCGCGCAGATCGCCGCGTGCCTGGCGCCGCGCCCGCAGGACTACTACGTGCTCAAGCCCAAGCACTCCGCCTTTCTCGGCTCGGCCCTGGCCCTGCTGCTGGCGCGGCTGCAGACCACCCACCTGCTGGTGACCGGCATCGCCACCGATGCCTGCGTGCTGGCCACTGCGATCGATGCGCGCATGCGCGACTTCCAGGTGCAGGTGCCGCCATCGTGTTGCGCGGCGCTGGATGCCGGGCGCCAGCAACGGGCGCTGCGACTGCTGCGCGAGGCCTTCGCGGTGCGTATCAGCGACCGACTGCCGGCGCGCGCAGGCGGATGACGGCGATTACTCCGCCGCCGGCACCGGGCCTGCGCCCTCGTCGTCGTCGCCGAGTGGCCGGGGTACGAACGGAAACGCCAGGGTGATGGTGGTGCCGCGGCCCAGTTCCGATTCGACGTCGACGAAGCCGCCGGCCTGGCGCACCAGACCGTAGACCTGGGCCAACCCCAGCCCGGTGCCCTTGCCCTCGGGCTTGGTGGTGAAATACGCCTCGAACAGGCGCGACTTGACCTCCTCGGACATGCCTTCGCCCTGGTCAGCGACCGCCAGGGTCACGTAGCGGCCGGGCTGGCGCATCGCCGCCGCACGCGAGGGCGGCACCTCCAGCGCGCCGCAGCGGATCGTCACCGTATCGCCAGGGCGACTGGCGTCGCGCGCGTTCAGCGCCAGGTTCATCACCGCCTGCTCGACCGCATTGCGATCGGCGTAGGTCGTCGCCACCTCGTCGCATGCAATCAATTGCAAGCGCATTTCGCCACCCAGCGCCTGCGCCAGCAGCGGATGCATCTGCCTCACCAATGCGTTCAGGTCCAGCCAGACCGGCTTGACCGGGTGCGCGCGGGCGAAACCGAGCAGGCGCCGGGTCATGCCCGCGCCGTGCTGCAGGGCCTCGCCGGCAATGCCGAGCAGGCGGCGCTGGTCCGGCTGCAAGCGCTGCGGATGGTCGGCGACCATGCTCACCGAGGTCATCGCGGTATGCAGCATGTTATTGAAGTCGTGCACCACGCCGGCGAGCATTTGCCCGATCGCCTCGCCCTTCTGCGCCTGGGTCATCGCGCGCTCGGCCACACGCTGCGCGGCCAGGGCGATATCCAGTTGCCCGCGCAGCTGCGACTGTTCGGTCTGCCAGTGGCGGCCCAGCGCCGCCGCATCGGCCGGCAGCAGCGGCTGCTCTTCCGCATCGATGGGTGCCAGATCGCCCAGCGCGCGCAGCGCCTGCTCGATCTGGTACTGCTGGGTGACGTCGCGGCTGATCACCAGCACGCTCTCGACCCGCGCCGAGGCATTGGCCAGCGGACTGACCATCACGTGCCACCAGCGCCGGCGTCCATCCAGCGACGGGCGCTCGGCCCAGAATTCGCGCTGCTCGTTGCCCAGCGCCGCGGCAAAGGCGCCCTGAGTGAGCGAGCGCATGTCCTCGGGCCACAGCTCGGCCCAAGGGTGGCCGACGATGTCGGCGGGATCGGACACCCCGAGCAGGGCCAACCCGTGGGGATTGATCGAGCGCACGATGCCGTCGCGGCCGACTTCCTTGATGCAGTCGTGTGAAAGTTCGACGATCTGCCGATAGTGGGCGTGAGTGGACAAGCTGCGTCTCGCAGTGAATGTGGACGAGAATATCGGGATTGCCGGGGCGTCACCAGCGCTTCACCGACACATCGTGAAGCTGCAGTGGATTATTTATTAAAGCGATCACTGCATTATGCGCGTCACCTCCGCCTTCACCGCCATTCTTCTGGTGGAGGACGACCAAACGATTCGAGAGCTGGCTGCGGCCATGCTGGCCGCCGACGGGTACCGGGTGCTGTCGGCGGCGACCGCGCAGGAAGCGCTGGAGGTGCTGGAGCGGCACCCGGACGTGGAGTTGATCTTCAGCGACGTGCAGATGCCCCGCTGCGACGGCCTGAGCATGGTGCGCCAGTTGCGCCGCCGTGGCATCGACACCCCGGCCCTGCTGACCTCGGGCATGCATGCGCCGGAGCCGTGGATGCTGCCGGCATACACCGGCTTCCTGCCCAAGCCGTACCGCCGCGCCGACCTGCTGGCGGCATTGGATCGCCTGCAGACCGGAACCTGAGCGAGGCGATCGCCATGGCGCGTCGCCGCAGCGCTCGAACACGACGCGGGAGCGGAGTGCGGCGTCAGGCGAAGACCAGTTTTCCGTACCGTGCCGAACGGATTGCCGCCAGGCGCTCAGCAACGAAATAGGCGCCGGCATGCGCGTCACGGAAATACACCCCGTCGAATGCATGCCGGCCGAGCACCGCGCCATCATTGCCGCTGATGCGGATCTGCGGCTCCAGGACGCCATCGGGGAGTGGGCGCAGCAGCGCGTCGAGGACGAAACCGTCCAGCTCGCGGCGCATCTGCGGTTTCGAGACTGTCATGAGCACACTGCACCATAGACCGCATGAAGCTCGCACAACGGAGGTGGCCGCCACGGTCGCACGGGAAGCGCGACATGCCTGCGGCAACGGAAGCTAAACGATTCATTAGCGCATGCAGGAAGGTCCAGGCCTGCGGCGCTTGACGTTCGGCGAATCCACTATGCGCTGTACTCACGATTTCGCCGTAGACAAGCGCGCGCTTCACGCCTCTTTTATCGCGCAATCCGTACTTTGCTCCTGCATTATCGCACTGCAACAATGCCGTCCCCTTTCGGCGCTGCTGTGCCTCTTCTCTGGTTTTACGTCGCGCGTCCGCCAGGACACGTGGCGGCAGTCGCTTTCCGTGTGTTCCCCGTCCTCCCCCCTTTCCAGACGGAACCGCCATGTCGCCCCCCACACCCGCCGACCTGACCGACAGACAACGCGATACCCATCCGGTGCTGCACGCGCCGCGCCGTCGCTACCGCGATGCACGCGGGCGCTTCGTGCGCAACGCCGAGGTGACTGTCAAGCTGCACCCGGCGCCGCGCCGGACCAGCCTGTTCGTCACCTCGGAGATGGCCGACTTCATCAAGGCCGGCGGCCTGGGCGACGTCGCCGCGGCCTTGCCGCGCGCACTGCGCGGCAGCTGCGACATCCGCGTGCTGATCCCGGGTTACCCGGCGGTGCTGCGCAAGACCGGGCCGCTGGAGATCGTCGGCCGCATCGCCGCCCACGCCGGGCTGCCGGATTGCGCGCTGGGCCGGGCCGAGCGCCCCGACGGCCTGTGCATCTATGTGCTGCTGTGCCCGCAACTGTTCGAGCGGCAGGGTTCGCCCTACGTGTGCAGCGAAGGCCGCGACTGGGAAGACAACGCGCTGCGCTTCGCCACCCTGTCCCACGCCGCGGCGCAGATCGCCGGCGGCCAGGCCGGGCTGGACTGGACCCCGGAGTTGCTGCACCTCAACGACTGGCCGTGCGCCCTGGCCGCCGCCTACGTGCGCTGGTCCGGCGGCCGCACGCCGTGCCTGCTGACCATCCACAACCTCGCCTACCAGGGCCTGTTCCCGTATGCGATGGCCGGTGCCCTGGGCATCCCCGCCGACGGCCTGCAGGACCTGGAGTTCTACGGGCAGATGTCGTTCCTGCGCGCGGGCATCGTCCACGCCGACCACGTCAACACGGTCAGCGTCAGCTACGCCGCGCAGATCACCGGCCCGGCGCAGGGCTGCGGCCTGGACGCGCTGCTGGCGCGGCGCGCCGCCAACGGCCGCCTCAGCGGCATCGTCAACGGCATCGACGCCAGCTGGGATCCGCGCACCGACGCGCATCTGCCGGCCCACTTCGGTGTCGGCCAGATCCAGGGCAAGCACGAGAACGCGGCGCAGGTGCGCCAGGCGTTCGGCTTGCTCGACAGCGACGGCCCGCTGTTCGCGGTGGTCTCGCGGCTGGTGCACCAGAAAGGGCTCGACCTGATCTGCGAGGTGGCGCCGCAGATCGTCGCCGCCGGCGGCCAGATCGTGATCATCGGCGGCGGCGAGCCGCAGATCGAGCAGGCGGTGGCCGCGCTGGCGCGGCGCTACCCCGGCCATGTCGGCGCGCACATCGGCTTCGAAGAGCCGCTGGCGCGGCGCATGTTCGCCGGCTCCGACTTCCTGCTGATGCCCTCGCGCTTCGAACCCTGCGGGCTAAGCCAGATGTACGCGCAGCGCTTCGGCAGCCTGCCGATCGCCCATGCGACCGGCGGCCTGATCGACACGGTGGACGACGGCGTCACCGGCTTCCTGTTCGAGGAAGCCTCGGCCGACGGCCTGCGCCGCTGCCTGCAGCGGGTGTTCCGCACCTTCCGCCTGCCGGGCCTGCTGCAGGCAATGCGCCGCGCGGCGATGCTGCGGCCCAGCGGCTGGGAGTTGGCCGGGCGCAAGTACATGGCGCTGTACGAGCGCGCCACCGCCACGACGGCGACCGGCAACGTCGCGACTGTGGCCAGCGCCACGGTGCCGACCACTGCGAGTGCCATGGCCGCCGCATGAGCGATCAGGAACACGCCGTGGACCCGGCCGCCGGCCGGGACCCGGCGGCGGACGCGGAGGACGACGGCGACGGCCTTGCGCTGCAGGCGCTGGCGCGTGGCGAGGCGATCGATGCCTTCGCCTGGCTTGGTCCGCATCCACAGGCCGACGGCACGCTTCGGGTACGCGTGCTGGCGCCCGGCGCCGAGGCGCTGGGCCTGCTCGACGCACAGGGCAAGCTGATCGCGCGGATGCGCGCCCACCCGCAGGCCGACGGCCTGTTCGAGGGCGAGCTGAAGCAGCCCATGCACTACCGCCTGCGCATCGTGTGGCCGGACGCGGTGCAGGAATGCGACGACCCGTATGCCTTCGGGCCGACACTCGATCCGGCCTGGCTGCAGGACCTGGCCGCCGGCGACGGCGCTGCCCTGCGCATTGCGCTGGGCGCGCACCATGCCCGGGTGGGCGAAGTGGAGGGCGTGCGCTTCGCGGTGTGGGCGCCGCAGGCCAGGCGCGTGGCGCTGGTCGGCGACTTCAACAGCTGGGACGCGCGCCGGCATCCGTTGCGCCTGCATGCGGAATCCGGGGTCTGGGAGCTGTTCGTGCCGGGTCTGCATGGCGGCGAGCACTACCAGTACGAACTGCAGGCCGCCGACGGCAGCGTGCTGCCGCGCAAGGCCGATCCGGTGGCGCGCTGCAGCGCCCTGGCGCCGTCCACCGCCTCGGTGGTGCCCTACGCCGACAGCCATGCCTGGGGCGATGCGGCCTGGCTGGCGCAGCGCGAGGCCCAGGCCGGCAGCGCGCAACCGCTGAGCATCTACGAACTGCATGCCGGCTCCTGGCGCCACGACGGCAACGGCCAGCCGCTGCACTGGGATGCGCTGGCCGCCGAGCTGATTCCGTACGTGCGAGGACTCGGCTTCACCCACATCGAGCTGCTACCGATCGCCGAATATCCGTTCGGCGGCTCCTGGGGCTACCAGCCGCTGGGCCTGTACGCGCCCACTGCGCGCCACGGCGACGCCGACGGCTTCGCACGCTTCGTCGATGCCTGCCACCAGGCCGGCATCGGCGTGCTGCTGGACTGGGTCGGCGCGCACTTCCCCGACGACCCGCACGGCCTGCAGCGCTTCGACGGCAGCGCCCTGTACGAACACGCCGATCCGCGCGAAGGCGTGCATCGCGAGTGGAATACGCTGGTCTACAACTACGGCCGCCCGGAAGTGGTGGCCTACCTGATCGGCAGCGCGCTGGAGTGGATCGAGCGCTTCCATGTCGATGGCCTGCGCGTGGATGCGGTGGCGGCGATGCTGTATCGCGACTACGGCCGCAACGCCGGCGAATGGATCCCCAACGCCCACGGCGGCCGCGAGAACCTGGAGGCGATCGCCTTCCTGCGCCGGCTCAACGACGAGATCGCGCAGCGCTTCCCGGGCGTGCGCACCATCGCCGAGGAATCCACCGCGTGGCCGGGCGCCACCGCGCCCACGCAGCAGGGCGGGCTGGGCTTCAGCCACAAGTGGAACATGGGCTGGGCGCACGACACCCTGCGCTACCTGCAGCGCGATCCGCTGTACCGGCAGCACCACCACAGCGAGATGACCTTCGGCCTGGTGTACGCGTTCTCCGAGCATTTCGTGCTGCCGCTGTCGCACGACGAGGTGGCGCGCGGCAAGGGTTCGCTGCTGGCGCGCATGCCCGGCGACGCCTGGCAGCGCTTCGCCAACCTGCGCGCCTACCTGGCCTTCATGTGGGCACATCCCGGGCGCAAGTTGCTGTTCATGGGCTGCGAGTTCGGACAGTGGCAGGACTGGGACCACGACCGGCCGCTGGACTGGGCGCAGGCGCAGCAGCCCGAACACCGCGGCGTTGCCCGGCTGGTCGCCGATCTCAACCGGCAGTTGCGGGCGTTGCCGGCGCTGTACCGCAGCGACCGCAGCAGCGAAGGCTTCGAATGGAGCATCGCCGACGACCACCACAACAGCGTGTTCGCCTTCGTCCGCCACGACCGCGACGGCGGCGCGCCGCCGCTGCTGGCGGTGAGCAATTTCACGCCGAACGTACACCACGATTACCGCGTGGGGGTGCCGCGTAGCGGACGCTGGCGCGAGATTCTCAACAGCGACAGCGGCTATTACGGCGGTTCCAACCAAGGCAACGGCGGCGTGCTGTCGACCCTGCCGCAACCGATGCACGGGCATGCGCAATCGCTGGCGCTGACCCTGCCGCCGCTGTCCACCCTTTGGCTGCAACCGGACTTTTGAACATGGCCACGAGCGCTGCATCGATCGACTCCCCTGCCGCACCGCGCGCGGCGCTGCGCCCCGGCGCCTGGCCGAGCGCCAACGGCGAGGTCGCCTTCGCGCTGTGGGCGCCGGATGCCGAGCGCGTGGAGCTGGTGTTCGACGACGATCGGCGGCAGCCGCTGGAGGCGATCGGCGACGGCTACTTCGCCGCCACCCTGGCGTGCGCGCCGGGGACCCGCTACCGCTACGCCATCGACGGCGGCACGCCAGTGCCGGACCCGGCCTCGCGCTGGCAGCCGGACGGCGTGCACGGCGCCAGCGCGGTATTGGCCACCGACGGCTACGCGTGGCGCCACGGCGACTGGCGCGGCCGCCCCTGGGCCGAGACCGTGTTCTACGAACTGCATGTGGGCACCTGCGGCGGCTACGCCGGGTTGCGCGCGCAGTTGCCGACGCTGGCTGCGCTCGGCGTCACCGCGATCGAACTGATGCCGCTGGCCGAATTCCCGGGCCGCCACAACTGGGGCTACGACGGCGTGCTGCCGTACGCGCCGGCCTCGGCCTACGGCCATCCCGACGAGCTCAAGGCGCTGATCGACGAGGCCCACGGTCTGGGCCTGAGCGTGTTCCTGGACGTGGTCTACAACCACTTCGGCCCGGACGGCAACTATCTGGGCCAGTACGCCTCGACCTTCTTCCGCGAGGACGCGCCGACGCCCTGGGGCGCGGCGATCGACTTCCGCCTGGCGCCGGTGCAGCGCTACTTCATCGACAACGCGCTGATGTGGCTGCACGAGTACCGCTTCGACGGCCTGCGCCTGGATGCGGTGCACGCGATCGTGCCCAACGCCTTCCTCGACACCCTGCGCGAGGCGATCATGGCCAGCGTCGCCGACGGGCGCCATGTGCACCTGGTGCTGGAGAACGAGGCCAACCAGGCCGATGTGCTGGAACGCGGCTACAGCGCGCAGTGGGACGACGACTTCCACAACAGCCTGCACGTGCTGCTGACCGACGAACACGAGGGCTACTACGCCGGCTTCGCCGATGCGCCGGCGCAGCACCTGGCGCGGGTGCTCGGCGAAGGCTTCGCCTTCCAGGGCCAGGCCGACCATCGCGGGCACGCACGCGGCGAGCCCAGCGGCCACCTGCCCCCGCACAAGTTCGTGATCTTCGCGCAGAACCACGACCAGATCGGCAACCGCGCCCGCGGCGACCGGCTGATCACCCAGGTGAGCGAACCGGCGCTGCGCGCGGCGCTAGCGCTGACCGCGTTGACCCCGATGATCCCGCTGTTCTTCATGGGCGAGCCGTGGGGCAGCCGCGCCCCGTTCCAGTTCTTCACCGATTTCGCGCCGCCGCTGGACGAGGCGGTGCGCGAGGGCCGGCGCCGCGAGTTCGCGCACTTCGCCGCCTTCGCCGATCCCGAGCAGCGCGCCACCATCCCCGATCCCAACGCGCCGAGCACCTTCCAGGCCTCCATCGCCGACATCAGCGACGCCACCCATGGCGACGGCGCGCGCTGGCGCGACTGGTTCGCGGCGCTGCTGGCGCTGCGCCGCCAGCACCTGGTGCCGGCACTGACCCAGGCCAACGCGCTGGGCGCGCGGGTCCTCGGTCCGAAGGCGGTCGCCGCCGGCTGGCGCCTGGGTGACGGCGAATGGCACGTGGCCGCCAACTTCGGCGACGCACCGGTGGCGCTGGACCTGCCCGGCAGCACCGTGCACGCGGAGAACGCCGGCGACGACGCCGCGCAGTTGCCGCCGAACGCTTTCGTCGCGCGCTACCGATCCGGCAGCGCCGCATGAGCCCGCGCTGTCGCGACGCCATCGCGACAGCGCACCCCGCACGCTGGCCGCCTCGTTCGCTGCGCATCGCCGCGTACGCGCCGCCGGCGCGTGCGGGCGGGACCGCGGCGGATCTCCCTTCTTCCGCCCTGCTGCCCGGTTTGCCCTCCCCATGACCGACACTTCCCTGCATACCCTGGCCGACGCCGCCGGCCTGCTGGTCGACTGGATCGATGCCAGCGACACGCCGCGCACGGTCGGCGACGACACCCTGCGCCACGTGCTCGACGCGCTGGGCCTGGACGCGCACGACGACGCGGCCTGCCGCGACAGCCTGCACCGGCTGCAGGCCGATACCTCGCTGCCCCCCCTGCTGACCGCCGACGCCGGCGCACCGGTCGAAGTCGGCGCCGCCCCCGGCGCGGCATACCGACTCGACAATGAAGACGGGCAGGCGCTGCACGGCCACTGCGACGTGCAGGGCCGCCTCGTCGCGCCCGACGCCGCCGGCTATTGGACCCTGCAGCACGGCGACCGCAGCACCACCCTGGCGGTGGCGCCCCCGCGCTGCTTCGGCGTCGCCGACGCGGTGGGCGCGGCGCAGCCGCGGCGCTGGGGTCTGTCGCTGCAGGTGTATTCGGCGCCGGGCGCCTACGATGCCGGCATCGGCGACGCCGACGGCACCGCCGCCTGGGCCACGCGCATCGCCGCGGCCGGCGGCGATGCCATCGCCTTGAGCCCGGTGCACGCGGCGCGGCCGATCGGCGCGCATTACAGCCCGTATTCGCCCAGCGACCGGCGCTTCCTGGATCCGCTGCAGGCGGCGCCGGCGCGCGTGCTCGGTGCCGCTGCCGCACAGCGCGCGCTGGATGCGGCCGGGCTGGCGCAGGCGTTCGCCGAGGCGCAGGCCCGCCCGCTGATCGACTGGCCGGCCTCCGCTGCCTTGAAGTGGCAGTGGCTGCGGCAGCTGCACGCCGACTTCGGCCACGCCGATGCCGCGCTGCACGCCGACCTGGCCGCGTTCGAACGCGATGGCGGCAGCGCCCTGCACGCGCACGCCGCGTTTGCCGCGCGCGACTTCGGCGATGCCGATCCGGGCCTGCACCGGTTCGCGCAGTGGCTGGCCGCGCGCAGTTGGGCCGACGTGCAGCGGCAGGCGCGCGCCGACGGCATGGACATCGGCCTGATCGCCGACCTGGCGGTCGGCTTCGACGCGCACGGCGCCGAAGCCGCGGCCTGGCCGCAGGCGGTGCTGCAGGGCCTGGAACTGGGCGCACCGCCGGACGCCTTCAACGGCGACGGCCAGGCCTGGGGCATCTGCGGCTATGCACCGACCGCGCTGCGCGCCAGCGGCTTCGCACCGTTCATCGAGTTGCTGCGCGCGGTGATGCGCGATCGCGGCGGCGTGCGTATCGACCACATCCTCGGCCTGCTGCGGCTGTGGGTGATCCCGCGCGGCGCGTCCTCGTCCACCGGCGTGTACCTGCGCTATCCGCTGCACGACCTGCTGCGCCTGCTGGCACTGGAATCCTGGCGGCACCGCGCGATCGTGATCGGCGAGGACCTGGGCGTGGTGCCGGACGGCATCCGCGTGGAGCTGTCGCGGCGCGGGGTGATGGGCATCGACGTGCTGCTGTTCACCCGCGACCGCGATGGCGCGTTCCTGCCGCCGGCGCAATGGCGCAGCGACGCCCTCGCCACCACCACCACCCACGACCTGCCGACCCTGCGCGGCTGGCGCCGCGGCGAGGACATCGACTGGCGCCGGCGCCTGCAGCTGAGCGACGCCACGCAGCAACACGCCGACCACCAGGCGCGCAGCGACGACGTCGCGCACATGGACGACGCGGTCGCCGCGGCGCTGCCGCCGGACCAGGCCGCCGACCCGGAACTGGGCGCGCTGCGCTTCGTCGCCGCCACGCCCTCGCCGCTGGCGCTGCTGCCGGCCGAGGACGCGCTGGGCCTGGACCAGCAACCGAACCTGCCCGGCACCGTCGACGGCCATCCGAACTGGCGCCGGCGCCTGCCGGCACCCGACGCGGCCGCAGCCGCTGCCACCCTCACTACACGCCTGGATGCCTTCGCGCAGACCCGCCAGACCACCGCCACCGCTGCGCAAGGAGCCGACGCATGCGCATGATTCCCCTGCGGGCCACCGCCCGCCTGCAGCTGCATGCCGATTTCACCCTGCTCGATGCTGCCGCGCAGGTGCCGTATTACGCCGGGCTGGGCATCAGCCATCTGTACCTGTCGCCGATCGGCACCGCCGTGCCCGGCTCCACCCACGGCTACGACGTCACCGACCCGCGCCAGGTCAATCCCGAACTCGGCGGCGAGCCGGCGCTGCTGCACCTGTCCGAGCGTGCGCGTAGCCACGGCATGGGCCTGATCCTGGACATCGTGCCCAACCACATGGCCACCCACCCGAGCAATCCGTGGTGGTGGGACGTGCTCACCCATGGCCGGCGCAGCCGCCATGCCGGCTGGTTCGACATCGACTGGCGCGCGCCCGGGCGCGAGGGCAAGCTGTGGCTGCCGGTGCTGGACCGGCCTTATGCGCAGGCGCTGAGCGAAGGCGCGCTGCAATTGCAGGTGGCCGAGGACGGCAGCGTCGTCCTGCAGCACCACGACCAGCGTTTCCCGATCCGCCTGGACGGCGCCATCGCCCAGGAACCGGCCAGCGCGCGCCCTGCCTGGGCGGCGCGGCTCAACGACGCCGCGCGGCTGGGTGACGACGCCCTGCACCGGCTGATCGAACGCCAGTGCTATCGCCTGGCCTGGTGGCGGGTCGGCAACGACATGCTCAACTACCGCCGCTTCTTCGACATCACCTCGCTGGCGGCGCTGCGCGTGGAGCAGAACGACGTGTTCGCCGCGGTCCACGAGCTGCCGTTGCGGCTGGTCGCCGAGGGCCATCTCGATGGCGTGCGGGTCGACCACGTGGATGGCCTGGCCGACCCCACCGGCTACGTGCAGCGGCTGCGCACGCAACTGGATCGCGCCGGCCGCCGCCGCGGCATCGCCCCGGGCGGCATCGCCCTGTACCTGGAAAAGATCCTGGCGCCGCACGAGCAACTGCGCACCGACTGGCCCTGCGACGGCACCACCGGCTACGACTTCATGGACCAGGTCGCCGCGGTGCTGCACGACCCGGCCGGCGCCGAACAGCTGACCGCACTGTGGCGAAGCTGGAGCGGACGCAGCGGCGACTTCGGCCAGGAGCAGCGTGCCGCGCGCGACGAAATCCTGCAGGGTTCGCTGCAGGCCGAGTTCGTGCGCACCGTGCAGGCGCTGGGCGCCGCCGCGCACCTGGATCCGCTGACCCGCGAGTTCAGCCCGCAGATGCTGGCGCGCGGGCTGATGGCCTTGCTGCGTCACTTCGAGGTGTATCGCACCTACGCCGGGCCCGACGGCCTGGACGACGACGATGCGGCGCGCCTGGCCCAGGCCGCGCAGCGCGCGCGTGCCGGCGCCGAACCGCGAGTGTGCGCGGCGATCGACGCGATCGAACGCTGGAGCCGCGACGGCCGCGGCACGGGCAAGGCACAGGTGGCGCTGCGGCGGATCGTGCGCCGGCGCCTGGAACAGCTGTCGGCGCCGCTCAACGCCAAGTCGGTGGAGGACACCTCCTTCTACCGCCACGGCGTGCTGCTCTCGCGCAACGAGGTGGGCAGCGAGCCGGACGTGTTCGCGCTGACGCCGGCCGAATTCCACGCGGCCAACGCGGTGCGCGCAGAGCGCTATCCGCGCGCGCTGCTGGCCACCGCCACCCATGACCACAAGCGCGGCGAAGACGTGCGCATGCGCCTGGCCGCACTGAGCACGCAGGCGCCGTGGTGGGACGCGCAGGTGGCGCGGTTCCAGGCGCTGTCGGCCGACCTGCTACCGGCCGGCAGCGCCGCGCCGCTGCCCGGCGACCTGCTGATGCTGTGGCAGATGCTGGTGGCGGCGTGGCCGCTGGAACTGGCGGTGGACGATGCCGACGGCCTGCGCGACTACGCCGAGCGCATCGGCGCCTGGCAGCTCAAGGCCGCCCGCGAAGCCAAGCTGCGTACCCACTGGACCTGGCCGGACGAGGACTACGAGCGCAGTGCGCGCGCCCTGCTCGATGCCGCACTGCTGCAGCCGGCCGGCGCCGCGCTGCGCGAGGCGCTGGCGCAGGCCGCCGCGGCGCTGGCCCCGGCCGGCGCGCTCAACAGTCTGGTGCAGACCACCCTGCGCCTGACCCTGCCCGGCGTGCCCGACCTGTATCAGGGCAGCGAGGGCTGGGACCTGTCGCTGGTGGATCCGGACAACCGCCGCCCGGTGGACTACGCGCTGCGTCAGGCCTGGCTGGGCGACGCAACCGCCCCAGGCGCGCTGCTGCAGGACTGGCACAGCGGCCACGTCAAGGCCTGGCTGACCGCACAGCTGCTGCAACTGCGGCGCGCGCATCCGGCCCTGTTCGCGCACGGCAGCTACACGCCGCTGCAGGCGCAGGGCCCGCAGGCGCAGCACGTGCTCGGCTTCGTGCGCGAACACGAGGGCGCCTCGCTGGTGGTGGTGGTACCGCGGCTGAGCGCCGCCGCGCAGGCGTTGCGGCCGGACGCGCCGCTGCGGGCGCAGCTGGACTGGCGTAACACGGTTCTGACACTGCCCCAGGCAGAGTATCGTCCGGTGCTGGCCGATGCTGCCGTCGCGACAACCTCGGCCATTCCGGTATCGGCGCTGTTCGCCGAGTTCCCGGTGGCCGTACTGGTCGCCTCCCCCTGATTCCGCAAGAAGCCATGGACGCAGAAACACGCCAACGCCGCATCCGCCAACTCGCACACGAAATCTGGGAAGCCGAAGGGCGACCCGACGGCCGCGCCGCCCGCCACTGGGCCATGGCCGAACGCCTGGTGGACGCGGAGGCGGCCGCCGAAGCCGAGGCCGAGGCGCTGCCGCCGCAGCAACCGCGACGCAGCGCCGGCAACGGCAGCACCTCTTCGTAAGGATCCTTCATGCCCGTGCGCAAGCTCACCCGCCGTTCGCGTATCCGCGAGGGCCTGCCGTACCCCCTGGGCGCCACCTGGGATGGCCTGGGGGTGAACTTCGCCCTGTATTCGGCGCACGCCACCAAGGTGGAGCTGTGCCTGTTCGACGACCGCGGCCGCGAGATCGAACGCATCGCCCTGCCCGAGTACACCGACGAGATCTGGCACGGCTACCTGCCCGACGCGCGCCCGGGCCAGCTCTACGGCTACCGCGTGTACGGCCCGTACGCGCCCGACGCCGGCCACCGCTTCAATCCCAACAAGCTGCTGCTCGATCCCTACGCCAAGCAACTGGTCGGCGAACTGAAATGGGCGCCGGCCCTGTTCGGCTACACCATCGGCCACAAGGATGCCGACCTCAGCTTCGATCGCCGCGACAGCGCCGCCTACATGCCCAAGTGCGCGGTGATCGATCCGGCCTTCACCTGGGGCAAGGACCAGCGCCCGCAGACGCCGTGGGACAGCACGGTGATCTACGAGACCCATCTGCGCGGCACCACCATGCGCCACCCCTCGGTGCCCGAAGCCTGGCGCGGCACCTTCTCCGGGCTGAAGGTCGACGAGGTGGTCGAGCACATCAAGCGCCTAGGCATGACCGCGGTGGAGCTGCTACCGGTGCACGCCTTCGTCGACGACGAATACCTGCTCAAGCAGGGACTGCGCAACTACTGGGGCTACAACACCATCGGCTTCTTCGCCCCGCACCCGCGCTACATGGCCACGCGCACCGTGTCCGAGTTCAAGCAGATGGTGGCGCGCCTGCACAGTGCCGGGCTGGAAGTGATCCTGGACGTGGTCTACAACCACACTGCCGAAGGCAACGAACTGGGGCCGACGCTGTCGTTCAAGGGCATCGACAACGCCAGCTACTACCGCCTGGCCGAGGACCGTCGCTTCTACATCAACGACACCGGCACCGGTAATACCTTCGACCTGACCAATGCCGGCGCGCTGCGCATGGTCAATGACTCGCTGCGCTACTGGGTGGCGGAGATGCACGTGGACGGGTTCCGCTTCGACCTGGCCACCATCCTCGGCCGCGAACACCACGGGTTCGATCCCAAGGGCGGCTTCCTCGACGCCTGCCGCCAGGACCCGCTGCTGAGCCAGGTCAAGCTGATCGCCGAGCCATGGGACGTCGGTCCCGGCGGCTACCAGGTCGGCGCGTTCCCGCCGGGCTGGTCGGAGTGGAACGACAAGTTCCGCGACAACGTGCGCGCGTTCTGGCGTGGCGACGAAGGCCAGCTGGCCGAACTGGCCACGCGCCTGACCGGCTCGGCCGACCTGTTCCACCACCGCGGCCGCCGCCCCACCGCCTCGGTCAACTTCGTCACCGCCCACGACGGCTTCACCCTGCACGACCTGGTCAGCTACGCGCACAAGCACAACGAGGCCAACGGCGAGCACAACCGCGACGGCTCGGACAACAACATCTCCGCCAACTACGGCGTGGAAGGCGAGACCGACGACGAAGACATCAATGCCCTGCGCCTGCGGCAGATGCGCAACATGCTGGCGACCCTGCTGCTGTCGCAGGGCACGCCGATGCTGCTGGCCGGCGACGAGTTCGGCCGCAGCAAGGGCGGCAACAACAACACCTACTGCCAGGACAACGAACTGACCTGGCTGAACTGGGAAGCCGGCCCGCGCGCGCACCAGCTCAGCGCCTTCGTCTCGCGCCTGACCCACCTGCGCGCGCACTACCCGCTGCTGCACCGTGCGCGTTTCTTCGACGGCGTCTACGACGAGGAACTGGGCATCAAGGACGTGACCTGGCTGGCCCCGGACGGCGAGGAAATGACCGAAGCCTCCTGGCACGACCCGCACGCACGCGCGCTGATGATGCGCCTGGATGGCCGTGCCCCGTCCAGCGGCCTGCGCCAGGCCGCGTCCAACGTGACCCTGCTGATGATCGTCAACGGCGCGGTCGAGGACGTGCAATTCACCCTGCCGCTGGTGGAAGGCGAACACTGGCGCGTGCTGATCGACACCGCCGAGCGCGACCACGAGCACGGCCTGCCCGGCGGCGCGCAGTGGCACGGCATCGGTCGCTCGCTGACCCTGCTGGCGGCCGAGCGCGACAACAAGTCGACTGCCGCGCATCACCGCAATGCGGATGCGCCGGCGGCGTGATCTGATGGGAGCGCCCGGCGATCTGCCGGGTGCTGCGCGTCGCGGCTGAAGCCGCTTTTACAGAAGCTCGGCAAACGGCGAACGTCGCGAACTGTCGTCCGCAGGAGCGGCTTCAGCGCCGCGACCCGACATCGATGGAACCCCGGCACCGCTTCGTCGCCCCCGCGGCCCACCGCAATCGCCCGCGCGGATAGCATCGCCGACAACAGCTTGACGGCGGCTCATTGGCGCCCGCCCCGCTCCACATACGGCCGCGCCTGCAGGATCACCACCTCGTCGCCGACCACGGCCCACTCGATGTCCTGGTCGGCGCCGCCCAGGGCCTGCTTGGTCATCGCGCCAACCTTCGCCAGCCGCGCGATGAGGGCGTCGGTCAGCACCTGGCGGGTACCGGTGATCGGCACCTCGCGGACGCCGCCGGCGGCGTTGGCCACGAGTTGGGTGTCCTCGGCCGAGCGGCTCAGCACCTGCACCGCCTTGGACCAGCTCGAATACATCACCTGTTCGGCCTGGCGCTTGCCCTCGACCACACGGATGCCCAGGCCGCGCTTGGCCGAGATGTAGGTGACGTGGCGGCGCGCGGCATCGAACGGGTCGCGGGTGATCATCACGCCGGAGCTGTCCGAGGGCGCGGCCAACTGCACCAGCACCGCCATGGCCACCGCGTCCTGCGGCAGGCCGGCGGCGGCGCGCGCTTCGTAGGCCTCGAAGTTGTACACCGACGCCCACACCGTCTGCACGGCCCTGGCCAAGGCGTCGGCGCGGGTGACGTTGGGCACGGTGGTGTACAGGCCGGCGCCGCTGAAGGCGGGCAGATCCTCGGAGTTGGACGAGCTGCGCACGAACACGCCGGCGCCGTGCAGTTGCGCGCGCCACTGCGCCTCCAGCGCACGCACGAAGGCGGGATCGGGCGCGGCGTCGGCGATCTCGCCGCGCAGCGTCGCCAGCGCGGCGCGGCGCACCTCCGCGTCGGTGGCGAAGCCGGGGCGACGCTGCAGGTCGTGCAGGCGCTGGTCGACCTGCAGGCGCTGCAGCGCCGCCTGGTAGAACGCGAACGGAATGCAGAAGCCGTCCGGCACGCGCGCGGCCGGCGGCAGTACCGCCTTCAGCGTGCCGAGATTGGCCGCCTTGGTCCCGCATGCCCGGCTGTCGCTGGCGCGCAGCGCCGCCAGCGGCTTGAGCGCGGCCACGCGCAGGTCCGGACGCGGCAGCGTGCGTGCCGCGCTGCGTGGGATGGCAGCGGGTGCGGCCGCCGGCGGCCCCGCCAGCGGCGTCACCCGGTAATCGTTGTGGGTGACATCCAGTTGCACCCAGCGGCCGTCGTACTGGCGCAACGCCGCCTGTGCATCGCGCACGTACACATTGGGAATGCCCCAGCCCTTGGCCAGCAGGTTGACGTGCGACAACAGCGTGGACGGGCGCTGCGTGACCAGGCCGGCGACCGGCGCCAACGCGATCGGCACCTCGTCCAGCACTGGGATGTCACGCGGCGACAGCGTGCGGAACTGCGCCTCCGAGCGCACGATGCGCAGCCGCCCCTCGGCGTGGCCGGTATTCAACGGCAGGAAGCGCTGCTCGCGCAGCAGCGCCTCCTGGGTGACGAACGCCAGCCCGGCGCTGCGGGCCAGTTGCTCGTGCAGCGTGGAGTTGGTCTTGAACCGCAGCGTGTCGAAGAACGACGCGCGCAAGGCGGCATCGGTCTGCTGCAGCAGCGGTGCAGTGAGCAGGTCGCCCTCCCAGAACTCGTAGGTGTAGCCCGGCAGGTCCTGCTGCCAGCTCAGGGTGCCGAACAGGAAGCGCCGCTGCGGATCGCGGTATTGCGCCTTCAGCGCCGCCTTGCCCATGCGCGGCGCCAGGCGCTGGCGCACGAACGGTTCGTGCAGCGCGAACCGCGGCGTGTTGAGGTAGTAGACGCGACCGCCCTGCTGCCGGTCGATCACGAACAGCAGATGCGGCAGCTCCAGCGCGGTGCCGGCGTTGTAGACCCGCGCCAGTTGCATGAACTGCGCGCGGCTGTCGAGGCGCGGCAGGAAATCGGGTCCGGTCGCCGGCTGCGCGGCGGCGGCGTGGCCTGGGCGTTGCTCGTAGGCAGACGGCTTGCGCGCGGTCTGCGCCAGCGTGGGTTCCGCGTGCCACAGCAGCGCAAAAAGGAAACACCACGCCGACACGCGTGGCCAGGCAAGCGGCGGACGGGCTCGATCCATGATGCCGGTTCGGGAGGACGAAGAGCGCGGATCATACGCCAGCGCCTGCGCGTTGGCTGCGCGGCGAGGCGCTGCCGGCGGGGCCGGGCATTCGCTGTCGGCGCGGACCGTTGGTGGGATGGCGCGATGGCAAAAACGCGATGGCGCCCCATGCCGAACAGCTCCATCGGATCGTCCTTTCGGTATCGTTGGCGGACAGAACGCTGCGCAGCCGTGTGCGGCCCCGCCGCCTGCCTGCCCGCGACCTGACGCATCTCGCCCCAGCAAGGAGTCCGCATGCCGCTGTATCCCCTGTTCGCCGACCTGGCTGGACGCCGCGTGCTGGTCGTCGGCGGCGGCGAGGTGGCGATGCGCAAGATCGAGGCGCTGCTGCACGCCGGCGCCGACGTGCTGGTGTACGCGCACGCGCTCAACCCCACCGTAGCGCAGTGGCTGGCGCAGGGCCGCCTGCAGCGCGCCGACGGCGCCTTCGACCCGCAGTGGCTGGACGACGCCTGGCTGGTGGTAGCGGCCACCGACGACGAGGCATTCAATCGGCAGTTGGCCGAGCAGGCCGGGGCGCGGCGCAAGTGGGTCAACGTAGTCGACGACGCCGCGCTGTCGACGTTCCAGGTGCCGGCGATCATCGACCGCGATCCGCTGCTGATCGCGATCTCCTCCAGCGGCGCGGCGCCGATGCTGGCGCGGCGCCTGCGCGAGCGCTGGGAAACCGAACTGGACCATTCCTACGCCGAACTGGCGCAACTGTTCGCACGCCACCGCGCCGCGATCCGTGCCCGCCTACCGGAGTTGGCGCAGCGCCGACGCTGGTTCGAGCAGGTGCTGGAGGGGCCGGTGCAGACGCTGCTGCAGAGCGGCCAGCGCGACGCCGCCGAGCAGGCCTTTACCGACAGCCTGCAACGCAGCGACGAGGTACCGCGGCAGGGCAGCGTGTGGCTGGTCGGCACCGGCACCGGCGACCCCGGCGCGCTGACGCTGAAGGCGCTGCGTGCGCTCAACCAGGCCGACCTATTGCTGTGCGGTGCACAGGTGAGCGCGGCGGTACTGGGCATGGCACGCCGCGATGCCAGCCGCCAGCTGTTGCCGGAGGATCCGGCAGCGCACCTGGCGCTGCTGGTCGAACAGGCGCAGGCCGGGCAGCGCGTGGTCAGCCTGCTGCCGGGCGATGCGTTCCGGCAGGCGCCGCATGACGCGCTGGCGGCGCAGTTGGCGACGGTCGGCATCGCCTGCGAGGTGGTGCCCGGCGTCGCGCCGGGCTGAATCCTAAGCCGGCAGCGGCGGCACCGGTTCGTCGGCTGCGCGGTCGCGCTTCGCCGTCACCAGGTGCTTGCGCATCCCCACCCACAACGCCAGCGACAGCAGCGAGATGCCGCCCAGCAGCAGGAACGCGGCGCGGTAGCCGAACGCCTGGGCGATCCAGCCGCCCAGCGCCGGACTCAGCGCCGCGCCGACGCCCTGCATCGTCATCACCGCGCCCTGCCCGACGTTGACCCGGCCGGTGCCCTGCAGCAGGTGCGCCACCAGCGCCGGCACCGCCACGCTCTGCAGGCCGGCGCCGACGCCATCGAGGATCTGCACCGGGAACACGCCCCAGGTATGGATGACGCTGGCGGCGATCAGCCCGCGCAGCGGCAATGCCAGGAAGGTCAGCAGCAGCACCCACCAGTGCCCGCGCACACGGATCAGGCGCATCGCCAGCAGCGAGACCAGCACCATGGTGGCCTGGGCGACGATGATGGTGGTGGCGGTCAGCGCGTTCGGGTCGCCCTGGTGCGCGGCCACCACCGCCATGCCGTACAGCGGCAGCATCGCCGCATTGCCCAGGTGGAACAGCGCCAGCGCCGCGGCCAGCACCAGCAACGGCTTGCAGGTCAGCAGCACCGACCAGCCACTGACGTGGGCGCCATTGTCGTCGTCCGCCTCGGCCATGCCGCGCGCGGCGCGGTGATCGATGGCGTCGCGCGGAATCATCAACACCGAGACGATCGCCAGCACGCCGAAGCAGCCGGTGAGCACGAACACCGCGCCGAAGCCGAATTTCCAGCCGAGCACACCGGCCAGCGCCGCGGCCACCACGTTGCCGGCGTGGCTGCCGACCTGGTTGCGCGCGATCTGGTGATCGAAACCGGCCTGGCGCACCAGGCCCAGCGTGATGCCGGACAGCGCCGGCCCCAGCGCGGCCGCGGCGAGCGCGGTCATCACCTGCGCGGCGATGACGCCGGGCAGGGTCGGCGACCACCACAGCAGCGCCGAGGCCAGCAGGATCATGCTGCAGCCGACCACCACGATGCTGCGCTTGCGCTTGGTCGCATCGACCAGCGCGCCGCCTGGCGTGGTGGCGAGCATGCCGACGATGCCGCCGGCGGTCATCACCGAGCCGATCGCGCCCAGCGACCAGCCCTTGGATTGCAGGAACACGCTCAGGAACGGGCCGAGCCCGTCCTGCACGTCGGCCATGGTGAAATTGAGCGCTTCCAGCGCGCGCGTACCGCGCGGGCGCTGACGCTGATCGGCGCCACTCATGCGCGCACCGGCGAGAGCGAAGGAAGCAAGGAAGGAGGCAGGAAAGCGTGGTGCAGCGCAGGCGGGACGGGCGGCATGACGGAGTCCTGGATGAGCGAAGGCAACACAGGCGCGGCGGTGGCCAGGGGCACACCGCCGCGACGGCTCGGTACTTAGTGGGGCTTGGGCTTGGGCTTGGGTTTCGGCTTCGGCCCGTCCTTCGGCGCAGCATCATGCGCATGCCCGTGCAACGGCTTGTGATGAGGCTTGGGCGGCTTCGGTTTCGGCGCCAATGGCTGCACCGTCGCCTCGCTCGCACCCAACGCCTGCGCATGCAGCACCTGGCCGTGCGCGGACTCCAGCAGTTCGCCCTGCGCCGCCAGCGGCTTGCCGGCGGCCAACCAACGCGCCGATTCCGGCACCGCGTGCGGCGGGAAGCGCACGATCAGCCCATCGTCCAACAGCGCACCATGCACCTGCCCGTGCGGACCGTGCAGCAGCCGCGCGATGGTGCCGGCGTGGCGTACCGCGTCCTGCGCGGGCTTGGGCTTGGCCGGCGGCTTGGGCTTGTGGGGCCCGGCATGCGGACCTTCATCGACGATGCGCTCGGCCCCGTCCGGATCGATCGCCAGCGCCACCAGCACATCGGCGCCGCGCGGCTTGAGCCCGCGCACGCCGAGGCTGGCGCCGGGATGCAGCGCCTTCAGTAGTTGCGCCGACAGGTGCGGCGGGGTGTGCACTTCGGTGCCATCGTCGAACAGCAGGCCGTCAACGTCGGCCTTGGGGTTGAGCAGGAAACGGGCGAGCGTGCCGCGGGTTTCCGGCAGGGAATCGGGATCGACCCAATGCATTTTGTTCTCCAGGAGAAAGGGGGAGCCGGCGGGGGCCGGCAGCGCCCGCCGCGAACGGCGGGCGCTGGGGTCAGGCGCGATGCGGCAGCGCCTGGATCAACGCGGTGCCGGCGGCGGCGGTGCAGCCGGCGCACCCGGTGCGCCCGGCGGCGGCGGTGCAGCCGGCGCACCCGGTGCGCCCGGCGGCGGCGGGGCCGCCGGCGGCGCAGGCGGGGCCGGCGGCGCGAACACGGCCTGCAGCGAATTGCGGTCGCGGCCGACCTGGGTGGCTTCCACCGAACGGCCGACCTGGGTCAGCACGCCGAAGCCGTTGACGCTCAGGCGCGCGCCGGGCCGCAGCAGTTCGCTGTACTGCAGGGCGGCGTGCGGCGGCATGCGCACCACGGTGCCGTCGCTGAGCAGCACGCCGGCGGTGTCGCCGCGCGGGCCGTAGACCAGCCGCTCGATGCGGCCATCGGCCTGCAGCGGGGTCAGGGCCGGCGGTGCGGGAGGCGCCGGCGGCGGCGTCATCGGGTTCGGCGGGCGGTCGACCACCTGCTTGCCGCTGCGACGCGCGGTGATGGTGCTGGCCTGCAGCAGCGGCAGGCTGCCCAGGCGATAGCCCTGCACCGACACCGCGTCGCCACGGCGCACCGCCGCCTGCAGATCGGCCGACAGGTGCGGCGGGAAGCTCACCTGGGTGCCGTCCATCAGCCACAGGCCATCGACGTCGCCGTTGGGGTTGAGCATGAAGCGCTCGACGGTGCCGTCCACGCGCACCGGCGTGGCAGCGACGGGGGCCGCGGGCGGCGGCGGCGGTGCCGGGACGCTGCCGGGCGCCGGCGGGGCGGGAGGTGCGGGCGGCGCCGGCACCTGCGCGGTGGCGGCAGCGGCGGCGGTGGCCAGCACCAGGGACAGAGCGAGTGCGCTACGACGGATCATGGATGTTCCTCCTGAGCGGCAAGGGGGCGCCGCTCGCAGAAGAGATAAAGCAGAGGCCGTGCCAACTTTTAAGCCATTGATCCTGAAGGTAATCGAGTACAAACTCGGGCTCCACGGCGTCTCCATTCCATCCACACCTGTCCGCTTTGCGGACAGGTGTGGATGGAATGGGATTGGAGATTCGGGATTGGGGATTCGTAAAAGCGGGTGTCGCTGCCTGATGTCAGGCGCTTCTACGAATCCCCAATCCCGACTCCCCAATCCCGCGGCGCGCCAGCGCGCCGCTAAAGCCCATACTCGTCGAGCTTGCGATACAGCAGCTGACGATGGATGCCGAGGCGGCGCGCGGCCTCGGCGCGGTTGCCGTGGGCCTGGGTCAGTGCCGCCTGGATCATCTGCCGTTCCAGTTGCGCGATCGCCTGCGGCAGGGTCAGTGCATCGGTGTCCAGCGCTGTGGGCATCTCGGCCGGTGGCGACGCCAGCAACTCATCCAGGTCGTGCGCCTCGATCACCGGCGCGCGCACCAGCACCTGACAGCGTTGCATGGCATTGCGCAGCTCGCGCACATTGCCCGGCCAGGGATAGGCACGCAGGCGCGCCTGCGCGTCGGCCGACAGGGTCTGCGGCGCGCTGGCACCGGCGGCGAGGAAGTGCTGGGCGAGCAGCAGGATGTCGTCGCCGCGCTCGCGCAGCGGCGGCAGTTCGATCGGCACCACGTTGAGCCGGTAGCGCAGGTCGCTGCGGAAGCGCCCGGCCTCCACCGCCTGCACCAGGTCGCGGTGGGTGGCGGCGATCACCCGCACGTCCACCTTCTGCGCGCCGCGCCCGCCCAGCGGCGACACCTCGCCTTCCTGCAGGAAGCGCAGCAGCTTGGCCTGCATCGGCAAGGGCATGTCGCCGATCTCGTCCAGGAACAGGGTGCCGCCGTCGGCGTCGCGGATCAGGCCGTTGCGGTCGCTCACCGCGCCGGAGAACGCGCCCTTGCGGTAGCCGAACAGTTCGCTCTCCATCAGCTCGGCGGGGATCGCGGCGCAATTGATCGCCACGAACGGCTGCGCGGCGCGGGCGCTGGCACGGTGCAGCGCGCGCGCCGCCAGTTCCTTGCCGGTGCCGGTTTCGCCGCTGATCAGCACAGGCAGGTCGGAGGCGGCGGCCAAGCCGATGCGCTTGTGCACGGTGCGCATCGCCGCGCTGTGGCCGAGCAGCGCGTCTGCCTCCTCGGCGGGCATCGCCGGCGCGGCGTCCGGCGTGTCGTCGCCGCGGCTGCGCAGCGCGCGCTCGACCACCTCGGCGATGTCGGCGCGGCCCACCGGCTTGACCAGGTGATCGAAGGCGCCGAGCGTCATCGCCTCGATGGTGTTGCCGCTGGAGGCATGCGCAGTGAGCATCACCAGCGGCACGCGCATGGCCTGCGCGTCGTCCTGGCGCGCGCGCATCAGCGCGATGCCGTCCATGCCGGGCATGCGGAAATCGACGAAGGCCAGATCGATGCCGCCCTCGCGCAGGCGTGCCAGGCCCTCGCGCGGGTCGGCCACGGCGATCGCCTCGTGGCCGAACGAGCGCAGCGTCGCCTGCAGGGTGCTGAGAAACGCCAGGTCGTCGTCGATGATCAGGATGCGCGCCATGGCAGCTCCAGGCTGAACTCGGTGATGCCGTCGCGATGCGCGTAGTGCGCTTCGCCGCCATGGGCGCGAGCGATCTCGCGCACCAGCGCCAGGCCCAGGCCGTTACCGTCGCTGCGGCCGCTGGCGAACGGCTCGAACAGATGCGCGGCCACCGGGGCCGGCACCGGGTCGCCGTGGTTGCGCACGCGCAGTTGCAGCACGTCGTCTTCGGTCTGCGCTTCCAGGGTCACCTCGGTGCCGGTCGCGGCGTGCTGCAGGGCATTGCGCAGCAGATTGAGCAATGCGCGCGCGGCCTGTTGCGGATCGAGCATCCACTGCGCCGGCGCCGCCTGCAGGCGCAGCGCGATCGGCGGCGCCTGCCCGTCCCAGTCGGCCGGTTCCAGCAGCGCCTGCAGCCACGGCTGCAGGACCACCGGCTGCCGGTGCAGGCGAATCGGCTGGACCATGCCGAGCAGGCTTTCCACCACCCCGTCCAGGCGCTGGATCTGCGCCAGCATCAGCTGCGCCTGGGCGTCGTCGGTGCCGTCGGCGTGCGCGGCGATCTGGTTTTCCAGCGCCAGCCGCAAGGTCGCGATCGGGTTGCGGATCTCGTGCGCCACGGTCGCAGTCATGCGTCCGAGCGCAGCCAGGCGTTCGTGTCGCGACAGTTCCTCGCCGAGCCGGCGGGTCTCGGCCAGCGCCTGCGCGCTGCGCTGCGCGTAGTCGGTGACCGCGGCGCCGAGCCGGTCCAGTTCCGGCGCACCGGTGCGCGGGATCTGCGGTACCTCGGCCGGCGTCGCCAGCGCCTGCTGGATGCCCTGCAGGCGCTGGCTCCAGCGCCGCACCACCCAGCCCAGCGCCAACGCCGAGACCACCACCAGCGCCAGGATCAGGCCCAGGCCCAACGCCAGCGGCAGGCTGGCGGCGGCATCGCTGGAGGCGACCCGGGTCATGGCCCAGGCCGCGGCCGTGCGGTCCAGCGGGCAGGCCGCGATCAGCAGGCTCTCGCGCTGCCCGTCGCGGCGGTAGTCCACCGTGTGCTGCGCCTCCACCCCGCGCTGCGCGGTGGAAATGATCACGTTGCGCTCGGCCGAGGGCACGTCGGTCTTGTGCTCGGTCCCGTCGTAGGTCGGATAGGCGTAGGCGAGAAAGCCGCGCTCGCGGTCCCAGAAGCCGCCTTCCACGCCGGCGGCATCGGCCAGCACCAGCTGCGACACCACCGCCGCCAGGCCGGTGCCGTCGCTGCCGTGGGCGGCGGCGCTGGCGCCGTTGTAACGCTGCACCATGCGCGTGCAGACCTCGCGCAGCCCGGTCTGCGCACGTTCGCTGCGCACGCCTTCGCTATGCCGATACAGCCCGACCAGCACCACCGCCATGCCCACGCAGGCGGCGACGATGACGATCCAGATCAGCAGCAGTTGCCGCAGCAGCGAACGGGGCATGGCCTACCTTGGGCGCGACGGAAGAGGCAGAGCGAACCGCGGCGATCGTACCCGGATCGCGATGCGGCCACGACTCACAGGGGCCAACACCACGTCGCGCGCGGTGTCAGGTGGGTACGGGCGGTGCGCAGGAACCGCAGCGGACACGTGGTGCATGCGGGGTTCGGGCACCGTCCGCGCCGCGTGCGGCTGGCCGCGCTCAGCGCAGGTTGGTCTTGACCAGCTCCAGCACCTCGTCGCCGCGCCCACTCATCACCGCGCGCAGCAGGTACAGGCCCATGCCCTTGGCCTGTTCCAGCTTGACCGCCGGCGGAATCGCCAGTTCCTGGCTGGCCACGCGCACGTCCACCAGCGCCGGGCCGGGATGCGCGAACGCCTCGCGCAGCGCGGGCTCCAGTTGCGCCGACTCGTCCACGCGCAGGCCCAGGATGCCCATGGCGTTGCTCATCGCGGCGAAGTCCGGATTGCTCAGGTCGGTGCCGGTGTCCAGGTAGCCGGCCGACTTCATTTCCATCGCCACGAAGCCAAGCGAACCGTTGTTGTAGACCACCACCTTCACCGGCAGGCCGAGCTGGGCCAGGGTGATGAAGTCGCCCATCAGCATGGTGAAGCCGCCATCGCCGGACAGCGAGATCACCTGCCGGCGCGGGAACTGCGCCTGCGCGCCCAACGCCTGCGGCATCGCATTGGCCATCGAGCCGTGGTTGAACGAACCGAGCAGGCGGCGCTGGCCGTTCATGGTCAGGTAGCGCGCCGCCCATACCGTCGGCGTGCCGACGTCGCAGGTGAAGATCGCATCGGCATCGGCCAGCGCATCGACCATGCGGGTGACGAACTGCGGATGCAGCGGCTCGCCTGGCGCCGACGCGACGGCCAGGTCGTCCAGGCCTTCGCGCGCCTTGCGGTAATGGGCCAGCGACTTCTCCAGGAAGCCGCGGTCCTCGCGCCGCTGCAGTCGCGGCAGCAGCGCGGCGATGGTTTCGCGCACGTCGGCGGCGATGCCCAACTGCAACGGCGTGCGCCGCCCCAGCGCGGCCGGGTCGTTGTCCACCTGCACGATGGTGGCGTCCTTGGGATAGAACTGCCGGTACGGGAAGTCGGTGCCGAGCATCAGCAAGGTGTCGCAGTTGAGCATGGCCTGGTAGCCGGAACTGAAGCCGATCAGGCCGGTCATGCCGACGTCGAACGGGTTGTCCCACTCCACGTGCTCCTTGCCGCGCAGCGCATGCACGATCGGCGCGCCGAGCGCGTCGGCCAGCGCCACCACCTCGTCGTGCGCGCCGGCGCAGCCGCTGCCGCACAGCAAGGTGGTGGCCTTGCTGGCCTGCAGCAGATCGGCCAGCTTGGCCACGTCGGCGTCGGCCGGCAGGATGCGCGGCGCGGCCAGCGCCGGCCACGCCGTCGGCGTGCCCTTGGGCATCTCCTGCAGGGCCACGTCGCCAGGGATCACCACCACCGCCACGCCGCGGCGCAGGATCGCGGTGCGCATCGCCCGCTGCAGCACCTCCGGCATCTGCGCCGGATTGGTCACCAGTTCGACGTAGTGGCTGCACTCGCGGAACAGTTCCTGCGGGTGTGTCTCCTGGAAATAGTTCAGGCCGATTTCCGAGGACGGGATGTGCGCGGCGATGGCCAGCACCGGCTGATGGCTGCGGTGGCAGTCGAACAGGCCGTTGATCAGGTGCAGGTTGCCCGGACCGCAACTGCCCGCGCACACCGCCAGCTTGCCGCTGACCGCGGCTTCGGCGCCTGCGGCGAAGGCGGCCACTTCTTCGTGGCGCACGTGCATCCACTCGATGCTGTCCATCTGCCGCAGCGCATCGGTCAACCCGTTGAGACTGTCGCCGGTGACGCCCCAGATGCGTTCGACGCCCGCGCTGTGCAGGGTTTCGGCGAGCAGGCGGGCCATGGTCTGCTTGGACATACGTGCTGAACTCCGGGTGGGGAGCCGCATGGTCGCACCGCGCGCGTTACCGACGCGTGGCGCAGACGAGATGCGTCTGCGCCTGCCGAACGCATGTTCAGCGCACGGTGCGGCTAGTCTTCGCCACGTGCAGCGGCAGCATCCTGCGCCGCATGGTCCGCATCGTCCTCGTGATAGCCACCGGGCGTGGCGCCCCTGCCATGAGCGCCGCCTGCATGCTCGCCGGTGGCGCCATAGGTGCCAGCCTGGCCCAGGTTGGGCTGGGTGCGTCCGCTGCGGTCCTCGCCGTGGTCCTGCGGCGCGTGTGTCTGCGGCGGAGGCATGGGCTGCGACGGCACGTCGCGGTCGCGGCCGCGCGCCACGCCGCTGTCGGCCGAGACATCGCCCTGCTCGCCGCGATACGCCGCCTGGCGTACGTCATGCGTGCCGGTGGGAGGTGAAGTGCGCTGGGCCATGACGATCTCCTGCAGAAGCGTGGGAATGCGTCACGCTAGGGCGGCATGCGTTAGCCGACCCGCAAGGCATCATGAAGAGCACGCGAGCAAGCGCGCCGCTGTCGACCCACACCACCACACCATCCGCACGCGACATGCACGCCTGCGCCACCCGTGCTGGCCGACGCTGGCGGCTCCTTCCGCACTGGAGCCTTTCGATGCCCGGTCTATTCTGGAAACTGGCGCTGGCCGGCACGGCCTTCGCCGCGATCCGCGCCTATCGCCGTCAGACGCACTCCGCCTCGCCCGAAGCGGCGTCTCCCGCCCCGAGTGCGGTCGCCGACGACCTCCGCGTCACGCCGCCGCACGGCGATACCCTGCATGCCACCGAGCGCGCGTCGACGACCGTCGCGGCGGACGATCCGGATGGCGCCGTGCCGGCCTGATCCCCTGCGACGCGCAGCGGCGTGTCGCGCTCATCGCCGGCACGCCGCTTACGTCATCATCGGCAAGCCCATGAACGTCTGGGTCAGCCCTTGGGGCGATCGTGGGTCTCGCGACCATCGCCATCGCGGGCATTGCGCGCGCGCAGCGCCTCGCCGGCCTTGCGCGCCAATTCCTCGTATTGGCGGCGAATCTCTTCCAGCCGCTTCTCGTCCAGCTCTTCCAGATCCAGCAGCTCGTTGTTGGCCTTGGCGCTGACCCGGATCAGTTCGTCGAGCTTGATCTGCATCGCCGCGGTATCGGCGTTCTGGGTGTGCTGGATCAGGAACACCATCAGGAAGGTGATGATGGTGGTACCGGTGTTGATGACCAGTTGCCAGGTGTCGTTGAAGCCGAACACCGGCCCACTCAGGCCCCACACCAGGACGATGCCCAGCGCGATGCAGAAGGTCCAGGGCGTGCCGGCGGCATACGACGCCTTCTTGGCGACGACATTGAACAACTTGGCAGGTTTCATCGCAGGCCCTCGCGCAATGGAAGACGCCTGCACCGCCGCCAGCGTCTGCAGGCGGCTGAGGATGATCGACCGCCTCCCGTGAGCGAGGCGTGCATGTGGCGCCAGCGCCGAGCCAATGAAAAAGGCGGGGTTGCCCCCGCCTTCTTGCTGTCTTGCCTGCGGCGCTCAGCCGGCCTGTTGCGTCGCCGGCTGTAGCGCGCGCGCCGGGCGCGGCCGGCTCGGGAAGGCGTGGCGCACGATCCGCCACACCACCTGACCGAACTGCCGCGGCAGCGAACCGGTGTTGTAGTGCTGGCCGTAGCGCGCGCAGATCTCGCGCACCTGCACCGCCAGCGCCGCGTAGCGGTTGGCCGGCACGTCCGGGAAGAAATGGTGCTCGATCTGGTGGCTGAGGTTGCCCGACAGCACGTTCAGCAGCTTGCCGCCGGCCAGGTTGGAAGAGCCGCGCAGCTGCCGCAGGTACCAGTGCCCGCGCGACTCGTTCTTGATCGAGTCCTTGGGGAAGGTCTCGGCATCGGCGGTGAAGTGGCCGCAGAAGATGATCACGAACGTCCAGATGCTGCGCAGCACGTTGGCGGTCAGGTTGCCCAGCAGCACCGGCAGGAAGAACGGGCCGGCCAGTGCCGGGAACAGGATGTAGTCCTTGAAGATCTGCCGGCCCATCTTGCGCCCGACCGGCAGGAACGTGCGCTTCAGTTCGCCGCGCTTCATCTTGCCGGCCAACCAGCGGCCCAGGCGCAGGTCCTGGATCGCCACGCCCCATTCGAACAGCAGCGCGAACACCACCGCGATGAACGGCTGCGCCAGGTAGAACGGGCGCCAGCGCTGCTCGGGGAAGATACGCAGCAGGCCATAGCCGATGTCGTCGTCCATGCCGCGCACGTTCGTGTAGGTGTGGTGCTTGAAGTTGTGCGTCTTGCGCCAGTTGTCGCCGGTGGCGACGATGTCCCACTCGTAGGTGTTGCCGTTCAAGTGCGCATCGCCCATCCAGTCGTACTGGCCGTGCATCACGTTGTGGCCCAGCTCCATGTTCTCCAGGATCTTGGACAGGGTCAGCAGCACCACGCCGGCGATCCACGCCGGCACCAGCACGCTGTGCACGAACGCGCCGAGGAACAACAGCGCGCGGCCGGCCACGCCGGTGTAGCGCACCGCGGCGACGATGCGGCGGATGTAGTGCGCGTCGCGCGCGCCCAGGTCGGCCAGCGTGCGCGTGCGCAGCGCATCCAGTTCGTCGCCGAAGGCCTGCAGTTCGGCCGGAGTCAATGCACGGTTGCGGGGAGCCGCCATGGGGAAGTCCTCAGAGGTCCAGGGTCAGGTCGCTGCTGGCGCTGTTGACGCACAGCTTCAGCGAACCGGGTTCGGCGGCGTGCGCGCCGCTGAGCAGATCACGGGTGACGCCGGCCTGCTTGCCGCAGGCGCAGCTGTTGCAGATGCCCATGCGGCAGCCGTGCTTGGGCCGCAGGCCTTCGGCCTCCAGCGCGGTGAGCAGCGACTGGCCGCGCGGCAGTTGCAGCACGCGGCCACTGCGCGCCAGGGTCACCGCCACGGTGCCTTCTTCGACATCGGCCGGGGCCGGCGGGGCGCTGAACGCCTCGGCCTGGAAGCGTGCCACGCGGTGCTGCAGGCGTGCACGCGCGGACTGCACGAAACCGCCCGGGCCGCAGGCCAGCACCTGCACCTGTTCCAGGCTGCCCAGGGACTCCAGCGGCAGCGTGTCCACACGCGGCGCCGGCGTCTCGCCTTCGCCGGTAATGGCCAGATGCAGGCGGAAGCGCGGATGCGCCGCGGCCAGCGCCTGCAGTTCATCGCGGAAGCAGACCTGGTCGTGGCGCCGCGCCCAGTACAGCAGGTCGACGTCGGCCGGCATGCCGGCGTCGGCCAGTTGCCGCAGCAACGCGCGCATCGGGGTGATGCCGCTGCCGGCGGCCAGCAGCAGCCAGCGGCCGTGCGGCGCGGTCGGCAGCACCATCTCGCCGTAGGCCTGGCCGAGCTCGAACACCTCGCCGAGACGCGCCGCGCCGGCCAGGTATTGGCTGACCCGGCCGCCGTCGATGGTCTTGACGGTGATCGCCAGGCGCCCGCCCGGCAAGGGCGTGGGGCTGTAGCTGCGCAGCAGCCGGCGGCCGTCGATCTCCACGCCCAGTTCCACGTGCTGGCCGGCGCGCAGGCCGCGCCAGTGGCGGTTTGGCTGCAGCACCAGGGTCACCGCGTCGCTGCTGGCGGCCTCGCGCTGCACCAGGCGCGCGCGCGGGCGCTGCCAGGTCCACAGCGGATGCAGGCGGGTGGACCAGAAATCGAACACGTCCGGCTTGACCCAGGCGCGCAGGGCGCGGGCGGCGGGGCGGGACTTGGCGGGACGGCGGGCAGCGTTCATGGGGTCCACTATACAGGCGAAGATACAGATGTCTATACACTTGTGCATTCAGCAATGGCGGTATCATCCCTCATTGCCTGGTCCGGTCTGCCCATGACGACGATCTCCCCTCCTCCGTCCGCGGACATGCCGACCGTCCGCAAAGGCGCGATCTCGCGCGAGGACCTGCTGGCGGCGGCCCTGAAGCTGATCGGGCCGCACCGCAGCGTGTCCACGCTGAGCCTGCGCGAGGTCACCCGCGAGGCCGGCATCGCCCCCAACAGCTTCTACCGTCAGTTCCGCGACATGGACGAGCTGGCGGTGGCGCTGATCGACCTGGCCGGCAGTTCGCTGCGCACCATCATCGGCCAGGCGCGCCAGCGCGCTGCCGGCACCCGCCGCAGCATCATCCTCAGTTCCGTGGAGACTTTCATGGAACAGTTGCGCGCCGACGACAAGCTGCTGCACGTCCTGTTACGCGAGGGCACGGTCGGCTCGGACGCGTTCAAGCACGCGGTGGACCGCGAGCTGAACTACTTCGAGGACGAACTGCGGGTGGACCTGATCCGCCTGGCCGCGCTGGAAGGCACGCCGCTGCACGAACCGGCGCTGGTGTCCAAGGCGATCACCCGGCTGGTGTTCGCGATGGGCGCCACCGCGATGGACCTGCCACCAGAAAAGGACCCGGAACTGATCCGGCAGATCACCGCGATGCTGCGCATGATCATCGTCGGCTCGCGCACGCTCGCCGCCGGCTGAGTTCGCGGCGCGGCGGCATCGGCTGCCGCAGACAGCCGCCAGCGTGGGCGCTCGCCCGCGTCGTGACATGCCGGCGACATGGCCTTGGCCCCGGCTTTACCTGCGCCTGCCCACCCTCGTTGGACACTCCCCCAACGAGACATGCCCATGGCCGTTCCCAACTATCCGTCGCCGCCGTTCAAGGCGCAGCAGCAATCCTTCCCCGGCAAGACCCAGGCCATGGATCCGAAACCGGATCATGGCGAAGACAGCTATGTCGGCCACGGACTGCTGCAGGGCAAGCGCACCCTCATCACCGGCGGCGACAGCGGCATCGGCGCGGCGGTGGCGATCGCCTATGCCCGCGAGGGCGCCGATGTCGCCATCGCCTATCTGCCCGACGAGCAGGACGACGCAGAACGTATTGCCAAGCTGGTCGAAGACGCCGGCGTGCGCGTGCTGCTGCATCCGTGCGACATCAGCGACCGTGCGCAGGCCGAAACCCTGATCAAGACCGTGGCCGACGCCTTCGGCGGCCTCGACGTGCTGGTCAACAACGCCGCCTACCAGCGCTATTTCCACAGCTTCGACGAGATCACCCTCGACGAATGGGAAAAGACCTTCGCCACCAACGTGCACGCGCCCTTCCACCTGGTGCGGTTGGCGCTGCCGCACATGCCCGAGGGCGGTTCGATCATCAACACCGCCTCGGTGAACTCGAAGAAGCCCACGCCCAACATCCTGCCGTACTCGGCGACCAAGGGCGCGCTGGCCAACCTCACCATCGGCCTGGCCGGCCTGCTCGCCGAGAAGAAGATCCGGGTCAATGCGGTGTTGCCGGGCCCGATCTGGACCCCGTTCATTCCCACCGGCATGGACGAGGAATCGGTGCGGACCTTCGGCGAGCAGACACCGTTCGGCCGCCCTGGCCAGCCGGCGGAACTGGCCTCGGCCTATGTGCTGCTGGCTGCCGATACCTCGAGCTATACCTCGGGCACGCTGCTGACGATTTCGGGTGGAGCGGTGACGCTGTAGAGCCGGGATTCGGGATTCGGGATTCGGGATTCGGAAATCGGGAATGGGAAGAGCACCGCGGGCTGGCGGTGCCGTACGAGCGGCTTTTGTCCCCTTTTCCGGATCGGCCGCAAGCGGCTTTCCCAACATGTTCTCGCGGTAGTTACCCACACGCACGCATCGCATACGCGATGCAATTCATCGCACTCGCGTAGGAGCGGCTTCAGCCGCGACGGGCGTCCCACTAACGCCTGTCGCGGCTGGATGGAACATGCGGCGCCCGCACATCGCACATCGCACCGCCACCTGTGCACATCTCCTCACGCCGCATCTCGCATGGCATTCACCCTGCGCTGCAACCGCTCTAACGGCGACGGGTCTAGCGTGGTTGCACAGGGGAAAAACACACGGACGCGCGATGCGATGCACGTTGCGTCGCGCACAACATCTGGAGCGATATCCATGACCCGAAGCAACACCGAACGCTTGTTGAAGTGGCTGCAGGACGCCTATGCGATGGAGCAGGAGGCCAACACCATGCTCACTGCCACCGCCGGCCGCCTGGAGCACTACCCGCAGCTGAAGGCGCGCATCGAGCAGCACGTGAACGAAACCCGCGATCAGTCCGAGCAGGTCAAGCGCTGCATCGAGATCCTCGACGGCTCGATCCCCACGATCAAGGGCACTGTGGCCAGCGTGATGGCGTCGGTGCATGCCGCCGGCAATTCGATGATGAGCGATGAAGTGGTCAAGAGCCTGGGCGTCAGCTATGCGTTCGAGCACGTGGAGATCGCCAGCTATCGCGCGCTGGTCATCGCCGCCAAGGAAGCCGGGCAGACCGAGATCGCTGACATCTGCGCCGCCATCCTCGACCAGGAAATCGCCATGGCTGAATGGCTGATCGAACACCAGGAAGCCACCGTCCTGGCTTTCCTGAAGCGCGAACGCACCGAAGGCGAGACCGCCAAGCACTGAGCAACGGCGTACGCGACACCACGCGCACGACATTCCCCCGCATCACCCATTACCTATCGACCGGAGACTCCCCATGGCTGTCAAGACCATCGACGAATTGTTCATCCACGAGCTGTCGGACATCTACAGCGCCGAGAAACAGCTGACCAAGGCATTGCCGCGCCTGGCGCGCGCCTCCACCAATCCGGCGCTACGCGCCGCGTTCGAAGCGCATCTGGAAGAAACCCAGGGCCAGATCGAACGCATCGACCAGATCGTCGAAAAAGGCAACCTGCGCCTGAAGCGGATCAAATGCGCCGCCATGGAAGGCCTGGTGGAAGAAGGCAAGGAAGTGATCGAGTCGATCGAAGCCGGCCCGGTGCGCGACGCTGCGCTGATCGGCGGCGCGCAGAAGGTCGAGCACTATGAGATCGCCTCCTACGGCACCCTCGCCGCCATGGCCAAGCAACTGGGCATGGACGACGCGCTGACCCTGCTGCTGGAAACGCTCAACGAAGAGAAGTCCACCGACGAGAAGCTGACCCTGCTCGCCGAACAGGGCGGCAACGAAGAAGCCTCGCGCAAGCGCAAGGCGGCCTGACCGCCCTGCCGCGGCCCGCTACGGCGGCGCCGCGGCGTCCCAGACGCCTATCCCCCACGCGCGGACGCCGGTCGCGTCATTGCGTCGTCGCGACGTTCGGGCGGCACTCCAGGAGATTTTCCATGTTCATGCACAACAAACGGCTGATGTACACGGTCCGCGTGGCGCAGCCCGACCCGGCACTGGCCTCGCTGATGCTGGAGCAGTTCGGCGGCCCACAGGGCGAGCTCGCCGCAGCCATGCGCTACTTCACCCAGGCCATCGGCGAGGTCGATCCCGGCCGTAAGGACCTGTTGTACGACATTGCGACCGAGGAACTCAGCCACCTGGAAATCATCGGCTCGATCATCGCGATGCTCAACCAGGGCCCGAAGGCGGTGCTGTCCGAAGGCATGGCCGAGGCGGAGGACATGCGCAACCTCACCCTCAACAACAACACCAGCCAGACGCAGCAAATCCTCTACGGCGGCGGTCCGGCCTTGGTCAATTCCAGCGGCGTGCCGTGGAGCGCGGCCTACGTCGACAGCATCGGCGAACCGACGGCCGACCTGCGCTCAAACATCGCGGCCGAAGCGCGCGCCAAGATCGTCTACGAGCGTCTGATCAACGTCACCGACGATCCCGGCATCGTCGATGCGCTGACCTTCCTGATGACCCGCGAAGTGGCGCACCAGAAGTCGTTCGAGAAGGCGCTGTACTCGATCGAGCCGAACTTCCCGCCGGGCAAGCTGCCGGGCGATCCGGCCTTTACCGACCGTTACTACGACATGTCGCAAGGCGAAGGCGACATGCACGGACCTTGGAATAGCGGTAGCCAGTGGGAAGTGATCGCCGATCGCAACCGCCAGGTGGCGGTGGACGGTGGCAGTGGCGTCCCCAGCGTCGGCCTGAGCGAATTGGAACAAAGCGCGGTGCAAGCGCTGGCCGCGCGTACGCTGTCGCAGCCGGACAGCGACCCGACCACCGGTGCCGACCTGGGCGCTGGACCGGGTGCCGGCTCGACCAAGGGCAGCGTGGCGCGCTAGCGCTCCACTGCAGGTACTATCGCAAGCACGCCGCGATGCGCAAGCATCGCGGCGTTCGTGTGACCGGGCGATTGGCTGTGCGCTCGGCGCCGTCCACCGTGGCGTCGCGATCAATCGCCGGTCTGCTGATGCGGCGCGTGCACCGGCTTGGATTGCGGGGAATCCTTCTGCCGCAGCCAGATGGTCAACACCACCAACGCGAACACGGCAAGGAACTCGCTTTGCCAGTTCTGCATCGATTCGAACCAGAACTGCGCGCCACTGACGTGTTCCCAGAACGACGGCGGCGGCTGGTGCTGCATCGCCTGCTCGGCCACTTCGTGACGCCAGCTGCCCAACGCATGCAGCACGAAGCTGAGCAAGAACAGGGTGCCGAAAGCCAGGGCCAGCGAACGCTCGTACAGCGCCAACCAGAGGCCGCCGGCGCGCACCGGCCAAGGCACCGGACCGGACGCGACGTTATCGTCTTCCTGCGCCGGCGACAGCGGTCGCGATTCGGCCGATCCCCACTGGCGCAGCTTCACCGTCAGTACCAAGTACATGCCCATCTGCAGGAACTCGCTCTCCCAGTTCTCGAACAGTGCGCCGATGAAATGCCCGCTGTGCAGGTACTGCCACATCGGCAGCGCCGCCAGCCCCTGCTGCCGCAGTTCCTCGTTGTAGGCCTGGTGACCACTGAGTGCCTGGCCGACCATGAACAGCAGGCTCAGCGCCAACAACACGATCGACAGGCTATTGCGTTTCCAGAACATGGAAGTGGCTCCTTCTTCGCCCGCCGCAATGCCGGCGCGCGCCGTCGCTGCGACCATAGGCAGCGTTGGGCAAAGAGTGGATGAAGAAGGTGTCGCACACGCCTCTGCTGCCAAGCGGCGCCGTTACTCGTAGATACCGTCTTACCCCCTAGCAGGCAAGGCCCCTTTTCGGGTCGAACGCGGTGCCCGATTTGAGGACGCCATAGGCGAGGTGCAGGAGCTTGCGCATGGCGGCGCACACGATCTGCTTGCCGGCTTTGCCGCGTTCGCTTAGCCGCTGTTTCAGCGCCCGGATGACCGGATTGTGGGTCATGGCCACCAGGGCCGGCATGAACAGGCCAGCGCGCAGGCGGGGCGAGCCGGTGCGCGAGATGCAGACATGGCCTTTGCGGTCGCCCGACTCCTGCAGGCACGGATTCAGGCCGGCGAAGGCGGTCACCGCCGAGGCATCGGCAAAGCGCCTCACATCGCCAAGCTCAGCCAGCATCAAGGCCGCACTGGTGTCGGCGATGCCCTGGATGCTCACCAGTAACTCGCGCTGCCCCCGCAAGGTCGGATCCTGGTCGATATGGTCATCGATGGCCTGCTCGATCTGGGCGATGTGATGTTGCAGATCGGCCAGATGGACCTGGATCGAGTCCTTCACCTGGGCCGGAGCGACGTCCAGCCGGTTGCGCTCCATCTGCAGCATCTGTTGCAAGTCCTGGCGCCGGCGCACCAGTGCCTTGAGTTGCTTGAGCGCCGGCGGATCAGGGTGCCAACGGCGTAACTGCTCGCGGTGACGCAGGGCATAGCTGGCGATCAGCTTGGCATCGCTGCGATCGGTCTTGACCCGGCTGAGCTGGCTGCGTGCATACGCGGCCGTCTGCGCCGGGTTGAGCACGCACACCCGATAGCCTCGTGCGTGGAGGAACTCGGCCAGTGCCTGGTGGTAGGTGCCAGTGGCCTCCATGGCGATCCAGCTATCGGGCTGCGCATGGGTCTGCAGCCATGCCTGCAGGGCCTGGAAGCCCTTGGCATCGTTGGACAACTTGGCCTTGGTACGGTGCTTGCCATTGGTCAGCTCGCTGGCCACATCGAAACTGCGCTTGGCGACGTCGATGCCGATGACGGGAGACATACGCGATTCCTCCATCGTGTCAGGGTCATGATCGGCGCTGTGCCCGGTCCTGCCTTGTCGATGCGAGTTCACGCCGGGGGCGGACTCTGGATACCGTTCGGACACCCAAGGGCCAGCATGTGGAGAGGGGAGCCGATCTACGATGCAAGCTCTAAGCTTCAGGAGCGACTGGACTTCCCACACCTCCTCCGATGATCAGTCGGAAGACATGACGCCTGTTTAGGGGCGCCAGGTCCAGATACAAGGAGCGGCTTCAGCCGCGACGGGCGTTCCCGACCATGTGGGGTCGCGGCTGAAGCCGCTCCTACAAGAACGAGGCGGCCACGGCATGGCGGCGGAGGCCAACCACGCCGCATTGGCTCAGAACTCTTCCCACTCCGCGCTGTCCGCCGGCACGCCCTGGATCGGGCGCGGCTTTGCCGCCGGTTGTCGCACGGGGGCCACGGGCTTGGGCCTGGTGGCGGCAACGACCGCACGCACCGCCGGCCTGGCCGGCTGCGGCCTTGCCGCGGGGGCCGGTGCCGCGCTGATGGCGGCGCCGCCGGCGAGGCGGAACACCGCGACCGCGCGTGCCAGTTCCGCCGCCTGGTCTTCCATGCTCTTGGCCGCTGCGCTGGCTTCTTCCACCAGCGCCGCGTTTTGCTGGGTGCCCTCGTCCAGCTGCATCACCGTCTTGCTGACCTGGTCGATGCCGGCGCTCTGTTCGGCGCTGGCCGCGGAGATCTCGGCCATGATGTCGGTGACCCGCTTCACCGAGGCGACCACCTCGGCCATGGTGGTGCCGGCGCGGTTGACCAGGGTCGAGCCCTGCTCCACTTCCTGCACGGAGTCGGAGATCAGGGTCTTGATCTCCTTGGCTGCGGCCGCCGAGCGCTGCGCCAGCGAGCGCACTTCCGAGGCCACCACGGCGAAGCCGCGGCCCTGTTCACCGGCGCGCGCCGCTTCCACTGCCGCGTTCAAGGCCAGGATGTTGGTCTGGAAGGCGATGCCGTCGATCACGCCGATGATGTCGGCAATGCGCGCCGACGCGGCACTGATCGAAGCCATGGTCGTCACCACCTCCTCGACCGCGCGCCCGCCGTTCTCGGCCACCTCGCCGGTGCTCAGCACCAACTGGTTGGCCTGGCGTGCGCTGTCGGCGTTCTGCTTGACCGTGGAGGTCAGTTCCTCCATCGAGGCGGCGGTTTCTTCCAGGCTGGCCGCCTGCTGCTCGGTCCGCACCGACAGGTCGCTGTTGCCGCTGGCGATCTCGCTGGCGGCGGTGTTGATCGAGCCGACCGCGCGCTGGATGCCCTGCACGATGCCGGTCAGTTGCTCGGCGGTACGGTTGGCGGCGTCGGCGAGCTTGCCGAACGCGCCTTCGTAGCGCACGTCCACACGCTGCGACAGGTCGCCATCGGCGATCGCGCCCATGATCCGGCCGACGTCGGCCAGACCGCTGTCGGCCTGGCGCATCAGCCGGTTCAGCGCCTCGACCATTTCCTTGAACGCGAACTCATAGCGCGCCTCGTCGCCGCGCGCGGTGAAGTCGCCGCGGGCCGCCGCATCGGCCAGGCGCGCGATGTCGCCGTTGACCGCCGACAGGTTGGTCTTGACCACGTCCAGCGCCTCGTGCAGCGCGGCGCGCTGTCCCGGCAACCGGCGCATGTCGCGGCGCAGGTCGCCGCGGCCGTACTCGTCCATGATCGCCATCGCCTCGACGATCGCGTCGAGGTGCTCGAACAGCGCGGTGTTCATGCCGTGCGCCAGCGTGCCGTAGTCGCCGGGGAAGTCTTCCGGCATGCGATGGCTGATGTCCTCGCCCTGCTGCAGCCGCACCAGGGTCTGCATCTCGCCGTTGAAACGCTGCAGCTGGGTCTGCATCTGCTGCATGCTGGCCATCAACTGCCCGGTCTCGTCGCGCGATTCCACCTTGATCGAATTGTCGAAGCGGCCGGAAGCGATCGCTTCGGCGGTCCGCGTGGCCCCGCGCAGCGGCGTGACGATGGCACCGGCGATCAGCCAGCACAGGCCGACGACCAGCACCACCAGGCCGCCGCCAATCACGGTGAGCACCTTGGTGAAGCCCATCGCCTCGGCCTGGATGTCTTCGGCATAGACGCCCATCGCCAGTACCCAGTCCCACTGCGGGTACAGCGCGGCATAGCTGATCTTCGGCAACTGCACCGACTTGCCGGGCTTGGGCGCGGTGTAGTAGCTGAAGCCGTCGCCACTGCGCACCGTGCTCACGATGTCGCGGTAGACGTATTCCCCGGCATCGCTCTTGTAGCCGCTCATGTCGGCGCCGACCGGGCGCTTGGGATGCATGATGACGTGCATCTGCGGGTCGATGACGAAGAAGTAATCGACGCCGCCATTGGTTCTCATGTCGGCGAGCGCGCCCTTGGCCGCCGCCTGTGCCTGCGCCTCGGTCATCTCGCCGCGCTTGGCCAGGTTGGCGTAGTGCTGAATGACGCTCAGGCCCATGTCGACCTGGGTCTTGACGGTCTGCTTGCGCGCATCGACCAGGTTCAGATACTGCAGGCGTGCGGCAGCGACCGCGAGCAGGATCACGCCGAGCGCGATCAACGTGCACAGCAGGACGAACTTGCGTGCCATGGGCAGATTGGCGATACGGCGGCGCAGGAATTGGATCGGATTCATGGCGTCAAGAAAGCAGAAACGGGATTTTGTATCGGCCAGCCTGCGGTCGAACTTGAACCGCGCGGCGTTCGTATAGATGAACGCGCACCACAGTTCCGGGCTGGAGACGGTTTCAGTCAGGCCAACGCGGCGTCCAGCGGCGCACTGGCAGGCAACGCGCTTGCGGCCGGCGGCTCCCACACCAGGCGATGGAAGTCGAAGCCGTGCTGCAGCCGCGGCTTGACCACGTTGAAGTACGGCGACACGTCGAAATCGCGCGGCAGTGTCAGGCTGTGATGGCGCGGATACAGGATTTCCGCGTCCTCCCCGGCATCGGCGCCCACCAGCGGCGTCTGGTCGATCTCCGGCAGGATCGGGTAGCGGATCGCGCCGAAGGCCTGCGCCAGCAGGGTCGAACAGATCGCCCGGGTCGGCTCGCCGCTGCCCAGCTCGAGGAAGCGCCGCTTCACCGACGACGGCAACGGCGGCGTACGCACCAGGTAGCGCGCCAGATCGAAGATGTTCTTCAGGTCGTAGCTGTTGCCGACCCGCGAGACCATGTACTCCACCACGGTCTCGATCTCCTGCGCGCTCAACCCGACCGGGCGGCAGATGCGCGTGTGCAGGCCGGCGAACTCGCTCATCCCGACCAGGCGCACGCCGACATTGATGTCGACATCGCAGAACAGCGGCGCTTCCTCGCCGGGAAGCGCGGCCACGTGGTCGCCGATGTACAGCGCCGCGTGCGACCAGGTGGATTGGCTCAGGTACTTGATGGCGGTGGAGAAGCGGCTGTTGCCCTCGACCAGCAGCACGTCGCCCTTGCGCAGCGTGGCGCGCAGCAGGTGCGGCGGGCTGGTCGGCAGCTGCGAACCGTGGCGGCGCGGCTTGGACAAAAACTTGGCCAGGTGACGGCCCAGCAAACGTGGCAAGGACAGCATGCGCGTTCCCCCGAGGGACGGCCGCTTCGGCGAAACGGCTCCGCTGACAGGGATGGCGGCCTTGCGCCGGATTTCTTGAATGGCGCGCAAGCACCAGCGCACTGCTCACGGTTGCCGCAGGACCGACAGCTCCACGAACTGCGCGCTGCTGGAACGCAGGTAGATCGCATAGCGGCCACGGCCCGGCGCCTGCACCAGGAAGCGGTCTCCCGGTACCGGCTGGAGCTTGTCGACCGCGGCCGCGCCCAGCGGCGCGATACGCAGCCGTACCTTGGCATCGTCCTGCGCTGGCGTGAGATTGGCGACGGTCAGCGCGCCATCGAAGAGCGTGCGGCTCTCGCCCGGCAGCAGCGTCATGATCGCCGATGCCGCGGCCGCTTCCGGCTTGCATGCCGCGGCCTGCGCCTCGGCCAACTGCCGCTGCAGCGGCTTGACCTCCACGTACTGCACGAAACCGTAGGTCGCGCCGATCACCACCAACACCGCCGATACCTCGGCGGACGTGCGCTTGAACGAAAGTCCTTGCCACCATTTCTGCGCCGGCGGTGGCGGCGTCTGTCGGGTCGTTCGGGCCATGCATCACGGTATCGGCGCCGCCACTGCGGTGTCTGCCAGCACCGCTGACAGGGTCGCGCACGGCGGCGTTCGTCTACCGGGCGATACAGCAGCGACGCCGCGTCACTCGCGACAGGCGCCACGTCGAGGTCCGGGCACGGCGCGACATGACGCCGCCGCGCCCACGCAGCTCCAGCACGCGGCCTTGGCTTTCGGGGATCTTGGAATCAGGGAGCGGCGTCGGCAGCGCGTACAGCCCACGCAGCATGTTGCGCCGCAACTTGACGCTGTGCGCGTCCAGGCAGACTCTGGGCATGAAATTACGAAATAATTTTCGCAATCCGAAATTCACTTGTCAAGCGACAGGATCAGGTGGGCCGAGCAAGCTGGCGATTCCCCGGGTCCTCCAGGAACTGCAGATGATCAAGACGATTTCCCAGCGCGCGGCCAGCGCCGCGCCCGACGACGGCGACGAGGCCGGGGACAAGAAGCTGCGCAGTACCGTGCAGTCGCTGGCCAAGGGCTTTCGCGTGCTCGAGGCGTTCTCGTCCGAACACGAGGAACTGTCGCTGAGCCAGATCGCGGCGCTGGCCAGGCTCGATCCCGGCACCACCTTCCGCATGCTCAACACCCTGGTCGAGCTGGGCTACGTGCATCGCGTGCCGGAGAGCCGCCGCTTCCGCCTGACCCTGAAGGTGCTCGACCTCGGCTTCCACGCGATCGCCCGCCGCGATCTGCGCAGCGTGGTGCGGCCGTTGCTGCGCACGCTGGTCAGCGACGTCAACGAAGCGGCCAGCTTCGCGGTCCTGCAAGGCCCCGACGTGCTCTACATCGAACGCGTCCGCGCCGGCATCACCCGCCTGGGCGTGGACATCCGCATCGGCACCACGGTGCCCAGCACCCGCACCGCGATCGGCCTGGCGATGCTGGCGCACCTGGCACCGGCGGAGGTGACGCGCGTGACCGGCGTGGACGTGCAGGTGCAGACGCCTGAAATCGAGGCGATGCGGCGCACCTTCGACTGCGTCCGCCGCGACCGCTACGTGATCCTGGAGTCGATGCTGACCGAGGGATTGCGCGTGCTGGCGGTGCCGGTGCTGGATGCGGACGACTATCCGCTCGGCGCGATCAGCGTCGCCGCGCCGTCGGTCCGCACCAGCCATGCCGAGCTGCTCGACACCGCCCTCCAACCCACGCTGCTGGCCGCCAAGGACATCGCCTTCGCGATCCAGGCCAGCGGGAGTGTTGCCGTGACCGCCCCCAGCACCTGATCCACCCGGGCCGCCGCCCGGCCCTCCCTGTCCGTCTCGCTGCGTGGACGCTTCGGCGCCCGCGCCGGGGTTCCCTTGTCCTGCGAAAGGCAGCCACGATGCTCATGCCCACCACAGCCCCTGCCACCACCGCCAACGCCACCGCCCGCGCGCCGTCCATCGCCGAGGCGCAGGCGGAGATCGGCGCACGCCTCGAACGCCTGCCGATCACCCGCAACGTGTGGTGGGCGCGCAACATCGTCGGCGCCGCCACGTTCTTCGACGGCTACACGGTGATCGCCATCGCCTACGCAATGCCGGTGCTGACCAAGGAATGGCAGCTGTCGCCGGCGCAGATCGGCATGATCCTGTCGGCCGGCTACCTGGGCCAACTGCTGGGCTCGGTGTTCTTCGGCTGGCTGGCCGAGCGCATCGGCCGCCTGCACGTGCTGCTGTTCACCATCCTGCTGTTCGTGTCGATGGACGTGGCCTGCCTGTTCGCCGGCAGCGCCGCGGCGATGATCGCGTTCCGCTTCATCCAGGGCATCGGCACCGGCGGCGAGGTGCCGGTGGCCAGCGCCTACATCAACGAACTGATCGGCTCGAAGAAGCGCGGGCGCTTCTTCCTGCTGTACGAAGTGATGTTCCTGCTCGGCCTGGTCGCGGCCGGCGGCATCGGCTACTTCCTGGTGCCGGCCTATGGCTGGAAGGCGATGTTCATGGTCGGGTTGATCCCGGCTGCGATCATGATTCCACTGCGCTTCTTCATGTTCGAATCGCCGCGTTGGCTCGCCTCCAAGGGCCGCTACGACAAGGCCGACGCCATCGTGGCCGAGCTCGAGCGCAGCGCCGAGCGCCGCCATGGCCCGTTGCCGGCGCCGGTCTTCGACCGCACTGCGCTGCCCAAGGCGCAGCGCTCGGATTGGCGCGAACTGTTCGGCAGCGTCTATCGCAAGCGCACCCTGGTGATCTGGAGCCTGTGGTTCTGCTCGTATCTGGTGGCCAACGGCATCATCACCTGGCTGCCGACGCTGTACCGCACGCACTTCGGGTTGTCGCTGCAGCAGAGCATCGCCTATGGCTTCTTCACCTCGCTGGCGGGTGTCGCCGCCGCGGTGGTGTGCGCGCTGTCGATCGACAAGGTCGGACGCAAGCGCTGGTACGGCCTGGCCTTCGTTGCCGGCGGCGTGCCGCTGCTGGCGCTGGCGGCGCTCGGCGGCACCTCGGCGCCGCAGGTGCTGGTATTCGCGGCGCTGGGCTATGCCGCGGTGCAGACCATCACCTTCTCGCTGTACCTGTACTCGGCCGAGCTCTACCCCACGCGCATCCGCGCCATCGGCACCGGACTGGGCAGCGCCTGGCTGCGCCTGGGCTCGGCCTGCGGGCCGTTGCTGGTCGGCGCGGTGATCGCCGGACTCGGCATCCGCTACGTGTTCGCGGCCTTCGCCGCCGTGCTGCTGGCCGGTGCCGCGGTGACCTGGCGTTTCGCCCTGGAAACCAAGGGCCAATCGCTGGAACAGCTGTCTCCCTGAGCGCATCGCCCGCGCCGCAGCCGGCGCATCGCGCATCGCTTCCGTACCACCCCCGTCGGACCCCGCGTTCGATTCCATCCCCCGTTGATCCAAAGAAGAGGAAATGAGCATGAGCCACATCGACCTGAAAGGCCTGGTTCCCGCGCCGGTCACCCCGTTCACCCGCGACGGCGCCGTCGACTATCCCGCGATCAAGCGCATCGGCGCCTGGCTCGGCGGCATCGATGGGGTCAAGGGCCTGACCGTGCTCGGCCACGCCGGCGAAGGCACGTTCCTGGAGCGCGACGAACAGGCCAAGGTGATCACCGCGTTCCGCGACGCCGTCGACGGCCGCATCCCGATCATCGCCGGCATCACCCTGGAAGGCACCCGCGTGGCGGCCGACGAGGCCAAGCGCGCGGTCGCCGCCGGCGCGTCCGCGGGACTGATCTATCCGTCGCACGGATGGCTGCGCTTCGGCTACCAGAAGGGCGCGCCGCAGGATCGCTACAAGGCCATCCATGAGGCCAGCGGACTGCCGATGATCCTGTTCCAGTACCCGGACGTGACCAAGGCCACCTACGACCTGGAGACGTTGCTGGAGATCGCCGCGCTGCCGGGCGTGGTCGCGATGAAGAACGGCGTGCGCAACATGAAGCGCTGGGACACCGAGATCCCGGTGTTCCGCAAGGAGCGCCCGAACGTGCCGGTGCTGACCTGCCACGACGAGTATCTGCTGCACACCATGTTCGACGTGGATGGCGCACTGGTGGGCTACGGCTGCATTGCCCCGGAACCGCTGCTGGAGATGATCGCCGCCGGCAAGGCCAAGGATTACGCCAAGGCGCGCGAAGTGCACGATCGTCTGCTGCCGGTGACCAAGAGCGTCTATCACCGCGGCTCGCACATGGAAGGCTCGGTGGCGCTGAAGTGGGCGCTGGTCGCGCGCGGCCTGCTCGACCACGCCACGGTGCGTTCGCCGCTGTTGCCGCTGGCCGAGGGCGCCGACAAGGAGATCGCCGCGGCGATGGCCGCCGCCGGCCTCGGCAAGGTGGCCTGACCCGCTCGGGTCGAACAGAGGGCCGCGGACAAGCGCGGCCCTCGTCGCAGCGGCAGCCGGCGTGTCTGCACCGTGCCTGCCGCCTGCGTCGCATCGCGCTTGTCGTTGTTGCTCTCGCCGGCTCCCCCACAGGCGTTTCTGTCGACGGCACGGCGCACGCCCCGAGCGGTCTTCGCGTCGCTGCGTGACTGCAAGCTCCTGCCCTCTCACGTCTTACCCGGTCCGGACCCGCGCCCCACCTGCGCGGGTCAGGCGCCTCCCTTCGTCCGTGGAATCCGCTCCCATGTCGCGCACCCTGTCGCTGCTCGCGTCGGCCGCACTGACGGCCGCCCTCCCCGTATCCGCCGTCGCCGCCGACACCGGGCAGTGGCTGGACGAGCACGGCATCGCGCCGCGCTTCGTCTGGTCCAACGATTATGCGCGCAACGTCGACGGTGGCCTGTCGCGCGGCGATCGCAATGCCGGCGGCGTGGTCGCCGGCGCGGATCTGGATCTGCAACGCCTGTTCGGCATTCCCGGCGCCACGCTGCACGCCACCGGCGCCTGGTACTACGGCGACAGCCTGTCGCAGCGGCAGATCGGCAATGGCGTCAAGGTGCAGGGCTACTGGTATCCGCAGCAACAGGCGCAACTGGCGCAACTGACCTGGGAACAGGTGTTCGCCGACGGCCGCTGGCAACTGGTCGCCGGACGCATGAACACCACCTGGCAGTTCGCGCGCAGCCGCTACGGCTGCCGCTTCGTCGGCGCCTCGGACTGCCCATTCCAACTGAGCCAGGCCGATGGCGGTTTCGTCGGCTTTCCCTACGTGAACTGGGGCGCGAAGCTGCGCTACAAGCACGATGCCAACTATGTCTCGGTGGGCGCGTTCGAACTGAATCCGCAGCGCAAGAACACCCATGGCCTGGACTGGAGCACCGCCGACAGCAACGGCGTGCTGGGCACGCTCGAGGTCGGCTACGAACCCGATCCCGCGCGCGGCCAGGGCGCGCCGCGCTACCTCGCCGGCCTCTGGTACAACTCGGCCGACTACAGCGATCTGCGCTACAACCAGGCCGGCGGCTTGCGCGGGCTGGTCGGCGGCCCGGCGCGCCTGTACGACGGCGGGCGCTGGGGCGCGTATGCGATGGGCGAACGCGCGCTGTACCGGCCGCAGGGCATGGCGAGCAAACGCATGCTGGTCGCCTTCGGCAACATCGCCGCACCGTTCGATGCGCACCAGGTCTACGACCTGCAGGTCACCGCCGGCCTCTACTACAGCGGCCCGTTCGCATCGCGGCCGGGCGACGGACTCGGCGTCATCGCGAATTACTACCGTTTCAGTGCCGACCAGCAGGGCTACATGAACGACCTCCTGCGAAAGCGCGGCGCGGTGCCGGCCATCTCGCGCAACGAGGTCATGGTCGAACTCAACTACAGTTATCGCATCGCCCAGTCGCCGCTGTTCCTGGTGCCGAACGTGCAGTACATCGTCCACCCCGACATCCTGGGCAATCCCGCCGCGCGCCGCGCGCCGGACGATGCGCTGGTGATCGGTTTGCGGGTCATGCTCAACATCGGCGGCCTGGGCACGCCGAAGTGACTCAATGCGTGCGGCCCATCGGTGCTGGCGGCCGCGACACGCGATCGCCGCGCGACCAAGGCACCGGCACGGCGCCTCGCATTCACCGCATCCGCATCCGCATCCGCATCCGCACCGCAATGTGATCCAGCCCCGCGCGCCGGGCGCAACTACTCGCTGAACGAAGCCGCGAGGCGGGCACGCAAGTTCGTAAATGTACAGCTGGACATTTTTATCGTCGTCACCATGACGACGCCCAAGCCCCACCGCCCTCGTCCTCGCGGCCGCCCGACCAAGGACCAGCCCGATGGCCGCCAGGCCTTGCTGTCGGCCGCATCCGGCGCCTTTGCCCGGTACGGATTCGACGGCGCCGACATCCGCAGCATCGCGGCCGCTGCGGGGGTGAGCCCGAACCTGGTGCGCGTGCATTTCGGCAGCAAGGCCGCGTTGTGGGACGCCTGCGTGGACCAGTTCGCGCAGGCCCTGCGGCCGCGGCTGGCGGCGATGGCGCAATTGACCACGGACGCCACGCGCGCGCTGCCTGAGCGGCTGGCGGATGCGATCCTGCTCATGGCCGCCTTCTACGACACCCATCCGGCGGTGCGCGACTTCGTGGCGCGGGTGGTCTCCGAACGCCCCGAGCGCGCTGCCGTGGTCACCGAGCAGTTGCTGCGCCCGGCCTATGCCGCCGGCCAGGCGTTGATCCTTGCCGGAATCCAGGCCGGCATCGTCAAGGCGACGCACCCGGCGCTGTTCTTCGTGCTGCTCAACAGCATGCTGAGCCAGCCGCCGGAGTTCCCACAACTGCTGGCACGGCTGGCGCCGGAAATTGGGCCCGGCGAGGCGCGGACGCGGCTGGTCGAGACCGTGCTCGCCACCCTGCTGCATGCCCCGCATCCCGGCGTCGATCCCGCACCGATCGCCCCATCGCACTCTCCCCAGGAAGGCACCCCATGACGCAGGCCATCCCGCAACCGCGTTCGCTGCCGCTGCTCGGCAATTTCCACCATCTCGATGCGGATGCGCCTGTGCAGAGCCTGATGCGGCTGGCCCAGGTGCATGGCCCGATCTTTCGCCTGCACAGCGGCCCGCTGTCGCTGACCGTGCTGAGCGGACAGGACCTGGTGGACGAGGTCTGCGACGAAAGCCGCTTCGCGAAGAAGCTGCACCGTCCGCTGCAGGCCTTGCGCGACCTCGGCGGCGACGGGCTGTTCACCGCCTACAACGACGAGCCCAATTGGGCCAAGGCGCACCGGCTGCTGATGCCCGCGTTCGGTCCGATCGGCGTGCGCTCAATGTTCGGGCGCATGGAGGACATCGCCGAACAGATGCTGCAACGCTGGGAACGGTTCGGCCCGGACGCGGTGATCGACGTGGCCGACAACATGACCCGGCTGACCCTCGACACGATCGCGTTGTGCGCGTTCGACTACCGCTTCAACAGCTTCTACCAGAACGAGATGCATCCCTTCGTCGCAGCGATGGTGGGCGCCCTGGCCGAAGCCGGTGTGCGTGCGCGTCGACCGGACCTGGCCAATCGCCTGCTGGCGCCGGGCCGGCGCCGCTACGAGGCCGACCTGGCGATGATCCGCGGCGTCGCCGACACCTTGATCGCCGAGCGCAGGGCCGACCCCGCCGCGGCCTCGCGCGACGACCTGCTGAACCTGATGCTGTACGGACGCGACCAGGCGACCGGGGACGGACTGTCGGACGAGAACATCCGCTATCAGTTGGTGACCTTCCTGATCGCCGGCCACGAAACGACCAGCGGCCTGCTGTCGTTCGCGCTCTACCTGCTGCTGCGCCATCCGACGGCGCTGGCGCAGGCGCGCCAGGCGGTGGACGCCGCGCTGGGCACGCAGCCGCCGCAGGTCGAGGACCTGGCCAGGCTGCGCTACATCGAACAGATCCTGCAGGAAACCCTGCGGCTGTGGCCGACCGCACCGGCGTTCGCGGTCGCCGCGCGCGAAGCGACAACCTTGGCCGGCCGCTATGCGGTGACGCCGCAGGACACGCTGCTGGTGCTGATTCCCACCCTGCATCGGGATCCGAAGGTATGGGAGGAACCGGAAGCCTTCCGCCCGGAGCGCTTCGCGCCCGAGGCGGCCGAACGGCTCCCGCCCAATGCCTGGAAACCGTTCGGCAACGGCGTGCGCGCCTGCATCGGGCGCGGCTTCGCGATGCAGGAAGCGCAGCTGGTGCTGACGATGATCCTGCAACGTTTCGACCTGGACATGGTCGATCCGAACTACCAACTCAAGGTCGCCGAAACCCTGACCCTGAAGCCGGACGGCTTCCGCATCCGCGCGCGCCGCCGCGCCGATGTCGCGGTGCGCGCGCGCAGCGCGCTGCCGACGGCGCCGCAGAAACCGCTGGCGCCTGCTGCGACGTCGGTCCCCGCCGGCACCGCATCGGGCACGCCGCTGCTGGTGCTGTACGGCGGCAATTCCGGTTCGTGCGAAGCCTTCGCGCAGCGCATCGGCGGCGATGCGGCCGCGCAAGGGTACGCACCGGTGGTCGCGCCGCTGGACGAGCATGTCGGGCGCCTGCCGCGCGACGGCGCGGTGGTGGTGGTCACCTCTTCCTACGAAGGCCAGCCGCCAGACAACGCGCGCCGCTTCGTGGACTGGATCGACACCCTGGCGGCCGGCGATCTGGCCGGCGTGCGCTACGCCGTGTTCGGATCGGGCAACCGGCAATGGGCGCGCACCTACCAGGCGATTCCGAAACGCGTCGATGCCGCACTGGAGGCGGCGGGCGCCACGCGCTTCAGGCCGCGCGGCGAAACCGACGCCGGCGGCGATTTCTTCGGCGGCTTCGATGCCTGGTACGCCGAGCTGTGGACGGATCTGGGGCAGGCACTGGGAAAGGCGGCGCTGGAGCAGACCGCGCACGCGCTGGAAGTGGACATCGTCCCCTCCGCCCGACTCGACGCGTTGCGCCTGACCGAGCTCGACCAGGGACGCATCGTCGACAATCGCGAACTGGTCGACATGTCCGCACCGTTCGCCCGCTCCAAGCGTCACATCGAGATCGCGCTGCCCGATGGCATGCGCTATCGCACCGGCGACTATCTGGCGGTGCTGCCGCGCAACCCCGCCGCGCAGGTCGAGCGCGTGCTGCGCCGCTTCGGCCTTGCCAGCGATACGCAGGTCGTCATCGGCCAGCGTCCTGGCGCCGCCTCCAGCCTGCCCAGCGGCTATCCGGTCGCGCTGGCGCAGGTCCTCACCGACTACGTGGAACTGGCGCAACCGGCCACGCGCGCGCAGATCGTGCAGTTGGCGGCCGCCACGCGCTGCCCGCCCGATCGCGACGCGCTGGAAAGGCTGGCCGTCGAGCCGGCCTACACCGACGAGGTGCTCGCCAAGAAAACCAGCCTGCTCGATCTGCTGGAGCGCTTCCCCGCCTGTGAGCTGGCGCTGGGCGCATTCCTCGGCGCGCTGCCGGCCATGCGCGCGCGGCAATACTCCATTTCCTCCTCGCCGCTGCGCGACCCGGCACAGTGCTCGCTGACCGTGGCCGTGCTCGACGCACCGGCGCTGTCGGGAATGGGGCGACGCCGCGGCGTGGCCTCCACTTACCTGGCCGGCCTGGATGCGGGCGCGCTGGTGTCGGTTGCGGTGCGGCCGTCGCAGGCGAGCTTCCACCCGCCGGAAGATCCGGCCACGCCGATCATCCTGGTCTGTGCCGGCAGCGGCATCGCGCCGTTCCATGGCTTCCTGCAGGAGCGCGCGATCCAGAAGGCCGGCGGCCGCGCCGTCGGCGAGGCGTTGCTGTTCTTCGGCATCGACCATCCCGACGTCGACTGGCTGTACAAGGACGAATTGCGACGCTGGCAGGACATGGGCGTGGTCGATGTGCGCCTGGCCTGCTCGCAAGCGCCGCAGGACGGCATCGCCTATGTCCAGCACCGCATGTGGCAGGACCGCGAGCGCGTGTCGGCGTTGTTCCAGCAAGGCGCCACCGTGTTCGTCTGCGGCGACGGCGAGCACATGGCGCCGGCGGTGCGCGACACCTTCGTACGCATCTATCGCGACAGCATGGGCGTCGGCGCCGACGCGGCCAACGCCTGGGCCGATCGGATGGAACGCGAACACGGCCGCTACGTGGCGGATATCTTCTCGTGACGGTGCGGCGGTCTGAGGGACAGCAATGGCGGCGGCCGCCCGCGGCTGTGGTCGTCCCGGGCGGTCTGGCGAGCAGCCAGGCACTGGCGGCGTTCGTTCGTGCCATGCGCGCCCACGCAGGAGCGTGCAGATGATCAGCAAGATCATCGCGTGCCTCTGGTTCGACAGCACTGCGCTGGAGACCGCCACGTTCCACCTCGAGACCTGCGGCGGCAACTGAGGCAGGCGCACACGCACGCCTGCGCCGCGGACGCGTAACCTTCCCCTTCCCCATGCATCGCCTGGATCGCGCCTCAATGGCCAACCCCTACTACCGCGGCCCCGTCAGCGACCATTTCGACGGTGTGCGCTTCTTCAACCCGGACCAGCCCACCATCGACAACGCATTGAGCAAGGTCCTACGCTGGAAAGCCGCCATGGGCGCCGTGCGCTGGCCCGCGCAGGTGCCGGTGACACCCGCTGTGCCGGCGCAGCGGCACGACGGCCTGCGCATCACCATGGTCGGCCACGCCACGCTGATGATCCAGGCCGGTGGCCTCAATCTGCTCACCGACCCGGTGTGGTCGCAGCGTGCGAGCCCCTCGCAGATCGCCGGGCCCAAGCGGGTGACGGCACCAGGCATCCGCTTCGCAGACCTGCCCCCCATCGATGCGGTCCTGCTGAGCCACAACCACTACGACCACTTCGACCTGACGACCTTGCGCAAGCTGCACGACGCGCACCATCCCCTGTTCGTGATGCCGCTGGGCAACGACGTGCTGTTGCGCAAGCGCGTTCCCGATGCGCGCATCGCCACCGGCGACTGGCATGAGCGGCTGCCGATCGGCGACACCGCGACGGCGACGCTGACCCGCGCCAACCATTGGTCCAGCCGTGGCATCGCCGACCGCAGGATGGCGCTATGGTCCGGCTTCTTCATCGAGACGGCACGGGGGTCGGTGTGGTTCGCGGGGGACACCGGCTATGGCGATGGCGCCATCTTCCGCGAGATCCGCGAACGGCACGGCGCGCCCGACGTGGCGTTGATCCCGATCGGTGCCTACGCGCCGCGCTGGTTCATGGCGCCGCAGCACATCGACCCCACCGAAGCGGTGCGGATCTTCCAGGACACCGGCGCGCGGCACGCGCTCGGCATCCATTGGGGCACCTTCCAGCTCACCGACGAAGGCCGTGAGGCGCCGCGCGAGGCGCTGTCCGCGGCACTGCACCTGGCGGGCATCGCCGCCGCCGGCTTCGTCGCCGCCGAGCCCGGGCAGGCGTTCGACTTCGCCGATTCCGCGCCATAGGGTTCGCGCACCGCCATCGCCCGGCGAGCGGCGCGACGCGACGTTCGCCCGCCGCGCTACGCCAGTAGTCGCGCGTGGAGCCCGGCTACACTCCACGCCCCACTCTTCCGGAGACCCGCATGCGCGACCTCAGCCCCCTGCCTTCCATCGCCCTGGGCCGCTACCGCCACTTCAAGGGCGGCGAGTACGAGGTGCTGGGCGTGGTCCGCAGCAGCGAGACGCTGGAGCCGCTGGTGCTGTACCGGCCGCTCTACGGTGAAGGCGCGATGTGGGTGCGGCCGTACCCGATGTTCGTCGAGCAGGTGGAGGTCGACGGCGTGCGCCGCCCGCGCTTCGCGCCGATCGACGCGGAGGCCTGAGCGCGCGGCCGCCACGTCTGACGCGACGCGCTAGCGCTTGGACGCGCTGTCCACGTCGCTCTTGGTCGCGGCGTGATCCTGCGCCGGGCGGTTGCGGTTCTTCTTGGCGCGCGTCACCAGATACAGCATCGCGGCGATGAGCAGGACGAACAGTCCGGCGACCCAGGGCATCAGCGTGGTGTCCATTCGACACTCCAATTCGGTTGCACAGCGGTCACCAGACCACACACGCAGTGAAGGCCTTGGCTAGCGCGCGAGCGGAGTCGGCACCACGCGCGCATCGCGAGCGCACGACGACCGGATTCATCGGTCGGTCCTGACCCGTTCGATCAGCGCCCCTGCGACGGCCTTCGCGCCAAGCGGCATTACTCCGGTCGCAGCCCATCGCACTCCACACGCCGCGATCGCCTCGCTGTCGAGGCCTGGAACCTGGAAGAGGCACTCGCGGCACACGGCGCACCACCCGAGCGGCACACGCCTTCGGGGCGCAATGGCGTGCCGGCTGGCGCGTCGCCATCCCTGTCGTGCGCGCATCGAACCCAACCGAGGCGCGTTGACATACGCCCTGTACGCAAATAACGTACACCGCGTATGTGAATGAGATATCCCCGTGCACCAGCGCCGCAGCCGCCGCGAGATGATCGAAACCACCCGCGCCAGCCTGCTGGCCGCGGCGCGGCAGGCGTTCGCCACGCACGGCTTCGCGCATACCTCGATGGACGTGTTGACCGCCGAGGCCGGCCTCACCCGCGGCGCGCTGTACCACCACTTCGGCAGCAAGGACGGCCTGCTCATCGCGGTCATCGAGCAGATCGAGGCCGAGGTGGGCCTGCGCCTGCAGGCGGTGTCCGACGCGGCGCCCACGCCGTGGGACGGCTTCCGCCGCCGTTGCCGCACCTACCTGGAACTGGCGCTGGAGCCGGAGATCCGCCGGATCATCCTGCAGGACGCGCGCGCCGCCTTCGGCGACGTGCCGCCGGCCGCGCAGTCGGTGGGGATCGCCGCGCTGCAGGCGGCGCTGGAAGCCTTGATCGCCGCCGGCACGGTGGCGCCGCTGCATGCCGGGGTGATGGCACGCATGCTCTACGGCGCAATCACCGAGGCGGCGTTCTGGATCGCCGAGCCCGACGCCGACCTGCATGCGCGGCTGGCCGATGCGCTGGACGCGCTGGACCGGCTGCTCGACAGCCTGCGCGCGCGCTGAGCGCGCCGCGTCTCTTCTTCGCCTCCCACCCAGGACCACGCACATGCACTGGCGCAACACGGCACAGCGCTTCGGCGCCCTCGCCAAGCTGTTCCACTGGACCACCGCCGCCGCCTTCATCGGTGCGTATGCGGTGGTGTACTACGTCATCTGGTTCATGGACGACACCTCGGACACCTCGCTGCCGGTGCTCAACCTGCACTGGGTGCTGGGCCTGCTGGTCGGGTTACTGGTGCTTCCGCGGCTGCTATGGCGCTGGCTGGACGTGCAGCCGGACGATCCGCCGGGTACGGCGCTGGAACACCGGCTCGCGCACCTGGCGCACGTGGGTCTGTACGCGCTGCTGATCGTGATGCCGCTGACCGGCTACATCGGCACCGGCGCGCCGACCGACCTCGGCCTGTTCCGCATCCCCGGCTTCAACGAGACCGCGCTGTTCGCCTGGATCAGCCGCACCTGGCACCTCAGCTGGGAAGCGTTCGAAGCGCCGATCGACGTGGTGCACCACTTCATCGGCAAGTGGATCGCCTGGGTGGTGGTGGTGCTGCACGTGGCTGCAGCGCTGTTCCATCACTGGGTACGGCGCGACGATGTACTGACCCGCATGCTGCCGTGGCGCGTGGCGCGTGTGCGCGGTAACGTGTCGCCGCCTGAAGCAAAGCGCGCCTAGCGTCGCTCCGGCACCTGCGCCGCGCGGGCCACGGCCTCCCCCGACGCCAACGGCCAACGCACCTCGAACCGCGTCCCGCTGCCGGCGGGCAGGCACAGCGCATCGCCGCCGTGCGCTACCGCAATCGCCTTGACCACGGCCAGGCCCAGGCCGCTGCCGCCGCTCTTGCGCGAGCGCGACGGATCGCCGCGGCGGAACGCGTCGAACACGCGCGCGGCGATCTCCGGGGCGATGCCGGGGCCGGTGTCTTCCACGAACAGCACGCACTGGTCGGCCTGCGCCTGCACGCCGACCCGCAGCGGACCCGGCTCGGCGTAGTGCTGCGCGTTCTCCAGCAGCGCCATCAGCGCCTGGCGGATGCGCACCGCGTCGCACAGCACCGGCGTGCGCAGCGCCAGCGTGGGTTCCAACACTAGCCCGCGCGCGTCCAGGCTGGCGGCGAACGCATGCAGCACCGCCTCCACTTCCTGGACAAGATCGGCCGGTGCCGACTGCAATTCCAGATGCCCGCTGTCGGTGAGGCTGAGCACGCGCAGGTCCTCGATCAGCCGGTTCAGGCCTTCGACCTGCCGCAGCAGGCTCTCGAACGCCGCCACGTCCGGCGCGAACACGCCCTCGGCCAGGCCTTGCAGGCGCCCGCGCAAAATCGTCACCGGCGTGCGCAGTTCGTGGGCGACGGCGGCATTCCAGAATGCACGCTCGCGGGTCATCGCCTGCAGGCGATCGGCCATGGCGTTGAAGTCGCGCACCAGTTGCGCGGTCTCGCCCAGCGCATGCGCGTCCATGCTCGCGCGCGCATGCAGATTGCCCTGGGCGACTTCGCGCAGGCTGTGCGCCACCGAGTTCAACGGGGTGAGGATGCGCCGCGACAGCCGCACCGCCACCGCCACCGCGATCGCCACGGCCAGCGCCGCGGTGGCGCCCATCCACATCATCTCCACGCGCGACGGCACCCAGGTGTCGGAGATGCTGTCCGGCTGGTAGGCCACCGCCACCGCGTAGAACACGTAGGAGCCGACCACCGACAGCAGGATGATCCACAGCGCCAGCGCGCCCAGCGACAGGATGACCTGGCGGCGCAGCCCAGTGGCGCGACTCATGCGCCGGTTCCGAACCGATAGCCGACGCCGCGCACACTGGCCGGCGTGCCCTGCACGCCCAGCGCCTCCAGCTTCTTGCGCAGCTTGCTGATGTGGCTGTCGATGGTGCGCTCCTGGGTGTCGCCTTCCGGCAGGCAGGCGTCGAGCAGTTCGGCGCGGCTGAACACCCGCTTCGGTGCGCGCATCAGCCGCACCAGCAGCTTGAACTCGGTGAGCGTGAGGTCCAGCGTGTGCCGGTCTTCGCCCACGCGCACGCTGGCCTCGTGCTGGTCCAGGTCAACATGGAAAGCGCCCACGCGCAGGCTGCGCGCCTCCTCGGCGCCATTGCCGCGGATGCGCCGCAGCACTGCCTGCACCCGCGCCACCACCTCGGCCGGGTTGAACGGCTTGACCACGTAGTCGTCGGCGCCCAGGCGCAGGCCCATCAGCTTGTCGATGTCCTGGTCCAGCGCGGTGAGCATGATCACCGGCGTTTCGCCGCGGTGGCGCAGTTCGGCCAGCACCTTCCAGCCATCCACCGCCGGCAGTTGCACGTCCAGCAGGATCAGGTCCGGATCCAGCGCCAGGTGCAGTTCCAGCGCGGCGCGGCCGTCGGCGGCGTGGGCGGTGCGCAGCCCGCTGCGCGCCAGGTAGGCGATCAGGATCTCGGCGATCTCGCTCTCGTCTTCGGCGATCAGGACCAGCGGCGCGGACGCGGGCGCGGTGGCGCCCGGAGAGGAAACGGACATGGCGTGGCGGCGAAAGGCGCATCGGCCCGGACGGGCGCGGATCTCCATCATATCTCCACACAGCATCGAACGCCGCGCAACCCGCGGCCGCGACCATGCGCGGCTTTGGCGTCGCCGTATCCGCGGCGGCAGCGACGAGGCACGAGGCATGGGCATGCGGCAACAGGTACGGACTCTGGGAATCGGTGGCGCGCTGGCGTTGGCCCTGGCCGGCTGCGGCGGTGGCGCGCCGCCGCAGGCGGTGGCCGCGCCGGTACAGGTCACTGCGATGACCCTGCGCCCGGCGCCGATGACGGTGAGCGTGGACCTGCCCGGGCGCGTGGCCGCGGTGCGCAGCGCGCAGATCCGTCCGCAGGTCGGCGGCATCGTGCAGCGCCGCTTCTTCGAGCAGGGCGCTGACGTGCGGCGCGGCGATGCGCTGTTCCAGATCAACCCGGCACCGTTCAAGGCCGAGATGGACACCGCCGCGGCCGCACTGCATCGCGCCCAGGCCGCGCAGGTGCTGGCCGACGTGCAGCATGCCCGGCTACAGCGGCTGGTCGAATCCAGCATGGTCAGCCGGCAGATGTACGACGATGCCGTCTCGCAGCGTACCCAGGCCGCCGCCGCGGTCGCCGAGGCCAAGGCGACGCTGTCACGGCGGCGCCTGGACCTGGCCTTCGCCACCGTCGATGCGCCCATCGACGGCCGCATCGACCAGGCGCTGCTCACCGAGGGCGCGCTGGTCTCGCCCAGCGACAGCGCACCGATGGCGGTGATCCAGCAGATCGACCAGGTCTACGTCGACGTGCGCCAGTCCGCCGCCGACCTGGACCCGCTGGACCCGGCCGCCGCCGGCGACGGCCTGCCGGCGCAGATCCTCGACCGTAGCGGCTTGCCCTCGGGGCTGAGCGGGCGTGTGCTGTTTTCCGGCATCAACGTCGATGCCGGCACCGGCGACGTACTGCTGCGCATCCTCGTCGACAATCCGCAGCGGCGCCTGCTGCCGGGCATGTACGTGCGGGCGCGGGTGCCGCGTGCCCACTACGCGCAAGCGCTGCGCGTGCCGCAGCAGGCGGTCACCCATGTCGGCAAGCATGCGCAGGTGTGGGTGCTGGACGCCGACGCGCGCGCGCGCAACGCGACGGTGCAGCTGGGCGAACTGGTGCAGGGGCATTACCGCGTCGTCGCCGGCCTGCAGGCCGGGCAGCAGGTGGTGGTCGAAGGCATCGACCGGCTCAGCACCGGTACCAAGGTGAAGGCACGCGCGTGGCAGCCGCCGGCCGTCGCCACCGCGGCCGCGGCCGCGGACTGAGCAGGGGACGCCGCCATGCCGCAGTTCTTCATCGAGCGCCCGGTCTTCGCCTGGGTGATCGCGCTGTTCATCGTGCTGTTCGGCACCCTGGCCATCGGCCAGTTGCCGGTGGCGCGCTATCCCTCGGTGGCGCCGCCGTCGGTGTCGCTGATCGCGTCCTACCCCGGCGCCACGCCGCAGACCCTCAACGACTCGGTGGTGAGCCTGGTCGAGCGCGAGCTGTCGGGGGTCAAGAATCTGCTGTATTTCGAGTCCACGGTGGACACCTCCGGCAGCGCGCAGATCACCGCCACCTTCAAGCCCGGTACCAATGCGGAGCTGGCGCAGGTGGACGTGCAGAACCGCATCAAGGCGGTGGAGCCGCGCCTGCCGCAGGCGGTGCGGCAGAACGGCCTGCAGGTGGAATCGGCCGCGTCCGGCTTCCTGATGCTGGTCGGCCTGACCTCGCCCGACGGCCGCTACGACGAAGTGGCGCTCAACGACTACCTGGCGCGCAACATCGTGCAGGAACTGCGGCGTATCGACGGCGTCGGTCGCGTGCAGCTGTTCGGCGCCGAGCAGGCCATGCGCGTGTGGGTGGACCCGGACAAGCTCGTCGCCTACGGCCTGACCATGACCGAGCTGGCGCAGGCGATCGAGCAGCAGAACGCGCAGATCGCGCCCGGCCGCCTCGGCGACGAGCCGGCCGTGCGCGGGCAACGCCTGACCGTGCCGCTGACCGTGGCCGGGCAACTGACCACGCCCGCGCAGTTCGCTGCCATCGTGCTGCGTGCCGACAGCGGCGGCGCGCGGGTGACCCTGGGCGACGTGGCGCGGGTGGAACTGGGCGCGCAGTCCTATGGCTTCTCCAACCGCGAGAACGGCGCCGCCGCCACCAGCGCGGCGATCCAGCTCTCGCCCGGCGCCAATGCGGTGCGCACCGCGCAGGCGGTGAAGGAACGCCTGGCGGAACTGGCCGCGAGCATGCCGACGGGCATGACCTATTCGATCCCGTTCGACACTGCGCCGTTCGTGAAGCTCTCGATCAAGCAGGTGCTCAAGACCCTGCTCGAGGCGATGGTGCTGGTGTTCCTGGTGATGTACCTGTTCCTGCAGAACGTGCGCTACACACTGATCCCGGCCATCGTCGCGCCGATCGCGCTGCTGGGCACCTTCGCGGTGATGCTGCTGGCCGGCTTCTCCATCAACGTGCTGACCATGTTCGGCATGGTGCTGGCGATCGGCATCATCGTCGACGATGCCATCGTGGTGGTGGAGAACGTAGAACGGATCATGGCCAGCGAAGGCTTGCCGCCGCGGGAGGCGACGACCAAGGCGATGCGCGAGATCACCGGCGCGGTGGTCGGCATCACCCTGGTGCTGACCGCGGTGTTCATCCCCATGGCCTTCGCCAGCGGTTCGGTGGGCGTGATCTACCAGCAGTTCACCCTGGCGATGGCGGTGTCGATCCTGTTCTCGGCGTTCCTGGCGCTGACCCTGACCCCGGCGCTGTGCGCCACCCTGCTGCGTCCGGTCGCACCCGGCCATCACGCCAAGCGCGGCTTCTTCGGCGCGTTCAATCGTGGCTTCGAGCGCCTGGCTGGCGGTTACGCCACGCGCGTGACCTGGTTGCTGCGACGCGGCGGGCGGGTGATGGCGGTGTTCGCGGCGCTGTGCGTGGCGCTGGTCCTGGCGATGCGCGTGCTGCCCTCGGCGTTCCTGCCCGAAGAGGACCAGGGCTATTTCATGACCTCGATCCAGTTGCCCACCGGCGCCACCAGCGAGCGCACCCTGGACGTGGTCAAGGCGTTCGAGCGGCACGTCGCCACGCGCCCGGCGCTGGCCTCCAACCTGGTGATCCTCGGCTTCAGCTTCTCCGGCTCGGGCACCAACGCGGCCATGGCCTTCACCATGCTCAAGGATTGGGACCAGCGCCACGGCGCCAGCGCGCGCGACGAAGCCGAGCGCGCGCAGCAGGCGATGGCGACCCTGCCCGAAGGCACGGTGATGAGCCTGCTGCCGCCGGCCATCGACGAGCTCGGCACCTCCTCCGGCTTCACCGTGTACCTGCAGGACCGCGGCAACCGCGGCGAGGCGGCGTTGATGGCCGCGCAAGCACAACTGCTGGACCTGGCCGCGCGCAGCGACGTGGTCAGCGATGTCTATGCCGACGGCCTGCCGCCGGGCAAGAGCATTCACCTGGAGATCGATCGCCAGCAGGCCGAGACCATGGGCCTGTCGTTCGCTACGGTGAGCACTACGTTGTCGGCGGCGATGGGCTCGCTGTACGTCAACGACTTCCCCAACGCCGGGCGCATGCAGCAGGTGATCCTGCAGGCCGACGCCGCGTCGCGCATGCAACTGGACGACGTGCTGGGCCTGCGCGTGCGCAGCGACAGCGGAGGCATGGTGCCACTGCGCGAAGTGGTGCGCGCCAGCTGGACCGACGCCCCACAGCAGTTGATGCGCTTCCAGGGCTTCCCGGCCGTGCGCATCGCCGGCGGCGCCGCGCCCGGCGTGTCCAGCGGCGCGGCCATGGCCGAGATGGAACGGCTGGCCGCGCAACTGCCGCCCGGCTTCGCCGTGGCCTGGACCGGGCAATCGCTGCAGGAGCGGCAGTCGGCCGCGCAGGCGCCGCTGCTGATGCTGCTGTCGGCGCTGGTGGTGTTCCTGGTGCTGGCGGCACTGTACGAGAGCTGGTCGATCCCGCTGTCGGTGCTGCTGGTGGTGCCGCTGGGCCTGCTCGGCGCGGTGGCCGCGGTGATGCTGCGCGGCCTGCCCAACGACGTGTTCTTCAAGGTCGGCCTGATCACCATCATCGGCCTGTCGGCGAAGAACGCCATCCTCATCGTCGAGTTCGCCCGGCAACTGCACCGCGACGGCCAGGGGCTGGTCGAGGCGGCGACCAATGCCGCACGGTTGCGCCTGCGCCCGATCCTGATGACCTCGCTCGCCTTCGCCCTGGGCGTGGTGCCGCTGATGCTGGCCAGCGGCGCCAGCGCCGAGACCCAGCACGCCATCGGCACCGGCGTGTTCGGCGGCATGGTCAGCGGCACCGTGCTGGCGATCTTCTTCGTGCCGGCGTTCTTCGTCTGCGTGGTGGGGCTGCAGGAGCGGGTGGCACGCTGGCGTGCGCGACGCGGCGGCGATGCGTCAGCCGAGAATTAGACCGGCGCTGCCGCTGCCATTGCGGCAGTCAATTGTCGTGCAGCCGCGACAAGCGAAGCCGAAAGCCGACTGACACCCTCCGTCGTCGGGACTGAAGTCCCTCCCACAGTGCAGTCCTCCGACAAGGCGAGTGCCGCACCTGTGGGAGCGGCTTCGGCCACGACGCGACCAGGCATGACGAGAAGGTCGTCTCCCACCGGTGCGCAGCATCGTTCGCATCCACACGATCGCCGTCCTCACTCCATCCGGCACAACGGCACTTCGCCCGGCCGCAAGGTCAGCACCCGCACGCCGCTGGCGGTCACCGCCACGGTGTGCTCGAACTGCGCAGAGAGCTTGCCGTCGCGCGTATGCACCGGCCATTGCTCGGGCAATGCGCGGATCGCCGCGCGCCCCTGGTTGAGCATCGGCTCGATGGTGAACACCATGCCCTCGCGCAACTCCAGGCCGGTGCCGGCGTGCCCGTAGTGCAGGATCTGCGGTTCCTCGTGCATGGCGCGGCCGATGCCGTGGCCGCAGTATTCCTTGACCACGGTGTAGCCATGCGCGCGCGCATGCCGCGCGATGGCGTGACCGATGTCGCCCAGCCGCGCGCCCGGACGCACCGCGGCAATGCCCTTCCACATCGCCTGGTACGCGGCCTGCACCAGCCGCCGCGCCGGATAGCCCACCTCGCCCACCAGGTAGGTGGTGCTGGAGTCGGCGATGTAGCCGTGCTTCTCCAGGGTGATGTCCAGATTGACGATCTGCCCGTGGCGCAGCACATCGTCGGCCGACGGCACGCCATGGCAGACCACGTCGTCGATGGAGGCATTGAGCACGAACGGGAAACCGTACTGGCCCTTGCTCGCGGGCCGTGCGCCCAGTTCGTCCACGATCATCCGTTCGACGAGGTCGTTGAGCTCCAGCGTGCTGCGACTCAGCAAGGACATCCCGTCCAGCCGTGCGAACACCTGCGCCAGCAGCCGCCCGGACTCGGCCAGCAGCGCCAGCTCGTCCGGCCGCTTGATCACGTGCGCCCCGGTGTCACCGCCTGCGGCCGCACCCCCGCCGCACGCAGCTCGCGCGCCACGATGTCCTGGAACGACAACTCCGGGTTCATCTCGCACAGCATGCCGACCTTGATCCAGAAATTGGCCTGCGCGTTGATCGAGCGGCTGGTCACGGTGCAGGCGCGACGCAGTTGGTCGTGCAGGTCGTCGTCGATGTTGACGATGCCCATGGTGGCTCCCGATGCGATGAATATATGCATCGTATACGTTCCATATATTACCGACAAGCCGGCACTCCGCTAACGGCGCAATGCACCGCGTCACGACCGAGCAGCGTTGGCCACCACGTAGGCCACCTGCCAGATACCAGGGAACCTTCAAGCGGCAGAGGAAGCGCATCTATGGGCGCGGCTTCGTCCGCGACGAGGCATCCCCTGTAACGCCCGTCGCCGAAGCCGCTCCCATGGCAGCGGATCGTTGCCGTTGATCGGCGTCGCCGCATGTTTCCTGGCGTCGCCCGATCTCAGGAAGTGAGACGCCGCAGCCGCATGCTTGCGCGCTCCCCGCTGCTGCCCTGGCCGCCCTCTGGCCGCCCGGGCTGCAGGACAGCCAGAAGCGCACATGCGCTGACGTCAGCATCCGCCTCCTTGCCCCGCCTGCCTGGGCCAGGCCGTAAATGGCGCCATCCGCACACGCGGCGCGCCCTGCCCAGTGCGGACATGCGGTCGTCGTTGCCCACGGGATTTCTCCATCGATGGATCGCACCATGCTCAAGGCACGTATCGGCGACCTGTTCGCCAGCCACGCCCACGTCTACGCGAATGCGGTCAATTGCGCCGGCATCATGGGCAAGGGCATCGCACAGGCGTTCAAACGGCGCTACCCGGCCATGTTCGAGGACTATGCCGTGCGCTGCCGCGAAGGCCGCGTGCGCATCGGCGAACCTTATCTCTATGCGGAAGCCAGCGGCACCCGCATTCTCAACTTCCCGACCAAGCGCCACTGGCGCTCGCCATCGCGGCTCGAGGACATCGCCGCAGGGCTGGACTATCTCGCCGCGCATCTGCGCGCATGGGACGTGCGCAGTCTTGCCCTGCCGCCGCTCGGCTGCGGCAATGGCGGACTGGCCTGGGACGATGTCGGCCCGCTGATCTACCGCACGCTGGCGCACCTGCCGGTCGACATCGAGGTCTACGCACCGTACGGCACGCCGCTGGCGCAGCTCGAGCCCGCCTTCCTGTCGCAGCCGGCAAACGCCTCGGCCGAGGGCACCGGCAAACGCACGGCGACCCAGCCGGGCTGGGTCGCGATCATGGAAGTGCTGCGGCGGCTGCAAACCCGGCCGGAGGCGCGGCCGGTCGGGCGCACCCTGTTCCAGAAGCTCTGCTGGGCCATGACCGAACTGGGCGTGCCGACCGGGCTGACGTTCGGCAATGCCGGCCGCGGACCGCGCCAGGGCGACGTCCGGCCGATCCTGACCGACCTGGCCAACCGCAACTGGCTGCACGAACAGCCGCAGGGACGGACGATGGCGCTGCACGCGTCGCCGCAGTACGACACCGAGCATGCCCGGTTCGCTGCAGCGTATGCGCCCTACGAGGCCGAGATCGCCAAGGCCGTGGACCTGTTCGCGCGCATCAGGAACACCGACCAGGCCGAGGACATGATGACGGTGTTCCAGGCCGCGCGCCGCCTGCAGGCGGCGCATCCCGGGCAGGCGCTCCATGCGCAACAACTGCATGCGCATTTGCTAGCTTCCAGAAACACGGCCGATTCCGAACAGACGCCACAGGCGCTGGCCGAAGCGATCCGCATGCTGGTGGCGCTGGACTGGATACGCTGGAACTGAAGGCGTGCCAGTCGGGTGGGATCAGCGCGGTTCCGAGCCGAAAGTCAGGCAGATCGCTTTTTCGTTCCACATGGCCTCTGCATTCCGGCCGCCCAGGGTGCCGCGCCTGCCGCCCCACTTCGGCAGCGGCCGGCGCCAGCGCTGGGTACCGCATCACGCAGAATCACTCCACCCACCTGCCGATGGTCGGCACAGCATGCGATCGGTCAGAAGCTGACGCGCCAAACACTGTTACCGACATCGTCGGCGATCAGCAGCGCGCCATCCTTGTCCTGCGCCAGGCCGACCGGGGCACCGAACAACTGCGACTCGTCTTCCGAATGGAAGCCGCTGACCACGGTCTGCGGCGGACCGGCCGGACGGCCATGCTGGAACGGCACGTAGACCACCTGGTAGCCGCTGAGCGGCGAGCGGTTCCAACTGCCGTGCTCGGCGACGAACGCACCTTCGCGATACTTGGCCGGAAGCGTCTCGCCGCGGGTGAACCACAGGCCTAGCGCCGCCACATGCGAACCCAACGCATAGTCCGGCTTGATCGCCTTGGCGACCAGGTCGGGCCGCTGCTCTTTGACCCGCGTATCCACGTTCTGTCCGTAATAGCTGTAGGGCCAGCCATAGAAGCCACCTTCCTGCACCGAGGTCAGGTAATCGGGCACCAGGTCGGCGCCGATCTCGTCTCGTTCGTTGGCGATCGCCCACAACCTCCCCGTCCGTGGCTCCCACTGCAGTCCGGTGGGATTGCGGATGCCCGAGGCGAAGATGCGGCTGCTGGCCGAGGCGACATCCACTTCCAGCACCGCCGCGCGGCGGTACTCCACGTCCAGCCCGTTCTCGCCGATGTTGCTGTTGGATCCGACGCCCACGTACAGCTTGCGTCCGTCCTGGCTCGCCAACAGCGCCTTGGTCCAATGGTGCTCGATGGTGCCAGGAAGATCGGTGAACAATGTGCCGGCCGCGCTGATCTGCGTCTGGCCGGCGACATAGGGAAACTTCATGATGGCGTCGGTGTTGGCGACGTACAGGCTATCGCCGATCAACTGGACACCGAACGGCGAGTGCAGACCCTGCAGGAACACGTGCCGCTCCCATGTGCCGTCAGCGGCTCTGCGCAGCAGCGTGATGCGGTTGCCGCCCTTGGCGCTCTTGCCGGAGCGGCCCTGGATCAGGCCGGCGATCAGTTGCTTGGGCGTGGTGACCGGCTCCATGCCCGGCGAGTTGGATTCCACCACCAGCACATCGTCGTTGGGCAGCACGTACAGCTGGCGCGGATGCATCAGGCCGCCCGCGATCTTCTCGATCTTCAGCCCGGCCGCCACCTTGGGCGTTTGTCCCTCTTTCCAGCCCACGCCCTCGGGAACCTGCATCGGCGGCAACAGGAAATTCCTGGCTTCCGGCAGCGGTGGCGCGTTGCCCGACTGCTGCGCCGGTTCGAGCGCGGCCTTGCCACCGCAAGCGGCCAGGGAGATCGCGCAGGCCAGGGCCACGGCGGACATACATAGGCGCTTAGCCATGGACATACTCCTCATGCAAGGGACGGCGAATGGCGATGAGGACATGCCCGATGGCAAGCAGCACCACCGTGACGACCGAGAGCCAGAGCCCCGCAGGCACCACGGCATACGCATCGCGGCTATGCACGAAGGAATTGAAGATGGCGGCGACGATCGCCAGCAGGTTCAACCAGAAGTCGAGCCGCTCCACCGGCAGTGCAGAACGTCGCGCGGTGATCCAGACCTGCACCAGATTGATCAGCCGCGGCACGATGGCGATCACCAGACCGATCGCGATCAGCCAGGCGGCCGCCTTGGTCCACAGGATCACGCCCGTGCGGGCGTAGACGACGTCGAAGATCAGCGCGGCGACGAAGCAGCCGAATGGAATGGGATTGAGTAGGCCATAAAGGGCATTGGCCACGACGGAACGGCGTGGTGCGGGTGCGGTCTGCGGATGCATGAGACAGCTCTCGACGAAAGGAGGGAGGAGGCGAATCGCCCAGTCACCGTGGGACCGCGGAACACTCCGCTCCGGTGACGCGACTCACTATCTGCCCCTCCACGTCTAGAGGGTGTCGCGATCGGCTAGCGCCCCTTCGCCGCGATCCGCACGCCGCTGCTCTCGCGTACGCACAACGTCACTGGCGCGATGGTGCTGCGTGGTGCGACGCCTGCCTCCCGTTGTGCGAGCACCAGCTGCGCCGCCTGGCGGCCGCGGGCGCGTGGTTGCGCAGCGAGCGTGGTCAGCGCCGGCGTGCTCACCGCGGCCTCGGGGATGTCGTCGAAACCGGTGATGGCGAAGTCCAGGCCCGGACGGATGCCGCGCGCGAGCAGGCCCAGCATCAGGCCCAGCGCGACTGTGTCGTTGTAGCAGACCGCCGCGGTGGGCGGCGCGTCGTGGGCGAACAGTTCACCGTGGCGTGCGGCCGCTTCCAGGCGATTGGGTGCCGACTCGATCAGCCACGCCGGGTCGACCGGCAGCTTGGCCTGCCGCATCGCCTGCGCGTGACCGGCGCGACGCTGCCTGCAGGAACTGGAATCGGCATGGCCGCCGTAGAACGCGATACGACGGTGGCCGAGCGCGATCAGATGCTCGGTGGCCAGTTGTGCGCCGCGCTGGTTGTCCAGGCCGAGAAAGCCCCAGTCGTCGGCACCGGCCAGTTCGCGATTGAACAGCAGCACGTTCGCGCGCGCATCCAGCACCGTGTGCAGTTCGGCGGCGTCGCTGCCCTCGGCCGGCGACAGGATCACCCCGGCCGGGGTGTGTTCCATCAGCGAGCCCAGCACCGCCTGCTGCCGCGCGGGCGATTCGCCGGTGCTGCCGAGCAGGGTCACGTAGCCCTGCTCACCCAGCGCCTCGTCCACGCCGGCGGCGAATTCGGCGAAGAACGGGTTGGCCAGGTCGTTGATGACCAGGGCCACGCAGGTCGAGGTGCGCCGGCGCAGGTTCGCGGCGCCGCGGTTGTAGACGTAGCGTTGCCGTTTCAGTTCCGCTTCCACCCGCGCGCGGGTGTCGGCATGCACCAGCGGGCTGCCGCGCAGCACCAGCGAGACGGTGGCGCGCGAGACGCCGACCGCCTCGGCGATGTCGGTGACGGTCACGACGCGCTGACGGTCGCGCGCGGCGGCGACCGGTGCGGTCTTTGCGGCCTTTTTCGCCTTGTCCGCATGCTCCGCCGCAACCGGCGCCGCCTTGCGCGCGGCGACCTTGGCAGCGTTGGAGCCTGCGGATCCGGTTCCGGGTGGACGCTTCTGGCGCATCGGATCGATTCCCTTCGGGCGAGGCGCCCAGCCTAAACCATCGGCTGCGCGCGCCTGCCGCGAGACGGCACGGACTTAGCGCCAGCCCAGGCTGGCGGCGGACGGCGGCGCCGCGCACGGCGACACCGGCAGATCCTGCGGCTGCGTCCCCCAACCCTGCGGCTGCGGCGCATCGCGCAGGTCGAAACGCAGGCGGCCGCCTTGATGCAACTGCGACCAGTCCAGCCACACCGGCGCGTGTGCGCGGCCATCCAGCGACACGCCACCGACGTAGCGCAGCTTGCCGTCACCGGCCTGCGGCGCGTCGATACGCAGCGTACGACCCGGCCCCACGTCCAGTTCGACACGCGAGAAGCGCGGCGCGTGCAGCAGGAACTGCCCGGTGCCCGGCACCGCCGGATACAGGCCCATGGCGCTGAACAGATACCACGCCGACATCGTGCCCAGGTCGTCGTTGCCGGTGACGCCGTTCGGCGCATTGGTGAACAACGTCTGCGCCGCATGCAGCACGGCGCTGGTCTTCCACGGCTGGCCGATCAGCGTGTACATCCACGGCGCGTGCAGGTCGGGCTCGTTGTTCGGGTTGTAGCGGAACTGGCTGTAGTAGCTGTAAGGCCCCACCACCCATTCCTTGCGCGCAGCGCCGGCCGGGTCGGCCAGCAGCGCATCGTAGGCGAAGAACGCGTCCAGGCGGCGCGCGGCCTGCTCGGGCCCGTGCATCGCCTCCACCAGGCCCGGCACGTCCTGTTGCGCCAGCCACTGGTACTGCCAGGCCGTGCCTTCGTGGAAGCCGTGCTGCGAACGCGGATCGTAATGCCCATCCGACGGCGTGTACCACGCGCCATCTTCGGTGCGCGGCCGCGGGAAGCCGGTGAAGCCGGTGTCCGTGTCACGCACCGACGGATCCCACACCGTCCGCCAGTTGCGCCCGCGGCGGTTCAGCACCGCCGCGTCCTCGGCGTGGCCCAGCGCGCCGGCCATCGTCGACAGCGCGCAGTCGGCCAGCGCGTACTCCAGCGTCGCCGAGCCGCCGTGGTGCGGGTCGACGTCCATGCCCTTGGACGGGAACGCGCGGTCGTACTGCACGAAACCCTGCGCCAGGTAGTTGGCGTTGCCGGACCGCCCGGCGTGCCGCGAATTCAACGGCGGCATCTCGAAGGCGTTGCGGCGCAGCGCCGCGTAGGCCTCGGCCTCGCGGCCCTGCAGCGCGCCGAAGCGCCACAGGTCGACCAGGAACGGCGTGACCGGGTCGCCGGTCATCACGTTGCTCTCGAAGTTGGCATAGCCCCAGCGCGGTAGCCAACCGCCTTGCGCGTTGATCGCCAGGATCGAACGGCCAATGTCCGCGGCGCGCTGCGGTTTGAGCAGGGCCAGCAACTGGTTCTGCGCGCGGTAGGTGTCCCACAGCGAGAAGAACTCGTGGTACGTCCAGCCGTCGGCGTGGTGGATGCCGTCGTCGTAGCCGCGGTAGCGGCCATCGGCGTCGCTGCCGGTCAGCGGCTGCAACAGGGAGTGGTACAGCGCGGTGTAGAACACCACGCGGTCGTCGCCGCTGCCGCCGCGCACGCGCACGCTGGCCAGTTCCTTGTCCCAGGCCTGCTGTGCACGGGCGCGCATGGCGTCGAAGCCGAGCAGGCGGCCATTGGCCATGCCCTCGCTGCGCAGGTTGTTGCGCGCGCCCTCGGCATCCACGTGCGAGATCGCCGAGATGGCGGTGACCGCACGGCCCTTGCTCAAGTCGAAGGTGAGCCACGCGCCGCTGGGCTTGCCCTCGCCCTCCATGCCATGGCGCGATCCCGGCACGCCACCGGCCTCGCCCCAGGTGCCGAAGGCCTTGAACGGGCGGTCGAATTCCAGGCGGAACCAGGTGGTGTACTGGTGGCCGCCACAGAAGCTCTGGGTGACCAGCTTGCCTTCCACCACGCGGTCGCCGACCACGGTCAGGGTGCTGCCGGTGACCGTGTGGCGGGCGTTGGCCTGGCCGATGTTGACCAGCACGTGGCCGTCGCCCGAGGTGGAAAAGGTATAGCGCTCGGCCGCGGCGCGGGTCAGCGCAGTGGCTTCGGCGTCGATGCCGCCGTAATCGGTCAGCCGCACCTTGTAGTAGCCGGCCTGGCCGCGCTCGCCGTCGTGCTGGTAGCGTGCGCCGTAGCGGGTATGGTCGAACGCCTTCGGATCGGCCGTGTCGAAATCGCCGCCGGGACCGATGCGCCCGGTCACCGGCAGCACCGAGACCTGCCCGCCCTGCTCCCAGCAGCCGGCGCCGGACAGGAAGGAATGGCCGAAGCCGCGGATCTGCGGGTCGTCGTAGCGCCAGCCGGCGTAGTGCGCACCGATCGGGCTGACCTGGATCATCCCGAACGGGGCGGACGCGCCGGGGAAGGTGTTGCCGTCGTCCTTGCTGCCGATGAAGGTGTTGACCTCGGCACTGGGCCGCGGCGCGGCGGCAAGCGCCGGCGTGGCCAGCAGCAAAGACAGGGCGAACGTGCGCAGCACGCAAGGCAGCAAGGACGACGTCATGCGATGGGATCCTGTGGTGAACGGCTGCGTAAACGCGACGGCGCAGTCGTGGACGGCGAAAACGGTAGCCCGGCCGTCGCCGGACCGTCGCGCCCATGCCGTCCGCCGCGCGGCAGGCATGGGCACGACACACTGCAGCCTAGAACTTGTAGGTCAACCCAAGGTACGCCAACCGGCCTGCGTAGCCACCTGTGTAGAAGCGTGCCCGGGTATCGTCGCCCAGATGCTGGCGCGACTCCTGCTTGGTCAGATTCAGCACCGACGCGGTGAGGCTGAGCGCCGGGGTGATGTTGTATGCCGCGTTCACATCGATCTGGTAGTACGGCTCCTCGTAGACGTTCAGCCCGTTGACCAGGCCCTGCACCAGCTCGCCGCGACGGTTGTACGAGGCGCGCAGCAGCAGGCGGTCGGTCTCGTAGAACACGGTGAGGTTGGTCTGGTTCTTGGCGCTGCCGGGCATGGAGGTCTTGCCGACCTCGGTGCCATCCTCCAGCCGCACCGCCGCCTTGCTGGCATCGTTGTAGGTGTAGTTGAACTGCACGCCGAGCCCGGAGGACAGCGTGTGCTGCGCGTACAGCTCCACGCCCTGCGACACCGCATCCTGGCCGCCGGCCTGGGTGCTGTAGTTCTGCACCGTGACCGCCTGCCCATTGATCATCATGTTCACGTCGCTGACCACGTCGACAGCGAAGTTCTCCACGTTCTTGCGGAACAGTCCCACGCCCGCCACCGAGCCCGGCTGGAAGTACCACTCCAGCCCCAGGTCGTACTGGGTGGCCTTGTACGGCTGCAGGTTCTTGTTGCTGCCCGAGCCGTACCAGCCCTGCTCGCTCGCACCGCCGGTCAGGCGCCGGTCGGCCACGTATTCGGGGCTGTAGTACTCCAGGCTGCCCGGCGCGGCGATGTCGTTGTAGCTCGGCCGCGCGATCACCTTCGACGCAGCAGCGCGCAGCAGCAGGTTCTCGGTCAGGTCATAGGCCAGGTTGAAGCTCGGCAGCACGTCGGTGTAGTTGCGGTCCAGGCCGCTGACCACGAACGACTCGTTGCGCTGCTGCGTGTCCGACAAGCGCCAGTAGCCCTCGGTGCCGCAGTAGGTATCGGCCGGCGCGCCGGTGGGCATGGCAGCGCCCTGCTGGCAGGCCAGCGGGTTGCCGTCGGCGCCGTCGAAGAAGTAGTCGTTGTACGCGGTCACCTTGTCGGTGGAATCGGCATGCTGGCCGGTGCGCGCGACGCGCACGCCGACGTTGCCACGCAGGCGCTCGGTGTGGAAGTTGAGCTGCAGGTAGGTGGAGTAGATCTTCTCGTCGACGTTGTAGACGAAGTTGTCTTCGCTACGGGTCTGCATCGCGCCGTAGGTGTTGTTCAAGTAGCCGATGTAGCCGGGGAAGTTGATCGCCGGGAACGCGCTGGATCTCCCCCCGCCGGCGAGGTTGTTCATGGAAAACAACAGATCCGGCGAGAACTGCGTGGCCAGCGCGTTGCAGCGCCCGTTCCAGTAACGGTTGTTGTAATCGCTGGGGTCGGTGCCCGGGCACACCCAATAATTGTTGCCGGTGTTGCGATGGACGCCGCCGTCGCGGCGCTTGAGGCCGAACTGTAGCGAGTCGAAGAAATCGCCGTCGATGTGCCAGGTGGTATCGATCTGCGCGTACTGCTGCTGGTTGGTGTTGCGGGTCCAGGACGAACTGGTCGAACCCAGGTCGACCTGCAGGAGGCCATCGCGCAGGTTCTGCATCAGCTCCGGCGAGAACGTCATGGACGGCGTGCCGGTCAGGTCCCAGGCGCTGGCGAAGTTGCCGTTGCTCCAGCTGCCGTCGGCGTTCTGGCGGCGCGGCTTGATCGGCAGGGAGAACTGCAGCTCCGGCCCGCCCTTGGCCCAGGTGCGGCCGGCCTTGAACGCCACGTCCACCTTTTCGCCGCGCCATTCGCCGCCCAGGTCCACCGTCTGCGACAGCGACTTCTCGATGTTGTAGCTGCCGGTGATCTGCGGCGTCGGTACCGTGCAGTCGTCCGAGCCCCAGCCGCCGGGCGGCAGGCCGGCCGCGGCGGCCTGGGCTTCGCTGCAGTAATACGCCTTGCCCGGATGCAGGCTGTAGTCGGCACCGGTGACGATGGTGCCGCTGGGATCGAAGCGCAGCCCGTCGAGCAGGCGGCCGCCGCGCCAGTTGCCGTCGCCGTAATAGCGGGCGATGTTCCACTCGGGGATCTTGATGGTGTTGGTCTGCGAGTTCTGCGACAGGTCGAAGCGGAAGTAGTTCGCGGTCAGGGTCAGGTCGTCGGTGGGCTTGAACTGGAAGGTCAGTTGGCCGCCCTTGCGCTCGCGCTCCTCCTGCTTGACGTCCAGGCTGACCGCCGTTGGCATCATGAAGCGGGTGTAGTACTTGCCGTTCTGATCCCAGAAGCCGGTGCCGCCCCACCAGTTCGAATTGAAGTCCGACGGATTGCCATTCACGTCGACCGCCGGGCCGCCTTCGTCGCGACCGTACCACTGCCAACTCTCGGTGCTGGAATTCAGCGTGCGCGCAGTGCGCTTCTGCTGCGTGTAGCCGACGAACACGCCGAAGCGGTTGTCCTTGTCGTGCCACGAGTACGAGCCGGAGAACTGGCCGTCGGTCTTCTTGCTGGTATCCGACCACACGCCCTCGGCGGAGACGAAGCCGGAATTGGGCTCCAACTCCAAAGGACGCCGCGTCTGCAGGATCACCGTGCCACCGATGCCGCCTTCGTCGATACGCGCTTCCGGCGTCTTGTACAGTTCCGCGCTGCCCAGCAGGTTCGACGGCAGCAGCGTGTAGTTGAACGAGCGCGTCGGGTCGCCATTGGACTCGGCGGTGGCGATGTAGTTGCCGTTCAACTCGGTCAGCACCAGCTCCGAGGACAGGCCGCGCACGCTGACGTTCTTGCCCTCGCCGCCGTCGCGGCTGATGACCACGCCGGGTACGCGCTGCAGCGCGTCGGCCACGTTCTTGTCGGGGAACTTGCCCACGTCCTCCGCGGTGATCACGTCGACCACGGCGTTGGCGTTGCGCTTCTGCTCCAGGCTCTTCTCGATCGCGTAGCGGTAGCCGGTCACCGTCACCGCATCCAGATTCTTGGCCTCCAGTTCGGCCTGACCGGAGGGCGCCGGCGCGGTGTCGGCCTGCTGGGCGAACGCGGTGGTGGAGGCAGCGGTCGCGCACAGCGCGATGGCGATACCGGCGGACAGCGTGCTGCGCTTGCGCGCGGATGGCATGCACTTCATTTCAATCATCCTCTCCCAAAGATTGATCGGCTGCGCGAGTACGGCCACCGCGCAATCCATGGATCGAGCAGCCTCCGCGTCGCTGTAGAAAACATCCGGCGCCATTGCGGCGAGCCGGCCTTGCGGTTGTTCCCCCTCTGTCCTGCACCAAGTGAATTGGATCGTTCTAATGCAGTGGAAAACTTAAGTACCACAGCGTTCCTCGCAACGCATGCTGCCGCGCAACAGGTCTAGGGCAGGACATGTCCACCGCAACGTGCGCGCAACAGCACGCGTACGCTGCGTCGCCGCTGCCTCACGGCGCGGCCTGCCGCGTCATCGGCTTCAACAGCTCGATCTCGGCGAGCGAAACGCCTTCGCCCGCATCCAGGCGCAGGCGGTACGCGCTGTAGGCGCCAGGCTTGGCGATGCGGAACGGCCGCAGTTGCCGCGCCCAGGCGAAGGCCTGCGCGCGCCGTTGATCCAGCGTGCTCCATGCGCCGTCGGCGCCGCGGCCCTCCAGCGTCCATGCCAGGCCGGACAGCGCGGCGTCGCCGCTGGTCAGCGTGTAGTGCGTGGCGCGCTGCGCCGTCGCGAAGCGCAGGTCGACGCTGGCACCGACCGGCAGCGGCAGCGCCGTCGTCGCATCATCGTCGATCAGGGCCGCGGCCTTGGGCTGTCCCTCCAGCGACACCGCAACGGCCTGCGACGCCACATCCTCCAGTCCCTGCGGCGCGCTGCCCGACGGGGTCAACGATGGCGGCAACGTGTCCGCGCCGCTGCCCCAGCGCGAGGGCGTCGCACCCATCACGAACTCCAACGTGGCGCCGTCGGCGATGTCCTGGTGGCGCAGCCAGGCCTTGTTCCATGGCTTGCCGTTGAGCGTGAGCGACTGCACGTACACATTGCGCGCACTGTTGTTGCGCGCGATCACCACCAGCTTGCGGCCCTTGCCGAGATCGACCTCGGCCCGCGGAAACGCCGGCGAGCCGATCACGTACTCCGGCGCACCCATGCGCAGCGGATACAGCCCGAGCATGGCGAACAAGTACCACGCCGACATCTCGCCATTGTCCTCGTCGCCCGGATAGCCCTGGCCGATCTCGCTGCCCAGGTACAACCGGCGCAGCACCTCGCGGGTGAGGCGCTGGGTCTTCCACGGCTGTCCCGCCGCCACGTACATCCACGGCAGATGGTGCGAGGGCTGATTGCTGTGCGCGTACATACCCATGCGCACGTCGCGTGCCTCGGTCATCTCGTGGATGACGCTGCGGTAGCTGCCGGCGAAGCGCTTGTCCGCGGTCTCCGGCGTGGCGAAGAGTTCGTCCAGCCGCGCCGCCATCGCATCCTCGCCCCCCAGCAACCCGGCCAAGCCCGCAGCGTCGTGCGGCGTGGTGAAGGCGAAGGTCCAGGCATTGGCCTCGGTGTAGTCGCCGCCCCAAACCCGCGGATCGAACTTCGACGCAGGCGTACTCCACTGGCCAGCCGGCGTGCGACCGCGGAAGAAGCGGGTGGCGGGGTCGAACAAGAACACGTAATCAGTGGCCCGCGCCCGGAAGTATTCGGCTTCCTCGCGGTAGCGCTGCGCCTGCTGCTTATCCTGTTCCTTATCAGCCAGCGCCTGCGCCATCTGCGCAAGGCCGAAATCGTTGAGCGCGCCCTCCAGCGTCCACGACAGCCCTTCGTGCACGTCGTTGGCGGCGTAGCCGCGGTACATCGAGCGCGCCAGGCCCTTGCGGCCGACATTCGACACCGGCGGCACCACCGTGGCATTGCGCAGCGCCGCCGCATAGGCCTCGTGGGCATCGAACCCCCGCACACCCTTCAGCCAGGCATCGGCGAACGCCACGTCGGAACTGGTGCCGACCATCAGGTCCGCATAGCCCGGCGAAGACCAGCGCGCCACCCAGCCGCCGTCGCGATACTGCTGCAGGAAGCCATCGATCATCGCGCCCGCTTGCTCCGGCGCGAACAGCGCATACGCCGGCCAACTGGTGCGGAAGGTGTCCCAGAAGCCGTTGTTGACGTAGACCTTGCCCGGCACGATCGGCGCCGAGGTGCGCTCGGCATCGCCGCCCATGTTGTCCTTGGACCAACTGTTCTGGTCGGCATGCCGCCAATCCGGATGCGCCGCATCGCCGACGTTCTCGTGGGCGATGTTGGGATACAGGAACAGCCGATACAGATTGGAGTACACCGTGACCCGCTGGTCGTGGCTGGCGCCTTGCACCTGCACGCGCCCCAGCACCGCGTCCCACGCGTCCTGCGCACGCGCCCGCACCAGCTCGAACCCGGCGTCGCCGATCTCCTGCTGCAGATTGCGTTGCGCCTGCTCCACCGAGATCAGCGAGGTGGCGATGCGCATCACCACGGTGCGATCGGCGCCCGGCGCGAACTTCACGTAGCCGGTCGGGCGCCCCGTGGCGATCTTGCCGCTGGCGGTCCACGGACGGTCGAAGCGCGCATACACGAAAAGGCGCGTGGCGCCGTTGGACAGGCCGCTGCGCGTCTCCGAGTAGCCGCGCAGCGTCTGCGTCGCCGCGTCCAGGGTCAGCCCGCCGCGCGCGTCGACGTTGTCGAACAGCAGATTGGCATCGCCGCCCTCGGGAAAGCGGAAGCGAAAGATCGCCGCACGCTCGCTCGGCGCCAGCTCCGCACGGATACCGTTGTCGAAGTCAACCCGGTACAGATGCGGGCGCGCCTCCTCGCGGTCGTGACTGAAAGACAGCGCGCGCTTCGCGCGATCCGCCTCCGGCACGCCGCGCGTGGATGACGGCATCACCTGGAAGGTCTGGCGATCGCCCATCCATGGACTGGGCTCATGGCTGATCGACAGCGCCTGCAAACGCGGCCGGTTGTCGTCGCCATTCTGTTCGTTCCAACGGTACAGCCAGCTCAGCGTCCCCGCATCGGTCGCCGGCACCCAGAAATTGAAACCATGCGGCATCGCCGTGGCCGGAATATTGTTGCCGCGCGAGAACGTGCCGTTGGACTGCGTCCCGCGCGTAGTCACCACCTCATCGCTGGGCCGCCGCGCCGCCTGCGGTGCTGCCTCGCGGCGCACCGCGACATCGTCGATCCAGCCTGCCGCCACCTTGCCGGCGCCAGGTTGTACCTGCAGCTCGATCGCGCGAACGCGCTTGCCGCGCAACGCCGCCACCTCGCCCAGCCGCACCTGCTTGAACGCCCACTGCTGCGGATACAGCGTCTTCGACGCCAACTGCCCGGCCGCATTGACCAGCGCACCGTGCTGATCTTCCACGCCCAACTCGGACAAGCGGCGGCCATCGTCGAACAGCAGATCCACCGCCACGCCGGTCGAGGCCACCGTATCGCCATCGACGATCTCCGGCAGTACCAGCCACGACAGCACCGTGTCCGGCTCCACCGGCAGATCCACCGCAAACAGCTGTGCGCGCCCGGCCGCAGTGGCGCGATAGTGCAGCGCATGCAGGCCGGTGTAGCCCATGCCGGCCTTGGCCGCGTAGGGCTGCTTGGGGCCGTTGCCAATGGCAACCTGGACGCCTGTCTTGTCTGATTGCGTGACCGATGCAGGCGCAGGTTCGCCCTGCTCGAACGAGGACGCGAAGCCAGCATCGGCCGCGCATGCCGCGCCGGTGCCTGCGCACAACAGCGCCGACGCCGCGACGGACGCCAACCACCGGCGCGAAGACTCGGGCAGGTGCGCAAAGCGCGGGCGGATTGACATGGCAGGCTCCCCAAACTCTCTCGGTCGGCTGTGCCGCGACGCGTGGCGTCACGCACTTCCGGTGGCAACGGCGCGCAGTGAAGGCACGCAACGTGGACCGGATCGATCCGAGGGATCGCCGCTCAAGTCGGCATCCAACACCGCTTCACGACCGCAGATGCATGCGGACCAGAGAGCAGGCGTCAGCAAACTCGCAGCACGCGATCCCTACCTGCCGTTTCCCCCAAGGATGCGCTGCATCAACGGCTTTGGATCGATCCAACCGAGCTAGAAGTAACACGCCTTTTGTAGAGTTGCATGCTGCTGCGCAACAGTTCGTCTGCGGATCGATACGCGATCCAGCATCGATCGCGTTACGTTGGATACGAAGAGGGATGACGCTGAACCGTCACGCGACGAGGAGCGATTGAAGGCGATGGATCGCCCTGGCGGACCGACGATCAACGGCTACACTGGCAAGCGCTGGATCGCTCCACACACAGGGGTTTCAAATGAAAATGGCCACACTCGCACTTTTGACTGGACTGCTGGCAACGTCGAGCGCACTTGCCGACACAACACGCTACGGACTCGTACGGCAACACAACGTGCCGCGGCGACGACGGAAGCGTGACGCGCACCAGCAAAGACTCCTACGGCAATACCACAACCCGTGACGACCAGGGCAACGTGATTCGCTGCTCCTCGGACTCGTACGGCAACAAAACCTGCCGTGGTGACGACGGAAGCGTGACGCGCAGCAGCACGGACTCCTACGGCAATACCACGACCCGTGACGACCGGGGCAACACAGTTCGCTGCTCCTCAGACTCGTACGGCAACAAAACCTGCCGTGGCGACGACGGAAGCGTGACGCGCAGCAGCACAGACTCCTACGGCAATACCACGACCCGTAGCGATTAGGGCAACGTGGTTCGCGGCTCGGCAGTTGACGCATCGCCGAGCCGCTGAGCCATTCGATGCCGGCGGCGACGCCGCGATCCAGGTCTCACTCAACCATCATTACGATCTTGCCTTGGACGTGCCCACGCTCCGCACGCTCGTGCGCCTGCCGCGCCTGCGACAGCGCGAAGGTGCTGTCGATGGCCACGCGCACCGTACTCGCATCCAGCAGTGCCGCGAGTTCGCCGAGTTGCGCGCCGCTGGAGCGCACCTGCGTGGTGGACACCGTCACGCCCAGCGCCGCCGCCGCATCGTGCCCATCGAAGCCGAGCGGGAAAATAGGGAACAGTGCACCGCCACGCTTGAGCGTGGGCAGGAACTTTCCGGCGCCGGCGCCGCCGACCGCGTCCACCACCAGGTCCACGTCGTGCAGCACGTCCTCCGGCGCCGTCTTGGTGTAGTCGATGAAGGTCTCGGCGCCCAACCCGCGCACGAACGCCTCGTGCTTGCCGGAAGCGACCGCGATCACGCGCGCACCTTGCCACCTGGCCAGTTGCAGCGCGAAGTGGCCGACGCCGCCGGCCGCCCCGTTGACCACCACGGTCTTGCCCTGCAATGGCACCGGCGCATGCGGCATGGGCTGCAGCGGATTGGCCACGTCGTGGCCCTGCGCGATCAGGAACTGCCATGCCGTCAGCAGCGACATCGGCGCGCCCGCGGCGTGCACGTGGTCGATCTCCGCCGGCTTCAGCGCGACTTCGGACGCAGGGGCGGCGACGTATTGCGCATACGCCTGGCTGCCACCGGCCAAGCCGCTCGGAAAGCGCACCATCGCGTACACGGCATCGCCTGGCGAAAACCCGTCAACATCCTCCGCCACCGACGCGATCACGCCCGAAACATCCGTCCCCAGGATCAGCGGGAACGTCACCGGCGGCCGCCATTCCGGCGGCAGGCGGCTGTAGCCCTCGCGCAGGTACAGGTCGGGCGGGTTCAGCCCGACCGCATGCACCCGGATCAGCACCTCGCCCGGCTGCAGCACGGGCGTGGGCGCGTCCTCGTAATGGAGCACCTCGGGGCCGCCGAACGCCCGCTGGCGGACCGCTTTCATGGTGCGCGGCGTTTCTTCGGAACTGTGCATGGCGTATCCTGATCGGAACAGTGCTCCGAATATACGGAGCACTGCTCCCCTTGTAAAGGACAGCATGCGCGCCGACGCCCAGAAAAACTACCAACGCCTGCTGGACGTGGCCCGCAAGGCCTTGTCCGAAGCCGGCGCAGACGCCTCCTTGCGCGACATCGCGCGCCGCGCCGAAGTCGGCCTGGGCACCTTGTACCGCCACTTCCCCACCCGCGAAGCCCTGCTCGAAGCACTGCTGCGCAACGACTTCGAGGACCTGGCGGGCAAGGCCGACGCCTTGTGCACGTCAGCTGCCTCGGACCAGGCACTGCTGGCCTGGCTTGAGGAGATCATCGCCTTCACCCATCGCCAGCGCGGCATCCTCGCCCCGATGATGTCCGCCATCGAAGACGAGTCCTCCGCGCTGCACGCCTCCTGCGTGCAGCTGCGCGCCGCGGGTGCCGCGCTGCTGGCGCGGGCACAGGCGGATGGCAAGGCCCGCGCCGACATGGACGGCGACGAGTTGTTCGACCTGATCGCGGCGCTGGCCTGGCTGCGGGAACAGCCCTCGCATGCGCAGCGGTCGGAGCGGCTGTTCGAGCTGGTGACTGGCGCGATCCTTGCGCAGCCCACATCGTCTGCGGCGAAGCCAACGGCTCGGAAGCGGTAAGCCACGCCGAGCGCCGACTCCACGCCCTCGACTTCTTCGCATTTATCGCCGCAGCGAGAACCGATGCCGCGCGGCAGAGACGATCAGGCTTTCGGCGCGGCGAACAGCGCGGTGTAGCGCTGCTGCATTTCCTCCGGCGTCACCGTCTCGATCGCATGGCCGATCAGCCAGCGGTGGCCGAACGGATCACGCACCGTCCCCGAGCGCTCGCCGTAGAAGTGGTCCTGCATGCCGCGCTCGAGCGTGGCACCCGCGGCCACCGCGTGCGCCACCAGCGCGTCGGCATCGTCTACATGCAGGTGCAGCGTGACCGGGGTGGCGCCTAGATGTTCCGGGCTGCGCACCCCCATCCCTGGATACTCTTCCGACAGCATCAGCGTGTGCCCGTCGAGATCCACCTCGGCATGGCCGATGCGGCCATCGGGCTCGGTGAGGCGGAACAGTTCGCGCGCGCCGAACGCGCGGGCGTAGAACGCCATCGCCGCGGCGGCATCGCGGACGCACAGATAGGCATAGAGCTCGTGGATGGCCATGGCGACTCCTGAGGTGGACGATGCGCTCCATTCTGGGTGCCGGCGCGCGCGGCGTCTTGTAGCCATTTGACCCGCGCCGCGGTCAGCGCGGCACGTGGCGCGGCGCGGCGGGGTCAGCCCGCAGTCGCCAGGCGGACGGCGTCACCCCGGCCACGGCGCGAAAGGTGTTCGCCAGGTGCGCCTGGTCCGCGAAATCACTGGCGGCCGCGATCTCGGCCCAGCCCAGCGCCCCGTCGCAGGCCAGTGCGAGCGCATGCGAGAAGCGCTGCAGCCGCAACCACTCGTTCGGCGCCAGCCCCGTCGCCTGGCGAAATAACGCAATGCAATGCCGATGGCTCAACCCGCTGGCGCGCACCATCGCCTCCACGCGCATGCCTGGATGCCAGGGACGCAGCACAACGCCCGCCAGCGCCGGGTGCAGCGCCGCAGGCCGGCCACCGGCACGCCCGGCCAGCCAGCGCTCGAAGACCGCGAGCCGCGCCGGGCCGTCATGGCAGGCATGCAGCGCCGCCAGCAGCGCATCGACCTCGCCGGCAGGCACCAGACACTCCAGCGGCGTGTGGTGCCCCGCCAGCGCGGATTCGGGTACGCCGAGCAGAACCGCGGCCGCCCCGGGCCGCAGCATGGCGCCGACCGAGACCGACGGTTGCGAGACATCGCGCACGTGGTACTCCGTGCGCACGCCACCGGCCACCGCATGGCCCAGGCGATGGCCGCACAAGTCGGCCGCATGGTCGAAGACCTGCAGCGGCGCGCCGCCAACGCGCACCGCGATATGCGTGGCCCCGGTCGGCAGCACGTGCTCGCGCGCAAGCGCCCGCACCACCGACGGGCCGGTCGCAGGGTCGTGCGCCCAGACCGAGGCGACTAGGCCGCGCAACGCCGGAATGGGAAGCCGATGAACCGAAGCCATGCGGTGATGCTACGCCTGGTTCGGCGTGGGTCGATAGCCCCTGCCGAACCGCACACCGCTGGTTGCGAATGCGCCGCGACACAACCCATCCGTTCGCGCGCATTGCATCGGCGAACCGATCTCTCACCGGGTCTCGTACAGCATCGCCATTGCAGTCGGCGCCCGCACCACTGGCCAGAAATGAATGCGGGCGCTGACGGCCCGACGCGCCTCTCTATTCGGCCGTCATCACGATCTGCCCTGGATATGTCCTTGCTCCGCGCGGTCGTACGCCTGTGCGCCTGCGGCAACGCGAAGGTGCTGTCGATGACCACGCGCACCGTGCTCGCATCCAGCAGTGCCGCGAGTGCGCCGAGTTGCGCGCCGCAGGAGCGCACGTGGAGGTGGCACCGTCACGCCCGGCGCGCCGCCGCAGGGTCGTCCATCGAAGCCGAGCGGAAAGATGGGTAACGGCGCGCCGCCGCATGTATGCGTACGCAGGAACCTGCCGGCGCCAGAGCCGCCGATTGCATCCAGCGGCGCATCGACCTCGCCGGAGCGCGTCGTACCCTGCCAGCGCACCGTCACCGCCCGGTGGCGACCGGCCTTCGTCCGCCGCTGTCGTGACTTAGTGGGCGGCTCTGCTTGCCTGGTTGCGCAGCGATCACGGCGTGATAGCACTGATTGCTGCGCCGCTGATCGGCAGCCAGCGGCCGATCCGACAGCCCGGTGCCGACAACGGGGGTAAAGACGCGCCTACAGCGCCGCGCGCAAGACATCCTCAGCGCAGCGCGCCCGCGAGCAAGGCGTGCTGGGCCACGAGATGCCGCTGGAATCGGTCGGCGTAATCGTCCGGCACCGCGGAGACGACGCTCGGCCTGTCCGCGAGCGCTGCCCGCCAGGAGGAGACCCGCGGCAGGCCTTCGAAGACCGACCGCGAAACCGGCGCGCGCAGCACGTCGAAATAGCGGAAGACTGGCGCGAACGCCGCATCGACCATGCAAAACGCCGGTCCCATAGAATACGGCCCGTCGTGCAGTTGGCGTTCCAGCCGCAGCAACTTGTCGCGGAACGCGGCGCGCGCGGCGTCGGCGGTCGCGGCATCCTTGGCGTTGAGGAACTGCCACGCGTCGCCGAGCGCTGCCGTCCCGAACTCCACCCAGGCGCGCTGCTGGGCGCGCGCCAGCGGGTCTCCCGAGAACATCGGAGCGCCCGGCTGCGTTTCTTCCAGGTATTCGCAGATAGCCATGCTTTCGAACAAGACTACTTCCGGGCCGCCCGGCAGCCGGACCTGCAGTAGCGGCACCTTGCCGGTCGGCGACAGTGCCAGGAACCACTCCGGCTTGGCGGCCAGATCCACCTGCACACGCTCGAACGCCACGCCCTTTTCGAGCAGAACGATCGCCGCGCGCTGCACGAACGGACACAGCGGATGACTGACGAGTTTCAAGGAAGGAAGCGACATAACGATCTCTGCAGGCAACAGAGAGGGGGCGACCCGGCCAGGCGCAGCGCGCCCGGCCAGGCTTGCCGGCGATCGGTGACCGCCGCGATCACAGCGTGCGCCCGCCGTCGACGATGAGTTCCGCTCCCACCGTCCAGCGCGACTCGTCGGAGGCCAGGTACACCACCGCCTTGGCGATTTCCTCCGGCGTCCCGAAGCGGCCCATCGGGATGCTCGCGGCAATGTCCTTGTTGACCTGCTCGCGGTACGCCTCGGGAATGCCCAGCTTGTCGTACAGCGGCGTCTCCACCGGGCCGGGGCTGACGGCATTGAAGCGGATGCCGCGTCCGAGCAACTCGCTCGAGAGGGTCTTTGTCATGTTCAACAACGCCGCCTTGGTCGCGCCGTACACCGACGAGTTCGGCATGCCCACGTGGACGTTGACCGAGGCGTTGAACACCACCGAGGCCGGCGCGGCGAACACCGGCAGCAGCGCCTGGACGAGGAAGTACGGGCCCTTGACGTTGATGGCGAAGGACGCATCGAACGCCTCCTCGGTCCAGCTTTCGGCCGGCGCCCAGACCGACACGCCCGCGTTGAGGAACGCGATATCGAGCTGCCCGAAGTGCGCGCCGATCGTCTGCGCCAGTTCCTTCTGCGCCGCGACGCTGGCCGAGTCAGCGCGCAGCACCAACACCTCTTCGCCGAGCGCGGCCTTGGCCTTGGCGATGGAGTCGGGGTTCACCCCGGTGACGATGACGCGCGCGCCCTCGGCGAGAAACTGCCGGGCCGTTTCCAGGCCGATGCCGCTGGTGCCGCCGGTGATGAGGGTGCGCTTGCCTGCTAGACGGGACATGGTGTGCTCCTAGTTGTGGTGGGTCGGCCACGTTGGTCGGCCCTCGATGGAGACGCAGCATGCGCCTATGCCGCCGTTGCCATAAGCCGACGGATGCGCATAGCATTCATGCTGATTGCGCATGATTAAGAGCAGACCATGGACCGCTTCCTGCTGATGACCTGCTTTGCCCACGCCGTGGAGACCGGTAGCTTTTCCGCCGCCGGCCGCGACCTGGGCATCGGCCAACCCAATGTCAGCCGCCACGTCGCCGCGCTGGAGGACCACCTGCGCACGCGCCTGTTGCACCGCTCCACCCGCAAGCTCGCCCTGACCCCGGAGGGCGAGCGCTACTATGCCGAGGTCCGCCGCATCCTCGACGCGGTGGACGAGTCCGAGACCTCCCTGCGCGCGGACGTCAAGCCGACAGGGCTGCTGCGCGTGGCATGCCCCACGGCGTTGTCGCACACCTACTTCATGCCCCTCGTTCCCGGCTTCCTGCAGCGCTTTCCGGACATGCAACTGGACCTGCAGATCAACGACCGCTTCGTCAACCTGCTCGACGAAGGCGCCGAGTTGGCCATCCGCATCGGCCACCTGGAGAGCAGCGCGCTGCGCGCACGGCGCATCGGCGCCTTCAAGCGCGTGTGCGTCGCCAGCACCGACTATCTGGCCAGGCGCGGCGTCCCCCAGGTACCGCAGGACCTGGTCCATCACGAGTGCGTGCTCTACACGCTGCTCGCCTCCGGCGCCACCTGGCGCTTCAAGGACTTGGAGATTCCCGTCAGCGGCCGCATCCGCGTCAATTCCCCCGAAGCCTCGCGCGCGTCCGTCAGCGCCGGCCTCGGCATCGGCATCGGCCCGGAGTGGCTGTTCGAGGACGGCCTGAAGTCCGGACGGCTCCAGACCGTGCTCGACGCCTACGCCGCCCCCTCCGTGCCCATGCACATCGTCTACGCGGCCAATCGCCTGCTCCCGAAGCGCGCCGCTGTTTTCATGGACTTCATCGCCGAGGCGTTCTCGCAGATTCCGCAGCTCAACACATAGTGTGATTCTGCCGGCGCGGCTCTAGCTTCAATGCCTGGCGCCGCGCTAACGGCACGCCCACATCCCTCACTCGCTTCCATCTACTGGACGTGGCCCGCGAGGCCCTGGCGGAAGCCGGCGCGGACACCTCGCTGCGCGACATCGCCCGCCGCGCCGAAGTCGGCCTGGGCACCTTGTACCGCCACTTCCCGGCCCGCGAAGCGCTCCTCGAAGCGCTGCTGCGTAACGACTTCGAGGATCTGGCGACCAAGGCCGACGCCCTGCGCACGGCCGCGGCCTCGGACCAGGCCCTGCTGGCTTGGCTTGAGGAGATCATCGCCTTCACTCATCGCCAGCGCGGCATCCTCGCCCTGATGATGTCCGCCATCGAAGACGACGCCTCCGCACTGCACGCCTCCTGCGTGCGGCTACGCTCCGCAGGCGCCGCATTGCTGGCGCGCGCCCAGGCGGACGGCAAGGCGCGCGCCGACATGGACGGCGACGAACTGTTCGACCTGATCGCGGCGCTGGCCTGGTTGCGGGAACAGCCGTCGCATGCTCAGCGCTCCGAGCGCATGTTCGAGCTGGTGACTGGGGCGATCCTTGCACAACGCGCAACACCTCCGACGACGTCACCGGCTCGGAAGCGGTAAGCAACGCCGAGCCCAATCCATATCCTCAACTTGCTTGGAGAACGACTGCGGAAACTAGGAGCGTTACCCGGTAGAGACTGATGCAAGTAAGTGCACTCTGACCCCTGTTTTCGCTGAGCAACCGCCTTAGGTCGTCCGAGCTAAGGTTGACTGAGAGATATCAACGCCACCAAGCATTCTAGACCCATGACCAAAGTCCACTCGATATCTGCTTTGGGTCGATTTCGGAAGTAGCGCCCTAAGCTAGCGTCGCATGGTGACACCCTGCCCAAGCCTATACGTGAAGAACGACCGGTATACTGGTCGTACTCGGGTCTTCGGGCTCGCAAACATATCCGCAAGTCAAGCGCCGTCAGGTCCAATCGCTAATTCCTGCCATTGATGGACGGTTCCGGGAAAAGCTGGCTACGGAGCAGTTGGCGGGCCATAGCCCAATAGGCCCGGCTCGCCTGCCCCAGGGGGCGTCTTGGATACTGATACGGCATCGTATCAAGGTAGTTTGTTCTCTCTCGCCCGAATTATCCGTCGAATATGGCCACGCCGACAGAATCCGAACAACCCTATCTCCCGCCCACGAACGATTCAGCGAATAGCTCCCCGGAGCCGCCCCCAGCCAAGAAGTCACTCCAGCGGAAGTGGTTGCGAAACCTGCGCTGGCAAGCCCACTGGCTCTTGCCCAATCTAATCCCCGATCCCTATCGGACGGATCGTGAGTATGAACGCGAGCACGACCGGAAGGAGAACGAACGCATCCGCGTGCCACTCGAGTTGGAACTCCGGGTAAACGTGATCTGGGGTGTCGAACTCTATGGATCGGCGGAAGTAGAAGGCCTGTATAGCGGACTGGAGAAGCTTGGCTGGAAAGGCGTGGCTGCGTGGAACGAGAAGGACAGCGTGCTGAGGTGGGTCCGGGAGAGACGTTCCTTTGGCGCATGGGCCTGGTTGAACGTGGGGTGTGTGCTAGGAAAAGAGCGACGTGGCAACGCACCACCACTGATCCACAACTTCACAACGCTGCCGCCGGGTGTGCAATCGCTGACGGTTTGCGTACATCAGATCACCTCGTCCCTGACTGTGATGCTTGTAGGATTCCTGCTGGAAGAATCCTTGGCTCAGCGCTATGCGACGGAGCTCAACCGGGACCGCACGACCTATCGCCGGCGTAGTTTTCGATCCCGCCGATCAATCCAATCCATAGGCCCGGAGAACCAAAAGCGCGAAGCCATCGAGGTAGCCCGAAGAGACCTTCGGCGCATGGTAGGGAACTGGTTCGGCCAACACATTCCGGGGTTCTTTAGTGGACTCAAGCGCCCAGAAAATTTTCCAACAATGGAATTGCTGACGTCCCAGAGCGGTCCAATCTTCCATGAACCAGAGCATTCGCCACGCAACAGATTTTCTGGATGGCGCTGGGCGTTAGCCAACGTTCCTCCACATGAAACATGGACCTACAAGAGCTCGCCTGGGCTTCAGCTATCGATTGACCGATTCAGGGAGCAAGAGGAAGGGTTGCACATCCTGGCTGCATTGGATGTCGCGGCCTACCCCGAAGAGGGGATGAAACACTACGGCGGCAAGACCATGAATGCCTTTCTTCATGTGTGCCAAGAGACACTTCACGGCTTTCTCATCCATGCATCAACGCTCGAATATCTGAAGGAGCAGTCGCGCGACATCAACGCCACACGCGAAAATCTAAAGAAAGCACGATCAGGTCGACGTAGCGTCAAGCGTTCGCTGCGCGAGATCAGCCAATTCTTCGACCGAACGCTAGGATCACCTGCAATCGCAAGAGAACTTGCTCGGGAGTCCAAAGATGCTGGTTGGTACCATCACGATTGCCCATCATTCACCACACCGGGATGGGGGGACGGAGACAAGCCGCGGGAACTGACTGAGGAAATCCGCGGCAGCATCAATTACCTGGCAAACCGACTAATCGAGGAGGAGGTTTCGATACGTGAGCATTTCGAGCAAGTATCTGCAGTCCTCAGCGTCCACGAGAGCATCAAAGCCCAACGCCGCATGGAATGGCTGACAGTTCTCGCACTGGTTGTAGCATTCGCTTCGCTGATGGTCGCCTTGCTGCCACGGGACAAACTTGCCCAGGATCTCGACGCCTTCTGGCAAGCAGGCGTCACGGCGTTCTGGCAGGTCGCGGGGAAATAGCCCAGAAATTTGCCAGTTAAGAATGCCAATGCGCTATCCCACGTTCGGTCGCCGGAAAAACTCAGCCACCTCAAAATGTATCATCAGCGCATCTTGACTAGAAGCGGATGCCTATCGACAGGTCATACTATCCAATCTTTCGTAGACACCGAACGACTGTCTGGGTCGGAAGCCACCTGCGGGGTATCAGCCCGCTATCCGAGATAGCTTGCGCGCCACCAAGATGGGATCAGGGATGAAGTCGCTGGGCAAGTTGCGAAAATTTTGAAGAGAGTCGGCGCCGAATCTCGAAGATCGCCGGCTTGCTATCGAGCAGCCTAAGGCTCGCTATCGAGTGCTTCGGAGAATCCATCGCCAAGTCGTCTAGGACCCCGCCGAGATAGAGCGGGCCCAAGCCGCGAAGATCGTGCAACGGGCGTTGCGCAACATTGGCGCATGGGAAAGCCGGGGTCGCCAGCCTCCACTACTCCAAGGCGTGGCGCAGGATCTTGGAGAGACCCTGTCCAGCGGATCTCTAAGATGTTTCGCGCGCACATGGCGGATGCTCTGGTACAGAATTCGCTGTTCGGTTTATTGTACCGTCAGCCAAAGCTACGTAACTAATTATTTTTATAGCAATTTATTACCTTCAGAACCACCACTCTGACCTTGCGCCGCCATTATCGCGGTTTTCAGCAGACAACTCATGCCCATATTGACATGATGAGTTGTCCGATCTGGCCAACTTGTGCTTACAAGAGCACGAGATTCCGCCGTGCATGTCTATGGTGGGCCCACCAGGATTCGAACCTGGAACCAAAGGATTATGAGTCCTCTGCTCTAACCGTTGAGCTATAGGCCCGGACGCGTCCGGAGCGAGCGGGCGATGCGTCGGCCGCCGGCTTGGCGCCTCTGGCGTGCATGCAGAGGAAGGCGCCGAGGCGGGCGTGAGTTTACCGGTCGGGGTGGTGGGCTGTCTGCCCGGGGCGGTAGACGGGGCCGAGAATTGCTCTCGGCCTTTGGGCGCAGCGAGCTAAGCGCCAGGGACTGCACCTGATCGGTGCGCATCCTTGGCATCTCGGGTGCTTGCGGATCGGGGCTGACAGTCAATCGGGACAGCGTCGGGACTGAAGTCCCTCCCACAACAGCCGGCTTCTCTCCGAACAGCCGGCTCTTTTCGCCCTCTAGCCGCGGCCCCTTCTGCCCTCTCGCCCTACTCCTCCACCCCAAGCACCAGCACCCCCAGCGGCGGGATAGTCAGCACCAGCGACGCCGGATGCCCATGCGCGCCGACGTTCTCGGCGCGCACGCTGCCGCCATTGCCGGTGTTGCTGCCGCCGTAGATCTCGCTGTCGGAGTTGAGCAGTTCGCGCCAGCGGCCGGCGCGGGGTACGCCGATGCGGTAGCCGTGGTGCACCTGCGGGGTGAGGTTGGCCACCACCAGCAGCGGGGTGTCGCCGCTGCGGGCCTTGCGCAGGTAGGCGAACAGGCTGTTGCCGGCGTCGTCGCCGATGACCCAGGCGAAGCCTTCGGGTTCGTCGTCGCGGGCGTGCAGTGCGGGGTGCTCGGCGTAGAGGCGGTTGAGGTCGCGGACCAGGCGCTGGATGCCGCGGTGGTTCGGTTGGTCGAGCAGGTGCCAGGGCAGCGCGGCGTCGTGGTTCCACTCGGTGGGCTGGGCGATTTCGCAGCCCATGAACAGCAGTTTGCGACCGGGGTGGGTGTACATGTAGCCGAGGTAGGCGCGCAGGTTGGCGAAGCGCTGCCAGTCGTCGCCGGGCATGCGCCCGAGCAGGGAGCGCTTGCCGTGCACCACTTCGTCGTGGGAGATGGGCAGCATGAAGCGCTCGGAATACGCGTAGACCATGCTGAAGGTCATCTCGCCGTGGTGGTAGCGTCGGTAGATCGGGTCCAGTTCGATGTAGTGCAGGCTGTCGTGCATCCAGCCCATGTTCCACTTGTAGTTGAAGCCCAGTCCGCCATGCGCGAGGTCGGCGGTGACGCCGGGCCAGGCGGTGGATTCTTCGGCGATGGTTATGGCGCCGGGGGCCTGGTCGGCCACCACCTGGTTGAGACGGCGCAGGAAGGCGATGGTCTCGTAGTTCTCGCGGCCGCCGTGGATGTTGGGCACCCACTCGCCGGCGTTGCGGCTGTAGTCGCGGTAGAGCATGGAGGCGACGGCGTCCACGCGCAGGCCGTCGACGTGGTAGCGCTGCAGGAATTCCAGCGCGCTGGCGATCAGGAAGCCGGACACTTCGCGACGGCCGTGGTTGTAGATGAGGGTGTTCCAGTCGCGGTGGAAGCCTTCGCGCGGGTCGGCGTGTTCGTACAACGCGGTGCCGTCGAAATGGGCCAGGCCATGCGCATCGGTGGGGAAATGCGCCGGCACCCAGTCGACGATGACGCCGATGTCCTCGCGGTGGCAGCGATCGACGAAGCGGGCGAAGCCTTCCGGGCTGCCGAAGCGCGCGGTGGGCGCGAACAGGCCCAGCGGCTGGTAGCCCCAGGAGCCGCCGAATGGGTGCTCGGTGACCGGCAGCAGTTCGATGTGGGTGAAGCCCATGTCGGCCACGTAGGGAATCAGCCGTTCGGCTAGCGCGTCCCAGTCGAGCAGGCTGCCATCTTCGGCGTGCATCCACGAGCCGGCATGCACTTCGTACACGCTGATCGGGGCCTGCGGGGCGTGGCGGCGCGCGCGCGTGGCCATCCAGGCGTCGTCGCGCCACTGGAACGGCGCCGGGTCGGCGACGATGGAGGCGGTGCCGGGCGCCAGTTCGGCCTGGCGCGCGACCGGGTCGGCCTTGGGCGGCAGCTCTTCGCCGCGCGGGCCGCGCAGGGCGAACTTGTAGCGCGCGCCGGGACCGACGCCAGGCACGAACAGTTCCCACACGCCGGCCTGGTGACGCAGGCGCATCGGGTGGCGGCGCGCGTCCCAGCTGTTGAAGTCGCCGATCACCGCCACGCGCGAGGCATTGGGTGCCCACACCGCGAAGCGGGTGCCCTGCTCGCCGTCGACCTCGACCACATTGGCGCCCAGCGCATCGGCCAGGCGCAGGTGATGGCCTTCGCCGATCAGGTGCAGGTCGAAATCGCTGAGCTGCGGGCCGAACGCATACGCGTCGGCGGTGTCCTGCTCGCCGCCGGGCCAACGGATGCGCAGGCGGTAGCGGCCCTCGTGCGGCAGCTCGGCATGGAAGAAGCCCTCCGGTCCTTGCTGAAGCGGCACTTCGCTGCCGTCCTCCAGCACCGCGACCACCGCATCGGCACCCGGCTGGTAACTGCGCAGCACCCGCGCATTGCCGAGGCGATGCACGCCCAGCACGGCGAACGGGTCGCCGTGACGGGCAGTGGCGAAGGCGCGTTGCGTCGCGTCGTCCCAGACGTGGACGGCATCACTCATCGAATCGACTCCTGGGGCGCGGGAAAGCGGTCGAGTATGCGCAACAATCCCTGTATGGGCACCATGATCCATGCCGGGCGGTTGGCGGCCTCGTAGCGAATTTCATAGCAGGCCTTCTCGATCAGAAACAGCAAGGTGGTGGCCTCGAACGCGGCCGGCGCCACCCACGGATGCGGGCTGGTATCGAGCACGCCGCGGTAGGCGGCGAGGAACGCAGCGCTGGCGCGACTGCGGAAGGCGGCCAGGAATGCTTCCTGCGCGGTGTCCAGGCCGGCACCCACGCGTGCGGCGGTGCCTTCCTCGCCGCGGGCGGAGACTTCGCTGGCGTAGTCGAGCGAGCGCAGGAAACCGGCGACGTCGTGCAGCGGGCTGGCCTTGGCACGGCGCTCGTCCAGCGACTTGGCCGGCTCGCCTTCGAAGTCGATCAGCACCACGTCGTCGAACGCGACCAGGATCTGGCCGAGATGGAAGTCGCCGTGCACGCGGGTCAGCAGCGCGCCGGACAACAGCGACGGCGCCTGCTGCAACCACGCGTCCAGGCGCGCGCGCTCGGCCAGCAGGCTGTCGACTGCGGCGTGTTCGGCCGGATCGTCGTTGGCGTCGCGATGCGTCAGTAAGGTATCCCACATCGCCTGCACTTCGTGCGCCACGCCGTCCACCACCTGCTGCGCCGCGGCCGCGTCCACGGCCTGCGGCACGAAGGCCGGCGCGTCGGTAGGCTGCGCCAGCAGCGCATGCAGTTCCGCAAGGCGCCGCCCGACGATCGCCGCAAAGGCGTCGTAGCTGGCCACGATTTCCAGCCGCGCGGCATCGTCCTGCGCGGCGTCGTATTCCTCGGCGCTGCGCGACAGGTGATCCAGGGTCCAGCGCCAGGCATCGCCCTGGTTGCGCACGAATCCCTGCAGCAGCGCGAGCGTGGTCTCGCTGCCGTCGGCCTCGACACGGGCCACATGGCCCAGCAGCGGCGCGGCGTTGGCGTAGCCGAGCGCGGTGAGGCGTTCGCCGATCTCGATCTCCGGGTTGATACCGGCCGACACGCGCCGCAGGAGCTTAAACACCGCCGCGTCGCCGACGATCAGCGAGCTGTTGCTCTGCTCGGCCGATAGCCAGCGGATCTCCGGATCGTTCGGAATGTCCACGCGCTGCAGCGCGGGCGTCGGACAGAAGCGGATGCGCTCGGCGTCCGAGGCATCGCCGGCCTCGCCGTCCACGCGCAGTTCCGCGCGGTCGCGCAGCGCGGCCAGCATGCTCAGGGTGAAGGGTTTCAGCGCGAAGGCGTCGGTGAGGTAGCCGACCTCACGGCCATGGCGCACGCGCGCCAGCGCCAGCTGCTCGGCCAGCACGCTCGGCTGCTCGCGCTCCCACACGATGCCCAGCGGCAGGATGTAGCGCTCGTACGCGCCGTCGTCCAGTTCCGCCTCGATTTCCAGCAGGGTCAGGCCGTCGCCGCCGGACAGGGGCGTGCGCCGCGCGATACGTACGCTGCGCAGCGCGCGATCCTTGGCCGCGAACCAGCGCCGGGTAGACAGCCACGCCGGCAGGATGTCGCGCTCCAGCGTCGGCAGATGCGGCTGCAGGCCGGCACTGTCGACCGTGCTGCGCAGCACCAGGGTCTGGTAGTCGGGCAGCGGCACCGGCGCCGGCACGTGCCAGTCCGGCAGGGTGGCATTGCCGACCAGTTGGAAAGCGTAGAAGCCGAACGCCGGCACAGTGAGCAGATAGGTCAGGCGCCCGATCGGCGGGAAGCTGCCGCCGCCGAGGATGTCCACCGGCACCCGACCCTCGAATTCGGACAGATCCAGCTCCACCGCCTGCAGCGTGTGCGAGAGGTTGGCCACGCACAGCACGGTCTCGTCCTCGTGGCAGCGCAGGTAAGCGAGCATGCGGCGGTTGCCGGGATACAGGAAGCGCAGCGCGCCGCGGCCGAAGGCGCGGTAGCGCTTGCGCACCGACAGGATGCGCCGGGTCCAGGTCAGCAGCGAATACTGGTCGCGTTGCTGCGCCTCCACGTTCACCGCCTGGAAGCCGTACAGCGGGTCCATGATCGGCGGCAGCACCAGCGCGGCGGGATCGGCGCGCGAGAAACCGCCGTTACGGTCGATCGACCATTGCATCGGCGTACGCACGCCGTCGCGGTCGCCGAGATGGATGTTGTCGCCCATGCCGATCTCGTCGCCGTAGTACAGCACCGGCGTGCCGGGCATGGTCAGCAGCAGCGAGGTCATCAGCTCGATGCGGCGGCGGTCGCGCTCCAGCAGCGGCGCCAGGCGCCGGCGGATGCCGAGGTTGATGCGCGCGCGGCGGTCGGCGGCGTAGGTCTGCCACAGGTAGTCGCGCTCGGAGTCGGTGACCATCTCCAGGGTCAACTCGTCGTGGTTGCGCAGGAAGATCGCCCACTGGCAGCTCTCCGGGATCTCCGGGGTCTGGCGCATGATGTCGGTGATCGGAAAGCGGTCCTCGCGCGCGATCGCCATGTACATGCGCGGCATCAGCGGGAAGTGGAACGCCATGTGGCATTCGTCGGCGTTCTCGCCGAAGTACTGCTGGGTGTCTTCCGGCCACATGTTGGCCTCGGCCAGCAGCATGCGGTCCGGGTATTCGGCATCGAGCGTGGCGCGGATGCGGCGCAGGATGGCGTGGGTCTCGGGCAGGTTCTCGTTGGAGGTGCCGTCGCGCTCGATCAGGTACGGCACCGCGTCCAGACGCAGCCCGTCCACGCCCAGGTCCAGCCAGAAGCGCATCACTTCCAGCACCGCCTCCAGCACCGCCGGGTTGTCGAAATTCAGGTCCGGCTGATGCGAGTAGAAGCGGTGCCAGAAGTATTGGCCAGCCTCCGGGTCCCAAGTCCAGTTGGACTTCTCGGTGTCGCAGAAGATGATGCGGGTGCCGGCGTAGTCCTGGTCGCTGTCGGACCACACGTAGAACGCGCGCTCCGGCGAGCCGGCCGGTGCCATGCGCGCACGCTGGAACCAGGGGTGCTGGTCAGAGGTATGGTTGATCACCAGTTCGGTGACGATGCGGATGCCGCGCGCGTGCGCCTGCTCCACGAAGCGCTGGAAGTCGGCGATGCTGCCGTAGTCCGGGTGCACCGCCATGTACTCGGCGATGTCGTAGCCATCGTCGCGGCGCGGGCTGGGGTAGAACGGCAGCAGCCAGATCGTGTCCACGCCCAGGTCGGCGATGTAGTCGAGCTTGGAGATCAGCCCGGGGAAATCGCCGATGCCGTCGTCGTTGGAGTCGAAGAACGACTTGACGTGCACCTGGTAGATGATCGCGTCCTTGTACCAGCGCGCATCGCCGGCCTGTGCGCGCGGCTCGAGTTGGGGGGACGACGGCGCGGCGACATTCATGCAGAAACTCCGGCGCGGATGCGCCACAAGGCGAACGGCCGCGACGGATCGAGGCGGATGTGTTGGGTCTTGCCGTGCCAGGTGAAATCATGGCCGTCCCACAGGTCGCGCACGGCGACGCTGGCGTGGTCGGGCAGGCCCAGTTCCCATAGCGGCACTTCGATCTGCGCGTTCTGCGGCGCGTACGGGTCCAGGCTCACCGCCACCAGCACCAGGCTGCGGCCACGCGCCAGGTGTGCGGCGTCGAGGAACTTGCCGAAGTACAGCACCTGGTCGTTGTGGGCGGTGTAGAAACGGGTGCCCAGGTGCGACTGCAGTTCCGGATGCTGGCGGCGCAGCAGGTTGAGGCGGGTGATCTCGTCGACGATGTCGCCCGGCGCGCGCTCGGGCCACACGCGCAACTGGTACTTCTCCGAGTCGAGGTATTCCTCCTTGCCCGGCAGCGGCGTGGCCTCGCACAGCTCGAAGCCTTGGTACATGCCCCACAGCCCGGACAGCGTGGTCGCCAGCGCGGCGCGGATCAAATGCCCGCTGCGCCCGCTGTGCTGCAGGAACAGCGGATTGATGTCCGGGGTGTTGACGAAGAAGTGCGGCCGGAAGCATTCGCTGGGCACGCCGCTGTTGAGTTCCTCGATGTAGGCCTGCAGCTCGGCCTTGTGCTGACGCCAGGTGAAGTAGGTGTAGGACTGCGAGAAGCCGACCTTGGCCAGCCGGTACATCGGCTTGGGCCGGGTGAAGGCCTCGGACAGGAACACCACCTCCGGATGACGCCCGCGCACCTCGGCGATCAGCCATTCCCAGAACGGGAACGGCTTGGTGTGCGGGTTGTCGACGCGGAACAAGGTGACGCCCTCGTTGACCCAGAACAGCACCGCATCGCGCAGCGCGTTCCACAGGGCGGGGACCGCGCCGCTGGCGTAGAAGTCGACGTTGACGATGTCCTGGTACTTCTTCGGCGGGTTTTCCGCGTACGGGATGGAGCCATCCGCGCGCCAGGTGAACCAGTCTGGGTGGTCGCGCAACCAGGGATGGTCCGGCGCGCACTGGATGGCGAAGTCCAGCGCCAGTTCCAGGCCGTGCTCGGCCGCGGCCGCGCGCAGGCGGCGAAACCCTTCCAGCCCGCCCAGCTCCGGATGCACCTCGGTATGCCCGCCCTCGGCCGAGCCGATCGCGTACGGGCTGCCAGGCTCGCCCGGCTCGGCAGTCACCGCGTTGTTGCGGCCCTTACGGTTCTTCTCGCCGATGGGATGGATCGGCGGCATGTACAGTACGTCGAAACCCATCGCCTGGATATGCGGCAGCCGCGCGATCACGTCGTCGAACGTGCCGTGACGCTGCGGATCGCCGCTCTGCGAGCGCGGAAACAGTTCGTACCAGCTGGCGAAATGCGCGGCGCGGCGTTCGGCCTCGACCCGGAAGGTCATCGGGTACTCGGTGCGGAACGGCTTGGCATCGGCGCGCGCCATCGCCTCGGCGGTGTCGGGTTCGAGCAGGAGTTGCGCCTTCTCGGCCAGGTCGCTGGTGCGGGCGATGCGCGTGGTGATGGCCTTCAGCCGGGTGGCCAGCGCGCCGCGGCTGCGGCCGCGCGCGGCCTCGACCTGGGCCAGCGCTTCCTGCACGTCCACCGGCAGCAGCGTACCGGCGGCACGCTTCTTTTCCAGGTCGGCATGGGTGGTGGCGTAGACGTCGCGCCAGGCCTCGATGCGGAACTCGTAGCGGCCCAAGCGCTGCAGCGGGAACTCGCCACGCCAGCGGTCGTTGCCGAGCGCGCGCATCGGCGTGCTGGACCAGGTGCGTGCATCGGCGGCGCGCCACAGCAGCGCCACGGCGATGCGATCGTGGCCGTCGCAGAACGCATCGGCTTCGACGCAGATCCGGTCGCCGACCGTGCGCTTGACCGGGAAGCGGCCGTCGTCCACCGAGGGCGTCACCGACTCGATGCACACCCGCGCCTCGCCGGCGGCGACCTCGGCCGGGGTGCGGGCGCGCGCCGCGGTCAGCACCGGGCGCGCCGGCAGGCTGCGATAGATGCGGACTTCGCCCGCTTCCAGGGTGCCGCCCTGCTCGCCCTGGATCGGTTCGCCGTGGTCGCTGAGCAGGCCCTCGCTGTCGCCCAGCAGGCGCAGCAGCGCCGGGCCCGGCACCGGTAGCAGGTGGTCGCGATCGCTGTTGAGCAGCACCAGCCACGGCGCGGCATCCAGCGGCTCCACCGCCAACGCGGTCAGGGCGCCGTCGCGCAGCAGCGGACGCAAGCGCAGCGCCGCGTTGGCATCGGGCAGCGGCGCTGCCGGCGTGGACCCGTCGCTCTCGGACAGCGTGTGCTGCGCGTGCCCGGGCTGCGCGTGCTCCGTCAGGATGTCCTGCGCAGCGATCGCCCAGGCGCCGCCGAACGCGGCCGCCAGGCGCTGCCGCTGCGCGCGTGGCAGGGGCAGCGCTGAGGCGACAGGCGCATCGGCATCGACGGTGGCGACCACGCGGCGCGCCAGCGCGCGCAGCGCGCTGTCCTCGTCGAAGAACCAATCGCCGCGGCCGTCCCACCAGGCCAGCGAGGAAAACGCGGCATCGAAGCCGGCACCGGCCAGGCCGCGCAAGGCGTCCAGGCCCAGCCCGGGCGTCCACGCCAGAAGCCGCGCGTGCGGTGCCTGCGCATGGACCTCGCCGATCAGCGTGCGCCACAGCGCAGCCGGTACGCGCTGCGGCTGCAGCACACGGAAACCGGCCACGCCGCCATGCAGCCAGTCGAGCAGGCGCGTGCTCCACCACTGCGCCAGCCCCGCACCCTCCTCGGCGGAGGCAAAGCGGCCCTGGGCGATGTCCGGCGCGGCGCGTTCGGCGCGTGGGTCCGGCAGGGTCGAGCTGCGGGCGCGGAACCAGTGCGGATGTTCCTGCAGCAGACCGCTGCCGCCGCCGATCTCGTCGATGCGCAGATCCAGCAGCACGCGCAACCCATGCTGTTCTGCGCGTTGCAGCCATTGCCGCAGCTGTGCCAGCCCGGCCGCGTCGTGGGCGGCGGGGTCGTGCAGGCGCCCCTGCGCATCCTGCGCGAACGGACTGGGAAGGACGATGTGATCGCAGCCCTGCGCCTGCGCTGCCGCCATGGCCGCGTCCAGCGCGGCCGCTTCGTGAGAGGGAAAGGGGGACAGCAGGCAGACATGCATTCGGAAGATCCCGTTCGACGAATGAGAAAGGACACGTCGCCTCTGCGCACCGTTGCCGGCAACGCGGATCGCGCCGTCGCATGGCAACGGCGCCGGAACGGGATGGGCCTGCACGCTGTCGCGCTCCAGAGATCGCAACGGTGCCGGCGCACCCGGTCCGCGCGATGCGATGCAGCTGCGTCACAAGACCACGAACGCCGCAAATGGAATGTGTGGATGACATTAAATGCGCGTGCATGTGATGCGACGCGCTGTGCCGGGGTGTGGCGGCGCACGCTCCGCGCCGCCACGCACCCCGCTAGATGCAGCAAGAAATTCACGCGATGCTGACGCTCCCGCGTGAGTCGCGCACCGAATCTGCAGCAACGGACGCAGAGGGCTGGGCCATCATCCAAACGCAGATGCGCGCCGGCGCGGCTTCGAAGCACCTTTGAACCTGCTTCCACCACACTCAAGCCGGATGCCGCTGGCCCTGTAGGAGCGGCTTCAGCCGCGACCGAGCTTGACCGGGAACACCTCGTCGCGGCTGAAGCCGCTCCTACAGGACATCTCCCGGAATAGGTGGAGTGCCCTTCATTCGCTCATCGAATAGGCGCGCTCGGCGCCAGCCGCGGCCCAGGCCGTGTTGGGCGTGGCCTGCAGGGTGAAGCGCAGTTCGCCGCCGGCCATGAGTTCCTCGTGGCGCAGGAACGCGCGATTCAGCGGGCGCCCGTTGAGGGTGACGCCGCCGACGTAGGGATGCGCATCGTCCAGGCCGTCGGCGATCACCGTGAAGCGCTTGCCGTTGGGCAGCGCCAGCGTGGCGCGCGGCAGGAACGGGCGGCCGAGGATGTACTGGTTGCTGGCCGGCGCCACCGGGTAGAAGCCCAGCGCGGTGAACACGTACCAGGCCGACATCTGCCCCATGTCGTCGTTGCCGGCCAGGCCGTCCGGACGCGCCGCGTACTGGCTGCGCATGATCTGCTGCAGGCGCGCCTGGGTACGCCACGGCTGCCCGGCGTAGGCATACAGATAGGCGACGTGGTGGCTGGGCTCGTTGCCGTGCGCGTACCAGCCGATCAAGCCGGTGATGTCCTCCATGTGTGCGAACACCTTGGGATCGACCTTGGCGTCGAACACCTGGTCCAGCCGCGCCAGCAACTTGTCGTCGCCGCCATGCGCACGCGCCAGGCCGGCCACGTCCTGCGGCACGTACCAGGAGTACTGCCAGGCGTTGCCTTCGGTGTAGTCGGTGCCGTAGCCGCTGGCATCCGGATCGAACGGGGTGCGGAAGCTGCCGTCGCGCTTGCGCGCGCGCATGAAGCCGGTGCCCGGATCGAAGGCGTTGCGCCAGTTGCCGGCGCGCTTGGCGAAGGTGGCGGCGACCTCGGTGCGGCCCATGTCCTGCGCCATCTGCGCGATGGTCCAGTCGTCGAAGGCGTACTCCAGGGTCTTGGAGGCGGCCTCGCCTTCCTCGTCGATCGGTACGTAGCCCAGTTCGCGGTACTGGGCGATGCCGTCGTAGGGCCCGTAGTCGGCGCTGGCCACCATGGCCTTGAGCGCGGCATCGGTGTCGTAGCCGCGGATGCCCTTCATGTACGCGTCGGCGATCACCGGCACCGCGTGGTAGCCGATCATGCACCAGGTCTCCAGGCCGTGGAACGCCCACACCGGCAGCACGCCGTAAGGGCTTTCGCGCTGGTGCGCGAGCAGCGAGTTGACGATGTCGTTGGTGCGCTGCGGCGGCTGCACGATGGTCAGCAGCGGGTGCAGCGCACGATAGGTGTCCCACAGCGAGAACGTCGAATAGTGGGTGTAGCCCTGCGCCTGGTGCACGGCGTTGTCCGGCCCGCGGTAGCGGCCGTCGCTGTCCATGAACAGGGTCGGGCCGAGCAGGCTGTGGTACAGCGCGGTGTAGAACTGGGTGCGCTGGGTGGGCGGCGCGTCGACGTCCACCGCGCCCAGCGCCTGCGCCCATTGCGCACGCGCGGCGCGACGCACGCCGTCGAAATCCCAGCCCGGCACTTCGGCGTCGAGGTTGGCGATGGCGCTGTCCTCGCTGACCGGCGAGATCGCCACCTTGACCAGCAGCGGCCCGCGCAATGCGTTGCCGAAGTCGAACGACCCCACCAGCTGCCGGCCTTCGATCTGCGCGCGCTGGGTGGGGTCGTTGTCGCCCGGCGGCGGGAAGCCCTTGTAGGGAATGTCCTGCTCGGTGTTGTGGAAGGCGTGGCCGCGCAGCGGCTGCGAGAAGCGCAGGGCGAAGTACAGCTGCCGCCCCGGCGCCCAGCCGCGGGTCTCGCGAAAACCGGTGACCGTACCGTCGGCGCGCAGGCGCAGCCGCGACCAGCTGATCTTGCCCGGGTAGTCGTACAGGCTCGTGCGCAGGTCCAGCAGCACGTGCGCCGGCTGGCCGGCCGGATAGGTGTAGCGATGCACGCCGACGCGGGGGCTGGCGGTGAGTTCGGCGCGGACCTTGTAGTCGTCCAGGGTCACCGCGTAGTAGCCCGGCTCGGCGCGCTCGTCGTCGTGGCGGAAGCGCGCGCTGTAGCCGCTGCCGGGTTTGTCCGGGTCGCCGCGCTCCAGCCGAACCGTGCCGCTGATCGGCATCAGCAGCACGTCGCCCAGGTCGGAGTGGCCGGTGCCGGAGAAATGCGTATGCGAGAAGCCGACCAGGCTGCGGTCGTCGTAGCGGTAGCCTGCCGCCCAGCCGTAGGCGTCCTTGCGCGGCTGGATGCGCGTGTCCGGGCTCAGCTGGACCATGCCGAACGGCACCGTGGCGCCGGGATAGGTGTGGCCCTCGCCGCCGGTGCCGATGAAGGGATCCACCGCTGCCACCGCGCGCTCGCCCACCTTGGCCTCAGGTGCCGCGACGGCGGGCGCGGTCGGCCACAGCGCGGCCAGCAGCAGTGCGGCGGCGCCGCCCAGCATCCTCGAGCTACGCATGGCAGGCTCCCCAGATCGAATCGATCCAAACCGATAGCACAAACCCGCTGGGATGCCTTGCTGCACTGCAAAATGCGGATCGAATCACGACGGCGCAGGATGAGCGACCTTTTGAACCGGTCTAATGCGCCGTGGCGCCGTCTCCCGCCGACAAACGCGTCACCGTGTCCGACATCGCCGCCGCCTGCGGCGTGTCGCGGGCGACCGTGTCGCTGGTGCTACGCAACAGCCCGCTGGTGCACGCGGACACGCGCGCCCGGGTGGCGGCGGAGATCGCCCGCCAGGGCTACGTCTACCACCGCGGCGCAGCCAGCCTGCGCGGCCGCGCGTCCAATGCGGTGGCGCTGGTGGTCAACGACCTGGCCAATCCGTTCTTCGCCGAGTTCGCCGGCGGCGTGGACGCGGCGCTGGCCGAGGCCGGCTACGTGATGCTGATGGGCAGCACCGGCGAGTCGCCGGAGCGCCAGCAGACCGTACTGGGCTCGCTGATCGAGCACCACCCTGCGGCGATGATCCTCTCGCCCACCGAGAACACCGACGCGGCGCGGCTGCGCCAGTTGCTGGGGCCGCGCCTGCCGGTACTGCTGTTCAACCGCGCGCTGGATGGCGACTGGCCGCTGCTGGCGCTGGACAACCGCCGCGGCGCGCGCCTGGCCACCGAACACCTGCTGGCGCAGGGGCACCGCGCCATCGCCTTCTTCGGCGGCCACCGCCAGTCCAGTTCCTGCGCCGAGCGCCGCGCCGGCTACCGCGAGGCGCTGGCGGCCGCCGGCATCGCGGTCGACCCGGCATGGCTGATCGAATGCGCGCCGACCCGGCTGGAAGCGGCGCGCCAGGCCGGCGCGCTGTGCGCGCGCGACCCGCTGCCGACCGCGCTGGTCTGCTACAACGACGTGGTCGCGCTGGGCCTGGCCAGCGGCCTGGCCGAACGCGGCCGCGTGGCCGGCCGCGACTACGCGCTGATCGGCTTCGACGACATTCCCGAAGCCGCCGTCGCCACCCCGCCGCTGTCCACCGTCGCCGTCGCCCCGCGCGAGCGCGGCATGCAGGCCGCGCGCCTGGTGCTGGACGCGCTGCGCCACCGGCAGGCGTTGCCTGCGCTTACCATCGCCCCCGCCCGGCTGTGCTTGCGCGCCAGCAGCCGGGTCGCCCTCTCGCCCGTTCCCGGAGTCGCTGCATGAGCCGTCGCCCGCTGTCTAACACCGCCGCCATCGCGGTGGTCAGCATGATCTTCTTCACCTGGGGCGGCCTGACCAGCCTCAACGACGTGTTGATCCCGCATCTGAAAGCCGTGTTCCAGATGAACTACGCGCAGTCGATGCTGATCCAGTTCACCTTCTTCGGCGCGTACTTCCTGATGTCGGTGCCGGCCGGTGCGGTGGTGTCGCGGGTCGGCTACAAGGCCAGCATCGTCATCGGCCTGGTGGTGGCGGCGATCGGCGCGGCGATGTTCTACCCGGCCGCGCGCCTGCCCTCCTATCCGCTGTTCCTGACCGCGCTATTCGTGCTGGCCAGCGGCATCACCTTGCTGCAGGTCGCGGCCAACCCGTACATCAGCCTGATCGGCGCACCGGAGAAGGCGCCGAGCCGGCTCAACTTCGCGCAGGCGCTGAACTCGCTGGGCACCACCGTGTTCCCGTGGCTGATCGGCCCGCTGATCCTGGCCGGCGCGGTGCTCGGCGCCGACCAGCTGGCGGCGATGAATTCCGCGCAGTTGTCCGCCTACCGCATCGAGCAGGCGCGCTCGGTGGAAATCCCCTACCTGATGCTGGCCGGCGGCCTGCTGTTGCTGGCGGTGTTCGTGCTGGTGATGCGGGTGCCGTCGCTGCGCGAGGACAGCGATTCCAGTGCCGAGTCGCATCACAGCTTCGCCGACGCGCTGCGCCACCCGCACCTGCTGTGGGGCGTGGTGGCGATCTTCATGTACGTGGGCGCGGAAGTGTCGATCGGCAGCTTCCTGATCAACTACATCTCCGGCCCCACCACCGGCGGCCTGACCGAGGCCGACGCCAGCGGCTACCTGCCGTTCTACTGGGGCGGCGCGATGGTCGGCCGCTTCGCCGGCGCGGCGCTGCTGCAGTTCGTCCCGGCGCGCAAGCTGCTGGCGACCTTCGCCGGCATCGCCTCGCTGCTGCTGATCGCCACCATGCTCAGCACCGGCCATGTGGCGATGTGGAGCGTGATCGCCATCGGCCTGTTCAACTCGATCATGTTCCCGACCATCTTCACCGTCGCCATCGAGCGTCTGGGCGTGCTCACCAGCAAGGCCTCCAGCCTGTTGATCATGGGCATCGTCGGCGGCGCCATCGTGCCATTGGCGCAGGGCGCGCTGGCCGACGCCATCGGCATCCAGCACGCCTTCGTGATCCCGCTGCTGTGCTACGCCTACATCGTCTGGTACGGCCTGCGCGGCTCGCGCCTGTCGCCCGAGCTGGCGGCGGCCGCGCCCACCACCGCGCCGACCGCGCGCGTGATGCATTGATCCGCCGATCCGTTCCCGGCACGGCGGCGGCCCACGCCGCCGCCGCGCGCCGCCGTCTTCTCCTCCCTCACACAGTTCGCCAGCCGACCGCATGAACCTGCCCGCCACGCCCCTGCCCGACTTCGCCGACGCCGCCGTCCTGCGCGCGCACATCGCCGACACCATGGCCTTCTACCATCCGCGCGCGATCGACCCGGCGGGCGGCTTCTTCCACTACTTCCGCGACGACGGCAGCGTGTACGACGCCGGCCATCGCCACCTGGTCAGCAGCACCCGCTTCGTCTTCAACTACGCGATGGCGGCGATCGAGTTCGCCGATTCGGCGCTGGCCGCCGAGTACCTGGACGCCGCGCGCCACGGCCTGCGCTACCTGCGCGAGGTGCACCGCGATACCGCCAGCGGCGGCTACGTGTGGACCCTGCGCGACGGCGCGGCCGAGGACCGCACCCAGCACGCCTACGGCGCCGCCTTCGTGCTGCTGGCCTACGCCACCGCGAAGAAGGCCGGCCTGGACACCGATGCGTGGATGGACGAGACCTGGCAACTGCTGGAAACCCGCTACTGGGATGCCGCCGCCGGCCTGTACCGCGACGAGGCCACCCCGGAGTGGACGTTCTCCAGCTACCGCGGCCAGAACGCCAACATGCACCTGTGCGAAGCGCTGATCGCCGCCTACGAGGCCAGCGCCGAGCCGCGCTACCTGCAGCGCGCGCTGCTGCTGGGCGACCACATCACCCGCCGCCAGGCGGCGCTGGCCGGCGGCCTGGTGTGGGAGCATTACGACGCGAACTGGCAGGTGGACTGGGACTACAACCGCGACAACCCCAAGCATCTGTTCCGGCCGTGGGGCTTCCAGCCCGGCCACCAGGTCGAGTGGTCCAAGCTGCTGGTGCTGCTGCACGGGCACCTGCAGGCGGCCACCGGCACCGCGCCGGCGTGGCTGCTGCCGACCGCGCGCCACCTGTTCGATACCGCGCTGGCGCACGGCTGGGACGCGCAGCATGGCGGCATCGTCTACGGCTTCGCCTCCGGTACCGAGGAAGCGCCGGTGGTCGGCGCACCCGACGTGGCCGCAGCGCCGACCTACTTCTGCGACGACGACAAGTACTTCTGGGTGCAGGCCGAAGCCATCGCCGCCGCGTCGCGACTGCTGGCCGCCACGGGCGACGCCACGTATCGCGACGCCTACGACAAGCTGTGGGCGTATTCCTGGGAGCACCTGGTCGACCACCGCTACGGCGCCTGGTTCCGCATCCTCAGCCGCGACAACCGCAGCTACAGCGACGAGAAGAGCCCGGCCGGCAAGACCGATTACCACACCATGGGCGCTTGCCACGACGTGCTGGCGGTGATGCGCGGTAGCAAGGCGTTCGCGTAAGCGGATGCCGTTGTAGGAGCGGCTTCAGCCGCGACTCGGCGTTCCCGGTAAAGCCCGGTCGCGGCGGAAGCCGCTCCTACAAGGGATGCAGCGCACCGTTCGATCCGGCATCTGCGCCCACAAAAAAGCCCCGCACATGGCGGGGCTTTTTCGTTGTCGCGAACCGCGCTCGATCAGTCGATGTCGAGGAAGCTGCGCAGCTGCTCGGAGCGGCTCGGGTGACGCAGCTTGCGCAGCGCCTTGGCCTCTATCTGGCGGATGCGCTCGCGGGTCACGTCGAACTGCTTGCCGACTTCCTCGAGGGTGTGGTCGGTGTTCATGTCGATGCCGAAGCGCATGCGCAGCACCTTGGCTTCCCGCGGGGTCAACCCGGCCAGTACGTCGCGCACGGTCTCGGACAGGTTGATGTTGGTGGTGTTCTCGATCGGGGACTCCACGTTGGTGTCCTCGATGAAGTCGCCCAGATGCGAATCCTCGTCGTCGCCGATCGGGGTTTCCATCGAGATCGGCTCCTTGGCGATCTTCATCACCTTGCGGATCTTGTCCTCGGGCATGTCCATTTCCTTGGCCAGCTCCTCCGGCGTGGCCTCACGGCCGTACTGCTGGAGCATCTGCCGGGAAATGCGGTTCAACTTGTTGATCGTCTCGATCATGTGCACCGGGATGCGGATGGTGCGCGCCTGGTCGGCGATCGAGCGGGTGATCGCCTGGCGGATCCACCAGGTGGCATAGGTCGAGAACTTGTAGCCGCGGCGGTACTCGAACTTGTCCACCGCCTTCATCAGGCCGATGTTGCCCTCCTGGATCAGGTCGAGGAACTGCAGGCCGCGGTTGGTGTACTTCTTGGCGATGGAGATCACCAGGCGCAGGTTGGCCTCGACCATTTCCTTCTTGGCCTTGCGCGCCTTGGCTTCGCCATAGGCCATGGCGCGGCTGATTTCCTTCAGCTCGGCCAGGCTCAGGTAGGTGGCCTGCTCCACCGCGACAGTGGCTTCCTGCTCGGCGATGATCTGGTCCTTGACGTCGCGCAGCGCCGACGACCACTTTTGCTTGCGCTTGAGCGCATCGTCGACCCAGGCCACGTTGGTCTGGTTGCCTTCCCAGGAACGGATGAAGTCCTTGCGCGGCATGCGTGCCACGTGGGTGGCCAGATGCAGCACGCGGCGCTCGTGATCCTTGACCTGGGCCATGGTGTCGCGCAGCTTGCGTACCAGCACGTCGGTCAGCGGCAGCGGCAGCTTCAGGGTGACGAACACCTCGGCGATGTCGTTGCGCAGCTTGGTGACGACCTTGTGCTCGGCACCGTTCTTGGCGTGTGCCTTCTTGAACTTGGCGTATTCGGTGGCCAGCACTTCCATACGCCGCGCGACTTCGGCCGGGTCCGGGCCGGTCGGGCCGGCATCCTCTTCGGCGGTATCGACGTCGTCGTCGTCGTCATCGTCGGAATCGGCATCGGCGGCGCTGTCGTCGTCGGACACCGCGACCGGCGGCGCCGGCTCTTCCTCGACCAGGTCGTTGAAACCGACCACGATCTCGGCCAGCCGCTTCTTGCCTTCCTTGTGCTGTTCGTAGTCCTCGAGCAGGGTCTCCACCGCCAGCGGGAACGCACCCAGCGCGGCCTGCACCTGGCCGAGGCCTTCCTCGATGCGCTTGGCGATGGCGATCTCGCCTTCACGGGTCAGCAGTTCTACTGTGCCCATCTCGCGCATGTACATGCGCACCGGATCGGTGGTACGGCCACCCTCGGTGTCGAGCGCGGTCAGCGCCGCGGCGGCTTCTTCGGCCGCGGTGTCGTCGACTTCGCGGTTGCCGGTGTTGCCGTCGTTGAGCAACAGGGTTTCGGCATCGGGCGCAACTTCATGGACATCGATGCCCATGCCGTTGATCATGCCGATGATGTCTTCGATCTGTTCGGGATCGACCAGATCGTCGGGAAGGTGGTCGTTGACTTCCGCGTAGGTCAGATAGCCCTGTTCCAGGCCCTTGCTGATCAGTTGCTTGATGTCGGATTGCTGGGCAGGACGTTCGTTGGCCATGAGTGCTCGCGCCACCGGCAGGTAGGTGAATGAGTGAACCTAGCATTATAACAGCCCGGACCGCCGCTTGCCGGACGAGGAGCCTGAATGACTCCGCCAGGAACGCGCCGGCGTCTACGGCCGGAGCAGGAAAGTGACCGGGCCGTCGTTGACCAGGCTGACGATCATATGGGCACCGAAGCGGCCGCTTTCCACCCCTGGCGGGTGTTGCGCGCGGCACAGCTCCAGCAATCGGTTGAAGCCGCGTTCAGCCTCGGCCGGCGGCGCCGCCGTGGTGAAACTGGGCCGCATCCCCGAGCGCGTATCGGCGGCCAGGGTGAACTGACTGACCAGCAGCAGGCCGCCACCGGTGTCGCGCAACGACTGGTTCATGCGCCCACTCGCATCTGAAAACACCCGGTAGCCGAGCAGGCGCTCGGCCATGCGCCGCAGCTTGGCCTCGTCGTCGCCCGGCTCCACCGCCACCAGCGCCAGCAGGCCGGGCCCGATCTGGCCCACGACCTCGCCATCGACGCTGACCGAGGCCTGGGTGACGCGCTGGATCAGCGAGAGCATGGTGGTGGGGCCGGGATTGGGGATTGGGGACTTCGCATTGGTCGCGCCCGACGAACGGTTGCGATCTTGCGGCATCATCGCCGAACCGACGGGATTGAGAAAGCGACGAAGCCGCAGCCGGCGCCATCCTCGATGCCGTTCGGTCGGGTCCGACGCGCCGAGCGGATAAACTGGGTTGATGAAACCTGCGACGCTCGCTTCCCTGCTGTATCGCTGCGCCGCCGCCGTGGCGCGCCTGCCGTGGCCGTGGCTGCGCCGCCTGGCCGATGGCCTGGCCGGGCTGTGGCTGCGCCTGGACGCACGCGAGAGCCGGGTGGTCCGGCGCAATCTGGAACTGGCCTACCCGGACCTGCTGCCCAGCGAGCGCGTCGCCCTGCAGCGCGACGTGCTGCGCTCGACCGCGCGGCAGGCGGTCGAGACCCTGCTGCTGTGGACCCGGCCGCCGGAACAGAATCTGGCGCGCCTGCGCCTGCGCCATGGCCAGGAGCTGTACGACGCGGCACTGGCCGCTGGCCGCGGGGTGATCGTGGCCGCGCCGCATTTCGGCAACTGGGAGCTGCTCAACCAGTGGCTGGCCTCGCGCGGCGACATCGCCATCGTCTACCGCGCGCCGGAGTCGGCGGTCGGCGACGCCTTCCTGCAGTTGGTGCGCAGCGGCGAGCGGGTGCGCCAGGTGCGCGCCGAGGGCCCGGCGGTGCGGCAGCTGCTCAAGACGCTCAAGGACGGCGGCGCGGTCGGCATCCTGCCCGACCAGCAGCCCAAGGCCGGCGACGGCGTGTTCGCCCCGTTCTTCGGCGTGCCGGCGCTGACCATGACCCTGGTCAACCGCCTGGCCGAGCGCACCGGCGCGACCGTGCTGTTCGCCTGGTGCGAGCGGGTCGGCAACGACCTGGAGTTCGCCCTGCACGTGCAGCCCGCGCCAGCGGACATCGCCGATGCCGACCCGCTGCGCGCGGCCACCGCGCTCAACGAGGGCGTGGAGCGGGTGGCGCGGCGCGATCCGGCGCAGTACCAGTGGACCTACAAGCGCTACACGCTGCGTCCGGACCCGGCCGAACCCAATCCCTACGCCACCGAGCGCCATCCGCATTAGGGGGTAAGCCCCCCCCGTGGGCGCGTTCCGGGAGCCAGGACGCACGAGCGCGTGGCTACCTCCTGCCACGGATCGGCCGGACCGCGATCGCGCTAATCGTCGTGCGGCTGCGCCGGGCCGGCGAGGATGCGCTGGTAGAACGCCAGGTCCAGCCAGCGCCCGAACTTGAAGCCGGCCTCGCGCACGGTGCCGGCATGCACGAAGCCCAGTTGCTCGTGCAGGGCGATGCTGCCGGTATTGCTGGCGTCGATGCCGCCGACCAGCACATGCACGCCGCGCGCCTGCGCGGTGTCGATCAGCGCCTGCAGCAGTTGCCGGCCCGCGCCGCGGCCGCGATGGTCGCGGTGCACGTAGACCGAGTGCTCGACGCTGTACTTGAACGCCGGCCAGGCGCGGAAGGTGCCGTAGCTGGCGAAGCCGAGCAGGGTGCCGTCGGCGTCCTCCAGGCCCAGCACCGGGAAGTTGCCGGCGCGCTTGGTCGCGAACCAGACCGCCATGCTTTCCGGCGGACGCGGCCGGTAGTCGTACAGGGCGGTGGAGTGGACGATGGCGTCGTTGAAGATCTCCAGGATCGCCATGGCGTGGCGCGGTTCGGTGCAATCGACGAGCTGCATGCGGGGGCCGGAGCGGACGCGATGGCGCACAGTAGCAAGCAACCGGCGGCGCGTGCACACCCCACCCGCACCGGCGTGTTGCCGCAGACGGCGCATTCGGTTGCATCGGCGGCGCGCACACGCGGGCACAGTGCGTTCCATCGCCTGCGGGCTGGCGCGTCAGGCAAAGCGCGCGACAATGGCGCCCAGGCGCCATCAGCGCCCACCGGCACCGCGCCGGCGCCGCCGCGACCGGACGCGGCAGCCTTGAAGCGGCGCCGCCGATCCCCATCTGGAGTCGTGCATGACCAGCCCCACCGCCCCTTCCGCGCACGCCTTCGGCGATCCTGCCGCGATCCGCAGCGAACGCGCGGCATCGGAGTTGCGCGCCGGGCGCCCGGTGCTGCTCGAGGACCGTGCCGGCCACGTCCGTGCGGTCATGGCGCTGGACAGCAGCACCGAACCCTCCTATCGCAGCTTCGCCCAGGCCACCGGGCAGCGGCACTACCTGTTCGTGACCCCGGCGCGCGCGCAGGTGCTGGGCCTGGACGCGCCGCAGGGCGCGCGCATCGCCCTGGCCGGACAGTCCTACGACGCGCTGGCGGCGCTGGCCTACCTGCGCGACGGCCCGCTGCCGGCGCACTGGCTGTCCGGCGACGCGCTCGACGCCGGGGCCGCCGAGATCGCACGCCTGGGCCTGCTGCTGCCGGCGATGGTCGCCGCGGAACTGGGGGCCGACAGCAGCGCCTTCCAGGGCTGTCAGGCGCTGCAACTGGACGATCTGGAACACGGCTGCGCCCTCGCCGCCTCCGACAGCTACACCCTGGTCACCCGCACCCAGGTGCCGCTGCGCGACCTGGGACCCGGCGAATTCGTGGTGTTCCGCGGCGGCGTGGCGCAGCGCGACCAGGTCGCGATCGTGATCGGCCAGCCCAACCTCGGCGCGCCGGTGCCGGTGCGCGTGCATTCCTCCTGCCTCACCGGCGACCTGTTCGGCTCGCTCAAGTGCGACTGCGGCGACCAGTTGCGGCATGGCCTGGCCAAGCTCAAGGCGCTGGGCGGCGGCGTGCTGCTGTACCTGGACCAGGAAGGCCGTGGCACCGGCATCGCCACCAAGATGCGCGCCTACGGCTACCAGCACGACGGCCTGGATACCATCGACGCCGATGCGCAACTGGGCTTCGGCGCCGACGAACGCCGCTACGGCAGCGCCGTGGCGATGCTGCGCGGGCTCGGCATCAGCCGCGTGCGCCTGCTCACCAACAACCCGTCCAAGGCCGAGCGCCTGCGCGCGGCTGGTATCGAGGTGACCGAGCGCATCCCGGTCACCGGCACGATCACCGCCGAGAACGAAGGCTACCTGCGCACCAAGGCGGCCCGCGCCGGCCACGCGCTGGACGTGGACGCGCTGCTGCGCGCGGCGCGCTGACCCCACGGCGCGGAACGGCGCGCCACACCACACCCCTGGATCGCGCCGGGAACCGCACGGCGGGCAGCGCACGCCCGCCAGCGGCGCGTTAGGATCGCAGGCCACGCCGCGCGCCCGCGCCCGCTCGCCCCGAGACCCCGACGTGACTGCACCGCCACCCATGGACGACTGCCCCACCGTGCCTGCGCCCAGCGCGGGCGCCACCATGCCGGCGCCCGCGGAGTGGCCGCCGGCGGACTGGCAACCGCTGCCCTTGCGCGGCGCCTGGCTGGCCGCGCTCGGCGGTGGCTGCATGCTCGGGCTCAGCCTGGTGGTCGCAGCCGCCATCGTCGGCCTCAGCCTGCATAGCCTGCATGCACTGGCCCTGGGCGCCGTGGCGGCGGCAGTGGGCAGCCTGTGCGGTGCCTGGATCGGCTTCGTCCGCCACCGGCGCATCCGCTGGCGGCTGACTGTCCAGGGCCTGGACGTGTTCCGCGGGCGCCTGTGGCAGAGCGAGACGCACGTGCCGATCTCGCGCGTGCAGCACCTGGACCTGCGCCGCGGGCCGCTGGAACGCGCGCTGCGCCTGGCCACCCTGGTCGTGCACACCGCCGGCACCCGCCATACCGCGGTCGCCGTGCCCGGCCTGGACCAGGCCGACGCCGAACGCCTGCGCGAGCGCCTGGCGCACCAGCTCGACCACGACGACGACGCGCTGTGAGCGGCGGCGCCGACTCCGAACACACGGCACCGGTGCGGCGCCTGCATCCGTGGTCGTGGCTGTTCGTGTTGCTGCAGCACCTCAGGCATTTCCTACTGCCGTTGCTGGCGCTGCTGGTGTTCGGCAGCCGCGACGGCCACCGCGATCATGCCGATCACTTGGTGATGCTGGCGGTGTGCAGCGGGCTGGTGGCGGTGTCGCTGCTGCGCTATCTCACCTACCAGTACCGCATCGGCCGCGACAGCCTGAGCATCCGCAGTGGCTGGCTGGAACGCAGCCTGCGCGAGATCCCGTTCGCGCGCATCCACAACGTGGTGGTGCACCAGTCGCTGCTGCACCGCCTGTTCGGCGTGGCCGAGGTGCGCCTGGAGTCGGCCGGCGGCACCAAGCCCGAGGCGCAGATGCGGGTGCTGCGGCTGGACCAGGCACTGGCGCTGGAACAGCAGATCCGCCACCGCGCGCCCGCCGCCGACACGACCGCCGCCACCGATACCGACGCTGCGCCCGCCGCCGCGCCGGACAGCGAACTGCTGCTGGCGCTGCCCACCGCCGAGGTGCTGCGCCAGGGGCTGATCTCCAACCGCGGCATGGTGGTGCTGCTCACCGCGTTCGGCGCCACCTACCACCTGTTCCCCGAGCGCATGATCTCCAACGCGATCGAGCACTACGGGCGGCAACTGTTCGGCTACGCCACGCACCTGCAACTGGGCTGGATGGCCGGCACGGTCACCTTCGCGCTGATGCTGGCGACGCTGTTGCTGCTGATGCGCGCGTTGTCGATGGGACTGGCGCTGGTGCAGTACCACGGCTTCCGGCTGAGCGAGAGCGAGCGCCGGCTGACCGTGGAACGCGGCCTGCTGACGCGACTGCGCAGCAGCGTGGCGCGGCGCCGGATCCAGGCCTGGACCCTGCACGAGAGCGTGCTGCAACGGCTGCTGCGGCGGCGCAGCCTGCATATCGAGACGGCGGTGATCCAGGCGCACCACGGGCACGACCACGCCCTGACGGAACTGGCGCCACTGGCCACCCCGGCCGCCTGCGATGCGCTGCTGCAGCGGCTGCTGCCGCAGATCGCCTGGCCGCCGGCGCACTGGCACGGCATCGCCACGCGCTGCTGGTGGCGGCTGTCGCTGCCGGCGCTGCTGCTGGTGCCGCTGCTGTGCGCGGGGCTGTGGCCCACGCTCGGCGCGTGGGCCGCGCTGGGCCTGCTATGGCTGCCGTGGTCGGCGTTCAAGTCCTGGCGCCAGGCGCAGCGCATGGGTTACGCGCTGGATGCGCGCTACGTGGCGGTGCGTGGCGGCTGGTGGCGGCGCTGGTGGCGGCTGGCCGAACTGGACAAGTTGCAGGCGCTGCACCTGAGCCGTTCGCCGCTGGACCGCTGGTGCGGCACCGCGACGCTATGGCTGGACACCGCCGGCGCCCGCCACGGCGAACCGCCACTGCGCATGCGGCTGCTGCCGGACGCGGAAGCACGGGCGCTGTACCGGCAACTGGGCGACGCGCTGGCGCAGCGGCGGCTGCGCTGGTGAACGCGCGCGGCGCTGCGGCGCGTCAGCGCGCGCCGCGGCCCCAGTAGCCGATGCGGCGACGGATCTTCAGCTTGCGCCACAGGTTCAACGGTTTGCGCCGCGGGTTGCGCGCGCCCTCGGCGACGAACTCGTCGATTGCGCGCAGCACGCGCTCGCTGGACTGGCCGTCGCGGTAGGGATGCAGGCCATCGGCGAACTCGCGGATCGCCGCCATCAGTTCCGGCGGCCGCTGCAGCGCGCGCCGAATCGCCGGCTCGAACTGCGCCGGATCGTCGATGTCGATCAGCTGCGGCCCCGGGCGACGATTCTTGAACGTCACCACTGGCTTGTAGGTGAGCAGGAACTCGTTGAGCGCGGACGAGGTGTCCGAGCACATCATGTCCACCTGCGGGAACAGCTCCAGGATGTTGTCGTTGTCGGCGAAGTGCAGGTACTCGCTCTCCAGCGCGCGGTAGCGGGCGACTATCGCCGGGTCCATCTTCGGATGGAAGGTGACGATCCAGCGCCATTCGCCGCTGCGCGAGAGCCGCGCGACTTCGTCGTAGAGGATGCCGGCCGCGCTCCACGACGGCGAGAACGTGGAGTGGTACAGGATCACCGGCGGCTGCCGCACCGGCGCCAGCTCCGCGCCGATCTCGCGCATGAACGGATCGATCTTGGGGAAGCCGGTCTCCTTGACCGCGAAGTGGCCGAGCTTGCGCGCCAGCGCACCGAACGCCGCGGTGTCGCGCGGGCCGGTGGTGCAGTACAGGTCGAAGAAACCACGCACGTAGATGTGCCGCGGCTTGCCGGCGTCGAAGCCGTGGAAGGTCTCGACCTTCACGCCCGGGAAGAAATGCGGCACCGCGTTGCTGGAGGTGATCACCGCATACGGATTCCACGCCAGCACCTCTTCCACCGTCGCCAGGTGGCGCTCGTCGGCGCTCAGATCCTCGGCGCCGGGGCCGTCGAAGAACCACGCCGCCTCGTCGCCGCGCGCGCGGATCGCCGCCTGCAGCGGGCGCAGGATCGCCAGCGCGTAGCGCTCGGATCCGTACAGCAGATAGTGCTTGCTCATCAGTGCTCCAGATCGTGCCGTTGCAGTTGCGCCCGCGCCTGCTCCACCGAGGCCGGGTTGATCTGCATTTCGTAGTAGCGCATGCGCTTGTACAGCGCGTAGCTGGCCGCGGTCTGCGCCACCACGAAGCCGCGCCAGCCGTCGAGGAAGGCCAGCCGCAGCAGATAGTCCTTGAGGAAGGCGCCGGCGAACACGAACGGGCTCTGCCACATTCTCACCGGCTTGCGCTTGTCGCGCCAGCCGAGCGCCTTGAGTTCGGCGTAGCGCAGCACCTTGAGTTGCTTGTGCACCAGGGTCGGGTTGTGCAGATGGTTGAACGGCGGCGCGAACTCGGCGCTGGCGCCGTCGAAGCGCAGCGATTCGTGCACCCGCGCATCGCTCCAGCGCGCGCGGCCGCGGTGGTACAGCCGCGCCAGGCGCTCGCCGACCATGGGTTTGTACCAGCGCATCGGCGCGCCCATGTACCAGGTGCTGCGGCGCAGCCACACCGCATCCACGCGGTCCTCGGCGAGCAACTGCGGCAACCGCGCCAGGCACTCGGCACGCAGCGCGTCGGACAGGAATTCGTCCGCGTCCAGCACCAGGATCCAGTCGTGCGCGGCCTGGGTGGAGGCGAAGTTGCGCTGCGGGCCGAACCCCAACCAGGCCTGCTCGACCACGCGCGCGCCGTGCGCGCGGGCGATGGCCACGGTGTCGTCGGTGCTGCCGCAGTCCACCACCAGCTTGTCGGCGGCGAACGGCACGCTGTCCAGACAGCGCGCGATGTTGGCGGCCTCGTTGTAGGTCATCACCACCAGGCTCAGCGGCAGGGTGGTCGCGGCGGCGTCGGCCATGGCGCGCGGTATCCGGAAGTCAGGCACGGTGCCGGCGGCCGGCGCCAGGCGCCGCGCCGCCCGGCGATGCGGGACCGGCAGTCTACCGGCTTCGCGCGGCGCCTTCAGCGCCCTGGGCCGGCTCCGCCTCGCGCGCGGCCAGCCCGATCAGCACGCCGACCAGCGATACATAGAAACCGGTACTCACCTGGTGCGCGAACATCGACTGGGTCATGCCGCACAGGACGTAGGCCGCCACCACCATGATCCCGGCCGCCGCGGCGCCATGGAAATGCGGCTGCGGCCGGCGCCGGTACAGGCGCAGCAGCAGCCACAGCGGCACGCCGTACACCAGCAGGATCAGCACGGTGCCGGGCAGGCCCTGGGTCGCGCTCCACTCGGCCAGGTCGTTGTGCGCATGGCCCAGGTGGCAGCGCTCGACGAACGCCTTCCGGCAGTCCGGCAGCCGCAGCATGGCGTTGTCGAAACGGCCCACGCCGACCCCGACCACGGGGTGCTCGACGAAGGTCGCCGCCGCCACCTGCAGGCGTTCGATGCGCGCGCCGGCCGAGGAATCGCTGTCGCCGCGCTCGTAGCGCTGCACGTCGTGATGCAGCTCGGCCAGGCGGGTCTGCTTGGTCAGCGCCGGCACGCTCAGCACCAGCACCGCCGCCAGCGCGGTGCACGCGCCCAGGATCATCAGCCGCGTCGCGCTGTCGCGCCAGCGCAGGCACAGGGCGCTGACCACCAGCAGCAGCAGCACGCCCAGCCACACGCCGCGGCTGCCGCTGAGCAGGATGACGATGCCGCCGGCCACCACCGCGGCCACGGCCCACGGCCACTGTCCACGCGGCCGGCAGAACACCGCCAGCACCATCAGCATCAGCACCACGTCGGCCAGCACGATGGCGTTGGTCCAGCCCTCGGCGCGCGGTTGGCCCTGCAACACCTGCACGCTGGCCAGCACCAGGGCAGCGAGGATGCCGAACAGCGCGCCCCACCACAGCAGGCGCTGCGGCGGCCGCAGCGCATAGGTCCACAGCGCCGCCCACGGCAGCACCAGGAAGCGGGTGCGGTTGTCGATGTCCTTCAGCGGCTGGCCGAAGTACAGCACCGAGCACAGCGACAGCCCGATCACCAGCAGCGCCAGGATCCACAACCAGCGCACCGACGGCTGCATCGGCGCCACCGCCTGGCGCAGTTGCGGCAGTGCCAGCAGGCTGGTCACCAGCAGCAGCAGGCCGAACGGCAACAACCCGCTGGGCATGCTGATCACCAGCGCCGGCAGGCACAGCAGCGCAAGCGCCGCGCCACGCTCGGCCAGGGCCTGGCGGGAGGACGCGGAAACGGCGTGGCGTGGCGCGATGGGCTGGGACATCAAGGAGGGAAGGCCGTGGGGATGGGGTGGTCGGCGATGATCCGGGGCGCTTCCCTAACCCGGCCTGACCTGTTCGCGATCGGCGCCGCGGCTGGCTGGCAAGGCCGGCGGCGGGGTCTCCCCGAGCAAGTCGGCCACGGCCGCGCGCAGGCGCTCGCCGAACTCGCGCCGGCGCGCCTCGAAGAAGCCGCGCGCGGCGGTGCCCAGCGCATCGCACTGCATCGGCGACAGCGCCAGCGCCTGCGCCATTGCCCGCTCGAGGCCGGCGGCCTCGAGCCGGTAGCGCACGCCGAAATTGTCCGGGCCCTCGCCGACCGGATCGATCAGCACGCCGCGCTCGGCGCTCACCAGCTCGTTCATCGGCGCGCCGTTGGTGGTCACCACCACCGCGCCGACGCTCAGCGCTTCCATGATGTAGTGGCCGAAGCCCTCCACCTCGGACGGGCACAGGTGGAAGCGGTGCGCGTTCTGCAGCCGCCGCAGTTCCTGCTGGTCCAGGTAACCGGTCAGGTAGTCGATGTTCTCGGCCTCGATCGGGTGGGACTTCTTGGCACTCTGCACCACGGTCAGCCGCGGCCACTCGGGGTGCCGCGCCCAGGTCTGCAGCAGCAGCGCGGTGCCCTTGGCCGAACTGCGCCCGGCCACGTGCAGGCAGGCGCGTTCGCGCGGTACCTCAGGACGGTAGCAATCGTCGCTGCAAAAGCCGATGAAGGCGCTCGGCGCCATCGTGGAAAAACGCTGCTCGGCCTGGCGGGTCTTGCACAGCACCTGCGCGAAGCGCGGCAGGCAGCGCAGCCACTTGTGCCGGAACCATTCCGGGTTGGGGATCAAGGCATTGCGCAGGCCACTGCCCAGGCAGCGCGGATACACCCGTTCCAGGAAGATCTGCAGGTCGGCGCGCCCGAACAGCAGGCTGCGCAGGAACAGGCGCAGTTCGCGCAGGCGGTTGGCGATGCGCACGGTGCCGAAACCCAACACCTCGACGCGGTAGCGGCCGGTCTCCCGCAGCAGGTCGGCGACCACCTGCAGGTCGCGGCTGAGGCCGCCGCCGTTGTCGCGGCTGATGACCCGGATCAGGCGTGGCGGCACGCGTGCCCCCCGGCCCGCGCGGCACGCTGGCCTTCAGCGGCACCCGCGCCACGCAGCCGCAACGCGCGGGCGCGGCTCATTCGAGGCGATCCTTGTCCTGCTCGCGCAGGCGATCGAAGTCTTCCTGAGTGGCCACGCAACGGCCATGCACGGCATTGGCCGGGACCAGCCACCAGTTGCGTCGGTTGGATACGCCGGCCAGGACACTGGCGTGACGGTCGACGCAGCCCAGCATCGCCGCCTCCTGCACCAGCAGCCAGCGCCGCTGCGGCGCTTGCGCCTGCCAGGCGATGCCACGGCGCAGTTGCTCTTCCCACGGCACCACGAAACCGAAGGTCGTCGCGGGGCGGTCGGCCATCAGCAGGTTCTGCTCCTTCCAGGCGACCAGGCCGAGTTCGGCATCCGGGCCGATGCGGCGCCCGACCGACTCCATCACCCCGCGCGCGGAACTGGACATGTTGATCAATGGGTACACCAGCAAGCCGGCCATCGCCCAGACCATGGTCAGGGTCGAGACCGTCGCCAGTTCCGGGCGGCGCCGCGCGAACATGGCCAGGCTGGCCACGCCCCACAGGCCGATCGCCAGCAGGACCCAGGCCAGCACCTGCACCGTGGCCAGGTCGATGCCGCGGTCTTCCATCATCCGCGCGCGGAAGCCATGCCCCAGCAGGATCGCCGCACCGACGCCGCCGAGCGCCAGCGTCAGCAGCGCGGTGAACGCCAGCAGCAGGCGCTTGACCCCGGTCTTGCGCAACAGTCCGGGGATCAGCGGCCCCATCGCCAGACACAGCATCGGCAGCGCCGGCAGCACGTAGACGTCGCGCTTGCCGGTCGGGATCGAGAAGAACAGCACCACCAGCGCCCACCAGGCCAGCGGCAGCAGATAGCGCGCATCGCGCCGGCGCAAGCGCCGCGCCCAGGCGGGGATCGCCCACGGCAGCGCCAGCAGCACCGGCAGCCACATGCTCGGCATCACCCCGAAGAAGTACAGCGGCCCGTGCGCGTGGTCCCAGGACTTGGCGTAGCGCCCGGCGGTCTGCCGGAACAGGATGTCGTTGAGGTAGGCGTGGTACTCGGGCGCGTTGCTCGACAGCGCGGTGACCACCATCGGCACCAGCCAGATCGACACCGCCGCCAGGAACGCCAGCGGCCCCAGCCAGAAGCGCGCATCGCGCAGGCCGACCCGCACACCGCGCCAGTGCGCCAGCGACGCCGCCGCGGCCGGCAGCAGCATCAGCAGCGCCAGCACGCCCACGCCCTTGGTGATGGTGCCCAGCCCGGCGGCGAACCAGCCCAGCGCCCACAGCCGCCAGTCCGGCCCGCGCAACAAGTGGCGTAGCAGCGCGTAGTTGGCCAGGGTGATGAAGAACACCACCAGCGGGTCGATCTGCGCCTTCTTCGCCTGGTAGGTGAAGTGGAAGGCGAACAGCAACGCATAGGCCGCGTACATGCCGACGCGACGCGTCCACAGGCGCCGGCCGAGGTCGTAGACGCAGGCCAGCGTACCCAGCCCGGCCAGCAGCGACGGCAGCAGGAACGCCACCCGCCAGTTGCCGAACAGCGTGTAGAAGCTGGCCTGCAGCCACATCAGCATCGGCGGCTTGTCCGAGTACAGCTCGGTGCCGCGGTGCGGGAACAGCCAGTTGCCGCTCTCCACCATCTGCTTGGCGACCAGCGCGAAGCGCGGTTCGTCGGCCGGGTGCGGATCGCGCAGGCCCAGGCCGGCGCCGAGCACCAGCACGGCCAGGATGGCCAACAACCAGAACTCTCGGGAGGCGCGGGTCTTCAGCATGGGAAGCGATGATACCGGGGCCGGTTCATGCCGTCTTGCGGAACCGCGCGTAGTAGAAACCGTCGCAGTCCTGTTCGCCGGGGAAGCGCTGGCGGCCACCGCCGGAGGCATGCCCGCAGGCCACGCCCGGGTCCTCCAGCGCCGCGCCGGGTTGCCGCGCCAGCAATGCCTGCACCTGCCGCGCATTCTCGTCCTGCAGCAGCGAACAGGTGGCGTAGACCAGCACCCCGCCCGGCCGCAGCACCTGCCAGGCGGCGTCGAGCAGGCGCGCCTGCAGCGCCTGCAGCGCGATCACGTCCTCGCGTCGGCGATGCAGCAGCACGTCCGGCTGGCGGCGCACGATGCCGGTGGCCGAACACGGCGCGTCGAGCAGCACCGCGTCGAACGGCTCGCCATCCCACCAGTCCTGCGGCTGCGCCGCGTCGGCGACCTGCAGGTGCGCCTGCGCACCGGCACCGGTGCGCGCGAAGGTCTCGCCGACCCGCGCCAGGCGGCGCGCATCCACATCCAGCGCGGTCAGGCGCAGACCGGGATCGCGTTCGAGCAGGTGCGCGGACTTGCCGCCGGGCGCCGCGCAGGCGTCGAGCACGCGCGCGCCCGGCGTCGGCGCCAGCACGTCGGCGACCTGCTGCGCCGCGCCGTCCTGCACCGAGACGCGCCCGTCGGCAAAGCCCGGCAGGGCGCTCACCGCCATCGGCGTGTCCAGGCGGATGGCATCGGCCAGCAGCGGCGACGCCTGTGCGGCGATGCCGGCCGCGGCCAATTCCTGCAGATAGGCGTCGCGGGTGCCGCGTTGGCGGTTGACCCGCAGCCACAGCGGCGCCGGCTGCTGGCTGGCGGCGAAGATCGCCTCGGCCTGCTGCGGCCAGTCGGCGTGCAACGCGTCGCGCAGCCACAGCGGCCAGCCCGCGTCGGCGGCCACCGCCGGCAGCCCGTCGCGCAGCGCACGCCGCAGCAGCGCATTGACCAGCCCGGCCTGGCGTGGCCGATCCAGCGCGCGCGTCGCCTCCACCGTCGCCGACAGCGCCGCGTGCGGCGCCAGGCCCAGCGCATCGAGCTGGGCGAAGCCGGCCAGCAGCAGCCCGCGCAGTTCGGCGTCGCGCTGCGGCAACTGCTTCTGCAGCCACATCCGCAGCGCCGCCTCGTAGGCCGGGCGGCGGCGCAGCACGGCAAAGCAGATCGCCTCCACCAGCGCGCGGTCGCGCGAATCCGGCAGGGTCGGCAATGCAGCGGCCAGTTCGGCCTTGAGCGATCGACCGCGGTCGATCACCGCCGTCAGCACGCGGGCGGCGACCACCCGCGGGGCCACGCCCGGCGGCCACGCAGCGATGGGCGTCATGGTCATCGGCAGACGCTCCAGGACGCGTCATCCGTTCGCGCGCATGCCGCTTCGTGGTTGCGCGCGGGGATGACGGAGATGCGCGAAGCGGTGGCCCGCCCACACCTCAGCGAGGACGCGGCCAAGGCCGCGCCCGCCTGGCCCAACGCGGCGTACGCAGGCATGGCCGACGCCTCAGGCCAGGACCGGCAGGTCGCGGCGTGCGTTGAGGTAGTCGGCCGCGGTGATCGCCTTACCGCCTTCGCGCTGCAGCACGCGCAGGCGCAGCGCGCCCTGGCCGCAGGCGATGTCGATGCCCTGCTTGGACGCGGTCAGCACCGTGCCCGGCGGCTGCCCGTGCGCCAGGTCCAGCGCGATCGCGCCGCGCACCCGCACCCGCTCGCCGGCCAGCACCGCCTCGGCGACCGGCCACGGATCGAAGGCGCGCACCTGCCGCGCCAACTGCGCCGCCGGCTGCTGCCAGTCCAGCCGCGCCTGCGCCTTGTCCAGCTTGTGCGCATAGGTGACGCCGTCCTGCGGCTGCGGCTGCGCCACCGGGCGCAGGCCGGCGCGCAGCAGGCCCAGGCCGTCGGCCAACACCTGCGCGCCGAGCGCGGCCAGGCGGTCGTGCAACTGACCGCCGGTCTCGTCGGCACCGATCGGGGTGCGCTGCGACAGCAGCACCGGGCCGGTGTCCAGCCCCGCTTCCATCTGCATCAGGCATACCCCGGTCTCGCTGTCGCCGGCCTCGATCGCGCGCTGGATCGGCGCGGCGCCGCGCCAACGCGGCAGCAGCGAGGCATGCACGTTCCAGCAGCCATGGGTCGGGATCGCCAGCACCGCCTTGGGCAGGATCAGCCCGTAGGCCACCACCACGATCAGGTCCGGCTGCAGCGCGCGCAGCGCCTGCAGCGTCTCCGGCGCGCGCAGCGTCTGCGGCTGCAGCACCGGGATGCCGCGCGCCACCGCTTCCAGCTTGACCGGCGACGGGGTCAGCCCGCGGCCGCGCCCGGCGGGCCGGTCCGGCTGGGTGTAGACCGCGACCACTTCATGGCGCTGCGCAGCCGCGCGCAACGACGGCACGGCGAAGTCCGGCGTACCGGCGAAGACGAGTTTCATTGGGCAGGGATTCGGGATTGGGGAGTGGGGATTCGCAACGGCGGGGCTCGGCGACCGGAAGGGATCCGATCGCTCTGACGAATCCCCCATTCCGAATGCCGAATCCCGGCCGTCAGGCCACGTGCTTGCGCGCCTTGGCCAGCTTCTTGCGTACCATTTCGCGCTTGAGCGGGGACAGGTAGTCGACGAACAGCTTGCCGTCGAGGTGGTCCATCTCGTGCTGCACGCACACCGCCAGCAGGCCGTCGGTGCTCAGTTCCTGCGGCTGGCCCTGGCGGTCCAGGTAGCGCACGGTGATGGCGTCGGCGCGGGTCACGTCGGCGTAGATGCCGGGGACCGACAGGCAGCCTTCCTGGTACACCTGTTCGCCGTCGCGCTGCACGATCTGCGGATTGATGAACACCTGCGGGGCGTTCTTCTCCTCGCTGACGTCGATGACCATGAAGCGCTTGTGCACGTCCACCTGGCTGGCCGCCAGGCCGATGCCCGGCGCGTCGTACATGGTCTCGAACATGTCGTCGAGCAGGCGTTGGAAGGCTGCGGAGGTGACCTCGGCGGCGTCGACCGGCACCGCCTTGGTACGCAGGCGCGGATCGGGGAATTCGAGAATGGGGAGCAGGGCCATAGCGGTACCCAAGATGGGGGCGCCGGACGATTCGGCAAGACCTGCGGATTCTACCCGTTTCTGCGCCCGGCGCTTGCGCCCGCACCAGGGTTCTGCACTATAGTGCGCGAACCTGTTGGGGAATCAGGCTCCGCGCTCATGTTCAATCGACTCCGTACGGTCGTCGCCGTGGCGATGCTCACCGTGGCGACCTACGCTGCTTCCGCCAGCATGGCTGCCGAACACCCCGACACCTACGTGGTGCGCAAGGGCGATACGCTGTGGGACATCGCCGGGCGCTTCCTCGGCAAGCCCTGGCTGTGGCCGGAGATCTGGCAGGCCAATCCGCAGGTGCACAACCCGCACCTGATCTACCCCGGCGACGTGCTCAGCCTGGCCTACCTGGACCGGGTGGCGCACGCCGAGGTCAAGCCGGGCCCGCGCCAGGACGCGCCAATCGACGCGATCCCGCTGGCGCAGGTGGAGCCGTTCCTGAAGAACCTGCGCGTGGTCGACCGCATCGACAACCTGCCCTACGTGGTCGGCACCGAAGACAACCGGCTGCGCGCCACCGACGGGCAACTGGTCTACGCGGTCGGCCTCGGCCAGGCCCAGACGGGGCAGCGCTACGCCGTGGTCCGCCCGACCGTGCGCTACCTGCTGCCCAAGCTCAGCGACGACCTCGACGCCGAAGGCCGCAGCATCCCCGGCAGCGGCAACCTGTGGCAGACCTTCGTGCCGCCGGACAAGCGCCGCGAGTCTCTCGGCTACGAACTGGCCCAGGTCAACATCGGCACCGTCGCCCGCGTGTCCGCCGACGGCCGCCAGGCCACCGGCCTGCTGCTGCAGGACAACGCCCGCGAAGTGCGTGCCGGCGACCGCCTGATCCCGGTCGAGGCGCAGCCCTACGACCTGCAGTTCGTGCCGCATCCGCCGTCCGAGCAGGCGATGGCAGCCGGCCTGCGGGTGCTGGCGGTGGCCGACGCCTTCAGTGCGGCCGGCCCGCGCGACGTGATCGCCATCTCCGGCGGCCGCCGCGAAGGCATCGACAACGGCACCGTGGTGTCGCTGTGGCGCCATGGCACCCGGGTCAACGACCGCGTGCGCCACCCCAACACCTCGCGCGCCGACGACGGCTTCACCGGCGGCAGCGGTACCACCGTGGCGCTGCCGGACGAGTACGCCGCACACGCGATGGTGTTCCGCACCTTCGACAAGGTCAGCTACGCGCTGGTGATGGACGGCATCAAGCCGACCCGGATCGGCTACGACGTCAAGCACCCGGACGCACGCTGACCCGTCGCCAAGGCATCCCCCTACAGCGATTGCAGACGGCGCCCGAGGGCGCCGTCTGCGTGTGCGGCCTAGGCTGAGCGCATGTCCAGTCCGGCCACCGCCCCCGTCCACACACCCACCGATCCGGCGCTGCTGCGCCTGTCGCTGGCCGCCGGCGCCAGCGCCCCACGCCGGCGGCTGCTGGAACAGCACGGCAGCCCGGCCGCGGCGCTGGCCGCCGGTCCTGCCGGCTGGCATGCCGCCGGCCTGGATACAGCGCAGATCGCCGCCCTGCAGCGGCCCGACCGCACCGCGCTGGAAACCGCCGAGCGCTGGCTGGCGCAGCCAGGTCGGCACCTGCTCGGCTGCCACGATGCCGACTACCCCGCCCTGCTGCGGCGTACGCCCAACCCGCCACTGGCGCTGTACGTGGACGGCGACCCCTCGGTGCTGTGGCACCCGGCCGTGGCCGTGGTCGGCAGCCGAGCGCCCAGCGCCGGCGGCCGCGACAACGCCTATGGCTTCGCCCTGGCCCTGGCCGCGGCCGGCTTCGCGGTGACCAGCGGCATGGCCAGCGGCGTGGATGCCGCCGCGCACCGGGCAGCGCTGTCGCGCGCGGACGGGCTGACCGTGGCGGTGGTCGGCACCGGTCCCGACCTGGCCTACCCGCGCCAGCATGCCGCCCTGCGCAGTCAGATCGCCGAACGCGGCGCGGTGGTCAGCGAGCATCCGCCCGGCACGCCGGCGCGGGCGGGCCATTTCCCGGCACGCAACCGGATCATCGCCGGGCTGAGCCTGGCGACCCTGGTGATCGAGGCGGCCACCCGCTCTGGCGCGCTGATCACCGCGCGGCTGGCCGCCGAGGCCGGGCGCGAGGTGTTCGCCCTGCCCGGCTCGATCCACAACCCGCTGGCGCGCGGCTGCCATCGGCTGATCCGCGACGGCGCCGGGCTGGTGGAACGCGCCGACGAAATACTGGCAGGCGTTGCGCCCCTGGCCGCCGAACTCGCCGACGCCTTGCGCGGGCGCCTGAACGCCCCCACACAGGGAACCAGCATCGCGCGCGCCGCCGCACCGGCCTTTCCCCATCCCGACTACCAGCGCTTGTGGCAGGCGCTGGGCCACGACCCCATCTGTATGGATTCAGTGATCGCACGCAGCGGATTGACGGCCGCAGCGGCGTCCTCCATGCTGCTGGCCATGGAACTGGATGGCTACGTGGCGGTCGAACGCGGTCGTTACACCCGCAAACCCTAGTTTCTTCACCTCCACAGCGTCTCGCGACGCAGGCCGAGGGGCAATGAAAGAGAGCATTCTGGATGTCCTGCTGTACCTGTTCGAACACTATTTCAGCGAAGACGCGGATCCGGTCCGCGACCGCGACTCCCTCCAGAATGGCCTGATCCAGGCCGGTTTCAGCCCCACCGAGATCAGCAAGGCGTTCGACTGGCTCGACGCCCTGGCCGACCAGCGCCCGGCCGTGGCGCAGCCGCGCATCGATGGCCCGATCCGCATCTACCACGGTCCGGAGCTGGACAAGCTCGACGTGGAATGCCGTGGCTTCCTGCTGTTCCTGGAGCAACACGGCATCCTCGACAGCGACCAGCGCGAACTGGTGCTGGACCGGGCCATGGCCCTGGACCAGGACGAGCTGGACCTGGACGACCTGAAGTGGGTCGTGCTGATGGTGCTGTTCAACCAGCCCGGTGCCGAGGCGGCGTACGCGTGGATGGAAACGCAGATGTTCGTCGACGAGCCGGAGCCGGTTCACTGAGTCGCTGACGGTCGCGCACGGATGCACGAAGACACTCCCTCCCCGACGCTCTGGTACTACGTCGATGCCGCACGCGAGCGGCACGGCCCGTTGTCGGCGCCCGCCCTGCTGGAACGCCTGCACGACGGTCGCCTGCAGCGCGAGACCCTGGTCTGGCACGAAGGCCTGCCGGAGTGGCGGCCACTGCACGCGGTCGCCGCCGAGTTGGGCCTGCCCGACGCGCCCGCTCCGCCCCCCTTGCCGCCGCCGCTCCAGGCAGCCGCTCCCGCGGGCCCGGCTGCCGTCGCTGCGCCACGCAGCGGCCTGTCCGGCTGCGCGATCATGGCCATCGTCGGCGCGGTCGGCGGCGTGCTGCTGGTCGCGTTCCTGGGCATCGCCGCCGCGATCGCCCTGCCCGCCTATCAGGACTATCTGGCCCGCGCGAAGGTCGCGCAGGCGCTTGGCGACCTGGCGCCGCTGAAGGACCAGATCGCCGCGTTCGCCGCGCAGGAGCACCGCTGCGCGGTGAACGGGGACACCGGCTTCGGCACCCCGCAGAGCTATGCCGGCACGTCCATCGCGCAGGTGCGGATCGGCCGCTTCGACAACGGCCACTGCGGCCTGGAAGCCACGCTGCGCCTGCCCGAGCACAAGCGCCTGGATGGCAAAGCGCTGTGGCTGGACTACGATGAGCGCACGTCCGCCTGGAACTGCAGTTCCGATCTGGACGACCGCGACCTGCCGGTCCACTGCCGCGGCGGCTGACCGGCGCACCGTTTTCGACTGCAATTCCCGGGGAAAAGAATGACTGAGTGGTACTACGCCGATGCGGCGCAGCAGCGCCATGGGCCGCTCGCGGCCGCCGACCTGCAACAGCGCTTCCAACGCGGCGAGATCGGGCTGTCCACCCTGGTCTGGCGCGAAGGCCTGAGCGAATGGCGCCCCCTGGCCGAGTTCGTCGACGAACTCGGCCTGACCCAGGCGCCAGCCCCGGCCCCTGCGCCGGCCCTCTCGGAGGCCGGCGCAGAAGTGCCGCCGCCCGCCCCGACCCCGGCCGTGCCCGACGCCTGGACCGCCCCCGCCACGGCGACATCGCCCTACGCAGCGCCCAGCGCCGTGCTCGACGGCGGTGTGCGGGTGGTCGGCGGCGGCGAGGTGGTGCAGGCCGGTTTCTGGAAGCGCGTGGCCGCCTACCTGATCGACGCGTTCCTGGTCGGCATCGTCGCCAACGTGATCCAGTTCGTGGTGATGCTGGGCTTCTTCGGGATCAGCGGCTTCGGCAAGCAGCCCGACTTCGCCACCGCCGCCGGCATCGTCATGCTGCTCCTGCTGTACCTGCTGCCGATGGCGATCTCGGCGCTGTACTACGGCCTGTTCCACGCCTCCACCAAGCAGGCCACGCTGGGCAAGATGGCGGTCGGCATCAAGGTGGTGCGCACCGACGGCAGCCGCATCACCGTGGCTCGCGGCGTCGGCCGCTATTTCGGCTTCATGCTGAGCAGCCTGACCCTGGGCATCGGCCTGTTGATGGCGGCCTTCACCGAGCGCAAGCAGGCCCTGCACGACATGCTCTGCGACACCCTCGTGGTGGACAAGTGGGCCTACACCGACCACCCGGAATGGCAGCAGCGCAAGCTGGGCACGGTCACCGTGGTGATCCTGTCGCTGTTCGGCCTGCTGATGACGGGTGTGGTGCTGCTGGTGGCGCTGGCGATCGGCATGGCCGCCAAGGGCGGCTGGCACTGAGTCCGGCAGGCTCCGGGAGCCGCACTGCCACCTGCACGGCGACCCGGCCGGCCGGCACCGGCTTGACAGTGGGCGCCGGACATGCCCACTAATAAATAAGCGCCGTAGCTGAACGCCCGGGGGTTGCGCCCCGGGCGTCGGCTTCTCTGCAAGACCGCAACGCTTCACTAACCGGAGCAATTGCGCCACCCTACCGCCCCCAGGGCGTCCGCCCACGCCCATCGAAGCCCAACCCGCCATGTCCAAGCACCTGCTCATCGTCGAATCGCCCGCCAAGGCCAAGACGATCAACAAATACCTCGGCAAGGATTTCCACGTCCTGGCCTCGTATGGGCACGTGCGCGACCTGATCCCGAAGGAAGGCGCGGTGGATCCGGACGACGGCTTCGCGATGCGCTACGCGCTGATCGACAAGAACGAGAAGCACGTGGAGGCCATCGCCAAGGCGGCCAAGGCGGCCGAAGACATCTACCTGGCGACCGACCCGGACCGCGAGGGCGAGGCGATCAGCTGGCACATCGCCGAGATCCTGCAGGAGCGTGGGCTGCTCAAGGGCAAGCCGCTGCACCGGGTGGTGTTCACCGAAATCACCCCGCGCGCGATCAAGGAAGCGATGGCGCAGCCGCGGCAGATCGCCGGCGACCTGGTCGACGCGCAGCAGGCGCGCCGCGCGCTGGACTACCTGGTCGGCTTCAACCTGTCGCCGGTGCTGTGGCGCAAGGTGCAGCGCGGCCTGTCCGCCGGCCGCGTGCAGTCGCCGGCGCTGCGCATGATCGTCGAACGCGAGGAGGAGATCGAAGCCTTCATCGCCCGCGAGTACTGGTCCATCGCCGCCGACTGCGCGCATCCCTCGCAGCACTTCAACGCCAAGCTGATCAAGCTCGACGGGCAGAAGTTCGAGCAGTTCACGATCACCGACGGCGACACCGCCGAGTCCGCGCGCCTGCGCATCCAGCAGGCCGCGCAGGGCGCGCTGCATGTCACCGACGTGGCCAGCAAGGAGCGCAAGCGCCGCCCGGCGCCGCCGTTCACCACCTCCACCCTGCAGCAGGAAGCCTCGCGCAAGCTCGGCTTCACCACCCGCAAGACCATGCAGGTCGCGCAGAAGCTGTACGAAGGCGTGGCGATCGGCGACGAAGGCACGGTCGGCCTGATCTCGTACATGCGTACCGACTCGGTCAACCTGTCGCAGGACGCGCTGGCCGAGATCCGCGACGTGATCGCCCGCGACTACGGCATCGCCTCGCTGCCGGACCAGCCCAACACCTACCAGACCAAGTCCAAGAACGCCCAGGAAGCGCACGAAGCGGTGCGCCCGACCTCGGCGCTGCGCACCCCGTCCCAGGTCGCCCGCTTCCTGACCGACGACGAGCGCAAGCTGTACGAGCTGATCTGGAAGCGTGCGGTGGCCTGCCAGATGATCCCGGCCACGCTCAACACCGTCAGCGTCGACCTGTCGGCCGGCAGCGAACACGTGTTCCGCGCCAGCGGCACCACCGTGGTCGTCGCCGGTTTCCTGGCCGTGTACGAGGAAGGCAAGGACAACAAGAGCGCCGAGGACGAGGACGAGGGCCGCAAGCTGCCGGCGATGAAGCCCGGCGACCGCGTGCCGCTGGAACGCATCCTGGCCGAGCAGCACTTCACCCAGCCACCGCCACGCTTCACCGAAGCGGCGCTGGTGAAGGCGCTGGAAGAGTACGGCATCGGCCGTCCCTCGACCTACGCCTCGATCATCCAGACCCTGCTGTTCCGCAAGTACGTGGAGATGGAAGGCCGCAGCTTCCGCCCGTCCGACGTCGGCCGCGCGGTATCCAAGTTCCTGTCCAGCCACTTCACCCAGTACGTGGACTACGACTTCACCGCCAAGCTCGAGGACGAGCTCGACGCGGTCTCGCGCGGCGAGGAAGAATGGATCCCGCTGATGTCGCGCTTCTGGGAACCGTTCAAGGAGCTGGTCGAAGACAAGAAGGAATCGGTCGATCGCGCCGAAGCCAGTGGCGCGCGCGAGCTCGGCACCGACCCCAAGACCGGCAAGCCGGTGAGCGTGCGCCTGGGCCGCTTCGGGCCGTACGCGGCGATCGGCAGCACCGCCGAGGACGCCGAGGACAAGCCCAAGTTCGCCTCGCTGCGTCCGGGCCAGAGCATGCACACCATCACCCTGGAGGAGGCGCTGGAGCTGTTCCTGATGCCGCGCAGCCTCGGCCAGGACAAGGGCGAGGAGGTCAGCGTCGGCATCGGCCGTTTCGGCCCGTTCGCCAAGCGCGGCAGCGTCTACGCCTCGCTGAAGAAGGAAGACGATCCCTACACCATCGATCTGGCCCGTGCGGTGTTCCTGATCGAGGAGAAGGAAGAGATCGCGCGCAACCGCATCATCAAGGAATTCCCCGGCAGCGACATCCAGGTGCTCAACGGCCGCTTCGGCCCGTACATCAGCGACGGCAAGCTCAACGGCAAGATCCCCAAGGATCGCGAGCCGGCCTCGCTGAGCCTGGACGAAGTGCAGAAGCTGCTGGAGGAAACCGGCAAGCCGGTGCGCAAGGGCTTCGGCGCCAAGAAGGCCGCCGCCAAGAAGGAAGCCGCGCCGAAGAAGAGCGCAGCGAAAAAGGCCGCCGCCGACACCGCGGCCAAGCCGGCAGCGAAGAAGGCAGTCAAGAAAGCCGCGAAGAAAACCGCCAAGAAAGCGGTGAAGAAGGCAGCGAAGAAGACCGTGGTCAAGGGCGGCTGAGCCGCTCTGCGGATGGTCCAGGGTGGCCCGATGCGCCCCCTCGGATAGGACGAGCGCGGCCTCCGAGCCGGCTTCTCGCGGTGCCCACGGCGTCTCTCAGCGCCTGAAGATCGCGACACCGCGGTTTTTCCGTGGGGGGGCTTCAGCCCCGACGCGTTATCGGTAAGGCGTCGGGGCTGAAGCCCCTCCCACAGAAAAGCGGCGAGCCGGAGACTTGCGAAAATCCCGAGTCCCGCCCAACCGACCCTCATTGTCCTTAGACGAGGACGTGCCGCATGATGCGCGCATGACCGACCTGTCCCTGAGCCATGCCGTCGCCGTCCTGCGCAAGGGCGGCGTGATCGCCTATCCCACCGAAGCCGTGTGGGGCCTGGGCTGCGATCCGCACGACGAGACCGCCGTGACCCGCCTGCTGCGGATCAAGCAGCGGCCCGTGGACAAGGGCCTGATCGTGGTCGCTGCCGAACTGGATCCGCTGCGCCCGCTGCTCGACCTGTCGGCCTTGCCGGCGGACCGGCTGGCCGCGGTGCTGGCCAGCTGGCCGGGACCGCACACCTGGATCCTGCCCGCCGCCGCGCACGCACCGCCCTGGATCACCGGCGCGCACCAGGGCATCGCCGTGCGGATCAGCGCGCATCCGCTGGTGGCCGCCCTGTGCCGGGCCTGGGGCGGCGCCCTGGTGTCGACCAGCGCCAACCGCGCCAGCGAGCCGCCGGCGCGGCAGCGCAGCGAACTGGATCCGCTGGTGCTGCGCGACCTGGATGGCCTGATCGATGGCGAGACCGGCGGCCTGGCCCAGCCCACCCCGATCCGCGACGCCGCCAGCGGCGAGATCCTGCGCGCCTGAGGCGCTGGCCTCCGGCGCGGGACGCCGCCGCCGTCCCCTGCATTGATGCCTGGCGGCAACGGCGCGGTGGATCAACGCGGGCGCTTCGCGCACCGGACCCTCACCCCAACCCCTCTCCCGGTGGGAGAGGGCTTCGGCTTCTCCCTTCTCCCCTCGGGACCATGGCCCCCTTCTCGGGGGAAGGTGCCCCGCAGGGGCGGATGAGGGTACGGGCGCAGCCTCGGATAGACAGCTCGGCGTGGCGCTTCGCGCCCGCACCCTCACCCCAACCCCTCTCCCGGTGGGAGAGGGGCTTTGGCTTCTCCTTCTCCCCTCGGGACCATGGCCCCCTCTCGGGGGAAGGTGCCCCACGGAGCGGATGAGGGTACGGGCGCAGCCTCGGATAGACAGAGCAACACGTCGGCACTGTCGCAACACCATCGTCCCGAATCCCACACCCACCACCCTTTCCCTGGCCGCCCAAGGCGCGCAAGATGCGCGCATGCGCCTCCTTCTCCGCCCGTTGCTGCTGCTGAGCCTGTCGCCCTGGATCGGCGCCGGCTGGGCGCAACAGACGCAGACGATCAGCAGCGATGGCGGCAACACGTCGGTGCGTATCTACCGCTGCATCGCCGCCTCCGGCGCGGTCAGCCTGCAAAACGCCCCCTGCGAGAACGCGCGCCAGCAGCAGGTGCTGGACATGCAGCGGCCGCGCGACCCGCCGCCGCGGCCGACTACCACCATCAGCACCGATCCGGCACGCGCGGACGCCTCCCCGGCGCCGCTGCCGCAGCGCGAACTCCGCATCGTCACCGTGCAGCCGCCGCAGCCGATGTACGAGTGCGTGACCCCGGAAGGCGCGCGCTACACCAGCGACGACAACGCCGGCAATCCGCGCTGGGTGCCACTGTGGGCCTATGGCTACGCCGAGGGCCCGTACGCGCGGCCGTCCGGGCGTGGCCCCGATGGCCGTCCGCCCGGCCCGCCGGGACCGCCTCCGCACGGTGGCCCGCGCCCGCCCGGACCACCGCCGCCGGGGGTGGCCGCCGGCGCCGGCATGATCGTGCCGGCCGGCAGCACGATGATTCGCGACACCTGCACGGCACTGCCCGAGCAGGAAGTCTGCGCACGCCTGAGCGACCGCCGCTGGGAACTGATCCGTCGCTACAACAGCGCGCTGCAGAGCGAGCGCCGTGCGATGGAAACCGAACAGCGCGGCATCGATGCGCGCCTGGCGCGCGACTGCGGCGGCAGCTGATGCGCCGCGCCCTCTGCCTCGCCGCGGCGCTGAGCTGCGCCGGCGCCGCGTACGCCGAACCGGTGGTGTTCTATCGCTGCACCGACGCGCAGGACAACCTGACCATCCAGAACGCACCCTGCCCCAAGGGCATGCGCCAGCAGAAGAAGGTCATGCAAGGCGTCAGCAGCGCCGCACTGCCGAGCACGCTCGCCGCCAAGCCTGCTTCATCGTCGCCTCCGAGCACCAAGAGTGCCGCCACGCCTGCGGACGCATCGGCCCCGGCCGACACCACGGCTGCTGTACCGCCACCGCTACCAATGTTGCCACCGCCGCCGCTGTACACCTGCACCACGCGCGAGCAGCAGTCCTACATCGGCGAGGTCGCCGAACCGCCGCCGCGTTGCGTCCCACTGAGCACGACCGACCTGGACGGCGGCCCCAACCAAGCCGGTGGCAGCGCCTGCGAAGTGCTGCGCGACCAGTGCCAGCCACTGCCCACCGAACAGCTATGCGAGGCCTGGAAAAGTTACGTGGCCGAAGCCGAAACGCACTGGCGCTTCGCCGTGCCGGACCATGCCGAGGCGCTGCACACGGAGTTCGAACGTCGCCAGCACCTGCTCGAGGGCAGCAACTGCGGTGCGCCGGATCAGCCTGAGCCGGAGCGGACGACCTCGCCCTGACGCGGTTCAGTCGCACCCGCGGCGGATGGGCGCCTGCGCTCGCCGCCATGGCCGGTCCAACACCCTGAGTGCGCACACTTTTGTGGGAGGGACTTCAGTCCCGACGACGCATCGCGGGACGTACCGCGCAGCGCCTTTCGCCTGGTGCCCTGCACGCGCGCAACCGCCATGCAGCGACTGAACCGCTAGAACGCGTGGCGCAAGAAGCCACCGTCCACCGCGATGCATTCGCCGGTGATGTAGCTGGCCGCCGGCAGGCACGAGAACCGTTCCACCACGGAGAGCGTGCACGCTTGTGGGAGGGACTTCAGTCCCGACGACGTATCGCCCGGACGAACTGCGCAGCGCCTTTCGCCTGGTGCCCTGCACGCGCGCAACCGCCATGCAGCGACTGAACCGCTAGAACCCGTAGCGCAAGAAGCCGCCGTCCACCGCGATGCATTCGCCGGTGCTGTAGCTGGCCGCCGGCAGGCACGAGAACCGTTCCACCACGGAGAGCGTGCACGCTTGTGGGAGGGACTTCAGTCCCGACGACGTATCGCCCGAACGAACTGCGCAGCGCCTTTCGCCTGGCACACCGCGCGCGCAACCGCCATGCAGCGACTGAACCGCTAGAACCCGTAGCGCAAGAAGCCGCCGTCCACCGCGATGCATTCGCCGGTGATGTAGCTGGCCGCCGGCAGGCACAGGAAGCCGACCGCCGCCGCCACTTCCTCCGGTTCGCCGATGCGGCGCATCGGCGTGCGCTCGATCACCTGGTCGTAGTAGTCCGGGTCCGACAGCGGGCCGGAGGTACGGCGGGTGCGGATGTACCACGGCGCCACCGCATTGACCCGGATGCCGTCCTCGGCCCATTCGGCGGCGAGGTTGCGGGTGAGCTGGTGCAGCGCCGCCTTGGTCATGCCGTAGGGCGCGCCGCTGCGCACATGGGTCAGCCCGGACACGCTGCCGACGTTGACGATCGCCGAGGCCGCATGCTGCGCCAGCAGCGGGTGCGCGTAACGCGACAGTTCGAACGCGGAGAACAGGTTGGTCTCGAAGATGCCGCGCCACTCGTCCTCGGTGTAGTCCACCGCGGCCTTGCTGACGTTGCCGCCGGCGTTGTTGATCAGCAGGTGCAGGCCGTCAGCATGGTCCTCGACCCAGTCCAGGATCTCGCGGCGGTCCTCGTCGTCGGCGACGTCGGCGGCCAGTGCCAGGATCTCGCGCTCGGGAAAGGCCTCGCGCAACTCGTCGCGCGCCGCTTCCAGCGCATCGAGGTCGCGCGCCACCAGCAGCAGGTCGGCGCCGAACCCGAGCAGTTCGCGTGCGATCGCCAGGCCGATGCCGGCACTGGCGCCAGTGATCAGCGCGGTCTGTCCGTCCAGCCGCCAACGGTGCTGCATGTGCGTGCCTGTGTGCTCACATGGGAGGCGTAGGATGATACCTCCACCCTCGAGGAGGTCGCCGCCATGTCCGCACCACTGCGCAGGATGACGTTGGCATTGCCGCTGCTCGCAGTGCTGGCCGCATGCAAGCCGACGCCGCCGCAACCGCCCGATGCACCGCCACCGCCGAAGGCCAGCGCGTTGCGCACCGCCATCGCCCAGCCGCTGGACCGCGCCAAGCAGACCCAGGCCACGCTCGACCGCGCCGCGGCGGCGCAGAACGCCGCGCTCGACGCCGCCACGGCGCAATGAAAAACGCCGGCCACTGGGGCCGGCGTTGCAGGGATCAGGCGACGCGCCCGCGAGGGCGCGCCGCCATCGGCTCAGTGCCGGCTCACAGACCGCAGAAGCAGTAGGCCAGCGCCTTCACCGGCGCGCCCGGACGGGTGTCGGCCGCGTCCTTGACGAAGCGCAGCTGGGTGTCCAGCTCCGGCATGCTGCGCGCCAGCAGGGCATGGCCCAGCGCCGAGTCGCTCAGCATCCACACACCCAGGCGGCTGCCGGCGAACCCGCCGACGAACTGCGCGAACGGCGTGGCCGGCTTCTCCACATAGCGCACCCGGTACTTGTCCGGGCCGCCCAGCTTGGCGCGCGCAGCGGCATCGGCCACCGCGTCCTTGAAGCCGCCGAACGCGTCCACCAGCCCGCGCTCCTTGGCCTGCGCACCGCTCCACACGCGGCCGCGCGCCACCTGGTCGATGGCCTCCACCGACTTGCCGCGCGCCTGCGCGACCTTGCCGGTGAAGTCGGCATAGCCCTTGTTGATCACCGACTGGATCAGTTGGCCCACTGCCGGATCCATCGGCCGGGTCACGTCGAACGCGCCGGCGAAGCGGGTGGTGCCCACGCCGTCGGTATGCACGCCGATCTTGTCCAGGGTGCGGGTGATGTTGGGGATCATGCCGAAGATGCCGATCGAGCCGGTGATCGTCGACGGGTCGGCGTAGATGCGATCGGCGTTCATGCTGATCCAGTAGCCGCCGGACGCGGCCAGGTCGCCCATCGACACCACCACCGGCTTGCCGGCGGCCTTCAGCGCCACCACCTCGCGGCGGATCTGCTCGGAGGCGAACACTTCGCCGCCGGGCGAATCCACCCGCAGCACCACCGCCTTGACCTCGTCGTCGTCGCGCGCCTGGCGCAGCAGCGCCGCGGTCGACTCGCCGCCGATGCGGCCGGCCGGCTGTTCGCCGCCGCTGATCTCGCCCGCGGCGACCACCACCGCCACCTGCGGCCGCGAATCCACCGGCGAGCGGCGCAAGTCCAACTGCTGCAGGTAGCCGTCCAGGTCGACGTTGCGGTAGCCGGTGTCGGCATCGTCGTCGGCCACGCCGCGCTTGGTCAGCAATTGCTCGACGTCCTCGCGGGTCTTCAGGCCGTCCACCAGCTTCTGCTGCAGGGCGAACTTGGCCAGGTCGCCACCGGCGGCGGCCACGCCCTCGGGCATGGTGTCGATGCCGGCGGTGATCTGCTCGGCGCTGAGCTTGCGCGCCTTGGCGATGTCGGCCACGTAGCGCTGCCACACGTCGTTCATCCAGAACAGGTCGGCTTCCTTGGACGCCGGCGAGGCCGCGTCGAGCACATAGGGCTCTGCGGCGGACTTGTACTCGCCGACCTTGAACAGGTGCACGTCCACGCCGAGCTTGTCCTGCAGGCCCTCGCGGAAGTACTGGCGGTAGCGGCCCAGGCCTTCCAGGGTCATCGAGCCCATCGGGTCCAGGTAGACCTCGTTGGCCTGCGCGGCCAGCAGGTACTGCCACTGGTTCAGGTTGTCGCTGTAGGCGACGATCTGCTTGCCGGAGCTGCGCAGGTCCTGCAGCGCGCGCTCCACCTCGCGCATCGAGGCGAAGCCACTGGGCTGCAGCTTGTCCAGACGCAGCGCCACGCGCTCGATCTTCGGATCGGTCTTGGCCGCCTCGATCGCGCGCACCAGGTCGCGCAACTGGATCTCCTGCGCGCCCTTGTCGTTCATCGCCTTGGCCAGCGCGCGGCTGACCGGGTCGGCGCTGAACTGCTCGACCAGCTTGCCTTCCGGCGCGATCAGCAGCGTGGTGCGGTCGCGCAGCGTCTTGGCGCCGTCGCCGCGCGCCATGGCGAACACCATCACCAGCAGGATCAGCAACAGGAAGCCGAAGAACACCAGGTTGAGGATCAACCGGCGGGTGAAGTTCATCACATCCCACAGGCCGACGAAGAAGTTGGCGACGGGGCTGCGACGCACGGGTTGGTTCATGGAAAACTCCGAAGGGAAGGCGTCTTGCGCCTGCGCAGCATACCGGCTGCGTCAGGCGCCGCACATGCGTCTGAAGTCAGGGGGTCGCCGACGCGGCCAGCAGCCGCGCGCTGCTCCAGCGGAAGCGCGCGCCCATCATCACCGCGGCCGCGGTCAGGCCCAGGATCAGGCCGATCCACATGCCCTGCGGTCCCCAGCCCAGCCACAGGCCGAGGCCGGCGCCCAGCGGCATGCCCAGGCCCCAGTAGGAGCACAGGGCCAACAGCATCGGCACGCGGGTGTCCTTGAGGCCGCGCAGCGCGCCGGCCGACAGCACCTGCAGGCCATCGGGGAACTGGAACGTGGCCGCATACAGCAGCAGCGTGGAGGCCAGCGCGGCGACCGCGAGGTCGCTGGTGTACACGCCGACGATGGCGTCGTGGCCGAACAGCAGCACCAGCGCCGACAGCGCCTGGGTGCCGAGCACGATCGCATAGCCGGCCCAGGCCGCACCGCGCACGCCGACCGCATCGCCGGCACCGGCGGCGCGGCCGACCCGCACCGTGGTCGCCTCGGCCACGCCCATCGGCACCATGAAGCACAGCTGCGCGACGTTGATCGCGATCTGATGCGCGGCCGCCGGCACCTCGCCGAGCCGCGCGATCAGCAGCGCGGTGACGATGAACAGGCCGCCCTCCATCAGGATGGTCACGCCGATCGGCAAGCCGGTCTTCAGCAGCCCGACGATCGCGTGCAGGTCCGGCGCCTCGAACTGCGCGAACAGGCGCAACGGCGCAAAGCGCTTGGAACGCGCCAGGTAGATCGCGAAGCACAGCGCCTGCGCCCACATCATGATCGCCGAGGCCATGCCCAGGCCGCCGGCGCCGTGCTCGCGCAGGCCCCACAGGCCGAAGGTCAGCGCATAGCCGAGCGGCGCCAGCAGCAGCAGGCCGCCGAAGCCGAGCAGCATGGTCGGCAGGGTCCAGTGCATGCCTTCGCTGAGGTAGCGCATGCAGAAGTACAGCACCAGCGCCGGCACGCCCCAGCGGATCGCAAGCAGGAAGTCGCGCGCGCCGGGCACGATCTCCGGGGCGATGCCCAGTTGCGGCAGCGCCATCGGCATCACGCTCAGGAACGCGAACATCAGCAGGCCCAGGCCCAGCGACAGCCACAGCGCCTGGCGGAACAGCGGGCCGATCTGCGCGTGGCGCCTGGCGCCGTCGAGATGCGACACCGAGGCGGTCAGGGCGATCAGGGTGCCGATCGGGATCATCATCGGCAGCCACAGCAGGGCCGTGCCGACCGTTACCGAGGCCAGCGTACGGGTGCCGTGGTGGCCGGCGATCACATTGTCGACGAAGCTGATCAGGCCGGTGGAGACGTGCCCCAGGACCAGCGGCAGGGCGAGCTGCGCGGTGCTGCGCAGTTCGCGGCCCCGGACCGTGGCCGGGGTGGAAGACGAAAACATTGCAAGACTCTGGCGATCTCGCCACTGCGGCCGCGCAGACAGCGCCGGACACCGGGTGGCGGAGGCCGCGCATTCTACCCGCTGCGGCGGATCACTGCAGAAGAGCCGGGACCCGGGGCCCGGGACCGGGGACCCGGAAAGCCCAAGCGCCGAACCCGCGGCTCAGCGCGCGGCGCGCTGCTTCAACCAGGCCCCGCGGCTGTCGGTGCCCTGCGCCAGCAGGTCGCGGCGCAAGGCCGCGCGGTCCTGCGGCGGGGTGCGTTGCGACAGCAGCGCCAGATGCTCGCGCTGGTCCGCCGGCAGGCTGCGCAGCAGCCCCAGCAGCGCCTGCCGCTGCGCCGCGGGCACGTAGCCCAGCAGCGGCTGCAGCGCCCAGAACTCGGCGCCCAGTTCCGGCCCGAGCAACCAGCCGTGGCGCTCCAGCGCGTCCATCTCGGCAAACTGCGCGTGCAAGCTGTGCTGCTGCTCGATCGGCAGGCCGGCGAAGGCCGTGGCGACCTGACGCAGGCGCGCCTGCGCCGCCGCCGGCAGCGCGTCCCAGGCAGCCTGGCGCGCGCGTAACTGCGCCGGGGTCAGCGCCGGTGGCGTGTTCGCCGCTGCGGCGGGCGCGATGGCCGGGGCCATGGCAGCGGCCGGCGGGTTTTCGGCGGCCTCGGCCAGCTCGGCGGCGCTGGGGGCGCTGCGTTCGATCCGCGGCGGCGGCGCGCCGGCCGCGTACCACGCGTAGAAATCCAGGTCGTAGATCGCCGGCTCCGGCAGCGGCGCCGGCGGTTCGGCCGGCAGCGGCGGCGCGCTGGCGGTGTCCGATTCCGGCGGCAGCACTTCCACCTGCACCGGGCCGGTATCGCCCAGCGCGAGGCTCGCGTCACTGCCACCGGCCGCGGCGGCGGCACGGGAACGGTGCCACGGCAGGCGGTCCCAGAACACGGTACCGACCAGGGCCAGGACCACGACGGCGATCACCGCTCCGGCCAGGCGCGTGCGCAGGGCCGAGCGCGCCCCGCGGCGGCGCGGACGTGCGGCGGCGGCAGCAGGGGCAGAAGCCTTGGCCGGCGCCAGCGCCGGCGAGGCGGTGCTGCCGGCGATCGCCGCATCGCGCAGTTGCGCCAGGGCCTGCAGCCGCGCCGGCGGCAGGTCGCGCAGGCACTGTTGCGCCGCATCGGCCAGCGCGCGCCAGCCCGCCGCATCCGGATGCCCACCGGCGTCGCGCGGGCAAGCCCGCGCCAGCGCCTGCTGGTAGTCCTCGGTGGACAACTGCAGCACCTGCGCGGCGAGCGGCTCGTCCAGCCCGGCAACGATGCGCAGCAGCAGCGCCAGGCGGTCGGCCGGCTGCAGGGTGCGCAGATGCGCCAACGGCGCCGGCCAGGCGCCCTCGGCGGCATCGGCCTGGCGCAGGGTCGGCACCGCGCCGAGCAGCTTCCAGAATCGCAGCGGCCAGTCGGCCATCGGCAGCGCCGCGGCGTGGCTGCGGAACGCCCGCATCGCCGCCGCCAGGGCCGGCGTGCCGCGTTCGGGCCGGCCGCTCTGCAGGTCGGCCAGGACCGCGGCGCGGCGTTCGATCCCGCGCAGGAACGCGGCCAGGGCGGGCGGTGCGGCCACGCCGTCGGAAGGGGACGTGGCGGTCATCGGAACTCCATCATCGGCGCGATGATAGCGAGACAGCCGCCACACCGCGCGCTTGACAGCAGCGCCCCGATCGGCTCATCCACGGCCACGGCGGCGGCAGGTTGTGCACAGCGCCAGGATTGGCCTGGGACAGGTCTTGTCAAGCCCCCCGGCAAACCATGTTGCATTCGTGTTTCACGGCCAACTCGTTGTTTTATAAAGAACAAATGCGATTGGCGCTTTTTTGTCCAACTCGTTGCAGAGGCTTGTGAGTCCGTCTTCACGGCGTGGAGCATGCCGGTCATGCACAGCTTTATCCACAGCACGTGTGGATAAATTCGATTCTCCAAGCGGGGCAGCTATTTACGACCGGTTTATCAGTTTGCGGGCAGCAATCGCACGCAACTCCTGGCGCCCGGGACGCGCTTGCGGCGACCGCTAGACTAGGTGGATGCCCTCCCCCGTCGCCACGCTCCGCGTCGCCCTGCCCGTGCCGCTGCCGCAGCTGTTCGACTACCTGCCACCGCCCGGCGGCACGGTCGCCGACGGCGATGTCGGCCGCCGCGTGCAGGTGCCGTTCGGCAACCGCGAACTGAGCGGCGTGGTGGCGGCGATCGGCCAGGTCGAGGACACGGAGGGCCTGCGCGCGGCACTGGCCTGGCTGGACCCGGCGCCGCTGCTGCACGGCGAACTGGCCGAGTCGCTGCGCTGGCTGGCGCGCTACAGCCACGCGCCACTGGGCGAGGTGCTGGCCACGGCGCTGCCGGTACCGCTGCGCCGCGGCGAACCGCTGCCCGACACCCACGCCTGGGCCTGGCGCCTGACCGAGGCCGGCGCCAGCCACCGTGCCCGCCCCGGCACGCGCCCGCACCGCTTCGCCGCGCTGCTGGCGGACGGCGCCATGGACGAGGACCGGCTGGATCAGGCGATGGACGACTGGCGCAGCGCCGCGCGGGCGCTGGCCAAGCGCGGCCACGCCGAACGCATCGCCGTGCCGGCCAGCATGGCGGCGCCGCAACCGCAGCCCGGGCCGGTGCCCAATGCAGAACAGCAGAACGCCATCGACGCGGTGGTCGCCGCCGCCGGGTTCGCGCCGTTCCTGCTCGACGGCGTCACCGGCAGCGGCAAGACCGAGGTCTACCTGCAGGCGATCGCCGCCTGCCTGGCGCGCGGCCGCCAGGCGCTGGTGCTGGTGCCGGAGATCGGCCTGACCCCGCAGACCCTGGCCCGCTTCCGCGCCCGCCTGGGGGTGCCGGTGCATGCGCTGCATTCCGGCCTCAACGACAACGAACGCGCCCGCGTCTGGACCGCCGCGTGGCGCGGCGAGGCGCAGGTGGTGGTCGGCACCCGCTCGGCGGTGTTCGTGCCGCTGCCACAGGCGGGGCTGATCGTGGTCGACGAGGAACACGACGGGAGCTACAAGCAGCAGGACGGCATCCGCTACCACGCCCGCGATTTCGCCCTGATCCGCGGCAAGGCGCTGGACGTGCCGGTGCTGCTGGGCAGCGCCACGCCGTCGCTGGAGAGCCTGCACAACGCCGCCGGCGGCCGCTACGCGCACCTGCGCCTGACCCGCCGCGCCGGCGACGCCAAGCCGCCGACGGTGCGCGTGCTCGACGTGCGCAAGCGCCCGCTGCAGGACGGGCTGTCGCCGGAGGTGTTGGCCGGCATCGGCACGGCACTGGCCGAGGGCGGCCAGGTGCTGGTGTTCAAGAACCGCCGCGGCTATGCGCCGGTGCTGCTGTGCCACGACTGCGGCTGGACCGCACCGTGCCAGCGCTGCAGCACCCCGCTGCACGCCACGCCGATGACCGTGCACGCCGGCGGCCGGCGCCTGCAATGCCACCACTGCGGCGCGCGCCAGCCAGCGCCGCTGGCCTGCCCGGACTGCGGCAGCCTGGCCCTGCAGCCGCAGGGCATCGGCACCGAACGCCTCGAAGAGCGCCTGGTGCAGGCGTTCCCGGACGTCCCGGTGCTGCGCATCGACCGCGGCACCACCCAGCGCCGCGATGCGCTGGAGACGCAGCTGGCCACGCTCGGCAGCGCCCCCGGCATCCTGGTCGGCACGCAGATCCTGGCCAAGGGCCACGACCTGCCGCAACTGAGCCGGGTGGTGGTGGTGGGCATCGACGAAGGCCTGTTCTCAGCCGATTTCCGCGCCAGCGAGAAGCTGGCGCAGCAGTTGATCCAGGTCGCCGGCCGCGCCGGCCGCGCCGCGCGCCCGGGCGAGGTCTGGCTGCAGACCCACCACCCCGCGCATCCGTTGCTGCAGACCCTGGTGCACGGCGGCTACCACGCCTTCGCCGCCGCCGAGCTGGAGCAACGCGAGGCCGCGGGTTTCCCGCCGTTCGCGCACCTGGCGCTGCTGCGCGCCGAGGCCAAGCAGGTCGAACACGCCAACGCCTTCCTCGCCGCGGTGCGCGCGCTGCTGCCGGTGCAGGACGAGGTGCAGCGCTTCGGCCCGATGCCGGCGCCGATGCCGCGCCGCGCCGGTTTCCAGCGCACCCAGTTGCTGCTCTCGGCGAGTACGCGGCGCGCACTGCACGCATTGCTGGACGCGGCGGTGCCGGCGATCCACGCACTGCCGCAGGCACGGCGCGTGCGCTGGTCGCTGGATGTGGATCCGCAGGATCTGTACTGAGGCGGCGACGCGTCCTGCAAGACACCGCTAGAGCAACGACGCGTCGCCGAGCAATTGATGTGACCGTCGTGCATGGCAGACCCTGGCCTGCAGGCGCCCGCAACGCCCTCGGGTTTCGCTCAACCCGCCAGGCCCAAGGCGTCGACCACCTGCGCACGCAGCGCGGCGCTGTCGCCTGCTTCCACGCAACGCCACGCGCCGTCGTCCGCGGACAGACCGCAGGCGGCGGTGGCGATCACCGGCTTGCCCAGCGCCATGGCCAGCAACAGGCCGCGCGGCTGCTGTTCGATCCAGGCCGGCAGCAGCACCAGCGTGGCCGCGCGTACGCCCTCGGCCATCGAAGCGACCCGCTGCACCGCAATGCCGTTCCAGAAATCCGGCGTCTCCTGCGCGCCGGGCGGCAGCAGCAACAGCACCGGCAAGCCACGCACCGCCTCGCGCAGTTCGTAGGCGCCCTTGCGCGCCAGCGCCGAGGCCGCCAGCAGCACCCGCGGTACGGTGTCCGCGTTGACGGCCGCGTGCTCCGCCGCGGCCGCCGTTAGCGCCGGCCGTCGCCATTCCAGCGCGAGACCGCGGCTGCCGGCCAGCGCCAGCAGTGCGCGGTGCGGCGTGATCCAGTGCCGCGCCTGTGCCAGTGCCGCACGCTCGGCCTCGACCAGCGCCGGATCGGCGCGGAAATCGCGCAGGGTGGGACTGTGCGGATGCCGCTGCGCGGCCACGTCCAGGCGCGCCTGCAGCAGGTGCATCGGCAAGGCGGTCATGCACACGTCCCAGCGCCGCCCCTGCAACTCGCCGGCCATCCACAGCTCCGGCAGCAGACTCTGCGGGACCACCAGATCGACGTCGCGCGCTGCCAACCGGCGCCGCAGCGCCTGCAGACGGATGCGCTGCGCACGCAGGCGCGCCTGCGGCAACGGCATGCCGCGCCACAACCACCAGCGCCGCGCCAGCGCCGCGTGCAAGGTCGCGACGCTGGTACGCGGCAGCGCCAGCACCCGGTCGCCGGGCTGCTGCCGGCGTCGGCGGTCCTCGGCGAACTCCGGCCAGTCTTCGTCGACCAGCCAGGTACGGTGCAGGCCGTCGGGGACCGCCGCCACATGGCGATGGCAGGCGCTGCGGCCGCACCGGGTGCAGTCGTTGGCGGCGTCGATGCCGGCCGGCGCGGTGCGTCGCTGCAGCGGCGGCAACGGCAACGCTGCCGGCATCGCGGCACCGCCGCGGATGCGCACGTGCAACGCCTCGCCGTCCAGCCATACCTCCAGCCGCCACGGCGCGGCGGCGCGCAGGCGCAGGTCCACGTAGTTCCAGAACACCACCGCATCGCGGTCGCGCTCGGCCAAGGATCCGGCAATCACCTGGGTGTGGCGGTGCCGCTCGACGATCTCCAGGCCCTGCCGCAGCGCCGCGTCGTAGATCGCATTGGACAACTGGCACAGGCCGCCGCCGATCGACGGCACCAGGCAGCCCTCGCGCAGTTCGCGGCCGGCGACGAAGCCGCGGCGGCGGGTGGCGCGGCCGAGCTGGCGCCAGAAGCTGAAGGTCGCACCGGCCGGCACCTCCACGCCATGCAACGCACGCGCGGCCAGCCGCAGGTTGTGGATCTTGCCGGCCACCAACTGCGGCGCGGTCTCCTCGCTGGCGGGCCACAGCGCGGTGACCGATTCGGCGGAAGTGCCATCGGCGATCGCAAGGCCGCCATCGCGGCGATGCTTGCGTGGTCCGTCGCGCAGATCGCGCAGCGCGCGGCGTCCTTGCAGCGCGCGGGTCTTGGCCCAGAACAACAGGCTGCGCCAGCGCGACGGCAACGGCGCCTGCGGCGACACCGACACACGCGATTTCACTGTCGCTGACATGACCGTGCGTCCTCCGTGTCGCTGACCGCGCTTTGCATCGCGCTACTATACGAGCATGCAGGTCCGGCCCTCGACGATCGCGCAGCGCCCCACTGGCCGCGCGCGTTTCCGCGGATCGGTGCGCCACGCGCGCTCACGACCGCCACGCCGACATCGGACACCTCCGCTCCCCTCCCCCTCCTGGAGTCCTGCATGGACGACACACGCGTGCCGCACCTGATCGTGGTCGGCGGTGGCTTCGCCGGCTTGTGGGCCACCCGCGCCCTGGCCAAGGCGCCGCTGCGCATCACCCTGATCGACCGCCGCAACCATCACCTGTTCCAGCCGTTGCTGTACCAGGTCGCCACCGCCGGCCTGTCGGCGCCGGACATCGCCGCGCCGCTGCGGCAGATCCTGCGCCACCAGGACAATGTCGAAGTGCGCCTGGGCGAAGTCGTCCACATCGACAAGCAGGCGCGGCAGGTGCGCCTGGCCGACGGCCAGGCGCTGGACTACGACTATGCGCTGGTCGCCACCGGCGCCACCCACGCCTATTTCGGCCACGACGACTGGGCGGCGCATGCGCCGGGCCTGAAGACCCTGGACGACGCGCTGCAGCTGCGCCGGCACCTGCTGCTGGCGTTCGAGCGTGCCGAAGCGGAAACCGACCCCGCCGCGCGCGCGGCCTGGCTCAGCTTCGCCATCGTCGGCGGCGGCCCCACCGGCGTCGAGCTGGCCGGCACCCTGGCCGAGATCGCCCGGCACACGCTCAAACACGAGTTCCGCCGCATCGACCCGGCCGAGGCACGGGTGCGGCTGATCGAGGCCGGGCCGCGGGTGCTGTCCTCGTTCCCCGAACACCTGTCGGCCAAGGCGCAGAAGCAGTTGGAAAAGCTCGGCGTGGAGGTGCTGACCGGGGTGCCGGTCGCCGAGATCGACGCCCATGGCTATCGTCTCGGCAGCACCTTCGTACCGGCGCGCACCGTGGTCTGGGCCGCCGGCGTGGCCGCTTCGCCGCTGGCGAAGACACTGCAGACGCCGTTGGACCGCAGCGGCCGCGTGCAGGTGCAGCCGGACCTGAGCGTGCCCGGCCATCCGGAGCTGTTCGTCGCCGGCGACCTGGCCGAGGTGCAGCAGGCCGACGGCCGTCCGGTTCCCGGGGTGGCGCCGGCGGCCAAGCAGATGGGCCGGCACGTCGCCGACACCTTGCGCCGGCGGCTGCGCGGCGACACCGCCAGCGTGCCGTTCCGTTATGCCGACTACGGCAACCTGGCCACCATCGGGCGCATGGCCGCGATCGTGCACCTGGGCCGGCTGCAGCTCTCCGGCGTGCTGGCCTGGTGGTTCTGGCTGGCCGCGCACGTGTTCTTCCTGATCGGCTTCCGCAACCGCGTGGTGGTGCTGCTCAACTGGGCCTGGGCCTACTGGAGCTACCAGCGCGCCGCGCGGATCATCCTCGGCGATCCGCCGGCAGCGGAGGAAGCGCAGGCGCAGGCCGCGCCGCCCGCGGACAGGTGACACTGCACGGTCGGGCTGCGATCCTAGCCGGCCTTTTTGCTGCGGCGCAGTGCCCGTCTTGGCGACCTTCCTGTTCCTGCTCGACCTGCTGGGCACCTTCGTGTTCGCGATCAGCGGCGCCACCGTCGGCGTGCGCCATCGCCTGGACCTGTTCGGCGTGCTGGTGCTGTCGTGCGCGGCCGCGGTCTCCGGCGGCATCGCCCGCGACGTGCTGATCGGCGCCACCCCGCCGGCAGCGCTGGCCGACGTGCGCTACCTCGGCGTCGCCTGCCTGGCCGGGTTGCTGGCCTTCTACCGTCACCACACGGTCGAGCGCCTGCGCAATCCGGTGCAGATCTTCGACGCGATGGGCCTGGCGCTGTTCGCGGTGTACGGCACCAGCAAGGCACTGGCATTCGGCCTGGGCCCGCTCAGCGCGCCGCTGCTGGGCATGCTCAGCGGCATCGGCGGCGGCATCGTCCGCGACCTGCTGGTGGCGCGCACGCCGGTGGTGCTGCAGGCCGAACTGTACGCGGTGGCGGCCCTGCTCGGCGGCGGCGTGGTCGCCGCCGCGCAGGTGCTGCACCTCCCGCAGCCCTGGGGCCTGGCGGTGGGCGCGGTGCTGTGCTTCGGCCTGCGCTTCATGGCGATCCGCTACGGCTGGCACCTGCCGGTGGCGCGTCCGCCGGAGTCCTAGCCCAGCGTCACGCGCGCGCGGTTGCGCTTGCGCAATCGGCAGTCGCCGCTCCACGGTGCCGCCCAGAGACAAAAGAAAAGGCCCGGCAGTGCCGGGCCTTTCGTGCGTTGCTACTGACCGCCGCAGGCGACTCAGGCGACGAACAGCGCCTTCATCTTCTTCAGCGCATTCGCCTCGATCTGACGGATGCGCTCGGCCGACACGCCGTACTCGTCGGCCAGCTCCTGCAGGGTGATCTTGCTGTCGGCATCCAGCCAGCGGCGCTTGATGATGTCGCGCGAACGCGCATCCAGTTCCGCCAGGCCTTCGCGCAGCAACTGCAGCTGGTTGTCCTCGCTGTCGGCGCGTTCGTAGGCCTGCGAGGGATCTTCCTCGTTGGCCATCAGATACGCGGCCGGCGACGGCGGCGCGTGGTCGTCGTCCTCGTCGGACGGCGCATCGAAGCCGATATCGCGACCGGACAGGCGCGACTCCATCTCCATCACCTCGCGCTCGGACACGTTGAGGTCCTTGGCCACCGCGGTGACCTCGGCCGCGTTCATCCAGCCCAGGCGGGTCTTGGACTTGCGCAGGTTGAAGAACAGCTTGCGTTGCGCCTTGGTCGTGGCGACCTTGACGATGCGCCAGTTCTTCAGGATGTACTCGTGCATCTCGGCACGGATCCAGTGCACCGCGAAGCTGACCAGGCGCACGCCCATCTCCGGGTCGAAACGCTTGACCGCCTTCATCAGGCCGATGTTGCCTTCCTGGATCAGGTCGCCCAGCGGCAGGCCGTAGCCGTTGTAGCCGCGGGCCACGTGCACCACGAAGCGCAGGTGGGAATGGACCAGTTCGCGGGCCGCGTCCAGGTCTTCCTGGTCGCGATAGCGCACCGCCAGTGCGTGTTCCTCGTCGGACGTCAGCACCGGGATCTGGTGCACGGCGCCGATATAGGCATCCAGCGAACCGAGCGGACTGGGGATCGGGAGGTTGTTGGCAACCAATGCGTTGGAAGTAAGAGTCTGGCTCATAGGGCTCATCTTAGCAGTCTACTAATTGGACTGCTGGGTACAGTAAAAAGTTCCTGTGTTCTGTTTATGCAACATATGAATCAGGAATGACACTGCATCACAAGCCGTTGAAACAATCGGGACGCATCGTCATCCCGTTCTCTGACCGCCAAAGTAGCAGCCGGTTCGCGAAAATGGCGTCCACGCCAGGCGACAGCGGCGTGCCGTCCAACCGGGGTTCAGGCGCCGCGCAGCGCCGCCTCCAGCTCCGCGCGCGGCGGCAGGCTCCAGTCGATCGGGGTCGCGCCGCGCCGCCGCAGGTACTCGTTGGCAGCGGAGAAATGCTTGCAGCCGAGGAAGCCGCGGTGCGCCGACAGCGGCGAGGGGTGCGGGGCCTTGAGCACACGGTGGCGGCGGGTGTCGATGACCTTGCCCTTGGCCTGGGCGTAGCTGCCCCAGAGCAGGAACACCAGGCCCTCGCGCTCGCGGTTGAGGGTTTCCACGACGTGGTCGGTGAAGCCCTCCCAGCCCTTGCCCTGGTGCGCGCCGGCACGGCCTTCCTCCACCGTCAGCACCGCGTTGAGCAGCAGTACGCCGCGCTGCGCCCACGGCAGCAGACAGCCGTGGTCGGGCCGGCGGATGCCGAGGTCGTCCTCGATCTCCTTGTAGATGTTCAGCAGCGACGGCGGCACCGGCACCCCCGGCAGCACCGAGAAGCACAGCCCGTGCGCCTGGCCGTAGCCGTGGTACGGGTCCTGGCCGAGGATCACCACTTCCACCCGCTCGAACGGGGTCGCATCGAAGGCGGCGAAGATCTGCCGCCCCGGCGGGAACACCCGCGCGCCGGCGGCCTTGCGCTGGCGCAGGAACGCGGCCAGTTCGCGCATCTCCGGGCGCAGCAGCCAGTCGCCGACCTGCGCCTTCCAGGACGGTTCCAGCTGGATCCGGCTTTCGTCTTCGTTGTTGCTCATCGCTTCCAGGCTCGGGACATCACATCGGTCAGAAGGTCACGGCGATCTCGTCGAGCCGCGCCAGGCGCAACTGGAACAGCACCTTGGTGACCAGCAGGCGCTCTTCGATCGGTTTCTGCACCAGGTCGTTGGCGCCGGCGCGCAGCAGCTCGGACTGGGTGTGCGGATTGCTGTCGCCGGTCATCACCAGCACCGGCATGCGCCGCTTGCCGTAGGCGAAGTCGACGCGGATGCGCTGGACCACGTCGCGGCCGTTGAGCTCGCCCTTGAGGGTGACGTCGGTCAGCACCAGGTCGATGCGGCGGGTGGTGCGGCCCAGCGACTCGGCGGTGAGCAGGGCGAACGCGTCCTCGGCGCTGAGCACGTGCACCACGTGCAGGTGCTGGCGTTCGAGCATGCGCTTGGTCGCCTCGGCCACCACCCGGCTGTCCTCGACGTAGAGGACGGTGGCGCCGGCCACCGGCTGCGGCTGCACGTAGCCGCGGATGAAGGTGGCCAGCGCCTCGTGGCCGAGCGCCTTGTCGAAGTAGTCGGTGACGTACTCGGTGAAGCGGCGTTCGACCAGGTGCTGCTGGGCGTCGCCGGAGACCACGATCACCGGCACGTAGGCCTGCCCGGCGGCTTCGCGCACGCTGCGCGCCAGGGTCAGGCCGTCGCCGTCGGGCAGCCCCAGCGAGGTGGTGACCAGATCGACCGGGCCGGCCTCCAGCGCGGCGCGCGCCTCGGCGATGCTGGCGCAGCCGACCACGGTCACGTCGGGCAGTTCGCGGTGCAGCACGTCGGCGATCAGCTTGCGCACCAGCTTGGAGCCATCGACCACCATCACCCGGGGGGCGGCGCTGATCAGATGCTTGAGCTCGTGCCCGGCCATGTGCGCCTCAGGTGTCGGTGGGCCGCGTCTGGCGCAGGAAGTGGCCGGTCACCAGCCAGGCGCCGAGCCAGCCCAGCAGCAGGGTGCCGAGCAGGACGAAGCCGGCATGCAGCGCGTCCAGCCCATGCAGCACGAAATGGCTGCCGTAGCTGTCGGCCAGCGCCGCCAGCGGCTGGCCCAGCGCCATCCCCGAGGCGGCGAGCAGGCCCAGCGCCAGCACCCCGGCGCCGAACCCGTACCAGGCGCCCAGGTACAGGAACGGGCGGCGGATGAAGCCGTCGCTGGCGCCGAGCAGCTGCAGCACGCCGATCTCCTCGCGCCGCGACTGGATGTCCAGGCGCACGGTGTTGCCGACCACCAGCACCGCACCGGCGCCGAGCAGCAGCGACAGCACCTGCACCAGGCGTTCGCCGAAATGCAGCCAGCCGTCCAGGCGCTTGCGCCACAGGGCGTCGTGCTGGACCAGGTCGGCCTGCGGTAGCGCGGTCAGCGCGGTCGCCAGCGGCGTGTCGTCGGCCGCGGCCGGGGTGACGATCAGCAGCGTCGGCAGCGGATTGTCCTGCAGCGCGTCCAGCGCCTCGCCGAGGCCAGCGCTGTCGCGCAGCTCGGCCATGCCCTCGGCGGGCGTGCGCAGCGTTACCGCCGCCACGTCGGCGCGGCCGCGCAAGGTCTGCGCCAGCGTCTGCGCCGCGGCGGCGTCGACGTCGGTCTTCAGGAACACGTTGATGTCGCGCGACTGCTGCACGCTGCCGGCGAACTGCTTGAGGTTGTCCAGGGCGATCGACAGGCCCAGCGGCAGGGTCAGCGCCAGCGCCATCACCGCCATGGTCAGCAGCGTCGCCCACGGCTTGCGCATGGCGCGGCCAAGGCTGTAGACGATGCTGTGCAGGTGGTGGTCCCACCACACACCCAGCCGCGAGGGCGCCGCGGCGCCGGCGTTGCGTGCGCTCATTCGGCCAGGTCCTGCGGGGAGATGTCGTCGATCAGGCGGCCGTGGTCCAGGATCAGCACGCGCTTGCGCATCTGCTTGAGCAGCGCCAGGTCGTGGCTGACCACCAGCACGCTGGTGCCGCGCGCCGGCAGTTCGGCGAACAGTTGCATGATTTCCGCGGCCAGGGTCGGGTCGAGGTTGCCGGTGGGCTCGTCGGCGACCAGCAGCCGCGGTTCGCCGACCATCGCCCGGGCAATGCCGACGCGCTGCTGCTCGCCGGCCGACAGCTGCGACGGCAGCGCCTTCTCGCGGTGGCCCAGGCCCATGCGCTCGAGCACCGAGCGCACGCGCTTGCCGATCTCGGCACGGCGGGTGCCGCGCAGGATCAGCGGCAGCGCCACGTTCTCGGCGATGCTGCGGTCGGTGAGCAGGCGGTGGTCCTGGTAGACCACGCCGACCTCGCGCCGGTGCAGCGGCACGCGGCGGCCGCGCACCTTCAGCAGGTTGCGCTCGCCGAACAGGACGGCGCCGCGCGAGGGCCGCTCGCTCAGGTGGATCAGCTTGAGCAGGGTGCTCTTGCCCGCACCGGAATGGCCGGTGACGAACAGCATCTCGCCCTCCTCGACCTCGAAGCTGACGTCCACCAGCGCCGCGTGGCCGCCGGCGTACTGTTTGCTGACATTGTCGAACCGCAGAACGCTCATCCGGCGATTATGCCGGAGCGGCCCGGGTGTTCGTCCACCGCGCGCGTCGCACGCGGCGGACGGCCGGTCCGGATCAGGAGCTGGAGACCAGCGAGCGCAGCTTGCGGCCCAGGCGGGTCAGGAACGAATCGTTCTTCGCCGCCGCACTGCGATCGGCCTGGCGCGCGGCCTTGACCGGGGTGGCCACGACCTGCACCGGCTTGGCCGGGGCGGCGGGCGCCGGCGTGGCGCTGCCGTTGCCGGCCGGTGCGCCCTCGGCGCCTTCCAGCGGACGTCCGCCGCGACGGCGGCGGCGCTTGCGCGGCGCACGCTCGCCTTCGACCGCCGGCGCAGCACCCTCGGCCGGCGCAGCACGCGGCGGCTTGGGAGCGGGCGCCGGCGCGGCAGCGGCCGGCGCGCTGCCGTCCGCGGCGGCGGTGCCGGCGTCGGCCGGACGCGGCGTGCGCGGACGCCGCGGCTTGCCGTCGGCGCTGCGCGAGGACTCGCCACGGCCGCCCGGGCCGCCGCGGCTGCCGCCGGGCTTGCCGCGACCGCCGCCACGACGCTGTTCGTCGGCCTCGCGCTGGGCGCGGGCCTCGCGGAAGATCTCGCCGATGCTCTGGTCGTCGTCATCGGCCTCGGCGGCCTCGCCCTCCACCACCGCACGCGGGGTGCGCGGCAGCGCCACCAGCAGTTCGGCGGTGACCGGCTCGACCGGGATCTTCTGCTCGATGTAGGCCTCGATGTCCGGCAGGCTCATCGCGTAGCGCTCGCAGGCGAAGCTGATCGCGTCGCCCTCCTCGCCCAGCCGCGCGGTGCGGCCGATGCGGTGCACGTAGTCCTCGGCGTCGAACGGCAGGTCGTAGTTGTAGACGTACTTGACCCCGTCGATGTGCAGGCCGCGCGCGGCCACGTCGGTGGCCACCAGGATCTCCAACTGGCCCTTCTGGAAGCGGTTGAGCAGGGTCTCGCGCTTCTTCTGCGGCACGTCGCCGGACAGCACGCCGACCCGGTAGCCGTTGCGCTCCAGCGAACGCGCCACCCGCTCGACGAACGCCTTGGTGTTGACGAACACCATGGTGCGCGCACCCTCGCTGCGCGACAGCAAGCCCAGCAGCAGGGTCAGCTTCTCCTCGTCGGAGGGGAAGTAGATGCGCTGGCGCACCCGCGCGGCGGTGATGCTCTCGGTCTCGACCACGAGCTTTTCCGGCTCGTTCATGTGTTCGTAGGCCAGCTCCAGCACGCGGTGGCTGAGGGTGGCCGAGAACAGCAGGGTCTGCCGGGTGCCGCGCTCGGGCATGCGCCGCAGCAGGAAGCGGATGTCCTTGATGAAGCCCAGGTCGAACATGCGGTCGGCTTCGTCGAGCACGCAGATCTCGCAGGCGTGCAGCGACACCACCTTGTGCTGCTTGACGTAGTCGATCAAGCGGCCGGGGGTGGCGATGATCACGTCCACGCCCTGCTGCAGCAGTTCGCGCTGCTTGTCGTAGTCCACGCCGCCGTAGACCAGGGCGAAGCGCAGGCCCAGCTCGGAGCCGAACTTCACCGCATCCTTGTGGATCTGGATGGCCAGTTCGCGGGTCGGGGCCAGGATCAGCGCGCGCGGATCCTCCGGTTTGCGGTCGGCCAGCGCCGGGCGGCTGAGCAGGCGGTTCATCACCGCCACCAGGAACGCCAGGGTCTTGCCGGTGCCGGTCTGGGCCTGGCCGGCCACGTCGCGGCCGGGAAGGGCCACCGGCAGGGTCAGCGCCTGGATCGGGGTACAGCGGGTGAAGCCGGCGCTTTCGAGGCCTGCGAGCAGCGCGGGCTGCAGTTCGAACGCGGAAAAAGTCACATCGGTCAGCGGTTTGTCGCTCATCATTCCATCTTCGTGAGGCCACCCCGCCCGAAGCGTAAGGTCGCGGCTTGCATCGGTCCCGGCAGCGTCGCACACTGGCGTCTTCCATGCCGGGTCGCGCGACAGGGGGAATCCCTTGAGTTCGCCGCGCAATGCCCCAGTTTACCGCAATGCGGCGGCCACCCGGTCCGGCCAGTCGCATTGGCCCAGGAGATACCCCAAGTGAGCGACAAGGTCCTTTACGTCGGCGACGCCGATTTCGATGCCACGGTGCTGCAGTCCGACGAGCCGGTCCTGGTGGACTTCTGGGCCGAGTGGTGCGGCCCGTGCAAGATGATCGCGCCGGTGCTGGACGACCTCGCCGACGCCTACGACGGCCGTCTCAAGGTCGCCAAGGTCAACGTGGACGAGAACCGCGCCACCGCGATCAAGTACCACGTGCGCTCGATCCCGATGCTGCTGCTGTTCAAGAACGGCCAGATCCAGGCCACCCAGATCGGCGCCGTCGGCAAGGGCCAGCTGACCCAGATGATCGACAAGACCCTGGGCAGCAGCGCCGCCTGACGCCCGCTGCCGGCACCGCTCCGCAACCGGAGCGGCGCCGCGGCAGTCCCGTCGGCGTTCATCGCCGGCGGCTGAATCGCCCACAAACGCCTGCTTGCCGTGCTTGCGTGGCGGTGATAGTGTCGATGCATCCGGTGGCATTCGCACACCGCACCCCCTCTGGAAGATTCTCTCCCAGACCTCCTCCCAACCCCGTATGCCCCCACGCTGGGCGCTCGCACTCTTAGCGAGGAACACCACTTGTCCGATCACACCATGTCCGAACCCGGGAGCGCCGACGCCCCCGCCGAGAAGCGCGTGCGCAAGCCGCGCGTCAGCAAGGCCGCAAGCGGCGCGGAAGGCGCCGCCGAGCACGGCGCGCCGGCGCAGCCGAACTTGCCGCTGAACCCCGCGCCCGTCCAGGCCGAAGCACCGCGTCCCGCAGCGCCGGAGTCGGCCCCGGCCGCGAGCGGCGGCCAGAGCCACGGCGGCGGCGACGCGCCGGCCCATCAGGGCGGCGGCCAGGCGTCCGAAGGCGGCGAACCGCGCGAAGGCCGTGAGCCGCGCGACGGCGGCGGCAACCGCTTCAACAACCAGAATCAGAACCAGAACAACCAGAACAACCAGCAGGGCAACCGCCGCGATCGCTTCCGCAATCGCCGCGACCGCGACCGCAACCAGCGCGGCGGCGACCGCTTCCAGGACAACGGCCTGCCCAGCGACAACGGCGCCAACGAGCCGTTCGTGCCGCGCCCGCACGCCAACGTGCCGGAAGGCTTCCCGATCTACTCGCTGAGCGACCTGAAGAAGATGCCGGCGCAGAAGCTGCTGGACATCGCCGAGCAGCTCAACATCCAGGACGGCGTGGCCCGCGCGCGCAAGCAGGACGTGATCTTCGCCCTGCTGAAGGTGCTGACCCGCCACGGCGAAGGCGTCGCCGCCGATGGCGTGCTGGAAATCCTGCCGGACGGTTTCGGCTTCCTGCGCGCGGCCGAGGCCAGCTACCTGGCCGGTCCGGACGATACCTACATCTCGCCCAGCCAGATCCGCCGCTTCAACCTGCGCACCGGCGACCACCTGTCCGGCCGCATCCGCTTCCCGAAGGACGGCGAGCGCTACTTCGCGCTGTCGATCGTCGACACCATCAACGGCGAGCCGCTGGAAGCGAGCAAGAACAAGGTCCTGTTCGAGAACCTGACCGCGCTGTTCCCGCGCAAGCGCTTCACCCTGGAGCGCGGCAACGGCTCCTCGGAAGACATCTCCGGCCGCATCCTCGACCTGATGGCGCCGCAGGGCAAGGGCCAGCGTGCGCTGATCGTTTCCCCGCCCAAGGCCGGCAAGACCATGCTGATGCAGCAGGTGGCCACGGCGATCACCACCAACCATCCGGACGTGCACCTGATCGTGCTGCTGATCGACGAGCGCCCGGAAGAAGTGACCGAAATGCAGCGCACCGTGCGCGGCGAGGTCATCTCCTCGACCTTCGACGAGCCGGCCGCGCGCCACGTGCAGGTCGCCGAAATGGTGATCGAGCGTGCCAAGCGCCTGGTCGAACACAAGAAGGACGTGGTGATCCTGCTCGACTCGATCACCCGCCTGGCCCGCGCCTACAACAACGTGGTGCCGTCCTCCGGCAAGGTGCTCAGCGGCGGCGTCGACGCCAACGCCCTGCACCGCCCGAAGCGCTTCTTCGGCGCGGCGCGCAACGTCGAGGAAGGCGGCTCGCTGACCATCATCGCCACGGCGCTGGTGGAAACCGGCAGCAAGATGGACGAGGTGATCTACGAAGAGTTCAAGGGCACCGGCAACAGCGAAGTGCACCTGAACCGCCGTATCGCCGAGAAGCGCGTGTACCCGGCCATCGACATCAACCGCTCCGGCACCCGCCGCGAGGACCTGCTGATCGAGCCGGAACTGCTGCAGAAGATCTGGATCCTGCGCAAGCTGCTGCATCCGATGGACGAGATCGCGGCGATGGAGTTCCTGCTGGACAAGATGAAGAACACCAAGTCCAACGACGAGTTCTTCGGTTCGATGAAGCGCTGAGTCCAGGCGCCGGTTCGACCGCAACGCCCCGCTTCGGCGGGGCGTTCGCGTTTGTGGCGCCGGCATTGCGCCGCCCCGCGCCTGACGGGCGCGGGGTCCGACGGTCTTTCGACGTGGACGCGGGTGAGATGGGCGCCATTCGCCCCGCCGCGTCCGCCGCCATGCCCACCACTGCCAATAGCGCTGTCAGCAAGGTCGCCCCGGTCACCCTCGGCTTCTGGGTGATGAAGAGTTGCGCCACCACCCTGGGCGAGACCGGCGGCGACCTGCTGTCGATGACCCTGGACATCGGCTATGCGCTGAGCAGCGTGCTGCTGCTGGCGGTGTTCCTGGTCTCGCTGTGGGCGCAGCTGCGCGCACGCCGGTTCCAGCCGTGGCGGTACTGGTGGGTGATCCTGACCACCAGCACCGCCGGCACCACGCTGTCGGACTACATGGACCGCAGCCTGGGCCTGGGTTACGCGCAGGGCGCGCTGCTGCTGGTCAGCCTGCTGGTCGCGGTACTGGCGAGCTGGTGGCTGTGCGAACGCAGCCTGTCGGTCGAGCGGATTGGCAGCGGCCGCGCCGAGGTCTTCTACTGGCTGGCGATCCTGGTCTCCAACACGCTGGGCACCGCGCTGGGTGACTACCTGGCCGACAGCTCGGGGCTGGGCTTCGCCGGCGGCGCATCGCTGATCGCCGCGCTGTTGGCGGCGATCGCCCTCGCCTATGCGTTCACCCGCGTCTCGCGCACGGCGTTGTTCTGGGCGGCGTTCGTGCTGACCCGTCCGTTCGGCGCCACCCTCGGCGACTTGCTGAGCAAGCCGGCCGGCAAGGGCGGTCTGGATCTGGGCACGGTCGGCGCGTCGCTGCTGCTGGCCGGGCTGTTGCTGGCGGTGCTGGTCGTGTCGACCCGGCGCCGCGACGGCGATCGCCGCGCGGCGCGCTAGCGTCGGCCGGTCGTTGCCGACGCGGCCAGCTTGGCCGTGCCTGCTTCCAGGCGCACCTGGCCGCCGCTCAGCCGCCCTGCAGCGGCTGCAGCGGCGTCAGCAGGCGCGGGCCGGTGCCGTCGGCCATGTACACGCCGCCGGCCGGCAGCAGGTCCGGCGAGAAGCCGGCCGCATCCTGGCTGGTGATCCACGGCGCACGCTGGCGCGGGCCGGGCACGTAGCTCGTCCAGCGGCCGTAGGACGACGACGCGTCGCGGCGAGTATCGCTCAGCGCGTAGTTGACCGGCACGCGCACGGTCCAATAGGGCGCATCCACGTCCTTGCCTTCGCTCGGCGGCCGGAAGGTCCATTTATGGGCCGCGCCCAGCGCGCTCTTGCCCAGCACATCGCGCAGTCGCTGCATTTGCTGCTCGGACGCCACCACGCGCAGATTGACCTGCTCCACCGCGGCATCGACGACGCGGCCATCGCGGCCCACCTTGAGCACCAGGTAGGCATCGCCCGCGGCGCCGACGCTGAAGGCCGCTTCCGGATAGGCCGGCGGCTTCATCTGAATTCCGGTCACCACGCTGCGATCGTTGGAATCGTAGCGAGTGAAATCGGCGCCGCGGATCTCGACTTGGTAGTCGTCTCCGCCCTCCAGCCGCTTGGCGACCAAACGCAGGGTCATCGGCGTGCGCGCCGGCACCGGCTTGCCGTCGCGGATCCCCGGCTCGAACTTCCACTGCATCACGCTGTTGCGGACGAAGCCGACCACGCCCTTGGGCAAGCGCTCCTGCTGGTCCAACGCCAGCGCCGACACCTTGCCGCTGGGCTCGATGTCGATCGAGCCGCTCACCAGCATGCTGCTTTCGATCTGCTTGCGTACCGCGCCGGGCCCGACCCCGTCGGCGGCGACGGCGACGGCGGCGAACGCCAGCAGCAGCGAGACCATGGCGCTCCAGCGCCACCACGAACGGAGGGATCGACGGTGCATCGTGCATTCCTTGCTTGAGATGAGGCGCCGATTACAGCGCACTGGCGGCTGGGCGGCAACTCAGGCCAGGCGCAGCGCGTCCGGGTAGGGCGGCGCGTCCGGATAGTCGTCCTCGCGCAGCCGCGTCTGCAGGTCGCGCCACCACTGCGGGTCGAACAGTTCGCCGTGGGCGTGGCGCACCGCCTCCAGCGAGGCCGCGGGCAGGCCCATGAACATCGCGAAGCGCTCCGGGAACACGTCGCGCGGGGCGACATGGAACCAGGGTTCGGCGGCCATCGCCTCTTCCTCGTTGCGCGGCTGCGGCCAGTCGCGGAAGTTGCAGTCGGTGACCAGGCACAGCTCGTCGTAGTCGTAGAACACCGCGCGGCCCTGCCGCGACACGCCGAAGTTCTTCAGCAGCATGTCGCCGGGGAAGATGTTGTTGCGGGCCATGTCCTTGATCGCCTGGGCATAGTCCAGCGCGGCCTCGCGCGCGGCCTCGGCACCCTGCTCGCGCAGGTACAGGTTGAGCGGGCGCAGGCGCCGCTGCACGTAGCACAGCGCGACGATCAGGTCGTCGCCGTCCTCGCGCAGGCTGCGTGCACAACCCTCCATCAGTTCCTGCAGCAGCGCCGGCGCGAAGCGCGCACGCGGGAAGCGCAGCGAACGGTACGGCTGCGCGTCGAGCAGGCGGCCGACGCGATCGAGGTTGAACACCAGCGCGTACTTCTCTTCGACCTCTTCGCGGCTCATCGTCTTCGGATAGGCGAAGCGGTCGCGGATCAGCTTGAACACCAACGGATAGCTGGGCAGGGTGAACACCGCCATGACCATGCCCGGCGTGCCCTCGGCATGCACCAGCTGTTCGTTGGGATGCGCCTGGAAGTGCCGGAAGAAGGTGCGGAAGCGTTCGGTCTTGCCCTGCTTGGCGCGGCCGAGCATGGTGTACAGCTCGTCGATCGGCTTGTGCGGCAGCAGGCTGCGCAGGAACACCACCGCATCGCCGACGGTGGACAGATCGGCCTGAAAATAGCTGCGCGAGATGCCGAACAGCTGCGCCACGTCGTTGCGCTTGGTCAGCACCGCTTCGGCGCGCAAGCCCTGCGCGTCGTTGACCAGGGCGATCACGCACGGCGAGAAGCGGTGCTCGCCGAACACGCGGCCGATCAGGTAGGCGCGGCGTTCGCGGTAGAACACGGTCTCCAGCAGTTCGATGCCGCGCACCGGGTTCTCGCCCCAATGCGCCAGATCGTCCTGTAGCCGCACCGCGATGGCCGCCGCGCAGCGCGTGCGGTGCGCGTACGGCACATCGAACCGGTAGTCGCCGAGCACGCGCACGAACGCGTCCACCGGCCGCGCCTCGGACACCACGTAGTTGTGCCGCGCCACCGGGTGGGTGATGGCGTCGGTGGGCTCGATGTCCAGCGCCACGAACTCGATCTGCGCATCCACGCCCTGGGTACGGAAGAAGCGCCGGGTCAGGGTGTTGTAGAAGGTCTTGTACAACTCCTGGTCGATCAACCCATGCAGTTGCGCGGCGAAGCTGTCGCGAACCTGCGCCCACAGCGTGCGGTCGTGGGCCTGGCCGAGCAGCAGCGCGCGCAGGCGCAGCATGCACTCGCCGATGCACTGGTCGTACAGGGCGATGCGTTCGACCGCATCGTTGCGGGCAGCGTTCCAGTCGCGCGTCTCGAAGCGGCGCCGCGCGCGCCGGGTGATCTCGGCGAAACGCGCATGGTAGTCCTCGAATGCGTCGTGGATGCCGCGTGCCACCGCGATAGCGGCGGGTTGGGGGCATGGGGAGACGGGCGCGTCGTGGGTCTCGGTCATGGGCCGCAGTCTACCCGCAGCGCCCCACCGTGCCCCGGCGCGCACGGCGCTACCGCGCCCGCGGTGCCAGCACGATCTGTCGCACGAACCGTCATCGGCACGCAACACACGCGTCAATGGCACGTCGTCATCGGCCGCCAGACTATGCCGATTTCGTCATCCCGGCCGCTCGCCGACCCGGCTCCCATCGCCCCCTCTTTCGTCCGGAGTTCCTTTGAATCGCCTCACTCACCGCCACCTGGCGACCGCCATTCTGGCCCTTTGCGCCGGCGATGCCGCCGCCGCGACGTCCATGCCGGCGGAACCTGCCGACACCCCCAGCACAACCCTGGACAGCGTGGTGGTGACCGGCACCCGCGGCGCCAACCGTACCCAGTTCGGCACGCTGGCGCCGGTGGACGTGATCGACGCGCAGGAGATCCGCGCGGTCGGCAGCGCCGACCTCAACACCGTGCTGGCGGCGCTGGTTCCGTCCTTCGTGGTGCAGCGCCTGCCGCTGGCCGACGGGCAGATCTTCGTGCGTCCTGCCACATTGCGCGGGCTCTCGCCGGACCAGACCCTGGTGCTGGTCAACGGCCACCGTTTCCACCGTTCGGCCCTGCTCGGCGCACGCGGCGCGCAGGCGCCGGACCTGGCGCAGATTCCGGTCACGGCGATCAAGCGCATCGAAGTGCTGCGCGACGGCGCCGCCGCACAATACGGCTCGGACGCCATCGCCGGCGTCATCAACATCATCCTCGACGATCGCATCGGCACCGAGATGGGCGCGGACATCTCCAGGTACAGCGCAGGCGATGGCCTCGCCCGCACCTATTCGCTCAAACGCGGCTGGGATCTCCGCGATGGCAGCCTGGTTGCGTTCGCCGAACACAGCGCCTCCGATCCCACCGACCGCGGCGTGCAGCGCGCCGACGCGATCGCGTTCCAGGCCGCGCACCCCGGCGTTGCCGTCCCCGACCCGGTGCAGCGCTGGGGCAAGCCGGAACAGCACAGCACGCATCTGGGGATGAACCTGGATGTGGCGCTCGACGACAGCGTCAACCTCTACGGCTATGCGTTGTTCAACGACGGCAGCGGCGTTTCCGACTTCAACTGGCGCAACCCCGATACCAACGCCTCCATCTACAAGACCACCCCGGCGTTTCCCGGTTTCGACCTGCGCCGCGTGTACCCGGCCGGCTTCACCCCGCGTTACGGCAGCGACTACCGCGACGCGCAGACGCTGGGCGGCCTCAAGGGCGCCTTCAACGAGCGTTTCAGCTGGGACGTCAGTGCCGCCTACGGCATGAACCGGATCGCCTATTCGCTGGGCGATTCGATCAACGCCTCGATGGGACCGGGCAGCCCGACCGCCTTCCACCTGGGCTCTCTGCAGCAGCGCGAGGTCAACCTCAACGCCGACTTCGTCTACGCGCTGCCGCTGGCGATGCTGCAGGACCCGGTGAACATCGCCTTCGGCGCCGAGCGCCGCAACGAAGCCTATTCCATCGGTGCCGGCGATCCCGCCTCCTACGCCATCGGCGCCGGCGCGCGCTACGGGCTGGCGCCGAACGCCAATGGCGCCCCCGGCTTCAGCCCCCAGCAATCGGGCAGCTGGGACCAGACCAGCTACGCCGCCTACGTGGACGTGGAAGCGCCGCTGACCGCGCGCCTGAGCGTCGGTGGCGCGGTGCGCTATGAAGACTTCTCCAGCTTCGGCAGCACCCTCAACGGCAAGCTGTCCGCGCGCATGGAACTCACCTCGTGGCTGGCGCTGCGCGGCGCCTGGTCCAATGGTTTCCGCGCGCCCACGCCGGCGCAGTTGTACAGCACCCAGATCACCCAGGGCCTGGACACGGTGAGCCTGCAGGTCTTCAATGCGGGCCGGCTGTCGCCGCAGGACCCGATCGCCGTCGCGCTGGGCGCAAAACCGCTGAAGCCCGAGGAATCCGATTCGCTGAGCCTGGGGCTGGCCTGGCAGGCGCCGATCGGGCTGTACGGATCGCTGGATCTCTACCGGATCGCGGTCAACGACCGCTTCAGCACCTCGGCCAGCTTCGCGGTGCCGGCCAATCTGCCCAACCCGATGCACTACACGTCGGTCAACTATTTCACCAACGACTTCGACACCACCACCGAAGGCGCGGACCTGGTGTTCGGCTACCAGCATGCGCTCGGGCCCGGTCGCCTCGGCGCCACTGTGGCCTACAACTACAACCGCACCAAGGTCGACGGCGGCAACACCGCCGTGGCGGCCAATCCGACTCAGCGCATCCTGTTCGAGCAGCTGTTGCCGCAGCACAAGGGCAGCGTCGGCCTGACCTGGGACCAGGGACCGCTGCAAGGCCTGTTGCGGGTTCGCTACTACGGCGCCTGGACCGACAGCAGCGGCAACAGCACCGGCGACATCTTCCAGCGCTTCGGCGCGATCGCCCTGCTCGACCTCTCGGCCACCTATGCGCTGAGCGAACGTCTGTCGCTGCGGATCGGTGCGGACAACGTGCTCGACACGTATCCGGACAAGGCCACCTTCCAGGCCAGCCGCGGCCTGGTGTATTCGCGCAACGCGCCCTACGACACCGACGGACGCAACGTCTATGCACAACTCCGCCTGCGCTTCTGATCGGCCCGACCCGCGGCGGCGCGCCCTGCTCGCCGCCGCGCCGATGCTGCCGCTGCAGGACATGCTGCGCCAGGTCGGCAGCCAGGCGCTCGCTGCGCCGGGCGCGATACCGGCAGCACCGACAGGCATCGCGCCGCGGCGCCTGGCGCAGGACGAGGGCTACTGGGCGCAGGTCGCCGCCGCCTACGACGTGGACCGGAACGTCGTCGCGCTGGAGAACGGCTATTGGGGCGCGATGTCGCAACCGGTGCTGCGCACCTACCTGCAGCGCGTGCAACAGGTGAACCGCGACAACGCGCATTACGCGCGCCTGCAGTTCCCCGACGACTACCGAGCCTTGCGCGCGCGCGCCGCCACGGTGCTGGGGGTGGCGCCGGGCGAGCTGGCGCTGACCCGCAACGCCACCGAATCGCTGCAACTGCTGATCGGCGGCTACAACCGCCTGCGGCAGGGCGATGCGGTGCTGTTCGCCGACCTCGACTACGACGCGATGATTGCGGCGATGAAGTGGCTGCGGCAGCGCCGCGGCGTCGAGGCGATCGGCATCGACCTGCCGGAACCGGCCACCCGCCAGAACCTGATCGACGCCTATGCGCAGGCGCTGCAACGCCATCCGCAGGTGCGGTTGATGCTCGTCACCTGCATCAGCCATCGCACCGGCCTGGCGCTGCCGGTCGCCGAGATCGTCGCCATGGCACGGCAGCGCGGCGTGGACTGCATCGTCGATGCCACCCAGGCAGTCGGCCAACGCGATCTGCGCCTGCCGGACCTCGGCGCGGACTTCGTCGGCTTCAATTTCCACAAGTGGATCGGTGCGCCGCTCGGCGTCGGCGGGTTCTACATTCGCCACGACCGCATCCCCGACATCGACCCGCAGATGGGCCAGGAGGGCCCGGCCGACAGCATCGACACCCGGGTGCATACCGGCACCGTGGATTTCGCGGCCCTGCTCGCCCTGCCGGCAGCGCTGGATGCGCACGAGCGCATTGGCGCGGCCAACAAGCAGGCACGGCTGCAATTCCTGCGCGACCGCTGGGTGCATCGCGTGGCCGACCTTCCCGGCCTGCAGATCCTCACCCCCGAGGATCCGCAACTGTACGGGGCGATGACCTCGTTTCGCCTGCGCGGGCAGAACAGCGAACAGCAGAACGCCGCCCTCGCACAGCGCCTGCTGCAGCAGTTCGGGATCATGACCACGATGCGCAGCGGCGCGGCCAGCGGTGCCTGCGTGCGGGCCACGCCGGCCCTATTCACCCGTGTGGAGGAACTGGACCGCTTCGCGCAAGCCCTGCGCCGCATCGCCGGTTGAAGCGGCCGCGGCGCGATCGGGCGTCATGCACCCGCCACCGCGCGCGGCGGTGGCGGGTGCGATCCGGGCGCGTCAGGCCGACAACGTCGCCAGCGCGTCGTTGAGGGTCTTGCTCGGCCGCATCGCCTTGTCGACCAGTTCCAGGTTCGGGCGGTAGTAGCCCTGGATGTCGACGGGCTGGCCCTGCACGCCGTTGAGCTCGGCGACGATGGTCGCTTCCTGCTCGGCCAGCTGCTTGGCCAGCGGGGCGAAGCGCGCCTTCAGCGTGGCGTCCTCGTCCTGCGCGGCCAGCGCCTGCGCCCAGTACAGGGCCAGGTAGAAGTGGCTGCCGCGGTTGTCCAGCCCGCCGACCTTGCGCGAAGGCGACTTGTCGTTGTCCAGGAACTGGCCGTTGGCCTGGTCCAGGGTGCGCGCCAGCACGCCGATGGCGGCGTTGTGGTGGCGTTGGCCCAGGTGCTCCAGCGATGCGGCCAGGGCCAGGAACTCGCCCAGCGAATCCCAGCGCAGGTAGTTCTCTTCGACGAACTGCTGCACGTGCTTGGGCGCCGAGCCGCCGGCGCCGGTCTCGAACAGGCCGCCGCCGGCCATCAGCGGCACGATCGACAGCATCTTGGCGCTGGTGCCCAGCTCCATGATCGGGAACAGGTCGGTGAGGTAGTCGCGCAGCACGTTGCCGGTGACCGAGATGGTGTCCTCGCCCTTGCGGATGCGCTGCAGCGAGAACGCGGTGGCTTCCACCGGCGGCAGGATGCGGATGTCCAGGCCGTTGAGGTCGTGGTCCTGCAGGTAGCGCTCCACCTTCTGGATCATCAGCGCATCGTGGGCGCGCTGCGGATCCAGCCAGAACACCGCAGGAGTATTGCTCAGGCGCGCGCGCTCGACCGCCAGCTTGACCCAGTCCTGGATCGGCGCGTCCTTGGTCTGGCACATGCGCCAGATGTCGCCGGCTTCCACCGCGTGCTCCAGCAGCACTGTGCCACCGGCATCGGTGACGCGCACGGTGCCGTCGCTGGCGATCTGGAAGGTCTTGTCGTGGGAACCGTATTCCTCGGCCTTCTGCGCCATCAGGCCGACGTTGGGCACGCTGCCCATGGTCGCCGGGTCGAACGCACCGTGCAGTTTGCAGTCCTCGATCACCGCCTGGTACACGCCGGCGTAGCAGCGGTCCGGGATCACCGCCTTGGTGTCCTGCAGCTTGCCCTCGGCGTTCCACATCTTGCCGGAGTCGCGGATCATCGCCGGCATCGACGCATCGACGATCACGTCGCTGGGCACGTGCAGGTTGGTGATGCCCTTGTCGGAATTGACCATCGCCAGCGCCGGGCGCTGCGCGTACAGCGCCTGCAGGTCGGCCTCGATCGGCGCGCGCTGCGCCTCGGGCAGGCTGGCGATGCGCGCGTACAGGTCGCCGATGCCGTTGTTGGCATCGAAGCCCACCTGCTTGAGCGTGGCGGCATGCTTGTCCAGCACATCGCGGTAGAACGCCTCGACCACCACGCCGAACATGATGGGGTCGGAGACCTTCATCATCGTCGCCTTCAGGTGCAGCGAGAACAGCACGCCCTGCTGCTTGGCATCGGCGATCTGCGCCTGCACGAAGGCGGCCAGCGCGCGCTTGCTCATCACCGCCGCGTCGATCAGCTCACCGGCCTGCACCGCGGTCTTTTCCTTCAGCACCGTCACCGCACCGTCCTTGCCGACCAGCTCGATCTTGACGCTGCCGGCCTGCGCGATCAGCGCCGAGCGCTCGCTGCCGTAGAAATCGCCGGCGTCCATGTGCGCCACGTGCGACTTGGAGTCGGCACTCCACGCGCCCATGCGGTGCGGGTGCTTGCGTGCGTAGTTCTTCACCGAGGCCGGCGCGCGGCGATCGGAATTGCCCTCGCGCAGCACCGGATTGACCGCGCTGCCCTTGACCTTGTCATAGCGCGCCTTGGCGTCCTTCTCTTTCTCGTCCTTCGGTTCGTCCACGTAGTCCGGCAGCGCGTACCCCTGCTGCTGCAGTTCCTTGATCGCGGCCTTGAGCTGCGGCACCGAGGCGCTGATGTTGGGCAGCTTGATGATGTTGGCTTCCGGCGTGGTCGCCAGCTGGCCCAGTTCGGCGAGGTCGTCGGCGATGCGCTGGTCCTCGCGCAGGTAGTCGGGGAACTGCGAGATCAGGCGGCCGGCCAGCGAAATGTCGCGGGTCTCCACGGCGATGCCAGCGGTGCCGGCGAACGCGGAAACGATCGGCAGCAGCGACTGCGTCGCCAGGTACGGGGCTTCATCGGTGAGCGTGTACAGGATCTTGGGCGTATTCGACATGACGCGACGGATGACCTCTGGCAGGGGGGAATAGGCAGCACCGACAGTACGGCGGCGTATGTTTTCTTGTAGGTTTCGCGATGCCGCCAAACGCGGACATCGGCCGTCCATTGTCGCGTGTCTGCCGGCTGCGGGCAAAGCGCGGGGTGTGATGTGCTGTCGGCAAGCGCTACGCAACTCGGCATCCGTCGGGCGACCGATCTGGCGCCGAATCCGCGGGGGCGTGCATGCTCGATGGCTGTCCTGCGCGACAGCACAGGACATCGCGCAACACACCGTGCTGTACACGACATCAGCCAAGCCGCTATGCAGCGGTCACGCACCCCCTCTCCGCACGTGATGCGTGTCTTCCAGCGTGGCACGCCGATGTGGGCGGCCTGCGCTGGGACGCTCCCATCGCACCATGCATAAAAAAGGCGCAGCCTCGCGGCTGCGCCAGCGTGCCGCACGTGCCGGGAGAGAGGCGGCGCGTGCGACGCGTGACCGGGACTCAGCCCAGGATCACTTCACCTGGAACGTCTGCGGCGTTCCCGCCGCCTGGCCGTTCACGGTGACCTCGGCCTTGTACTGGCCGGCCGGCCAGCCCTTGGGATTGGTGAACTCGAAGTTGGTGGTGTCCGCACCGCTGGTATTGAGCGTTTCGGTGCGCTCGCCGGCGGTCTGGCCGTCCTGGAACACCAGCTTGGCGCCGACGTTGGCATTGGTGGCCGAGCCCTCGGTCTTCACCGAGACGATGATCTTGTCCTTGCTGGCGAGCGTGGTCAGCGGCGCGACCGACTTGTCCGCGGCGGCGGTGTTGCCGACCGCGACGGCAGCGACATTCACCGCATTGGCACCCGCAGCGGCCGGCGCCGGCTGTTCCGCCGGGGCCGCGGCCGGACCCGGCATCTGCTCGGTGGGGGCGGACGAGGTGGGATCGGACGACACGTGCTGTTCCTGCTCCTGCTTCTTGCAGCCGGCCAGCGCCAGTGCACCCACCAGGGCGATCAGCAGCGGCGAGAACGAGGACATCGAACGGGTTTTCATCGGGACGGGACTCCTGTCGGAAGAGCGGGAATTGGCAATGAGGGCGGGTCAGGCGCCGGCGGGCAGCTTGAGCGTCTGACCGGGATAGATCTTGTCGGGGTCGACGAGCACGTCGCGGTTGGCCTCGAAGATGCGCGTCCAGGCATTGCCGTCGCCGTAATGCAATTTGGCGATCTTGGACAGCGAATCGCCGGGCTTGACCACATACACCTGCTGCACCTGCTCGGCCGTGCTGTCCACCTTGCTCTGCACGTCGGAGAAATCCGCCTTCTGCACGACGTCGGCGGTGGTATCCACCTTGGCGGTGACTGCCGAGAAGTCGGCGCGCTTGTCGCTGTTCATCGCGTGGCTCCCTGCGTGATCGGACGCTGCCACGGTGTCACAGGATTTGTTAAAAAAAGATAGCGCGGCCGTGAACCGCGCGGACGCGGTTCAGGCGCGTAGCGCGCAGCGCATGTGGCGACACGTATTGTCATTCGAGCGATTCGGGACACATGCGCGGGGCGCGCGTCGCAGGCACGCTCAGCAATCCGATCGCATGCGGACCGCAGGCACAGCCTGAGCCGTGCCATGCGGCGAGTACGTCGCCGCGCCTGCCTACTGGCGCAGATCGCGCAGGAAGCTCAGCGGTTCGGCCACATCCGGAGTGGCGCGCCAGGGATTGATGTCCAGGCCGCCGCGGCGGGTATAGCGCGCCTCCACCTGCAGCGACTGCGGGCGGCAGCGCGCCATCAGGTCGTGGAAGATGCGCTCGACGCACTGCTCGTGGAAGCCGGCATGCTCGCGGAAACTGATCAGGTAGCGCAGCAGGCCTTCGCGATCGATGCGGCCGCCGCGATAGCGCAGATGCAGCGAAGCCCAGTCCGGCTGGCCGGTGACCGGGCAATTGGACTTGAGCAAGGCGCTGGTGAGGGTTTCCTCGACCACGTCGCCGGCGGTAGCGGACAGGAAGTCCGGACGCGGCGGGCCGTAGCAATCGATGGCGATGTCCAGCGCGTCCAGCGACTCGCCCTCGCCCAGCGTGTCCATCGGCGGCAGGCCGAACTCCATCGCCACGTCGGCGCCGGCGCGCGCCGACAGGTCGGTGACGATGCAACTGCGCAGCGCTTCGGCGCTGTTGAAGCGCATCGCGTTGAGCGAGTTGAGATAGAGCTTGAGCGACTTGGATTCGATCAGGTTGGGCGAGGCGCACGGCACCTGCAGGGTCGCGGTGGCGACACAAGGCTTGCCCTGCGCATCGAGCCAGCTCAGTTCGTAGGCATGCCAGCGGTCCACGCCGAAAAACGGCAGCGCCGCCGGGTCGAGACCGATCTCGCTGCGTGCCGCGGCACGCGGGATGGGAAACAACAACGCGGGATCGTACTGCGACGGGTAGGCGACCTCGCGGCCGAGGCTGGAATCCTGGGGGGTGTTCATGCGCTGCAGTGTAGCGGGAGCGTTCTGGCTGGGAGGTGTATGGGGCGGGGATTTGGGAGTGGGGATTCGGGATTGGCAGAAGCGAAATCGCGCCTACTGGTATCGAGGTGCTTGCGTCGATTCGGTGCTTCGCGCGTCGCGGCGGAAGCCGCTCCTACAGCTGCAGGGCTCGCAGCAGGCGCGATGAGCGTTGTGGGAGGGACTTCAGTCCCGACTGCTGCCGAAGCAGCACCTCGGTTCAGGGCTTCATGCGTCGCGACTAAAGTCGCTCCTACAGGGAGCGATCGAGCACGGCTCTTGTAGGAGCGGCTTCAGCCGCGACAGCCTTCCCGGTAAAGCCTGTCGCGGCTGAAGCCGCTCCTACGGATGTCCATCCATGCCGGACTTGTGAGCGATTCCGTCCAGGCGCTGCAGCCCCCGCCCTTGCGAATCCCCACTCCCCACTCCCCAATCACTGCTTCAAGTAATCCAACGTCACCTGCAGCATGGCGCGCAGGCCGACGTCCAGGGCAGTCTCGTCGAGCAGGAACTGCGGCGAGTGGTTGCTGGGCGCGGTCGCCGGGTCGATGCCGGGGGCGGTGGCGCCGACGAAGAAGAACATCGACGGCACCTGCTGCGCGTAGTACGAGAAATCCTCCGCGCCCATCTGCAGCGGCGGTTCGTAGACGTTGCCGGCGCCCACCACCGCCTGCAGGCTGGGCAGCATGCGCGCGGTCAGTGCCGGGTCGTTGACCGTGGCCGGGTTGCCGTCCTGGTCGGGCACGTGCGCTTCGGCCTTGGCGCCGTGCGCGGCGGCGGTGTGCTCGGCCACGGTCTTCAGGTCGGCGAAGATCTGCTGGCGCATGCCCTCGTCGAAGGTACGGATGGTGCCGACCATCTCCACGTCGTCGGGAATGATGTTGTAGCGGATGCCGCCCTTGATCGCGCCGAAGCTGAGCACCGCCGGTTGCTTGGACAGGTTGGCGCGGCGGCTGATCACCGTCTGCGCGGCGCCGATCAGGTCGGCGCTGGTCACGATCGGGTCGATGCCGTTCCACGGCGCCGAGCCGTGGGTCTGGCGGCCGATCACCTTGATGCTGAAGCGATCCGAGGCGGCCATCAGCGGGCCGCCGCGCACCGCGATCTTGCCGGCCTGGACGCTGGAGAACACGTGCAGGCCGAACATCGCCTGCGGCTTGAAGTCACGGAACAGGCCTTCCTTGAGCATCAGCGAGGCGCCGCCCTCCTCGTTGCCCGGCGCGCCCTCCTCCGAGGGCTGGAACACCAGCATGACCTCGCCCGGCAGCTGCGCGCGCATCGCCACCAGCGCCTCGGCGACGCCGAGCAGGATCGCGGTATGCGCGTCGTGGCCGCAGGCGTGCATCACCCCCACGGTCTCGCCGCGGTACTCGCCAGTGGCCTTGGAGGCGAACGGCAGGCCGGTCTGCTCGGTCACCGGCAGCGCGTCCATGTCCGCACGCAGGGCGATCTTCGGCCCGGGCAGCGCGCCTTTGACGATCGCCACCACGCCGTGGTGGGCGATGCCGGTCTGCGGCTTCAGGCCGAGCGCGCGCAGCCGCTCGGCGACCTTGGCGGCGGTGCGCTCCTCGCGGTTGGACAGCTCCGGGTGCTGGTGGAAGTCGCGCCGCCATTCCACCACCTTGGCCTGCAACTTGGCCGCGGCGGCCGTCACCTCCGGGCGCTCGGCGCTCTGCGCCCAGGCCAGGGCGGGGACGGCGAACAGCATCGCGGACAGCAGGCGGGACAGGCGCGGCATGGCAGGGCTCCAGGTCGGGACGCAACGGGCGTTCAGTCAATGTAGTGCATCGGCGGCCGGCCGGGGGCGGCCGTGGATCCCGCCGCGGGGAAAAAACCCTTGCGAATCCGTGTCAACCGATGCGCCGCCGGTGCGTTGCGAGAGCGGACGACCAGCCTTGCCCACCCGCGGGGCCTGTCCCTTCAGTCATGGTCCAATCGCAACGCGCCGGCGATATGCTTCCTCGCTCGTCACCAGCCACTGCGGGAGGGCCCTCCACCCCGCCTCGCCACAGGAGTTTCCCCGGATGTCGCGTTTCTGGAAGATTGCGCTGCTGATCCTCGCAGCGGTGGCCCTGGTGGTGGTGGGCACGCGCTTCATGCGCGGCGGTGGGCATCACAAGGGCGGCGGCGCCGGCGACGGCATGGGCGACGACAGCGATGCCACGCCGGTTCCGGTAACGGTGGTCGCCGCGACCAGCCAGACGGTGCCGATCTACGCCACCGCCACCGGCACCGTGACCGCGCTGAGCACCGTCACCGTCAACCCGCAGGTCAGCGGCCAGCTGATGAGCCTGAATTTCCGCGAAGGCCAGGAAGTGAAGAAGGGCGAGCTGCTCGCGCAGATCGACCCGCGCTCGCTGCAGGCCAGCTACGACCAGGCCGCGGCGAGCAAGCGCCAGAACCAGGCGCTGCTGGCCACCGCGCGTTCCACCTTCCAGCGCTCCGACTCGCCGGCCTACCGCCAGTACGTGGCCAAGACCGACCTGGACACCCAGCGCAACCAGGTGGCGCAGTACGAAGCGGCGGTCGCCGCCAACGACGCGCAGATGCGCGCGGCGCAGGTGGAGCTGCAGTACACCCGCATCCTCGCCCCCAGCGACGGCATCGCCGGCATCCGCGGGGTGGACGTGGGCAACATCGTCAGCACCAGCAGCAGCATCGTCACCATCACCCAGGTGCATCCGATCTACGTGATCTTCAACCTGCCGGAGATCCAGCTGCAGGACGTGCGCCAGGCGCAGGCGGCGGCGCCGCTGCCGGTGGCCGCGCTGGACCGCACCGACGCGCATCCGATCGCCAGCGACGGCCAGGTCGACGTGATCGACAACCAGATCAGCGCCGACACCGGCACCTTCAAGGTCCGCGCGGTGTTCCCGAACGACGACCGCGCGCTGTGGCCGGGCCAGTTCGTCAACGTGCGCCTGACCCTGCGCACCGTGGCCGACGGCGTGGTGGTGCCGACCCAGGCGGTGCAGCGCGGCCCCAACGGCGACTACGTGTACGTGGTGCAGGCCGACAACACGGTCAAGATGCAGACGGTCAAGCAGGGCGCGGAAGTGGGAGACAGCCAGGTGCAGCTCACCGAAGGCCTGAAGGCCGGCGAGCGGGTGGTCACCGAGGGCCAGTTCCGGCTCAAGCCCGGCACCAAGGTGACCGCGCTGAAGCCGGGCGAGGCGCCGCCGGAGCCGACCGAGGCCGAGCTGAAGGCCGCCGAAGGCAAGCAGCAGCAGCGCGGCGGCGGACGCCGCGGCGGCGGCGGGCCGCGCTGAGCGCGCTGCGCCAGCAGGCGACGGTAGCCGTGCCGAGCCCGCGTGGCCGGCACGCGCCGGGTCGCCCGCTGGCGGCGGCGTTTCCGTCCCACGTCGCGATCGCGGCACGGGGTCACGGCCGCCGCTGATTCCGCCGTCTTTCCCGGCGCCGGCACGGCCGCGCCGGACTCTCACCAGCAAGGATCTTCCCCGTGGGCTTTTCGACGATCTTCATCCGCCGCCCGATCGCCACCACCTTGCTGATGGCAGGCGTGCTGCTGCTCGGCATCCTCGGCTACCGGCAGCTGCCGGTATCGGCGCTGCCGGAAATCGACGCGCCCAGCCTGGTGGTGACCACGCAGTACCCCGGCGCCAACGCCAGCACCATGGCCTCGCTGGTGACCACGCCGCTGGAGCGGCAGCTCGGGCAGATCTCCGGGCTGCAGATGATGACCTCCGACTCGTCGGCCGGGCTGTCCACGATCGTGCTGCAGTTCGCGATGGACCGCGACATCGATATCGCCGCGCAGGACGTGCAGGCGGCGATCCGCCAGTCCACCCTGCCCTCCTCGCTGCCCTACCAGCCGGTCTACAACCGGGTGAACCCGGCCGACGCGGCGATCCTCACCCTCAAGCTCAGCTCCGACACGCTGCCGCTGCGCGACGTCAACAACTACGCCGACTCGATCCTGGCCCAGCGCCTGTCGCAGGTGCCGGGCGTGGGCCTGGTCTCGATCGCCGGCAACGTGCGCCCGGCGGTGCGCATCCAGGTCAATCCGGCGCAGCTGTCGAACATGGGCCTGACCATGGAGGCGCTGCGCAGCGCGCTGACCCAGACCAACGTCAACGCGCCGAAGGGCTCGCTCAACGGCAAGACCCAGTCCTACAGCATCGGCACCAACGACCAGCTGTCCAGCGCCGCCGAGTACCGCGACACCGTCATCAGCTACAAGAACGGCGCACCGGTGCGGCTGTCGGACGTGGCCAAGGTGGTGGACGGGGTGGAGAACGACCAGCTCGCCGCCTGGGCCGACGGCAAGCCGGCGGTGCTGTTGGAAGTGCGCCGCCAGCCCGGCGCCAACATCGTGCAGACGGTGGAGCAGATCCGCGCGATCCTGCCGCAGCTACAAGGCGTGTTGCCGGCCGGCGTGCACCTGGACGTGTTCTCCGACCGCACCGAGACCATCCGCGCCTCGGTGCACGAGGTCAAGTTCACCCTGATCCTGACCATCGGCCTGGTGGTGGCGGTGATCTTCGTGTTCCTGCGCCGGCTGTGGGCCACGGTGATCCCGTCGGTGGCGGTGCCGCTGTCGCTGGCCGGCACCTTCGCGGTGATGGCCTTCGCCGGCATGTCGCTGGACAACCTGTCGCTGATGGCGCTGGTGGTGGCCACCGGCTTCGTGGTCGACGATGCGATCGTGATGATCGAGAACATCGTGCGCTACATCGAGCAGGGCAAGAGCGGCCGCGAGGCCGCGGAGATCGGCGCACGCCAGATCGGCTTCACCGTGCTGTCGCTGACCGTGTCGCTGGTGGCGGTGTTCCTGCCGCTGATCCTGATGCCAGGCGTCACCGGCCGCCTGTTCCACGAGTTCGCCTGGGTGCTGAGCATCGCGGTGGTGATCTCGATGCTGGTGTCGCTGACGCTCACGCCGATGATGTGCGCCTACCTGCTCAAGCCCGACGCTCTGCCCGAGGGCGAGGACGCGCACGAGCGGGCGGCGGCGGCCGGCAAGACCACGCTGTGGTCGCGCACCGTGGCGCTGTACGAGCGCAGCCTGGACTGGGTGCTGGGCCACCAGAAGCTGACCCTGCTGGTGGCGCTGGCGACCATGGTGCTGACCGTGCTGCTGTACGTGGTGATCCCCAAGGGCCTGCTGCCCGAGCAGGACACCGGGCTGATCACCGGCGTGGTCCAGGCCGACCAGAACGTGGCGTTCCCGCAGATGGAGCAGCGCACCCAGGCGGTGGCCGAGGCGCTGCGCCGCGACCCGGCGGTGACAGGCGTGGCCGCCTTCATCGGCGCCGGCTCGATGAACCCCACCCTCAACCAGGGCCAGCTCAGCATCGTGCTGAAGCCGCGCAGCGACCGCGACAGCCTGGAAGACGTGATGCCGCGGCTGCAGAAGGCGGTGGCCGGACTGCCCGGCGTGGCGCTGTACCTGAAGCCGGTACAGGACGTGACCCTGGATACGCGCGTGGCCGCCACCGAGTACCAGTACTCGCTCTCCGACGTGGACAGCGCCGAACTGGCGACCCAGGCCACGCGCCTGACCGAGGCGCTGCGCAAGCGCCCGGAACTGGCCGACGTGGACAACAACCTGGCCAACCAGGGCCGCGCGCTGGAACTGCGCGTGGACCGCGACAAGGCCAGCGCCCTCGGCGTGCCGATGCAGACCATCGACGACACGCTGTACGACGCTTTCGGCCAGCGCCAGATCTCCACCATCTTCACCCAGCTCAACCAGTACCGCGTGGTGCTGGAAGTGGCGCCGGAATTCCGCACCAGCACCGCGCTGCTGAATCAACTGGCGGTGGCCAGCAACGGCAGCGGCGCGCTGACCGCCAGCAACGCCACCAGCTTCGGCCAGACCACCTCCAGCAACTCCTCCACCGCCACCGGCATCGGCGCGCAGAACACCGGCATCACCGTCGGCAGCGGCGGCACGGTACCGCTGGCGGCGGTGGCCGAGGCCAAGCAGTCGACCACGCCGCTGGTGGTCAGCCACCAGCAGCAGCTGCCGGCGGTGACGGTGTCGTTCAACCTGGCGCCGGGCTACTCGCTGTCGCAGGCGGTGTCGGCGATCGAGGAGACCCGCGCGCAGCTGCAACTGCCGCCGCAGTTGCATGCAGAGTTCATCGGCAAGGCCGCCGAGTTCACCGGCAGCCAGACCGACGTGGTGTGGCTGCTGCTGGCCTCGGTGGTGCTGATCTACATCGTGCTGGGCGTGCTCTACGAGAGCTACATCCACCCGCTGACCATCATCTCCACGTTGCCGCCGGCCGGCGTCGGCGCGCTGCTGGCGCTGATGCTGTGCGGACTGAGCCTGTCGGTGGACGGCATCGTCGGCATCGTGCTGCTGATCGGCATCGTCAAGAAGAACGCGATCATGATGATCGACTTCGCGATCGACGCGCGCCGCGAGGGCGCCAGCGCCCACGACGCGATCCGCCGCGCCTGCCTGCTGCGCTTCCGCCCGATCATGATGACCACCGCCGCGGCCATGCTCGGCGCGCTGCCACTGGCGCTGGGCGACGGCATCGGCTCGGAACTGCGCCGCCCGCTGGGCATCTCCATCGTCGGCGGCCTGCTGCTGTCGCAGTTGGTCACCCTGTACACCACGCCGGTGATCTACCTGTACATGGAACGCGCCTCCGAGCGCGTGCGCGCCTGGCGCGAGCGCCGCGCGGCGCGGCATGCGACGGCGGCGGAGGGGCGGGCGTGAAGCACCGGGATTGGGGATTGGGGATTGGGCAGTGGCGCATCGTGGCGCGCGTGCGGCGTCGGGTTTCCGGGCATCCCACATGGAGTCACTGAGCCAGTAGCGCGCGGGAATGCCGCTTCCCGAATCCCCAATCCCGAATTCCCAATCCCGGCCCCATGAACATCTCCGCGCCCTTCATCCGCCGCCCCATCGGCACCGCGCTGCTGGCCATCGGCCTGTTCGTGATCGGCATGATGTGCTACCTGCGCCTGGGCGTGGCGGCGCTGCCGAACATCTCGATCCCGGTGATCTTCGTACAGGCCAGCCAGGCCGGCGCCGACGCCGCGACCATGGCGTCCACGGTCACCGCGCCGCTGGAACGGCACCTGGGCCAGGTGCCCGGCATCGACACCATGCGTTCCTCCAGTTCGGAGGGGAACAGCCAGGTGTTCATGGTGTTCCAGAGCAACCGCAACATCGACTCGGCGGCACAGGACGTGGAGAGCGCGATCAACGCCGCGCAGGCCGACCTGCCCTCCGGCCTGGCCACGCCGCGCTACCAGAAGGCCAATCCCAACGACGATCCGGTCATCGCCATCGCCCTGACCTCCGAGACGCAATCGGCCGACGAGCTGTACAACGTCGCCGATTCGCTGCTGGCGCAGCGCCTGCGGCAGATCAGCGGCGTGGCCTCGGTGGACATCGGCGGCGCCTCCACGCCGGCGGTGCGGGTGGACGTGAACCTGCGCGCGCTCAACGCCATGGGCCTGACCCCGGACGACCTGCGCAATGCGGTGCGCGCGGCCAACGTCACCTCGCCCACCGGCTTCCTCAGCGACGGCGCCACCACCACCGCCATCGTCGCCAACGATGCGGTGGCCAAGGCCGCCGACTTCGGCCAGGTGGTGATCAGCCAGCAGCAGGGCCGCACGGTGCGCCTGCGCGACATCGCCAACGTCTACGACGGCCAGCAGGACGCCTACCAGGCGGCCTGGTTCGGCGGCAAGCCGGCGGTGGTGATGTATGTGTTCACCCGTGCCGGCGCCAACATCGTGGAGACGGTGGATCGGGTCAAGGCCGAGATCCCGATGCTGCGCACCTATCTGCAGCCCGGCACCAAGATGACGGCGTACTTCGACCGTACCCCGACCATCCGCGCCTCGCTCAACGAGGTGCAGGCCACGCTGATGATCAGCCTGGCGATGGTGGTGCTGACCATGGCGCTGTTCCTGCGCCGCCTGGCGCCCACGCTGATCGCTGCGGCCACCGTGCCGCTGTCGCTGGCCGGCGCGGCGCTGGCGATGCACGTGATGGGCTTCACCCTCAACAACCTGAGCCTGCTGGCGCTGGTGATCGCGATCGGCTTCGTCGTCGACGATGCGATCGTGGTCATCGAGAACATCATGCGCCACCTCGACGAGGGCATGTCGCGGCTGGATGCGGCGCTGGCCGGCGCGCGCGAGATCGGCTTCACCATCGTCTCGATCACCGCCTCGCTGGTGGCGGTGTTCATTCCGATCCTGTTCGCCAGCGGCATGATCGGAGTGTTCTTCCGCGAGTTCACCGTCACCCTGGTCGCGGCGATCTGCGTCTCGGCAGTGGTCTCGCTCACACTGACCCCGGCGTTGTGCAGCCGCTTCCTGTCCGCGCACGCCGAGCCGGAACAACCCGGCCGCTTCGGCGCCTGGCTGGAGCGCATGCACGAGCGCATGCTGCGCGTGTACACCGTGGCCCTGGACTTCTCGCTGCGCCACGCGCTGCTGCTGGCGCTGACCCCGCTGCTGCTGATCGTGGCCACGGTGTTCCTGGCCGGCGCGGTCAAGAAGGGCTCGTTCCCGGCGCAGGACACCGGCCTGATCTGGGGCCGCGCCACCTCCAGCGCCACCGTGTCCTTCGCCGACATGGTCAGTCGCCAGCGCCGCATCACCGACATGCTGATGTCCGACCCGGCGGTGAAGATCGTCGGCGCGCGCCTGGGCAGCAGCCGCCAGGGCTCCAGCGCCAGCTTCAACATCGAACTCAAGCGCCGCGACGAAGGCCGCACCGAGACCACCGCCGAGGTCCTGGCGCGGCTCAGCGCCAAGGCCGACCGCTACCCGGACCTGCAACTGCGCCTGCGCGCGATCCAGGACCTGCCCAGCGACGGCGGCGGCGGCACCAGCCAGGGCGCGCAGTACCGCGTCTCGCTGCAGGGCAACGACAACGCGCAATTGCAGGAGTGGCTGCCCAAGCTGCAGGCCGCGCTGAAGCAGAACCCGAAGCTGCGCGATGTCGGCACCGACGTGGACAACGCCGGCCTGCGCCAGAACATCGTCATCGACCGCGCTCTGGCCGCACGCCTGGGCGTATCGGTCGGCGCCATCGACGGCGCGCTGTACGGTGCGTTCGGCCAGCGCCAGATCTCCACCATCTACTCCGATCTCAACCAGTACAGCGTGGTGGTCAACGCGCTGCCGGACCAGACCGCCACGCCGGCGGCGCTGGACCGCATCTACGTGCCCACCCGCAACGGCACGATGATCCCGCTGACCGCGGTGGCGCACCAGGTGCCGGGCCTGGCGCCGTCGCAGATCACGCACATGAACCAATACACGACGATGGATCTGAGCTACAACCTGGCGCCGGGCGTGAGCACCGGCGAGGGCGATGCGATCATCAAGGCCACGGTCGACGGGCTGCGCATGCCCGGCGACATCCGCATCGCCGACGGCGGCGGCTTCGGTGTGCAGCTGCAGCCGAATTCGATGCTGGTACTGGTGCTGGCTGCGATCGTGGTGGTCTACATCGTGCTGGGCATGCTCTACGAGAGCCTGGTGCACCCGGTGACCATCCTGTCCACGCTACCGGCGGCGGGCATGGGCGCGTTGCTGGCGCTGTGGGTCACCGGCACCGAGCTGTCGGTGATCTCGATGATCGCGCTGGTGCTGCTGATCGGCATCGTCAAGAAGAACGCGATCATGATGATCGACTTCGCCCTGGTCGCCGAGCGCGAGCACGGCAAGACCCCGCTGGAGGCTGCGCGCGAAGCCTGCATCGTGCGCTTCCGCCCGATCATGATGACCACCATGGTGGCGATCCTGGCCGCGGTCCCGCTGGCGGTGGGCCTGGGCGAAGGCTCGGAACTGCGCCGCCCGCTCGGCATCGCGATGATCGGCGGCCTGCTGATCTCGCAGAGCCTGACCCTGCTCAGCACCCCGGCGCTGTACGTGATCTTCTCCTGCCTGCGCGAACGCTGGTACGCGCGCCGTGCACGCCGGCGCGAGCGCCGCCAGCTTGCTGCGGGGATTCGGAATTAGGGATTTGAGATTCGCAAAAGCGGGTGTCCGTACGGCGTTAGGGCTGGCGTGATCCGCTGTGCCTCAAGCGCTCGATAGAGCCGCCTTTACGAATCCCCAATCCCGACTCCCCAATCCCCGCACCTCAGCCACACCCCTCCACGTAATCCACCTGCGGCGGCAGGCCCACGCGCCAGGCGACGGCCTTGCCGGCCGCGTCGGTCTCGAACACCAGCACACCGGGCTGGCCGGCCTCGCCGCGCACGCGCAGCACCTTGGCGCCCTCCACGTACTTGTGCGGCTGCTCCTCCAAGCGGCCGGCGTACAGCGCGCGCAGTTGCGCCAGGTCCATGCCGACCTTGCCGCCACCCGGTGCGGTTTCCTTGGCGGTGCGCACGTCGTAGCGCACCAGCTTGTCGCCTTCGACCATCAGGCCGAACTGGTTGTTGTCCTTGGCCCAGCGCGGACGCAGCACGTGGCAACTGCTGCCGGCACTGGGCTGGCCATCGAGTTCGCCGCCCCAGGCGGCGCGCGCCTGCGCCACTGGCATGCCCAGGCGCAGATCGCCGTAGCCGTCGATGCGCGCCAGTTGCCGGTCGCCCGCGGCCAGTTCCGGCGGGAGCGCCGAGGCCGGCGCCTGCGCCGGCGGCACGTCGCCGTCGGGCTGGTCGATATCCGGCGGCGGCAAGGCGCCATCGTCGGCCGCGGCGGGCGCCGGCGCGGATGGTGCAGGAGGCGTGGCCGGCGACGCGGGCGGCTGCCGGTCGCAGGCCACGAGCGCGAGCAGCAACACCGCCACGCCTGGTTGAATCGGCTTCATCGCACTTCCTCGCTGGACCAGCGCATAGGCTAGCGTGCATGCCATCGCGCTGCACGGCATCACTGCCGCGATGCGCTACCGCACAGGCGCGGCATCCCGGAAAAAGCGTTCGATCAAGTCGATGGCAAGGCGGCTACCGGCACCGACACGCCAGCGCATCGCACCTGTCATCGGCATTTCACCGCAACGGGCCAAACTGCGCGCCTACCGACCCCGCCGCCATGCATCCGCGCAAGACCGCCCTCGCCCTTGCGGCACTGCAATCGCACGATGCGCCGCTGGACATGCGCCAGCGACGCGTGCTGATCCTGGCCGACGGCCAGCGCAGCATCGAGGAACTGGTCACGCTGGGCGGACGCGGTGCCGATGCGATCGTGCAAGCGCTGCTGCAGCAGGGCTACCTAGACGACGGCCGCAGCGTCGCCGCCGCGCCGGTGGCGGCGAGCGCGCCGCCCCCACCGGCCGACCCTCGCCGCGCGCTGCTCAATGCGCGCATGTATCTGCTGGACCTGCTGCAACTGCAGCGCCATCCGGCCTCGCCTGCCCTGCAGTCGCAATTGCGCGCCGCGCGTGAGGAACACGACACCCTGCGCGCGATCGCGCTGGTGCTACGCACGATGCCGGAGATGACCTCCGAGCGCTACGCGCAGCGCATCCGCGAGCGCGTGCTGGAGATCCTGCCGGCATCGCTGCACGGCGCGCTGACGGCCGCGGCGGAGGCCGCCTGAGCGCAGCGCCGCCGTCCATGACGGTGCCAGCGTCGGCAACGGCAACAGCCTGAGCGGCGCGGCCGCGCCGGCGCGTGCTCAGGGCGCGCGGAAGTGCCGGCGCAGGCCCTGCCAGCACTGCTGGTAGTCGCGCTGGCGGTGCGCGGCGTCCAGCGCCTGCGCGGTCGGGCGCAGCACCGCGCGCGTCTCGAACATGAAGGCCATGGTGTCGGCGATGACATCCGGGCGCGACAGGTCGGCCTGCGAGGCCTTGTCGAAGGTGGCCGCGTCCGGCCCGTGTCCGCTCATGCAGTTGTGCAGCGACGCGCCGCCCGGGGCGAAGCCGTCGGCCTTGGCATCGTAGACGCCGTGCACCAGGCCCATGAACTCGCTGGCCACGTTGCGGTGGAACCACGGCGGCCGGAAGGTGTGCTGCGCCACCAGCCAGCGCGGCGGGAAGATCGCGAAATCCATGTTGGCGGTCCCGGGCGTGTCGCTGGGCGCGGTCAGCACGGTGAAGATGCTCGGATCGGGATGATCGAAGCTGATCGAGCCGATGGTGTTGAAGCGGCGCAGGTCGTACTTGTACGGGGCGTAGTTGCCGTGCCAGGCGACCACGTCCAGCGGCGAATGCCCGATCGGCGCGCGCCACAGGTGGCCCTGGAACTTGGCGATCAGTTCGAACTCGCCCTCGTCTTCCTCGTAGGCGGCCACCGGAGTGAGGAAGTCGCGCGGGTTGGCCAGGCCGTTGGCGCCGATCGGCCCCAGGTCCGGCAACCGCAGCAGGCCACCGAAGTTCTCGCACACGTAGCCGCGCGAAGCACCATCGGGCAGCTCCACGCGGAAGCGCACGCCGCGCGGGATCACCGCGATCTCCTGCGGCGCGACCTCCAGCGTGCCCAGTTCGGTGCACAGGCGCAGTTGGCCGAGTTGCGGCACCAACAGCATTTCCGCGTCGGCGTTGTAGAAGAAACGTCCCTGCATCGAGGCGTTGGCCGCATACAGGTGCACCGCCACGCCGTGCTGCGCTTCGGCCGAGCCGTTGCCGGCCATGGCGTACAGACCATCGACGAAGTCCACCGGCGTTTCCGGCAGCGGCAACGGGCTCCAGCGCAACTGGTCCGGCGGCACCGGCCCGCGCTGGAAATCGTTGTGGAACGCGCCGGCGCGCTCGTAGGCGACGAAGCCGCCATGCAGTACCGCCGGGCGGATGCGATACAGCCAGCTGCGGCGGTTGACCCCGCGCGGCGCGGTGAACGCGGTGCCCGACAACTGCTCGGCGTACAGGCCGTGGGCCACGCGCTGCGGCGAGTTCTGCCCGACCGGCAACGCGCCGGGCACCGCTTCGGTGGCGAATTCGTTGCCGAAGCCGGACATGTAGCGATGATGGTCATGCATATGCTTGAGCCTTGGGTATCAAGCCCCTCTCCCACCGGGAGAGGGGTTGGGGTGAGGGTACGGCGCCCCGGTCGCGTCACAAATCGCCTGGATCACGGCATCTCTCGAAAGCAGCACATCGTTGTTCCAGAAGCGAACGATCCGCCAGCCTCGCGATTCGAGCCAACGCGTTCTTGTGACATCGCGTGGTTCGGTGTGTTGCGCACCATCGATTTCGACAATCAGCTTTGCTGACACACAGCAGAAATCAGCGATGTAGGGAGGGATCGGGTACTGCCGCCGGAACTTGAAACCTTGCAACTGCCCACTTCTCAGAGACCTCCACAGTGCGCGCTCGGCATCGGTCATGGTGCGACGTAGCTGGCGTGCGTGTGTCAGCGTGGCTGTGGGTAAAGGCGGCTTGATCGTCATGATCTTTACCGTACCCTCACCCCAACCCCTCTCCCGACGGGAGAGGGGCTACACCGGCTGTCGGAAGTCTCCGCGATGCGCTGTCAGCGTCCGCTCGCTGTCAAAACCTGTTGTCAAAACCCGAAGTCAAAGCACGCCGCGCTTCATCTGGTCGCGCTCGATGCTCTCGAACAGCGCCTTGAAGTTGCCTTCGCCGAAGCCTTCGTTGCCCTTGCGCTGGATGATCTCGAAGAAGATCGGGCCGATGCAGTTCTGGGTGAATATCTGCAGCAGCTTGCGCTGCTTGGTCTCCGCGTCGGCGTCGATCAGGATCTTGTTGCGCGCCAGCCGCGCCACGTCCTCGCCGTGGTTGGGAATGCGCTGGTCGATCACCTCGAAATAGGTGTCCGGCGTATCCAGGAACGCGACGCCGGCCGCGCGCATGCGCTCGACCGTTTCGTAGATGTCGTCGGTGAAGCAGGCGATGTGCTGGATGCCTTCACCGCGATAGGCGTCCAGGTACTCGTTGATCTGGCTCTTCGGATCCGACGATTCGTTGAGCGGGATGCGTACCACGCCGTCCGGCGCGGTCATCGCCTTGGACACCAGGCCGGTCTTGGCGCCCTTGATGTCGAAGTAGCGGATCTCGCGGAAGTTGAACAGGCGCTCGTAGTAATCCGACCAGCGCTGCATGTTGCCGAAGTACAGGTTGTGGGTCAGGTGGTCGATGAAGGTCAGGCCGAAGCCGGCCGGGTGCTGGTCGGCGCCGGGCACCGGCTCGAACTCGGTATACACCGAGCCCTTCTCGCCGTACTGGTCGACCAGGTACAGCATGCAGTCGCCGATGCCCTTGACCACCGGTGCCGGCACCGCGCGGGTGTCGGCCTTGTCGGCGATGGCTTCGCCGCCGTTCTCCAGCACCTTGGCGAACACTTCGTCGGCCGGGTGTTGGAAGCGGATCGCGAAGCCGCAGGCACAGGGGCCATGCGCGGCGGCGAAATCGGCGGCGAACGAATCCGGGTCCTCGTTGACCAGAAAGTTGACCCCGCCCTGGCGGTACACGGTGATCGCGCGCTGGCGATGACGCAGCACCGCGGTGAAACCCATGCTGCGGAAGTACGCGTGCAACTGCTCGCCCTGCCCGGCCGGCGCGGCGAATTCCACGAACTCGAAACCGTCGATGCCCATCGGGTTCTCGAAGGTGGTGACCTGCATGCCGAGGTTGGCGGGCTGCGACGGATGTTGCGGTTGTGCACTCATGACGCGTCTCCTGGAGGACGGGGGTCGCGGCGGCCGGCCGAAATTTCGGGTGCGGACGGACGCCAGACTCGCGAGAATGGCCGTAGTATCCTCCGTTGTAGTTACAAGTGAAACCACCAGCAAGGTGCAATGCAGCATGACGATCGCCACGCCCGCTCCCACGCCCGACTCGCCCTCCCTGGATCTGGAACGGTTCCTGCCGTACCGGATCAGCGTGCTGTCCAACCGGATCAGCAGCAACATCGCCCGCGTCTACGGCGAGCGCTACGGCATGGCGGTGACCGAGTGGCGGGTGATGGCGGTGCTGGCGCTGTACCCGGGGCTGTCGGCCGGTGAGGTCTCCGAGCGCACCGCGATGGACAAGGTGGCGGTGAGCCGGGCGGTGGCGCGGCAGCTGGAGCGCGGTTTCATCCAGCGCGAGACCCATGGCGACGACCGCCGCCGCTCGGTGCTGCACCTGACCCCGGCCGGGGTGGAGGTGTACCAGGTGGTGGCGCCGATGGTGCTGGAGTGCGAACGGCGCCTGCTGGCGCCCTTCAGCGAGGACGAGCAGCGGTTGCTGAACCGGCTGATCGACCGCCTGGCGGCCGAGGGCCTGCCGAGCATGACCGGGCGCTGAGGCGCCGGGGGCCGCGAACGGCGGGCCTTTAAACACCGTAGGAGCGGCTTAAGCCGCGACCGGGCATTCCTAGGAACGCCCGGTCGCGGCTGAAGCCGCTCCTACGGAAACCAGACGCCGCCGCCGCTCAGGGCTTCGGCGGCGCCCACTGCCTCAGGAAGTCCGAGAACTTCTTGCGGTCGTAGCCCTTGTCCTTCTGCAGGTCGCCGACCACCTGCGAATGCAGCAGCTTGCCGTCGGCGTCGAGCACCAGCAGGTGCGGGAAGTCGACGATCTTCGGGTACTGCGCCATGAACGCCTCGTTCTTGTTGGCGTCGCTGACGTTGACCTTGACCCACACGAAGTTGGCGTCGCGGAAGCTGCGCAGTTCCGCATCGCCCTCGATGAAGGTATCCAGGGTGTGGCACCAGTCGCAGGCCTCGTTGCCCACGTCGAGCAGGATGCGCTTGCCGCCGCGCTTGGCCTCGACCATGGCGGTGTCCAGGTCGTCGGCCGGGTTGCGCTGCGGATCGAACTGCGCGCCCAGCGCCTTGGCCGCGGCGATGTCGGCGGCCGCCGGGGTATTGCCCGAGGCCACCGGCTGGTTGGGATCGGCCACCGGCGGCTTCTGCACCGAGGTATCCAGCGGCTTGGCCGGCGCCGGCGCATCGGGCGGTGCCGCCGTCTGGCCACAACCGCTCAGCGCCAGCACCGCCACCAGGGCAGCGCACATCGTCTTGTTCATCAGCATTGCCACGTCCTCACTTCACACCATGCATCAGCTTGCTGATCAACGGCGCGATCAGGAACAGCACCACGCCGGCGCCCAGCAGCGCCCAGAATCCGAAGGTATACCCGCCCAGCGCGGAAGACACGGTCATGCCGCCTTCGCCGCTGACATGGCTGGCGAAGATGCCGGACAGGTTGTTGCCGATGCCGGTGGACAGGAACCAGCCGCCCATGCCGAAACCGACCAGCCGCAGCGGCGCCAGCTTGGTCACCATCGACAACCCGATCGGCGACAGGCACAGCTCGCCCACCGACTGGATGACGTAGACCATGAACAGCGTCCAGAACGGGATCTTGCCGGCGTCGTTGACCAGGCTCGACAGCGCGAACATCAGCAACAGGAAGGCCAGGCCGTTGAACATCAGGCCGAGCGCGAACTTGCGCGAGATCGACGGATTGAAGCGGCCGGCCTTGACCCAGATCCAGGCGATGAGCGGCGCCAGGGTGATGATCGCCAGCGAGTTGACCGATTGGAACCACGCGGTCGGGAAGGTCCAGTCGCCGAACTGGCGGTTGACGATCTCGTCGGCGAGGAAGGTGAAGGAGCTGCCGGCCTGCTCGAAGAACATCCAGAACAGCACGTTGAAGGCGAAGATGATCAGCATCGCGATGACCTTGTCGCGCGCCACCTTGCCGTTGCGGATGCCCTCCACCAGCAGCATGACCGCCAGGGCCACGAACATGGTGCTGAGGATCCACTGCAGCACTTCGGCGCCGGCGGCAAGCGCCAGGTACACCGCCGGGATCGCCACCAGCATGCCCAGCAGCACGTAGACCACGCGCATGCCGCCGGCACCGCCCGGCAACGGCGCGCCGATGCCCTTGAGCTGGCGGCGGCCGAACCAGAACCACACCAGGCTGATCAGCATGCCGATGCCCGAGGCGATGAACACCATCTTGTAGGACGGCATCGCTTCGGTGCCGAACACCTTCTCGGCCAGCTGCTGGGTCAGCCACGGCGCGATCATCGCGCCCAGGTTGATGCCCATGTAGAAGATGGTGAACCCGCTGTCGCGGCGCGGATCGGCGACGCTGTACAGCTTGCCGACCATGGTCGAGATATTGGGTTTGAACAGGCCGTTGCCGACCACCACGGTGGCCAGGCCCAGTTCGAAGATCTGCGGGTTGGGCACGGAGATCAGGAACAGGCCGGCGGCCATGACCGCGGCGCCGACCAGGATCGAGCGCTGGTAGCCGAGCACCCGGTCGGCGATGTAGCCGCCGAAGATCGCCGCTGCGTACACCAGCGCCAGGTAGGCGCCGTAGGTCGCGCTGGCCGAGGCCTGGCCCGTGCCCTGGCCGCCATGGAACTGCGCCACGATGTACAGCACCAGTGCCCAGCGAATGCCGTAGAACGCGAAGCGCTCCCAGAACTCGGTCATGAACAGCATCCACAGGGGACGCGGATGACCCAGCAGGGTCTTGAATTCGGGCGGTTGCGCTGACGGCGGCTGCGGTGAGGCGGGGTGGTTCGACGCGACGACGTCAACGCTCATGCGGTGTTCCCTTGCGTATTCAGGATGGGCTGGGGCGGTGCGTCCGGCCAGGCCGGGCAACGGGCGAGGATCACCGAGCGACGGCGTGGCGTCAAATGCGTGGAGAAGCCGGGACTCGGGACCCGGGGCCCGGGACCCGGAAAAGCGGGACCTCGACAACCAGGGATTCCGGGCGAGAAGGCGATGTCCGCATGCGGTAAGCCAGCGTCCACACGACACGCCACACGGAAAAACGAAAGCCTCCGACGACGCAGCGCAGCAAGGCCGGGCGGCGTCTGACAGCACGCTCCATTACGGAGCTTGCGACGCCCCACCCGGGTCCCGGGTCCCGAGTCCCGCGTCCCGGCTCTCCAGCCCCACCGAGGTGCGAACTTCGAACAGCTCCGGAAAGAAGGTCAGCGCCAGCGCCTGTTGCAGGAAGCCGACGCCGCTGGAGCCGCCGGTGCCGCGCTTGAAGCCGATCACCCGCATCACCGTGCGCATATGGCGGAAGCGCCACAGCTGGAACTGGGTTTCCAGATCCACCAGGTCCTCGCACAGCGCGTACTCGCGCCAGTAGCGGTCGGTGTTCTCGTAGATGCGTTCGAACACCGGGCGCAGCAGCGGGTCGCTGACATGCGGCTGGCGCCAGTCGCGGGCGTGGTACGGCGCCGGCACCGCATGGCCGAAGCGGGCCAGGTAGCGCAGGAACTCCTCGTACAGGCTGGGCGCTTCCAGCACCGACTGCAGCGCCGCCTGGCCCTGCGGGTCGTGGTCGAACACCGGCAGCATCTGCGCGTTCTTGTTGCCGAGCATGAATTCGATGGTGCGGTACTGCAGCGACTGGAACCCGGAGGACGGGCCGAGCACGTCGCGAAAGCCCATGTACTCGGACGGGGTCAGGGTCTCCAGCACCGACCACTGCTCGGTCAGCAGGCGCAGCACCTGCTTGCTGCGCGCCAGCACCTTGCGGCACTGCCAGACCTGATCGCGCTGCAGGTGCGCGATCGCCGCGCCCAGCTCGTGCGCCAGCAGCTTCAGCCACAGCTCGGAGGTCTGGTGCTGGACGATGAACAGCAGTTCGTCGTGGTGCGGCGGGTTCGACAGCGGTTGCTGCGCCGACAGCAGCCGGTCCAGGCGCAGATAGCCGCCATAGGTGAGGCGGCCTTCCAGGTCGGTATGGATGCCGGCTTCAAGCGGGCGCTGGTTCTGTTCGACGGGCATGGGCGGCAGGGGCGTTCCGGGCCGGCAAGGGTACCGCAGCGACGAATGTCACACATTGGTCAGCACCCGTTGTCAAACTCCGGCACAATCGTCGGCGGCGCTGGGGGCGCCGTCGGTTCATCTGCGTAAGAGCGGCTGACAAAAGGACTGCGCAGCCACCAGGCAGGCGCGGCCGGTGCTCGGAATCCTCATGTGCCACTTGCACACTGCGGTTCCTCCGCGCCGTCCGCACCCGCCTGGCGACTGCTCGCGACGTTTCGTTAGCCACTCTTGAGTCCACGTCTTCAAGGATTGGGGAGATCTTGTTCATGCGAACCATGCTGCTTCGAGCTGCAGTGTTGTCGTGCGCGTTGGGGTGTGCCGGGTACGCCCAGGCGCAGGTGGTCATCAGCCAGGTCTATGGCGGTGGCGGCAACAGCGGCGCCACCTACAAAAGCGATTTCGTCGAATTGCACAACAACGGCAGCGAGGCGGTGAGCCTGGCCGGCTGGTCGGTGCAGTACGCCTCGGCCGCCGGCAGCAGTTGGCAGGTCACTACGCTGAGCGGCAGCATTGCGCCGGGCGGCTACTACCTGGTCAAGCAGGCCGACGGCAGCGGCGGCAGCGCCGCGCTGCCCACGCCCGATGCCACCGGCACCATCGCCATGAGCGGCACCGCCGGCAAGATCGCGCTGAGCAAGAGCAGCGCCGCGCTGAGCGGCGCCTGCCCGGCCGGCAACGCCGACTTCGTCGGCTACGGCAGCAGCGCCAGCTGCGCCGAAGGCAGCGCCCCGACCGCCGCGCCCAGCAACACCCTGGCGGTGCTGCGCGGCAACGGCGGCTGCAGCGACAGCGACAACAACAACGCCGACTTCGCCACCGGCGCGCCGACCCCGCGCAACAGCGCCGCGCCGGTCAGCCTGTGCGGCGGCGGCAACCAGCCGGTGGCCAGCGTGGCCAACGTCAGCCGCGCCGAGGGCGACAGCGGCAGCAGCGCGTTCGTGTTCACGGTGACGCTGAGCCAGCCGGCCGGCAGCGCCGGCGTGAACTTCACCGTCGCCACCCGCGACGGCACCGCCACCGCCGGCAGCGACTACCAGGCGCTGGCCGCGACCCAGGTGACCATCCCGGCCGGCGAGAGCAGCGCCGAGGTGCGCGTGCTGGTCAACGGCGACACCAGCAACGAACCCGACGAGACCTTCTACCTGGACATCAGCGGGATCAGCGGCGCGCTGCCGTCCACGCTGACCGCCAGCGGGGTGATTCTCAACGACGACTTCAATCTGGTGCCGATCCACAGCATCCAGGGCAGCGGCGCGCGCTCGCCGCTGGTCGGCCAGGTGGTCGCTACCAGCGGCATCGTCACCGCGCGGCGCAGCGCCGGCTTCTTCCTGCAGACGCCCGACGCCCAGGCCGACGCCGACCCGCTCACCTCAGAAGGCATCTACGTCTACACCGGCAGCGCGCCGCCGGCCGAGGCCGCGGTGGGCAATGCGGTGCGGGTGCAGGCCACGGTGGTCGAATACGTGCCCAGCACCGACCCCAGCCAGCCGCCGCTGACCGAACTGAGCGCGCCGACGGTGCTGCTGCAGTCCACCGGCAATCCGCTGCCGGCCGCGGTCGAGCTGACCACCCGCTTCCCCGACCCGAACGGCGCCTACGACCAGCTCGAGCGCCTGGAAGGCATGCGCGTCAGCGTGCCCAGCCTGACCGTCAACACCCCGACCCTGGGCAACGTCAACGAGACCAACGCCAGCGCGACCAGCAACGGCGTGTTCCATGCCGTGGTCACCGGCCTGCCGCGCGCCTGGCGCACCGCCGGCGTGCAGCAGCCCGACGCACTGCCGGCCGGCTCGCCGGCCGACGTGCCGCGCTGGAACACCAGCCCGCAGGTGATCGCGGTCGGCAGCGCCGGCCTCGGCGGCGAGCGTATCGACGTGGCCGCCGGCTGCACCGTGCTCGGCGTCAGCGGCCCGCTGGACTACAGCTTCCGCCGCTACACCATCTACCCGGAAACCGCGCCCAGCGTGCAGTGCGACGGCGCCGACCAGCCCAAGCCGGCCCCGGCGCCGCAGGCCGACGACGTCAACATCGCCACCTACAACATGGAGCGCTTCTTCGACGACCAGAACGATCCGGCGATCGGCGAACCGGTGCTGACCGCGGCCGCCTACCAGGCGCGCCTCAACAAGGCCTCGCTGGCGATCCGCAACTACCTCAACACGCCCGACATCCTCGGCACCGTGGAGATCGAGAACCTGAGCGTGCTGCAGACCCTGGCCGAGCGCGTCAACCGCGACGCGGTGGCCGCCGGCCAGCCCGATCCGCAGTACGTGGCCTACCTGCAGGAAGGCAACGACGTGGGCGGCATCGACGTCGGCTTCCTGGTCAAGACCGCGCAGGTCGGTGCCGGCATCGCCCGCGTCGAAGTGGTTTCGGTGAGCCAGGAAGGCAAGGCCGCCACCTGGACCGAGCCCAGCGGCACGGTCAGCCTGCTCAACGACCGTCCGCCGCTGCTGCTGAAGGCGGTGGTGCATTTCGCCGACGGCCGCGCGCTGCCGCTGACCGTGGTCGAGGTGCACCAGCGTTCGCTCAACGGCGCCGAGACCGACGACGCCAGCGGCCAGCGCATCCGCGCCAAGCGCCAGGCGCAGGCGGTGTTCCTGGCCAACCTGCTGCAGGCGCGCCAGGCCGCCGATCCCACCGAGCAGGTGCTGGTGATGGGCGATTTCAACGCCTTCGAGTTCAACGACGGCTACGTCGATGCGATGGGCACCGTCACCGGCCTGCCGGCGCCCGACGCGCAGACCGTGGTCGGCGGCGACGGCGCTACCCTGGTCGATCCGGCGCTGTACAACCTCACCCTGCTGTCGACGCCGGACCAGAGCTACTCCTACGCCTACGACGGCAATGTGCAGTCGCTGGATCACATCCTGGCCAACCGCGCGCTGATGCGCTCGGCGCAGATCGCCGGCCTCAGCGAAGCCCACGCGCGGCTCAATGCCGACTTCCCGGCCGTGGCCCGCAACGACGCCAACTCGCCGGCGCGGCTGTCCGACCACGACCCGGCGGTGGTGCTGATCAAGCTCAAGCCGCTGGAGCGCGCCGACCTGAGCCTGCGTGTGAGCGCCGCCAACGCCTCGGTCTACGCCGGCGACACCATCCGCTACAGCATCACCCTGGCCAATGCCGGTCCGGACGCGGCGCGCGCCGCCGCGGTCGCCTTCGCCCTGGATGCAGCAGTGGTCCCGAGCGTCACCGCCGCCCCGGGCTGGGACTGCGCCGCGCCGGAGGTGGCCGCGCAGACCGTGGTGACCTGCAGCACCGCGCAGTTCGCTGCCGGCACCACGCCGCGCTTCGACGTGGCGGTGCCGGCCGGCACCGCCCTGGTCGGGCGCAGCCTGAGCCTGGCCGCGTCGGTGGCCTCGCAGACCGAGGATCCCAACCCCGGCGACAACGGCGGCAGCGCCACGGTGGCGGTGCAGGCGCGTCCGGCCGGCGACCTGGCGGTGTCGATCGACGGCCCGGCCACCCTGCCGTTCCTGGCCTTCTTCGCCGACTACCGCATCGACGTACGCAACCACGGCAATGCGCCGGTGCAGGGCGCCAGCCTGGAGATCGACGGCAGCACCCTGTCCGCCCTGACCGCGCTGGTACCGCCGCGCGGCTGGCAGTGCGTGCGGCAGAACCACGGCCTGCGCAGCGCGCGCTTCCAGTGCCACAGCGGCGCCGACCTGGCGCCGGGCGCCAGCGCCGCGTTCCGCCTGAGCCTGGCGACGCGGCCGCTGCCGGCCGACCGCCAGATCGTGATCGGCGCCAGCGCCGGCTCGACCTCGGCCGATGCCGATCCCAGCGACAACAGCGCGCGCTTCAGCACGCGCGTGGAGGGGCTGCGCCTGTTCGGCCGCTGATCGCGGCGACGGGTGTGCACCAGGAAGGGCGTGGCCTCGCGGCCACGCCCTTTTTTGTTTTTGTTGTAGGAGCGGCTTCAGCCGCGACGGCGTTCCCGGTAAAGCCCGTCGCGGCTGAAGCCGCTCCTACGAGATGACGGCGTAAAGCGATGGGAGGCGCCTCGCGCCGCGCGTACACGTGTGCGCTTTCCGTGCTTGCCCGATGGTCTCCTCGCCGACACGCGCAGCGCACCGCGGACATTGACCACCGCCACCGGTGGACACCTACGCGCACATGAACGGCATGCATCGCAGTGCAACATCCTCGATACCCAACGCCATCAATCCGCAACGCGGCGCGACCACGCTTTTCTTGTGCGGTACGGCATTGCCACGTGCTGCGGTGCACGACGGCTTTTGTGCACGGCTTCCTTAACATGCCGACTCATATCATTTGAAACTTGTTGTCGAGAGCGCCATCGCCATGAGCATCGCCGCCCAGTTCGAAATTGAGTTCCTGCAGTACCTCGACGCGGGCGGCCAGCCGGTCCGCGACGCGCTTCCGGCCGATTCGGCCAACCCGCAGACGCTGCTGGCGCTGTTCAAGCAGATGCTCTACGTGCGCACCTTCGACAGCAAGGCGGTGGCCCTGCAGCGCACCGGCAAGCTGGGCACCTACGCCTCCTGCCTGGGCCACGAGGCCACCCACATCGGCATCGGTGCGTCGATGCGCCGCGGCGACGTGCTGGCGCCCAGCTACCGCGAGTACGGCGCCATGTTCATGCGCGGCGTGCGCCCGCGCGAGATCCTGCTGTACTGGGGCGGCGACGAGCGCGGCAGCGACTTCCAGCGCGATTCCGACGCCGCCCGCGACTTCCCGATCTGCGTGCCGATCTCCACCCAGTGCCTGCACGCCGCCGGCGCCGCGCTGGCGTTCAAGCTGCGCGGCGAGGCGCAGGTGGCGGTGGCCACCTGCGGCGACGGCGGCTCGTCCAAGACCGATTTCTATGCCGCGCTGAACTCCGCCGGTGCCTACCAACTGCCGCTGATCCTGTGCGTGATCAACAACGGCTGGGCGATCTCGGTGCCGCGCAATGCGCAGACCGGCGCGCAGACCCTGGCGCAGAAGGGCCTGGCCGGCGGCCTGCACTGCCTGCAGGTGGACGGCAACGACCTGATCGCGGTGCTGGAGGCGATGCGCCAGGCGCGCGAGCGCGCGCTGGCCGGCCAGGGCGGCACGGTGATCGAGTTCATGACCTACCGCCTGTCCGACCACACCACCGCCGACGACGCGCGCCGCTACCGCGACGACGCCGAGGTCAAGCAGGCCTGGGAACGCGAACCGCTGCTGCGCCTGCGCGCCTGGCTGAGCGCGCAGGGCCTGTGGAGCGAGGACGAGGAAGCAGCGTGGAAGCAGGAATGCGCGCGCCTGGCCGACATCGAACTCAACGCCTACCTGGAGACCCCGGTGCAGCCGGTGGAAGCCATGTTCGACTACCTGTACGCCGACCCGCCACCGGACCTGCTCGCACAGCGCGCCGAGGCCATCGCCCTGGAGCAGCGCCATGGATGAGCTGAGCCCCCGCCTCGCCGACCACACCGCCGCGCCTGCGGCCGGCACCGCCCACAGCGCCGCCACCGCGCGCGGAGACAGCCCGATGACCAGCACGCCCATTACCTTGATCGAAGCGGTGACCCAGGCGCTGGCCTGGGAACTGCAGCACGACCCGTCGGTGCTGGTGCTGGGCGAGGACGTGGGCGTCAACGGCGGCGTGTTCCGCGCCACCGCCGGCCTGCAGCAGCGCTTCGGCGCGCAGCGCGTGCTCGACACCCCGCTGGACGAGACCACCATCGCCGGGCTCAGCGTCGGCCTCGCCGCGCAGGGCATGAAGCCGGTGGCCGAGGCGCAGTTCGACGGCTTCGTCTACCCGATGGTCGATCACCTGATCTGCCACGCCGCGCGCCTGCGCACCCGCACCCGCGGCCGCCTGCACTGCCCGATGGTGCTGCGCGTGCCGTGGGGCGGCGGCATCCGCGCGCCGGAACACCACAGCGAAGCCAACGAATCCATCTTCACTAATGTGCCGGGCCTGCGCGTGGTGCTGCCGTCCTCGCCGCAGCGCGCCTACGGCCTGCTGCTGGCGGCGATCCGCGAACCGGATCCGGTGATCTACATGGAGCCCAAGCGCATCTACCGGCAGTACAAGGAAGTGGTCGCCGACGACGGCGAGGCGCTGCCGCTGGACGTGTGCTTCGTGCTGCGCGACGGCACCGACGTGACCCTCGTCGCCTGGGGCGCGCAGGTCAAGGAAGCGCTGGAAGCCGCCGACCGGCTCGCCGCCGACGGCATCAGCGCCGAAGTGATCGACGTGGCCACGCTGCGTCCGCTGGACTTCGACACCATCGCCGAATCGGTGGCGCGCACCGGCCGCTGCGTGATCGTGCAGGAAGCCCCGCGCAGCGCCGGCTTCGGCGCCGAGATCGCCGCGCGCCTGGCCGAGCAGTCGATGTACGACCTGGTCGCGCCGGTGCAGCGCGTCACCGGCTACGACACCCACATCCCGCTGTTCCGGCTGGAGATGAAGTACCTGCCGAGCACCGACAAGATCGTCGCCGCGGCCAAGCGGGCGATGGCCGCGGGTTGATATGCAGGCACGTCTGATCAGCGATTACCGCGCCGCCTATCCGCATCCGATCCGCATCGCCGCCGGCGAGCGGGTCGCGCTGGGCGTGCGCGACGAGGAGTGGCCGGCGTTCGTCTGGATCACCGGCGCCGCCGGCACGGCCGGCTGGGCACCGCTGGCCTGGCTGCAGCCGACCGGCGACGGCCATGCCGTGGCGCTGCGCGACTACGACGCACGCGAACTCGATGCCGCGCAGGGCGACACCGTCGTCCTGCATCACGAATACGGCGACTGGTGGTGGGCCGAGCGCGCCGACGGCGCGCAGGGCTGGCTGCCGGCACGCGACCTGGAACTGCTGGAAGAGACCACATGAGCCAAACCAAGAATTTCAATCTGCCCGACCTGGGCGAAGGCCTGCCCGACGCCACCATCGTCGAGTGGTTCGTCAAGGAAGGCGACACCATCCGACTGGACGAGCCGCTGGTATCCATGGAAACCGCCAAGGCGGTGGTCGAAGTGCCCTCGCCGGTGTCCGGCAAGGTGCTGAAGCTGGCCGGCGCACCGGGCGACATCGTCGTCACCGGCAGCATGCTGGCGCAGTTCGCGCCCGACCCCAACCTGCCGCAGCGCGCCGAAGGCCAGGACACCGGCCATCACCACGGCGGCGCGGCACCGGCCGCATCCGGCAAGGGTGCCGGCGCGGACACCGCCGCAGCCGACGATCGCGTGGTCGCCTCCGACGACGGCGGCGAACTGCACGACGCCGACAACGCACAGGCCACCGGCGAGCGCGACGATGCCGGCACCGTGGTCGGCGCGATGCAGAGCTCCAACACCGTGCACAGCGAGCGCACCGTGTCGGTCGGCGGCGTGCGCGCGATGCCGGCGGTGCGCGCCCTGGCCAAGAAGCTGGGCGTGGACCTGGGCCGCGTGCGCGCCAGCGGCGCCGACGGCGCGGTCACCCTGGCCGACGTCAAGCAGGCCGCGACCGATGGGTCGGCGAAGGCGGATGCGAATGCCGGGGCGGCTGTCGCCGCGACTACACGGCGTCCTGCCGTCGCGGCTGAAGCCGCTCCTACGAACGCCCACACGTCACCCGCCCCCTCCGCGCGCACCCCGCTCTCCGCCGCCGGCAAGCCGATGCGCACGCAGCCGCCGGGCGTGGCCGTGCAGGGCCAGCCCGAGCCGCTGAAGGGCGTGCGCCGCAACATGGCGCGGGTGATGGCCGAGGCGCAGCGCCAGGTGGTGCTGACCACGCTCAACGACGATGCCGACCTGCACGCGTGGACGCCGGGCAACGACACCACCGGGCGCTTGGTGCGCGCGATCGTCGCCGCCTGCCAGGCGGTGCCGGCGCTCAATGCCTGGTTCGACGGCGAGGCGCTGACCCGCACCCTGCACGCGCACGTGGACATCGGCATCGCCGTGGACACCGACGATGGCCTGTTCGTGCCCGCCCTGCGCAACGCCGACATGCTCGATGCGCGCGGCGTGCGCGAAGGCATCAACCGCCTGCGCCAGCAGGTGGAGGCGCGCAGCATCCCGGCCTCGGAACTGAGCGGCTACACCATCTCGCTGTCCAACTTCGGCATGTTCGCCGGCCGCTACGCCACGCCGATCGTGGTGCCGCCGTGCGTGGCCATCGTCGCCGCCGGCCGCGCCCGCCATCAGCTGGTGCCGGTGATGGGCGGCGTGGAGACGCACAAGATCCTGCCGCTGTCGCTGAGCTTCGACCACCGCGCCTGCACCGGCGGCGAAGCGGCGCGCTTCCTGCGCGCGATGATCGACGACCTGGCGCTGCCGGCCTGAGCGCGACGGCCACCTTGCATATCCGCCGACCTGCCTGACACCAGGCGGTGCATCTGCTGCGCCCGGAACAGCAGATGCACCACCGATGTGGGAGGGGCTTCAGTCCGACGCGATCAACAAAACAGCGTCGCAGCTCAAGCCTTTCCGCAGCGGATGGCTCGGACGCCACGTGGAGGCGCGCGTACTTTCTGCGGTCTTCTACACATCGCGGGGCGATAGCCGATGAGCAACTCCAGCACAGCGCGTCGGGGCTGAAGCCCCTCCCACAGTGCAATGACCGGGTGCTAAGTGAGTGGGGTTGCGTTGCCGATCGCTTCGGCGTGCATTCGGTGCATATCAGGCGACCTGCCTGACAGCAGGTAATGCGCATACTGCACATGGAGCAGCAGATGCACCACCAGTGTGGGAGGGCCTTCAGTCCCGACGCGACGAGCGGAAAGATGTCGGGGTTCAAGTTCTTCTAGCGTGGATGGCTCGGGGGCCGCCTAAACCCATCCCTGTATTGCTACGGTCTCCGACAATCGCTGTCCGATCCATCGAGCGATTCGTGCACGGCACGTCGCGGCCGACACCGCTCTCCCAGCACGCGTTCGAACGTACCGCGACGGGCTCGCTGCACGGAGCGGCATCGCATCGCACGCAGGTCGACGTCCAGGTTTCAGGCGTCATGCTGTGATGGCGCGCTGGTCTGCCGCAACGGCGCATCACGCGCCACGCCAGTGTGCAGAGCACATTCGGCAGTCTCGAAAGACTGAACGCAACCTGTCTACCACGCGACGCGGCGGCGCCGTTATGGTCGTTGCACAGGGGGAGGCACTGCGCCGATCGGCCGCATTGCCCCAGTCGTCATGCCACGTCACCGCGCTACGGCCGCTCCGCTGCCGCGTCGGCGTGTCCTTCCTTCTCGCGTTCGAGGATTCCGCTCATGTCCCTGTCGCTTCGTCATCGTCCGTCGGCACTGGTCTCGTCCCTGCTGCTCGCGCTCGCCGCCACCTCCGCCAGCGCCGCGCAGCGCGTGGACCTGCACGCCAAGAACCCGGATACGCTCAGCACCCAGTACCGCAGCGCCGCAGCGCGCGTCGGCGGCATTCCGGCCGCGGCCGCGGTGCGCCATGCCGAACTGATCGGGCTGGATGCCGAATCCGCGCTGACCCTGCTCGGCAGCAGCGAAGATGCCGACGGCACCGTGCACCGCCGCTACCAGCAGACCTTCCGCGGCATTCCGGTGTGGGGCGAGCAGGTGATCGTCAGCGAGCGCGCCGATGGCAGCGTGCGCAGCCTGTTCGGCCGCTCGGTGGCCGGGCTGGCCAGCGAACTGCCGGCCACCGCCGCCAATGCCGCCAGCACGTCGCTGAGCGCCGATGCCGCGCTGACGCTGGCCCGGCGCGTCGCGCTGGGCGCGGCCCAGGCCGAGCGTCGCATCGAACGCGCGCAGGCGCCGCAGATGATCTATCTCGACGACAGCGACCGCGCACACCTGGCCTACGTGGTGTCGTTCTTCGCCGATGCGCCGCAGGGCGGCGCGCCGAGCCGGCCGTTCGTGATCGTGGATGCGCGCAGCGGCGCCATCCTGAAACAGTGGGACGCCCTGACCACGCGCGACGCCACCGGCCCCGGCGGCAACGCCAAGACCGGCCAGTACGAGTACGGCAGCGACAGCATCCACGGTTTCCTGGAGGTGGACGACAGCTGCCGCATGCAGAACAGCAACGTCAAGTCGGTGAACCTCAACGGCGGCAGCTCCGGCACCACCGCGTACCAGTTCACCTGCCCACGCAACACCTACAAAGCCATCAACGGCGCCTACTCGCCGATCAACGACGCGCACTACTTCGGCGGCGTCATCGAGAAGATGTACCGCAGCTACGTCGGCGTGGCGCCACTAACGTTCCAACTGGTGATGCGCGTGCATTACGGCACGCGCTACGAGAACGCGTTCTGGAACGGCTCGACGATGAACTTCGGCGACGGCAACACCCGTTTCTATCCGCTCGTCAGCGCCGACGTCGCCGGCCACGAGGTCTCGCACGGCTTCACCGAACAGCATTCCAACCTGACCTATTCGGGCCAGTCCGGCGGCATCAACGAGGCGTTCTCGGACATGGCCGGTGAAGCCACCGAGTACTACCTCAAGGGCACGAACGACTTCAAGGTCGGCACCGAGATCTTCAAGGCCAACGGTGCGCTGCGCTACATGGCCAACCCGACGCAGGACGGCAGTTCGATCGACAACGCCGCCAACTACCGCAGCGGCCTGGACGTGCATTACTCCTCGGGCGTCTACAACAAGGCGTTCTACAACCTGGCCACCACCTCGGGCTGGAACACGCGCTTGGCGTTCGAGGTGTTCGCCCGCGCCAACCAGCTGTACTGGACGCCCAGCACCACCTTCAACAGCGGCGCCTGCGGCGTGCGCACCGCCGCCAGCGACCTAGGCCGCTCGGTGACCGCGGTCAACAATGCCTTCGCCGCCGTCGGCGTGAGCTGCACGCAGTAGCCCCAGCAGTCCTGCGGGCTCGGCCATCGACAGCGATGGCCGGGCTCGCGGCGATGGAGATCCACAAGGCCGTGCGTTGCGCCGACCCGCGCTGCCGACGGCACGGTGTCGGTGATGATCACGCGAGTGCCGCGCGCAGCACCGACACGGGGCACGCACGTTCGCAACTGTTGTCCGCACGGCGCGGCATGCACCCGCGGAAGCGGCAGCGATCGGCGCATGGGCCGCGCCCGCATGATCACGGCGATGACGCCATGCCCACGACGGTGCGCTAACGGCGCTGCCCTATACTGCGCGCCCCACTCGACGCCCCATGTCCGCATGCCGGCCGTCTGCATTGCGACGCCGCGCGTGCGATCCGCGACGGCAGACGGCGAGGCCCGCCTGTTCCGTGCCCGTTTTCGTCTTCCCTTCCCTGCGCCCAATGCCGCATTCACCGCCAGCCACCGCCGCGGAAGGCGCGGCGCCTGCGCGCAAGCGGATCCTCGGCGCGCAACGACGGCGCCGTCTGCGAGCGCATAGTGCTCTGCACCTGCGCCGCCACGCGCGCGGGGACCGGACCGAGCCGTGCCGCCATCGGCGCGCTGCCGATGCGATCCGCCGTGGCGATACGGCATGCCTGCGTCACCCGCGTGGGCAGCCCGTTTGCGCCGCGACGGCAGCGCATCCGCTTATCACTTTCCTTCCGATCCGAGACGTCCCATGCATCCCGCCATGTCCGTCGCGCAAGCCGCGCGCGCCGATCTGACCCCGTTCCAACACGACCTGCTCGCCCAGCGATTCGACGCGGTGGACGCGCAGTTGCGGACGCTGCTCGCCGCCGCTGACGCAGCCGGCGAGGCGAGGCTGTACGCGCGGGTCGTGGATGAGACCGGTGCACTGGCGGCCACCCGTCCCGCTGCGCTAGCAGCCGTGCTGGACGCATGGCAGCGACAGTCTCCGGACAGCCTGGCACCGCGGCTCCTGCGCTGCGCCTTCTGGGAGCGACGGGCGCTGCAGGCGCGCGGCACCGGTTGGGCCGACGGCGTCGACGAAACGCAGTGGCGGGCGGTGCGCCTCGCGCAGTGGCGCTTGTTTGCAGACGCGCTGCAGTTGATGGTGCGGTTTCCGCTGCCGTGGATCCTCGGCACGCTGCTCACCCGCAGCGTGCAGGCCTTCGGCGAGCCGGACTGGTTGACGCACTGGCGGTGCGAGGGCGTGCATCCCAGCGACAACGCCACATTCGATGCGGCGGACGCGAGTGACATCGCGTCCCTGGGCCTGCCCGCCGTGCTGCCCGCGCCACTGCACACGCCGGACGGGAGGCCAGACACCAGCGACCCCGTGCCGCCGGCGTGGTTCTGGCTGTCGCTGACCCTGGGCCACAGCGGCCATGGACTGGCAGCCTTGCTGTCCTACGCCACGCTGCAGACCCCACGCTGGGGCGGCAGCCGCGAAGAGATCCTGGCGCTGGCCGAAGGGCCCCTGGCCGCCCGCCTCGACCAAGGCGAACGCCACCGTCTGCGCCTGGTCGCCTGGCTCGACGCGATCGACGTGGACAGCATCGAGACCGACGACGCCGAGGCGGTCGCGCAGGCGGTGCAACAAGGGCATGCCTTGTTGCACCGCACGCACGACGACGGTGACCGTGCGCAGGTGCATCTGCAGTTGGCGGAGCTGTACAGCTTCGCCGAACGGCCGGACCAGGCCGTTCCCCATCTGGCGGCCGTCGCCGCGTTGCCGGCGCCGTTGCGCCTGGACGATCACCAACTGCTGCGGGCGTTGCATGCCGCGGTGCAGAGCGGACAGCTGCAGGCCGACTGGTTGGGCGCGCTGGCCGCGCGCAGCTGCGCGCAGACGGCGCATGCGGCCGTGCTCTACGGCCTGCTGTGCGATACCGGCTGGGGAGGCGTGCAGCGCGATTCGGCCATCGCCGAGGCGTGGTACCGGCACGCCGCCACGCTTGCACCGTTGCCCGCGCCGGAAGAGGTGTGCCCGTTCAACGACGTCTACTACGCCTTCGACGAGCAGGTGCAGCACGGTCCACTGCAACACATGGCCCGCTGCGGCGCCGAGCTCGGCTATCCGGAAATGCAGTTCGCCCTGGGCTATCGCTATTTCGAGGATGAGGACAGCTACGACCCGACGCTGGCGATTCACTGGTACCGGCGTGCGGCCGAACACGGATTTCCGCGGGCCGCGTACAACCTCAGCGTGGTGTACGACCGCGGCATCGAACAAGGCGGTATCGCCGGGCTGGCACCGGATGAACTGGTGCGCCTCTCCAACGACTGCGAGATCGCCTGCCTGGAAGCCACCGCGGCGCTGCCGACGCTGTCCGAACGCGCAAGCCGCCGCGCCAACGCCTGTCTGCACGGCCTGCGCCACTTCCTCGCCCACCAAGACGACGACCCGGCGCGGATCGAGCGCGTCCTGGGCGTGCTCACCCGGTTCGCGCATGCCGGCTGGGTGGAGGCCATGCGCGGCCTCGGCCACTTCCACGGCACGACCTCCAATCCAGCCTGGCAGGACTTCGACCGTGCGGTGCGCTGGTGCGAGGCGGCCTGCCGGCTGGTGCCGGACGATGCCGACACCCTGGCGCTACGGCAGACCCTGCAAGGCGACGGCTGGCTGGCGAAGCGGCGCTACGCGCGGGCGGCGGCGCGTGCCGCCGAGCGGGCGACCGACCTGCCGCACTGAGCGCGCCTTCGCCAGTCCGCGCGCGGTCGGCGATACTGCACGCCCGCCGTGACCCGCATGGCCTCGCTGCCCGTCTCCCCATGCCGTTCGCTTCCCTCGGTCTGTCGCCCGCGCTGTTTCCCGCCTTCGCCGCTGCGCTCGCGCGTGCCGGCTGGCAGACGCCCACGCCGATCCAGCAACAGGCGGTGCCGCTGGTCATCACCGGCCACGACCTGCTGGCCATGGCGCAGACCGGCTCCGGCAAGACCGCGGCGTTCGCCCTGCCGCTGCTGCAGGCCTGCGCGCAGGCGGCCAGGCCGGCGCGTTCCACCCGCGTACTGGTGCTGGTACCGACCCGCGAACTGGCGGTGCAGGTCGCCGACACCTTCGTCGCACTCGGCCTGGAACTGCCGCGGCGGCCCCGGGTGGTGGTGGCGGTCGGCGGCGTCTCGATCAATCCGCAGATGCTGGCGCTGCGCGGCGGCGCCGATGTGGTGGTGGCCACGCCCGGGCGCCTGCTGGACCTGCTGGAGCAGCGCGCGCTGCAACTGGACGCGGTGGCGCACCTGGTGCTGGACGAGGCCGATCGCCTGCTCGACCTGGGCTTCGGCGCCGAACTGGAGCGGCTGCTGCAGCTGCTGCCGCCGACGCGACAGACCCTGCTGTTCTCCGCCACCATGCCGGCACCGATCGCCGCGCTGGCCACGCGCCTGCTGCGCGCGCCGCGGCGGATCGGCGAAAACGCCGACGCCGCGCCGATTCCGGCGACGCTGCGCCAGCGCGCGATCGAGGTCGACGACGGCCGTCGCCTGGCATTGCTGCAGCATCTCCTGGAACAGGAAGCATGGCCGCGGGCGCTGGTGTTCGTGGCCAGCCGGCGCGATGCCGAACGGGTTGCCACGGCGCTGGCCAAGGCCGGCATCGCCGCGCAGCCGCTGCATGGCGAGTTGGCCCAGGGCCGGCGCCAGCGCACCCTGGACGCATTCCGCCAGCAGCAGCTGCGGGTGCTGGTGACCACGGACCTGGCAGCGCGCGGCATCGACATCGCCGCGCTGCCGGTGGTGGTGAACTACGACCTGCCACGTTCCACCGCGGACTACACCCACCGCATCGGCCGCAGCGCGCGCGCCGGCGCCGAGGGCCAGGCGCTCAGCTTCGTCGACGCTGCCAGCGCGGCGCATCTGCGCCTGATCGAGAAACGCCAGGGCGTACGCGTGCCGCGCGAACGCATTCCCGGTTTCGAGCCGACGCCGGCGCCGCCCCCGGCCGCCACGCCGGCCACCGAGGCGGCCGCCTCCACCGGTGGCATCAAGGGCAAGCGACCGAGCAAGAAGGACCGGCTGCGCGCGGCGCGTGCGCAGGACGGGGAGCCGCCCGCGAGCGGCTGAGCTGCGCCGCGTGGGTCCCGGCGCTGCGGGCGCGCCGAGTCACGCTCAGTCCTCGAACGGATCGTGCTCGCGCTCGTCCTGGCCGCCCGTGGCCCGCGGCGGCCGCGTGCACGCGCGGCTGCGGATTTCCACGTAGAACTGATCGCCGCCGGCGGCGACCAGCGCGTCGACCGCACGCAGCAGTTCGGCCGGCGGCAGCGCCGCGGCGGTGGCTTCTTCGGTGCCGAACAGGGTGTCGAAATCCCAGTAGTCGGCGCCGGCCGGCAGGGTCTTGCGGCGCTCGCGGCGGATGTACTTGCGGATGTCGTGCTTGGCGGCGTCGAGCAGGCGGTCGGGATGCTTGCCTTCGATGCGGAGCCGGTAGGTCTTCTTCACTGCGGGAAATCCTGGAAAGGGAATGCGGCCATCGCAAGGCGGCGGCGCGGCGGGCGCACCATGGCGGCGCGTGCGACGGCCGCCATGGTGCCAGAAGCGGCCGCGTGCTGCGGATTGCGCGGATAATCGGCACACGCCCCACGGCCACGCAGGAGCCACCGATGACCGATCCGTCCGCCTTCGCGGGATACCGCGTGCTCGTCGCCGGCGCCAGCCGCGGCATCGGCCTTGCCATCGCCGACGCCTTTGCCCGGCACGGCGCGGCGGTGGCGATCTGCGCACGCAGTCCCGCGCCGCTGGCCGACGCCGCCGCGCAGTTGCAGCGCCACGGCCACCTGGTCGCGTCACAGTGCTGCGACCTGGCCGACGCCGCGCAGATCGCGGGCTGGGTGGCGCAGGCCGCCGACGCGCTCGGCGGCATCGACGTGATGATCAACAACGCCTCCGGCTACGGCCATGGCGACGACGATGCGAGCTGGCAGGCCGGCTTCGACATCGACCTGATGGCCGCGGTGCGCTGCAACCGCGCCGCGCTGCCGCATCTGCGCGGCAGCGGCCGTGGCTGCATCCTCAACATCAGCTCGATCAACGGCCTGCGGCCGACGCCGCGGGTGCCGGCGTACTCGGCAGCGAAGGCGGCACTGAACTACTACACGACGACACTGGCGACGCAGCTGGCGCGCGAGCGGATCCGGGTCAATGCGATCGCGCCCGGGTCCATCGAGTTTCCCGGCGGGCTGTGGGAGCAACGCCGCCAGCAGCAGCCCGAGCTGTACCGGCAGATCCGCGCCAGCATTCCGTTCGGCGCCTTCGGCGCGATCGACGACGTCGCCAACGCAGCGCTGTTCCTGGCCTCGCCGCAGGCGCGCTGGATCACCGGCCAGGTGCTGGCGGTGGACGGCGGGCAGTCGCTGGGCGCCTGAGGCGGGTCGCGTGTGCGGCCACGGCCAGTGCGCGCGAGCGCGTGGCGACGAGCGTGGGCTGCACGCGATGCAGTAGTGATGCGACCTGGCGCCGGCGTCGCGCCGCAGACGACCGCTCCACGGCCGTGCTGTCGCTATCGCACACGCAATGCCGCGGACTCGCGCACGCTCTCCAATCCCGAATCCCCACTCCCCAATCCCGGCTCCTAAACCAACTGCGCCGCATCGATCACCTGCACACCCGGTCGCGGCTGCAGCACGGCCGCGACCAGTGCCGCGGCGATGCGTTCGGCCGGATTGATCCGGTAGCGCCGCGGCAGCAGCGGCCCGAGCGCCCGCAGCACCACGCTGGCCGCGTGTTCACCGCGGCGCCGTTGCGCACGCTCGCCGCCGATCAGCCCGGGACGTACCAGGGTCAACGATGGATAGTCGAGCGCGCGCAGGTCGTTTTCCAGATCGCCCTTGACCCGGTTGTAGAACGCCCAGGACTGCGGATCCGCTCTCAGCGCCGAGTTGAGCGCGAACGCCTCGGCGCCGTGCTGGCGGAGCAGCCGCGCGATCGCCAGCGGGTAGTCGTGATCGACCCGACGGAACGCCTCGCGGGAACCGGCCTGGCGCATCGTGGTGCCGAGCGCGCAGATCGCCGCCTGCACCTGCCACCACGACGCCTGCGCCGGCAGCGCGTCGAAGTCGAGCACCGGGTTGTGCAGCTTGGGATGGTCCAGTTCCAGCGCGCGCCGGGTCGGTGCGATCACTGCGCTGCAGGCCGGGTCGGCCAGCAACTGGGTCAGCGCGTGGCCGCCGACCAGGCCGGTGGCGCCGGCGAGCAGGATCTTCATGCGGATGTCCTTGGAGACAGGCGGGGGAAGTTCCGACTATCGCAGGCGGAGCGGGAAGGTACTGTCGGGGTGCTTGTGTGGCGGGCATGGGTCAACGAGGCGCTGCGCGCCCTACCCTCACCCCAACCCCTCTCCCGGGGGGAGAGGGGCTATGGCGCGCGGCTGTTCCTTCTCCCCTCGGGAGAAGGTGCCCCGAAGGGGCGGATGAGGGTACGGCCGCAAGCCAGGCATCCTCCCTAGATAAGGGTACGGCCGCCAGTCAGGCTTCCTCCCTAAATGACGTACGAGCGCCATCCAGGCGGCCACCCTACACGGCAGCCCAGCAGCCCGCTCCCGCACGGTCGCCGCGCCGCAGCAGGTACGCCACAATAGCCGCCCCATCGCGCCGGCCGGCGCGCTGCAACCTGACGAGGAGCGGTTCGATGTTCGTGGTGTGCGGAGAGGCCTTGTACGACATCTTCATCGACGGCTACGCCGGCACCTCGGTCGGGATGACCGCGCGCCAGGGCGGTTCGCCGTTCAACGTGGCGATCGGCCTGGCCCGCCTGGGTGCGCCGTCGGCGCTGTTCACCGGCCTGTCCACCGACCCGCTCGGCCGCCAGTTGCGCACCACCCTCGAACGCGAAGGCGTGGCCCTGGACTACTGCATCGACAAACGCGAGGCGACCACCCTGGTGATGGTCGCGCTCGACGGCGACGGCGTGCCCAATTACGCGTTCTACGGCACCGGCTGCGCCGACCGCGCACTGACCGAGTCCGACCTGCCGACGCTGGACGCGCGCGTCGGCGGCCTGCATTTCGGCTCCTACACGCTGGTCGCCGAGACCACCGCCAGCACCTTCCAGGCGCTGGCCGAGCGCGAGCGCGGGCAGCGGCTGATCTCGCTGGACCCGAACGTGCGGCCGACGGTGGAACCGGACATGGCGGTATGGCGCGCGCGGCTGGCGCGCTGGATCGCGCTGGCGCACGTGGTCAAGGTCAGCCAGGAAGACATCGAGTTGCTGTATCCGCAGCAGGATCCGTTCGCCATCGCCCGCAGCTGGCTGCAGCAGGGGCCGTCGCTGGTGGTGATGACCCTGGGCGGCGACGGCGCGGTGGCCTGGCGCGGCGACAGCGAGGCGCGCGTGCGCGGCCGCGTGGTGCAGGTGGCCGATACGGTCGGCGCCGGCGACAGCTTCCAGGCGGCGCTGCTGCAGCAGTTGCCCGACCCGGCCGCGCTGGCGGCGCTGGGCAGCGAGCCGGCCGCGCTGGAGCGCCTGCTGCAGTTCTGCGTGGCCGCCGCGGCAATCAACTGCACTCGCGCCGGCGCCAACCCACCGAGCCTGGACGAGGTCCGCGCCGCGCTCTGAAGCCGACCCACGGCACACACGACATGCGCGCGGCCGGGTTTCCTATGATGGGCCGGCCGCCCACGGCGCCACATCCACCAGGAGACCTGCCTTGATCGAGCTGTCCGACATCGCCGTGCGCCTGGGAAGCGCCGCCCTCGCCGGCGCGGCGATCGGGTTGAACCGCGACCTGCACGGCAAACCGATCGGGATCCGCACGCTGGGACTGGTCGGCCTGGCCACCGCGATGGTGGTGCTGCTGGCCGACCCGCTCGGCAAGGGCGGCTTCACCGACGCCGGCAGCCGCGTCATCCAGGGCATCCTGACCGGCATCGGCTTCCTCGGTGCCGGCGTCATCTATCACGCCCAGAAACACGTCCGGGTGCATGGCCTGACCAGCGCCGCCTGCGTCTGGCTCACCGCCTGCATCGGCATCATGTGCGGCGCCGGCCAGTGGCAGATCGTGGCCGTGTCCCTGGCCATCGCCTTCGTCATCCTGTTGGTTGGCGGCCGCGTCGAACGCGCCTTGCACGGGCTCCTGGGCGGCAAGCCGCACCATGCCGCGGCCACCGATCAGTCGTCGGACGACGGCCCGCACCAGCCGGGCAAGTAGCTCGCCTCCCTGCTCTTGGCGAGCGCGAGCGCGGTCTCCATGGCGCGTGCGAAGTCGTCCTTGATGTCGCGGCGCCGCAACCGGCGGCGGAACAGGTCGGCCCACAGGAATTCGCTGAACGGGGTGGTGTCCTTGGCATAGCCGCCCGCACGGCGCACCTCGCCGGCGAGGCTGCGGTAGGGATCGTCCTTCAGGTCGGCGATCGACGTCGGCATGTCCTTGAACGGGCGGCGCTCGCCCTTTGCGTCGTAGGGATAGGCCCAGCGGCGATGATCCAGCACGCTCCACAGCGCGGCCTTGTCGACGACGCTGAGGTCGGCGATCACCGTGACCAGGATGTCCTTCACCCCTTCGTCGTGCAGCGCCCGCGCCAGGTGGTGATGGTCCACCACGTAGTACTTGCCGTCCGGCCCCAGCACCACCGGGATCATGTGCTTGCCGAGCAGCTCGGCCTGCTTGTGCCTGGAGGCGTGTGCGCGCCAGCGCTTGCGCTTCTCCTTCACCTCGCGCATGCCCACGGTCATCTGCGTCGGGCGCAAGGACAGGATCGGGACAGGGTGCAGCAGCGGTTCGCGGGAATCGGCCATGCTCGGTCTCGGTGGAGGTGGGGGGCGTGTAGCGCTGTCGACGCTGCGGTAGGCGCAGCCGCCAGAGTGCCAGTGCCGTGCGCGTCTTGCACGGCGTCCGGACACGCGGCGATCTTTCGGCAAGCCAGGCTTGCTCCCCTCTCCCTCCGGGACCACGGCCCCCTTTTCGGGGGAGGGGCCGGGGGTGAGGGTGCGACAGCTAGGGAACCTCTTCCCCAGACGCCTCCCTAGCCACCCGACCCTCATCCGCCCCTTCGGGGCACCTTCTCCCGAAGGGAGAAGGGACGGGCGACCACGCCGCCTGAGCACATACTCCCCTCTCCCCCCGGGAGAGGGGCTGGGGGTGAGGGTACGACCGCAATGGAGTCTTCTTCACAGACCCACCACCCGCCCGCTCAAGCGCGCGCCGCCGGCGCCGATATCCAGAGCCTGAGCGCCAGCATGGGCGGCGCATTGACTGGGGAGGAGCCGGCCGGCATGTCGGACCAACGCGACGAGCCGCCCATCAGCGGACTGCGCAAACTGCTGTCGCCACGTCGGCGCGAGCCGGCGTCGACGGCGGCCGCGACGCTGCCGGCGCGCGCGCATGGCCATGGGCACAAGCACGGCCACGCGATGGCGCCTGTGGCGGGCGCAACCGACCCGGCCGCCGCCACCGCCGCGCTGATCCGCCTGTTCCAGCAGGCGCACGAGCCGCAAGGCCTGCTCGGCGCCTTCGCCGATGGCATGGCCTCGTTGCATGGCGAACTGGGCGACATGGGCCGGCGCCTGCAATCGGCAGCGAGCAGCGGCGACTGGCCCAGCTATGGCCGCGCGCTGCGCCAGCTGATCGACAAGTACATTCGCACCATCGACATCGAAGACCCGCTGGCCGGGCCCAGCGACAGCGAGCGCCTGCGCGACCTGCTGCGGCAGACCGTGGCCGGCGCGCTGGCGGCGCTGCTGCACACCCTGCCCGAGCTGGCCGGCGAGGCCGAGGCCAGCGGCGAGGCGCTGCGCCAGTGGCGCCCCGGGCAACCGCTGGAACCGGTGGCGCAGCAGGTACGCGAGTTGTGCCACCAGATCGCGTTGCGCGCCAACGACGGCCAGGAGCAACAGGCGCTGTTGCTGAGCCTGTTCGACCTGCTGCTGGAGAATGTCGGCGAACTGCTCGAAGACACCAGTTGGCTGCAGGGCCAGATCGCGGTGGTGCGCGACCTGATCGCCGGGCCGCTGGACCGCTACTCGATCGAGGAGGCACGCGGCAGCCTGCGCGAGGTGATCTACAAGCAGGGGCTGCTCAAGCAGGGCATCGCCGAGTCCAAGAACGCCATGAAGGAGCTGATGCTGACCTTCGTCGCGGACCTGGACGGCATGGCCGCCAGCACCGGCGAATTCCACGACCGCATCGCCGACTACTCGCAGACCATCCGCGACGCGCGCAGCATCGCCGACCTCAACCGCCTGCTGCAGGAAGTGCTGCAGGACACCGGCCACGTGCAGGAGCAGGCGCTGCGCGCGCGCGACCACCTGATCGCCGCGCGCCAGGAAGTGGACGCGGCCGAACAGCGCATCCTGCGCCTGGAGCAGGAACTGCAGGACGTCAGCGGCCTGGTGCGCGTCGACCAGCTCACCGGCGCGCTCAACCGCCGCGGCCTGGAGGACCTGTTCGCGCGCGAACTGGTGCGCACCGAGCGCAGCGCGCAGCCGTTGTGCGTGGCGATGCTGGACCTGGACGATTTCCGCCAGCTCAACGCGACCTACGGCCACCCCGGCGGCGACAGCGCGCTGCGCCACGTGGTGGAAGTGGCACGCACCACGTTGCGCGCCAGCGACGCCATCGCCCGCTTCGGCGGCGAGGAATTCCTGCTGCTGATGCCGGACTGCACGATCTTCGAGGCCAGCGCGGCGGTGACCCGGGTGCAGCGCGCCCTGGCCCAGCGCGCGGTGGTGCACGAGGACCAGCGCGTGTTCGTCAGCTTCAGCGCCGGCGTCGCCCTGCGCCAGCCCGGCGAAGCGCAGGACGCGCTGATCCGCCGCGCCGACCGTGCGCTGTACGAGGCCAAGAAGGCCGGCAAGAACCGGGTGGTTTCGGCCGATTAGCGCCGGCGTGGCCGGCGCGGGATTCGGGAGTCGGGATTGGGGATTGGCAGAGCGGCGCGCTTGGCCAGCTGTTACGAATCCCCAATCTCCAATCCCTACTCCCGAACTTTCTTGATGCCCAACACCACGGCCAGCACCATGGCGCCGGCCACGATTCCCACCACGGCATTGCCCAACGCAAGCACCAGGCTGCCCAGGCCGCCGCTCGGGGCGATGCCCTCGATGGCGTGATGCAGCGGACCGATGCTGTGCACCAGGATGCCGCCGCCGACCAGGAACATCGCCGCGGTGCCGGCGACCGACAGGGTGCGCATCAACCACGGCGCCAGCCACAGGATGCCGCGGCCGATGGTCGCGGCGGCGGCGCCCTTGCGGCTCAGGTACAGGCCCAGGTCGTCGAGCTTGACGATGCCGGCGACTAGGCCGTAGACGCCGGCGGTCATCGCCAGCGCGATCGCCACCAGCACCGCGAGCTGCTGCACGAACGGCACGCCGGCAACCACGCCCAGCGACAGCACGATGATCTCCGCCGAGAGGATGAAGTCGGTGCGGATCGCGCCCTTGACCTTGTCCTTCTCCAGCGCCACCACGTCCACCTGCTGGTCGGCCAGGGCCTGCACCTTTTGCGCGTGACGTTCCGCATCCTCTTCCTTCGAATGCAGGAAGCGGTGCGCCAGCTTCTCCACGCCCTCGAAGCACAGGAACGCGCCGCCGATCATCATCAGCGGGGTGATCGCCCACGGCAGCCACGCGCTGATCGCCAGCGCCGCCGGCACCAGGATCGCCTTGTTGAGCAGCGAACCCTTTGCCACCGCCCACACCACCGGCAGTTCGCGGTCGGCGTTCACCCCGGTCACCTGCTGCGCGTTCAGCGCCAGGTCGTCGCCGAGCACACCGGCGGTCTTCTTGGCCGCGACCTTGGTCAGCAGCGACACGTCGTCGAGCAGGGTGGCGATGTCGTCGAGCAGGGTGAACAGGCTGGCGCCGGCCATGCGGGGATTCCATTCGGGATGAGCGGCGATTCTCGCCGATTCCGGCACGCGGTGGGCTGCCGGCCGCATCGGTCTCCGCCCGGGTGTATCCCATTACCGGCCCCGCGCGCTGCACAACCTGACGTAACGCTACTTGATGAGGCCTTCCGGCGAGGACGGGAAGATCAATGCGTGTGTCGCGCCGATCGCCGACGCCGCGCCGAGCACGAGCGACACAACCAAAGCGAGCAGCGACAGGCCACGCAACAGCCGCGGCGCCAGCGCCAACAGGACGCGCCCGAGCGCCGCGACGCGACCGCGCGCACCGTGCACGCGCAGGCCCAGGTCGGCGAGCAGGACGAGCGCGGCGACCGGTGTGTACATGGCCAGTGCCAGCGCAACGGCCATCAGCGCCACGCCGAGCGCGGAAAACGCAAACGGCAGCATGGACAGCACCAGGCTGGTCACGACGATGCACTGGATCGACACGACGACATCGGTCCGCATCGCGCCCTTGAGCAGCCCGGCGATCCGGGCGTCGTCTTCGGCACCAGGATCGGCCGCCGGGCGGCGCCAGGAGCGCGCCAGCCACTCCAGGCTTTCGTAGCTCTGGTACAGCCCGCACAAGCACAACAGCCCCAGCGTCAGCCGATCCGTGACGTTGTCGTGCGTCCCGAACACCGAGAGTGGCGGCAGCATGGCGTAGAGCGCCAGCAACGCCGGCACCAGCGCCAGCTTGCCCAACAGCGCGCGCCCGAACGCCTTGCCCAGTAGCCACCAGGCGCGCCCGATCGGCGCCGCGGCCACCGCCCGCGCCTGTGCCGGGGCCCGGCGCGCAGTCTCGTCCAGCGCGGACGCCAGCGCACCAAGCAAGGTGAACAGGCTGGTGCGAGCCATGCGCGTTCCTGTTGGGAAGGTCGGCGCCATTCTCACCGAGATCGCGTGGCGGCGCCGCGCGCCACGGCATCACCCGCACTCGGCTACCCTGCGGCCCAGCCCCGCACCGCCAAGGAGACGCCATGGACCAGTTCCTCACCGCGCCCCGCGCCATCGTCGACGACGTGCTCGCGGCCGCGGCCATGCTGCAACCGCTGCTGCTGTCTGAGGCCGACAGCGGCACCCGCATCGTGCTGCAGGCCGCGCGCGATCCGCGCCAGGTCGCGGTGCTGTCCGGCGGCGGTGCCGGGCACGAGCCGGCGCATGCCGGCTTCGTCGGCCCGGGCATGCTCAGCGGCGCCATCGCCGGCGACCTGTTCGCCTCGCCCGGCGTGGAGGCGGTGCTGGCGGCGATCCGCGCCTGCGCCGACGCGCTCGGCGTGCTGCTGGTGATCAAGAACTACACCGGCGACCGGCTCAATTTCGGCCTGGCCGCCGAGCGCGCCCGCGCCGAGGGCATCGACGTGGCCAGCGTGCTGGTCGCCGACGACATCGCCCTGCCCGACGCCGCGCAGCCGCGCGGCATCGCCGGCACGGTGCTGGTGCACAAGTACGTGGGCCACCTGGCGCGCGGGGGCATGCCGCTGGCCGAACTGGCGCAGCGCGGCCAGGCCTTCGCCGACCGCCTGCTGTCGCTGGGCATGGCGTTGTCCAGTTGCAGCGTGCCCGGCCAGCACGTGGGCCGTCGCGCACCGGAACTGGGGCTGGGCATCCACAACGAGCCGGGTGCGCGGCCGGTACAGCCGGGCGCGGTGGAAGAGGCGCTGGCGCTGGTCCTGGACCCGCTGCTGGCACAGGCCGATGCCCGCCTCGGTGCCGACGCGCCGCTGGTGCTGATGCTCAACGACCTCGGCGGCTGCTCGACGCAGGAACTGGGCGTGCTGACGCGGCTGGCGCTGCAGCGCATCGGCGTCGACCGCATCGCGCTGATGCCGCTGCCGGCGGCGCTGATGACCTCGATGGACATGCACGGTTTCTCGATCACTCTGGCGCCGGCCGATGCCGACGTGCTGGCCGCGCTGCAGGCGCCGGTGCAGACCCTGGGCTGGCCCGGCGTGCGCGTGCCGCACGCGGCGCAGACCTTTGCTCCGGTGCTGAAGCGCGACGACAGCCACCGCCATGGCGCGCGCGACGCGCAGTGCGCCGCAGCACTGGCCCGCGTGGCGCAGGCGCTGATCGCCGCGCAGGCGGAGCTGGACGCGCTGGACGCGCGCAGCGGCGATGGCGACGCCGGCAGCACCTTCGCCGCCGGCGCGCGCGCCCTGCAGCAGGCATTGGACACCGATGCGCTGGCGACCGGCGATGACGCCGCACTGGCGCGCGGCCTGGCGGCGACGATCGAACACAGCATGGGCGGTTCCAGCGGCGTGCTGCTGTCGATCCTGTTCACCACCGCCGCCGGCGCACTGGCGGACGGCCGCGACTGGGTGCAGGCCCTGCAGGCCGGCGTGGCACGAATGCAGCACTACGGCGGCGCGCAACGCGGCGACCGCACCCTGCTAGACGCGCTGCTGCCGGCGCTGGACGCCCTGGCGCAGGGCGCCGGCGTGGGCGCCGCCGCGCGCGCCGCACGTGCTGGCGCCGATGCCACCGCACACCTCACGCGCGCTGGCGCCGGCCGCGCTGCCGCGGTGCCCGCGGACGCACTGTGTGGCGTGATCGACCCCGGCGCCGAAGCGGTGGCGCGGGCGTTCGCGGCGTGGGGGTGAAGCGACCGGTCGGGTCGGCCAACGCGGCGCAAGGCAGGTATGGGTAACGAGGGCAGCAGGCATCGTCGGGAACGGCTTTCGCGGCTGAAGCCGCTCCTACGACGAACCCCACATGCGTGGCGTCATCACCGCACACGCACGCAGATTCGCATGCAGTTCAAGGACCATCGCCGGCTGCAGCCTTTGTAGGAGCGGCTTCAGCCGCGACGTGCGTTCCCGGTGAAGCCTGTCGCGGCTGAAGCCGCTCCTTGTATCTGGACCTGGCGCCCTTAAACAGGCGTCATGTCTTCCGACTGATCATCGGAGGAGGTGTGGGAAGTCCAGTCGCTCCTGAAGCTTAGAGCTTGCATCGTAGATCGGCTCCCCTCTCCACATGCTGGCCCTTGGGTGTCCGAACGGTATCCAGAGTCCGCCCCCGGCGTGAACTCGCATCGACAAGGCAGGACCGGGCACAGCGCCGATCATGACCCTGACACGATGGAGGAATCGCGTATGTCTCCCGTCATCGGCATCGACGTCGCCAAGCGCAGTTTCGATGTGGCCAGCGAGCTGACCAATGGCAAGCACCGTACCAAGGCCAAGTTGTCCAACGATGCCAAGGGCTTCCAGGCCCTGCAGGCATGGCTGCAGACCCATGCGCAGCCCGATAGCTGGATCGCCATGGAGGCCACTGGCACCTACCACCAGGCACTGGCCGAGTTCCTCCACGCACGAGGCTATCGGGTGTGCGTGCTCAACCCGGCGCAGACGGCCGCGTATGCACGCAGCCAGCTCAGCCGGGTCAAGACCGATCGCAGCGATGCCAAGCTGATCGCCAGCTATGCCCTGCGTCACCGCGAGCAGTTACGCCGTTGGCACCCTGATCCGCCGGCGCTCAAGCAACTCAAGGCACTGGTGCGCCGGCGCCAGGACTTGCAACAGATGCTGCAGATGGAGCGCAACCGGCTGGACGTCGCTCCGGCCCAGGTGAAGGACTCGATCCAGGTCCATCTGGCCGATCTGCAACATCACATCGCCCAGATCGAGCAGGCCATCGATGACCATATCGACCAGGATCCGACCTTGCGGGGGCAGCGCGAGTTACTGGTGAGCATCCAGGGCATCGCCGACACCAGTGCGGCCTTGATGCTGGCTGAGCTTGGCGATGTGAGGCGCTTTGCCGATGCCTCGGCGGTGACCGCCTTCGCCGGCCTGAATCCGTGCCTGCAGGAGTCGGGCGACCGCAAAGGCCATGTCTGCATCTCGCGCACCGGCTCGCCCCGCCTGCGCGCTGGCCTGTTCATGCCGGCCCTGGTGGCCATGACCCACAATCCGGTCATCCGGGCGCTGAAACAGCGGCTAAGCGAACGCGGCAAAGCCGGCAAGCAGATCGTGTGCGCCGCCATGCGCAAGCTCCTGCACCTCGCCTATGGCGTCCTCAAATCGGGCACCGCGTTCGACCCGAAAAGGGGCCTTGCCTGCTAGGGGGTAAGACGGTATCTACAGATGGCGCCATCGGGGCTGCAATGGGCTGACCGGGTGCACTGTGGGAGGGACTTCAGTCCCGACCCGTGTAGCCCGGATCGCCAGCGCCCTTCGGCACCACGACCCGCGGCCCGCTACTCCGCCGACGCAGCCTCCAGCACCTTCGCCACCGCCTGCAGCGAGCCGCGCACCGAGCCGGGCTGAAGCGTCAGCGGCTGCACCTTGCCGCGCACCACCACCTCCATGCGCTGCGGCACCCCCTGCGCATTGCCGACGATGCGGTAGGTAGTGTCGCCACGCTCGAAGCTGAGCACGTGCCGGTCCGCGTCGTAGTCCATCGCCTCGCGTTCGGCATCCGGATACAAAAGGTCCACCCGCTGCTGCGCGCCGATCGCGGCATAGAACGGCTTGCTGCTGGCGCCATCGCCGACGTTGGCGAACACCACGATGCGCTTTCCGGCCGGCGCCAGGCGGAACTCGAGCAGGATCTTGCGCTGGCCCACCGCAGTCTCGCCTTCCTCGTCCCACACGTAGTGCATGTCGGGCACGCGCTTGCCGCCACGGTCGCGATACACCGTCTCCTGCTCCAGTCCCGGCCCGTCGCCGCGCGCGTCAAAGACCGTTTCGCTCTCCAGCAGCGGCGCGCCATCGCGGATCGAGTACGTCGCGTACTGGTGCCAGCAGCAGCCGTCCTTGGTCATGGTGTGGATCTCACGCGCCTCGGCATCCACCTGGAACAGGCCACAGTTGCTCTGCGCCAGCTCGGTGAAGCCGGGACTGGCCTCGAAGCCATCGGCGGTCCCCAGATACACCTGGTAGGACGGGCCGTGATAGCAGCTGTTCTGGCCGTCCATCACCGCCAGGTCCTTGATGCCGTCGAAGTTGAAATCGTCGTAGATCAGCACGCTCTGCTCGCCGTACGGCAACTCATGCACGTTGGCCTTGACCTTGGTGCCCTTGGCATCGGTGTCCACCACCAACTCTGGCGAGGCCACTTCGAGCAGCGGCGTGGCGTTGCCGCGGGCGAACACGCGCACGATTCCGGGCCGGAACACCTCGTCGTTGTCCTCGACCTCCAGCGTCGCGCGGTAGCGGTCGGAAAAGTCCTGCAGCTCGTAGCTGCGGCGCTTGCTGGCAGCAAAGGCCTTGGCATCGAAATCCTCGCCGGCATAGCGCTGGAGCGCGGCCGCGGCGGTCGCGTTCGCCGACAGCAGCACGGCCAGCAGCGCGCACGCTACGAGGACCGCGGCACGGCGGACGGCAGGGAAAACGACGACGGGCATGGCAGCGCTCCTGGCAGGTGACAGCGAGCTCCCAGAATAAGCCCGGCCGTGGCACTGGAACAGAGGCGGCCGACCGCCTGCGACGTCAGAACAAGGCACGCGCGAAGGCGCGCAGGGCGTTGCGCACCTCGGTGGCGACGCCGGCACCGTCGTCGCCCAGCAAGACCATGACCAGTAGCGCCAGGATCACCACCGCCACCAGCAGCGCGAGCCGACGTCGGCTCATCGGGCGGCAGCCATGCCGACACCGCGTGCCTGTGCGCGCATCGCGCCGTCGGGCGGTGCGGTCTCCGGCGCATCGCACCGCTGGCCGCGCCGCAAGCGGAAGCAGCGACGCGCTCCGCGCGATATCGCCTGTTCACTCCACCGCATTCCGCTTCCGATCCTCGCTATCGCAACGCGGCAGGATACGACGCATCACCATGACGAGGACGCCATCGCAAGCGCCGGGGATAGCGCCGACGGCGGCAGACCATGCGCAAGGCCGGGATCGCGCCTGTCGTGTGACAGCGACCATCGCCCCCTTCCCGGCAGCGAATGCAGGCACCTCCCGGCAGCGGCGCCCAGCCGACGCGCGCGGCGGGATTCACCGCGCAACGACCCGGCCATCGCCACACTCGACCGCGCCTACCCTTGCCCGGAGCCCACCTTGAGCGCGACGCCCGACGCGGCCGACACCCCGCACGTGATCGGCGGCCTCAGCCGCCGTACCCAGATCCTGCGCCTGCTGCTGCGCTACCGCAGCTCCGGGGTGTTTTCCGGCATGGACATGGAGACCGCCCAGGGCGAGCACGAGCTGCCGCCGGAAGGCACGCCGGAACAGTTCGTCACCGACCTGGAAGCGCTGGGCCCGACCTTCGTCAAGCTCGGGCAGATGCTGTCCACGCGCCCGGACGTGGTGCCGCCGGAGTTCGCCACCGCCCTGGAGCGGATGCAGGAGAACACCGCGCCGATTCCGAGCGAGCGCATCCGCGAGATCGTCGAGGCCGAACTCGGCGTCGGCATCAACAAGGCCTTCTCCGCCTTCGACGACACCCCCCTGGGCAGCGCCTCGCTGGCGCAGGTGCACCGCGCCGCGCTGCGCGACGGCACCCCGGTGGCGATCAAGGTGCAGAAGCCCGAGGTCGCCGCGCAGGTGCGCTCGGACCTTGAGGTGCTGCGCAGCTTCGCCAACGCCGCCGACAAGCTCACCGGGCTGGGCCGGCGCATCCGCTTCGCCGACTGGCTGGCCGAGTTCGGCAAGGCGCTGCTGGCCGAACTGAACTACGAGGCCGAAGCCGAGAACCTGGCGCGCTTCGGCGAGCACCTGCGGCCGTTCCCGCAGCTGTGGGTGCCGCAGCCGGTGTGGGACCTGTGCAGCCGCCGCGTGCTGACCATGCAGCTGGCCGAAGGCGTGCGCGTGGACAAGATCTCCGGGCTGCGTCGCACCGAGCAGCCGATGGACGACCTGGCCGCGGCACTGGTGCGCGGCTACCTGGACCAGATGTTCGTGCACGGCGAGATCCACGCCGACCCGCATCCGGGCAACCTGCGCGTGCTCGCCGACGGGCGCCTGGCGATCTTCGACCTGGGCATGGTCGCGCACGTGCCGCCGAAGCTGCGCGAGCGCCTGCTCAAGTTGCTGTTCGCGGCGGTCGACGGCCGCGGCGAGGAAGTGGCCGAGGAGACCATCGCGCTGAGCACGCGCCTGGAGGACTTCGACGAGGAGCGCTACCAGCGCGAGACCGGGCAGATGATCGCCCGCTACGCGGCGCACGACGCCATGTCCGAAGGCCGGGTGGTGCTGGACCTGGTGCGCATCGCCACCACTTACGGGCTGCGCACGCCGCCCGAACTGAGCCTGCTCGGCAAGACCCTGCTGAACCTGGAAGCGGTATGCCGCGCGCTGTCGCCGCATCTGGACACGCGCGTGGTGGTCGAGGACCAGTTGCAGCACGTGATGCGCGCGCGGTTGAAGAAATCGCTGTCGGCGGCCAACCTGGCCAGCGAGGCGATGGAACTGCAGGCGCTGCTGCGCGAAGGCCCGCGCCGGCTCTCGGACATCCTCACCCTGGCCGCGGAGAACCGCCTGCAGGTGCGCGTGGCCGGCCTGGAGGAATCGCGACTGATGGAAAGCCTGCAGAAGATCGCCAACCGCGTCGCCGCAGGCATCGTCACCGCCGCGCTGATCCTGGCCTCCACGCAGATGATGCGCATCGACACCGGCACCAAGCTGTTCGGCTACCCGGCGATCGCGATGGTGCTGTTCCTGCTCGGCGTGGTGCTGGGCCTGGGCATCGTGGTCAGCGCGGTGCTGTTCGACCGGCGCATCCGCGCCCGCGAGGAGCGCGGTAGGCGCTAAAGGCCGGGATTGGGGAGTCGGGATTGGGGATTCGTAGGAGCGGCTCAGACGCGACCTGCAGCGCCGGCAGCTGGCGGCCAAAGCCGCTTGGCGCTTTACCAATCCCGAATCCCCAATCCCTAATCCCGGCGCTCCCGCGGCTCACGCAACAGCTTCACTTCCTGCGGCGACTCCAGGGCGATGCCTTCCTCGGCCAGGCGCTCCAGCAGGGCGAAGAACAGTTCGCTGCGGGTGCCGTAGGTGAGCCGCGGCGAGGCCACGTAGGCGAAGCTGTTGAGGGTGACGTGGCCGTTGGCGATGGAGTCGATGAACACCGACGGCGCCGGGTCGTCCAGCACGCCCGGATGCGCCGCGTACAGCTCCAGCAGCAGCGCGCGCAGCTTGGTCACGTCGGTGCCCAGCGACACCGCGAACTGGATCTGCACCCGGCCCAGCGGCCCGGCCAGGGTCATGTTGCGCAGGGTCTTGGTGATCAGCTCGGAGTTCGGCACGATCAGGGTGGAGCGATCGCCGACCTGGATCTCGGTGGCGCGCACGCTGATGCGGCGCACGTCGCCCTCCTGGTCGCCGATCTTGATCCAGTCGCCGATCTTGACCGGGCGCTCGGCGAGCAGGATCAGGCCGGACACGAAGTTCTGGGTGATCGACTGCAGGCCGAAGCCGATACCGACCGACAGCGCGCTGACCACCAGCGCGATCCGCTCCAGGCCGATGCCCAGCGCGGCCAGCGCCCACAACGCCGCCAGGATGATGCCGACATAGCGCGCCACCGTGCTGATCGAATTGCGCGAGCCGTCGTCCAGTTCGGTCTTGGGCAGATAGGTCTGGGTCAGCCAGCGATGCAGGTACTGCATGACGCCCAGGCCGAGCAGCAACACCAGCACCGAGCGGACGATCGCGCCCGGGTACAGCACCACCTTGTCGCTGACGCGGATGCCGTCGGACAGCAGCGAGAACCAGTCCGAAACGATCGAGACGTTGGTGCCGAACGGCATCAGCAGCGCGCCGATGCCGATCAGCAGCAGCACCACCCGCAGCAGCGCCGAGGTCAGCACCCCGGCCTGCTCCAGCCTGCTCGAGCGCACTCCGAAGGCGCCATTGGCGGCGCGGCCGATGCGGCCTTCGCTGGCGAACAGCCACAGCGCGAAGTCGTCGGCGAAGGTCATCAGCAGCCGCACCGCACCGACGATCATGGTGATCCAGATGATCTGCCGGGTGATGAACAGGCCCAGGTGCAGATAGCCCAGCAGCGCCGCCAGCAGCGCCACCACCACGGCGACCTTGACCAGCACGCCGATCAGCGCCAGGGCGCCGCCGTGCTGGCCGGGCGGCGGCGGTTGCGCGTTGGCCAGGGCCTGCTCCGCCGCTTCGGCGTACTGGCGCCGGCGCAGCCGCGACAGACTGGTCAGGGTGGCCAGGATCAGCACGCCGTAGACCAGCGCGATCACCCCATCGGCGGCGACGGTGGCCGAATCGCTGGTGCGCGCGGCCTGGTTGATCACCAGCAGCATGCTGCTGAGCCAGGCCAGCGCCGCGGTGGCCCAGGTGTACTTGCGCAGGCGCCGCGCGGTGGCATCGTCGATCGGGAACAGCCGCCAGCTCGGCTGGTTCGGCAGCAGCACGCTGGCGCCGAGCGAACCCATGAACGCCGCGGCGAAGCTGACCACCACGAAGCCGTTGAGCACTGCGTCCAGGCGCTCCGGCACCGCATCGATGCTGCGCAGCGCTTCGGCCAGGGCCAGCGCGGCCAGGCCCGGGGTCAACGTGCCCAGCAGCAGGAACCAGATCGCCAGGCCCGACCGGCGCAGGCGGCTGCCCGGCGCGCGCGACACTGCATAGCGCTTGCCCAGCCAGCGCAGCAGGTAGCGCAGCGGGAATAGCAGGATCACCGCGATGGCGATGCCGAAACCGAGCGCGCCGCTGCCATGCTCGGCGATCGCGTCCTGCAGCGACTGCATGCCGAGGGTGTACAGCGCCAGCAGCTTGGCCTGGTCGTCGGGAAAGTCGTCGGCGATCTGCTTCCACAGCGCCGGCGACAGCGGCGAGGGCGAGCGCAGCGACAGCTCCTGGCTGAAATGCTCGGCGCGCACGCGTTCGATCTCGTCGGCCAGTTGCCGTGCTTCCACCACCATCAGCTTGCCGCGCTTGACCCCCGAGTCCAGGCTGTCGCGCTGTTTGGTCAGCGCCTTGCGTTGCGCGGTGATGTCGGGCGAGTCGCCGGTGGCGGCCGGGCCGAGTTGTTGCAGGCGTGCCTCCACCTGCGCCAGCTGCGGCGCAAGGGCGTCCACCGCGGTCTGCGCATCGCTGGCGGCATCGGAGACCTGCGCGACCAGGTCCTGGAAGGCGGTCTGGTTGCCCGCATCCACTTCCTTGCCGCGCGCATCCTTCAGCGACTTGGCGGCGTTGTCCAGCAGGGTCTGCGGATCCGGCGGCGCATCGTCGGTGTCCTGCGGCTGGGCCGAAGCCACCGCCGCGCACAACCACAACAGCAGCAGGACCCAACGCAACAGGGACGACGAGGACGCGGAACGGGGCAGCAGGCGCACGCAGGGACCGGCACGGGCAAGCGCGGACCACCGCGCGTGCGGCGCACTATACGGCGCGGTGGTTGAACCGGGCCAGGGGTGGGCGCGGCGACTGGTGCGGGCACGCGTGTCGCCTGGGCGCAAGGGTGCCTGCCGGCCGCCTGTCGCAACCGAAGCGCGCCGCTCATCACGACGGAAGCCTGGCGTAGGAGCGGCTTCAGCCGCGATGAACGTTCCCGGTAACGCCCGTCGAGGCTGAAGCCGCTCCTACGATGGCAGGCGGGTCGCCGCGACCGATGCCCGGGTTCACTGCGCCGTCGTCAGCACGATCTTGCCGATATGCGCGCTGGACTCCATCAGCGCATGCGCCTGCGCCGCCTCCTGCAGCGGGAAGCAGCGGTCCACCTGCGGCTTGATCCGGCCCTGCGCCAGCAGCGGCCACACCTGCTGCTCCAGCTCGCGCGCGATCGCCGCCTTTTCCATCACCGAACGCGGGCGCAGGGTCGAGCCGGTGTGGGTCAGCCGCTTGGCCAGCAGCGGCATCAGGTCCAGCTCGCGCACCTTGCCCTGCTGGATGCCGATCTGCACGATGCGCCCGTCCAGCGCCGCGGCCTGGTAGTTGCGCGCCAGGTAGTCGCCGCCGATCAGGTCCACGATCACATCGGCGCCGCGGCCCTCGGTCAGGCGCATCGTCTCGGCGACGAAGTCCTCCTCGCGGTACAGGATCGCCGCCTCCGCGCCCAGCGCCAGGCTGGCCGCGCGCTTGTCGGCCGAGCCGACGGTGCTGATCACCCGTGCGCCGAAGGCCCGCCCCAGCAGCGTGGCGACGCTGCCGATACCGGAGGTGCCGCCGTGCACCAGCAGGGTCTCGCCGGACTGCAGGCGGCCGCGCTGGAACACGTTGGTCCACACGGTGAAGAAGGTTTCCGGCACCGCCGCGGCCTCGGTCAGGCTCAGCGCCGCCGGCACCGGCAGGGCATTGCGCTCGTGCACCACCGCGTACTCGGCATAGCCGCCGCCGGCGACCAGCGCGCAGACCTGGTCGCCCAGCCGGTAGCGTTCCACCCCATCGCCCAGGCCAACCACCTCGCCGGCGAACTCCAGCCCCGGCAACGGCGAGGCACCCGGCGGCGGCGGATAGCTGCCCTGGCGCTGCATCACGTCGGGGCGGTTGACGCCGGCCGCGGCCACCCGCACCAGCAGTTCGCCGCGCCCGGGGTGCGGCAGCGGCACGCGCACCGGCACCAAGACCTCGGGCGCACCGGGCTGGCGGATCTCGATCGCGGTCATGGTGTCGGGCAGCGCGGCGGCGTGGGTCGGGGACATGGCGGGGTCCTGGCAAGGAGCGCGGCGCACGCAGGCGCAGGCGCGTGGGGGAACCGCGATGATCGACCTTCCGCGCTGAGTGGTCCGTGACGGCGGGCGGTGTTCACGCCGGACCCGGTGGCACGCGTAGGAGCGGCTTCAGCCGCGACAGGCACGACGTAGGAACGCCCGGTCGCGGCTGAAGCCGCTCCTACGGTGCCGCCAAGCTAATCGCCCACCGGCGCCGCCTGTGCCGGCCACTCGGTCATCGGCGGCACCGCAGCCTCGACCCGCTGCGGATCCAGCCGCGCCTGCAACGCCGGCAAGGCAATCGCCAGCGGGCAGCGCAGGCGCTGGCCGCAGCCGGGCAACGGCCAGCGCCGCTCGCGCAGGCCGCGGCCATCGAAGCGGTTGGCACGCAGCGCCTGCAACGTCGGCACCACGCTGCGCAGTTGCAGGAAGTCGTGGCCGTCCTGCCGCACCAGTTCCAGCAGCAGCGCGCCGCCGGGCGGATACGCGTCCGGCTGACCGTGCACCAGCGGATCGATGCCGAACAAGCCGGCCAGGTGCGCCAAATTGGTGTCGTGCCCCAGCAGCACCAGCGCACGCGTGTCCGCCGGCGCCAGCGCCGCCACCGCCGGCGCTTGCCCGGCCGCCGCCTGCAGCGTCGCCAGCAGGTGCGCGAGCAGGTTGGAGCCGCCGGCGCGTGCCGCCGGCAGCGCACGCTTGCTGTAGCCGAAGGAGGCATTGTGCAGACCGATCAGCCGCTGCAGCGCCGCGGCATCGGCGCGTCCCCAGGCCACCTGCGGCAACGGTAGGCCCTGCGCGTATTCCAGCATCAGGTTCTCGGCCAGGCTGCCGGCGGTCTTCAACGCCTTGGCCGCCTGCGCTGGATCCTGCAGCCGCTGCGGATCGTCCAGGCGCTGCGTCTCCTGCGCGGCGCAGGTCGGGGCGGCGCAGCCGGACAGCACCCGCTGCAACGCGCGCAGGCGGCTGCGGGTGGCCGCGTCCAGGTGCAGCGGTGCCGCGGGCGCATCGTCGTCCTTGTCCTCGTCCTTGCCGAAATGGAACAGCGGGTTGTTCTGCGTCGTCGGCAACGCCAGGTAGTGCGCCCGACAGCCCTGCAGCAGGCCTTCGGTGAAGGCGGCCGCGCTGTCGTGGTTGCGCGGCGTGCTGTCGGCGATCACCAGTGCGCCGGACGCGGCGCAGTCCGGCGCCAGCGCCGCCGTGGTCAGCCAGCGCTGCCGGTAGCGCGCGCCCAGCGCCTGCATGCCGGCGGCGCCGTGCGCCGTGAGTTGGCCCGGTGCCACCGGCCATTGCGGCCAGGGCTGTGCGGCGTACTTGGCCAGGTCCTGTGGCGATTGCGTCGGTGCGCGCACGCCGTGGCGCATCACCACGATCGTCAGGCGCACCTCCGCGGCGGTCGATGCCGCATCCGCCTTGGGCGATGCGGCCGCCGGCCAGGCGACGCTGGCGACGCATAGCAACGCGGCCAGGCGCCATGCGCTGCGCACGCGTGCGAATCGGGAAGCGAACATGGCGGGCCTCAGAACTTCAGCGACAGGTCGAGGAACACGCCGCGCCCGGCCAGGCCGAAGTACAGCGGCTGGTTGTCGGAGGAGCGGGTGCCGGCGTAGCCGATCAGCGCATGCCGGTTCAGCAGGTTGTTGACGTCCATGCTGATCGAGTATCCCTTGAGACCGTAGGGCCCGTGCGTGCTGCGGTAACCCAGCGCCGCGTCCAGGCTGGCGTAGCCGCCCAGACGCTGGTCGTTGCCGAACACCGTGGCACCGCTGGGCGTGGTGGTGTTGTCCACGCCGTACTGCGCGCCCACCACCTTTTCCATCAGCGAGCCGAAGTAGCCGGTGCCGCTGTTGTACAGCAGGCCCAGCGCTGCGGTCACCCGCGGCGTGCCGGCCACCTGGGTGCTGCTGTGCTTGTAGGTGGCCTCGTTGTAGCTGGCGTTGGCGTACAGGCTCAGGACCGGCGTGAGCGCGTAGGTGGCCTCTGCCTCGGCGCCGCGGTACACCGCGCCGCCGCCGTTGACGAAGGCGCTCTCGGTGCCGTTGTCGGTCGTGACCAGGGTCTGGCTGATGTAGTTGCTGAAGTCGATGTAGTAGACGTCGGCGCCGAAGGTCAGGCCGCGCGCGGCATAGCTGGTGCCGAGCTGGTAGTTGCTGGTCAGTTCCGGACGCAGGCCACGGGTGCCGTTGAGTTCGATCACGTCGATCGGCGGCGCCAGGAAGCCGCGCGCAGCCTGCACGTAGCCGCTCCAGTGCTCGTTGAAGGCCTGGTGCAGGCTCAGCGACGGCAGCGTGGCGTCGTAGCTGGCCTCGCTGTGCGCAGGCGCCGGCGGCGTGCTCTTGTTGACCTCGGCATCGAGCTGACGTTGCACGCGCGCGTAGCGCAGGCCCGGACTGAGGGTGAGGCTGTCGCTGAGTTTCCAGTCGTACTGCAGGTACGGCTGCAAGGTGTCGGTGCGGTCGTGCAGCTTGTAGTTGTACAGCGGCCCGTACTTGGTGCCGCTGGCCGCGCCGGTGCTCATGTCCACCGGCAACTGCTGGCGCTCGTCGAGGTTGCGCTCCACCCACACGCCGGTCTGCAGTTGGCCCGGGCCGAGATCGCGCGCCAGCCGCAGCACGTCGCCGAAGGCGCGGAAGTCGTTGTCCGAGAGCTTGCCCGGCACGTCCTTGGCGGCCTTGGACAGCTTCTTGCCGGTCGCGCCGTAGAAGGTCACGCCGTTGTCGGCGGCGCTCTCGCTGGTGGGGATGCTGGTCTTGGCCGCGGTATGGTCGAAGCTGTTGTAGTAGACCTTGTTGTCCAGGTCCCAGGCGCCCAGGCGCGTGCTCAGGCCCAGGTAGGTGAAGCTGGAGTAGTAGGCGGCGGCGTTGTAGCCGGTGTAGTTCTGCAGCGTCGGATCGTCGCCCAGGCCGTAGCGCCAGCCGTGCTGCGCGATCTGCGCGCGGGTGGCGCCCTGCACGGTGTTCTGGTGCTCCTGGTTGTAGCTGCTGACGAAGGTCAGCGTGGTGGCCTCGCCGAGGTCGCTGACGGTCTTGAGGAAGGCATGCTCGCGGCGATCGTCGGTGCCTTTGAGGTAGGTATCGCTGGCCTCCTTGGATAGGTCGACGAACAGGCGCGTGTTGCCGATGTGCTCGTCGGCGCTGACGCCGCCGGCCCAGGTGTTCCAGCTGCCGCCGGTGCCGTACACGGTGACGCCGTCCACCTCGCTGGGGTTGCGCGTGCGCAGCGCCAGGGTGCCGCCGAAGGTGGCGTTGCCGATGGTGGCGCCGCCGCCGGGGCCGCGGTCGATCTCGGCCTGGCCGAGCACGTGGTTGTTGAAGTAGGCCGAGGTGGTGTGGTGCAGATCGCTGGCATCGCCGAACGGGATGCCGTCGAAGGTGATGTTGAACTGGCCATCCTGGAAGCCGCGAATGCTGATGCCTTCGTTCTTGCCCAGGCCCGGGCCTTCCGGCGAGGTGGTGACCACGCTGGGCGCGTACTTGATGATGTCGTCGTAGTTCGAATTCAGGCGCAGGCCGTCGCGGATGAAGCGCTCGTCGATCACCGAGGTTGGCTGGCTCGCCTCCAGCGGCGCGGCGCTGGGCGCCAGTGTGTCGACACTGTTGGCGGTGACGTTGATCGGCGCCAGTTCACGCGGGCCGTCGTGCTCGCCGTCGGCCTCGGCGCGCGCCGGGGCAGCGCTGCGTGGCGCCCGCGGCGCGGCGGCCGGCGCAGCGGTGGCGACGCTGCTGCGCACGATGGCGACCGAGCCGGGCGTCAACATGCGGTAGTCCAGGCCGGTGCCGGCGAGCAGCGCATGCAGTTGCTGCGGCGGCGCCAGGCCGGCCGGCGCGCCGCTGCTGCGCAGCCCCGTGGCCAGCGCCGGGTCGTACATCAATTGCAGGCCGCTGCTGCGCGCGAACTGGTCCAGCGCCTGCGCCAACGGCATGGGCGCGATGGCCGACGCGGTGACGGCGGGCGCCGACCAGGCCGGCAGCGAGGACGCACTGCCGAGCAGCAGGGCGATGGAGACGACGAGAGGCTTGCGCATGACGATCACACCGGAGGGGAGGAAGGGCGGGCCCGCGCGTACTGCGCGACGGCCATGCTTCCTAGGAGTGCCCCGGTGCGCCGTGCGGCTACCGTCGATTTCGTGAATTTTTTCTTACAGCGGTGCCGGCGCGCGGCGGATGGTCACCGCGTGCGCATCGCGCTGTACCTGCACGTCCGGCAGGCTGCCCAGATACGCGACGAAGGCCTCCGGATCGCGCAGGTGGAACACGCCGCTGACCCGCCGCGCCGCCAGCGCCGGATCGGCGATGTGCAGCGGCTGGGTGGTGTAGGCGTTGAACAGCCGCGCCACGTCGCCCAGGCTGCGATCCTGCACGCCGACCTGCGCCGGCAGCCAGGCGGTGGCGTCGGCGATGTCGGCGTGGTCGTGCCGCGCCAGCACGCGGCCCTGCGCATCCACCCGCGCCTGCTGGCCGCTGCCCAGGTCCGCCAGCGTCGGTCCTTCCGACGGCAGGTCGCTGCGGCGCCACCATGCCGGGGTATCGCTCGACACCTGCACCCGTCCCTGCAACACGGTGACCCGTGCACCGCCGGCCTGCGGGTCGACCCCGAACACGGTGCCGACATCGCGCAGCACCAGCGTCCCGACGCTGACCCGCAACGGCCGCCCGGGATCGTGGCCCAGGTCGAACACCGCCTTGCCGCGCAGCAGGGCGATGTCGCGGCGCTGCGTGCCGTAGCGCACCGCGATCGCGCCACCGCGGTCCAGGTGCACCACGCTGCCATCGTCCAGCGCGACGCTGCGCGCCGCGTCTGCCGGCGCGGCGTATACGGTCGCCGGTACCGGCGTTGGCGCGCTCAGGCGCAACGCCAGGCCGGCAGCGGCCAGCGCCAGAAGGGCCGCCACCGCTAATGGCCAGCGCCTGCGCCGTGGCGCGACACGACGCGGATTGCGCGCCATCGGCATTGCATCCACATCCGGGCGCAACGGCACCACCACCGCCCCGCTGCGCAAGGCATGCGCGCGTAGCTGCGCACTGCTGGCCTGCTGCGCCTGCGCCGCGGACGGCAGGTCGCCATGCAGACGCGCGATGTCGAAATAGGCGGCCACGTGCGCCGGCGATTGCCGCAACCAGGCCAGGAACTCGGCCTGCCGCGCCGGCGACAACGTGGTCTCGCGCTGCGCCAGGTACCAGTCCGCGGCCGCCTCGGCGCTGCGCTGCGACTCCTCACGCATAGCGCGCCATGCCCTGCCGGCATACCGCCAGGCCCTTGATGATGTACTTCTTGACCATGTGGCTGGAGATCTGCAGTTGCTCGGCGATCTCCTGGTAGCCCAGTTCGTCGCGGTAGCGCAGCGTCATCGCCGCGCGGCACTTGGGCGGCAGCCGCGCCATCAGCTCGGCCAGGCGCTGCCGGCGCTGCGCGCGATGCACCTGCGCATCGGCCTCGCACGGCACCGCCAGCCGGTCCAGCACGTCGTCCAGGCAGGTGTCGCGCTGGCTGCTGCGCTGGTGCAGCAGCGCGTGCTCGCGCATCAGGTTGGCGGCGATGGTGAACAGGTAGGCTTCGGGATTGGCGATCTCCGGCGCGTGCGCCTCGCTGCGCTGCAGGCGCAGCCACACTTCCTGCAACAGGTCGTCGGCATCCCATGCCTCGGCGCGGCGCTTGCGGAAGTAGCGGCTCAGCGACGGCCGCCATTGCAGGAACAGCCGCGACAACGCCGGCAGGGGTTCGGAACGCACCAGCCACTCGCAGTGCCGGCGCCATCGGCAGCCGGCGATTCGGAAAGGCGCGATGCTGGTCGCCGGCGATGACAGTCCGATGACGCATGGGTCGTGCGGGCACAGAGGAGCGGTTGCGCCCCAGCAAGCATTCAGTTCACGCACCGACTGCCGGGTTCGCTGGATCGGCGCATGCGACGCGGCCGGTCACCGCGCCTGCGCCATCGCCATGGACGCGGCGGCGGCGCATCCCAGCGTTTCCCGTGCGGGACAGGATGTCCTTCGGACCGGCCTTCCGTTCCCTCGGCACCGCCCCATATCGTGAAGATTGCCGCGTCCATCCTCGGGCGGCGTTCGCACGAAGGATCTTTCCATGACCGACCCCATCGTCCAGATCAAGCCGCTTGGCTTCCCTTGGGACACGATCGACCCGTTCCTGTTCTGCGTCTACCACGACGATGCCTACCCCGCCGGCAACGGCGCGATGGGGCCGGCGGCGTCCCTGCACGGCCGCGCCATCGGCCAGGACTTCAGCCGCAAGGACGGCTGGAGCATGTATCACGGCGAGGAGATTCCCGGCTTTCCCGGTCATCCGCACCGCGGCTTCGAGACCGTGACCATCGTGCGCAAGGGCCTGATCGACCATGCCGACTCGCTCGGTGCGGCGGCGCGCTTCGGCGCCGGCGACGTGCAATGGGTGACGGCCGGCGCGGGCATCGTCCATTCGGAGATGTTCCCGCTGCTGGACACGGCGGCGCCCAACCCGCTGGAACTGTTCCAGATCTGGCTCAACCTGCCGGCGCGCAACAAGCTGGCCGCGCCGCACTTCACCATGTTCTGGTCGGAAGACCTGCCGCGCTTCACTGCCACCGACGACGCCGGCCGCACCACCGAGGTGGCCTGCGTGGCCGGTCGCATCGGTCCGGTCGACGCCGCGCCCGGCAGCGCCGGCGGCCCGCTCGCGCCGCCACCGGATTCGTGGGCCGCGCAGGACGATGCCGATGTGGCCATCTGGACGATCCGCATGGCACCCGGCGCACGCTGGATCCTGCCCGCCGCGCAAGGCCGCGGCACGCGCCGCAGTCTGTATTTCTTCAAGGGCACAGCGGTGACGGTGGGCGGACGCCCGGTGACCCGCCACGCGGCGATTGAGTTGCACGCCGATCAGGCGGTCGAGTTGGTCAGTGGCGACGGCGAGGCGAGCGAGTTCCTGGTGCTGCAAGGCCGACCGATCGCCGAACCGGTGGCGCAACACGGTCCGTTCGTGATGAATACCCAGGCCGAGATCGCCCAGGCCATGGCCGACTATCGCCGCACCCAGTTCGGCGGCTGGCCATGGCAGGACGAGGCGCCGGTGCACGGCAGCGACCCGACCCGCTTCGCGCGACATCCGGATGGGCGCGAGGAGCGGCCGGCGCCGCACGCGGTCGCCGCCAACGGCTAGGGCGTGTCACCGATTCCCGAGGCCCCAACGCTGCGCGTCGCTTCGCGCCGCACCCTCACCCCAACCCCCGCCCCGCGCCCCGGCCCGCGCTTGCGGCGCGGGCGCTCCAGGGTGCGCGCGCCAGTGGCGCGCAGGCCGCACCCTGTCGCCCCAACGGGAGAGGGGCGATGCGCTCAGTAGCGGGCCGAGGCCAGCGCCTGCGCGCGCTCCAGTTGCTCGGCGATGCGCTTGCGCGCCTGCTGCAGTTCCTGGCGTGTGGCGTCTTCCTTGGCCGCCGGCACCAGTTCGGCATCGATCACCGACAGCGCGTCGGAGTACTGCCGCACCACGGCCGCCGCGTAGGCATTCATGTAGGCGGAGTTGTCCTTCTCGTCGCCCAGCGCCTGCAACTGCGCGCGGCCCTTGGCCACCTGCGCGGCGATCTTCTCGGCATCGCCGGGGCCGCCCTTGCCGGCCGTGGCCGGGTCGGCGTCGTGATGCACGGCGATGGTCTCGCGGGCGAAGTCGGCCACGGTCTTGCTGACGTTGCGCGCCAGCGCCTGCTTCGACAGCGCCACCACGTTGCCCTCCAGCACCTGCAGCATCGCCTTGGCCGAAGCGTCCCCGCCGATCGGTGCGCGACCGCTTTCGCCGCCGACCGGCGCGGCGGTGGGCTCCGGCGAGGTGGCCGGTGCAGTACGCGAGGCCTGGTCGCCGGGCTTGCCGCAACCGCTCAGCGCGATGGCGGTGAGGGCTGCAAGCAGTGACAGGCGGACGGGGTGAAAAGGTGAGGTCATGGAACGCTCCTGGTTGGTCTGCGTTCCACCATGCCCAGCCGCCGCGCAAACCTGCGTGAATCGTCGGCGGCTGGTCGTGACGCAGTGCGCGATCGCGCGCACCAGGAGCGCCTTGCAGGCTGGCCGGGTGATGACGGAGCGCAACGCGGCGGATGCTCGCTGCGCTCCGTGAGCGCCGCCATCGCATCCCCGATGCCGGAGCCGGCCTGACGCGACCGGCTCCGGCATTGCTCAGCCGCAGCAGTAGCAGACCAACGGCTTTCCGGGCCCGCCCGGCCCCAGCTCGCCGCCGAACGGCGCGCACTCCTGCTGGCAGGCCCAAGCGCTGCAGGCCGCCTCCTTCTCGATGCCGTCGCCGGCGGTCGCCTGCACCGCGCCGAAGCCCATGCTGGCCAGGAACACGGCCGCAAGCATCCCGTTGCGTAACGCTGTCCAACGCTGTTTCATGGCTTACTCCTCGATGGTTGCCAAGGCCGGCGGCGCATCCGTGCGGCGCACTGCGGCCATCAGGTCCTGCATCCGCTCCGTGGTCTCGAAGACGCCGACGCGCGCGTAGCGCACGCGCCCCTCGTGGTCCAGCGCCAGCAGCGTCGGCACGTTGCGCGCGCGGAACAGCATCAGCGCGCGGCGGTCGGTCAGCGTGGTCACCGGAAACGTGAAGCCGTGCTCGGCGGCGTAGCGCTGCGCCTGTGCGGGGCTGCACTGGCATACCCCCAGCACCTGCACGTCGGACTGCTGCGCGGCCAGATGCTGCGCCGCCTGCACCATCTGCGGTGCGGAGCGCTTGCAGTACGGGCAGGTGGTGGTGAAGAAGAACAGCACCTGGCGCTCGGCCGCCGGCTCACCCAGCGTCAGCGGCGCGCCGTCCAACGTGGTGACGGCAATGCGCGGCACGTACATGCCCAGATACGGCTCGGTGGTGCGGGTGACGAACCAGCGCCGTTCCTCGCGCAGACCGCGGTTCTGCCAGGCCAGCACCAGCACCAACGCGCAGGCCGCCAACAGCGCCAACCAACTCCAGGGAAACCGCCGTGCCATGCCGTGTGTCCGTGTCGCCGTGTTCCCTGCAGGCTGCGCAGCGCTGGCGCGATGGTCAACGCTTTGCGCCCGCAAGCGGCGAGTGCGTGATCAGGCTGGGGATCGAGTCACGCGCACCATGGGCGCACATTCCAGCGGTGTGGCGCACAGTTAGGCATGCAGCGCAGGCGCGGGCATGCGCGACCTTGCCGCGTGCTGGGCGCGCGCGGCGAGAACAACGGCACAAGGGATGCTTCGCATGGTCGACGGACGAGCGGCGGCACGTCAGGGGGAACGTCTCTCGAGCGCTGCACGTCGCAGACGGCTCAGGCAGCCTATCACTGCATCAAACCGCGCCACGCAGTGGCGCCGGCTTGGATCGATTGTTAGGCAGCAGCCCTTGATCTGCAGTAGGAACGGTTACCAACCTTCTCGTGCTCGAGAACGCCTTGATCTTCGAGCACCCTGGCGAGGATGGCGAACAACCAGCCCTTCGGACCGTACTGCCGCCCTTGCTGCGGCGTAGCGACAAAGTTGAGCTCGAGGGCGTCTTTGACGTGAACCGTGGGAACCCATCGTTCGACGTAGTCCGCCTCACAGCTACGCACAAAGGCGAGGAGCTCATCGGCAGCCGCTTGGATGTGAACGTGAATTTGTTTCTTATGGTCCACGATAGCCTCGTTGTCTCCGTGCTGCCTAACGCCTGAATTAAGCCGCGCGGCGAAGCGGCATCGGCTTGAATGAATTGTTATGTTGCGACTACTTGCTCTTTGGCTTGTAAGTTTTGTGGGTTAGTAAGTGCCATGTGTCAGGAAGCATTTGTCCTTGCCGATTAGGACTTGCTTCAATGAACATGAAGCGCCCCTTTGTTCCATTGACTGACACGAATTGATCGTAAAGCTCTTGTGCGGATCCATCTGAAACCACATAGAAGCAGTTTGGGATGTCGTATCGCCAGTGCGTGATGAGCGGAACGCTGTTGAGAGCATTCTTAACTTCATCTCTTGTGCCTACGGTAGCGTCATAAATGAAGAGATAAGCGCGGCTCATTGTGGTTCTCCATCTGAGCCACGGGGCAGAAGTTCTGGGTTGCTTATGACTGCGTCCAGGCTGATTTGGACGGGACTTGTGTCGCCCTTCTGCTGAGCAAGCTCAATTGTCCGCTTTTTAATTTGAAACTCCTCAGACTGAAGCTTATCTCTGTCAAAAAACAATAGAAAAAGAAATCCTATGAGTGCGATTACGACGGGGGAACAGCCTATAGCAACCACCCATTTGGGAAGATTTGGGTGAATTGCTCCTGCGACGAGTGTTGGCACAGTGATGATTGCGCATAGCCAAAGTATTGGATTGAGCGCACTGCGTACCATTAGCTTCCCACCGGACTCAACGGCTCTGCTGAAGATTTGCTCTTTTATCCCTCTCCCCAAGAATGTTTCTTCGCAGCATAACGCCTGAGTTAAGCCGCGCCGCGTCGTGGCGTCGGCTTGAATGAATGCCTGGGCTGCAGTGCAAGGATATGTCAACGCATGGACCATGCTCCCCAGCAGCGCCACCGAGCGTTGAGCATGCCACGGATCGCGATCGCGGTGCTTACGAGCTCCACTTGCTTCTTGCACGCCGCCATGGCATCCCAGCCCCGGACTCGCCAGGGCCACGGTAACTACGCCAACGCCGCACTGATCTGCGCCGCGGCATCGCAGACCGCGCGCATCGCCGCCTGCGCGTCGATCGGTTGCGGGCGGCGTTCGATGAAGGGCACGGTCAGGGTGTAGCGGGCGATGCCGTGCTGCAGGATCGGTGCGGTCAGGTCGATCACCCCGACCACCGCCTCGCTGGGATGGATGCTGTAGCCCAGGGCGTGTACCTCCTGCGCCGCGGCCAGGAACGCGGCGCGGTCGTACGCCACCTCGCTGGCGTCCAGGCGTTGCAGCAACTGCGCCTGCGCGTCGGCCGGCTGGAACGCGAACAGCACCAGGCCGGAGGTGGAGTGCGCGAACGGACGGCGGTGGCCGGGACGCACCACCAATCCCAGGTCGCTGGGCACGTCCATCTGCGCGATGACCACGATCTGGTCGTCCGATGGCGCCACCAGGTGGCAGGGCTGGCGGATCGCGTCGGCCAGCGCGCGCATCACCGGCAGCGCCACTTCGGTGACGTTCTGCACCCGCGGCTGCTGCATGCCGAGCATGAACAGGCGATTGGTCAGCGTGTAGCCGCCCTCGCCCGCGGCCCGGGTCAGGTAGCCGCGCTCTTCCAGCACCTGCAGCATGCGGAAGATCTCGCCGCGCGAACGGCCGATGCCCTGCGAGATCTCGCCCATGCTCATCGGCCGCGCATCGCGCGCCAGCAGCTCCAGGATGTCCAGTCCCTTGTCCAGGGCGGGCGCACGGTACTTGGGCAAAGGGGTGGTCATTCCGTCGAGGACCCGGTAGCTGGTGAAGAGGACTAGGGTACAGGGACGCCGCACCGGCTCGCACCGCTGGCGCCTGCGCTGCTTCGGTCGGCGGCTGCACCATGCAAATATGAACTCAAATTTTATATTTGCATGGCACTCGCCGGCGCAGTACGCTCCGCCGACAATCCGAACGCGACGCGGCACACCTTGGGAGGGGTAGGCGGCAATGCACTACAGCAGCGAACGCGCCACGCCGGCGCCCGCCAGTCTCACCCGGACCGCGCTCGCGCCGTTGGTCCTGATCGTCAGCCTGTTCTTTCTGTGGGGCATGGCGAACAACCTCAACGACATCCTGATCAAGCAGTTCAAGAAAGCGTTCGAACTGACCGACCTGCAGGCCGGGCTGGTGCAGAGCGCGTTCTACCTGGGCTACTTCGTGTTTGCGATCCCGGCGGCGATGTTCATGCGCCGCTACAGCTACAAGGCCGCGGTGGTGCTGGGCCTGCTGCTGTACGCGGTCGGCGCGTTCCTGTTCTACCCCGCCGCGCAGGTGCACACCTACTGGCTGTTCCTGCTGGCGCTGTTCGTCATCGCCAGCGGCCTGGCGTTCCTGGAAACCACCGCCAACCCGCTGGTCACCGTGCTCGGCCCTGCCGAGGGCGCGGCGCGGCGGCTGAACCTGGCGCAGGCGTTCAATCCGCTGGGCTCGATCACCGGCATTCTGGTCGGCCAGCACTTCATCCTGTCCGGCGTGGAGCACACCCCGCAGGAACTGGCCGCGATGGCGCCGGCCGCGCGCGAGGCCTTTTTCTCTGCCGAGTCGCTGGCGGTGCAGACGCCGTATCTGATCATCGGCGCGGTGGTGCTGCTGTGGGCGCTGCTGATCGGGCTGACCCGCTTCCCGGCCACCCGCGCCGGGGGCGACGGCGCCCACGCCGGCGGCTTCGGCCAGTTGCGGCGCAACCGCCGCTTCGTGTTCGCGGTGATCGCGCAGTTCTTCTACGTCGGCGCCCAGGTCGGCATCTGGAGCTACCTGATCCGCTATCTGCAGGACGGCGTGCCCGGCACTCCGGAGAAGACCGCCGCCGATTTCCTCACCGTCTCGCTGGTGCTGTTCATGGCCGGCCGCTTCATCGGCACCGCGCTGCTGCGCTTCCTGCCGCCAGCGCGGCTGCTCGGCGTGTTCGCCCTGCTCAACCTGCTGCTGTGCGCGGTGGCGGTGGCGCTACCGGGCTGGATCGGCCTGTATGCACTGGTCGCCAGCAGCCTGTTCATGTCGGTGATGTTCCCGACCATCTTCGCCCTGGGCCTGGACGGGCTGGACGACGACGCGCGCAAGCTGGGCGCCTCGCTGATCGTCATGGCGATCATCGGCGGCGCCGCGCTGACCGCGGTGATGGGTGCGGTGTCCGACCATGCCGGCATCCACTGGGCGATCACGGTGCCGGCGCTCGGCTTCGCGGTGATCCTCGGTTTCGCGCTGCATGCGGCGCGACACCGCGTGGCGTCCCTCCCCTCTGCCCGCGGAGCCTGAGCCATGCCGCGCCACTGCTACCTGCTGGACCTGCACGACGACCCGGCGCTGATCGCCGAATACGAACGCTGGCACCGTCCCGACACCGTCTGGCCGGAGATCGTCGCCTCGCTGCGTGCCGCCGGTATCCGCGAGCTGGACATCCACCGCTGCGGCGACCGCCTGGTGATGCTGATGGAAGTGGACGAGGACTATTCGCCCGCAGCCAAGGCCGCCGCCGACGCGGCCAACCCGCGCGTGCGGGCCTGGGAAGCGCTGATGTGGCGCTTCCAGAAACCCTTGCCCGGGTCGGCGCCCGGCGAGAAATGGCGCGAGGCGCTGCAGATCTTTTCGTTGCAGGCGGCGTTGGCGGAACAGGAGCGCAAGAGCACGGGCTGAGGCGTTTGCGAGAGGGACGTCCGTCCCGACGGCTGCTGCGGCCGGTGGGTTGGTCGGCTTCGCTCGTCGCGGCTGAAGCCGCTCCTACGAGAGCGCCGGCGCAGCGCGGATCGCACACGTAGATACCGTCTTACCCCCTAGCAGGCAAGGCTCCTTTTCGGGTCGAACGCGGTGCCCGATTTGAGGACGCCATAGGCGAGGTGCAGGAGCTTGCGCATGGCGGCGCACACGATCTGCTTGCCGGCTTTGCCGCGTTCGCTTAGCCGCTGTTTCAGCGCCCGGATGACCGGGTTGTGGGTCATGGCCACCAGGGCCGGCATGAACAGGCCCGCGCGCAGGCGGGGCGAGCCGGTGCGCGAGATGCAGACATGGCCTTTGCGGTCGCCCGACTCCTGCAGGCACGGATTCAGGCCGGCGAAGGCGGTCAGCGCCGAGGCATCGGCAAAGCGCCTCACATCGCCAAGCTCAGCCAGCATCAAGGCCGCACTGGTGTCGGCGATGCCCTGGATGCTCACCAGTAACTCGCGCTGCCCCCGCAAGGTCGGATCCTGGTCGATATGGTCATCGATGGCCTGCTCGATCTGGGCGATGTGATGTTGCAGATCGGCCAGATGGACCTGGATCGAGTCCTTCACCTGGGCCGGAGCGACGTCCAGCCGGTTGCGCTCCATCTGCAGCATCTGTTGCAAGTCCTGGCGCCGGCGCACCAGTGCCTTGAGCTGCTTGAGCGCCGGCGGATCAGGGTGCCAACGGCGTAACTGCTCGCGGTGACGCAGGGCATAGCTAGCGATCAGCTTGGCATCGCTGCGATCGGTCTTGACCCGGCTGAGCTGGCTGCGTGCATACGCGGCCGTCTGCGCCGGGTTGAGCACGCACACCCGATAGCCTCGTGCGTGGAGGAACTCGGCCAGTGCCTGGTGGTAGGTGCCAGTGGCCTCCATGGCGATCCAGCTCTCGGGCTGCGCATGCGTCTGCAGCCATGCCTGCAGGGCCTGGAAGCCCTTGGCATCGTTGGACAACTTGGCCTTGGTACGGTGCTTGCCATTGGTCAGCTCGCTGGCCACATCGAAACTGCGCTTGGCGACGTCGATGCCGATGACGGGAGACATACGCGATTCCTCCATCGTGTCAGGGTCATGATCGGCGCTGTGCCCGGTCCTGCCTTGTCGATGCGAGTTCACGCCGGGGGCGGACTCTGGATACCGTTCGGACACCCAAGGGCCAGCATGTGGAGAGGGGAGCCGATCTACGATGCAAGCTCGAAGCTTCAGGAGCGACTGGACTTCCCACACCTCCTCCGATGATCAGTCGGAAGACATGACGCCTGTTTAGGGGCGCCAGGTCCAGATACAAGGAGCGGCTTCAGCCGCGACCGCTTCAACGCAGCCGGTGCGCTTCCGTCAGCGGAAACGCACCTACACCGCAAAACTCAGGCGCCCTGCGCCGCCAGATCCGCACTCCAGAACGGGCCATCCGGATACAGGAACTCGCTGACCGAAGTGGCATGCATCTCGGCCGAGAAGCCCGGCGCCGTCGGCGCCAGGTAGCGGCCGTGCACGATCCGCACGGGGTCGACGAAGTGCTGGTGCAGGTGGTCGACGAACTCGATCGCGCGGTCTTCCATCTTGCCGGTGATGGCGACGAAATCGGCCATCGCCAGGTGCTGCACCAGTTCGCACAGGCCCACGCCGCCGGCATGCGGGAACACGCGCACGCCGAACTTGGCCGCCAGCAGCAGGATCGCCAGGTTCTCGTTGACGCCGCCCACGCGCGCGGCATCGATCTGGATCAGGTCCACCGCGCCGGCCTGCAGCAACTGCTTGAACACCACGCGGTTCTGGGTGTGCTCGCCGGTGGAGACCGGCACCGGCGCGATGCCGCGGCGGATCGCGGCATGGCCGAGCACATCGTCGGGGCTGGTCGGCTCCTCGATCCAGGCGATGCCGAACTCGGCCAGCCGGCGCATCCAGGCGATCGCCGGGCCCACGTCCCAGCGCTGGTTGGCGTCCACCGCCATGGCGATGTCCGGGCCGATCGCTGCGCGCGCCAGGCGGCAACGGCGGATGTCGTCCTCCACGTTGGCGCCGACCTTGAGCTTGATCGTGCGAAAGCCGTCGGCCACCGCTTCCTTGGCCAGGCGCACCAGCTTCTCGTCGGAATAGCCGAGCCAGCCGGGCGAGGTGGTGTAGGCCGGATAGCCCTGGTCGAGCAGGGTCTGGATGCGCTCGGCGCGCAGCGGTTCGGAGTCGCGCAACATGGCCAGCGCCTCGTCCGGGGTCAGCGCGTCGCTGAGGTAGCGGAAGTCGATCGCGTCCACCAGTTGCTCCGGCGACAGCTCGGCGATGAAGCGCCACAGCGGCTTGCCGGCGCGGCGCGCGGCCATGTCCCAGGCGGCGTTGACCACGGCGCCGATGGCCATGTGCATCACACCCTTTTCCGGGCCCAGCCAGCGCAGTTGCGAGTCGTCGGTGAGGCTGCGCGCGAAACCGCCCAGATCGCCGATCACCGTCTCCACGTCGCGGCCGACCACGTGGTGCGCCAGTGCCGCCACCGCCGCGCTCTGCACATCGTTGCCGCGGCCGATGGTGAAGGCCAGGCCGTAGCCGGCGAGACCATCGTCGGCATCGGTGCGCAGGCGCAGATAGGCGGCCGAATAATCCGGATCCGGATTCATCGCATCGGAACCGTCCAGTTCGCGCGAGGTGGGGAAACGGACGTCGAAGGTCTCGAGCGCGACGATTTTGCTCATGGGGATCCTGGTCGATGAAGCGGTGAGAGGAACAGGCAAAACAACGATGGAGCAGCCCCTCTCCCCCCGGGAGAGGGGTTGGGGTGAGGGTGCGGTGGTGCACGACTGCAGCCGCCCCAGCAAAACAAGAACGAAGCTAGGAGCAAGCAGCGGGACCGCTCACGCGCGAGCGAAAGCCACACCGGGATGCATGGCGAGGTGGCTTCGCCCCTACCCTCACCCCAACCCCTCTCCCGGAGGGAGAGGGGCTTTTTCTCTCGCGTCGTGCAGCTACTGCGCGTCGCGCGGATGCGCGACGACGGCCTGGCGTTGCTCGCCCAGGCCTTCGATGCCCAGCCGCATCACGTCGCCCGGCTTCAGGTACACCTGCGGCTTCTGCCCCAGGCCCACGCCCGGCGGCGTGCCGGTGCTGATCACGTCGCCCGGCAGCAGGGTCATGTAGCGGCTGATGTGGCTGACCAGCTCGGCCACGCCGAACACCATCGTGCGGGTGCTGCCGTTCTGGTAGCGATGGCCATTGACCTCCAGCCACATCGACAGGTTCTGCGGATCCGGCACCTCGTCGGCGGTGACCAGCCATGGGCCGATCGGGCCGAAGCCGTCGCAGCTCTTGCCCTTCACCCACTGCCCGCCGTGCTCGAGCTGGAACGCGCGCTCGGACAGATCGTTGATCACCGCATAGCCGGCGACGTGCGACAGCGCGTCCTCCACCGACACGTCGCGCGCGGTATCGCCGATCACCACGCCCAGTTCCACTTCCCAGTCGGTCTTGAGCGAACCGCGCGGGATCGTCACCGTGTCGTTGGGGCCGCTGATCGCGCTGGTGGCCTTCATGAACAGCACCGGCATCTCCGGCACCGCCATGCCCGACTCGGCGGCGTGGTCGGCGTAATTGAGCCCGACACAGATGAACTTGCCGACGCGGCCCACGGCCGCGCCATAGCGCACCTCGCCGTCCACCTGCGGCAGCGTGGCCGGATCGAGCGCGCGCAGCCGGGCCAGGCCAGCGGCGGTGAGGTGCTCGCCGGCGACGTCGTCGATCACCGCCGAGAGATCGCGCAGGTGGCCGTCGGCATCGAGCAGGGCCGGGCGTTCGTGGCCGGGTTCGCCGTAACGCAGCAGTTTCATGGGGAAATCCTCTGTCGAAAAGGGGATGGCGCGGTCAGTTCGACCAGCCACCGTCGATGATGTGGGTCTGGCCGGTGGTGAACGAGGATTCGTCCGAGGCCAGGTACACCACCAGCTGCGCGATCTCGCGCGGGTCGCCGAGGCGGCCCATCGGCTGGCGGTCGGTGAAGCTCTTCCACACCGCCTGCTCGTCGCCGCCTAGCGCCTTGACCCGCTCGCCTAGCGACGGCGTCTTGATCGTGCCGGGGCAGATCGCGTTGCAGCGGATGCCCTTGGCCACGTAGTCGGCGGCGATGGCCTTGCTCAGGCCGATCACCGCCGCCTTGGTCACGCCGTAGGCGAAGCGGTTGGGCACGCCCTTGATGCTGGACGCCACCGAGGACATGTTGACGATGCTGCCGCGGCCCTGCGCGAGCATGCCCGGCAGCACCGCCTGGCACAGGTAGTACATCGCATCGACGTTGATCGCAAACGAGCGCTTCCAGGCCGGCGTGTCGCAGTCGAGGATGCTGCCCTGGTGCACGTAGCCGGCGCAGTTGAACAGCACGTCGAAGGTCGGCTGCGCCGCCACCAGCGCCTGGATCGCGGCGGCATCGGTGACATCCAGGGTTTGCGTGGCGATGCCATCGGACTCGGCGGCCAGGGCCTGCAGCGCGGCGGCGTCGATGTCGGTGGCCAGCACCTGCGCGCCTTCGCGCGCGCAGGCCAGTGCGCTCTCGCGGCCGATGCCGGCGCCGGCGGCGGTGATCAGGCAGCGCTTGCCTTGCAGACGGCCGCTCATGCGCGGCTCCCGGAAACGGACGCGAACGTGGTCATGGGTCGGGACTCCAGGTCGGGGGGAAAGCAATCGGATCGGACAGGCGATAGACGCGCCGCGCATTGCCGGCGAACACCGCCTCGGCGGCGCCGGCGGCGTGCTGCGCGACCCAGGCCTGCGCCAGCGCCATCCAGGCGGCGTAGTCGGCACGCTGGGTGAGCACCGGCCAGTCGCTGCCCCACAGCAGCCGCTGCGCGCCGAAACAGGCGAACAGGTGCACCACATAGGGGGCAAGCGCGGGATCGTCGATGGCGGCGTCGGCCGGCAGTTCGGTGAGCAGGCCGGACAGCTTGCACACCACGTTGGGGTGCTGCGCCAGGTGCGCGAGGCCGTCGGCCCAGGCCTGGAAGCCGGCAGCGCCGATGGCCGGCTTGCCGGCGTGATCCAGCACCACACGCAACTGCGGATGACGCTGCAACCGCGCCAGCAGCGCCGGCAGGTGCAGCGGCCGCACCAGCGCGTCGAAAGCCAGGTCGTGCTGCAGCAGCGCATCGAAGGCCGCGTCCAGCTGCGGCCGCGCCAGCCACTGCGGATCGGCCAGATCCTGCACCATCGGCCGCAGCCCCTTGAGCAGGCCTGCGCCTTCTGCGCACAGCGCGGCGATGCGCGCGGCGACGTCGGCCGCCTCGAAATCCACCCAGCCGACCACGCCAGCGATACGCGGCTCGGCGCGCGCCAGCTGCAGCAAATAGCGCGTTTCCGCCTCGCTTTGCGCCGCCTGCACCGCCACCAGCGCGGTCACGCCGTGCGCGTCCAGCGTCGCGGCCAGGTCCTCGGGCAGGTAGTCGCGGTACAGCACGCCCAGCTCCGGCGTCAGCCAGGTGTAGTCGCCACGCGCCAGGCGCCAGAAATGCACATGGGCGTCGATCGCGTTCACGGCGTCGGCACCGGCGCGCGCAGCAGGCCGTCGTCGCGCAGCTGTTGCCACAACGCAGCGGGAATCGACGCGCGCAGACGTGTGGCGGCGCTGGCCACTTCCGCCGGCGTGCGCATGCCGGCGACCACCGTGCTCACCGCCGGATGGGCCAGCGGAAACTGCAGCGCCGCCGCGCCCACGTCGACACCGTGCGCCGCGCAGGCCGCGAACAGGCGCTGCGCGTGCTGCAGCGTGGCCGGATCCACCGGCGCGTAGTTGTAGGTATCGCCCGGCCCGCGCGCGTCGCTCAGCAGGCCGGAGCTGTACGGCCCGGCGACCAGGATGCCGACCTGCCGCTGCAGCGCCTGCGCCATGATCCGCTGCGCGGCATGCTGTTCGAGCAGGGTGTAGCGGCCGGCGAGCATCACGCAATCGAGCGGGAACAGCGGCATCAGTTCCACCGCTACGTCTTCCTCGTTGACACCGATGCCGATCGCCCGGCACGCGCCCTGCGCCTTGAGCGCGGCCATCGTCGGCAAGGCCTCGTCCAGCGCCTGCCGCAGCATCGCCGGATGGCGCTCGGCGTGGGTCAGGCGGCCGATGTCGTGCAGCAGCAGCACGTCGATGTGATCGGTGCCGAGCCGCTGCAGGCTGCTCTCGAACGCACGCAGCACGCCGTCGCGGCTGTAGTCGAACTCGGCGCGGCGCCCGGCCACGGCGAAGCCCTCGCGCCCCGGCGCCGCCGCGGCATCGTCGTAGACGCAGCGCCCGACCTTGGTCGAGAGCGTGTAGCTGGCGCGCGGCAGCCCACGCAGGCCCTGCCCCAGGCGCTGCTCGCTCAGCCCATAGCCGTAGTACGGCGCGGTATCGAAATGGCGGATGCCGGCGGCATAGGCGTCGGCCACCGCGGCCAGCGCCACCGTGTCGTCCACCTCGGCGTACAGATTGCCGATCGGCGCGGCACCGAAGCCCAGCGTGGACAGGTGCACGCCGCTGGTGCCCAGCGGGCGCGGCGCCAAGGCGTCGGCGGCGGCAGCGTTCAGCGCCATGCGCGCACTCCCGGCATGACAGCCACAGCGGATCGCCCACGGACGCGCGAGGGACGGTAGCTGCTGGGGTTGCGCATGGCACGCCTCTGCCCGGGATCGGGCGCGATGAGTTAAGGCCGCAGCATGCACGCCCAGGATGGCAACGGGCGCCGCGACTGTTCGCCTATGAATATAGCAATCACAAGTGAACAATCAACCTGCAGCGCAGCAATCGCTTGCGCAGCGCCCGGCCGGCGGCCCGCGAGCAGCGGCGAAGGCACAATGGCGTCGCCTCACTGACCCAGCGCCGGCGCGCTGAGGGCCGCGATGCCGCGGCTGCCGATCGCGCTGCGCAGCCGTCACGGATCGCACCAGGGGAGCACCGCTGACTCCGCAGCCCGCCAGCGGCGCATGCCGCCGCGGCGCGCCCGACCGATGTCGGACGGGGCGACAGCGATGCCGACCGGTCGTTTCGCGCAGCGGCGCCTCGCCCACTGCGCTGGTCCGCGAACTCAGCGCACGACCGGCCGCTCGCCGAATGCCAGCCGGGTCGCCTTGCGATCGAACTGCAGTGCCGCGCGCATGCGTCCCTCGGTCATCGGCCGCACGATCCAACGCACCTGCGCCTGGCCGAAGCCGGACGTCACCACCGGAATGGCCAGGAACCAGCACGGCCCCGGCCCGACGCAGTACCAGAACGCATCGGCCGTGTGCAGCGCGGCATCCGGCGCGATCGAATACACATGGCCGTAGCTGCTTTCGATGTTCTGCTTGGATTTCTTGACCACGGTCAGGTCGCCGCCGTGCAGCGGTCCATGCTCGCCCGGAAACGCCTGCTCGCGGAACGAGGCATCCAGCAGGTCCGTCACCTGGCTGCGCCCCATGCGATACAAGGTCCGTCACCTGGCTGCGCCCCATGCGATACAAGGCTCGGATCAGCATCGCGGCGCTGCCCAGGAAGACGATCGCGATCAACGCGCAGATCGCGTAGGGCAGCCACGTCATGCGTCGCCGCCCACGGCCGCGCAGGCGCTGTCCGCTTCCGCCTGCGCCGCGGGCAGCGCACAGACGCCAGGACCAAGCACCAGCGCCGACAGCGCGTCCGGCCGCTGCAGCAAGGGCAGCGGCGTCTGCGGTTGCAAGGCGGCCGGCAAGGTGTAGCCCCAGGCGACGCCGGCGAAGGCGATGCCGGCCTGCCGCGCGGCCTCGGCGTCGCGGATCTCGTCGCCCACGCACAGCGCCCGCGCGGCGGGAACGCCGCAGGCGCGCAGGCTGGCGCGCAGTTTGCGCCGCTTGCCCAGCACCGCCGCACCGCAGCGCACGTCGCGGAACTGCGCGAGCAGCGTGGGACCGAGCACGCGCTCGACGTTGGCGCGGCTGTTGGACGTGACCAGCGCCAGCTGCACGCCGGCCTGCGCCAACTGCGCGAGCAGGTCGGCCACGCCATCGAACAGCGCGATGCGCTCGATCTGTTCGCTCATCAGGGTGCGCATGCGCCGCGCCACCGCCGGCACCCGCCACCAGCGCAGGCCGCTGCGTGCCATCAGTTCGCGCGCGCTCAGGCTGCGGATTTCCTCCAGCCGCTCGACGTCGAAGCGGCGGAAGCCGAATTCGTCGGCAACGCCGTTGATGGTCGCCAGGAACCAGGGGAAGGAGTCGGCCAGGGTGCCGTCGAAGTCGAAGATGACCAGGTCGTAGCGGTGCATCGGCATCAGCATGCCGGAGCGCCGGAGTCTCCGCCAGCGGCGTGCGTTGCCTACCGCGACCATCGGGCGCGCGGATTGGCCCGCCCTTCATCCGCCGTTGCCCTGCGCTTCACCCGCACGCGTCGGCGCAGCACGCACGCTGGCGACTCATCGCAAGGAGACGCCCATGCATATGCAGAGTCCCAATCCCGGCCAGGATCCGCAGCAGCCACCGAACGAGGTGCCGGGCCAGGTACCGAACCCCGGCGTGGATCCGACCCCGGACCGCCCGATCGACCCGATCCCCGACAAGCCGACCGATCCGACCATCCCGCCGATCCAGGACCCGGTCGGCGGCGTGGATTCCCCGGTGCCGGGCCCGCGTGGGCCGACGCAGTACGTCTAGGCACCTGCAAGTCACGATTGACGTCGCTGGATTGCGGCAAGCGCCACTGGCGTGGGTGTTGCGCAATTTCGGCTGTACCAGTGCGGGCTGGGCTTTCATGGGAAAGCCCTGTCGCGGCTGAAGCCGCTCCTACAATTCCTACGCGTTTCGTGCGCGGCCGGCATTCGCCGCTTTCGACGGACGCGGCGACAAGGCACGTCAACGAAATTTCTTGTGTAGGAGCGGCTTCAGCCGCGACCATGCACCTCAGGAACGCCCGGTCGCGGCTGAAGCCGCTCCTACAAATGCACGTGTCGCGCCAGGCGCCCGCCTCAGCGAACCCGGAACCCCATCGTCGCCTCCACCGCCTGCTGCCAGCCGGCGTACAGGGCTTCGCGGCGCTCGGCCGGCATGTCCGGCTCGAAACGGCGGTCCACCGCCCACTGCTGGGCGATCTCGGCACGGTTCTTCCAGAAGCCGGTGGCCAGGCCAGCCAGGTAGGCCGCCCCCAACGCCGTGGTCTCGGCCACTTCCGGGCGCAGCACCGGCACATCCAGGATGTCGCTCTGGAACTGCGCCATGAAGTCGTTGGCGATGGCGCCGCCGTCGGCGCGCAGCTCCTTCAGTTCGATGCCGGAATCGACCTGCATCGCGGTCAGTACGTCGCGGGTCTGGTAGGCCATCGATTCGAGTGCGGCGCGGATGAAGTGTTCCTTGGTGGTGCCGCGGGTCAGGCCGAACACCGCACCGCGGATGTCGCTGCGCCAGTACGGCGCCCCCAGGCCGACGAAGGCCGGCACGATGTACACGCCGTCGTTGTCGCCAGCACGTTCGGCGTAGGCCTGCGAATCGCTGGCCTTGCCGAGCATGCGCAGGCCGTCGCGCAGCCACTGCACCACCGAGCCGGCGACGAAGATCGCGCCTTCCAGTGCGTACTCGACCTTGCCGTCCACGCCCCAGGCGATGGTGGTGAGCAGGCCACTCTTCGAGGCCACCGCTTTCTCGCCCGTGTTCATCAGCATGAAACAGCCGGTACCGTAGGTGTTCTTGGCCATGCCCGGTTCGAAGCAGGCCTGGCCGAACAGCGCCGCCTGCTGGTCGCCGGCGATACCGGCGATCGGCACCGCGTGGCCGTAGAAATACTGGCCCTGGGTGTTGCCGTAGATCTCGCTGGACGAGCGCACCTCCGGCAGCATCGAGGCGGGGATGTCGAGCATCTGCAGCAGCTCTTCGTCCCAACGCAGTTCGTGGATGTTGTACAGCAGCGTGCGCGAGGCGTTGGTGTAGTCGGTGACGTGCACCTTGCCGCCGGTGAGGTTCCAGATCAGCCAGCTGTCGATGGTGCCGAAGGCCAGTTCGCCGCGCTGCGCGCGTTCGCGCGCGCCCTCGACGTGGCCGAGGATCCACTTGACCTTGGTGCCGGAGAAATACGCATCGATCAGCAGGCCGGTCTTGGCCCGCACCATGTCCTCGTGGCCATCGGCCTTGAGCTGGTCGCAGATGTCCTTGGTCTGCCGCGACTGCCAGACGATCGCGTTGTAGATCGGCTGGCCGGTGGCACGGTCCCACACCACCGCGGTCTCGCGCTGGTTGGTGATGCCGATGCCGGCGATCGCGCTGGCGTCCACCTGGTGGTTGTTGAGCAGCTCGGTGATCGTGGTGTAGACGCTGGTCATGATCTCGCGCGGGTTGTGCTCGACCCAGCCCGGCTGCGGGAAGATCTGCGAAAACTCGCGCTGGGCCATGCCGACGCTGCGGCCCGCGCGGTCGAACAGGATCGCGCGCGAACTGGTGGTGCCCTGGTCGATGGCCAGGATGAATTGCTTTTCCATCGGAGACTCCTGCGGGATGCACGCCGCGCGCACGGGCGCGGCGCCAACGGGGAAGAGGGAGGCGCGCACGCCGCGCGCGGAAACGAACGTGCAGCCGGCGCTAGCCGCGGCGCGCGGCGGCCTGTTCTTCTTCCAGCGCCTTCACCCGTGCCGGCAGGAACGGATAGATCAGCAGCTGGTAGGCGGCGCCACCGATCACACCGCCGATCAACGGGCCGACGATCGGGATCCACCAGTAGTTGTCGGCCGACGGCAGCGCCGAGGAGCCCCAGCCGGCGACGTAGGCGAACAGGCGCGGGCCGAAGTCGCGGGCCGGATTGATCGCCCAGGCTTCCAGGTAGCCCATCGAGGCGCCGATGGTGGCCACCAGCAGGCCGATGATCAGCGCACCGGAGTTGGCGGTGGGCGCGGCCTCGTTGTAGCGCTCGGTGATGGCGAAGATGCCGAAGATCAGGAACGCGGTCAGGATCACCTGGTCGCGCAGCGCGTGCATCGGCGTGATCGCCAGGCCCGGCGCGGTGAAGAACACCCCGGCCGCGCCGCCACCGGCGCGGGTGAGATGCTGGGCCTGGTTGTAGTGGTCGATCACCGGCGCGAACAGCAGGTAGACGATCCACGCGCCGAGGAATGCGCCGATCACTTGCGCGACCCAGTACGGCAGCACCTTGGGCCAGGGAAAGCCGCGGTACAGCGCCAATGCAAGCGTCACCGCCGGATTGGCGTGGGTGCCGGACACCGAGCCGGTGACGTAGATGGCGATGGTCACCGCCAGGCCCCAGGCGATGCACACGCCCCAATAGGCGTGCTGGTAGGGGCTGGGGTCGTAGAGCACGTACATGCACGCCACCGAGCAGCCGAAGGCGATGATGATCAGCATCGCGATCGCCTCGGAAATCAGTTCGCCTATCAGTTGCCGGTTCATGCCCGTGCCTCCCGGCCTGCCGTCGTTGCCGCTGTCGATCCACCCATGCCTGCCACCCTCCACGGTTGCGTCCAGGTTCGTGCGCCGCGGCGGGGGCCGGGCGCAGCGCGATTGTGCACGCGCCGCCGCGACCCGAACCGGGCCGGCGGCAGCGTTTTCGTCAAGCCGGTGCCGCGGCCAGCGTGGCCGGGGCCTGTTGCAGATAGGCGACCAGGCGCTGGCGGTCGGCGTTGTCCACGCGCAGGCCGAGCTTGCTGCGCCGCCACAGCAGGTCCTCGGCGTCCACCACCCACTCGTGCTGGCGCAGGTAGTCGACCTCGGCCTGGTACAGGTCGGCGCCGAAGTGCTGGCCCAGGTCCTGCAGCGAAGCGGCGTCGCCCAGCAGCGTTTCCGCGCGGGTGCCGTAATTGCGCGCCAACCGCTGTGCGGTGGCCTCGGCCAACCACGGCCGCGCCGCGCGCAGTTCGCGTGCCAGCGTGGCGATGTCGTTGCGCTCGCCGCCGGGCAGCGGCGCGCCATGTGCGGTCCAGGCCGGCGCCTTGCGCCCGGCATGCGCGGTCAGCCGGTCCACCGCCTCCTCGGCCAGCTTGCGGTAGGTGGTGAGCTTGCCGCCGAACACGTTGAGCAGCGCCGCGCCGTCGCGCGTGTCCAGTTCCAGCAGGTAGTCGCGGGTGACCTCGGCGGCGTTGTCCTCCTCGTCGTCGAGCAGCGGGCGCACGCCGCTGTAGCTCCACACCACGTCCTCGGGAACGATCTGCTTGCGGAAGTAGCGGTTGGCCGCCTCGCACAGATAGCGCGTCTCCTCGCCGTCGATGCGCGGCGCTGCCGGGTCGGCACGGTAGTCGACGTCGGTGGTGCCGATCAGGGTGTAGTCCTGCTCGTAGGGAATGGCGAAGACGATGCGCCGGTCCGGCTGCTGGAAGATGTAGGCGTGGTCGTGCTCGAACAGCCGCGGCACCACGATGTGGCTGCCCTTGACCAGGCGCAGCGCGTGGTCGTGGCCGACGTGCGCCACCTCGTCCAGGAACTGCACCGCCCACGGCCCGGCGGCATTGACCAGCGAACGCGCGCGCAGTTCCTCGCGGCGACCGTCGGCGTGCTGCAGCTGGACCTGCCAAAGGCCGTCGACGCGGCGCGCGCCGACGCAGCGGGTGCGGGTGAGAATGCGCGCGCCGCGCTGCGCGGCGTCCATCGCATTGAGCACCACCAGCCGCGCGTCCTGCACCCAGGCATCGGAATAGACGAAGCCGGTACGGAACTCCTCGCGCAGCGGCGCGCCCACCGGATGCGTGCGCAGGGCCAGGCGCCGCGAACCCGGCAGGGTGCGGCGGCCGCGGCCGAGGTGGTCGTACAGGAACAGGCCGGTGCGGATCATCCACGCCGGGCGCAGGTGCGGCTGGTGCGGCAGCAGGAAGCGCAGCGGCCAGATGATGTGCGGGGCCAGCCGCAGCAGCACCTCGCGCTCGGCCAGGGCCTTGCCGACCAGGGCGAACTCGTACTGCTCCAGGTAGCGCAGGCCGCCGTGGATCAGCTTGGTGCTGGCGCTGGAGGTATGCGCGGCCAGGTCGTCGCGCTCGCACAGGCACACCGACAGGCCGCGGCCCACCGCGTCGCGGGCGATGCCCACGCCGTTGATGCCGCCACCGACCACCAGCACATCGTAGGTCTCACGCATAGCCGACTCCGGAAGTGTCGTGTCCGGCTCGGCGACAGGGGCCGAGCGCAGGACTGAGGGCGAAAAGATCGTAAACGAACATTTCCGAACATATCACGCTGCAGTGCAGCGTGACGTCGACCGCGCTCTAGAAACCGGCTAGAAGCCCCTGCGGCTCAGGCTTGAGACAACCAGCCAGGCATACGGCACCGCCGTGGCGTGCCGAACCCGCCACATCACGCAACATTAACGAAACAATTCGAACACCGACTCCAACCTGCCATCCTGACGTCGGAGCCAGGGCCGGCCCCATTCAATCCGCAGGTGCGTCCAGCGCCGGCGCACCCGGATCGGCAGCAGCGCCGTCGGCGACGAACACGCGGGTGCCGGCCGCGTCCAGCACCGCGGCCAGTTCGGCCGGCGGCGCGCGGTCGGTGAACCAGGCATGCACCCGCCCGATCGGCCCCAGCCGCACCATCGCGTTGCGGCCCAGCTTGCTGTGGTCGGCGGCCAGGAACACCTGCCGCGAGTGCTCGATGATCGCCTGCGCCACCCGTACCTCGTGGAAGTCGAAATCCAGCAGGGTGCCGTCGGGGTCGATGCCGGAAATGCCGATCACGCCGAAGTCCACCTTGAACTGGCGGATCAGTTCGATGGTCGCCTCGCCGGTGACGCCCTGGTCGCGGCCGCGCACGCGCCCGCCGGCCACCATCACCTCGAAGCTGGGATTGGCGCTCATCATCACCGCGACGTTGAGGTTGTTGGTGATCACGCGCAGGCCGCTGTGGCCCATCAGCGCGCGCGCCACGTCCTCGTTGGTGGTGCCGATGTTGATGAACAGCGAGGCGTCGTCGGGAATGTGCTGCGCCAGCAGCGTGGCGATGCGCCGCTTCTCCTGCGCCTGCAGCGACTTGCGCGCCGCATAGGCGAGGTTCTCCACGCTCGACGGCAGGCTCACCCCCCCGTGGTAGCGGCGCAGCACGCCGGCCTCGCACAGCAGGGTCAGGTCGCGGCGGATGGTCTGCGGCGTCACCTCGAAACGCGCCGCCAGCCCTTCCACCTCGGCATAGCCCTGCTGGCGCACCAGCGCCACCAACTGCTCCTGGCGCGGATTGAGCGCGGCCACCGCGCTCGGCTTGGGAATCGAATGGTCCATGCGCCGATGATGGCGCATGCGCGAGCGGATGCAACCGCGTCGCGTGCACACCCTCGGTGAACCGCAGCCATGGCCTGGGGCTGCGCGGTCTACGCGCCGATGCGGGCCAGCGCCTAGACTAGCGCCCCTCGCCGGGCCTCCCGGCACTCCCGCACCTGCCATGCTCAACAACGACATCCTGCGTTCCATCCGCTACATGCTCGACCTGAGCGACCAGAAGATCGTCGATCTGGCGCACCTCGCCGATCCCGCGTTCCCGATCGACAAGGCGCAGATCCCGGCGTGGCTGAAGAAGGAGGACGAAGAGGGCTTCGTCGAATGCAGCGACGCGGTGCTGGCGCATGTGCTGGACGGACTGGTGTTCCACTACCGCGGCCGCGACGAGAGCCTGCCGCCGCGCCCGGTGGAAGCGCGCATCACCAACAACGTGGTGCTGAAGAAGCTGCGCGTGGCGTTCCAGCTCAAGGACGTGGACATGCACCAGATCTTCGACGCGGCGGGTTTCCCGGTCTCCAAGCCGGAACTGTCGGCGCTGTTCCGGCAGCCGGAGCACAAGAATTTCCGCCTGTGCGGCGACCAGTTGCTGCGCAACTTCCTCAAGGGCCTGACCCTGCGCGTGCGCGCCGGCGGCTGAGCCGGCGCCGGCCTCGGGCGTGGCGCCGAGTGCCGCGCACCACACCGTGGCGCATGGACACGGCCACCGCCGCAGCGCCTGCAGTCCACACGCCGTGCATCGCGAATCGGTAGGATGCGCGCATTCCGCCACCGTGGCGGCACGACCGGCTACCGGCCCTGCCCGCCCCCCGTTCCATTCCGAGGGTCCCCCATGAAGCTAGAGGCGCTGTTCGACCAGTTGCACACCCTGCCGACCATTCCCCAGGTGGCGCAGGACCTGATCCTGCAGTTCGATGCGCCGGGCACCAGCCTGGACGCGGTGGCGCGCAACATCGAACGGGACCCGGTGATCGCGGCCAAGGTACTGCGGCTGGCCAATTCGGCGCGCTTCCGCGGCGCGCGCGATTCCACCACCGTGGAAGACGCGGCGCTGCGCCTGGGCTTCAACACCTTGCGCACCCTGGTGCTGGCCTCCTCGGTGACCGGCGCGTTCCATGCGCCGGCGCATTTCGACCTGCGCGCGTTCTGGCTGCACAGCTTCGAAGTGGCCGGCGTGTGCCGGCTGCTGGCGCGGCAGAAGGGCCTGGACGCGGAGACCGCCTTCACCTGCGGGATGATGCACAACATCGGCGAACTGCTGATCCAGACCGGCGCGCCCGACTACGCCGCGCAACTGCATCCGGACGCCTCCTCCAGCGGCCGCGCCGCCGACGAGACCGTGCAACTGGGCTTCGGCTACCCGGAAGTGGGCGCCGAGCTGGCGCGGCGCTGGCAGCTGCCACAGGTGATCCAGACCGCCATCGCCTTCCAGGCGCGGCCGCTGCAGGCGCCGGAAGGCGAGGCGATGCCGAAGCTCGTCGCCCAGGCGGCGCTGGTCGCCGACGCGCTGGAGCGCCATGGCGGCGCCAACGACCAGGCGCGGCAGGCGGTGACCGGCCCGCTGATGGACGACGTGGACCTGGACGCGCTGTTCGCCGCGCTGCCGGACGTGATCGAGGCCGATCGCGCGTTTACCGAGATGTTGAAGTAAGACAAGCCAGCGGGGACGCGGCGACAGCAAGGGATCAGCCTCTTCCCCGCTTCGCCGCACCCTCATCCGGCGCTACGCGCCACCTTCTCCCGGCGGGAGAAGGGAGGGTTTGCGGCGTTTGCCACCGCGCGAGGACGTCGGCGGCACCGGGGTGCTAGCGCGTGGCGTGCGCGCTTTCGGCGTCTTCGCGGTTGTCGTCTTTGTTGCGCGTGTCTTCTTTGTTGCCTGCGCTGGCGTCGTCGACTTCGCCTTGGTCCTGGCCGTCGTCTTGTCCTTGGTTCTCGCTGCTGCCTTCTTCGGCAGCGACGTCGTGCCAGATGCGGAGGTGCGGGTGGTCTTCGTCGCCTTGCCGCCCTTCGTGTTTCCTTCAGCGCCCGCGTCACCGCGCCTCGGCTTGGCCGACGCCGCGGCTGCACTGCGGGCCGATGCTGCGCCCAGCGTGACCCAGGTCGGCGCATGGTCGCTGGCGTGCGGCAGGTCGCGCACCCAACGGTCCACGCCGGCGTCGCGCAGGCGTGCGGCCAGTGGCGGATTCAGCAGCAGGTGATCGATGCGCAGCCCGGCATCGCGCTGCCAGTGCTGGCGAAAATAATCCCAGAACGTGTACACGCGGCGCTCGCCGTGCACCTCGCGCAGACTGTCGGTCCAGCCCTGCGCCAGCAGTTCGGCATAGGCCTGGCGGCTTTCCGGTTGCAGCAGCGCATCGCGTCGCCAGGACGCCGGGTTGTAGATGTCCGCATCGGTGGGCACCACGTTGAAGTCGCCGATCAGGGCCACCGGATGCGGCAGCGCCACCAGCTGCTGTGCATGCCGCTGCAGCCGCGCGAACCAGTCCAGCTTGTAGTCGAACTTCGGGCCGGGGCGCGGATTGCCGTTGGGCAGGTACAGGCAGCCGACCAGCACGCCGTGCGCCATCGCCTCGATGTAGCGGCTCTGGGTATCGCGCGGATCGCCGGGCAGCCCGCGCCGGCTCTCCACCGGGTCGCAGCCCTTGGCCAGCAGCGCGACGCCGTTCCAGCTCGACTGGCCCATCCACACCGCGCCGTAGCCGGCGGCATGCAGCTCGGCGAGGGGAAAGCCCGCATCCACGCTCTTGAGCTCCTGCAGCCCGACGATGTCCGGCGCCTCGCGCTGCAGCCACTGCAGCAGCTGCGGCAAGCGGCTACGGATGCCGTTGACGTTGTAGGTGGCGATCTTGAGCGTTTTCATCCGGCGCGCCTGCAGAACCTGCCATCACCTTCGCCCGGCTACCCTCGCCGCATCGTGAAAACGGGAGCCGCCGCATGACCCCGCTCGACAAACCCTTGCGCCGCGAACTGGACATCGACGGCGTTCAATACACCCTGACCGTGAACCCGGACGGCCTGAAGCTCACCGAAAAGGGCCGGCGCAAAGGCCTGGAATTGCGCTGGAGCGCGCTGGTCAGCGGCGACGCCGCCTTGGCCACGGCGCTGCAAGCGTCATTGGCCGATCGACCGGCCAAGCGCTGAGCGCAAGCGCAGCCGGCACGCCCCGCGCAACGCGCAGACAGGGCCGCCGATGGTGCTATCGTCGCGTCATCGGCAACCAGCAGGGAGCGGGCGGATGCACAGGTGCAACGGCGGTGCTGTCGGGAACAGTCGGAGACACGCCCGGTGCGCCGGATGGGTCATGGGACCGCTGCTGCTCGCCCTGCTGCCGCTCGCGGTGCACGCCGCGCCGGACGTGCCGGACAGCCTGCGCGTGTCCAGTACCAGCACCTACGCCCCGGGCACGCCCGAGTGGCGGCAGGTGCACGACTGGCTGGCGAAGCAAAGGACACGCAAAGACGTGATGAGCATGGGGAATCTTGACCGTCTCGGCCCCATCGTCCTGACCTACGCGAGGACGCTGCACGGCGTTCAGACCCGGGCGCCCGAACCGCTGCCGCTACCCGACCAGGGCACGCCAGACGACAGCATCGCCATCGCCAGTTGCATCGGCGGCGTGAGGCAATCCTGGCTCTACAGCGTCGAGACACGCCCCGCCGGTGTGTGGGTCCTCACGTCCTTCGCGACGTCGCAGACTGCGGATTGCAAGCAGGCCGACAGCACGCACTGAGCTTGCAAGCTGCACCGGTCCCGGCCGCTGCGTCAGGTCGCATCGCGTCACTCGCTCTTGCTACGACGTGGCGAGGCATGCCGCGACGGACGCTCTCGGTAACGCCTCGTCGCGGCTCACGCAGCGCACATCAGATCGCGCGCGCGTCGGCGGGTTGCGCATTGGAGCTGGGGCCGTAGGACAGCCGGTAGTGCTGCGGGTTGTTGTCCCCCGTCTCGGTCGCCGCCGCGGCGACGATGTCGACCTTGAATTGGGTTTCCTCCGCATGGCTATGCAGGTAGCGGGTATAAGTCCGCGCCCAGTTGGTTGGATCGTCGAGACGTTCGGCGCGGATCTTCTTCCAGACGGGATACGACATGGCATGGACTCCTGAGGTTGGTGGAAGGACCTGCATCTGCCAGTGCGATGCCGGCGTGCGATGCCATGGTTGTGCGTACCGCGACCAGGACCAATCGGCATACGCCTGATCTTCGTGGCGCCACGATGCGACGGCTCGACCCACGCCCAGCGCATCTGCAGTGAGGTCGGTGGCGCAGCGAGCAATCGGAGCCTCGCCAACGGGACTTGAAGACAGTCGCTTGCAGCGCTGCCGAAGACGCCAGGCTCGGCTACCATCGCCGCGGGCGCGCGAGCGCGCGCCGACCATCTTCCCCAGCCACTGCCGCCCATGCCCGCCGCCGCTCCGTCCCGCCCCGCTGCAGGCGCCCTCGTCGGCCGCCTGCGCAGCATCGTCCGCATCGCCATCTGCGTGGTCGCCAGCCTGCTGCTGATACCGCCGCAGTGGCTGTTGATGCGCCTCACCCGCGGCCGCGGTGCGTTCGTGCTGCCGCGGCTGTGGTTCGGCTGCCTGCGGCGCGCCCTGGGCATCCGCGTCGAGGTGGTGGGCGCGCCGCGCGATACAGGCGGGACGCTGTTCGTCGGCAATCACGTCTCCCACTTCGACATCGTGGTGCTGGGCAGCCTGCTGCGCGCGCGCTTCATCGCCAAGAACGACATGGAGCGCTGGCCGGGCATGCGCCATATCGGCGCGCTGGCGCAGACCGTGTTCATCAGCCGGCGCCGCCAGGATGCGGCCGCGGTGGCCGCCGCCGTGGCCGCGCAGCTGCGCCCGGATCACGACGTGGTGCTGTTCGCCGAAGGCACCACCTCCTCCGGCGAACGGGTGGCGCCGTTCAAGTCCAGCCTGTTCTCGCTGTTCCTCAGCGCCGAACCCGGCGCCCGGCAATGGACCCTGCAGCCGTTCACCCTGGAGGTGCGCAGCGTCGACGGGCAGCCCATCGCGCAAGGCGGCGATCGCGATGCCTATGCCTTCTACGGCGAGATGCAGGCCGGTGCGCACGTCGCGCATTTCCTGCGCCTGTCCGGCGCCGTGGTCCGTGTGACCTTCCACGCCCCGATCGCGGTGGCGCCGGGCAGCGACCGCAAGGCGCTGGCCGCGCAGTTGCATGGCATCGTGGCGTCGGCGCTGCCTGCCTCCACGCCGGCGGATACCGCTGCGGCCTAGGCCGGCGAAGCACGGCCGCGGGCGCGCGCGCGCAATGCCCGATGACGCGTCAGTGCGTCGTGTCCTGCACCACCGGCTCCGGCAGGCGCACCACGGCGTACTGCTTGCGGAACTCCATGGCGCCCAGCGCCGGCCAGGTTTCGGCATAGCGGCGCAGGCACGCCACGCCTTCGGGAAAGTCCTCGCCGTTGACCCTGCAGTCGGCCGCGACTTCGCCGTCGGCATCGCGCGAGGCGAACAGGCGGATCCCGAGCATGCGCTGGTCCCGCTGCAGCAGCGGCATCAAGGCGTCCAGGCTGTTGGTGAACAGGCAGCACGGGCAGAACGCATGTTCCGTGTCGTCGCCCGCCGCGGCCCTGGCCGCGTCGCCATTCATGTGCGCCACCGGCCCCAGCACCACCGTGCGCCGCACCGCCGCCTCGGCTGCGGCCGAGGCAGCAAACTCCATCTGCAGCGTCATGCAGCGGGCATCGGCCGGCGCCGTCACCGCCTCCGACAGCGCCACCAGATCGGTCCGCGCCCAGGTCGTGAAGCCAGACGCCAAGCTCGCTTCGGTGTCCTCGCCGATGGAATGCTGGAACTCGACGATGCCATCGGGAAACAGGCTGCGGTGATGCACGCGGATGCAGCTCGCGGTCCGCACGCCGTTGCGCAGTTCGGCCATGTCCACCAGTTCGGTGAGCAATTGCAGACCGTTGTCGAGCACCACCACATCGTCGTGCAAGGTCGCCGCATGTCCCTCGCGCTGCAGTATCTGCAGCAACAGCTGCTGCAGTGTGTGGCCCGGTTGCGCGTCGGGCGCGACCTCCGCCCCTGCAGCATCGTGGGTGGCATCGGCCCCGCGCGGCGAGGTGCGGGACAACAGGCGTCGCAGTCGGTCGATCATCCTTGCTCCAGGGCTTCCAACGCACAGTCGGTCGTCGGAAGTATGCGCAGTCGCCCGCGGCGACGGCAACCGGCGGCGCCACGCGCGTCACGGCCGCCGACGGATGCATGGTGGGCACCAGCGTGCGGCGCCGTTGCGCTGCCGCGTCGGTCGCAGGCGCATCAATGCCGGCGCGCCGCGTCCCGCGTCGGCTCACGCAGCGCGCGGCGCCGCACGCAGGCGGCGCCATGGCAGCGCGTGCCTGCACGGCACCCGGCGCCAGCGCGGGCTCAGTCCCGAGCCGCCTCGCACAACTTGCGGTTGAACCAGGTGGACTTGGCGATCGGCAGATAGGCGTCCCAGTCGCTGGGCGGCAGCATGGTGCTCTGCTTGTCCAGTTCCGCCTGGAACGAGGCCTCGTCGCGGCTGCGGCCGGCCATGGTGCCGTCCAGCGCCGCCAGGCACTCCTTCGGCCTGCCCAGGCGCAGCAGGGTGATGGCGCGGTCGTTGGCGAAGCGGTCGCGATCGAGCCAGTTGAAGAAGCCACCGCACTCGCCTTCGAACGCCTGCATGCCGGCCAGCGCCTCGGCATAGCGCTTGCCGCGATAGTCCTTCAGATACGCCTCGCGCCGCCGGCTGCTGGCCGCGGCGGTGCAGCCGGCCGGCAAGCGCAGGTAGTCGCCCTCGAAGCTGGCGCGCATGCCGCAGTAGTCGCGGCAGCTTTCCTGGGTCAACGCGGCCACATCGAACCCACCCGGCACCGGCTTGAACGCGAGCTTGCATGGCACGTCGCCGGCATCGTTCACCTCCGCCTTGTCGCCCTGCAGCGTGCCCGACAGCGAGCAGGTATGGCCGTTGGCGCCGACCGACAACAGGTCGAACTGGCGTGCTCCGCCCTTGTCGGTGACCCGCATGCTGCCCCAGCCTTCCTTGGTGGCGTACTCGCCGGGCGTCGGGCCGGCCGCCGCCGCGCCGAACGTCACCAGCCACACCAGCATCGCGCTCCATCCGTATCGCCGTGTCATCGCCTGTTCCCGCCTTCGATCAGAGCCGGCAAGTGTGCGGCATCGCTGCGGCGTCGGGCCAGTGCCGAGGTCGCATCGCATCCCTGCAGCGACGACCTGTGCGATCGGCCGGATCAGCGCAGCGGCATCCGCGCACGGAACTCGGCCAGCACCAACGCACGCAGCCAACGGTGCACCGCGTCGTGCTCCAGGCGCGGATGCCACAGCATCGACACCGTGATCGGCTGAATGACCACGGGCAGCGCGAACGTATGCGTCGGCTCGCGCAGCGTGTCGGGCTGCGCCGCCATGAACGAGCCCGGCACCAACGCGATCAGGTCCGAACCGCGTGCCACGCTGGGTGGCTGCCGTTCGCCAGAGAAAGGGGCGGTCCGACTGGCATCGGAGGTGGGTCATCCATGCAGCGCCGCAGCCTGCCCGGGCGCCAGCGCATCAGGTGTAGGCCATCAGCCCCAACAGATCCAGCCCGGCATGCGCCACGATCGCCGGCCACAGCCGCCCGGTGCGCGCCACCCACCAGCCCAGGATCAGCCCCACCACCAGGATGCCGATGGTGCCGACCGGTCCCTGGTACAGGTGGTACGACGCGCGGATGGCCACGCTGACGTTCACCGCGAACGCCGGGCTGTGCCGCCGCTCCAGCGCGCGGATTACGTAGGCGCAGACGAACACCTCTTCGAAGATCGGATTGAGCAGCGAGACCAACACCACCATGCCCGCCGACAGCGGCCCGGCCACCATCGCGTCCATCGACGGATTCAGCTCCGCCGCCACGCTGTCCTTCAACAGGTGCAACGGGTAGGTCGCCACCAGGCAGGCGGCCAGCAGTGCCAGGCCAACGCCGAGATCCCGCGTCTGCCATTGCAGCCCCAACGCCTGCGGCGTCCAGCCGCGGAACCACAACGTCGGCAGCAACACCGCCAGCACCAGCAACTCGTAGAACACCGTGCCCCACAGGCTGGCGTCGGAAAGAGACGGCTCCACCACCGGCGCCAGCACCGCCAGCGCACTCCAATAGATCGGCAACCCGAACGCCACCGCTATCACCAGCAGCAGTTCGCCCCATCCGCCTGACGGCTCCTCAAGTCCCCGCATCCACGCTCCCCTGCCGTTTGCTGCGCCCCGGAAAGGGCGTCGCCGCCGCTTTCCACCAGGGGCGCACCCTAGCAGGGCGGCATGACCGGGAAAACCGGTGACCGAATCGACCGGCGGCATATAGATCCCCGCGGCGAGGCGCTGCGCACGCGTCGCCCGCACATCCGCTCCAGTCGCGTTAGTACAACGAGTCCCGGGTGCGCTGCGGCAATTCCCGATCGTAGGTGTCGGCGTCGAACGCACCATCGGCCAGATGTGCGTGCATGGTGCCAGGGCTGGGCAGGCGATCCCGCGGCAGATGCCGTGTCGGATCCCACAGCTGCGACCGCACGATCGCCCTGGCGCAGTGGAAGTACACCGCCTCGATGTGCACCATGATCACGCTGCGCGGCAAACGCTCGCCGACCGCGAACCGCGCCAGCAGGTCCGGATCGACCCGGATCTCGGCGCGGCCGTTCACCCGCAAGGTTTCGCCGATGCCGGGAATCAGGAACAACAGCGACAGCCGCGGATCCTGCAGCAGATTGCGCAGCGTATCGACGCGGTTGTTGCCCGGCCGGTCCGGCAGTGCCAGCGTGCGCGCATCCAGCACCTGCACGAACCCCGGCGCATCGCCGCGCGGCGAGCAGTCCAGTCCTTCGTCGCCGGCCGAGGCCAGCACCACGAACGGCGAGGCGTGCACGAACGCCTGGTAGTCGGCGTTCAGATGGTCGAGTTGCTTGCGTACTGCGCGCTCAGCGGGCTGGCCGTAAAGGGCTTCTAGGGTTGCGACGCTGATGATGCGATGTACGGAGGAGTCTTGAAGCGAGGTGGGCGATGCCGTCTCAGTCGACACGTCCGCCTTGGCAGCGCTAGCATTGGCAATCGCCGCAGCAAGCACGCTTTCGTACAGGTGCAGACGCAGACGGAACCTGGCGCCCAGCCAGCTGATCATCCAAAGGATCGCAGCGAACAGCGCCAGCATCGCCAGCCACGCGGGCAAGACCAAAAGATCGCGCCAGTTGCGCAGGACAACGAATAACGACAGGCACAGTGGCAGCAAGCCGAGCTTGTCCAAGCCGCCGACTAGCAGACCGAGCTTGGAGACCAGACGTTCCTGCGCCATCTTGGCATAACGCAACTGGTCCTCCAGCACGTCGCGCGGATAGGCCAGCAACCACTGCGACACCTGACGCAGCTGAACCACATCGTGATCGAACTGTTCGACGAACTGCCGACGCGAATTGACGAACTCGTAAATGACCAACCAGACCGTACGTAGCAAATAAGGGAGAAAAGCCAACGTGAGGACCAACCCCGCCCGCGACAGGGTCACCATCCACAGCTGCGGCGCAATCCAGAGCAACAGAAGCGATGGCAGCAACCCGATGACGATTCCCACCCATCCCACTGCATTGAGCACCCGCGTCCAGCGCGGCGTCGACAACGCAGACACTGGCCCTTCCGGCATCGCCGCGATCTTCTGCTCCAGCAAAGCGAACGTCAGTGGTGGCTTGACAGCATCCATTGCAAGGAGCTCCTTTTGCTAAGCAGGACGGCTAGCTCAAACGGCACCGCCTTACATCTCTCATTCGCACCCAAATAGCTGAGTGACGCACGATCATCCCGCCCATTACACTCAAAAAGTCAAACAGACTTAACAACCAGATCAAGCGCAATTCTGCAGTCAACTATCCTATTATTATCTATATTAACTTCACGACCGTGAACGAAGTGCCGACCTCCATGCAAGGATGAGACAGGCACACCTTCATGCGCAGCAACAACACCAGCAGTATTAAAATCCCGCAATGATACCGAGTACTTAATAACAAAATCATTCTCGTTAGTAGGAGCCTGGGCTCGCACAGTAAAACGACCTGGATTCCCTTTGTACAAACCATATAGAGATTCAGCACTAGCGCGAGACAGTGCCGCAAATGCTGCAGCCGCGCCTAGATTTTGCGTAAGCCTATTGCCAATAACTTGATGTATCTTCGGAACTGACACCCCATATGCCTGCGCATTATGCGCGAATGTCCATGCGCCATAAATGGGATGCGGTGGATTTTGGCCATATAAAAGCGAATGCATAGCGCCAATCGCAGTTCTTGATGAGTCGTCAGCATTAACAGGGAGCAGCAATCTTTCGACAGCACAAATGGCAAGTTCTGTGTAACTAGAAAAGCTCGGATTTGTGTCGATAAAAACCACCCACTCTCCACCCAACTCTTTATCAACTGAACTTATTAGCCTCTTAACAACCTCATGCACCCACACCCATGGCTTGATAGTGGGCAAAACTTGCTGCGCTGAAGCAAGATTTGAAATATAGGCAGAAATAAGCTCAAGATTTGGATCGCCACATATTAGATGCAAATTTTTCGGCAAACTAGTATTGATGGCAGAAACATTCGTCACATAAGTCGCCGCCATTGGAGCATTGGCTAGGGGGCCACCGCCCAATGCCTGTGTTAAATAGCCGACGATTGTTGGGGCAGCTGCGCTAGTACAGAGCTTGTGAACCTCCGCCTCCCCTTTTAAACCCCCTCCAAGAAGCATCATGCTTACATTGGCTTGCGGGCACATATCTATGACGAGAACGTGCTTGTCCTCATTTAGCTCAGCAAAACGAGAGGCAACATTGAAAGTGATGGTGCTCTTGCCCACTCCGCCCTTATTATTCCAAATTGCATAAGAATTTTTTATCACAAACCCTCCCATGGCATATGTGTAATAAATTACTTTACTATCCCGCCCCGCTCAATATTTACCACTTAGTGCGGTCATTTTATTTATGGCCGCAAAATTACTGCAATGCACTCACCCACACTTCGAATACCCACAATTCAAACACGTCGCACACCCGTCCATGATGACCAGCGCCTTGGTATTGCACTTGTGGCACATCGTGGCCGACGGCGGGAAACTCGCGCCGTCGCCGGTGACGGCGATGTCCTCTTCGTGGTCGGCGGTGGAGTTCGCGGCGGCCGCGCCCTCGTCCGCCCTGCGGGCACCTTCTCCCGCAGGAGAAGGAACAGCCGGCTTTACGTCACTGTTTTTTTTTGAGCGCTCTTCGTACTGCTTGCGCTTCTCGGCGATCAGCGCGCGCTGGTGGTCGCTCATTTCCGGGTCGTGCAGCAGGCCGATCGACTTCATGTGCTCTTCGACGATGCTGCCCAGTTCGGCGACCAGCGACGGCATGTACACGCCGCCGGCCTTGAAGTAGCCGCCCTTGGGGTCGAACACGGCCTTCATCTCGTCGACCAGGAAGGTGACGTCGCCACCCTTGCGGAACACGGCGGACATGATGCGGGTCAGCGCCACGATCCACTGGAAGTGCTCCATGGACTTGGAGTTGACGAAGATTTCGAACGGGCGGCGCAGTTCGTGCTCGGTGCTGGCGTTGAGCACGATGTCGTTGAGGGTCACGTACATGGCGTGTTCCACCAACGGCGATTTGATCTTGTAGGTGCTGCCGATCAGCACGTCCGGGCGCTCGATGCGCTCGTGCATGTGGATGATGTTGTCGGCAGGCGCTTCGGCCTCGGCGGTGGCGCGGTCGATCGACGAGGCGGGCATCGCGGCGGCGGCATCGCGCGCCTTGTCCTCGGGGGTGACGACGGCGTAGCCCTTGATTTTCTGGTCGATCTTGATGGCCATGAGGCGTGCGTTCCTGGAATGCGGATCGGGGCGGGCGTAGGCCCGGCCTCTCTCCCGCGCACGGGAGAGAGGATGCTGCTGGACGGCTTACTTCCGGGCGCGGGTGGCCGCGGCCTTCTTGCCGGCGGCCTTGCGCACGGCGGTCTTCTTCACTGCGGCGCTCTTCTTGGCGACCTTGGCGGCGCTCTTCTTGACCGCCTTGGCGGCCTTGCCCACGGCCTTCTTGGCCACGGCCTTGCGCGCGCCCACGCTCTTCTTCACTGCGCTCTTCTTGGCGACCACCGACTTCTTGGTCACGGCCTTCTTGGCGGCGACCTTCTTGACCGCCTTCTTCGGCGCGGCCTTCTTGGCGGTCACTTTCTTGGCCGGAGCCTTCTTGGCGACGGCCTTTTTAGCAACGGTCTTCTTGGCAGCGGCCTTCTTCGCCGGCGCCTTCTTCGCAGCCGCCTTCTTGGCGGTCTTCTTGCCGCCCTTGGTCAGGGACGCCGCTTCGGCCTGGGCGCTGGCCTTGGCCGCTTCCAGCTTCTTGCGTGCGCTGGCGACGGTCTTCTTGACCGCCTTGCCGGCCTTCTCGGCGCGCTTGGCCACGGCCTTCTCGGCCTGCTTCACCACCTTGCGGGTCTTGGCGACCTGGTCCTGCACGCGCTTCTGCACGTTCTCGGCGGTCTGCTTGACGCTGGCGACGGCTTCGCTGGCGGTGGCGGCGATGCTCTCGCCCATGTTGGTGGCGGTTTCTTTCACGTTCTCGGCGACCTGCGTCAGCGTCGCCGTTACTCCGTTGCCATTGCTCATAAAACCCTCCTCAGGGTGTCAGTGTTTATGTAACGCGGGCGATGCTATACCGATTGCAGCGAAGCGGGGAGCCGGAAACGGCGACACGCGGCGGACGGTGGGGAAGTGTTCGGGAAGGGCGGCGCACCGCCCTTCCGAGGCTCCCACCGCCCCCCTCCCCTCCGCCGGCGCGAAAGGGGAAACGGGACGGCGTCAGAACTTGCCGTAATACCCTTCTTTCAGCGCATCGAACAGGTTGGCGGCGGTGTGCATCTCGCCGTCGTATTCGATCTGTTCGTTGCCCTTGACCTCGACCACGCTGCCGTCTTCGAGCTCGAAGCGGTAGGTGGTGTTCTCCAGGTCCGCTTCCTTGACCAGCACGCCCTGGAAGGCGGCCGGATTGAAGCGGAACGTGGTGCAGCCCTTCAGGCCCTGCTGGTGGGCGTAGCGGTAGATATCCTTGAACTGCTCGTAGGGATAGTCGGTGGGAACGTTGGCGGTCTTGGAGATGGAGCTGTCCACCCACTTCTGCGCGGCCGCCTGCACGTCCACGTGTTCCTTGGGATGGATGTCGTCGGCGGCGATGAAGTAGTCCGGCAGGCGCGCGGCGGCGTCCTCGGCGAACGGCATCGCCTTGGGGTTGACCAGGTGGCGGTAGGCCAGCAACTCGAAGGAGAATACGTCCACCTTCTCCTTGCTCTTCTTGCCCTCGCGGATCACGTTGCGGCTGTAGTGATGGGCGAAGCTCGGCTCGATGCCGTTGGAGGCATTGTTGGCCAGGCTCAGCGAGATGGTGCCGGTGGGGGCGATGGAGCTGTGGTGGGTGAAGCGCGCGCCCACTTCGGCCAGTTCCTCGACCAGCGCCGGCGCCACCTCGGCGATGCGCTGCATGTAGCGGCTGTACTTGGCGTGCAGCAGCCGTCCCTCGATGCGCTCACCCACGCGCCAGCCGTCGCGAGCCATCTCCGGGCGCTGCCGCAGCATCGCCGCAGTGACCTCGAAGGTCTCCTGCATGATCGGCGCCGGGCCCTTTTCCTTGGCCAGCGACAGCGCGGTCTCCCAGCCGGCCACGGCCATCTCGCGGGCGATGGACTCGGTGAACTCACAGGACTCGGCGCTGCCGTATTTCATGCGCAGCATGGTCATGGTCGAGCCCAGGCCGAGGAAGCCCATGCCGTGGCGGCGCTTGCGCATGATCTCGTCGCGCTGCTGCTGCAGCGGCAGGCCGCTGACCTCGACCACGTTGTCGAGCATGCGGGTGAACACCCGCACCACTTCCTTGTATTCCTCCCAGTCGAAGCGGGCGCGCTCGGTGAACGGGTCTCGCACGAAATTGGTGAGGTTGATCGAGCCGAGCAGGCAGGCGCCGTAGGGCGGCAATGGTTGCTCGCCGCAAGGATTGGTCGCGCGGATGGTCTCGCACCACCAGTTGTTGTTCATTTCGTTGACGCGGTCGATCAGGATGAAGCCTGGCTCGGCGTAGTCGTAGGTGGAGACCATGATCATGTCCCACAGGTGGCGGGCGCGGATGTGCCCGTACACCTTGCACGCGACCAGGCCGTCGTCGCGCACGATGTAGTCCTTGTGCGTGGGCCAGTCGCGCCAGACCACGGCACTGGCGTCGGCCAGGTCGACGTCGGCCTCTTCCTTGCGGTTCACCGGGAACACCAGCGGCCAGTCGGCGTCCTGCTCCACCGCCTGCATGAAGCCGTCGGTGATCAGCAGCGACAGGTTGAACTGGCGCAGGCGCCCGTCCTCGCGCTTGGCGCGGATGAAGTCCTTCACGTCCGGGTGGGACACGTCGAAGGTGCCCATCTGCGCGCCACGGCGGCCTCCGGCCGAGGACACGGTGAAGCACATCTTGTCGAAGATATCCATGAACGACATCGGCCCGGAGGTGTACGCTCCGGCGCCGGCCACGAACGCACCGCGCGGGCGCAGCGTGCTGAACTCGTAGCCGATGCCGCAGCCGGCCTTGAGGGTCAGGCCGGCCTCATGGACCTTCTCCAGGATGCCGTCCATCGAGTCGGTGATGGTGCCCGACACGGTGCAGTTGATCGTGCTGGTGGCCGGCTTGTGTTCCTGCGCACCGGCATTGGAGGTGATGCGCCCGGCCGGGATCGCGCCGCGGCGCAGCGCCCAGGCGAAACGCTCGAACCAGTAGGCGCGCTGCTCCTCGCCGGCCTCGGCGTCGGCCAGCGCACGGGCCACGCGCAGGTAGGTGCCGTCGATGTCGGCATCCAGCGGTTCGCCCTGCTTGGTCTTGAGCCGATACTTCTTGTCCCAGATGTCCTGCGACGCCGGCTGCATCGGGATGGGGTCGTGCTTGGATCCGGTCTGGACGACTTCCAGGCGCACCGTACTCATTCTGCTGTGTTCTCCTCGAACCTGTCCCGATGGGGCGGATGGATGGTCATCCGCCGTGTGTCTTGTCTATATCGCACTTGCGCTGCACGGCAGAGACGGCCGCGGCAGCGCACGCGGCGGCTGCCCTCGACCGATCGAAATTCCCCGAATCCGCGACCCTCCCTGTCACCGTCCCGTCATGCACCGCCGAGCGCGCCCCCGGATGTGAAATCCTGGTGAAGAAAACCCTACGTCTAGTGCCGTATCGACGCGATACCGCTACATGTAGTGGCTATTGCACGCGTGAACGCTAACCCCGGGCAGGCCGACTGTCAACGTCGTCGCGCGCCGATCACATGCCGTCAAGTTGCTGTGCACGCGGAGCGCCGGCCTGGCCTTGCGCGGACCGCGCTGGTGCGCTTTCACTGGCGGTTAAACGCCGCGCGTTCATCTTGATTTACGCGCACGCGCGCCCATCTGGCCCCACGTCTCCCGCGTTCCCCGGAAAACCCACCCATGCGACCGCTGCCTACGCTGCTGACCCTGACCGCCGCCGCTGCCTTCGGCGGTTTCGCCGCCACCGCGATCAATGCGCAACTGGACAACCGCGCCGAGGCCGCGCCGGTCGCGGCGGCGCCGCCGCTGTCCGGGGCCGCGCGCCTGCCGTCGGCGGTGGCCGGCGAGCCGCTGCCTTCGCTGGCGCCGATGCTGCAGAAGGTGATGCCCGCGGTGGTGAGCATCAACACCAAACAGGTCGTGCGGGTCCGCAATCCGTTCTTCAACGATCCGATCCTGCGCCGCCTGTTCCCGGACATCCCGCAGGAGCGCATCAACGAGTCGCTGGGCTCGGGCGTGATCATCGATGCGAAGAACGGCTACGTGCTGACCAACCACCACGTGGTGGAGAACGCCGACGACGTGCAGGTGACCCTGGCCGACGGGCGCAGCTTCAAGGCCGAGTTCATGGGCTCGGACGCGGACACCGACATCGCGCTGATCCGGATCAAGGCCGACAACCTCACCGAGATCCGCCTGGGCGACAGCGACAAGCTGCGCGTGGGCGATTTCGTCGCCGCCATCGGCAACCCGTTCGGCTTCACCCAGACCGTCACCTCCGGCATCGTCTCGGCGATGGGCCGCAACGGCATCCGCGGCCTGGGCTACCAGAACTTCATCCAGACCGACGCCTCGATCAACCCGGGCAACTCCGGCGGCGCGCTGGTGGACCTGCGCGGCGAACTGGTCGGCATCAACACCGCCAGCTTCAACCCGCAGGGCAGCATGGCCGGCAACATCGGCCTGGGCCTGGCGATCCCGTCGAACCTGGCGCGCGCGGTGGTCGACCAGTTGATCAAGAACAACGGGGTGATGATCCGCGGCACCTTCGGCATCGAGACGCAGAACCTGACCACGCAGATGGCGCAAGGCCTGGGCCTGTCGGCACCGCGCGGCGCGCTGGTGACGCGGGTGCTGGCCGGGTCGGCGGCCGCCGCCGCCGGGCTGCAGCCGGGCGATGTGATCACCGGCGCCAACGGCGAGCGCCTGGACAGCGCCGAGGCGCTGCACAACTACGAGGGCTTGCAGCCGGTCGGCAGCACCGTGACCCTGGACGTGCGCCGCGACGGCAAGCCGCTGCAGCTCAAGGCCACGCTCAAGGAACAGCCGCGCGCGATCAGCGGCGAGTCGCTGGATCCGCGGCTGAGCGGCGCCACCTTCACCGACCTGCCTGAATCGCTGCGCCAGTCCGGCATTTCCGGCGTGCTGATCGGCAACGTGGCGCGCGGCAGCCGCGCGGCGCGCAACGGCCTGGCCGGCGGCGACATCGTGGTGGCCGCCTCGGTCGGCGAGTTCGCCGACCTGGCCAGCTACCGCGCCAACTTCGCGCGCAAGCCGGCACAGCTGGTGCTGCGCGTGGTGCGCGGCGGCGCGCAGGCCGACCTGGTCATGCAGTGAGCCGCGGCGCTCAGGCCAGGCGCGCGGCGTAGTCGTCGCGCACGTGCTGGTTGAGATAGGTGGTAAGACCGCGCCCGGCCGCGGCCAGGCGCTGCATCTCCACGACGTGGAGCAGGCCGGGATGATGGCCGTCGTAGCGGTAGGTGGCGCTGTCGGCGAAGCGCAGCACGATCCAGTCCGGACCGCTGTCGTAGGCGACCACTCCCGCGTGGCCGCTCCGATTGCCGTAGGCGTGCATCGCGATTCCTCCGGGACATTAGGGTGGCCAACAAAACGTGGCGAGCAGTTGCCCGTCTGGTGGCCGCGCAGTCGTTTTGCTGGCCGCTCTTGGCCGCTCGCCGGCGAGCGCCGACACTATGGCGCATCGCCTGCGGCGGCGAGCTAACACCCCGTACACCCCGCCGATGGTATTTGTGTCGCCCCCGTTCTGCGCAGCGTCCGCATTGGCGGACGGCAGGCCCCCAAACCCCAGAGGAGACATGCCCATGAATGCCAGCCCGACCAACACCGAGAACCTCAAGGACAACCTGAGCGAAGCCGGTTCGCACCTGAAGTCCGCGGCCAGCTACGCCGGCGAGGCGATCAAGGGCGCTGCCGGTGCCGCCGGCGAGGAACTGAAACTGGGCAAGGCCAACGTCAAGGCCGAGCTGTCCGACAGCGCCCTGTCCGGGCTGGCGGCCGCCGAGTTCGGCGGCGCGGCGGCGAAGGAGCAGGTGGACGTGCTGCTGGACAAGGGCCGCGACCTGATCGACAGCGCCGCCGAGTTGATCCGCGAGCGCCCGCTGGCCTCGTTCGGCGTGGCCTTCGCCACCGGCTGGATCATCGCCAAGCTGGCGCGCAGCGGCGGCGACAAGTAAGCCGCGCGTGAGCGAAGAGCAGGCCCGCGCCGACGGCGCCGCGGCAGACGCCGCGGCGGCACCGTCGTTGGAGGAATCCTTCCGCGCGTTCGGCGCCGCCGGGCGCGAAGGACTCAACGCCACCCTGGACACCGGCCGCGCGTTGCGCAAGCTGGTGGCCGCGGATCTGGCCCTGGCCCGCGCCGCACTGGCGCGGGCGCTGGTGTGGCTGACCGTGTCGGTGGCGTTCGGCGCCTCGGCGTGGATGTTGCTGATGGGCGCGATGATCGCCCTGCTGCAGCGCATGGGCTGGTCGTGGCTGGCGTCGATCTCGGCGACCGCCGCCTTCAGCCTGGTGGTCACCGCGCTCGGTGCGTGGCAGGCGCTGCGCTACTTCGACATGAGCAAGCTCGACGCCACCCGCCGCCAGCTGGCCAAGCTGGGCATCGGCGGCGACGACGAGGACGGCGACGAGGATGTCGCCAAGCGCGAGGCCAGGTCATGACCCTGCGGCAATTGCAGCACCGCATCGCCCGCGCCGAATCGGTGTTGGAAGGACGCCAGGAGCAGGTGCGCACGCATTGGGCGACCCTCCAGCAGGTCTGGCGCGAAGGCTGGACGCCGTGGCGGATCGTGATCGTCGGTCTGGGCACCGGCTTCCTGGTCGGGCGCGCCGAACCGGCCGCCGTGGTCGGCAAGCTCGGCGGCGCACGCTGGCTGCAGATGCTCAGCGCCGTCTCCAGCCTGATCAATGCGACGACGGCCAAGAGCGCATCGGATAACGCCGAACGCGCCTCCGACGATGCCGAGGAGGCCGCAGACACCGCGCAGGACGCGGCCGTGGACGCCGCCACCCAGGCACCGCCCCCCGCAGCACCCGTTCCCCCGCCCGCTGCCCGCCCGCAGCCGCCGCGGCCGCCGATGGCCTCGCGCCCCGGGCAGCCCGCCGCCGCCGAAGCGGCCACCGATCTGTCCGAGCGTCAGGGCCGGCCCTGAGTTTCCCGCGGATGCGCGCGGGTGATGGCATTCGGCCGCCACGCCGCACGCACGCGGCGGCCACGCGGCCTTGATATCGCGCCGGCCACGATCCGGCCTACACTTCGTTTCCTTTTCGACGCCGTTCGGCGCGTGCCCTGCAGCGCGCGCCGAGGCCACTGCATCGCAGGTCCGATGAGTACAGTTCCCGATCCCGCGGCCGTCGCCGACGACGCGCCGCATGGCGCCCTGCCGCCACCGCCCGCCCCGCGCCCGCGCGGACCGGTCTCGCTGGTGGTGCTGGCCACGCTGGCGGTCTGCTACACGCTGTGGGCGGCGCAGGACGTGATCCTGCCAATTCTGCTCTCCGCCTTCTTCGCCCTGGTCGGCAATCCGATCCTGCGCGTGCTGCAACGGCTGTATCTGCCGCGCTTCCTGGCCGCGCTGCTGGTGCTGCTGTCGGGCATGGCGGTGGCGACGACACTGACCGTGCAACTGGCCGGGCCCGCCGCCGAGTGGGCGCAGCAGGCGCCGGCGCAGCTGCGCCACCTCGCCACCCAGGTGCGCGACCTGACCAAGCCGATGCAGCAGGCCAACCAGGCCGCGGAGAACTTCGCCCGCGCCGCCGGCGGCGAGAGCGGGCGCCGCGTGCAGGTGATCCGCACGCAGATGGACGACCCCTACAAGGCGCTGGTGCGAACCCCGCGGCTGGCCGCCTCGGCGCTGGCGGTGGTGCTGCTGACGTTCTTCTTCATGGTGTTCGGCGAGAACCTGCAACGCCACGCGATCGCCTTGCTGCCCAGTCGCCAGCAACAGAAGTTCACCACCGAGATCCTGCGCTCGATCGAACGCGAGGTCTCGCGCTACGTGCTGACCATCACCGTGATCAATACGCTGGTCGGCCTGGTCTTCGCCGGCATCCTGATCCTGCTGGGCATCGCGCCGCAGGAAGCGCTGCTGTGGGGCACGGTGGTGGCGCTGCTGAACTTCGCGCCATACGTGGGGCCGCTGATCGGCGCGATACTGATGCTGCTGATGGGCTTCGTCGCCTTCCGCGATCCGCTGAGCGCGTCGCTGCCGGCGATCCTGTACCTGGGCCTGCACACCCTGGAAGGCCAGGTGGTGACGCCGATCGTGCTCGGCCGGCGCATGGCGATCTCGCCGCTGATGCTGATCCTGGCGCTGATGCTGTTCGGCTGGCTGTGGGGCATGATCGGCCTGCTGCTGGCGGTGCCGCTGCTGGTGTGCATCAAGATGGTGCTGGCGCGGGTGGAGGGCATGCAGCGCTGGGCGCGGTTGCTGGAGTGAGGCGGGGATTGGGAAGTCGGGATTGGGGATTAGCGCAAGCGCGCGTGCTGTCTACCGGGCGTGGGGCGCAGGGGTATCAGCGCTTGGCGTAAAATGCGCCGGTGACTTCCATGCCCTCCTTCCCCGTCCGCGCGATCACGCTGGATCTGGACGACACGCTGTGGCCGTTCGCGCCGATCGGCGCGCGCATCGAACAGGTGCTGCACGATTGGCTGCTGCAGCATAGTCCGGCCACCGCCGCGCGCTTCCCGGTCGCGGCGATGCGGCAGTTGCGCGAAGAGGTGTTCGCCGCGCATCCGCACCTGCACCACGACCTCAGCGAACTGCGCCGGCTTACCCTGCGCCGCGCGCTGCACGAGAGCGGGGCCGACCCGGCCTTGCTGGAACCGGCATACGCGGTGTTCCATGCCGCGCGCAACCAGGTGGAGTGCTATCCGGACAGCATCGCCGCGCTGGAGCGCATCGCCGCGCGCGTGCCGGTGGTGGCGCTGAGCAACGGCAATGCCGACCTGGCCACGATCGGCCTGGACCGGCATTTCGCCTTCCAGCTCAGTGCCCGCGAGCACGGCGCGGCCAAGCCCGACCCAGGCATCTTCCACGCCGCCTGCGCGCGCCTGGGCCTGCCCTGCGCGCAGGTGCTGCACGTGGGCGACCACATCGAGATCGACGTAGTCGGTGCGATGCAGGCCGGCCTGCGCGGTTGCTGGATCAACCGCGAGGCGCAGGCCTGGCATCCGCCGATCCCGCCCGACCTGCACTTCGACACCCTCACCGGCCTGGCCGACTGGCTGGACGCGACCCAGCCGGCCGTCGCGCGCGCCTGACCCGCGCGTACTGGCCCACCGGCCACCTCCCCTCTTCCAAGGATCCGCTGATGTCCCTGCCGACCGGCTTCACCGACGCCTCTTCCCACGCGCTGCCGCTGTACGTGCTCGACCGCGAACACCTGGCCGAATGGCGCGCGGCACAATCGCCGGCCTGCGTGGCGTGGATGGACACCCAGCAATTCATGGCCACACCGGGCAGCGTGTTGCTGCTGCCGGGCGCCGACGGCGTAGCCGCTGCGGTGCTGGGCGTCGGCGATCGCGGCGATGCCTATGCCTATGCGCATGCGCCGTTCGCGTTGCCGGCCGGCAGTACCTGGCGGTTGGAGACTGCGCTGGACACCGATGCGCTGGCGGCGCTGCACCTGGGCTGGGGCCTGGGCAGCTACCGCTTCGCCCGCTACAAGCAACCGCCGCGACTGCCGGCGCAGTTGTTGGCCACGCCGCAGGCGGAAGTGCGCGACCTGATCGCCGCCAGCCTGCGCGTGCGCGACTGGGTCAACACGCCGACCGAGCACATGGGGCCGGAGCAACTGGAAGAGGCCGCGCGCGCGATCGCGCAGGAACACGGCGCGCAGTTCGAGAGCATCGTCGGCGATGCGCTGCTGGAGCAGAACTTCCCGGCGATCCACGCGGTCGGCCGCGCCTCGCACCGCGCGCCGCGGCTGCTGGTGCTGCGCTGGGGCGAAGAAGCGCATCCGCACGTGGCGCTGGTCGGCAAGGGCGTGTGCTTCGACACCGGCGGCCTGGACCTGAAGCCGGCCGACGGCATGCGCAACATGAAGAAGGACATGGGCGGCGCCGCGCACGCGCTGGCGCTGGCCGGGCTGGTGATGGCGCAGCGCCTGCCGCTGCGGCTGACCGTGCTGCTGCCGTCGGTGGAGAACGCGGTCGGCCCGAACGCGTTCCGCCCCGGCGAGGTCATCGCCACCCGCCAGGGCACCAGCGTGGAGATCGACAACACCGACGCCGAAGGCCGCCTGGTGCTGTGCGATGCGCTGGCCTATGCCAGCGAGCAGCGCCCCGACGCGATCCTGGATTTCGCAACGTTAACCGGCGCCGCGCGCATCGCCCTGGGCCCGGACCTGCCGGCGCTGTTCAGCAACGACGACACGCTGGCGCAGGCCTGGATCGCCGCCGGCGAGCGCACCCGCGACCCGGTCTGGCGCATGCCGCTGTGGCGTCCTTACCTGCGCTACCTCACCAGTTCGGTCGCCGACCTGGCCAATGCCGGCTCGCGCATGGCCGGCGCGGTCACCGCCGCCCTGTACCTGGAGCGCTTCGTACCGGCACGGCAGGCGTGGGCGCACCTGGACGTGTACGCCTGGAACGACAGCGACCGCCCCGGCCGCCCCGCCGGCGGCGAAGCGCTGGCGCTGCGCTCGGCCTACGCCATGCTCAAGGCGCGTTACGCGGGGTAAGCCGCGTTCGATGGGGCTGCGCGGACAAGGGTCGCGCGCAAGCAGACGCTGCGCCGGTGGCTAGGCGGTATCGCGCGGTGCACCGCTTGGCATGCATCGCGTGCAGGAGCCGCTTCGGCCGCGATGCGCGGTGGTGTGAGCATGTTTGTCTTCGGATGCCGTCGGGACTGAAGTCCCTCCCACATTGCACCCGCCGCGCCGACCGTCCTCTCGTGGGACGGCTTCAGCCGCGACGCGCAGTGGCGTGAGCACTACCGTCTTCGGACACCGTCGGGACTGAAGTCCCTCTCACGGTGCACCGCCACATCGATCGTGTGCGTGTAGGGACACGACGATGGGAAACCGCTGTTGCGATTCCCCAATCCCCATTTCCCAATCCCCGCTTCAACCCGCCAGCGCCTGCAGCGAATCGCGTTCGATGCCGGCGTAGATGGCGAACTCGTCGTGCACCGTCGCGCCCAGCGCCTGTTCGAACGCGGCGCGATTGGCGTGGGCGGCGTAGGCGCGCTGCTCGCCGCCGCCGAGGTTGGACTGGAAGATGCCCGCGGCGCTGACCGGCAGGAAATCTTCGTAGACGATCGGATCGGCGCTGGCCAGGCCGTCGGCGATCAGTGCTTCGGCCGGCTTGCCGGCCAGGGCGGCGGCGCCGGCCGCGCGACCGGCGTCGGTGAGTGCGTAACGGAAATAGCCCAGCCCCTCGCGGCGCAGGGTGGCGTAGTCGTCGGGGAAATCGGCGAAGGCGGCCTGCAGGCGCGTGGCGTAGTCGGCACCGGCGCTGCCCTCGGCCGCGCGGGCGCGCTCCAGCAGTGCGTCGTACAGCGCGCGACCCTTCGGCGTCAGGGCCAGGCCGCGCTGTTCGATCTCGCCGAACCGCGCGGTGTGGGTGCCGGCCTCGGCGCCGTCCGCGCCGGCGGGGAAGCGCACGGTTTCCTCCAGCGCCTTGAAGCTCGTCTGGCGCAGCAGGATCGGGCAGGCGCGGCGCGGCGGACCTTCGATCACCGCCTTGGCGTCGATGCCCCGGCGCAGCATCTCCGCCTGCGCCGCGTCGATGTCCAGGGTGCGCGGGGTCAGGTGGTTGATGTGCGGGCCGTGGAAGCTGACCACGTCGGCGATCAGCTTGTGCGCCTCGCTCAGCGCGCGGTAGGTCGGCAGGCTCACGGTCGCGTCGCTGTGCCAGCGGAAGGTCTCCAGCGCCTCGGCGACGAAGCGCTGCGCGTCGGCCTCGGCCAGGCCACCGTCGCGTTCGCACTGCGCGATCAGCGCGAGCGCGCCGTCGGTGAAGATGCGCCGCTCGGCGAGGATCTGCGCCGCCTGTTCGCGCAGCGCCGGATCCTCGATCAGCTCCAGTCGCAGCAGCGAGGTGAACACGCGGAACGGATTGCGCGCCAGCGCCGCCGCGTCCAGCGGGCGGAACGCGGTGGAGTGCACCGGCACGCCGGCCACCGACAGGTCGTAGTAGCCCACCGGCGCCATGCCCATCACCGCGAACAGGCGGCGCAGGGTGGCCAGTTCCTCGGCGGTGCCGACGCGGATCGCGCCATGCCGCTCCTGGTCCAGGCGCGCGCGTTCGTCGTTGCGCTGCAGCTGCGCCTCCAGCGCCGGGTCCGCGGCCAGGGTCTGCGCATTGACCTGCGCCACCAGTTCCATCAGCGTGCCGTACAGCGGCACCTCGGTGCGGTACATGTCGGACATGGCCTGCGCGAACAGGCTGCGGATAGCGTCGGGCGAAACGAAGGCGTTGGTCATCGGGCGGTCCGGAGCGGCAATGGCGCCGGCGGCAGGACCGGCAGAACGCCTATTCTCGCGCCGCGGCGGCGGCGCGGCCAGTGTGGATGAATGGGCGGCGGCGCGTACCGGTGCGGCATGGGAGTGGCCGGCACCGCTGTCTCCTTCTCCCGCCGGGAGAAGGTGCCCCGCATGGGCGGATGAGGGGACGGGCGCAGCCTCGGGCACCCACACTGCGTGAGGCGCTGCGCGCCCGACCCTCACCCCAACCCCTCTCCCGGAGGGAGAGGGGCGTGAGCATCAGCGATTCTTTATGCGCGCGGACAGCACCGCTGTCTCCTTCTCCCGCCGGGAGAAGCTGCCCCGCAGGGGCGGATGAGGTGACGGGCGCAGCCTCGGGCACCCACACTGCGTGAGGCGCTGCGCGCCCGACCCTCACCCCAACCCCTCTCCCGGGGGGAGAGGGGCTTGAGCATCAGCAATTCTTTATGCGCGCGGACAGCACCGCTGTCTCCTTCTCCCGCCGGGAGAAGGTGCCCCGCAGGGGCGGATGAGGGGACGGGCGCAGCCTCGTGCACCCACACTGCGTGAGGCGCTGCGCGCCCGACCCTCACCCCAACCCTTCTCCCGGGGGAGAGGGGCTAGGTCTCCACTTGGCGTTGGAGCACGCCGCTGGTGAAGCCCGCATCCTCACTCGCCGCGCGTGGCAGTGCAGGGATGCGCACGACGTGGACGTGAGCCCAGGCGGCGGCGGTGCCGTCGCACTGCCGTGGGCCTACTGCGAACGCGTAGCCCCGTCCTGGGGCTGCGCCGCGGCCCGGTCGCGTGCGGCGCGGTCGCCCAGTTGCCGGCGCAACAGCGCATCCAGCACGATCGGGCGGTCCCAGTGGTCGTAGCTGGCGACAATGGCGTGGCGCAGCGTGCGGTAGGCCAGTGAGCCGGGCGGCGCGTCCAGTCCCGTCGCCACCGCCGCCCAGCCGGCCGGCGCGCCGGCGGCCGTGCGTGCGCGCACCACCTCGCGGTACGGCCGCCCCGCGGCCTTGGCCAGAAACGCGGCGACATAGACATCGCGCGGCGGCCAGTGGCGCTCGCGCAGCAGGACCTCGGCATAGCCGTGCGGCATCTGCGCGTAGCGCGCGACCTCGTCGAGGAAGCTGTCGGGATAGCGCGCGGCGTAGCGGTCGATGTCCAGCAACTGGCGATCGATCCACGCATCGTCGGTACCGGGCACCTCCACCGGGGCAGCGTCCGTGGCGTCGGCAGTAGCTGCGCGCGCGGGCACCGCCGCATCCTGCGCCAGGGCCGGACCGGCAGCGCACAGCGCGGCGCAGAGGAGCAGACCGGCGGGAGACGGAAATAGGCGCATGGGGCGATTCTGCCGGAGGCGACGGGAACTGTCAGCGCGGTGAGCAAGGAGAACAGCCGGCGAGTGCGTGCACTGCGGCCTCGGCGGTGTCGCGGCTGAAGCCGCTCTTACGAAACAAACCCAGGCCGGGCACATCGGCACCCTTGGCGATTCGCTCAACCCTGCTGCAGGCTCGCCGCATGCCGGTTGAGATCCGCCACCGCCTGCGGCCAGTCCGCGGCCGCGGCCACTTCGCGCAGGCGCGGTTCGTCGGCGGACAGGCCGTGCTCGGCCTCGTGCGCCCAAGTGGTGGTGTACGGCGTGTGGATGCCCCAGCCGCCGAGCGCGATCACCGGCTCCACGTCCGACCGCAGCGAGTTGCCGATCATCACGAAGCGCTCGGCACCGATGCCGAATTCGGACAGCACCTTGGCGTAGGTCTTCGGATCCTTCTCCGACACCACCTCGATGCGCGGGAACAGGTCGCCCAGGCCGGATTGTTCGATCTTGGCTTCCTGGTGGAACAGGTCGCCCTTGGTAATCAGCACGATCTCGAACTCGGCGGCGATCGCCGCCACCGCCTCGCGCACCCCATCGATCACCTCCACCGGATGCTGCAGGGTGGCGCGGCCGATCTCGACGATGCGCTGCAGGTCGCGCGCAGCGATGCGCGCGTCGGTCAGTTCGATTGCCGCCTCGATCATCGACAGGGTCATGCCCTTCACCCCATAGCCGAACACCGCCAGGTTGCGGCGCTCCACCGCCAGCAGATGCTGCAGGGTGCGGGCGTCCTGCAGGTCCAGATACTGGCCGAGAATGGCTTCGAACGCGGCTTCGGCGTCGCGGTAGTAGTCCTCGCTCTTCCACAGCGTGTCGTCGCCGTCGAAACCGACCAGGGCGATGGGAGAAGCGCGCAAAGCAGTGGGCGTCGGCATCATCGGCCAAGCATAGCAGCGCGTCCCGACCGCAGCCGACACGCTGCTCCACCGCACAACGCACGACGGCGGCCATGGGCCGCCGTCGTGGTGGAGCGTCTGGCTGCAACGACGCCCGGGTGATGCACCAGAGGTTCGGTCCCGGCGAGGCGGTTGCGTGCTCATCGCCACGCAACCGCCAATGCCGGTACCGCTCCCGTTACTGGCCGCCGTTGCTGTCGCTGCCGGTCGCCGCGCCGCCCTGCTGCTTGGCGACGTAGGCCTTGTACTCGTCCGGCGTCAGCTTGCCGTCATTGTCGGCGTCGGCCTGCGCGAAGATCTGGCTGAGGCCGGCGTTGACCTGCGCCTCCTGCTTGCTGATGGCGCCGTCCTTGTCGGCGTCGACGTCGGCCCAGGTTTGGCCGCCGCCCGAGGCCGCGCCGGCCTGCCCACTCTGGCCGGTGGCGCTGGTCGACGACTGCGTCTGCGCCTGCGCGGCGGCATCGGCCTGCGCGTCCTGGGCGAACGCCGGCAGGGCCAGTGCGGCGGCGAGAATGGCGGCGGTACCGATCAGCGGGGTGCGGGTGCGAATGTTCATGGGTGGATTCTCCTTGGCTCTCTCGGTGTGACATGTCCGGTCGATTCCGGAACACGGCGCTACCGTGCCGGTCTCAGACTGAATCCATTCCCTGTCGAAAATTGCCGCAAAACGGATCGTTAACCACGGCGCCGACGCAGCGCGCTACCGCACTGGTTAGGGATTGGTGAGCACGCAGTAAGGCGTCCATTCGAGACGTTTGGATTGCAGAAAGAAAACGTCTGTTTCAGCGTGTTTCGTGACCGCCGTCGCCGGCGTTTTCGCTTGAACGCGCCCTGAATACGATCCACGCCAGGGCCACGCCGGACAGCGCGCCGGCCACTTCCAGCACCACGCGCGAGCCCAGTTCGTCCGGATCGTGGATGGTGGACAGGGCGATGCGCGCGTACAGCGGCGACTCCAGGCGCACGATGCTGGTGTAGAACAGGTTCCAGCAGTCGATGCCGGCCGACACCGCCACCGCGATCAGGCAGGCGCCGCCCAGTTGCTGGCCCTCGGACCAGCCCAGCCGCCGGCCCAGCCACTGCCACAGCGCATACACCAGGAAGCCGACCGCCAATGCGATCAGCCCGGCTTCCAGCGAGCCCAGCAGGCCGAAATGCAGCGGCAGGTTCATCGGGATTCCTTGGTCGGCAGGGACGCAAGTCTAGAGCGTGTCGCGCCCCGGCGTGCGATGCGCCAAGCCGGCGCGCAGATCAACTGGCGTTTTCGGCGATCGCGCTCACCACCGGCGCACCGTCCTCGTCCCAGCGCACCGTCATCAGCATCGGCTTGCAGCACACCTGGCAGTCCTCGACGTACTGCTGCACGTCCACCGACGGATCCAGCGCGACATCGATCCATTCGCCGCAGTAAGGGCATTGCAGGTCGACGAACTGGTGCGTGCCGGTCATGGGGGGTCCGTGGCGAGGGTGGCGTGCCGCTAGCGCACCGGCACGTCGAAGGCGACGCCGGGGCTGGGCTCGGGCTGGAAGGTGTAGTGCCACCATTCCATCGGATAGTTGACGAAGCCGCGTGCCGCCATCGCTTTCAGCAGTTGCTGACGGTGCGCGCGCTGGGTGGCGTCGATGGCCGGCGTGTCGGTGTGTGCGCTGGGGTCGAAGAAATCGAAGCCGGTGCCCATGTCCAGCGCGCGGCAAGCGCCCTGGCGGCAGTCCAGCAAGCCCAGGTCGACAGTGGCGCCGCGGCTGTGGCCGGAGTGCTCGGCGATGTAGTCGCCCAGCAACACGCTTTTTTCCAGCTTCGGGTAGTAACGCGCCTTGGCGACCTGGTCCTGCGGATCGCGCGCCCAGGCGACGAAGGCGCGCACCGATCGCTGCGGCCGATAGCAGTCGAACACCTGCAGGCGGTAGCCCTTGGCCTGCAGGTCGCGTTGCACCTGCGCCAAGGCCTTCGCCGCCGGTGCCAGCAGATAGCACTTGGGCGCGTCGTAACCCGGCACCGGACGCCCGGTGAAGTTGTCGTGGCCGGCGTAGCGGATGTCCATCGCGATGTCCGGCGCCAGCGTGTGCACATCGACCAGCCCCGCCTGCGCCGGCGTGGTCGCCGGCGAGGTGGTCGGTTCTGCGGCGAGCGCGACGGGCGCGACGACGAGGGCGAGCGCCAGGCCTACCGCGCGCAGTGCGCCATGCCGGCGCCAGGAGCGCGAGGCACAGCGGTGGCGGGAGCGGCGGTCATGCGGCATGTGCGCAGCATAGGCCATGGCCGTCGCCGCTGTCCTGCCACAACACGCAGCCGTCGATGCACGATCTGCGAACCACGCGATGCGCGGCGGCCACCGGCGCGTGCCGATGACCGCCCTGCACAGCGCGCGTCAGCGTCCGGGCGCCTGCGCCTGGGTCTGGGTGCGCTGCTGGTCCTGCACCTGCCGCTCCTGCGCCTGGCGCTGGGTCTCGGCCGCCAGTTGCTGCTGGCTCTGCTCCAGCGGCACGGTCGCCGCCTGCTGGCGATCGACATAGGCGCGATGCACGTCGTGCGCGTTCTCCGGGTTGCGCTGCACTGCGATCATGCCGCGGCCATCGGTGCTGGCGACCAGGTCGTCGATGCGCGACATGCCGCTGACCTTGGCCTCGAACGCCAACTGCCCGGCCGCACGCTGCATGGACTCGCGGTCGCCGTAGCCACCGTTGGGGCCCTGCTTTTCCAGCTGCGCGACCGCCTGGTCGAACAGCGGGCTGTCGCGCCGCAGCTGCTCCACGCCCTGCTGCCGCTGCACGCTGCGGTCGATCGCGGCCAGCGTCTCCGGGCCGGCCTTGCCGTCCACGCCCTTCAGGTGCTGGTCCTGCTGGAACTTCTCCACCGCCGCTTCGGTCTTGGGGCCATAGGTGCCGATCGCATCCTTGGCCTCCAGGTAGCCGAGCGTGGCCAGCTTTTCCTGCAGGCCCTTCACCGCCTCGCCCTGCGCATTGCGCGCGAGCACGCCGCCATGCGCGGCCGGCTCGCGCTGGCCGTCGTGCGGCTTCGGCGCCGCGTGCCCGTCGCGTTGCTCGCCAGGCTTGGCGACGGTCTTGCCGAGGTCGGCCAGCTTGAGCAGGTCGGCCTTCTCGTTCTCGGCGCGGTTCTCCAGCGAATCCAGGGTCTTCTGCTTGTGCACGCGCGGGAACAGCTCCTTGACGTGCTCGGCCTTGTAGTCCTGCACCGCGCTGACGATCTCCTTGTCGGAAATCTTCGACAGGTCGGCCTGCTTGCCGAACTTTTCTTCCATCGCACGCAGGAACACGCCGGAGCCGCCCGGCTTCTTGTCGCTGCCGGGGCCGTACTGGACCGCGGTGCTCCACATCGCGTCCTGCACCGCGGGGCCGCGGTCGGACAGGTCCATGCCCTTGTCCTTGAGCCGGTCGACCAGTTTGTCGAAGTGGGTGCGCTTGATGTAGTCGTGCTGTTCCTGGCCGAAGCCGGGGTCGGTCTTGGCCAGGTCCTTCCACTTGGCGCTGAACGCGTCCGAACCCGGCTTGAGGCCGGCGAAGTCGTCGCTGTACTTGCTGTCCTTGACGAAGGCGGCGACGGTGCCGCCGTTGATGACCTTGCCCTCACGGGTCGTCGTCTGCGAGGTCATCTGGTACGAGCCGTAGGACACGCCGCCCGGGTCGTCGACGCCGGAGGACACGGTCGACGCGCCGCGGCCGCCGGTCTCGTAATGCTTGGAGGTCTGACCCAGTTCCCAATCCTTGTCGCTCATCGCTATCTCCTTGGCTGGACGCGCGGCGTGGAAAACGCCGCGCGTCGGGGTTCAATACAGGGGTGAATCAGTGCGCTTCGAGTTCGTCGGCGCGGCGCGCGGTCATTTCCAAGCGGCACTCGGCCGCATCCACACGCTCGGCCTGGCCACCGTCCGGATCGGCGACGCACTTCTCGTCGCGCTGGGCGATCCACTTGCGCTGCCGCTCGCGCAGCGCGTGCTGCTCGGTCTCGCCGAGCTTGGCCATCGCCGCCTTGTAGGCGGTGTTGAGGCGCTGGTCCTGGTAGGCATGTTCGTCGGAAATGCACTGCAGCATCGCCGGGGTGGCGCCGCCGGCGGCGGTGATGCAGGTGTCGTAGGACGGTCGCAGCACGGGGGAATCTCCTGAAGCGGTGGAAGGGTTCGGTGCCGCAGCGGATGCGGCCGGCGCGGCCTTGCCCACATCGGCCTGGGTGCCGGCATCGTGGGGGGCGGCAGGGGATGCCGCGGCAGCGGCGTCGGCAGCCGGAGCGGCCGGTGCCTGTGCCTGGCTGGGCGTGGAGGACGGCGCACTGCAGGCGGCAGTGGCCACGCACAGCAGCAGCAGGGAAGAGCGTTGGAAAGCCTTGGCGATGGCCATGGTCGGATTGCGTCCTTGTCGTTAGCGCGAGCGGAAAGGCGAGGTTCTAAGCGATCATTGCGCACGCTGTCCATCGCACGCCGCGATGGTGGGTGATCGCGTTGGGCTGGCGTTGGGCAATGTCGCGTCGGCGCATGTACGGCAGTGGCCGCCGCCATCGCCATGCACGACCACCGCCGCAACGTGCGCGACGGCGGCCGTTGCCGCACACACCGGTCAGCGCGGCGCCTGGGTTTTCTCGTGCTGTGGATCCGGCTGCTGCGGCTGTTCCTGCGCTTGCCGCTGGGTTTCGGCGGCCAGCTGCTGCTGGCTGCGCTCCAGCGGCACCGATGCGGCCTGCTGCTTGTCCACGTAGGCGCGATTGACGTCGTGCGGATTGTCGGGATTGCGCTGCACGGCGATCAGGCCGCGGCGGTCGCCGCTGAGCACCAGGTCGTCGATGCGCTGCATGCCGCTCACCTTGGCCTCGAACGCGACCTGGCCGGCGACGCGCTGCATCTCTTCGGCGCTCTTGAAGCCGCCGTTGGGCCCCTGCTTCTGCAGGTGCTCCATGGCCTGCTTGTACAGCGGGTTGTCGGCCAGTGCCGCCGCATCGGCCTTGGCCGGCGCGGGCTGCCTGGCGATCGCCTCCAGGGTCGCCTTGTCGGCGATGCCGGTCGGCGCCAGGCCCTTCTCGCGCTGCAGGTTGGCGACCACCTGCTGGGTGCGCTCGCCGTAGTAGCCGGTGCCGCTGAGCAGCTTGCCCTGGTCGTCCTTGACGCCCAGTTCGATCAGCCGTTGCTGCATCGCCTTGACGTCGGCGCCCTGCTCGCCCGGCTTCAGCGCCGTGCGCGGTTCCTGCGTGCCCTGCGTCTGTGCCTGGGTCTGCTGGCGGTCGTGCAGCAGGTCGCGGCCCTTGGCCAGCGGATCGGAGGCGAACAGCTTGGCGTTGTGGTGCGTGGCCAGGTAGTCGTCCAGCGGCATGGTGTTGACGCCCTTGCTGCCGGTGGACTGGCTGACCAGCAGCTCGCCGCTCTTGGGATCGCGCACGACCATCATGATGTGGTCGATACCCTTCCAGTGTTCGTGCGCGGTCTTGCCCGAATCCACGCCGATGACCATGCCTTCCTTCAGCGCGCCGGGCTTGAACACGTCCTTGCCCTGCAGCAGCACGCCGGAGCTGTCGAAGGCCTTCTTGACGATCTCGCCGGAGCCGGACATGCCCTGCACCAGCATGTCCTTCTGGGTGAACACGTCGCGGCCGGCCTTGCGGTTGATCTCGTTCATCGTCGCGTTCTGCAGCTCGGTCACCCAGCCGGAACAGTCGATGTAGCCCTGCGACAGATGCTTGCCGTCCACGCCGGGGTGGTAGTACCTGCTGCTCTTGACGTTGATCGCGTACTGCACGTCGTCGTGCTTGACGCCCAGATCGTAGGCGGCGGTCAGCGCGATGCCGTCGTGGCCGCCCTGCTTGCCGCCGTCCGCTGCCGGCGTGCGCGCGGGCGCCGGCGCAGCCTGGCCCTCGGCGATCGGCTTGATGCCCTTTTCCGGAATCGCGATGTGGTCGTACTTGGCGTCCCAGTACTTCACGAAAGCCTTGGCCATATCCTGGTCGGACAGCTTCTTGAAGTCGGCCAGCGAGGTGCCGGTGTAGGCCTGGAACTGGCGCGCGCCCTGCGCGTCCTTCTCGCCGGGCACGTTGTTGAGGATGTTGGCGCGGGTGCCCTTGAGCTCGAAGTGGCCGGTGGCGATCGCGGCCTGGATCGAGCGGTAGCCACCGGCGCCCTGCTGGTGCGCCATGTACATGTCCAGGCCATCGGGCTGCGGCTTGCCGGACAGGTAGGCGCGGCCGTCGCGCTCGTGCTGGCGGGTCAGGCTGTTGCGGTTGTCCTGGTACATGCGCGCGGCGGCATCGGTGTTGGCCACCGCGTCGAGTTCGCGGCCACGGATGCCATAGGCGCTGGCGGCGCCGGGCGTGAACTGGAACAGGCCCTTGGCGCTGTTGGGACCGCGACTGGCCTGCTCGTCGAAGCGGCCGCCGGTTTCGATGTAGGCGAAGCGCATGAAATCGTCGACCGGAATCTGCCGCTGCCTGGCTTCCCGCTCGATGATGTCGAGATTCTCTGCCTTGGTGGTATCGCGTGCCATCTCGTGTAACTCCTTGAGGTTGAGGTACGGCCATCGCGGCCGCCTGGGTCAACCGAGCTCGTCCATGAGCTTGTTAGTGCGCGGTCAACAGAACAATTGCGTACTGCGGAACATCGGGTGCTGCGTCCATCGGCGCGCCGCCGCGCGCCGTCGGGTCATGCGTCGGGCGCCGGCTGGTATTGGCCGCTATCGGGGTCATAGGCGTACCGCAGCACGTCGCTGCCATCGAGCAGGCGCGCGCGGCCGGGACCGGCGATCGCGGTGCCGTGCAGCGCCACCCGCAGCGCCGGCATGCGCTGGCCGGGCACCGCCTGGAATTCCAGGGTGCCGGTGCTGGACACGTGCGGCACCACGCCGTCCGGGTCGCTGGCCGCCTCGTTGTCTTCGCCGGCCGCCACCGTGCCGCAATAGACCCAGCTACGGTAATCGCCGAGGTCGTGCCGGTTCGGATCGAACACGAACAGCGCGAAGCCGGCCTCGGTGATGCCGTTGCCGAAGCGGGTGGTGGGCACGGCCAGCAGCAACCGGCCATCGCCGAGCGCATGCTGCTGCGGGGGGCGCGTGGTATCGAACGCATCGGCACGCGCATAGGCGCCGAAGCTGCCGACGTAGCGCTGCGCATGCAGCACCATCCACGGCCGCTCGCCGCCCGGGGTGGTCAGCTGGAAGGTGGCGGCGCCGAGCGAAACGCCCTCGCCCGGGTTCGGGAAGGTTTCCGCATCGTCGATGCCGTACTGGCCCGGCGTGGCATAACTGAAACCGGTGTAGTACCGCTTGCCGTCCAGTTCGAAATGCCGGCCGCCCCAGAAATTCACCACGGCGCCGTTGTCGATCTCGTAGGACACGGCGCCATCGCCGTCCCAGCCGTAGATCAGGTACAGCACGCTGCCCGCATCGGGTGGCATTTCGGGAGCGGCGCGCTTGTTGTCGTTCGACATGTCCAGAACATCCTGTATTCGGTGAAGAAGCCGGAAGAACCCACCTGCGCGTCCCGACGCACCCCGCCGCCGCTTCCGCCCAGGCATGGGCGAGGCACGACGCGGACGCGACGCCTGATGCGGAGCGCGAACACTCCCCGCAGGCGCGGTTTCGGACGGAACAAGGTGACGTAACACGCCGGCCCCGAGCAGGGGCGGTGATGGCGGTCGCGCATGGCGAACCGCACGCCGGCAATCCACGCCGGCATTTCGGGCGAGTGCAGCATCCCATGCCGCTCGCGAATGACTCGCCTGATCATCAGGCCCCGTGGGGCGCATCTTAAACCAGGTCCTACGCCCGAAACCACCGCTGCCGTGCGCGCAGCGTCACCTCCCCGCGCCGCCCGTTCAGCGGTCCAGCGGCGGGGTGTACTGTTGCTTGGCGGGGTCGTAGGTGTAGGTGACGGCATCGGCCGGGCCCAGCGTGCGGACCTTGCCAGGCCCCTCCACCACCGTGCCCTGCAGGGCCACCCGCAGCGACGGCACGCTGCCGCTGGCCGGCGGCACGAAGCTCAGCGTGCCGGTGCTGGTGGCGCACTTCATGGTGCCCTGGTCGTCGCAGGCGGCGCTGTTGTCCTCGCCGGCGGCGACCGTGCCCAGGTAGACCCAGCCCTTGTAGTCGCCCAGGTCGTTCTTGTTCGGGTCGAAGGTGAAGATCGCGAAGCCGGCACTGGTGATGCCGTCGGCGAAGCGGGTGGTCGGCAGCGCCAGCAGCAGGTGGCCGTCCTGGGTGGCGGTGCTCTGCGGCTTGCGCTGTTCGTCCAGGGTGTCGGCCTTGCCGTCGGACCCGAAATCGCCGGCCCAGCGCTGCGCGTGGAACAGGGTCCAGGTCGGCTTGCCGCCGGCGCTGTCGCGCACGTAGGTGGCCTGGCCGATGCTGACGGTGGCCGCCGGGTCGGGCAGGTCCTGGTCGCCGGCCTGGCTCCCGGGCTTGTCGTACTTGCCGCCGGTGGCATCGGCGAAACCGGTGTAGTACTGCTTGCCGCCGAGGTCGAAGCGGTAGCCGTACCAGAAGCTGGCCACCGCGCCGTTGTCGATGGCGTAGGAGGCCGAGCCGTCGCCCTTGGCGCCGTAGATGTCGGCCAGTACCCGACCCGGCGCCGGCACCTCGGCGGCGGCCGGCTGTGCCGCGGCGCTCGCCTCGGCAGGCGCTGCGGTTGCCGGCGCGCTCGCGGTTGCCGGGGTCTGCGCCGCGGCCGGCGCATCGGCGGCCTTGTCCTTGCACCCGCCCAACAGCAGGAAGGTTGCCGCCCACAGAGCCGTGGTTCCTCGCCTCATCGCACTGCGTCCTTTGGAGTCCGTTGGCGCGCGATGCTACCAAGAACCGCGGCGGCGCCAGGTGACAGGCGTGTCCGCCGACGCGACCGACGCTGGCGCCACACCGCGCTGGCTCAGGACGCGTCCGGTTCCATCGCCGGGACCGGCTGCGGCCGCGCCAGCAGCGGCTGGGTCAGCGCGTACAGGATGCGCAGGTCTTCGTCGTCGAAGGCGGTGGCGTCGTTGCCGCGGTAGTGGTGATGGAAGGCGCGCAGGGTGGCGGCGCGGTCGTCGACCGGATAGCCGATCAACGCCAGCGCCTGCCACGGGTCGAAGCCGGGCGGCGCCGGCGGCGTGTCGTCGGCCGGCCAGCGGCCGAAGCCGGCCTCGGCCAGTCGCTTCCACGGGAACAGCGGGCCCGGGTCGACCTTGCGCGACGGCGCAAAGTCCTCGTGCCCGACCACCTGGCTGCGCGGGATGCGCAGGCGCGTGCACAGGTCCTGCAGCAGGACCAGTAGGCTGTCGATCTGTTGCGGCGCGAACGGGGTCTTGCCGTCGTTGTCGAGTTCGATGCCGATGGACGCGGAATTGATGTCGGTGATGCTGCCCCAGCGCCCGGCGCCGCCATGCCAGGCGCGGTCCAGGTCGGCGACCAGTTGGTAGCGCGTGCCGTCGCGGCCGATCAGGTAGTGCGCGCTGACCTTGCCCTTGCTGTTGTGCGAGCGCAGCGTGTCCAGGCTCTGCTGCACCGAGTGCTGGTCGGTGTAGTGGATGACGATCAGGATCGGCCGGCGCGCGTCGTAGTTCGGCGACGGCACCCAGGTGGCCAGCGGGTTGCGCTGCGGCGCGTGCGCGCAGGCCCCGAGCAACGCCAGCGTGGCCAGCAGCAGCAGCCGGCGCACGGCGGACAGGGACGGCACGGGAACGCGGGTCATGGACACTTCCTGGTCGGGGACGCACAAGCGTACGCAATCGGCGCGGCGGCGGCGTGCAAGTGCGCATCGACGGCCACGCGCGCGCTCAGAAGCGGTAGTTGAAGTTGACGTACCACTGCCGGCCGATCGCGCTGTACACCCGCGGGAAGTACGGCCAGGTGGTGTAGGTGTCGTCGCGCGGGTGCAGCGCGTCGAACAGGTTGAGCACGCTCAGGCCGACGGTCGCCTTGTCGGTGATCTGCTTGGCGAGGTCGACGTTCCACACCAAATACGGCGCCACCCGGCCGCGCTCGGCGTAGTCGGGCCGCGAGCCGTAGCGGTAGCCGTACACGCTGGCCGACCAGTCGCCGCGGCTCCAGTTCGCACGCCAGTTGCTGCGCGTGCGGAACGCCAGGTAGTCGACGTCGTTCATCACGTCCACCGGGCGCGCACCGGCGAACTGCGCCACCTCCATCCGCAGCACCCGGGTCAGGCCGGCCTGCAGGCCGAGCGTGCCCCAGGCGCCGAGGTCCAGGTCGTAGCGCAGGCTGGCATCGATGCCGTCGGTGCGCATCAGCGACTGGTTGATGGGGAAGGTCTTGAAGGCGGTGATCTGGCCTTCGCTGGTCAGGTCGGTGCCGGGGCTGCGCGTGACCGCATCCAGGTAGAAACGGCAGGCCGCCGAGGCGGTGTCCACCGCGGCGCCGGCGCGGTCGCGGCCGAGCAGGCAGTTGGCGTTGTTCTCCAGCAGGGTTTCGCTGGAAATGGCCTCGACCCGACCCTTCAGTTCGATGCGGTAGTAATCCAGGCTCAGCGACAGCGACGGCAGCACGTCCCACACCGCGCCGAGCGTGGTCGACTTGCCGGTCTCCTCGCGCAGCGACGGATTGGACGCCTGGGTGGAGAAGGTCTGGTACTCGTGCGCGCTTGCGCAGGCCGCCGACAACGGATCCAGGCCGTCGCGGCGGCACAGGTATTCGTCGACCACGGTGGGGTTGTTGGCGCTGGTGCCGGCGTAGATCCACAGCAGGTCCGGTGCGCGGAAGCTGGTGGCGTGGCTGCCGCGCAGAAGCAAGGTGTCGAACGGACGCCACTCCAGGCCGGCCTGCCAGGTCGCCGCGCCATCGACCGCGGTGATGTCGTCGTAGGCGTCGTAGCGCGCGGCCAGGGTGGCGCTGAGCCGGCTGGCGATCGGCACGCGCAGTTCCAGGCCGGCGGCGTAGCGCTTGCGCGGGCCGCCGCCGGGGGTCTGGGTGAGGTTGTAGATGCGCTCGCTGCCGGTGTAGTCGACGGTGGTGCGCGGATCGGGCTGCAGGTCGTAGGTCTGCCGTGCCGCCTCCAGCACGGCGGCGATCTGCACCATGCCCGCCGGCACCGCGAGCAGGTCGCCGCTGACCACGAACTGGGCCTGGTCGGTGGCCGATTCGCCGCGGCTGACCACCTCGGTGGTGAGCTGCTGGTACAAGTCGGGGCTGCCGGGCGCGAACAGCCGGTCCGTGCGCACGCGGCGGATCTCGGTGCCGTCCGGGCGATAGCCCAGCAGCGGCCCGAGGTAATAGTCGCGCACCGCGTTGGTGAGGAAGCGCGGGCGCCGGGTGGTGATGTCGTAGCGCGACAGCGACACGCTGGCATCCCAGTCGAAACGTCCGTCGAAGGCTTTGCCGCGCACGCCGGCGTTGAGGTTCCAGCTGCGCTCGTCGTAGTCGATGGTCTTGATGCCGCCGACCTCGTCCGGCAGGAAGATGCGCTGCGCGGTGACCAGCCCCAGGTCCGGGTCGTAGGTGGTGAACGCACCCTCGCCGATGTAGTAGTGGGTCTGGCTGGAGCTCTTGTCCTGCGAGCGATTGGCCAGCAGTTGCGCGTAGGCGACGACGTCCTGGCCGAGCTCGGCATCGCCGGCCAGGTAGGCCGAGGTCTTGCCGTAGCCGTTCTGCACCGAGCGCCCGGCGTAGTAGTCGAACGCGCCGCAGCGGTTGGCCGCGGGCAGACTGTCGCTGGTGCGGTACGGACGGAACGCCGGATTGGTCACGGTGCAGGCCGCCGCCAGCGCCTGCGGCGAGGTCGACAGCGTGCCCGCCTGCGGCCACAGATAGGTGTTGCCGCGGCGCAGGTAGACGCCGGAGATGGACACATTGGGCGAGCTGGGATCGGCCTTGTTGGCCGGATGATCGTCGTAGGAATCCATGAAGCCGCGCTGGCGGGCGACGATGGGTTCGCGATCCAGCCGCTCGAAGGCGTAGGTGAAACTCCAGCCGTCGCCGCGGCGCCCGCCGGTCCACTGCAGTTGCCCGCTATCGCCGCCGCCACGGGTGGTGGTGCCGGCGCGCACGCGCAGGCTGTCGCCCTGGAAATCGCGCTTGGTGATGATGTTGACCACGCCGGCGACCGCGTCGGAGCCGTAGATGGCCGAGGCGCCGCCGCTCATCACCTCGATGCGCTCCACCGCCGCCGCCGGAATGCTGCCCAGGCTGACCGCGGTGCCGTTGGCGCCGTAGGGCTGCGGATAATCGGCCATGCGCTTGCCATTGAGCAGGATCAGCTGGTAGCCCGGCCCCAGCCCGCGCAGGTTGAGGTACTGGCCGTTGGGCGAACTGCCGGTCTGGTCGCTTTCGTTGAAGGTGCTGCCGCTGAACTGGGTCAGCGTGCCCAGCGATTCCCACACCGTACCGAAGCCCTGCTTGCGGATGTCCTCGGCGGTGATGACGGTGACCGGCGCCGGGCCCTCCACCTGCGCGCGGGCGATGCGCGAGCCGGTGACCAGCACGGCATCGAGATCGCGCGGCGTCGCCGCCTGTTCCTGCGCTGCTGCCGCCGCCGACACGGCCGCGGCCAGCGTCGTCAGCGCGGCCAGCGCCACGCGCACGGGACGCACGGGACGCACGGGACGCAAGGGAAAAGGACGACGAACGATTCGCATGGGCACGCGGCTCTCCTGCATGGCGCGGATGAATGGCGCGAACGCCGCGGGCGCGGCCACGGCCGAGCGCCTGTCCCTGGCGTCCACGCACACGGCGATGACGCGTGCACGGCACGCGGCCATCGTGTTGCGGGTTCCTGCATGTTGCCGAGCGGACGCGGCGCTGCCGTGCGGTGCTTGCACGTTCCCCAGCGCCATCGCCACGCGCCCCCTGTGCATTCGGATGTAACACGCGCTCGCAAAACCTGTCAACGCAGCGCCTTGACAGGGAAAAACCGGGAATCGAAGATCCTGGCGTCGGCGCGGGACGCGCCGGCCTTCTTTCCAGACAGTGGGATCCCATGATCACGATGCGCGGCCTGTGCCTGTTGCTCGCCGCGGCGGCGAGCGGCGCCTTCGCAACGGCACGCGCCAGCGACGCCATGCCGCTGCAGGCGCAGCCGGCGCAATTGCAGGCCGAGCACTGGATCGCCCAGCTGCCGGCGGCGTCGCCTCCGCTGTTGGAGGCGACGCAGCGCGCCGCGTTCAATGCCCACCTGCTGCGCGACGATCCGTCGATGCACGACCTGGCCGCACTGCCGGCGCAACTGTCCGCCGCGCAGGTCCGTGCGCAGATCCTGGCGCTGTCGGCACCGCCGACACGCACGCTCTACGATACCCAAGGCGCTGTGCTCGACGCCGCGCGCCTGCAGGCGCTGCAGCGCGCGCTGGCGCTGGATGCGCTGCCGGCGCAGGTGCAGCCGCGCTACGCGCTGGTGGTGCAACGCGCCGACCTGCGGCGCTTCCCGACCGCCGAGCGCGTGTTCAGCGACCGCGACGATCGCGACATCGACCGCTTCCAGGAATCGGCGCTGTATCCGGGCAGCGCGGTGGCGATCCTGCACGCCAGCGCCGATGGGCAATGGCTGTTCGTGCTGGCGCACAACTACGCCGCCTGGATCGCCCGCGACCGCGTCGCCGAGAGCGACCGCGCCAGTGTGCTGGCGTACGCGCAGCGCACGCCGCGGCTGCTGGTCACCGGCGCACGCGCGTCCACCGTGTTCACCCCGGAACAACCGGCGGCCTCGCAGGTGGCGCTGGACATGGGCAGTTCCCTGCCGCTGCTGCGCGACTGGCCGCCGCAACAGGTGGTCAACGGCCAGTCGCCGCTGGCCGCCTACGTGGTGCAGTTGCCGCTGCGCGACCGCGACGGACGCCTGCAGTTGGTACCCGCGCTGGTGCCGCGCAGTGCCGACGTCGCCGAGGCACCGCTGCCCGCCACGCCGCAGTCGCTGCTGCAGCAGGCCTTCAAGTTCCTCGGCGAACGCTACGGTTGGGGCAACAGTTACGACGCACGCGACTGCAGTGGCTTCGTCGTCGACCTCCACCGCAGCCTGGGTATCGACCTGCCGCGCAACACCGGCGACCAGGCGCGCAGTCCCAGCCTGGCTTCGGTGCCCTACGTGGCGACCGACCCGCTGCCGCAGCGCCGGCAGGCGCTGGCACGGCTGCGCGTGGGCGACCTGGTCTACATCCCCGGCCACGTGATGCTGGTGATCGGCCACGAGGACGGCCAGACCTGGGTGATCCACGACGTGGCCGGCGCCAGCTACCGCGACGCCGCCGGGCAGGTGCAGCGCGTGCGCCTCAACGGCGTGTCGGTGACGCCGCTGGAGCCGCTGCTGCTCGGCGACGGCACGCCCTTCATCGACCGCATCACCCGCATCCAGCGCCTGCGCGCGCCCACGACCGAATGAAGATCACTGAGATCCGCCTGGGCATGCTGCGCGTGCCGCTGAAGACCCCGTTCAAGACCGCGCTGCGCACCGTGCAGGCGATCGAGGACGTGGTGGTCATGGTCCACACCGACGACGGCCGGATCGGCCACGGCAGCGCCCCGGCCACCCCGCCGATCACCGGCGACACGCACGGTTCGATCATCGCGGCGATCGAACGCTGCCTGGCGCCGCGGCTGATCGGCGAGGACATCGCCGACCTGCAGCGCCTGCGCGGCCTGATCCAGGGCGCGCTGGAGCACAACAGCAGCGCCAAGGCAGCGATGGAGATCGCCGTGCACGACCTGTGGGCGCAGCAGCATGGCGCACCGCTGTACCGCCTGCTCGGCGGCGGCACCCCGCAGCTGACCACCGACCTCACCATCAGCGTGAATGCCGTGGACACGATGGTGGCCGACGCGCTGTCGGCGCTGGCGCGCGGCTTCGTGGCGCTGAAGATCAAGATCGGCACCGATCTCGCCGAGGACATCGCGCGGGTCAAGGCGATCCATGCCGCGGTCGGCAAGCGCGCGCAGCTGCGACTGGACGCCAACCAGGGCTGGACGCCGAAGCAGGCGGTGCAGGCGATGCATGCGCTGGAGCGCGCCGGGGTGACGCTGGAACTGCTGGAGCAGCCGGTCAAGGCCGGCGACGTGGACGGCCTGCAGTACGTGACCGAGCGGGTGCAGACCCCGGTGATGGCCGACGAAAGTGTGTTCTCGCCGGCGCAGGCGATCGCGCTGCTGCAGCGGCGCGCGGCGGACATCGTCAACATCAAGCTGGTCAAGGCCGGCGGCCTGTCCAACGCGCTGCGCATCGCCGACATCGCTGCGGTGTACGGGGTGCCGTGCATGATCGGCTGCATGCTCGAATCGAGCGTCGGCGTGGCCGCGGCGGCGCACCTGGCGGTGGCGCGCGCGGACGTCATCACCAAGGTGGACCTGGATGGGCCGTCGCTGGGGGCCTTCGATCCGGTGGTCGGCGGGGTGCAGTTCGACGAGGCGCAGATCCGGATTGGCGAGGCGCCGGGATTGGGGATTCGCGAGATCCAGGGGTTGGAGCTGTTGCCGCGGACGGTGTAGTGGCGGCGCCGGGCCGTGCGTGGCATGGTGTCGATGCGCTCTGTCGTGAAGAGCGCGGCCCGGATGCGCGGCGGTACACGGGACCGAATCCTCCGCTCCCTTGCGCGACTGTAGTGCGTGCCTGATAGCGATTTAGGCAGGACGGCTGCCTTACTGGCGTACTTGTGGGAGGGACTTTAGTCCCGACGCATTGCGCCATCGGAATGAACGCGTCGCGACTGCATGACGGTCGACTCCCACAGGAGGTCACTGCGCCGCCTGCCACGCCGCAGGCGGCGGTGCCACTGGGCGACGGCCTTTTAACCGCCATAGGGATCGACAGTACGAATGCTCCCGTCCGGCTCGACGTGCAGCGGCGTGCACTTGACCGAGCGCAGGTGAGTCACGCCGCCGGACAACAGGGCGTCGTGGTAGAACAAATACCAGCGCCCCTGGAAGGCGCAGATGGAGTGGTGCGTGGTCCAGCCGACCACCGGCTTCAGCAGCACGCCGCGATAGGTGAACGGGCCGTACGGGCTGTCGCCGATGGCGTAGCACAGCAGGTGCGTGTTGCCGGTGGAGTACGACAGGTAGTACCGGCCCTGGTCCTTGTGCAGCCACGGTCCCTCGAAGAAGCGGCGCGCGTGATCGTCGGCGCGCAGCGGTTGCCCGTGCTCGTCGAGAATCACGATGTCCCGCGTGCGCTCCGCCAGCCGGGTCATGCCCGGGTCCAGCCGGGCGATGCGCGGGCCCAGTGCCGGCGCATCGCCCTCGGGCTCGGCATGCGCCGCCTCAAAGCGGTCGTCGCGGTACTTCTGCAACTGGCCGCCCCAGATGCCACCGAAGCAGAGGTAGTGCGCGCCGTCGTCGTCCTCGAAGACGGCCGGGTCGATCGAGTAGGTGCCCGCGATCGGCTCGGGCTCGGCGGCGAACGGGCCTTCCGGGCGGTCGGCCACCGCCACGCCGATGCGGAACAGGCCCTGCGCGTCCTTGGCCGGGAAATAGAGGTAATAGCGGCCATCGCGCGTGGCCGCGTCCGGCGCCCACATCTGCCGGCTGGCCCACGGCACGTCGCGCACATGCAGGGCGACGCCGCAGTCGGTGGCCATGCCTTCGGGCGAGTCCATGCGCAGCACGTGGTAGTCCTCCATGCCGAAGTGACCGCCCTCGTCGTCGAACGGCGCGCCGCTGTCGATGTCGTGCGACGGATAGATGTACAGGCGTCCCTCGAACACGTGGGCCGACGGGTCCGCGGTGTAGATGTGGGTCACCAGCGGTTGCGCGATGGCGTGCGCCGCGAGGTGGTCGAGGTCGCTTCCCTGCCGCCGCAGCTGCAGGTCGTGTTCGATGCGAAGTTCCATGCGCTTGTCGATCCGGTAGAAGAACAGCAGCGCCACCGCGACCAGGAACGGAATCGCGCAGTAGGTGCTCACGGTCAGGCGAATGCCGTCCACCACGGCCTGCGGCTGTTGTTCGGCGCCCGCCTGGTAGCCGTGGTGCGCGAGGATGCCGGCGACCAGTGCGCCGCCGATGCTGAGCCCGATCTTCAGTCCGCACAGCATCGCCGAGAAGATGATCGCGGTGGCGCGGCGATGGTTCTTCCATTCCGAGTAGTCGGCGACATCGGCGATCATCGCCCACAGCAGCGGGATGGTGATGCCGTAGCAGAAGCCGTGCAGCATGAAGGCGCCGAAGGCCACGCCGACCGCGGTGGGCGGAAACACGTAGAACGCCAGCAGGAACACGGTGGAGACCAGCAGCGCGCCGCCGAAGGCATCGCGCTTGCCGAAGCGGTCGGCCAGGGGCCGGGAAAAACCGATGCCCAGGATCATGCACAGGATGCCGCAGGCGTTGAACAGGCTGAACGCCGAGGTGGCCGGGTCCTGCGGCCAGGTGAAGCCGGACAGGCCCCATCCGCTGAGCACCGCGTTCACGCCGCCGATGAAGCCATTGAAGCCGGAGGCGTCGAGAAAGCCCGCCAGGGCGGCCTCGCTCAGGTAGTACTGGAAGTAGTAGATGTAGGTGCCGCCCTTCAGCGCCAGGTTGACGAAGACCAGCACCGTCAGTGCCAGCATCACCTTCCATGGCCGGTTGTGCAGCAGGTCGGACAGGTCCTGCAGCACGCCTGCGCTCTGTTCCTTGGCCGGCACGATGCGCTCGCGGGTGGTGGCGAAGGTGATCAGGAAGAACAGCGTGCCTACCACCGCGAACACCGTCATCAGGCGCTCGAAGCCGCGCACGTTGTCGCCGTCGCCCAGGATCAGCACCAGCGGCAACAGCAGCACCTGGATGATGAACTGCGCGATCATCACCGCCACGAAGCGATAGGCCGACAGGCTGTTGCGCTGGGCCATGTTGCCGGTCAGCACCCCGCTGAGCGCGGAGTACGGCAGGTTGTTGGCCGCGTACACGAGCATCAGCAGGCCGTAGGTGGTCAGGGCATACATCACCTTGCCGCGCGCGCCCAGGTCCGGGGTACTGAAGGCGAGCAGCGACAGCACGCCGAACGGGATCGCCGTCCACAGGATCCAGGGCCGGAACTTGCCCCAGCGGGTCGCCGTGCGGTCGGCGGCGATGCCGATCAGCGGGGTGAACACGAACGCGCCGAGCAGGCCGATCACGAAGATGATCGTCGCCGCCGTGGCGGCCGGCAATCGGTACACATCGGTATAGAAGAAGGCCAGATAAGTGATCAGCGTCTGGAAGATCAGGTTCGCCGCCAGGTCGCCCAGGCTGTAGCCCAGCTTCTCCCGCACCGACAGCACGTGCACGGCGGTCTCCACACTGCGCGGCTCAGTCACGGCGCGCCTCCACGGTGAAGCGCCCACGCACGCGGGCATCGGCGCTGGAGCCGCCGATCCGCACTTCGTAGCTTCCGGGCGGCACGACATAGCGGCCGCGGGCGTCGTCGTACTGGCGCAGCGCCTGTTGCGCATCCAGTTCGAACGTCAGGGTCCGCCGCTCGCCCGGGGCCAGACGAACGCGCTGGAAGCCACGCAGCGTCTGCTGCGCATCGCCGGGCGCGGCCGCCAGCCGCCGCACGTACAGTTGCGCGACTTCGTCGCCGGCGTGCTTGCCGGTGTTGGCTACTTCCACCTGCACCTTGAGGCGTCCGTCGTCGGCGATGCGCGGCGCATCCATGCGCAGCTTGCCGTAGTCGAACCGCGTGTACGACAGGCCGTGGCCGAACGGATACAGCGGGGTGCCGCGGAAGTAGCGGTAGGTGCGGCCTTCCATCGCGTAGTCGTCGAACGCCGGCAGCGCCTGGTCCGCCCGGTAGAACGTCACCGGCAGGCGCCCCGCGGGATTGACCTCGCCGAATAGTGCCTGGCCCACGGCGGTGCCGCCGCGCTGTCCCGGATACCAGCTCATCAGGATCGCCGACAGATGCGCCTGCGCCCATTCCACCGCCAGTGCCGAGCCACCGGTCAGCACCATCACCACCGGCTTGCCGGTGGCGTGCAGCGCTTCCAGCAGGGCGCGCTGCGGCGCGGGCAGGCGCAGGTCGGTGCGGTCGCCGCCGGCGAAGCCCGGGTAATCGACCTTCATCTCTTCGCCTTCGACGTCGCCGGTCAGTCCGCCGACGAACACCACCACGTCCGCGTTGCGCGCCGCATCGAGGGCCTCGTCGAACGGCGGCTTCGCGCCGGGCATGCGCCAGCCCAGCCGCACGCCCGCGTCGCGCTCGGCGTCGTAGTACTCCAGCTTCACCGCATAGGCGCGGCCCGCCTGCAGGTCCAGGTCCACGCCGTCGGCGCGCATGCGGTCGCTGTCGGTCCAGTGGTCCAGCACCAGCTTGCCATCCAGGTAGAGACGGAAGCCGTCGTCGGCGGCCGCCTCGATGCGGTAGCGGCCCGAGACCGGCGGCAGCAGCTGGCCGCTCCAGCGGATGCTGAAATGATCGCTGGGAATGCCCTGCCCCGGCCCCGCTTCGCCGCGGGCCAACAGGTTGTCGGTCGGCGAGCCGCGGTCCCAACGGAAGCCGATCTGGGCGTCGGTACGGACCAGCGCCGGCGTCCCCGCCAGATCGGGCGTGCGGAAGTATTCGCCGCGCAGGCCGCGTTCCGGGGAATCGGCCGCCGGCCGCAGGTATGCCGCCTCGATCAGCGGCGTGGCGCCCGGATCGTCGCGCCCTTCGACCAGATCCACACCGCGGGCATAGCGCACTTCGATGCCCTTGGCCGCGTCGCGGATGCCCTGCAGGATCGTGACCGGCGCCGCCGGCGTGCCGAAGTAGTTGCCGAGCAGGGCCATGGTGTCGTCGGCGGTCGGGCCGACCACGGCGATGCGCTTGAGCTTGCGCGACAGCGGCAGCACGCCATCGTTCTTCAGCAACACCAGCGATTCCTGCGCGGCCTGCAAGGCCAGCGCATCGTGCGCGGGCGCCTGGTTCACGGAGGCGGGAATGCGTGCCCAGCGCACGCGCTCGGGCGGGTCGAACATGCCCAGTCGCATCCGCGCGGCGAACAGGCGCGTCACCGCATCGTCGATCTCCGCTTCGTCGATCAGCCCCTGGCGTACCGCCGCTGGCAGCGTGGCGTATTCCTGGCCGCACTCCAGTTCGGTGCCGTTCTTGACCGCCAGCGCCGCGGCCGCCTCGCGGCTGGGCGCGAGGTGGTGATGCTTCCAGATATCGACGATGGCCCAGCAGTCCGAGACCACGTAGCCCTTGAAGCCCCAGTCGCGGCGCAGCACGTCGCGCAACAGGAATTGGCTGGCGCTGGCGGACTCGCCGTACACCCGGTTGTAGGCGCCCATTACCGCATCCACCTGGCCTCCCTTCACCAGTGCCTCGAACGCCGGCAGGTAGGTGTCGTAGAGATCGCGCTTGCTGGGGCGGGCGTCGAAGTGGTGACGGTCGGCCTCCGGACCGCTGTGCACGGCGAAATGCTTGGCGGTGGCGTCGAGCTTGCGATACACCGGGTCGTCGCCCTGCAATCCCTGCACGAAGGCCACGCCCATGCGCGCGGTGAGGTAGGGATCCTCGCCGTAGGTCTCCTGTCCGCGTCCCCAGCGCGGGTCGCGGAAGATGTTGATGTTCGGCGACCAGAAGGTCAGCCCCTGGTAGCGGCCGTGCGCGCCTTCGCGGAGGAACTGGTGGTGCTTGGCGCGCGCCTCGTCGCTGATGGTGGTGGCCACCTGCCCCATCAACGGCACGTCGAAGGTAGCGGCCAGCCCGATGGCCTGCGGAAACACGGTGGCCTGGCCTGCGCGCGCCACGCCGTGCAGCGCTTCGTTCCACCAGTCGTAGGCCGGCACGCCCAGGCGGTCGATCGCCGGCGCGGCGTTCTGCATCTGCGCCGCTTTTTCCTCCAGGGTCATCTGTGCGACCAGCGCCGCCGCCCGGGTCTCGAAGCTGGCCGAGGTGTCTTGCCACGGCTGGGTGTCGGCGGCATGGCCGACGCCGGCCAGCGTGATGGCGGCGCACAGGGCCAGCGCGCGGACGAGGCGGCCAGGGCGGGCGGAAGGAAGGGAAGACCTGCGCATCATCATTTGCTCCTCGAGGCGCGCTCGTCGCGCGCGAAGGGACCGAGCAGGGCGCCCACGAAGCCGCCTGCACGATCCGTACTCAACACGGTCCCGTCGACATCGTCGGCGAGCGTCTGCCAGCCCTGCCCCGCACCGGTATCGAACGCGAATGCATACGCCCCTTCGTCACCCGCGATCTTCAGGCGCAACGACGTCGACGCATCCAATTCGCGGCTGGCCAGGGTTCTGGTCGCGCCCTTGCCCTCGCGCGCCTCCAGGAAGACCTCCAAGCGATCGCGTCCAACACGGCGCACGCCGAGGAAGTACCACCAATCCTCGTTCTGGAACGCCGCAAGCCCCGCTGCCACGCCCGTCGCCGGCTGCGTCAGTGCGGTGCTGGCCTCGAAGCGCAGGTGCTGCTGGCGACGCCCCAGGAAGGCGGGGTTGCGCAAGGTGTCCAGGTTCTCCGGCAACGGATGCACGGCCAGACTGCCCGGGCGCGTGCGCAGCTCCGCCCAGTCCCGCTTGGGCACGCGCACACGCAACCAGCCGCGGCCGAGCGTCGGCGCGTCGAATTCGTCGCGCTCGATGAAGTTGCCGGTGGAAGGCGCCTTCGACGCCTCGCCCTGCATCCACGACGGCGCCTGGACCGCATAGGGGATGGCCTGCCCGGCCGGCAGGATCAGCGGCCAGCCGTCGCGCCACTGCACCGGCAGCAGGTAGGTCTCGCGCCCGGTGTTGTAGTGGCGCACGTCGTAGGTGCGGCTGGCCAGGAACACCGCCCACCAGGACCCGTCCGGCCCTTCCACCAGGTCCGCGTGACCGGCATTGGCGATCGGCAGCGGCCGGTTGTCGGGCAGGTCGCGCTGGGTGAGGATGGGATTGCCCGCGTACGGCACGTAAGGCCCCCAGACGTCGCGGCTGCGCAACACCACTTGGGAGTGCTGCGGCCCGGTGCCGCCTTCGGCATCGGAGAGGTAGTACCAGCCATCGCGGCGATACAGATGCGGCCCCTCGATCCAGATCGGGTTCTTCGCCGGCTCCACGCCGCCATCGATCAGCACCTTGCGCGGCCCCACCGGGATGAAGCTCGCCAGGTCGAGCTGCTGCATCCAGATCGCGCGATGGCCGTCGTAGCGCGGCGGGCCGGGCGGCTCGTCGTTGTTGAGCAGGTAGACGCGACCGTCGGCATCGAAGAACAGCGACGGGTCGATGCCACCGATGCCCGGCAGCCAGTGCGGGTCCGACCAGGGACCGGCGGGATCGCGCGCGGTGGCGATGAAGTTGCCGCCGCTGTCTACTGCCGTGGTGACCACGTAGAACATGCCGTCGTGGTAGGCGATGGCCGGCGCGAAGATGCCGCGCGACACGCTCAGGCCATCGAAGTCCAGTTGCGTCGGGCGGTCGATCACGTTGCCGATCTGTTTCCAGTGCACCAGATCCACGCTCTCGAACACCGGAATGCCGGGGAAGTAGGTGAAGCTGGAATTGACCAGGTAGAACCGCCCGTTCGCGCGGACGATGCTCGGGTCAGCGTGGAAGCCGGCCAGGATCGGGTTGCGGTAATGGCCTGCTGGCAGCGGTACGTCGAAGGCCGCGTCGCGCCCGGCGTATTCGAACCAGTCGAAGTAGACCGGCGGCGCAGGCACGGCCCACAGCGGCTGCAGCGCAGCGGACAACAACAGGAGGGCCGAGGCGAGCAGCGGACGCATCAGGGAATCTCCTCGGAAAGTGAGAGTTCGAACGGTCCCGCCGGCGCGCCGGACCTGTCGCGCAGCGTGCAGACCGGACCGTCGGCCCAGCAGTAGCGCACGCGCGTGGCGGATGCGGCCTGCGGGCTGTGCAGGACGACGTCGCGCCCGTCCAGCGTGGCGTCGGCATACCGGCAGTGCTGCGCCTGCGCATCGCAGAGTTCGAAGCCGATGGGACCGTTCGCCCCGGTCGTGACCAGGCGACCGTCGACGTCGTCGAACGCGATGCGTACCGCGCCCTGCGTGCGTGCTGCCGTGCGTGGCGTCGGGCCGGACGGCGCCAATGCGCGTTCGCCGTAGACCACGTGACGCGCCACCCGCGCCAGGCGCCGCCCCAATTCCTGCTTGTTGGGCGGATGGATGTCGTAGGCATCGCCGATGTCGATGGCCACCGCGAGCCCGGAGTGCGGGTCTTCGGCAACGACGCGGCGCTGCGCCTCGCGCAGCTGCGCCCAGCCGCTCTCCGTCGGTGCCTGCGGCGGGCGGCCGTAGCCGGCCAGTTGCACCACCAGCAACGGCAGCGCCGCGCCGAACTGCTTGCGCCAGTCGTCGCGCAGGTGGCGCAGCCGTGTCGCATAGACGGCGCCCTCGCCGGTATTGGATTCGCCCTGGTACCAGACGATGCCGCGCAGGCCGTCGTTGCCCAGCGGCGCGATCATGCCGTTGTACAGCGTCGACATGCCGGAGGCCGCATGCCACGGCGCCAGCGGCGGGGACTGTGGATCGGGTGCCACGCGATACTGCCAATGCCCATCCAGGACGATCCGCGTGCCATCGTCCAGTTGCACGGCATGGGCGCTCGCGGGGCCTGCCAGTCCGCCCTCGCCGTAGGTGTCCAGCACGTTGACGACCACCGTGTTGACGCCCGCTTTCAACAGGCCGGGCGGCAGCGCATACCGGCGCGGATCGCTCGGCGCGTTCTGGCTGCCCACGGCCACGCCGTTGACCCAGGTCATGTCCGTCTCGTCGACCGGCCCCAGCACGAGCCGTGCGCCCTGCGCCGCCTGCGCAGCGGTGAGGGTGACCTGCGTGCGGTACCAGACCATGCCGTTGTAGTCGGCGAGCGCGGGCACGCCCCAACGTTCCCAGGCGCCGAGCGTGGCCGGCGCGGCCTGCCACCCGGTGCGGTCGGCGCCGGGCTGCCACGGCGTATCGCCCGGCCTGGCACCGGCGCGCGTGGTCCACCACTGTTGCCAATGCCGCCCCCAGCGCGCGCTCGCGGCCACGGGGTCGTTGGCGTACAGCGCCAGCACGTCCAGCGCCTCGCCCATGCCGCCCTGAGCGCGCAGCGCGTCGGCGCTGGTCCAGGCCTCGATCCGCGCACCACCCCAGGCCGCCTGGATCAGCCCCATCGGCACCTTGACTGTCTTCTGCAGCTCGCGCGCGAAGTAGAAACAGGCGGCGGAAAACTCGCGCACCGTGTCCGGCGACGCGGGTTGCCACGCGACTTCGGTCGGGAACATGTCCTGCGGCGTGACCGCCGCGACCTTGGGCACGGCGAACAGGCGGATGCTCGGCTGGACGGCGGCGGTCAGTTCGCTGCTCGCATCCAGCGCGCGCCACACCGGCAGCTCCATGTTCGACTGCCCGGAACACAGCCACACATCGCCCATCAGCACATCGCGCACCACCTTGCGCGCCTGTCCCGCCTGCACGGTCATGTCGTAAGGACCGCCAGCGGCAGTGGGCCGCAGCGTCGCGTGCCAGTGGCCGTCGGCGTCGGCGCGTGCGCTGACAGACTGCCGCGCGAATGTCACCGACACCGTGGCGCCCGGCGCGGCGTGGCCCCACACCGAAATCGCCCGGTCGCGTTGCAGTACGGCGTGATCCTGGAACAGCGGATGCAACAGCGGCAGCGTCGCCTGCTGCGCCATGCAGGGCATCGTGCAGGCTCCTGAAACCATCGCCAGCAGCCAGCCCGTCCACGTTGTCGGCTTCATCGTCCATCTCCGGGTGCGGAGGGAAATTGCAGCGCCTGGTACCAGGCCAGCGGGTGCGGCGGCGCGGTTTCGCCTGGGGGCAAGGGCCGACCGCTCACCGACTGGAAGTACGCCACGCTGGCATCGCGCCACCACTGCGCTTCGCGCAGCTGGATGCGCAGAAACGCCGCGACCTGCGCATGCCGCTCGGCATCCACCTTGCCGCGCAGGCCGTCCCAGGTCACCTGCATGGCCTGCACCTGGCGCACGCCCTGCGAATAGCGGCCGACCAGCTCGTCCCACAACGGCCGCCCGGAGGCCATGCGGTGATCCCACGGCACGTGGTGGAACCACAACAGCAGCGGCTCGGGCACCCGCGCCAGGTCGCCATACACGGCCGCCACCTCGGGCGCGTACTGGCTCACCGCATTGCTGCCGCGAGCGGTGCGGTCGAAGCCGATGCCGTCGCGATCGGCGCGGTGGTAGTACACCGAGGTCCAATCCGCGCGCGGGCCGCCGTCCACCCAAGGGCCGGGACCGTAGTGGTGGCCGCGCGCCATCAGGTGGTGCAGGCCCAGCGGGGTCATGTAGTTCACCGCGGCCTCGCGCGAGGCCATCATCATCCCGACGATGGGCTGCACCACCTCGGGCCTCGGCGAAAACGTCATCGCCGCCCATTCCGCCGCGATGGCACGGGCGGAGCGATGCGGATTCCAGGCAAGACGGCCGAAGGCATACCAGTTGGCCTGGTCGAAGTGCGAGCCGCTCCAGGTGCGGTCGTTGCCGATGTTGGCGACGCCGGCGATGCCGCTCAGGGCATGGCCTTCCAGCGAACCGTCCACCACGTCCGCCACCGTGGCGCCCGCGCCGCGGGCGTGGGTGTCGGACTGCAGCACTTCTTCGTATAACGGCCCCAGGTACACCAGGTGCGTGGCAAAGCCGAGATACTCCTTGGTGATCTGGAATTCCAGCATCAGCGGCGTGCGCGGCATGGCACCGAACAGCGGATGGAACGGCTCGCGCGGCTGGAAGTCGATGGGGCCGTTCTTGACCTGCACGATCACGTTCGGACGGAAGGCGCCGTCGAGGCCGGCGAACTCGGTGTAGGCCTGCATGGCACGGTCCACCGGCACGTCGTGGGCATAGACGAAGGCCCGCCACATCACCACGCCGCCGTGCGGCGCCAGCGCATCGGCCAGCAGGTTGGCGCCGTCGGCATGCGAACGGCCATAGTCCTGCGGCCCGGGCTGCCCTTCCGAATTGGCCTTGACCAGGAAGCCGCCGAAATCCGGAATCCGCGCGTAGATGTCATCGACCTTGTCGCGCCACCAGCGCTGCACGGCCGGGTCGAGCGGATCGGCGGTCTTCAGCCCACCCAGTTCGATGGGCGCGCTGAAGCGCGCGCTCAGGTAGACGCGGATGCCGTAGGGCCGGAACACGTCCGCCAGCGCCGCCGCCTTGTCGAGATAGGCCGGCGCCAGGCTCTGCGCGTTGGCGTTGACGTTGTTCAGTACCGTGCCGTTGATGCCCAGCGAGGCATTGGCCCGCGCATAGTCCGTGTAACGCGGGTCGCGCCACTCCGGCAGGCTTTGCCAGTCCCACAACGAGCGGCCCGCGTAGCCGCGCTCGACATGGCCGTCCAGATCGTCCCAATGGTCGAGCACGCGCAGTTGGATCCGTGGCGACTCATGCACCTCGAGCGCGTCCAGCGACGCACCGGTCTGCAGCAGCCGCAGCAGATGGAACACCCCGTACAGCACGCCGATGTCGCGACGTGCGGCCACCAGCAACACCGCGTGCCCGTCGATGCGGGCGCGCTTGAGCAGGTAGCCCTCCTCGCCCAGCGACGCGATCTCCTCCCGGAACGGCGCAAGCGCTGGCGACGACTGCGGCGTGCCCAGCACCACCGCATGATCGCCGGTCGCGACCGCACGCGTCGCCGGCGCGCGGCCCAGCAGGCCGGTGAGGCCGCGTATCAGTTCATCGCGCGCCGCACGCTGCGTCGGGGTCTGCTCCGGCGCCACTACCTCATCCAACTCCGCCGTGCGCGCAGCGCCTTGCGAAGGCAGATACCGCAGCCACAACGCAGCGCCATCCTCCGCATGCACGCTGCCTGCGCAGACCATCAGCGCCATGGCAGCGCACGCCATCCACTGACACCGCATGACATGCGCACGACGCCCAAGCGCCGCGAACAAACCTTGTAAGCTGACGGCGTGCCCGCGGCGCGCCAACGTCAAGAAGAACAAAGGGAACGCGTTTTGGACAAGCCGAAGAAATCGGTCCGCCGCAAGACCAGCGGGGTCACGATCGACGAGGTGGCGGCCTTGGCCGGGGTGTCGCCGATGACCGTCTCGCGCGCGATCAACCAGGGCAAGGTGCGCGATGCCACCCGCGAGCGCGTGATGCGCGCGGTGCGCGAACTGGGCTACACGCCCAACCTGGCGGCCAGTTCGCTGGCCGCCGCGCAGCACACGCGCATCGCGCTGATCTACACCAACCCCAGCGGCGCCTACCTGCGCGAACTGCTGGTCGGCTTGCTGCGCGTCGCGTCCAACGCCGCCATCCAGTTGGTCATCCACTACTGGGAAGACCTGGACGCCGACGCCGAGCGCAAGGCCGCGCGCGCCTTGAGCGGCCGCGTGGATGGCGTGATCCTGCCGCCGCCGCTGTGCGAGTCGCAGGCGGCAGTGACCGAACTGGTCAAAGCGGGCATTCCGGTGGTCGCGATCGCCGCCGGGCGCCTCAGCGACGCGATCTCCTGCGTGCGCATCGACGATTTCCACGCCGGCAGGGAGATGGCCGAGCATCTGATCCAGCACGGCCACCGGCGCATCGGCTTCATCCGCGGGCGCCAGGACCTCAGCGCCAGCGCGCAGCGCTACGAGGGCTTCGTCACCGCCCTGCAGGAGGCCGGGCTGAAGGTCGAACCCGGCCTGGTCCAGCAGGGCGACTACACCTACCGCTCCGGGCTCGCCGCCGCCGAGAAGCTGCTGTCGCACCGGCGGCCGCCGACCGCGATCTTCGCCAGCAACGACGACATGGGGGCGGCAGCGATCTCGGTCGCGCACCGGCGCGGCCTGGAAGTGCCGCGCGACCTGTCGGTGGTGGGCTTCGACGACACCTCGGCCGCCACGACCGTCTGGCCGGAGCTCACCACCATCCACCAACCGATCGCTTCGATGGCCGATGCCGCCATCGACATCCTGCTGCGCAGCATCCGCCGCAAGCGCGACGACGCGCGCATGTCCAGCGACCACGTGGTCCCGCACCGGCTGGTGCTGCGCGGTTCGGTCGCCAGCCCGCCCAAGGGCCGCTAGCGCAGGTCGCATGCTCACGTGCTCGGGCATGCGACGGTGGCCTCCGCTTCGTTCAATGCACCGAGCGCGACCCGCGACACCGACAGCGTCATCGTGCCCGCCGTAGTCAACGCCCACGGACGATCCAGCTTGCTCAGATCCGCACCGGCCGCGGCAAGGCACTTGAGCGGCACGCCCACGCGCTTCCATTGGCCCACCGGTAGGGCTGTCAGCGTCGGCCCGATCGCGACCCGCGCGGTGCAACCGCTGCCGCAACCGACCGCCAGCCACACCTCGCCCTGCGGTGCGGCGTCCACGCGCAGCGTGGTCACCAGCATCAGGTCGCCGTTGCTCTCGCGCTGCAGGTCCAACGGCGTATGCGACTGCAGCGCGACCACGGCCTCGCGACCGCCGGACCAGGCGAGGCGGCGGCCATCTTCCTGCGCTAGGTGATCCACGCCGGTGACCTTCAGCGCGCCGCCATCGAGCGATTCCGGCACCCGGGTGACGGTCACGCCCTGCCCGGTGCTGCCTTCCAGGCGCAGCGCCATGCCCGGGCCGGCCGCGCCGCGCACGAAGAACACCCCGGCCGCGCCTTCGTTGCCGGTGAGGCCGGAAACCTCGGGCAGCCTGGCCAGATCGCCGTTGTCGGCATAGCGCAGGCCGAAGCCGAAGGCGAACAGCGGGTCGTAGTCCTTCTGCCCCACGTTGTTGGCGTATTGCGTGGCCGTGAGCGGCCAACTGAAGCTGAGCTTGCCCTTGAAGTCGTGCTGCACGCCGCCCTGCGGAGTGCGCAGCAGCACGTCGGCGATGCCGGCGCCCTCCGAACCCGGCAGCCATGCCGCGACGAAGGCATCGGCGGCATTGAGCTCGCGGTTGACCCACAGCGGGCGCCCGCTGAGGAACACCGCGACCACGGGAATACCGTCGGCCTTGAGCCGCTTGATCAGCGCCAGGTCGGTGTCGTCGCCCGGTTTGTAGGCCAGGGTCGGCCGATCGCCCTGGAACTCCGCGTACGGGTTTTCGCCGAACACCACCACGGCCACGTCCGGCTTGGTCGTGTACCTGCCGTCGACCGAAAGCACGGCCTCGCCGCCTGCGGCCTTGGCCTGCTGGGCGAAGCCCTCGTAGATGGTGTCCGCGTTCGGGAAGTCCTTGCGGGTGGTGCCGGTGCCCTGCCAGTTCAGCGTCCAGCCGCCGGCCTGCTTGCCGACATCGTTGGCACCGTCGCCGGCCACCAGGATGCGTTGCTTCGGCGACAGCGGCAGCACGCCGCCCTGGTTCTTCAGCAGCACCAGCGACTCGCGCACCGCCTGCCGCGCCACCGCGCGATGCGCCGGGGCGCCGATCAGCGCGAACTGGCCACCGACCGCGCGCGACGACGGCTTGCCCGCCTCGAACAGGCCCAGCCGCATCTTGACCCGCAGGATCCGGCGCACCGCATCGTCCAGGCGTTGCCGGGAGATGGTGCCGTTCTTCGCCGCCGCCAATGTGGTCGTGTAGAAGCCCTTCCAACTGTCCGAGGCCATGGCCATGTCCAGGCCGGCGTTGATGGTGGCGGGGCAATCGGTGGGCGTGCAGCCCTTGACCTGTCCGTGGCCGTTCCAGTCGCCGACCACGAAGCCGCCGAAGTGCATGCGTCCCTTCAGCGCGTCGGTCAGGTAGGCCTTGTGGCCATGCATCTTTTCGCCGTTGACGCTGTTGAACGAGGCCATCGCGGTCTGCGCGCCCGCGGCGATGGCCGGGGGATAGCCGGCGGCGTGGATGCGGACCAGTTCGGCCTCACCGATTCTGGTGTCGCCCTGGTCCCGGCCGTCGGTGGTGCCGCCATCGCCGAGGAAATGCTTGACCGAGGCGATCACATGGCGGCCATCGAGGAAGTCGCGCGTTCCCACCTTGCCCTGCAGTCCCTCGACCATCGCCCCGGCGTAGCTGGCCACCACCTCGGGCGACTCGGAATAGCCCTCGTAGGTGCGGCCCCAGCGGTCGTCCTGCGGCACCGCCACGGTCGGCGCGAAGGTCCACTCCATGCCGGTGGCACGGGTCTCCAGCGCGGTGATTTCACCGATCCGCCGCAGCAGCGCCGGGTTACGCGTCGCGCCCAGGCCGATGTTGTGCGGAAACAGGGTCGCGCCGACGATGTTGCTTTGCCCGTGCACCGCATCGATGCCGAACAGCACCGGGATCGCCTTGCCGCCCTTGGAGGTGTCCATCGACGCCGCATAGAACGCATCGGCCAGCGCCAGCCATTCGGCCGGCGCGGCATCGTAGCGGCCGCCGGGATCGGAGTTGCCGCCGGCCAGGATCGACCCCAATCGATACTTGCGCACGTCCTCCGGGGTGAGGCTGCCGATATCGCCCTGCACCAGCTGGCCGACCTTTTCCTCCACCGTCATGGTGGCGATCAGGTCGGTGAGGCGCCGTTCCAGCGCGGGATCCTCGGGCAGCGGCCAGGTCACGTTGGGCCAGGGGCTGGCCTCCGCCCGGGCGGGCGCCGCGGCCTGGACGTCGCCCTTGCAGACGGCAAGCGCGAGCAGCAGCGCGGCCAGCAGTGCGCCGTGGTGGCGTGTGGAATGGGTGTCGGTCACGGCGCTCTCCTTGCCGCCGCGCTCAGCGCAGCAGGTACTGGTTGATCAGGTTCTCGTAGCGCTCCTGCCGGCCACTGATCTGCCGTGGCTCGCCACCCTTCGCGCCCAATGCGGCCAACTCGGCGAGGCCGAGCGCGCCGCCCGCGAACTCCTTGCCGGCACCACTGTCGAAGCTGGCATAGCGCTCCTGGCGCCACTGTTCCCAGGGCGAGTCGTTGAGCAACGCATGGGCGACTTCCAGCCCGCGTGCGAACGCATCCATGCCGCCGATGTGGGCGATGAACAGATCCTCGAGCTCGGTGGACTCGCGGCGCACCTTGGCGTCGAAGTTCAGGCCGCCCTCCAGGCCGCCCTGGCGCAGCACCACCAGCATGGCGCCCACGGTGTCGTACAGGTCTGTCGGGAACTGGTCGGTATCCCAACCGTTCTGCGCATTGCCGCGGTTGGCGTCGATGCTGCCCAGCAGGCCGTGGTCGGAGGCGACCTGCAGGTCGTGTTCGAAGGTGTGGCCGGACAGCGTGGCGTGGTTGGCCTCGATGTTGAGCTTGAAGTCCTTGTCCAGCCCATGCTGCTTCAGGAAACCCGTCACCGTCGCGCTGTCGAAGTCGTACTGGTGCTTCATCGGCTCCATCGGCTTGGGCTCGATCAGGAAGTTGCCCTTCAGGCCGATGCTGCGGCCGTAGTCGCGCGCCATGGTGAGGAAGCGCGCGAAGTGGTCGAGTTCGCGCTGCATCTGCGTGTTCGCCAGCGAGGCATAGCCTTCGCGGCCGCCCCAGAACACGTAGTGTTCGCCGCCCAGTTCCACCGTCGCCTCCAGCGCCGCCTTCACCTGCACGGCGGCACGCGCCACCACGGCGAAATCGGGATTGGTCGCGGCACCGTTCATGTAGCGCGGATGCGAGAACAGATTGGCCGTGCCCCACAGCAGCTTCATCCCGGTCGCGTCCTGGCGCGCCTTGGCCAGGCCCACCATGTGCTTGAGGTTCTTCTCGTACTGCGCGGCATCGTCGGCGTCCGGCGCCAGGTCGATGTCGTGGAAGCACCAGTACGGCACGCCGAGCTTGGTGAAGAATTCGAACGCCGCATCCACTTTCGCTTCGGCGCTGGCCATCGGCGCGCCCACCTCCCAGGGAAAGTGGCGCGTGCCCGGGCCGAACGGATCCTGCCCGGCGTTGCAGAAGGTGTGCCAGTAGCACACCGCAAAGCGCAGATGTTCCTGCATGGTCTTGCCGCCGACGACCTTGTTGGCTTCATAGACCTTGAAGGCGAGCGGGTTGTCCGAACCGCGGCCTTCGAACGGGATGCGGCCGATGCCGGGGAAGTATTCCTTGGCGCCGATAAAGGGCTGGGTGTGCATGGTGCGGGTTCCTGTCGTGGTGGGAGGGAGTGCGAAAAGGGAATCAGCCGCGGAACAGCGGCATGCAGGCATCGAGATGGCGCAGGAAGCGCGCATAGGCCGCGGCATAGGCCTGGGTGCGCGCCGGATCCGGGCGGGCGGACCGCTGCGGATCCACCGCCACATGCCGCTGCGCGATGTCGGCGATGGACGCGGCATCGCCGCGCGCCAGGCCGATGGCCCACAGCGCCTGCAGGGCCGCACCGAACGCCGCGCCTTCCGGCTGCGTGGGCACGTCCACCGGCAGGCCGAACACATCGGCCACCAGTTGCCGCCATGCGCCGCTGTTGCTGCCGCCGCCGGTCAGCACGATGCGCTCGAACTGCATGCCCGCGCGCACGAATGCGTCGAAGCCGTATTTCAGGCTGTAGGTCGCCCCTTCCATCGCCGCGCGATAGAGGTGGGCCGGGGTCATGTTGGTCGTGTCCAGTCCCGCCAGCAGGCCCTTGCCCAGCGGCAGGTCCGGCGTGCGCTCGCCATTGAGGAACGGCAGCATCACCAGTCCGTCGGCACCGGGCGCGGTGGCGTGCAGATGCGCATCGCCATCGCGGGTGCTGAAGCCGAACGCGGCGGCGACCTGTTCGGTCGCCACGGTGCAGTTCATCGTGCAGATCAGCGGCAGCCAGCCACCGGTGGAAGAGCAGAACGCGGCCCACGCGCCGTCCGGGTCGACCACCGGCGTGTCGGAATAGGCGAACAAGGTGCCGGAGGTGCCCAGGCTCATCGCCAGGCGACCGGGCACGACGCAGCCGGTGCCGATCGCCGCCATCATGTTGTCGCCGCCACCGACGGCGACCTTCAGCGTCGTCGGCACGCCGAGCAGGCGGGCGGCCGCCGGGTCGATATCGAACACCGCATCCGGCGCGGCGAAGCGCGGCAGGCAGTCCGCCAGATCGCGCTGCGGATCGGTCGCACGCAGCAGTTCGGCCGACCACGTGCGGGTGCGCACGTCCAGCCAGCCCGTACCCGACGCGTCGCCGTATTCGCAGAAGCGCTGGCCGGTCAGCACGAAGTTGAGGTAGTCGTGCGGCAGCAGAATGGTGGCGAGCCGTGCATAGACCTCGGGCCGGTGCATCTTGGTCCAGGGCAGCTTGGAGGCGGTGTAACCGGTGAGGATCGGGTTGCCCGCCAGCGCGATGGTGCGCACCGCGCCGCCGACCGCGTCCATGATCTGCCCGCACTCGGCCGAGGTGCTGGTGTCGCACCACAGCTTGGCCGGTGCCAGCACCTCGCCCGCCGCATCGACCGGAACGAAGCCGTGCTGCTGGCCCGAGACCGCCAGCGCGGCGAGGCGCGATCGCAGCGCAGGATCGATCGCCTGGAAGCAGGCCTGCAGGGCCGCGATCCAGTCGGCCGGCCGCTGTTCACGGCTGCCATCGGCGGCGGAATGCAGATCCAGCGGCGCACTGCTGCTGGCCACGACGCTGCGCCCGACCGGGTCGTAGACCACGACCTTCAGGCTCTGCGTTCCCGCATCGATTCCGGCCACCAGCTCCCTCTCTTCCACGTCGTCTCCGCCTTCTAGTTAGCGCTATCATTTTTGAGCGACAGCAATGTGCTGCTACGCCAGGGAAACGCTCCGTTGCCAGACGTCGGGCGCCGCCTTGCAATAGCGTTCGATGAACTCCGCCTGCGACGGCATCGCCGCGCTGGCCTGCTGCAGCGGCTGGCGGATCCGCAGCAACAGCGTGCGCAGGTCCGCGTCGTCGATGGCGGCAGCCAGCGGGTGCGGCGGTCCAGGCTGGATGCCCTGTCCCAGCAATACGCTGGTCCACGAATCCACGCGGAACAGTTCGCCGGGGTCCTGCCAGGCGTGCGCGCGTTCGCGCCAGGCGCGCAGCCGGAGCGCGAGCGACTCGGGCAGTGCCATCTCACGGCAGGCTTTCCACATCGGCTCGTCGCGCTGGGTGGCGTGGTAGTGCAGGATGATGAAGTCGCGCACGTGCTCCATCTCCTGGCGACTGACCGTGTTGTACAACTCCACCAGCGCCGGGCTGATGCCCTCGCTTGGAAACAGCTGGATCAGGCGCACCACGGCGCTGATGGTCAGGTGGATGCTGGTCGATTCCAGCGGCTCGATGAAGCCGCTGGCCAGGCCCAGCGCCACCACGTTCCTGTTCCATGCCTGCAACCTGCGCCCGCTGCGGAACGGCACCAGCCACGGATCCCGCAGCGGCGGGCCGTCGACGTCGCGCAGCAGCTTGGCGTGCGCCTCGTCGTCGGACATGTGGCGACTGGAGAACACCAGCCCACAGCCGACCCGGTGCTGCAGGGCGATATGCCAGCGCCACCCGGCCTCGTGCGCGATGGCACGGGTATACGGCACCGGCGGCGCGACCGCCTCGGTCTGCACCGCGACGGCGCGATCGCTGGGCAACCAGTCGTGCCAGTCCTCGTAGCCGGTGTGCAGGGTCTGCTCGGTCAGCAGGCCACGGAAGCCGGTGCAGTCGATGAACAGGTCGCCCTCGATGACCTGCCCGTCTTCCAGCAGCAACGACGCGACGGAGCCGTCATGCGCATGTTGCCGCACCTCGCGGATCTGTCCTTCGATCCGGCGCAGGCCATGCGCTTCGGCCTTCTTGCGCAGGAATTTCGCGTAGAGCGCGGCGTCGAAGTGGTAGGCGTAACTGACCTGCGGCTGGGTGTCCAGCGCGAACTTGTCGCCGCGCGAGGCGATGCTTTCCAGGCAGAAATCGCCCAGGTCCGACGGCATGCCGCGGCGCAGGCTGTCCAGCCAGAAATGATGGAACGGCGTGGCCCAGGTGCCCTGTCCGATGGTGCCGAACGGATGGATGAAACGATCGCCGGGGCGGCGCCAATGCTCGAACGAGATCGACAGCTTGAACGTGCCGGCCACGGCACGCAGGAACTCCTGCTCGTCGATCTGCAGGAAGCGGTGGAAGGTGCGGATCGGCGGCACGGTCGACTCGCCGACGCCCACCGTGCCGATCTGCTCGGACTCCACCAGGGTGATGTCCAGGCGATCGCGGAACTGGTGGGCCAGCGCGCAGCCGGCCAGCCAGCCAGCGGTGCCGCCGCCGGCGATGACGACCTTGCGGATGCGCCCGTCCGTGGTGGTGGCGAGAGTCAAGTCGATGCTCCCATCAGCGGTTGAGCCGCGCCAGCAACTGCGCGCGCGTGCGGCGCGCCCGTGCCTCGTCGAACGGGGCCAGCTCGCCCCGGGCTGCCTCGGGCAGGTGCTGGCCTGCACGTTCGCCGGGACCGAACACGTAGTAGTCGAAGAGCTTCGCCCAGGCCTGCTTCTCGCGTGCCGGCAGATCGCGCAGCGCCCACATCGCGTGCTGCAGCGCCGTCAGCGGCGAGGGCAAAAAGGCAGGCGCGCTGCGCCACCAGTAGTTCACCAGCACGTTGAACGGCGCCAGGCTGCGCACGTGGTGCCACCACATGCTCGGGATGAACAGCGCATCGCCCGGCTCCAGCTCGACGTGCTGCGCGCTGGCGAGGGCATCGCGGAAACGCGGATAACGCGCGAAGTCGGGGCGATCGACATCCACGACGCTGACCACCTGGCCGCCCGGCGTCGGTTCCAGCGGTCCCGGATACAGGTTGTCGATCTGCTCCGGCGGAAACAGGGTGAAGCGGCGTCGGCCCACGGCGCAGCAGGCCAGGTTGTCCGGCGTGTCGAAATGGCAGGAGGCGATGACGCGGTTGCCGATCCAGATGCTGGCCGGCGCATCGATGCCCTGCCCGGCCAGGCCGGCGTCGTTGGCCTGCGCGAACCCCGGCAGCGCCCGCTCGATCGGCAGCGACGCGACATAGTAGGTGGGCGGCCGCGGATCCTCGAGGGCGGCGGCGATCGCATCCAGCACCTGCGTCAGCGGTCCGCGCCGGACCTCGAAATTCAACTGGGTGAAGTCCGCGTTGTAGAACGGGCGCCCCTCGATCCCGGGTTCGCCGAAGGAATATGGAACCGGCACGCCCGCATCGAAACCGCGCAGGTAGGCCAACGCGTCCTGCGTGGAGCGCAAGCCGGCCTGGACCAAGCCCCAGTCGCGCGCGATGCCGCGCAAGACCACCGGTTCCCCGGCCGCCACCAGCGCCTGCAATGGCAGGGCCGTGGGCTGCACGCCCTCCAGTGTCCGCATGGCCGCGCCGTCCGGCACGCTCAGTTCCTGCCTGCCGCGCCGGCGGCATCCTGCAGGCGCAGGCGTCGCTGTTTCTCGGCGATCAGGCGGCGCATGTTGTGCAGCGAAGCCAGCATCAGGTACGCGCCCTCCAGATAGCCGGCGCGGTTGAGCGCGGCCAGCGCAGGACCGTCCAGCCCGGCCAGGCGTTCGCGGTCGATCGCATGCAGGCCGTTGACGCCGACCCGATGCTGCGCATCGAGTTGCACGTCGAGCGCGACGGGCTGGATCAACCCCTGTGCATCGAGCGCGGCGAACATGTCCGCGCCGAACGCATGGCCCTCGTGGATGCCGCGCAGCACTCCGGCGATGTGGTCGAGATAGGGCGTGTTGCCGCCCTGCGGCAGGAACACCGGCTCGCCCTGCATCGCGGTCACCCGCGGATGCTCCATGTCCACGTGCAGGACCGCTTCCTGGCTGAGCACGCCATCGATCCGCTGCTCCTGGAACCCGATGAGGAACGGCCCCTTGGCCGCCGCCCCGGGCAGATACGACGCCGTCCAGCGCCGCTCGTGCAGGAACAGGTTCTCGTGCTGCTCGAACCCCAGCAACGCCACGGACTGCCACGCGCCGGTCGCCGGATCCTTGCGCAGGAAGATCGGATACTCGCGCTGCAACTCGGCGAACTCGCTCGGGTAGGCCGGCACCATGCCCACCGCATCGCCGAACTCGGGGCCGAAGTCGGTGGCCACGCGCAGGTCGCGGTGGGCGATGTTGTTGAGCATTTCGTAACGCGGCATGGTGGTGCGCACTCCCGGTGGAGCCTGGCACGGGACACCGCCGCAACCGCGGCGGCGCCCGTGACGACATGCGAAGAGATCCTCTCCGCCTTCCTCAGAACTTGTAGCGAACGCCCAGCATGTAACGCGGACTCTGGTCGGCCAGCTTGACGATCATCTGCGAGGTGCGCGAGCGCCAGCGCACGTCCTCGCCGGTCAGGTTGATCGCCTCCAGCCCGAACGACCAGTTGTCGTTCAACGTGTAGTTCACGCTGAGGTCCCACTGTTCGTACGGTTCCACATAGTACGGATTGCGGCTGGTGCCCTGGTTGGCCAGGATCAGGTACTGGTCGCGCCAGTTCCAGGCCAGGCGCACCGACCAGCCGTACTTTTCGTACATCAGCACCGCATTGGCGGTGTCGCTCAGGCCGGTGAGCGCGAACTGGTCGATGCTGGGGTCGCCGGCATTGTCGTAGCCGACGTCGCCTTTGACGATGGTGTAGTTGGCGAGGATGCCGAACCCGGTGTCGCCGAGGAAGTACTGCCCGCCGAGTTCCCAGCCATGCAGCTTGGCCTGGTTCTGGTTGATCGGGCGGTTGACGTTGAACTCGTACAACGGATCGTCGGCCTCGCCATAGAGATCGTAGGCCGCTTCGGTCGCCAGCACCTGCGCGCCGGTGCCGTTGTAGGCGGCCAGGCCGGCCGGGTTGTTGCGCAGCAAGGCCAGCGCAGTGAACAACGACGTATCGTTGGCCGAGCAGGCCGCCGCATTGGCCGGGCCGACCTGGGCAAGGCAGGCACCGCTGGTGAGGAACCCCAGGGCCGTCCTCGCGTCCGGACCGGAGGTCGGATCGCGCAGGCCGTACAGCGTCTCCTGCACCACGGTATTGCCGACGAAATTGTTGACCGACTTGTTCCAGTACGTCACCGACAGATAGCTCGCATCGGCGAAGTACCACTCCAGCGCCAGGTCCAGGTTGTCGGACTCCAGCGGCTTCAACGACGGGTTCTGTGCGGTGCCGCTGGCCCGCGAGGACGGATCGATCAGCACCGAGCCGAACGGCTGCTGTGCCCCGGGACCGGCATAGAGGTTGCCGATCGGCGCGCGCGCGATGCTCTTGCCGAACGAGACGCGCCCCTTCAGCGTCTCGCTGAGATCGATGCTGAAATCGAGGTTGGGCAGGATGTAGCTGTAGCTGGTCTTTTCGCTGAACGGTTGCTGCTCGTTGGACAGCACCACGCGGAAGTCGTTGTTGGACTGCCACTCGATCGCTTCGGGCGTGGCGATGACCGAGGTCGACACCACGTCGGTGGTTTCGTAGCGCACGCCCAGCCGGGTATTGGTGCGCATGCCGGCCAGCTCGCCATCCAGCTCGACCTGGAAATAGGCCGAGCGGGTCTTCTCTTCCACGAAGTTGTCGGCGGCGCGCTGCGGGCTCACGCCCAGGCCGACGCCGTACTGGCTGGCCGCCCATTCCGCGAGCCTGCCCGCATCGCCCCGCCATGCCGGCCAACTGCTGCCGCCGTAGTCATGGAACAGGCCGATGATGTTGACCGGCTGCATCAGGTTCATCAGGCCGCCGGCGGTATCCCGGTCGACATTGGCCACGCCCCAGTCGCCCAGGGTGGAATACGCCTCGGCGGCCTGGATGCGATGGGTGGTCGACTTGTTGCTGTCCACGCCGAACTGGAAGCGGCCCTGGTCGAAGCTCCACTCGCCATCCACGCGGGCCTGCTTGATCTGGCTGATCTGGCTCTGCGAGTTGACCCGCAGCACCTGCGTACCGATCTCGCCCGGCACGAAGCCCGGGTTGACCACGCCGTTGGTCCTGGCCGCGGCGTCGGCGTCGCTCGGATACCAGACCTGTGTGCCGATCGGCAGGCCGTTGTTGAAGTTCAGCTCCTGCACCCAGGACCCGCCGCATTGCGGACCGGAGGTGCAGTTGTTGGTGCCGGCGATGCTCATGAAGATGGAGCCGCCACCGGTCAGCGGATCGTTCGGGCGGCTTTCGTTCTTCGAGTCGTGCGCGTCGAAGCTGAGCTTGAGCCGGTCGGTCACGTTCCACACCGCGTTCAGACCGAGCGAACCCAGCTTGTACTTCTGCATGCTGCGCTGCTGCTCGAGGCCGAAATCCTTGGTGCCGGCGATTTCGCGGATGTAGGTCGGCACGGCCACCGCGCCGCTGGTATCGAACGTCACATCGGTGTAGTTGCTGTTCTGCAGCCACATGCCCTGCTCGCCACGATTCTCGGTGATCTCGTTGGTCGAATAGGTGTAGTCCAGGGTCAAGGTCAGGCTGTCGGTGGGCGCGAACTGCAGCACCGCCTGGCCGTTGACGCGCTCGCGCTCGAACTCGGAGAACGCATAGCGCAAGTCGTTCGGTCGTGCGTACAGCGCACCGGCCTGCGGGGCGTTGACCACGGTCGGGTTGCCGGGCATCGAGCCGGTCCACGGCTGCACATTCCAGTAGTTCTCGGTGGCCTGCACCGAGCCGCCCTTGCGCTTCTGGTAGCTCGCGCTCACGCCGACGCCGAAGGTCTTGTCCGGGTTGCTGTAGCTGAAGATGCCGGACAGTTCGGGCGTCAGGTCGTCGTCGAACGGCTGGCTGCGGTCGGAGACCGCCTTGGCGCCGGCGCTGGCGACGATGCCCTGGTGGTCGAACGGACGCGCAGTCAGGATGTTGATGGTGGCGCCGATGCCGCCGCTGGGCATGTTGGCCTGGCTGGTCTTGTAGACCTCGATGCCATTGATCGCTTCGGCGGCGAGCTGGGCGAAGTTGAAGGCGCGGGTGCCGCCGTCGACACCGCCAATGGCGACCTGCCCGGCAGCGCCGAACGCATCGGCGCCGGGCATCTGCCGCCCGTTGAGCGTCACCATGTTGAACTGCGGGCCGAAGCCGCGCGCGGTGACCTGTGCGCCTTCGCCGTCGCGTCGCTCGATGGAGATGCCGGTGATGCGCTGCAGCGACTCGGCCAGGTTGGTGTCGGGAAACTTGCCGATGTCCTCGGCACTGATGGCATCCACCACACCCGCGGAATCGCGCTTGATGTCCATCGCCTGGCTGAGGCTGTTGCGCAGGCCGGTGACCTGCACGGTGTCCAGCTGCGTCGGGCTGCTCTGCGCCTGTTGCTCGGCCGCCGGTGCCGGCGTCGACGCGTCCTGCGCGAATGCGGGATTGATGACCAGGACGCCACCGACGAAGGTGAACATGGCCCTGGATTTGAACTTCGCCAGTGTGCGGCTCATGGACGAGCCCCCAGGTCTGGGCTACGACGAAACATAGAAGCGCTCATGACTCTCCCCTCTGACATGCGATCGATGGATGTATCGCCCCTCCCCCAAGAGGCACGCACGGGCGATGCCCGTCTTCCACGCCGAACATCGCAGCGCGCTGTGCGTTCGCTGCGACTCAAAACTCCGTTTCAGGATTGCCAGACGACGCGCGATAAAGGCTCCCCCCGAGCCCGACTGCCGCTGATTGATAGCGCTATCATCGCGTCGAGCGCAGACTACGCACCTGGGATATCGCTTGTCATCATGCGTCGCAACAAAGGACCGCATTCCTTGAAGAGCACCTCCAAAACGACGCGTCGAAGAGGGAGCGCCATCACCATCGACGACGTCGCGGCGCATGCGGGCGTCTCGCCGATGACCGTCTCGCGCGTCACCCATGGTCATGCCGGCGTACGCGAGAGCACGCGCGAGCGGGTGATGCGCAGCGTGCGCGCCCTGGATTACCGGCCCAACCCGGCCGCCAGCGCCCTCGCCGCGGCGCAGCACACCTGCATCGCGTTGATCTATACCAATCCCAGTTCCAGCTATCTGCGCGAACTGCTGGTCGGCGCGCTGCGCGGATCCACCCGCGCGGCGGCGCAGTTGGTGATCGCCACCTGGGATGGGTTGGGTCCGCGTGCACGCCGCGCCGCCGCGCACACGCTCTGCACCAGCGTGGCGGGCGTGCTTCTCCCGGCACCGTTGTGCGAATCGAAGGCCATCGTCGCCGTGTTCGCCGACGCCGGGATTCCCGTCGTCTCCATCGCGTCCGGCCGGTTCAGCGACAGGATCTCCTGCGTGCGCATCGACGACCGCCGCGCCAGCCATGACCTGGTGTCGCACCTGATCGCGCACGGGCATACCCGCATCGGCTACATCACCGGCGACCCGAACCAGACCGCCAGTGCGCACCGCTGGCAGGGCTACCGGGATGCCCTGGCCGATGCCGGCATCGGCTACGACGCCGCGCTGGTGCAGCCGGGCGACTTCACCTATCGCGCCGGCCTGGAGGCGGCCGAACGGTTGTTGGCCTTGCAGGCGCGCCCGAGCGCGATTTTCGCAAGCAACGACGACATGGCCTCGGCCGTGGTGTCGGTGGCGCACCGTCGTCGCCTGAAGGTGCCGGAGGATCTGTCGGTGGTGGGGTTCGACGATACGTCGGCGGCGACGATGGTGTGGCCGGAGCTGACCACCATCCATCAACCGGTGGCGGACATGACCGACACGGCGATCGACCTGCTGCTGCGGGAGATCCGGCAGGCTGCTGGCGCCGAGCGCATCAGCGTCAATCACGTAGTGCCGCACCGCCTGGTCACGCGCGACTCCGTCTCGCGGCCGCTGGCGGTTCGCGCGCCATCGGGCGAGCCGTGAGGCCAGCACACTGGCGGCGCTATCGGTGCGGTTGCAGGTGTCGCTTTGGCTGTTGCTGTTGCTGTTGCTGTTGCTGTGGTTGTGGCTCTTGCTGTTGCCGTTGCTTTGGCTTTTGACTTACCGGGTTCCCTTCCGAAGCGGCGAACCAGGCGGGAAAAACCCGAAGGGCGGCGCACATGGACGTGCGCCGTCCGCGGCAGGGGCAGGATGCCCCTTCCGCGGATCCCGTCTGGTTCGCGGACCCGGAGCGCGCAGCGCGGAGGGCGCGTAGGCAGGGCGCGCTTTCTTTTGGTTACCTTTTCTTTGCGCGAGCAAAGAAAAGTAACTCGCCCGAAAGGGCGAAAGCCTTTGCCGTTGCTTCAAGCTTGAGTCGGAGGAGAAAGACTGTAGGAGCGGCTTTAGCCGCGACCGACGTGATCGATAATCCCTGTCGCCGCTCAAGTCGCTCCTGCAATCCAGCTGCGGCAGCAGCAAGAGCAAGTGCAAGAGCAAAGCTTTCGCCTGACGGCGAGTTACTTTTCTTTGCTTGTGCAAAGAAAAGTAACCAAAAGAAAGCACACCCTGCCTCGCGCCCTCCGCGCTAACGCGCTCCGGGTCCGCGTCCACCCCGGGGATTCGCGGAAGGGGCATCCTGCCCCTGCCGCGAACGGCGCACGTCCCTGTGCGCCGCCCCTTCGGGGTTTTTCCCCGGGCCGGCCGCCGCTTCGGAAGGGAACCCGGCAAGTCAAAAGCCAGAGCAACAGCAACAGCAAAAGCAACAGCAAAAGCAAAAGCAGGAGCAGGAGCAACGGCAACGGCAACGGCAACGGCAACGGCATGGATCAGCTTGCCGTGGTGCGGCATGGGCACCCACGACACAACACCGATACCACTGCCCACACTTCACCAGCACATACACCACCCGCCATCCACTGCATCGGCCGAGTTGCCGGCAAGCGAGCGGCACCAGCGCGCGCCATCCGCCTCGCAACTGCGCTACCGTTCACCCATGGCGCGCCCACCCGCCCATGCCGCCACCGGAGATGCCAATGCCCCTGCTCCATCGGTCCCCTGCCACGCCACTGCACGCCGGCCGCCACCGCGCCTGGCGCATCGGCCTGGCCCTGCTGTGCCTCCTGATCGCCGCGCCGGGCGTGGCCGCCGACAACGGCGCCGCGCCCGCCTTGCAGCGCGCGCAGCAACTGATCCTGGTACTAGCGCCGGACTGGGATAGCCCGCAGGGGCGGCTACAGGCATTCGAGCGCGACGCGCAGGGTTGGCAAGCGCACGGGCAGGCCTTCGACGTGAGCCTCGGCCGCCACGGCAGCGCCTGGGGCCTGGGTCTGCATCCGGCACAAGCGGACGGTCCGCAGAAGCGCGAAGGCGACGGCCGCAGCCCGGCCGGGGTGTTCACCATCGGCGAGGCCTTCGGCTACGCGCCGCGTATCGACAGCGCCATGCCCTACCAGGCGATGCAGCAGAGCAACTACTGCATCGATGTGCCGGACTCGCCGCTGTACAACCGCATCGTCGACGCCGACAAGGTCGGTAACGCCGCGGTGGCCGGGTCCACCGAACCCATGCGCCTGGACCTGCAACACGACGGTGATCAGCGCTACCGCGAGGGCTTCGTGATCCAGCACAACGCGCAAGCCACGCCCGGCGCCGGCAGCTGCATCTTCGCCCACCTGTGGCGCGCCCCGGGCGCCCCCACCGCCGGCTGCACCGCGATGCAGCCGGCCGACATGCAGCGGCTGCTGGCGTGGCTGCAGCCGTCCGCGGCCCCGCTGTTCGTGCTGCTGCCGCGCAGTGCCTACCAACGCCTGCAGGCCGACTGGGCGCTGCCGGCCGTGGAGCCGGCACCGTGAGCCAGGCGCCCGCGCCCGAGCTGGTGCGTGCGGTCAGCCGTTGGCAGATCGTCGGGTTGTCGATCAACGACGTGATCGGCAGCGGCATCTATCTGCTGCCGGCGGCCACCGCTGCCCTGCTCGGGCCGCTGAGCCTGTGGGCGGTGCTGCTGGCCGGCGTGGCGGTGGCGCTGTTGGTGCTGTGCTACGCGCAGGCCGCCAGCTACTTCGACGAACCCGGCGGCAGCTATCTGTATGCGCGCGAGGCCTTCGGCCGTTTCGCCGGCTTCGAGATCGGCTGGATGATCTGGCTGACCCGGATCAGTTCGGCCGCCGCGCTGAGCAACGGCCTGGCCGATGCGGTGGTGCGCTTCTGGCCGGCCGCGGCCGGTGGCGGCGCACGCCTGGGCATCGTGGTCGGCTCGCTCGGTCTGCTCACCGCGATCAACGTGATCGGGGTGAAATCGGCCGCGCGCACCGGCGTGGCGCTGGTGATCGGCAAGCTGGTGCCGCTGCTGCTGTTCGTGGCGATCGGCGTGTTCTACGTGGACTGGTCGTGGGCGTTCTCGGGCAAGACTCCGGACCCGCGCGATGTCGGCAACCTGGGCGAGGCAGCCTTGTTGCTGCTGTTCGCCTACGCCGGGTTCGAGAACATCCCGGCCGCCGCCGGCGAGTACCGCAATCCGCGCCGCGACGTGCCGTTCGCACTGATCACCATGATCGTCACCGTCACCCTGATCTATGCCGCGGTGCAGGTGGTGGCGCAGGGCACGCTGCCCAACGTGGCGCAGTCGGCGACGCCGCTGGCCGATGCCGCCAGCGGCTTCGGCGGCGAGGCGCTGGCGCTGATCCTCACCGTGGGCGCCACCATCTCCATCCTCGGCACCACCAGCAACACGGTGATGCTGGGGCCGCGCTTCCTGTTCGCGCTGGCCAAGGACGGCTACGGCCCGGCGTTCCTGGCGCGGGTGCATCCGCGTTTCCGCACGCCGGCCGCGGCGATCCTGCTGCAGGGCGTGCTGTCGCTGGCGCTGGCCCTGTCCGGGTCGTTCGTGCAGTTGGCGCTGCTGTCGATGGTGACCCGCCTGTTCGCCTACATCGGCACCGCCGCGGCGGTGCTGGTGCTGGCGCGGCGCTATGGTGACCGGCCCGGTGCGCTGCGCCTGCCGGGCGGGCCGTTGATTCCGCTGGCGGCGCTGTTGCTGGCGCTGGCGCTGCTGCTCAGCGCCAGCTGGCAGAACCTGGCTGCGGCAGGCGTGGCACTGCTGGTCGGTGCGCTGTTCTATCGATTCCCGCGCAAGGACGCGGCGTGAACGCCTTCACGCCGCCTTGCGCGCAGGTCACGCGCGGATAACCGCGGGGCCCAGACGCTGGATGCCCGCCAGCAAGAGCCGACCGCCATGAAACGACGCCGCGTCTACAGCGCTCCGGATCTGCCCACCGCCACCCGTGCGCTGCAGGCCGCGCGCGGCGCCGGCCTCGACAACGACGACCTGTCGCTGGTCGCCCGCGGCGACATCGAGCTGGAAGCCATCCCCGACGACCGCAAGGAAGGCAAGACCGACACCGTGCCGGCCGCCGCGCGCGGCGCGCTGGGCGGCGGTGCAGCCGGGCTGCTGGCCGGGTTGGCGGCGATCGCGGTGCCGCCGCTGGGCATCACCCTGGCTGGCGCCGGGGTCATGGCGATCGCTGGCGCCCTGGTCGGCAGTTGGTCCTCGGCCCTGGTCGGGTCGACCGTGCCGGACCCGGTGCGACGCAACTTCGAAGAGGAAATCGAGGCCGGCCGCATCCTGGTGGTGATCGAAGGCGAGCCGGAACAATTGGACGCCGCCGACGCGCCGCTGCAGGCGGCCGGTACCACGGCCTTGCCCTACGAAGCGGCTGCCGCCGCGCACTGAGGCCACGCCGGCGGCTGGGTACATTGCGCGAGACCTCGATGCTGCACAGGTCGTTGCGCTGGATGGTCTGCGAGACCTAAACGCCGCGAGAAGACTGCCATCGCGTCGTCATCTGTGGGCGCGCCCCTCATCAGACCGGCGGTAGCGACCGCATGCGCACCAACAGGCCGGCGGCGTAGACCAACCCATAGGCGATCAGCGCCGCGGCGATGCTCATGGTCAGCGGACTGGCGTTCTGCAGGGTCTGCGCGCTGCCGCCGGAGAACGCGCCGCTGGCCCAGCGCCAGGCCAGGCGCCCGAGCAACAGCACGCTCAGCGCGGCGCCGATCCACGGGTTGGGCGTGTAACAGCGCGCGCCGTCCTGCAGCTCGATGCGGGTGTGGTGCAGGGCGAAGGCGCCCAGCGCGGCGCCGCCCACCGCGCCCAGCGCCATGCCCAGGCGCACGGCGGGCAAGTGCGCGGCCAGCCAGGTCAGCAGGGCCGCGACCAGCAGCAGGAACCCCAGCCGCACACCGGTGCGCCGCGGCTGCCAGGGCTGGCGGCCGAAGTAGCGGCGGATGCGCCGGTAATACAGCCAGCCGACCCCGGCCGTGGCTAGGTACGGGGTCAACAAGGCGATGCCGTTGGCGGCCATGGGGTGTGCCGGAAGAGAGGGAGGTAGCGGCGGATCGTAAGCCACCGGGCGCGCCGGCGCAGCCTGCCAGAAGGCATGAATGTTTCATATCGCGATCACGCCGCGCAGGGACCGGATTAACGGCCGCCTGGCTAGCGTGGAGCGCATTCACAGCAACGGAGACCCACGATGAGCGTTCCGTATCAGATTCCCGGCCGCGCGCCCAACGACGAGGATCGCAGCACTATCTCGCAGTACTGGCGCGATCGCTTCGCCGACGAGCCCTACTACAGCGAAGGCGAGCGATTCGAAGACTACGAGCCCGCCTACCACGCCGGCCACGAGGCGCGCATCCGCGACTTCAACCGCGCCTACGAACAGGTGGAAGCGGAACTGCACCGCGACTGGGACCAGAACAAGGGCTCGCAGACGCTGAGCTGGAGCAAGGCCCGCCACGCGGTGCGGCGCGCCTGGGAGCGCGCTGGCAACGGAGAATGACGCCGGCTTTCCGCGTTATCCGATGACCGCAGGAAAAACAGCGTAGGAGCGGCTTCAGCTGCGACCGGCAGGTGGCATCGACCATCAGACCGTCGCGGCTGAAGCCGCTCCTACGACGCTGTCGTGGATGCAATGCCTGCATCCGGGAATGTGGCGACGAATTGCGGCCTAGCTTGAGTTGCTCCGGCTTGTCAGCACATCGGCGGCGCGGAGCACGTGGTCCGCAAAAAAAGGCGGGCGGCCTCTAACACAGGCGCGCAATTATCAGAACTTGCAGGAGCGGCTTTAGCCGCGATAGGCCTTCCCGAGAAAACTGTCGCGGCTAAAGCCGCTCCTACGACGCATGGGCGTCGCGTTTTTGGGTGTCGCGTTTTTGTTGCACTCGCGCACCCGGTCTCTCGTAAATGGCTGCCGGAACAGAGGGCCGTCGGCCGCACCATTGCCTGCGAGAGATCGAACAACCGTGTTGCTTTCTGGGTGACGTTGCACGCCCACCCACACCGCACGGGATCGCACCATCGTCAACGCGCACGAATGCCCTCGCCAGGCAGCGACGCAACCGCCGCTGCCTGGCGCGTGCATCAACTCTCCAGCGGCTGCAACTTCAGCAAGCGTCCACCCGCGCCATCCTCGAGCAGCCACAGTGCGCCGTCCGGCCCCTGCTCCACTTCGCGGATGCGCTGGCCCATGTCGTAGCGCGCCGCTTCGCGTGCGGTCTCGCCATTGAACTCGATCCGGACCAGCGACTGCGAGGACAGGCCGCCGATGAAGCCGTTGCCGCGCCATTGCGGGAAGCGGCTGCCGTTGTAGATGACGAAGCCCGCCGGCGAAATCACCGGCGTCCAACTCACCTTGGGCGCGGCGAATTCCGGGCGCGTGCTGTGATCGGGAATCGGGCGGCCGTCGTAGTGGTCGCCATTGGACACGATCGGGTAGCCGTAGTTGGCGCCGCGCTGGATCAGATTGAGTTCGTCGCCGCCGGCCGGACCCATTTCGTGCTCCCACAACCGGCCATTGGCGTCGAAGGCCAGGCCGAGCACATTGCGGTGGCCGAGCGACCAGACCTGCGCGGCGACGCCGCCGCGGTTGGCGAACGGGTTGTCGGCCGGCACGCTGCCGTCGTCGTTGAGGCGCACGATCTTGCCCAGATTGCCGCTCATGTCCTGCGCCGGATCGAACTTCTGCCGCTCGCTGGAGCTGATCCACAGCTTGCCGTCCGGGCCGAACGCCAGGCGATGGCCGAAGTGGCCGTTGCCGGACACCTTGGGCTGCTGCCGCCAGATCACCTGCTGCTGCGACAGGGTGCCACCGCCGCTGGTGTCCAACGTCAGCTTGGCGCGCATCACCGCCGCGCCGCGGGTGTCGCCGCTGCCGGGTTCGGCGTAGCTCAGGTAGACCCAGCCGTTCTTGGCGAAGCCCGGATGCGGCAGCACATCGCCGAGGCCGCCCTGGCCGCCATAGGCCACCGCCGGGACGCCGCTGACCGTGCCGGTGTGGCCGCTGACCGGGTCGATGCGCTTGAGCGTGCCGCCCTTCTCGCTGACCAAGGCGGTGCCGTCGGGCAGGAAGCTCATCGCCCACGGTTCGTTGAAAGTAGCGACCGGTGTCGCCGAGAACGGCCAGTCGCCGCGCCGCTCGGCCGCTTTGTCGGCGGGTGCGGCGTGTGCCGCCGAGATCGCCAGGCCCATGGCCAGCGCGCAAGCCAAACCCAGGGGAGTCCGTTGCATGACGTGCACCTATCGGTTGGGGTCGAATACCGAACCTAGCAGACGCCGCGTGCACGGCAAGCATGCCGCGGCCAGGGCGTGGCCGCGGTCACGTCACGGCGACGGGTCCGGTAGACACGTCGCGTATTCACGTCCATCGACGCGGCGGCGGCAGGACTTGCCGCACTCCCGCGCCGCGGCGCTCAGGCCTGCGGCAGCAGCTCGAACGCGACCGGCTCGCCGCTGGCCGCCGACGCGCACACCCACAGGTCGAACAGGCCCGGCTCGGCCGCGCACTGCCCGTCGCGGCCGGTGAAGGCCAGCGCGTGGCGGTCGAGAGTGAAGCTGACCTCCATGCCCTCGCCTGCCGCCAGCCGCACCTTGCGGAACGCCTTCAACTCGCGCACCGGGCGCACCCGGCTGGCGACGCGATCGTGGATGTACAGCTGCACCACTTCCTCGCCCTCGCGCTCGCCGACGTTGTCGATGCGGGTGGTCACGGTCAGGGTATCGTCCCAGCCGACCTGGGTGCGGTCGAGCTGCGGCGCGCCGTAGACGAACTGCGTATAGCCGAGGCCATGGCCGAACGGATACAGCGGCGCGTTCGGCACCTCGCGCCAGCGCGACTTGAACTCGCTCATCGTCGGCAGTTCCGGCCGGCCGGTGCGCGGGTGGTTGTAGAAGTAAGGCTGCTGCCCCGCGTCGAGCGGGAAACTCACCGGCAGGCGCGCGGACGGGTTGTAGTCGCCGAACAGCACGTCGGCCACCGCCGGGCCGGTCTGCGTGCCCAGGTACCAGGTCACCGCGATCGCCGCGGCGTCGCGCACCGCGCCCTGCAGTGCCAGCGCGCGGCCGTTGCGCAGCAGCACCACCAGCGGCGTGCCGGTGGCGGCCACCGCCTCGGCCAGCGCCTGCTGCGCCGGCGGCAGCACGATCTGCGTGCGCGACTGCGCCTCGCCGCTGTAGCGCTGCGGCTCGCCCAGCGCCAGCACCACCACGTCGGCGGCGCGCGCGGCGGCCACGGCCGCCTCGATACCGCCGTCCAGCGGCGCTTCCAGCGCGCAGCCCGGCACCACAGTCAACGCCTGCGCGTCGTCCAGCGCGGCGCGCACGCCGGCTTCCAGGGTCACGTAGCGGCTCTTGTCGCCGAACAGGGTCCAGCAGCCCTCGATGTTGTCGCGGTCCTGCACGAACGGGCCGATCAGCGCGATCTTCTGCCCCTGCTTGCGCAGCGGCAACACCGGGCCGTCGTTCTTCAGCAGCACGATCGAACGCCGCGCCGCCTCGCGCGCAAGCGCATCGTGCGCGGCGATGTGCGACTGGTCGGCCTCGCGCGCCGGGTCCAGCGAGCGGTACGGATCGTCGAGCAGGCCGATCGCCTCCTTCAGTTCCAGCACGCGGCGCACCGACGCATCCAGCAGCGCCATCGGCACCTCGCCGTCCTCCACCAGCGACGGCAGGTGCGCGGCGTAGAAGCCGCTCTGCATGCTCATGTCCATGCCGGCCAGGAACGCCTTCTTGGTCGCGTCGCGCTCGTCGGCGGCATAGCCGTGCGCGATCAGCTCCATGTCGGCGGTGTAGTCCGAGACCACCACCCCGCGGAACTTCCATTCGCCACGCAGGATCTCGGTCAGCAGTTCGTGGTTGGCGCTGGCCGGCACGCCGTTGATGTCGTTGAAGGAGGTCATCACGCTCAGCGCGCCAGCCTCGAAGGCGGCCTTGAACGGCGGCAGGTGCACGTCGCGCAGGGTCTGCGGGGAGATGTCGACGCTGGCGTATTCCATGCCGGCGGCGACCGCGCCGTAGGCCGCGAAGTGCTTGGGCGTGGCCAGCAGCGCATCGTCGGCGCGCAGGTCCGGCCCGTGGAAGCCGCGCACCCGTGCGGCGGCAAAGGCGCAGCCCAGCACCACGTCCTCGCCGGCGCCCTCGGCACCGCGCCCCCAACGCTGGTCGCGGGCGATATCCACCGCCGGCGCGTAGGTCCAATGGATGCCGGCGGCGGTGGCCTCGACCGCGGTGGCGCGCGCGGTGCGCTCGGCCAGGTCCGGCTCGAAGCTGGCGGACTCGCCCAGCGGGATCGGGAACACCGTGCGCATGCCGTGGATCACGTCCGCGGCCAGGATCACGGGAATGCCCATACGGCTCTCCAGCGCTGCGCGCTGGATCATGCGGCCGGACTCGGCGCCGCCGCCATTGAACAGCGAGCCGACCAGACCGGACCGCACCTGCTGCAGCACCTCGTCGGCATTGCGGACATTGGCTTCCGGATTCACGTCGGGGGCGAACGGGCGCACCATGTCGGCGAAAACGCCGAGTTGGCCGACCTTCTCCTCGACGGTCATGCGGGCGATGAGCGATTCGATACGATCCGAAGCCATGGGGTCCTTTGAGAAAACGTTTACATAGCCGCCAATTCTAGCTCTGCGGCCAGTCGATGGGGCAAGTTCCGGCGCCGGAATCGCCTATTCATAAAACTGTCTACCGGCCGGGTCCGGCGCGGCCGCCGCGTACCATACGCCTACGCACGTGCACCGCCTAGGGGAAGGCGATGGTGGGCTAGGCATAGAAAGGCCCCGGCTGGCAAGGGCCACGCCGGGCCGCCGGCCTCAGGCCCGGCGGCGCCCCGGGGCACCTCAGGAGCTGAAGTAAGCCTCGGCGATGGCGTTGTGCAGGTGGCCGAGGTGGGTCTGGATCTCGTCCATGAACCCGGCCGGGTTGTGCTGCGCCAGGTAGGCGGGGTCGGCATTGCGCACCAGCCCGCTGATGCGCATCAGCGCGCGCTCCACCGGCGGCCGCGGCGGCATGGTCGGCAGGATGTGCTGGGCGCGGACCAGGCAGAACTGCACGCTGCGCGGGAAGTCGTTGTTCTGCAGCAGGAAACGCAGCGCCTGCTCGCCGGTGACGCGCTGCCGCACGTGCCGGCGGTACATCTGGTAGGCGGCCTGCGCGCGCAGCACGCTCATCCACTGCATCGCCTGGTAGGCCTCGCGGTCGTCGGCCTTGCGCGGGGTGATCAGGCCCGAGGCGCCGGCATCGATGATGCGCGTGGTCATGTCGGCCTGCTCGATCGCCGTGCCCAGGCGCAGGAACTGGAAGCCGATGTCGCGGCTGACGTTGGCGGTCAGCAGCCCGGACACCTTCAGGCAGGCGTCGGTGACGTGGCCCAGGAACTCCATGCGGTAACGGCGGCCGACGCTGCGCTCGCCGTTGGCGTCGATGTACAGATGCAGGTCGTTGACCGCCTCCCAGATCTCCTGCGGCAGGGTGTCGCGGATGCCGCGCAGCAGTTCGCGCGCGTGCTGCACCGAGGTGCGCAGCGAGGACGGATTGCGTTCGTCCAGCAGCAGGAAGCGCACCACGTCGGCGTCGCCGACGTCATCGCCGGCGTTGGGGAACCACAGCGCGAAGATCTCGCCGGCGCCGACCGTGTCGATCATCGGCCGCCAGGCGAAGCGCACCGAGCGCGGCAGGTCCAGCTGCAGCAGGCTGCCCACGCCGACCAGCCGCGCGGTGGTCTCGGCGCGGCGCACGTAGCGGCTGAACCAGTAGAGGTTGTCGGCAACGCGCGAGAGCATCAGTCCAGTTCCTCGTCCAGGTCCACCACCCAGGTGTCCTTGGCGCCGCCGCCCTGCGAGGAATTGACCACCAGCGAGCCCTCCTCCATCGCCACCCGGGTCAGCCCGCCGGTGGTGACGTAGACGTCGTCGCGGGACAGGATGAACGGGCGCAGGTCCAGGTGCCGCGGCGCCGGCCCGGCGTCGGTCACGATCGGCGCGGTGGACAGGCCCAGGGTCGGCTGCGCCATGTAGTTGCGCGGGTCGGCCAGGATCAGCTTGCGGAACTGCTCGCGCTGGCGCGTGGTCGAGCGCGGGCCGATCAGCATGCCGTAGCCGCCGGACTCGTTGGCCGGCTTCACCACCAGCTCGTCCAGGTGCTCGAGCACGTACTGGCGGTCCCTGTCGTCGTGGCACAGGTAGCTGGGCACGTTGGGCAGGATCGGCTCCTCGTCCAGGTAGTAGCGGATCATCTTCGGCACGTAGGCGAACACCACCTTGTCGTCGGCCACGCCGGCGCCCGGCGCATTGGCCAGCGCCACCTTGCCGGCGCGCCAGCTGCGGATCAGCCCGGCCACGCCCAGCACCGAGTCCGCGCGGAACGCCTCCGGATCCAGGAACAGGTCGTCGACCCGGCGGTAGATCACGTCGACCCGGCGCGGCCCGTACACGGTGCGCATGTAGGTGCAATCGTCGTCGGCCACGAACAGGTCGTCGCCCTCGACCAGTTCGATGCCCATCGCCTGGGCCAGGTAGGCGTGTTCGAAATAGGCGCTGTTGAAGATGCCCGGAGTCAGCAGCGCGATCACCGGCTGGTCGCCCGGACGCGGCGACAGCGCCGCCAGGGTGTCGTAGAGCTGCGCCGGGTAGTCGTCCACCGGCAGGATCGCGCTGGTCTCGAACAGCTCCGGGAACACCCGCTTGGCGACCATGCGGTTCTCGAGCATGTACGACACGCCGCTGGGGATGCGCAGGTTGTCCTCCAGCGCGTAGAGGGTGCCGTCGGCGTCGCGCACCAGGTCCGAGCCGCACACGTGCGCCCACACCCCCAGCGCCGGCGTGATGCCCACGCACTGCGGGCGGAAGTTCACCGAGTGCTCCAGCAGCATCGCCGGGAACACCTTGTCCTTGACGATGCGCTGGGCGCCGTAGATGTCGCCGATGAACAGGTTGAGCGCGCGCATGCGCTGCTTCAGCCCGGCCTCGGTGCGCTGCCATTCGTGCAGCGGGATCACCCGCGGGATCAGGTCGAACGGCAGCGTGCGGTCGACGTTGCGGCCGTCGGAGTAGACGGTGAAGGTGATGCCCATGACCCGCGCGGCGACGTCGGCGGCGAGCTGGCGTTCGGACAATTCGCGTCCGCTGAGGCTGGACAGGTACTCGATGACCCGGCGCGCAGCCGGACGTGGCTGCCCACCGGACTGGATCAGCTCGTCGTAGGTGGCCGTGCGGTACTTGCTCCAGTCCATCGCGCCCCTTGTTGCTGCGGGCCGGCGGCGAGAAGCGCCGGCATGTTGTCCCGCAACATGCCCGCAGACGTGACGGCCGTCAAGCGGACGGCGGCGGCACGGCGTCCGGGGCGCGGCGGATGCGTGCGCTGTCCATGAACATGGCGTCGCTGGAGGCCTGGAACACGCGCAGGTCGAAGTTGGGCAGGATCGCCAGCAGGTGGTCGAACAGGTCCGCCTGGATCTGCTCGTACATCGCCCAGCGGGTGTCGTTGGCGAAGCAGTACAGCTCCAGCGGCAGGCCGTTGGCGCCGGGCTCCAGTTGCCGCACCAGCAGGGTCATGTCCTGGCGCACGTGCGGGCTGGCGCGCAGGTAGTGCTCGACGTAGGCGCGGAAGGTGCCGAGGTTGGTGATCCGGCGGCCGTTGATCGGCGCCACCCCACGCTCGGCCAGCGCCCCGTTCCAGGCGCCGATCTCGTCGCGCTTGCGGTCGATGTACTCGCGCAGCACGGTCAACTGCCGCATCTGCTCGATCTCGGCGGCGTCGAGGAAGCGCACGCTGTGCTGGTCCAGGTACAGCGCGCGCTTGATCCGGCGCCCGCCAGCCTCGCTCATCCCGCGCCAGTTCTTGAACGAGTCGCTGATCAGCTTCTTGGTCGGGATGGTGGTGATGGTCTTGTCCCAGTTCTGGACCTTGACCGTATGCAGCGCGATATCGATCACGTCGCCGTCGGCGTTCTGCTGCGGCATCTCGATCCAGTCACCGACACGGACCATGTCGTTGGAACTGATGGTGACGCTGGCCACCAGCGACAGCAGGGTGTCCTGGAACACCAGGATCAGCACCGCCATCATCGCGCCCACGCCCGACAGCAGGATCACCGGCGACTTGTCGACCAGCACCGACACCATCAGCACCGCCGCGACCACGCCGAGCACGATCTTGAGCAACTGCATGTAGCCCTTGATCGGCTTGTTGTGCGCATCCGGGCGCCGCTCGTAGACGTGGTTGAGCAGGTCCAGCACGCGCGACACCGCCAGCGCCACGGTCAGCACGATGAAGGCGGCGCAGACGTTGCGCACCACGCTGACCATCGCCGCCGGCAGGTGCGGCATCGCGCCGATGCCCAGCGACAGCACCAATGCCGGGATCACGTTGGCCAGGCGCGGGATCACGCTCAGCTTCACCTCCTTGTCGCTGAGCACGGTGGCGCGCAGCGCCCGCCGCAGCCCGCGCAGCAGGATCCGCTTGGTCACCCAGTTGGCCAGCCACGCCGCCAGCAGCAGCGCCGCGATCACCATCGCGTCGTAGGCCCAGGGGTACGGCGCCAGCGTGTGCTGCAGGTGGGCGAAGAAGTTCGCGCCGGGCGCCGCCGTCGGCGCGGCGCTGGCGAACGGCGACAACGCCTGCACCCTCATGCGCGGCTGCGCTCGATGATGACCCCCACCGCCTGCGCCCCGCGCACCGCGCCCGGCTTGCTCAGCTTCAGCCGCAGCCACTGCACGTCGAACTCGTCCAGCACCGCCGCCGCGCAACGCTCGGCCAGGGTCTCGACCAGGCCGTAGCCGGACTGCTCGACCAGTTGCACCAGGCGCTTGCTCACCGCCTTGTAGTTGAGCGTGTCGGCGATGTCGTCGCTGGCCGCGGGCTTGCGGTTGTCGAAGCCCATTTCCAGATCGAAGCGCAGCGTCTGCCGGATCCGCCGCTCCCAATCGTAGATGCCGATCAGCGCGTCGATTTCCAGACCTTCGATGAAGACTTTATCCATGAGGAGCCGGGATTGGGGAATGGGGATTGGGGAATGGTAAGAGCGAAAGGCGAAAGCAAAGCAAAAGTAGAGGCAGGAGCGGAGCCGCGTTACGAATCCCCAATCCCCACTCCCGAATCTCGCGCCGCCGCCAACGGCGGCAGCGTGGCCATGTCCCAGCGCGGCGTCACCTGCACCGCGGATGCGGCGTCGTGCAGCCCGGACTGCAGGCGCAGGGCGCCGGCGAAGGCGATCATCGCGCCGTTGTCGGTGCACAGCGCCGGGCGCGGGAAGCAGGCGCGGCCGCCGCGCGCCTGCGCCATCGCCTGCAGCTTGGCGCGCAGGCGCAGATTGGCGCCGACGCCGCCGGCCACCACGATGGTGTCGCTGCCGGCCGCCTCCAGCGCGCGCTCGCACTTGATCGCCAGCGTGTCCACCACCGCATCCTCGAAACCGCGGGCGATGTCGGCGCGCACCGCCTCGGACTGGTCGCTGTCGCGCCAGGCCAGCAGCACCTGGGTCTTGAGCCCGGAAAAGCTGAAGTCCAGGCCGGGCCGGTCGGTCATCGGCCGGGCGAAGCGGAACCGTCCCGGGGTGCCCTGGGTGGCCAGCGCCGCCAGTTGCGGGCCGCCTGGATACGGCAGGCCCATCAGCTTGGCGGTCTTGTCGAAGGCCTCGCCGGCCGCATCGTCCAGGGTCTCGCCGAGCAGGCGATAGCGGCCGATGGCCTCCACCGCGATCAACTGGGTGTGGCCGCCGGACACCAGCAGCGCCACGAACGGCGGCGCCGGCGCCCCGTGCACCGGGTCCGGATCCTCCATCAGCGGCGCCAGCAGGTGGCCTTCCATGTGGTGCACGCCGATCGCTGGCACCTCCAGCGCCCAGGCCAGGGCCCGCGCCACGCCGGCACCGACCAGCAGCGCGCCGACCAGGCCCGGGCCGGCGGTATAGGCCACCCCGTCCAGGTCGCGCACCTGCAGGCCGGCCTCGGCCAGGGTCTGGCGGATCAGCGGCAGCAGCTTGCGCACGTGGTCGCGGCTGGCCAGCTCCGGCACCACCCCGCCGTACTCGGCGTGCAGCGCGATCTGGCTATACAGTGCGTGCGCGCGCAGCGCGGCCGCCCCTGAGCGGCTGGTGTCGTAGACGGCGACGCCGGTTTCGTCACAACTGGATTCAATGCCAAGAACGTTCATACGCTGCATTGTGCGGCCGAATCGGCGGCAGGCCAAACGGGGTGCTTGCAGCCGCGAAAACTGTCGCTATAATGTGCGGCTCGCCGGGCGTGACCCGGTCACCATTGTGTCCCGGAGATTCCATGCCCAGCGTTAAAGTCCGCGAGAACGAGCCCTTCGAGTTTGCGCTCCGTCGCTTCAAGCGCACCTGCGAAAAGGCCGGCGTGCTGGCCGAAACCCGCAAGCGCGAGTTCTACGAAAAGCCGACCCAGGAACGCAAGCGCAAGGCCGCTGCCGCGGTGAAGCGCCAGCTGCGTCGCACCTCGCGCGACGTCACCAAGCGCCAGCGTCTGTACTGAGGATCGCGGCCTGCGGTAGCGGGTGTGCCGGTTTCGGCATCCGCTACGGTAAGCCCACGAAGCCGGCACGCGCAAGCGTCGCCGGCTTTTTGTGCGTCTGCGGTTTTGACCAGGCGCTCCGCCCTGCGCGGGATCCCGGTCGCGCACCTGTTCCCTCGGCGCCCGTATGCCGCCTCGGCCACACGGCCCACGCCAGCGCGCCTGCCTAGAATGCCCTTCCCCTTTTCTCTATCCCTGTGGAGCCCCTCATGACCCTCAAGCAGCAGCTCACCGACGACATGAAGGCCGCGATGAAGTCCGGCGACAAGCACAGCCTGGGCGTGATCCGGCTGATCAACGCCGCGATCAAGCAGAAGGAAGTGGACGAGCGCGTGGAAATGGACGACGCCGCGGTGATCGCGGTGATGGACAAGATGGTCAAGCAGCGCAAGGACTCGGTGAGCCAGTACGAGGCCGCCGGCCGCGACGACCTGGCCAAGGTGGAGCGCGAGGAGATCGTGGTGATCGAGCGCTACCTGCCGAGCAAGATGGGCGAAGCCGAGATCGTCGCCGCGATCCAGGCGGCCATCGCGCAGACCGGCGCCGCCAGCCCGGCCGACATGGGCAAGCTGATGGGCGTGCTCAAGCCGATGTTGGCCGGCAAGGCCGACATGGGCCAGGTGTCGGTGCTGGTCAAGCAGCAGCTGGCAGGCTGACCGGACTGCCGGACTCGCGGACGGCGGGTTTCACCCGCCTTTCGACGCCGGGCTGCTACAACGCCCGGCAAGCCCGCGCACTCTTTCAGCGCGCAGTGCGGGACTGGCGTTGCGACGCCGCGCGCCGAAGGTCCGCGCCCATGTCCCTGCCCCTGTCGTCCGATCGCCTGCACAAACATCTCGACCGCCTGCAGCAGAGCCTGCCGGCCGCGCTGGTGCGGCGCTTCGTCGAGATCGACGTGATGACCCAGGCGGCGTCGCTGTCGTTCTACGCGCTGCTGTCGCTGGCGCCGCTGCTGGTGCTGCTGCTGTGGCTCACCGCCTCGCTGTATCCGCAGGCGCAGGAAGCGCTGATCGCACAGATCGGGCAACTGGCCGGCCACGGCGCGCGCGAAGTCGCGCAGACGGTGATCGACAACGCCAAGAACCAACCCAACGTCGGCTCGCTGGCGGGCCTGTGGAGCACCCTGCTGCTGTTCGTCGGCGCCACCGCGGTGTTCGCGCAGCTGCAGAATGCGCTGAACCTGATCTTCCGCACCGACAAGCAGCGCCTGGACGGCATCCTGGCCTGGCTGAAGAAGCGCGTGTTCTCCTTCGGCGTGGTGCTGGGCCTGGGCTTCCTGCTGCTGATCTCGATGATCCTGACCACCGTGCTGCAGGTGGTGTTCGCGCGGATGCCGTCGCTGCTGCCGGCGGTCGGCTACATCTCGACCCTGGCGATCTACGTGTTGGCCTTCGCCGTGCTCTACCACTACCTGCCCGACCGCCGGGTGCAATGGCGCCAGGCGGTCATCGGCGGCGCCATCACCGCCTGCCTGTTCGTGGCCGGGCGCTACGCGATCGGCCTGTACATCGCCACCGCCGCGCCGGGCAGCGCCTACGGTTCGATGGGCGCGCTGGTGATCCTGCTGGTGTGGATCTACTACGCCACCGTGGTGTTCTTCGTCGGCGCGCTGATCACCGCGGTGATCGACGAGCGCCTGCGCTCGCACAGCAAGCTCACCGCCGCCGGGATCGACCCGCGCAGCGCCGCGCAGGCGCCACCGACGCCCTGATCGCACGGCGCTGAACCGCGCAGGCCGCGCGCCCAGCGTGACGGCGCACGCGCGTGGCATCCTATGCGGATGGCCCGCATCCCCGACGCATTCATCGACGACCTGCTCGCCCGCACCGACATCGTCGAGGTGGTCGGCACGCGCGTGCCGCTGAAGCGCCAGGGCAAGGAATACGCGGCGCGCTGCCCGTTCCACGACGAGCGCTCGGCCTCGTTCACGGTGTCGCCGACCAAGCAGTTCTACCACTGCTTCGGCTGCGGCGCGCACGGCACCGCGATCAGCTTCCTGATGAATTACGACCGCCTCGAATTCCTCGACGCGGTCGACGAACTGGCCAAGCGCGCCGGCATGGAAATCCCGCGCGACGCCCAGCAGCGCGGCGCCGCCCAGGCCGCCGGCGACGACCACCGCGACCTGTACTCGGCGCTGGAAGCGGCGGCCAAGTTCTTCCAGCGCCAGCTCGACGGCAGCGAGAAGGCGCGCACCTACCTGGACGGCCGCGGCGTGGACGCCGAGAACCGCGCGCGCTTCCAGATCGGCTACGCCCCGGACGGCTACAGCGCGCTCAAGGACGCGCTGGGCACCGACGAGCGCCGGCTCAAGCTGCTGGACCGCGCCGGGCTGTTCTCCAAGAACGACCGCGGCCACGTCTACGACAAGTTCCGCGATCGGGTGATGTTCCCGATCTTCGATCGCCGAGGCCGGGTCATCGCCTTCGGCGGCCGCGTGCTCGACAAGGACGACGGCCCCAAGTACCTGAACTCGCCGGAGACCGCGCTGTTCCACAAGGGCCGCGAACTGTACGGCCTGTGGCAGGTGCGCCAGGCCAACCAGAAGATCGAGCGGCTGATCGTGGTCGAGGGCTACATGGACGTGGTCTCGCTGTTCCAGTTCGGCGTCACCCAGGCGGTGGCGACGCTGGGCACCGCAACCACGCCGGACCACGCCGAACTGTTGTTCCGCAACGCGCCGGACGTGTTCTTCTGCTTCGACGGCGACGCCGCCGGCCGTCGCGCCGGCTGGAAGGCGCTGGAATCGGTGCTGCCGCGGATGAAGGACGGGCGCCAGGCGTTCTTCCTGTTCCTGCCCGACGGCGAGGACCCGGACACCATCGTGCGCAAGGAAGGCGCCGCGGCCTTCGACGCGCGGCTGGTCCAGGCCACGCCGCTGTCGCAGTTCTTCTTCGACGAGCTCTCGCGCGAGATCAACCTCGGCACGCTCGACGGCAAGGCACGCCTGGCCGAACGCGCGCGGCCGATGCTGGCGCAGATTCCCGACGGCGCCTTCGGCGATCTGATGCGCCAGCGCCTGGCCGAACTCACCGGCATCGGCGCCGCCGCACCGGCGGCCGCCACAGCCGCGGCGAGCAGGCCACCGCCGCGCGCGCCGCGCCCGGCGCACAAGCGCAGCCTGGTCCGCGAGGCGATCGTGCGCCTGCTGCAGGCGCCGTCGCTGGCGCTGGACCTGCCGCCGCCCTACCCGTTCGCCGGCCTGCGTCTGCCCGGCATCGAGCTGATGATCGAACTGCTGCAGATCGTGCATGCGCGCCCGGAAATCACCACCGGCGCGCTACTCGAACACTTCCACGAACGCGAGGAACTGGCCGCGCTGCAGAAGCTGGCGGTGCAGGAGATCGCCGGCGAGACCGCCAGCTGGCGCCAGGAGCTGCACGACGTGGTCGTGCAGTTGGAAAAGCAGACGTTGCAGCAGCGCCTGGACGAACTGCAGGCCAAGCAGCGCGCGCAAGGCCTGGACGAGACCGACAAGTACGAGTTGCGGGAACTGTTGAAGGCGCGTGCGGGGCTGCATTAGCTGCGACGCGCCGATGCACCAAGCATCGGCGCCAGCCACGCAACGTAAGTGGCCGGCGCGATGCCAGGCATCGTCCCTGCAGTCAGCCGTCGGTCAACACAATCAGCCGCCCGCAGCGGCGGTGGAAGCGGTGAACGCCGCACGATCCTTTGCCTGTAGCGCGCGGATGCCCGCACCTGCCTCGTCCAGACGCGTCGCCTGCACCTGCAACAACGCATCGGTATCGATCTCCGCACTGCGCAGCGCGTAACCCAACGACACGACCGGCGTCAGCCAATCGGCGATCAGCGTTTGGTAGGCGGTTCCGTGCTGGATTGCCATCTGCTTGAGAAACTCGAATGTATCCGTCGGCGGTGAGCCGCTGCGTGTTCCCTGCAAGGATTGATTCGCGATCTGGCTATAGGTAATGCCGGAAGCGAGCGCATTGATCCGGGCCAGGAACACAAACGCTTCCACGCCGGGAATCGGTCCGTTGTCGTAGATGTGAGGGATCTCGCTCAGCATCTCCGGCGCCCACGCATGCGGCACCACGTCGAGCATATTCCACAGGTCGTGATTCCATGCCTGATACGGCTTCGCGCCGATGGCCGGGGGCGGCAGCATCTGTGTGCACAACTCCGCGAACGCCGCATTTCCGGGCGTGGCGCCAGCAGTGGCATAGCAGTACACATCCTTGCAGCCAGCGAGCATGCCTCTGCTCTTGAACCAGGTCGCCATGGTCGGCGACAACGCGCCGCCCAGGCTATGCCCGGTGAAGACCACTGTCGCGCCGCTTTGCTCTACGGTTTTCAGGAACGCGTCGAGCGTTGTGCCGGGCGCGGCCGCCGAGGCGGGACTCACCATGTTGAGCAGGTGCCAGACACCCAGGGCGGTGCCCATCGAAATAACCGGCGTCTCCGACAGAATCAGCTTGCCCGCCGCGACCGGTGGAGTAGGTGCCAACGGGTCGTACTTCGCGAACTTGACCGTAGCGGAGACGTCGAAGTCCTCCACCAGCCAATCGTAGAACGAGGAAGGATTGGTCGCGCAAATCGCCACCACATAGACATCGCCGGCAATGCCATCCACGTTGCTCGACTTGGCGACGAACATCGCGTTATCCGAGCGGTCGGAGTCCTTCGCCTGCCAGATTTGCGGCCCCCACACGACATCCCAAGTACCGATCGCGGCCTGCGCCGGTGCCGAACCCAGCGTCGCATGCAATACACGCTGATAGTCGGCCTGTAGCGCCGACGCAACGCCATGCCGGTGGCTGACCCAATTAGCCAGGCTCGAAAGCGCGAAAACGGTCTGATACTGATCGTATTGCATGTGCAAGCTCCTAGTCCGTGGCAGTGCCTGAAGGAGCAAGAAGCGCACGCGCGCAACGCGCGCCTGGCTGCCCGGCGCGCTCCTCATCGACCGGGTCGCGGCAATCTAGCAAGCCACCGCCGCACGTATTTGACCGAAGCGGTTGGCACCGCAACATGTCTGCGAGTTGTCTACGCGGTGCGTCGGGATTCGCGTGCGGGCGCCATGCTTCCTAAAATGCACATTCCCGCCGCTCGACTCCCCCCATGATCAAGTCCTGGCTCGCGCGCCTGCGCATCGAACCGTTCACCCTGGCGCTGCTGTGCACGGTGCTGCTCGCCTCGCTGCTGCCGGTGCAGGGACGCGCGGCGTCGGTGATGGACGTGGTCACCGATCTGGCGATCGCCGCGCTGTTCTTCCTGCATGGCGCACGGCTGTCGCGTGAGGCCATCGTCGCCGGCGCGCTGCACTGGCGCCTGCACCTGACCATCTTCGCCGCCACCTTCATCCTGTTCCCGCTGCTGGGCCTGCTGTTCAAGCCGCTGTCGCACTGGCTGCTGACCCCGGACCTGTACATCGGCGTGCTGTTCCTGTGCACGCTGCCGTCCACGGTGCAGTCGTCGATCGCCTTCACCTCGATGGCCGGCGGCAACGTGCCGGCGGCGGTGTGCAGCGCCTCGCTGTCGAGCCTGCTCGGGGTGTTCCTGACGCCGCTGCTGATGGGCGTGCTGAGCGACGCACAGAGCGCCATTGCCAATCCGCTGGAGGCGATGGGCAAGATCATGTTGCAACTGCTGGTGCCGTTCGTCGCCGGCCACCTGCTGCAGCGCTGGATCGGCGGCTGGGTCGAGCGTCGCCGCGCGGTGCTGCGCTACACCGACCAGAGCACCATCCTGCTGGTGGTGTACACCGCGTTCAGCGCGGCGGTGGTCGAAGGCCTGTGGCACAAGACGCCGCTGCCGGCACTGCTCGGCGTCGCCGTGGTCGGCGCGGTGCTCCTGGCGCTGGCGATGACGTTGATCACCTTCGGCGCGCGGCGCCTGGGCTTTTCGCGCGAGGACGAGATCCCGATCGTGTTCTGCGGCTCCAAGAAGAGCCTGGCCACCGGCGTGCCGATGGCCAAGGTGCTGTTCGCCAGCGGCAGCCTCGGCGCGATCGTGCTGCCGGTGATGATCTACCACCAGATCCAGCTGATCGTCTGCGCGGTGATCGCGCAACGCTACGCGCGCGCGGCCAAGGTGGAAGCGGAAGCGCAGCACTAGCCAACTGCGGACAGCAGCCGGGCGGTGCGGAGGCGATGGCCGCGCAGCGCGCCGACCGCGGGCGAGCCACCTCTCCGCCGCGGCGACACCGCGCATGGCGGCATATGCAGATGCGCAGCCGGCATGTGCAAGCGCGGCAGGGGCTGCGTACAGTGGACGGCCGGCACGGCCGGTGCCGTGCTCCCTTCCCATCCGGTGCCCCCATGAGCCGCATGTTTCGCCGTTGCGCGACGATTTCCGCCAGCCTGGTCACGCTGCTGGCGCTGGGCGCCTGCCAGAAACCGCCCGCGCCTGCTGCGCCCAAGGCCGCCACACCGGCGCCTGCCGCCGACAGCGCCGGCATCGCCTGGCGCGAGGGCGACGTCGACGATGCCTTCGCCGAAGCGCGCGAACACAACAAGCCGGTGCTGCTGTACTGGGGCGCCGCCTGGTGCCCACCCTGCAATCGGCTCAAGGCCACGCTGTTCAAGGACCCGGCGTTCATCGCCCGCACCCGCGCCTTCGTCGCGGTGCACCTGGACGGCGATTCGGAGGGTGCGCAGGCCTGGGGCGAACGCTTCGGCATCAAGGGCTATCCGACCATCATCGTGTTGCGCCCGGACCGCAGCGAGATCACCCGCCTGGCCGGCGACAGCGATACCGTGCGCCTGGCCGAGGCCCTGCGCGTGGCCGCGACCCGCACCGCCACCTCGGCGCAGTTGCTGCAGCAGGCGCTGAAGGCGCCGGCCACGCTCATCGCCGACGACTGGACCCTGCTCGGCGAATACGGCTGGGCAGTGGATGCGGCGCAGTTGGTCAAGCCGGGGCAGGCGGCCGACGTGCTCACGCATTTGGCCGCAGCGGCACCACAGCCGGCCCTGCAACGCCGTTTCGCATTGCTCGCGCTGGCCGCGCAGGATCCGGCCACGGCCGCCAGCGTGGACGCCAAGCATCGCGCCGCCGATCGCGACCTGCTGCGGGCGGTGCTGGCCGATCCGGCCGAGGTGCGCGCCAACCGCAGCACGCTCACCTATGCCGCGCGCGACCTGGTGCAGGCCGCGGCCGACGACGCCGCCGAACGCAGCGCGCTGTCGAGTGCGCTGACCCATGCACTGGACCAGGTCTACGCCGACAGCAGCCTGCCGATCAGCGACCGCCTGGACACCGCCGCCGCGGACATCGCCCTGGCGCGCTTGGCGCAAGGCCAGCCGGCCGAGGCCGGCGATGGCCCGAAGAAGCCGCTGCCGCCCGCGGTGGTCGCCAAGGTGCAGCAGCGCGTGCAATGGGCCGAGCAGGCCGCCAAGACCGACTACGAGCGCCAGTCCACGATCAGCAGCGCCGCCGCGTTGCTCGACGCCGCCGGCGACAGCGCCGGCGCCGAACAACTGCTGTTGGCCGAACTCCAGCGCAGCAAGACCCCGTACTACTACATGCCGGAACTGGCCAGCCTGGCCGAGGCGCGCGGCGACAAGCAAACGGCGCTGTTCTGGCTGAAGAAGGCCTACGAGAGCGCCGAAGGCCCCGCCACCCGCGTGCAATGGGGCGTGCTCTACGTCGATGGGCTGATCCGGCTGCAGCCGGACAATGCGGCCGCGATCGAGGCGGCCGCCGGACAGGTCATTGGGGAACTCGCCGGCCAGCCCGACGGCTATCACCAGCGCACCCGGCAGCGTTTCGACACCCTGGCCAAGACCCTGCAGGCCTGGAGCAAGGGCCACGACGGCAGCGCGGTGCTCGCGCGGCTGCAGCACAAGATGCAGCAAAGCTGCGGCAGCCAGGCGCGCGACAGTTGCCAGCATTGGCTGGGATGAGGGCATAAGGCGCGTCACGCGCGACGCGCAGTGCAACGCGCCATCGGCAACCGCCGGCGCGCTGTACTGCCGCCCTCTCATGCGTTCCGGTCCACCGCGTCGCCACGGCGCGATTGCCCGCGCCGCACGACGAATTGCATGCCGCGCGCAGCGGCGCGCAACCACGCGCCGTGCGCTCAGCGGCTCCCGATCAGGCCGCGACGCGTGCCGGTGCCACGTGACCGGCGCCCTGGCTGCCGGCGCGGCGGCCACTGCTGGTATGCGCGTTCAGGCCTTGCGCCTGCCCTTCCAGCGCGCGCGCGGCCTCGGCCATCTTTTCGACCAGTGCCGCGTTCTGCTGCGTGGCGGTATCCATCTGCACGACGATCTGGTTGACCTGGCCGATACCGGCACTCTGTTCGCGGCTGGCCCCGGCGATGTCGGTCATGATGCGCTGCACCTCGCGCACCGAGCCGAGCAGTTCTTCCATGGTGGCGCCGGCGCGCGCGACCAGCGCCGAACCGCGATCGACCTGCTCGCTGGAACCGGCGATCAGGCCACGCACTTCCTTGGCCGCATCGGCACAGCGCTGGGCCAGGCTGCGCACTTCGGTGGCGACCACGGCGAAGCCGCGGCCCTGCTCGCCGGCGCGCGCCGCTTCCACCGCCGCGTTCAGGGCGAGGATGTTGGTCTGGAAGGCGATGCCGTCGATGACGCTGATGATGTCGGCGATCTTGCGCGACGCGCTCTCGATGCCGGCCATGGTCTGGACCACGTCGCGCACCACGTCGCCACCGCGCTGGGCGACGTCGGTGGCGCCATCGACCAGGCGGTTGGCGTGGCCGACGTGCTCGACGTTGCGCTGCACGGTGCCGGTGATCTCTTCCATCGAGCTGGCCGCCTCTTCCAGCGCGGCGGCCTGCTGCTCGGTGCGCCGGGCCAGGTCGCTGTTGTCGTCGACCATTTCCGCTGCCGCCGTCTGCAGGGTATGCGCGGCCTCGCCGAGCTGGCGCGCGGCATGGATGTCCAGCAAGGCGCCGACCGCGCGCAGCGGGGTGCCGTCGGCGGCGCGCTTGGTCAGGCCGCGCGCGCGGAACCAGCGGTACTCGCCGTTCTTCATGCGCAGCCGGTACTCGATGTCGAAGCCGGTGCGGCCGGTGCGGTCGTTGAGGTGCGCGGCGAAGGCGTTGAGCGCGAACTGCGCGTCCTCCGGGTGCAGGCGCGAAGACCAGCTGTCGAGCACGTTGGGGAACTCGGCCTCGGAAGCGAAGCCCAGCAGCGAACGGAACTGCGCCGACCACCAGAACTCGTTGGACGGATTGATCGGATCGCCGGCGATCACGCTCATGTCCCACAGGCCGTCGTTGAGCATGTCCGCGCCCAGTTCGAAGCGGGTCAGGACCACGTCCAGGAACGCCTCGCGCTCACGCCGCTCGGTGATGTCGGTGAGCGCGCCGGCCACCCGCAGCGGCGAGCCCTGGGCGTCGCGCTGGGTGGTGCCGAGCGCGCGGAACCAGCGGTACTGGCCGTTCTTCAGCTGCAGCCGGTACTCCACGTCGTACGGGGTCTTGCCGCTGCGGTCGGCCAAATGCACGGCGAACGCGTCCAGCGTGGCCTGCTTGTCCTCCGGGTGCAGGCGCGAGGCCCAGCTGTCGAGCACGTTGGGGAAGTCGAGCTCGGAGGAGAAACCCAGCATCGCGCGGAACTGCGACGACCACCAGAATTCGTTGGCCGGGTTGATCGGATCGCCGGCGATCACGCTCATCTCCCACAGGCCGTCGGTGGTCGCGGAGGTGACCAGGTCGAAACGACCACGCAGAGCGTCCAGATCGGTGCCGGCGCGGTCGGCCTGCGCCCGCGCGCGGTCACGCTCGGCCTCGGCCTCGCGCAAGCGCTCACTCAATGCCTGTAGCTTGGCCGCCTGTTGCTTGCTCTTGCCCCACATACACGTCTCCGCGGCTTTGCCGATTCTGGTCAATCGCTCGGTAACGACCGCGAGCGGCAACACTTGAGCGGAGAACTGAACGCGCGGTTCAGGCGATCCAGTGATCGACCAGCAGGAACGCGAACAACGCCATCAGGTACACGATGGAATAGCCGAACATGCGCATCGAGAACATCTCGTCCGGCGGGTCGAGCATGCGCCAGGCGTACCAGAGGAACACCGCGTCCAGCACCAGGGTGCCGCCGAGATAGAACACCCCGCTCATGCCCACCGCCACCGGCAGCAGCGTCACCACCACCAACAGCACCGTGTACACCAGGATCTGCCGGCGGGTATGGGCCACGCCGTGGGTGACCGGGAGCATCGGGATCGACGCCTTGGCGTAGTCGGCGCGGCGGAAGATCGCCAGCGCCCAGAAGTGCGGCGGCGTCCACACGAAGATGATCAGCACCAGCAGCGAAGCGTAGGCCCAGTCCCACTGGCCCTGCATGCCGGTGATCGCGGCCCAGCCCAGCAGCGGCGGCGCCGCGCCGGCCAGGCCGCCGATGACGATGTTCTGCGGCGTGGTGCGCTTGAGGAACACGGTGTAGATCACCGCATAGCCGATCAGCGAGGCGAAGGTCAGCACCGCGGTGATCAGGTTGACCCACACCACCAGCACGGTCATCGACAGCGCGGTGAGCAGGGTGGCGAACAGCAGCACCTGCCACGGCAGCACCTTGCCCACCACCAGCGGACGCCAGGAGGTGCGCGCCATCTGCGCGTCGATGCGCGCGTCCAGCAGCTGGTTGATCGCTGCCGCGGCCGAAGCCGCCAGCCAGATGCCGAAGAAGCCGAGCAGGCCGGTGCGCACCTGCGCCCAGGTCGGCAGCCCCGGGATCGCCAGGCACATGCCGACCAGGGCGGTGAACACGATCAGCGCCACCACCTTGGGCTTGGTCAGGTCCCAATAGTCGCGCCAGTGCACGCGGTGCGCGCTCATTGCGGCGCCCGCAATCGCGCCAGCAGCGACACCAGCACGAACAGCAACGCCACCGCGCCGGCGTTGTGCAGCACCGCCACCGGCAGGGGCAGCGCCAGCTTGACGTTGAGGATGCCCAGGCACACCTGCGCGACCAGCAGCAACGCCAGCGCCGCGGCCCAGCCGCGCATGCCCGGCGTGCGGCTCAGGCGCCAGCTCAGCCACAGCAAGTACGCCGCCACCACCATCGCCATCATCCGGTGCGCCATCTGGATGGCGATGCGCGCCGCGCCGTCGAGCACGCCGCCTTCGTAGTCCACGCCGATGCCGCGCCACAGGGTGAAGCCCTCGCGGAAATCGTGCGGCGGCCACCACTGGCTGACGCAACGCGGGAAGTTGTCGGCCGACCAGCTGCCGCCGCCGCAGGCCAGCGCCGCGTAGTTGGCGCTGACCCAGCCGCCCAGCGCGATCTGCAGAACCAGCACCGCCACGCCCAGGCGCAGCAGCCACTTCAGCCGCGGCGCATCGGCCAGGGTGATCGGCAGGTGGGTGGCGCGCCAGGCCATCCACACCAGCAGCGAGAACATCAGCAAGCCGCCCAGCAGGTGTCCCATCACCACGATCGGCTTGAGCAGCAGGGTCACCGTCCACATGCCCAGCAAGGCCTGGAAGATCACCACCGACAGGGTCAGCACCGCCGCGCGGGCCAGGTCGTCGTTGGACCAGCGCAGCGCCGCCAGCAGCAGAATCGCCTCGCCGCCGACCGCCGCCAACATCGCCAGCCCCGGCCAGCCGGACATGTACAGCGGGATCGACAGCGCCACCAGCGCCGCCGCCGTGACGATCTGGGCGATGCCGAGCCGGCGCCGCCGTGCCGCCAGCAGCGACAGCACCAGCACTTCCACGCCCAGCGCGCCGGCCAAGAAGCGGTGGATCTGCTCGCGCCAGGCCTTGTGCGTCTCCAGCGGCCGGATCTTGCTGGCGGCGTGGGTGTCGGCTTCGGCGCTGGTCTGCGGCCAGGTGATGCGCCCGTAGCAGGTCGGCCAGTCCGGGCAGCTCATGCCCGCATCGGACAGGCGCACGAACGAACCGAACATGATGGTGCTGGCGGTGAACAGCGCCGCCAGCCAGGCCATGCGGTGGAAATGCCGGAACAGCGCCGGGCGCGCGAACAGGGTCATAGGGAGCGGCTCACAGGAGTTTCAGCAGTTTCGCCAGGTCCGCGCGCAGCCCGGCCGGGTCGAACCCGGGGGCATAGCGCAGCACCACGAAACCGTTCGGATCGATGACATAGACCGGCACCCCGGCCGCATCGCGCACCCGCGGCAGCGCCGCCAGCAGCGCCGGGTCCGCGCGCAGCGCCTGCACCGGCGGCAGCGCCCGGGCGGCGGCCGGCGGCGTGCCGATCCACAGGATCTGCACGTGGTCGGCATCGTGGCCGAACAGCTGCCAGACCTTGTCCAGGTCGCGCGCCAGCGCATCGCAGGCGCTGCCGCAGTCCGCCGGCGGCGCCAGCGCGATGCGCCACAGCCGCCGCTGCGGTTCCCAGGCATAGACGCGGCCATCGGCCAGCCGTGGCTGTAGCGCGCGCAGGTCGGCCGGCGGCTGCAGCAGTTCGCCATGATTGCGGGCGGCCGCCGGCTGCCAGCCGGAAAAGCGCAACACGCCGGCGACCAGCATCGAGCCGAAGAACAGGGCGAACAACACGATCAGCGGCCAGCGGCCGCGAGCGGCCGCCGGGCGCGGGGCCGGGATGGGAGCATTCATGCCGGGGATTTTCTCATGCGCGCGCGCTCAGCGCCCGCCCCGTCCCCTGCGCGCGCGCCAGCTGAGCAGCGCCGCGGTGACCAGCACCGCCAGCGCCAGGCCGAACCATTGCACCGCGTAACCCAAGTGGCGCTCGGGCGGCAGCGTGTTCGGCAGCAGGTCCAGGTCGCGCGGATAGCCCAGCGGCAGGGCCGGATCCAGGCGCAGCACCTGCGACAAAATGTCGCGGCGGCCGAGCGCGGTCCCGATCGCCGCCGGCTCGATGCGCATCGCCAGCCAGCGCTGCGGCGACGGCGCGGCGACCAGAGCCGGGCCCAGCGCCAGTCCATGCGACGGCGCCGGCCCGAGCAGGCCGACCAGCGTGTAGCGGCCCTGCAGTGGCACCGGCTCGGGCAGCGCGCGGTCGGCCGGCAGCGGCAACCAGCCCAGTTCCACCAGCAGCGGCGCCGCGGCGCCGTCGGCCAGGAACGGCTGGTACACCTTGACCCCGCTGCGGCCCTGCCGCAGTTGGTTGTCGAGCAGGATCTGCCCGGGCAGGAAGCGGCCGGCACCATGCACCCAGCGCAACTGTCCCGGCAGCGTCGCGCGCAGCGCATCGGCCAGCGCCTGCGGGTGGTCGCGCACATGCGCCGCCTGCGCCAGCAATGCCTGCTTCTCGTGCATGCGCTGCAACTGCCAGCGGCCCAACGCGCAGAAGCCCAGCGCCACCGCCAGCGCCACGCTCCAGCCCAGCCACAACGGCATGCGCCGGCGCGCACGCACGCGCGAGGCAGCAGCGAGGGTCATAATGCGGACACACCATGTGCCGAGACGCCCATGAACGACTCGCTGAAGACTTTGCTGATCGTCGCGTTCCTGCTGCTCATCCTGTGGAACCTGGGCGCCGGCCTGTACTACCTGTTGGTGGACCGCGGCCAGAGCAAGCGCACGGTGAACGCGTTGACCTGGCGCATCGGCCTCTCGGTGTGCCTGATCCTGCTGGTGATCCTGGGCATCTATACCGGAGTGATCAAGCCGCATGGATTGGGACGCTAAACGTAGTGCCGGGATTCGGGATTCGGGATTCGGGATTCGGGATTCGGGATTCGGGATTCGGGATTCGGGATTCGGGATGGCAGCATGCCGTCCGCATGGGAACGGTGCACGCCCGCGACCCGTAAAACGCTGATTCCTTGTAGGAGCGGCTTTAGCCGCGACGCCTTACCGGTAACGCGTCGCGGCTAAAGCCGCTCCTACACCACGCCACCGCCTGGAACACCGGCACGCGCGGAAACCAACCAATCCCCAATCCCGACTCCCCAATCCCCGCCCTCAAAGCACATACACGAACAAGAACAGCGCCAGCCACACCACGTCGACGAAGTGCCAGTACCACGCCGCCGCTTCGAAGGCGAAATGGTTGTCGCGGCTGAAGTGGCCGCGGCTGATCCGCAGCAGCATCACCAGCAGCATGATCGTGCCCAGCAGCACGTGCGCACCGTGGAAGCCGGTGAGCATGAAGAAGGTCGAGCCGTAGATGCCCGAGCCCAGGGTCAGGTTGAGCTCCTTGTAGGCATGCATGTACTCCTCGGCCTGGAAGTACAGGAAGGTGCAGCCGAGCAGCACGGTCAACGCCTGGAACACCATCAGCCGGGTGCGCTGGCCGGCCTTGAGCGCGTGGTGCGCGATGGTCAGGGTCACGCCGGAGCTGAGCAGGATCAGCGTGTTGATCAGCGGCAGGCCCCACGCCGGGATGGTCTGGAACTGGCCACCGACGCCGCCCGGGCCATTGGTCGGCCAGGCCGCCGAGTAGCCGTCCCACAGCAGCGCGTTGGTCATCACCCCGTCGCCCTCGCCGCCCAGCCACGGCAGGATGAAGGTGCGGGTGTAGAACAGCGCACCGAAGAAGGCACCGAAGAACATCACCTCGGAGAAGATGAACCACACCATCCCCATGCGGAACGACACGTCGACCTGGCGGTTGTAGTGCCCGGCGATCGACTCGCGGATCACGTCGCCGAACCACATGAACAGCGTCGCCACCAGCATCGCGATGCCGGTGAAGAAGGTCCACTTGCCCCAGGACGCGTCGTTGAGCCAACTGGCCACGCCGATCATGGTCACGAACATCGCGATCGAGCCGATGAACGGCCAGCGGCTCTGGCTGGGCACGTAGTAGGCGTTGGCGGTGGCGTCGGTGCTGGGCTGGGCCATGGCAGGCATTCCGGTCGGGTCAGGGAGCCGCGCGCGCGGAACCGGCCAGTTTCGGCGATCCCAGTTCCGCGCTCAGCGCATCGTTCTTGTAGAAGGTGTAGGACAGGGTGATGGTGGAGATGTCGCTGGGCAGGTTGGGGTCGACGATGAAGCGCACCGGCATGTCGCGCTTCTCGCCGGCCTGCAGGGTCTGCGCGGTGAAGCAGAAGCACTCGGTCTTGGTGAAGTAGCCCGAGGCGCGTGCCGGTGCCACCGACGGCACCGCGCTGCCGACGATGGCATGCGCGCCGTCGTTGTGCGCGTAGTACAGCGCCTCGTTGAGTTCGCCCGGCACCACCTGCATGGTCAGCTGCTCCGGATGGAACGACCACGGCAGCTTGGAGTTCACGCCGCCGTCGAACTGCACCGTGACCGTACGCTTGCCCGCCAGCGGTTTGCCGGCCTGCGGGCCCTCGCCGGGGCCGCGCTCCAGGCGCACGCCAAACACTTTCTCGCAAGCGATGCGGTACAGCGGCACCAGCGAGAAGGTCAGCACGAACACCGCCAGCGCCACGCCGACCAGCTTGAACAGCCCGGCACTGCTGTGCACCTGCGGCGCTGGCGCGTTCATCGTCCCAGCACCCCCGAGAGGATGAAGCCGACGTAGATCGCCAGCGCCACCACGCCGACCACCAGCGCGGTGCGCGCCGCACGCTTGCGGCGCAGGACCAGGTCGTCGAGCGGCGGTTGCGCGGTCATCAGTGGCTGATGTCGTCGTGGGCCAGGTCGCCGGGCTTGAGCACCGGCGGCAGGGTGAAGGTGTGCGCCGGCGCCGGCGACGGCACCGTCCACTCCAGGCCGCGCGCACCTTCCCAGGAGCGCGCTTCGGCGCGTGCGCCGCTGCGCAGCGATGCCAGCAGGATGCCGGCCATCAGGAACGGGGTGACGAACATGCCGAACGCACCGATCGAGCTGACCAGGTTCCAGTCGGCGAACACCACGTTGTAGTCGGGGATGCGCCGCGGCATGCCGGCCAGGCCGAGGAAGTGCTGCGGGAAGAACAGCAGGTTGACGAACACCATCGTCCACCAGAAATGGAACTTGGCCCAGGCCTCGTTGTACATGCGCCCGGTCCACTTCGGCCACCAGTAGTACACCGCCGCGATCAGCGCGAACACCGCGCCGGTGACCAGCACGTAGTGGAAGTGCGCGACCACGAAGTAGGTGTCGTGGTACTGGAAGTCGGCCGGCACGATCGCCAGCATCAGCCCGGAGAAACCGCCGATGGTGAACAGGATGACGAAGGCGATGGACCACAGCATCGGCGACTCGAAGGTCATCGAGCCCTGCCACATGGTGCTGACCCAGTTGAACACCTTCACCCCGGTGGGGATGGAGATGAGCATGGTGGCGAACATGAAGTAGATCTCGCCGCCCAGCGGCATGCCCACGGTGAACATGTGGTGCGCCCAGACGATGAAGCTCAGGAACGCGATCGCGGCGATCGCATAGACCATCGCCTGGTAGCCGAACAGCGGCTTGCGGCTGAAGGTCGGGATGATTTCGCTGATCACGCCGAACGCCGGCAGGATCATGATGTAGACCTCGGGGTGCCCGAAGAACCAGAAGATGTGCTGATACATCACCGGGTCGCCGCCGCCGGCGGCGTTGAAGAACGAGGTGCCGAAGAACTTGTCGGTGAGCAGCATGGTCACCGCACCGGCCAGCACCGGCATCACTGCGATCAGCAGGAACGCGGTGATCAGCCAGGCCCAGCAGAAGATCGGCATCTTCAGCAGGTCGATGCCCGGCGCGCGCATGTTGAGCACGGTGGCGATGATGTTGATCGCGCCCATGATCGAGCTGATGCCGGCGACGTGGATGGCGAACACCGAGAAGGCCACGTTGTAGCCGCCCTGCAGCATCAACGGCGGATACATGGTCCAGCCGCCCGCCGGTGCGCCGCCGGGCAGGAACAGGGTCAGCAGCAGCAGGGTGAAGGCCACCGGCAGCAGCCAGAACGACCAGTTGTTCATGCGCGGCAGCGCCATGTCCGGCGCGCCGATCTGCAGCGGGATCATCCAGTTGGCCAGGCCGACGAAGGCCGGCATCACCCCGCCGAAGATCATCACCAGCGCGTGCACGGTGGTCATCTGGTTGAAGAACTCGGGCTTGACGAACTGCAGGCCCGGCTGCGCCAGTTCGGCGCGGATCACCACGCTCATCGCCGCACCGATGACGAACATGGTGAAGCTGAAGAGCAGGTACAGCGTGCCGATGTCCTTGTGGTTGGTGGAGAACAACCAACGCTCGACGAAGCTCTGCTGATGCCCGTGCTCGTCGTGGTGATCGACTGCCGAATGGGCCATGGCGGCTACCTCAGAAAAGGAATGCTGGAGATCAGGCGGCTTGCACGGTCAGGTGCGAGTCGGAACGAGGACGCGACAGCCGCGCCTGCGGCGGGGCCGCCGGCGCCTGGGCATCGGCGGGCGCCGCAGCGGGTGCGGCGGTGGCCGGCGCGGCAGCCGGGGCCGCCGTCGGGGTGGCCGGCGCGGGCGCGGCGGCGGGCGCCGGCTTGCGCGATGCCAGCCACTTCTGGAAGTCCTGCTTGCTCACCGCCTCGACCACGATCGGCATGAAGCCGTGGTCCTTGCCGCACAGTTCGGCGCACTGGCCGCGGTACACCCCGGGGGTGTCGATGCTGGTCCAGGCCTCGTTGATGATTCCGGGGATGGCGTCCTGCTTCCATCCCAGCGCCGGCACCCACCAGGCGTGGATGACGTCGTCGGCGGTGATGACGAAGCGCACCTTGGTGTTTACCGGCAGCACCAGCCGGTTGTCCACGTTCAGCAGATAGTGCGGGTCGTGTTCGACCGTCGGCACCGCACCGCTCTGCCGCAGCCGGTCGGAACTGCGCGCCAGGCGGCTGGTGAACGAGACGTTCTCGCCCAGGTATTCGTAGCGCCACATCCACTGGTAGCCGGTGACCTTCACCGTCATCTCGGCATCGCGGGTGTCGTACATCGCGATCAGCTTGGCCGTGGCCGGCCAGGCCATCACGATCAGGATCAGCACCGGGATCACCGTCCACACGATCTCGGCCTTGGTGTTGTGGCTGAACTGCGCCGGCACCGCGCCCTTGGACTTGCGGAACTTGAAGATCGCATAGGCCATCGCGCCGAACACCAACACGCCGATGACCACGCAGACCCACAACGCGACCATGTGCGCGTCGTAGGCATTGCGCGCGCTCTGGGTGACGCCCCTGCCCATGTTGAGCTGCCACGGCTTGGGATCAGCCGATTGCGCCCACGCCAGCGGTGCGGCCATCGCCGCCGCCAACGCCATCCCGCCCCTGACCGCCTGTTGCACCCACCCGCCGCGTTGCTTCATTGCCTAGACCCCTTGGAGCGTCATCGGTTGCGGCCGGTCACGGCCGCGAGCAAGCCTTCCAGGGTCTGCGCCAGTTGCCGGCGTTCGTCGGGGCCGAGGAACTCGCCGACCCGGACCTGCTTGCCGCTGGATGCCAGCACCACCCTGTCGTCGCCTTCGATCCGCAACCGCACCCAATGCGGATGGGCGCGGAACGCTGGCGTTCCTGCATTCGGACGGGTCACTTCCACGCAGGCCGGACCCACCCGGATATCCTCTTCGCGCTCGCCGCCGCGCCACGACCAATGCAGCGCGAGCGCCACCACGATGCTGTGCAACAGAGCGAACGCAGGCGCGAACACATTGCCCGCGAGCCACCCCAGCCCAGCCACGGCCCACATCGCCCCGGCCAGTGCGAGGAACAACAGAACGAATTGCCGGGCGTTCAACGCCCGCGGCGGTCGCAGCCGCAGCTGCGTACCCGACCCCTCCGGAGAAAACGGAAACATTTCGATCATGTCGAACCGCGCTTCCGAACCGCTCACGCCCGAGCCGCGAGCACGCCTGGATGGTAGCCCCCGGCCTGCGCGGCGGCAAGCGCGCGTTCACCACAAAAAATGCTGCAGCGCAACCAGATTCGCGTTCAGCCTCGGCGCCATCGACCGTGTCGCGACGATGCCGGCGACGCCCTGCGCGTGCAGGCGCTGACATAAAATAGCGGGCTCTGTCCCTGGCCTTTCCCGCATGAACGCTCTGCCTGGCGCCGGCTCTGTTCCGGCGATGCCGTCCGCGTCTCCTTCGCCCTTGCTGTCCCCCGAACTCCCGCCCGCGCCGCAGGCCCTGCGCGCGGCGATCACCGCCGCCTGGCTCAAGGACGAAGCCGAACACGTACGCGAACTGCTCGAGCAGGCGCGCCTGCCCGCGGCCGACCAGGCCAAGGTGCAGGCGCTGGCCGCCGACCTGGTCACCCGCGTGCGCGCCCGCGCCCAGGACCAGGGCGCGATCGAGGCCTTCATGCGCCAGTACGACCTCGGCAGCGAGGAAGGCGTGCTGCTGATGTGCGTGGCCGAAGCGCTGCTGCGCATCCCCGACCAGGACACCGCCGACAAGCTGATCCGCGACAAGCTCGGCGATGCGGACTGGAAGAAGCACATGGGCGAGAGCGACTCGATCCTGGTCAATGCGTCGACCTGGGGCCTGATGCTCACCGGCAAGCTGGTGCAGATCAACGACCTCACCCGCGCCGACGTGTCCGGCGCGTTCAAGCGCCTGATCGGCCGCGTCGGCGAACCGGTGATCCGCCTGGCGGTGCGCCAGGCGATGAAGATCATGGGCCACCAGTTCGTGATGGGCCGCACCATCGGCGAGGCGCTGACCCGCTCGAAGAAGGGCGACAACGCCAACTACCGCTATTCGTTCGACATGCTCGGCGAAGGCGCGCTGACCATGAAGGACGCGCAGCGCTATCTCGATGCCTACCGCCAGGCGATCCACGCCATCGGCAGGCATTTCGCGGCGCAGCGCCAGCAGGGCGGCGGCAAGGACGCGGTGTTCGCCGCGCCCAGCATCTCGATCAAGCTCTCGGCGCTGTACCCGCGCTACGAGCATGCCAAACGCGCACGGGTGATGGCCGAGCTGGTGCCCGGCGTGCTGGAACTGGCGCAACTGGCCAAGTCCTACGGCATCGGCTACACGGTCGATGCCGAGGAAGCCGACCGCCTGGAGCTGTCGCTGGACATCATCGAGGCCACCTTCTCCGATCCCTCGCTGGACGGTTGGGAGGGCTACGGCCTGGCGGTGCAGGCGTACCAGAAGCGCACCCCGTACACGATCGACTTCCTCGCCGACCTGGCACGCCGCGTCGGCCGCCGCATCCCGGTGCGCCTGGTCAAGGGCGCCTACTGGGACGCGGAGATCAAGCGCGCGCAGGTCGAGGGCCACCCGGGCTATCCGGTATTCACCCGCAAGCAGAACACCGATGTGTCCTACCTGGCCTGCGCCAAGCGCCTGTTCGCGCACAGCGATGCGCTGTATCCGATGTTCGCCACCCACAACGCGCAGACCATCGCCGCGGTGCGCGCCATCGCCGGCGGCCGCGACTACGAGCACCAGAAGCTGCACGGCATGGGCGACGACCTCTACGCCGAGGTGATCCCCGCCGACCGCCTCGGCGTGCCCTGCCGCGTGTACGCGCCGGTGGGTTCGCACGAGGACCTGCTGCCCTACCTGGTGCGGCGCCTGCTGGAGAACGGCGCCAACTCCAGCTTCGTCAACCGCATCACCGACGAAGACGTGGCCATCGAAGACCTGATCCGCGATCCGGTCGAGGCCGTGTCCGCGTTCGCTTCCATCCCGCATCCGAAGATTCCGCTGCCGGTCGATCTGCTGCGCAGCCAGAACCACAACAGGAAGAACTCCATGGGCGCCAACCTCGCCAACGACAACGATCTGCGCGCGCTGGCCGACCAGCTCAACACCGCGCTCAAGCCCTGGCATGCCGCGCCGTTGGTGCCCGGCGCGGTGATCGCCGGCGATGCCCTCCCGGTCGCCAACCCGGCCGACCATCGCCAGGTCGTCGGCCACTGGAAGCCGGCCGATGCCGCCACCGTGGAGAAGGCGCTGAGCAATGCCGCGGCCGCCTACCCGGCCTGGAACCGCACGCCGGCCGCCAGCCGCGCCACCATCCTCGAACACGCCGCCGACCTGCTGGAAGCGCGCATGCCCGAGTTCATGGCGCTGTGCGTCAAGGAAGCCGGCAAGACCCTGCCCGACGGCGTCGCCGAAGTGCGCGAGGCGGTGGACTTCCTGCGCTACTACGCCGGCCAGGCGCGCGCGCAGTTCGGCGCGCCCGAGCGCCTGCCCGGGCCCACCGGCGAGTCCAACGAACTGCAGCTGCACGGCCGCGGCGTGTTCGTGTGCATCAGCCCGTGGAATTTCCCGCTCGCCATCTTCCTCGGCCAGGTCGCCGCGGCGTTGGCCGCCGGCAACAGCGTCATCGCCAAGCCGGCCGAGCAGACCAACCTGGTCGGCCATGCCGCAGTGAAGCTTCTGCACGAAGCCGGCGTGCCGGAGGCGGTGGTGCAGTTCCTGCCCGGCGACGGCGCCACCGTCGGTGCCGCGCTGACCCGCGATCCGCGCGTGGCCGGCGTCGCCTTCACCGGCTCCACCGACACCGCCCGCGCGATCAACCGCGCGCTGGCCGCGCGCGATGCCGCCATCGGCGTGCTGATCGCCGAGACCGGCGGCCAGAACGCCTTCATCGCCGACTCCTCGTCGCTGCCGGAAGCGGTGGTCAAGGACGCGATCTCCAGCGCCTTCATCTCCGCCGGCCAGCGCTGCTCGGCCGCGCGCGTGCTGTTCGTGCAGGACGACATCGCCGACAAGGTGATGACCATGCTGGCCGGCGCCATGGCCGAACTGAAGGTCGGCGACCCCGGCCTGCTGTCCACCGACGTCGGCCCGGTGATCGACGCCGATGCGCTGCAGATCCTCACCGATCACGCCGCGCGCATGGACCGCGAGGCGCGCCCGATCGCCGTGGCCGCCACCGACGAGGCCACTGCGCACGGCAGCTTCTTCGCCCCGCGTGCCTACGAACTGCAGTCGCTGGCGCAGTTGCAGCGCGAGATCTTCGGGCCGGTGCTGCACGTGATCCGCTGGAAGGCCGACCAGCTCGATGCGGTGATCGACCAGATCAACGCCACCGGCTACGGCCTGACCCTGGGCGTGCATTCGCGCATCGACGAGACCATCGAGCGCATCGCCTCGCGCGTGGCGGTGGGCAACGTCTACGTCAACCGCAACCAGATCGGCGCGGTGGTCGGCGTGCAGCCGTTCGGCGGCCAGGGCCTGTCCGGCACCGGCCCCAAGGCCGGCGGCCCGCACTACCTGCTGCGCTTCGCCACCGAGAAGGTGGTGACGGTCAACACCACCGCGGCCGGCGGCAACGCCTCGTTGCTGACGCTGGGCGACTGAGTCGCCCCAGCCCTCGGCGCAGCGTTCCGCCCGGAACCTGCGCCGAGCGCAGCCTGCCGCCGCGCGCATCGCCCGCCGCGGACAGGCATAAAAAAAGCCCCGCCGAAGCGGGGCTTTTTCGTGCACTGCGAGGCGTCTGCGATCAGAACTTGTAGTTGACCGAGGCCGCCAGCACGTTGCCGCTCACGTCGTAGTCGCCGACCAGGGTGTTGCCGGTGGCGCTGGTGGTGGCGATGCTCGGGTCGCTGGTGAACAGGTGGGTGTAGCCGAAGCTGTACTCGGCCTGCTGGGACGGCTTCCAGGTCAGACCCAGCGAGACCCACTTGCGGCTCGCGTCCGGCACGCGCACGTCGCGGTGCTGGTCGGTGGTCGGGGTCTGGTCGTAGGCCACACCGCCACGCAGGGTCAGCGTATCGCTCATGCGGTAGTCGGCACCCAGCGAGACGAAGGTCGTGTCGCGGTACGAGAAGTCCAGCACGCTATCCGGCTGGTTGGAGGCGAAGTCGACGGTGACCTTGTCGAACTTGCTCCAGGCGGTGCGGGTGACGTCGGCCATCACCGTCCACTGCTCGTTGATGTCGTGGGTGAAGCTGGCGGTGGCGCTGGCCGGCAGCTTGACCGTGGCACGGCCCTTGGTGTCGACGAAGGTACCCGGCGCGGCGAAGGCCAGCACGGTGGCGGCATTGCCCGGCACGGTGAAGTTGGCATCGCCATCGGTGATCTTGTGCTCGACCTGCGAGCGGTAGCTGAAGCCGATGTGGGTGTGCTCGTCGACGCTGAACAGGCCGCCCAGGGTGAAGCCGACCTCGGTGTTGTCGCCCTTGATGCGCGAGAAACCATCGGCGCTGCCCGGCGCGAAGCCCGGCACGCGGCGCGCGGCCAGCAGGGTGCCGAAGTCGATGGCATTGCTCAGGTCGATGTCCAGGCGCTCGGCGAACACGGACGCGCCGAACGACACGTACGGGTTGACGTCGTAGGAGAAGGCGAAGTTCAGATCGATCGCCTGCAGCTCGGTCTTCACGCCGTTGTAGCGGCCGACCCAGTCGCGGTCGTATTCGGTCTTGAAGCCGAACGGCACGGTCAGCGAGGTGCCGAAGTGCATGTTGTTGTTTTCGCCGAACGGCATGTGGAAGTACACGGCCGGAACCGGCGCGATCATGCCGGCGTCGCCGCCACGGCCGCCGGAGATCGGCGCGCCGTTGGCATAGGTGCCGCCGTCGCCCTGGTACTTGGCCGAGAACTGGATGGCGCTGACGTCGGCCTGGAACACCTTGCCGTCGAGCTGGCGCATGCCGGCCGGGTTCACGGCGATGATCGAGGCATCGCCCGGGGCGCTGCCGGAGCCGGCAAAGGCGCGGCCCAGACCCTTGGCGCTGTTCTCCTTGAGCTGGAACGCGGCGCCGTGCGCCTGGCCCATGGCCAGCGCGCCGACGATGCCGACGGCCAGAGCGGTGAAACGGACGAACTGGGTTGCGTTTTGCATGGCTAGTTTTTCTCCGGAAGACGAATTGTCTGTGTTCGCGCCTGCGCAGGCCCGGGCCGAGCAGGCCCAGGAATGCGCGCCGGAGTCCCCTCCCGACATACGACGCCGTATGCGAGTATACCCCGCACCGTTAACTAAACAATAACGACATGATGCGTTCAGCTTCGTGTGGAGTGGGCGTGCGTTCAGCCGGATGAAGCCGTTATCGTGGCGTCCCTGGCGGTTTCCGGTCCCCTCTTTCTCTCGCATGTTCGTCTCCATCCCTTCCCGCGAACGCACCACGCTGCGCTGGGCCACCCCGCTGTTGTTCGCGGCGATGTGGCTGGCGTTCCTGTGGTCGATCAGCCGCCCCGACGAGGCGCGCGCGACCCTGTGGCTGGACTGGGGGGCGCTCTCGGCCGGGGTCGGCAGCCCGCGCGACTGGCTGGCGACGGTGCAGGACGGCAGCGTGCTGCGCCTGTTCACCGCGCTGTTCCTGCACGCCGATTGGTCGCACCTGCTCGGCAACCTGGTGTTCCTGCTGATTTTCGGTCTGCCCGCCGAGCGCGTGCTGGGGCCGTGGCGGTTCCTGCTGCTGTTCCTGGGCGGCGGGGCGATCTCCAACCTGGCCGCGGTGTTCGCGGTTGGTACCCCGGACCGGGTCATCATCGGCGCCAGCGGCGCGGTCTCGGCGCTGATCGGCACGTATCTAGCGCTGTTCCCGCGGGCCAAGCTCGGCGTGGTGCTGCCGCTGGGGCTGTTCCTGGAATTCGTGCGCGCCCCGGCCTCACTGCTGATCGGCACCTGGGCGGCGCTGCAGGTGGTATTCGCCTACATCGGCCCGGCGTTCGGCATGGTGGCGTGGTCGGCGCACCTGGCCGGCTTCGCCTTCGGCATGGTCTACGGGCTGTACGTGCGCGCGGCGATCGCGCGACGGCTGCGCAAGCGCAAGGGCTTCTGAGCCGCGTGCGGCGACGGCCGCCTTATACTGCGCGCATGTTCAAGCACCTGTACAAAGTGACCTTCCTCAACCACGGCAAGGTCTACGAGCTGTACTGCCAGCACGTCGGCAGCAGTCACCTGTGGGGCTTCACCGAGATCGGCACGCTGGTGTTCGACGTGCACGACGGGCTGGTGATCGATCCCACCGAGGAGCGCCTGCGCGAGGAGTTCGGCGACACCAAGACGCTGCACCTGCCGATGCAGAGCATCGTGCGCATCGAGGAAGTGGAGAAGAAGGGCCAATCGACGATCCGCGATGCGGCCACCGGTGAGAAGGTGGTCACGCCGTTCCCGATGCCCGGCAAACCCCGCTGAGTCGATGCGCATCCTGATCGCCGACGACTATCAGGATGCGGTGCGCCACCTGCCCTGCTTCGCGCGGCTGCACGCGCACAGCGTGCAGGTGCTGACCGCGCTGGCGCCCGACCGGCAAACCCTGGTCCGCCACGCCGCCGAGGCCGAGGCGCTGATGCTGATCCGCGAGCGCACCCGCATCGATGCCGCGCTGCTGGCGCAGTTGCCGAAGCTGCGCCTGATCAGCCAGACCGGACGGATCGGCGAACACATCGACCTGGCCGCCTGCACCGCGCGCGGCGTGGCCGTGGCCGAAGGCGTCGGCTCGCCGGTGGCGCCGGCGGAACTGACCTGGGCGCTGCTGATGGCGGCCAGCCGGCGCTTGCCCGCCTACCGCGATGCGCTGCTGGCCGGGCACTGGCAGGCCACCGGCGATGCGCACTTGGGCCGCAGCGTGGACGGCCTGACCCTGGGCATCTGGAGCTACGGCAAGATCGGTCGACGCGTCGCCGCCTACGGCCGTGCCTTCGGCATGCGCGTGCAGGTGTGGGGCGGCGAGGACAGTTGTGCGCAGGCGCGCGCCGACGGCTTCGCGGTCGCCGCCAGCCGCGAGGCGCTGTTCGCCGAGAGCGACGTGCTGACGCTGCATCGCCGCCTGGCCGCGGCCACCCGCCACCAGATCGGACTGGACGACCTGCTGCGGATGAAACCCGATGCGCTGCTGGTCAACACCAGCCGCGCCGAACTGCTCGCTCCCGGCGCGCTGCTGGCGGCGCTGGAGGCCGGCCGTCCCGGGCAGGCGGCACTGGACGTGTTCGAGCAGGAGCCGGTGCTGGATCCGCAGCATCCGCTGCTGCGGCATCCGCGGGTGCTGGCGACGCCGCACCTGGGTTACGTCGAACATAGCAGCTACGACCTGTATTTCGGCGCGGCCTTCGACAACGTGCTGGCCTTCGCCGCCGGCACGCCGCAACGCCTGGCCAATCCCGACGTCCTCAGCGCCGCCGACTGAGCCGCTGGCCGCCACCGCGCAGCGGCCAAGCCGCGCGCGATGGCGGTGGGGCGGCCGCGGCCGGCTCAGGGGCTGGAGGCCGGCGCAGGCTCGGTCTTGTCGGACTCGGTCTTTGCAGGTTCGGACTTGGCGGGATCGGGCTTGGCCGGTTCCGCCGCCGGCGGCTTCGCCGGGGCTGCCTTCGGCACCGCGCCCGCCGGCTTGTGCGCCGGCTTGGCCTTGCCCTTGCCGGCCGGTGCCGCCGCAGCCGCCCGCGCCACGGCGCCGGGCTGCTTCAGTTCGGCCAGCGCCTGCGCGATCGGACCATCGCCAGGCAGCACATCGCCGGCGCGGTAGCCTTCCTCGCCCTCGTCATCGCCATGCAGGTGGCCCGGCAGGGTCGCTTCGCTGTAGTCGGCGATCGCCGCCGGCTTGTCGGCATCCTCCGCGCTGGCCTCCGGGCGCAGCACCACGTCGGGCACGATGCCGCTGGCCTGGATCGACTTGCCGCTGGGGGTGTAGTACCGCGCCGTGGTCAGCTTGACCGAGTCGCCGTTGTCCAGCGGCAGCACGGTCTGCACCGAGCCCTTACCGAAGGTGCGGCTGCCGACGATGCGCGCGCGCTTGTTGTCGCGCAGCGCGCCGGCCAGCACTTCCGAGGCGCTGGCCGAACCGGCATCCACCAGCACCACCATCGGCGCACCGTTGAGCAGGTCGCCGGGAGTGGCGTCGAACTTGGAATCGCTGACCGAGATACGCCCGCGGGTACTGACGATGGTGCCCTTGTCGAGCACGTCGTCGGCCACCTGCACCGCCGCGGTCAGCAGGCCGCCGGGGTTGCTGCGCAGGTCCAGCACCAGCCCGCGCAGCTTGCCGCCGGCCTGCGCCTGCAACTGCTGCAGCTGCTTGTGGAAATCGGCGCCGGTGTCGGCCTGGAAGGTGCTGATGCGGATGTAGCCGTAGCCGGGTTCGAGCATGCGGCTGCGCACGCTGGCCACGCGGATGGTCTGCCGGGTCAGGGTCACGTCGAACGGCTTGGCCACCTTGTCGCGGGCGATGGTCAGCACGACCTTGCTGCCCGACTCGCCGCGCAGCGGCTCCATCGCCTTGACCGCGCTGATCGGCTTGCCGTCGATGGCGATGATGATGTCGCCCGAACGCAGGCCGGCGCGCGCGGCGGGCGTGTCGTCGATCGGCGACACCACCTTGAGCGTGTTGTCCGGCAGCTGCAGCAGCTCCACGCCGATGCCGTCGTAGGCACCGCTGGTCTGCTCGTCGAACGCTTCGGCGTCTTCCTTGCTGAAATAGGTGCTGTGCGGATCCAGGTCCAGCAGCAGGCCACGGATCGCGGACTGCATCAGCTTCTTGTCGTCGACCGGATCGACGTAGGCTTCCTTCACCGCGTTGTAGACCGCGACGTAGCGGCGGATCTCGTCCAGCGGCACCTTGGCACTGGCCGATTCGGTGGAATCGGGATCGTCGGCGCTGGCCGCCGGGGCCGTGGGCGTCTGCGCCTCGGCGCGTTGCGCCATCGACGGCAGCGGCGCCAGAGCGAGCAACAGGGCTGCGGACAGGACTACGCGCATGAAGCACTCCGATTGGGGAAGGCCCGCACCGTGCACGGCGCGATTGCCCGGATTATGCGCGAAGCCGAGCTAAATTCGCGTTGAACGCGCGCAGCCGGCGCCGCTCAGCGGCGCTGCAGCCACGACGACGGATCCACCGGCTGGCCATTGCGGCGCAATTCGAAGTACAGCGCCGGGCGGCCCTGGCCGCCGGAATTGCCGACCTTGGCCACCGCATCGCCGCGCTTGACCTTGGCGCCGGCGTCGCGCAACAAGGTGTCGTTGTGCGCGTACAGGCTCATGTAGCCGTTGCCGTGGTCCACGATCAGGATCATGCCGTAGCCGGTCATCCAGTCGGAGAACACCACCGTGCCATCGGCGACGGCGGTGACGGTGCTGCCGGCGGGCGCGGCGATCAACACGCCGCTGCTGGTGCGCCCATCGGGCAGCCTGCCGCCGTAGCGCGCGATCAGATCGCCCGACAGCGGCCAGCCCAGGCCGCCGACCTTCAGCGGCGGCGCCGAGGCGACCACCTTGGGCGGCACCTTGCCGCCGCCACGCCCGGACTTCGCCGCGGCCTTGGCCTGCGCCGCCTGTTCGGCCGCTTCGCGCTTGGCCGCGGCACGACGCTCGGCTTCGGCACGGGCCGCGGCGGCGCGCAGATTGGCGAGCAGGGTTTCCAGTGCCTTGGCATCCTGGCCCAGCGCCTTCTCGCGTTCGCTGCGGTCCTGGTAGCGCTGGTCCAGTTCCGAGACCACGCTGGCGCGTTGCTTGCGGTCGCGCTGCAGCGCCTGGGCCTGTTCCTGCTGGCGGCGCTGGGCCTCGCTCAGTTGCTGCTTCTGTTCGACGACCTCGCGCTGCACCTGCTCCAGCGCCTGCAACTCGTGGGTCAGCGTGGCGATGCGCTGCGCGCGCTCGCGCTGCAGATAGCGGTGATAGGCCAGCAGGCGGTTGGCGTCGGCCACGCGGTCCTGCGCCAGCAGCAGCTTCAGCGGCGCATTGCCGCCGATGGCATAGGCCGCACGCAGCAGTTGCGCCAGTTCGGCGCGCTGGCGGGTCAAGCCGCTGCGCAGGCCATCGCGCTTGCGCTCGAGTTCGGCCAGCGTCTGCTGGTGCCGCTGCAGCGCCTGTTGCGTCTGCGCCAGGCTGCGGCCGGTGGCGGCGACCTTTTCGTCGGCATCGCGCAACTGGCGTGCGGCATCGCCGCGCTTGCCTTCCAGTTGCCGCCGTTCCTCGGCCACGCTCTTCAGCTCGCCGCGCACTTTCTCCAGGCGCTTCTCGGCCTCGCGCGGGTTCTGCGCCACGGCCAATCCTGCGGTCAGCAAGCACACCGCCGCCAGCAGGCTGCGCAACAGCCCGCGCCAGCGCCCGGGCGCACGCCGCTCGACCGCGCGGGGCGCGGCGGAACGCAACGGGACAGGAGCGGCTACGGGCAAGAGGGGGTCCAGTGACTTCAGGCAGGTGTGGATTGTAGCGAAGCGTGTTGTGATCGCCCCACGATTGATTGCTGCCGCAGCGCCGGCGCCCGGGAGGTGAGGGATGAAACGCATGCATCTGGCGGTTGTGCTGACACTGGCCCTGGCGGCCGGCCCGGCGTTCGCGGACGAAGGCATCAGCAAGGTCAACGGCAGCATCACCGCCGACGCTGGCAAGCAGTACGGCGACCTGGAAACCGTGAACGGCAGCATTACCGTGCAGTCGGGCGCCCAGGTGGGCAGCGTGGAAACGGTCAACGGCAGCGTCAAGGTCGCCGACGGCGCGCAGACCAAGGGCCTGTCCACGGTCAACGGCGGCATCACCCTCGCCGAGCGCGCGCAGGTCGCCGGTTCCATCGAAACCGTCAACGGCGGCATCTTCGTCGACCGCGGCGGCCGCGTCAGCGGCGGCATCGAGAGCGTCAACGGCAGCATCGGCCTGGTCGCCACGCAACTGGACCACGGCATCGAAACGGTGAACGGCGACATCACCGTCGGCCACGACTCGCATGTCGGCGGCGGCATCTCGATCAACAAGCCCAGCTTCAGCATGTCGTTCAAGCCCACGCGCAAGCCGCGGGTCATCGTCGGCCCGCGTGCGGTGATCGACGGCCCGCTGCGCTTCGAGCGCGAAGTCACCCTATACGTGCACCGCAGCGCCAAGACCGGCCCGATCACTGGCGCCACCGCGCTGCCCTTCGACGGCGACACCGCGCCGAACAACTGAGCCGTGCCGCGTCGCCGCGCCCGTCCGGGCGCATGCGGCTTGCCTATAGAATCCAGGGTTCCCTCGCCAACAGGAGCCCTCATGACCCGCAAGCTCATGCTGTGCCTGGCCGCGGCGGCGGCGCTGACCGCGTGCAAACGCGAAGCGCCTGCCCCGGCCGCCGACGCCGCGCCGCAAGCCGCTGCGCCCGCCCCCGCTCCGGCGCCCGCGCATGCGTTTTCCACCGGGATCGCGCCGGCGGACTTCGCCGAACTGGTCAAGACGCTGTCCTCCGACGCCTTCGAAGGCCGCGGTCCCGGCACAGCTGGCGAAGACAAGACGGTCGCCTACATCCGCGACCAGATGCAACGCATCGGTCTGCAACCGGGCAACGGCGACAGTTGGTTCCAGGACGTGGCGATGACCGAGACCACGGCGGCACCCAGCACCACGCTCACCATCGCCCACGACGGCGCAGCGCGGCAGCTCGCCTTCGGCACCGACATGGTGGTGGGCACACGCACCGGCCACCCCGAGGTCAAGCTCGATGGCAGCGACATGGTCTTCGTCGGCTACGGCGTGGACGCGCCGGAGCAGAAGTGGAACGACTACGCCGGCCAGGACTGGAAGGGCAAGACCGTGGTGATGTTCGTCAACGACCCCGGCTTCCACACCGGCGAAGGCAGCCTGTTCGAAGGCAAGCGCATGACCTACTACGGGCGCTGGACCTACAAGTTCGAGGAAGCCGCACGCAAGGGCGCCGCTGCCGCGTTGATCGTGCACGACACGCCCGGCGCCAGCTACGGCTGGGACGTGGTCAAGAATTCCTGGTCCGGCGCACAGTACGACCTGCCGGCGAAGGACGATCCGGAGCCGCGCATCCCGGTGCAAGGCTGGATCACCGCCGACGCCGCCAAGAAGCTGTTCGCCGACGCCGGCCTGGATCTGGCGCAGGCGTACAAAGACGCCAGCAAGCGCGGCTTCAAGCCGATTCCGCTGAAGGCCAAACTCTCGGTGGACCTGAAGAGCACGATTGCCGAGAAGACCTCGCGCAACGTGGTCGGCGTGCTGCCCGGCGGCAGCCGCGCCGACGAAGCGGTGCTGTACATGGCGCACTGGGATCACCTGGGCAAGCACGATGGCGAACCGGGCGACAACATCTACAACGGCGCGGTCGACAACGCCACCGGCGTGGCCGGCATCCTGGAAATTGCCGAGGCGTTCGCGCACCAGCAACCCAAGCCCGAACGCTCGGTGGTGTTCCTGGCGGTGACGCTGGAGGAGTCGGGGCTGCTCGGTTCCAAGTATTACGTGGCGCATCCGACATTCCCATTGAACAAGATCGCCGGCGTCATCAACCTGGATGCGATGCCGGTGGCCGGGCGTGCCAAGGACCTGGTGGTCAACGGGTTCGGCAGTTCCCAACTGGAAGACCTGCTCAAGCCCATCGCTGCCGCACAAGGCCGCGTGCTGCATGCCGAAGACGCGCCGCAGAGCGGGTTCTACTTCCGTTCCGATCACTTCAACTTCGCCAAGGCCGGCGTGCCGGCGCTGTACATCGACGGCGGTGAGGACCTGATCGACGGTGGCATCGAGGCCGGACGCCGTGCCGCGGCGGAATACGCCAAGCGCTACCACTCGCCGGCCGACGAGTACGACCCGGCAACCTGGAAACTCGACGGCGTGATGGACGACCTGCAGGCGGTGTATGGCGTCGGCAAGGAACTGGCGGCCGGCGACAGCTGGCCGAACTGGTACCCGGACAACCCGTTCAAGGCCGCGCGCGACAAGATGATGGGCAGGCGGACGTCGCTGCCGGCAACGGCGCCTGCCAACGGCAAGTAGTCGGCTGCACATCTTTCGCTTCCATGGCAGCGGCGCTTCGGCGCCGTTGTCGTATGTGCAGGCCATCAGGCGTGCGGCGTATGGGACACGACGACATTGCATTTCGATTGTCGCTGTCCGGCTGCGATCAAAATCACTCCGACAGCGCGCTACGGTGTGCGCCGTTGCAGGAACGACTGCGTGGCGCCTTGAGCAGCAATACGAGACACAACCGTAGGAGCGGCTTCAGCCGCGACGGGCTTAGCCGGTCACTCCTGTCGCGGCTGAAGCCGCTCCTACAACGGCGGATAGCGCACCGGTCGCTTGGATGTCCGCGGCCCCATCGATGTGCAACGCGAAATCGTAGGCTGTCGGTCTGTCGGTGTGTCTGTCGGTAGCGTAGCGATTCTGATTGGCGTTCTTTGCGGTTTTCTTCGATCGCGACAACCCGCATTCGCGGCCGACACGGAGCATCGCCCCCTAAAGCGCGTGGCCCTCTCTGCGTCCATGCACCGCTCTGCGTATCGGCTGCCTCAATCATGCGGCGCCCTGTGACTGCGTCCCTAGGATGCCGAGATCTGTCGCCTGGCGGCGACGGTTCCATTGCCCTTGCGGCACACTACGATCTCAGCGGCACGCTCCCAATAAAAAAGCCCGGGCATGCTCTTGCCCGGGCTTCCATGGCCGCGCCATGACGCGTGATGTGCCCGCGGTAGCCGACCGCTACCGCGGACAACCGCCTCAGGCCGCTTGCTTGGCCTGCCCCAGGCTGGCCATGTCGATGACGAAGCGGTACTTCACGTCGCCCTTGAGCATGCGCTCGTAGGCCTCGTTGATCTGCGCCATCTCGATCGTCTCGATGTCGGACACGATGTTGTGCTTGGCGCAGAAGTCCAGCATCTCCTGCGTCTCGCGGATGCCGCCGATCAGCGAACCGGCCAACTGGCGCCGCTTCAGGATCAGATTGAACACCGCCGGCGACGGATGCGGCTCGGCCGGCGCGCCGACCAGGGTCATGGTGCCGTCGCGCTTGAGCAGGGTCAGGAACGCATCCAGATCGTGCGGCGCCGCGACGGTGTTGAGGATGAAATCGAAGCTGTTGGCGTGCGCCGCCATCTCGTCGGGATTCTTCGACACCACCACCTCGTTGGCGCCCAGGCGCAACGCATCCTCGCGCTTGCCGGCCGACGTGGTGAACAGCACCACGTGCGCGCCCATGGCGTGGGCGATCTTCACGCCCATGTGCCCAAGGCCGCCCAAGCCGACGATGCCGACCTTCTTGCCCGGGCCGACCTTCCAATGGTTCAGCGGCGAATAGGTGGTGATGCCGGCGCACAGCAGCGGCGCCACTGCAGCCAGTTGCTTGGCATCGTGGCGGATGTGCAGCGTGTACTTCTCGTCGACCACGATGTGATCGGAGTAGCCGCCATAGGTGTTCTCGCCGCCGAACATCGGACCGTTGTAGGTGCCGACAAAACCGTTCCCGCAGTACTGCTCCTCGCCATCGGCGCAGGAGGCGCAATGCCGGCAGCTGTCGACCATGCAGCCGACGCCGGCCAGATCGCCGACCTTGAAGGCGCCAACCTGGTCGCCCACCGCGGTGACGCGACCGACGATTTCATGGCCCGGCACCGACGGGTACTGGGTGTTGTGCCACTCGTTACGCGCGGTGTGCAGATCGGAGTGGCAGACGCCACAGTAGAGGATCTCGATGCTGACATCGTGCGCGCCGAGTGCGCGGCGTTCGAAGGTGAAGGGGGTCAGCGGCTGATCGGATGCCTTGGCGGCGTATCCATTGGCTTGGCTCATGGGGAAGGCCTCGTGGTGGGTGAAAGGGGCCGAAGGACGATGCGCGAGGCGGGCAGAAGATGCTGCGCACGCGTTCGCCGGAATCGTAAAAAGTCTAAGCGCCATGGCATGAAAGGCACGCATCGTCATATGGAACGGTGCGATGCGCGAGTTCAAAACCCGCTTTAGACGCCCTCAGTTGTGGACTGGCGCACGTACTCAGCTGAACGTAGATGCACTTCACTGATGACGTGCAGACGGCGGGACTTCATCGGCAAAGCGGACCCTGCGGATGACCAGCGGCGATCAATGAGAAGCGCGACAGAAGGCAGGGTGTGAGTGCAACGCACCCGAGCGCAGTTCCAGTCGCAAGCGCTCCGGAAATTGCGCGTTTTGCTGCCTTGGTGCACCGCTGATTCTTCCCATGGTCACCAGTCGATCGCTGTAACGCGGCCCATCCGCACGCTGTAATTGGTTAGCGCGGCTGCATGCCAGAGGCCGCCTGACGTAATGGCCTGGAGCTGCTTAACAGCTGGATCGCGGGGAGCCTGAGGCCGCTGCAAGGCCGCGCCTTCGGCTCGCAGCATCGTGCGCGGTGCCCGGCGTGACGCGGGTGCGAGGTATGCGCAGATTTGGAGTGCATGTGCTCTGCAGTCGCGATCCACGCCGTCTCGCAGCGCCTCGTCCACATGCACATGCACATGCACATGCACACAGTGCGGCACGGCCAGCGAAGAAGATCTGCTGCCGTGTTGAGCGGCGTTTGGCTCGCTGCAGAGAGAGCCCTGTAGAGCCGTTGGCCGCGCGGCGCTCGCGTGCGAGGGATTTTTCTCACGCAATAAAAAATCCCCGTCCTTTTGGGACGGGGATTTGGGGTAAAGCCCCTGGCGATGACCTACTCTCGCATGGCTTGAGCCACACTACCATCGGCGCAGCTGCGTTTCACTTCCGAGTTCGGGATGGGATCGGGTGGTTCCACAGCGCTAATTTCACCAGGGAGACGGTTGGAGTGTCGCCACGTGCACGGTACTCGGTTGTTGGACCGAGGACGGCATGGGCGCCAGCCTCTCATAGGGTGTGATGTAGCGAGCGAGTGAGAGCGATCGACGTGTGTCGCGCTAAGGGATGCTTAATGAGGAAGCATCTTGAGGTTATATGGTCAAGCCGCACGGATCATTAGTATCAGTTAGCTCAATGCATTGCTGCACTTACACACCTGACCTATCAACCACGTAGTCTACATGGTTCCTTTAGGGGACTTGTGTCCCGGGAGATCTCATCTTGAGGCGCGCTTCCCGCTTAGATGCTTTCAGCGGTTATCGCTTCCGAACATAGCTACCCGGCAATGCCACTGGCGTGACAACCGGAACACCAGAGGTTCGTCCACTCCGGTCCTCTCGTACTAGGAGCAGCCCCTCTCAAATCTCCAACGCCCATGGCAGATAGGGACCGAACTGTCTCACGACGTTCTGAACCCAGCTCGCGTACCACTTTAAATGGCGAACAGCCATACCCTTGGGACCGACTACAGCCCCAGGATGTGATGAGCCGACATCGAGGTGCCAAACACCGCCGTCGATATGAACTCTTGGGCGGTATCAGCCTGTTATCCCCGGAGTACCTTTTATCCGTTGAGCGATGGCCCTTCCATACAGAACCACCGGATCACTAAGACCTACTTTCGTACCTGCTTGATCCGTCGATCTTGCAGTCAAGCACGCTTATGCCTTTGCACACAGTGCGCGATGTCCGACCGCGCTGAGCGTACCTTCGTGCTCCTCCGTTACTCTTTAGGAGGAGACCGCCCCAGTCAAACTACCCACCATACACGGTCCCCGATCCGGATTACGGACCTAGGTTAGAACGTCAAGCACGACAGGGTGGTATTTCAAGGATGGCTCCACTGCAGCTAGCGCCACAGTTTCATAGCCTCCCACCTATCCTACACAGACGAACTCAACGTTCAGTGTAAAGCTATAGTAAAGGTTCACGGGGTCTTTCCGTCTTGCCACGGGAACGCTGCATCTTCACAGCGATTTCAATTTCACTGAGTCTCGGGTGGAGACAGCGCCGCTGTCGTTACGCCATTCGTGCAGGTCGGAACTTACCCGACAAGGAATTTCGCTACCTTAGGACCGTTATAGTTACGGCCGCCGTTTACTGGGGCTTCGATCAAGAGCTTCGCCTTGCGGCTGACCCCATCAATTAACCTTCCAGCACCGGGCAGGCGTCACACCCTATACGTCCACTTTCGTGTTTGCAGAGTGCTGTGTTTTTGATAAACAGTCGCAGCGGCCTGGTTTCTGCGACCCTCTTCAGCTATAGCTCGCACGAGCCACCAAAAAGGGTGCACCTTCTCCCGAAGTTACGGTGCCATGTTGCCTAGTTCCTTCACCCGAGTTCTCTCAAGCGCCTGAGAATTCTCATCCTACCCACCTGTGTCGGTTTACGGTACGGTCTGCGTAAGCTGAAGCTTAGGAGCTTTTCCTGGAAGCGTGGTATCAGTGACTTCGTCTAAAAGACTCGTCTCGGTGCTCGGTCTTAAAGGATCCCGGATTTGCCAAAGATCCAAACCTACCGCCTTTCCCCGGGACAACCAACGCCCGGTACACCTAACCTTCTCCGTCCCTCCATCGCACTTACGCGAGGTGCAGGAATATTAACCTGCTTCCCATCGACTACGGCTTTCGCCCTCGCCTTAGGGGCCGACTCACCCTGCGCCGATTAACGTTGCGCAAGGAAACCTTGGGCTTTCGGCGTGCGGGTTTTTCACCCGCATTGTCGTTACTCATGTCAGCATTCGCACTTCCGATACCTCCAGCGGACTTCTCAATCCACCTTCGCAGGCTTACGGAACGCTCCTCTACCGCGCATCGCTTATCGCGATGCACCCCAAGCTTCGGTTCACTGCTTAGCCCCGTTAAATCTTCCGCGCAGACCGACTCGACCAGTGAGCTATTACGCTTTCTTTAAAGGGTGGCTGCTTCTAAGCCAACCTCCTGGCTGTCTATGCCTTTCCACATCGTTTTCCACTTAGCAGTGAATTTGGGACCTTAGCTGTGGGTCTGGGTTGTTTCCCTTTTCACGACGGACGTTAGCACCCGCCGTGTGTCTCCCATACAGTCCGTCTCGGTATTCGGAGTTTGCAATGGTTTGGTAAGTCGCGATGACCCCCTAGCCATAACAGTGCTCTACCCCCGAGAGGATACATATGAGGCGCTACCTAAATAGCTTTCGAGGAGAACCAGCTATCTCCGGGTTCGATTAGCTTTTCACTCCTAATCACACCTCATCCCCTACCTTTGCAACGGGAGTGGGTTCGGGCCTCCAGTCAGTGTTACCTGACCTTCACCCTGGGCATGACTAGATCACCCGGTTTCGGGTCTACTGCCCGCGACTATGCGCCCTTATCAGACTCGGT